>NZ_JBHUOZ010000003.1:0-2680893 GCF_042686025.1 Terrimonas rubra
TACCTGAATCAAAGCTTAAAGCCGAAAGCTGAAAGCAAAAGGCTAAAGGCAAAAAGCTGAATGCTAAAAGCAAACCCGAAACAGATCAGCGCTCATCTGCGCTGTACTCATCTGCGAGAATCTGCGGGAGATCACAACAACCCCTCTACCCCCTTACCCCGGTAACTTGCACCCGGCTGCTGTATAGCGTTGAAGACGTACAAGTGTGCGACCCACAACAATCTTATTGGGGCACTGCGCAAGGGACGATCATAAGCATTACTACTGCCGGCAAAAACCTATAACTCCCGCTTTTTTGCCCGTTCCCCAAATTTTATACCCAAACCCGCCCTCTCAAAAGTTTTAAGCCTGCAAACCGCCATGGTAAAGGAATTGTTCCTTTATCCACAGCATGTGTGTATTTGAATGTTTGAAAACTGATTTTTACAGGATAATTTCGGATAAGCACACTTGCTTAAAACCTCCTTAAAAATTTTCAACATGGCCGGCCCAACTAATCAATCAGCAAAACGCGGCTTACAGTTTGAACGCCGTTTTACCCGTGATGACATTTCCGTATTTGACCAGTTTGAATACGATTACCGGACCTCGGTAATACGCAATCCCAGCGGTGAAGTAGTTTTTGAAATGACAAATGTGGAGGTGCCGAAACAGTGGAGCCAGATCGCTACCGATATACTGGCGCAGAAGTATTTCCGTAAAGCCGGTGTACCACAGGCCGATGGCAGCCTGGGCCGGGAAACATCTGCCAAACAGGTAGCCCACCGTTTAGCCAATTGCTGGCGTGTATGGGGACAGAAGTACGGTTATTTTTCCAGTGAACGCGACGGTGATATTTTTTACGAAGAATTAGTATACTCTATACTGGACCAGATGTGTGTACCCAACTCACCGCAATGGTTCAATACCGGACTGCACGAAAGTTATGGCATTACCGGTAAGCCACAGGGACATTATTATGTAGACCCGGTGGATGGTGAACTGAAAAAATCAACCAATGCCTATGAGCGTCCGCAGCCACATGCCTGTTTTATACTGAGTGTAAGCGACGACCTGGTGAATGACGGCGGCATCATGGACCTTTGGGTAAGAGAAGCCCGGATATTTAAATACGGATCGGGTGTGGGCACCAACTATTCTAACCTAAGAGGTGAAGGCGAAAAGCTAAGTGGCGGTGGTACCTCTTCCGGTTTAATGAGCTTTTTAAAGATCGGTGACCGGGCAGCCGGCGCTATTAAAAGCGGTGGTACTACAAGAAGGGCGGCCAAGATGGTTTGCCTGGATATGGATCACCCGGAGATCAGCGAGTTTATTAACTGGAAAGTAGAAGAAGAAAAGAAGGTAGCCGCTTTAATTGCGGCTGGTTATCCTTCCGGTTATGAAGATGAGGCGTATAAAACAGTAAGTGGTCAGAACTCCAACAACTCCATACGTATTCCCAACGAATTTTTTAAAGTATTACAGGAAGATGGTGACTGGGAATTAAAAGCCCGCATGGATGGCCGCGTGATGAAAAAAATACCGGCCCGTGAACTGTGGAACCAGATATCTTATGCTGCCTGGCGTTGTGCAGATCCGGGTACACAATACAATACCACCATCAACGAATGGCATACCTGCCCGGAAGGTGGGGAGATCAGGGCATCTAACCCCTGCAGTGAGTACATGTTCCTCGATAATACCGCCTGTAACCTGGCATCGGCCAACCTGATGAAATTTTATGATGCGGAGAAAAACCTGTTTGATGTAGCAGGTTATGAATACAATTGCCGCTTATGGACCGTGGTATTGGAGATATCGGTATTAATGGCGCAGTTCCCTTCCAAAGAAGTAGCACAGTTAAGTTATGAATACCGCACATTAGGCTTGGGTTATGCTAACCTGGGTACTATGTTAATGGTAAGTGGTATTCCTTATGATAGTGAAGCGGCACGTGGTATTGCCGGCGCTATTACTGCTATCATGACCGGTACGGCCTATAAAACATCGGCCGAGATGGCGGAAGTATTGGGTGCTTTCCCCCGTTATGAAGAAAATAAAAAGCACATGATGCGGGTGATGCGTAACCATCGCCTGGCTGCTTATGATGCGGATGAGTATGAAAACCTGAGTTTAAAACCACAAGGTATACATGCTGCTCATTGTCCTGACTATTTATTAAAAGCAGCCTGCAAAGCCTGGGACGATGCGGTTGAACTGGGTGAGAAATTCGGGTACCGTAATGCGCAGGCCACGGTGATTGCACCAACCGGCACTATAGGCTTGGTAATGGATTGTGATACTACCGGTGTAGAGCCTGATTTTGCCCTGGTTAAGTTTAAAAAATTATCGGGTGGTGGTTATTTCAAAATCATCAACCAATCGGTACCGGTAGCTTTACGTAACCTGGGTTATGATGAAAAACAAACCGATGCTATTATTAAATACGCGGTGGGTGCGGCTTCCTTTGCGGGTGCGCCGTTCATTAATCACCAGTCGCTGAGTGAAAAGGGTTTTATTGCCGATGAGATTAAAAAACTGGATGCGGCGGTAATATCCGCTTTTGAAATAGGTTTTGTATTTAATAAATATACATTAGGCGAAGAATGCCTGCAACGCCTGGGCTTTACACCAGAGCAGTACAATGATTTTGAATGGAGTTTACTGGAAGCGTTAGGCTTTACTGACGAGCAAATTGAAGCCGCCAATGATTATGTATGCGGTACCATGATGCTGGAAGGCGCTCCTTTCTTAAAAGCGGAACACCTGGCCGTATTTGATTGTGCCAACAAGTGTGGTAAAAAAGGCGAACGGTATATTCATGCGCACGGGCATATCCGCATGATGGGTGCAACACAACCTTTTATCAGTGGAGCAATCTCTAAAACCATCAACCTGCCGCATGAGGCAACGGTTGAAAATATTGCCGATGCTTATTACTTAAGCTGGCAGCTGGGCTTAAAAGCAAATGCTTTGTATCGCGACGGCTCTAAATTATCACAGCCTTTAAGTAATAAATCCGATAAGAAAAAGAAAACAGATACGGTTAAAGAAGAAACAATAGAAGAACCGGTAAACAATGCTTCTAATATTGTTGATCTAGGAAAACTAACGGTAGAGGAATTGCTGGAGGAGGTACAGAAACGTGTACAGGCTTCACCTGATACCAAGTTAAAACGTAAACTGGCGAGTATTGTAGAACGCCGGACCTTACCAGCCAAACGCAGGGGCTTTACCCAAAAAGCAAAAATAAATGGCCAGGCGGTTTTTGTACGCACGGGTGAATATGGTGATGGTACTTTAGGCGAGATATTCATTGATATGGCGAAAGAGGGAGCGACCATGCGCAGTATGATGAACTGTTTTGCTATTTCCGTATCCATCGGCCTGCAATACGGTGTACCACTGGAAGAGTTTGTAGATAAATTTGCCTTTACCAAATTTGATCCTTCCGGCTTTGTAGAGCATCCGAATATTAAATCTACTACCTCCATTGTCGACTTTATATTCCGTGTATTGGGGTACGAATACTTAGGTCGTACCGACCTGGTACATATACTGGATAAACCGGAAGTAATGAACACCGGCTCGGATGATTGGGATGATGTGCCTTCGGGACTGGAATATGCACAGGAGCCGCAGCTATCCAGTGTACGCATTACACCAGCCAGTGTTACACCGGTAGTCCCCCAGATCAATAAACCGATTAAAACAATGGTAAGTGGTAATGATGGATTAAGTGCCATGAATGCTGCCAATAAAAGTATGCAGAGTGATGCGCCGGCCTGTAATGTTTGCGGCCATATTATGATGCGGAGCGGCACCTGTTATAAATGCGCCAACTGCGGCAACCAGGGCGGTTGCAGTTAATATAAGTAAATGGAAAAACCCGTCTTAAAATCGCTTACCGTTTTGGTAGGCGATTTTTTTGTCCTGTTTGTTAGTGTCTATATATGTCGCCGTACTTATAAAAATATTAGTGCTTATTGGCTCTTTTATCAGATTAGTGCATAAGAAAACAGGAATTGGGTTTTTAGTGAAAGTTTATTTATTTTATGTAACATAACCATAAAACTAAAATATGCCAGAGCAAAAAATGCGAAAAATTCAAGATGAAACCATTAATTGGACGGAAGAGATAACCAAGGCTGAAGACTTATATAAATTTCAACCTGAATTAACAGCAAAGCTGGATAACCAAAAGGAAGACTTTACAGATGTTACATTACTGGAAATAGTATTGTGGAAGACAAACCGATACCCAGAAATTAAAGATGATATAGTTGAACAGATAAACATGTTACGAAATAATTATTCGGAGGAGAGGGCAAAGGAAGTACTGCGGAAATTGTTGTTATTAAAAGGGTTTGATTTACCAATGGCGTCTACGGTTTTGAGATTCGCAGTACCACTGCATTTACAAATCATTGATAAAAGAGTGTATAGGTTTATAAACGAAGATGTGAATGAGTTTAAAGTACCCTATAATAATGAGGGCAAAGTTCAATTATACTTTTCTTACATTGCTAAATTAAAAGAAGTTTGTACTCAAAAGAATATTCCTTTTGAGAAAGCCGACCGGATTCTGTATCAATTAGATAAAAACCTTAATTCAGAGATTCCGATTAAATATTAAACCTGAAATTTTTAAATTTGATGACCAAATTTGTATTACAAATTTTCAAAAGCCTTTCTTCCGGTTCGTGTCTCACGAACCGTGGCCTATCATTTTGACTAATTACCAAATTTCCAAATTAGCTCATTGTCAAATTTGCCCTCCGCTTCCCATCGGGTTAAAATATTCTATCAGCTCTTTGGGTTCATTTAATACGGTGATACGGTCAAAAGCTTCCTGGTATAAAAAGCCCTCTTCTTTCATTTTATAAATATGGGCAATCAGGTGATCGTAAAAGCCATCGCTGTTCAATAAAAAAATCTGTTTATCATGAATGGATAACTGGTTCCAGGTAACCATTTCAAACAGCTCGTCCAATGTGCCAAAGCCACCGGGTAAGATAATGGCTGCATCGGCCAGGTCATACATTTTACGTTTACGTATATGCATATCCTCTACCACCAGTAACTCGGTAATATTTTTATGTTGTCTTTCCTGGTTTACCAGTATTTGCGGTATTATGCCAACCACTTTTCCGCCGTTTTGCATCACACTATCAGCAATTATTCCCATGATGCCTACACTGCCTCCGCCATATACCAATGCAATATGATGCTGTGCCATCAATGCTCCCAGCTCCTTGGTATGGGTGGCAAAAAGTTCATTATTCCCGTTTTTAGAGCCGCAAAAAACTGCAAGTGATTGAATAAGCATGATAAGTTTATATTTGCTGCAAAGGGATAACAAATTTGGTTATCTTCAAAAATTACTAAACAATAATTAAAGGTTTTTACAAAAAAATAATCCATGTCAGCAGGTCTTTTATTTTCGTTTGTAATAGGTTATTTTGTCTTACTCTTAATTGTGGCCTGGTACACATCCCGTAACTCCAATAACGATTCCTTCTTTATTGGTAATCGTAACAGTAACTGGATGCTGGTATCATTTGGTATGATCGGTACTTCCTTAAGCGGGGTAACTTTTGTAAGTGTGCCCGGCGATGTAGGCACCAACAACTTCGCTTACTTTCAATTAGTACTCGGTTATTTCGTGGGTTATTTTGTGGTAGCTTTTGTACTGCTTCCACTATACTACAAACTCAACCTGAAATCCATTTATACTTTCCTGGAAAAACGGTTCGGTGTCGCAGCGCATAAATCCGGCGCCTTCTTCTTTATACTCTCCAGGACGGTAGGCGCTACGGCCCGTTTATACCTCGTAATCAATATCCTGCAGATATTTATACTGGACTCTATGGGGGTACCTTTCTGGGTAACTTCTATCGTTATTATTTTAATGATACTGTTGTACACTTTTGAAGGCGGTGTAAAAACCATTATTTATACCGATACCTTACAAACCTCCGGTATGCTGATCGGTTTGGTGGCCTGTATACTGGCAGTAGTAGCAGCCTTAAATACCGACTTAGGCGGGGTATATGAAAGTATTACGGCAAATGGTTATAACCAGATATTTAATTTTGACGGCAACAGCTCGCAAAACTTCTTTAAACAATTTATCGGTGGTATGTTCATTACCATCACCATGACGGGCTTAGACCAGGAGATGATGCAGAAAAACATCAGCGTGAAAACCCTGGGTAACTCACAAAAAAACATGGTAACCCTGAGTTTTGTACTGGTGGTGGTGAACTTCCTGTTCCTGTTCCTGGGTGGGGTGTTATACGTGTATGCACAGGCCAATGGTATCAGCGCCACCGGCGATGACCTGTTCCCCACTGTGGCTTTAGGCGGGGCTTTCTCGGCTACCATTGGGGTGGTATTCATTATTGCCATTATCAGTGCGCTGTTCCCCAGTGTAGATGGGGCCATTACTTCTTTAACCTCATCGTATTGTATCGATATCCTTGACCTGAATAAAAAATATACCGATGAAAAGGCGAAAAAGAAAAGACGTTTACGGGTGCATTTAACCTTTGCGGTTATCTTCTTCCTGATGGCCTTACTGTTTAAATACATTGATGATAAAAACATCATCCAGTTCATCATCAAATTTGCGGGCATTACTTACGGACCCTTATTAGGTTTATTCGCCTTTGGTATCTTAACCAAACGCAGCATCAATCCTAAAATGGTTTGGCCTGCAGTAATAACCGGCCCGGTGTTGACCGTTATCCTGGACATGATCTGTAACCCGGCCTACTATGAAGGTAAACTAAAAGTGAAGTTGCCTTTCGATGCTTTATCGGCCAGCATCTTCAACGGTTATAAAATAGGCCCGGAGCTTATCCTGATCAACGGTGTGCTCACCTTCCTGTGTTTACTGGTAATATCTAAAAAAGGGGGTGAAGAGAACTCGCTGAAAAACATTATAGCGAAAGAAATAGCCTGATCCGTTTTATAAAAAAATGTTAACAGCGTCAATGAAGTCGTTCATTGACGCTGTTTCTTTATCAACAGGATTGTATATGAACCTGTTAGCATAAAGGCCAGTCCCGATTCCTTTACCCCAAAATGGCCGCTCTTGGTTTATTTGCCCTAACTTTGCAAAAAAATATCCTTTGCAACTGATCAACGACGAATTAGAACAATTTGCCCAAAGTTTAACCACGGCCGAAGACGCTCTGCAGCAGGAAGTGCACCGGTACACTTACGCGGAACACGCCGAACCCCATATGTTAAGCGGGCATTTGCAGGGGAAACTCCTGGAGGCTATCAGCTGGATGATACGACCCGAAAAAATTTTAGAAATAGGCACTTTTACCGGGTATAGTGCGTTATGTTTAGCAAAAGGCTTACAGGATAATGGTGAATTACATACCATTGAATTAAGACAGGCAGATGCCGGTAAAGCCCGTAGTTTCTTTGACCGTTCACCGTTAAAAGATAAAATTATTTCGCATACCGGTAATGCAAAAGATATTATTCCGGCATTACCCCATACCTGGGACCTGGTATTTATCGATGCCGACAAGCCGGGCTATATTGATTACTTTAACCTGGTATTACCCAGGGTGCGGCAAAACGGGTTTATACTGGCCGACAATATTTTCTTTCATGGCGAAGCACTGGAAGCCGAGCCCAAAAGAAAAAGCGCAAAAGCCATTAAAGCGTTTAATGAATATATAACCGCAAATGAGGCTGTGGAAAAAGTAGCCATCACCTTGCGCGACGGACTATACTTATTACGAAAACTATAACGAGGTATTCATGAAATTAAAATTATTTGTTTGCAGCATCGTAGCACTCAGCCTGCAATTGGTAACCAAAGCACAAAATGCGGCGGTTATTCAACAGTACATTGAAACGTACAAGGATATCGCCATTGCCGAAATGCAGCGTACCGGTGTGCCGGCTTCCATTAAACTGGCGCAGGGCATACACGAAACGGCGGCGGGCACCAGTATACTGGTTACCAAATCCAATAACCATTTTGGTATTAAGTGTAAATCCCACTGGACAGGCCAATCGGTAAAACATACGGATGATGCGCCCAATGAATGTTTCCGCAAATACGATGAACCGGGACAATCTTACAAAGATCATTCAGACTTCTTACGCAGTGGCCAGCGTTATGCTTTCCTGTTTAACCTGGAGCCTACCGATTATAAAGGCTGGGCCAACGGATTAAAAAAAGCAGGATATGCTACCAACCCAAAATACCCGCAGATCATTATTAAATTAATTGAGGACTATCACCTGGACGATTATACCCTGATCGCGATGGGTAAAATGGAGCCTAAGACCAGCGATATTGCCGTAGTAAGCAAACCGGTTGAACAACAACCTGCTGTGGTACAGGCTGCCGTAGTTGAAAAGCCTGCGGTAGTTAAACCTTCCTATCCCGATGGTGTATTTAAAATAAACGATACCAAGGTTGTTTTTGTAAAAGCAGGTACCTCCTTTTTAGCGCTGGCACAACAGCATAATATTCCTTTAAAAAGACTGTTTGAATTTAACGACGATATGCCGGAAGTAGAGGAAGCGGATGCTGACCAGTTAATTTTCTTACAGCGTAAACGTAAAACCGGTGCTGAGGAGTTTCATATTGTGCAACCCGGTGAAACGGTGTATGATGTAGCCCAGGTACAGGCCATTCGTTTGGAAAGTTTATTGAGCTATAACGGTATTACGGCTAACAAAATACTGGTACCGGGCGAAAAACTATACTTAAAAACATTTGCACCTGCCGGTAATAAGCTGGCGTCATTAAAATAACTTTGCCCGCAACTAAAACTGTTTTATGGCCAACGTTCAGGTTCACGACAAGTCATTCGAAATTTATTTATCCGAGCAAACCATACAGGAGCGTATTGCAGCGCTGGCAGCACAGATCAACCAGGACTATGCCGGCAAGCGCCCGTTTTTCGTAACCATATTGAATGGTTCCTTCATGTTTGCGGCCGACCTGTTTAAACACCTGACCATTGATGCCGAAATATGTTTTATTAAACTGGCCTCCTACAAAGGCACCAAATCAACCGGTAATGTGATCACCACCATTGGTTTGGAGGACGACCTTTTTGGTAAGGATGTGGTGATTGTAGAGGATATTGTGGACACCGGCAAAACATTACACAACTTTTTACCCAAACTGGAGCATCAGCAGCCCCGTTCGCTTAAAATAGCTACCCTGCTGCATAAACCCGAAGCCACCCAGTTCCCGCTTACACTGGATTACATCGGTTTTTCCATTCCCAATAAATTTGTGGTAGGGTATGGCCTTGATTATGATGGTCTTGGGCGTAACCTGAAAGAGATTTACCAGGTAATTGGATAACATACCCAAAATATTGTAAAACGGCTGTCAGATGATGGCCGTTTTTATTTATGTTACCGGCTGCAGTTCCCTGGTCATCAACTGTTGCGTCGCACACTGCATCGTTCGGTTCGCTACTCAACTCAGCCTTGGTTCGTGTCCCACGAACCAGCGTCAATATTGCCAAGCCATGATTCGTGTCCCACGAACCAACCCATATCAATTATACCCGGAAGAAATGGGTTTGACTGTCTAAAAGGCCCGACTAAGCCGCAAATGCGGTCAAATTGTCCCATTTATGGCATTGGCAGTATTATTGACAATTGTACCTTTGCAAACAATTTTGAAATTATGGCAGAAAAAGACATGCAGGAACAACAGGAACCAATGGACAATAATGTGGATATGGGCATTAATGCCGATGAAAACATTGCCGGTACTTCTCATTTGAACGACCCCGTAGAGAACGTATCAGAGGCCGATAAAATAAAAGCAGAATTGGAGGAAGCCAGGGACAAACACCTGCGCCTGGCGGCCGAGTTTGATAATTTCAGACGCCGTACGGCCAAAGAAAGACTGGAACTGATACAAACAGCCGGTAAAGATATTATTACTGACCTGCTGGATGTGATTGACGATATTGAACGTGCCGAAAAACAACTGGATACCACAACCGATGTGGAACAATTGAAACAGGGTGTAGTACTGGTATTTAACAAGTTTAAAAATGTACTGGCCTCAAAAGGTTTAAAAGCCATGGATGTGGTGGGTAAGGACTTTGATGCAGACCTGCATGAAGCCATTACCGAAATACCGGCGGCAACGGAAGATGCTAAAGGCAAAGTGGCCGACCAGATAACCAAAGGGTATTACCTGAACGATAAAATTATCAGGCACGCAAAAGTGGTGGTTGCCAAATAAACGCATTCGCGGGCAGTATATCTTATTGCCCGCTTTTTATAAATAAAGGCCTTTCATTAAACAGATATGTCAAAAAGAGATTATTACGAAGTATTGGGTGTAAGCAAATCTGCCAGCGCAGATGAAATTAAAAAAGCGTACCGTAAGGTGGCTATGCAGTTTCACCCCGATCGTAATCCAGGTGATAAAGCAGCCGAGGAAAAATTTAAAGAAGCGGCCGAGGCCTACGAGGTATTAAGTGATGCCGATAAAAAAGCACAGTATGACCGTTTTGGTCATGCTGGTGTGGGCAGTGCGGGCCGTGGAGGATTTGGCGGCGGTGGCGGTATGAACATGGAGGATATTTTCAGCCAGTTCGGTGATGTATTCGGCGATGACCTGTTTGGTAACTTTTTTGGTGGCGGCCAGCGCAGGGGAGGCGGACAACGTGCCCGTGGTACCCGTGGCAGCAACCTGCGGGTAAAGCTGAAACTGACCTACGAAGAAATTGCCAAAGGTGTAACCAAGAACATAAAAGTTAAAAAATATATAGGCTGTACTACCTGTGGCGGCAGTGGCGCCAAAGATAAAAACAGTGTACAAACCTGTAGCGCCTGTGGCGGCAGTGGCCAGGTGCGTAAAGTACAAAACACTTTCCTGGGCCAGATGCAAACGGTAACTACCTGTCCAACCTGTAACGGCGAGGGCAGTACCATTACCGCGAAATGTGGCTCCTGTAAAGGTGAGGGTAGGGTATATGGCGAGGAAACCATCAGTATTGATGTTCCGGCCGGTGTACAGGACGGTATGCAGCTGAGTGTAAGTGGCCGGGGTAATGCCGGTGAACGTGGCGGCAGTGCAGGCGACCTGATCATTTTAATTGAAGAAGAAGCACATAAGGAGCTGCAGCGTGACGGCCTGAATGTAGCTTATGACCTGCATATATCCTTTACCGATGCGGTATTTGGTGTACAGATTGAAGTACCTACCATTGATGGCAGGGCCAAGATTAAAATACCTGCCGGTACACAAAGCGGTAAAATATTACGCTTAAAAGGTAAAGGGTTCCCGGCTGTACAATCCTACGAAAAAGGTGACCAGCTGATACATGTAAATGTATGGACACCACAGGAGCTGAACACAGAGGAGAAAGACATGCTGGAAAAACTAAGCCAGTCGCCCAACCTCAAACCTCAGCCCGATAAAAATGAAAAAGGCTTTTTTGATAAAATAAGAGATATGTTCTCTTAAGTGTATGAACAAAAGATCCCGGTAGTTTACTACCGGGATCTTTTTTATTGAAGTTTTATTTTGTTTAGCGTGCCATCCAGCCGCCATCTACAAACAGTACCGTACCGTTTACATAATTAGCAGCATCTGAAGCCAGGAAGGTAACCGGCCCTTTAAAATCTTCGGGTATGCCCCAGCGGCCAATAGGAATACGTTCTAAAATAGATTTGCTACGCTCAGGATCTTCGCGTAATGCCTGGGTATTATTAGTGGCAATATAACCTGGTGCAATACCATTTACATTTACACCCTTGCTGCCCCACTCATTGGCAAAAGCCCGTACCAGGCCGGCCACGGCCGATTTGGTAGCGGTATAACCAGGTACGTTAATACCACCCTGGAAACTTAATAAGGAGCAGGTGAAAATAATTTTACCCCCACCTTTCTCTATCATATGTTTACCAAACTCACGGCCTAAAATAAACTGGGCATTCAGGTTAATGTCTACCACTTTATCCCAATAATCATCCGGGTGTTCGGCAGCAGGCTTACGCATAATGATGCCGGCATTATTTACCAGGATATCGATACGCTCATTTTCTGCCTGCACCCTATTGATAAAAGCATACAGCTCGGGACGATTACCGATATCTACTTTATGATACGTAAACTTTCTGCCGGTACCTTCCACCGCGGCTTTTACCGCACTGTAATCATCCACAATAGAAGCGCCCACTATATCGGCACCTGCTTCGGCCAGGCCTATGGCCATGCCCATACCTAAACCCGTATCGCATCCGGTAACCAGGGCTGTTTTGCCTGATAAATTAAATAAACTCATTGATGTTTGTTTATGATAAAGAATAATTATGCTTAAAAAATACTGCAGTTAGTTTAAACGCTAAAGATAAAGGTTTGTATGTATTAAACCCACCTTTGCTGTTGATTGTATGCACGGGGAATATTTAAAAATTTGACAAAAATGTAAAATATATGGTAGTAAAATGTTTGCTTAATACATTGATATTTATTTGGTTACAGTTTTAGCAAACGAATGCACTGTAAAATATTTCCGGATTCATTTGCAAATGAGGGCAAGGTGGTTTACCTTTGCAGCCCGTTTAATAAGCCTTTAAACAGGAATGCTTTTAAGTATTATTTACAGCTGTATGCAACCAATACTTTTAAGCATCACTCTAAATCTCTTATTATTTGGCAGATTTATTGCTTATGCGAAACTGATAAGTAAAATAACTGCTCGGCCCTCCCTTAACCTCAATTGGCAGAAGCCAATAACGATTTATTTGTTTGTGAATTTTTGTTACAGTTATTTACTGTACAGTATACCGGATATACTGTTATAACAGTATTGTTATAACCCTATATATCTATTTAATAACTTAAAAAGAAACAGATGAGAAACAGTTTTCTGTTAGTTGCTTTACTGGCGTTTTCCGTTGCCGTACAAGCACAAAAAAAATCAGCGCTTGGATTTAGTTTTAATGTAGTGGATTTTGAAACTCCGAACGCTATCAAAAACACTTCGTTCAGTGATGTATTAAAAGGTAAAGACTGGTACAAATTAAACAACAAGGACTATGGTTTTTCACTTTATTACTGGAAAGGTCTTACCAAGCAGTTAGACCTGTCGGTACGTTACAACGGCCTGTTCAATTCAGACTTTACATCTACCAACACCAAAGACAAAAGTGATTACTCCAATGAGCTGGAAGCTTCTTTACATGCCTATTTACTGAAACCCAGCAGCATTGTTAACCCCTTTATTACTGCCGGTGTAGGCGTAGGTAATTACTGGAGCGGCGACTTTAAAGGTTATGCACCCTTAGGCGTTGGTTTACAGTTTAACTTATTAGACGAAGCCTATGTGTTTTTACAGGCTAACTATCGTGCAAGTTTTGACAACGATAAAGTGCCTAACAACCTGTTTTACTCTTTAGGTGTTGCCCAGTCACTGCTGACTAAAAAAGAGCCTAAAGTAATTCCTCCTCCTCCTGCTCCGGTAGTAGTGGATACAGATAATGATGGCGTAGTGGACAGCCTGGATGCCTGCCCTACAGTTGCCGGTTTAGCTTCTTTACAGGGTTGTCCTGATAAAGACGGTGACGGTATTGCCGATAAAGATGACAAATGTCCTGATGTAAAAGGTTTAGCTAAATATGGTGGTTGTCCTATTCCTGATACAGATAAAGATGGTATCAATGACGAAGAAGATGCCTGCCCAACTGTACCGGGTATAGCTAAATATAAAGGTTGCCCTATACCTGATACCGATAAAGATGGTATCAATGACGAGGAAGATGCTTGTCCTACTATTCCAGGTGTAGCTGCCAACAGAGGTTGCCCTGAAATTAAGGAAGAGGTGAAAAAGAAAGTTGACTATGCTGCCACTAAAATTTTATTTGCAACCGGTAGCTACAAACTGCTGGCCTCTTCCAACAAAGGTTTGGATGAAGTGGTGAAAATCTTGAACGAGACCCCCGATCTGAAATTAAATATTGATGGCCATACCGATAATACCGGTAAAGCTGACAAAAACCAGATTTTAAGTGATAACCGCGCCAATGCCGTGAAAGAATACTTTATTAAAAAAGGTATTGCCGAAAGCAGGTTAACTGCAGCCGGTCATGGCCAGGATATGCCTGTTGCTGATAACAAAACAGCTGCCGGTCGTCAGAAGAACAGAAGGGTTGAACTGAAATTGAATTATTAATTCAGCACCTGTAGATAGATGATTTTAAAAAGCCCTCCGTAATATTACGGAGGGCTTTTATTTTACTGTTGTTTTATGAGTAAACCGTTTACATTGCCCGTTAATTATCCGCCTGTTTTTTCTTCTTCTTTTTCTTCTGTTTGGTATACAGGGCTTTGGTTTGGGTAAGCAGGGTTAAATAATCCTTTTGCAGGTAATTACCATTACCGGCCGCTTCAGTGGCAATTTTGATAATATCATCCCATTTAAGGTGTTTAAAGCTGGCTGATTGCCTTAACAGGCCGGCATACATGATAAGGGATGAGGCTGTGCGGTAAAAACTGTCCACCTTATCAAAAGACTGGTAATTATTGCCGATGCCGGTAGCTGTATGTTGTGTTAACGTATCGCCATTGGCGCGAAAACTCAGTTCTATTTTCCCGATATTTTTATTGCCTTTTTGATTGACCAGGCTGGTGTAGGCCTTGGTGGGGACGAACTCAATGGCAGCCACCAGGGAGTGTCCCGAACCTATTTCCCCGCCATCTACAATAGACAGGGTATCGCTGATAGCCCCCAGCTTGTTGTCAAAGCCTAATAACTTATATTCCTGCACATATTCGGGATCAAAAGCCAGGTTGAGATAAGCATTATCGGCAACCGAGTAAAGGGTTTGGGTAAACTCGGTCATCAATACTTTTTCCGCTTCCTGGTAGCTATCCAGGTAGGCAAAATTGCCATTACCCATACGGGCCAGTAACTGTATTTTGGAATCTTTATAATTACCCATGCCCACGCCCAGGCAGGTAAGATAAATGCCCGCCTGTTTGTTTTGGGTGATGAGCATTTCCAGGTCATCCTCAGTACGCATGCCAACATTAAAATCGCCGTCGGTAGCCAATACTACCCGGTTATTGCCACCGGGTATAAAATGCCGCTTGGCAATATTATAAGCCAGCTGTATACCCGACTGACCCGGGGTATAACCTCCGGGTGTTAACTCGTCAATAGCTTTATAAATTTTTTCTTTTTCGCTGCCACTGGTGGTTTGCAGCATTACACCGGTAACGCCGCCATATACAACAATGGTTACGGAATCCTGGGCACGCAGGTTACTGGTAAGTAGTTTAAAGGCCGATTGTAATAAGGGCAGGCGGTTGGCCATGTCCATAGAGGCCGATATATCGATAAGGAAGACCAGCTGTGCCTGGGGCAGATGGGCTACATCCAGTTTTTTTGCTTTGAGGTTCACAAAGCAGAGCTGGTTGTTTTTATTCCAGGGACAGTCGGTAAGCTGGGTAGCAACGGCCATGGTTGCCGTTTGCGTACTGTCGTTATTATTTAAGTTAAAGTAGTTCAATAACTCCTCGGTACGGACCGCATCCGGCGGTACGGTACTGCCTGTATTTACAAAGCGGCGTATATTGCTGTAGGAGGCTTTGTCTACATGCAGGGCAATGCCGGTATTGGGATAGGTTTGTGTATTGATAAAGCCGTTCTCCACCAGGCTGGCATAGGTTTCTTCGCCGGCAAACCATTTTTTCTGGTCGCGGCGGGCAAGGCCCGTGGTAAAGGATGCGAGTTTAGGCACATTGGTATTACTTATTTTACCGGAGGCTGCTTTTAGTTTAACACTGGCATACTTATCGGCATCCAGGTATAACAACACTTCTATAAAACCCGGCAGAGAGAACAGGAAGCTGTCCTTTTGCTGGGTTTGTATGATACCAAAAGTGCCGGCGCCCCCGGATTTATAGGTGTAGCCGGTTCGTTTGTTGAGAATAGTGACATTCTGGAGGGCTTTACCACTCTCATCTTTTACCTCGCCACGCAGGTAATGGGACTGGCTGTGGCCGGTGAACAGCAGCCCGAAGCAGCATAATATAATAAAGGCAAGTTTCAAAACCGTACAGCAAATTAAAAGGTAAACAAGGCGTTATGCATAATGCCCCTTGTTGTGAATAATGGGTGAGGGATAGCAGCGAAAAGCCCGGAGCCACGAGGAACGAGTGGCGAGGACTTGCAGCGGATAGCCCGACCCCGGTTTGGTAACGAAGGGCTGAGGTGAAAATTGTTCCGTTTGTTACGAAAAAGCCTCAGTGTTCTGTTACCGGGGGCACCCCAAAATAACGCAGCATGGTGTACATAACCAGTTATTCGTAGGTATGGAAGGCAGCACTAACATACTACTATATTTTTATAAATCATAATCGGCAGCCGTGACAGGCTGCTGAAAAGGCTGATAATTGCTTTTTCAATTGCCCGGTAAGCGTGTTATCTTTGCCGCCGCATGAATACTAAAGTTTATTTAAAGAGAAAGATAGCGCCGCGTATTGCCAATGGCCACCCCTGGATATTTAACAATGAAGTGGAGAAGATAGAGGGTGATGTACAGGCCGGTGATATAGTGGATGTATATTTTCACGATCAGAAATTTGTGGGTAAGGGTTATATTAACCCCCAATCGCAGATCGTAGTGCGGTTGCTGACCCGTGATAAGACCGATGAAATAAACGGGGATTATTTTTATAAAGTAATAAAGGAGTGCTGGGAGTACCGTAAACAGCTGGGCTATACGGAGAATTGCCGCCTGGTTTTTGGCGAAGCGGATAGCCTGCCTCAGCTGATCATTGATAAGTTTAATGATTATTTTGTGATACAGACCCTGGCCCTGGGGATGGATAAGTGGAAGCCGGCCATTATTGATGCGCTGAATAAAATTTTTACACCCAAAGGAATTTACGAACGCAATGATGTGCCGGTACGTGAACTGGAAGGACTGACACAGCAGAAAGGATTTTTATCGGCCCCCTTTGATACCAATATCGTGATCAATGAGAACGGGTTGCAGTTTCATGTGGATATTGAGAACGGGCAAAAGACCGGTTATTTTTTAGACCAGCAGGATAACCGCCGGGCCATACAACATATTGTAAAGGGCGCCGATGTACTGGGTGCGTTTACCTATACCGGTACATTTGAAATTCATGCGGCATATTATGGTGCCAGATCGGTACTGGGCCTGGATATATCGGAGAATGCTGTAAAACAGGCTAACCGTAATGCTGCGTTAAATAACCTGCAGCATATTGTAAAATTTGAAACGGCCAATGCATTTGATGTATTGAAACAGTGGGGTAAGGACGGCCGTAAATATGATGTGGTGATGCTGGACCCGCCGGCCTTTACCAAAAGCCGGGAGACCATTCAGAAAGCTATTACGGGATATAAGGAAATTAATTTAAGGGGGATGAAGCTGGTGAAACCCGGTGGTTTTTTAGTTACTTCCTCCTGTACCAACCTGGTGAATGCCGATATGTTTATGCAGACCATTGAGATGGCGGCCAAAGATGTGCGCCGTAAGATACGCCAGGTAACTTTTCAGACACAGGCAGCCGATCACCCGATCATCCGGGGTATGGATAATACCCATTACCTGAAATTTTTGATTGTACAGGTTTGTTAAAATATGGTAGAGAGGCAAGCATTGCATCTCTACCATATTCTATAAATGTTTATCAATATATGCAATGGCTTCTGCCTGCGTAAGCACAGCAAAATCTTTATAACGGTCGTGTACATCTATAATTTCGGTCACTGCATCTGTTACCAGTTGCTTATTGTCCCAGGTTTTTAAATGGGCTATTACCGTTGCCAGGCAATCTTTTTTATACGCTATTTGTCCTATAACATGCACCAGGGTATGACGTACCCGGGCGGTAGTATCGAACTGCAGTTCCTGTAACAGTGGTAAAATATCAGCCGGGTGTTTACGGCCACGTAATTCAATACCATGACATATTTCGCGGCGTATTTCCTTATCGGGATGATGCAGGTACTTTTTTGCCCAGCTTAATACGGGTATGGGGTTTACTTCGCCCATTTTTTTAACGGAACCGATCACCGCATTACGGGGTGAATGATGGGCATCGAAGAGACCAGTATCAAAGAAGGGCTCTACAAGGGTAAAATCTTTTTTACCGATTTCGCCTGCCGCATTGATAACGGTTTGCCGCACTTTAAAATTACTATGCGGAAATAATTGTTGTAAGAGATTAAGCGTGCCGGTGATTAAGGGAGCATGTTGGATGTATATCCTGCCAATGGCCAGATAGGCTGACTTACGGATATAGGTATCATCATCGGCAAAATAAGCCAGTGTTTTTTTGTAACCGCCCTTTTGTATATCGGTGAGTATATGCCCGTGAATAGCAGTGACCAGTTGGCTGCGTTGTGTTTTGGACAGGTCGTAAAATGACATAAGCAAGCACTATTATTGGTAATAGTTTGTCAAATATACTAAAGAGAAGAAGGGAATTATTTAGCTACCTGGAATTTGCTGGTCTCCAGTACTTTGCCGGTAGCATCAACCAGGCGTATGATGTATACTCCGCGGGGATAGTCGGAAAGATTGAGTGAATTTTTTTCAGCAGGGTTTTGAATATCCTTTACTTTTTTACCCAGGAAATTATGGATCTGTATGGAAGAACCTTTTTTTACCCCGCCTTTGATATCGATGTTAAGGACCGTGGTAGCAGGGTTGGGATAGAATACCATCGTTTTACCGTCATCATTTGACGGTATATTACGTGTACCCTGAGCCTGCAGGCTCAAAGAAGTGATCACCAATAAAGAGAGTATAAGTAAAATTTTATTCAACGTAACAAAGTTAGTTTTATTTTTCAGAAATCCCACTGATTTTGGAATAGTTAAAAATAATAGACTATTTTAATGCTTAATTAATTGTTATTCAGTTTATTGCGTGTGTTTTATTTTTGCTTTTTAACTTAAATTTTAGCAAAAAACCAGGAGTGAAAATGTTTTTTGCATACAGCTGACGGTGTCAGGATTTCCGTTTGCGCCCATATAGTAACAAGCGCTTAAAAGCATAAATGGCAGGTAAGGCAGGGAAATGCCTCGCGATACGTGCTTTAAATTCCTTTAAGAAACTATCATGCTCCTGTGCGGATAATCTTTCCAGGTAAGGTATTAATGCCGAGCCGGAAATAAAATCAAATAACGTCTGGTGGTCATTGGCAATAATGGGATATACTTTTTGCATTACCTGTATATCCTGCAGGCCGTTCTCAAACATAAGGGTGACATATTGGTCCATACTTAAGACAGGTGATGACCTGTTGAACCCATCCAGCTGGGTAAGGTATGGTTCTTCCTGTGCCAGCTTTGTTAATAACTGGTTCAATACATTTTCTTTTTGTACCGGCATTTGTATTGCAAATTCGCCTTCCTCATTCAGTAAGCTAATAATAGCAGGGAACAGGGTTTCATGATCGTCGGACCATTGCAGGACCGAATTACTGAAAATGAGGTCCCATTTTTCGCCTGTAGCTACGAAGGCTTCTATGGTTTGTTGTTTAAAGTGTAGCCGGTCGCTTTTCCATTCGCCCGATTTGGCCAGCATTTCGGCTGAAGCATCAATACCTGTAAAGTCAGCCTCTTTAAACTTTTGCGACAGGATATAGGTTTGTTCACCGGTGCCACAGCCGATATCGATGGCTTTTTTAGCGGAATCGCCTGCAATTAAACCTGCAAGATCATAGAATGGTTTGTAGCGAATGGCTTTGAACTGGTTGTATATATCGGGATTCCAGGGCATGGTATAATATTTAAAATGTTATGGTTGTTGTTTATGTTGTCGTGATGATGAGGCCACGGATCTTTAATCCTTCCGCTGTTTCGGACAAGATATAAAAATTAGTTTCACTGCCCGCTTTTTTGCCTGAGGTGTTAAAGTTATTCCATAATACTTTACAGGCACGGATGGTTTTGGAAAGCTGTTCTTCGCTGATGATTTCGGGCACAGTGTTCACTACGCCCCGTTTCCGGTAAGGCTCCACACCAGCCAGCCAGAAATTCACTACTTCTGACATATCATTTACCTGTAATACGCCTTCATCGGAATATACGGTTAAGGGTACCTGGTAAAAACCGGCAATTTCGTGGGCGGAATAGCTTAGTAAAGCGGCAGCATAGTCGTTTAAAAAATCTGCTGTTTTCATGGCCGTGATTTTTAGCGTTATTACTTATTAGTACGGTTAAGTAATAAGCAAAATGGTTGCCATAAATGACATGTAGCTATTTACAGAAGTATTATTGATTGTTTACAGTGATGAGTAACGGTTTTAGGTATACAAAAAAAGTAGTGTTGCTGTTATAATTATTTCACTGATCCATATACCGGTAAGGTTTGTTTTGAAGACAGCTCTTATGAATGTAATCAATAATCCAAGTATGAAAAAGGCCGTTAGGGCAATACCGGCAAGCTGGTATATCCATGAAGCGGTATCGCCGGTATACAGGTTGCTGTTTATTATAAAAACAGTAAGAATAAATAGCAATAAAATAGTTAGGGGGGATACATAATAAAAAAATGACTTTGTCAGTTTGTTTTGTTTCATTGTCATCTGCTGTACGAATTAACTGCACCTATTGCCGACGATAAGCATTTTATTGTACCTGTTTTTTTAATAACTCCGTTGCATACGGGAGGTAGGAGGTATAATCTTCCGGGTTCCAGTCCTTGATGTATTCTTTCATTGGCTGGAGGCCCATTGATTTTCTTAAGCTATCTAAATTGTTGAGGTCCTTTAAAGGATAAACATAGGTCTTTTTCTTTTCTGCATCATAATAGCCCTGGCTGCCGTATGGTTGCGGTTTGCCCTCTCTTACGGCGATCCGGTCTTCCAGGATGGCCACATTACTGGATAGGATATTGCCATCTTTTTCGGCCTGTTTGATCAGCGGGTAATATTTTTTCTGTGCCTCCAGATCAGCATGCTGGATGACTAAAAATACAGCCTGGGTTCCCATAAAGCCGGCCTGCCCGGGAGTGATCCAGCCATGTTGGGCAATAAGCTGTTCCACAAAGACAAGGTTACTGCTGTCAGCCTGTTTGAGGAGGGCGGTAAGACTGTCTACTGATTTTTGAGGGGCTCCTTCTTTTTTCAATTTCCCCAGCGCTATCCTGTATTGCTGGTCCTCTTTATACAAAGAATCAAGTTGCGCTGCCAGGGCTTTATCAATGGCATTAGGGTCGTAGCTGTAGGCTGTTACCTGGGCGCACAAAGATTGGTTAAGGAGCAATACTAAAAGCGAAAGAAAAGCCATATTATATCTCATGGAGAAAACGGTTGTTTATTTACAGGCAAAATAAACAGTATTATGATCTTACAGGCATTATTAAAGTTAAAAAAGGTGAATAATGGCTAAGCGGTCTTATACCCGACTGTTCGAGTATGAAATAATTATCATGTTTTTTATAGTACTGCAGTTCTTTTTATATTATATCTCCTGTTTGTATTACTTATCGAAAGTTAATAAAAGGGGGCGTTTATTTCACCAGTTTTGCTTTGTCTGTACACTAAAGACATATAGCTGTAACAAAAGAACATAAATGAAAGCTGAAAATGATCATCAAACTAAACGCAGCCAGGGTATACGGTATATTTTTTATTTTGTCTTTTATAAGTTATGCCACAGGAATGGCGTTAATGGAAGTTGTTGCAGACGCCCCGGTATTCCCGGCTGCAATAAGAGAAACTAAATTTAGCCTGGTATCCGGAGCGGTTTTAATAATAGTGCTCCATACATTGTTCAATATTGTTTTGCTGGGTATAATGTTTGGAGTATTAAAGACTGTTAACCTGGCTCTTTCCCTTATATATTTTGTTTTGGGTTCAATAGCCACCTTTTTGCTGGCCCTGGGGGCTTTAACGCTGCTGATGCCTTTATCTGCCAGTGAAATGATAAGCCGGTCAAACCATATGGACGACTTGTCGCTGAATTTACTGTTTGACCTGGCTTTAAGCGGGAACTTCTACGCTTACCAGTTTGGGATGGCTATATGGGGAATGGCCGGGTTGGTACTTTGTTATTTGTTGTACCTGTCAAAGTTTGTCCCGGTTGTTTTTTGGATAGCTGGTTATATTGGGTACTCCATTTTTATCAGTGGCTGTATCCTGGAGTTGTTTGGCTATCCTTATGGTTTTATATGTTCCATCCCCGGCGGCTTATTTGAAATTGGTTTAAGCCTTTGGTTAATAATAAAAGGGTTTAATAATGTGACAAAGGGTATCAAGGGTGCAGATAAAACGACTTAATTTTAGCGGGCTATAATTAGTGCAGTATATGCTTGTTAAAAGAATACATTATTACTCGGGCCTGACCCTTACCATTTTTATTGGCTTACATTTATTCAATCATTGTTATAGTCTTTTGGGCGCTGCCAGGCATATTGAGGTTATGACAATATTGCGCCAATTTTACCGTAATGTTTTTGTGGAAACAATTATCGTAATGGCTGTTGTTACCCAGGTTGTTTCGGGATTGAAACTTTTTATGACAGGCAGGAAAACAGCGGGATCAGTCTTTGAAAAGTTGCAGTTATGGACGGGCCTCTACCTGGCTTTATTTTTGGTGATACACCTGGGAGCTGTTTTTGCAGGCCGTCTTTTATTAGATCTTGATACAAATTTTTATTTTGGCGTGGCAGGATTGAACAGTTTTCCGGCAAACCTGTTTTTTATTCCTTACTACGGCCTGGCAATTATTGCCTTCTTTGGACATATTGCGGCTTTGCATTACAAAAAAATGAAACGAAGTATTGCAGGGATGACTCCCGGGGTACAGGCAAAGTGTATTATGATCTTTGGTATTTGCCTGTCGGTTGGTATATTATATGGATTAACCAATTATTTTAATGGAGTAGATATTCCACCGGCGTATAAAGTATTAACTGGCGGATAATGCAGATCCGGAAAATGTTATTACACGGATGTTTGAATATGTGTAGGATGCTGTTAGTGTGACGTACAACGTTCAGGGCTTGCTGCTGTGCTGTTTTTTATAAAGTTCGGCCCGGAACTGCAGCCCTATAGAATTACTGATGGTAAAGTTAAGAACAAAAGTTGAATAGAATTCCATTTGACCGAACCGCTGCTGATAGCGAACAAAAGATGAGGATTTATTCGTCTGCCAGCATAGCAGCAAACCCCATGTTGTGCGTTCGTGCTTTTTTCATTAAATTCCTTAGACATTTTTTGTAACTAAACTTGAAGGCATAAGCATTAGCTCTTCCAATGATTGCTCGTTGTCAAAAAACAAAACACAGCATTTTGAATCCATAATTTTTGCCGAGGGGTATATTAGTCCGTCAATTTTTATATTACCGTTGAAAAGATATCTAAAATACTCTGTTACAATTTGTGTCGGGACATAGTCTATATGCTCTTTCCCATCTCGTTTAATAGTTTGTGAGATGTCAGCTACGAAGTCTCTTAGGAATCTTGTTGAGTAGTAATTTTTGAAATTTTCTACATCAAACATGCTTGGAGGAACTGGCATATCACTAAAATCTATTAAGTTTAAAACTCTATTTGCCTTAAACGTTGCAAGGGTGAAAACGTCTTTGCTTTTATTTGATGTATCTATGGTTTCTGCTATTGCAGTGTCACGATTAAATGCACAATAAAACATGGATATTCCAGCAGGGCTCATTCTGTTAGAATATAATGCATAGTCATCTGGAGGTGATGCAATTTGTGAAGCTGTGGAGATACTTTCAACTTTACTATGCTGTCTACATCGAAATAGTTCTATTTTTTGAGATAAAGTTTTCACCAACCCAAACTCTTTCACTTTTGAACCAATTTCATCTAAAATGTCATAGGCATTTTGATTATATGAAAAGCTTTTGAAAGTGTCACTTCGACCAAACAAATACCTGGACTTATGTTTAGTTACGTCTTTAAAATAGTCCCAATGGTAGACTAATATTTCACTATCGCTGTCATAATATTTATTAGGCTCACTCCATGCTCGGTCATCGATACAGTCAATAATGTCTTCATTTAATTGATAATTATCAATCTCTAAAGCGATTTTATCATTTATAAGTTCCCATTGAGTATATGTGTCACCTAAATATCCACCTTCACTTGAATCATATGACATAAACTCTGCTGCATCTTCATAAAAATTCATGACACCTTCCATTATAAAAAAAATTAGCTTCTCAAAGGGTATCACGTTTTTTGGACGCTGACAATAACTACAAATTCCTTTTTTGGAATTTCTTTTGATGAAGGCCGTTATGGCGTACTCATTGATATGTGAGGAGCATACAAAAGTATCTTTTAGTCCACTTAGACCTTTAGCCCACAAGTCTTGTTGTTCTTGGTCAACTCCGCTCATATAAGTTGCTTATTATTGGTGTAGTCTGCATGACGCACAACGAGCAGGTATTGCCGATGGTTGGGAATTATAATTCCGTCCGCCGGAACTGCTGCCTGGCTTTTGATAAAGTTAAATATTAAGAACTAAAGCTGGGCTTTATTCGTCGAGCCCCGAACTACAGTACAATAGAGTTACCGCTGCTGATTGTTCCAATGTCAAGCCTCACTATTGGCAATACCAATGTTGTATGCCGTTAAGTTCCCCAAACATTTACTGTCCTTGCATCGTATGGTGTCACTTTGCATTTGAACTTGTCTTTAATTTCAAGAATGTGTTCTAAGGCTTCGTCAGAATAAACACCAATGTAAACACTCCATAGTTTGTTTGCAGGTTTCTTTTTTGCTGCAATGTTAATTGCGTCGATAATATGAGTGTCGTATTCGCCGAAATTAAAGCCAAATGTTACTAATGAACCCTCTATGTCACAAAGCCGTTCAAAACAAAAAGACAAATACTTATTGTGCATTATGTGCATTAGCTTTTCTTTTCCATTGCCTGCTGTTACAAAAATTGGATATTCTTTCTTGTCAATTCTGTCCTTAACGTTTTGAAGCAAATAGTGTTCTGTGTCATACTGAACTTTTACAATGTTAATTCCTGTGTCAAATATTGGGAGTGTACCATGTAAGTAATGAATGGTTTGTTCCTTTTTATGTTTACCCCATCTTAATTCTGAGTACTCAAAATCATCGGGGTCGATATATTCTTCACCATCAAGGTTAGTTTCCAAGTCTCGTCCGAAACCATCAATTGCATTTTGAGCAGAGTTACGCATTAGAACCCAATAAAGAAGTAAGTCGTAGTTTGTTGAAAAAACGTAGCCGCCTCGATTAATATATTCTTGTAAAAAATTCATACATGCCTGACTTTTTTCTACGGGTACTTTAAACACATGTTCAGGATGTAATTCTTTGACTGCATCAATCAAACTATTCTTTAGCTTTTCTATTGCATCTTTAATCTTTGGTACTAATGTTTTGTCGTCGCTAAAAATCTCGGCGATTTCGCAGAAGTTGTCTAACTGCTGCATGATTAGCTCAAAGTTCTTTGTGTTTAATTTTTGAAATAATTGCTGTATCAGTGGGTCGCCTGTAGTTTCAATGAAATTGCTTAATGCGTTGTATGAGAAAATGTTTTTGTCATAAGCCATACTAAAACCATTGCCGAATAACAGATGCTTTTTTCGCCCTCTTGGTCCATTTAAGTACGTTATAACTTCTTGATAGGTCTTTAACTCGTTGATTTTCATTTTGTGGATGGCGTCGGTTTTAATGGTATACAGCGAGCAGGGCTTTATGCAGGTTGGGAAATAGAATTCCGTCTGCCTGAAACCGCTGCTGATTGAAAATATGTTGATGAAGTTTAGTACAAAAACTGATAAATATTCGTCTGCTGAAACTGAAGCTGGGATTTGTAATTAGCTGATGTTACAAGGTCAAGCCCCACTTGCATGAACCCCAATGTTACCTGCCGTATTGTTCATAATACTGGTTGATTAATTCCGACAGAGTTTTGTTTTTTGAGTTATAAACTAAAGTAAGATTTGTCTCAAATGCAGGGAAAATAAGTTTTGTGTCAAACTCTTTATCAATGTTTGGAAAAACCTCTTTAAGTTTTATAATGAACTGAAACCAACCATCAATTTCCTCTGTCAACCGAATACGCGTATCGTTTTTCAGGAAGACCTCAATGTTTAATTCGTCAACTGTCATTAAATCTCTTTTGAATGCAAAGATTGATTTAATATCTGCCCAGGCTACAAAAATTGTTTGGTCTTTGTCCGAAAAATAAAAACCTGTGTGAACATATTGAAACACTCCTGTGTCGTTGTATCTTAAATCAAATGCCTTTTGTTGAATTAATTTTCCGTCTTTAGATTTTGTGTCAACCCATGCGAACTTTGGATAGAACATGTGATACAAAACATAAATAATAAATACTGCGGCTCCGATTAAGATTGTCCAAAACCAAAAGGAAGAATATCTATTACTACAAAAAATGTCAAAAAGAAAAATTGTAGGAATAATTAATAGCCAAAGCTTGTCCCATTTGTTACTCCAAAAAACTCTTTTACCGTCTAATTGTTTTGTGTCCATTGTAGTATGTCACTTGATATGGCTGTTAACACGTGTATTTATGTTATTATATTCAATATACAAAAATATTTTGCTACTGTAAATCAAAGATTTTGTATTATACTTTTTGTATTGTTGTTAGGACAATACGATTTTTTGCTATCACCAATTTGTTTGCTCTTTTTTTCATAAACGCATAAGCCCAAATAAAATACGCTGCTTGTTTTGGTGTATAATTGGTTCAAAATAAATGGTGGTCATGGTGTTTAAGCAGTTTTTTGCCTGGTTAACATGGCTTCGCCTTCCTCAGTTACACTAAATAAACAGGTAAAAGGTGGCTAATGGTAGTTTGAAGATAAATAGCATTTTTTGCGTTTGCAAGAAGAAATTAGACAAAGTAGCGTGTTTTTATATATGTATAAATGTTTGTATATGTTGTGCTGATGACAGGCTGCTGGATTATAGTGGAAAGCCTGCAGGCCCGACGCAGGAGGGCCGGGGACTTGAAACGAAAAGCCGGAACTGCTGCTGACCGGTGTTACTGCTGCTGACAGCCCCAAAACAATTGACAAGAAAATACTGATGTTCTTCGTTTTTGTTCATATGAATCCGAAACTATTTTGTCTGCCAGATGTGGGGCGGTAGAGGACTGATTGATCAGTTACCACTACCTGACCCATTATTTGTACTAGATTTCCTATTGCTGGGGTTTCTATAACATCCGTATCAAGTTTTCCAGCTTTTGCGTTTAGAACATATTCGTAAACCCTCTATATTGATAAACTACCTGGTGGCTATCGTAATCATTTCTTCCGGTTCATTTGTTTATGTAATTCGGTTGCCTTTACTAAATATTTTTCTAATGTTTCCATTTTAAAAGCCGCTCGTCTTTGATCTACATTTTGTTTGTCCTTAAGATTTTTAGGGATTGCATTACCCTCGGTGTCATACTCAAGTTGTGTTCCGTATAACTGCTCTTTTCCACTGTTTATTTGCACCCTATCATAGAGATAGGCATATTCTCTTCCGGATATTTGGCCTTTGTCAACTTGTTTTTTTATAATGGGAAGCATTTTTTTCTGAAAACTTATGTCCTTGTCGGCATGTTGAATTAATGTAAAAAAATGTAAAGTACTTTCTTTTCCTACCTTGTCAACTGTTGGATAACCGTTGTCGCTATAGATTTTTTTTAGAATTGGGATGTGTTTTTCAAATGTTTGTATTTGGATTTTTTCATATACTGCAAATGTGTCGATAGAACCAGTTCTTTGATATGCATCGATTGCGTTTTGTTGCACCGCCTGATCAGCACTATATAAACTGTCAATAAATACTTTAAGTACGGGATTAGAAATCTTGTCTTGTCCAAGTAATGAGATGCTTGTGAAAAACATTAAGAATCCGAATATAACTTTTTGCATAGTAGGTGTTTTTGATCGATAGCTTTCTGGGTTATAATAATATGATTTTTAACCATCAGTTTATACGACTTTTCCTGTGAATAGCCTAATGTGCTTGTAAGATTGGCCAGTTGCTTCCTGCTTGAGCTAATAAGGCTTCGCCACTTTTAGTTAAACCCTAGAAAGGTAATAAGATGCTAATGCCGTTTTGAAGATAATAAACTTTTTTATGGAAAAAAAGGAGGGTTTCAGGAGATAAAAAATATAATAAGAAAAAGTAATGGATAAATGGAGAACAGGGGATAACCATTAAAGGATACCTGATTGTAGGGAAAAGCCCGGGAGGCCAACTGACCTGACCGAGGGCAGGGAGAAAGAAACGGAGCTTTTGTTCCGGATTGGTAACGAAACCCGGAACTGCAGCAAGTTACCAAAGCTGAAAGCCCCTAAATGTTATAAGTTTTGAGTTATAGATACTAAGTTTTCAGGTAGCTCAACGGTTGAAAGTACTTACCTCCATGGCTTGATTTATATCTACTAAAATGCTAACGGACAAACAAATATGGAGGGGATGGCAAAAAAATTACAAATTAGTGTCTATCTTCGCCCCTATGCCTTATCTTTCGGGTAAGTGCAATTTTTAGACAAGCAATGGTAAAAAACAAACACCATATTACGGAATTAATTAAACAACACATTCATGGAGCCCAATATAATTTATTTAATTGTAGGCGTACTGGCCCTTGCGGCGGGCATTGTAGCGGGTAAACTAATTTTTTCGAAGAACACGCAACAGAAGATCACGGAAGCAGAACAACAGGCACAGGGAATTATCAGGGAGGCAGAGTTAAAAGCCGAGAATATCAGGAAAGAGAAGGAACTGGAAGCCAAAGAGAAGTTTGTACAACTGAAGGCCAACCACGATAAAGAGGTAAATGAAAGGAACCGCAAGATCAACGATGTAGAGAATAAGATCCGCCAGAAAGAGCAGTCGGTAAACCAGAAAGAGACCAGTTTAGACAAACAGATCAAGGAGAACGACGCCATTAAGGAGAACCTGAACCGCCAGATTGAGGTGGTAAATAATAAAAGGACCGAGCTGGAGAAACACCAGGAGGAGCATATCCGCCGCCTGGAGAAGATAGCCGGTTTGACCGCTGAAGAGGCCAAGACCCAGATCATTGAGAGCCTGAAAAGCGAAGCGCATACACAAGCTATTGGTATTCAACAGGAGATAATTGACGAGGCCAAACAAAAGGCGAATAAGGAAGCCCGTAAAATTGTTATCCAGACCATTCAGCGGACAGCTGCCGAGCAGGCCATTGAGAATTCCATTACCGTATTTAACCTGGAAAGCGACGAGGTAAAAGGCCAGATCATTGGCCGTGAGGGACGTAATATACGTGCCCTGGAAGCCGCTACCGGTGTGGATCTGATTGTAGATGATACCCCTGAGGCCATTTTATTATCCTGCTTTGACCCCTTACGCAGGGAGATAGCCCGCTTAAGTTTACAGCGCCTGGTGGCCGACGGCCGTATTCACCCTGCCCGTATTGAGGAAGTGGTGGAGAAAACCCGCAAACAGATTGAAGAGCAGGTGATGGAAATTGGTGAGCGGACTGTAATTGAATTAGGTATACATGGCATGCATAAAGAACTGGTACGTATGGTGGGCCGGATGCGTTTCCGTTCCTCTTACGGACAGAACTTATTGATGCACAGCCGCGAAACGGCTAATTTATGTGCCATTATGGCGGCAGAATTGGGCCTGAACGTGAAACTGGCCAAACGTGCCGGTTTGTTACACGATATTGGTAAAGTACCGGACGAAGAGAGCGAATTAAGCCACGCCTTAATAGGGGCCAAGCTGGCCGAGAAATACGGCGAGAACCCCGCGGTGGTAAATGCCATTGGCGCCCACCACGATGAGATGGAAATGCAATACGTGATTTCACCCATTATCCAGGCCTGTGACGCCATCAGCGGCGCCCGTCCCGGTGCCAGGAGGGAGATTATGCAGCAGTACCTGCAGCGTATCAAGGACTTAGAGAACCTGGCCATGAGTTATAACGGGGTGGAAAAAGCCTACGCTATCCAGGCTGGCCGTGAGTTAAGGGTGATCGTGGAGTCGGAAAAAGTAAGCGACCAGGAATCGGACCGTTTATCGTTTGAAATAGCCCAGAAAATACAGACCGAAATGACCTTCCCGGGCCAGATAAAAGTAACGGTGATCAGGGAAAAACGTGCGGTAAACGTGGCCCGATAGGCTGCGGAGGCAAAAAATAAAAATAATAGCGGTAATTGGTTGGGAAGTATGAATAAATCCCCTACCTTTGCCGTCCTTAAAAATAGCAATCATGAGCGCAGTAGCATTTATACACGAGCAATTGACTGGTAAGAAAGAATTCCCCCGCTTTAAAGCTGGTGATAATGTTACCGTTAACTATAGGATCATCGAGGGTAACAAAGAAAGGATCCAGTCTTTCAGAGGTGATGTAATTAAAAAACAAGGAACTGGTGCAACTGCCAGCTTCACTGTTCGTAAAATTTCTGACGGTGTTGGTGTAGAAAGGGTATTTCCTTTCTTTTCTCCAAACGTTGAGTCGGTTGTATTGAACAAAGTTGGCCAGGTACGTCGTGCCAAACTGTTTTATCAGCGTGGCCGTAGCGGTAAAAGCGCTCGTATCCAGGAAAAACGTATGTCAGTTGCTGTTGCTGAAGCAAGAGCAAAGGCAAAATCTGAAGCATAGTCTCAATCACTATAAAGAAGCTTTAAAAAGTCCGTTGGGTTTTACTCAGCGGATTTTTTTTGTAAGAATGTTCAAAGGTTCAATGTTCAAAGGTTCAATGTTCAAAGGTTCAATGTTCAAACGTTCAATGTTCAAACGTTCAATGTTCAAACGTTCAATAGTAAAAAGACAGGTCTTCACCAACTTTGAACCTTAAACTCTTGAACCTCCTAAAACCTCGGGCACCGCATATACTCCACCGTACTGTTGCGCAGGCGGAAGCCGGTATAGGTAACACCAATTTCAAAACCGCCGCGGCCGTAACTGGAGCTGCGGAGTTTAGAGATATTGACATCGTAACTAAAGGATACGGTGAAGGGTTTGTATTCCAGTTTCAGTACAGGGATAAAGGCATCGTTCCAGCGCAGGAAAGCGCCGGCCTCTAAGAAATAATCATAATCATCGGGATAGCCGCCGATCTTAATACCATAAGCGCCGCCAAAGACCGTTTCGGTAAAGCCCCCCTGGAAACTGTGATCGGCCATAAAAGTAGCTCTTGCATAATCGCCCATGGCCAGGCGTAATCCACCGGAGAATACCCACTTGCCGTTTAATTCAATATTGGGGTTGCGGTAGAAAGATTGTTTGGGCCGGTTGAAATGATGAAAAGCCACACCCAGGTAGTAATTATTATCCTGGTTATCATTTAGTCCTGCGTTGTAACTCATGCCCACGCTGCCATCAAAATAAGTATACTGGGGCTGGGCCAGGTTTTCGCCAATGCCGCCATTATCATACTGGGAGTTAGTGGTCATTTTAGAAGGGTCGAAACGGCGTTGTATCACCCCACCCGTTACGCCCAGCGATAAGTAACTATTCTTTTCATTACTTAAAGATTTTTGGTAATTAACGCCCGGCAGTATATGGGTAGAGGTCCAGCCAATGGTGCCGGCACGGTCATATAAAACCTGCAGGGAAGGCGTAATAAAGTCATTACCGCGGCCTACAGCAAATTTCATTTCCCCGTTTACCGAGCCTGTACGATAGGCATTGGCCACACTGTTCCACTGGTCGCGGTAAACGCCCTGTACGCGGGTATCGCCATTGTATAAACCTGCCAGTGCAGGGTTGCGTAACAAAGGCGTTTCAAAAAACTGTGAAAAGTGCAGGTCCTGTGCAAAACCGGTACTGCCGGTTGCCAGCAGCAACAGGAGCAGTAAGTTTTGTATGACAGGTTTATAGCTATACATAGGTTACTGAATTAAGGCAATATTGCCGTTTAAGCGGATTGTTTCTCCGTTGGCGCATTGTACCTCTACCTGGTACACATATACATCGGCCACCGGTGCTTTGTTCTTGTACCGCCCATCCCAGCCATGTACAGGGTTGTTGGGCGGAAACTCTCTTTTTTCAAATACCACTTCGCCCCAGCGGTTGAATATGCGTAAGGATTTTATTAAGTACAAGCCTGTGCCACGCGGGTAAAAAACATCGTTGCTGCCATCGCCATTTGGTGAAAAAGTGTTGGGCATAAACAGGTTGCCGTTTAAACAAACCACCACCACATCAATACTGCTTTGGTTACGGCAGCCGTTAATATCGCTGAAGTTAACCGTGTAAGTGGTGTTGAACTGAGGCCCGGCTTCGGGTGTGGCACAACTGGTACAACTGAGTCCCCTGACCGGGGTCCAGCTCCAGTTATTGACACCGTCAGAGTAAGTAGCCGGTATCAATACCGAGTAACCGGATTGTACGGTGATCTGTCCCGGCATGGTAACAGTAGGCAGTGGATTAACGGTAATAGGTTGACGTACTGTTGTAGCACAGCCGCTGCTGTTGGTAGCAATAGCCTGTACCATAAAGCTGCCTGCCGTATTATAGGTTTGTATAGGCGGATTTTGTACTGCAGCGGTATTGCCGTTGGGGAAGGTCCATTGCCAGCTGACCACCGAAGTATCGGGTACCAGGAATACACCCGTGTGCAAGAGGGTTTCATGGATACAGGTAGCCGTATCACCACCAATATCAATGATGGGGCTTTGTACCACTTTAATGGCATTGGGAATAGTAAAGGAATTGGTACAGTTGCTGAGACTGGTTTCTACCGTAAGCGTAACATCATAGCTGCCGGGACTGGTGTAGTTATGCACCGGGTTTTGCAGGGTAGAAGTACCACCATCGCCAAATGACCATTGGTAAGAGCGGATAGGATCGCTGAAAGTAGTAGAGTCGGTAAAGCTGACACGGCCACTATCGCAAAGCAGTGCCGGTGTAAACCCAAAGTTTACATTGGCGCCGGACACACGTATGGTATCAAGACCTGTAACCGGTATTAAACAACCGGAGGGGTCCTGCATGATCACCCGGGGTAAAAAATTACCATGTGATTGAAATATATGTGAGGCATCGGGTGTGGTAGTAACGGTGGTATTGCCATCGCCGAAATCCCAGAAATAGCTTTCGATGGTAGAAGCAGTGTTCAGGGTAAGGTTAGCGGTTAAGGGGTTACAACCGGCAATTGGTGTATAACTGAGCCCTGTACCTGTTGTATCTTCTACATGGATGTTGACAAAGGCACTGTCGATACAACCACCCGGACTGGCAATGGTAAGTTTTACCCTGTAGGTGCCGGGCGAATTATAATAGTGTACGGGGTTTGGTAAGGTTGAGGTTCCCTGGCCCGGACCAAAATCCCAGTGTATACTATTGAAATGGGTGGAAGTGTTTGTAAACTGTACTTCCAGGGGCGTACAGGAACCGATAGAATCGTTTACCGTAAAGCTGGCTTCGGGCTCCAGTACAGTAATATAATTGGGTCTGACAATAGAGTCCAGGCAACCATTATTATCCGTCACAAACAATTTAATCGTATACAGACCTGCAGCAGGATAATTATAAGTGGGGGAGACATCGGTAGAAGTAACACCGTTGCCGAAATCCCAAAAACTGGTGAATCCCCCTGCGGTAGTTCCGTTTATAAAAGTTACGGGCGCATTTGGGCAGGTAAGCGTTTCGCCTGAAGAAAAATCCGGAATAGGATTGGTGGTGGTAACCAGGTTGTTCAGGGTTATACTGTCGCTACAGCCTGCAGCATCGGTAACAATCATTTTGACATGGAAGATGCCCGTTTGATTGTAAGTATGCTGGTAAGGCGGTGCAGTAAAGGTTTGTATCGTACCATCACCAAAGTCAAACCTGCGGGAAACAATGGCATTGATACCATCGGTGGTGCTGTTATCGGTAAAGATAGTAGTCATACCACTACAGCCGTTTGTATTGGCAGCGGTGAAGTTGGCAACAGGTCCGTTTACCCGTATGTAATTATTTTTAATGATCGTATCCCTGCAGTCATTTATGTCTACTGCAATCAGCATTACATTGTAGATACCCGATTGCTGGTAAGTATGTGTTGCCGGACTATAACCCAGTATAGTAGTATTGCCGTCGCCAAAATCCCAAACCAGGTTGGATACTGCCCCCGGGGGGATATTCGAAGGTGTAAAAGTAACTGGCTGGCCCCGGCATATGGAAGTCTGGTTTGCCGTAAAATCAGGCGCTATAGAAATCGTACTGATATTTTGCGAAATACTATGCGAACAACTGCCGTTGGTAACAGTAAGGGTTACAGTATAATTACCAAAAGCGGGGAACACATGTGTTGGGTTTTGTGTTGTGACAAGAGGACTGCCATCTCCAAAATTCCAGGTCCAGCTAACCGCCCCAACCGATTGGTCAGTAAAAGAAAATTCAAGCCGGTTATTACAATTGGCAGTTGAAATAAAACGGGCAATAGGTGGTAATACCCTGATGATATTGGTGTGAGTAATACTCGCTTCGCAACCATTATTGATGGCTGTAAGCGTTACATTAAAGTAACCTGTGTCGGTGTATGTATGAGCGGGATGTTGCAGGGTAGAGGTATTGCCATCACCAAAATCCCATACCCAGGAGTCGGCGGGTACGGACAGGTCGGTAAACTGGACCGGTTGATAAGCACAGGTAATACCTGGATTTACTGAGAAGTCAACAGATGGTATGGTTCCTACCCGTACCACGCCGGGCATGGTAAGCGTTTCGGTGCAGCCAGTACTGGTGGTAATGGTCAGCGTAACCGTATAAGTACCTTGTGCCGTATAAGTATGGGAAGGTGTTGGTGTGGTAACTACGGGGCTGCCGTCACCAAAATCCCATTGATAGGAAGTAACAGCATCAAGCGTATTGATATTGGGTACGGGATTGATGGTATAAGGTACACAACCGTTGGCCGGAAGGCCGGTTACCTGTATTACCGGGCGTTGTATCCTGATATAATTATTTTGTGTTAATGTATCCCGGCAGCCATTGGCATTGGTGGTAATTAACCTTACGGTGAAATTGCCATAGCCAGTATAATTGTGCACCGGGTTCTGTAGGGTGGAGGTTCCTCCATCGCCAAAGCTCCAGTCCCATGACACCGCTCCCGGTGTCTGATCCTGGAAAGTTACAGCCAGCGGCGGCGTACAGCTAACACGTGGTGAAGCCGTAAAAGCCGTAGCCGGTAATGCGTGAACGGTAATAGGTGCGGTAAAGGTTTCGCTGCAATTACCATAGTTAGCTGTTAAGGTAACTGTATAGGTACCCGGGCTCGTAAAATGATGGGTCGGGTTAAGGTCGGTGGAGGTATTGCCGTCACCAAAATTCCAGAGCACTGAAGCAGGTGCCGGAGTGGACGTATTGACAAAATTGGCTGGTTGCCTGGCGCAAATGGCGGCCGGGCCGGTAAAGCCTGTTCTATAACCGCCTACCATGATGGGTGCGGGCGTACGTGCCGTATCCCGGCAGCCATTACTGCTGATAGTAACCAGTGTTGCCGTATAATTACCGGCATTGGTATAGGTATGTGTCGGGTTGGTAATATTATCGGTGCCACCATCACCAAAAAGCCATTGATAGGTGAGGGTTCCCGGCCCGGTGGAAGTGTTGGTAAAACTTACAGCTGCCGGCGGCTGGCAAACGGTGGGTGAAGTATGGGTAAAACCGGCGGTAACCCCCGGCGTAACATTGATATAAGCATTGCGGCTTATGACCCTTGTACAGCCTTTATCGTTTGTGACCCTTAAGGTAACAGCAAATGTTCCGGCCGTGGTATAGGTTACTGAAGGGTTTTGTGCGGTAGAGGTAGTGCCGTTACCAAAATCCCACAACCAGCTGGTGTTGGTATTATTGGTGCCGGGTGTACTGAGATCGGAAAAGTTGACCCGTAAAGGAAAACAACCGCTGGTTATGTCGGCCTGAAAATTGACGGTGGGTGCCTGGTGTACCACGATATAGGCGGTACGGGTAAGGGTATTACTTCCGCTTGCATTGGTGGCAGTAAGGGTAACGGTATAAGTGCCCGGATCAAAATAGGAAGCAGTGGGGTTTTGTACACCTGATGTATTGCCATTGCCGAAGCTCCAGCTCCAGGATGTAGGAGAACCCAGCGACTGGTCCTGGAAATTTACAACCAGGGGAGAACAACCGGAAATAATATTTGCCGTGAAATTGGCAGAAGGTACCTGGCCCAATAACCAGAACGGGCATAACAGGAATGCGCATAAAAGCAGGCGGTGGTTATATACATAAGCTAGTTTGGCTAAGGACATCAGGTATTTTCTTTATTCCAATAATGAATGACAGGTAACTGCAAAAATTGTTCCCATCTTATCGTTCCTGTTTAAAATTATTATTGCTACTAACCTTTTTGAAGAAGGTAATGTAAATGTATAGGTATTCAGGTGAAAAAATATATTTGAAAGGCAGATTTGCAAAAACCGTATTTTATGTAGTATATTTTAGACATGAAATGTTTATTACCGGTTGTTTTGCTCCTCCTTTTTACAACAAAGTCACTATCGGCCCAGGAGCCGGTGACGCAGCTGAAAACCTGGCGTGAATATAACCCCATTGAAAAACTATACCTGCATACAGACCGGGAAACTTATTTCCCAGGGCAGCAGGTCTGGCTAAAAGGGTATTTGCTTATGGATTTTTTGCCATCGGTAAAAAGCTCCGGCATGTATGTGGAGTTGCTGGATGGTCAGCAGGTTATTGACCGGCAGGTATTCCCGGCCATCGGCGGGCTTAGCCGGGGGCAGATTGACCTGCCGGACACCCTGGCCGAAGGACTGTATACCATCAGGGCTTATACCTTACAGATGCTTAACCATGAGCCCGCCTACTTGCATAAAAAACTGATCAGGATCATTAACAGTAATAAATCCGAAAAGAAAACTAAGACCTTACCGGGTAATGCCATTAACCTGCACTTTTTTCCCGAAGGAGGCAATTTAATAACCGGGCTGAATAATACCGTGGCATTTAAAATTACAGACCAGGCGGGCATGCCCGTAAATGGTAAGGGTAGGGTATTTGACAGCCAGGGCAAGGAAGTGGCCAGGTTTACCAGTTACCATGATGGCATGGGGTATTTTGATCTACCGGTAGTTGACGGAATAGATTATTATGCGGTACCGGATGGGCTGGACAATCAAAAATACCCGCTACCACAGCAAACGAAAAAAGGCGTGGTATTAAGGGTGTTTAATGTGGCAAATGGTAAACAATTTGAAATACAGCAAACCGGGACAGACCCAGCTTTTAAGGCCGCTTATATTGTAGGGCAGATGCAGCACCATGTAGTATTTACCAAAAACCTGCAAAAGGAAAAGGAAGAGCATACAGGTACTTTACAAACGGCCAATCTTTTATCCGGTGTAATGCAGATAACGGTATTCAATGATCAACACCAGCCCCTGGCAGAACGGCTAACCTTTGTTGATAATAAGGAATACCGCGTTCCGGCGGCATTGCTGACAGAGACGGTGAATAACAGCAACAGGCAAAAGAATAACTGGATAATAAACTTCCCTGCATCTTTTACCGGTAATATATCGGTGGCTGTTACTGATGCCGGTTTTGATACGGCAACTTACCGGGATAATAATATTCTTTCAGGCTTTCTTTTGAATGCAGACATAAGAGGATATGTGCATTGCCCTTCCTGGTATTTTACAAATGAAGGCGAAGCTGTGGACAATGCATTGGACCTGGTAATGATGACCAATGGATGGCGCAGGTTCCGGTGGGAGGAGCTGCCGGTGAAAACAGCTACACCACTGCGTTACAAGGATCCGGGTTTTATACAGGTAAAAGGACAGGTTAATATAAACAATACAAAGAAGGTGTTCTCGGATAAAAACTTTTTATTGAAAGTAATTACTGCCGATACGTCTGCACATACACAACTGGTGAAAACGAATACCAGGGGGGAATTTGTTATTGATTCCATGTTCTTCTTTGGAAAGGCCAAACTCTTATTTACGGATATAAAAGGCCGTAGGGGTAACGATATCAAAGTACAGGCTTCCGGCGATTCATTGATGCAGGTGTTTCAGTTACCTGCTGAAAAAACGCCTGGGTTACGATCTGCAGATGATGCCTTATTCACCAGCTTCTTTAATGCTTACCAGCAACAATTAAGCAAAACCCTTGCAGGTGTAACGGTAAAAGCTAAAAAGAAAACAACGGTGGAAGAGCTGGAGAGCCGGTATGTCAGTGGATTATTTGCCGGCGATGCCGTAAGGAAAATGAACTTGCTGGAAGAAACTATGTATGGTTATAACAATATATTTGATTATATACAATTCAGGGTGCCCGGTGTAGGTGTGGTAATGAATGAAGAGACCAATGAACAACAGCTTTACTACAGGCATAATCAGAACTCCACTATCAGTTCTATGGGTAGCGAAGCCATGACCTTATATCTGGATGAGATAGAAACAAGCTCCTCTGTGCTTGCGGGTATACCGGCTTCAAAAATTGCTTATATAAAAGTGTTCTCCAGTTTTGTAGGAGCATCAGGGGCTGGTGGAAATGGTGTGATGGCTTTTTATACCCGTAAAGGCGATGATGCATTGGCGGATGTATCACTGCTGGGCGATGAATTTTTATATACCGGTTATACGGTAATAAAAGATTTTTATGCTCCTGATTATGCAACTGCAAAAAAAGACGATGGATCTCCTGATGAACGTATCACGCTCTACTGGAATGCAGGTATACCCGTTGATAAAAAAGAAAATAAAGTCCCCGTTACTTTCTTCAATAACGATAAAACAAAAAGATTTAAAGTTGTTGTGGAGGGCGTATCGGACGAAGGGCGCCTGGTATTTATAGAAAAAATTATAGAGCCCAATAAAAAAGCTTTCTAAACATAATTCAAAAAATATATTAGCACATACTATTGAAATGTGTAATACGTGTAATAGATTACACGTATTTTTTTATATGTAATATGTATTGTGTAAAATGATTATGCTTAGTTAGTTATAATACTAAAAAAGTTTTTATTTGAGCTGAGAATAACCATGCAGGTCCTTTTGGTACAGTTTTTTCATTAGGTATTAAATAATTACTTTTTCCGGTAGTTCCCCTCTACATCTTTTGTTATTAGTTGTTAATACCTAAATTTTTTCTCATGAGAAAACACCTACTCTCTATTTTTAGTATTTTAATTTTTACAACCTATGCCCGCAGTCAGGATATGTTAGGGCTGAGCACCGGTAATTATACAGGTGTTACAGGTATGAACCTAAATCCTGCGAGTATAGTGGACAGCCGCTTAAAATTTGACCTTAACCTTATCGGTGTCAGTACTTATTTCTCCAACAACTATTTATCGGTTAAACGTACAGCCTTGCTGGATGGTTCTTTTTTCCGCGATAAATATAAGGACTGGAGCATGGTGCAAAGAGACCTGCTGGAAGAAAATACACTAAAGGCAAATGAAAAGGTAAATCTGCGTTTAAATACCCGTGTTATTGCCCCCATTTCATTTATGCTTTCGGCCGGTAAACGTTCGGCTATTGCGCTGAGCATTAATAACCGTACCGGTATGTACGTGGATAATATCAACCAGGACTTTGCCAGGTTGGCCTATCGCAGTTTTGATGATAATAGTTTTTACGGTCGCACCATGAATATGAATGGCCTCAGCAGTAATACCTTAAACTGGCTGGATGTGGGACTTACTTACGGTACTGTATTGATCGACCAGGGCAATCACTTTTTGAAAGGCGCTTTTACCGCCAAATATATCGGGGGTATAGCTTCGGGTTATTTCCAGGCAGATGAACTGAGTATGAGCTTTACCAATAGCCAGGATGTAAATGTAACCACACCACATATGCAATACGGCCATGGTAATAAACTAAGCCTGGACATGTATAAATCCCTTTCTTTAAAATCATTACGTCCCGAGGCAGAGGGCTTTGGCTGGAATGCCGGCCTGGTATATGAATACCGGGGTAAAATTGATAAGTTTAAATACCTCACACCGGAGTATGAAGAAAGAACCCGGCGCGATTATAACAAATACGCTTTCAGGATAGGCTTTGCTATTATGGACGCGGGTAAACTGACCTTTAATAAAGGCGGGTTTAATAACGACTTCTCCATGAATGCAGTGAACTGGAACCTGAACAACCGGGTTATTAAAAATATTAATGCGGTAGATACCTTGTTATCAGAACAGGCCGTGTATAGTACCTTGGGTGAAGGTTCGTATACAGTGGCCCTGCCTACTGCTTACAGTGCACAGTTAGATGTACATATGGGCCGCGGCTTCTATATAAACGCCATGACCTATCAACCCATGAAGCTCAGTAATACCGACCGTAAAGTGAGGGTAGAGCCGGCCTATGCCATTACACCCCGTTTTGAATCAAGGGTATTTGGCTTTTACCTGCCCGTGTCCTATACTAAATTCGACAACTGGAATGTGGGCGCTACCCTGCGGTTAGGACCTGTTTATATAGGATCTTCCAACCTGGGTTCCCTGGCTTTCAATAAAAAAGTACCGAGTGCGGATATACATGCCGGGGTTAGGATACCCATCGCATACGGCAGTCCTTCTAAAATTGCTAAACTCTTCGATCGTATCAGTGAAAGGCCCGGAGCTACGGTAGTAGCGGTGGCACCTGTTACCCGGATACAGGATTCTGTTATGCTGGCCAGGCAAAAAGAATTGGACTCCCTGAAAATGGTATTGCAGCAACTGGAAAGGCAACGGCTTATCGACTCTGTCAGGCTTTCTTACCTGCAGCTTACACCTGCCGCAGCACCTGTACCACCGGTTAATATTACCATCAATAACTATAGCGGTAATCCAGAAAGATCAACGGTTGTGGTTGACTCTTTATTAAAACGTACGGTGACGGATACGGCCATGATTAAAAAAATAAAAGATACCGTTATATTGAAACCCGCCACTGCTGCAATTCCTGTACAAACAGAATTACAACAGCTACAGGCGCAGAAGGATGCTCAGACGGATACATTATTGCGTTTACTGGCCGAAAAAGAATTGAGGTTAAAAGAACTGGAAGCCGCCAAAACACCGGTACGGGATACCATTATCGTTACCCGGGATACTTTGATCAGTCAACCCGTAGTACCGGAGGAAAAAAAGAAGCCGAAAGAAACAAGGAAAGGCATCTTCAATATATTCAGCAGGAACGAAAAAAAAAAGATAGATAAGGAAAGCGTTGATACCATACAACGCCAGGTTAAAGCCGATCCTGCTGCGACAGCAGGATCGGCCATTCCTGTCAATGCACAATATGAAAGCGAATATGCAGCCCTCAATAAGGAGATTGTGCAGTTAAGGGAGACGCTCAATACTTACCGGGCACAACCCCAACCGGTAGTAACCAATAACACCGCAACAAGAGATGCACTCAATGCACAGGCGCAGAACGATGCGTTGCGCAGGGAGATAGAAGCCTTGAGAACTTCAATCAATAATAATAATAACAGGACTATACCACCCGTAACCATGGTAGTTTCACCATCCAATAATGATAAAAATTATAACAAAAGACTGGAAGATGAGATCAGTCGCTTAAGGAACGACCTGAATATTTATAAAAGCAATAATCCTGCACCGGTTTATCTCAACCCGGTTATCAGTACACCACTACAACAAACTGCCGTGGCACCGGGAAAAGATACTATCTATATCAGCGATACGCTTCGCCTGCGGGATACTGTGCATGTGCGGGATACTGTGCATGTGCGGGATACACTTCGTATTACCGATACCGTACAACAGGTAATAGCCGGAACAAAGCCTGTGGAGATTAAACCTGCCCCGGTAGTGGTAGACAATACACCGGCCAACCTGGTGAGTATGCAACTGGAAAAAATACTGTTCAATGTAAACGAGGTAAAAGTAAGGCCTGCTTACTATGCCACACTTAATTTTATTGCCGAAAGCCTGCGTAAATATCCTTCACTTGCTTTAAAAATTGATGGTTATACAGATAAAACAGGATCAGTTGCTGTTAACGAAAAGCTGTCAAAACAACGGGCTGAAAGTGTAAAGAACTACCTGTTACAGAAAAATGTTGCTGCCACGCAGTTAATTGTCAGTAACCACGGTCCAAACGAACCCATAGCCGAAAACAATACCCGTACAGGCCAGGCTTTGAACCGCAGGGTGGAACTGCAATTCATACAACAATAAGGAAAAGGAGCAGCCGCTGTAGTGCTGTGCCGGGCTGTAGTATCCCGCTTTTAGCTTCAAGCCGCGCCGGGTAATACATGTGAAGCGTTGGTAAAAATCTGCGGCGGGCTTTACGCCGCAATCGGGGCTATGTTCAGCCCATAACATGGCCGGCCTTTCTGGTCTTTCTTTCAAACAAAAATGAATAAATACGGGGTAATGGTTAATCGGGGAAAGAACTATTGTTTTTAATATCTCCTATGTGGGCTGCAATAATTTCAGTTTGTTGTCCTAACAATAAAAAACAATTATACGCAGTAATATCCCCGTCACCGGTGGCTACATAATTATTCTTCAGGTCTTCCGTAGTAGTGCGGGCATAAGTGATCACTTCTTTTCTTATATGCTTAAAATGATTGATCAGCAAACTGGCATGGGGTGTAGTGTACTGCGGAACTTCCAGGGCCTTTACCACTTTGTAGCTGGCTATCGTATTCACCGCATCGCCGGGTTCTGCAGCAACGGGGTTCTCATAAATATTACAGGTGGGGGTACCTGCTGACATGGTGTTCTTGAAAAGCTGCCAGGTCTTTTTCTCCAGCTCCAGTTGTATCTGCAACAATTCGGCAATTGAAGGTTTATCAATGGATGGTTTATAGGTGAGTTGCTCAATATTTAATTTACCTACCTGGGCAAACAAATTATCCCGGCTTTCTTTCAGGACCTTAACCACAGTTTTCCTCTCCTTAACGGTAGTTGCAGCAGGCTTTACACTGCCGGCCAGTCCGGTAAGCACCAATAGGGCTAATAAAATATAACCTTTTCTTCTTCTGAGCATACGACAACCCATTTAAAGCGTTAACAAGTGTGATGATGCACATAGGGTACGCCTGCAATGTTATGTTTAAAGTTACTGCTTTTCTCCTGTTCAGGCTGTAAAACTTATACAGTACCCGTAAGCCAAAATATCCACTTTTTAAGGGATTTTTTTTATGTCAGTTTAATGCCAGGTTTGTTACCTCAATGAAAACTGAACACATTATGAAAAAAATATTCCTGCCGGCCATACTGGCCCTGGTATTTATAGGCTGTAAAAAAGATAATAACGGCAACCCGGCTAAAGCCGGCAAAGAGGTATATACAGTGGGTTATAACGGCAATGCCGGCTTACCGCAAACCACTACTTTATGGAAAGGGGTTAGCCCTACCTTGTATAGCATTAAGGGTGGTGAAGCCAGTGCTACAGGTGTATTTGTGGCCGGTAATGATGTATATGTTGCGGGTTGGGACCAGGATCCGGCTACCGGTAATATAGTAGCCCAGTACTGGAAAAACGGCACTGTTGTTAAACTTACCAATGGACAAACAACAGCCGGCCTCACCGGTATTTATGTAGAAGGTGCAAATGTATATGCGGTGGGTTACGAATACAATAATGCCGGTGTACAGGTAGCCAAATACTGGAAAAACGGAACCCCCGTGACATTGACCAATGGCAGCCGCCAGGCTGCGGCCCGTGCGATCATGGTAGTAAAAAACGATGTATATGTGGCGGGCTATGAAAAAAATGACGCAGGCAACCGTGTGGCCAAATACTGGAAAAACGGAACGGCTGTCGTTCTCTCGGATGATATAGAGGATATGGTGGCAAACAGCATTTATGTATCGGGTAATGATGTGTATGCCGCCGGCGATGGATTTATGGGGCCGGAGAGTATGGCCATATATTGGAAAAACGGGGTAATGGATAAACTAACCAGCGGCAGTACAAGAGGTCGTGCCAATAGTATCATGGTGTCGGGCGGTGATGTATATGTGGCAGGCTATGAGCAGGGAAGCGATGCTAACTTTATTGCCAAATACTGGAAAAATACCAGGGCGGTGAATCTTACCAATGATGAATATACCGCTCAGGCATTTGGTATATATGTAGACGGTACTGATGTATATGTATGCGGCAATGAAAGAAACAGCGCCGGCATACAGGTGGCCAAATACTGGAAAAACGGAACACCCTTTGTCCTCTCTGATGGTACGTTTTCGGCCCGGGCAGTAGCGATCATGGTGAAATAAATGAGGTTCCTGCAGAAAGGTTATGCATTACTATCTTATTTTTGACGGGTAACAAATGCATACAAACATGGTTATTGCTGATATTATCCGTTACCTGGAAACAATGGCCCCGCCTGCATTACAGGAAGGGTATGATAATGCGGGCCTTATTACCGGTAATGCCGGCTGGGATTGCAAAGGCATTATCTGTACGTTGGATGTAACGGAAACGGTAATACAGGAAGCCATTGATAACCGCTGTAACCTCATCGTGGCCCATCATCCCATTGTATTTGGCGGCCTGAAAAAAATTACCGGAAAAAATTATGTGGAACGTGTGGTCATCAGCGCCATTAAAAATGATATTGCCATTTATGCCATACATACCAACCTGGATAATGTGATCACAGGGGTAAACGGTAAAATAGCCGCTTTATTAGGTTTACAGCAGGTAGAGGTATTACAGCCAAAACCTGGGCAATTGCAAAAGCTGGTCACTTTTGTACCCTTACAACAGGCCGGGGTGGTAAGACAGGCTATTTTTGATGCCGGTGGCGGGCATATAAGCAACTACAGCGAATGTAGTTTTAATACCGATGGAACAGGTACTTTTAAAGCGGGGGAAGGTACCGACCCGCATGTGGGCAATATAGGGCAGCAGCACCAGGAGCCCGAAACCCGGGTGGAGATCATTTTTCCCGCGTGGTTGCAACAGGCTGTCATAAAAGCCATGAAAGCGGCCCATCCCTACGAAGAAGTGGCTTATGACATTATTCCCCTGCTGAACGAGCATAACCAAACCGGGGCCGGTTTGGTAGGCAACCTGCCCGAACCGCTTGCTGAGACCGATTTTTTACAATTATTAAAAAAACTATTCCGGGTGCCGGTAATACGGCATACGGCCCTGTTAAACAAAAAAATACAGCGGGTAGCGCTTTGCGGCGGCGCAGGTAGTTTTTTGATTAACAATGCTTTACGTAGCGGCGCTGATATTTTTATTACCGGCGATATGAAATACCACGAGTTTTTTGATGCCGATAACCGGCTTATTATTGCCGATATAGGCCATTATGAGAGCGAACAGTTCACCATAAACTTGCTGGCTGACGGTTTAGCCGAAAAATTTACTACCTTTGCCGTCCTAAAAACAAAAGCTAATACCAACCCGGTTCAGTATTTTTATTAAAATTTAATGACCGGCACAACGTTTAGTTAGTAAAAAACGCAAAACAATTATATACATGGCAACCGTTAAGGATTTTTCAGTTGAAGAAAAATTGACATCTTTAATCCATTTGCAGAAAATTGACAGCAAACTGGATGAGATTCGTATCCTAAAAGGCGAATTACCTATTGAGGTGGCCGATCTGGAAGACGAAATACAAGGATTACATGCCCGTAAAACCCGTATTGAAGAAGAAATAAACGGTGTTAACGAGTTTATTGAACAACGCAAGGCCGCTATTGTGGAGGCTGAAGCATTGGTGAAGAAGTACGAAAAACAAAGCGACAATGTAAAAAACAGCCGTGAGTTTGAAGCTATCAATAAAGAAATTGAGATGCAGCAACTGGAAGTAAAACTTGCGGAAAAACATATTAAGGACGCCAACGAAGAAATTGCGGAGAAAGCAGTTTTACTGGAAAAAGCTAACAAAAACATCGCTGCAAAAGAATCTGCTTTGGCCAATAAAAAAGGCGAGCTGGAAAAAATTATCGTGGCCAACGAAAAAGAAGAAAAAGAATACAACAAACTGGCTGAAGAAGCTAAAAAGGCGGTTGATCCGCGTTTACTGGCCAGCTACGATAAGATCAGGAAGAACTACCGTAATGGTTTAGCGGTTGTTCCTGTACAGCGTGATGCCTGTGGCGGTTGTTTCTACTCTATCCCTCCGCAAAAACAAAGCGAGATCCGCCAGCATAAAAAAGTAATGGTTTGCGAAAACTGCGGCCGTATCCTGGTTGATGATGAGCTGAACAACAGCACCGAAGTAAAATAAGTGTTATAAAAAGAATAGTAAAAACCTCTCAGGTAACTGGGAGGTTTTTTATTGCCGCTACTTTATTTTTCATTTCTGTTTTTTCATTTTTACTTTGCCTAAATTGCAAGCCCAATATGTTGCACAAAATTCATATACAGAATTACGCTATCATAGACGAACTGGAAATAGCTTTCTCACAAAAGTTAAATGCCATTACCGGCGAAACCGGTGCCGGTAAATCTATTATTGTGGGTGCACTGGGTTTAATACTGGGTCAGCGTGCCGATACTTCGGTATTGGTAGATAAGGATAAAAAGTGTATTGTAGAAGGCTTCTTTACCGCGAAAACAAAAACCGCGGTTACAACATGGTTACAGCAAAACGACCTGGATGTGGAAGAAGAGCTGGTCATACGCCGCGAAATAAGTGCAGCAGGTAAAAGCCGTGCCTTTATCAATGATACCCCTGTTACCCTGCAGCAACTAAATAACCTGAGCGCTTTGCTGGTAGATATGCACCAGCAGTTTGATACCCTGGAAATTGGTGAAAGCGATTTTCAGCAGCAGGTAATGGATGCACTGGCTGATAATGCAGCCTTGCTAAAAGAGTACAGCAATTATTACCGGCAATGGGGGCAGGCCAAAAAAGAACTGGAAGAGCTGCTGGAACAAAAGGCACAATTTGAGAAAGAAGCCGATTATAACCGTTTTCAATACCAGGAACTGGAAGATGCCGGTCTGAAAGAAAATGAACTGGAAAATATTGATGAAGAGCTGCAATTACTGAATAATGCCGGTGATATTAAAGCGGCAGTGGAAAAAGTGTATTATGTTTTGGAGGAAGGAGAGGAGCCGATCGTACAGCAATTAAAATCCCTGCAGGCACTGGTAGGTAACTATGCCGCGTTGCACCCCGGTCTGGCCGGTCTGCAAAAAAGATTACTGGAAGCACAGATAGAGCTGAAGGATATTGCAGGGGAGATCAATGGCATCAGCAATCATTTCCAGTTTGACCCGGCAAAAGCGGATGAACTGAACAACAGGTTATCCATGGGGTATAAACTGCAAAAAAAACATGGTGTGGGCAGCACCAACGAGTTATTGCAGATACAGCAACAATTGGAGCAAAAGTTACAGGCTGTGCTGAATATAGATACGGCCATTGATGAAAAACAAAAAGCCGTTAACGATAATGTGCAGCATGCAACGGCATTGGCCGCTGAAATTTCCGCCAGCCGCCAGGCCCAGGTAAAACCCCTGCAGGATAATATTAATAAACTACTGAAGCAGGTAGGTATGCCCAATGCCCGTATGCAGGTAACCGTTAGCCCTTCCGGGCAGTTAACGGCAAACGGCAGCGATGCCATTGAGTTTCTATTTGATGCCAATAAAAGCGACCGTTTTTTACCCCTGCGCAAAGTTGCCAGCGGTGGTGAATTAAGCCGTATCATGTTATCGGTAAAATCGCTGGTAGCCCAACATATGGACCTGCCCACCCTGATCTTTGATGAAATTGATACGGGTATTTCCGGTGAAGCAGCTTTGCAGGTGGGCCTGATCATGAAAAAACTGGCCCGTGACATGCAGGTGATCTGTATTACGCACCAGCCCCAGATCGCAGGTAAGGCCAATGCACATTACTTTGTATACAAACAACCGGTAGGCAACAAGGTAAACACCGGCATTAAACAATTACAAAACAGCGAAAGGGTAACTGCTATTGCCCAAATGATCGGTGGTGAAAAACCGAGCGCCGCCGCCCTGGAAAACGCCAGGGAGATGGTGGAAGGCGATTAACCGCTGTTAATACTAAATAAAACCCCATGTCAATATTTATCAAAGCTACCCTCATATTCCTCGTTATGGTGGGTATGGTGTGGCTGGGGTATATCCTGTTTAAAAAACTCAATAAAAAGATCAGGGACAGCGAAACCTGGTCGCAGATATTGTTGTACTCGTTATTATTGTTCCTGGCCTGTGCCGCCCTGTTTATTACAGGTATTTATTTGCTCACTTACGGTTATAATTTCCTGGTGAGTGCCAAATAATCAATAATCACTATTTTTGAGCGCATTATCAGTAAAGCCGGCCACTCAGGAAAGGTCCTGTTGGTCCCGGAATTATTGTACTGTTCAATTTAGACTTTGAAATATAAAACCAGCTGTTATGTCGTTTAACTTATTGAAAGGAAAAAGAGGAATTATAACCGGTGCTTTAGATGAGAACTCTATTGCCTGGAAAGTGGCGGAAAAAGCACACGAGCAGGGTGCTACTTTTGTACTGACCAATGCACCCATTGCCATGCGTATGGGTGAGATAAAAAAACTGGCCGAAAAAACAGGATCGGAAATTATACCTGCCGATGCGACCAGTGTAGAGGACCTGACCAACCTGTTTACCAAATCGCAGGAAGTGTTGGGTGGTAAAATTGACTTTGTATTACACTCTATCGGTATGAGCGTGAACATCCGTAAAAACATTCCTTATGTTGAGTCCAATTACGATTTTTTCCAGAAAGGCATAGATGTGTCGGCTTTATCATTTCACAAAATGTTATCGGTAGCATATAAATTAGATGCTATCAGTGAGTGGGGTAGTGTTGTGGCCCTTACCTATATGGCCGCCCAGCGTACCTATCCGTTTTACACAGATATGGCCGATATTAAAGCCATGCTGGAATCTATAGCCCGCAGTTTCGGTTACCATTACGGGTTAAACAAAAAAGTACGTATCAATACCGTATCACAATCGCCTACCCGCACAACAGCCGGCAGCGGTATCAAAGGTTTTGGTGACTTTTTTGATTATGCCGACGCCATTGCTCCTTTAGGCAATGCCACTGCCGATGATTGCGCCAACTACTGTATTACTTTATTCAGCGACCTGACCAAAATGGTGACCATGCAGAATCTTTTCCATGACGGCGGTTACTCCACTACCGGCGTGAGTATGGAAGTAATGACCAAGCTGGGGATAGAATAAAAAGTAAAAAGGCAAAATGAAAAAGTAAATACAATTACTTTTTATATAAAACTCCGGGGTTAACGAAAGTTTCCCCGGAGTTTTTTGTTTTGCTGTTCGAGGCTTTAGCTGTTTTAGCTGTTCGGGACTTGTAGTCCCGAAACAATATTCTATTGCCTGTGGCAATACATCGCTGTAAGCGATAAAAAAATAATACGAAACTGCAGGTTTCACATAGCGGCAGTTTCGCATAGCCAAAATAAAAAGCCATTCCGCAGGGAATGGCTTTGCTTTAGCAAATAATGTGGGCATACCGGTTGTCGGGTATGCAGATAATTTTAATACTCGTCCTCGTTAAAAAGGAAGTCTTCCTGGGTAGGATAATCAGGCCAGATGTCCTCGATCGTTTCGTATACATCACCTTCATCTTCCAGCTCCTGCAGGTTTTCCACTACTTCAATAGGGGCTCCGCTACGGATAGAATAGTCAATTAATTCATCCTTAGTCGCCGGCCAGGGCGCATCTTCCAAATAAGAGGCTAGTTCTAAAGTCCAAAACATGAGCACAATAATTTTAACGGTCCGGGAGGCATTGCAGCCACCCAAATTTTTCGCAAAAGTAACTCTATTAACGAATTTACCAAATCAATCATTTTTTCAGGGATTTTCAGGCCCCCTTTACAAAAAATGATAAATCATTAACATTTTAAGTAACAATTTGTTTTACGGTTATTTGATTGATAAAATTTACTTTTGGCTGCATGATAACCGGAAAAAATATTCAAAAAAGGTTTGGTACGGTGCAGGTACTGAAAAATGTAGATATCACCATTCGTAAAGGGGAGGTGGTAGCCATTGTAGGCCCCTCGGGCTCGGGTAAAAGCACCCTCCTGCATATCCTGGGCACCCTGGATAAGCCGGACAGTGGCAGTGTAGAAATGAACAGCACCACACTCACCGGCCTTTCCCCTAAAAAACTGGCCCAGTTCCGTAACAAACATATTGGCTTTGTTTTCCAGTTTCATCACCTGTTGCCCGAATTTTCGGCACTGGAGAATGTTTGTATCCCCGGCTGGCTGGCCGGTACCAAAAAAGCAGCAGTAGAAGCCAGGGCTAAAGAACTGTTACAGATGTTAGGACTATCACACCGGTTAGAAAATAAACCCAACCAGTTATCGGGCGGGGAACAGCAAAGGGTAGCGGTAGCCAGGGCCCTGATCAATAATCCCGATATTGTTTTTGCTGATGAGCCCACCGGCAACCTGGACTCGGCCAATGCACAGGACCTGCACGACCTGTTTTTTGATCTGCGTAAAAAATTTAACCAAACCTTTTTAATTGTAACCCATAACGAAGAGCTGGCCAAACAAAGTGACAGGGTACTGCATATGCGGGATGGAGCGATAGTAGAAAATTAGATAATTTGGCAATGAATTAATTAGATAATGGGCTGATCTATTCCAGGGAAAATACTGCTGTTATTTTCGGCTTCATTATACAGGTATAGTTATTCTAAACTTAATCCTGTTACCAAATTTTCAAATCAGCTAATTAATAAATTAGTTTACCGACTTTTCAATTGTCTAATTACCTAATTATCTCATTGTCAAATTGGCTTTACACTCTCGGTTTCCACGGTATTTCCTCCGCTTTTTCCAGGAAGGCCACATAACGGGCCAGCACAAATAAATAATCACTTAAGCGGTTTAAATACTTCTGTATAATAATTTCCACTTCATGGCTTTCTTCGCTCAGGCGAACTACCTGTCTTTCGGCACGGCGGCATACACAGCGGGCTACATGCAGGTGCGAAGCGGCTATTAAACCTCCGGGCAGGATAAAACTTTTCATGGGTGGCAACACCTCGTGCATTTTATCAATGGCTTTTTCCAGCAGGGTAATATCTTCTTCGTGCAGGTCAGGTATTTTTAACTTGGTCTCCTTTTCCGGGTCGCAGGCCAGGGCTGAACCAACCGTAAAAAGCCGGTCCTGGGTTTCCAGTAAAACAGCACGGCTATCCGCATCGTTTATATGATCACGGCATAAACCAATATAAGAATTCAGTTCGTCCACAGTGCCGTACGCTTCAATACGTAAATGGGCTTTTGATACCTTGGTGCCGCCAATTAAGCTGGTGGAACCCTTGTCGCCTGTTTTTGTATATATTTTCATGACCATGGAGTTAATTTGAAAATGTGAAAATTTGAAAATTTGGAAATGGGTACGGTATTACAATGCAGATGTATGCAGAAGAATAAATAGTAACAATTTTCAGCTTTCAGCATTCAGCTTTGAGCTTTTAGCTTTCAGCATTTCGCTTTTAGCTGTCCGCCTTCACCGCCTTCCTTACATCGCTCTCAATCACCCCGTCACGCAGGCGTATTACCCGGTGGGCATGGTTGGCAATATCTTCTTCGTGGGTTACTAATACCACGGTGTTGCCGCGGCTTTGTATATCCCCAAAAATATCCATGATCTCGTAAGAGGTTTTGGTATCCAGGTTACCGGTAGGTTCATCGGCTAAAATTAGGGAGGGGTCGTTTACCAGGGCGCGGGCAATGGCCACACGCTGGCACTGGCCGCCCGAAAGTTCATTGGGCTTATGGTCCATACGCTCGGTCAGGTTCACCATCTCCATTACATGCTCGGCTTTTTGGGTGCGTATCTTTTTACTCACACCGGCATATACCAGGGGCAGGGCTACATTTTCCAAAGCCGTAAGGCGGGGCAATAAATTAAACTGCTGAAATACAAAACCTATTTCCTGGTTACGTACATCGGCCAGGGCATTATCTTCCATACGGCTTACATCGTGGCCATTTAAAATGTATTTACCCGCTGTAGGCGTATCCAGGGCGCCTAAGATATTCATGAGGGTGCTTTTGCCCGAACCCGAGGGACCCATCAGGGCAACGTACTCGTTCTTCTGAATATCAAGGGAAACGCCTTTTAATACCTGCAACTCGTTCTTTCCCATGAAATAACTTTTGCGGATATTTTCGATATGGATAATGCTGTTCATCTTTGCATCAGTCTTTTTTAATTACTTTAGGCACTTTAAAAAACTGGCCATCGTTTTCAGGTGCATTTAACAGGGCATCCCGGCGCGACACGGAGCCTTTGATCACATCCTCCCGTAATACATTGGTTTCGTCGCTCATATGCAACAACGGTTCTACACCGTCCAGGTCCAGTTCGTTCAGTTTTTCCACAAACGCTATCATGCGTTGCAGGTCCGATTTTATTTCCTCCTTTTCGGCACCGTTATACTCCAGCCGGGCAAGATGCGCCAGCTTGGTTACCATGGCATCATTTACTTCCATAGATACAAATATAACTGTAAGTTTTAAGTTGTGGGTTGATAAGTTGGTGAGCGGCAGATGGAAGGCAAAAGGTATAGGGAATAGGGTATAAGGGGTAAGGTATAAGGTATAGGGTATAAGGTGTAAAGGGTAGGACATAGGGCGGAAACTTTAAACGTCAAACCTTAAACTTTAAACTGTCTAATGTTTATCTTCGCACCCTTATGGAAAAGAAAAAAGAGATAGTGATGAGTGGGATCCGGCCCACCGGTTTTTTACACCTGGGCAACTACTTTGGTGCCTTACGCAATTATGTGCGTATGCAGGACGAATTTGAGTGTTATTTTATGGTGGCCGACCTTCATTCCCTCACCACCCACCCCGATACAAAAGAACTGAAAGGCCATGTACACCGTGTACTGGCCGAAAATATAGCCTGTGGCCTTGACCCTGATAAAGTGGCATTGTATTGCCAGAGCCATGTGTACGAAACGGCAGAACTATACCTCTACCTGAACATGCTGGCTTATACCGGAGAACTGGAAAAAACGGTAACCTTTAAAGATAAAGTGCGCCAGCACCCTGAGAATGTAAATGCCGGCTTATTGACCTACCCGGTATTACAAACTGCCGATATTATTTTACACCGGGCATCCTATGTACCGGTGGGTAAGGACCAGGAGCAACACCTGGAAATGGCAAGAAAGTTTGCCAACCGTTTTAACCACCGTTATGGCGATGTGTTCCCCGAGCCGCATGCATTTAACTATGGCGGCGAGCTGGTAAAAATCCCCAGCCTGGATGGTACTGGTAAAATGAGCAAAAGCGAAAACCAGTACGCCACATTATACCTGGCTGATGATGATGACCTGATTCGTAAAAAAGTAATGAAGGCAAAAACCGACAGTGGCCCAACTGAGCCAAATAGTGTAATGCCTGACTATATCGAGAATATTTTCCAGCTCATGCGCCTGGTAAGCAGCCAGGAAGTGATTGATAAATTCACTGCAGACTTTAATGGCTGCACCATCCGTTATGGCGATATGAAAAAACAACTGGCCGAAGATATGGTGAACTTTATTGCCCCCATACGCGAAAAGGCCGAGAGTATCCGCACCAACGAAAAGTACCTGAAGGAGATCATGGAAAAAGGTGCGGAAAAAGCCCGTAAAAGTGCCAAAGCTACTATTGAACTGGTACGGAATGCCATGGGCTTAAACTATTATTAATTTTTGGGGTGTCCCCGGTAACCGGCACTGCGGCTCATGCTTCGCCGGGTTCACCGGTACGGGGCCGGGCTATCCGCTGTATCTTTTGCCCCGCGCTGCAACCGGCCGGAGCTGCGCAAAAGGATGCCGCTGCTATCCCTCACCCAATAGTTGCAAAACACAACTTTTGGGGTATAAATAATAAAGAAAAAGAAAGGCGTTTTACCGGCAGCCCGAAAGATTTGTATATCTTGGACTGCTGAACCGTTGCTGGTGAAGCCCGGCTAAACCTTATCGATTTTAAATTTAATTCGGAATTTTTTTCATTTAAGATTATGGCAAAAGCTAAATCAAAACCTAAACATATTGCAATAGCCGGTAACATTGGTGCCGGAAAGACCACCCTGACGGAAATGTTGAGTAAACACTATAAGTGGATACCCAATTTTGAGGATGTGGACCACAATCCTTACCTGATGGACTTTTACGAGGATATGCCGCGCTGGAGTTTTAACCTGCAGATATATTTTTTAAACAGCCGTTTACAACAACTGGTAGAGATACAGCGTGGTACCGAAACCATTATCCAGGACCGTACTATATTTGAGGATGCCAATATTTTTGCGCCTAACCTGCACGAAATGGGGCTGATGAGCAAGAGGGATTTTGATAACTATTACAACTTTTTCCAGACCCTTAAAACCCTGGTGCAGCCCCCCGATCTGTTAATTTACCTGAACGCATCGGTACCTACCCTGGTAGGCCAGATCCAGAAAAGAGGCCGGGAATATGAAGAAAATATCCGCCTGGACTACCTTAAAAAGTTAAATGAATACTATAATAAGTGGATTGACGGCTATAAAGAGGGCGCTTTGTTGGTAATTGATGTAGATAAGAATAAATTTGCTGAGAAGGAGGAGGATTTTGGCGAAATAATTGCTAAAATAGATGCAGAACTATATGGCTTATTTTAAATACATAACAGTAACGTTGCTGGTGCTAACCGCAACCACTTTGCAGGCCCAAAGCCTGAAAGACGCACTTTTTAGCGGAAGGTTAAAAAGCGACAGTACCGGTGTGGTAAAAAAAGGCGATAGCCTGCAGTTACGCACAGCGGCCGAAGCCCGTGTATTTAAGGATTCTATGCAGCAGGTTGCTATTGCCGAAGCCAAAAAATCTGACTCCCTGGAAGCCATTGTCGGCTCCTCCATTGTTACTACCGTAATGGGCAGCGATGGTAAGGTGGATACCATTATTTCTACTCCCATTACCATTGCCAATAAAGTAGCCGATCCCAACCTGGATAATAACGCTATCTGGAAAAAATTCATCGATCAGTACAAGCCTGTTCTGGATAAGGAAGTAGCCGGCTCAAACAGGATTAAAAAAGGTATTTACTCTGTTTTAATTGAGTATGATATAGAAGAAGATGGTACTGTATCTACCACAAAAATCACCTCCGATCCTAAAAACTCCGCTTTGGAGGATATGGTAAACAAACAAATGATGTTTGAAGTACCGCCCATGCACCCGGTACTGGGGCCTAATGGTAAGCCCCGTAAACTGGGCCGCCGCCAGTTACTGAGTTTTACCAAGAATTAATGATTTATAATCGGCATAAGCATCCAGTTCCTTTAAGGTTGCTTTTATTTTTGCTTCCCATATTTTTTGCTGCTCCACATTAATGCTATGATGGGTGGCCGCATCGTATTCGTTCTGAAAATCATCTTTCTCTTTGGCAATACGCTGGTAAATATCCCGCAGATCGGTTTTATAGGTCTTTTTATTAAAAGTATATGCCTGCACTGCCTGGTATAATTTACGAATATAGATCTCCGCAATATCAAAATGCCCCTGTTCATGACCCAGTATCAGGTCGGTTTTATCCTTAACCCATGATTTGGCCGGGTTAAAATAGGAGTTCAGTTCATAGGTAATATTGCCACCTTTTACGCTATAGCTAAAATGCAGGCTGGTAGCGGTGGATGCCGATGCTCCCCGCGTAACAGCCGGTACCGGGGCTTTAAAATCGTTCCAGGTAAGCTTGCGTTTGCTGCTCCAGCTGATATAGTTATCAGTATTATCCTGGGCCAGTATTTGCGTACTCATACTTACCATACTTATAAGAAGAAAAAACAGTTTATACATGTATGTTATCTTTTTATCTTGGTTTTATCATCAATACGTAGTAACGTAAAATAAGATGTTCGGCGTTTAAAAAAAGTGGTGTTTGTTTGTTAAAAAAAATAAAAGAATTCCTGCCGCCATGGTTTTGCCCCGGGATAAAATCCGGTGAGATAAATATCGTTTATAGTTTACTAACATACGTTTGTTTTACTACATTTGTAGCTTATACCTGCTGTAAACGGGCATGTTATTGTTCCCCAAAGAACGGAACGATGAACGGAGCGTCGCAAGGGACGATGATCTGTAGCTCTGCAGCCGGTAACCCGATCAATTTACAAAAAATACTAGTGTTTGCTATACATGGAGACGGATTTACTCATAAGAGCCTACCAGTTAATGTTACAGGCCAAACATATGGCTTTAACCTACGAAGCCAACCGGCCGATATGTAAATACGTACATTCCACCTCACGCGGCCATGAGGCCATACAATTGGCCACTGCTTTTAATTTACAGCCACAGGATTTTGCAAGCCCCTATTACCGTGATGAAAGCATGTTACTTGGAATGGGCTTTACCCCATACGAACTCATGTTACAGTTACTGGCAAAGGGCAACGATATATTTACCGGCGGCAGGGAGTATTACGCACACCCCAACTACCGGGGTACGGATAAACCCACCATTATACACCAGAGCAGCGCCACCGGCATGCAGGTAATACCTACCACCGGCCTGGCACAGGGTATACAATATGCACAGCAAATTCAATGGCAGGCTTTACAAAAGGGGGCCAACGGCGAAAACCCCATTGTGGTTTGTTCACTGGGCGATGCCAGTGTAACCGAAGGTGAAGTGAGCGAAGCCCTGCAGTTTGCCGTATTAAAAAAACTACCTATTATTTACCTGGTGCAGGATAATAACTGGGGAATCAGTGTAACGGCAGCCGAGGCCCGCACCATGAATGCATATGAATACGCTGCAGGCTTTAAAGGCCTGCAACGGGTACAGGTTGACGGCAGCGATTTTGAAGCATCCTACCTGTGTATGCAGGAGGTAACTAAAATGGTCCGGCATGGTGGAGGCCCCTGCCTGGTTCATGCAACTGTACCGTTACTGGGCCATCATACCAGCGGGGTGCGAAAAGAGTTTTACCGTACTGAGGAAGACTGGGATATACATGCCGCAAAAGACCCGGTAGTATTATTACGCCACCAGTTATGGCAACAGGGCATTGCCAACGAGCAGGACATGCAGGAATGGGATAAGGCCGCTGCAACTGTTATACAGGAAGCTTTTGATAAAGCGGTGGCAGCACCAGAGCCTGATATAACTACAGTAGATACGCATGTATTTGCACCTGTTGCCCTTACTGAGGAAAAAGGTACCCGGGCTCCTGCCGGCAAAGAGAAGATCATGATGGTGGATGCGGCACTGTTTGCCATTCGCGAAATTATGCAGGCCCATCCCGAAGCCTTGTTATACGGACAGGATGTAGGCCGCAGGTTGGGTGGTGTGTTCAGGGAAGCTGCTACACTGGCCGAACAGTTTGGTGAGCATCGTGTATTTAACACGGCTATACAGGAGGCCTATATTATCGGCTCCACCGTAGGCATGAGCGCCCTTGGACTGAAACCCATTGTAGAAGTACAGTTTGCTGATTATATATACCCGGGATTGAACCAGCTGGTAACGGAGATATCCAAATCGTCTTACTTAACCTGTGGCAAATTCCCGGTATCCATGGTATTGCGGGTACCAACAGGCGCCTATGGTGGTGGCGGACCCTACCATAGCGGCAGTATAGAAACCACTTTATTATCTATTAAAGGTATTAAAGTAGTGTACCCTTCCAATGCGGCCGATATGAAAGGCTTAATGAAAGCCGCTTATTATGACCCTAACCCTGTAGTAGTGCTGGAGCATAAAGGTTTATACTGGAGTAAAGTGCCGGGTACCGAAGATGCCCGTACTGCCGAACCATCTGCTGATTATATACTACCCATTGGCAAGGCCAATATTGTTACCCGGGCCCATGAAGATAAAATTGATAACGGCGAAAGCTGTGTGGTGATAACCTATGGCATGGGCGTGTACTGGGCCAAAGCCGCTGCCAGGCAGTTAAACGGTGCAGTGGAGATTGTTGACCTCCGCAGCCTTTACCCATTAGACGAAACACTTGTTTTTGAAAGGGTACAGCAACATGGTAAATGTTTAATTGTAACCGAAGAGCAACAGAATAATTCTTTTGCCGAAGCCCTGGCCGGCCGTATATCCAAAGCCTGTTTTACGCATTTAGATGCACCGGTTGATGTAATAGGTGCCTTAAACCTGCCTGCCGTACCCATGAATATGGGCCTTGAAAAAGCCATGTTGCCGAATGCGGATAAAGTAAAGGAAAGGCTGGAACGATTGTTACAATTTTAATGAGTATTGGAGAATAGTATTGATTGTATTAGTTTAGTTGCATTAACTAAACGTATGAAATTTTTTCTGTTATTATTAAGTGTTATTATAGGTTGGTCTTTACAAGCACAGAATGTTATTGATAATAAACCGGTCAATATTAAGGAAGGCACTTTTTATTATTACCCGCAAGGCTTTACAGATTCTTATAAAATGCTAAGAAAAGGAGCAATACAAAAGGAGTATAAATTGCAAGACGTAAGTGATGATCCATTGGAATTAAAGATTGATTGGCTCAATGACAGTACATATACACTGAGATATGTAGATGGCGGAAACTTTAAAGAAGAAGAAAAAAAGTATTTTAGGGGTGTTGTAAGATATTTGGGAGTAGATAAGGTAACAGATTCATATTACATATATACCCGGTATAGCGACAGCACATTTAAGAAACCGATGTTAAGGGATACGATGTGGGTTGCTCCTAAAAAACAAATGTCTTCTCGCAAATTACTTTTTGAGTTAGTCAGGACTAAAACAGAATTAGAAGAACTCGAAACTGATAAAAAGCCTGGTTTTGCCTTGTTGTATTTCTATTCACCCTATGATGAAAATTATTCTGGAACTGCAAAAGAAGTTTCAATGAATAATATGGATTTTACCGTTATTGCTAACGGGTTAAGCTTTGCCTATAAATTTTACAAGGAGGGATTTTTTCAATTACTGGATAATCTTGATGATAAAAATCCCCTGGGTATTGATATAGAATTTGGGAAAAGTTATTATATAAAAAATACTTTTTCTGGTTTAACAAAAGACCCTAAGGTTAATTTTAAATTGATGGACCATGTAAAAGGGGAAAAGGAGTTTAAAGAAAGCGCTTTCTTTGAAACGCCCAAGGATAATTAAAACACCAACAAAAACGCCGTTCCTTCGCCGGGAACAGATTGTACATGCACATTTCCTTTATGTAATAACATGATCTGCTTGCACAGGCTGAGGCCAATACCACTGCCGCTTTTCTTGGTACTGAAGAAAGGGATAAAGATTTTATCCAGTAACTCATCGGGAATACCGGGGCCATTATCGGTCACTTTGATCACTGCTTTGTGATTGGGGGCTGTATAAGCGCTCAGGGTTATTTTAGGCTCAGGGTTTTCTTTAACGGCTTCAATGGCGTTCACCAATAGATTTATTAATACCTGTTCCAGCAGGCTGGTATCTACCATCATTTTCAGGTCAAAATCTTTAAGGATGGTATTGACCTCGATATTTTTTTGCTCCATGGTGGGCTGCATCAGCTGCAGCAGGTTCTCAAATATATCACGGGCATATACTTCGCTTAAATTAAGGGTGGTTATTTTATTAAGACTGCGATAGGTAGATGCAAATTTTAATAAGCCTTCACTGCGGCGTTTAATAGTGTCAATGCCCAGTTCCAGGTCATCCAGGGAATCTGATTCTTTATTAATAAAGGCCTGTAACCGGTAACCTAAGGTTTCTGCCAGGGAGGAAATAGGCGCTACCGAGTTCATGATCTCATGTGTCATGACACTCAATAGTTTTTGCCAGGCCTGGGCTTCGTTCTCGTCCAGCGCCTCTTCAATGTTCTGGAAGGCGATGAGTTTGTATTTCTTCTCATCGGTCTGGAAGGCGGTGGCTGATAATAATACCTTGTACGAAAATTTATCGGTGGTGATATTGGTCACAATGGAGTCGCCCACCTGTAAATTATATACAACTTTATACAGGGCATCGTTCCTTTTTTGCAGAGAATCAATATTACGGAGGTAGGGCAGGGCCAGCATTTTTTTCAGCGACTCGTTCATCCATAAAATATCGCCGTTGGCTGCTTCGTAGGAAATGATACCTGTATCAACCAGCTCTAAAATATTTTGCAGGTATTGGTATTGGGTTTCTTTTTCACGACTGATGACCTTGAACGCTGAATTGATCTCGTTAAAGCCTTTCCGTAAAGGTTGTATATCGGTAGATGCCTGTTTAACATTGAAATGACGGGAGAAATCACGGTAATGAATCGATTCTACAAACTGGTCCAGTTCGTGATGCACTTTGGCCTGGGAACGGTAAAATTCAACGATCTGGAAAATAATCAGCGGGACGATGAGTAATAAGTAAACGGTTTGGTGTTGTAGTACCAGGTAACAGGCAGCAGTAATGGTAATGGTTAAAAAGATAACCCGGGAAAGGATGCGCCATTGATAGTTTTTCAAATTACAACAGTTTAGGCCGGTTAAATATCGTATTTACTGATACGGCGATACAGCGCAGTACGGGTAAGCCCCAGTTCTTTGGCTGCACGGGTAATATTGCCCTGGTGTTTTTCAATCACTTTTAAAATGGTATGTTTTTCCATTTTACTCAGGTTGGTATCAACAGGCTCAGCCGTTTCGGGCATATTGCTTTCAATGGGCGAGAATATCAGGTCAGAAGCCTGTAACATATCATTGTCCGACATAATAACAGCCCGCTCAATGGTATACTGCAGTTCACGCACATTACCCGGGAAATGATAGCTTAATAATTTATCCCGTGCATCGCCGGTAAAGCCGCCAATATTTTTCATGTACTTGTTACTGTAAATATTGCGGTAGTGTTCGGCCAGTAAGATAATATCATTACCCCGCTTGCGCAAGGGGGGGATCACAATTTCTACCGTGTTAATGCGGTAAATAAGGTCCTTACGGAACCGGTTCTCATTGGCCAGTTCGGCCAGCGGTACGTTGGTAGCACATATCAAACGTATATCCACCGGTATAGCTTCGTTACTGCCTAACCGGGTTACCTGCCGGTTCTGTAAAACCGTTAGTAATTTGGCCTGCTGCTGCAGGGAAATATTGCCTATTTCATCCAGGAATAAAGTGCCGTTGTCTGCCGATTCAAAACGGCCTACACGATCCTCGCGGGCATCGGTAAAAGAACCCTTTTTATGTCCGAATAATTCACTTTCAAACAGGGTTTCTGTTAAAGCGCCTACATCTACTTTTATATAAGGCTTATTGTTTCGGCGGGAATGCTGGTGAATGGCACGGGCAATGCCATCTTTACCGGTCCCGTTTTCTCCGAGTATGAGAATATTGGCATCTGTGGGCGCAATCTTTTCTACTTTAAAGAACATGTCGCGCATAATCTCTGATTCGCCCAGTAATTCCTTACCAATAATGGTAGAGTCAGGGTTAATGCTGCTTTTATATTCCTGCGACCCTTTTTTACGGGCCATTTCTTTAATGGTGGTCAGCAGTCTTTCATTATGCCAGGGCTTTACAATAAAGTCGGAAGCGCCTTCCTTTAAAGTGCGTACGGCCAGGTCAATAGCGCCATAGGCCGTGATCATGATCACATCCGTTTCAGGCTTTAACTCTTTGATGGTGCGCAGCCAGAATATACCTTCATTACCGGTGTTAATAGCACTGGTAAAATTCATATCCAGCAATACAATATCAAAATGGTACTGGGAAAAAAGTGAACGTATATTTTCAGGATTTTTTTCCGTGACAATTTGTTTCACTTCAGTTTTTAATAACATATGAATAGCGGTGAGCATATCCACATCGTCATCTACTACCAGTATGGAAGCGTTTTTTAGTGTCATGATTGTCAAAGATAGTAAATAGGTTAAGGATTTGAGATTGCAGGTTTAGGAATTATGAGTTATGAATGATGAATTATGAATAGAGTATACATGCTACTTTGAGCTTTCAGCGTTTAGCTTTCTGCTTTAAGCCTTCAGCTTTGGGCTTTCCTCTACCACAATGCATTTCCCTGGTAATAATCCAGAATTTTACTGCGTAATACATAATCATAACGGGCAATGATCAGGTTGATATTGCTGCGGTCAAGATTGTTTTTAGCCGTCAGGTAATCAATAGGTGTGCCCACCCCTTCCTGGAAACGGGCATTGGCAGCTTTAAATGATTCTTCGTAAGCCTTTACCTGTTCCAGGGTTGTTTTATACCTGTCCGAAGCAGCGCTCATATTTTCGTAAGCCTGGTTAATATCCTGGTTCAGCTGGGTGGTAATATTTACCGACGCCAGTTCACGTGTTTTTAATTGTATCCGCGCCTGCTTCACCCGGTTACGCTGCTGTAATGCGTTAAAGATAGGCACACGCATACTTAAACCGTAAGAGTAGTACAGGTTGTTGTTCAACTGATCGGTATAATTGATCTTGTTATTATTTAACATGGCCACGCTGGAATAACGGGTAGAGGCGTTGGCGCCAAAACTTAATGTTGGGTATAGCTGTCCCCTGGCTACTTTAACGGCCTGGGATGCACTCTTTATGCGGTAATCAGCTGCTTTTACCAGGGCCAGGTTTTTTAGGGCCACTTCGTAAATGCTGTCTGCTGTGGTACTATATACGTCGGCAAATAAAACGGGATCTAACTGTTCTACTGTAAGGTTCTTGTTATACATCACGTTCATCAACTTGCTCAGTGTAACTTTTGCGGTAACCAAGGCATTTTGTGCAGCTATGATAGATAGCTGATCATTGGCATATTGTCCTTTCAGGTCGGTCAGGTCCGATGGTTTTATAGCCCCCTGTTCATCCAGCACCTGCAAGCGTTCCACCTGTTTTAAAGTAAGCTGTACCTGGTTTTGCGCCTGGGTAAGCTGGTCGCTGCTGCTCAGCACATTCAGGTAGGCCAGTATCACGTTAATAGTTAAATTATCCTTCTCCTGTTGCAGGTCCATCTGGGCTGCCTTAAAAGTGTAGGCATTCTGTTTAATATTATTGTGAATGGAAAAACCATTAAACAACACCACATTACTGCCAATGCCATAACTGGCCGAGTTAAAGGATTGGGTTACCGGCTGGTTGGTAAAGGGGTCAATATTACGGCCCTGGTTAAAATCGTGACCAAGGTTGGCATTCAGATCCGGAAAGCGGTTCAGTTTTGATTGTTTCCAGTTGGCCTCATCACTCTGCGCCTGTAAAGCCCTTTGCTGTACATCAAAATTATTATTCAGCGCTGTCTCCACACAGTTGCGTAAACTCATAGGCGTTTGGGCCTGTAATCCTTTACAGGCTAACATTACGGCTACTGCAAAAATTAATTTATGTTTCATTATAACTTAAAACTTACTTCTTTAAACTGATTAGTTTTTCTCCACCATCCCGTCCAGCAGGTTAATGATGCGTTTGCCGTACTCGGCATTTTTTTCTGAGTGTGTTACCTGTATAATTGTTACCCCTTCTTTATTCAGCTCAGTGAACAGGTCCATGATCTCCTCGCCTTGTTTGGAGTTTAAATTACCGGTGGGTTCATCGGCCAGTAAAAGTTTGGGACGGGCGATCAGGGCACGGGCAATGCCCACCAGTTGTTGCTGGCCACCGGAAAGTTGCGTGGGGAACAGGTCTTTCTTGCCCACAATGTTAAAACGGTCCAGTATATCGGCTACCATGGCTTTACGCTCCGAGGCTTTTATATCCTGGTACAACAGGGGTGTTTCAATATTTTCATAAACAGTCAGTTCATCAATCAGGTGGTAAGCCTGGAATACAAAGCCGATATATTGTTTGTATAAAGCCGAGCGTTGTTTCTCTTTCAGTTTGTGTACCTGCTCATGTAAAAACAAATACTCTCCTTCATCAAATCCGTCCAGCATGCCAATTACATTCAGCAGGGTAGATTTACCGGAACCTGATGGTCCCATGATCGATACAAAATCGCCTTCGTTAATGGTCAGGTTAATATCCTTTAATAAAAAAGTACGGTTATTACCGCTGTTCACCCACTTGTAAATATGTTTTAATTCAATCATTGGTGTACTTGTATTTAAAATGTTTAAATTGTTTCCAATAGCTGTGCCAGATAATTATAGCAATGATAGTCAATTGTTTATAATGAAGTACGAAAACTTTTGTAGCAAATATGAACAACAGGTGTACGAAAACGGACAGTACCGTACACTTCATTGACAATGGACAATTGTCAGCGGACAATGAGCAATGAGGGAGAACGCTTAAGGCAGAAAGCTAAACGCCAAAAGCTACATTCATCATTCATAACTCATAATTCCTAAATCCTAAATCATAAATCTGCATTCATAACTATCTTTAACCCATGTTAAGCATTACAAAAACCATCATTAAAACCCGGCAGGCTTCTATTGCTTTACAGGCCGCGACGGATAAGCAGATCAAAAAAACATTGAACGATCTGGCAGCTGCATTGTTACAACATAGCGTTGCCATATTAAGGGCCAATGCAAAGGATGTGGCCAAACAGGATGCGGCTAATCCGCGTACTGACCGCTTGTTATTAACTCCCGCCCGTATAAAAGCCATCAGCGATAGTATAAAGAAGGTGAGCCGGTTACCCATGCCGGGTGGTAAAAGTCTGGACAGGCGGGTGCTGAAAAATGGTTTGAAGTTGCAGCGTATTACTACTCCGCTGGGAGTGGTGGCGGCTATTTACGAGTCAAGACCTAATGTTACCTATGATATTGCAGCTTTATGTTTACGCAGTGGCAATGCCTGTTTACTCAAGGGCAGCAGCGAAGCCGATAACAGCAATAAAGCGGCCATTAAAATAATTAAACAGGTGTTGACCGATAATGGTTTGCCGGCAGATGCCGTTAATCTGCTGCCTTCGGCCAGGGAAACAGTGAACCACCTGTTCACTGCTACAAAATATATTGATGTTATTATACCACGCGGGTCGAACGGCTTAATTGAATATGTACGTAAAAACAGCCTGGTGCCGGTTATTGAAACGGGGGCTGGTGTTTGTCATGTATATGTACACGAAGCTGCTGACCTGGAGATGGCTGCCAATATCGTGGTGAATGCTAAAACCTCCCGGCCATCTGTGTGTAATGCCATGGATACGGTGATCGTAGACAGGTCTGTTGCCGCTGAGTTTTTAGACATACTCGCGCCAGGATTAAAAGAAAAGGGCGTAATAGCCTATGCTGATAAAACAGCTTATGCTGTTTTAAAAAATAAGCTCACGGTGTATAAGGCCACGGCAAAACATTATGCGACAGAATTTTTATCGCTTCATTGTGCGGTAAAAACCGTAAGTGGTATAGAGGAAGCGCTTAAACATATACAGACCTACTCCACCAGGCATTCCGAAGCTATTGTAACCAGCGATAAAAAACTGGCGCAACAATTTTTAAGAACGGTGGATGCCGCTGCCGTATATCATAATGCTTCTACCCGTTTTACCGATGGGGAGGAGTTTGGCCTGGGTGCCGAAGTGGGCATATCCACCCAAAAACTGCATGCCCGTGGTCCTTTTGCGCTGGAAAAGTTAGTTACCGAAAAGTGGATCGTTGAAGGCCGGGGACAGGTGCGTTAAAAAAAGTACAGGATAAAATGAAAAGGTTGATGCCTGCGCACCAACCTTTTTTGACCTTGGAATACTTAGCCGAATTTCCATGTAGCGGGTAAGGTCATATATGAATCAACCGTCCTTCTGCTTAATTATAATAAAATACCGATCTGGTCTGGTAGGAGAATTGTCCCGTCAGGTAAGTGCGGTACCTGGTCACCAGTTCGATAGGATACCCCTCATCATCGTACGTATAAATGTTTTCGTAGGGTATGGTTAAAGGAAAAACATTTTCAAATTCTTTCATACTGTTCACACGGTTGTGCTTCCAGCTGTTCTCAAAATACAGGTCGGGTATGTTTAAATGTATATAGGGGTTGATACAGAAATCGTACTGATACCGGCCTGTTGTAGAATTACCGTGAGTAGTGGCCATATTGTCTGTAAGTATAGTACCACCATAAAACTCTATATTATAATACTGGGTATAATAATATTGTGTAAAATTGTATTGAACTCCTGCTGTATAATGATCGCCCAGTTCTGTATTTTCTATGTAAGGTGCATAACCGATGGTGGCAGTGGTAACTCCTGCCGGTTCGGTGCGGTTAACGGCTTGTAACCTGCCATCGTCCCGGTATTGAAAAACATCTTCCTGCACACCGCCGTCTGTTATTTGTTTTTGAATGCGCTGGATCCTCTGCCGGGCGTTATAAAAAAAGTTTTCCGTATAAGCGACCACTGTTTCATAAGCTTCATTTTTTTTATAGGCAGTGGTTTTGGATACATAACCGTTGGTGTACTCATAATCTTTTTTCACATAAGCTATATAAGTGCCGTTGTTTAAAATAGCCGTATTCACCGTTTTTAACTGCCGGGCTTGTTTTTCTCCCCCCAGTACCAGGTTCATACCATCTGTAACCGCTGAGCGTAACAATACTTTTTGATCTGTTACTTTCCATTTGTTCACCGATAACTCATATTTTATCGCGTTTTTGGGTAATGCAATTTCATTTGTTCCTGGTCTTAAGCTGATAAAGGAAAGCGATGATTGGTTGGGAGAACTCCAGGTAACTAATCTAAGGGTGGAGGGAATACTGTCATAAACAATATTACCTACTTTTATCACTGTCCTGATATTTACTTTCATAGAGGTGCTTTCATCCGCAGGCGAAATAAAGGTTCCTGCAGGGTAACCAAATTGTTGGGGGGTATCACCCGTATTCACAATTGTTACATGCACCGGGATAGTACCGGTATTGGTGTTCAGGTCAAAACTGAACGGAAGCGGTGTGCTTACTTCATTTGCCCTGGCCGAACCGACAAGGGGGCTGGCATACAGGATTTTGTTGTTGCTGCCGAATACCAAAAATTTACTGATCCGGTATTCACCTGCCGCTAAATTAATAGCCGATGTAAAATACTTGTCCTGGTAGGTAAGTGCTACATCCTTATCAGTTAATACAGCTATTCCCTGTTTGTTGACAATGGAAACAACGGCTGTAAGGTTTCCCTGCGGGCTGATCATACCGGGCAGACTTTCCACACTGATATTAAAAGTGTGAGTCGGTGTGCCGGGGTCCTGTGGATCCGGTAAGGGCACAACGGGATCTTTTCTGCAACTGCCTAGGAACTGCAACAGCAGGTAGGCTATAATAATGAGAAGGGGTTTAAAATTGTTCATAACCTGTCATTTAAAAGTTCGAACAAAGATTCAACCTTCTGCTTAGCTGTTCAATCGCATATCAATGTGAAAATGTAAGTACGGAAGTGAAAATATGTGATGGTAATATCACATGTCCTGCTGTTATAATAATTTGTCTTTAAAAGCACGGGCTACCGCTTCGCTTTTGCTGTTGACATGTAGTTTTTCATAGATCTTTTTTATGTGACTGCGAACCGTATCTATGGCAATATACATTTCTGCCGCGATCATCTTATAGCTGTACCCATCTGTAAGTAACTGTAATACCTCTTTTTCCCGCTGGCTTAAGTTATAGGTCTCGTTTTTGGGAATATTTACTTCTGAAAACATTTTTAATACCTGTGTGGCAATACTGGAAGTCATTGGTGCTCCGCCCGTAGTGGCATCGGTAATGAACTCCAGGAGTTTGACCGGTGGTGTTTTTTTTAGGATATAACCGTTTGCCCCGCTTTTAATAGCTTCAAAAACATTTTTATTGTCATCAAAAACGGTAAGCATCAATACTTTCACATTTTCGTTTACCTGCCTTATTTTTCTCAGTCCATCAATGCCGCTCATGCCGGGCATATCAATATCCATCAATACCACATCAGGGTTCCAGGCATTAACCTGTGCTTCCACCTCGGTACAATCCTTATAACCGGCCAGTACTTTAAAGCCTTCGCTGCTGTCTATTAACATGGTAAGTCCTTCACGCAACTGGGGGTTATCTTCATATAAAAGTACCGTGATCATGCTTTTAGTTTACGTCAAAAGTAGGGTCAATAAAAATAAATCGTATCACATATTTATGTATTTATTCAAGGGGTATATACAGGCGGATATAAGTGCCCTGTAAAGGTGCCGATTCAATCTGTAAAGTTCCTTTCAATGCATCGGCCCTTTTGCGCATATTGCCCAATCCATTGCCCGTGTCCGTGTCGGCAGGTGAAAAGCCGATACCGTTATCTTTAATGGAGAGTATGAGTTGTTTGCTGCTGCCGGTGATGCTGATCTGTACATGGGTACAATCTGCGTATTTTGCAATATTGTTCACCGCCTCCTTGAATAACAGGAACAGGTCGCGGCGGGCTTCCATATCCAGGCGGATATTTTTGATCATGTCCTCCACGGTAAAATCGAGTTCGATCCCCTTTGCTTCCAGTAAACTGGTTGCAAATTCACGCATACGTCCGGTTATTTTTTGCATGCTGTCGTTATCCGGCTTAATGGTCCATACAATATCATCCATTACTTCCATCATTTGCTGGCTGTTCTCACTTATTTTTTGAATGTATTCGCTTGTCTGTTGGGTATCGGTGTTTATTTTTTTCCCGGCCATGGCACTCAGTATATTAATGGTAGTGAGTGTTGATCCCATATCATCATGCAGGTCACGGGCCACCCTGGTCCTTAATTTTTCCAATGCTAATAAACGTTTGATACGCAGGCGGTAAACTGAATAGATACCGGTTATTATTAGCGCCAGCAGGAGAACGAGGAACCACCCTGTTTTGTAAAACGGCGGTTTAATATAAATAGCCAGGCTCGTAACGGGTGAAGATATTCCCTGCAGGTTCTCACATCTTACTTTAAATGTGTAATGACCGGGTGCCAGCGCAGTATAGTTCACCTGTACATTCCGGTCGCCATATTGCCAGTCCTGGTCAATGCCTTCCAGCATATAATAGTAGGTAAGTTTATCCTGTTGCAAAAAACTAAGCGTGGAGAAGTAAATACTGAAGGATTGTTCACTGTTCTGTAAGTTGATCCTTTTCAACTGCAGCAGGGAATCAACGGGCAGGAATTTGTCGGATAGCCTGAAATCGGTAATGGTAACCGCTGGCGGGGCTATTACCGGTTTTAAAACTTCGGGATTAATGCTTAACAGTATATTGCTGCCGCCCAGTAATAAAGTGCCGTTATTCAATACCAGCCTGGTGTTAATGGCCTCGTCGGCATTTACAATACCATCATGCTGGTTATAGGAGGTGAACTGGTTTTTATTGAATTGATAACTGCACAGGCCGTTGTTGGTAATAAGCCAGATGATACCTTTTTTGTCGATGCTTACCTGGTAAACACGGGTGCCGGGCAGGCCGGCATAACTGTTTTTGTTAAGAACCGTTTTTGTATTGCTGTTGATAATGGCAAGACCGTCTGATGCTACCAGGAAAATACTGTCATTATATTGTATAATATCAGCGGTACGGTTACTACCCAGCGAACCTGTTTCCCCTGTGTGCTGAAAATGATGAATGATCTTACCGCTTTGCGCATGCACAATATATACGCCATGGTGATCTGTTGTTAACCATAGCTGCTGCCGGTTGTCAGCGAGTAGGCCGGTGATGGCGGACGGAAAATACTGTACTGTCGTAAAAGCCTCTGCTTGATAGTTGCTGCCGGCTTTCCATCGTATCAGCTGACCACCATCGGTACCAAACCATATATTGCCTAATGGATCTTCTACCGTGTGGTGCGTATTCTCATTTTTAAAAATGGCCGGCGCCGGGCTTTGATAAATAAGGTTCTTGCTTAGGGGGTCAATGATGGCAATGGCCGATTGGGTAAAAGTAGCCCAGATATGACCTGTTGCCCGTTGTTGTAAAAGGCTGCCTGTATAACGGTACAGGTGTTTGAGATCGTTTTTGTATTGTATCGGTTTAATGATCTGCCGGTAATTGCTGTCAAAATAAGTGATGCTTTTATCTGAGGTGCCGATCCATATTTCATTATTATTAATGGCTTGTAATGCAGTGACAAGTGTGTTTGATGGGAATACCAGGTTGGATATACCTGACTTGCCCGGCCCGGTCATAAACAACCCGTTATCCGTACTCAGCCAGTAATTCTTTTCCCTGTCCTCGTATAAGTGATAAACGGCTTTACAGTCCAGGCCATAACCATAAGGTGAGGTTAACATGTGCTGGTAAAACAACTTGTTTTTTGGTGTATAACTGACCAGGTTACCATTACCCGCGATCCAGGTATCGCCATTGGCGGTTTGCACGATCTGGCTGATATTCCCTGTTTTATTGCTGATATGATTGTTTAATAAAGTATCGGTTATCATAAGGTTCCAGGTGGGATCATAATGCATCAGGCGGGACCCGGCTTCATTTGGCCGGCGATAGGCGATCCAGTAATGCTTGTCGGCACTTATAAAGAAATAACTGATCTGTTGCAGGTAGGGGATAGAAAATAACGGGTCTTTTCCTGTGCCGCGGTAAATCATTTGTTGCCTGTCATACCTTATCAATCCGCTGTCGCCACTTAGCCAGTATTGCTTTTTTTCTTTATCCTCCAGTAACTGTGTTACCGGCCAGTTTGCTGGTTTTGTAAAAGGTAAAGAGGCGACGGTGAATTTTTGGTGTTGGTGATCGAAGCTGAATATATGCGGTGTACCAGTGAGTAGGAAAGTATTTTTTTCACTGTCAATATATAATTGATAGCGCAGTTTACCGGTCAGACCTTCGGGTGTAGCAATTTTGCGATAGGTAAAATTGTTACGATCGAACAGCCCGATCATGGTTCCCTGCCTGATCCATAACTGGTTATTGCCAGCATCCAGTATTTGATCTACCGGGCTGGCAGGAATTAATTGGGAGGGGTTAGCCGTTTTAAAATGGATAAATTTTCTGCCATCAAAACGTTGTAAGCCATTCTCATGCCCGATCCATAAAAAACCTTTCCCGTCCTGCCATACACAATTTATTTTATTAGTGGTCAGGCCTTCCGACATGGATAGCCGGCTAAAAACGAGTGCATACTGGGCCATGCAACCGTAGCTGACCAGGAGGGAAAAGAAAGCCGTGATAACCTTTTGCAAGGAGAATTATTTTATGGTCAAATGTAGGGCAAAACCCTGCTGCTTAAACCACATGTTTATGTGAGTGGTATCACGCCTACCAGTATATTTATTCCGGACGATCATAAAACTGTACGGATGCCACTGTATCAAAAGCGGACAGTTTTTGTTCGCTAACGAACGTCTTCGTAGATTTATTTGGTTGTAATATGTTGATTTTCAATAGTGTTCTTTCTGGCACGATGTTGCTAGAGCAATTGTACGGTGTAACAGGACTAACTGCTTATTGAATTTACACCGCAATAAAAATAGCAAGCAACAAAGCGATTATGGACAGAGTCATTGAAAAAAAGAAATGGAGCAAAAAACGCATTTTAACCATTGCCGGCGTATTGGGACTGGCAGCATTAATTGCGGGTAGCATTTATTTTACATCGGGTAAAAGTAAGCTGAATGTGGATGCCGAGCGTATCACCATCAGTGAAGTAAAACAAGGCATATTCCAGGAAAATATTCCTGTTAACGGTATTGTATTGCCCCTGACCACTATTTATATGGACGCACAGGAAGGTGGCCGTGTAGAGGAGAAATATGTAGAGGATGGCGCTATGATGAAAAAAGGCGAACCTATCCTGCGTTTATCCAATACCGACCTTCAGTTAAGTTTGGTAAACCAGGAAACGCAGGTATATAACCTGTTAACCCAGATGCAGATCGCGAAAAATGCGGCACGCCAGAATACCATTACCAACCTGAACCAGCAAACGGATGTTGACAACCAGCTGAAAGAAGCGGAGCGTGTGTACAACCTGAATAAGAAATTATACGAACAAAAAGCCATCGGTTTACAGGAGTTTAAACAAAGTGAGAACACCTATAATTACCAGATGGAAAAGAAAAAATTATCTAACCAGACCATTGACCAGGATAAAATGGCCACAGCCCAGCAGGTTGACCAGGCTACACAATCTTACCAGGGTTCGCAGAACGCGTTAAATGTAATGCGTAAAAAAGTGGGCGACCTTATTGTAAGAGCACCTATTGATGGACAGCTTACCTCTCTGGATGCGGAGATAGGACAAAGCAAAAATAAAGGTGAGCGACTGGGCCAGATAGATGTGATGTCAGGATTTAAAGTGCGGGTAGATGTGGATGAACACTATATTTCCCGTATCTACAATGGCCTGAAAGGTAGCTTCACTTTTGCCGGTAAAGAATATAAACTGGAAATTAAAAAAGTATATACGCAGGTTACGGGTGGCCGTTTCCAGGTAGATATGGAGTTTATCGGTGATGCACCACAAGGCATCCGTCGTGGTCAGACCCTGCAAATTGTATTGGCGCTGAGCGATGAAAGGCAGGCATTATTATTACCTAAAGGCGGCTTTTACCAGCAAACCGGTGGTAACTGGATATTTAAAGTAAGGGAGAATGGCAGCGGTGCTTATAAAGTGGATATACAATTGGGTAACCAGAACAAAGATTATTTCGAAGTGGTAAATGGTCTGCAGCCCGGTGATAAAGTAGTGACCAGCAGTTATGAGAACTATGGTAATATGCAGGAGTTGATTTTGAAGAAATAATCGAGAATGTTGAGTTATGAATGATAAATGGATTATCATAAACAACAAGTCAAAATATTAAATCTAAAATCTTAATTCTGAAATCTGAATTCTGAATTCTGTACCCTGAACCCAAACTAAAACCTTACAACTATGCTTTATAAAACATTTTACATCGTAACCACGGCACTCAGTGTCACCCTGTTTAACCTGCCTGGCTGCGATTCTTTATTAAAACCGTTCTTTCAAAAAAAAGAAATAAAAAAAATACAGGTAAGTAACAAAAAGCAGCCTACAAACGTAACATATATTAGTCCGCTGCATTTTTCCGGTATATAATACTTTCTTCCTGGTAAATAACTATAACTAACAATATAAAACTTACAACACAAAACTCATGATCAATATTACCAATCTTGAAAAGATCTACCGTACTGAAGAGGTAGAAACAGTAGCCTTAAACAAACTTACTTTTTCGGTAAAGGAGGGAGAATTTGTAGCGGTAATGGGACCATCCGGATGCGGCAAATCTACTTTGTTAAATATCCTGGGTTTACTGGACGATCCTGATGCCGGTAGTTTTATTTTTAATGGTATTGAAGTAGCTAAGTTTAACGAACGCAAGCGTGCCGACCTGCGTAAACATAATATTGGTTTTGTGTTTCAGAGTTTTAACCTGATAGACGAACTGACCGTTTTTGAAAATGTAGAATTGCCCCTGATCTATACGGGTGTTAAAGCGGCTGACAGGAAAAAAAGGGTGGATGAGGTATTGGAGAAAGTACAGATCATGCACCGTCGTAATCACTATCCCCAGCAATTATCGGGTGGTCAGCAGCAGCGTGTGGCGGTAGCCCGTGCCGTGGTAAATAAACCCAAGTTAATACTAGCGGATGAGCCTACAGGTAACCTGGACTCCTCAAACGGCAATGAAGTAATGGAAATGCTTACTGACCTGAATGAACAAGGCACTACCATCATCATGGTTACGCACAGTGAACATGATGCACGCTACAGTCATCGTATCATCCGTATGCTGGATGGGCAGACTGTAACAGAGAATATCCTGGTATAAGGAATTTTTAAATGACCATCTCATTACTACAGTAATATCATGTTTAAAAACTATTTCAAAATAGCCCTCAGGAATATCTTCCGCCATAAAGCTTATTCGGCCATTAATATTATTGGCTTGTCCATAGGCATGGCGGCAAGTATATTTATCCTGTTATGGGTTAGTAATGAAAAAAGTTATGACCGTTTTCATGAGAAGGCGTCGAAGATCTATCGTATTACAGCAGATGCCGGCAATGATTTTAAAGCGGCGGTAAGCCCGGCCCCGATGCCTCCCTTTTTACAACAAACTATTCCTGCTATCACCAATACCGTCCGTTTAAATGACCGGTTAACGACAGTATTGCAGTCAGGCGATAAAAAGTTTGAGGAGAAGAATGGTTTTTTTGTTGATTCGAGCTTTTTCCAGGTGTTCAGCTTCCCCGTAGTAAGTGGAAATGTTGCGCAGGCATTAACACGACCCGATGCTATTTTATTATCTGAGGCGTTGGCTGTAAAATACTTCGGCAACGAAAATGCGGTTGGCAAAGTATTACGGTTAAATAATGTATCGGATGTGTATGTTTCTGCCGTTTTTAAAAATGTACCGGCAAACTCACATTTACAATTTGATTATCTCCGTCCCATGCTGGCAATTGCCGCTTCACACCAGGACCTGAAAGAAGAGAAATGGGATAATTTTAATTTTTACGGTTATATCCAGCTGAATGACAATTTTAAAGCTACTGATGCATCGCTTGCCACACTGACCAAACAGATCAATGATATCTATAAATCAAAGGTGGATGACACAAATTTTAAGATCAATTTTCAATTGCAACCGCTTACCGATATTCATTTGTATTCCAAATTACAAATTGATCTTCCGGGTCATGGCAATGGCCAGTATGTGAACATATTTTTCGGCGTAGCAATATTTATCCTCATCGTTGCCTGTATCAATTTTATGAACCTGGCCACGGCCCGTTCTGCCCGTAGGGCTAAAGAAGTGGGCCTGCGTAAAGTAGTTGGAGCAGGTCGCAGGCAATTGGTACTCCAGTTCCTGGGTGAGTCGGTAATGATCGCGTTTTTCTCTCTGATGATTGCTATACTACTGGTATGGCTGGCTTTACCGGGCTTCAACTCCCTGGCTGGAAAGGAACTGGCAATTAACTTATTTGATGGTAAGCTGATCACCTTTCTGATCGGTATTGCCTTGTTTACCGGCTTGGTGGCAGGCAGTTACCCCGCTTTATATTTATCAGGTTTTAAACCGGTGCGTGTTTTAAAAGGCAGTATTAAATCTGTTGGTGCAAATCTGGTACTTCGTAACGGCCTGGTGATCACACAATTTGTACTGTCAATTGTTTTGCTGGTAGGTACTATTGTGGTGTATCGCCAGCTTAATTATATCAAAACCATGAACCTGGGTTTTGATAAATCCAACCTGGTATATATGCCCATGAAGGGTGAAATTTGGAATAAACAGGACGCTTATAAAACATTATTAAAAACCAACCCGCTAACAGCCGATTATGCCATTACCAATGATGTACCCACCAACCTCAGCAGTGGTACTATTAATGTACGCTGGGAAGGGAAAGAGCCGGGTAAGCAAGTAGTGATACCTACTTTGCAGGTAGATGAAGGTTTTTTTGATGTATTCCAGATGCAGATGCTTTCAGGCAGAGGCTTCTCTAAAGAATTTAAAGGAGATACCAGCAGTTTTGTGATCAACGAAAAAATGGCTGGCTTAATGGGCCTTAATGCTGCTACTGCTGTTGGTAAAACCATTACCTTATGGGATGTACCGGGTACGGTAATAGGAGTGGTAAAAGATTTTAATTTTAAACCGGTACAAACAAGGATAGAGCCGCTGATCATGAATTTAAATACCTGGGGCGGAATAGCTGTAGTGCGTATACAACCTGGTAAAACCGAAGCAACCCTGAAAGCATTAAACGATATACATGCTTCTTTAAACCCGGCATTCCCATTTACTTATAATTTTCTTGACCAGGACCTGGATAACCAATATAAAGGCGAGCAACGTGTAGGCAGTTTGTTTAACCTGTTTGCTATCCTGGCTATTTTTATATCCTGCCTGGGATTATATGGTTTGTCGGCCTATATGACGGAACAACGTTCTAAAGAGATAGGGGTAAGAAAAGTATTAGGCGCTTCCGTGTTCAATGTGGTCTACCTTTTATCACAAAAGTTTACAAAACTCATCATTATCGCTATTATAATAGCTATTCCTTTATCCTGGTATATGATCAGTAACTGGCTCAATGGCTTTGCCTATCGCGTTGAGATCGGATGGGCTGTTTTTGTACTGGCTTCAGTGGCTGCAGTGTTTATTGCCTGGCTCACGGTCAGCTATGAATCCATCAAAGCAGCAATAGCCAACCCCGTTAAGAGTATTAAGGCCGAATAGGCTGTTTGAATAAATAATTGATTAAGTATAACCAACTATGTTTACAACGTATATCAAAACGGCGTGGAGAAATATTATCCGTAATAAAGCTTTTGCCGCTTTAAATATCTTCGGTCTCGCTACAGGCATTGCTGCGGCTATGCTGTTATTTGTAGTGATAAAATATGAGTTAAGTTATAATAAGTCTTTTCCTAATTACAAGGAAGTATATCATTTATATACGCATGAAAAACATTCAGAGGGTATTGGCTACAATCCCGGAGTTCCTTACCCGGCGCTGCAACACCTGCGTAATGATTTTAAGGATGTTACGGTGGGGGCATTCGTTTCAGCTTCCGGCAGCCAGATAACATTGTTATCGGATGATAGTACAGCTATTGCCAATAAAAAGTTTATTGAAGAAACAGGAATGTTCTTTGCTGATCCTGAGTTTTTCCAGATTTTTCAATATAAGTGGTTGTCCGGGAATGGTAATGTACTGGAAGCACCCAATACAGTAGCCTTAACCAGGTCGGTTGCTGAAAAATACTATGGCAACTGGCAGTCGGCGGTAGGTAAATTAATGCAGATCGATAACGCCATACCGCTGCGTGTAACGGGCATACTGGAAGATGTGCCTGTTAATACCGATTATAATTTGTCGGTTGTAGCATCCTTTGCCACGGTAAAAAATAACCTGGAACGTTATGACCTGCACGATGAATGGGGTAGTTTGGGAAGCGATTTCCAGGTATTCATGTCATTACCGCCCGGCCGCGAAAAAACGATGGCTTCGCAACTGGTAGATTTTACGCGGAAACGTTACGAGGAAAACTCAAATACGGTAAGGACAATTATGTTACAACCGTTAGCGGAGGTACATTATGATGCCAGGTTGGGCAATTTTGCCGACCATACGATCAGCATGTCCACCATCTGGACATTAGGATTGATTGGTGTTTTTATCCTGGTAATGGCTTGCATCAATTTTATTAACTTATCTACTGCACAAGCTATTAACCGTTCTAAAGAAATTGGAATACGTAAAGTTTTAGGTGGACAGCGCAGCAGCCTTTTCTGGCAGGTAATGGGCGAAACCGCCATGATCGTAGGCATAGCGTTTATTATTGCCATTGGTATTGCTGCTGCTTGTTTACCTTTTATCAGTCATGTTGCTTCTATTAAAGAAGAACTGACCCTGTTTGCTCCTGTTACCTTGTTATTTGCCCTGGTAATAGCGGTGCTGATCACGTTTTTATCAGGCAGTTACCCGGCATTAATTGTTTCAGGGTTTAAACCGATCCTGGCTTTAAAAAATAAAATCACCTCTGCCACCATTGGTGGTATTTCCCTGCGCCGTGCTTTGGTAATAGTACAATTTGCTATTTCCCAGGCACTGATCATAGGAACCATTGTGGCGGTAACGCAAATGAGTTTTGTAAAAACAGCCGACCTGGGTTTTAATAAAGAAGCGGTATTGGTATTATCGGCCTCTGCAGATAGTACTATCCGGGCCCGTCAACCTGCCATGAAACAGGACCTGCTTAACCTGAGCGGTGTGGAATCGGTGAGTTTTAACAGTGACGCTCCTTCTTCCGATAATAACTGGGCGACCAATTTTGCTTTTGATCACCAGGACGATAAAGACTATGCATTGTTCCTGAAATTCGGCGATGCTGATTATTTCAAAACTTTCGGGGTGCAGTTTGCTGCCGGTACCGGTTATGCGGCCACTGATACCATAAAAGATGTAGTAATTAATGAGGCATTGAGTAAGAAACTAGGCCTTGCTTCCGCGCAGGATGCTATTGGTAAAGATATCCGTATGGGACGTCAGCAATGGCGTAAAATAGTAGGGGTGGTAAAAGATTTTAAAACCAACTCTTTAAGGGAAGAAGTGAAGCCGATGCTGATCGGCGCCCGTAAAGCGGTATATAATAACACAGCTATCAAAATAAAGAGCAGCAACCTGGCGGCTACTAAAGAAGCTATTCAGAAAGTATGGGATAAACATTTGCCGGCTTATGCCAATGTAAGTTTTTATGTAGATGAGAATATTGAAAACTTTTACCGCCAGGAAACGCAATTGTCTTTACTATATAAAATTTTTGCAGGTATTGCCATCTTTATTTCCTGTTTAGGTTTATATGGCCTGGTTTCGTTTATGGCGGCCCAGCGTAAAAAGGAAGTGGGGGTACGTAAGGTATTGGGAGCTTCGGTAGGCAATATTGTCTATCTGTTCTCCAAAGAATTTACCATCCTCATCCTTATTGCCTTTGTAATAGCAGCTCCTTTGGCCTGGTATATTATGAGTAACTGGTTAAACAATTTTGCTTACCGCATACATATTGGGGTGGGCATATTTGCGGCGGCCATGTTACTGACCATTTTACTGGCATGGTTAACGGTTGGCTATAAATCGGTAAAGGCTGCTATGGCCAATCCCGTGAAGAGCCTGCGGAGTGAATAAGCTGATGTAAGCGACGATCCATGTATTGGATATATATAAATGACCGTTTTGTAAAGTTTCTATAATTGATAAAAAAACAATCATGCTGAAAAATTATTTCAAAATAGCCTGGCGCAATTTAACCAGGAATATGATGTTTTCTACTGTCAATATCATAGGACTTTCTGTAGCGCTTATCAGTTTTTTACTGATCGCTTTTTATGTATTTGATGAGCTGACCTATGACCGTTTTCATAAAAAAGCAGACAATATATACCGGGTAGTAGAGAACAGGAAATCGCTGGAGGGAAAGGAAAGAAAAGTTGCCTCAACCAATTACCAGCTTACCGAAAGGGCAAAAGCCGATCTGCCGGAAGTGAAAGAGATGGTACGTTTGGGTGGCTTTGGCCGCACCAATATCTCCACGGAGAATGACCAGAATGTTTTTTACGGTGAATACTGGACCAGTAGCCCGCAATTGCTGGAAGTTTTTGATTTCAAATTACTGCAGGGTAATAAGGGTACTGCACTGGCAGAACCTAATACCGTGGTGATTACGGCAGAGATCGCTAAAAAATTATACGGAACAACAGATGTGATCAACAAGACCATTAAAGTGGATGACTCTATTCCCTATAAAGTAACAGGGGTGCTGGCGGACTTCCCCTCTAATTCCCAGTTGTCTTTTGACCTGTTGTTCTCCGAAACAAGCCTTGACGGGGAGCTGCGTCAGTCTTTTACCAGCGACTGGAGCTCTACTGATTTCACTACTTACTTTTTGTTAGATCCCGGGGCCGATATCAAAGGCCTCGAAAATAAACTGACCCGCCTGGTGGCTGATAACCGTAAAGTGGGTACCGATAAAAGCAACTATTTGCTGCAGCCTTTAACCGATGTACATTTTTATTCCGGTGATATTGAAGGTAACCTGGGTAAAACAGGCAGCATTACTTATATGTACATCTTTTCCGCTATTGCATTATTTATACTGTTGATAGCCTGTATCAATTACATGAATTTAACAACGGCCAGCTTTACCCGCCGTTCAAAAGAAATTGCGGTAAGGAAAGTTGCGGGGGCTTTGCGGCATAACCTGGTGGCGCAGTTCCTGTCAGAAGCCGTACTGACAACTTTTATTTCTTTAGCTATTGCATTGGTTAGTGTGAAATTCATACTGCCCGCTTTTAACGAGTTTGCCGGTAAAAAGTTTACACTGGGTGCAGGGACTGATTACCGCATCTGGATGGGTATCGGCATTATCGTAGTGCTGGTTAGTGTACTATCGGGTATATACCCGGCCCTTTTCCAGTCAGGTCTGAAACCGCTGCAGTTACTAAAGAATAAGATAAAAGTTGGTAAGGTTAATATTTCATTACGCCGCAGCCTGGTGGTATTCCAGTTTACACTTTCCATTATTATGATCATTGTTACGCTGGTAGTGTACCAGCAAATGAAATACATTAATAAAAAGGACCTGGGTTTTACCAAAGAACAATTGCTGGTAGTAGACATTAACAGTGGCAGTGTGCGCAGGAATGCTGAACTGATCCGTAATGAATTTGAAAAGCTGGCTGCCGTAAAAAATGTGTCCATTACTTCCCGGGTGCCTGGCGAGTGGAAAAATTTACGAAAGGTTAAAGTAGCTGACCGGCAGGCCGGTACCGCTGAAGTGAATGAAATGTATTTTTTAGGTGTGGATGACCAGTTTTTAACAACTTATGAGATAGGGTTAGCGCAGGGCCGGAATTTTATACATGGCAGTATGGCTGATTCTGCTTCTGTAATGATCAACCAGACGGCCGCAAAAAAAATGGGTATTACCGAAGCTAACGGCCAGTTGATAGAAATGCCTTTTTCGGCAAAAAGGCCTCCTTTTGTGGCCCGCGTGGTGGGCATCGTAGAAGATTTTAATTTTCAATCCCTGCACGAGCCTTTGGCGCCAATGGTGTTAGGCTTCCGCTCAAATCCCGTTCAGCTGATAGATTATTTTACCGCAAGGGTAGATCCTCAAAATATGGCGGCTACTATTAAACAAATGGAAGCGGTGTTATACAAAATAGATCCGACACATTTATTTGAATACCACTTTTTAGATAAACAATGGGAATTGTTTTATGCCGATGATAAAGTAAAACAGACCATCTTCCTGGCTGCTGCGGCATTGGCTATCCTGATCGCCTGCCTGGGCCTGTTTGGACTGGCTACTTATACAGCCCAGCAACGTATCAAAGAAATTGGTGTGCGCCGCGTATTAGGGGCCAGCATGCAAAGCATTGTGACCATGTTGTCAAAAGAGTTTTTATTACTGGTGTTAGTGGCGGCATTGATCGCCTTCCCGATAGGCTGGTGGTTTACCCATCAATGGCTGGATGCTTTTGCTTACCGGGTGGAAGTGGGCTGGTGGATATTTTTAACGGCCGGCCTGCTGGCCATGGCCATTGCCATGCTCACCATCAGTTACCAGGCCATCCAAGCTGCAATGGCCAACCCTGTGAAAAGTTTAAAGAATGAATAAGTTGGGGAACTATCCCGATAATAATAAAAGATATGCTAAAGAATTATTTTAAAATCGCCTGGAGGCAGCTGTCAAAAAGCAAATTCTACTCCTTTATCAATATCGGGGGTTTAAGTGTTGGCCTGGCAGTAGGCATACTGATCTTATTATGGGCTAAGGACGAATTAAGCTATGATCGTTTTCATAAAAACGCAGCCGGTATTTATAAGCTGGAAAACATGGCCGGTACAGGTACCAGCCGCCAGATATGGACCAATACTGCAGCGCCCATCGGGTTACTGGCAAAAAAAGAAATACCCGGTATAAAAGAGGTTGCTAGGCTAAGTTATAATGGTATTTATAACGAGTTTTTACAGGGCGATAAAAAGATAACGGAAGATAAAACATGGTTTACCGATGCTACCTTCTTTACTGTCTTTGATTTTAATATTATTGAAGGTAATGCTGCTGATCCTTTTCCCAATGCCAATACCGTGGTGCTGAGTGAAAGCGGCGCTAAAAAGTTTTTTGGTAAGGAAAATGCAATCGGTAAAGTGTTGGTAACGGATAATGCGGCCAGCTTTACCGTAACCGGTATTATTAAAGATATACCGGCCAACTCCTCCATACAAGGTGATATGTTTTTGCCGATGAGCGCCCTGGCCCGGGAAATGTATCGTGATAATAAAGAAGGACTGAATATTGATAATGATTTTCACCAGTTCAGTTATGATACTTACCTGTTGATGGATCCGGCTACTTCCTTAACTCCTTTACCGGATAAGATCAGGAATATTCATTTAAAACAGAAGGCCGATGATGTGGATGTGGCCTATCTGTTTTTACCGTTGCGCAAAATGCACCTGTACCACTCCGATGGCAGTGATAATGGCATGAGTGCTGTAACCACTTTTATTATTATTGCCATTATTATATTAGTAATTGCCTGTATCAACTATGTGAACCTGTCTACGTCACGCTCCATGTTAAGGGCTAAAGAAGTAAGCCTGCGTAAAATTGTGGGTGCAGCCAAATGGCAATTGTTCAGCCAGTTCATTGTAGAAACGGCAGTGGTCTTCTTATTGTCCACCATCCTGGCCTTGGGATTGATATATGTATTGATGCCACCGTTTAACCAGCTTTCGGGCAAGAACATGATCTTTTCGCTGGCTGACCCCGAATTGTGGAAGGTGTTGGCGATAGCCATTGCCGGTACTTTAGTAGCATCCAGCATTTACCCTGCCTTACTGTTGTCTTCTTTTGAGCCTATAAAAGCATTAAAGGGTAAAATATCCGCAAAACTGAGTGATACCTTCTTCAGGAAGGCATTGGTGGTGACACAGTTTTCCTTGTCTATTATCCTTATAGCCGGTACCATTGTGATAACCCGGCAGTTAAATTATTTACGTACCAAGAACCTGGGGTATGATAAGGAGCATGTTTTTGTATTGAACATGCGCAATATGCGCGGGCATTTTGATGCGGTAAAAGCAGAGCTGTTAAAAAGTGATGCCATTGCCGGTGTAACCTGGGCCAACAGTAATATTATTAATAACGGACAGCAGACAGGTAATAATAACTGGGCTGGTAAAGAAGAAGGAGAAACACTGATGCTTAGTCCTATGTCAGTTGATAAGGATTTTATTTCCTTTTTTAAACTCCCTTTGGCGTCTGGTAAAGGTTTTACCGGTGTGCCGGCAGATACCAGTTATTATATCTTAAATGAAACGGCAGTTGCGGCGGCAAGAATAGCTAACCCAATTGGTGCTAAGTTCAGTTTATGGGGCCGGGAAGGGACGATCATTGGTGTAACAAAGGATTTTCATTTTGGTTCTTTGCGCGAAAAAATAAAGCCGGCTATTTTTTATTACAATCCCGAAAGAGCCGGTGGCTTATATGTAAAAGCAAAACCTCAGCAGGCTACCGCTGCTATTGCAGCCGTGGAAAAACAATGGGCTAAATACAATGCGGATATTCCATTCAGTTACTCTTTTCTGGATGAAACAGTGGCCGCATTATATAAAGCGGAGGAGCGCACCAATATCCTGGTTAAATTATTTTCGGGCATAGCCATTTTTATTTCCTGCCTGGGCCTGTTAGGGCTGGCGGCGTATACGGCACAGCAACGTACCAAGGAGATAGGGGTGCGTAAGGTATTAGGCGCATCGGTTGCAGGCATTACCGGCTTGCTGATAAACGATTTTGTGAAACTGGTACTGATAGCAATGGTTATTGCGATCCCGGTTGCCTGGTATGTGGCACAACAATGGTTGCAGGACTTTGCCTATAAGATGGACCTGCAATGGACCATATTTGCGGCGGCAGGTATTATTGCTTTATTGATCGCTGTGGTTACTATCAGCTTTCAATCCATTAAAGCGGCATTGGCCAACCCGGTAATAAGTTTAAAAAATGAATAGGTAAAAAGCTGATAAGCGATAGGAACGTTGAAGGGTGCGACGCAACCATAGTTCCATAGTATTACTATAGCTGATAACATAAAAATAAAACGAACTCATGATCAAGAATTATTTCAAAATTGCCTGGCGTAATTTATTGAAGAATAAAAAGTCTTCATTCATTAATATCAGCGGACTGGCCATTGGAATGGCGGTGGCCATGCTGATAGGCTTATGGATCTGGGACGAATTATCCTACGATAAATACCACAAGAACTACGATAGGGTAGCCCAGGTATACCAGCGCCAGACCTGGAACGGACAGGTGTATACACAACAGGCATTGCCTTTCCCTATGGGAGAAGAGTTGCGGAGAAGTTATGGCAGTGATTTTAAGTATATCGCTATGGCATCCTGGGAGGGAGATCATATTTTAACTGTGGGCGATAAACATATTAATAAGAATGGTTTTTATATTGATAAACAGGGGCCTTCTATTTTAAGTTTAAAAATGCTGCATGGCGCTGTGAATGGTTTAGATAATCCTAACAGTATTATGCTTTCGGAAAGTACCGCCAAAGCTTTTTTTGGCGATGCGAATCCTATAAACCAGCTGATGAAAATTGACAGTAAGCTGGATGTAAAAGTGACTGGTGTTTATGAGGATTTGCCATATAACACTACGTTTAAAAATTTAAAATTTATTGCGCCATGGGAGCTTTACAAAACCGCGGAGCCATGGCTGGAACGTGCGGCCACACAATGGAACAATAACTCCTTCCAGTGTTTTGCACAAATAAATGAGAATACGGATTTTGCTACAGTTGATAAAAAGATCATTAATTCAAAACTGGACAAACAGGCCGAGGAGGATAAAAAGTTTAAAGCACAGATTTTTTTAAACCCGATGAAGGACTGGCATTTACGTTCGTCCTTTAAAGAAGGGATAAGGACCGGGGGCGCTATTGATTATGTATGGATGTTTGCCATCATCGGTGTGTTTGTATTGTTACTGGCCTGTATAAACTTTATGAACTTAAGTACCGCCCGTTCGGAAAGGCGGGCCAAGGAAGTAGGCATTCGTAAAACCGTAGGCTCGTTACGTGGTCAGCTGATCTGGCAATTTTTATGTGAGTCCATTTTAGTGGCATTTATTGCCTTTGTTTTTGCTATTGTATTAACACAACTGATCTTACCCTGGTTTAACCAGGTGGCAGATAAAAAAATGACCATCTTATGGGGTAGCCTGTGGTTTTGGGCAGCCGGTATTGGCTTTACCTTGTTTACCGGTTTAATTGCCGGCAGTTATCCTGCCTTATACCTGTCTTCGTTTAAACCCATAAAAGTATTAAAGGGCACTTTTAAAGTAGGCCGTTTAGCATCCCTGCCGCGTAAGGTATTGGTGGTAACACAGTTTACCGTATCGGTGGCTTTAATCATTGGTACCATCATCGTGTACCAGCAAATTCAGCATACCAAGAACCGCCCGGTGGGTTATGACCGCAATGGCCTGGTGATGATCATGATGCAATCGCCTGATTTTTACGGCAAGTTTGATGTGTTGCGTACCGAACTGAAAAAACAGGGTGCTATTGAAGAAATGGCTGAATCATCCAGCCCTATTACCTCGGTATGGAGCAACAGCGGCGGCTTTGACTGGGATGGTAAGGATCCTAATCTTGATACCGACTTTGCCACCTTCTGGGTTACGCATGAATATGGTAAAACCGTAGGTTTTGAAATAAAGGAAGGACGTGATTTTTCCCGTGATTTTGGCAGCGACACTGCAGCTATTTTGATCAATGAAGCAGCAGTGAAATTCATGAATATGAAAGATCCCATTGGTAAACAGGTGCGTTGGGATAGCAGGGGGAACCAATATCCTTATACCATTGTTGGTGTAGTGAAAGATATGGTGATGAACTCACCTTATAACCCGGTAAAACAGGCCGTGTATTTGCTCGATTACGAAAATGTAAATTTTATCAATTTAAAATTAAATCCTAAAAAAAGTACCAGCGAGTCGCTGGCTATTATTGAAAAAGTATTCCGCAGTACCATACCCACTGCTCCCTTCGATTATAAGTTTGCTGATACGGAATATGCTACCAAGTTTACACAGGAAGTACGTGTGGGTAAGCTGGCGGGTTTCTTTACCATACTGGCGATCATCATCAGTTGCCTGGGTTTATTTGGCCTGGCTTCATTTGTGGCGGAACAACGTACCAAGGAGATCGGTGTGCGTAAAATTGTCGGTGCCTCGGTATTCAATTTGTGGAAATTATTATCAAAGGATTTTGTAATACTGGTGGGTATAGCCTGTTTAATTGCCATGCCTATTGCGTATTACTATTTACATGGCTGGCTGGAAAAATACCAGTACCGTGTAAATATATCATGGTGGGTATTTGTGGCGGCAGTAGCCGGAGCAATTATTATTACCCTGTTAACGGTGAGTTTTCAGGCCATTAAAGCGGCAACCACTAACCCGGTTAAAAGCTTACGAACGGAATAGTGTTGAATTGTAGTGGGGCCGGCAGTGGTAACACCTGTCATCGTTCCTTGCGTCGCACACTTCAGCTGCAGTAATACTATTGAGCAGTATGAAAGCCTGACATAATACCAAAATCAATAACAGCCTTTGAGCTGTAACAAACTATAATTGTATGTTTAAAAGTTATTTTAAAACCCTGTTCCGGAATATTATCAAGAATAAAACTTATTCTATGATCAATATTACTGGTCTTGCTATTGGCATGGCAGCTGCCATACTTATTTTGTTATGGATACAAAATGAATTAAGTATTGACCGGTTTTATGAAAAGCAGGACAGGATATACCTGATGCATAACCGCGATAAAAGCCCGGATGGTGAAAAATGGGCATGGCCTAATACCCCTATTGTAATGGGGCCAACCTTAAAAAAAGATTATCCCGAGGTAGAAGATGTTGCGAGATACCGGAATGTAACTTTTTTATTGACCGTAGGTGAAAAGAAACTAAATCAGCGTGGTTCATTTGCCGATAGTACATTTTTTAATGTATTTAGCCTGCCTTTTTTAAAAGGAAATGCACAAACGGCATTGAATAACAAACATAGTATTGTATTGACCGAGAAGTTTGCAAAAGCTTTGTTTGGTGATGAGGATGCAATGGGTAAAATTGTGAAGGTTGATAGTACGCATAATTGTACCGTAACCGCTGTACTAAAAGACCTGCCCAATAATACCAGGTTTGAATTTGCCTATATGTTACCCTGGACATACCTGGAAGACATAGGATGGTCGGATGATAACTGGGGTAATAACGGCATCCGCACTTTTGTTTTACTGAAGGAAGGGGCATCACAGGCAACTTTTGATAAAAAAGTAGAGAACATTACTATCGATCATACAAAGGGTACCGCTAATGAATCCACTACCCAGGTATTTACCCACCCGTTAAGTAAAGTGCATTTGTACGGCAAATCGGAAGATGGTAAAATGGTAGGCGGACAAATTGAAACCGTAAAACTATTTGCTGTAATTGCCGCCTTTATACTGCTTATTGCCTGTATCAATTTTATGAATTTAAGTACGGCCCGCAGTGAAAAAAGAGCGAAGGAAGTGGGTATACGTAAAGTGGCCGGCGCCGGAAAACGGTTACTGATTTTACAATTTTTAGGAGAGAGTGTTTTTTTAAGCCTGATAGCATTTGTAATTGCCATTATTATTGTGCAATTGTCTTTAAGCGGCTTTAATTTGTTGGTGGGTAAAAATTTGTTCATCAACTATGCCGATCTGTTATTCTGGATATATTCTCTTGCCTTTGTTTTGTTTACCGGTATTATTGCGGGTAGCTACCCGGCCTTTTATTTGTCATCATTTAATCCTATAGGTGTATTGAAGGGTGTTTTTAAAAAATCAAAAACATTGGTGGCTCCCCGTAAAATATTAGTAACCGTACAATTCACCTTTGCTATTATACTTATTATAAGCACGGTGATCGTTGTAAGGCAAATTCAATACGGCTTAAACCGTCAAAGTGGTTATAACAGGGAAAACCTTATTTACCTGTTTACACAAGGTGATGTGGACAAGCACTATGCGGCTATTAAAAATGAAATGTTGAGTTCCGGCGCGGTTACGAGCATTACCCGTTCGGCCAACCCCATTACCCAGCGCTGGAGTGATAGCTGGGGTTTTAAATGGGAGGGCAGCAGTAAAAGTGATGAAAAGATAGACTTTTTGAGGTTAGGGACTGATGCAGATTTTATTAAAACCATCGGGGTAACGCTTTTACAGGGGCGTGATATAGATGTAAATAATTACCCGACCGACAGTAATGCGGTGATGCTTAATGAAGCTGCTGTAAAAGCCATGCGTGTGAAAGAGCCGCTTGGTATGGTAATAGGTGAAGTAGGTAATGATAATAAATGGACGGTGGTAGGTGTGGTAAAAGACTTTGTATTAGAATCACCTTACCAGCAAAATATTAATCCTACCATGATATTTGGACCTAATAAAGATTATGCCCAGATCATACATGCCAAACTGAACGCCCAAAATGCCACCGGCGAAAATATTGCGGCCATAGAAAAAATATTTAAAAAGTACAATCCTCAATACCCGGTTGATTATGTGTTTGCGGACGAATCTTATGCAAAAAAATTCCAGGATTCACAGCGCACGGGTAAACTGGCTGCCTTGTTTGCCGGGTTGACCATTTTTATTTCCTGCCTGGGATTGTTTGGGTTGGCTACTTATATGGCGGAGAGCCGTACCAAAGAAGTAGGGGTGCGTAAAGTGTTGGGCGCTTCGGTATTTAATGTAACGCTTTTGTTATCCAAAGAATTTTTACGTCTTGTAGTGGTTTCATTTATTATTGCTTCTCCTATAGCCTGGTATGCCATGAATAAATGGCTGGATAATTATTCTTACAGGATAAGCATTGAATGGTGGGTATTTGTTATTGCCGGCTTGCTGGCTTTATTAATTGCCCTTGTTACGGTAAGTTACCAGGCAATAAGAGCGGCACTGGCTAACCCGGTAAAATCTTTACGTACGGAATAGATAAACCATTTTCCTTTTGTATCACATAATAAAACTGTAGTTATGCTGAAAAATTATTTCAAAATTGCATGGAGGAGCCTCGGTAAGAAAAAGCTGTTTACATTTATTAATGTAACGGGTCTTACCCTGGGATTGACTTTTGTGGCGCTCATTGGCCTCTATGTGTATAATAATATTTCGGTTGACCGGGAACAGCCGGATAATGTGTACCGGGTTACTACAGCTTATAGTGCTGAGACAAAAAATGATGAAATAAATGCAGTGGGGCGGGCCCTGGTTCCGGCAATAGCACTAAACATACCGGAGGTGGATAAGGTAATTCCTTTAAAAAGCTTCAACGGTGTTAAGATTAAAAAAGGGACTGATTACTTTTACGATAAGCTGGCTTTGGCAGGAAAGGACTTTCTGCAGGCTTTTAATTTTCCTTTATTAAAAGGCAACCCGGCTACTGCGCTCAATGATCCTTTTTCTGTTGTATTGACAGATGAAATTGCAAAAAAATATTTTGGAAGAACAGATGTGTTAGGGGAAACACTGGTGATTGATGATTCTGTACCATTTAAAGTAACCGGGGTATTACAGAAATTACCACCATCCCATATAAACTTTGACGCCTTGCTTTCTTTTGACAGCTGGGAAAAATGGGGCGGCAATTTTGAACCATGGTTTACCTGGGATATGACCTGTTACGTAACCCTGAAGCCCGGTGTGGACAAAAATAAAGCGGAAGAAAAGATTGCGGCTTTATCCATGCAAAACAATAAAGAAGAATATAGCAAATTTGGTTATGATGTAAAACACCGGTTGGAACCGGTAAAGGGCATCTTTTTACACTCATCTATGCCGGGTTTTAACAGGCCTAAAGGAAGCATGTCACAATTATATATTCTCGCTGTAATTGGTATAGCTATGCTGTTACTGGCCTGTATTAATTTTATTAATTTAACAACGGCCTACCAGTCAGAAAGAACAATCGAAGTAGGCATCCGTAAAACCATGGGTGCAAAAAGCCTTTCGCTGATCCTGCAGTTTATGGTTGAAACCTTTGCCCTGATCCTGATCGCTTTCCTGTTAGCGATGGGCCTGGTTGTTTTATTGTTGCCCGTGGTTGAAAATATTTCAGGGCAGGTCATCTCTCTTCATATCCTCTATTCTCCTGTGGTAATTGCCGGCGGACTGGGATTGATATTATTGACCACATTGCTGGCAGGCTGGTATCCTTCGCTATTGTTATCGCGGCTTAACCCGATGGGGTCTATTAAAAAAGCCAGGAATATGGAACGGGGCAACTTTACATTGAGGAAAGCGTTGGTAGTATTCCAGTTTGCGGTATCGCTTATTCTTATTACCGGTACCATTATAGCTGCCAGGCAGTTCAACTATATACAAAGTAAGGATCTTGGGTTTAAAAAAGATGCTATTGTGATTGTGGACCTGCGTAAAGCGCCTTACCGTGAGTTTAGAAAAAATTATGAAAACATAAAAGACGAGTTACATAAAGTACCGGGTGTTAACTCTCTTGCAGGATCGGCAGGATTACCTGGTAAATATGGCTGGGACGGGCAATTGGTACAGGCCGAAGGCTTTGCCAGGGAAAAAAGCTTTACCATGGAGGTGATTCCTTCCGATATGGACTATGTACGTACCCTGGGGATTAAAATAGTAGCAGGCAGGGATTTTTCTTCGTCTTTTACGACAGACGCTACCAACGGTGTTTTACTGAATGAAGAAGCCTGTAAGTTAATTGGGTGGAATGCAAAAGAAGCGGTTGGTAAAATGGTCAGCACATCCGGCATGGATTCGGGTAGGGTAATTGGTGTAATGCAGAACTATCATCAGCATGGATTGCAGGAAAAAGTAAGCCCGGTATTGATCTTTAATGCGGGTTATGCATACAATTATATGGCCGTGCAGGTGAGTGGTGATGCGAAGAATGTTATTGGCGGATTAGCAGCCGTATGGGAAAAAAGATTCCCCGGTTATTCCTTTAATTATACCATGCTGGAAGATGATCTGGATAAACAATATGCGGAAGAGAACCGCCTGGCAAAAGTGATCAATATCTTTTCGGTGCTCACCGTCTTTATAGCGGCTTTGGGCTTATTTGGATTGGTAACTTTTATTACGGCACAACGTACCAAAGAAATTGGGGTGCGAAAGGTATTGGGCGCTTCGGTTGGCAGTATTATCGTTTTAATTGCCCGGCAGTTTTTATTGTTAGTAGGCATTGCCATCATTATTTCTATTCCAATTGCCTGGATGGCCGGCGAAGCCTGGTTACAGGATTTTGCTTATCGTATTTCCATTGAGTGGTGGATGTTTTTAGTAGCCGGTGTAGCCGCTGTGATCATTGCATTGTTTACGGTTAGTTACCAGGCAATAAGGGCCGCTCTGGTAAACCCGGTAAAAAGCCTGCGAACGGAATAGGTCGTAAAAAGTTGAGCAGCGGACAGGAAGATGAAGTGTGCGACGCAAGTAAAGCCGGGCAGGATTACTGAAGCCGGTAACAAAAAATAATAACAAATCAATCTACAATATATGAACAGGTCGGTTAAAACATCAGTCAGGCATTTATGGAAAAGCAAGTTGTTTACCACATTGAATATTTTTGGACTTGCTGTAAGTATCAGTGTGTGCTGGATCATTTACCGCTTAGTAGACCATGAATTCAGTTATGATAAAAATTTGCCGCAACGCGACAATATTTACCGGGTAGTAACCGGGCATATATTTGATGATAAAGAATCGTATAACGGTGGTGTGGCGGCGCCATTATACACCGGCATCAGGGCCGAAGTCCCCGGGATTGATTTTGTTGTGCCGGTATACGGGCAATGGAAAACCTCGGTGATGGTAAATAACCCCGGGGGAGCACCGTTGGTAGTAGAAGACCCTACTGCTATTGTTGCTACTGACTCCGCTTATTTTAAAATGTTGTCGTACAAATGGCTGGCGGGTAATGCACAAACAGCTTTGTCATCGCCGGAAGCACTGGTGCTGACGGAAAGTCGTGCCAAACAATATTTCCCGGGTTTTAAGCCGCAGGAAATAATTAATAAAACGGTTACTTATTATGGTTTCAGGGATACGGTTCAGAAAGGGGTAACGGGTGTGGTAGCCGATTTTGATCCCCTGTCGGAGTTTACTGCGAAAGAGTTTTTTAGCCTGCCTGTAAAAGCCTACCCGCTGGTGGAGTGGACCAATACCAATGGTTCGGATAAAGTATACCTGCAGTTCAATGAAACGAAAAGTCCCGAAGCCGTACTGGCACAGATAAAGGCAGTGGCAGGGAAAAAATGGGCTGAGTTTGAAAAGGAAGAAAAGCCTACTTATAAATCAGAGCGCTGGCTTGAATTATTACCGCTGAAAGATTCTCATTTTTCAACGTTTATTAATGAGTATAATGTCCGCAAAGCCAGTAAATCCATATTGTTTGGATTAGTTGGTGTAGCAGCCTTTTTGCTCTTACTGGCCTGTATTAATTATGTGAACATGAGCGTGGCACAGATACCTGCCCGGTCAAAAGAAATAGGCGTGCGCAAAACACTGGGTGGCGGTAAAAGAGAGTTGATAGGACAGTTTTTAATAGAAACCTTTGTCACAACGCTGATAGCCGTATTGCTGGCTTTTGTATTGGGACGCTTAGGCTTTTTCCTGTTGCGGGATATATTACCCGCGGATATATCCGTGGTAGGCAACCTGCTTCCCTTGGTGCTTTTTGTATTGGGCATTACATTGGGTGTAACATTATTTGCCGGTTTATACCCTGCCTGGTTAATTACCAAAGTTAAAACGGCCAATGTATTCCGTGGTGTAACCATCTGGCAAAAAAAGACGAGTGGCATCAGTTTACAAAAAGCCCTGATCGTATTCCAGTTTATAATTGCACTAATATTTATTACCGGGGCTATCATTACAGGTAAGCAATTACAATACAGCCTGTCATCGGATATGGGTTTTAACAAGGATGCCGTGGTGTTAATTGGTGTGCCCTGGAAGTATACGGTTAATGAGCAGTATAAAGACAAGCAATTCACATTGCAAAATGAGTTTTTAAAAGATCCTGTTATTAAAAAGATCGCTATGGGAACTACACCTATGTCCGATGGCTACTCTTCAAGTCCCTACAATTATACCCCCGAGGGTAAGGAACGTATAGAACGGCAGATGTTTAAAAAATGGGTTGATACCTCCTATATAGGGTTATATGAATTGCAACTGCTGGCCGGGCGGAATTTAAGACCTTCTGATACCGCCACAGAGTATGTGATCAATGAAACCGCCAGGAAGGCATTTGGTTTTGCATCGCCACAAGATGCTATTGGCAAAATGCTGGCACAGGGAAATAAAATGCTGCCGATAGTAGGGGTAGTGAACGATTTTCACATGCAGAACTTTTACACTTCTATAGATCCCGCCATGTTGCTGAACGAAAAACAGAATGTTACCACTTTTAATATTAAACTGGATAGAAACCAGTCAGCTAAATGGGCACAGACTTTCCGTACCATGGAAGATAAGTGGAATGCTATTTATCCTGCCGGAAGCTTTAAATATAGTTTTTACGATGATAGTATTGAAAAAATGTATGCAGAGGAACGTAACCTGAGCCGGCTGATAAACCTGACAACTGCTATTGCCATTTTCATCAGCTGCCTGGGACTGTTTGGACTTGCTACTTTAACAGCTTACCAGCGCACCAAGGAAATTGGTATACGTAAAGTATTGGGCGCCTCTGTAATGGGTATTGTAAAACTGATGTCAAAAGAATATGTGTGGCTGGTATTGATAGCTTTTGTAATTGCTACGCCGATTGCCTGGTGGGTGATGAGCGGATGGTTGCAGGATTTTGTTTACCGGATCAGTATACAATGGTGGATGTTTGCTTTGGCCGGTTTTGGAGCGCTTGCGATTGCATTGATCACCGTGAGTTACCAGGCTATCAAAGCAGCATGGTCAAACCCGGTAAAAAGTTTACGTAGTGAATAACAAATAATAACCTGTTGTAGTTATGATAAAGAATTATTTTAAAATAGCCTGGCGTAACCTCTTTAAAAATAAAGTATATGGCAGTATCAATATTATTGGCCTGGCCATTGGTATTGCCAGTTTTATACTCATACTGTTGTACATGAATTATGAGCTGAGTTATGATAAATGGCATGGCTCATTACGAAAAGTATACCGGTTAGGGATGGAGGATAAGACAGGTATCGTGTTTGACGGTGGCACACCCGCACCATTAGGCCGTTTTTTTAAAGATAATTCCCCCAGGATAGAAGCGGCTACTACAATAATGGGTGGTGGCAGCTATGAAGCGCTGGTAACGACCGGTGATAAAAAAATATTCCAGTCGGGTATCATGCAGGTGGACTCACTTTTTTTTAAGGTATTTCCTTACGAATTACGGCAGGGTAATAAAGAGCTGGCACTGCAGGCGCCTAGTACTGCCATTATCAGCGAGGAAGTAAGTAAAAAGTTATTTGGTAATGAAAACCCCGTAAATAAGACCATCAGGTTGTACAATATAATGGAATTGACGATTACGGGTGTATTAAAAGCCGCTGACGGGCCTACATCTTTGAATACGCAGGTATTGTACAGGTCGCCCCACGAGAAAGGAAATTATCACTGGGGTAATTACTCTTTCACTACTTACCTGAAACTTAATAATACAACACCTGTAAAAGAACTGGATGCCGATTTAAATAAAATATATTTTGAGCAACGCATAAAGAAGGACAGTGCTTCTTTTGCCGAATACCAGGCCAGTGCCGATAAAACAGTTTTGTTTGCGGAGAAGTTGACAGATATACATAATTTCCCTAAAAGCGGGGGCAGTAATTTTCAAACCATCACGGTATTACTGGGGCTGGCATTTTTATTACTACTTGCCGGTGCTATCAATTTCAGCAATTTATCGGTGGCTACTTCTATCAATAGAGCCAGGGAGGTGGGCGTCAGGAAGGTATTAGGTTCCGGCAGGGGACGTATATTCTGGCAATTCATGAGTGAGTCGGCCGTTCTGGGGCTGATCAGTCTTACACTTGCCATACTGTTGTTATTGTTAATAGTGCCATATTTTAAGCAGGAGTTTAATATCCTGCTGCCTCTTTTTGATTTGACGAATGGCAGTATTTATGTACAGGTGCTCATCTGTATGTTGTTAGTGATCATCCTGTCAGGTTTATATCCGGCAGTATTCCTCTCCAGGTTTAATACTACCAAAGTATTAAAAGGCGATTATTCGCAGGGTAAAAAAGGAGGTGGTTTAAGAGGCGGCTTGCTGGTAGCGCAGTTTACACTTTCAGCTTTCTTTATTTTCGGCGTGATGGTGGTAAATAAACAAATGCGGTTTATGCAAAACCGCGATAAAGGTTTTGTGAGCGACCAGGTGATGCGTATCAATGTTCAGCAAAAAACAGGGGAGGCCGACTTTGATGTGGTAAGGAACCAGCTGCTTGCCATACCGGGTGTACAATATGTTTCCAAATCCACCACCGTGCCCGGCGATCAATATGTGGATACTTCGGCAGGCACATACAAAATCGAAGGCCGGGAGGTAAGGCTGACCACCGTGAAAGTCAGTCGCGACTATTTTAAAACGCTTAATGCACCCATACTTATGGGACGTGATTTTGAAGATAATTATAATGATCAGCATAGCCGGAGTGTTGTATTGAATGAAGCCGCTGTTAAAACACTGGGTCTGACAGATCCCGTGGGCCGGCCTATTAACTACCCCTTTTGTGATACTTTCCAGGCAAAAGTGATCGGCGTGGTAAAAGATTTTAACGTGCAGAGCTTTGCCAATAATATTCGTCCTGTTGCCTATACCATTGGGAATAACGCCTGCGGGTATATGTGGGGCGGAGGTTTATTGGTTAAATTAAGCGGACCATCGGCCGGCAATACCGTACATGCCATTGAAAAACTTTGGACGGGTATTGAACCGGATATGCCTATCCGCTACTCTTTCCTGGATGATAATTTTCAAAAACTGTACCTGGAGTACAATCGTATACAGCGTGTGATCAGCTTTTTTACCCTGCTTGCCGTTGTTATTGCGGTAATGGGTCTGTTTGCCTTGACGGCCTTTTTAATAAAAGAAAAAACAAGGGAGATCGGTATCCGGAAAATATTAGGCGCCGATGTATCGCATATTACTTTTTTGGTGAGTAAAAAGTTTTTACAGCTTATCGGTATTGCCATAACAATTGCTTTACCGCTTGGATGGTGGGTATCGCAACAATGGCTGCAAACATTTGCCTACAGGGCCAATATAAACTGGCCGGTATTCCTGTTAACCATATTGACGGTATTGGGTATAGCCGTGCTGACTATTGGCTGGCAAACCATCAAGGCGGCGAGGACAAATCCTGTTAAAAATTTAAGAACGGAATAATATCAGTATAACAGACACATGAGCTAGCAAGTCTATGAAAACTGAACATTATTACAACCAGGTAAATTTAAAAAGATGTTTAAGAATTATTTAAAAATTGCCTTACGCAATTTACGTAAGAACAAACTGTACAGCTCGGTGAATGTAATTGGCCTGACCATTGGCCTGGTAGGTTGTTTGCTGATCGGTATTTATGTATGGAATGAATTAACCTATGATAAGTTTCATAAGAACGGAGACCGGATAGCCCGGATCATCATGGAGACAAAGTCATCGGGTTCTGCTGACAAGATAGCCCTTACCGGGACAAAAGTAGGGCCGGAGTTTAAGCGCAGCTTTCCCCAGGTGGAATTCTATGTACGTACCATGAAATATCCCCTTTCTCTCGCTAACGGAGAAAAAGCCTTTGATGAAAAAAACGTATTGTATGCAGATGCTGATTTCTTCAATATGTTCTCCTTCCCTTTATTAAGAGGCAATGTGGCTACCGTATTGGATGGTCCGCAGAAAATAGTGCTTACTGAAAAAGCGGCGAAACGTTATTTTGCTAACGATGATCCAATTGGTAAGGTATTACGTATAAATGGTGGTACAAAAGAATATGAGGTAACCGGCATAGTAACGGATGCACCTTTAAACTCTCAGATCCAATATGATATTATCATATCATTTGCCAGTACCAACGCTTTTAAAACGGAGAAGTGGTCGGAGGCAAACTATGTTACCTATCTTCTGCTGAACAATAAAAACCAGATAAAAGAGCTGGATGCGGTCATTCAGCCCTTTATGAAAAAAATATCAAAAGATGAATTACGGATACCGGAAACCAGTGGTTACAAAACCTTCCACCTGGAGCCCCTGGAATCTGTTCACCTGCATTCTAATGTAGCAGCTGGCCTGGAAGCAAACGGCAATATTACTTATATCTATGTGTTAAGTGTTGTGGCTATCCTTATCTTATTGATAGCTTGTGTTAACTATACCAACCTGGCTACAGCCCAATCGGTGAGCCGCGGTACCGAGATAGGTGTGCGCAAGGTAATGGGAGCAGGCAAGTCACAATTGCTGAAACAATTCCTGGGTGAGTCTTTTGTAATAACCTGTATCGCACTGGTATTGGCTATTGTGGCCGGTATTGTATTGTTACCCATGTTTAATAATATAACCGGTAAGGAATTTGAAGTGTCGCTGTTTTTCTCCCCTTTATTTTTGCTTACGGCCATCCTGTTATGTATAGTGATCAGTTTAATTGCCGGCGCTTATCCTGCATTTGTACTGAGCAATACCAGGCTGGTGAATATTTTAAAATCGGGCCTGCGTGTTTCTAGTTCAGGTGGAGGTCTAAGAAAATCGTTGATCACCTTCCAGTTCGTGATCGCTATCTTTTTAGTAGCGGCCACTTTTATCGTGGTAAAACAGGTATCGTATATACAAAATAAAAAAATAGGGTACAACCGTGAACAGGTGGTGGTATTACCTGTTGATTATAAGACAAGGGGTGTTTACGATCAGATGAAAGATGCTATCAGGGCCAATGCCAATGTATTAAGTGTAACCGGGGCTTATGAAGACCCTACTTCGATAGGATGGGGCGATGGTATTGTTACGGATGACGGCCAGGGACAAAAAGAATTGTCCTTAAATGCTACACCGGTTGACCTGGATTACCTGAAAACAATGGGTATGGAGCTGGCAGCAGGCAGGGATTTTCAAAGAAGTGATTTTGCTACCCAGGATACCTCGGCTAATGGGGCTAATTATAAAGGAACATATATCATCAATGAAAAGGCAGCAAGAGATCTTGGCTGGACAGCCGAACAGGCTATTGGCAAAACCGTTTCAAGAGGCGTGCCCGGCCCGGTAGTTGGAGTGGTAAAGGATTTTCATTTTGAGTCCCTGCATACCGCTATTGGCCCGCTGTTGATATTTTTAGATACTTCCCTGGTGAGCCAGATGTTTGTAAAAATAAAAGCCGAAAATACTGCCTCCACAATTGCGGCTTTAGGCAATATCTGGAAAACAAGAGTGACACACCGTCCTTTCGATTATCATTTCCTGGATGAGGATTTTAATACTTTATATAAGGCGGAGGAGCGTACCGCAAAAATATTCACCCTTTTTTCAGGGCTGGCTATTATATTGGCCTGCCTGGGCCTGTTTGCGCTGGCAGCTTTTACTACCATTCAACGTACCAAAGAGATCGGTATACGCAAAATACTGGGTGCCAATGTGACCAATATAACCGTATTGGTGGCCAAACAGTTTTTGAGCCTGGTGGGCATCGCTATATTAATTGCAACGCCACTGGCATGGTGGGCCGGTAATACCTGGATCGCGGATTTTGCCTATAGAACTGAACTGAATTGGTGGATATTTGCTATAGCCGGTTTATTAGCAGTAATAATTGCGCTGGCAACGGTGAGTTACCACGCTATACGTGCAGCTATGAGTAACCCGGTAAAAAGCCTGAGATCGGAATAATGAGAACAGGCTTTAAAAGCAGCTGTTATACTTTGCTTATTTAGCTGAACAACTGTAAATATTATCAGCAGTTTGTTACAGGATGCAGGTTGTGCCTGTAACAAACTGCTGCAGGGCGGGAAATATAAAACACAGAGAAAATGCTTAAAAACTATTGTAAACTTGCCTGGCGTAACCTGGGCAAAGGAAAGCTTTCATCCATACTTAATATAACAGGCCTGGCAATAGCTATGGCTGTTGCTGTTTTAATATTACTGTGGGTAAAAAATGAAGCTTCGTATGATAACTACCACCCCGATGCAGAACGTATCTACTTATTAACAAGGTACGATACAACAAATACTTCTTCTGCCTCAGAAAGCAGCCCCCTGCCGGCTTACCAGGCCGTACAGTCTTCGGTTCCCGAAGCAGAGCTGATAACCATGGCTGCACCCACTACCTGGAAGAACATACTGTTTAAGGTAAACGGAAATGTTTTTACTGAAAAAAATGCCTTGCTGGTAGATAGTAACTGGATAAAAATGTTCCGTTATAAAGTGGTGGAAGGTAGTTTACAGCGTTTTACAACACAAGCCAACAGCATTGTTCTGACAAAATCAAAGGCAAAAAAATATTTTGGCGATGCGCCAGCTATTACGCAAACATTATTAATAGACTCTGTTCCTTTTTCCGTTGCGGCGGTGGTAGCGGATAATCCCGTTAATTCATCTTTCCAGCAGGATGTACTGATCCCCAATTCTTTCCTGCTTAATAAAGAAGCGGTGCGAAAAAGCCTGGACGACTGGGGTTACCGGTCGCAGTTATTATTCGTGAAACTTAAGGCAAATACCTCCGCTGTTACCACGGCTGAAAAAATATCCGGTATTTTTACTTCGCATCAAACCTGGAAAACGCAATCGGCTGAGTTTAGCGTATTATCTCCGTTAACAGGCCTGCATTTTCAAAAAGAACTGAACAGTACTACCTTCAAACAAGGTAACCCGCAAAACATCCGCATTTATACCATACTGGCAATACTTCTGTTAGCTACTGCCTGTGCCAACTTTGTAAACCTTACGGTGGCACAGGCCGGCAACAGGTTAAAGGAAATAGGGGTGAGAAAAATAATGGGTGCGTCAAAAAAACAATTGTTTGGCCAGGTAATGGCAGAGATAGCTTTCTTTATACTGTTATCCATGGCACTGGCTCTTGTATTAGCCATTGTTGCCATGCCGGCTTTCAATGCTTTTACCGAAAAAAACTTTGCTTTAAATATTTTCGATCCTTCGGTAGCAAGCCTGTTGCTGAGTGTGTTTGTTTTTGTGTTATTATTTACAGGCATTTACCCTGCCCTGTTACTGGCTACTCTCAAGCCGGTAGGGTTGTTAAAAAACAAAGCTATTGCTAATATCAGCCGCCAGGGCTTGCGTAAGGTTCTGGTTACGGGTCAGCTTACCCTCGTGGTTATTACTTTGGTAGGGGTGATCACCCTGCAAAAGCAGTTCAGGTATATCCAGCAAAGTACTTCCAGTTATCAACAGGGACAGGTATTTAAATTCAGAGCATTGGCTCCGGAGGCGCCCATAAAAATGTCAGATGAAAATGCCATCAGTCAGCGTATCAGTTACCTGAAAAATATTAAAACAAATTTGCTGAAGAGTAGTGCCATCGGGTCGGTTTCATTGGTGAACGGGGTGTCTATGTTCGACCAGAAAAATAAGATGGCTTCTGATATTACCTGGACGGGGTATCCGGTTCCGGAGCACAAGCCGGAAGTGGTGCAATTATGGGTTGATGAAGATTACAGGCAGGTTGCTAATCTTACCATGAAATCGGGTCGCTGGTTTGATGCGCAGAATATTTCGGATAAAAACAACCTGGTACTGAATGAGACCGCTGTAAAAACGCTTGGACTGAAAGAGCCGGTTGTAGGTTCTACCTTCTCCGGTGGCGTACATGATAACAGTGGAGTGGTGATAGGGGTTGTAAAAGATTTTCACCATAAAAGCCTGCATGAAAAAATAGATCCCCTGGTTATTTCCATGGATCCTTTTATGGGCGTAGTTTATTATGTAAAAGCGCATGGAAAAAATATTGACAAAGCCGTAAAGGAAGCAGAAGCTGTCTGGGCGGCTAATTACCCCGGCAAACCATTTGAATATGTATTTCTTGATGAAGAATTTGACAAGCTATATAAGGAAGATCAAAAAGCATTAACCTTTAGTATGTTATTTGGCGGCTTATGTATCGTATTGTCGGCACTGGGATTACTGGGTCTTGTAATGGTGAGTGCGCAGCAACGGGTTAAAGAAATCGGTATCCGTAAAGTACTGGGTGCTTCCGTTGCCGGCATTGTAACAATGTTATCCAGGGACTTTGTGAAAATGGTATTACTGGCGGCAATTATTGGCTTCCCCATTGCCTGGTGGGCTATGAACAGGTGGCTGGCCGATTATGCTTACCGTGTTACCCTGGAATGGTGGATGTTTGCAGCAGCGGGTGGCATTGCTTTATTCGTGACCCTGTTAACCATCGCCATACAGGCCATGAAATCGGCAATGGCCAACCCGGTAAAAAGCCTTCGTAGTGAATAATACCTATAAGGCCTTATAAAAGTTGACAATAAATGTATAGTATATGTGGAAGAATTATATAAAAATAGCTTTAAGACATTTACGCAGGCATAAACTGCTGTCGGCCGTTACCTTGTTATGCCTGGTGGCAGGCATAACTTTTTCCATGCTGATCGGGGTGTATGTATTCCAGCAATACCAGGTAAACAAACAATTGTCAAATGTTGAGCAACAATACCTGGTAAAAAGTGACTGGAAGGTAAAAGAGATGGGCCTGGAGATAACAACCGTTGCCCCGCTGGTTAAAGCGGCAAAGGAAGAATACCCGCAGCTGGTAAAAAACTATTACCGGTTTAACCCGGTTACCAATGTGGTGTCCGCCGGCGATAAACATTTCCAGGAGAACATTGCAATAGGGGATACCACCCTCGTGAACATGTATGGTTTTGATCTTTTGCATGGAAATAAACAGCAGGCTTTTATCAATAATAACTCGGCCGTGGTAACCCAGACCCTGGCGCTTAAACTATTTGGTAAAACAGATGTTTTGGGCGAAACCATTGCTATCTCCAATACCACATCGCAAAAGCAAAACTATATTGTTTCTGCAGTTTTGAAGGATATGCCTTTTAACAGCATCAATAACCTGGTAGACGATAAGGGATATGCTGTTTTTGTTCCTTTTGAAGGTAATGGCTTCTTTCAAAGCCAGGACTATGTAAGTGACTGGAACAATATTTATATTATTGGATTAATGGAATTGCAGCCGGGTAAAACAGGCGCCGATCTTCAGCAACCCATGCAGCAGTTACTGGCAAAATATACGGCTCCTTCCATCAAAGACAATTTAACGGTACAGCTGGCACCCTTAAGTAGTTATCACCTTACTGCCAATAATGGAGCCGTGGCAAAAATGCTGCAGGCTTTGGGTATCATTGCCGGGTTTATACTGCTGATGGCAATGATCAACTTCATCAATATCAATATAGGCACCTCCTCTTACCGTTTAAAAGAGATCGGCCTGAGAAAGGTGTTTGGAAGTCAGCGCAAACAACTGTGCCTGCAATTTGTAGCAGAGTCGGTGATCATTAGTTTTTTAGCAGCCATTATTTCGGTGGCCTGTTACCAGTTATTGCTTCCTTTATTTGATAAGGTATTAAATACTTCCTTAACCCCTGTATGGCAATTCAGCCCTGTAATGATCATTGGGCTTATACTACTGGTATTGGTTACCGGTATAATAGCAGGCTTTTACCCGGCACTGGTATTAAGTGCTAAAAACCTGACACATGCGGTAAAGGGTAAAATGGATGCAACAAAAGGGGGCATATTGTTCCGTAAATCTTTATTGGTTACGCAATTTTCACTGGCCATTATTGTGTTCATCTGTGCTATTGTAGTAGCACAACAAATATCCTATGTGTTTAAAAGAGACATTGGTTATAATAAGGAACACTTAATGGTAATATCTGCCTTTCCCAAGCAGTGGACACCGGAAGGAGTAAAAAAAATGGAAACGATCCGGCAGGGTCTGACACAGTTGCCCATGGTAAAAGAGGCTACGGTTTCCTTTGAAGTACCTGACCGGGTACCGCCTAATGTAATAGGGCTGATACCGGAAGGAGGTAATGTTCAAACGCCGGTATTAACGGCTTCTTCTTCCGTGGACGAACATTTTGCTGCTACTTACCAGTTGCAGGTAAAAGAAGGAAGTTTTTTTGATCAGACGGGTAGTAAGAGCCAGGAGATAGTAATTAATGAAGCGGCACAAAAAGCCCTTGGTTTTGATGATGCCATTGGTAAACGGGTTACCATTGCCGGTTGGGGCGATGCTGTGTTTACTATTGCCGGGGTAATTAAAAACTATAACTACTCTACGCTGCAGCAGGGTATTGGCCCTATGGCATTCCTGCATACAAAGGATAATACGAGCTACCGGTATTTAACGGTTAAACTGCAGGCAGCTGATATGGCCACTGCCATTGCGGCAGTACAAAAACAATGGCTTGCCCTTTCGCCCAATACACCGTTTGAGTATACTTTTATGGACCAGCGGTTTAAAAACATTTACCAGTCGGAACTGCAATTACAAAAAGCTTCTGCTATTGCCACGGCATTAAACCTGGTCATTGTATTATTGGGTGTTTTTGGTGTGTTATCTTTTACCCTGGCGCGCAGGTTAAAGGAAATATCATTGCGAAAAATTGTAGGCGCCAATACTCGCAATATCATCTTTCTGTTTGTTAAAGAATATGCCTGGCTTATTGTTATTGCCAATATTATTGCCTGGCCGGTAGCGTATTGGGCCAGCAGTAAATGGTTACAGCAATATGCTTACCGTATTGAACAAAATATTTTCCCTTATTTACTTGTAGGTATTGGGGTCACTTTATTAGCCGTTGTGCTCATAACCTTGCAATGTTTTAAAATTGCCAATGCCAACCCCGTAAAAAGTTTACGCACAGAATAAACTTTTGGTTATACTGTGGTGCGAAATTATGGTGTCAGCTGTATTGCTACTGGCATCGTCCCTTGTTTTAATCCCGTTTAGGGTTTGTGTGTTGGGTACGGGACGTCGCACACTTCAGCTGCAGTAATGCTGTTCAACAAAATCGGGTAGTATTACTGGTAGGCTAACTGCTCCGGATTGCATAGTGAACCGAAAGCTGAAAGTTGCGACCCGCAACAAAAGTTGAACAGGATTACTAAACCCGGGCTACATACTATTTACCTGATCAGGACAAAAGTTCCTTTCCTGGATATGGTACCACAGTTGGTAACGGCATTTACCGTATACACATAAGCGCCTGAAGCCTGTTGTACTCCTTTAAAATTGCCATCCCAGCATCCGCCTACCTGGTTGGTATAAAATACTCTTTGCCCCCAGCGGTTGTAAATACTGAACTCCACTCTCTCTATTACGCCCCAGTATTTAATGCCATAACAATCATTATGACCATCGTTGTTGGGTGTAAAAGCATTGGGCATCAGGTTGTCACCTTTATTCGTGGTCAGTATATCCAATTGTAAGGTATCGGTATCTGCACATCCGTAACGGTTATACCCTGTTACCACATATTGCATAGGGGTTATGGGGCTGGCAACAGGGTTGGCAATATTGGTCCTGTTTAATCCCGTAGCAGGTGCCCAGTTATACCGGATGGCTCCCTGGGCTGTCAGTTGCGAAGAGCCAAAACTGCAATCCAGGTCATTGTCTTTTATGGCTGTAACTACCGGCACCGGGTTTACGGTAACGGTGGTTTGTAAGTTAGCTACGTTGTTACAAACCGTATCGGTAATGGTTACGAAGTAAGTGGTGGTAGTATTGGGGAATGCTTTCGGACTGGCCATACTTTGATTGTTTAATGAAGTTGCCGGTTGCCAGTTAAAGCGTTCACCGCCGGAAGCGATTAGGCTGACAGTATCCCTGTCACAAATGGTTTGTGCGCCGTTGATGGTAAATACCGGGTCGGGCCTCCAGGTAAGTGTTACAGAGTCTTTACTGCTGCAGTTAATGGCATCAGTAACAGTAACGATATACTTGGTACTGTTTTGTACCGGTGTGGCAACAGGATTATAAATAGTCGGGTCATTTAAGGTGGCGGCATTTGTCCAGGCAAAGCCGGAGCCATTACTATTCACTACCAGTGGCAGTGATGTGTTTTTACAAATAACGGTATCGGGTGTAATGCTGCTGATCACCGGGGCAGGGTTTACCTGTACGGTTACCTGATCGGTGGCCGTACAACCAAAGCTGGTGGTGCCGGTAACGGTATAGGTAGTAGTGGTTTTGGGTGAAGCAATGGGGTTAACCAGTTGACTGTTGTTGAGTGTGGCGGCAGGTGTCCAGCTATAGGTCAGTGCACCGGTTGCGTTCAGTTCTGTATCATCATTCTCACAAATAGTGGCATCGGCTACGCTGGCGTTAACTACGGGTATTTCTGTTTGCAGGGTAACGGAATCACGATAAATGATCACTTCGGCAAAAGAGAGATCATCGAGGGCAAAATCGTTACCACTGGTTCCGGTATTTTTGTTAATAATAGCAATAACGGCACTCGTGTGATCGCCTGCATTCCACGTGGTATAAAACTGTTGCCATTGACAGGTAGTGGTGGAAGCATTTAAATCGTTGCCTAACGGTATACCGTTAATAGAAAACTGCAGGTTGGCAGGATTACTGGCAATTAAACTTTGCAGCCAGGCGGAGAATACATAATTGGTATTCGGCTTCACAGTAATCTCCTGCGACCATACTACGGTATTGGGCACGGCAGCACCATTTACCAGCATCATATTGCCGTTATTTCCTGTATGATCGGCGCAGGCAGAAAAATTAGGATGCCATACCCTCACGTTATTACTGACGGTATACACCCCCTCGTTTAATCCGGAGTTTGCATTGAACGTATAGGACGAACTGAAGCCTGTGTTTCCCTGTGAAAAATCGCCATTGGTAATGAGGTTATTACCTGGTCGTTGCGCATGTAAATAATAGGTGGTGGGTACTGCCGGGTTAACGGCCACAGGGTTGGCAATATTAGTGGCGGATAAACCGGTGGCAGGGAACCAGCAATAACTTAATGCCGGTAAACTGTTTAATTGTAAAGTACTATTCTCACAAAGTGTGGTATCGCGGTTAATGATCAGGCTGTCAACGATAATATCTATGATCAGTTCTTTTTGTATACTAAGTGTACAGCCATTAGCCGTAATAACGTCCATTTTAACGGTATAGCTGCCGGTATTGTTATACAGAATGGTCGTTGTATTATCCGTGTTATTGGTGTTGCCATTGCCAAAATCCCAGGCAATGCCGGTAGTTTGCGGTGTTTCGTTAACAAAGGTAACCTGTAAGGGGCTGCATACATCCTGGACAAAACTGAAGTCGGCTGTTTCTGACACTACATTGAATGTGTCGCGGGTGGTACAACCAAACCGGGTCATATCTACCCAATATACACCGGTAGTGGTTACATCAATAGCACTGGTGGTTTCCCCGGTGCTCCAGGTATAAGTTATGTTTGACGGTAAATTTTTTTGTAGTGTAATGGTTTGTCCCGGGCAAATAGTTAATTGTTGTATAGGGTTTTTAGCCGGCGGTGCCAATACTACAACAGGTTTACAATAAGATGCCTGTGTGGGCAGGCCGTCATCCACGGTCAAACTGATATTATAGGTGCCGGGTTGATTGTAGGTAAAAGGCGGAGGGTTTTGAATGGTGGTACTGGGTATGGTCGCATTGTTACAGCCAGGGAATTGAAGCCTGGTAAGGGTGCTGTTATTGGCGTTTGTGATAAAGCTATACAGGTCATTCTCTATCCTGAATATTTTGGAGATAGAGTGGGGGAAGCTAAGTCCACCTGTATTCCCGATCACAGTGGGTACCGGAACGCTGTTCAGGTCTTTATTAAAATCCAGTTTTATTAACTGGTTATAGCCATTCCGTCCGTTAATAAGATAACCAACAGCCTGGTCGCATGTCTTTATAATGGTCAGGTCTCTTGGATGTTGTAGTATACCGCCCAGGCTGCCAAGGTTTACACCAACCGGGGTGTTGGTAAGGTTGCTGCCAAAATCTAATCTGGTCAGGGAATAATTAGCCGGGCCATTGATGTTATTAGATCCGGCATTGGTAACAAAAACCTTCCATTCGCCATTATCATTAACGGCATAACAGCCGGCGGGGTATTGCAGGCCACCAATATTGCCTAAGTTAACGGCGGTTGGAACAGCGTTAAAACTATTCGTAAAATCAAACCTGGTCAATGTATTATTCTCTCCATTGATCGTAAGGCCATGCCAGTTTCCATTGTGTTGAAAAAGTACCAGGTCCAGTGCCTGGGACATATTTCCGATATTGCCCCAGTTCGTGGCAACGGGGGCGGGGTTGTTCAGGTTAGTACCAAAATCAACTTTTAATATCCTGGGAGGCATGCCCACGCCATCAAATCCTGCTACAATAATAGCATACCAGCGCCCTTCGTTCTTCACAACCTGTATGCCTTCCCCGGAATTAGGTATCATGCCGCCAAAATTGCCAAGGTCGGTAGATGTAGGTGTGTTTAAAAGACTATTACCAAAGTTTAGCCGGATCAAACCACCGGGGTTATGATTAATAACAAAACCATAATAGCTGCCATTATCATAAACATAATCCATAAAAACCGGGGTTCTTAAATTACCGCCCGGATTGCCGAGATTGGTCCCTGCAGGAGGAACGGTAACATCCCCAACGCAAAAATTCCAATAGTAAGAAGAAGCGTTTGTTGATTGATTCTGAATACTGATGGGGTTGTTGACACAAACCGTATCGGGAGCGGTGAATAAAGGCGTAACATTCAGAATCGGATAGGTTAAAGTAGTTAAATAGTCTTCCACTTCTCCGTCCGGACACAAACCCGTAGCATTTAAAACGGAAGTTTGATCAGACGATATCCTGAATCTAAACGCAAAGTCATTAATGCTACCATTAGGTAAGTATTGCGGTAACCCTGTCCATGTTAATGAAGCCGAAGTACTATTATTAGTGACTGTACTTATTACCCGTTCATTAGCGGTAAAATTTCCATCCCTGTTGTGGTCAAACCAGGCTGACAGGTAAGCATTTGCCCCGGTAGTATTACCAACTGGTAAATTAATTGTATAACTTCCGCTACCGTCATAGGCTGGAAAAGTGTTTAATGCATCTTCATCTGTTCCTTCAGTATTGTCATTCAACGTTTGTGTATTATCTGCATCACCAGTAACCATCCCTATTTTTAACCTGGTATCTTGCTGCATACTTGGTAAGGGCGCAGTATAGTTACAGCCATTAATGTTTGTGTATGATAACTTGTGTTCCGCAAAACCGTATGAGTCTGGTAGATCTCCTCTGTCAACCGGGGCAAAAATGCCAAATGCCATGGCCATACCTCCTTGTACTGTACTATTTAATCTTGTGGTTATCACCAGGCTGCCAGCATTTGTTGCATTGGTAGCCAGTATTGGGTTTTGCCCTGTCGCTACTGCATTTCCATAAGTTTCTTTAAGAACTGCAGTGTTAGTGTTACAACCGCTTAAGGGATTGGTTATTTGCGACGAGTTTTTAAAAAATTCTAAAACAGACCAGTTACTGCCACTGGTCGTGAGCGTTGTTATTTCAAACTGGTTGCTGGCTTCTGCATCTGCTGCTACAAATGTAAATGGACTAGGGTTCCCATTACGGGTTGCAGAAATCGTCATTGTAAAAGCTATGTTACTAACACCCCCGGCAGCGTCACTTCTAAACAAGGCGGGTTTTATATTGGGGTCTGAAAAATTATATAACAGATGTAATACTGCTCCCGACCATGTATTCATGACATTTGGGGATAGCTGGTTCCCATTGGTTACGTTTGAAAAGCTAATGGTAATATTTAATCCATCAGGGGTGCTGAAACTCTTACTCGTTCCATCGGTAATATTGGTGCCATTCCAGTCGAACCACCATATCTGGTTTTTAAGAACACCCGTTCCTAAAGTAGCGTATTGTGACTTTAGTGAAAGCGTGCATAACAGAGTACAAATAAGTAAAAAAAAACAACGCATATTTTAAGACATGATGGTGGTGATCATTGGCATACTAAGTATAATAGACGTCTCAAAATAATATAAGAATTTGAGATTTTTAAAGGTTTTTTGATTAAAAGGTATTAAATGAGGCTTGAGGGAATAATTGGCTAACCTTCCAATGTAACAGTAACGAATACATAAAAACCTATATACTAAAGAGAGATGGATAAACTTTTATTATTTTTTCTTAAAAATTGCAATAATATTTCGTCCTTGTATTTGGTGTTTAAAGGTTCTTAAAACAAACTTATATAAGGGTCGTGGAACTAAACAGCATAGCAGGTACATAAACGTGTTATGCTGTTTATAATGGTTTTTTTGTACCAGGAACCACTCTTTGTAATTCGATAGAGGTTCTATCAAGATTGTTTCAACCTGCATGTTAAAATATTTTGGCATTTCTGTAAACACTTGTTTATTCCATAAGCCCGCATGATGTGGGGGAAGGTTTAAAGTATGCCATTTGTCATGGCGGAAGAGATAAGGGTTGTTGTTGGGGACAGCGATCATTAAACGGCCTCCGGGTTTAAGCAGTGTAAGAGAGTCATCGATAAAGTCTTTAACGCTAGTTATGTGCTCAAGTACCTGGAAGGCGCAAACTACATCATAATAACCTGCTTTTTCTTTGACATAGTTTTCCAGTAGAGCATGCTTAACGTTTAAGCCTTTTTGAATAGCTTTTTTAATGGCCTCTTCATTTAATTCAATACCCTCAGCTGCTATCCCGTTTTCAACAAGCCGCTCTAAAAAATATCCGGAGCCACAGCCTACTTCTAATACTCTTTCTTCGGCATGGATACGAGGTAATGCTATCTTATGCTCCCACCTGTCTTTGAAATAGTATTCTGCTATATTATTTTCTATGTCTTCATAAAATTTCCCATCTCCAAAAATTGTATAAGGATAATAAAAGCGATATCCGGTATCAATACATTCGTATAGCCTTATGTTTTCATAACTACTCACAAATCTTTCAATGTCGATATTTAGTGCTTTATAAGCGGCAATGATGTTTTTTGAGGGGAATTCAGTTATTAATCTGGTATTTGGTCTATTAGTAATTGGACTATTGATCATATATTATCGTGCATGTTTAAAATCTTGTTTAATAAATCGTTACCAATATCTTCATTAAAATAACTGCTGGCTTTTATATGCGCTTTTTGTCCCATTGACTCCCAAAGTTCTTTTGATGCCCATGCATTTTCTAAAGCTTTATTCAAAGAATGTGTAGTAGGGCTATCAGCAATGAAGCCATCTTCTCCGTCTGTAATGATCTCTCTGTTTCCTCCAACATCAGTGGTTATGACAGGCCGTCCACATAACATGGCTTCTACTACTGCCAGTGGAAGTCCTTCCATTAATGAACACATAAGAAGTATATGTGCCTGTTGCCATACTTGACGAATATCGCTTACATGACCGTGAAATGTGACCTTATCTTCTATTTTATAATGTATGCAGAGGGCTTTTAAATAATCTTCTTCCGCCCCTTTTCCGTATATATGTAGTTGCCAGTTCTTATTCCTCCATGTATCATTTCCCAGCACCGCCAAAATAATATCCTGGCCTTTATGGTGGGTTAAAAGATTGCCAACCGTAGCAAAATTAAGTTGGCCGTTTATTGGTATGGGAAATGGCACAATACTTTTATCTTTAAGATTAACCGGGTTGGTAATTACTTCAGCATTTTCCAGGTTAATACAAAGTTGTCTTTTAACAGTTTCGAGGTTGCGTTTTGAAACAAAATATACTTTTGCCGCTTCTTGATAAATCTTGTTATAAGCGGGGGAAGGGATGCCAACGAATGGCTTGGAAAATTCTGCTACTATCTGGTTGATAATAATATAAGGTACAGGTAAGACCGTTAATAGCTTTTGAAAATAGATATCTTCTGCCGGCTGATATAAAGAACTATTATAAATAATAATATCAGGTCTTTCTTTTTTAACGTCAGTATACGGGCTTTTAAGTTTGTTCAGCCCGTAATGAAGTATTTTGGTGGCAATACGGCGCCATACCTTAATGCCTCTTGGTATATACCCCCGTCTTTTATGTACTATCAATCCTCTTTCCTGTAGCGCAATTATTTTTGGTGCAAGTGTTCCCGTATAACGAATAGATACAGAAACATTATGCCCGTTTTCAAGGGCAGATAATGCCATTTGGTACCAAAGTTCTTCGCTACCACCCCAACTATCATCTATACAACTAATAACAGCTATTTTCACATTTACTTTTTTTCTGCCAGAACGATATTACTTAAATAAATCTGGTTACGGCTTTTGAATAGAGACCCGACTGTGGCAGCCCACCCGTTATTAATACCATAAACCATATACTTTAAAACGGATCTTACTACTGGTATTTTTTTTACATACTTATGTATATTGTATTCATAATTCAGTATCCTTAATTGCGCCGCAACTTCTGCAAAAGATCCGCTTTTGATAATACGGGTAACCGTAAACCCTTTTTGTTCTAACATATCCTTTAACGCAAAAACTGTATAACGGGCAAAATCATTAGGTACTTCATGCTCCGGAAAAACAAAAGGACAGGTAATAAGCATTTTCCCTTTACTTTTCATTACCCTGTGTAGTTCGGTTAATATTTCATCCAGGTTAAAAACATGTTCAAATACTTCACTGCAAAACACGGAATCAAAACTATTGTCTCCAAAAGGCAGGGTTTTTCCGTCGTAAAAAAAATCAGCATATTGTTTATCATAGGTCTCTCCTTCACCATAGTATTCAACACCAATATATTTATTCACAGTGAATAATGATTCATATGGTTTGATACCACAGCCCAGGTCCAGCAGGTCACCGGATAATGCCGGCGCTTGCATTTTTATATTTTTATATAACCCTCTTCTTATTAAAAATGTCGGGTAAAATATTGAAGGGTTAAATTCAAATGGGACTGATTTCATTAGTTGTTTTTGGTTACTATGATAACGTTATTATGATATAGTTCTTTGCGAATGAGTTTGCCAAATAATAGTTTATTGATGATTAAAGTGAAAACTATTCCCGGCAGGATAAGTAATTGGTGTAAAATATAGTAAACCAGTTTTTGTTTTGGAATTAAGCAGAAGATATAAAAAATAAACTGCTGCATAATTACCTCGAACATATGACCTGATTTATACTGCCGTTCTACTGTAAAGCCGTTTTTTTCCAGAAGGTGCTTAATGCCGTAACTGGTATATCGTGCATAATCGTAGGGCACTTCATGTTCCGGCCAGGTAAATGGACAGGTAATTAACATTTTACCTCCCGGTTTCAACACCCGGTTCATTTCGGGAATAATTTCTTCTAAATTAAAAACATGTTCGAAAACTTCCGAACAAAAAATATTGTCAAAATAATTATCGGAAAATGGAATATTTTTTCCATCGTAATACACATCGGCCTTTTTTAAGCCCGAATTTCCTGACTCCTCAATATCTAATCCGATGTATTTGTCCACGTGAACAAATAAAGCCTCGTATGGTTTGTTACCGCAACCGAAATCCATTACGGAGCCTGACAGGTTTTTAGCCTCATTTGCAAGAATCGTATAAATGCCTCGCCGGATTAAAAAAAATGCATTTGTGAAAACATGATACCATTTTATGATAAAACCCTGATACATTTTATTTTAATTCTTTATTATTTTATAAATATAGAGCAAATAATCTCTTGACATATAAAAGCATACACGGGTATTAAACCAGCTCCAGCGACCTTTTTGTCCCAACTCGTATGATAGAAACTTAAATTTAGCTTTGGCTTGTTTTAAAAAATGAGATTTATCAGAAACCGCTTTGCTTGTAATTGATTGTTTATGAATTCGGTAGAGAAGTAAAGGTGCGTCTATCTTTGCAATAGCATGTCCACCGGCAACAAGACGCAACCATAGTTCATAATCCTCAAAATTTGTATTCCGGTAAGCATACGCTCTTAATATACCTCCCCTGATCATGATGGAGGAGTGGCCCAGCGGGTTATTTTTAGGTAATGCTTTTTTTATATCGGACGGACTAAAAACCCTGGCATTTGTTTGATCAAGCATGTCGCCATTTTCATCAAAATAGGCCATTAAAACATCTGCCATGCTTATTTCCGGGTGAGCATCTAAGTAATCAACCTGTCTTTCAAAACGGGTTGGCTGGGAAAAATCATCAGCATCCATCCGGGCAATATATTCTCCCTTGGTGAGAGAAATACCCTTGTTTAAGGATCCGACTACTCTGAGATTGGTCTCGTTTTTATGATAAACAATCCTGGGGTCAGTTGCCTGGTATTTCTGTATAATGGATTCAGTTGAATCTGTACTGGCATCATTAATAATGATCAGTTCAAAATCGGTAAAAGTTTGGGCAAGTATACTTTCTATGGCCAGGGCTAGATAAGCCTCACCATTATAAACCGGCAGTATGACAGATATTCTGGGCATTGGTAAGCGTTTATCGGATTAGTATTGACCTGTATGTTTTCATAAACACTTCTTCACTAAACCTCTCTTTAGCTATGTCATGGCTGCGATTGCCCAGTTTTATCCTTAAGGATGGATCATTTATCAGGGAGCGTAAATGGCTAATCCCTTCCTGGATTATATCATCCTCCTTTATACTTTTGATCAACAATCCATTCTCCATATGATGAATATAATCCGGAATGCCATTAACGGCTGTTGAAACCACGACCTTGCCATAGGCCATCATTTTCATAACCACAATTGGAAGACCTTCAAAAGCCGAGGTCATGATCAATACATCCGATTTTTCATAAATGCTGTCCATTAGTTGCTGGTCCTCTACGTTACCATAAAAGGTTGCAAAAGGTAAGGCTGTAATGTCTATTACTTCACTAACATCGCCAACGAACGAAAAATGTACCGAGTCGCCAGCCTGGTGCATGGCAGTAGCAATGGCTGCAATAAGCGGTACTCTTTTTTGTGGAGATCCGCGTCCAATAAACACAACTTCAAGCACTTGGTTGTTAACCTGTTTCAGAGGTGGTATAGGGATGGCATTGTCTATAAAGCGAAGTTTAGTGTTGAGTTTTTCGTCTACCCGCAGTTCCTGGTATTGGGCTGCCACTTCTCGTCTCAGGTAGTCCGTACTAAAAATACGGAGATCAATCCGGTGTGCATGGGCAATGGAGTAGGGTAGCCAGGTATTTAAGTGACATAGTTCTACCCGCTTCACCTTTTTCGAAACATGTGCCAGCATTTTATAAAAAAAAATGCACTCTCCTCCAAAAATAACGGGATTTTGGCTTTTATTGACCCAGGACGCAATGACGCCGCGGTAGAAAAAGTTGATAAAATGAAGAAGCTTGTTATCAATACGTTTGTGTAAATCAATAATACGTACGCCTTCAATGCTAAAAAGCGCTTTAAAACCATTATTCTGTGGTTTTTTCGAAAAAATGATCAATGGCTTTTTGTCTTTCACCGCATGAGTAATATCGATGTTTACTTTCGGTGATCCCCCGATATCGGCACTCGGGAAAAACAGGAAAATATCGTGCTTTGTTTTCAACGGAAATACCCGGCCATAGATCCTCCCTAATAATACAAAAGGAAACATGATTATTTCCTCGAGCATTGTTTTTATACGGGCTTGTTTATAGGTCATGAGGAACCAGGTATTTTTGAATGATGTTATCCAGATAGTTTCCTGCAAAATTAATTCCCAGCTTATTGATTACCGGGCTTATTTCCGTAATGTCAATCACAGGAGTATTGCCTTTATCTATAACTGTATAAATTCCCTTTCGGCCTGTGGCCCTTTCAATTTTTTCCACAATTTCAACAACAGGGTAATTAAATTGATTGGCAATATTAATGATCCTGCCGGTATTTTTATCAGATGAGATGAAGTGATTACAGATACGCACCGCATCCTCTATATCGATAATATTTCTTGAAGCGTTTTTCCATATATGAAAAGGAATACCTTGTACAATATGGTTAAACAGAAAATTAAGGGTAGTGTGTGGGTTACTGGTATGGCCAGCCAGGTTAGGTACCCTGAATATGTAATAGTTATCAGCTTTATCAGCTACCAGTTTTTCCATGGCCAGTTTATGGTGTACATATAGCGATGCCTGCATGGACGGATCATAAATACTACAGGTACTGATATATATCACTAGTTGTGTTTGTAAACCGGACAGGGTGTCGTTTAACAGGTCTGTTTCACGGTCAAAAGCTGCACGATCGGTATTGTTAGAGTTGGAAACGCCTGAGGCAAACACCACCACCTGGTCGTTGTTCTGATACATCTCAAACCCGTGTGCAACCAATCCGTTACCAATGACCATGAAAAAATGTAGTTATGATTTCTAAAGATTTATTAACTAATAATAAGCTACAAATATACCTTAAGATAATGAATAGAGGAGGCCTATTTTCTTAAATAGGGGGGCTGTATATTACTTGACAGACTGTAAAACCCCGGCCACTTTACCGGCGATATTACCCCAATAAAAATGGTCAAAAAAGGTATCGGGGATCATTTCTTTACTATGATGAATTTGTTTCAATAGGGCTTCAGCAAAAGCGGGGGCTTCATTATCCGGCACAATGGTTAACTTATTGCCGGCAATGCCTTCAGGTATGCCAATAGCCCCGTTACTGTAAGATACCGTGGTATTGTTAGCGGCCAGGGCTTCCACTAGCTTTGTTTTAATACCACCGCCATCGGTAATGGGGTTTAAAAACATATCGGCTGCGGTAAAGTAGATATTAATATCATCTACAAAGCCTGCAAACAGTATATTATTGTTTCTGTGTGATTCCAGCCAGGCTTTGTTTTCGGACGATAAACGATTGCCACAAACAATAATGGTATAACTGAACTCCTTTTGAGCCATCAAAACAGGGTTTACCTGGTTGACAATAGTTTTTAAACCGTCCAGGTTGGGTTCATAATCAAGGGTGCCATTGTACAATAAAATGAAATCAGAATTCTCTAATTGGTGATGCCTGATGACCTGCTTTTTAGCTGTTTCTTTATCGGTAAAGGAAGGCGCTTTGGGTTGTTCAATCCCATAGGTAATAACCGTACAAAGACCTGGGTTTAATCTGAAGTTAGCTATAGCATAGGCTTTGTCCTCAGCTGTTATAAAAAAACTGTGATCGGCCCGGCGGTGCACCAGTTTTTCATATTGCCATAAAATGCGCCACCACCACCTGCCGGTGCTTTTAAAACGCAGGGCTTCAATATTGTGGGAGTGTACAATGAACTTAACACCTGCAAAGTATTTGAGTAAAATGCCCAACCATCCTAAATACGGATGTTCAAGTACAAGGTGAGTAATTCCTTCAGCTTTAAAGTCTTTTTTTAACCTGAAAAAGGTAAACAGGTTATAATAGCGGCTGCTACCGGTACCCAGTACTTTTTTAACAGTAAAATTCTCTGTATCACCCGGTTCATTATCGTTGCTCGTATAACAAATAACCGGTATTTTCTGACTTACGTATTTCAGGAAAAGATAAATACCTTTTTGCCCGCCCATACGGGCGGGCATTATTTTATACGGTACCAATGAAGCTATTTTCATTAGTCCTTAACAGTTTTGTTCTTTTTTCGGTTTTGCCACCAGGCCATAAAAAATCCCCCCAGTACAAAAATATAGATGAGGAAAGAACCCACATAAGAGATGGTTACCCCTTTTTTATAGGACTCCGGCTCAAACACAAATTTAATAGCATGGGTGCCGGCCGGTATACTTAAACCACGTAACACATAATCAGTTTTTACGTAATCAACTTTCTTGCCATCAATATAGGCATTCCATCCGTAAGGATAATATACTTCGCTGAAAACGGCAAATTGAGGAGCGGAGGAAGTAAAGCTATACTCCATCACATCATTATCAAATTTGGTTAATTTAATAGCAGCAGTGGAGTCCCATTGTGGTTGTGCTGCCGCAGCTGCAAAATCTGCCTGTACTACAGCTGTATCTTTTAAATTGGTAATACCGATTGTTTGTAACTCCTCGGCATCATCTTTTACCTGTTTGATACTTTTAACCAGCCAGGCATGGCCATATGCCTGTCCGTTAGGCATTAACATAGGCTGCCTGTTTTCGGGGTTAGCTGCAATAACATACTTGGTGTTCAGCATGTTTAGTATTTCCGGGTTAGTATTGACAGATAAATACCGTTCAATAACATCCTGGTATAAGCGTAATTTGGCGGGGTGGTAACCGCCGATTGATTTATGGAAATAAGAGGTACGCGATTCATTAAAACGATCACCGGCCATATTAAACACCCGGTAGTTAGGGTCGGTATCTTTTAAAATCGCTTCATCAATAGAGGTTTTGGCAAAGCTTTGTTCCTGTAATTCATCGGCTGGCATATAATGCGCTTCACCCAGGTATTCTTTATCAATAATAAAGAGGTCTATCATACATACCACGCCAAGAATGGCTACTGCTACTATAGGTTTGATATAGTTTTTAATATACAGCCATATCATACCCAGTACTAAAATCATAAACCCAATAGACCTTAATATTTGTCCACCAAACATACTGCTGCGGTCTTCTTTCATGCCGCTGATAACTGAACGGGCCATATCATCGTTCATACCGGCCTGCGAGATCAGCATTTGTTTAAGGGATTCATCACCAGCCGAATTATAGTCATTAGCAATATAAATAAGAGCCAGCAAAGCCGTCAAGCCCCCTAGTGTATATAATATTTTCTTGAAATTCTGCTGTAAATGTTCACGGCTGTTTTTGTCAAACAGTAAATAATGAAGCACCAGTGCAGCCATTAGCGGTAAAGTAAGCTGGGGTATAACCAGCGACATACTGGGCGCCCTGAATTTATTATACAAGGGCAGGTAGTCCAGCAAAAACAGGTTGAATCCGGAAAAGAAACTTCCCCAGGACATCATGATGCCTAAAACAGAAGCTGCTAACAAACCCCAGCGTAAGGGGTGCTTTACTACCACACATCCAATAATGGCCAGTATACAGATGATAGCGCCGATATAGGGAGGTCCGGAAGTGCCTTCGCCAGGGCCAGACATGCCACCCCAGTATGCAGGCAAATTAGCTGCAAACTGCATAGCATTTGCTTCTGGTACACCCTGGTTAACCAGTTTATTCACTACTTTGGAGTTTTCACCTAAGGGCGTAGCCGATCCTTTACCAAAAGCGCCGGGCATCATCATTACTAAAGGCTCCGCTTTTGACATACTGTAACGAAACGCATAACTGGCGTCCAGCCCGGTGGTGTTGGCTGCTTTTACCGAATCACCAACAATCTCTACCGATTTACCACCCCGCATGGTAGCTTTTGCATACTCTGTAGAAGTGAGGATCGGTAACATATTTACCGATAAGCCTACAATGGCTGAAACGGCAGTAATACCTAAGGCAATTCCAATATGTTTATATTCTTTGTTTTTTATCCAGGTAAATAAATACGCAATGGTTATGGCAACAGCTATGATAAAGAAATAATAACTGATCTGTGGGTGATTCGACGCTATTTCCAGCATAGTACCTAAGGTGGTCAGAGCCAGACCAACCCAATAACGTTTATTATACACCAGTAATATGCCGGCTAATAAAAGCGGCATGTAGGCAATGGCCATCATTTTCGTTTCATGGCCGGCCCCTATGATCACAGGATTGTAGGTGGAGAAAGCAAAGGTTAAGGCGCCTAATATACCTACAATGGGTCTTAAACGCAATGATACGCACAGGATATAAAAGCATACACAGGCAAGGAAGAAAAAGCTGATGGGTTTCGGCAGGCCTAATGTAAATACAACATTTAAATCGGGTAAAACATATTTGCCTTCCATGGCGGTCTGGTAATTAGGCATACCACTAAACAGGTTAGGGTTCCACAAAGGAAAATGGCCATGTTTCTCTTTGTACTCAAAAGCATTCTGGGCCATGCCTTTCCAGCCTACAATATCGTGCTGGTTCAATACATTGCCGTCCAGGATGGGCTTACAAAAAATCACCGATACCAGTAAAAAAATAACCACTGCTATGGCATGCGGTAAAACCTGTTGTACTACTTTATTTTTCATAATATTTTTGTTCTGTTATTTGATCCCGGCCAATGCCGTTACAATAGCCTCTTGATTTATATCGTCCTGTCAGGGAAGTATAGCCGGTAACAAAAAATCAGGCTTTTGTACCTTTTACTTTCAAGCTGACAAAATAATGCTATTTTACATGAAAAATCCGCATGCGCTGGCTGTTATTTTTGTCAAAAGTGGCATTTCTGGCAGGTATTTTCGTACTCCTGTCATTTTCTGTACTTATTTGGGACTGGACGGGGCAGGAGAGCATTAGCTCCTCCATTATTTTTGCGGGGTACACATTGGGCCTGGTCATTATCCCGCTTACCTGTTTAATCTATTTGTTAGTGCTGATGATTAAACGAAAACTGGCCGAATATGTACCCGTATGGCTGGTTGCCAGCAACCTTGTTTTCCTTTTTTTATTAATGATACATATATTTTACGTTAATGATCCATACTATCATCAGTAGTAAGCCTACCAAATTATTCATTATACTGGCAGGCTTTTTTATAGCCAATGCTTTAATTGCCGAAACAGTGGGTGTAAAACTGTTTTCACTGGAAGGCACATTAGGCATTGAACCCTTAGAGTGGAATATACTGGGCAATACTTTTTCCTTTAACCTGACAGCAGGGGTATTGTTATGGCCTATCGTATTTATTATGACCGATATTATTAATGAATACTACGGCATGCGTGGGGTAAAGTTTTTATCTTACCTGGCCGCCGGTCTTATTGCCTACGCATTTATCATGTTCCAGGGGGCCATTCATTTACAGCCTGCCGGCTTTTGGGTAGGGAATTATGAGGCCGCCGGCATACCGAATGCTGACAGCGCTTTCAAAGTCATATTCGGACAAAGCTCCTGGATCATTATCGCCTCCCTGATCGCCTTTTTAGTAGGCCAGATACTGGACGTATTTATTTTTCATAAAATTAAAAAGATAACAGGCGAAAAAAAGCTATGGTTGCGAGCCACCGGCTCTACGGTAATATCACAGTTCGTAGATAGTTTCGTGGTATTGTTTATTGCATTTTATGTCGGACCGCGCCTTTCACCGGGCCAGGGCCAGCCTTGGAGTTTAGGACTGGTCATGAGCATCTGCATCGGCAATTATATTTACAAGTTCCTGGTAGCCGTGATACTTACACCCGTTATTTATTGGGGCCATACCATTATTGACCGTTACCTGGGCCACGATCAGGCTGAAGCGATGCGGAAAGCGGCAATGCAGAGCAACTGACAGCGTGTAATGGACAATGTACGAGTGACAATTGACAATTGACAATGAACAAAAGAGAAACTATCAGAGGCGAAGAATAACAGGCAATTAAACGCCCCCAATTCCTAATTCCTCATTCCTAACTCATAACTCCAAAAAATCCTTACATTTGTACTCCATGAACACAAAAGTGTACATATCATTCTGTTGGCGTAAGCCATAATACTTCTTCCCGGCATAGAAAATATGCTTACCCGGTACTGTACAGCTACCCCAACTTAAAACTTATTACTTACTACTTATAACTTAATACTTAAGATGTCTTCCTATAAATACCCCGATGCGCATGGTTATTATGGTCGCTTTGGCGGGGCCTATATTCCCGAAATGTTACAGAAGAATGTAACAGAGCTTCAAGCCGCTTATTTGGAAATTATGCAGGATGAAGCTTTTCAGAAAGAACTGGATCGGTTATTACACGATTACGCCGGTCGCCCCACACCCTTATACCTGGCTGAAAGACTGGGGCAGCAGGTGGGAACAACCGTTTATTTAAAACGGGAGGATCTTTGCCACACGGGCGCCCATAAAGTGAACAATACTATTGGCCAGATATTACTGGCAGAGCGGTTGGGCAAAAAACGCATCATTGCCGAAACCGGTGCCGGTCAGCACGGTGTTGCCACAGCTACCGTTTGTGCATTAAAAGGACTGGAATGTATCGTCTACATGGGCGAAAAAGATATCCAGCGCCAGGCACCCAATGTGGCCCGGATGAAAATGTTGGGAGCAACCGTAGTTCCCGCTACATCGGGCAGCAAAACCTTAAAAGATGCTACTAATGAAGCTATCCGCGACTGGATCAACAATCCCAACGATACACACTATATTATCGGCAGCGTGGTAGGGCCGCACCCTTACCCGGATATGGTAGCCCGTTTTCAAAGCGTGATAAGCGCCGAAATAAAAGAACAATTAAAAACCAAGACAGGCAATGAACTACCCACCCATGTAATAGCCTGTGTGGGCGGTGGCAGTAATGCCGCCGGAGCTTTTTATCATTTTTTAGATGATGCTGCGGTGAAACTTTTGGCTGTTGAAGCCGCGGGTTGCGGGGTGGATAGCGGTAAAAGCGCCGCCACATCTGTTTTAGGCCGGCCGGGTATTTTACATGGCAGTAAAAGTTTGCTCATGCAAACCGAAGATGGCCAGGTAGTGGAGCCACACAGTATCTCTGCGGGACTGGATTATCCGGGCATTGGCCCACTGCATGCGCATTTGTTTGAAACCGGCAGGGCAACCGTATTAAATGCCACAGATGAAGAAGCGTTGGTGGCAGCGTTTAACCTGGCTAAACTGGAAGGCATTATCCCGGCATTGGAAAGTTCACATGCACTGGCAGCTTTGCAAACACAGCAATGGAAGCCGGATGATGTTGTAGTGGTATGTTTAAGCGGGCGTGGGGATAAGGACATGGAAACCTATATGGCGCGATTAGAAAACAAACTATGACCATGAAAAAAATAATGTCATTATGCCTTTTATTAGCCGTATTAGCTGCCTGTAAAACCGAGCCGTATATTAAACATGACCTGGAGTTTAAAAAACTGGCTGATAACTGTGACCAGGTGAACGCTTCGGTAAAAATGATATCCAATATTGCCGGCGAAAGGTTTGAATTTGAAGCCTGCCTGCCGGCTGACTTTTCGGCTGACCAGTTAACCGTAACTAAGAACGGCGATGACGCATTTGTAAACATACCTGATAATGGAAAAGCCGCTACCACAGCCTATAAATTAGTACTGGATGTAAAAGCTTATCCAAAGTATAAAACAATCACCATCGGTGGCGAAACCTATCATATTGCCCCGGTAAAATAAAGAACATGAGCAGAACAAAAGAACTCTTTGCTGTAAAAAAGCAAAATGTATTGAATATATATTGTACCGCCGGCTTCCCTGAGTTGAACAGTACGGTACCGGTAATGAAACTATTACAACAAAATGGTGCAGATATCATTGAGCTGGGCATGCCTTACAGCGATCCGCTGGCTGATGGCCCCGTGATACAGGAAAGCAGCTCCCAGGCCATTGCCAATGGCATGACCATCAAAACATTGTTTGAGCAATTAAAAGATTTCAGGAAAGAAATAAACATTCCCGTTTTACTGATGGGCTATATGAACCCGGTTCTGCAATACGGCTTTGAGCAATTTTGTTCCGATGCGGCTGCAGTGGGTATTGACGGCTTAATCATTCCCGACCTGCCGGTATACGAGTTTGAAACAGAATACGGAGCGATTATAAAGAAATATGGCCTTGATTTTACATTTATGGTTACCCCCGAAACACCGGCCGATCGTTTACACAAATTAGACGAGCTGACATCCGGTTTTTTATACGCAGTTTCCTCTTCGGCTACTACGGGTAACAATGCTGCCTTACATTTGCAGGAAACTTACTTTAGTGCTTTGAAACAGGCAGGCCTGAAAAACCCTTTCATGATTGGTTTTGGCATAAAGGATAAAGCAAGTTTTCAAAAAGCCAGTCAATATGCAAACGGGGCCATTATCGGAACGGCTTTTATAAGGTCCTTCGATAAAAACCTGCCGGTGGAGCAGACTGTAAAAGCATTTATGCAAACCGTGTTATAGCAATATAACCACAAACTGATTAGTACATGGATAACCAACCGGATATAAACGAGCACGGGTCCGAGGACCATAATGAAGCCTTATACGAACGGTTCAGCTTTACTATTGATAAAGGCCAGGAACCCTTGCGTATTGATAAATTTTTAATGCAGCGCATTGAAAATGCTACCCGTAACAAATTGCAGCAGGGTATAAAAGACGGAATGGTACTGGTAAATGGTAAAGAAGTAAGTCCAAACTACAAAATAAAACCCCACGATGAAATTGTTGTTTTTTCCGACGATCATCCCGATCAGTCGGATGTGGTGCCGGAAGAAATGCCTTTGAATATTGTATTTGAAGATGAGCACCTGATGATCATTAACAAGCCGGCAGGCATGGTGGTGCATCCCGGCAGCGGTAACTATTCGGGTACTTTGTTAAATGGGGTTGCCTGGTATTTACAACAACAAAACCCCGGGTTAACGGAAGAAAGCCTGCCCCGTTTTGGGCTGGTACACCGGATTGATAAAAACACCAGCGGTTTGCTGGTACTGGCCAAAACCGATGTGGCCATGCGTAACCTGGCCAAACAATTTTTCGATCATACTATCCAGCGGCAATACGTGGCCCTGGTATGGGGCGATATAGTGGAGGATAAAGGCACCATTGTGGCACATGTTGGCCGCCATCAGCGCTTCCGCAAATTATTTAATGCTTACCCCGATGGCGATTTTGGTAAAGAAGCTATTACACACTATGAGGTATTGGAACGGTTTAACTATGTAACACTGGTGCGCTGTATTTTGGAAACAGGCCGTACGCACCAGATACGGGTACACATGAAACACCTGGGTCATCCTTTATTCAGCGATGACTTTTATGGTGGCGACAGAATTGTAAAAGGCACGGTATATACCAAGTACAAACAATTTGTAGAGAACTGTTTTGCTATTTGTCCGCGCCAGGCACTGCATGCCAAAACCCTGGGCTTTGAACACCCGGTAACAAAAGAAAAACTGTTTTTTGAAACTGACCTCCCCGAGGATATTGCAAATGTGATTGAAAAATGGCGCAAATACATTGGCCATAAAGGGCATGAACTGGAGTAATTATTTAAAATCAAACAGCGTAGCGGTGAAAAAGCCTTTTTCCCGGGCTTTAAAGATAACGTTCCAGGTGCCGTTATAACGGAGCAGGGTGGGCACCTGTAATTTACCAAACCAGCCCAGTTTTACTTCCATGCTCACATTAAAACTATAAGCGCCTGCACCATAACTTAAGGCATAGGTGCGGGCCAGTATCTCATAACTACCCGCTGCAAACCAGGTGGTCATATTGTCAAACACAATTTTATCACGTTGGCTGCCGGTCAGGTCTTCTTTTGCTTTGATACTAAAAATATAACAGTCTTTCCCTTCATAAGTTCCTGCATCCACCTGCATATCGTAATAGGCGGCAATATCAGGGTCAAAAATATTGCTCTTATCGCCCATAAAAGGAATGCCGGTTATTTTTTTGCCGGGGTTAAAGAACAACATTTTCAATTGTTCCTTTCTTTTATCCATGCCGCTTTTATTACGCGGATTAATGGTGGAGCCCTTTACAATATTATCCTCGCCGCAAACCGGTGTTTTGGCAAAAAACAAACTGGCATATAACTCAGCGGTATAATAATTATAATCGCCTTTTTTAGTGTAAAAATCCCCCGTTGTTCTCTCTTCATCCACATGCGTTAAACGGCAGCGGTTGGTAATTACCTGCCGGGTACGGCTGTTCAGGCTGGCTTCTACCTTGCTGCCGCTTTTATTGGTCATGGTAATGCTGTTCAGCGAGGTGAAATTCAGGATGCGCAGGTTTTTAAAGGCCTTGTAAAAAGTAGTATCCTCCTTTACCCTTTTAATAAAATTTGGCACATTAAACTCCTTGCTCATCACCACATCCGTCAGGGTGATCATGCGTGCCAGCCGTTCATTCTCCAGGGAATCCACATCCTGCGCCAGGGTGTTCATGCTTAACCAGCATAAGGCTGTTAAAAGGGGTAATATTTTTTTTGTAATCAGCTGCATTGCTACTGTCATCGTCTGTTGTGTCACTCACTGCATCGTCCGGTAATGCTATTGAGCATGTTGTGAGTAGGTGTTATTTGTTTTTTTATGTGATATATATGGGATCTTATACAATATTGCCGAAATAATTATGCTAATGCTGTATAGAGTAAAGGTACGGTAAGAGTAATGGTTAAGGCCTAAATAGAATGAACTTAAAAACAGGCAAACGATAGATATACTAATAAGTATACATTTTAGTGCCCAGGCGGAGTTTAACCGGTTACATAAAAAGTAATGACAAATAAAAACAACAAAAAAAGATGGAATAGAGAAAAGGAAACTCGCTAAAGGGAAGAAAGGAAGATCCGATAAATCCAGCAGACCCTTGCTGGGAGAATTGTTATAGGATTGCGGAACCAGGAAATTTAAAAGAGGCCCGGCAATAAAAATAACTGTCAGCCATACCTGAACAGGGTATAATAAATTTAATGGTCGTTTTATGGTTTCAAAGCTCATACCGGTATCCCAATTATCTCATTCACCTTTAATTTATTCAGGGTTTATAGTTGTTAACGAAACAGCTATGATTTTATGCTGTTTTCTTTTCTGCCTTAAATATAAAACCACTGCGGCAATGGGGATGGCTATCATATAAACTATAGCAAGCTCCTCAAAATTAAAACCGCCGAGCAGTAATTTGAACGAAGCAAAAACACTGATAATGGATAACAGAACCGTAATGACATAATCGGTTAACAGGCTTTTAGTAAGTAATATATAACCTCTGTACAAGGACCATACTACTATCAAAGCGGGCAATCCAAAAATAAATCCCAGGCACAGCTCCCAAAAAGCAACAATGATTAATCCGTATAAAAGGCCGGGTACATCACTCCAGTCATCTTTACATGCCGACCAAAGAGAATATAAAATAGCCGCGATAAACAAGGTTAAAACCCACAACTTCAACGGATAATTCAAATCTTTTTCATTCGATTCTTCTTTCTCCATTTCATCGGTTTTAATTACCAAATTATCAAATTGCCAAATTGTCCAATTGTCCAATTATCCCGGGAACATCATCTTGTAATCCACCTTGATCTTTCCCTTTGAAATATCCGCCAGCTTGCCTTTCATCAGTTTACGCTTCAACGGCGAGATATGGTCAATGAACAACTTGCCTTCAAGATGGTCGTACTCGTGTAAAATAACACGGGCAGTTAAGCCGGTAAAGGTTTCGGTGATCAGCTCAAACTGCTCGTTCACGTATTCCAGTGTAACAGACTCGGGGCGTTTAATGTCTTCCCGGATCTTGGGTATGCTCAAACAACCTTCATTATAGGCCCAGGGCTCACCGTCCTGTTCCACGATATGTGCATTGATAAAGGCTTTTTTAATGCCGGTATCGCCGGGGAACTCTTTTTTCTCTGCAGCGTCCATATTCTCAAACATCTGTTCGGTATCCACTACAAATAAGCGGATGCTACGGTTGATCTGGGGTGCTGCCAGCCCTACACCGTTACTGGCGTACATGGTTTGCCACATATCCTCTATCAGTTTATCCAGGTTAGGATAGGCTGCTGTAATATCTTTTGCTACTTCTCTCAAAACCGGGTGACCGTAGGCAACTATGGGAAGAATTGTCATTTATTTCAACTTTTGTTCAATGTGCAAAGATAATAAGAGAAATCGGCAATTTGGTAATGTACATGCCTTGTAAATAGCGGATGGGAGGACGGCTGATTGTTAAAGCTTTCAAAAATGAACAGGTGTTTATGTAAGAAAGAAAAAATCTGCATCCAGTAAAAAAACAGGTTATGCATAAAATACTTACAACAATAGGACTGGCTTTATCACAGCTGGCTATGGCACAGGATACAGCCCGTATAGACGCATCGCTCTCCACCGCAACGGTTTACTTTGGCTACGGGGCCGAGTTAACCCACCAGGCAAAAGTGCCGGTAAGCACGGCCACCCGCTTTATTGTTATTAATAAACTGAGTACCAGTATTGATCTGAGTAGTTTACAGATCAGTTGCCCGGAAGATGTGGCATTGCTGTCCCATAAATTTTCGGTGTATTACCCTAACAGCCAGGCGGCTGAAACGCCTAAATGGCAGGTGCAGCTGGAAGATAGTATCACCCGCATGCAGAACAATATCAGCAAGCTGAAAAATACCATTGCCATTGAACAGGAAACCCTGGCATACTCCGGTAAAATTATTGAACAGGCCGTTGCTAACAGTGGTACAAACCTTAATTCCAGTGCTGAATTATTAAAACTGGTAGACTTTCATAACAGTAAAATAGAAAAATCGAAAACCGCCATTTACAACCATGAACAAACTATAGCCGCATTGAATAAAAAAATTGCGGATACCCGTGTGGCTATTACCAAAATGCAACAGCAGAGTATGGATAATGCCCTGCCTTACGGCCAACTGGTGTTACAGGTAATGAATAAAAGAGGTGGAGAGATACCGCTGTCTTTATCTTATTACACCGCTAATGCAGGCTGGACGCCTGTGTACGATGTACGGGTGAACTCCAAAACCAATAAAATGAAACTGGTATATAAGGCTTCGGTTACCCAGCAAACCGGTATTAACTGGCGAAACACTAAACTTACTTTAAGTACCGGCACACCCAACTTTGGCGTTGCGGCTCCCGTATTATCACCCTGGCATTTACAGTTATATGTACCCGGTTTGTATTCTGACCTGCAGCGCAGGGCCATGGTGGCAAACTCACAACGGAATATGAATATGTTACAATCTTACACGAAAGAAGAGACTTTGAGTGAGATGCTGGTAGGGAAAGCCGCAGGACTGGAGTTAAAGAAACAATATGATGATACCATTGCTCCGGCCACCATACAGGATTATACCACACTAAACGAAGGCCAGTTAAATACCAATTTTGAAATTGACCTGCCTTATGATATCCAAAGTGATGGCCAGATACATAATGTGACCATTAAAGATGAAGAAGTGAGCAGCATTTTAAAAAACTATGGCGTGCCAAGGGTAGATAAAGATGCTTACCTGCTGGCCGAAATTGCCAACTGGCAAAACCTGGACCTGTTACCCGGGGAGGCCAATATTATTATGGACGATACCTATATCGGTAAATCGCAGATAGACCCCAATACCACGGCGGATACCCTGAACCTTTCACTGGGCCGTGACAGGCGGGTAGCCATAAAGCGCTCACTGATCAAAGAACTGAGCAGTATTAAAACCAGCGGTAAGGACAGTCGCCAGCAGTTTACCTACGAAATAGTGATTAAAAACAATAAACTCACCGATGTGAACCTGTTGCTGAAAGACCAGTTTCCTTTAAGTGGTATTAAAGAAGTGGAGGTGAAGCTGGATGAAGACGGCGGCGCTACTGTGAACGAAGAAACCGGTGTACTGACCTGGAAGATTGACCTGAAGCCGGGCGAGAGTAAAAAAGTACGGTTTAGCTATACCGTTAAATATCCTAAAGATAAACGCATTGTAAACCTTAAATAACCGTATTTCAGTTAATTTTGCGCCATGCGAAAACTGAGCATGGACGAACTAGGCCGGATGACTGTTGACGAGTTTAAACAGTCAGAAAAACTACCCATTATTGTGGTGCTGGAAAACATACGCAGCGCTTACAATGTGGGTAGTGTTTTTCGTACCGGTGATGCCTTTTTAATTGAAGCCGTTTATATTATAGGTTATTCGGCCGTACCGCCCCATAAAGAAATCAAAAAAACCGCCCTGGGTGCTGAAGAGTCAGTAAACTGGAAACATTTTCCCAATGCCACAGAAGCTATTGCCGACCTGCGGGAACGGGGCTATAAAGTATTTTCTGTAGAACAGGCCGAAGGCAGTACCAGCCTGGAAAAACTGGAGCAACAGGATGGAGAGAAAATAGCCGTTATTTTCGGTAACGAAGTAACCGGGGTAGAACAATCCACCATTGCGGCCAGCGATGGCTGTATTGAGATTCCGCAGTTGGGTATGAAACATTCTTTGAATATTGCTACGGCGGCGGGAGTGGTGCTTTGGGAACTGGTACGAAAAGTGGTGGGAAAGGAAGATAAGTAGTAAGGTTAAAGGCTGAAGGCGTAGGGGTGTTGAATAATGGACAATTGACAATTCACAATTGACAATCAAAATTTGCTACTAACTATTACGTCACCCCATTAACTATGAACAATTAACTATGAACTGAATAGCAATTATGTCAACCAAAAAATATCTCAGCCTCATAAAGTTCTCACATACCATCTTTGCAATGCCCTTTGCATTGATCGGGTTTTTTCTGGCGGTGCGTCCGGTATGGCCTATGTATTTTGACTGGTCATCCGAAGAGCATGATTTTATTATGTTCTCCGGAGGTGATATTGATGATGATTTTCTGAATAGCTATCCGGAGGATTTTCAGCAATTATTGTTAAGGTTTGTACTGGTAATACTCTGTATGATATTTGCCCGCAGTGCGGCCATGGCCTTTAACCGTTACCTGGACCGGCATTTTGATGCGAAGAACCCGAGAACGGCCATCAGGGAGATACCGGCGGGTATATTAAAAGCCAATAATGTGCTGTTGTTCACCATTATCAGCAGTGTGTTATTTGTGGTGTGCACTTTTTTTATTAACCGCATTTGTTTTTATTTATCACCCGTGGCGCTGGCCGTAGTGCTGGGATATAGTTATACCAAAAGGTTTACCGCGCTTTGCCACCTGGTGCTGGGTGTGGGGCTGGCGCTGGCGCCTATCGGGGCTTACTTGGCGGTAACCGGGCATTTTGCTTTACTGCCCTTGCTGTTTTCTTTTGCTGTAATATGCTGGGTAAGCGGTTTTGATATTATTTATGCTTTACAGGATGTAGATTTTGATAAATCGCAGAACTTAAACTCCATACCTTCCTGGCTGGGTAAAAGCAAGGCCCTGCGGTTTTCAGAAGTATTACATGTATTAAGTACAGCCTGTGTAATAACCGCCGGCTGGTATGGCGGCTTTGGCTGGTTGTACTGGATAGGCGTAGCAATATTTGCAGCCATGTTAATATACCAGCATGCTATTGTAAAACCCAACGACCTTAGCCGGGTAAACCTGGCTTTTATGACGGCAAATGGTATAGCATCGGTAGTATTTGCTGTTTTTGTGATCGCGGATCTTTTTGTTAACTCCTAATACACTTTACTTGGCACGTATACTGGCAATCGATTATGGTTTAAAGCGGACGGGCCTGGCGGTGACAGATCCGTTCCAGATTATTGCAACCGGTTTGACCACTGTGGATTCAAAAGAATTGATTAATTACCTGAAAAAATATTTCATGCAGGAACAGGTGGAGCTGATTATTATCGGTGAGCCTAAAAACCTGGATGATACCGATACCCATGCGACCCCGCTGGTGGCGAACTGTATTAAACAATTGCAAAAAAACTTTCCCAATCTGCCTGTACAAACTGTAGATGAACGCTATACTTCTAAAATGGCTAAAGATGCGATGCTGGAAATGGGCCTGAAGAAGAACCAGCGGCGCAATAAAGCCCTGGTAGATGAAATTGCCGCTACTATTATGTTACAGGAGTATATGAATAACCGTTAAAGCGGAAAAGTTAAAATTAAGACCAGGTGCTTGTGAGGAGCTCCGGTGATATTAACTCTCAGGATCAAATTGTATCTTTACTGTTGCTTATTTATCCAATAATAGCCTGTTGATTATGATGCAAATAAAGAAACTGCCGGTGTTGTTATTTTGTTGTGTTGTGGGGTTGTTAGCAAAGGCCCAGCAGCTGCAGGTGTCCGGTAGTATACAGGGGTTAAAGCCCAATACACTGGTAAGCCTTACCGATATGAATAACCCCCGTGATACCATTGCCAAAGCAAGAGTGGTGAATAACTGGTTTGTATTGAAAGGAAAGGTAAAAGAGCCTTCCTTACTGGCGTTGAACTTACCGGGCGGTAAAGCACAGCATCTTTTTGTAGGGAATGAAAAATTAAAGATCACCGGCTCGCTGAATAACCTGGCTGCCTGGAAATACACAGGCTCGGCCACCCAGGCTTCTTTTGTGGCTTTTCAAAAAATATTCCCGCCTAAGTTTGACAGGTTAAATAATTATGCCATGCGTTTGCGGTCGGGTGAGCAGGATGAGGTATTACGGCTTAATGCAGAGGTATTAACGGATAGCATACAAACGGATGTGGATGGCTTTATTGCTAAATATACACACTCTGCCGTGAGCCCCTTTTTACTGTTGGTTGTGTTGAATATTAATAACGATGTAAACCTGCTGGAACAGCGCCTGCAGCAATTACAGCCAGGTGCATTAACCAATGCTTATGGTAAGTATTTGCAGGGTTTTGTGGATGATGAAAAAGGAACGGCCATCGGCTCCATAGCCAAAGATTTTACCCAGGCCGATACTACCGGGCAGCCGGTAGCTTTATCATCGTTCAGGGGGAAATATGTACTCCTGGATTTTTGGGCAAGCTGGTGCGGCCCATGCCGCCAGGAAAACCCGAACGTGGTAAGGAATTTTAACAAGTTCAAGGATAAAAATTTTACCGTATTGGGCGTATCCTTAGATAACCCGGGACAAAAACAAAGATGGCTGGATGCCATTAAAAAGGATAACCTTACCTGGACCAATGTAAGTGATTTGCAGGGCTGGGGGAACGCCGTGGCACAACAGTATAAAGTACAGGGTATACCACAGAATTTTTTAATTGGCCCCGATGGAAAGATATTGGCCAAAAACCTTCGCGGGCATGACCTGGAAGCCAGGTTATGTGAGTTGTTAGGATGCGAATAATTAATTTACAGCAATGATAAAAAAACAAAGGGCTGTTATACAACAGCCCTTTGTTTTGTATAGGAAGACTAAATATTATCTGAAACGTATTTGTGCCCTGATCTCACCCGTAGTAGGGAAAGCCTTGGTGCGGATGCTGATATAGTACAACATGTTTAATAACTCCTCCTGTTTCAGGTTGGCGCCATCAATTAATACAGAACCTTTATAACTACCGCCCAGGTAAGGATAAGCAGCCTGGTTGGGCTTTAAGTTAGTAGCACTATTGGTAAAGCCTGGCAGCAACTGTTTTACAGTAGCACTGGCATAACTTACCGGTGCAGGACCATGTATGGATATACCTATAATGGTATCGCGTAAGCCGGCCCAGTTAAATTCGTAATCCAGCATATGTGTTTTTTCGCTGTATGACACCCATAAGGTACCGGTGGCAGGTGAGGTGGTAGCCGGTACAGATTGTGCCCCGGTTAAAGCAATATCGCCTTTCACATGTTCCTTTGGTTTGTCAGATGCATCGTCATCTTTTTCACAGGATGAAAATATAGTAGTTCCCAGCAGTAATAAGGAAAAAGCAGTCAGTTGAAATAGTTTCATGTTGTGATGGTTTGTTGTAAATATAAGAAGAATTTATATTTTCCAAACAAGCGTTCAGGTATTTGAAAATTTATTATTGAAATAGTTGAGCCCGGTAGTTCCGGGTGGTTTTTTGGCCGGGCAGGGTTATATAGCCGATGGGCTGCACGACTGGCAGTAGTAGCTGCAGCCGCTATCCTTGTCCCTGAAGGAATAGATTAATAACCGGGCTGCATTACTACAGAAGGCGTGAACTGCTGCTGAAGGGCGTGTTATAGCTGAGAGCCCCAACATTACTGAGCCTGTATGACGATTTTGGCTGTATGTGCCACCTGGCCATTGCTGCTGAGCCTTAACAGGTAGGTGCCTGCGGCCGGTTTTTGCTGTTGTATGGCCAGGCTTACCTGCCGGCCGGGTAAAAGATCGCCGATAGGTTGCTGCCATACACTCAGCCCCTGCGTATTGTATAGTTGCGCAGTTACCTGCCGGTAAGTTTGAGCTGATTTTACCTGTACCTGTTGGTTTTGTACAATGGTAGGGAAAACCGTGATATTATTGCTGCTCTGTGACCGGATCTGTATAACGGAAGAGTAGGTAATAACACCTTCCTGGTCGGTTATTTTAAGACGATAGTAGGTAGCAGGATTTTGGGGTAGGGTGTATTGAAAGTTCAGGTTGCTGTTTTGTAACGAAGCCTGTGAGGCCGGTATAATGGCAGCGGTATTAAACTGGCTGGCGGATGCAGCCTGTTGTAACTCAAATTGCTTTGGCGTGCTGTTGCCCGTTACTGCCCAGTTAAACAGGTATTGATTGTTTTGTGCGGTGCCGCTGAAGTGTAGCAGGGTTACCGGTAAAATATAATTGGTCTGCACGTTAAAGCTTACCCGGTTGGCCCCACTGTTCTCATAATATTCCAGTACCATATCATAAGTACCATCGAGGTTGGTAATGTATACGGTGGATTGATAGCCCTGGTCGTACCAGCGGTCGATAACCCAGGTATTGCCCCCGTCAAGACTAAGGCGATAGCCATCATCGCCTCCTGCTACAAAGGTATAGCTGGCATAGGAAAAGGTTTTGCGCAGCCGGTAACGTACACTGAAGGTTTCTGTGTTAACCATACAGCCGGTAGTGGCAAAATTGGTATTATCGCCCCCGAAGTTCTGCGAAAAATTGAGCGGTTCTGTTACTGCCCCTTTATAGGTATTGAAACCGGTGCCGTCATACACATACCCTATCCAGGTATTGGCAGTGCCATAGGTATTAACGTTTTCGGTACCGGAGCAGGAGTTTTGAAAGTTGATACTGATACGGTTCTCCCCGGTAATTTCATAATATTCCAGCACCATATTGTAAGTGCCGTTTAAATTGGCGGTATAGGTGGTTATATTATAACTCTGATCGCTCCAGTGGTTAATAACCCAGGTATTGCCGCCATCCAGGCTAAGCCGGTAACCATCATCGCCACCTACTGTAATATCATAAGCTCCGGCTGAAAAGGTTTTTTGCAGCCGGTACCTGGCACTGAAATAATTGGTATTAATGCTGCAGCCGTGAGTATAGTAGGTAGTATTGCTGCCACCAAAGTCCTGGTCAAAATTTGGACTGGCCGCTGACCCTTCTGTTACATAACCCACATAATTGGTAAAGTTGGTGCTGTTGTAGATATAACCGGTCCATTGATTATTAGTGCCGTAACTGGTTTGGTTACCAGCAGGTGTACAAGGTTGGGCATGTAGGATTACGGTGATAAAAGGCATGAGTATGCCTGTTAAAATACGGTAATTCATGTATTGGATATTAAGGATTTACCCTTAAAAGTACATGTAAACTCCCGTGGTAGGCTGAAATTGAACAAAAACACCCATTTTTTTGACAAAAGTCAATCGGTTGCATGTTTTTGCAGGTACATAGTATAAAAATATGCTATGTGAAAATTGCATCGGGTAAGTACGTCAATACAAACGCTGCAGTTATTGTAGTTTACTTTTGATCTCCTGTAGTTTTAGTAGGGCTTCTACCGGGGTAAGCCGGTTGATATCGATACCTTCCAGCACCTGGCGGATATCTTTAAATGTTTCGCTGTGTGCGTCAAATATGGAGAGCTGCATTTGCGGGGCCGTAACGCTTTTAAGCGTTTCTTTTACCTGTTGTGATTGAGCTACACCGGAGATAATAGCGGCATCAGGGGCTGTGCTGCCCACATGTTGTGTTTCCAGCTGGGCCAGTATTTCGTTGGCCCTTTGAATAAGGGAAGGTGGCATGCCGGCCATTTTGGCCACATGAATACCAAAGCTGTGGGTACTGCCGCCACGGGCCAGTTTGCGCAGGAAGATGATTTTGTTACCTACTTCCTTATTGGTGACATGATAATTTTTTATTCTTTCCAGCTTTTCTTCCAGCTCGTTTAACTCGTGATAGTGCGTGGCGAATAAGGTTTTGGGCTGGTGCGGGCTGTTGTGCAGATGCTCGGCAATACTCCAGGCAATGGAAATCCCATCATAGGTAGAAGTGCCCCGGCCAATTTCATCGAGCAGTACCAGGCTGCGGCTGGTAATATTATTAATGATGCTGGCTGTTTCGTTCATCTCCACCATGAAGGTACTTTCGCCGCCGCTTAAATTATCGGAAGCGCCTACACGGGTAAAGATCTTATCGGTCAGCGATAATTTAGCAGCAGTGGCCGGCACAAAGGAGCCCATATGGGCCATTAAGGTGATAAGGGCGGTCTGGCGTAATAAAGCCGATTTACCACTCATATTAGGGCCGGTAAGAATGATGATCTGCTGGTCCGTTTTGTTTAAATGCAGGTCATTATGAATATAGGTTTCGCCAACGCCCAGGTTGCGTTCAATTACCGGGTGGCGGCCTTCTTTTACCTCCCATTCACTACCCTCGTGCAACTGTGGTTTTTTATACTGGTACTGTATGGCGTTATGTGCAAAACAGCAAAGGCAATCCAGTATGGCCACTATATTACCGTTGGTTTGTACAGGCGCTAAATATTCTGCCAGCTCATTTACCAGTACATCAAACAGTTCAGTTTCCAAAGCCAGTATCTTATCCTCGGCGCCGGTAATTTTTTCTTCGTATTCTTTTAGTTCAGGCGTAATATACCTTTCTGCATTGGCCAGGGTCTGCTTGCGCATCCACTCGGCAGGCACTTTGTTTTTTTGTGAGTTGGTTACTTCCAGGTAATAGCCAAATACATTGTTGAACCCTATTTTGAGTGAGCCGATACCGGTACGCTCGGCTTCGGTCTGCTGCATTTTGGCCAGGTATTCTTTACCTGATTGTGATATGCTGCGCAGGTCATCCAGCTGGGCATTGATGCCACTGTTGATCACTCCGCCCTTGTTTACCTGTACAGGAGGATTGTCAACTATTTCCTTACTTATTTTTTCGGCAATATAGGGGCAGGGGTTGAGGGTATCACCCAAACGTTTTAAATATTCATTGCTGCTGTTGCTGCATAATTGTTTAATGATATCTACCTGTTTTAAACCGCGGGCCAGTTGTAACACTTCACGCGGGTTCACTTTTTTCATGGGAATTTTAGATACCAGCCTTTCAATATCCCCGCATTGTTTAAAAGTCTGTAACAATTGCTGGCGCAGGTCGGTTTCTTTGATCAGCATTTCCACTACCTCCAGCCTTTCGTTTATTTTAAGCTGGTCTTTTAAAGGAAAAATGATCCAGCGTTTTAACAAACGGGCGCCCATGGGCGATACTGTATTATCCAGTACACCTAATAAACTATGTTGACCATCGCCGCTGCCACCTATCAACTCCAGGTTGCGGATGGTAAAACGGTCCATCCATAAAAAATCTTCCCGGTCAATGCGTTGAATGGTGGTAATATGCTGCAGGTTGGGGTGTTCGGTATCTTTCAGGTAATGTAAGATGGCCCCGGCTGCTATCATGCCATTGGTGAGCCCTTCAATACCAAAACCTTTTAAGGAGTGGGTCTGAAAGTGCTTCAGCAAAGTATCTTCGGCATAGGTATCGGCAAAGATCCATTCGTCCAGGGTATAGGTATACATTTTGCCGCCAAAGTATTCCTTAAACTTCTTCTGTTGTTGCCTGGGAAAAATAACCTCGCTGGGTTTAAAGCTTTGCAGCAGTTTATCCGCATACTCCCGGTCGCCCTGGGCAATAAAAAATTCGCCGGTGGAAATGTCTAAAAAAGCCAGGCCGAAACTATCATCTGATACAAAATGAATACCGGCTAAAAAGTTATTGGTATGGTGTTCCAGTAATTTATCGTTTACGGCCGTACCGGGGGTGATCATATCGGTAACGCCGCGTTTTACCACGCCTTTGGCGGTTTTTGGGTCTTCCAGCTGGTCACAAACGGCTACGCGGTAGCCGGCTTTTACCAGTTTATGAAGATAGGTGTCCAGGGCGTGGTGCGGAAAGCCGGCCAGTTCCAGCGATGCGGCCGCACCGTTATTTCTTTTGGTTAAGGTAATACCTAATACCTGCGAAGCGGTAATGGCGTCCGGTCCGAAAGTTTCATAAAAATCACCTACACGAAATAACAGAACTGCATCAGGGTATTTTTGTTTAATAGCCCGGTGCTGCTGCATCATAGGAGTTTCTTCTGTCTTTGATTTTGCCATGGTTGGCAAAGATGGGGAAGAAAAGATAATTTTAACCCCATGCGGAATAAAATGTGAAAAAAACTTAACCAATTGACAAGTGACAATTGGCAATGGACAATTGACAAGTGACAATGAGTTACAGGCAACCGGCCACATTATATCTAAAAAATCATAATTCATCATTTATAACTCATAATTCATCACTCATCATTCCCTCTCACCTTTGAACATTTGCACTTTTGGAACCTCTTGAACCTTTTTAAACCTTTGGAACCTGACATTTGTTGTACCTTTGCAAGCTATAAAATGGAAAAGCAACAAGTTTATTTCAGTGACCTGGGCAATATGCGCTATAAGGACGCCTGGGCATACCAGGAAACCTTACTGGGTGAGAATGTGCAGTTGAAATCGCAGCGCTTTGAACAGCAGGTAAATGAAAAAGATGCCGCTGTTGCCGCAGCCGCTACAAAAAATCATTTACTGTTCGTTGAGCATCCGCATGTATACACCCTGGGTAAAAGCGGGCATATTGAAAATGTGTTGCTGAGTGAAGAGAGCTTGGCTGCAAGGGGTATTGATTTTTTCAGGACCAACCGCGGTGGTGATATTACTTATCATGGTCCGCAGCAACTGGTAGGTTATCCTATTTTAGACCTGGAAAAGTTTTATACCGACATTGGTAAATACCTGCGCAACCTGGAAGAAGTAATTATACAAACCATTGCCCATTATGGCTTAAAAGGGGAGCGTTCAGCCGGTGAAACGGGAGTATGGTTAGATCCGGATAAAATTGGCAGGGAAAGAAAAATAGCCGCTATTGGCGTACGTACCAGCCGCTGGGTAACCATGCATGGATTTGCTTTAAACGTAAATCCGGACCTGGATTATTTTGGTTTTATTGTACCCTGCGGCATACAAAATAAACAGGTCACATCTATTGAAAAAGAATTAGGTCAGCCGGTAGATATTAACGAGGTAAAAGCTTTTTTCAAGAGGCATTTTGAAGATGTTTTTGATGTGGAGTTAGTTCATGGCATATAGTTCAGGTTCATAGTAACAGATCATCACCCGGGCTATGAACGTCATGGGTGTTCCCTAAACCTGATACCTTATTCCTCATACCTTATTTAGAATTCCTTGCGCAGGAAAAACTTATGTTTTTCAATCGTCTTATCGTCTTCTATCAGTTCAAAATTATACCAGCCTGATTTATAAAAAACGGATTTTTCGATTTTAAAACTTTTCTCTTTCAGGTTCTTCAGTTCAAACAGTAATTCTTCCTCTGCCGTATAAAAACGGATCACATACTTTGAAGGATCATCGCCGGGCAGGGATATCTGCACATTGCCATCCTTAACTGCGGTATATACATATTTTGACGGAATATAGGGTGGAGGGCCGGTGGGCTTAACAGCGCCCGGTGTGTTTGGGGAAACAAGAGCCGTATCGCCGGGAAAAATGGTACTTACATCGGGATTAGCTGCTGCTACGGCATCTTCTACCGTTTTGCCCGAAGTATCCAATACTGGTCTTTTAGCATCACTGAATAAATAGGTACCGCCGCTTAATAGAATATACAAACGATAAAACATTTTATCATTCGGCGCTTTGGTATCTACATAACCGTTTTGTGGGGTAGTAGGATCGGCCACCGTTAAGATGGTTTTATAGTTTTTTAAACTGTCCGGGGAGCGCTGGATACTGATCTGGGATATATTTTCGAAAGCATTGGTCCAGCCAACAACAATACGGTTATTACCAACATTTTTTACGGAGAACCTGGGTAATGTATCCTGGGCATATAGATTACTGCATGTAACCGATAATGCAATAAACAGTAGTGAACATATTTTATTCATGAAGTAGTACCTCGCTGGTCTAAAGTTGCTTTGTTACAAACAAAGATAATACCCGTAATGGTAAATTGTTAATACATTAACGTTCCTTTTGGCAAAGAAAGGTTGCCCTGCAGGCCCCCGCTATGGATTAACAATATTTTACTACCCGGAACAAAATAATTTTGCCGCAACAATTCGTGAAAGCCGTAAAATAATTTACCGGTGTACACAAAATCGGTGGGAATGCCGGTTTGTTCGAATAATTTATTCATAAAGAAGAGTAACTCCGGCTTGTGTTTGGCATAACCACCGAAGTGGAATTCGTGTAAAATATCCACATTAGCCGCCGGTGTACCGGTTAAAGCCGCTACTTCTGTGGCCAGGGCGGTATTGTTTTTTAGACTGCTGATGCCTGTTACTTTTGTACCGGGTGAAGCTGTTATTAACCCGGCCATGGTAGTACCGGTACCTACCGCACATAGTATATGTGTAAAGCCTTCAATACCCGCTACCATGGTAGCCGCCCCAGCTGCGCCGGTTTTACCATATCCGCCTTCGGCAATACAATAATCGGTGGTTGGGTTTACCCAACCGGGTACAGGTTTTGCAGCATAATCCTGCCTGGATATAAAATACAGCTGCATGCCCATTGCCTGTGCCTGTAATAAAGTATGCGACAATACAAGTGGTTGTTCGCCCCGGATGATGCCGGTGCAGGCCAGCCCTGCTGCTTTACAGGCAGCAGCGGTAGCGATGATATGATTGGAGAAGGCGCCGCCATAGGTAACGATCCTTGTTTTGTGTTGTTGTATGGCTTCGGCCAGGTAATACCTTAGTTTGAACCATTTATTGCCCGATATAACCGGGTCAATGGCATCGGCTCTTAACACAAAAACCTGGCGGCCGGTATTACTGTAAAAAGGGATGGCTTCCACTTTGGGTGGTGGAAATGATAACGAAAGCATAAGCTGTGAAGTTCGGCTAATTTCAATTAAATTCGCAACTCAAATAACTAATATGACGCAACCTACATTGGTAATTTTAGCTGCCGGCATGGCCTCCCGTTACGGTAGTATGAAACAGATACAGGGTTTTGGTCCCGGTGGCGAAACCATTATGGACTACTCAATTTACGATGCTATCCGTGCCGGCTTTGGTAAAGTGGTGTTTATTATCCGCCGCAGTTTTGCTGAAGAATTTAAGGCAATTTTTGAACCCAGGCTTGCCGGTAAAATTGCTATTGAATATGTGTACCAGGATATGGATGCTTTTACCGAGGGCTATCAGTTTCCGGAAGAGCGTACCAAACCCTGGGGGACTTCACATGCCGTACAATGTGCCAAGGATGCCGTAAATGAACCATTTGCTGTTATTAATGCCGATGATTTTTACGGACAGAATTCCTTTGAAGTAGCTGCTGATTTTTTACGTAACGATTGTAACGAAAAAACATATGCCATTGTAGGTTATGACCTGTTAAAAACCTTATCTGAACACGGTACGGTAAACCGCGGTGTATGTGGTTTGGATATTACCGGCAACCTGGCTACCATTACTGAGCGTATCAATATTGCTAAAAAAGGCGATAAAATATTGGTGGATGATGACCTGGAGCCCAAAGAGCTGCCTTTGGATACCCGTGTATCTATGAACTTCTGGTGCTTTGATCCTTCTTTCTTTAATTATAACATGCAACTGTTCCGCGAGTTTTTACAAAACCATGGCCAGGAGTTAAAATCGGAATTCTTTATTCCCATTGTGGCCGACCGTTTTATTAAAGATGGTGGTAAAGTAGAGATCATTCCTACCAGCTCATCCTGGTTTGGCGTTACATACAAAGAAGATGCTCCTTTTGTAGAAAAAAGTCTGAACGAATTAATTGAAAGAGGCGATTACCCCGCGTATCTGTGGAAAGAAGCTTAACCTAATGTGATAATTAGCTTATTTGCTAATGTGCTGGTGTGGGTAATGGATGATATACTCCGAAATATATGAGCCGTCTCTTTGGGGCGGCTTTTTTGCACCTGGGATTGCTTATAAAACGCTTATGATGAGAGTTTGAAAATTTATAAGGGGCAAGAAAAAGGGCTCCTGTAAAACAAGAACCCTTCTACAATCTTATATCTGAAATCTAAAATCTAACTTCTAATCCCCTTTCACCATAAAAATATAATCTTCAATCTTCTTCACCTGTACCGTTTGGTCTAAACCGCTCAGGGTTGATTTTTGCGACACTTTTACTTTTTCGTACAACTGGTTTTTGCGTAAGCTGTCCAGCGCGAGGAAAATGTATTTGGATTGTACAGCGAATACAGCACCTTCTACACCAACATCTTTGGCACTTAAGATACCAATGATCTCACCGTTACGGTTAAATACCGGGCCACCACTGTTACCGGGGTTAGCCGGTACCGATATCTGGAAACTCAGGGTATCGCCGTTGAAGCCGGTTTTGGCACTTAAGTAACCTTCGCCGTAAACCATTTTATCATTGAAAGCCAGGGTGAATATAGGTTCGGCAATATCCGATGCTGTTTTGCGGATGCCATAAGGCAGGGAGGCAACGGGTTTAAAACGGTCGTCCACTATTTTAATAATGGCCACATCACGTGCGGGATCCTGTTTCAACACAATGGCTTTGAATTTTTCGCCCTTATTATTCTGTACATATATATTAACGGAACGTTTTACCACGTGGGCATTGGTGATCATGAGACCTTTACCATCAATTAAAAAGCCGGTACCATTGTAACGGGCATTGATAGCTATATCATTATTATTTGCAGCGGTATTGTCAGCTTTATTCTTAACATGTTCAATCTTCTGGTCGAGTTGTTTGGTTGTTTCGTTCAATACATCAATCTTACTTACCAGCTCTTTTACCTGCGGATCTTTAGGATGGGGGGCTACGGAATTGAACAGTAAGGATAAACCTATAGCTGTTACACCGGCTATGCTGGCAGCAATGCCTGCCACACGCCTGTATTTTTTCCATAAAAACACCAATTTACCCGTTTGCTCGTTAGCAGGGGTAGTAATATTGCCGGCGTTTTCCAGTTTGTGGTGAATATCCTGTAAACCGGCTGCAAAATCTTTGCGTGTGGCATAACGGTTCACCTGGCGCAGGAACAATGTATGTTCTACCACCATCTGGTCGATCTCGCTGTTGGTTTTACGCAGGTTTTCAAAAAACAGGCGTTCATCAGGGTTCATTTCGCCCTTAATGTACCGTTCAACAGAATCTAACATCATTATCTGGTTATTGTCTAACATCACAAATCGCCTTTATTATATTTTGCAAAAAATGTTTTCTTTAAACGCATCAGGCATTTATACTTCTGCGTTTTGGCATTATCGGCGTTGGTGTAGCCAAAGTCGGAGGCAATATCCTGCATATTTCTTTTTTGCAGATAAAAGGCCTCCAATAAGCTTTTACACGGTTCGCCCAGGGTTGCCAGCGCCTGGTGCATCATCTCAAATTCGTCATCCTTCTTCTGGTGTTCTTCCAGGTCTTCCTCAACGGCCACCACCTGGTCGGTATGCACAAGATCAGAGGAATACCGGTTGGTTTGTTGTAATCGTTTGAGCCACAGTCTTCTGGATACAGAATAGAGATAGGTTTTGATCTGGCAGTTAAGCTCAAAATTGCCTGCAGTTACTTTCTCATACAGTACAATCAAGGCTTCCTGGAAAATGTCTTTTGCGTCGTCAGCTAATCCGTTATTATTGATAATCAGCGACTGAACCATATTATAATTTTGTTTATAAATGGTTTCAATTGCCGTTTTGTCGTTCTGGGCCAGTCCTTTAAGTAGTTCCTTTTCGTTATACGCAACTTTCACACCTACAGTTTTAATACTTTTTTTTAAAAATAGTAACCCTTTTGCAGCAAAGAAAAATTATTTTAAAAAAACGGGTTACCTTTTTTTCATAATCGTATTAACATCAGAAATATTTCAAAAAACTAAATTAAAAACGTCACTAATGAAAAAGCTTTTCATCGTATTAGCAGTAGCTAGCTTAGGTTTTGTAGCTTGTAACAACGAAGCAGAAAACAAAGAAACTTCTGATTCTCCAGCAGTTAAAGTTGATTCTCCAATCGTTGCTCCTCCTGCAGTTCCAGATTCTCCTGCAGTTAAACTTGACTCTCCAGCTGTTAAAGTTGATTCTCCAGCTGTTAAATAATTTTAGGCAAGCAATCGTTAAAGAGCCATTCCACAGGAGTGGCTCTTACGTTTTGTAAGAGGCTGTAAATGATACAGGTAAGTAGACTAACAATCCTTTTTTCGGCTTTATCCCTACTCCTTATGCCTTCCACCTTTTTAACCGGTCTTTTACAATAAGCCCTTCGCTTTCAGCATTCTGCTTTGAGCTTTCTGCTTTCAGCATTCCGCTCTCAGCTTTATATATCCTTAATTCTTAATTCATTATCCCCTATACGGCCGCCGTGGTAAAATAAAACCCCAAACCCCCTTAAATTAGTTTACCTTTGCGCCTTCAATTAATAAAATAGATCTGTGACTACATTTGAATCATTAGGTGTTCAGGACGGGCTACTTGAGTCCATCAGTGCACTGGGTTTTGTACAACCCACCCCCATACAGGAACAAGCTATACCTGTATTATTACAAGGAACAAAAGATTTTATAGGATTAGCACAAACCGGAACTGGTAAAACGGCCGCTTTTGGTTTGCCTGTATTACAATTATTAGACGCTGCGGAGCGTCACCCCCAGGCATTGATCATTTGCCCTACCCGCGAACTTTGTTTGCAGATAGCCAATGACTTAGATGCTTTTAAGAAGAAAACAAAAGGTATTCATGTAACAGCCGTTTATGGTGGTGCTTCTATCGGCGAACAAATTCGTGAATTAAAACGAGGTACCCATATTGTAGTGGCTACTCCCGGCCGCTTAATTGACCTTATTGAACGTAAGGCCATTAACCTGGAAAAAATACATTACGTAATATTAGATGAGGCCGATGAAATGCTGAACATGGGCTTTAAAGATGATATTGAGTTTATTTTACAAAACACCCCCAACCGTCAGAGCATCTGGTTATTCAGTGCTACCATGCCACAGGAAATACGTAAGGTGAGCAAGCGGTATATGAACCAACCTTTCGAGGTTACGGTGGGTAAGGTGAATTCGGGCAATGCCAATATCGATCACCAGTATTACTCTACCCAACATATCAACCGCTACGAAACTTTAAAACGTATCATTGACTTTAACCCCGGTATATATGGTATCATATTTACCCGTACCAAAGCCGACGCACAGGAAATTACCGAACGCCTGATACGTGAAGGGTATGATATAGAGGCTTTACACGGCGACCTTACCCAGGCACAGCGTGATAAAGTAATGGGACGTTTCCGCGAAAAAAGCATCCAGTTACTGATTGCTACCGATGTGGCCGCCCGTGGTATTGACGTGCAAGGTATTACACACGTGATCAATTACGAGTTACCGGATGATACCGAAGTATACACACACCGTAGCGGCCGTACCGGTCGTGCCGGTCGTGACGGGGTATCACTGTCGATTGTTACACCACGTGAATTGTACCGTTTACGCCAGATTGAAAAAATTGTCAATACACGTTTTTCCAAAATGGATATTCCCAGTGGAAAAGATGTTTGCCGTAAACAGTTTTTCCATTTCACCGATAAGTTGTTATCAGCCGATATTTCCAGCAATGAGTACGAGGCTTATATACCTGCTTTACAGGAAAAGTTTGCCGAGGTTACCAAGGAAGAAATTTTACAGCGTGTAGCCGCATTGGAGTTTGACCGCTTTTTGAAATACTATGAAAACGCGACCGACTTAAATGTACGGGAGGACAAACGTGATCGTGGAAGCCGTGAGCTGGATCGCAGAGGACAGGGTGATGCAGGACGTAGTGCTGCTGGTGCCGGAAGAAGGAACAGTGGCGGCGCTTACCAACGGTTGTTTGTTAACTTGGGTACCAAAGATGGTTTTTATAAAGCCAGCTTTTTACAATTCATTTTAGATATGAGCGATTTGCGTAAAGATGCGTTAGGCCGTATTGATATGAAAGAGATGAATAGCTGGGTGGAAGTAGAAGCCGGTCCTTCTGCCAACAAGATGATCAAGGCGCTGGATGGTAAAAATTTCAAAGGCCGTAAGATCAGGATGAACGATGCTGACAGCGGTGGCGGCCGTAGAAGAACGCGAGAATAAATTTTTTTCTTTCATTTAGATGATTATATTTGTTGCGCAATGACAGCAAACAATACATTCTTTGGTTTTAGTTTTTATTACTTCTTCTTTTTTAGAACGAGGGCCGGGAATGTTTTGTACTAAGTTTAGTAAATAAATAAACGAATAAATACAAGAGTCCCGGCGAATAAAGCCGGGACTTTTTTTTTGAATGTATATGGCAACAAGAGTATCGATACAAGGTTATGAAGGCAGTTTTCACCAGGTGGCTGCCCGCGTGTTTTTTGGTAAGGAAGTAGAGGTATTGCCCTGTGCCACCTTTCGCGAGTCGGTAAGCCTGGCTGGTAATAAAAAGGAAAGCGATGGCGGGGTAATGGCTATTGAGAACTCGATTGCCGGCAGCATTTTACCTAACTACAACCTTCTGCTTAAATCGGACCTGCAAGTGGTTGGAGAAGTGTACTTACAAATAAAACAAAACCTGCTGGTGAACCGTGGTGTACAACTGGAAGATATTAAAGAAGTACACTCACACACCATGGCCCTGCAACAGTGTTACGGCTTTTTGGATAATTATAAATGGAAGCTGGTGGAAACCGATGATACGGCTTTAAGCGCTAAACATATTCACCAGCATAAAAGCAAATCCATTGCCGCTATTGCCAGCAAACTGGCGGCCGAGTTATACGACCTGGACGTGATAGCGCCGAATATTCATACCCTGAAAAATAACTATACCCGGTTTTTAATATTACAACGTGCCGATATAGCCCAGCCGGTGGAAGAAGCCAATAAGGCATCGGTATATTTTCATACCGATAACTCGAAAGGCAGCCTGTCCAAAGTGCTGAATAAAATTGCGGACATGGATCTTAACCTGAGCAAGCTGCAGAGCTTTCCCATACCCGGTACAGATTTTAAATACAGCTTTCATGCGGATATGGAGTTTGCCCATGTAGATATCTTGTATAAGGTAATGGAAGCCATTAAACCGTTAACAGAGCATGTGAAAGTGTATGGGGTGTATAAGAAAGGAGTATGGAAATAATTTGGTAATTAGATGATTTGAAAATTTGGCAATGAGGAGTCTTGATATTACTAAGACACTTGCATAATGCTGAATAAAATTGTTGCAGTTGAAGAGTGCGACGCAACAGAAGCTGATAGTAGTACTGCCGCTGATAACAAAAGAAAAAATATTTGTAATAATAAGAAGATGCAAACAGCAAAAAGATTAGAAGGGATTGGGGAATATTATTTCTCGAAAAAATTAAGGGAGATAGACGGACTGAACAAAGCAGGTAAAAATATTATTAACCTGGGCATTGGCAGTCCCGATCTGCCGCCGCACCCCGATGTGGTGAAAGTGTTGCAGGATGAGAGTTTGAAAGCAAATGTACACGGTTACCAGTCCTATAAAGGATCGCCGGTATTGCGTAATGCCATGTGCAGCTGGTATAAAAAATGGTATGGTGTTTCACTGGATGCAGATACGGAGGTATTGCCTTTGATCGGTAGTAAGGAAGGTATTATGCATATCTGTATGACCTATTTTGAAGCCGGCGTAAAAGTATTGGTGCCCAACCCGGGATACCCTACTTACTCCAGCGCTGTAAAATTATCAGGCGCAGAGCCGGTGTACTATACATTGCTGGAACAAAATAATTATGAGCCCGATTTTGATGCCATAGAAAAATTATTGCTGGAAGCAGATAATAGTAACACCAAAGTGTACAGGGCCATTTTTGTGAATTACCCGCAAATGCCAACGGGACAACAGGCATCCATAGCCCTGTTTGAAAAGCTGGTGGCTTTTGCTGTAAAACACCAGTTGCTCATTATTCATGATAACCCTTATAGTTTTATACTGAATGATAACCCCATCAGTATTTTAAGTGTGGAAGGTGCAAAAGCTGTTACACTGGAGCTGAACTCCTTAAGTAAAAGTCATAATATGGCAGGCTGGCGGGTAGGTATGTTATGTGGCAGCAAAGAACGTATTGACGAGGTACTGCGTTTTAAAAGTAATATGGACAGCGGTATGTACCTGCCCTTACAACTGGCGGCAGCCAAAGCATTGAGCCTTGAGCAGGAATGGTACGATGGCGTAAATAAAATTTATGCTGAAAGAAGGGCCAAGGCTGAAGAGTTGTTGCAGCTGATCGGCTGTACCATTGCCCCCAACCAGGCAGGTATGTTTATCTGGGCCAAACCTAAAAATGTTTCAGCGAATGAGCATGAACTGGGTAACGGCGGTTATGTGACCGACCAGGTTTTATACAATGCCAATGTGTTCATTACACCGGGTGGCATTTTTGGATCGGCAGGGAATGATTTTATAAGAGTAAGCCTTTGCTCGCCTGTGGAAAAACTGGAGGAGGCTATTAACAGGATTAAACAAACCATAGTATGATAGGCCAGAGGAAGAAAATAGCGATAGTAGGTGTGGGCCTTATGGGCGGCTCGCTGGCCCTGCAGTTGCACGAAAAAAAATTATCATCAAAGCTTATTGGTGTGGACGCCAATGAAGCGCATGCCCGTAAAGCGGTTGAACTGGAGCTGGTGGATGAAAGTTTACCACTGGATGAGGCGATACAGGAAGCGGAAGTAATTATTTTATCGATACCGGTTGACAAGATGGTGAGCTTTTTACCGGAAGTGCTGAATAAGATAACCACCCAGATAGTAGTGGATTTAGGATCAACCAAGTCGCAGTTGATTGCGGCCGTACAAAACCATCCCAAAAGGGGGAGATATGTAGCCACGCATCCCATGTGGGGTACCGAATACAGCGGTCCACAGGCAGCGGTGCGTGGCGCCTATGCCGATAAAGCCGTGATTATCTGTAACCCGGAAGCATCTGACCCGGATGCACTGGCCTGGGTAAAAAATATGTATACCAAAATCGGTATGCGCCTGCTGGAAATGGAAGCCTATGCGCACGATGTGCATGCGGCCTATGTAAGTCATATTTCGCATATCACTTCATTTGCCCTGGCCAATACGGTATTGGAAAAAGAGAAAGAGGATAACGCCATATTTGAACTGGCTTCCGCGGGTTTTGAAAGTACGGTGAGGCTGGCAAAAAGCAGCCCGGCCATGTGGACGCCCATCTTCCTGCAAAACAGGGATAATATCCTGGATGTATTGACCGAACATATAGCCCAGCTGGAAAAGTTTAAACAATTAATTGTTGAGCAAAAAGACAATGATCTCAAAGACCTGATAGAACAGGCTAACCAGATAAAGAGGATTATAAAATAAATTACCAAACAAACAACTCCAAAAAACAAATACAATGCAAGCAGCAGCGCAATCAGCAAAACAAGCAGTACAGGATGCATGGGCCAAAAGGCCACTTATTATCAGTGGGCCCTGCAGTGCTGAAACGGAAGAACAATTAGTGAGCACCGCACAACGTTTAGCCGCCACAGGCAAGGTGAATATGTTACGTGCCGGTATCTGGAAACCACGTACCAAACCCGGTATGTTTGAAGGTATTGGTGCCAAAGGCCTGCCCTGGTTACAAAAAGCAAAAGAACTGACCGGCTTACCTACAGCTGTGGAAGTAGCAACTGCCAAACAGGTACAGGATGCCCTTACTTTTGATGTGGACGTATTGTGGATCGGCGCCCGTACCACCGTTAACCCTTTCAGCGTTCAGGAAGTAGCTGATGCATTACGCGGTGTAGATGTACCGGTATTGATTAAAAACCCCATTAATCCCGACCTGGAATTATGGAGCGGCGCTGTGGAGCGTGTAGCCCGTGCCGGTGTTAAACAAATTGGTTTGATACACCGTGGTTTCTCTTCTTATGGTAACAGCGAATACCGTAATGCACCCATGTGGCACCTGGCCATTGAAATGAAACGCCGTAACCTGGAGTTGCCTATCATTAATGACCCATCGCATATTTGCGGACGTCGCGATATTTTATTCAGCACCGCACAAAAAGCCATTGACCTTGACTTTGACGGCCTGATGATTGAAAGTCATATTGATCCCGATAATGCCTGGAGCGATGCCAAACAGCAGGTAACACCTGAGCGTTTAAAGGAAATGCTGGATGAGATCATCTGGAGAAAAGAAGATATTAATTCTGAAGAGTACCATGCTGCTTTGGAAACTTTACGCCAGCAGATCAACCACCTGGACGATGAGCTGATGCAGATACTGAGCCAGCGTATGAAAATTGCTGATAAAATTGGTGCATACAAAAAAGAAAACAATATTACCATTTTACAAACCAACCGCTGGAACGAAATACTGGAGCGTGTGGCTGATAATGGCGAAAAATTAGGATTAAGCCGCGAGTTTATTACCAAATACTTTGATGCGGTACACATGGAGAGTATCAATCACCAGAAGAAAGTAATGGACGCCTAGTTTTTAGGTAGCCGGCTGAAGTGCTGCTATGCCCCCGGCCCCAAAGGGGCGGTTGGTTGCGTCGCACACTGCATCGTCCGGTAATACTATTGTGCATTTACAACAGTATTACCGGTTGGGTGCTGATTATCCAGGCGGTAAATAATAATCTTTAATTTATGTTAGCTTTAGTCTTTTACTAAGGGTAACCAATAACCAGCAAACATGAGTAAAGCGGTAACCAGGCCATTAAAAGCGCAGAAGTTTACATTCAGCAATGCCACAGTACAATATTATTTCGCGGCAGGATTTGCAGCCTTGAAACATATTGTGGATATAAAACATACCGTTTTAATAACAGATGAACATATTTATGCCTTGCACGAAAAAAGATTCAAAGGCTGGAATACGATTGTATTAAAAGCCGGTGAAGAATTTAAAGTGCAGCAAACGGTGGATGCGGTGATTGATGAACTGATCAGCATGGAAGCCGACCGCAAGACAACTTTGGTAGGCGTTGGCGGTGGCGTAATTACTGATATCACCGGTTATGTGGCGGCAGTGTATATGCGTGGTATCAGGTTTGGTTTTGTACCCACTTCTTTACTGGCACTCGTTGATGCTTCTATCGGTGGTAAGAACGGTATTGATGTGGGCGTGTATAAAAACCTGGTGGGCATTATCCGTCAGCCCGATTTTTTACTGCACGATATGCAGTTCCTGAATACGCTGCCACAAGCGGAATGGGAAAACGGGTTTGCCGAAATTATTAAACATGCCTGTATAAAAGATGCGGCCATGTTTAAACAACTGGAGCAGCATTCGTTCCGTACCTATCAGGGTAAAAAGAAGGAAATATGTGCATTGGTACAAAGGAATGCGCTGATAAAAACCAAAGTGGTGCAACAGGATGAATTTGAAACGGGTGACAGGAAGCTGTTGAACTTTGGACATACGCTGGGGCATGCCCTGGAAAACCAGTATGAGTTATCACATGGCCAGGCTGTATCTATAGGTATGACCTATGCCTGTCATATTTCTGAACAGCTGACCGGCTTTAAACAGACAGAGAGGGTTGTGCAGTTATTGGAAAAATACAACCTGCCTACCTACGCCGAGTTTGATAAACAAAAAGCACTGGATGTGTTAAAGCACGATAAAAAACGGGAAAGAACCACTATGAACTATGTGCTGCTGGATAAGATTGGTAAAGGCGTAGTAAAAAATATTCCGCTGACCGATCTGCAGGAGATAATCATGGCCTTATAATCATTATAATCAGATTAAGTAAAGATGAAAGTAACGATACAACCTTCGGGGTTATCAGGAAATATACAGGCGGCAGCCTCAAAAAGCTCTATGCAAAGGGCCTGTGCAGCAGCATTGGTAGCGAAAGGGGAGAGTACTATTTATAACCCCGGGCATAGTAACGATGATAAAGCCGCCCTGGATATTATTAAAAGATTAGGTGCTGAGGTGAGTGAGCAGGGCGATACACTTGTTATTACCAGTAACGGTGTTAAACCGGTAGCACCGGAAATAAACTGCGGTGAATCGGGTTTAAGCATCAGGATGTTTACGCCACTGGTAGCACTGAGTAAGGAGAAGGTGACCATCACCGGTGAAGGCAGCCTGGTAACAAGGCCGATGAATTTCTTTGACGAAATATTACCTCAGTTGGCAGTAAACATCACCAGCAACGAAGGTAAATTGCCAATGGCCGTACAAGGTCCGCTGGTGCCTGCAAATATTGAAGTGGACGGATCATTGAGTTCACAGTTCCTGACCGGCTTGTTATTGGCTTATGCAGCTTCGGTACAACAAACCGGGGCTACGGTAAATGAAACTGTAACGATTACAGTAAATGACCTGAAAAGCAAACCTTATATTGATCTTACCCTCGATGTAATGCAGCAATTCGGCTTGCCGGTTCCGGAAAATAAAGATCACCGTGAATTTGTATTTAGCGGGCAGGAGCCTGTAACACAAACTGCTGCCCGTTCTTATACAGTGGAAGGTGACTGGAGCGGCGGCGCTTTTTTACTGGTAGCCGGCGCCATTGCAGGGCCGATTACCGTGAGAGGTTTAAGCCCCGTATCAACACAGGCCGATAAAGCCATCTTACAGGCTTTAATAGATTGTAACAGTGGTATTGCCATTGAAGCAAAACAGATAGTGATACATCCCGGAAAATTAAAGGCTTTTGCGTTTGATGCAACTGACTGCCCTGACCTGTTTCCTCCGTTAGTGGCCCTGGCAGCTTATTGCGAAGGTGAGACCACTATCAAAGGCGTAAGCCGTTTGGCACATAAAGAAAGTAATCGCGGTATTACTTTACAGCAGGAGTTTGGAAAAATGGGCATACAGGTTGAATTAAAAGATGACATAATGGTGATACATGGCGGCAAGGGATTAAAAGGAGTTGTTGTACATTCGCATCATGATCACCGTATTGCCATGGCCTGTGCGGTAGCGGCATTAAAAGCAAACGGGGAAACAATTATTGAAGAAGCCGATGCGATCAATAAATCTTATCCTGATTTTTATGAACACCTGCAACAACTTGGTGCAGTAGTGGATACTGGAGAGAAGAAAATTAAGTTTATTGAGTGAATAGTGAGTGGTGAATAGTGAATAGTGAATGAGTTGTTGGTAATGACTTGGATATTTGAGATTTTAGATTGAATAGTTTGGTATTGCAATATGCCGAATAGAATTACCGAACGATGCAGTGAGTGACACAACAGGCGATGATAGTATTAATGCAGCCGATAACAAAAATGCAAAAGCATTTTACCTTTTTACTTTTTAATTTTTACTTTTTTATGAACTCATTTGGCAGAATATTCCGGGTGCACATCTTTGGTGAATCGCATGGCGAATCGGTTGGTATGGTGATAGACGGATGCCCGGCCGGCCTGGCATTAAGTGCAGAAGACCTGTTGCCCGACCTGGAGCGTAGAAAAGGCGGTAAACAAAAAGGTACTACACCCCGGCAGGAAGCAGATTATCCTTTTTTTAAGAGCGGGTTGTTTAATGGTAAAACCACGGGAGCGCCTATTACTATTTTATTTGAAAATAATAATACCCGCAGCGGTGATTATGAAAAACAAAGAAGCTTTCCGCGTCCGGGTCATGCAGACTGGGTAGCGCACCAGAAATACGGTGGTAATGAAGATTTCAGGGGAGGCGGGCATTTCAGCGCCAGGTTAACAACGGGACTGGTGGCTGCCGGTGCTATTGCTAAAAAATTAATGAGTGCGGTAAATATACAGGCGGCTGTTACCGAGATAGGCGGCGAGACTGACCTGGAAAAAGGGTTACAAAAAGCCATTGATGCAAAAGATTCGGTAGGGGGTATTGTTACCTGTACGGTTGACGGATTACCTGTTGGATTAGGCGAGCCTTTCTTTGATTCGGTAGAATCGCAGATAGCACATATTGCCTTTGCTATACCCGCGGTAAAAGGCATTGAATTTGGAAGCGGCTTTGCGGCAGCAACCATGTATGGTTCACAACATAATGATGCTATTATTGACAATACAGGTAAAACGGCTACCAATCATGCCGGTGGTATTGTGGGCGGTATCACCAACGGTAATCAATTGGTGTATAGGCTTGCTATAAAACCTACAGCCTCCACTCCTAAAGAACAGTTCAGCCTGAACTGGGAAACCGGACAGCAGGAGAACTTCTCTATCAAAGGGCGGCACGATCTCTGCGTGGCCCTGCGGGCGCCGGTTATTGTAGAAGCGGCTACTGCAGTAGCATTAATTGACCTGATGTTATTACACCAGCAAATAAAACCGGTGGTAGGGTAGTGAACAATTACTATCCAAAAATGTTATTAAACTGGTTTGCGCTCTTTTGAACGTAAAATCATGATATCACATTGATTATTAAATAAAACGAATTGTAATGCCAATTATATATCATATTACTACTTTACCGGAATGGGACCAGGCCCGTGAAAACGGTGCTTACGAAGCTATTTCTTTAAAAGAAGAAGGGTTTATTCATTGCGCCCAGGAAAACCAGGTAGCCGGCGTGCTGGAAAGATATTTTAGTGGAAAAAAGGACCTGGTAAAACTGACCATTGATACTGATAAACTGACCAGTAACCTGGTGTACGATTGGTCACCCTCCACACAGGATACTTTCCCGCATATTTACGGTGCACTAAATCTAGATGCAGTGGTTACTACGGAACGCCTGAATTAAACAGGTTCAATCTAAGTCTTCATCCCCGGATTAATATTCATCATTATGCACCAGTACCTTGTCAACGCTTCCTTACAAATTGTTCCTATTGTACAGGATAAACATCCGTATTTATGGGTAGATGAAGCTATCGCTGTTATTACAGCATCGGGTATTAAATATGAAGTAGGGCCCTTTGCTACTGTTATTGAAGGTACCTATGATGAAGTGATGCAGGTGGTACACCAGGTGAATGAGTACCTGCAACAACACAATTGCAGTGAGTGGATATTGAATTTCCAGTTACAGTTAAGAAGTAATGCGGATATTACCGCTGCAGAAAAAACGGATAAATTCCTTAATAAATGATCTTAGTTTTTACGGCTTAGTTTTTTCAGTTCGGAAAAACTGAGATTTAATACATCGTATTGCCTGGTATTGGGAAAGCTATAATGCCACCATTCGGTCTCCAGGGCTTTAAAACCATATCGTTCCATCGTTGTTTTTAATAAGTTGCGGTTACGTAATACCTCTTCCGGTAAATGCTTAAAGGAGTGATGTGCCGTATCACTGAAATTATCAAAGTCGGTGCCCATGTTTAAAGCTTCACCGGATGATAGATTGATAATGGTAAGGTCAACGGCCAGGCCCCGGTTATGTCCGCTGCCTTTAGCCGGATTAGCCACATAACGTTCATCTTTTACCAGCTCCCAGAAATTAACGGTAACGGCATACGGCCGGTAGGCATCGAATACTTTCAGGCCCAACCCTTGTTTAGCTAAAACTTGTTGTACGCTATCCAGTGCCCTGGCAACAGGTAACCGTAAAAAGCTATAATTCACCTGCTGCGGGTACATTAACCGGTGCATGAAATTATGAGTGGTTGCATAACGCAGTTCATATTGTAAACCGGGAACAAACTGGTGTAATAATACCATGTTATGCAAGCTGTCCTGTTTAACCTGTTGCCGGTATTCGCTGCGCTTACTGACAACTTTTAGGGGAGTTTGCGCGTCAACAGTAAAATATAAAAAGCTGAATAAAACAACCGTAATATATTTGCAGTAACAAGCTTTATTATCTATTTTGTTAATGTTCATTTGCCTTAAAAGTAAATAAACTTGTGTAGATAACCGGCGATAATATGCAGGACTTTGCCACCAGTACAGGTGATGATTGTATGTTCCCGGCCGACGCTACTTATTGAAAAAATCACACATACCACCATGCTTTTATTCCGACGTATCCTCTTTACTGTGTTAGGTGTTAGTATTATAACATCGTTCTACAGTTGTGCAGATAATCCTCCTGCAAAAGATATTGCCGATACCCCCGAACAGTTACAGGAAAAAATACAGCAACATCTTTCCGGATGGATGGGCTCAGGTGAAAACAAATTGGCTGATAGTATCCTTATCGCAAATAAAGAATTATTGGCACTGGTGTATGACGCCAATGAGCACCAGCCTTTGTGGTCGAAAAATGGCAGGTGGCTTCCGGTTGCTGATTCACTGGCAAATTTTATAAATAAAGCCAGGTATTTTGCCTTGTTCCCGGAGGATTATTTTGATACACTGGTTGCCGGTAACCGCAGAAGGATCATGGCGGATAGTCTGGGTAAATCTGACAGCAGGGATGCCAATCTCTGGTTCACTACTGATGTACTGTTAACCAACGCAGTGATGCAGATGGTTACTGATTTAAAATTAGGCCGATTGCCTAATGATAGTATATCCCAGAGAAAAGATTCGGTACTGGCGCCGGCATTTTACCAGCAACAGCTTGCGGCCTTATTACAGATACAATCACCTGCAACCTGGGCTGCTGCATTGGAGCCGCAATTAAAAGCATACGCACAGTTAAAGAAAGGGTTGCACCATTTTTTGGAAACCGCCGAGTTTAAAAAATATACAAAAGTACCGGCCTCCGCCAAAGGGGCAGATTCTGCGCTGTTTTATACAAGGTTACAAACCCGTTTATACGAAGCTGGTTATCTTGCCGCGGATAGCGTAAAAGCGGATAGTATTACCCTGGTGGAGGGCATTAAAAAGTTTCAGAAAGAAGCAGGTCTGGCGATAGATGGTAAGGCCGGCGAGGTAACCATACGTATGCTGAACCTGCATGACCAGGAGAAATTTATGCGTATCGCCATCACAGCCGACCGGTATAAATTATTACCTGAAAAGCTCCCCGAACAATATATATGGGTTAATATTCCTTCCTTTAATTTACAGTTAATGGATAACGATACCCTGCGGCTGACATCAAAAGTGATTTGCGGCAAGCCTAAAACCCGTACCCCGGTGCTGACCAGCAAAATCACCAATATGATCACTTACCCGCAATGGACAGTACCCACCAGCATTATTGTAAAAGAAATATTGCCACAGTTAAAAAAGAACCCCGGTTACCTGGCAAAGAAAAATTTCAGCCTGATCGACGGGAAAGGGGATGAGGTAGATCCTTTTTCGGTTGACTGGTCAAAATACAGCAAGGGGATCCCTTACAGGGTGGTACAGGGCAGCGGGGATGCCAACTCCCTGGGTGTCTTAAAATTTAATTTTAATAATAAATACGCGGTTTATTTACATGATACCAACCAGCGTTACCTGTTTGGCCAGGCCTACCGGGCCATGAGCCATGGTTGCGTGCGGGTACAGGAATGGCGTGGTTTAATGAACCAGATACTGAACTGGGACAGCAGTTATGTACAACCAGCCAAAAACTTCACCCCGGTAGATTCAGTTACTAAATGGTTGAATAACAAAGAGAAAAAAGGTATTGCCGTCAGGAAACCAATTACAGTTTATATCCGCTATTTTACCTGTGAGGCTAATAAAGATGGCCGGATCGTATTTTACGATGATGTTTATGGTGAGGATAAATGGCTGAGAGAAAAATATTATGCGGGTAAATAGGTTTTTAAGGGACTCGGTACTAATACTTAATAATAAATTTATTTCCAGATGTTGGGCAGACCGATTATTTTTGCCCCGATTTTTAACACAAACATTAATTAGCTTATGAAGAAGATTTTAGCCATGTTTTTGGCAGTTTCTTGCTTGGCACAGTCTGTATTTGCGCAAGACGACGAGATCCGTCCGGCAGCAATCGGCATTAGTTTTATACTGAATGATTATACAACGCCACAAAGAATCCGCAATACCTCCCTATCAAAAGTATTCAGAGATAAGCAATGGGGCAAGTTGACTGATATGTCCCCCGGTGCCGCTATTTCTTATTTCAAAGGGCTGCATAAGTATATTGACTTTGCCGGTACCTTAGCCGGTAGTTTTACAAAGGATGCATTGAATCCTGATAAAGGTAACAGGAGTGATGGCTTCTTACTGGAAGTAGACGCTGCCGCCAACTTTAAAATGGTTTCAGAAAAATACTGGACACAACCTTATATCATTACAGGTGTGGGAGCAAGCATGTATAAAGGCAGCTATTTCGGCGCCTTCCTGAGCCCGGGTTTAGGCTGGAAAGTGAACTTCTTTGATGAAACCCATTTATTCATCACTTCCCAGTACCGTATTCCTGTAACTAAAGAAACATCTAACTACCACTTTTTCAACCAGATCGGTTTTGCACAACGTGTAGGTGAAAAGAAAGCGCCTAAAGTAATTGCGCCGCCACCGCCACCGGCTGATACTGATAAAGATGGTATTATTGATAGTTTGGACAAATGTCCTACTGTTCCGGGTTTAGCCAAATACGACGGTTGCCCTATTCCTGATACCGATAAAGACGGCATTAATGACGAAGAAGACAAATGCCCCACTGTACCGGGTTTAGCTAAATACAATGGTTGCCCTATTCCTGATACGGATAAAGATGGTATCAATGATGAGGAAGATAAATGTCCTACTGTACCAGGTTTAGCCCGTTATGCAGGTTGTCCTATTCCTGATACTGACAAGGATGGTATCAACGATGAGGAAGATAAATGTCCTACTGTTCCGGGTGTAAGAGAAAACCTTGGTTGCCCTGTGATCAAAGAGGAAGTAGTTAAGAAAATTAACTATGCTGCACAAAACATTTATTTCGCAACCGGTAAATACACTTTATTAGCTAAATCGAACAAAGGTTTAAATGATGTGGCTGAGATCTTAAAAGCTGAGCCTGAATTAAAACTGGCTATCGATGGTCATACCGATAATACCGGTAAAGCTGATAAAAACCAGATCTTAAGTGATAACCGTGCCAATGCAGTGAAACAATACCTGATCAGCAAAGGTGTAAGTGAAGCACAATTAACTGCTGCAGGTCATGGCCAGGACCAACCCGTAGCAGATAATAAAACTGCTGCCGGTCGTCAGAAAAACCGCCGTGTAGAATTAAAACTCAGCTACTATTAATCAATAGTAACAACCGATACTAAAAAGCCCGTCATACTTGTATGGCGGGCTTTTTTATTAAAACAAACAAAAAAAATAACAATTGACAGTTAACAGTTGACAATGGACAATTGACGATCAATGAAACGGAATTTATAACTCATAATTCCTCATTCATCATTCTCAGTCTCAATTATCAAAATTCTGTTCTTCTTCCTCCTCGTCTTCATCACCCACGTTCAGATTCATCATACTGCCAAACAGGTCTTTAAACTCGATATCGCTTTCAAATATTTTTTTACTGATCAGGGAATGGGCGGCAAGGCCATGTAATACAAACTCCATCAACAGTCCGGTTTGTGATTCATTGGCCTGTGCATAATACTTTTTAACCAATGCATGTAAACCATCCACCTGGTACAACTGGATCAGCTTGTCCTTGTCGGTGGTGCTGAAGCTGATGTTTAACTGGTTGCCTTTATCAAACCAGCCGGTTATTGCTTTGTATGGGTTATCCTCGGCTCTTGCCTGTTGTGAAGGCTTGCCGGTATTACGGCGTTTCTTCAAAGCATCAGGGTTGGGGAAATATAAAGCGAACTGTGTACGGATCGATCGCTCCAGCAGGTTCATCGCAACCTGGTAAGGACCTTCCTGTTCTCCTTCATATACCAGCTCAACTTTACCGGTGATAGAAGGGATGATGCCGGCCAGGTCCGATATCCAGACCTGCGTTTGTTTTTCGTGGTTAATAATAGCACGGCGTTCAGCAGCACTTACTGCATTTTCAAAAGCGGAAATAGTTAAACGGGCGCTTACACCGCTTTTCTTATCCACCAGCTCACTGTTACGGGCTTCAAACGCAACCTGTTCTACCAGGCGTTTTACCAGGTCGCTGATATTTACCAGGCCTTTTTGTTCTTCGTTAATATCGGCTTCCTGTTCGGTTATCTCTAAGGCCTGCTCAATGCTTTTAGGGTAGTGCGTTAGTATCTGGCTTTCTATACGGTCTTTTAAAGGTGTTACTATAGAACCACGGTTGGTATAATCCTCGGGGTTAGCAGTGAACACAAACAATATGTCGAGCGGTAAACGCAGTTTAAAACCGCGGATCTGTATATCACCTTCTTCCAGTATATTGAATAAAGCTACCTGTATTCTTGCCTGCAGGTCGGGTAATTCGTTAATAACAAATATGCCTCGATTGCTCCGGGGAATAATACCATAATGGATCACCCGCTCATCCGCAAAACTCAGTTTTAAATTGGCTGCTTTTATCGGGTCAATATCACCTATAAGGTCGGCCACACTTACATCGGGTGTTGCCAGTTTTTCACCATAACGTTGCGAACGGTGTATCCATTCAATAGGTGTATCATCACCTTTTTCGCTGATCAGTTGTGTAGCATAAGCCGAAATAGGATTTAACGGGTCATCGTTAATATCACTGCCCGGGATTACCGGCACCCACTCATCCAGCAGGTTGATCATCTGGCGGGCCATACGGGTTTTAGCCTGGCCACGTAAGCCTAAAAATAAAATATTGTGTTTGCTTAATAAAGAACGTTCTACTTCGGGTATAACCGTGTCTTCATAACCCACAATGCCGGAAAAACTGCTGTCGCCTTCTTTTAATTTTTGAATAAGATTTTGTCTTACTTCTTCTTTAATGCTTTTGGGTTGATACCCTGATTGTTTTAACTGTCCTAATGTTGTTATATGCTTCATGCTTTGTATTGGTTCATAATTTAGTATATAGTATTCAGTATTTAGTATTTAGTATTTAGAACTGATAACACAAACTCAACTCTGAAATCTCAATTCTCAAACCTGAATTCTAAAATCTACAGTCTGATATCTGATATCTTTTTCAAAACACCGTCTTGCTCTTCCCGCTTTCAAAATCTTTAAATATAAATGCCCCCAGCTTATCCAGTGAAGCAAAAAATGCTTTCCCGTGGTTCATGTCCGTAAACTCTTTTACAAATTGCTGCAGGTAAGGGTCAGTAGCGATCATGAAAGTAGTGATCGGTATTTTTAGTTTCTTACATTGGGCTGCCAGGTTCATGCAACGGTTGATCACTTTACGGTCCAGGCCAAAACTGTTTTTATAGTATCGCTTGCCGATCTTTAAACAGGTGGGTTTACCATCGGTGATCATAAAGATCTGTTTATTGGGATTTTTGCGCCGGCGTAAAATATCCATGGCCAGTTCCAGCCCGGCAACGGTATTGGTATGATAAGGACCTACCTGTAAATAGGGAAGGTCTTTCACCTCGATAGGCCAGGCATCATTGCCAAAAACAACAATATCCAATGTGTCTTTCGGGTATTTTGTTTTAATGAGTTCGCTCAAAGCCATGGCCACTTTTTTGGCAGGGGTGATACGGTCTTCGCCATACAAGATCATGGAATGGGAAATATCGATCATCAGTACGGTAGAGGTCTGTGCTTTATAATCGGTTTCTCTTATGGCCAGGTCATCTTCCTGCATGCGAAAACTTTCCACGCCGTGGTTTATCTGTGCATTACGGATACTCTCGGTGAAATCAATTTGTTCCAGCATATCACCGAACTGGAACTGCCGGGTATCGGAATTGCTTTCATCGCCTTGCCCGGGCTTAAAACTTTTATGATCACCCTGTTTATTTTTTTTCAGCTTGCCGAATACTTCTTCCAGGCTTTGCTTACGAATGCCCTGTTCGGTCTTTGGGGTGATCTTTATCTCCCCTCTTTGATTGTCATCAGTGATATAGCCTTTTTCCTTCAGGTCGTCAATAAAATCACCCATGCCGTACTCGTCATCGGTAAGTTTATATTGTTTGTCCAGTTCATTTAGCCATTGCAGTGTTTCGCCTACATCACCGCTGGTATAGGTGAGTAATTGCATAAACAGGTTCAACAACTGGTCAAACTTTGTTTTACCTTCAGTATCAGGGTTGTATTTTGAAAAATGAAATCCTCTCATGTTGTACTCTCCCACACTTATTTTATAGCAAATTAGCAAATTAAAGTGTGCAATACATAACAATATAAAAGGCGGATTGTTGGGCAAAAAAAATGCCGGTCAATATTGCATAGGGAATATTGACCGGCTAAGAGAAAAGTATGTTGAATATGTATCTTTTAAAAACGTCTGCGGTTGAAATTACCACGGTTGTTATTATAGCCGCCACCGCCGCCACTGTTACCACCACCGCCGCCTGGTTTATCATCGGCAGCTTTAACAACCATAGGTTTTTTACCTAAGGAGATATTATTTAAGTTTTCAATAGCGTCTTTAGCTTCCACTTCATTTGGCATTTCAACAAAGCCAAATCCTTTGCTTTTACCGGTATCACGGTCCATCACCACTTTTGCTGAGGCAATAGTCCCAAACTTTTCAAAAATTTCTTCCAACTCGGCATCGTCTAGATCGTACGGTAAACCTGCAACAAATATTTTCATTATTATTGGTATTTAGGGCAAAAGTAAGGCAAGTTAACATGACATGTATTGATTTGTTTAAAATAAATTCATCCTTTTTTTTAAACGGTATACCGGGTTAAAAGCGGGTTTAAGGGCTTAAGGCTGAAAAAGGTTGTTTTTTTGCTACACTACAATAAAATACAGGAATATTTTACCGGTAAACGGGGATAAATTGCGGTCTTAACCCCGGTTTGGCACTGGCTGACCGACTAAAATAAACAGCATAAATAAATGAGGAGTGTAACGGTATTTTTTATCCTTTTAATGACATTGGGCGTAATGGCCCAACCGGCAAAGAACGAAAAGGCAGAAGCTTATAACAAAATAATCCAAACAGGTACCGCGACAGAAAAAACGGCCTTAATGCATGAGCTGTTACAGGGATTGAAAACGGCAAAAACAGAGGAGCCGTACAGTACTGCGATCAACCTGCTGCAGAGACTGGGTTTTAAAAACCAGGCTGATTCGGTATTAAAAAAAGCAGAAAAACGTTTCCCGAAGGGTGCGCTGGCCCGTACGTCCTTTGTTAATGAAAGGTTTTATAAGGCGGAAACAACGGTTGCCAAAGAAAAAATTTACCGGCAGATCCTTCAAAAATGGCCGGTAAAAAACTTTCCCGGCAGCGAAATCACCTATGATTATATGAGCGGTAGCCTGGCAACGGATTTTGCCAAAGAGGGTAATACCGAAAAAGCCATCTACTACTTGCATAACCTTAACGAAAGGTTCTGGCGGGGCAATGGTTATATTCCGGTGGGTAAACTGGTGCTGGAAGCAGGCGATACGGCAACAGCAGCTGCTTTATTTAAAACAGCCCTGGAAGATGCGCAGTATTATGCAACCTTACCTGAGGATCAAAAAGATAATAAGGCCCGGTTTGCCGCTATGGGGTACCCGGGAGCGGTGAGTGCTTATGTGGATATATTGGTAGGCCAGGGAAATTATAAGGAGGCACTGGATTATATTGAACAGGGAATGAAACTGGCCCCTGAATTAAATGATGGCTTTTTAGTAAGCTATTATAAATCACTGGCCGGCCTGCAGCGAAACCTGGAAGCCTATAATGAACTGTCTAAAATTTATAAAAAAGGGAATTTTGAGTACGAAGCCAGCCTGAAGGACCTGTATGTAAAGCTAAACGGTTCGGAAACCGGTTTTGACCGGCATATTGCATCGCTGAAACAGGCGCTTTTAGGTGATATCAGAACGCATATTAAGGGGATAGAAACAGACAGGGCAGCACCCGGGTTTAAACTGGTAAATATGGAAGGAGTGGCTGTTTCTTTAGCGGATTTAAAAGGTAAGGTAGTTGTTGTTGATTTTTGGGCTACCTGGTGCCAGCCATGTATCCGATCCTTCCCGGGAATGAAAGCTTCGCAGGAAATGTATGCGCATGACAAGGACGTACAGTTCTTGTTTATCGACACCTGGGAAAAGGTGGATGATTACAAGGAAAAAGTGGCCGCCTTTATTAAAAAGAACAATTATCCTTTTGAAGTATTGTTTGATGATGCGGCAACAGCCGGAACCAATCCTACACTGGCCGACCAGTTCCTGGTAAAAGGCATTCCGGCTAAATTTATTATTGATAAAGAGGGCAGTATCCGTTATGCATTAATGGGCTCATCCTCTAATGTAGAATATATTAAAATGGAGATGAAAGAAATGATTGAAGCTGCAAGGTTACCCCGGAAAAAGTAACAGGCTGTAACCAGGCATAAAAAAACATCGCTTTTTGGGCGATGTTTTTTTTATGGGGTCCAAAATATGTTTAATCCTGGCCGCCTTTCCTGTTGGGCGATCTTGGCTCAGGCCATTTACCGGGAGCGCCTGACCTGTCAGCGGGTATAACCACCGGTTCCCTGGATGCTTTTGCAGGATCTTCGCTGGCCATATAGGCTAAAATAGCGGTAAGGATGGCATTGTTCTGCACATCATCAAAAACGATCTTGTCATAAGTATCTTTATTAGTATGCCAGGTATAGGTACCATAAGACCAACTGTTAGAGCTTAGGGAAAATGCAGGTACGCCAGCGGCTACAAAGGAGGCGTAATCGGAACCACCTGAGCCAGGGCGACCAGGGAAGCTGGTTTCAATATGCTGGGTAATGCTTCTTGGAACTGCCGATAACCAGCGGCCAATATAATCGTAAGAATGTAAAAAGCCCTGGCCCTGGATATTTACTACCCGGCCTGTACCATTATCCTGGTTAAATACGGCCTGGATATTTTTTACAATTGCGGGATTATCTTCCACAAAAGCTCTTGAACCGTTCAAACCTTGTTCCTCGCTGCCCCAGAGACCTACCAAAATAGTACGTTTAGGGTTGGGATAAAATTTCTTTAATAAACGTAATGCTTCCATCATTACCAGGGTACCTGTACCATTGTCTGTAGCACCGCTGGCACCATCCCAAGAATCAAAGTGAGCAGATAATACCACGTATTCGTCGGGTTTTTCGCTGCCTTTGATCTCGGCCATTACATTAAAAGTTGGCACTACGCCTAATTCTTTTGAATCGGCCCTTAAACTTAATTTAGGCTTTTGTCCCGATTCGGTTAAACGGTATACCAGGCCGTAATCTTCTAAAGAAAGATCAATAGTCGGGATTTTTTTAGCCTGGGCGCCAAAGATCTTGTTGGAACCAAATGCTCTTGACCAGTAGGAGCTGAATATAGCGGCTGCACCTGCTTTTTCCAGCGCATTGGCCAGGGCTACTGCGGACAGGCCGGTGTTTTTAATTCTTTTATTCCAGGCGTCTGTTAAAGTATTACGCTCTGCTTTCATTTTTTCAATAGACTCTTTTGTACCAAACTCATCCCAGTTATAATCGGGGCGGCCGGTAGGCTGAGGCATGGAGATAAGCACAAACTTACCTTTTACCGATGGCAGCCATTTGGCAAAAGCCAGGGAATCTGTTACCTCCGGTATGATCACGGTTTCGGCAGTAACCGTTTTGCCGCCTGTATTACCGCTCCACGCTAGCTGCATGCCTTCCAGGCTTCTTACACGAGGGCTTACCATATCAATATGTGTAATGCCACGTTCCCAGCCACGCCAGGTACCCCAGTTTTCAATACGGGCATTAATACCCCAGCTTGCAAAGGTTTTTACTGCCCAATCGGCAGCGGTTTTCATTTGTGGTGTACCAACAAGACGCGGGCCGATGCCGTCCAGTAATTCATGACCTAAATTTTTAAGCTGAGAATTATTAGTACCCTCGGCAATGATTTTTTTAATAAGCGTAGTGTCGGGCTTTTGTGCCATAGCGGGCAGCATTACCAATGCCATACCGGTGGCTGCTACTGTTGATAAAACAGTCTGTCTTAACCTGTAAATATTGTTCTTTTTCATGGCCACTAATTTAGCTAAACATTTTGAAAACTTTAATATGATACCGGAGATTTATGAGTTATGAATGATGAATGAAGAATTTTGCTCTCTATGGCAAGAACCGCTTACGATGAACCGTGAACTATTAGCCATGAACTATACTCCCACAAAAACTTCCCGGCAAACTGATTCCTCTTTGTATTTTTGATACCAGATATTTTCCTGTTATGAACTATCAAGAGACCGTTGATTATTTATATACGCGCCTGCCCGTTTTTAGTCGCATAGGCGCCGCTGCATTAAAGCCCAGTTTAGACAATACCATAGCGTTATGCAGCTTTTTAAACGATCCTCATCACCGATTTAAAACCATTCATGTTGCCGGCACCAATGGTAAAGGGTCTGTAAGTCATATGCTGGCAGCGGTATTACAGGCTGCCGGCTTTAAAACAGGTTTATACACTTCCCCGCATTTAAAAGATTTCAGGGAAAGGATAAAGATCAACGGTGATATGATCCCTGAACAGGCCGTAGTAGATTTTACAGCATGTATTCAACCTGCCATAGATAACTTAAATCCCAGCTTCTTTGAAATTACGGTAGCTATGGCCTTTGAACATTTTGCGCAGGAAGAAGTGGATATTGCGGTTATTGAAACAGGGTTAGGAGGCAGACTGGACAGTACCAATATCATTACACCTGAAATTTCGGTCATCACCACTATCGGCTGGGACCATATGAACCTGTTGGGTGATACGCTGGAAAAAATTGCTGCTGAAAAAGGAGGTATTATCAAGCAAAATATACCGGTGGTACTGGGCAATATTGAAGCAGGGGCAAGGGCTGTGCTCACCGATATGGCTGCGGCCAAACAGGCTGACTGTATTATTGCCGGTGAACATTTCCAGGCTATGGAGTGGAGCTGGCAACAGCACCGGCTGCTGGTACAGGTAGCGGCTGCGCATCATGTGGACAGGCATACCTATACGCTGGACCTGCCGGGTATTTACCAGAAAGATAATTTATTAATTGTGCTGGCTACTGTTGCACAATTGCAGTCTTCGGGCTGGCATATTACCCAGGAACAACTGCAACAGGGACTGGCAAACGCTAAAAAAACAACCGGTTTACACGGACGTTGGGAACTGTTACACCAGCACCCGGATATAATAGCCGATGTGGCCCATAACGAACAGGGTATGCAGATGCTTTTACAACAATTAGAGCTGACCACCTATAATCATTTACATATTATTACCGGCATGGTGGCCGATAAGGAAGTGGAGAAGGTATTAAGCCTGATGCCTGCCGAGGCTACTTATTATTTTACCCAGGCCGGCATTCCCCGGGCATTACCCGCGACTGACTTACAGGTAAAGGCGGAAGTATATGGGTTGTCAGGTAAAACTTATAGTAATGTGAACACTGCTATTACTGCGGCTAAACAACAAGCGCACAGCGACGATTTAATACTGGTATGCGGAAGCGTTTTTTTGGTGGGGGAAATAGAATAGGGTTAATGGGTCATAGTTAATCGTTCATAGTTAATAGTTAATGGTGAAGGGGCCTGCAATTGAAAGCCTACATTCTGATTGCAGCGCAGTCAATTTAGCCATTCAAAACTCCTGATTCATAAATCCTAATTCATCATTCATAACTCCTCATTCTCTCCACTATTGATCCGAAATAACCTTACCCCGGTTTTCCTCCGCTACGTTTTTACGGAATAACATCACGTAACCGCAGAGGCCTTTCTTTTTCTTTTTGTTGATCTGTACCGGCTTCATCATATGAAACTCGGAACGTTTGGGGATATAGGAATAAGCAATGATATTACCATCCACATCGGCCCACCTGTTTTGGCGGAAGATCACCATTTGCTCGGACCAGTCATACATTCTTACTTCATATAAACGGGATGTATTATCGCCTATAAAAACAAACTGGTACCAGCTGCCTTCGGTAAGGGGCATTACAACGGGCATTTCAAAATCGCTTTCCATGGTAATGCTGGCCTCGCGTAACAAGGTGAAATTGGCTTTTTCAAAAACTACTTTAAGACTGTCTACCTGTGCATTGATAAAAGTATCCGAGCAGGACTGTTGCTTGATCACGTTCTGGGACGTGCCGGAGATATGCATTGCCAATATAAAGATGGCAAGAAAAAGGGCTTTCATGTATTGGTTTTTATAAGGCTATTGATTATACGGAGCCGGATGCAAATTTATCATTTAAACTTTACATTTTCCAGTGATTGACTATTACTACACCAAATAGCGTATTTCCACGTTAAAATGACAGGGTGATATTTACCCTGTCACAATTACCACACCTAATCATGTTAAGATTAAACAATATTTATATTACACACGGTTATAATAAAATGCATCCGCCTGTTGTACACAGGTGACAATCATATCGTTAACACAAACATGCGGCGGCAGGGTGGTGGTCCAGTAAATGGTTTCTGCAATATCTTCGGCGGTTAAAGCTTTCATGCCGGTATATACTTCGCTGGCGGCTTTGGCATCGCCTTTTAAACGTACCAGGGAGAATTCGGTTTCCGCGGCGCCGGGGTGTATGGCCGTCACTCGGATATTGTGGCGGAGCAGATCGATGCGCATGGCCTGGTTTAATGCGTCTACAGCATGTTTTGTAGCACAATACACATTACCTTTTTCGTATACCTGTTTACCGGCAATGGAGCCTATATTGATAATATGGCCCTTTTTTAAAGGCACCATCAGTTTTGATACGGCCTGGGCTACATACATAAAACCCTTAATATTCGTATCCACCATGGTATTCCAGTCATTGAGATCGGCTTCGTTAAAAAAATCACGACCCGCAGCCAGTCCTGCGTTATTTACCAGGATATCAATTTGCTGCCATTCGGCGCTTAGCCCCTGAACGGCATTAAAAACCGCTTGCTGGTCACGTACATCAAATACCAGGGGCAGCACAGCCACATGGTATTGTTCTTGTAATTTATTGCTTAGCGCCTGTAGCCGGTCTTCGCGGCGGCCATTGATAATTAAAGCGTGTCCGTTGGCAGCAAATTTTTCTGCAGCCGCTTTTCCAAAACCCGATGTGGCACCGGTAATAAAAGTAATAGGCATAATACTATGTTAAAAACGTGAATGGTGTCAAAGATAATCAGCCTGTTGCGTGAAACCCCGGTAAAACATTAACATATTTTTTATGCAAGTAAACAGGCTATTGCATCGTTAATAACAGGTGTGGATAATACATACCATTTGTGTTTACCAGCTAAAAGTTACATTTGTATGCATAAGACTATGGCCATGGCAATGGATTTGGAATTTGAACGGAAAAAAAATACACAGGCAGCGTTGATTACCGCCGGCGTGGCAGGATTGTTAATGCTGATCATGTTCGTGTGGAAATGGCCTATTCATGAACTGACCAAGCCATTGCCTGATGAGGGTATTATGGTGGAACTGAATATTCCCGATGAACCGGAACCCATGCCGGAGTATGCGCCCGTAAGTGGTGGCGGTGGTGGCGGTAACCCTGTACAGGCTGCCGGCGATCCCGGTCTTGCCCCGCATACGCCCCCCGTTCCCGGTGTGGACGAAGATGTAAAAGACCTGGATGAGGATGAAACGGAGAAAGAAAGCCCGCCCATTATCAAACCTGATAACCCCAAACCCAAGGCCAAAGAAATTAATAAAAATACCAACCCGGTAAAAGTTCCCGAGCCTAAAAAAGAGGTGGTAACACCCCCCCAGCCCAAACCTAACCCTAAAGCGGTGTTAGGAAAAACAACCGGCGGAACAGGCACCGGGGGTAATAATGCTGCTACCAATTATGACCGTGCAGGCGGAACAGGTACCGGTAGTGGTATTGGCAATGGCAGCGGAACAGGAGGAGGCAGCGGTACCGGCAGCGGTGGTGGTACAGGCAGTGGCGGCGGACGTGGCAGTGGCCCCCGCAGGGTAAGCGGTAACCGTACCGTGCTCAGCCCTAAGAATATGGATGCAGGTGAGAACCTGCGTGGTAAAGTACTGGCACGTATCAGGGTATCACCGGACGGTATTGGTACTTATATCAGTGCGGAAAGAGGCTCTACCTATACCAGCGGGGAAGCTATCAATATTATTAAAGAATGGTTGCGCCGTAATAAATTCAATGCCACTGCTGAGGAATCAATTGTGGTTTATGAATTCAACTTCCTGTTAGGAGGGTAGTAACCATCGTCGTTTCATTATTAATCAGGGATATTCTTCCTGCATCTGCTAAAAAAAATTATCTTACAGCCTACACTTATAGATAGTTAAAGGCTTGCAGGTGCATTATTTAAAAAAAACAGGGTTCTTACTACTTGCTTTATTAAGCTGCCAATGGCTGACGGCACAACTGTGTTCCGGCAGTTTAGGCGACCCTATTGTTAATATTACTTTTGGTTCGGGCAGTAATCCCGGCGCGCCTTTGCCTGCATCAGTTACCAATTACAGTTATATAGGCGCCGATTGTCCCAGTGACGGCTCTTATACCATCCGCAATAATACACTCAACTGTTTTTCCGGCTCCTGGCATAACCTTACTGCCGATCATACCGGCAATACAGGCGGCTATTTTATGCTGGTGAATGCCTCTAATAACCCGGGCGAATTTTATGTAGACACTGTTCGGGGTTTGTGTAGTGGCACTACTTTTGAATTTGCCGCCTGGATAGCCAATGTATTAAAGCCTACTGCCTGCAGTCCTAATCCCACACAACCTAACCTCACTTTTAGTATAGAAAGTACAACGGGTGTAGTGTTACAGCAATATAATACGGGTACCATTCAATCGGACAATAACCCTACCTGGAAACAGTATGGATTTTATTTTACCACACCCAGCGGTGTAACCGATGTGGTATTACGCATGGTGAATAATGCACCCGGGGGCTGCGGTAATGACCTGGCTTTGGATGATATTACCTTTAAGCCCTGCGGGCCTTTATTAACACCCTCTATCAGCGGTTTTTCACAAACGGAAGTAACCATTTGTGAAGGCGAAACGGATAATTTCCAGTTTAATGCTACTTTATCAGCAGGATATATTAACCCCACCTATCAGTGGCAGCAGTATACCGGGACTACCGGCTGGCAGGATATTGCCGGCGAGAATACCACCAGTTTATCAGTAGCTTTTATCAGTTCTACACCGGTGGGGTCCTATAGTTACCGGTTAACTGCTGCAGAAGCGGGTAACTTAAATGTAGTACAGTGTCGTGTTGTGTCAAAAGCATTAACGGTGAGAGTAGCCGCTAACCCGGTAACTGCTACGCAACAGAATACACCCATTTGTGCCGGAACCACCGCTACCATGTCGGCAACTGGTGGTAATAGTTATAGCTGGTATAACCAGGCCGGTACTTTTACTGCAACCAATAGCAGTGCATCAATAACCATGGCGCAAACCACGCATACCGGGCGGTATTATGTGGAAGTGACTAATATAGATGGTTGCAAGCATGTAGATAGTGTTGATTTGGTGATACATCCCAAGCCCGTGATACAAACAGGTTTTAGCGATACGGCCATTTGTATTAACAGTACTATTCAGTTACAGGTATCGGGTACGGACCGTTATGAATGGAAGCCGGCAACAGGCCTGAACAATGCGCTGGTGGATAATCCTGCCGCCAGTCCTTTGGTTACTACTCTCTACCAGGTAATTGGTTTTAATAGTTTTAATTGTACGGATACTGCCGCTGTGCGGGTGCGGGTGATACCGGTACCCACCGTTAATGCAGGCCCGGATAAATATATAATACAAAATACCACGGAGGTTTTACAGGCTACTGCTACTGGTGAAAACCTGGCTTTTACCTGGACCCCGGATTATGCCATTAATAATACCACGACCTTACAACCCGCTGTAACACCCCTGGTGGATACGGTATATGCTATCACGGTAACCAGTAAGGATGGCTGTGGTGTGGCAACAGACCAGGTAAAAGTATTTGTGTATAAGGATATTTATATTCCCAATGCTTTTACGCCTAACAGGGATAACCATAACCCTGTATGGATTATACCGGCATTACACGCTTACCCCGATTTTGAGCTGGCTGTATATAACCGTTACGGGCAGGTGGTATTTAACAGCAGGCGTATTAATATTGGCTGGGACGGTCGATATAAAGGCGTAGAGCAGCCCACAGGTACCTATGTGTATATGCTTGACCTGCACGACGGATCGCCGCTGCGGAAAGGAACCCTGCAATTATTACGATAAGGGAGCCGATAGTTTAGCGGCAGCCACTTCGGGTACTGCAGCAATACGGCGGGCCTGGTAGTCGTAACAAACCATGCCTGTTTTGGCGAGCGCCACGGGTATGGTTTTATCATCTTTAATCTTTTCCAGTTTATATACAATATCAAATCCTACTTTGGCAAAATCGTTGGCTGTTACATGAGCAATGATGGTATCGCCATAAAACACCTCGTTTTTAAAATCAATGGCCACATCGGACATGATAAGGCCTGCACCTTCAAAGCTGATCTCACTGTATCCATTGGCCTGTAAGTACTGCATGCGGGCCTCGTGTATGATACTTAAAATAGCATCGTTGCCCACGTGACCACCGTAATTAACATCGGTAATGCGTACAGGTATTTGTGTGGTAAAGGAGAATTGTGATGGGATGATAAGCTTTAAACGGGCCATATATTTTATTTAGCGCAACAATATCGGGAATATTTTTAATACCGTAGGAATTGTGTGTATAAGGCTGGTGCAACGCTTGTGCGCTGCAGGTTGTCAGACAGGCGGCATATTTATTTTATTACCCCCAGAACCAGTAAACATGAGAACATTAGTAATTGCCTTTGTAGTAATGTTAGGCTTTATCGCCTGTAAAAAAGACATAGAGTATAAAAGCAGTTTTGAAAAAAGTAACAGATCGTGGAAGGCTTTTAAGGCATCGAGTAATAACAATTACCGGTTTGTAGTATCCGGTACAAGCTGGTCTTCAGGTTCATGGACCACTACCTTAAAAGTGCAGGCGGGTGTTGCGGTTGAAAGAAAGTTTGCCTATACCATTTATGCAGGGGTAGTAATGCCGCCTGAGGGCTGGACACCGGCTAAACAAGATGAGGTATTGGCAAGGATCAATTTAACGGCAGCCGCATTCAGGCAACAAACGGGTAAGGATATAAGTGAGTATTTAAGCTGGACAGAAACAGGGGCTATGGTGGGCGCACATACGGATACACCTGCTACTCCTTTTTTAACACTGGACCAGGTATATGAGAAAGCAAAAAACGATTGGTTAAAAAAACGATCAGGAACCACGACTTATTTTGAAGCAAAGAACAACGGCCTTATATCTGCTTGTGGTTATGTACCTGATAATTGTGCGGATGATTGTTTTACCGGTATTGGTATTTCCCTTATAGAAGCTTTATAAAGCTTAAGTGTATAAGTTGGGTAATAGCTGAAACGGGATGATAAGCAGAAGGGCTGCCCGATGGCAGCGGATACCCCGCTGAGGCTTTGCAGGGGAGGGCTGTGGCGGAGTAGCAGCGAACAGCGGGAACTATAGCTGACCATAGTGGCGCAGCTGAAAGCCCCCTGGAAAATTTTATAACTCTCCTTCGTTCAGTGTATTAACCAGGCTGAAGATATCCATGAAATTGCCGGGGGCAACAATAGGTGCATCGGCAATTTTTTCCTGCCATCTTTGTAATTGCGTTTTGCACTCGCCGGTTACTTCGGCGCCGGTTACACAACAGATCATGTCCTCCATTTTTTTGGACATGCGTACAATATTACCGTCCAGGGTCATAAATGCTACATACCTGTCAGCCGAATAGTCGGCATTATTGGAGGCATAGATACGATCGCTGTTGTTGTTGACAGTGTGCTGGTAGTTGTTTGTACCCCGGTTACGTACAGGGGTGTTTACAGTTTCGTTCTGTACAGGTAAAACTGCGGTATTGTTGCCGGTAGTTTGTGTATCGTTAACGGTGGGGTTACTGATAGCAGGAGTTGTTGCGTTGGCCGGTATGTTAGTATTAACCAGTTGCTGATCATCGGTATTTTTTGTTTGCGGACCAAATACTTTGAAAGCGCCAAAAACAGTGAGGCCGATTAAAACAGCTGCTGCCGCATAACGTAAAAAAGGTATTACCCTGCCTGTTTGTTTTGTTACAGGTACCGGAGCAGAAGCCGGTGCCGGTAATTGTGCAGCAATGGCCTCCCAGGCATTTAATGGCGGGGTAGCGGTGGTATTATATAGTTTTTTGCCTAAGTCCAAATAGGGGTCAGCCGCTAATTGTGTGGCAATAGCCTCCCAGTTATGAGCGCCCGGAACTACGGCAGCCTCCTGTAATTTTTCTGCTATACCGGTATAGGCATCGTTATCCAGGGCTTCGGCAATGTTGTTCCAGCTGTTTGCAGGTGCTGTTACCTCGGCTGTATATAGTTTTTGGGGAAATTGTTGCCCGTTGCCGGCATCATCCAATGCCTGCTCGATCTTGCTCCAGGTATTATTTGGAGGTTGAACTTCGTGGTTATACAATTTATGTTTAGCGTGGTTCATGAAACTATTTTGCGTTGCGCTCTGCGTCGAGGTGCTTTTTTACCAGGTCCTGAAGAATAACTTTTGCTCTTGATAACTGCGATTTGCTGGTACCCTCGCTGATGCCTAACATATCACCGATCTCTTTGTGGCTGTAGCCTTCTACCACGTACATGTTAAAAACGGTGCGGTAGCCGGGTGATAACTGGCTGATGAGGTCCATGATGTCCTTTTCGCCGAGGTCGTCCAGTACCGATACATATTTACCTTCAATGGTATTTTCTTCTTTTTCGGTAACCGGCTGCAGGTATTTTTTACGGCGGAAATGCTCAATGGCCGTGTTTACAAATACCCTGCGGGCCCATCCTTCAAAAGATCCGTCGCCGCGGTAGCTGTCCAGTTTTCTGAAAACTTTAATAAAGCCTTCCTGTAAAATATCTTCAGCTTCTTCAGTATTGGAGGCATAACGGAGACAAACAGCGTACATACGGGCAGATAACCGGTTGTACAGTTCCTGCTGCATACGCCTGTCGCCATCCAGGCATCCTTTAATTAAGTCGCTTTCCGCGATGTTTAGGTTGCTTGCTGCGTTCAAAATTTATTGTTTTGTTGTTGCTGTAAGGTTATTCAAAAATACGACCAGTTTTTCAACTGCTTTCTTCCGGTGACTGTAAAGGCTTTTTTCTTCCATGGTCATTTCGCCGAAACTTTTATCCGCACCGTCGGCTATAAACACGGGATCATAACCAAAACCGCCGCTACCTTGTCTTTCGGTGAGAATGCTGCCTTCGCAAATACCCTCGAATTGGGTTTCTTTACCCTCAATAATCAGGGAAACAACGGTTCTGAAACGGGCTTTGCGGTTAGGCTGCCCCTCCAATTTAGTGAGTAGTTTGGTGATATTATCATCAAAGGACCGGTTTTCGCCGGCATAACGGGCGCTTTTCACCCCCGGCTCGCCGTTCAGGGCTTCCACTTCCAGGCCGGTATCCTCGCTGAAACAGCTGGTTTGGATCATGTTATAAATGGTACTGCTTTTCTCGGTAGCATTGGCTTCCAGCGTATCATGCGGCTCGGGAATATCAATGAATATACCCGCTTCCTTCAGTGTTAATATGTCTATTCCTTCCAGTAACAGGGCCTTGATCTCGTCGGCCTTATGCTGGTTATTGGTTGCAAAAACTAGTTTCATGACGGGCAAGATAGGAGTTTTTATGAGAAAGAGTATGAAAAGAGAGGAGGAGGACAGGGGTAAGGTAAAAGATGTAAGGTGTAGGGTATAGGGTGGGAAGTGAGCGGAGGATATACTACTGGTGCAGATTAGTTGGTAAAGAGAATAGTGACGTAAGAAAGAATGATTGATTTTAAATAGATAATCGGTAAAAATCCGATTATCTGTCAGGAAGTTAACAGGGTTTTGGCTGGGTAATATATAGGAATGGTGTGTAATACTGCCTGGTCAAATTAAAGTATACAAACAGTGCTATCCATTATCTTTGTCCGGCTTTAACAGGCCTGAAACCATGTTGTATTTAAGCGGTATCATTATTACTTTTTTTCTTTCCCTGCTGCTCATCAGCAAGAAGAATAAATCCCTGGCGGATAAGATACTGGCGGCATGGCTGATCTGTACCGGCTTTCACCTGACCGTTTTTTATGTGCACACCAGCGGTAATTATGTGCATTTCCCGTATTTGTTAGGCATGGAGATAGGGATGCCTTTATTACAGGGACCGTTTTTGTTCCTGTATACCCTGGCTGTTACCCAGTCACGGAGGCTTACAGCCCGCAGCTTATTGCATTTTTTGCCCTTTGTGGTGGTGCTTGGTTTACTGGTACCTTTTTTCAGCCTGCCCCTGACCGATAAAATATATGTGTACCAGCACGACGGCGCGGGTTATGAAAACCTGGTAGAAGGTGTGCTGATCACGTTGAGTATATCGGGCGTTGTTTATATTATACTCTCTTACCTGGTGCTGCGCCGGCATAGCAAACGTATTGAACAGGAATTTTCCAATACCGAAAGGATCAACCTGAACTGGCTGCGGTATTTGATTTATGGTACTGCTGTTATATGGATCGTGATTTTAGCCGGGCTGCATGATCTGTATATATTCGGCACCGTGGTATTGTATATGTTTTTTCTTGGTTTTTTTGGTATCCGGCAGGTGGGGGTGTTCAGTAATAAATCGTTAATGAGCCCGGTTAATGATACTTTACCGGCACCAGAAGCGGGTATTGCACCGCCCGCTGAACAACCGGTGCTTATAGCGGAAAAAATATTGCCGCCTTTATCAGCAAAGACGGGGGAGGAAAAAACGGAGAAAATAAAATACCAGCACTCTTCCCTGAACGAAACAGAGGGGCTTAAACTGTATGAACGCTTACAGTTGTTAATGAGCCGGCAACAGTTATTTAAAAGCCCCGAACTTACCCTGGGCGACCTGGCACAGGAATTACAGTTACATCCCAATGTGCTGTCGCAGGTGATTAATACCTATGCAGGCAAAAGTTTTTACGATTATATCAATGACCTGCGGATTGAGGAGTTTAAGACAATTGTGGGCCAGCCCGATAATAAACAATATACTTTTCTGGCCCTGGCTTTTGAATGCGGCTTTAATTCCAAGACCGCTTTTAACCGGAATTTTAAAAAAGCAACGGGTCTTTCTCCTACTCAATATATTAACCAGTTAAACACTGCTGTTGATAGCGATTCCGTTACTGGTCAGTAATGCCACCTGGCTTTATGTGCCATTTTGGATAAATATGGCGTACCACTTTTCATAATATATTAGTAATTAATTATTTGAGCTTGTTTTATAACAGGCTACAACATGGTTCCACTTTACATGGTGGGGCGATAAGGCCATTGGACCGGATCATCTTTGCAAAGATTTTTTAAAACAAAAAAGATGCATTGTATGAAATTTTTTACGGTGGCTTTAGTAAGTGTGTTACTATTAACGGCCTGCTCCAAAGAAAGGCAAATTAATGACCCGGGACGCCTGGTACAAAAAACGGTTGACCAGGATCCGGCAATTCCCTCCATTTCTGTAAACGGCACCCTGTTACATGCCGAGGCTTTTGGCGATCCTGCCGACCCGATGGTTATTTTTTTACATGGCGGTCCGGGAGCCGATTACCGAAACGGCTTAGCCGTAAAACAACTGGTGAATGATCGTTATTATGTGGTGTTTTACGATCAGCGGGGTTCCGGACTGTCCAAACGGCACGATAAAAAAACGTATACCATTGACCTGATGTTTGAAGACCTGAAAGCCGTCATTGCGCATTACAGGAGTTCGGCTGCCCAGAAAGTTTTTTTAATAGGACATTCCTGGGGTGGTATGCTGGCCGGAGGGTTTATTAATAAATATCCTACGGCTGTAAACGGGGCGGTATTTGCCGAACCGGGCGGGTTTACCTATGAAAGTTTAAAGGAGTACGGCAAAAAAACAAGGAAGACGGAATTGTTTAAAGAAGTATCCAATGATATTTTTTACCTGGACCAGTTTTTAACCGGCAAGGAAAATGAACATGCAATACTGGATTATAAGCTGAATGTGCACTCCTCCTTTGTATACGGCAGTAATAATATTGAAGGTATAGAAGGCCCTTCGCCCTATTGGCGAAACGGCGCGGTGGTATTGAACAGCCTGGTGGACATATCAGAAAAAGAAGGTTTTGATTTTACACAAAACATGCACCTGTACCAGCCACCGGTATTGTTTTTATACGGCGAAAACAATAAAGCCTATGGCTTGTCCTTTGCTACAAAAGAAGCCGCAAAATTTACCCGCAAAACACTGGTAGAGATTAAAGGAACGGGTCATGAGATGTTTTATTTCAAATGGCCATCGGTATACCCCGTGGTACTTGCTTACTTTAATTCGCTGCGATAATTATTTCCTTACCCATTACCATTACAAATAAAAAAACGGAAGATGAAATTGATAAAACTATGGATGTTGCTGGTGACCGGCGCGACCTTATCCACTACTTTTTTACAGGCACAGAGTGTAAACTGGGCCAATGCGACTAACGATTATAAACACCAGCTTAACCTGAATGCAGGCTGGGATTATGGCCTGGGGTTGGGCGCCGGTTACAGTTACCGGTTACGTGCTAAAATGCCCATACTGCTGAATGCCACTTATGCTTTTCCTTCAGGAAATAAGTTGTTTGATGATTTTAAAACCAGGATAGGTGCACAGGTAAGATTATTTGATGTTGGCGGTCTTGTTTTTGCCGCCCAGGTACATGGCGTGTTCCGGCGTTACGGCAGCCCATCGGTACGTTTATTGAATTTTGGTTCGGATATGTCAGGCGTGATAGGGTATTACCGGCAAAAATGGTTTGTGGCCGGGGAAGCAGGTTTTGATAAAGCTATTGTGACCAATTTTAAACATTCCAAAGCCTTTAAAGAAAACTTTCCTGCGGTAGAGGACGGCTGGTATGAGCCGGCAACCGGCGGTAATTTTTATTATAACCTGCAGGCCGGGTATAGTTTTAAACAAAGTGATGTGTATATAAAGGGCGGTATGGTATTAACGCAGGATTTTAAAACCACACCTACGGTACCTTTTAGTGCGCAGGTGGGGTACAATATTAAGTTGGGTAAAAGATAATGATAGCTTAGATAGTGTTATGCCTGTTACGTCACCTCGACGCAGGAGAGGTTCGCTGAAACCGGAAAGGCTTTAGCCGGCAAGGGACGCCTCCTGCGTCGGCATGACGAGCGCTTTGCTCAATAGGCTTACTACAGTTGAACGGAGCGTCGCAACAACAGCTCCATCAAGGTACTGCAGCCGGTAACAAAATTATAGACCCAGGATAGCTTTTAAACTGGCCCAGAGTTTTGTTTTTAATAATTTATCGTTCATCATTTCACCAAGGCCGGGGCTGTGTAAAAATTTCCGGCCATCAAATTGCTGTACCTGGAAGGCGGGGAAATTGATGGGCAGTTCCCATTCGCCTGGGCTTACACCAAATAAAAACACGGTTTTGCTGTTAAATTGCTGCAATATTTGCTGGTAGCCGGTTTGGGTGTATTGTGCCAGGTTCAGCAGGGCCACATCGCCCAGGCTCAGTTTACAGGCCTGCAGCATCTGGGTTAAAAAAGCCAGTTCCTCATCGGGCAAGAAGGTAATACCGGGGTTGTTTACCAGTATTAAAATATTTCTGGCATTCTGGCCCAGGCTTTTCCATTGCGGTGCATCGGCAGCAGGAGATACAGGCGCCGGGGTTGGTGCCGGTGCCGGCTGTGCCACAGGTGCCGCCGGCAGGGTATTTTGAGGAGCCGCAACCGGCATTACCGGGGTTGGGGTTATTTCTTTTTCATTATTTGTTACAACCGGGGCAATAGCTTGGGCAGGCTGCATTATCTTTGCATCCGCGTCCTGGATCAGTGAATGCGGGTACAGGTCGGCAACCAGTGCAGAAGGCAGTTGTATATTGTTGAGAGACATTTATTTATGATTTAATTGCTAACAATTGTTAGCTTTTTCGTTTCTTTGAACCCTTTTAAAGCCCAAAAATAGACAAGTTATGACAGATACATCGTTAGAAATTGCTTTGACTAAGGTAGCTAAAAGCCGTTTACAGGATACCAACCTGGAAAATATTCCTTTTGGCCGTGTATTTACCGATCATATGCTGGAAGCAGATTATGAGAACGGGGAGTGGAAGAATGTGAGTATCAAGCCTTACCAGTCCATTAGTTTAGATCCGTCACTGGCAGCATTACATTATGGCCAGGCTATTTTTGAGGGTATTAAAGCTTATAAGGATGATGATGGCAATGCCTACATTTTCCGTCCTGCTGATAATTTTAAACGTTTCAATAATTCGGCCGTACGCATGAATATGCCCGAGGTGCCGGAAGAAATATTTATGGAAGGCATGCGCCAGCTGATCAGCCTGGATAAGGACTGGATCCCTTCCCAGGCAGAACATTCCCTGTATATCAGGCCCTTTATGTTTGCTACCGACCAGTTTTTAGGCGTGCGCCCTTCGGCTACCTATAAATTCCTGATCATTTTAAGTCCCACCGGACCTTATTTTGTTAACCCCATGCGTATTGCGGTAGAGGAAAAATATACCCGTGCCGCTCCGGGTGGTGTGGGCTTTGCCAAAAATGCCGGCAACTATGGCGGCAGCATGTACGCGGTAAGCCGGGTGCAAAAAGACGGCTTTGACCAGGTATTGTGGACCGATGCTTTTGAGCATAAATGGTTACAGGAAGTGGGTATGATGAATGTGTTCTTTGTAATTGACGGTAAAGCTGTTACACCTTCATTAGAAGAAGGTACAATACTGGAAGGGGTTACCCGTGCCAGCGTGATCAGCGTGCTGCAGGAGCAGGGGATAACGGTGGATGAGCGCCGCATCAGCATTGATGAGGTGGTGGAAGCGTACAAGGCCGGAAAAGTAAGCGAAGTGTTCGGTACCGGTACCGCTGCGGTAATTGCCCCTATTAAAGAGTTGAATTACAAAGGTTTTGCTATGACTTTTGATACCAATAACTACCCGGTATCAACAGGTGTAAAAAAACAATTAAGTGATATTCGCGAAGGAAGAGCCGCTGACAACAACGGCTGGATGTGGAAAGTATAAAACAAACAAACCCGGTGGCTGTTTTCAGCTACCATTTTTAAAAATGATGGCTTATAAAGGCTTGTATTGGCGTAGTTTATCAACAGGTGTGGACTTTTTTTCAAAGTTTTCCTGAATATTTTGGTATTTAACGTGTAACGCCCTACCTTTGCCGTCCCAAAAATAAAGCATTAGGAATGCCGACTATTCAACAGTTAGTAAGAAAAGGAAGAGAAATTATCAAAGCCAAGAGTAAATCAAGAGCTTTGGATCAGTGCCCGCAACGTCGTGGCGTATGTACCCGTGTATATACAACTACCCCTAAAAAGCCAAACTCTGCGTTACGTAAAGTAGCTAAGGTTCGTTTGACTAATAAAATTGAGGTTATTGCGTATATCCCCGGTGAAGGTCATAACCTGCAGGAACACTCGATCGTACTGATCAGAGGTGGTCGTGTAAAAGACTTACCAGGTGTACGTTATCACATTGTACGTGGTTCATTGGATACCGCGGGTGTGAAAGACCGTAAACAAAGCCGTTCTAAATACGGTACTAAAAAAGAAAAAGCTAAAAAATAATAAGAGTAGCAGGTGAAAACCTACTGTTCTGTTCAAACAATAGTCAGATATGCGTAAAGCACAAGCAAAAAAACTGCCCTTAGCGCCAGACCCTAAGTTTAATGATAAACTGGTTACCCGTTTTGTTAACAACCTGATGTGGGAGGGTAAAAAAAGCGGCGCCTTTAATATATTTTATGACGCTTTGGATAAAGTAGCCAAACAAACCAGCGAAGACGGATACGAGGTTTGGAAAAAAGCTTTGGCTAACGTTACTCCTGCGGTTGAGGTTCGTAGCCGTCGTATCGGTGGTGCTACTTTCCAGATCCCTTCTGAGGTACGTCCCGATCGTAAAATTTCATTAAGCATTAAATGGTTGGTACGTTATAGCCGTGAAAGAAACGGACGTAGCATGGCCGACAAATTAGCGAATGAAATTGTAGCTGCAAGCAAAGGCGAAGGAGCTGCATTTAAGAAAAAAGAAGATACACACCGTATGGCTGAAGCGAACAAAGCTTTTGCTCACTTCCGTGTATAACATATAACGTTGAATATTTTTGCAAGAGCCATCCCTTTGGGGTGGCTCTTGGTTTTTTATATGGTTTTATGGGGCTGTCACCGGTTGTATTACCATCAGCTGCAGTTCCCGCCTTTGGTAGTAGTGCAGCGCAGTACCAGGGTTCTTCCTGCAGGAATAGGGCCGCTGCAGCTACTACTGCCAGTCGGGCAGCCCTTCAGCTGTAACGCATTATTCAGCTGCCGGACATCACCATTCCCGATAAAGGTTATCTACTGGTCCTTATTTCTTTCCTTTAACGATTTCAACACGCCCTTTGTCGATCACATTTGAACAGGGTGAACAGGCTCAATACATTTGGTTTATTAAAAAAAATAAACCCTAAACCTGTTTACATGAAAAAATTTATTGGCTTAGCACTTACACTGGTACTGCTTGCCGGCTGCAGTAAAAAAGATAAACCCGAACCGGTTGTTTATGGCGAAGAAGATCCGCTGCCGGGTTTTCTTGCCCGGTCCTTTTATAGCCAGGAAACATTTGTCTGGATAAACGAGTTAGGTGGCATGGCCCAATACGGGATGAGTTTTGTGCCCCTGGTAAACGGTAAAATAAACAGCCTGGTAATAAAAATGCCTGCTGCCAATGATGCGGTAAAAGTGATTTTCTGGGATAAAACTACCCGTACTAAAGTCCGGGTGGAAACCGTGAAAGTAACTGCTGCCAATACGGTAATAACCCAAGCGATTACCCCGCTGCCACTGGTAAAGGACAAAGAGTATGTGATTACCATGATTACCGACGATTTTTATGCCCGTAATAAAACCGGTAACGGAGTGGGTTCTTTCCCGGTAATATCGGGTAATATAAAAGTTACCGGTTCCGTAAGCGGTTCGGCTACCAACGAACTATTCCCCTTAGGCGGAAGTAGTAATCAGTATTTTGGTGATTGTAGTTTCCTGTTTCAGCGAACGGAGTAATGGATGGTAATAATGATCAGGTTGTAGTATCGTTGATTGATTCCCTGGTGCTGTCAATTTCCTCCACAGCGGTGGGCAATGCTTCTTTATTTTCTATTTCTACCTGTTCAATCCATACTGCATATTGGCTCGGGTAAATTTGTGAACCTGTATGAATGGCATATACTCTTGTAAATACCGCACCAAAGTATAATATAATGGAGGAGTAATATACCCATAATAACATAACGATAATGGAGCCTGCAGCACCATATGCCGAGGACATTTTACTTTGACCTAAATAATAACTGATCAAAAATTTACCACCCATAAATAAGAGGGCGGTGGTAAAAGCACCTGCACGTACATGTTTCCATTTTATACGGGCATCAGGTAATACTTTAAATATTAAGCCGAATAAAAAGGCCGTTACTAAGAAGGTGAAAATTAAATTGAATATATAAGCCAGCATCACCTGGGTATCGGGGAAGGAAGCGGTCAGTTTTCCGATAATGGCATCCATTACACCATTAACGATCAATGATACCAGTAATAAAAAACCTAAGGATATAATAATGGAGAAAGATAATAACCGGTTAATGATCAGCTTTAACCAGCCGCGGCCTTTTTTAGGCTTGGCCTTTAATTTCCATATCAGGTTAATAGAGTCCTGTATTTCTCCAAATACACTGGTAGCACCAATGATAAGGGTGGCTAAACCCACAATGGTTGCCAGGTGACTATCTGAAGATAAAGTGGCGTTGCGTATGGTTTCCTGTATTTGCAGGGCAGCATCCTTGCCTACCAGGCCTTCTATCTGTCCGTATACGCTGCCCTCTACGGCTTGCTTGCCATAAAAAATATCAGTTACCCAGATAATGATGATCACCAGTCCGGGCAAGGAGAAGATAGTATAATACGCCAATGCGGCACTTAACTTCAATACCCGGTTATCGATAAAATCAGATACTGATTGCTTGATGATATTCCATATTGATTTTACTGGCATATATAGTTGAATAAAAAAATAGTGCCAAACACGATGTGTTATTGCAATTTAGGATTCTCTTTATGACGGTTACTGTCTCGTATATTCTTTTTTTCAAAATTGTTTTCTAAAGCTTCTGTCAGGTTCACGCCGGTCTGGTTGGCCAGGCAGATCAATACCCATAATACATCAGCCATTTCATCGGCCAGCTTATATTGCTGGTCACTTTTTTTGAAGGACTGGTCACCATAGGTACGGGCCATAATGCGGGCCAGCTCGCCTACTTCTTCCGTTAATATGGTCATATTGGTCAGCTCGCTGAAGTATCGTACACCTACTGTTTTAATCCAGTGATCTACCTGGTCCTGTGCTTCCTGTATAGTCATAACATTTTATTTAGAAATATGCGGCAATTTTAAGCCTTTATTGCCGTTGTAATACATTACACTTCTTGTTTATTCGTATTTGCCGGTTATGCATAAAATAATAGTAATGATCCTGGTGCTTGTAATGGCTTTTTGCCTGCCGCTGATGGCGCAAAAAAGCAGCAGGGCTATGCCGGTATCCTTCACCGAACAAAATACCAATGCCAAACCTCCTTACCAAATATATACCAACGGCCGTCAAATAACGATTAAGTGCACTACTAATTTAAAACAACTGATGGTTTGGTCGGCATCAGGCCATAGGGTGGTGGAACAAAAGGATATTGATAAGGATAGTTATGTATTTAGATTGGAAGTAAATGAAAAAGTGTTTTTTCTCCGCCTGCAGCTGGCAAACGGTAAAGTGTATACGCAGAAGTTTGGGATATAGGGAAGGGGAGAAGGTGTAAGGTTGAAGGACGTAAGGTGTAAGATATAGGGGTTAAGGTAGAGGGGTTAAGGTATAGGGCGTAAGGTTTTATTGCATGCCGGGGATGCCCATTTTTTCAAAAGCGTATAAGAGACAGGTAACGTGCATACTTTGCATGATCTTGTTTTCCCGCAGGGCTTTTTTCACTTCTTCAATACTCCATAGCTCCACTTCAATTTCCTCGTTATGGTCCAGTTGCTGTTCGTACATTTTTTTACCGCCTTTGGCCAGGTACATGTACATGATATTACTGTTGGTAGAAGGGTTGGCAGATATAGTACCTAAAAACTCAGGTGTATCAAACACATAACCCGTTTCTTCTTTTAATTCACGCAGCGCTGCTGTTTCGGGGTTGGGATCCGTATCATCAATACATCCACCGGGTATTTCCAGGCAAACCTCACCCAGGGCATGGCGGTATTGTTTTATCATAATGATCTTGCCCTCTTCCGTAACGGGAACAACTGTTACCCAGTTGGGGAAATCGTATACATAATACGGGTCTACAATTTTCCCCTGCGGGGTCTCGCAACGTTCCCTTCTTACTTTGAACCAGAGGTCTTTAAACAAATATTCCGATGACAGTACTTTCCATTTCATATGTGGGCGTATTTACCATTTCATTCTTTCGCGCAGGGCATTAATATGGGCAACATGGTGTTTGCCATGCCAGGCATACATGCCCAGGAGATACCATAACCGCATGGTTTTTTTATGTTCGGGGTGAAAAACGGTCCGGTTGTTCCAGTCGTTATCACTTACATACTTCAGCGTTTCGTATAACCGGGCATGCAGGGCATGTAATAAGGTAAGTGAAATATTAATGGGCAGTTTCTCCACATCGTGTAATAACACCCATTGGTTTTCGTCGTAGGGTTTGATGGTAGGATTATCCTCCGTAAGCCCGAGTTTAAAACGGCAATAGGCGTTGGTATGACTATCCGCAATATGATGTACCAATTGATGAACAGTCCAGCTGCCATCGCGGTAAGGCGTATGTAACTGGCCTTCGTCCAGGTTCAGTACTGCATTTTCCAATATCAATGGAAGAAACTTTATATCTGCCAGCCATTCTACCTTGGTTTCAATAGAAAAAGGCTGCGGCACATATTGCCCGATGGGGTAACGTAAATCCTCTGCCATAATCGTTTTGTTCTGGTTAGTTTTAATCTAACTGCACAAACCATTACTTCACTGATCTTTTTAAGCACCAATATTTTTATCTTATACTCAAAAGTTCCACTTCAAAAATAAGGGTAGCTCCACCGGGTATATCGCCACCTGCACCCCTGTCACCATAAGCCAGGTCCGATGGGATCCATAAACGCCAGTGACTGCCTTCTTTCATCAAAGGAATAGCGATCTGCCAGCCTTTGATCAGGGCCGTTAAAGGAGCTGAAAAGGGCTGGTTGCGTTTAAAAGAGCTATCAAACTCTTTGCCGTCCAGTAAAGAGCCTTTGTAATGGGCGGTTACGGTATCGGTGAGTTTGGGTTGTTTGCCGGTTCCTTCTTTAATTACTTCGTATTGTATACCCTCGGGTAATTCAATTACACCGGGTTGCTGTTTGTTTACCTGCAAAAAAGCTGCTCCCGCATCTTTCTGCGCCTGTATTTTGCTGCTCATAAATTCTTTTAATTTATTTTGAATGGACATATTATAAAGTAAAAATTAATAAGTGAAAAGTTAACACCAGGGATAGCTAAAAGTTCAGGGGAATGGTTTATTCATCCCGCAGGCTCTTGCCGGTCAGGTGGATGAACACATCTTCAAGGTTGGCCAGTTTTACCTGTTTGGGCCTTTCAAAACCGGATGCTACCAGGTCGTCAATTAATTTATCGGGTGTATCCAGGGCAACTATTTTGCCGGAATCAATAATGGCGATCCGGTCGCACAGGTATTCTGCCTCATCCATATAGTGGGTGGTGATGATAACCGTAGTACCTTGTTCCCGTATATTTTTAATAAGGTCCCATAAACTACGACGTGCCTGCGGATCGAGCCCGGTGGTAGGCTCGTCTAAGAATATTATACGCGGGTTATTGATGAGGGTAGTGGCTACTGAAAAACGTTGTTTCTGGCCACCGCTTAACTGGGTGAATTTTGATCTGGCCTTATCCAACAGGTTCACCGATTCCAGTAACGCTTCTGCATCCACCGTTCTGTGGTACAGGCCGGCAAATAATTCAATCAGCTGTAAAAGGTTTAAGCCCGGGTAATAACCGCTGGCCTGCAGTTGCACACCTATTACACTTTTAATATTATTGGGATGGGTATCCAGGTTAAAACCATCAACCGTAACGGTGCCCCCGCTTTTCTCCCGCAGGGTTTCAATAATTTCCAGGGTAGTGGATTTTCCGGCACCGTTGGGGCCTAATAATCCGAATATCTCACCTTCCATCACCTGGAAGGTAATACCTTTTACTGCCTGGAACTGACCGTAACTTTTGGTGAGGTTTTCTACCGAAATAATTACATTATTACTCATTGGGTGCAAGTTACGGAAACAATCCGGCGATAAAAATTCGGAAAGAGCATGGCGACATAACAGAGCGATCTGAATAGGGAAACAGGTATTTGAGTAAATGCCGGTTTTAACAGATGAGCAGGGAACGGAACGATGCAGTGTGCGACGCAACAGGTGCTGATAGTAGCAGTATAGCCGGCTACAGTATAAAAAAGTAACCGGCTATACTGGTAATATGTTTAGTTGCCGGGTGTTAAATAAGTATCCAGCTCGTCCATCATACCCTTGCTGCCAATGAACATGGGCGTACGCTGGTGCAGCTCGGTTGGTTTAATATCTAAAATACGTTCCTTTCCGTTGGTAGCACGTCCGCCGGCTACGGCCAGTATAAAGGCAAAGGGGTTACACTCGTACAAAAGGCGCAGCTTTCCCTTAGGTTTATCGGTGGTGCCGGGGTACATAAAAATGCCGCCCTTTAATAAATTACGGTGTACATCGGCAACCATGCTGCCAATATAACGCTGGGTATAAGGGCCGCCATTGGTCTTATTTTTTTTCTGGCAGGCGGTAATATATTCTTTTACGCCCTGGTCGTACTGGAAAAAGTTACCGTGGTTTACAGAGTAGATATTACCAAAATCAGGACACTGGATATTAGGATGGCTGAGGGTGAATTCGCCAATACCCTGGTCAAGCGTAAAACCATTTACACCACGGCGGGTAGCATACACCAGCATAGTGGATGAACCGTATACTACATAACCGGCGGCCACCTGCTGGGTACCTGCCTGTAAAAAATCTTCTTTAACAGCTTTGCTGCCCTGTGGTGATACGCGGCGGTATACACCAAAGATGGTACCGATGGAAATGTTCACATCAATATTACCGCTGCCATCCAGGGGGTCAAACAGGCAAACGTATTTGGAATTTTTATTCTCTGCATCGTCAAAGGATACAAAATCATCCAGCTCCTCGCTGGCAATACCGGCACAGCTGGTACCATGCTGTAATACCCCGGTAAACTGGTCATTGGCATAAATATCCAGTTTTTTTACATCCTCGCCCTGTACATTCACACTGCCCGCATCGCCCAGTATATCTACTAACCCTGCTTTATTTACTTCCACGTTTACCCGTTTGGCAGCCAGTCCTATATTACGTAAGAGCCCGCTGAGCTCGCCGGTGGCATTGGGAATATGTCGTAATTGTTGCAGGGTGAATTCATCTAATGTTAATACCTTTTTATTTACGGGCAGCATACACAGTTAGGTTTAAATTGTAAGTTATACTAACAAATGTAAGGGTAATTTGCTTTCATCTGTCCTTTACCTGCCTATTGGTGCTGAAAGATCAACCCTGTCATAACATTGTTGAGATGGTTGATAGTGCAGGGATAATTATCTTTGCCCGCAATAAAAGGTAATATGAAGGTTTTTAAATTTGGTGGGGCTTCCGTTAACAGTGTTGAGCGTATACAGGCCGTTGGCGATATTGTTGCAGATCATATGCAGCAACCCTTGTTAATCGTCATCTCGGCCATGGGTAAAACAACCAATGCGCTGGAGAAAGTGGTCGAGGCGTTTTATGCGGAAAATAAAGAAATGGCCTTACAACTGTTTGACCAGGTAAAACAACAGCATATTACCACGGCCAAGTATTTACTGACCACCGGTTACCTGGCCTGCGAAGCGCAACTGAAAGATTTTTTTACCGAAGTAGAATGGTTATTACACGATAAACCAGTTAGAGAGTACGACTATTATTACGACCAGGTGGTATGTGTGGGTGAGCTATTGTCCACGGCCATTGTAAGTCATTACCTGAACCAGCAGCATATTACCAATACCTGGCTGGATGTAAGGGATATTATCCGTACGGATGATAATTTCCGTGATGCTATTATTGACTGGGATTTTACAGCTAAGGCGGTAGCCCATATCAAAGAAGGGTTATTGAAGGATAACGGCATCGTATTAACCCAGGGTTTTATCGGGTGTACCGACGAAAACGAAAGTACTACCCTGGGCCGTGAGGGGAGTGATTACTCTGCGGCGGTATTTGCCAACCTGCTGGATGCCGAAAGCCAGACCATCTGGAAAGATGTGGAGAGTGTAATGAATGCCGATCCAAAAGTTTTTCCTGAAGCAAAGCCCCTGCATCATTTAAACTACCGCGAGGTAATTGAAATGGCTTTTTACGGTGCCCAGGTAATACACCCTAAAACCATCAAGCCCTTACAGAATAAAAGTATTCCCCTGCTGGTAAAATGTTTTTTAAATCCTGCTTTACCGGGTACGGTAATAGATGGTAACGGTGTAAAAGAGTTGCCGCCTATCGTGGTATTAAAAGAAAAGCAGGTGCTGCTGGAGCTCACGTCCAAAGATTTTTCCTTTGTAAGCGAACACCACAGTACCGAACTGTTTAAACTGTTTGAAAAATTTAAATTCAAACCCAATCTTACGCAGAATGCCGCTATCCAGCTGCATTGCGTGGTTGATGATCTTTCGGAAAAAATTGAAGCCCTGGCCCTGGAAGCCTCGTCCATTTTTGATGTAAGCATACGCAAGAATTTATCGCTCTTAACCATCAGGCATTATACCGGGGAGTATTACAATAAGATCACGGCCAACCGCACTATTCTGTTAAAACAACAAACGCCGGAGACTATACAGGTGCTGATGACGGAGGAGTAAACGAAGATTTACGATGTAAGAAGTAAGATTTAAGAAACTCCGTTCATTGGATCTGCATGAATATTAGCTAAACCGATGTGCCAATTATAATTTAGTATAAGTGGTAGTGGTGGTGGCTTTAATACCTGTAAAATCAGTTACATACCGTATTTTAAAAGTAGTGGCTGTTAACTCCAGTACATCTGCTTCTATGGTAATGCCATTGGTTGTAGACTTAAACTTTTTATCATTATCATAAAACTCCCATGTTCCGGTGCTGATAACCTGCGGGTCTGTGCTATTACATTTAGTGGGACCTTCATCACTAACTAAAGTGAAATCTGCTTTAAATGTGAATTGATTGTCTTTATTACAGGCCGGTAATATACTGAAGAGCTCCGATGTTTGCGTACCCAGGGGAGCAGGCCATTCAATAGTAGACACACTTGCGGTGGTAACCCAGGTGCCAACTAAACGACTTTTTGCAGTAGTGTTGCCGGGGTTCCCCGTTCCGGGATCCGGGTTTGTAGGAATCGGTGGTACATCATAAAAAATTTCTTTTTGACAGGAACCGAATAATAATGTAGCTGCAAGAGAAATAAGTAAAAATCTTCTCATCCGTTTGTTGGTTTAATTTATAGCAAATGTAACCTGAAAATCTTACTATTGCAGTAATGGATACAGTAAGTTTTGTCGTTTTTGTAATTGGCGTTGCCCTTCTATTTCTTCTTGTAAGATCAGTACGGAAAAAGAAAACACCGGCTGTAAAACAAACCCTGCCGGCTAACTACCCGGAGTTATTACAGGAGAATGTGCTGTTCTACCAGAAATTAAATAAGGAGCAGCAACAGGAGTTCAATGAACGGGTAGCGCATTTTGTGGAAGAGGTGCGTATCACTGGTGTTAAAACAACCGTTACCCCTTTGGATATGGTGCTGACCGCTGCCAGTGCAGTGATACCTACTTTTAATTTTACGCATTGGGAATACCCCAATCTCAACGAGGTATTAATTTATCCCGGCACTTTCAGCGAGGCTTATGAGCTGGATGGCAATAATAAGAACATATTGGGCATGGTGGGCAACGGGCCTATGCAGCATGTAATGATACTGTCGCAATCAGCCTTACGATTGGGGTTCAGTAATAAAACGGACAAGGAAAATACAGCTATTCATGAATTTGTACACCTGCTGGATAAGGCGGACGGTGCGGTTGATGGCGTGCCTGAAGCTTTATTGAAACATGCTTATGTACTACCCTGGATACACCTGGTGCATAAAAACATTGCAGCCATTGAAAAAGGAGATTCTGATATCAATGTTTACGGTGCCACCAACGAAGCCGAATTTTTAGCCGTAGTGGCCGAGTACTTTTTTGAGAGACCGGCACTGTTACAACAAAAACACCCGGAGTTATATGAAATGATGAACAGGATGTTCCGGGGTAAAAAAGTTAATGGTTGATAGTTAATGGTTCATAGTGTTATTTGTATCTTACCTGTATTCTCAATACTATTATCTATATACTAATATCTATATACTAACATCTATATACTAAATACTATCATCTGCATACTATCCTTACTCCGCCGAAATGGTCACCGTCTGTATCATCTTTTTCGCTACCGGTTTTTTATGGAGGATAGCGGGCTTCCAGGTCTCCATTTTTTCCATGCGGGTCAGTAATTCGTCAATCAGCTCTTCATCCTTAGTGCCTTTTAATACCTTAAAGTTTACAGGTACACCATCCGTATCTACCACAAACTCTACCTGGGCATACACTTTCTTTACGCCTTCCGGTAAAAACTCGGTCATTTCCTTACCCAGTTTATCCAGGTATTGCATAAACACGGTGCCGCCTCCGGGGTATTCAGGCCAGGTATGTACGGCATCGGCCAGTACACTGATATGGCGGGTGCGTAACTGGGCCCTGGGTTTCTTCACTTTTACCTTCTCTTCCTTTACCACTCTTTTTACGGGATCGTTAACACTGTACTCGCCTTTATCATTAATAAAAATAACCGGCAGTTTTTTATGCTTTTCAAAATAATTAAAGGCGTCTTCTAAATTCTCCGAAAAACGTTTCAGGGTATTATCGTCCTTGGTCAGGGTGTTGAGGTAGGTTACGCTTTTGGGTACATTAAAACGGATCGGGAAAATATGTACAGGAATATAATCCTGGCCCTGGTTTTTGGCATGTGCAGCTAAAATATATAACTCATCAATCTGGCTGTCCATAATGGGAATACAGCCTACGGTTACACAGCTGCCATGAATATAAATGGCGCTGCCCGGGCGTAATGAATCACTCAGTATCCGGTCCGATGCATTAGGGTAATTAATGCCTAAAGAAAGATAATACTCGCTGCGCGGGTTAAACTCGTTAATATAATAAAAGCCTTCCGGCACCTGGTAGTCGCCTTCCATACGTTTGGGGCCCATACTACCGGCTAAGGCACATACTTTATAGGTTTTAAACAGCTTAAAAGGTTCGTTCATCTCGTTCTTAACCCATACTTCCAGCTGGCTGTCATACTTAAAGGAGCGTATATACAGGTATTTGGCAGGCCATTCCAGTTTTTTGGCCGCAAATTGTTTCTGCAGGGTGTCTTCTTTACGCTTGAACGATTCGTCGGGGCGGGGAAAAGTCCGCTGGAAGTCGATGAATGTTTTGGGGCTGCTATTACTGCTTACACTGGCAGGGCCGGAATTACGGCGGCCATTATTACCATTTTGAGCAACTATAACCTGGGAGCCGATAATAGATAAAAATAATACTGCAAGAAGGCCTTTAATCATAACTGTAACGCTTACTTAAAACAAAACGAAATAGCAACCATTTTATTCTGTGCTATTTCGTTTTGGTATGTAAAAATACCCCTAATTTATGATATCATCAACAAAGGCCTACAAATTACCCCTGGCTTCCTGTTCCCGCTCAATGGCTTCAAAAAGGGCTTTAAAATTGCCTTTACCAAAACTTTTGGCCCCTTTACGCTGTATGATCTCGAAAAACAGGGTGGGACGGTCCTCAACCGGTTTGCTGAACAATTGCAGCAGGTAGCCTTCATTATCCCGGTCTACCAATATTCCCAACTCTTTCAAAGGCTCAATATCTTCGTCAATAGCGCCTACACGGTCTATCAGGTCATCGTAATAGGTAGTGGGTACTTTTAAAAACTCCACACCGCGGCTCATCAGGTCTTTTACGGTGGTTACAATATCATTGGTGGCCAAAGCTACGTGCTGTACACCTTCGCCCTGGTAAAACTCCAGGTACTCCTCCACCTGCGATTTTTTCTTGCCTTCTGCCGGCTCATTGATGGGGAACTTAACAAAACCATTGCCACTGCTCATTACTTTACTCATCAGGGCCGAGTACTCGGTGGAAATATCTTCATCATCAAAAGATAAAATATTCTTAAAGCCCATTACGTCTTCATAAAACTTTACCCAGGGGTTCATGCCGTTCCAGTCTACATTGCCTACGCAATGGTCAACATACAACAGGCCTGTATCGGTGGGTTGAAAATACGGGTTGCTCCAGGCACGGTAACCGGGCATAAAAGCACCGGTATAATTTTTTCTTTCAATAAACAAATGCACGGTGTCACCATAAGTGTGTATGCCACTCATTACCACTTCACCAAAATCGTCTTTCATCGTCACCGGCTCCATATAACTGGTAGCGCCGCGGCTGGTGGTTTCCTGCCAGGCACTGGTAGCATCCTGTACACGTAAGGAAAGGGCTTTTACACCGTCGCCATGTTTATAAATATGATCGGCCATCTCATTATCCGGGCGCAGGGGAGTGGTTAAAACAAAAGTCAGTTTATGCTGGCGAACCACGTAGCTGGCCCTGTCCTTCATACCGGTTTCGGGGCCGGCATAGGCAATGGCCTGGAAACCAAAGGCACTCATGTAATAATGAGCAGCCTGCTTGGCATTACCTACATAAAACTCAACATAATCGGTGCCTTCCAGCGGCAAAAAATCGGTGGTGTTGTTAACGGCATTGGCTGCCTGTACAGTTGTAGACATACAAATAAATTTTATAGTAAACAGTGTTAATGTAAAATGCGGAAAACTCTCTGTAAGAGGAATGATAGTAAGCTAAGTGACAAGACTTTATGAACCCATAGCAAGGGTCTCCATCAGCAGGTTAAAGTTGCCCCTGATGTCAGTGAACGGTTTATGTGGATAATCCGGTAACATGAATAACAAAGATATATTTTTTTATTATAATAGGGCAAGGCGTATTAACGGGGGCTCCCGGCAGGGTTAACTCCGGTCAGCAGCAGTCCCGGCTTTTCGCTGCAAGTCCGGCACAACCCGCCCGCCGGCCCTCACCGGGCTTTTCGCTGCAATCCGGCAGCCCTTCAGGCATCGAGTCAATCACCGGGTTGTTAAACACCCTGCAAAATAGCGGTATACTGATAACCGGTCATCTCCCGGGGTATAAAAAATGAAAGCCCCGATAAAGATCGGGGCTCGTATGAATTCAAACCGTCCAAGTGAGAATATCTTTATTGCTGTAAAATAATTTCGCCAACATCCACTGGTTTATCGGCTACTTCCAAATTATTAACAGACACATCTTTGTAAGGATCTTTTGCGTCAACAATTAACGTGTAAGTACCGGCTTTAACATCTACCGAAAACTTACCCTGCGTTAATGTGCCTTTTGTGGTATCACCACCGCTTTTAATAGCCCATACTGCCTCTGCTCCATCTGCCGGGCTTATGCTGCCGGTAATAGCACCCTGTAAAATAACACTGTCATCCGTTTTTGTAAAGGCAAATAACACTGCTACAATGGCTAGTATAAAGCCTACACTTAGTAATTTCTTTTTCATAACTTCTGTTTTAAAAAATTAAACAATTTATTTCCCTTCACAAACAGAAGTGGCTTGCTGTTTTTCGTTGAATATATTTTCAACTACTGTGCCAAAAGGGTATTACTGTGGAAAACTCTACCAGTTTTACCGGTTAGTGGTAGTAGTTTCAAAAACAATGTTTTAACATCGGTTTTTTCTGCAGCGAAAAAATACGAAGTACAAAAAAAGAGGTCATTACGACCTCTTTATAGTATATAAAATATCAGCAGTTCTTACCTGGTGGCATCCAGTACCAGTTGTTTGATCACCTCAATAGAAACCCTCTCCTGCTCCATGCTATCACGGTGACGGATGGTAACGGTGTTGTCTTCCTTGGTCTGATGGTCAACAGTTATACAGAAGGGCGTGCCTACTGCGTCCATACGGCGGTAACGTTTACCGATAGCATCTTTTTCCTCGTAAAAACACTTGAATTCCTGTTTGCAGTCTTGCATAATCTTTTTTGCAATCTCAGGTAATCCATCCTTTTTAACTAAAGGGAAAATGGCTAATTTAATAGGAGCCAATTTAGCAGGAAGTTTTAGTACCACCCGGCTATCGGGTTTTTCAGGTGTACTAAGGTCTTCATCTGTATAAGCAGCGCTGATTACTGATAAAAACATCCTGTCCAGACCTATTGAGGTTTCAATTACATAAGGAACATAATTGCCATAGGGTTTACCTGTTTCCGGGTCAACATCATTATCGAAATATTGTAATTTCTTTTTACTGTATTTTTCGTGTTGGGTCAGGTCATAATTGGTTCTTGAGTGTATGCCCTCCAGCTCTTTAAAACCTATAGGGAAATTATACTCAATATCACAGGCAGCGTCAGCATAGAATGCCAGTTTAACGTGATCATGAAAACGGTATTCTTCAGAGGGGTTTCCAAGACTTAAATGCCATTTAAGGCGTTCATTTTTCCAATACTCATACCATTCCTGTTGCGTGCCAGGGCGAATAAAGAACTGCATCTCCATCTGCTCAAACTCCCGCATACGGAATACAAACTGGCGGGCTACGATCTCGTTACGGAAAGCCTTACCGATCTGGGCAATACCAAAAGGTATTTTCATACGGCCGGTCTTCTGTACATTTAAAAAGTTAACAAAAATACCCTGGGCAGTTTCGGGGCGGAGGTAAACCTTATTATCCTCATCATCCGCCGATACAGTGCTGCCAAACTCTGTAGAGAACATCAGGTTAAACTGGCGTATATCTGTCCAGTTTGCAGTACCGCTAACCGCACATTTTATTTTATTATCCTCAATCAGTTTTTTTAAACCTGCCAGATCGCCTGCGGCGTCCATCTTCTCCATATCGCTGATTAGCGCAGCAGCTTCATCTTCTTTACCTGCTGATTTTAATTCTTCCGCAAAAGCTTCAATCAAATGATCAACCCGGTAGCGTTTTTTACTGTCTTTATTATCAATCATCGGGTCATTAAAACCGTCAACGTGCCCGGATGCCTTCCAGGTGGTAGGGTGCATAAAAATAGCCGCGTCAATACCTACTATATTGTCGTGCAACTGGGTCATACTTTTCCACCAGTAATCCTTGATATTCTTTTTTAACTCACTGCCCATCTGGCCGTAATCGTATACAGCCTGTAAACCGTCATAAATCTCGCTGCTGGGGAAAATAAAGCCATATTCCTTACAGTGCGATATAATCGCCTGGAATTTGTTCGTATCGTTTGCCATAAGGCTGCAAAAGTACAGCAAAAGGGAATAAACTGAACAGGAAGCTTTTATGAGGCTTTACAAGGTAAAAAACGATAATATTTTGCTTTAGGGCCTGATATTGACCAGTTTGCATTGTCATCGTTAAGTCATAAAACCGTTTCCCCTGAAGTTTTTCCTGATTTCATAAACAATAGGGACTCTGTGCCTTACACCTTTGCAAAAATTTTAAGGCGTTGCGGCGTTTGTATATATCAGGGTTAGGCTTTTTACTGCTTTTTATTGTTGCGGGCAACGTACATGCCCAGTCAAAATACACGCTTACCGGTGCTGTTACCGATAAGGCGAATGATTCACTGCTGTCCGGCATTACCGTCGCAATAACCAAGGACACAACTACCCGCTACACGCAGACCGACAAAAACGGCAATTTTTCCTTTATTGCATTGGGGGCAGGCCATTATATCATCAATATCTCTTCTATCCATTACCAGGAACAAACGGTCCGGGTTTTACTGGATAAAGACAAAAATATCAGGTTCAGGCTGGAGTCGCAATTCAAATTACTGAATGATGTATATGTAACGGCCCGTGAGTCAAAATCCATGACCAGTGCTTCGGTGATCGACCGGGCAGCCATGCAGCTATTACAGCCCTCCAGTTTTACCGACCTGCTGGAGCTGCTTCCGGGAGGCCGTTCCCGTGACCCTAACCTGACCGCTATGAACAAAATGAGTTTAAGGGAAACCGGCAGTGCCAACGACCAGCGTAATACCAGTGCGCTCGGCACCGGCTTTTATGTAGATGGGGCGCCTATTATTACCAATGCCAATATTCAAACCACGGCCGGATTTACCGTTTCTGATCCTAATGCAAGCCGTAACAGTGTAAACAAGGGGGTGGATATGCGTTCTATCTCTACCGACCAGATCGAAAAGGTGGAAATAATAAGAGGTATACCATCTGTAGAGTACGGCGATATTACCAGCGGGGCGGTGATGATCACCCGTAAAAAAGGTAAAATGCCCTACAGTGCCAGGATCAAGGCCGATGGCTTTAGTAAATTATACTCCATTGGTAAGGGCTTTGCCAATAAACGCAATGACTTTTTTACCAATATTGATATCGACTATCTCGATGCAAAGGCCAACCCAACCAATAGCTATTCCAATTACAAGCGTATCACTACTTCTTTAAGAACCGAAAAGATCTGGAGAAAGGCTTTTGGTAACATAGAATGGATGAATAGTATTGATTATGGTAGAAATATCGATAATGAACGTACTGACCCCGATAATTCCTTTGCGCTGACGGATAAATATGTTTCTTACTTTAATAGTTATGATTACGCAACACGATTAAAACTGCAGTTACCCAAAAACTCCTTTTTCAAAACAGTTGAGTTAAGCGGCAAGGTCAATTACCAGCAGGATAAGATCGATATAAAAAAATGGATGCAGCCCAGTACGGCAACTGTACTGATCAACACCACAGAACCGGGCATACATGATGTTGGTTTCCTGATAGCCGGATATACTGGCCATATGATCGTTGATGGCAAACCCCTGAATGTATTTGTAAAAGCCAATTCGGTAGCCGGTTATTTTCTGGGGGCTGTAAAAAATAATCTTAAAATAGGCACCGATTTCAGTTACAGTAAAAATCTTGGTAAGGGCCAGGTGTATGATCTTAACTTTCCCATGGGCGTAGCGGCAGGCTCAAAAGTGAGCGCCTCCACCCGTCCGAGGGCCTTCGATACTATTCCGGCCATGCAGCAACTGGCTGCTTATATTGAAAATACGGCTACATGGCGTACAGGTGATCATGTGCTGAGCCTGGAAACAGGATTAAGGGCTTTTACCCTGTTAAACTTAAGTAACCGGTTTAAGCTGGCCAATAAAGTATTATTCAACCCCAGGGTAAATGCCCGGTGGCAACTCCCGGCCCTGCAGTTAAATAAAAAGCCGCTTTTAATAACCATTGGCGGAGGTTATGGCGTATTGAGTAAAACACCTACGCTGGACATGTTATATCCTCCACTGGACTATACCGATATTATACAGCTGAACTACTATCATAATAATCCGGCTTTCAGAACGGCGAATGTAATAACCTATATAGTTGACAAAACGAATTATGCTATAGGAATAGCAAAAAACATAAAGCAGGAGTTAAGTGCTGACTTTAGTTATGGGGGTAACAGGTTAACGATTACTTACTTTAATGAAGTCCTGAATTCAGGTTTCAGAACCTCCAGCCGGTATATTGCATTGGATTATAAAAGGTATAATAATACTTCTATTAATGCCGATACGCTCACACAAAAACCCGCTGTGGATGCCTTTACCTATACGCCGGCCCGGGAATATTTTGCGTACGGTACACCGTCAAATGGCAGTAAGCAGGTTAAACGTGGTTTTGAATACCAGTTCACTTCCAGGCGTATTACAGGTATAAATACCCGGTTTACTTTAAACGGTGCGTGGTTTAAAACCCGTCATGCGGACAGTCAGAAATCCTATAGTGTTATCAGTTCAAACGTAGTAACCGATGGTAAAATACGACAGTACCTGGGCATATACGAGGATAATGTCGGTACTTATTATGAACAGTTGAACACTAACCTTACCGTGGACAGTTACCTGCCGTCTTTAGGAATAAATATAGCGGCCAGTTTTCAAAACCTGTGGTATACGGCCAATCAAAGCCTTTATAAATCAGGCACACCCTTGCAATACGTGGATATAGATGGTAATGTACATGAATATACAGAGGCTGATAAAACCCACCCGCATTTACAGGCACTGAATATCATTTACAACAATACGGCCTTTAAAAAATACAAGGTACCTGTGGATCTGAATATCAACCTGAAGGTGTCCAAAAGTTTCAGTAAAAACAGGTTTGTGGTATCCATGTTCGCTAACCGCATAGCAACTTATAAACCTAATTATACAAACGAAAATGGAGCATATATAATCAGGTCCGGGTTGAGTACGCCCTATTTTGGAATGGAAATGAATATAAATTTTTAAATAAATAAACATGAACACAATGAAAAAAACGCTGGTATTTCTTACTTTGTTTACAGCCTTTTTATATACAGGTTGTAAAAAAGATAAGGATGTAGCGCCTACCCAGGCTACTATTACTTTATTAAATCCGGATAATTTAACCGGGGTTACTATTGTTAATGCCACCATTACTGCAAAAGAAACAAATACAGCAACAGTTACCACCATTCAAAATGTAAAGTCTAATACGGTGCCGTTATCTCTGGTAGCGGGTTCTTATGATATTTCTGTGGAAGGAGAGATAAACTATACTTTAGACGGCACTACAAAAACTATTAAAGTAAAAGGTTTAAAACAGTCACAGGTAGTGGTAGGGGCAACCGCGGGTGTAGATGTACAGCTGTATATCTATAACGATGCCGCCAACTTTGTGATCAAGGAAATTTTTTACACGGGTACTGTTACGCCGGAAGGTAAAACCTATAACGGTGATAAATATGTGATCATTCATAACAATTCCGATAAGGTTTTATATGCTGATGGTCTGGCTTTTGCAGAATCTGATTTTCTTACAACAACCAAACGGGCTTATACGCCGGACGTAATGGCTGATGCCTTTACTACTAAAACAATTATCATTGTGCCTGGTAATGGAACCGATTATCCCATTCAGCCGGGCGAATCATTTACTATTGCCAATAATGCTATCAATCACCTGGAAGGTAATGCGAACTCCCTGGATCTGCGTAGCGCTAAATTTGAAGTAGAGTTGTTACCAAGTATTAATGTAGATAATCCCCAGGTTCCTAACACCATCAATGTGTCGGCCTTTTTAACCATGCATAACCGCGGCTTTAAAAGCTATGTTTTGGCCAGGTTGAATAAAACACCCGACCAGTTTAAAGCCGAACAGGCATATAGCTACGACTATACCAATTCGGCCGGTAATATTACTACCACCAACTCTTTTAAAATTAAAAATTCGGATGTCCTGGACGCTGTTAATTTAAGCGTACAGTCAATGTTTGAGTGGATTGTTACTTCTCCTGCATTGGATATGGGCTGGACTTATTGTGGTAAAGTAGATAGCGATGCTACCCGTTTTGGTAAATCAGTGATCCGTAAAGTGTTATCAACTACGCCTGATGGTCGTGTTATTTACAAAGACACTAATAATTCAACAGTGGACTTTAACCCTGAATCTGTACCGTCTTTAAAAAAATAGGTTCATGCGGAAATTACTGACAGGTATATTATTTTTTAGTTTGAGTGTGACCAACGGTCACACTCAAACTATTGATACCGTTAATGCTGCTTTGCAGGAGCAATTTTCTCCTGCTGCCAGGTTCAGGGATGTTTTTTTTGATATCCCTGCATTGAAAAGCTTTCAGCGGAACTTTGATTATGCCCGTGTCAGTACCGCTTACTTTAATAAACAGGATGATATTTTTATACCTCAAAAAGGGAAGGGGCGTAAAGGGTTTTATGTCGACGCCTCTTCTTATTATAAAAACAAGAACAGGTTAACCCTATGGGGTAATGCTAACTATAGTAACCAGACTGCCATCAAAGTTAAATACAACGAATCCCTCGATTACGATTTGATCTATCCTTATGTAATGGCCGACTCGGTTGGCGGTGATATTAAAATGGAGTCTTATGCCATTTCCGGGGGGCTGGTCAAAAAGATAGGTAAGGTATACTATGGTTTAACAACCGGTTATGTTGGTGTGCAAAATTACCGGGACAGGGATCCCAGGCCCAATAATATCTCGTCTGATATTAATGCCGCTTTATCGGCTGCTATATCAATAAACACACAGTATAAACTTGCATTCAATATACAGGGTAATAAATATAACCAGCGAAACAGGTTAAGTTTTGAAAACGAACTGGGTTATCCGCTTGTTTATCACGATGCAGGTTTGGGCGCTTATAATACAATGCTGGCCGGGAACAGGGTAGTTGCCTATGTGAATGCTACAGCATGGTCTCCGGTCATTCACCTGGTTACTACTAAAGAAAAAGGGTTTTTATTCAAAACAGGCTATCGTCAGCTGGCCTTACAAAAGCGGTTAGATGATATAAACGAAAATATTGCCACCGCCTCAGAGGACCGTTTTTTTATAGATTTGGGGTATGTAAAAAATGCTGAACATACTACATGGTTACTACAAATGAATGCCGGGGTTAAAAATCGTAAAGGAACAGAAGCGGTTTTTAATAATACCGGCGGGGTATACGGATACCAGAAAATTGCGGAACGTCAAAGTTTCAGTGATGATATAAAAGAGATCGGACTAAAAGGCGTTTATGAAAAACGGTATACTGCTTATGCATGGTCCGCGGGTGCTACCGGTTTATTTACACAACAGGAAACGAGGTATGCAAGTCCCTTACGTACTTTATCCTATACTGGTTTTGTCGTATCCGGCTTTATCAATGGTACCGTAAACCAAAAAAAGAGTACGCTGCGGGGACGGTTTGATATAGTGAAACGTTTTGTAAATGATGTTGCATACAGTTGGCCCGATGTACAGCCTGCTGCAGGCATAGCTGATATGCTTAACAAAACCCACCGGTTTTATGCATCGTCCTTCTATAGTCTTAATCCTTCGCTTAATTTTAGCAGGCCTGTTAGTACAACACTTGTATTGTATTGTGATATAAGTGGCCGTTTTAACAGGTACGATGTACCACAAAATAATACCGGTAAGGAATTTATTGTGGCTATAGGATTGAGTTTTTAAACCCGGCTATGATAACATATTGTATTAATGAAACTACTTCTGCACCGTCTTTTCTATCTTTCCTTCGGCAGTAATATATAAATACAACTCCTGTTTTCCCTGCTCTACTTCTACTTTATATACCAGCCCGGAAGGTGTTTGCTGCTCTTCCGCATCATCAATTTCCCAGTGGCTGTATTGGCTGCCGGCAATAGCCTGCAGGATCTTTGCGGGAAGGTCTTTCCTTTTAATATCCCTTTTAGTCAGCAGCCATTTACCATCAGGCGTAAAATGAGCTTCGTGTTTTGCTCCTTTATGTAAAAACTCAGCTTCGTACAATTGTTTTTTCTTTTTAAACTCCCATTCGTATACATACATGTCGGGATGTTGTTTTTTAAAACTTTCTTTTACCGCTGCGGGTACTTTGCTTTCCTTTACCGTTTGGGCTGTAACAGTAAAATGTACACCCGCCAGGAAGATGCTTAGCAATAAAGTGAATAATTTTTTCATGATCAACGTATATTTTCTACTTCTAATGACAGCGCCATTATATCCTGTTTAATTAATTTAACGTATGATTCCAGCTGGTCGTACATATTGGCCCGGTTATACAGCTGGTCGGTACTGTACTTACCACCGTCACCAAAATACATATCCAACAGTTTCTTCTTGTTTTTGGTCGATGCCACATCAATTTGTTTAAAGCTCATCCAGCGCTGTAATAGCTGGTAACGCAGGGATGGCTGATCGGGATGTGCCGGGTCATAATAATTAATATAATACCAGATCGATGCCGGGAATATGTCCGATGTGTCCTTACCCTCCCATACATCCTTTAAGGCATTCCGGGGATGTTCTATTGTAAGCGTCCGGTTATTGGTCAGCATCAGTATACCCAGCACCGCTTCGGTAATACCACTGGCAATGGCCACATAATTACCGGCCTTATCGGTACGTTCGCCCAACGCCAGGGCGCTGGAGCCAATGCCCCCTGTAGCACCTACCACAATGGCAGCCACAGTAAGTTTGCTCTCCCGTTCCCGCTCTTTCCCTTTCAGGTAATCGGCTATCTGTGTTAAACGTTCTTCCTCGCAATCCAGTTCCGATGCAAAGGATGATATCTCCAGGGAGGCCTGGTTAATACGGTTATGTATCTGCTGCGACAATTCCAGTAAACTGATACGCTCCTCCAGGGTAGGACTGGCTGTATATTGCCTGTGCTCATGCACATACCTGCCTAAAATATCCAGCAGGCCAAATGCATGCGCTACCTGTAAACTGGCCGGGGTAAAATGACGGGTTAAAATAGTGTCCAGGCTAAGCTGGTAAAGCGGCTGTGGTACTGCCTGTATATTATACCGCACTTCATTTTGCTGGTGACAGCTTACTTTGTTAATATACTGCTGTAACTGCAGATTATGGGTACTGCTGCAGGATGCCAGCACAAAAGCAAAGAGGATATAAACAAAACAAGGTAAACGCATCTTCATACAACAGGACAATAGTGAACAAATGAAGACGCAAAAATAAGCAGAATGCTTGGGAAGGAGGTTAAGGGCATGCTAAAATCAGCCCTTGTGTTCGTACACGGCAAACAGCTTCCAGAAATGCCTTGGCTTTTTAAAATCGAAATGATGTTTCTTAAAACTATTCAATATCAGGTCTACTTTATCACCGGTGATATCGTAGCGGCCGATGGTGAGTTCAGCAGCACTGCTGTACAACCCGATTTTATGATGCGTGAGATGGATATTATGATCGGTCACTTCTTCAAAAACCAGTACATCATGTTGTTTATATTCGGGTAAGGTTTCGTGGTGGGGGATATTATTATTAAACGTAAGGGCCAGCAGGTTATTATTGGCCGTTTCGGGCAATACCAGTTGCGGAAAAGCGGCCCAATCATTAAAAGCCATTTCATGATGACAGCACTTCATGTATATATTATCATTGATAAAAGGAACAGCCCTTAATTGTAAATTAATGATATGATTCTCCGTATCGATCAGCTTGTCGCCGTTATATTTTAATATCTCGTTGACTGTCAGGCTCTGTGTGATAAAATTTTCAACAGGTATGCTAAAATAATTTGCAATTTTTATAACCGTCTCGATCCTGGGCTCGGCCCGGCTTTCCTCGTAGGAGGAAATATTTCCCCGGCTGATCTCAAACAGATCGGCGAAAGCCTGCTGGCTAAGGCCTTTTGCGGTCCTTATCTTTTTTATATTGCTTCCAATTTTTGTCATACCGGTTTTATTAGGATGTAAAAAATTTTATCTTAATTGCAAATATTTTTTGCAAATATAAACTTTTTCTGCTAAATTTGTTAAACAATGTTTGATTAAAGAGGTTCAATGGTTCAAATGTTCGAGAAGTTCAAGGGGGTTAGGAGGGTAATTGACAATGGAAAAATGACAATTGACAATGGATGACAAGAAGAAGGATCGGAGTTTTGCTGAATTCATAATTTATAATTCATCATTCAATAATTCATAACTCCAGCCTCCTGTAAAAACTGCTAAATTAAACTGCCAATGGATTATATACACACGATAGAAAAATTTGTTGCTGCCGCCGGATGCACCATTGTTTATAAAAACGAACAGGAAGGGATCTTAAAGATCGATAACCAGCCGGACGGCATCCATCACCTGATCATTGGTATAGCACCGCCTATCCTGATCATGGAACAGTTCCTGTTCTCCTTCCGGTCCGACAGTGCGGATATGTTCAAACAACTGTTACAAAAGAACAGGGACATGATCCACGGTGCATTTGTCATCAATGAAGAAGGGAATAAGGTTTTATTCCGTTATACCATGCAACTGGAAAATATTAACCTCAATGAATTTGAAGGCGCCTTGAATTCATTGGGTTTGTTACTGAGCGAATACTATCAACAAATTATTGACTTTTCAAAAAAATAATAGTATGAATATCTTCAAAAGAATTTTCAGGATAGGCCAGGCAGAGATACATGCCGCCGTAGAAAAGATGGAAGATCCCATTAAAATGACCGAACAGGGCCTGCGCGAATTGCGTGATGACCTGGCGGAAGCTACCGAGGCATATGCCAAAGTAAAAGCACTGGCCATCCGTACCGAAAATGAACAGGAGGCCTGCCAGAAAGAATCGGCGGCTTATGCAGAAAAAGCCGTGCTCATTATGCAAAAAGCACAGAATGGTGATATAAGCCTGGAAAAAGGTGAGCAACTGGCAAGAGAAGCTTTATCTTTAAGACGTAAGTATGCAGCCGATGCCGAAGACCTGGGCAGGCAGGCTGCTACCCACCAGCAATCGGGAAAAGAGATGTTGAAAAACATCGAGATACTGAAAGAGAACCTGGTGAAATGGGAGAAGGAATTAAAAACCTTACGTGCCCGTGTTAAAGTAAGCAAAGCTACCCAGCAGGTGAACAAACAACTGGCGCAGCTGGATAATAACGGCACTATTGCCATGCTGGAGCGTATGAAGGAAAAAGTGGAGGACCAGGAAGCGCTGGCAAAAGCTTATGGCGAAATAGCACAGGAAAAAAATGACCTGAAGGAAGAACTGGATAACCTGCTGAAAGATGACAGCCTGTCGATAGAAAAAGACCTGGATGCCATTAAAGAAAAGCTGGGTATAGTTACCAAAACTGACGAATAACAATATGGCCGATTTTGTAAATTTTTTATTTCATCCGCTGTCTAATGCGATCATGACCATTCTTACAGGCATTACTGCCCTGTACTGGATATTCACTTTTATTGCAGGTGATTTTTTCGGGGATGTGGACGTAGATGTAGATGTGGATGTTGATGCGGACGGCGGTGCCGATTATGATACCGATACGGAAGCCGATATCAAAGGGGAGGGGGCAGAGAAATCGTTCTTTGCCAAAGCAATGGAATACATCAATGTAGGCAAAGTGCCCTTCATGGTAGTATACAGCACGTTTAAATTCATTGCCTGGATCCTGACACTGGTTTCATCACTGGTATTAGGTGCGGCAAGCTGGGGCTGGCGATCAGCGCTTTTACTCATCCCGGTATTCATCATTACATTTTTCATTACCCGGTTCGCCACCAGGCCACTGGTAAAACTATACAAGATCATGGGGTATAACGGTGAAGATAAACACGATCTGCTGGGACGTGTTGCCCGGATGCGATCGACCATTAACGGCGATAAAATTGGTGCGGCCGAGCTGGTGATCAACCGCGATGTGATACGCATTCATGTAAAAAGCAAAACAGGCGAAAGTATCCAGTATAACGCAGAAGTAATGATAGCGGCAGAGTCGGCAGATAAGCGGTATTACTATGTTGTGCCGGAAATAACGGTTAATAATATCGTATAGGCCAGATTTAATAAATAGTTAATCATTAAAACATACAAGTGAACAGATCTTTAACTATCATACCAAATAAAATTATTGTGTCGGCTGCATTACTACTATCGGCTGCGGTTGTGTCACTCACTGCATCGTTCAGTAATGCTATCAGGCACTTTGCAAAAACCATCAGGTATATCCTGAAAGTTTAACAGCACAAAGGTTTTAAGCACATTAACCATTAACAACTTATTTTAAGTACAATCAAATTTTTAAAAACAAACAACCTTAAACACTTATGGGCTCATTTTTCGATGCATTAGGAGGTATCACCTTATTAATTATTGGTGGCGTTATTTTCTTCATTGTTATTTTTCTTTTTGCCTTAGCCACTTTTTACAAAAAAATACCACAGGGTAAAGCCATTGTCCGTACCGGTGTTGGCGGCGGTAAAGTGGCCTTCAATAAAGGTATGTACGTCATCCCCATTCTACATAAAATGGAGATCATGGATATATCGGTAAAAAAATTACAGATAGACCGGATGGAGAACGATGGCCTGATCTGTAAGGATAATATCCGGGCCGATATTAAAGTGGCCTTCTTTGTACGCGTTAATAAAAGTATTGATGATGTATTGAACGTTGCCCAGATCATCGGCTGCGAGCGTGCCAGCGATGTGGAGACCCTGCGCAACCTGTTTGAAGCCAAATTCTCCGAGGCCTTAAAAACCGTGGGTAAAAAATTCGACTTTATTGAACTCTATGAAGCCCGCCGCGAATTCAGGACCGAGATCCTGGATATTATCGGTACCGACCTGAACGGTTATATCCTGGACGACTGTGCGATTGACTATTTAGAACAAACTGAAATACGATTCTTAAGTGCACAGAATATCCTGGACTCACAGGGTATTAAAAAGATCACGGAATTAACTGCAGAGCAAAACATTAAAGCTAACCTCATCAAAAGGGAAGAGGAAAAAACGATCAAAAAACAAAATGTGGAAGCCCGCGAAGCCATCCTGGAATTAGACAGGCAGATGGCGGAGAAGGAAGAGAAGCAAAAAAGAGAGATCGATAATATCAAAGCCCGTGAAGAGGCCGAGATCGTGAAAGTAAGGGAGGAGGAAAGGTTGAAAGCGCAGACGGTGAAAATACAAACCGATGAATCCCTGGCCGTACAGGAGGAGAACAAACTGCGCCAGATCATTATTGCAGAAAAAAACAAACTGCGTACCGATGCGGTAGAAACTGAGCGTGTGGAAAAAGACCGTGAATTGGAAAGAACAGAAAGAGAAAAGATCGTAACCCTGGCCCAGATTGAGAAAGAAAAAAATATTGAGGTAGAAAAGAAAAATATCCAAGATGTTATCCGCGAAAGAGTGAAACTGGAAAAAGGCGTGGTGGAAGAAAAACAAGGTGTAATGGATTTAGAAGCCTTCCGTGGTGTAGAGCGTGAAAAAACAGTAGGTATTACCGAAGCAAGCAGGCAGGCCGAAGAGAAATTGATCTATACCGTGAAAGCGGCCGAAGCCGAGAAAAAAGCGGCGGAAGAAAAAGCAAAACAACTCATCATTGATGCCGATGCTAAAAAAGAAGCAGCTGTGAAACAGGCGGAAGCACGTAAAATTTTAGCCGAAGCCCAGGCCCGTGAGGAAGCGACCCTTGGTCTGTCAGAAGCGGAAGTAATGATCGCTAAAGCTGAAGCTACAGAAAGACAAGGTGTGATCGATGCCAGCGTAATTGAAAAATTAGCAGAGGCCAAACGTAAGGAAGGACTGGCGCAGGCTGAGGTAACCAAAGAAAAAGCCCTGGCTGAAGCTGCCGGTATTGAAGAAAAAGCGGAAGCCATGAAAAAACTGGATGCTGTTGGTAAGGATCACGAAGAGTTTAAACTCTTACTGCAGAAAGAAAAAGATATTGCCCTGGCGCAGATCAATATCCAGAAAGATATTGCCGATGCACAGGCAGATGTATTGGGCAGCGCCCTGAAATCGGCCAATATCGATATCGTAGGTGGTGAAACCATGTTCTTCCAGAATATTGTGAACCAGATATCCAATGCCAAAGGCTTTGACCGTTTGATCAATGAAAGTGAGAATGCCACACAAATTAAAACGGCTTTACTGGGTGATGGCAGTACCAGCGGTGACCTGATGGAGCGTATCAAAAACTTCGCAGAAAAATATAACGTTTCTACCAACGACTTAAAAAACCTGACCATCTCCAGCATTTTATTAAAAATGCAGCAGAATAGTTCCGATACCGACAGGCCCACTTTGTTAAACCTGGCAAATCTGGCAAGCAGTTTGGGACTATCCAATAAAAAACTGAACGGTTAATACCACCGGGTACAATTTTTTAATAGCTAACAAGCCTGTTGTCTCCGGGCAACAGGCCCTACTATCAACATGGCAGAAACAGGACAGCAAATAACAACGGCATTAGATTCGGGTACTTACGAAATAATCAGGAGCAGGTTAAACGAGCAGCGTGTGGAGCTGGTGCAGCGTTTATCCAAACTGAATACAGCCAGGAAAGAGATCTTCAACTCAACCGGCTTTGAACTCATTGCCAATCAGCGTATCACTACGGAGAATAACGGGGTGGCAAGAGGTATTATGGCTTTTGGTGAGCTGTGCATATTCGGCTATAATGTACACTTTGGTTTGCGTGAATCTATCCGCTTAAGCGATGTGTTCAATATATACCGGTTTACCGATAATCATTTTGAACCGCAGCCGCTTACCCTGATAGAAGATGAGGGTTTTATTACGGACTTTACCAACCTGTACAAATATTACCGCGACTCCATCTTTGCCAAGTTCACCAAAACGGAGAACTACCTGTACATGATCTTCCAGACCAGCAAAAACCCGGATGACCGGAAAGCTTTTAAATGGCTGATCAAAAACAACAAACTGCATTATGTTGACGACAGGAGCATACATGAAGTAAAGAAAACGGCCCAGCACGATTTTGACTGGATCAAAACCGGCCTGGAAAACAGGAAACTGGGCAGGTATCCGCATATCTCCATTTTAGACAAGGTGTTTATTGAGACCATTGGCGGTGATATTACTTTTAAAATAGAGGACAATACCGATACCGGTAAAGGTATTTATGCCGAGCCGGTAAACAGCAAGGATCAGCAACTGGATGATGCGGAGTATAACTACGCCGACCTGGGTAACCTGATAGCCTTAAAAATAAAGCCCTACCAGGAGGATTACCGTACCTACATATTCAATGTGCGTACCAAAGAAGTGGTGCCTATTAAAATGTTACTGGATGCAGGCATTCTGTTACCCGATAACCAGGGTATTATTTTCCCTAACGGTTATTATTTACAAAACGGTATCAGTAAAATATTTGAATCCAATCTTACTGATCTTGATTTTATCCGCAGCATAGCTTCTCCCAATGGCGAGGATTTTCTGTACATATTTTACCAGCGGCATAGTAATACCTATGTATTGATGTCGTATAACGTGATCATGCAACAGGTGGAAACACCCATTGTATGTAATGGCTTTACTGTTTTTGATGACGGGAAGCTGATCTACTTCCGTACGGAGAACGAAGCCATACGTCACCACCAGGTGCAGATATGGCAAACACCATATACCGCGGTGCTGGTGGAGAACAAGGCCATGGCCGAAAATGTATTGTACAAGATCGGCAATAAGGATATTGTGAGTGCTATGTCCGAAAGCCAGGAAGTGATACAGCTCTTGAATAAGGAAGATTCCTATGAAGGGCTGTACGAGGATATTGTAAAAAAAACAGGAGATATCATTGACTCTTATTTCTGGATCAGGGATGCGGAAACATTTGATTTATCGGCGCCGCTTAACCAGATAAAAGATATCGCCAATACGGCTATTGATGAATTTGCCAAAGTACAAACCCAGCGCCAGCATGCGCGGGATGTATTGGCAGGCATGCAACAGCGGGTAGACAACCTGGTGATCGATATTAAAAATGCGGTCATTACGGCGCTCGATCAATTAGTACAGTTACTGGCAACCACCCGGCAAACGCAGGGAGCGGTGATCGACCTGCTGAATGTTAAATATATTGATACCGGTGCGGTGGATGCTTTACAGGAAGTATTACAGCAATACAACCTGCAGTTGTCACAGGATACCATCAATTACCTGTTAAGAGACGAAGCGCTGCAACCCTATGAAGAGAAAGTAGCGGTGCAGAAGGCAGAAGTAAAAAAGGTAACCAAGGTAATTGATGCACAGGTAATAGAAACGGCGGTAAAAGATATTGCTTCAGAACTGGAAGTGCTGATAGATATCCTTAACAGCCTGAAGATCGAGGATACCACCCAGACCACCCGTATCATTGAAAAGATATCGGTGATATTTGCTTCCTTAAATGAAGTAAAAGCCGACCTGGCCCGTACTATTACTGCATTACGCAGCAGTGAGGCAACCGGTGAGTTTCATGCGCAGCTTACCTTATTGGAACAGAGTATTGTTAACTTCCTGGACCTGTCCACCAGCCCGGAGAAATGCGAGGATTATCTTACCAAGATCAGTGTGCAGATTGAAGAGCTCGAAAGCCGGTTTGCCGACTTTGATGAGTTCGTTTTAAAGATCGCGGATAAAAGAGATGAAGTGATCAAGGCGTTTTCCGGTAAAAAGGAAATGCTGACCGCGCAAATAAATAAACGTACCACTTCGCTGGAGCAGATTGGCCTGCGTATTTTAAAAAATATTGAGAACAAGGCCCAGACCTTTCATTCCAAGGAAAATATTTACGCTTTCTTTTCTACCGACCTGATGATAGATAAGATCCGTAACCTGGTCAGTGATCTGAAAGCATTGGGTGATGTTGGTAAGGCGGAGAATTTAGAAAATCTGGTAAGGGTAGCGCAGGAAGATGCGCTGAGAGCATTAAAAGATAAAACAGATCTTTTTGTTGACGGGCAGAATATTATTGCGCTGGGTAATTATAAATTCACGGTCAATAAACAGGTGCTCAACCTGACCATTGTTCGCAAAAACGAAGGCCTGTACTATCACCTGATCGGCACCGGCTTTTACAAAAAAGTGGAAGCCGAAGAAATATACCGTTACCAGCATGTATGGGAACAGGAATTGGTGTCTGAGAACCAGGAAGTGTACCGCGCCGAATACCTGGCCTACCAGGCTTTACTGGAGAGTGTACAGCATGACAGCCGCTGGGATGCAGCACCTTTTATTACGGAAAAAACTGAACGTGATTATGCAGCCGGTTACTTAAAAGGCGTGCATAATACCGATGCATTACTGATATATACACAGTTGCAGAGCCTGCGTACAGAACTGGGGGCTTTACAATATGCTCCTGCAGTAAGGGTTGCCGGGCAGTTGTTCTGGTTCACCTTATCCGATACAGCCAAGCAAAAACTGCAGCATGTTATTCGCGCGGCACAAGCCATCGGGGCCAGTTTTCCCGGTAGTAATCGCCTCGGTATTGTGGAAAAAGAAGTGGCAGCCTTGGCGGCAGGCCATGCTTTCCTGCACCCTGCTTTTGAGGTATCGCTTGTTAGCCGCTACCTGTACGAAGAGTTCGGTATAAATAAACAGTTCAGTAACAGCCAGCAGGCCGGGCTGATTAAAAAAGACTTCCTGGCTTTCCTGCAAAAAAATAAAAGGACCGAAGCCTTTCAGCAGGATGTTCACCAGGACTTGTTTTCACTGGAAGAAAAATTTTATATCACCCAAAACTGGGTAAGCGCTTTTGTACAACAGGATATCCAAAAATATAATAGCCTTTACACAGATGAAGCGGTTTGCCTGTTACTGTTTAAAGAATATCCTTATAAAGAAAAAACAGCGGCCGATACGGTACATGTTACAGGTTTAAAAGGCGTATTTAAAACCATTGTTAACCAGGAAACGGTTATACAGTACCACGCCTTTATTGAAAAATTACAGCAGTTTGTAACGGTTACGGTGCCTGCTTTCCAGGCTTTTAATACCTTAAAGGAAAACCTGGTGAACGATTACAGGCAAAGCCTGAAAATAAACGAGTTTGAGCCCAAGGTATTAAGCTCTTTTGTACGGAACAAACTGATCAACGAAGTATACTTTCCCCTGATCGGTGCCAACCTGGCCAAACAGATAGGTACGGCAGGTGATGATAAACGTACGGCCCGTATGGGATTGTTATTGCTGGTGTCACCTCCGGGTTATGGTAAAACCACCCTGATGGAATACCTGGCTAAAACAATGGGTTTACATTTTGTAAAAATAAACGGACCAACTATCGGTCACCAGATCACGTCTATCGATCCTTCGGAAGCTAAAACGTCCGGGGCCAGGGAGGAGTTGAAAAAGATAAACCTCTCCTTTGAAATGGCCGATAATGTGATGTTATACGTGGACGATATACAGCACTGTAACGCAGAGTTTTTACAGAAATTTATTTCCCTGGCCGATGGTCAACGTAAGATGGACGGCATTTTTGAAGGCGAAAGTAAAACCTATGATCTGCGGGGTAAAAGGTTTTGCCTGGTAATGGCCGGCAACCCTTATACCGAAAGTGGCGAAAAGTTTAAAATACCCGACATGCTGGCCAACCGTGCCGATGTATATAACCTGGGCGATGTGATCGGTAATACCGAAGACCTGTTTAAACTAAGCCTGATTGAAAATGCGGTGGCGGAAAATAAATACCTGTTGCAGATCACCAATAAAAGCTTTGATGATATTTATAAACTGGTGAATTATGTAGAGACCAACAGCGATATTTTACCGGACCTGGAAGGTAATCATCCTTCACAGGTAATAGATGAAGCGATAGCGGTATTGAAAAATTTATTACGCATCAGGTATATAGTTATTAAAGTAAATGCACAGTACATAGCCAGTGCGGCCATGAAAGATGCTTACCGTACCGAGCCGGCATTTAAAATGCAGGGGTCATACCGTAACATGAATAAAATGGCAGCCAGGGTAGTACCGCTAATGAATACAGGTGAAGTGCAAACACTATTGTTATCCCACTATGAGGGTGAGTCGCAGACACTGACCGCTGATGCGGAAGCCAACCTCTTAAAACTGAAAGAGCTTGCCGGGGTTATTACAGCAGCAGAGCTGGAAAGATGGGAGCAGATCAAACAGATATTCAGGCAGAATAATAAATTCGGTGGCCTGGAGCAAGGAGATGCTACCGGCAAAATGTTAGTGCAGTTAAACGACTTTAACGGGCACCTGCAGGCAATAGCCAATGCTATTAAAAAGGCATCAGAATAATTTTATTGTATAATACAGCGTTGTTTTAAATAGCGTAGACTTTACAATGTGTAAGGTTTACGCTATTTTTTTTGTTAATCAACTTCATTGCTACGCTGATCGTCCCTTGCGTCGCACACTTGTACTGCAGTAATGCTATTGGGCATTGTGCGGGTTTCTTGCTAACACCGAAAATACTCATTGGCAAATTTTCAAATTAGCTAATTGTGCAATTGCTTTCTATTTCTTGTCCTATGGCAAGAGTAATTTTTTTCATTAAAAATACTTTTGAATTCAAATAATAAAAGCAGCTATTATGGAAAACAAAAAAATGAACCCGGTTGGCTGGTTCGAAATTTATGTAAATGATATGGACCGGGCTACCGGTTTTTATGAAAAGGTATTGAATATAAAATTACAGGACATGCCCATGCCCGGCGATCAATCCTTACAAATGCGGGCTTTCCCCGGTGAAATGGATAATGCCGGTGCAAGCGGTACCCTGGTGAAAATGGAAGGCGCCAATGTAGGTGCAGGTGGTACTATGATCTACTTTGTATGCGAGGATTGTGCCGTGGAAGAAAGCAGGGTAGTAGCGGCCGGTGGAAAAATATGCCAGCCTAAAATGTCAATTGGCGAATATGGTTTTTGTTCCATTGTTTCCGATACGGAAGGGAACGCCATTGGCCTGCATTCGATGAAATAAACCCATTAAAAAACTAAACTTTTAAAAGATACAACTATGCCTAAATTAAATCCTTATTTAAACTTTGACGGTAAAGCGGAGGAAGCTTTTACATTTTATAAATCTGTTTTCGGTGGTGAATTTGTGGGAGGCATTCACCGCATGGGTGGTGCACCGGGTACGGAAAACCTGTCAGAAGAAGAGAAGCAACGTGTTATGCATATTGCTTTGCCCATTGGTAATGAGCTGTTGATGGCCTCGGATATTATGCCATCCATGAACCAGCAACTGACTGTAGGCAACAATAACTATATTTCCGTTTTCCCCGATTCACGTCAGCAGGCCGATGAATATTTTAAAGCCCTGTCCGAAGGAGGCAAAATTGAAATGCCATTGGAAGACCAGTTTTGGGGTGATTATTTTGGTTGCTTTGCAGACAAATACGGTGTTTACTGGATGATCAATTATAACGAAGCAACGGTTAAATAAACCCTCTTCTTACACTCTTTCATTACGGGGCGTAAGCCCCGTCATTCGTCATACTTTTAATTCAGTCAGATGAAAAGAACAGGAAATGATTTTTCGATCACACTTACCCTTGACCCGCCCGAAGCCGATGTATTTAATGCCATTGGAAGAGTAAATGAATGGTGGTCGCAAGAAATAACCGGCAATGCACAAAAGCCGGGTGATGAGTTTTTTTACCATTACAAAGATGTTCATTCCTGTCATATCCGGGTAGTGGAAACGATACCGCATAAAAAAGTTATTTGGCAGGTATTGGATAATTTTTTTAGATTTACGAAAGACGAAACCGAATGGAAGGGTACAAACATCGTATTTGATATTGAAAGGAAAGGTGACCAGACACTGCTTTATTTTACCCATATAGGACTGAACCCGCAGTATGAGTGTTATGAGGCCTGCAGTGCCGGGTGGACAAATTTCATAAGCGACAGCCTGTATAAACTTATTACCACCGGAACCGGTGTCCCCAATCCTGCAAAGGGCGGTTTTAACGAGGTAAATGCCCGTAAATGGACCTTGTTGTAAATAGGACAATGAAACGAGGCTGCTGACATCTCCATCATCATTTCAATCATAAAAACCAAACAACATGAAAATTGTAAAAGGCATACTCTTAGGTATACTGGCCATTATTGTTATTGCTTTAATTGTAGCGGCTATTCTGCCCAAAACCTTTACCAGCGAAAGGGAAATAGTCATTAATAAACCCCGGAGTGAGGTATTTGAATACATTAAATATATAAAGAACCAGGATAATTTTGGTGTATGGCAATTGTCAGAACCTGACCTTAAAAAGACCTTTGAAGGTACTGACGGAACGGTTGGCTTTAAATACTCCTGGGACGGTAAAAAATTAGGGAAGGGTTCACAAACCATCACCAATATTGTGGAAGGGGAGAAGGTAGAGAGCAAGCTGGATTTTGGTTTTGGTGATCCTGCTACTGCCCATTTTATAACAACAGATGCCGGGCCGGGCCAGACAAAAGTAACCTGGGGTATTTCAGGTAAATCGCCTTATCCCTTTAATATCATGAGCCTGTTTTACGATATGGGTGATGATTTTGAAAAAGGATTACAAAACCTGAAAAACGTATTGGAAAAACAATAAGACTTACCTGGGTATAGCCCTTTAATGATGTAACCGTTATGTACCGGCAATGGGCATGACGGTTTTTTATTTTATGGGCCAGGCTATTTTTAAACTAAGTAAGTGAATATCTTCTGTATTCAGCATCTTTGCATTCTTTATGAACAAAAAAATCATCAGCTGGGGCATATTTATATTGCTTTGCTTTATCTGGGGAAGCTCATTTATTTTAATGAAAGTGATCCGTGAAGGTTTGACTGCCCCTCAAACTGCAGCCCTGCGTATTTTTTCTGCCAGCATTGTTTTTGTTCCCTTCGCCTTCGCACATATTAAAAAAATACCCCGCGAAAAAAGGCTGCTATCCTGTGTTACCGGCGCTTTTGGCAACCTGATACCGGCTTTTTGTTTTGCCTACGGTATTATGAAAATTGACAGTTCGCTGGCAGGTATCTTAAACTCGCTTACCCCCATCTGTGTGGTAGTGATCGGCGTTTCGTTCTTTAAAGACCATTTTGTGTGGAAAAAGATCATCGGGGTATTGATCGGTTTTGCCGGCCTCTGCCTGCTTACTTATAACCATGCTACACTGACGATCAATAATATTGAATATGCCTTGCTTATTATTGCCGGTACCATTTCCTATGGCGCTAATATCAATATAGTGGGCCATAAACTGAGGGAAGTAAACCCGGTACACTTGTCTACGGTATCCTTATCGGCCATGTGTCTGCCTGCCTTATTGATGTTATGGCACCAGGATTTTTTCGATCTGGATTTTTCGGATACCACTATTCAATGGGCAGTTATCAATGCTGTAGTATTAGGGCTATCGGCCAGTACTATCGGCACTTTCCTCTTTTATTCATTAGTAAAAAGGGAAGGTGGGTTATTTGCTTCGCTGGTTACCTATGGCGTGCCCTTTGTGGCTTTGTTCTGGGGTGTTTTGGCAGGAGAGCTCATCACCGTGGTAGAAGTTGCTTGCCTGCTGATCATCCTGGCAGGGGTTTACCTGGCGAACAGGAAATGAGTTTTGGAATGATGAATGGTTGAATGATGAGTTATGAATGATGAATTGAGGAGGGGAGTATATAGACAGATGTGAGAGGTCAGCATTGAGAAGTATGAGAAGTCAGCATTGAGCAGTCAGATGGGAGAAGTTGGGTTATAGATTGTCTTTTGCTAATTGTCAATTGTCACTTCTCAATTGTCCATTGAACTTGTCCATTGAAAAAAAATCCCGCAAGCCATGCCTGCAGGATTCTTCAAAGTGTTGAAACATATGTTTATACGGACATGATCTCTTTTTCCTTGGCCGCCAGTACTTTATCTACCTGGGCTATATACCTATCCGTTATTTGTTGTACTTCCGCTTCGCCGTCTTTGGCCGCATCTTCACTTAAACCGTTTTTCTGTAGTTTTTTAACGTTCTCAATAGCATCGCGCCTGATATTACGAACGGCAATTTTAGATTGCTCTCCTTCGCCCTGGCAACGTTTTACCAGTTCTTTACGCCTTTCTTCGGTCAGCGGGGGTAAAAATATACGGATGATGAGGCCATCGTTCTGCGGGGTTACACCCATATTGGCGGCAATGATGGCTCTTTCAATAGGTTGAACCATGTTCTTTTCCCAGGGCTGTATGGTCAGGGTGCGGGCATCCATTACGCTGATATTGGCTACCTGGTTAATAGGCATGGGCGAACCGTAATAATCTACGGCCAGGCCGTCAAACATCTGTGGGTTGGCTTTTCCTGCTCTTATTTTGGTTAATTCCGATTCCAGGTGCACTAATGCTTTCTGCATCCCGTCCTCTGTTTCTTTCGTTATTGTAATAATATCTTCTGCCATAAGTATGTTATAAGAGTCGCAAATCTACATAAACAACGGGGTAAAAAAAAAGTGCTTCTGTTAAAAAGCACTTTTACGGTAAATATCTAAGCAATTAATTCTGGTCGATCTTTAATTTATCCTTTAGGGAGGAAGCGATGCTCAATACCCTTGAAGTACGGGTTTGCAGCTCGGCTCCTTCGCCAACTGCCTTGGGAGCCACCACCAGTCTGCGGCGGGGGCGGGTAGCATACAAAGTACCTACTACTCCAAAAACAATGGTTAAAAGGCCTGCAAGGGTCCAGGTTGGTCCTAAAGAACGGAAAATATAGGTAAGGGTAATCAATACCACATTGGCCGATACCAGGATAAATGTTACTGCCGCATGTCCTAAACCACGGTCCAGCAGCAGGTGGTGTATATGCGTCCTGTCGGGCGAAAAAGGTGATTTACCATTTAAAATGCGGGTAGCAAATACCCTGATGGTATCAGATAAGGGCACAATAATTACCGAAATGGCCAGTGGTACAGCAGCCGGTAATGCAATATTAATATTGGGTGTATTGGCAATATTAATAAAACGGATAGCCAGGATGGAACATACCAGTCCCAGTACCAGGGAACCACAGTCGCCCATGAATATTTTTGCCGGGTGGTGGTTAAAGATCAGGAAAGCCACTAAACTGCCCGACATGGCAAAGGCCAGAAGGGCATAACCGGTATCCCCGATGATAAGGAAGTAAGTGCCGAATACCAGGCAGCATAATAAACCCAGGCTGCCGGCCAGGCCGTCAATCCCATCGATCAGGTTATAGGAGTTGATAATAAAAATGATCGTTAAATAAGACAGGGCAAGGCTGAAACTTTCCGGGATTTCGTTTATTCCGAAAAGACCATACATACTGCTCAGGCGTAAACCGCCTAAATGAATGATGATCGCCGCCGCCATGATCTGGCCGATGAACTTTTTTGTTGCGGAAAGGGCTACCAGGTCGTCTTTAAGACCCAGGAAAAAGGTAACCAGTATAGCAGCGAAAAAGTATTGAAACTCAGGGTAAACAGTACCTTGTACGGCTAATAAAAGGGCAAACATAGCCCCAACAAATACCCCTACACCGCCCAATGATGATACATGGTGGGTATGGAGTTTTCTTTCGTCAGGTACATCGTACAATTTCTTTCGGTCAGCTATTTGAAGGACTACGGGTATAGCTAAAAAAGTGATAATGAACGCGACAGATGCTGTTAAAAAGACATCTAAATCTTGCATTTTTCTAATTTTAACGTGACAAAAGTAAGGAATTGCCACGCTTTTAACAATTATTTTAATATGAACAATGAACCAAACGTTCGGTAGGGTTTTGCCGGTTAGCATAAAAAACGGTACAACTAAAGGTTTTATAAAGGAAAAAGCTGCACATTTGCCTAACATTTTTTAGCAAACCCATTTCAAAACCCCTTTTTTTATACCATATGGCTCAGTTAAAGGAAATAGCATCGCAGGTTCGTCGTGATATTGTAAGAATGGTACATGGCGCCAACAGCGGGCATCCCGGAGGATCTTTAGGTTGTGCAGACTTCTTAACAGCACTTTATTTTGATATCATGAAGCACGATCCGTCCTTTAATATGGATGCGAAAAATGAAGATGTTTTCTTCCTGTCAAACGGACATATTTCACCCGTATTTTATTCTGTACTGGCTCGTGCCGGTTATTTTGATATTAAGGAACTGGCCACTTTCCGCCAGATCAACTCGCGTTTGCAGGGCCACCCCACTACCCACGAACACCTGCCGGGTGTACGTATTGCCTCCGGCTCTTTGGGACAGGGGCTGAGCGTTGCCATTGGCGCAGCAATAGCTAAAAAACTAAACAAGGATAACAGCCTGGTATTCTCCCTGCATGGTGACGGTGAACTGAATGAAGGCCAGATATGGGAAGCTGTTTTATATGCAGCCCATAATAAGATAGATAACCTGATCACCACGGTTGACTGGAACGGCCAGCAGATCGACGGTCCTACCGATAAAGTACTGGGAATGGGTAATATCGGCGAAAAATTCAGTGTTTTTGGCTGGACCGTGCTGGAAATGAATGGTAACGACATGGATGATGTGGTGGCGGTTTTAAATAAAGCCAAATCATTAACCGGACAGGGTAAACCTATTGCCATTATGATGCATACTGCCATGGGCAAGGGGGTTGACTTTATGGAAGGCACCCACGAATGGCATGGTATTGCGCCAAACGATGAACAACTGGCAAAAGCCCTGGCACAACTGCCCGAAACACTCGGCGATTATTAATAACACATGTGAGCCCTTCGTAAGAGGGGCTTTTTTTATCAATTGACAAGTTCAATGGACAATTGAGAAGTGACAATTGACAGTTAGCAATACACCATCAATAACCCAACTTCTCAGTTCTGACTTCTCAATGCTGATTTCTCACATCTGACTGCTCAATTCAAAATTCATCATTCATCACTCATAATTCCACCTCCTGAATCCCAACAATTCTCGCCGCTACTTGTTACCTTTGCACCGAGTTTATGATATCTGATTTACTGCAGCGATACCAGGATACACCCGCCCTTTTTCAGCTGGCGGACAAGCTGACCTATGCCCAACCTCAGAAAATAGCCATTACCAATGCCGCCGGCAGTTCAGTTGAGATGATCATCGGGGCTTTGTTACAACACGGTATTACCTCCCAGTTGAATCACCTGGTGATCCTGAATGATGCCGAGGATGCCGCTTACTTTTTTAATACCCTGGAAAGTATTACTTCGGCACTGGATATTTTTTACTTTCCTTCCTCTTATAAAAACAGGCGTAACTATAAATTGCTGAATTCCTCGCACGTAATGTTGCGCACCGAAGCGCTGACAAAAATTGCTGCAGGCGGTAATAAAAAAATACTGGTTACCTATCCCGAGGCATTAATAGAAAAAGTGGTGTTGCCCGGTACCTTATCGTCAAACATCATTCATATTAAAACCGGGGATGTTTTAAATACGGAAGAAGTATTGTTAAAGCTGTCCGACTATGGTTTTGAGCGTACGGACTTTGTGTATGAGCCCGGTCAGTTTGCCATACGGGGCGGTATATTGGATATCTACTCCTTTGGTAATGAAAAACCTTACCGGGTGGAGTTATTTGGTAATGATGTGGATTCGATCCGTATCATTGACCCGGAAACCCAGTTAAGCGAAAGGAAATTATTACAGGTAAGCATTATACCCAATATAGATACCCAGTTCAATACGGAAGAGAAGGTTGCACTGACGGATTTTTTGCCGGAGAATACGGTAATATGGGTACAGGACCTGCAATTGTGCACAGAGCGTTTACAGCAAAGCGAAGATGATATTCAATCTTTTATTGAATGGGAGCAGAGTAATGATAAACTGGGTAATGTAAAGGCCAAAGATGCGGATGAGTCGCTGGTTAAACAGGATGTGAAGAAAGAAGATTTTATTACAGCCGATGATTTCACACTGGCTATTGAACAGAAACACCTGGTGGGTTTTGGTTTAAAATCTTTACAGGGAAATGCGCACCTGGATATTGCTTTTAATACCAGGCCTCAACCCGCTTTTAACCGCCAGTTCGAGTTATTGATAAGCGACCTGCGCAACCATGAGAACAAGGGATATACTTTATACATATTTGCTGAAAATCCGAAACAACTGGAAAGGCTGCAGACCATCTTCGATGATCTGAAGGCCGAATTGGTATTCAACCCGGTGACTTCGGCCTTACATGAAGGGTTCATTGATGATGACCTGAAGATCGTTTGTTATACCGATCACCAGATATTCCAGCGTTACCATAAGTATAAGATAAAGCAGGCCTATAATAAAAACAAAGCCCTTACACTGCGTACCTTAAGGGAATTACAGCCCGGCGATTTTGTTACCCATATCGATCATGGTGTTGGTGTGTACAGCGGCCTGCAGAAAATTGAGGCCAATGGCCGTACACAGGAGGCGGTACGTATTATTTACAAGGACAGCGATATTTTATATGTAAATATTAACTCCCTGCATAAAATTGCCAAGTTCACCGGCAAAGAGGGAAGTGTACCTAAAGTGAGCAAGCTGGGCAGTGATGCCTGGACCAAATTAAAAGAGAAGACCAAGATCAAAGTAAAGGAAATTGCCTTTGATCTGATTAAACTATATGCACAAAGGAAGGCGCAGGAAGGGTTTGCGCATAGCCCTGATAACTACTTACAAACCGAGCTGGAAGCCTCCTTTATTTACGAGGATACACCCGATCAGAACAAGGCCACGGCCGATGTAAAAAAAGATATGGAATCCTCATCGCCCATGGACCGCCTGGTTTGTGGTGATGTAGGTTTTGGTAAAACGGAGATTGCTGTACGTGCAGCCTTTAAAACCAATGTGGATGGTAAACAGGCCGCGGTGTTGGTACCTACTACCATCCTGGCTTTCCAGCATTATAAAACATTTAAGGAAAGGTTGAAGGATTTTCCGGTAACGGTAGATTATATCAACCGGTTTAAATCGGCAAAGGAAAAGAAAGAAACCTACCAGAAATTACAGGAAGGTAAGATTGATATACTGGTGGGCACACACGCTATTTTAGGAAAAGAAGTAAAGTTCAAGGACCTGGGTGTGCTGATCATTGACGAGGAACAGAAATTTGGTGTGGCCCATAAAGAAAAGATAAAGACCCTGCGTACCTCGGTGGATTGTTTAACCTTAACGGCAACACCCATACCCCGTACCCTGCAATTCTCCTTGATGGGGGCCAGGGACCTGAGCATCATTAATACACCGCCACCTAACCGGCAGCCGATACAAACAGAGGTACTGGTGTATAATGAAGATGCGATCCGTGATGCGATTTATTTTGAAACGGAAAGAGGCGGACAGGTTTTCTTTATTTATAACCGGGTAAATGGCTTGCCTGAAATGTGCTCCATTATTCAGGGTTTATGTCCGGACCTTAGTATTGGTTTTGCTCATGGCCAGATGGAAGGACATGTACTGGAAGAGCGTATCATGGACTTTATTGATCGCCGTTACGATGTACTGGTTTGTACCAATATCGTAGAAAGCGGGGTGGATATTCCGAATGTTAATACCATTATCATTAACAATGCCCATCACTTCGGGCTGAGTGACCTGCACCAGTTGCGTGGCCGTGTGGGACGTAGTAATAAAAAAGCCTTTTGTTACCTGCTGGCTCCGCCCATGAGCACTTTACCTAACGATTCGCGTAAACGTTTACAAACCCTGGAACAACACAGTGAACTGGGCAGCGGTTTCCAGATCGCCATGCGTGACCTGGACATACGTGGAGCCGGTAACCTGCTGGGTGGTGAGCAAAGCGGCTTTATGGCCGATATCGGTTTTGAAATGTACCAGAAAGTACTGGCCGATGCGATCAAGGAACTAAAACGCAGCGAGTTTAAAGAATTATTCAAAGAAGAGATATCACAACAGGATGATTTTGTACAGGACTGTACCATTGATACCGACCTGGAAATTTTAATTCCTGATGATTATGTAGAGAGTATTACCGAACGTTTATCACTTTATCAGCGTTTGGATAACAGCGAAAATGATGAAGAGCTGGATGCCATGCGTACCGAACTGGCCGACCGCTTTGGCCCCATACCGCAACAGGTAGAAGACCTCTTCATTACCATGCAATGCCGCAGGATGGCCATTGCACTCGGGTTTGAAAAAATGTCCTTAAAAGATAATGTACTGCGTTGTTTCTTTATCAATAAAAACGATTCTCCTTATTTTGAATCGGACCTGTTCCAGCGCATTATATCCTTTTTACAAACCGGTACCAATAAAGGCCGTTTAAAACAAACCGGTAAACTATTCCTGCTGATAGCTGAGCCTGTTAACAGTATGGAGGAGATGTATGCGTTCCTGAAAAAAATGTATACGGAGGTAGTACCTGTTTAAATAAATCAGGCAAATACTTCCGCAGGCTTCATACTGCCTGTTTGCTGAAGGCTGGTATACCAGCTGAATGCTTCTTCCAGTAAATGCGGCGTATGTCCTCCGCGTTTTACAGCCCTTTGATAATAATCGGCCAATGCATCCTTATAATCGGCATGTACACATTTACTGATCATTAATTTTGCTCTTTCTCTGGGTGCCAGGCCGCGCAGGTCAGCCAGGCCGTTCTCCGTTACGATAATGTCTACATCGTGTTCGGTATGATCCACATGCGACACCATCGGTACTATTCGGGATATGGTATTGTTTTTAGCAACGGAGGGTGTAACAAAAATGCTCAGGTAAGCATTACGGGCAAAATCGCCTGAACCGCCGATCCCGTTCATCATATTGGTGCCGGCCACATGGGTCGAGTTTACATTGCCATACATATCACATTCCAGGGCGGTATTAATGGCAATTACTCCTAAGCGTCTTATTACACCCGCGGCATTGCTTAAGTCCTGCGGGCGTAACAAAATTTTCGATTTATACCGGTCAAACTCCGCCCAGATCTTTTTATAATATGCATCTGATACAGTGATGGAAGAACCAGAGGCAAATGTCATCTTGCCCGAATCCAGCAGGTCAAAAGTACTGTCCTGCAATACTTCCGAATACATGGTTAAGTCATGAAAATCGCCTTCCACAAAACCGCCTAACACTGCATTGGCCACTTTGCCGATACCCGCCTGTAAAGGCAATAAAGACTTTTTCAAACGCCCTACTTTTACCTCATGTTCAAAAAAATCCAGCAGGTGACCGGCAATGGCTAATGTTTGCGCATCGGGTGGCGCTATTTCTGCGGGGCTGTCCTGGGTATGGGTGATCACTACACCCACTACTTTAGCCGGGTCAATGGGAATGCTGGCAGTGCCAATACGGGAATCGGCTGCCATGATGGGGATTATTTTTCGGGGAAAATCGCCGGTGTCAAAAATATCGTGAATACCTTCTACCGTAACAGGAATGGAAAGGTTGATCTCTAAAATGATTTTATTGGCTAATGTTGCAAATGTAGCGGAGTTGCCTACAGATGTGGTGGGTACAATGCTGCCGTCTTCTTTGATCAGTGCACATTCGATCACTGCTATATCCAGCGTATCATACAACTTGCTGCGCAACTGTTCTACGGTTTCGGAAAGGTGCTGATCAATGAACAACACTTCACCGTTATTGACTTTTTTACGTAACACAGGATCTACCTGGAACGGCATCCGGCGTTTCAATACATTAGACGCGGCTAAATTACCATCGGTATTATGTCCCAGGGATGCACCGGTGATCAAAGTGATTTGTAGCGGATCGGTCAATGCCCGTTGTGCCAGTGCCGATAATACAGCTTTGCTGTCCCCGGCCTTGGTAAAACCGCTGCAGCCTACAATGGTATTATCTTTAAAAAACAAGGCCGCCTGTTCGGCACTGATCACTTTATCCCTTAATGATGAGTACAAAATCCTGTCCTGGTAACTATTCATACAATGCCATTTTCTTCCGGCAAAGCTATACAACCTGTGGGGCAGACAAATGATATAGGTCAATGATATGGCTGATTAAGGCCTGTTCTTACTAAAAGCCGGTGAAAAAACATTATCGTGCTATAGGGGACATCAACGGGGTGCTGCCGGGGCAAAGAGTACTGAGCCGCGATACTCAGCAGGCAAAAAAATAAAGATCATGATCATGCAAACGTTTTACCTGTTTTATTTTTATGAATAAGGGTGGTGAACTGTTTTGTTGACCGTTGTTTCTGTTAACTTTAGTACTCATAAATCATCAGTATGAAAACAAAGGCCCTGCTTGCCGCTGCAATGCTACTATTGCTGCAAACGGTTGTAACAGCACAACAACGGATCAAAGTATTGACATTTAATATTTATCATGGCGAGGCACACTATGAAAGAGGAACGAGTAACCTGCAAAAGATTGCGGCGGTGATCAATGAACACCAGCCGGATTTTGTAGCTATGCAGGAGGTGGACAGCATGACGAACCGGACGGCCCGTTTCAATAATGGTCAACGTATTGATATTGTAAAAGAATTAGCGGCCTTAACAAAAATGAATGGCTACTTTGCCAAAGCAATTGATTATGATAACGGCGGCTATGGTGAAGGTGTATTGACTAAAAAGCCGGCAACAGTAACGCGGTATGCATTGCCGATACCTAAAGGGGGAGAAGGCCGGGCCATGCTGCAGGTGCAACAAAAACTGGCAAATGGCAGGACCATTGTTTTTGCCGGCAACCATTTGTGTCATGAGTTTGATGTGAACCGGATTGACCAGATAAAAACGGTAGACAGCATTACCCAAAAATCAGCTTACCCGGTAATACTGGCCGGTGACTGGAATTTTGTACCCGGCTCAGCAGAGTACGCTATAATTACTAAAAACTTTAAAGATGCGGCAGTGGTGAAAGGTAAGCCGGAAGCCACTTTCCCGTATACGGCTCCGAAGATAAGACTGGATATGGTTTTCCTTTCCAATAATGCCAAATGGAAAGTGATAGATGTAGCAGTATTAAAAAATGATGCTTCGGACCATATGCCTGTATTGGTAACCCTGGAACTGGAGTAATAACATAAAAAAAGCGCCGTACGGCGCTTTTTTATTGGCGTTTATAAATTGTAAAATATTTTTAAGGCATCCTTTAACCCGGTCGGTTTACGATCCAGCAATGTTTCCAGATCATTATACACCACATCATACTGGTTGTTCCGGATATCCGATGCAAAGCCGGCCGCGATCAGTATACCTATCTCAGGTACACCATGGTCTTTTAATAGTTGTTTAAAAGTGTCCACATCCGGGCTGGTATAACTGATCGTTTTACCCGATAGTTCAGATAAGGTTGCTGCGATCTCAGCAAAGGAATAAGCCGCAGATGCGGTAAGATTATAGGTCTTCTTTTCTTTGCTGTCCAGTAATAAAGAGTTGGCAATAGCTTCGGCCATTTCACTGCGTAAGGCAAAAGGCGTTTTTCCTTCACCGGCCGGTAAAAAAATACCATTTTCGAATACCTGTTTACCTACAAAATTGGGCAGTGCATCTATATATAAAGTGTTGCGGAAAATAGTATAATTCAGCCCGCTTGCTTTTATATGATCCTCTGTTTTAAAATGCCCGCTCATAAAATCTTTGATAACAGAGCTATCCACATCCTTAAAACTAACACTGGTATAGGCAATGTGTTTTACACCGGCTTGCCTGGCCGCATCTATAACAGTAATATGTTGTTGCAAACGGTGTGCATCCAGTCCAGAAATCAATAAAACGGAATCTACACCCTGTACTGCCTGCTGAATGCTGGCGGCATCATCATAATGGCCTATACGTATATTCACCCCTTTTTCTTTCAATGGGGCTGCTTTGGCTTCGTTACGCACCAAAGCCGCTATCTGACCGGCGGGTACGGTCCTTAATAAATTATCAATAACGGCCGATCCTAAATGCCCGGTAGCTCCTGTAACTAATATCATATCATTTTTTTTAATCCTGACGAATGGGTATGGTGTAATCCTGTTTAGTTCATAGAAATAACAAACTCTTCTTTGGGTGTACGTACTTTTTTCATACCTACCAGCCAGTCATTTTCAGTATCACGGTAGCCCAGTGGTAAAATGGTCACACTTTTCAAACCCTGTGCAGGCAAGTTAAGTAATTCATCCAGTTCCTGGTTATTAAAACCTTCCATGGGTGTGGCGTCCACTTTGTTTTCTGCGGCAGCTGCAATGGCCAGGCCAAAGCCGATATATGCCTGCCGGGCAGTATGTTCAAAATTTTCCTGTGCCGTACGGGGGGTATATAAATTGATCAGCCTGTTTTTATAATCGTTAAAAAAATCAGGTGCCAGTTCACGCTCTTTTGCCGTGTGGTTGAATACATTTTCAATACGTTCTGTCGTATAATTGTCCCAGGCCGCAAACACCAATACATGTGAGGCATCGGTTATCTGGCTCTGGTTAAAAGCAATAGGCTGTATTTTTTCTTTTAATTCTTTGCTTGTGATCTGTATAATGCGGAACGGTTGCAGGCCGGAGGATGTAGGGGCCAGGTAAGCGGCTTCAATAATATTATCAACTATATGCTGGGGAACTGCTTCTCCGTTCATTTTTTTGGTGGCATAACGCCAGTTCAGCGAATCTAATAAGGACATAATTATTCGTTTTTTTATGACACAAAATTAGATTACCTTTGCTATACTTTAGGAAGTACTATACTAAAGTATACTGGTATACTTTAGTATAGTATACTGTAAAACATGATCTTATTATGAGTAAAGTAGTAAAACTAGAACAGATACAACGTTGCTCCGGTACTTATGTGCTAGCCGTTAATGATACCATGAATGCCATCAGCGGTAAATGGAAGCTGCCGATCATAGGCAGTTTACTGTATGGTAAAAAAAGGTTTAAAGAACTGGAGCGGGAAATACCTAAGATCACGCCCCGCATGTTATCGAAAGAACTGAAAGACCTGGAAATAAACGGCATTATATCGAGAAAGGTAATTGACACTATTCCTGTAACCGTCGAGTACCAGCTTACCAGGTCGGGCGAAGATTTTAAAAGAGTACTGGATATTATGGTTGACTGGGGTTTGCAGCACCGCAAATTTGCCATGGGCAAAATAGAAAAAGCGTTAAAGGAACATGCCGCTGCTACCCGGTAGTATTACTTCAATCCCTGCCACCAATTTTTATAGGCATGAGCAGTATCATTCAGGTTCACGGTTTCACCTATCAGGGGTGTAACCAAAGGTATTTTATACTCCTGGTTATACCGCAGCAATTCCGATAATGGTTCATCCCAGGGATGCAGGCCTAATGTGAACTTGGAAGAATGTACAGGCATCAGTCTTTTAGCCTGCAGGTCCTTTGCGGCTTTCAGGGTTTCTTCCGGTAAAGTATGTATGGCGTGCCAGGCCTCATTGTATTGGCCGTTCTCTAAAATGGCCAGGTCAACTGGTCCATACTTTTTACCAATGGCGGCAAAATGATCATCATACCCGCTGTCGCCACCCAGGAAAAACTTTTGCGTGGGTGTTTCCACCAGGTAAGATAACCACAAGGTATTATTGCGTTTAAAAGTACGCCCGGAAAAATGGCGGGCTGTAAGGGTGTGTACTTTTATATTGCCGGGCAGGTCTACTGTTTCATCCCAGTCTTTTTCAATCAGCATACTGGCCGGGTAGCCCCAGTATTCTAAATGTGAGCCAACTCCCAGTCCGCAGATCACATTTTTTACTTTAGATCTTAAAGCGATTATGGTTTCATAATCCAGGTGGTCATAATGGTCATGGCTGATCATTAAATAATCAATATCAGGCAGGTCGTTTACAGTAAATATATCCGAACCGTTAAATGATTTTGCAGTGCCCGGAATGGGTGAGGCGTTGCCGCTGAACACAGGGTCTATCAATAACTTTAAACCATTTACCTGCATATAGTAGGAGGAGTGACCAAACCACACCAGTAAGTTGGAGTCGGCAGGCAGGGTCAATAAATTCGTTTTTACCGAAGGCAGGCTGTCAACAGGACGGCGGCGCGGGTAGCTTTTAAAAAGCTGGTTGTATAACAAACCGGCCATGGAATAGCCCTTGGTCAGGGTTGGGGTATAGGTTTTATTTACAAACGCCCCGTCTTTATAATTAGGTGATTGTTTCATGCGTTCTAGTCTGGCTCCGCTGGGTGCTTTGCCGAATTTTGCCTGGCGCATATAAAAAAAAGTAACAATTACCAATAACAATACGAGGCTTATTAATACTATCATGATCCGTTTGAGAATTTTTAAAAATCTTTTCATAGATCAGTTATAACTATATGCCCGATATGGCATTGATATCGCGTACTTCCAATATTTGTTTATCGCTTCCCCTGGTAACACAATTGATCATGGCACGGGCCACCTGTTGCAGGGTGCTGGTGGCATTAGGAAATACCAGTTTAAAGAAAGGGAATGTCCACCCGATTACCTTGTAAAATGTAAGCAGGTTTTGTTGTCCGGGCATTGCCTTCATAAAACCCGGGCGGAAATTATATACATTTTTAAATGGCATTTTTGCCAGGGTGTTCTCTGTTTTGCCTTTTACCCTTGCCCACATAATACGGCCTTTTTCACTGCTGTCAGTACCTCCGCCACTTACATAAATAAAGGTCATGCCGGGGTTTTGCGGTAACAATACATTGGCAAAATGAATGGTGGTATCATAAGTGATTAACCGGTATTTATCTTCGGCCATACCCACACTACTGATGCCGGCGCAAAAAAAGCAGGCATCATAACCTTGCAGGGTAGTATCGCCGGGTTGTAATTGCAAAAAATCAGGTACGATATACTCCTGTAATTTGGGGTGGGTGCGTCCTGTACTTTTACGGCTTACACTTAACACGGCTTCAACTTCAGGATGCTGCAGGCACTCCAGCAGTACTCCTTCGCCTACCATGCCCGTGGCCCCTGTTAAAATTATTTTTAATCCCATAGGTCTTATTTATTTGATTCGTGTGGCATTTGCACAAAGGTATACATACCGTGAGCAGTAAAAGTTCAAAAACCGGCTGAAAAATGGGCGAATGGCGGTTATTCACGGGTGACCGGCGATTATCAGCCAGGTGTTTATTAACTTTGAAATAAAATAAAATATACATGAAAACACTGAAAACGATGGTAGTTGCCATGGTGCTGGGTTTAACAGCCTGTAATAACCAGGCGACCACGCCCCCGGTTGAAAATGAAAAGAATAAGGACACCGTAGTGTTAAATGAACAGGATACCGTACATAACTCAAAAAACTCGTTGGACTGGGCAGGCGTGTATGAAGGCGAGCTTCCCTGTGCCGATTGTGCCGGCATTAAAACAACGGTCTCTATCAATATGGATGGCAGTTTTAAAAAGAAAGAGCAGTATAATGGTAAAAAAGGAAGTTTTGATACCGAAGGAATCCTGGTATGGGATAGTACAGGCAGTATTATCACCTTGTCCTCAAAAACTGATTCAACTAAATATAAAGTGGGAGAAGGAAAGTTAATTACATTAGATACGCAAGGTAAAATAATAGAAGGTGAATTGGCGAAGCATTATATACTGACCAAGATAAAATAATGTTGCGCAAAACATATTTTTAAAGCGACCAGCGGGTCGCTTTTTCATTTTGTACCGGTTAAAATTATGTAGTCTTATGAATTATATTAATTTTGAGTACTAAACTCCGCTTATGAAACCAGGTCTATTGTGGTTGTGCTTTTTATGCACTGCAACAAGTGTATTGCATGCACAAAAAGATATACAATTCCAGCTGCAACTACAGGACAAAAAATTTATCCCGCAGGAAAATATCAGTGATACGGCCCTTAAACTTATTGAAAGTAAAGCCGGCACTACCAATAACCACACACTTTACTTTTTACAGTTTTATGAGTTACCGGATGAAAGCCGGAAAGAAACACTGCGCCGCCAGGGTATTGTGATACAGGATTATGTTTCGGCTAATACCTACCTGGCTTATGTAACCGGTAAACTGGACGCCCAAATATTAAAAACAGTCAAAGCCCGGGCAGTTTTAAATATCAGCCCGTCCCAGAAAATGGCCGAAAGCCTGCAAAAAGCTATTACCCCCGCTTATGCACAACGTACTGCCGGTAAAACGGATATTGTTATTAGTGTGGTAAATGCTGCCGATATGGAAATGGCGTTGCGTGAATTGGAACAGCAACAATTTGAAGTGGTTAATGATGCATATAAAGCCTATCATATACTGACGGTTCGCATAAATATTACCGATTTAGAAAGGCTCGCACAATTACCATTTATTACTTACCTGCAATCGGTATTACCGGAGGACCGGACTTTGAACATCAACAGTACCAATATTACCAAAGCACGTTTATTACAATCGGTTCAGGGTAGAGGGTTGAACGGTAAAGACGTGGTGATTGGTATTGGCGATGATTCAAACCCGACCAATCATGTGGATGTCAGCGGAAACCTGATTAACAGGTCACCCGCTGCGGGCGGGCATCATGGACTGCATGTAATGGGTACGGCAGCAGGAGCCGGTATCCGGGCCGAACTGTATAAAGGAATGGCACCCCGGGCAACCATCATTGCACAACAATTTTCCAATATCATCCTCAATACGCCCGCTTATATACAGGATTATGGCATGGTCATTACCAATAATTCCTATGGTAATATTGTGGATGATTGTAATAGTTTCGGGGTATATGATCTGTATTCATCCATTACGGATCAGCAGATAAACCAATATCCCCATTTACAGCATGTATTTGCTGCAGGCAATAGCGGTAATTATAATTGTTTAACTTATACAAATGGGTATAGCAATGTATTGGGCGCTTATCAGAGTTCCAAAAATGCTATTACGGTGGGTAACACCTCTTCTGCATTGGTCATTGCCAACGGGTCCAGTAAAGGACCGGTAAGGGATGGCCGGATAAAACCGGAGATAACGGCGCAGGGAACTGCTGTTGTGTCTACTACACCAACCAATAATTATGGTAGTAACAGCGGTACCAGTATGGCTTCACCGGCAGTTGCAGGTGGCCTTGCTTTATTATACCAACGATATAAACAACTGCACGGGGGTAATAATCCCCGGAACGGGTTAATGAAAACCTTACTGGTAAATGGCGCCACAGATGTTGGCAGGCCCGGCCCCGATTATGCTTATGGCTTTGGATTTATGAACCTGTTGCGTTCAGTAACTATGCTGGAGGCAGAACAATATGTACATGATTCGGTAGCTACTGCGCAAACTAAAAATGTATTAGTGACAGTGCCTCCTAATACGGCACAGTTAAAAGTATTGTTATACTGGAACGATCCTGCAGCTGCGCCTATGGCAAAACAAACCCTGGTCAATAATCTTGATCTTACAGTTACCACACCTGCTGCAACTGTGGTTTATCCTCAGAAATTAGATACACTGCCCGCCAATGTTACAGCGGTTGCGCAGACCGGTGTTGATAATATCAATAATATTGAACAGGTGGTCATTGATAACCCGGGTGCCGGTAATTATACCATTGCGGTAAAAGGAACGGCTATTGCGCAAAATCCGCGGCAGGATTATTTTATAGCCTACGACTTTGTTCCTGTATCCGTAACGGCTACCTATCCAACCGGTAGCGAATCTTTTTTTAACAATGAAAACGTACTCATTACCTGGGACGCTTTTGGCGAGAATGATAAAACCTTTACCATTGAATATACTTTGGATAATGGTGCAAGCTGGGTTATTATCAGTAATAATGTAGCACCGGCCTTACGGCAATTACTATGGACTACACCGGTGAATATCCAAACCAGGGACGCTAAGATCAGGATCACCCGGAACGGAACTTCTTTGGTGAGTACCGGTAATAGTTTTACGATCATTAATACACCGGCTTTCAACTTCTCCGGTGTACAATGTGAAGGATATATTAATGTAAACTGGGCCAGTGTACCGGGTGCAACCGGTTATGATATATTATTATTCAGAAAAGACAGTATGCAGACTGTTGCTACTGTGGCCAGCAATGTAAATGATTACGTTATCAGTGGCCTTTCTAAAGACAGTGTCTATTGGGTAAGTATGCGGGCCCGTTTACACGAGGCATACGGACAGCGTTCAGTTGCACAGGCTATTATACCTAACAGTGGAACCTGTGCCGCTTCTTACAGTGATAATGACCTGAAATTAAATGCCATTATATCACCCGTGTCCGGCCGGGCAAATACCAGTTCTGCATTAGGCGTTGTCACACCGGTGGTGATCAGTGTTAAAAACCTGGATAATGCGGCAGCAAATAATTACCAGGTAAAATACTTTGTTAATAATATATTACAGGCCACACAGGCCGGTGTTCCCTTAAATGCCCTGGAGACTGTTACGCAGCAATTCACTGTGCCGTATAACTTTTCCGCCATTGGTAATTACCAGTTAATGGCGGTTGTGGAGAACCTGGCGGCTGTTGATCCTAACCGTTCCAATGATACGGTAAGCGTGCTGGTAAAACACCTGCCCAATGAACCGCTGGTCATTACACTTGCCAATGCCTTTACCGATAATGTGGAAACCATTGCCCCGCTGGAATATTTTTCCAAAACCACCGGTTTACCGGGAGGTGATCGGTACGATTTTGTTTCCAGTACCCAATGGGGAAGGTTAAGGAGTTTTGTAAATACCGGTCTTGCTATTGCGGGTAACAGGTCATTTACTTTAGATGCTGACAGGTACAATGGCGGCACAACCGATTCACTCACGGCCACCTTTAATCTTTCGGGTTATGATGTCAATACCCAGGACCTCCGTTTCGACTTTTTATTTAAACACCATAACCAGGAAGCCAATCCTGCAAACAAGGTATGGATCAGGGGCCGGGATACCGATAACTGGCTGGAAGCCTATGACCTCTTTGCACAGCAGGACAGGGTGGGAAGGGTTAAAAGATCTTCAAGCCTGGAGTTGAGTAACCTGTTAAAAAATGCAGGCCAGCAATTCTCCGGTAGTTTCCAGGTACGCTGGGGGCAATGGGGCACTAACCTGGTTGCCGACAATGTAAACGGGGCCGGGTATACTATTGATGAGTTGCAGTTATACATGGTACAAAACGACCTGCAGTTGATAAGGATCGATACGCCGGCTATTGCCGGTTGTGCATTGAGTAATGCAGTGCCGGTAAAAATAGTAGTGAGGAACAGCAGCAGCCAGGTATTAAATAACATACCGGTAAAATACCGGCTGAATAATGGCACCGTTGTGAACGGCTCTATACCATCTATTGCGGCTAATAGCAGCATAACCTATGAGTTTACACAGAAAGCCGATCTGTCTGCTTTGGGCACCCATCAGCTGGATGCCTGGGTGGATTATGCATCGGATACCTATCGCTTAAACGATACGATCAAAAAAACGGTCAGGGCCCTTCCGCTGATTACCAGTTTCCCTCACCTGGAAAATTTTGAGAACAGCGATGGACATTGGTTTGCAACAGGTACCAATGTATCATGGCAATATGGTACACCGGCCACTGCTAAAGTAAAGGGGGCAGCCAGCGGCTCCAAAGCCTGGAAAACTAATTTAACGGGCAATTATAACGATGCGGAACAATCTTATCTATACTCACCCTGTTACAATATATCTGGGCTTGTTAATCCTATGCTTAGTATGAGTTTAAGCCTTGACCTGGAAGATTGCGGCAGCTCGGCCTGTGATATTGCATGGGTGGAATACTCAGCTGATGGAACAAACTGGAATAAATTGGGATCTTTTGGCCAGGGTAAAAACTGGTACAACCGCCAGATAACCTCGCTGGGGCCTTTATGGAGTATACAGGATTATACCACCTGGCATGTAGCCAGTATTCCTTTACCTGCCGGACTTAGTCAATTAAGATTAAGGGTTGTTTTGCAAACCGATCCTTTTGTAAGCAGGGAGGGTATCGCGATTGACGATATACATATTTTCGATAAAAACTATGATATCTACGATGGCCCCACATTATCCAATGCTGTTACCGTTAATAATGTTTCAGGCTCAGGATGGACACATTTTACCACAGGCCAGCAGGTGATAGCATCTGTAAACCCCAACGGACAAACACTTGGTAATACCAGGGTACAGGCTTATATCAATACAGGCGCTGTACGTAATAAGGATAATCAATATTATCACGATAGAAATATCACGGTACAGCCGGCTAATACAACGCTCACAGATTCGGTTAGCGTAAGGTTTTATTTTTTAGATACGGAGACCGAACGCTTATTACAGGCCACAAGCTGTACTGGCTGCGATAAACCCGCTTCGGCCTATAAATTAGGGGTATCAAAATATACCGATACCAGTAAAATAGCCGAGGATGGCAGTATACTGAACAATCATCTATTGAGCTGGCAATTTATTCCACCGCATAAAGTGGTGAAAGTGCCTTATGCACAGGGGTACTATGCCGAGTATAAAGTGAAATCATTCTCAGAATTCTGGTTAAACAACGGAGGTCCCGCAGCTACCCGGCCATTATCCTTACAACTGAATAGTTTTACAGCAAACAAGGCAGCAAACGATAAAGATGCTTTATTACAGTGGAGCACACAGTTTGAAATAAATGCCGGGCGTTTTGAAATTGAAGTAGCCAGGGGGAATGCGGCTTTTGCAGCCGGTAATTACAATAAGTTAGGGGAAGTGCCTGCCGCCAATAACAGTGGCGAACAGGTTAATAATTATACTTATAACGATACTGAATTGGCTAAATCAGGTGTACGTTATTACAGGCTAAAGATCATCGACCAGGATGGTACTTACCGGTATTCGGATGTACAGCCGGTATTATTTACCAATGAAGCGGGGTGGACCGTTTATCCTAATCCATCACCAGGTTTATTTAACGTGGTATTCCAGGCGGTGAACGGGCAAAGGATTACTGTTTCTGTACACGATGGGGTAGGCAAGCTGGTGTATTCGGGTAACTGGACCGGCAACGGCTTTTTACAAAAGGAGCAACTGCATTTGCAGGCAGCCGGTAGTGGCCTGTATTTAATTACGATCAGTAACGGCAGTACAACGGAAAGCTTTAAGGTATTAAAAAAATAAGGGGGCGTCCCCGGTCACAGGCACAACAACAACCAGGATAGATCATGAACAGTTACACTGTATCTGTTACAATAAAACCGGGTACCGGGCTGTACGCTGTATCTTTTGTCCGGCACCACACAAGCCGCGCAGTACAAAAGGATGCCGCTGCCATCCCTCGCCCTAAAAAACGTGCATATGGTGTAATGACAATTTTGGTCAGGTATTTGTTGTACCTGAAACACCTGTAAAAGAATAACCCGGAAAATTTTATTTCCGTAACATCTTATATAAATTGCAATAAACATCAAAACCATTATGGGCAAGATCAAACTAAAGGATATCAGTACAAGAGCCCCCGAAGGCTGGGACAAAACAACGATAAAGGAAAAGACTGCTAAAATAATTGAAGAGCTGGATGAATTACAAAACCTGTTATATGCCGAGGGGAAACATTCGGTGCTTATTATTTTGCAGGGAATGGATGCCAGTGGTAAGGATGGTACTATCCGTAATATTTTCGGGCAAATGAACCCGCAGGGTGTACAGGTTACTTCTTTTAAAACACCTACCAAAGAAGAACTGGCCCACGATTTTTTATGGCGTATACATGACCATACACCCGAAAAAGGCATGATCGGTGTATTTAACCGTTCGCATTACGAAGATATTTTAATTACCAGGGTGCATGGCTGGTGCGATGATGAACTGGCAAAAAAAAGAATGCGTTCCATCAACGACTTTGAATACCTGTTGCAGGAGCATAATAATACGCATATCCTCAAATTTTACCTGCATATCTCGCAGAAAGAGCAGCACGAAAGATTGGCGGAGCGTATAGAAGATCCTAAAAAAATGTGGAAATACAATGCCTCGGATATGGAAGAATCCAAACGCTGGGATAAATACATGACCATGTACGAGGACTGTTTTAATAACTGCAACCAACCCGAATGGATCATTACCCCGGCGGATCAGAACTGGGTAAAAGAATATACGGTGGCCAAGGCATTTTATGATCTGCTGAAAAGCCTGGATATGAAATATCCCCAGTTGGAAAAGTAAAATTGGTAATTTATCAATTTACTCCGTATTTTGACCCTGACTAAAAAACACTATTTTATAACTCTTAATTTCATTCTGTATGGCATTTTTAAAGGAATTTAAAGAATTTGCTGTTAAAGGCAATGTGGTGGACCTGGCAGTGGCCACTGTATTAGGTGTTGCTTTTAACGCTATTGTTGGTGCCGTTGTCGATCATATTTTAATGCCCATCATAGGTATGATAACCGGCGGTATCGATTTTAACTCATTGGCCTTGACAGTAGGAAGTGCTGAACTTCGCTATGGTATGGCCATTTCAGCGATCATTAAATTTGTAGCCATTGCCGGATTCTTGTTCCTGGTGGTAAAAGCAATTAACAAGCTGAAAAAGAAGGAAGAAGCTGCCCCGGCTGCTCCTGCACCGCCTTCTGAAGAGGTTCTTTTACTGCGTGAGATCCGCGATTCCTTAAAAAAGTAAGGCAAAATATAATTCCGTAATTTTGAGCCCTGCCGGGAAATCACCCGGGAGGGCTTTTTAATTTTTTGTGAACATGTCAACACCGGCTTCTTATCAGATAAAACTTCCGCAGTTTGAAGGTCCCTTCGACCTGTTGTTGTTTTTTATTGAACGTGATGAACTGGATATCTACAATATTCCCATTACCCGTATTACCAACGACTTTTTAGGTTATATACAACAACAGGAATCACTGAATATTGAAATGTCCAGTGAATTTATCCTGTTTATTTCTACCCTCATGCGTATCAAGGCAAAAATGCTGATCCCCCGTAAGGAGGTAGATGCGGATGGTAAGGAGATAGATCCCCGGGACGAGCTGGTAAGTAAGCTGCTGGAGTACAAGAAGTTTAAGGAAGCTTCTGCCCAGATGGCCGAGATGGAAGCCCTGCGTATGTTAATGGTAAAACGCGGTAACATACAAAAAGAACTTTCCGGTATAGGTGAGGAAGCCAGTGAAGGTACCGAGATACAAAATATTACCCTGTTTAAATTAATGAAGGCTTTTGAAAAAGCCATGCAGAAATACTCGGACAGGGTGAACAAACCGGTACACACCGTGGTGCAATACCGGTATACCATGGATGACAGCCGCCAGGATATGTTAACCCTGGTAGAGCAGGATAAAACGGTTTCATTTGAAAAAATATTCCAGCGTGCGGAAAACAGGGTACATGCAATTTTCCTTTTCTTATCCCTGCTTGAACTGGTGCAGCAGAAATACATGAAGATCATGATCGGTGAAGGCACGAATAATTTTATCCTCGAATACAACTCTCCTGAAGACAGGCTGGTTGAGCTGGAGGAAGAAAAAAGAATGCAGGAAGAAGCCGGAGCCTGGAAAGAGGAGAATGAGGACGTGAACCAGTCCGGTGATGATACTGCCGGTACTGAGCCAACGGGTGAAGCCGGTAATAAAGAAGAAGATACTGACGTTTAACCTTCTATAACCTTTAAAATATTCAAACATGAAACGTACAGCTACAGCCAACTGGAAAGGTTCCGGTAAAGACGGAAAAGGTACTACCAGTACCCAATCGGGCGTATTAAACAATACACAATACTCTTTCTTAAGCCGCTTTGAAGAAGGTATTGGCACTAACCCTGAAGAACTGATCGCAGCCGCTCATTCGGGTTGTTTTACCATGAAGCTGAGCTTTGTATTGAATGAAGCAGGCTTTACAGCGGATAATATTGATACCAAATGTATAATTACTTTTGAAAATGGTGCTGTTACGCAAAGCCACCTCGAAGTAAGTGCTACCGTACCAGGGATTGACGAAGCGGCCTTCTCCAATGCCGTATTGGATGCAAAAGAAAACTGTCCTATCAGTAAGTTATTAAATACTACTATTACCATAGAATATAAACTGGTATAACTGTTAAGTATGTCCTGTTCAGCTTACACGTTATTGTTGAACAGGACATACTTCTTCGTTTATGATTCATGAGCATTTCCAGGTGTTTCCCTATCCTCACAGAACCACCTGCTGGCGCCGGCCATTCCATGAACCTTCTCTTTCTCTCCTTCTGTTTTAACTTGAATATCCGGGTTAGCAGCTCCCATTTAAGCTGAACAGGCTGGTATTTTTCTTTATACAATAACTAACATTTGTATTTTTTACGGCTGCAAAAAACTGCATATTCCCTTAACATACATCAATAAAATGTTAAAGGATAAACGGTAAGTATTTACACATATATTTTTTCATTTATAAGAATATAAAAACCTAATTTACAGCAGTTAAAAACTAATATTAATTGAATATGAGAGAAATGCGTTATGCAAAAAAAGGAAGTCCCGGGCTACCTTTTTTAAAAGGGATCATTAAAAACGGGGCAATTATAGGGAGCTCCCTGTTTTTAGCATTGCAGTCCAATGCCGGAACTACAGGATTTAAAACGATTACCGGTTATGAAATAAATCCCCGTGAGGAAGCTGGTTTTTTTAAAACGATTACCGGAACCGTTATTGACGAAGAGGGTAAGCCGGTTGCAGGCGTGGCCGTAAGTGTAAATAACCGAAAGGCTACGGTGACTACAACATTGGACGGTACCTTCACCATTGAGGCCAATGAAGGTGAAGACCTGGTCTTTTCTCATATTTCCTATATCAGTAAAACGGTTAAAGTGGGTGCCGAAAGCCGTTTATCCATTACACTTCAGCAAAATGTAAACGACCTGGAACAGGTTACGGTTACCGGTTATACCAGCTATTCCCGCAGCAAAAGCCCCAGTGCTTCCTCTGTGGTAAAAGCTGGTGATATCAATAAAGTGCCCATGAGTTCTGTTGACCAGATCCTGCAGGGACGTGTACCGGGGCTTAGCGTACTTTCCAGTTCAGGTCAGCCGGGACAAAGTGCAGCGGTGGTGATACGAGGTATTGGAACTATTAATGGCTCTACACAACCATTATATATCATGGATGGTATTCCTATTGAGAATGGTTATTTCCAGACACTTAATCCCGAGGATATAGAGTCTATGAATGTATTGAAAGATGCATCAGCAAAAGCATTGTATGGCTCCCGCGGATCTAATGGTGTAATTGTTATTACCACTAAAAAAGGTCGCAAAGGACGATTAAGTATCGGTTATAGCTCACAGTATGGTATCTCTACCCTTACACAGCCTGTGTTTGAAATGACCGATGCAACAGAGCGTCTGAAATTTGAAGAAGAAGTAGGCTCGGAAACAGGACGGGATATTGGCCCGGGCTGGAGGTTCTCTCCTTTAAACCCTAACTATGCTACTCAATCGGCGGCATGGCAGCAACGTGCTGATTTTATACTGGATAGTTTAAGGACCATGAATACGGACTGGAGAGATATGTTTTTCCAGAACTCTACTTTCATGGAACAACAGATTAACCTGAGTGGTGGCGGTGAAAATGTACAAACCTACAATGCTATCAGTTTTTGGAAGGAAGATGGCATTGTAAAGGAAACAGGAATGAAAAGATTTTCCTTACGCAGTAATACTAACTTAAATTATGGCAAGTTTACTGCCGGTATTAACCTGAACCTGGGTTATTCCGATTCTAAATTTACCTACAATGAAGGTGGTACCGGAGTTGGATCGCCCATGGCATCGGTATACTATGCTTTGCCTTATGAATACCCTTATACAGCGGATGGTGTGTTTCATCCAACGGATCAAACTGCCACTGTATACGATACCCGTGAAGGAAGCCGTGGTATAGATGTGCTATACGGAACCTCTGATAAAACGCAGCAATTTAAAACAACATTGGGTATAGACCTGGGTTACGAAATAGTGAAGGGTTTGAAAATTACTACACGTGCTGGTATAGATTTGAGAAACTCAGTCGATGAAGCCTATATCAATCCTTCATCTTATATAGGTAGCCGTCAAACCGGCCAGGCAGGTTACTTTGGAGAAGGGTTTAGAAGAAACTTTAACCTTGTTTCTACCTCGGGACTTACCTATAAAAGAAGAATAGATATACATGATTTTGAAGTATCCGGATTTTTTGAATACCTCCAAAACAATTCCCGGGCCTTTAGTTACAGGGGCTATCGTTTAGATGACCGTTTATATGATGATCCCAATGGTATTACAGGAGCTTCCACTTTTCCTGCTACATTAGATGGAGGACGTTCAGGCACCGTTATGTCATCTTTAATGGGTGTAGGCCGGTACACACTTAATAATAAATATACCATTACTGCCAGCTACAGGTATGATGGGGCATCCTTATCCTGGGTGCCTGAAAAAAATCGCTGGCACGGATTCTATTCTTTTGGCGCTACCTGGGATGCAAAACAGGAGCAATTTTTAAGTGATGTAAGTCTTATTTCGGCATTACGTTTAAGGGCAAGTTATGGTCAAACGGCCAGTCCTTTTGGTAGTATTTTTGGTTATTACCCCACCTATTCAGTAACAGGTACATATAACGGACAGGGAACGATCCGTCCTTCCAATCTTGGTAATCCTGATTTTGATTGGGAGTATGTAGATGAGTTTAATGCCGGTTTTGATCTGTCACTTTTTGCCTCACAAAGAATAAAAGTGGTATTTGACTGGTATAACAAAGTAACTAAAGGCATGTTTATCGAACAGGATGTATCGGCTACTGCCGGCGGCGGCGTAGGTACTTCTGTAATGTTAAGTACAGGCCGTATGAGAAACAGGGGTATTGAATTGAGTTTGAGTGGTGATATTATAAAAGAGAAAAATTTCAACTGGAATGTAGGCATTAATGGTGCGTTCAATGAAAACCGGATTTTACGCGTAGCCGATTTGACTGATCAAATGCCGGATGGTGATACAAGGGTTATTAAAGTAGGCATGCCTTATGGTACTTATTATGCTCCAAGATGGGCCGGCGTTGATCCTGCCAATGGTGATGCTTTATACTATAATCCTGATGGTACTGTAACCAATGTATATAATGCGGATGTACAATCTGTACCGCTTTCGGCAAGTATGTTCCCTAAACTAACAGGTGGTATTACTACCGATGTGCGCTGGAAAGACTTTACATTAAGTGCATTGTTCTCTTTTGTTACCGGCATTGACCGCTGGAATAATATCGATTTTTATATCGAGAACCAGGCCTATATGACCAGTAACCAGAGCAAGAGGATGTTATATGACCGCTGGAAAAAGCCGGGTGATATTGCCACTTTACAACGCATTGATATACCAAGACGTTTTACCTCGAAAGATATCCAGGACGCTGCCTTTATGCGTTTAAGAAACCTGAGGCTGAATTACAGCGTACCTGCTGCATTATTAAATAAAGTAAAAGTTTTAAAATCTGTTGACATTTTTGTTCAGGGACAGAACCTATTTACCTGGACATCATGGAGAGGATTGGATCCTGAAAATAACAGGGTGTACGGCCGTTTTGAATATCCCAATGCCCGTAAGTACACAGGTGGAATTAGTGTTAACTTTTAATTTGAAATTTTATGAATATCAAGAATATATTTATTTTATTAGTATCGACAGGGGTTGTGTTTCAATCTTGTAAAAAAATGGATGCCGGTCCTAAGGATTCTATTGATCCTTCAAGAGCATTCCGTAACCTGAATGATGTAAACATGGGTGTATTGGGGACTTACGCACCCCTGGGCGCTTCGCTTATTGAAGCAGGCGCTATTGTTTCAGATGAAGTCATGTTTCCCACCGAAAATACGGTATCGAATACCGAGCAGCACAGGTGGCTGTATAATTCCGGTTCGGGTTCTGTAACATCGGCCTGGTATGAATACTATGATGTGATTGACCGGGCCAACAGGGTAATAGAAGCATTGCCCAATGTTCCGGTAAATGCAAATACGCAGTCGTTATTAAACCAGTATCATGGTGAACTGCTGGCAGTAAAAGCCTATAGCCATTTTGAATTATTAAGAGCGTATGCATCCTCTTATAATCCTGATGGCATGGGCGTACCTTATATGAAAGAACGTAAAGTAGGTTCACCAGCCAGGGAAACGGTAAAGTCAAACTTTGATAATATCAATGCTGATCTGAAAGCAGCAAAAGAACTGATTCCCGCCGGTTTTAATGATAATACCAGGATCACCCGGACTGCCATATCAGCCATACAGGCAAGGGTAGCCCTTTACGAAAAAAACTGGCCGGATGCCATTACTTATGCCTCGGAGGTAATAGCGAGCGAACCCCTGGCCCCGAAAAATGACTTTGATAAAATATGGACCGATAACAGCCAGTCAGAAGTAGTGTGGAGATTGGCAAGAATAGTTGGTGACGGCGCAATAGGGAGCATATTTTTCCGCCAGACAGGTGATATCGTTTTATATGCACCTTCCTTCAAATTGATAAACACATTTAACCGTACCGATGATATCAGGTTCAATTCCTATATCACCTACAACCAGGCCAGGCAGGATAATTCCGGTGGTGTAAAATCGGCTTACCTCGTTAAAAAATACGTAGGTGGTAATCCTGTTACCAATCCCGGGCTGGCTGCCGTTAAGCTTTTCCGTACCGGTGAAATGTACCTGATCAAAGCAGAAGCCGAACTGGAAAATAATAATACACCAGCTGGCATCACTGCTGCAGCACAAACATTGAACGAATTAAGAAGAGCGAGGATCTATAATTATACCGATCAGACCTTCGCTGATAAAGCAAGTCTTGTAACGGCTATCTATAACGAAAGGTTTAAAGAACTGGCTTTCGAGGGACATCGTTTCTTTGATTTAAAACGCAGGAACTTACCGGTTGAACGTACCGCCCAGGATGCGGTTAATACATCAGGTGCTATTAAACTGGAGACAACTGCGGCACAATACTGTTTCCCTATTGCCTTACTTGAAATGAATGTGAATAAGAATATGCGTCAAAACCCTAATTACCAGTAATACCGTTTTTTGAATAATGAAAAGATTTAGTTCACTGTTTATCGGGTTTGTGCTGTTAACGGCCTGTAGTAAATCGGATTCTTTAAACCCGTTTGATCCGGGTGTACCAACGCCCACTAATCCCGTGGCCCGTCCTTCTTCTATCGGGGTGGTGGGTGATACTGCCGATGTACAAACCACTACTAAAGCAGGCATGGTGATCATGGGCGGCGGTACAGATGTGGATGCGGCCTTTCAATGGATGATCAGCAGAAGCGGTGGCGGGGATGTAGTGATCATAAGAGCTACAGGCACGGATGCCTATAACCCTTACGTAAAAAACCTGGGTACCGTTAACTCGGTGGAAACCCTGAAGATCGATTCCCGTAAACTGGCTGATGATGATGGCGTGGCCCGCATTATAAGGAATGCTGAAATGTTGTTCATTGCCGGCGGCGACCAGTCCGATTATACCGGGTACTGGAAAGGTACCAAAGTAATGGCCGCTATTAATTACCTGTTGAATGAAAAGAAAGTACCGGTAGGCGGAACAAGCGCCGGCGCGGCTATCCTGAGTAATTATTATTATACCGGGGAAAGAGGAAGTGTTACTTCGGCTGAGGCCTTGGCAAATCCGTATGCGCAAACCATAACCATTGGCAGGGATGATTTTTTACAGGCGCCTTTTTTGCAGAACGTGATTACCGATCAGCACTTTTCACAAAGGACCCGTGAAGGACGTTCGGCGGTTTTCCTGGGACGCATTATGAAAGACTGGAGTAAAACCCCCAATGCCATTGCGGTGGATGAAAGAACTGCGGTTTGTATAGATGAAAATGGTATGGCTGAAGTATTGGGGACCAACAAGGCTTTTTTCCTGAAAACCAGTACAGGTAAAGCACCGGAAACGCTTAATGCCAACCAGACTGTTACCTGGAATAATGATGGGAAAGCTATTCATGCTTCGGTTATATCGGCTGCTGTAAGGAATAATCAATTTAACTTAAACACATTTGAACCTGCCAATACTTTGGGGCTGGAATCCTACTGGTGGTCCATTGTAGCAGGCAATATGATAATAGTTAGTCAATAGTATAATTAAAAAAGATGAAAAATATTTTTAAAACAATTGGGTTTGTTGTAAGCTGTAGCCTGGTCTTGTTTGCCTGCAAGGATCAAACAACCACCACCACTACAACAAACAGCGATACTTCAAAATATGTCATGGTGATTCATGGCGGGGCAGGTACCATTGAAAAGAGTTTGATGACACCTGAAAAAGAAAAAGCCTATACCGCTGCCTTAACGGAAGCGCTGCAGGCCGGGTATGATTTACTGAAACAGGGTAAAACATCTGTAGAAGCAGTACAGGCTGCCATTAACATCATGGAAAACTCTCCGCTATTCAATGCCGGTAAAGGAGCTGTATTTACCCATGAAGGTAAAAATGAGTTAGATGCTTCTATTATGGATGGTTCATCCCTGAAAGCGGGTGCTGTGGCTGGTGTTACCAATATTAAAAACCCGATCAATGCAGCAATAGCTGTTATGGAGAAATCGGAGCATGTGATGATGGTGGGGAAAGGAGCAGAACAGTTTGCGGCGGCCAACGGATGTGATACGGTTCCTCCGTCTTACTTTTTTACACAGGAGCGCTGGGATCAGTTGCAACGAACCATAAAAGAAGAAGAGAACGGCAGGGCGGCTTCTGTGAGCGATGCTGATATTAAAAAAAGCAGGATATCAGGTATATCGGACCGTGACAAAAAATTCGGAACAGTGGGTGCCGTGGCATTAGACGGGAAAGGCAACCTTGCTGCCGGCACATCTACAGGTGGTATGACCAATAAAAAATATGGCAGGGTAGGTGATTCTCCTATCATTGGCGCCGGCACTTATTGTAATAATGCTACGGCCGGTATTTCCTGTACAGGCTGGGGTGAATACTATATCAGGGAAGTAGCTGCTAACAGGATGTCATCGCTGATTGAGTTGAAAAAACTTTCTATTACTGATGCTGCCAAACAGGTAATTGAAGAAATAGGTAAGTTAGGCGGTGATGGCGGTATAATTGGCCTGGATAAGTCCGGCAAAGTGGCTATGGAATTCAATACTTCCGGTATGTATCGTGGTACCGTAGATGAAAATGGAAAAATATCAATTCAAATTTATAAATAAGTAATGCAATATAATTTTTTTAAAAAGAGTCTCTTGTTAGTTGCTTTTATCAGTGCAGTATTGTTTGCTCATGCACAAAATAAAGGCAGCCTGTTTATTATAGGTGGGGGTGAAAGATCGGATGTACTGACCAAAACGATGGTGGAGACCGCGAAGCTCAGGGCGAATGATTATATCGTTATTTTACCCATGGCAACCAGTGTCCCGGAAGAATCGGTGAGTTATATCAGTTCACAGCTAACGTCTATTTGTACAAATAAGATAACCAGTTTTAATTTTTCAAAAGAGCAGGCAAATGATAACCAAAGCTGGATTGACTCGGTTAAAAATGCGAGGATGATCTATATCACCGGCGGGGATCAGAATAAATTTATGGCCGTAGTGCAGGGTACCAAACTGTATGATGCCATGCATTTGGCTTTTAAGAACGGCGGCACTATTGCAGGCACCAGTGCCGGGGCAGCTGTTATGTCGCAGATCATGATCACCGGTGAAGATAAAGGCAAAAAAAGCAGCGATGCCTTTAAAGAGGTAAAAGTGAACAGCGCTGTTACTTCACAGGGTATGGGCTTTATTTCCGGCGCTATCATAGATCAGCACTTTATTAAACGCAGCCGGTACAACCGTCTTTTAAGTGTACTGGGCGATCATCCTGATAAAACGGTAATTGGCATTGATGAAAGTACTGCCATTATTGTTACCGGGAAAAAAGCAACCGTTACAGGTGAAAGCCAGGTGGTGGTACTGGCAAAGCCCAAAAAACTGAAATTATTCGGTACCGATAAAATAAGTTTTAAAAATGCACAGCTTTCCCTGTATTCGGCCGGGCAAAGCTTTACCTTATAATAATAATAACATTCGGCAGAACAATCAGCCGCTACAAAACTAAAATATGCAAATGATGACTATAGTAAAAAGACTATTCCCGGCATTAATGCTGCTGCTGGCAATAGCAACAGGATGTAAAAAAGATAGTTATAATTTTAAAGACCTGGCACCTACAGTTAAAAGTTTTTATACCATAACCAGCACAGGATTTGAGATGGGCGATGAGATTCAGTTTAAAAATGAATCTTTAAATGCAGAAACATATACCTGGGATTTTGGTGATGGTACAACGTCAACCGAAGCAAATCCTAAAAAAGTATATCCCGATGCCGGAGTTTATAGTGTTGTATTAAAAGCTGTAGGTGCAGGCGGCACAGGTACTTTTTCAAAAGATGTTACCATTATAGATCCAAATGCTCCGGCACCAGGTAGAGAAGCCTTATATTTTATGGAGTATGGTGTAGATCTTATAAAAAAGATGGCAGTTGCCCCAGGCTCGGTACCTGTACAAATTGCTGATATTTCTGGTAAAACCGGATTGGGTATTGCTTATGACGCCGTAGATGATCAGTTGTATTATACTAATGAAGATGCTGGAAGTATAGTGCGTATGGATATTGACGGAACTAATGCCACAACGATTGCGTCAGGTGCTGATGCTCCCTATGGCATTGCTGTAAACTCAGTAGCCAAAAAAGTATACTGGTCCGATGGTGAAAATATTTCAACGGTAAACTTTGACGGTACTAATGAAACAACAGATTTTATAACCGTAACCGGTGCCGATTTTACAGGTGTAGCATATAGTGCTAAGTCCAATAAAATTTATTTTTATGACTTTAATGCTGAGAATTTACATATAGCCAATGCGGATGGAACAAATGCTCAAATACTTATACCGGACATATTTGGGTATGCAATTTTTATTGATGATGTGAATAGTAAAATTTATTATGATGATAGAGGTAAACAAGCCATCATGAAAGCTAATTTAGATGGTACAAATATTCAGGAGGTAGTAAAACTTGGAAGCTCATTAAGGGTAGCCGGAATAGGAATAGATTACACCGCAGGAAAGTTATATTGGACTGATAGAACAAATAATGTTATCAGGCGTGCAAACCTGAACGGATCTAGTCCTGAGAATTTCTTGACCGGAGTAAGTAGCCCAAGATACTTTTTTATAAGATAATTTACTTATGCGGTATTAACTGTTGATTAGCGATCTGCAGTTGAAGAGTGCGACGCAAGGAACGATCATCTGTGTTAATATCGCCGGGATCATAAAAATAGCGTGTGTTTTACAGCATTAAGTTGTAGAACACACGCTATTTTTGTTTTTTACCAACGTCCCTCCCTTGATTGAACTTTTGTTGCGTCGCACTCTTCAACTGCAGTAATACTATTGAATATAATTACGCAACCCAATTATTAATTAAATAAACTTCCTGTTATCGTAAGTATAGTTTTCTCTAAACTCTTTTGGGGTGCAGCTTTTCCGGCTTTTAAATAAACGATTAAAATTGGAGATATTATTAAAACCGCAGTGGTAAGCAATGGCTGATACCGGATCAGCCGTATCTATTAACATGCGTGATGCATGTCCCAGGCGCATCTCCAGTAAACTTTCTACAAAAGTAATTCCTGTTTTGGCTTTAAAGAAGCGGCTGAATGATACTTCGGTCATATTTACCAGTCTTGCTACATCGGCCAGTGTAATGGTATCCTGGAAATGATGTGCCATATATTCCATAACTGCTTCAATACGTTTACTGTTATAGGATAACTCGGCATTGCTGAAAGTGGCATCGGATAGCGTGGTCATATTCCTGGAAATAGACAGGTCGTGTAACAGGGACAGTAGCTCCAGTACCGAATCAAAGCCCTGGGTATGGTTCAGGGCTGTTAAACGGGGCATTACCTGTATAACAGTGTCTACAGAAAACAGGATGCCACGGGCAGATTGTTCCATCATCTTGCGAATGAAGCTTAACTGGTTGCGGCGTAAAAACTTTTCATCCAGCAGGTCTTTGTGGAACTGTATGGTCGTTTCTTTAATGCACTTGCTGTTGCATTCATGGGTCTGCCATACATGCGGCAGGTTGGAGCCTACCAGTACCAGTTCCATGTTCTCAATATTACCGATATGATCACCAATGACCCGGCGGGCGCCTTTGCCATTCATAATAAAATTCAGTTCCAGTTCTTCATGGCTGTGTAAGGGGAAATCGAAATAATCTTTTTCACGGGAGAAGATGGTAAAGCAATCGCTTTTGGTAAGGGGCGTTATTTCCCGCATAATATTATCGTACATATGGCATAATTGACTTTCCGAAGATATTATAAAAATGTTAAAATAGTATCATATTTAATTGTAAAACTGCCCTTTATGTACTCGATTGCAAAATGAGTAAAATAAGGGATAATATTTATAACTGTATAAACAACACATTAAAAAATACCATTATTGGATAAAATAGTATTAGTTATTAAACGCTATTGTAAGCTACATTTGGACAAATAACTTGCTATATGAGACCAAATCCATTATTACGGATATGGCTGTTTCTTCTATGCCTATCCCTCTCTTCTTTTGTGTTAGCACAGTCCAGAACTATTACGGGAACCGTTGTTGATGAAAAAGGTACTACGCTTCCCGGTGCCAGTGTTACAGTGAAAGGCACTACTCAAACTACGGCTACCAATGTCGATGGTAAGTTCAGTATTGAATTACCCGGCAATGCTAATACGTTGGTTATTAGTTTTATTGGTATGGAAACCCAGGAAGTGACGGTAGGTAAAAATAATAACCTCACTGTCAAGCTTGTTTCTACAGCAACTGCCATGTCAGATGTTGTGGTTATTGGTTACGGTACCACCAGGCGGTCCAACGTTACCACCGCTATCTCATCGGTTAAAGCAAAGGATTTAAAAGATATGCCAGTTACCGGTATTGACCAGGCTTTACAAGGCCGGGTAGCAGGCGTATCCATTGCCAATAATAGTGGTACACCGGGCGGCGGCGTATCCATGCATATACGGGGTATAACTTCTATCAACAGTAACGATCCGCTGGTGGTTATTGATGGTGTATTATTTCCCGGTAATACCCGGTCAACAACCGGTTTTTCCGGTTTAGGCGGTGCAAACGGCCAAACAGGGAACAGTGTGCTGGCTACTTTGAATCCGGGTGATATAGAATCAATTGATATTTTAAAAGATGCCTCGGCCCAGGCTATTTATGGCTCACAGGCGGCGAATGGTGTAATATTGATCACCACAAAAAAGGGCAAATCCGGTGATGGTAAAATAAACTATGATGTTTATTATGGACAGGCAAGGGTGCCTACGCGTTTGGATTTAATGAACCTGCAGGAATTTGCAAAATACTACAACGAAGTGTCGCTTGTGCCGATGGAGGAATTTCAAAACCCGGAAATACTGGGTGAGGGAACAGACTGGCAGGAAGCAATGTTCCGTACCGGGCATATACAAAATCACCAGTTAAGTTTTTCAGGGGGCAAGGATAAAACTACCTATTACTTATCCGGTAACTATTTTAAACAGACCGGTACATTGAACGGTTCAGATTTTACCCGTTATACAACACGTTTCAACATGGATCACGAGTTGAAACGGTGGATGAAAATTGGCGTGAGCTCTAATGTAACCAGGAGTATACAGAATGTAACCCTTGCAGATGCGGCGCCGGGCGCTATCTGGGATATGGCAATTTTAAGCCCCTTAACACCGGTTAAAAATCTTGATGGTACCTGGGCTGCCGGTAGTAATATTATTTACAACGGCCAGCGCCCGGATATCAGTAACCCCATAGCCGAAAGTTATTTCCGGGGCAACAAAAATACCAGTTCCCAGGTCTTTGGTTCGGTGTATGCAGATATACTGTTACCCAAAGGCCTTTCTTTTAAAAATGAATTTGCTTACTCACTTGGTATGAATAATAATATGGCCTATCAAAAAGCGGGTAAAATTGGTACAAGACCAGAGTTACAGAGCCAGCTGGCCGATTACAGGGGCAATAGCTATTACTGGGCTTTGCGTAATTACCTGAACTATCAAAAGTACACAGCCAAACATGGTATTACGGCAACACTCGGTCACGAAGCACAATACTCTTATTATGAAGGCATCTCAGGTAAAAAATTAAAACTGCAAAACAATATCCTGGATCTGAACGCCGGCAGCACCACACCAACGGATTGGGAGTTAGGTGGTGGTAAAGGACATTGGGCCATGGAATCCTATTTTGCAAGGGGTACTTACTCCTTTGATAACCGTTATTTTATTAACCTGAGTTTAAGGGCCGATGGTGCCTCTAATTTTGGTACCAATAACAGGTGGGGTTATTTCCCCGGCGGCTCTGTTGCATGGAATATTACCAACGAAAGTTTCGCACAATCTATAAAACCGGTAGTTAACGATCTTAAGCTGCGTATCGGTTATGGAGCCGTAGGTAATCAAAACCTGCCTGGCGGAGCACCCAACCCGCCTTATACAGCAAATGTTTTATTCTGGCCTGGCCCGGTAGGTTTTGATACGGCCAGTTATATCACTTCACAAAACCCGGACCTGGGCTGGGAGGCCGTTGTAACAAAAAACATCGGTATAGATGCATCGTTTTTTAAAAGCCGCATTGCTTTAACGGTAGATGTATACAAAAAAACAACCACCAATATGCTGATGTTTGGTGTTGGTGGTACTACTATTGGTTTAGGCGAAAACTGGGACGATATGAAAGCGCCTGTTGTGAATGTTGGACAAATGAGCAATACGGGTGTGGATATCAGCCTGAATGCTACCGTGATTGATAAAAAAGGATTTAACTGGCGCAGCACTGTGATCTTCTCGCACTATAAAAACAAACTGGAGAAGATGAACAACTCGACTGCCGGTTTACAGGGCAAAGTATATTATGATGGTTATACGATCACTTATACCGATCCCGGTTACCCGGTAGGCTCATTTTTTGGTTATAAAACCGATGGGCTGTTTCGTACACAGGCCGACCTGGATAACAGTTTACCACAGTTTAATTTACCCATTGCACAGGACAGGATATGGCTGGGTGATGTACGGTACAAAGATATCAGTGGCCCCAACGGTAAGCCCGATGGTATTATTGATGCACATGACCTAACCTACATTGGCAGTCCTTTGCCTAAATTCACTTATGGCTTTACCAACAACTTTACCTATCAAAACTTTGATCTGGCCATCTTTCTACAGGGAAGTTACGGCGCTAAGATCTTTAATTTCTTAAGACATAGAACAGAACGTATGGACGTTCCTTATTTAAACCAGTCCCGTACAGTACTTGACAGGTATACCGAAAATAATACCAATGGTAGCCTGCCAAGATATGTAGCGGGTGTTGATAACAATATCCAGATATCTGACAGGTATGTGGAAGACGGCTCTTACCTGCGTATTCAGAATATAACCCTGGGATACAGGGTGCCGGTTAAATATACCAGCAAACTGTTAATGACAAATGTGCGTTTTTATCTTTCTGTACAAAACCTGCACACGTTTACCAAATACACCGGCCTAGACCCTGAAATTGGTTCGTTTAACAATAATTTTCGCTTAACCAATGTAGATGTGGGTCACTATCCTAATCCACGCACATTTACAATAGGTGCAAACATTGAGTTTTAATTTAAACGATTGCTAAAAGAAAAGATTATGAAACCAAGTAAATTAATATATGCTTTATGCATTCCTGCGGTGATGGCAGTGTCTTGCAAAAAAAGCTTTCTTGACCGTCCGGCTTTAGATGGCACTACTTTATCAAACTATTATAATACGGCTTCTGAAGTAAGGGGACTTACCGCTACTTTATATGGTATCCCATGGTCAGGGTACGATAACCGTGCAATGGACTGTATCGGTGATGTTATGGCCGGCAATTCATACACCGGCGACGGCAACGCGGATGATGCTCCGTTTAAAAATCTCACATTAACTTCCGGCTCGGCACGTTTAGCCGAGGCCTGGAAAGTGTTTTACAAAATCGGGGGCTGGTCAAGTGAATACATTAAAGCATTAGAACAGAAAAAAGCCTCCGGTACCAGTGCGTCATTTATTGATCCTGCTATTGCCGAATGTCATTTTATGCGGGCCACTGTATATTTCTATATTACCCGTATATGGGGACATGTTCCTATTGTAACAGATCCGGCCGGAGTGGCGCTTTCAGGTAATTTCAAAATTCCGCGTTACCTGAAGGGCGATGTGCTGAAGTTTGTTATCGAGGAATTGAAAATTGCGGAAAAAGACCTGCCCGAGTCAGATGTACCGGGACGTTTAACAAAATATGCGGCAAAAGCCATGATGGCAAAAGTGTATTTGTATATGAAAGATTATGACAATGCACGTGTAAAAGCCAAAGAAGTAATTGATTCGAAAAAATATACCCTGTTAGATAATTATGGTTCACTGTTTAACAGCAGTGCTAATAATAACAGTACAGAGTCAATATTTGCCATACAAAAAAAATTAGCGACCAACCCCTGGGGTACGGGCAGCCAGAAGCAACCGGACCGCGGCCCGGGTAATTTGCAAACCACCGAAGCCAGTATGTGGGAATTATATGCACCTACTATTGATATGCGTGATGCCTATGAGTCAGGCGACTTGCGTAAAAGCGGTTCCATCATGACACATGGCTGGTCGCACCCGGCATGGAAGCCTAAAACCGGTACGGCAGATTATGACAACTTTATGGCAAACGGCTATAAATATGATACCCTGCAACCTGCGGGTGGCGCAGGTGGTCAAAAAAATGATACCCGCTCAAACATTGCAAAATACGTTGTAGGGCCTGGTGCTTCTTATGGCGGCGAGCCGGTATTGGGTATGAACACGGGTATCAATACCATGTTACTGCGTTATTCTGATGTCCTGTTAATTTATGCGGAAGCTATCCTGGCCGGAGCAGCTTCTACCAGTAATAGCGATGCGCTGGCAGCTTTTAATGAAGTACGGGAGCGTGCCGGTCTGCAACCTAAAAGTGCCATTACCAATGATGATATTTTACACGAGCGTCGTGTAGAGTTTGCTTTTGAAGGAGATTACTGGTTTGATATTAAACGCCAGGGTTATGTAAAAGCGAAAGCCTTAATACAGGCACAAAACAGGGGCACTATGGAATTCAGTAAATACATAACGCCGGCTTACGCAAAGGACGATGATATGGACCTGCCTGTACCGGCTACAGAGGCACTGGCCAACCCTGCTTTACTGGAAGCGCCAGTACCTTATTATTAAAATTTACTTAACAGAGATACAACGACTAAATAATAGCGTATGAAAAAAATATTGTTTGCATTAAGACAGCTGGGGGTATACCTGTTAACGGCAAGTATATTATTAACCGCTTGCAAAAAGGATAAAGATGGTACGCCTGGTTATAAATCGGGTGACCTTACTTTTAAAAGTGTTTTTCCTGAAGAAGGCGGTGGTGGTACCATGGTGACTATTTCCGGTAATGGTTTTGGGGATATACGCACCATTGTATTTGATAAAGGTGATGTTGTGGCATCGTTTAATCCTACTTTGAATTCTCCCGGCAATATTATATTCCGCGTGCCGAATGAGGTAAATGGAGGCCCGCAAAATATAGTGTTGACCAATGGCGCGGGTAAAACACTGTCAGTACCATTTAATGCACTGGCCTTCCCGGTGGTGGATGAGGCTTTTCCAACAGATTTTTCTGCCGGCAGTACGGTTACTTTGACTGGTAATAACCTGGATGATGTTACAAAAGTTTTATTACAGGGAACTACCGATGAAGCAACCATTGTATCGGCCACCAAAAAAGAGCTGGTACTTACCATGCCTGCCTCAACCGTCAGCAGGGCAAAACTAAGTGTTACCAATGTTACCGGTGAGCTGATCACGAGCCAGGAATTTTTAAATGTAGATGTAGCTACACATGTGTTTCTGGAAGACTTCATCGATCCGGCTCAAAGCTGGTCCTGGGGCGGTAGCTATACCCCTTCCACTGATTTTAAAATAATGGGTAATCAAAGCCTGAAGGCAACCTATGATAAGGACGGAGGGTTACAAATAGGTATGTGGCAGGACCTGGTACTGCCTGCCGGTACAAAATATTTATCCTTTTGGGTAAAAGGGGAAGAAACCGAGCGTACCGTTAACCTGAGTATCAATGGCAACGGGTGGAGTGGCGAAAAAACAAAATCGCTGAGCATACCGGCTAAAAAATGGACAAATATCAAAGAAGACCTAACAGCTTTTTATCCCGGTTTAAATTCCGTTAGTGTAATCAAATTACAGATACAGGGTGCTACAGGCGGTGTAATGTATTACGATAACATCATGTTCGTCAAATAAATCAATATGATTCCAGCCTTTGAGAATTATAAATGAAGAATGATGAATTAGGCGTTATGAATTGAAGATCTAAAGCTGGATGATACATCCTGGATTGCCTATTGCTATTTATCAATTGTCAATTGTCCATTGTCAACTGTCCATTGTCAACTGTCCATTATAAATTCCCTATTGTCCATCGTTAACTGAGTTATTATTTTTATAGCATGCGATATATATTCTGTACGGCTCTCTTTATGGTATTGATCGGTTATGGTTGCAGTAGTTTGGCCCAGGTATTGCCATCGGCTAAAAACGCCAATATACAAACTGTTAACCTGTATAAAAACCTGCATGCATTAAAAGGTAAAGCAGTTATGTTCGGTCACCAGGATGCTTTGGCTTATGGCGTAACCTGGCGTTATGAAAATGACCGGAGTGATATAAAAGATGTAACCGGCGAACACCCGGCTGTATATGGCTGGGATGTGGGTGGGATTGAAATGGGGAATGAGAACAACCTGGACGGTGTGCCCTTTAAAAAAATGAGGACTTATATCAAACAGGTTTATGATCGAGGCGGTGTTAATACCATCAGCTGGCATGCACGCAGTCCACTAGGTGCTGAAAAGGGCTCCTGGGATACTACGCATGGTACCGTAACGAGTATTTTACCCGGTGGTGCCAATCATAGCTTATATAAAAGCTGGCTGGATAAACTGGCCCAGTTCTTTAAAAGTTTAAAAGGCAACCAGGGTGAACTGATCCCTGTGTTATTCCGGCCTTATCATGAACACACGGGTAACTGGTTCTGGTGGTGTAAAAATGCCGTTACAGATGCGGAGTATAAAACCTTATGGCGTTTTACCGTTTACTATTTACAGGACGTAAAAAAGTTAAATAATCTTTTATGGGTGTATTCTACGGCAGGTGATGTACAATCCGAAGCCGGGTTCCTGGAAAGATATCCCGGTGATGATGTAGTGGATATGCTGGGTTTTGATGCCTACCAATATGATGATCCGGCAACAAGCAATGCCTTTATAACCAATGTAGACAAGCTGATGGGGATAGTAAGCAAAATAGCAAAAGATAAAAACAAGCTGCATGCCTTGACTGAAACGGGTTATGAAGCCGTGCCTTACCCTGCCTGGTGGACCGGTGTATTGTGGAAAGCGATGGAAAAACATGATGCTTCTTATGTGCTGTTATGGCGTAATCATGGCCTGGCCAAATGGAATAATACCATGCATTATTATGCCCCTTATAAAGGACAGGTATCGGAAAAAGATTTTTTGGATTTTTATAAGTTGGATAAAACTTTTTTTCAGCAATCAGTTAGTGAACAAAGCTTGTATAAATAAGCAGTATATGGGCTTTTATTTTTCTCATGCAATCGGAAAAAGGAATGCCTGTTGTTCTCAGCAGGCAGCTTTTATTGTTTAATTCATTTTTCAGGACAAGAAGGATATGTATATACAACTTAAGGAAAAAATAGGGTATGGTTTAGGCGATGCGGCATCCTCCATGTTCTGGAAAGTATTCAGCATGTACCTGCTGTTCTTTTATACAGATGTTTTTGGATTGGATGCGGCTGTAGTAGGCACCATGTTTTTAATTACCCGGATATGGGATTCGTTCTTTGACCCGGTGGTGGGGGTAATGGCTGACAGGACACAATCGAAATGGGGGAAATTCAGACCCTATTTATTGTGGATCGCCATTCCATTCGGCTTGATAGGCGTGATCACGTTTTATACTCCTGATTTCGGACAAACGGGTAAATTGATCTATGCCTATATTACTTACTCACTGATGATGATGATCTATTCACTCATTAATGTGCCCTATGCTTCTTTATTAGGTGTAATGTCATCCGATACCAGGGACCGGAATGCACTGTCTTCCTATCGCATGGTATTCGCTTTTGGTGGCAGCCTGGTAGCGCTCTGGGGTATTGAACCGCTGGTGAAAAACTTTGGCAATGGTACAATGGTCTCATCATCGGGATGGGTTTGGGCCATGGTCGTGTTTTCCTTGGTGGCTGTATTGTTATTCTGGGGGTGCTTTTACCTGACCAAAGAAAGGGTAAAGCCTGTAGTGGAGAAAGCAGCTTCTTTAAAAGATGATATAAAGGACCTGTTTGCCAATAAACCCTGGTGGATATTGTCGGTGGCAGCCATTGCGGCCCTGGTATTTAATTCCATTCGCGACGGGGCAGCAGTGTACTATTTTAAATATTATGTAAGTGATGGGGTAGTGGGACAGGATAGTTATAGTTTGTGGTCGGCCACTTTATCTTTAACTACCTTATACCTGGTAATAGGCCAGGCCTCCAATATCATTGGTGTAGTATTGGCCACGCCATTGGCAAACCGGTTTGGTAAAAAGCAGGTTTTCTTTACGGCCAACGTACTGGCGGCTAGTTTAAGTATTCTGTTTTATTTCCTGGACAGAACAAATGTAGGGGCCATGTTATTGCTGCAATGTATCATCAGTATTTGCGCAGGGAGTGTTTTCCCTTTATTATGGTCGATGTATGCCGATATAGCTGATTTTTCCGAATGGCGAAACGGCCGGAGGGCTACCGGGTTGATATTCTCTTCCTCGTCCATGGCCCAGAAATTCGGCTGGACGATTGGCGGTGCAGCCACCGGCTGGTTATTGGCTTCTTTTGGCTTTAAGGCCAATGTAGTACAGAGCACCAGCAGCCTGGAAGGAATTAAATATATGTTGAGTTTTTTACCGGCTGCCGGCGCAGCCATAGCAGTGATCATCATTTTCTTTTACCCGTTGCATGAACAAAAAGTAGCTGAAGTATCCACAGCACTGGCATCACGTAACGGAACCACCACACAAGATTAAAATACAATAGTATGGACAGCAATTTTGAACAGCGGTTGTCAGCGCTTCAACAAAAACATGATGAACTGATTACCCGGAAAAACAGGCCTGTGGCAAATGGTAACGGAGTGTACGAACGGCATGAATTCCCCGTACTCACCGCTGCACATGCTCCTTTGTTCTGGCGTTATGATCTTAACAAAAACACTAACCCTTTTTTACAGGAACGTTTTGGTATCAATGCGGTACTGAATGGAGGTGCCATTAAATGGAATGGCAAATACCTGGTCATGGCCAGGGTAGAAGCCGTGAACCGGAAATCTTTTTTCGCAATTGCCGAAAGTGCCAATGGTATTGATAATTTTAAATTCTGGGACTATCCTGTATTGATACCTGAGACCAATATACCTGATACCAATATTTATGATATACGCCTGGTGCAACATGAAGACGGGTATATCTATGGATTATTCTGTACCGAACGCCGCGACCCGTCAGCACCCGAAGCAGATCAGTCTGCAGCAGTTGCCCAATGTGGCATTGTGCGTACGAGGGACCTGGTTAACTGGGAGCGCCTGGATGACCTGGTAACCAATTCAGCACAACAACGTAATGTGGTATTGCATCCCGAATTTGTAAATGGTCAGTATGCTTTTTATACCCGTCCGCAGGATGGTTTTATTGAAGCGGGTTCCGGGGGCGGCATCGCATTGGGCCTTGCCGGTAATATGGAACATGCTGTGGTGACCGATGAAGTGATCATTGACAGGAAAATATACCACACTATCTCCGAATTGAAAAACGGCCTGGGACCTGCTCCTGTTAAAACGGCAGAAGGCTGGCTGCACCTGGCACATGGTGTACGTAATACAGCGGCGGGGCTGCGGTATGTCATGTATATGTTTATGACTGATCTGCAGGATATAACCAAAGTGATATATAAACCGGCCGGTTATTTTTTAGCGCCTGAAGGCGAAGAAAGAATCGGCGATGTATCCAATGTTGTTTTTAATAATGGCTGGATAGCCGATGAAGATGGCACCGTGTTCATTTACTATGCTTCTTCCGATACCCGGATCCATGTGGCTACTTCCACCATCGACCGGCTGGTGGATTATGTGATGAATGCTCCGGCGGATGGCTTTACTTCTTATACCACCGTACAAACCATCCATACGATTATTAATAAAAACAAGGCCTTTATACCAAGGTTTAAAACAGTTACCAGTGTAAATGGAACCCATTAGTCAAGATATTAGCAATACGGGCAACATTGCCGGTGTAATAGCGCCGGAACAATTTACGCATGAGTTTCAACAGGAATTGCGGGCCATCCTGCAGTACTGGTTGCAATATACGGTTGATGAGACCAACGGAGGTTTTTATGGCTCGGTAACCAACGACAATATACCGGACACAACAGCTCCTAAAGGGCTGGTATTGAACAGCCGCATTTTGTGGGCATTTGCCGCTGCTGCTACACATGAATACAATCAACAGTATAAAGAAGCGGCAGACCGGTCTTTTGATTATATACAGCAATATTTTATTGATCTTACACATGGCGGCGCTTACTGGTCGGTAGATGCCGCCGGCAAGCCTTTGGATACAAAAAAACAGGTGTATGGTATAGCTTTCTGTATCTATGGATTAAGTGAATACGTAAAGCTTACCCGCAGTGATCAGGCATTACAGCTGGCGATTGATCTTTACAACAATATTGAAACACATGCCAGGGATATAACCGGTGAAGGGTATATCGAAGCTTTCCGGGAGGATTGGTCAGTTATAGCAGATCTGCGGCTCTCCGATAAGGACAGCAATACACCTAAAACAACCAATACCCATTTGCATATAGTGGAAGCTTATGCCAATTTATATGAGGTATGGCCGGATGAACAATTACGAAAAAATATCAAAAACCTGCTCACCATTTTTGATCAATTCATTATTGACAGGAATACATATCATTTAAAACTATTTTTTACCAGGGAATGGCAGTCGCAGACCGCTGTCTGTTCCTTCGGACACGATATAGAAGCTGCCTGGTTATTGCAGCATTGTGCTGAAGTGATAGAAAGCAGTATACATACGCAGTATTTTAAAAGCCTGGCTGTGAAAATGGCACAAACTACCTTGAACTGGGTGGACAAGGATGGTGCTTTATGGTATGAGTTGGATATTAGCAGTAAAACAATAAACAGGCAAAAGCACTGGTGGGTACAGGCAGAAGCCATGGTGGGCTTTTACAATGCCTACCAGCTTACCGGCAATAAATTATATGTGCAGTTATGTGGGAGGAGCTGGCAATTTATACAGCAGTATTTAATCGATACGGAAAAGGGTGAGTGGTTCTGGGGTATTGATGAAAAAGGACAATTACTCTATGAGCCTAAAGCCGGTTTCTGGAAATGTCCTTACCATAATGTACGTGCCTGTTTACAACTGATCGGCAGGATGCAAAAACATCAGCCGGTTACTTAAATGTTTGCCATACAATGAAACTAAAATTTTATACAAGGTACTGTTTTGCCTGCCTGTTATGGCTGGCAACAATGGCCTGTAATAAAAATAAAGGTGGCGCTGTGCCGCCGGTTGTGGACCCGCCGGATGAAGAGATAAAACCACAAAATGATCCCGCTCTTGCAGCAACCATTGGATTCTTCATGAATGACTGGCAGCCCAAAACTTTTGTTATTCCCGCAGCCACTAATACGGTTATGCCACCTGCTGCCACCAGTTATACAGTTACTGTTGACCGAAGCGAGGTGATCAGTAAAGTATCACCCGCATTATTTGGTAATAATGCCAATACCTGGATGACACAATTAGTGAACCAACCTGTATTGATCAATCACCTGACAAAAAACAAACCCGGTTATATCCGTTTCCCGGGCGGAAGTATCAGTGATATTTTTTTCTGGAATGCACAACCCAATACACCGCCAGTAAATGCACCTGCTAAACTGGTGAAAGCCGATGGTGCGGTGGAAGATGCAGGTTATTGGTTTGGTAAAAACACTGCTGACTGGACACTGTCAGTAGATAACTATTACAATATGTTACAGCAAACCGGCAATAAAGGACTGATCACGGTGAACTATGGCTTTGCACGGTATGGTAAGGGTATTAACCCCGTAGCAGAAGCAGCACACCTGGCAGCAGACTGGGTGCGTTATGATAATGGACGTACACAATACTGGGAAGTAGGGAATGAAAACTTTGGTAGCTGGGAAGCCGGTTACCGTATTGCTACGGCCGACAATAAAGACGGGCAGCCTGAATACCTTACGGGTGCTTTGTATGCACAACATTTCAAGGTATTTGCCGATTCTATGCGTAAGGCGGCACAGGAAACTGGAAAAACAATTTATATCGGTGCGGTGATATTGGAAGCTCCGGCTCCTTCCTGGGAAACCAATACTTTTAAAAACTGGAATGCAGGTGTGATACCTGGTGTTGCCAATACCCCGGATTATTATGTGATCCATAGTTATTATACACCCTATAATACCAATTCAACAGCAGCAGAGATATTAGCTACCGGCTCTTCCAATACCAAACAGATGATGCAATATGTAAAACAGCAGCTGCAAACCTATGGTGTAACGGAGAAACCGGTTGCCTTAGATGAATGGAACATTTTTGCGGTGGGCTCTAAACAAATGGTATCTCACGTAAGTGGGTTACATGCCGTATCAGTATTGTCAGAACTCTTAAAACAAAAATATGGATTTGCCTCCCGCTGGGACCTGGCCAATGCCTGGGAAAATGGTAATGATCATGGCTGGTTCAGCCAGGGCGATGAGGCAGATGGTATTCCTAAATGGACGCCAAGGCCGGCATTTTACCATATGTATTTCTTCCAGCGTTTCCTGGGCGATAAAACCGTCGCGGTGACCAGCAGCCATACCGAGCTGGAAGCCTATGCTTCATCCTTTACTTCGGGACAAATGGGTATTACTTTATTAAATACAGGAACCAGTGCCAAACCGGTAGAAATAGTGATAAAGAATTTTTTAAAAGGAAATCGTTTTTATTGGTACACCCTCACCGGTGGTACCGATAACGGCGAATTCTCCCGTAAGGTACTGGTAAATGGTAGTACAACAGCATTAGCGGCAGGTGGCCCGGATAATTATTTAACAATCCCTGCCAATGCAGCCGTTACTGCCAATGGTATTAAACTAACAGTACCGGCAAGGGCGGCGGTGTTTATTGGGGTGGACAAAAAGTAATTAGCTAATGTGACGATTTGGTAATGTGCTGATCAAAAGCCGCTGAGATGGTATGATCAATAATGAATGCAGCGGTTGTTTGTGAAATAAAAATGAAAATATAATAAGCATGAGGTTTTTAATGGTATTGTCTTTTGTAGCAATGATGATGAATGTGCAGGCGCAGGGGAATTATAAAAAAACGGATGATGGTGTAGTGGTCTATCCCGATAAAATATTGTCGGGGAATGCGGCAATGGTACAACTACGGGTGATCAGCGATAAAATAATAAGGGTGGTGGCATCACCTGTTCAGGAGCCGGCTCAACAGGAAAGCCTGGTGGTATTACCACAGCAAAGAACGGCAGCTTTTACAGTTACAGAACAGGGAGCTGGTAAACTGGTCTTGGCTACGGCTTTATTACAGGTAGTGGTGGACAGGCAAACAGGTGCCGTTGGTTTTTTAGAGAAAAACGGGAAGGTTATTTTATCAGAAAGAAAGGTGACGGGCCGTTTATTACAACCTGTTGTATGGGAAGGCGAATCATTGTACAGCGTTAAACAAACTTTTGATATGGCTGCCGGTGACGCTTATTATGGCCTGGGGCAGCACCAGGAAGATATGTATAACTATAAAGGGCAGCAGGTACTGTTATTCCAGAATAATACCGAAGTAGCAGTGCCGTTTTTAGTCTCCAATAAAAATTACGGCTTATTATGGGATAACTATTCGCTGACGAAGGTTGGGGATACCAGGGATTTTCAATCTTTATCATCGTTAAAGCTATATGATAAAAATAATAACAGGGGTTGGTTAACAGCCACCTACAGTAACGACAGGAATAAACCGGAGACCACAGCTATTGTCAAAGCAGAATCGGATATTAACTATGCTTATGTAAATGACAGCAAACTCCACCTGCCCAAGGAGTTTAATGTAGAAAAAGGGGTGATCAACTGGGAGGGAAGTATTGCCAGTGGTGTAGCGGGTATGCATAAAATCAGATTGACCTATGCCGGTTATACAAAAGTGTGGATCGATGGTAAGCTGGTATTTGATAAATGGCGCCAGGCCTGGAACCCAGGTTCAGGAGTAATTAATCAGCTATTTGAAAAAGATACACCTCTGCCAATACGTATTGAGTGGATACCGGATGGCGGTGAATCCTATATTACAGTAAAATGGTTGCCGCCGGTACCTGCGGCCGATGTAAATAGTTTTACCATTGATGCCGAAGCGGGTAAACAGGTAGATTATTATTTTGTCTATGGACATAATACGGACGAGGTGATCAGTGGCTATCGTTTATTGACGGGTAAGCCACAGATCGTGCCCAAATGGGCGATGGGCTTTTGGCAAAGCCGGGAAAGATATAAAACGCAAAAAGACCTGGTAGATGTGGTAGCGGAATTCCGGAAAAGAAAAATCCCATTGGATAATATTGTACTGGACTGGAGTTATTGGCGGGAAGCAGAGTGGGGTAGCCAGGATTTTGATGAAAAACGTTTTCCTGACCCGGATGCAATGATCAATGACCTTCATAAGAAGTATAATACAAAGATCATGATATCGGTATGGCCTAAGTTTTATGAAGGTATACCGGTTTACGACAGTTTCTACAGCAAAGGCTGGTTGTACAAACGTAATATAGCCGACCGGCAAAAAGACTGGATAGCCCATGGTTATACTTCTACCTTTTATGATGCTTTCAACGAACAGGCAAGAAAAGGTTTCTGGGATCTGATTGATAAAAAATTATATCGTAAGGGTATTGACGCCTGGTGGATGGATGCCAGTGAGCCGGATATATTGTCCAATGTGTCACCGGAGAGAAGAAAACAACAGATGTCACCTACGGCCCTGGGAACGGCTGCTGAATACTTAAATGCTTATCCCCTGCAAAATGCTAAAGGTATTTATGAGGGCCAGCGAAGTGTTGACCCGGATAAAAGAGTATTTCTCTTAACCCGTTCCGGTTATGCCGGTTCGCAGCGTTATGCCGCTACTATCTGGAGCGGGGATATTGCCACAAGATGGGAAGATATGAAAGCACAGATCAGTGCGGGTATCAACTTCTCTTTATCGGGCCTGCCCTACTGGACCATGGATATTGGTGGCTTCTCGGTAGAACGCCGCTATGAAAAACCAAATGAAAAAGACCTGGAGGAATGGCGGGAGCTTAATACCAGGTGGTACCAGTTCGGGGCATTTGCGCCCTTATTCAGGGTGCATGGCCAGTTCCCTTTCCGCGAAATTTATCATATAGCGCCGGAAGACCATCCTGCCTATAAGAGCATGTTGTACTACAACAAACTGCGTTACCGGCTCATGCCCTATATCTATACACTGGCCGGTGATACCTATCATAAAGATGCCACCATTATGCGTGGACTGGTATTTGATTTTGCTGCAGATACTACTGTAACCAATATCGGTGATCAGTATATGTTCGGCCCTTCTTTACTCATTAACCCGGTACATGAATATAAAAGCAGGAAGCGTACACTTTATTTACCGGCGGGGCAGGGTTGGTATGACCTGTACACCGGTAAATATACAGCCGGCGGACAAACGGTTACCGTGGATGCACCTTATGAAACCATGCCGGTATTTGTAAAGGAAGGCGCTATTATTCCTGCAGGGCCTGCTCTGCAATTTACAGGTGAGAAGCTTGCTGACCCTATTACGCTGTATGTATATGCCGGTAAGGATGGCAGCTTTACCTTGTATGAAGATGAAGGTTTGAATTATAATTACGAAAAAAATGCTTTTGCTGCCATCACTTTTAATTACAACGGGAAAACTAAAACCCTCACTATTGAAGACCGAAAAGGAAACTTTAGCGGCATGTTAAAGAAAAGAACATTTTATATCCGGCTTATCAGTAAAGAGCAACCGGCAGGTATTGATTTTGAAGAAAGAACGGGATTAAAAGTAACCTATACCGGTAAAAAACAGGTAGTAAAATTATAATGAGCAACTATTTAAATAAAAGATACAGGAGTGCGGGATTGATATTATTCATGCTGTTAATGGTTGTTATTAGTTACGGTCAACCGGGCAGCCGGCGGACTTTTAATAATGACTGGCAGTTTTACCTGGGGCAAACCGATGAATCGGTTCACCACGCTACATTTAAAGGCGAGGGTTGGCGTAACTTATCTGTTCCGCATGACTGGAGTATTGAATTGCCTTTCGATAAAGAAAGCCCAACAGGAACAGGGGGTGGCGCTTTACGTGGTGGGTTGGGCTGGTACCGGAAAGTATTTGTATTACCGGAAGCAGATAAACATAAAAAACACTTTATCCGTTTTGACGGCGTATATATGAATAGCGAAGTGTACCTGAACGGTCACTTGCTGGGCGTACGTCCCAATGGCTATATTGGATTTAGTTACGATATGTCGCCATACCTGCAATACGGTCAGCAAAAAAATATATTGGTCGTAAAAGTGAATAATGATAAACAACCCAATTCCCGCTGGTACAGTGGTTCGGGTATCTATCGTAACGTGTGGCTGGAGAGTAGTTCCGGTATACGCATCAGTGAATGGGGGCCTTATATTACTACACCCGGGATCAGGGCCGGAAAAGCTGTCATTAAAATAGAAACACCTGTTCATATCGATAAGCCGGCAGGGGCGATCTATAGATTACGCCAGCGGTTATTTGATGCCAAAGGTGTACAGCTGTTACAGTCACAAAACAAATTCCGGGCAACGGAAACAACCGTTAACCTGCAGCAGGAGCTAACTGTTACCAGACCTGTTCTATGGTCTGATGAAAACCCTTATTTATACAAAATAGTCAGCGAGGTAATTGATGACAATAATAAAATAATGGATAGTTATACTACCCGAACCGGTATCCGTAGCTTTTACTTTGATGCGGATAAAGGCTTTTTCCTGAATGGCAAAGCCACTAAACTTCGGGGTGTTTGCATGCATCACGACCTTGGTGCTTTAGGTACTGCCATCAATACCCGGGCTATTGAACGACAACTGGAAATATTAAAAGCTATGGGTTGTAACAGTATCCGTACTTCTCACAACCCACCTGCTCCTGAACTGCTGGACCTTTGTGATAAAATGGGCTTCCTGGTAATGGATGAAGCCTTTGATATGTGGGCGAAAAAGAAAACGGATTATGATTACCACCTGTACTGGGACCAATGGCATGAAAGGGATCTGCGGGACCATGTATTACGTGACAGGAATCATCCCTCTGTTATTATGTGGAGCGTAGGGAACGAGATCATAGAGCAATGGGGTAAAGATTCTTCCGGTGCGGTAATACTGGATAAGCTGGTAAATATCGTAAAAGAACTGGATGATCGCCCGGCCATTACAGCCAATAACGAGATCAATACCTACAACAACTTATTAAAGGCAAATATAACGCCGCTGATCGGGTATAATTATAGTCATAAATACTGGGATAGTGTCCATAGTCGCTGGGGTAAAAAGCCTTTTATTGTAACGGAGTCTACCTCTGCTTTACAAACCCGCGGCAGTTATGATATGCCTTCGGATAGTATCCGCCGCTGGCCCGAGGCCTGGGATAAGCCTTTAACAACGGGTAATACCGATACTACCTGCTCAGCTTACGATAATTGCGCCACTCCATGGGGTTCTACGCATGAAGAATCATTGAAGCTGTTTCAAAAATATGATCATATCGGCGGCATGTATGTATGGACGGGCTTTGATTATATCGGCGAGCCTACTCCTTATCCATGGCCGGCCCGCAGTTCTTATTTTGGTATTGTTGACCTGGCCGGATTCCCTAAAGATGTGTATTACCTGTACCAAAGCACATGGACCAGCCAACCGGTATTACATATTTTTCCGCATTGGAACTGGACACCCGGACAAACGGTAGATGTATGGGCCTATTACAACCAGGCGGATGAAGTGGAATTATACCTTAATGGCCAGTCACTGGGTATTAGGAAAAAACAAAATGATGCTATGCATGTGGTCTGGCGGGTAAGCTACCGGCCCGGCATACTTAAAGCGGTTTCAAGGAAAAACGGTAAAATAATTAAAGAAGCCCTTATACAAACGGCCGGTGAACCTGCGGCTATCTCTTTAAGTGCGGACAGGAAACAATTACAGAAAAATAAAAATGATCTTTCTTTTATAACCGTTACCATCAAAGACAAAAAAGGCAATACAGTGCCACTGGCCGATAACCTGGTTACATTTACCCTGCAGGGAGATGCAGAGATCGTTGGCGTTGATAATGGCAGCCAGACCAGTATGGAATCTTTTAAAGCATTACATCGTAAAGCCTTTCATGGAAAATGCCTGGTGATCGTCAAAGCAAAAAATAAAACAGGTCTTATTAAATTAACCGCAAGCGCTGCAGGCTTACCACCGGCTACCATCGAACTGCAGGTGCAATAAGGTTTGATCAATCATATAAAACAAAGCGTAACATGAAAAAACTAATACTGTTTTTTTTGGGCACTATCGTTATGTCCGCCACTATACCGGCGCAAACGGCTGCTGAGATAAGTGCAGCCAAAGCACTGGTTAAAAAAATGACCCTGGAAGAAAAGGCCGGACAAATGACACAGATCACCCTGGCGCTGATAGCCAAAGGTGGCTGGGGTAATGAAGATGGTGCTTTAGACCCTGCAGCCTTAAAAAAAATAGTCACCGAACATCATATTGGCTCTATACTTAACACCACCGCCCATGCATTGCCGGTGGATACCTGGGTAAAGCTCATTACACAAATACAGGATGAAGCCCAAAATACCCGGTTGAAAATACCCGTGATCTATGGTTTGGATGCCATTCATGGCCAGACCTATACGCTGGATGCCACCCTGTTCCCTCATAATATTGCCATTGCGGCCACCCGTGATCCGGAATATGCCCGCCAGGCAGCTAAAGTAACCGCCAATGAATTAAGAGCATCGGGTGTGCGATGGAACTTTGCACCCGTACTCGATATTGGCCGGCAGCCTTTATGGTCACGCTTTGCCGAAACCTACGGCGAAGACGTGCATATGGTTACACAATTTGGTGTGGCCGCTATTAAAGGATATGAAGAGGACGGACTGAAAAATACCACCGCCGTTGCCAGCTGTATGAAACACTACCTGGGTTATGCCGCTTCACGTACCGGCAAAGACAGAACGCCCATTTACCTGCCGGAGATTGAATTAAGAGAACTGCATTTGCCGCAGTTCAGGGCGGCTGTTAAAGCAGGCTCGGCATCTATCATGATCAACTCCAGTGAGATCAATGGCATTCCTGTGCATGCCGATAAATACCTGCTCACCGATGTATTGCGCAAAGAGCTGGGCTTCCAGGGTGTGGTGGTGACCGATTGGGAAGATATTATCCGCCTGCATACCATTCATCATGTGGCTCCCACACCATTAGATGCGGTGGTCATGTCCATCAATGCAGGAGTAGATATGAGCATGGTACCCTCTGATCTTTCTTTTTACAGCCTGTTAATTGAAGCAGTGAATAAAAAACTTATTCCCATAAGCAGGGTAGATGATGCGGTGTTACGTATACTGTTAATGAAGTATAAACTGGGCCTGTTCGATAATCCTTATCCCGAAAAAGAAGCGATACAAAATTTCGGCAAACCGGCCTACCAGGTACTCGCGCTGGAAGCGGCAAGAGAGGCTATCACCTTATTGAAAAATGACCAGGTATTACCACTTTCCAAAGAGGCAAAAGTATTGGTGGCCGGCCCTTCGGCACAAAGCCTGGCCGCCCTGAATGGTGCCTGGAGTTATACCTGGCAGGGTAACGATGACCGCTGGTATCCCAAAGACAGTAAAACCATCCTGCAGGCAATAAAAGAAAAGATCGGCGCTGATAAGGTAGTTACTACCACCGGCCCGGGTTTTACCAATGCATTGAACGATGATGCGGAAAGTTTAAAAAAAGCAGCGGCCGGCGTTGATGCTATCGTATTGTGTATTGGCGAAAATGCCTATGCGGAAAGCCCGGGTAATATACGCGACCTGGCCTTGCCGGATAACCAAAAGTTATTAGTGGAGACGGCTATTCTTACGGGTAAACCGGTAATACTGGTGTTAACAGAAGGCCGGCCTTTATTTATTACGGACTATGCACCGTCGGTAAAGGGTATTGTAATGACTTACTGGAGCGGAAAGAAAACTGCCGAAGCATTGGCTGATATTCTTTGGGGTGATCATAACCCCAGTGGCCGGTTACCCTTCAGTTATCCCAAAAGCATGGGCGAAATAGTGATGTATGACAGAAAAGGCACAGAAGAGAAACGGGAGATACTCAATGAGAATGTTAGCTGGGATGGCTACGATCCTTTATTCCCCTTCGGTCATGGATTAAGTTATACCGGTTTTGCTTATAAAAATTTAAAGGTCAGTAACAAAACCTTGCAGGCCGGGCAAAAAATTACCATTACGGTTGATATTACCAATACAGGCAATCGGGATGGGAAACATGCGGTAGAGTTATATAGCCGTGACCTCTATGCCAGTATTACACCCAGTATGCGCCGGTTGCGTGCCTTTACCAAAATATTTTTAAAAGCCGGCGAAACAAAAACAGTGAGCTTCACTATAACACCGGCAGACCTGGCTTTTGTCAACGCGACTTTAAAAACGGTTACCGAGCCGGGTGATTTTGAATTATATATAGGCGATCAAAAAACAACCATCACCTACCAATAATTTTTATGAAGCCAGCTGTATTACTACTATCGTCGTCCCTTGCGTCGCACACTTCATCGTTCTGTTCCTTATGCAGCAGGCTGGTAATACTATGCTGCCTGGCCTTTGGTGTAGGGGCTTGTAACCCGGCCCCGGAAAAGCTACAGTTTTTTCCCTCTCATCATCCGGGTATTCAATATATCGGCCGGGTTGATTTTTCCGATTCAACAAAACCAGTCTTCTGGCAGCCCGGTGTACAGGTTAACTTTACTTTCCCGGGTGATTCCTGTGGTATCATCCTGCAGGATGAACAGTTATGGGGTACTTCGCACAATTATATTCAAGTGGTAGTGGATAGTGTTGAAAAAAGGTTACGTCTGTACAAGGCCATCGATACCATCTGGTTCAGGGGTAAAACAGGAGTAGCAGCACACCAGGTATCTGTTATAAAAAATACGGAAGCTGGTATCGGGTATATCGCTGTTAAAGGTATTATTGCCCGGGAATTGTTAGGCCCCCCGGCGCTGAAACCAAGGAAGATAGAATTCATTGGCAACTCCATTACCTGTGGTATGGGCAGCGATACCAGTGATATTCCCTGTGGTAAAGGGCAATGGTACGATCAGCATAATGCCGCCAAAAGTTACGGAGCGCTTACTTCCGCAGCCTTAAATGCCCGCTATCATTTATCATCGGTTTCCGGCATTGGTTTAATGCATAGCTGTTGTGGTGTAAAAATAACCATGCCGCAGGTCTTTGATAAAATCAGTATGCACAATGATTCTTTACCATGGAACTTTGCCCAATACCAACCCGACCTGGTATCAGTTTGTTTAGGGCAAAACGATGGTATACAGGACAGCGCTATATTCGTTAATAACTATGTGCGTTTTTTAAAACAACTAAGAACGTACTATCCTGAAGCGCAATTTATCTGTGTTACCAGCCCCATGGCTGATGAGCATTTGAGAACATTTTTAAAAAACGCTCTGGCTGCTGTGGTACAAGAATTGAAGCAGGGTGGAGATAACAGGGTAGATATTTTTGTTTTTGAAAACCAATACACGGCAGGTTGCGACTTTCATCCCAGCTTGTCCGAACACCGGCTTATTGCGGAACAACTCACTGCCTTTATCAGGCAAAAAATGAAATGGTAATGATGAAATGCTTGGGTACATACGTATCAGGTTTAATAATACTGGGTTTTATCATCAATAAACCGGCATATGCTCAGTCTGCAAAAGCCTTCGTTACACAATCAGGCTTTTATACCAATGGCCCTAAAACCATTATACTAACGCATGCAAAAGCTAATGAGCCCTTTGGTATTATTGATCTGGATACCCGGCAAAATGTTTTTGCAGGCCGTTTAACATCAGGCAGAAAATCTCCTACTGCTGATATCACCGGGTATGCCGCTGAATTTTCGGCATTGAAAAAAAACGGGTACTATGCCATACAGTATAAAGGACAAAACCTGGATAGCTTTTATATTCAACCGGCTGTTTACCATGCGCTGAGTGCAGGAGCTATAAAGTCTTACTACTACCAGCGGGCATCTATGCCTTTATTACCGCAATATGCCGGCAAATGGCATCGTGGGGCCGGTCATCCCGATACTATAGTCTATATACATCCTTCAGCTTTGGGTGATACACACCCTGCGGGCGCAAGAATAAAATCTCCCGGAGGTTGGTACGATGCCGGTGATTACAACAAATACATTGTTAACGCTGGCATTACCATGGGCACTTTATTAACGGCCTATGAAGATTTTTCCGGTTATTATGATACTTTATCCCTCAATATCCCGGAATCCGGTAATGGTATACCGGACATTATCAATGAAATTATCTACAACCTCCGCTGGATGCTGACCATGCAGGATACGGATGGCGGTGTATTCACCAAATGTACTAATGCTGCTTTTGACGGGATGGTAATGCCCGGTATAACAAAAGACAAACGTTATGTAGTAAAAAAAAGTACAGCTGCCACACTCGACTTTGCGGCGGTAACAGCGCAGGCGGCCCGCATTATGAAAGCCATGCCCGGTTTGCGGCAATTAAGCGATAGTTGTTTAACAGCAGCAAACAAAGCCTGGCAATGGGCAATTAAAAATCCCAAGCTGTATTACGACCAGGATGCCATGAACAAACAATACCAGCCTGCTATTACAACCGGCGGTTATGGCGATAAAAAACTGGAGGATGAATGGTTTTGGGCAGCGGCCGAGCTATACATTACTACCCGCGACACCTTTTTTTTGAACTATGCACAGCAATACTGGCAGCCTGTATATGATCTGCAGGGCTGGCCCAATGTAGGCATGATGGGTTGTTACACTTTACTAAAACATGCAACCGCAGTAGCCTTACCTGAATCATTTGTGTCACAATTAAAACAAAGATTATGGCAACTGGCCGATGAATACCTCGCCGTCCAGAATAAAACTGCTTTTGCTACGGTAATGGGGTATAATGCGGCCAATTACTCCTGGGGTAGTAATGCGGTGGCGGCCAACCAGGCCATGTTATTGATAAAAACTTATTTATTAAACGGGCAAACAAAATACGTACATGCCGCTTTAACCAACCTGGAATATTTAACAGGGCGTAATGCTACGGAGTATTCTTTTATAACGGGCTTTGGCAAAAAAACACCCATGTATCCGCATCACCGGCCTTCAGCAGCGGATGGTATTACTGAGCCTGTTCCCGGTTTTTTAGTGGGCGGGCCTAACAGACATGCCGCCGCGCAGGATAAGTGTGTATACAACAGCCTGGTACCCGAACTGCAGTATACCGATGCTGCCTGTTCTTTCGCGTCCAATGAAATTGCTATTAACTGGAATGCACCATTGGTCTATATTACAGGCGCAATGGAAAGTATAAAATACCAGTTACAGTTTAATGATTGATCTCCTGTAAAAGTTTATGGAACAAATGTCCGGTTACCTCGCCGGGCACACCGTTGTTGATCAGCTGACCATCAACAGTACCAACCGGTTTTATATTGAGTGTACTGCTGCTGATAAAGACTTCTTTGGCGGCATACACTTCCTCCCGGCTTATATCACGTAGTTCTACCTTAAACTCTTTTCCGGCAATAGCCAGGATATGCTTGCGGGTAACGCCTGCTAAAATATGTTGTGCAGGGGTAATGAGGGTATTATCCTTATCAACAATAAAAAAATTAGCCCTGGGACATTCGGTAATACTATTGCTGTTGTAATATAACACTTCCTGTGCGCCTGATTGCTGAATAACCGGCTGCAGCCATACGGCCATTAAATAATCAATGGTCTTAACGTGGGGTAATTGACGCTGGTGCTGGTGAGTCATCAGTGAAACGGGTGCTGCCAGGGTAGCGGGTAACTGTAAAGCCTGCTGGGTAATAATAAAATTAGGTGCAGCAATAGAATAGGCATCCGGTGCATAACCGGCTGTTACACCTACACGTATGCCGCCATTGGGCATGTCGTTCTTTATAATGAGTTCCTTCAATATGGTAATGATCTCTTCCCGGTTATAGGGCAGGGGCAGGCGCATGGCTTCGGCCGATCGTTCCAGTCTTTCCAGGTGGTCATCTATAAAAATAAGCCGGTGATCAATGAACTTAAAAAAATCAAAAATGCCATAGCCTCTTTGTATGGCCATATCGGTAATGGTAAGCCGGGCATTATTGGCGGGCACTAACTGGTCGTTTACAAAACTGTAATAAGGGCTCATGGTTTGTGGTTATATTTTTTTAGCAGTTCTTTAATAGTGTTCACAGGTAAGGCTTCAATCTTCCTGCCTTTATAACCGGTGGTGGTGGTAGCCATAAACAGGGAATTTAAAATGGCCTCCTCTGTTGCTTCTATCACCGCCATAAACAGGGGCGAGGTGTAATCGTTATGTAGTAAGGGCATTGTGAATACGGTACTGTCCGGTTGATGCGGAATACGTACGCCTGCATGGGTAGAAAAAGCAATGGCATAATCACCACTGCCATTGGAGGCAATGCCGCCGGTCTTGCCCAGGCCCAGCATACTCCGTGCCGCCAGGCGTTCTAAATTACGGCTATCCAATGGTGCATCAGTAGCAATAACGATCATGCAGGAGCCGTCAACATTATTCAATAACTGGTTGCTGAAGGAGAATTTTTTTAACTCCTCGCCAACAGGTATGCCATCTACCTGTAATACACCGCCATAATTGGTTTGTACCAGTACGCCTACGGTATAACCGCCCAGGCTTTTGGGTAATTGGCGTGAAGCCGTACCTATACCACCTTTAAAGCCAAAACAAACAGTGCCGGTACCGGCGCCTGCATTGCCTTCTGTTACGTTGCTGCCCGCATTTTTTATAGCATTCAATACGTCCTGCTCCTGCACATGCCGGCCACGGATATCGTTCAGCCAACCATCATTGGTTTCGCCTACCAAGGCATTTACCGATTGTACGTTTTCATTACCGGCCTGCTGTAAAGTATAACCTACCACAGCGTTCATGGCCGTGCTTACACTCAGTGTATTGGTCAGTATAATGGGGCTTTCTATATTGCCCAGTTCCATTACCTGGGTACTGCCTGCCAGTTTGCCAAAACCATTGCCTATAAAAATGCCTGCCGGTACTTTTTGCTGGAAAACATTACCGTTATGGGGCAGTATAGCCGTCACACCGGTGCGGATACTATCGGCTTTTATCAATGTGGTATGGCCTACCAGCACACCGTTTACATCGGTAATGCTGTTTAATTTGCCGGGTGTTAATACGCCGGGTGCAATACCCAGCTCGCGGGCCCTTTTTTGCCCGCAAAGGGTAGTGGTTAAGAGGCAACAGGCAATAATGCCCCAGTAATGAAAATGGCGTAACTGCATAGCAATAATTAAAAACCTAAGTTAATAAGTTGTGGCCATAAATAAACCCGCAATAAAATGCATACTGGCAGGCGTTAATAAAAAAAGCGAATGACTGATCATTCGCTTTTTAATGTTTTACTTTATCAACCGGTTAATTTTGACCAAACAGGTTGCCCACCGCACCTTCCAGCATCGGGAATTTTTCTATCACATACTGTTTTACAGCCTCTATGGCTTTTGCAGCCTGCTCGTCGTTAATACCGGCTTCCGCTTTTATCTTGTCAATTAATTCTTGCATGTTAAGGAATTATGGGTTAATTAAATCTGTTAATGGTTTAAGCCACTTTCAATAAATTCATCTTGCTCTTATCAAAAGTACGTTTGGCATATTCAATATCCAATACAAACTTCTTCTCTTTAGAGGAGGGTAGTTCGAACATGGCATCCAGTAAAATGCTTTCGCAAATGCTGCGTAATCCACGGGCGCCTAATTTATACTCTACGGCTTTCTCCACCATAAAGTCCAGTACTGCGTTATCAATCACCAGTTCAATGCCTTCCAGCTCAAATAATTTTTTGTACTGTTTAATCAGGGCATTCTTAGGCTCGGTTAAAATGGAGCGTAAGGTCTCTGCGGTTAAAGGGTCCAGGTGGGTTACCACCGGTAAACGGCCTAATAATTCGGGTATTAAACCAAACGATTTTAAATCCGTTGGGTTAACATATTTCAGCAGGTTCTTCTTCATATCTTCCTGCTGCTCTTTATCCACGTTAAACCCAATGGTATTGGTCTGTACACGGCGGGCAATAATGCGGTCAATGCCGTCAAATGCACCACCGCAGATAAACAATATATTCTGGGTGTTGATCTTTACCAGTTTTTGTTCGGGGTGTTTACGGCCGCCCTGTGGGGGTACCAGCACTTCCGATCCTTCCAGTAATTTCAGCATACCCTGTTGTACACCCTCACCGCTAACGTCGCGGGTAATGGAAGGGTTATCTCCTTTACGGGCCACTTTATCAATCTCGTCAATAAACACAATGCCGCGTTCTGCTGCAGCCACATCATAATTACATACCTGCAGTAAGCGGGATAAAATACTTTCCACGTCCTCACCCACATAACCCGATTCGGTAAATACGGTAGCGTCTACAATGGTAAAGGGAACGTTCAGTAAGCGGGCAATACTTTTTGCCAGTAAGGTTTTACCGGTGCCGGTTTCACCCACCATAATAATATTGCTCTTCTCTATTTCAACATCGTTATTATTCTCTTTGTTATCGCCGTTGCGTTGTTTTAAACGTTTGTAGTGGTTATATACCGCTACAGCCATGGTACGCTTGGCATCATCCTGCCCAATCACGTACTCATCTAAAAATTTCTTTATTTCCACCGGCTTTTTAATGGTCAGTTTAAAGCCGGAGCTGCCTTTGTCATCGCGGGAAACCAGTTCCTGTTCAATGATCTCACGGGCATGCTCCACACAGTTTTCGCAAATATGCGCTTCCTGCCCTGCAATTAAAATTTTCACATCATCACGGGTGCGATTACAAAACGAACAATGTAAGGGACTTTTTGCCATGTTATTACAACAAATTAAAATGCCGTTAGTTGAGTGCTGAGTCTGTTTGCGGCGTTACCGGGCTCATTTTAACAGGCTTCAAACAAACCCGGCAAATGCAGCCATAACAAGCAAACTCGTTACTGAATGATTAATATGCAAAATTAAAAAACCCTCCTGACAGAAGGGCTTTTTTTATTACGATATTGCAAAAATAGTTTTTTGCAACAACTTTCTGATTAATAGGGTCTTACAGCTTGTCTACAATGCCGTCTACAATGCCGTAGGCAATCGCTTCTTTGGCATCCATATAATAATCACGGTTAAAGTCTTTCATGATCTGTTCTATGGTTTTACCGCAGTTCTCTGCTAAAATACGGGCGCCTATCTCTTTAACACGCTGTGTCTGGCGGGCCTGTATCTCCAGGTCGGCGGCAACACCACGCATCATACCGCCTAATGAAGGCTGGTGTATCATTACCTCACCGTTAGGGTAAATAAAGCGTTTACCTTTTTCGCCGGCGCTCAGCAAAATACTACCCATACTGGCAGCCATACCCATACAAATGGTGCTTACCGGGCTGCTGATCAGTTTCATGGTATCATGTATCACCATGCCGCTGGTAACCACACCACCGGGGCTGTTAATGTAAAATTTTATTTCTTTACCCGGGGCATCAGCTTCCAGTAATAACAACTTGGTCGTTACTTCCCTCGCCGATTTGTCGTCTACTACACCCCACAGGTAAACGGCTCTTTTTTCAAAAAATAATTTCTCCAGCTTTTTATTCAGCATCATCAGGTCGTCACGTTTGTCTTCCGGTTGTTTCTCATCCTCTTCATCATCCATGCGCCAGTTGCCTGATAATAAATTACTATGGTTCATGCTATTTTAATTTTTTTAATTGTTATTTTTTATTTTACCGGCTGTATTGCTACTATCATCGCCTGTTGTGTCACTCTCTTGTACGTCTGGTAATGCTATTGGGCATTGTGTAAGCGGCTGTTCTTTTTTCCGTAAACTCAATTACCAAATTTTCAAATTAGCTCATTACCAAATTAATCCTTCTTCTCTTTCCTCGGGTTTATCAGCAATACCTCATCTACCAGGCCATACTCTTTGGCCTCAGTGGCTGTTAACCAATGGTCACGGTCAAAATCGGCTTCAATTTTATCCAGCGGTTGATTGCTGTGGTAGTTAACAATATCGTATAACTCATTTTTCAGTTTACGTATCTCGTTAACGGTAATTTCAATATCACTGGCCTGTCCGCCAATGCCGCCGCTGGGCTGGTGCATCATTACACGGGCATGTTTCAGTGCGGCACGTTTGCCCTTGCTGCCTGCCGTTAACAAAATAGCGCCCATACTGGCTGCCATGCCGATACAGATGGTCGCCACATCGGGGCTCACATACTGCATGGTATCATATACACCTAAGCCGGCATATACACTGCCACCGGGACTGTTGATATACATATTAATATCACGGGTGCGGTCGGTAGAATCCAGGAATAATAACTGGGCCGTAATGATATTAGCTACTTCATCATTAATGGGGTAGCCTAAAAATATAATACGGTCCATCATTAAACGGCTGTATACATCCATTACGGCTACATTCATCGGGCGTTCTTCAATAATATTAGGAGTAAGGCCGGTAACCAGGTGCGATGCATAACCATGTAAAGTATTACTGGATATACCGCGATGCTTTACAGCATATTTTTCAAATTCAGAATTAAAGCTCATCTATAAAAATTATTAATTGAATGATGGTAAAACTAATATAGTAACAAAAAAGATAAGGGTTTGTTTTTTTATTAACCGGCCCTTTACCTGTAATGCCGCTACGGGTTTGTTTCCTTCAAATATCCGTCCAAATGCTAAAACCACAAAATACTATGACAGGTTTGGAGGAAAATGGAAAAAACAGGACAAATTGGCAATTTTAGAGACTTAAAGCAGAAAGCTAAAAGCCGAAAGCCGAAAGCCGAAAGCCGAAAGCTAAAAGCCGAAAGCCGAAAGCTAAAAGCCGAAAGCCGAAAGCAGAAAGCTGAAAGCAGAAAGCCTAAAGCTGAAAGCTGAATGCAGAATGCTGAAAGCTGTTGACATGCTTGTTATGCGTCAGCAATGCAGGATTTGGTGATGCCGGACGCGGCTATGCGAGACTGCGGCTATGCGAGACTTGCAGTCTCGCATCCATCATTCTATCGCCTCCGGCGATCTGACACATATGGCAAAACATTACACACCGGTTATACAAGACCTCGCTATACGAGACTTGTAATGCTTGCTATGCGAGACTTGCAGTCTCGCATGACCATTCTATCGCCTCCGGCGATAAAAACCAAAAACAAACCGGTTTCATAAACGGAATTATTCAGTGCCGATAAGCGAAACAAACGATGAACGGAGCGTCGCAACAGGAGTATAATCAGGGCGATGCAGCTGGTCCATAAAAAAACAAAACCCCTCTTTTGAGGGGTTTTAAAACCTGTTATTATCTGTTAATGGTGAGCGTGTTGGTGCTCCTGTACCATTTTAGTGAAATCTTCTACAGAAATTTCCTGCTCAACCGGTTTTACCTGTGTTTCGGCCCAGTCAAACATTTTTTGTGTTTGTAAACGCATGAACGCATCTTCCACGTATTTCCTATCCTTCATCATCTTGTCTACATACTCTTTCACCCATGGCTGGTCTTCCAGATTCATACCGCCGCCCATGCCGCTCATATAACTGAACAGTTGGTTCAGGGCAAACTGGCGCACTTCTTCGGGTTTAACATCAATAGCCTGGTCTTTCGTGATTTTTTCAGAGATCAGTGACCATTTTAATTGCTTCAGGAAGCCGGGGAACTCCTGTTCAACCTGCTCATCGGTTTTAGGCGCAGCACCTTCTTCAGTGCCCTGCTGCTGTAACCATTTTTTCAAAAAGGTTTCGGGAAACTCAATGGTAGTATGGTCAGTTAACTGGTGGAAGATCTGGTCCTGGATCTGGTTGCTGCTCTGGCTTTTCCAGTAGGCTTCAATCTCCGCTTTAATTTTAGCACGCAGGTCTTCTTCAGTTTTTACTTCCTGGTTAGGATACAGCTGATCAAAGAAATCCTGGTTCAGTTCTTTCTTTATTTTAGAACCAATTTTATTGATGGTAAGGGTGAAAAACTTATCAGCAGCGCCTTCCTGTTCGCTTATTTTCAGGTCTTCCAGTACAGAAGCCAGTTCTTTATCTTCAAACGCAGCTTTTAACTGGATGGTAATGGTATCGTTAACCGCCTTGCTCTGTAAAGCAGTACGGGTAGCTTCGTTAAAATATTTGGTAACATATACCTGGTTGCTGGTAACACCACCTTCAACGGCATTGCCTTTCTCATCACTCTCGGTAAAAGCCAGGGTTAATACATTATCCTCGCCGGTTACCGCAGTTTCTTCTTTGGTATCGGCAAAGCGGTTTTGTAAACGCTCTACTTCTTCATCTAACATGGCATCAGTAACGGTTACTTTATAACCGGTAATGCTGGCGCTGCCCAGGTCAGGTAAAGTAAACTCAGGTTTTAAACCAACTTCAAAATTAAAAGTGTAATCCTGTGGATTGTTTACATCAATACTTTTGAAATCAGCTTCCAGGGGCAGGGGTTGGGCAAAAATTTCTACCTGGCCGCTTTGCAGGTAAGCGTTCAGTTCCTTGTCAATGGTCTTTAATACCTCGTCGGTAAATAAAGAAGCACCGTACATTTTTTTAATTAAACCGGCAGGCACCATTCCTTTTCTGAAGCCGGGAATATTGGCCTGCTTGCTGTATGTTTTTAATGCTTTGTCAAAAGAAGGGAGATAATCGTTTTTTTCTATTGTAACGGAAAGTTTCTCGTGCAATAGACCGATGTTTTCTTTAGTAATTGTTGCCATGATATGTTTTTAAAGCCCGACAAAGTCGGATACATTTTATTATAAAATGAAAAAACAGTTACCGGATAAGTAACTGTTCTTTCATTTTCCCGGTTAGGGGCGTTAATTTTTTGTCCGGATGGAGGGACTCGAACCCCCACACCTCGCGGCATCAGATCCTAAGTCTGACGTGTCTACCAATTTCACCACATCCGGAAGACTATTATTGAAAACTGAAAGAACCTAAGGCATTCAGCCCACACATTATAAAGTGTTCACAAACCTGCTAAACTTTATAATGGGCTGCAAAAGTAAGGTTTTTTTGGAAATGAGGCTTTTTTTGAAAATTTATTTTTTTGCTCCTCTCAGCTGTCAAAAGAGGCTGTCAGTCATCATTTTTTATACCCCGCACTGCTCTAAACCTTTGTACATTTGAGCACTTTTTTTATGAAGCCTGACACAACAAAATACTATATCATTGCCGGCGAAGCCTCCGGCGACCTGCACGGCAGTAACCTGATCAAAGCCATGAAAGTTTTACAACCCGGCGCCGATTTCAGGGCCTGGGGCGGCGATAAAATGCAGGCCGCAGGGGCCACCCTGGTAAAACATTACCGCGACCTGGCCTTTATGGGTTTTGTGGAAGTGGTGATGAACCTCCGGACCATCTTTAAAAACCTGGCACTTTGTAAGCAGGATATCAGCAATTACAAACCCGATGCTATCATACTGGTGGATTACCCCGGCTTTAATTTACGCATAGCCAAATGGGCAAAGGAGCAGGGCATTAAAGTTATATACTACATTTCCCCGCAGGTATGGGCCTGGAAAGCCAACCGGGTAAAAATGATGAAACAGTGCATTGATAAAATGCTGGTGATACTTCCTTTTGAAAAAGACTATTTTAAAAACAAATGGAACTGGGAGGTGGAATATGTGGGCCATCCGCTGGTGAATGTAATTGATGAGGCCATGCAGCAACAACCCGTACAGAAACTATCCGGTAAGCCGGTAGTGGCCTTATTACCGGGCAGCCGTAAGCAGGAAATTAAAGTTAAACTGCCTATTATGTTACAGGTGGCCAAACAATTTGCGGACTACCAGTTCATTGTGGCCAAAGCGCCCGGCCTGGACGAAAGTTTTTACGATGAAATGTTACAGGGGTATGGCAATGTATCTTATGTCAGTAACCAGACCTATAACCTCTTACGTCAATCCAGCGCTGCCCTGGTAACATCGGGTACGGCCACCCTGGAAACGGCATTATTCGGGGTACCGGAAGTGGTTTGTTATAAAGGTTCTCCAATCTCTTATGCTATTGCCAAAAGAGTGATCAGTATAAAATATATTTCGCTGGTAAATTTAATTATGGATAAGCCGGTAGTAAAGGAACTGATACAGCATGAACTGACACCGGCAAACATCACCAAAGAGCTGGAAGCTTTACTGCATGATCCGCAACGTAAACAGGAACTGGCCAGTGATTATAAAGCCCTGAAAGAATTATTAAGCCAGGGTGGTAATGCTTCCGAAAAAGCCGCAAGATCGATCGTTGATTTTTTAGCAGCCTAACTTAAAGCCCAGGATAATTAAAGCTACCAGGAACAACAGTATGCTCAGGCGGTTGATGCCATGCATGTACTTTACCCAGCTGCTGTCAGGCCTGTCCTTATCTTTCTTTTTAAGGTATAAATACTCGGCTATTTGTTTCCAGATGCCCATGAACTTTATTTAAATGTAAAGGTAATGAAGCTGTAACTTGTAAATAAAAAATCCCGGCTACTTAAAGCAACCGGGACTTATTCAAAATCTGTCAACTTATTTTAGGACGATTCATTGTTTTAACATTTAATATTTGCCAAAGCGGTTTTGGAAAAGCGCTACGTTGACACCTGCACGAAAAATAGGAGCCATCCGGGCTTGATAAGTACCGGTAAGTGAATTGTACACAACGTTTACATAAGGTGAGTTTATATTCTTTAACACATCAACCGATAAAGAAAGATAAAAGAAAGTATTATTACCGTTTTCTCTTCCTTGTGCATATCCCGCACCTAATAATAATGAACTGGCATCAACATTAAATTTCTGGCTTGGGTAACCGCTATATCCTTCTTTACCTGATGTAAAATTATGTTCAAACTGTGCCTGGGCAAATATGAAGTTGACTGGATAAATTCTTGTAAAGACACCAGGTCCGAAAGTAGTTTGATTTTGCTTGTAAACAGGAGAGGCATTTTTGTCTTTAAACTGGTTATAGTTAACATTAAAAGATATACCTGCATCTAACCAATTAAAAAACTTGTATCCAAAATGAGGTACAATGCCAGCGGAAAACTGGCTGATCCTGGAGCCTCCGCCAAAGCCCAGGCTTACATTACCACCGGTGAATAAATTTTCAAGTTTAAAAAACTTTTCTTCAGGCTTAGGGGTATTGGTTTTGTCCTGGGCAAATACAGAAAGCGTTGAACAACTAATGGCCAGGCACAATAAAACTTTTTTTAATTGCATATATCTCACTTTAATACCGGTTACAAAATGAAAAGGCAACCGGCTTGTTTTTAATCTAACTTTTTTTCTTCGGACGCTTAACAAATAACGCCAACACAAATGTTTTAGTTTGTATCAGCGTTACAAAGATATTTTCAAATGCTGTTAAACCTGCGTTAAAGCGATCCGGGGCTATGCATGGTCAAATATTTTACCCGCATTCAGGATATTATTCGGGTCAAATATTTTTTTAATCCCACGCATGATCTGTAACTGCACAGGATCAAAAGCAATATCCATATACGGCTTCTGTATCAGGCCAATACCATGTTCACCGCTGATGGTGCCCCCCAGGCTTTTCACCAACGCAAATAATTCACGCAGGATGGCGGTCATGGCTTCATCACCATGGCTGTTAGGCGTACCCGGTTTATTGATACGGATATGTAAATTACCATCCCCTGCATGTCCGTAACAAACGGCATGAAAACCATGTTTTAATCCCAGCGCTTTTACACCTTTTACCAATGCGGGCAGTTCTGCACGGGGTACCACGGTATCCTCCTCAATCGTATAGCCGGCCATCTTTACCGCTTCGGCAGTACGGCGGCGTAGTTTCCATAATTCATCTTTTTGCTGGGAATCGTCTGCAAAGAAAACCTCGCCACCTTCATACTGGGTAGTTACTTCGGCTATCTGTTCCATCTCCTGCATCAGTACATCCAGGTTGTTACCATCCACTTCAATAATTAAATGTGCGGCAATATCATTGGTTACCGGTACGGCATGGCTGTCCACCATCTTACTCACGATCTGTAAAGCATCTATTTCTACCAGCTCCATGGCGCTGGGGGTAAAGCCGGCCCGGAAAATAGCGCTTACCGCTTCGCTGGCTTTTTCCAGTGATACAAAGGGTACCAGCATCAGCAGGTCGTACTTGGGCAAGGGGATCAGGCGTAAAACAATCCGGGTTACAATGCCCAGGGTGCCTTCGCTGCCCACCATTAACTGGGTAAGGTTATAGCCCGTGGAGTTTTTTAACACATTGCTGCCGGTCCAGATAATGTCACCGGTAGGTAAAACCACCTGCAGGTTCAATACATAATCCTTTACCACCCCATACTTTACTGCCTTTGGTCCGCCACTGTTCTCAGCAATATTACCACCAATAAAACAGGTGCCGCGGCTGCTGGGGTCAGGCGGGTAAAACAATCCTTTTTCTTTAACGGCGTTCTGTAACACTTCGGTTATCACACCGGGTTCAGTGGTTACCTGCAGGTTGCGCTCGTCTATTTCAATAATATTATTTAAACGGTCAGTTGTTATCACCACACCACCTAAATGGGGCAGGGCGCCGCCACTTAAACCGGTACCGCCACCGCGGGGTGTAACCGGTATACTGTTCGCATTACATATTTTCATGATCGCACTGATCTCTTCGGCGGTCCGGGGTCGAATAACCACATCCGGTAAAAACACCAGGCGTTCTGTTTCATCGTGGGAATATTGTTCAAGGGTTTCGGCATCGGTTTGTACGTACTGGCTTCCTACTATTTGTTGAAAAGCCTCAATATGCTCCAGCTTCATGTTAATTGCGGTTGCGATGATTTTGTTTAAGGGGATTATTAATAGCGGTAAAAATCGGAATAAAAACCCATATTCTACTATGTTTTAAGAGAATTATGGACAATTGGCAACACCAGCTGCCTGCAGGAAAATGCAAAAATATGTACGATTCAATTTTTGAGCATTGCCTGCTCATTTGCTTTTATTACCTTCGCAGCATTATTAATAAAGCTCCGTTTATGAAATTTGGTGTTGTCGTTTTTCCGGGTTCAAATTGCGATAGAGACATGCAGGATGCCCTGTCTAAAGACCTTGGTCAGGAAGTAACCATGTTATGGCATAAAGACAAGGGATTGCCCGGTTTTTCCACAGATGACTGTATCGTTTTACCCGGTGGTTTCTCTTATGGTGATTACCTGCGTTGCGGCGCCATTGCCCGTTTCAGCAATATTATGCAGGATGTGATCGCTTTTGCCAATGAAGGCGGAAAGGTATTTGGGGTGTGTAACGGCTTCCAGATCTTATGCGAATCGCACCTGTTACCCGGTGCTTTACTGCGTAACCAGAACCAGCAGTTCATTTGTAAGAACACTTTTATTAAACCGGATGGCTTTTATAAAGAAGCGATTGAAAATAAAGAGGTTATATATAAAATTCCGATTGCACACGGCGAAGGACGTTATTTTGCCGATGAAGCCACTTTAGCCGGCCTGGAAGCTAACGGCCAGGTTATTTTCCGTTATTGCGATGAGAACGGTGAGGTGAACGACCTGGGTAATCCCAATGGTTCCACCAACAATATTGCCGGCATCAGTAACAGCAACCGTAATGTATTTGGTATGATGCCGCACCCCGAGCGTGCCTGCTCTTCCATTTTAGGTAATACCGATGGCCGTGAGATCATCGAAACCTTATTGATGGCCAAGCAACTGGTAGGCTAAGTAAATCGTCTACAGGAGGTTAACGGGTAAGTTTAACGTTACATTAGTACGCCATTACCCAAACAATTGTTTTTCTTTGGTGTTTAATAGCTGAACATTTATATCTACACAGTATGAAAAAAATAATTACGCTTGCATTATTATTAGGGGTTACTGCCATCAGTTTTGCGCAGACCAACCCGGTAAGCTGGAAGTTTACCGCCAAAAAAATTGCCGATAAAACTTACGAAGTGCATTTAACGGCTACCATGGAATCGGGCTGGCATCTATACTCGCAAACCCAACCGGAAGATGCGATAGCCATGCCTACCACTTTTAAGTTTACCGCTAACCCATTATTAACCATGGACGGCGCTGTAAAAGAAAAAGGTAAAATGGAAAAATTCCACGATGCCAAACTGGGCGCTTCGGCCAACCAGTATTCAAAAACGGTGGATTTTGTACAGGTAGTAAAAGTAAAATCGAATGTAAAAACAAGCCTGCTGGGTGAACTTACCTTCCAGACCTGCGACGACAAAAAATGTCTGCCTCCTAAAAAAGTGCCTTTTAATATTCCTTTGGGATAATGATAAAAATATTAATACAGGGCCGTTCGTAAGAGCGGCTTTTTTTATTGCATAAAGATGAACAGTAATTAGTTGGGAAGGATGGGGGTTTATGGTGTGTGTAAATAAGGTAGATTGCCGGAGGCAATAGAATAAGTATTCGAAACTAAACGTTTCGCATAGCGGGTGGTCATAGTTCAAGGGTAATGAAGTATATCTACTACCGGTCTTTAAAATTGTGATGAATGTAAACTGCTTTTAGTTCAGTTGTATTGGAGTCAAACGTAAGTCTGATAATATTTTCGCCATAAATTATATCACCACCAATTATTTTTGAATAGTAACCTAAGGACGCCTGATCTACAGTTACACTACAGTTTTTTAAATGTTTCAATTCCTCGATTTTTCTTTTGTCGTTTATGTAATTATCAGCGATGTATAATTGGCCGGCGAAGGTTTCCGATAATTCTTCTCTTTTATCTCTCTTTGTGTCTGTGTCCCGGTGAAGTTTAATACCAACGGAAAGTTTGACTGTGTCGTAATCATAGTAGCGAAAAAACAAGCCGAGAGTATAATAAAAATAGGTGGTTCTCAGTACCTTTTTACCAGTGGCGGGATTGATTTTGTAGGAGTCTTTTGATGTCTTTGTCTTGCCTTTTACTCCCAACAAACTATCAATAGTAGTTTTGTTTGTTTGTGCATCAACATAAAAGTTATTGACAAACAAGCTGTCATGCCTGTATTCAACTTTTTGCCCTGCAGCAACAAAATAAAACAGAAGTAAAAAAAGTGTGCTAACTATTTGCATAAATGGTTGTATGGTATGATGAATTAGGTTTTGAGTCTTTAATTGCAAGCGGGAAATTGAAGTGTAATAGCTGGTTTATTTGTAAAAATTTTCCAGCAGTATAACGTATAAGATGTATGATATAGTATGGTTCCCCGATTTACTCAATACCTGGAACTAAAATGAACAGTAATTAATCGGGAAGGATGGGTATTTATGGAGTAAGGAAGATTGCCGGAGGCAATAGAATAAGGATGCGAAACTGGAAGTTTTGCATAGCGTCAAAACTCTCAACAACTATCCGCAAATCCTACATCAAAAAAATCCTAATTCCTAAATTTCTCACCTGTTACAAACAAAAAACCGTTTCCTCTTAAAGAAAACGGTTTCAATTTGGTGTCGTTCTGTAAAAACCCGGCGACCGGCAAGCAAGTTGATAAACTGCTATATATCAATTTGATTTTTCGTCAGGAAATACAGAACGACAAGCTTATATCGATAAAACGAATGATTGTTCGTGTATTGCAAACTTAAGGGAAATTATAATGCAATCTGTCTTTGGGTCATCATTTTTCTCAGATTTATTAAGCCGTAACGCATACGTCCTAAAGCGGTGTTAATACTGCAATTGGTAGCTGCAGCAATTTCTTTAAAACTCATGTCGGCATAATGACGGAGAATGATCACTTCACGCTGATCCTCGGGGAGATGATCCAGCATATTACGAACCCTGTCATGGCTCTGGCGTTTGATCATGACATACTCGGCACTTTCTTCAGAGAAGTTAAGCACTTCAAATATGTCCTTATCATCACCCGTGCGGATGGTAGGGGTGCGTTTTACTTTACGGAAATGATCTACACATAAATTGTGGGCAATGCGCATGGCCCAGGGCAAAAACTTACCCTCATCGGTATAACGGCCGTTACGCATCGTGTCGATAACACGGATAAAAACATCCTGGAAAATATCTTCGGCAAGGTGTTTGTCCTTTACCATAAATAAGATGGATGTATACAATTTGTCCTTATGCCTTAAAACAAGCGTTTCAAGCGCATCAAGATGACCATTGGTGAACAGGTCCACCAACTCATTGTCGGTTTTTTGACTGAATGATTTCATAATACTCCTACAGGTTTAATAGTTTCCCCATGTACACAATGCTGCACGCAGAGGTACACGACGATAGATATTGGTTTTAAAGTAAATTCGGTTGAACTAAAAAAATTGAGTAGAAGTTTATGACAATAGGCGTGTGATTTTTTGGTTTCTCATTTTATTCATTGGATTGATTGGAAATTAAAATTACACCATTTTAGATAACCGCCAAATATTTATTGTGCCTTTTGCGATCAATTTTCTAAAACAAATGTTAATACTCTCAGGCCGGATTTCACGTCTTACAGGCCGGTTGGAAAACCGGGTACTGGCGAATTTAGGCCTGAAATGCAGTGTGGTATTGTGTTTCAACAGATTTGAAAAATAAGGATAATTGTTTTTTATAACATGGAGCAATGAGTTTATTTTTGTAGACTATGGCAAGGAGCAGCAAAATAAAAGAGCATAACCACGAGGGGCAGGGTACCGTAATTTCCGCAGAAAATATACTTATTAAAGGGGCCAGGGTCCATAATTTAAAGAATATCACCGTCGAATTTCCCCGTAATAAACTCATTGTTGTTACGGGTGTATCGGGTTCCGGGAAGTCGTCCCTGACCATTGATACCTTATATGCCGAGGGCCAGCGCCGGTACGCAGAAAGCCTGAGCGCTTATGCCCGCCAGTTCCTTAACCGGATGAATAAACCCGACGTGGATTATATTAAAGGACTAAGCCCGGCCATTGCCATTGAACAGAAAGTAATTAACCGTACGCCCCGCAGTACCGTGGGCAGTATGACCGAAATACAGGATTATCTTCGTTTATTATATGCCCGTATGGGGATTACCTATTCTCCCGTTTCCGGTAAAGAAGTGACCAAGGATGATGTGACAGATGTGGTAAAAGCCATTGCCGGCTGCAAGGAAGGGGATAAAGTATTTATCCTGTCCCGCTTTAAACAGCATGCCAACCGCAGTGTACCGGAAGAATTGAATATCCTGATCCAGAAGGGGTTTTCCCGGCTCTACATAACCGGTGATAAAACGGCAGGCACTTTACATAAACTGGATGAGCTTACTGCCCTGACAGACAAAGAACTGCAGAAAATAATCCCTAAAAAGGTATCCGGTGTTTACCTGCTGGTAGACAGGATGGTGGTAAAAACATTTACAGAAGAAGACGAACACCGTTTATCCGATTCGGTAAGCACTGCTTTTTATGAAGGGGAGGGTGATGTATATGTTGAAGTGCAGGGGAAAAACGATTCGGTAAAACTCTTACACTTTAATAACCGTTTTGAACTGGACGGCATTACTTTCGAAGTACCACAACCCAATTTATTTTCTTACAATAACCCGATTGGTGCCTGTCCTACCTGCGAAGGTTATGGCCAGGTATTGGGTATTGACCAGGACCTGGTGATCCCCAATAAACTCATCAGTGTATATGAAGGAGCAGTGGCCCCCTGGCGCGGTGAAAAACTAAGTGCCTGGAAAGACCAGTTTATACGCGGCGCTAAAAGATTTGATTTCCCCATACACAAACCGATAGCCGACCTTACCGCAGCACAATTAAAAACCCTGTACACGGGTAATGAATATGTAAATGGTATCAACGACTTTTTCAAGGAAGTTGAGCAGAACCTGTATAAAGTTCAATACCGCGTGTTATTAAGCCGTTACCGCGGTAAAACAACCTGCCTTGAATGCGGTGGTACCCGTTTACGCAAAGAAGCCTTATGCGTAAAAGTAGGCGGTAAACATATCGGTGAGCTTAGCGAAATGCCGGTTAAAGACCTGAATGAATTTTTTATCCAGTTAAACAAAGGCCTTACTGCCAACCAGAAGATCATCGGCAGCCGGGTGATCACTGAAATTGTGAACCGCTTACATACTTTACTGGATGTTGGTTTAGGTTACCTGACCCTCAATCGCCTGGCCAATACCCTCAGCGGTGGTGAAAGCCAGCGTATCCAGCTGACACGCAGTTTAGGCAATAACTTAACCGATTCGGTATACATATTGGATGAACCCTCCATTGGTCTGCATGCCAGGGATACCGATAACCTGATAAGGGTGTTAAAGGAATTACGCGACCTGGGTAATACGGTGATCGTGGTAGAGCATGATGAAATGATGATGCAGCAGGCCGATCATATTATTGATATCGGTCCCCTGGCCTCACACCTGGGTGGTGAAGTAATTGCACAAGGCGATTATGATGAACTGATCAGCAACCCTGCCAGCCTTACGGGTAAATATTTAAGCGGGGCTTTAAGTATTACGCCGCCGGCCCATGTACGTAAATGGACCCGTAGCATTACCGTAGAAGGCGCCCGCCAGCATAACCTGAAAAATATTGATGTAAGTTTTCCGCTGAATGTACTTTGCGTGGTAAGCGGTGTAAGCGGCAGCGGCAAAACAACCCTGGTAAAACAAATTCTCTATCCTGCTTTACAAAAACTAAAAGGGGAATTCAGCGGCGATAAAGTAGGTTTTCATAAAGCCATCACCGGTGATATAGACAGCATACAACAGGTGGAGATGGTGGATCAGAACCCGATCGGCCGTTCATCCCGCAGTAACCCGGTTACATACATCAAAGCCTATGACGATATCAGGGATATTTTTGCCAAACAACCGCTGAGTAAAATGCGGGGCTTTCTGCCTAAACACTTTTCTTTTAACGTAGAAGGTGGTCGCTGTGAAACCTGTAAGGGTGAAGGCGAAACCGTAGTGGAAATGCAGTTCCTGGCCGATGTACACCTGGTATGTGAGAGCTGCGGCGGCAAGCGGTTTAAGGATGAAGTACTGGAAGTAAAACTGCAGGATAACAGTATTTACGATGTGCTGAATATGAGTGTGGATGATGCCATTGAATTTTTCAGCAGTGTAAAAGATGGTCAGTCTGTTGCAAGGGCCATACAACCCCTGAGTGATGTAGGACTGGGTTATGTAAAACTGGGCCAATCATCCGATACCCTTTCGGGCGGTGAGGCACAACGTATTAAACTGGCTTCTTTCTTAGGCAAAGGGCGGGCTGGTAATAATATCCTTTTCATCTTCGATGAGCCTACTACCGGCTTGCATTTTCATGATATTAAAAAACTGCTCGCATCCTTCCAGGCATTGATCGAACAGGGACATAGTATCCTGGTAATTGAACACAATACCGATGTAATTAAAAGCGCCGACTGGTTAATTGAACTGGGCCCCGAAGCCGGTGACCAGGGCGGTAATTTAGTTTACGCCGGTGAACCCAAAGGGATTAAAAAAATAAAAGCCAGTCATACCGGTAAATATTTAGCCTTGTAGAGACACCATGCTGGTGGCTCTACAAGGTAATAAGGAAACCATTATTCAAACCATGCTGGTGGCTCTACAAGACAATAAGGAAACCATCATTCAAATCATGCTGGTGGCTCTACAAGGCAATAAGAACACCATCAGGTGTTCTTATTCGTTTTAACAATATTTCTATGGTACCTGGCTTATTTTCATTTACATTAGTGAAGAAAATAATCTGTTTTATGAGGCATATTTTTACACTTATCCTTCTTTTTGGCGTATGGACCGTTCACGCCCAGACAAATATTATTGTCCCCAAAAATGTACAAAACTGGATAGATAAGGAGCTGGCAAAAGCACCTGATAAAACCCTGATGAAGGATTTTAATAAAGGGGATTTCTTTGCTCCTAAAACATCCAGGGTCATCGGTTATTTAACAGGATATAATGCGGCCGGCAGTTATACCACCGGCATGATCTATACAGCCAATAACCTTACCCGAGAGGATTATCCTACCGTAGTAAAAATTAACCCGGATGGATCATTCGAAGCGGATTTTATATTACAATACCCGCAGATCAATAATATTAATATTGATGATGTATGGATTCCCTTTTACCTGGAACCTGGACAAACAGTCGCCGTTATTGTTGATAAAGCAAAGCAGGAAGCCCAAAAACTGGATAAAGGATATTACCGGTATGCCGGCACTACCGGCCGGATCAATAATGAACTGGCTGCTATAAACTTTCAAAGCATTAAGTACACCGAACTGAACGATGCCGTTAAAACTATGGCACCGGATGATTTTAAAAAAGCAACACTGGCAAAATGGAAAAATGCCAAAGCGCAGTTGCGTAAGGAGTTTAAGCAGAAAAAAATAGCGGCAACAACACAGCTTATTGCATTAGCCAACCAGGATGTATTATTTGCTACCAACCTGTTTGATTATGCCATGTACCGGGAATACGAAAAAGCCGATACTGCTAACAAAATTGTTCAGCTTCCGTTAGAGCCATCATTCTTTAATTTTATCAACGATCTTGATCTCAACAACCGGGAACTGCTTATATCCAGCGAGTTTTCTACCTTCATTAACCGGCTGGAGTATAGCGAACCCATTTTTAAAGCCAACCGGCTGGTGAATAATGAAACGCCTGCCCTGGAAAGGGAACAACGGAAATACCAGGTAACTGATTCCCTGTTTTATGTACTGGGGCCTCAACACAGCAATTTAATTTTACAGATCATACATATACGGGCACTGCCTTTTACCCTGCGTTATGTTTTTGATAAAGTAACCGAAGCGGATAAGAACAGCTATCTGAGCTTTAGCAAAAAACAATTGACTGAACAATTCCTGGCCCAGGAGCAGGACCGGCTGGCGACAGCCGACCTCAAACGTAAAAGTAATATAGGCACGGACCTGCCCGATACCAGGGCGGCACAAATCTTTAAAGATATTATTAACCGCTACAAAGGAAAAAGACTCTATGTCGATTTCTGGGCTACTACCTGCGGCCCCTGTGTAGCCGGCATTAAAAGTAATTATGCGGTAAGAGAGCAATTTAACAATACACCAGAATTTGATTTTGTTTTTATTACATCAGAAGATGAATCGCCCAAAGAGGACTACAATAAATTTATACAGGAACAAAAGCTGGGCAATACCCACTATTTAAAGATCAGCGATTACCATTACCTGCGTGAATTATTCAAATTCAACGGCATTCCTAGGTATGTGATCATAAATGAAGAAGGCAAACTGGTGGATGATAATTTCCAGATGTACAGTTTTAAAGCGGATGTTAAAAAACATTTTCCCCAATACAGTGCGGTTATCGATGGATTGTCGAAATAATTGGTGAACGTAGTGACAGATAAAGAAAGAGTCGCCCTGCATACAAGGCGACTCTTTCTTTTTTATACTATGTCCGGGAATAAAACAATATCAACTTTAATAACCCGGTATATCCTCTGTATCATAACGTTCTACCGAATCAATACCCTCCAGTGCTTTTAACCTGGTTACCAGCTCGTCCAGCTCTTCCTTGTCGTGTACATACAGACGGATATTGCCTTCGAACAACCCTTCCTTGGCTTCAATGGTAATGGCCGCAATATTCAATCTCAATTCACCGGATATCAGCATGGTGATTTTGTTTACAATACCTACATCGTCCATACCAATAATGCGTACACCGGTAAGGAATGATATTTCCTTGTTTTTAGCCCATTTGGTTTTTACAACCCGGTGGCCATAATTGGCCATTAGCTTGGTGGCATTGGGGCAATTGGTGCGGTGTATGGTCAATCCCTTACCGGTGGTTACAAAACCAAACACGTCATCACCCGGAATGGGTTTGCAGCAATTGGCCAGGTTGTAAACAATCTTATCGCTGCTCTCGCCAAAAATGATCAGTTCGGCATCCTTCTTTAAATTATTATGATGCTGGTGATTATTTTCCGGCTTATGTTCAATCACCGGCTTCACCGGTTTCGGAGCCTCAATACGATCGCCGGTTACCTTAAACTCTTTCAGGTCCTTTAAATCAATATTCTTCACTGCCACCTGGTAAAACAATTCCAGGTTAGAGGTTAATTTATACCATTGTACCAGCTCATCAATATTACTTTGCTGCATGCTGGCGCCCATACCTTCCAGTTTACGCTGTACGGTATACTTGCCTTCATCGGCTACAATCTTTTTCTCTTCCTTCAACGCATCTTTAATCCGGCCGCGTGCCTTGGCGGTTACCACAAAGGTCAGCCAGTCTTCCGAAGGTTTTTGTTTACTGCTGGTAATGATCTCCACCTGGTCACCACTGCGCAGCACATGACTGATGGGCACCAATTTGTGGTTTACCTTGGCGCCAATGGTCTTTACACCAATGGCACTGTGAATAGCAAAGGCAAAATCCAGTGCGGTGGAGCCTACCGGCATCATCTTCACATCACCCTTGGGTGTGTATACATAAATTTCCTCCGTTAAAAAGCTGGTCTTGAAATCCTGTAAAAAGTCAATACTGTCCGTCTCCTGGCTGCTGATCATTTCGCGTATCTGCTGGAACCATTTATCAAAACGGCTTTCATCCGATGCGCCTTCTTTATATTTCCAGTGTGCGGCTAAACCTTTCTCAGCAATCTCGTTCATACGTTTGGTACGTATCTGTACTTCCACCCATTTACCTTTGGGGCCCATCACCGTGGTGTGCAATGCTTCGTAACCATTGGCCTTTGGACTGCTCAACCAGTCGCGTAAACGTTCGGGGGAGGGGGAGTAGGCATCGGTAATAATAGAATACACTTTCCAGCAATCCTCTTTCTCTCTTTCTACCGGTGAATCTAAAATAATACGGATGGCAAACAGGTCGTATACTTCTTCAAAGCTTACGCCCTTCTTCTTTATTTTATTGGAAATGGAATGAATGCTTTTGGGCCGGCCCTGGATCTCAAAATTAAAATTGTTCTTCTCCAGTTTCTCTTTTAGCGGGCGGATAAATTCATTGATATATTTCGTCCTTTCCCTCTTCGTTTCGGCCAGCTTCTGGGCAATATCCTTATAAATTTCCGGCTCCATGTATTTCATGGAAAGGTCTTCCAGCTCGGTCTTAATATTATACAAACCCATCCGGTGGGCCAGGGGCGCATACACGTATACGGTTTCCGAAGCAATTTTTAATTGTTTCTCCCGTTTCATGCTGTCCATGGTGCGCATATTGTGCAGCCGGTCGGCCAGCTTAATCAAAATCACCCGCGGGTCATCGGTCAGGGTCAGTAATATCTTTTTAAAATTCTCCGCCTGCTGCGATGCATTAATATCTATTACATTCGATATTTTGGTCAGCCCGTCCACAATACGGGTGATCTCGCCGCCAAACTCACGTTCAATATCGTCCAGGGTAACATCCGTATCCTCTACGGTATCGTGCAGTAGTGCACAGATGGAGGAACGCACACCAAGGCCTATCTCCTCCACGCATATTTTGGCTACCGCAATAGGGTGTAAAATATAAGGTTCCCCGCTTTTCCGGCGCATGGTCTTATGCGCTTCTACCGACATTTCAAAAGCTATGCGTAACAGGCGTTTATCACCCGGTTTCAGTTTCAGCTTCAGCGATCGTAAAAGGGAACGGTACTCTCTCAGAATCAGTTTTCGCTCCTGTTCTTCATTTAGGTTATACTTGGGAATTTGTGCTACAGTCTCCATGAAATACGAATTTACTGAAAAAGATTACAGAAAAAAAAGACGTGTCATGCAGGGGATTGGTTGACAGCAATAAAATCATTTTGGGGCTGTCGGCTGTGGTAATGCTTATGGGCAGCGGTTCCCCGCCCGTCTGCAATATCCCCCGCTTTGAGGCGGGGTCTATTTCCGCCTAAGCGGGGCAGCCCTTCTGCTATCTTCTAAGGCCCGGCAGGGGTATCTTTTCTTCCCCGGCGTTTTCTGCTGTCACGCCACCTCATATTCGCCGGGTGGCTATGATGCCCGCTTCTATTACGCTTACCCTCTGGTATAACAAATAATGACTAATATTAGTTCAACAACCCGGCGGGCCGGTTATCACCCCGCCCTCCATGCTTATCTTTAATTTTTACTTTTCCCTTTGTAATTCATCCGCAGCTCGCCATAATTCTCAATACATTTGTAACCGTATGCAGGATTATCTTTATCATATTGTACAGGATACCCCCTTACTGTTAACACCCGAAAAAACAATTTTCTGGGAGGGGGCCAACACCCTTATCATTTCCGATCTGCACCTGGGCCGTTCTAAAAAAATAAAAGCAGGCGATATTCTCATTCACGATTCCGACTATGAACTGGAATTGCAGCGGTTAATGCACCAGCTTTACTTTTTTAAGGCAGACCGTCTGATTATCCTGGGCGATTTTACCTACAGCATCATCAATAATATACCGCAGGAGTTTAAAAACTGGCGTAAAAATTTTTCGGGTATACAAATGGTATGGGTAAAAGGAAAGGAAGATTTTATTGAAGAGGCCTGGTACCGCGAACACCAGGTGGATATTTGTTATCACCTGTTCAATGAAGGGCCTTTCAGTTTTGTACATAACCTGGAGAAATACAAAAAGCAAAACGATGTGCCTGCTATGACGGGGTATCCTTTGTCGGGACATTTAAGGCCGGTTATTTCCCGTAAAGTAGATGGGGTGCAAAAGGCCGACCTGCCCTGTTTTTATTTTACAGCGGAGCAAGGCCTCTTACCGGCTTTCAGCGGATACGGAAAACGGTATAAGGTAAAACAGCAAACCGGTGAAGATGTCTATGCCGTTATCAATAACAGCCTGCAGCATATCCGTAAACTCGGCCGTAAAAAACGTTCTGTCGTATAAAGAGATCAGGGCATAAAAAAAGCGGTGTTGATCACACCGCCGTCCTCTATTTTATATTCCGCCGTCGTACTAATTTACTTTCTTTTTTAAGGAGCTTACCTGTTGCTGCAGGTCGGTAACAATATTGGCCAGTTGGTTAACATTCCAGCGTTGCATGCTGCTGGTTTTGGAAATAACCACCTGGGCCTCCCACATTTCCAGTACATCTTCGGCACTCACCGTATAAGGCTGAAAAACGGGATTATCACTGATGAGGGTAAGCTTTGCCTGGTTACGTGTATTTTTTTGTACCCGTTTGTATACTACACCTTCGTTGCGTGATACCACGATACAGGCTGCATTATTTTTAAGGTCATCCATCTTGTCGATCTTTTCACCAACAATTACAGAGCCGCTGGGTGTAGGCAGCATAGAGTCACCTACAATTTCAAAAGCCCGGTAATTACCGCCTGACAAAAAGGGAAGGGTAAAAGTATTCAGTTCATCTATAAAGTCGGGATCGCCATAACCGGCCAGGTAACCTGCAGCTGCTTTTACCGGAACAAAGGGAATATCGGCCCGGCCGGCGGCCAGCTTCATCGCCCTGCGTTTGGTTAAATAATTCCCGGAGTCTTCGCTAAGGTCCTTACGCAGTATATCGTCAAGGGTTAGTTTAAACATATCGCAAACAGCTTCCAGGATGTCAATTCGCGGATCGGCACGTTCCTCTTCGTAGGCGCCTACCAGGGATCTTTTTATTCGTAGCTTTTGCGCAAACTCTTCCTGGGTCCAGCCTCTCAGCTTACGCAGGTACTTCATGTTTTTGTTGGCAATTGACATAGCTAATTATTTTAGCTGCAAAATACTAACATTTTTAACATTAAAAAATTTTAATCCACAATTTTTTAGCAAAATTTAGCAAAAGGGTGGATTTTGTGGTTTAATGAAGTATAAAAATGCTGTTGGTAACTGTTATGCCTTAACCTTCTTGGTTCTCTTTCAGAAGCAGTGTTATTGCTTTATGTGATTGAAATATTTCTACAATAATATCATACAGGGTTTGCCCTTCGCCTGCATTCAGTGCATCCAGTTGTTCCTGTGCCCAGGTTATATTATAAGGTTTACCCTGGTCGATCTTGTTTTGATAAAACACCCTTGTGGCTTCCAGTCCCAGCTCCGCTTTGCTTTTGCCGGCCTGCTCCCAGATCAATATCACAGGTCCCGTACCAAAACCACTATAGAGTACATCATTCAATGCGTCCAGGTTATGCGCAGGCTCCCAGTCTTCATGCCAGTCCATTAACCCGTAAATAGTGGTATAAAAACCTTCGAGATCATTGAACTGGCTGGCATCTAAGGTAACCGTTACGGACATATGCTAAAATTACAGTGTTATCATTTGCCTGTAAAATTAATGGTTTGCATAAGAGTACCATTGCAGCGGTATAAATAGTTTAATAAGTTACTGTAAGGCCCACGCCCCAACCCATATCACTATCATAATGTACACCGGGCGCCAGGTGACGGGTAATAATATATCTCGCACCTACCATATATTCTTTATCAGAGTTCACCATAAACATGGCCCTTGTTCTGCGGGTAAGGGGTATATCTTCCCTGCTTAGCTGCAAACGGAAATTACCGGTATGGTCAACAGAAGCATCGGCTACCACCAGCATAGGTAAAGTGTATTGTATACCTGCATGCACTACCTGCCGGCTGTTCTTGGTTAATTTTTGGCCAAACATATTTTTTTCACCTGCATGTCCCCTGCGGTAGCGGAAATCGACACCCACATAAGGGAACAGCCATTGCATTTTACCCACATACCTGCCAAAATGTGTTTCTATTTCATAGCCATGATGCGGTGTATAACCTATACGCCATTCGCCCTGGAAAGCCCAGCGGGTATTGGCATACATCAGCATGCCGTCGTTACCATTGGTGGCAAAATCGTTCTGGGCCATCAGGTGAAACATGCGGTCGTCTTTTTGCAGATTCCTGTATGCCCTGGCCGGGTTGGGTATTTCGGGGTTGGGTGTTGATGCTTCGTAAGAAAATACCCGGCCCATACCACTCATCATATGGTAGAGTATATGACAATGGAAAAACCAGTCACCTGTTTCACCCGCATGAAACTCCAGGGTATCAGTCTCCATCGGTAAAATATCTATTACATTTTTCATGGGAGCATTATCACCGTATTTATTCAGTGTGCGGAAATCATGCCCGTGGAGGTGCATGGGGTGGCGCATCATGGAATTGTTGTATAAAATAATACGCAGGTTCTCACCTTTTTTTATCAGTATCTTATCGCTTTCACCCACGGTTTTATTATCCAGGGTCCATACATAACGGTTCATATTGCCTTCCAGTACAAACTTTAATTCCCGCCAGTTACCGGTCGGTAAAGTGGTATTATGCGGCGACTGCAGCATATCGTAATTCAGGGTGGTAATTCCTTTGGCAGCAGGCATATTCATACCCGCATGTTCAGGGGCTTTAGCAGGTACCAGGTCCATACCGCACTTGGGACATTTACCCGGTTTATCACTCTTTACTTCCGGGTGCATGGGGCAGGTATAAGTGGTTTGATCTGTAGCCCCGGTACCGGCCATGGCATGTTGTGAATGGTCATGGCCCTGCATGCTGTTATTGTTTTGCATTTCGGGATACATGACCGTATTCATGTCCATTTTTTGTAAACTCATATTCATGCCCATGGGTTTCATATCACCGTTCATCTTCATCATACTGTTCATCATCTTCATACCGGCGAAATAATTCAGCTTACCCATTTTTGTTGCGGGTACGGCTTCGCCATCGCCCAGCCATAAGGAGGCATATTTGGTCCGGTCTTCCGGGGTGATCAGTAATTCATATTTTTTGTTTTCAGGAATGGTAACGATCACATCATAGGTCTCTGATACACTAATGATCAGCCTGTCCACTTCTACCGGCATTACATCATTGGCATCATTGGCTATCACCTGCAGTTTACCGCCGGCAAAACTTACCCAGAAATAAGAGGAAGCACCGCCATTGATCAAACGTAACCGTACCTTATCCCCGGCCTTAAATTGTGAAAGCGTATTACTGCTTTTTCCGTTAATTAAAAAACGTTCATAGTACACATCACTTACATCCATGGCATTCATGCGCAGCCATTCATTTTTTAACTTAATACCTAATGCTTTATGGCCGATGGCTTCCCCATAACTCTGTACCGTATTTTTTTTAATGGCAAACCAGTCATTGGCATTGTGCAGGTACCGGTTAATAACCCCGGGTTTCAGGTCGCTCCATTCGCTTAATACCACAGGTATGGTAGGTATATCCGGCTCGGTACGTTTGTTAAAGATCAATGCGCCGTATAAGCCTTGTTGTTCCTGTAGTTTAAAGTGACTATGGTACCAGTAAGTACCGCTTTGTACTACCGGGAATTTATAGATATAGGTGGTATGTGGCGGTATCTCCAGTTGGGTGAGATAGGGTACCCCATCCATCCTGTTGGCCAATTGTACACCATGCCAGTGTACTGCGCTGGGTTCATTGGCATTATTATGTACATATATCAGGGCCGTATCGCCAATAGTAAATACCAGGGGCGGGGCTGGCAGCTGCCCGTTAACGGCAATGGCTTTTCTTTTCTTACCGGAAAAATTAACCATGGTATCGCTGATATAAAGATCGTAACGCACTGTCTTTGTTCCCGCTGTTCCTGCAGGAAAATGAATGCCTGCATTGGCGGCTTCAATAGGCTTGTGGGTAATATCGCCTTCCCTGTTGGCAATGGTACCAGGCGGAATATTTGCACCCGGTGGTGTGGGTTGTAATACCGGAATGGCAAACCTGTTAAAAGGAGTGTATGCTTTGTTGTGGCCAAAATCAAAACTATCCTTTTTAATATGTTCCATGTTTGTGTGAGGTGGATTGGTAGCTGTTTGTTCTTTCTTTACCAGGTCCATACCGCACTTGGGACATTTACCGGGCTTATCACTTTTTACTTCCGGGTGCATGGGGCAACTGTACACCGTTTCTTTTTTATGATGGTCATCATGTTGCCGCTGTGTGGTATCCGCTTTTTTTTCACCGGCTATTTTTTTAATTTCCAGGTTCATGCCACATTTGGGGCATTTGCCCGGCTTTTCCTGCTGAACTTCGGCATGCATAGGGCAGGTATAAATAGTTTTGGTGGTTTGCGCATCCGCGTAAAAAAATAAAAGGAATGCCAGGCATGTTGTAATTAAGTACTTCATTGTTTAATTATTTATAACTCCCTTTGATGGTATATGACCGCTGATCAGTAACAGGTGATTAGGCTTTTTCGATCTTGAATCCTGCTTTTTGTACGGTATCAATAATATCTGCTTCAGTTAACTCCGTATTGGTAATGGTGAGTGTTTTATTGGGATCCTGTGTATTTACCTGCCAGTTGCCTTCGCCTACTGAAGCATTCAGAGCCGGTGTAACGCCTGCAACACAGCCACTGCAATTGATATTGGTCTTGAATTTCATTTTGTCTTCCGGGGTAGTTACACTAATGCCTTCCACCATATAACCGGCTTGTTGAATGGCCATGGTAACGGCTTCCTGTGCGGATATTTCATGTACGGTTATATTGGCCGATCCTGCCTGTACCTGGTCAACCGTTACACCGGGTATATTTTTTAATACACCGGCAACTCTTGCCTGGCAATGGTTACTCTGCATATCGGGAATGGTTATTGTCATTGTTTTCATAATCGTTGTTATTTATATTGTTGAAGAATGTTGTTATATATTTTTCCATTTTAAACGTAAGCTGTTGGTAACTACGCTCACACTGCTTAAGGCCATGGCTGCACCCGCGATCATGGGGTTTAACAGGAAGCCGTTGATGGGGTATAAAATACCCGCTGCAACCGGTATACCGATAAGGTTATAAATAAAGGCCCAGAACAGGTTTTGTTTAATGGTGCTAACAGTATGGTGCGATAACCTGATAGCGGTAGGTATTTTACCCAGGTCGGAGGAGATGATGGTCATCTTGGCTACATCCATGGCTATATCACTGCCTTTACCCATGGCAATGCTCACATCGGCCTGTGCCAGGGCATTGCTGTCATTAATGCCATCACCTACCATGGCTACTTTTTTACCTTCGGCTTGTAAACTTTTTACAAAATCCGCCTTCTCTGCCGGTAATACGCCTGCTTTAAAGTGATGGATGCCTACCTGTTTGGCTATAATGGCCGCGGATTTTTCATTATCCCCGGTCAGCATATAAACAGCTATGCCATCATCCTGTAATTTTTTTATCGCTTCTGAGGATGTTGCTTTTATTTTATCTGTGATGGCAATGGTAGCCAGTGCTTCTTTTTCGTCGGCGAAAAAAATGACCGTATTACCGGCTGTTAACCATTCATCGGCCTTTGCTGCAAGTGTAGGGGCAATAGCAATATGGTTATTTGCTAACAATGTTTTATTACCGGTGAAATAAGTGGTTCCCTGGTAAACGGCCCTTGCGCCAAAGCCGGTGATACTTTCAAATTCTGTTACGTCCGTTACCGGCTTATTGCCAAAATATTTTAATACAGCTTCGGCTAACGGGTGTTCCGATTTTTTTTCTATCCCTGATAAAACGGGTTGTAAATTTTCTTTCCCACTGGCCCAATGAATATTGGTCACAACAGGCTTGCCCTCGGTAATAGTACCTGTTTTATCTAAAATGATCGCATCTATTTTGTTGGCCAGTTCAAGGCTTTCCGCATCTTTAATCAGTATACCGTTTTCGGCGCCCTTACCTACACCGGCCATAATGGCGGTAGGGGTGGCCAGGCCCAAAGCACAGGGACAGGCGATCACCAATACCGTAACCAGCGCCAGTAAGCCCTGCGTAAAACCATTCTCACCACCCAATACCAGCCAGGCTGCAAAACTTAACAAGGCAATACCAATAACAATGGGTACAAATATGCCTGCAATCTTATCCACCAGCTTTTGTACCGGGGCCTTGCTGCCCTGTGCCTGTTGTACCATTTTAATGATCTGGCCTAAAACCGTATCACCGCCTACTTTTTCGGCCCTGTACTCCAGGCTTCCTTTTTGGTTGATAGTGCCGGCAAATATTTTACTGCCGGTTTTCTTTTCTACCGGTATGGGCTCACCGCTGATCATACTCTCATCTACAAAAGAACTGCCATCAACCACAATGCCGTCAACGGCTATTTTCTCACCCGGTTTCGACAGCAATCTGTCATTGATCTGTACACTGCTGATCGGTATTTCTTCATGCGTACCGTCGGCAGTTATTTGTATCACTGTTTTAGGCTGCAGGCCAATGAGCTTTTTAATAGCGGAGGAAGTATTGCTTTTGGCTTTTTCTTCCAGTAACTTACCCAGCAGTATAAAGGCCACAATAACAGCAGCTGCTTCAAAATACACATGCGCATGAATACCTTTACTATGCCAGTATTGGGGGAATAAAGTATTGAATACACTGAATAAATAGGCCACGCCGGTACTCAGCGCTACTAATGTATCCATATTGGCTGACCGGTGTTTAGCCTGTTTCCAGGCATTGATATAAAACTGCCTGCCCAGTATAAAGAGAATAGGAGTGGCCAATGCCCACATAATATAATTGGCATAAGGCATGTTCATGAACACCATACTGATCAGCATCAGCGGAACCGATAAGGCGATGGCCCAGATGGTTTTGACACGCAGGGTTTGTAGCCTTTTGGCATTGATGGCTTCCAGTTCGTCTTTGGCTTCTTCACTTTCATCAATTACCAGGTCGTAGCCAATACCTTGTACGGCTGTTTTTAAAGCCTGCGGGGTGGTAATGGTTGGAACGTACTCCACCTGTACCGATGCGTTGGCATAGTTTACGGCTGCCTGTAATACACCGGGCTGGTTTTGTAAAATGGTTTGTGTGCTGTTGGCGCAGGAGGCGCAGGTCATGCCGGTAACGGGAAAGTTTTTGGAAACAGTATCCACGCCGTAGCCCAGGTCTTTAATGGCCTGCACCGCCAGGGGTAATGTAGTTACCGGATCGGCAGTGGTAATCACCGCCTGTTTATTATTTAATTCTACTTTATGGGATGAAATGCCGTTCACTTTGCCCAGTCCTTTGTCTACTATCAGGGCACAGTGTTCGCTTTCTACATCCTGCAGCGGAATATGTAAAACATCTTCTGCCATAACTGTTGTTTTTTTAATACAACAAAGTTATTCAGACGGTAAGGCGTAGCTGTTATACAATTATGGTTATGTGTTATAAGATTTACAATACAGGGATCGGAACTTATACGAGAGGAGAGAGGCTTTGCTTTCAGCTACTTGTTATTAGCTGGTTGTCATGTGTTTGTCGGTAAAAGTCTTTTAATCTTCATGTTGCACAAACCCATATTTAATGGCTTTACCTATCAATAAAGCCGTGTTTTTTACGTCAAATTTTTCCAAAAGGCTTTTACGGTGTGTATTAACCGTAGGCGTACTTATGTATAGTTTTTCAGCAATTTCCGCATTGGTAAGTCCTTCGGCTATCAGTAATAATATTTCTTTTTCCCTGCGGGTAATGATGGGAAAATGTTTATCCGTTTCTTTAATGGCGAATGCCGCTTCAATACTTAAATATTCTTTTCCCTTTAATACAGTAGCAATGGCTTCCAGTATTTCTTCCTTAGAGGCATTTTTTAATAAATAACCCGAGGCGCCGTTATTCATCATATTCCTGATAACGACCTGCTGGTTAAAAGTACTAAGCCCCAATACAAATACAGATGGGTACAGTTGTTTTATTTCTTTACACAGCTCTGTTCCGCTTTTATCGGGCAGGTTAATATCCAGTAAAATAATGTCGGGCTGCTGCAGTTTTAAAAAGCTAAGACAGGAGGCGGCATTGGTGGCATGCCCCATCCATTCTATCGAACTTTCATTTTGCAGTAAAGACCGTATGCCTTCTATTACCATATAATGGTCGTCCACTATAAATATACGTATTGCCATTATATATTAATTTCAATCATTACCGATGTTCCATTGCCGGGTACAGACTGTACATCCAGTTTTCCTTTTATAAAATCTACCCGGCTTTGAATGTTTTTCCATCCTATTCCCGTTGCTTCGCTTAAACTGTTTACGTTAAAACCGATACCATTATCTTCCACGGTTAGTGCCAGCAGTTGCTCCTGCTGATGCAGGTGTAGCTGTACAAGTACCTCGTCGGCCTTGCCATGTTTAATGGCATTGTTCACCAACTCCTGCGCAATCCTGTAAATAGTAACCGATATGGTTTGGTTAATCTCAGCATTATTTGTTTCAATGGACTGGTAGTTCACTTTTGCCGCACCGCTACGGTTGATCTCGTTACAAAACTCTTTCAATGCGGTATCTAACCCATATTTTAACAGCATTTCCGGCATCATATTGTGCGCTACCCTGCGCATTTCATTGATCGAAGAATCGAGCATGTCTATGCTTCTTTCAAAAGCCTGTGCATTATCAGGCGTCATAATTAAATTTTCTTTCATACTGCTTAACGAATGTTTTATACCACTAAGCATGCCTCCTAATCCGTCATGTAAATCCTTTGCTAAACGGCTTCTTTCCTGTTCTTCTCCTTTCATTACTGCTTCTGTGGCGGTGAGTAATTTTTCTGTTTCAAGCTCGTCAATTTTGACCTGTTGCAATTTTTGTCGGTGTTTGTAGTTGCGGTAACCAAGTAATGAAATGACAAGCAAGGCTATTGAGCCGGCGATTAAAAAATAGTTGAGTGCCGATTGCTGTCTTAGCTGTGCTTTTTGTAGTTGTATTTGTGATTCCTTTTTTTCGGTTTCGTATTTGGTTTCAAATTCGGTGGAGATTTCTTGTAAGTTATCAGCATTGATACTGTCATTCAGCGCATCTTCCCTGTCTTCAAATTCATGTGCCGCTTTTAAATCCTGGCTGGCATAAGAAATATCTGCCAGCAAGTTGTATAATTTGAGCTTTTGTTTACGATTATCATTTTTTACAGCAATAAGCAATGCCGAATCTGCAAATTGACGGGCTGAACGGTAATTCTTATTTTCCAAGCTGTACATGGCCATCCCCTTCAATGCAATAGTTTGGGTTTCCGTCAGGTCCATTTCTTTTGCAATTACATAGGCCTTATCATAATTTTTTTTGGACGCCTCCAGTCTGCCATGTCTATAATGTATATCGGCCAGGTTAAGGAGTACAGCGGATTCGGTGTATTTATCGCCAATGCTTTGGCTGATTTGCAAAGCCCTGTTAAAATAGATCTCGGCGGTATCATACTTTTTCAGATAATTATAAACGATGCCAAGGTTACTTAAACAATAGGATTCATTCAAGGGGTCATTTACCTCGCGGTTAAAAATCTCAAGTCCTTTCCTGCCATATTCAATTGCTTTTTGGTACTGGGTTAAATCTGTATAAATATTTTGGATATTACTGTAGGCAATACCCAGCATACGTTTGTTCCCCAACTTATCCAGTATGGGCAAAGCCTGCATATAGTGATACAGCGCCGAATCGTGTTTTGAAATCATGTGAAACGAATTGGCTGTATTTAAAGTAGTTTTTGCGATCATTAATTCATCTTTCAGCTGTTTTGCCAGATCTAACGCTTTTTTGTTCAGGATTAACGACGAGTCAAACTTTCCCTGCATATTCAATACAGCGGTATAATAGGAGGCATATTTGATTTCGCCGGGCTTATAACCAATCTTTTGACTGAGTTGTAATGATTGCTGATAGTATTGCTTGGATGTTTCCGGCGTAAATCGCTCGTATTGCTCCCCGATAGATAATAATAATAAAACTTTATTGCTGTCTTCTTTTGCCGTTTTTAATGCGCTAAGCAGGCTGTCGATATTTTGCTGGGCAGTAGCTTTTGTGGTGCAACATAGTAGTAAAACTATACAAACAAGCCATTTGTTCATTACATGATCATTTTCAGTTTCTGCAAATTAAAACATTAAGGTAGCTTTTCCCGCTCATACTTTTTAATGATTTTTTTAGCATAGGGTTTAAAAATCATCTTTTTTGACGATAATAATAATAATAGCATGCCGGTACTTTTACCCTATAAAAATGCAAACAATGAGAAATATTTTCGCCTTCATCTTTTTGGGATTCGGATGTTTATCCTGCTCAAAAAACGATACAGCGTCGCCATCGGCTATCGACTACAATCAATATAAAATTAAAACAGCCACTCACTCGCTAAGGAATTATTCAGGTACCACTTCTTCCATATCATTTGATACGACACTTTACGTCTACGATGGCACCACTTGTAAATATACACGGAAACAAAACAACAATACCGTGGAATACATTGCTACCCTTAGCAACGGGCTATACACGCAGGTGTCTTATGTGAATGGTGTTCTTTCTTCCCAAAAAGTTTATTACCAGCTAAACGCGGCCGGATATATCGATTCTAATTGGATTACCAATAATACTACCGTTGCTCAAAGCTCCAAAAATCATTACAATGCCGATGGTAGTTTGGCTACTGCCATCAGTTATTATCAGACTTATACCAACCGGGTACAGTACAACTATAAAAATGGCATAGCAAACTATGCGCATAGCCAAAGAATTGCGCATATTCCATCTATTACCAATGCCAGCGATTCTGTAGTGTACGAGTACACCAACCTGCCCTACCGTGCCGGTTTTTACAGCACCGGCCTGCCTGTTTCCTTTACTGGGAAGCCTGCAAAAAACCTGCTCCAAAAAACCACTTACTACGATAAACTTAATAATAATGCAATCAGGCAAACAATCGAATACCAGTATCAGACAAATGAGATTGGCCTGGTAACCCGGAGGGTATTGAATATACACACACAACCGGGCAATGCTTTGGTACAGACTGATACGACTGCCTATACTTATTATGGCAAGTGATAACTAAAAATTAAAGCGATGAAAATATTAGTATTGGGTTTCGCTATTTTGTTTTATTGTCATAATGTGCCTGCACAGGTTAAAAAGATAACAGACCCGCTAACCCCTTGTCACGAAACGGCGGATGCGGTAGCAGGAATTTATACGGACCATACTAATCCAAAATATGGTTCTCACAGTATCAAAGGTGGCGCGACCATAAAAGCTGCCATGATGAAGCAGCTCATAGCTATTGAAAAACTGGAGGAAGCAAGCCGGAAAGATTTTAAACTGACCGGGTGTGCGGCCAGGGTAAGTTTTTCAGGCGGAAACTATAATAATTATGGTAAAATTGCTTACCCCGGGTATGGTTACCAGTTGGGCATTTATAAATATGTTTGTCATGTTACCCAACATGTAACCAAAATAGTCAGCGAATACCTGACCGTTCTCCGGGTAGATGTGAATCCATATATGCCTGCAGGCGCAAAAGCAGGTGGAACCGGTGAGTTTGCCATCAATGGCATTCGCTACTCAATTCCGATAGAAGCCAGGGAAGGCCCGGATTATGTTAATATGGCAAAAAACAATCCCAGCAAGGTTTCGCAGTACATTTCAGAGTCGATGGTACTCGCCAATCGCTCCAATGATTATAAAAACACGCATACTGAATTTTTAAAGATCATTCATGGTGACGGGTATACTGAAAACTGGATACGCGGCGACCGGTATAAGCCTTCGTCAAGCAAATACCGTTTTATAGACAGGCGTTACTTAATTACCAAGCCGGGTGTGCCGTTGCTTATTCCTGTGAGCAGGAAACAATACCTGGAAGATATGCTGGAATACCTGGAAATTGAAAAGACTAATTTTTATTTTGACCATGCGGCCAGGGTAAAAAATATTGGCAATAGCATGTCTGATGGGGCAAAAAGAGATCGTGCTATCCTGGAAAAAGACAAGAAAGACTATCCAGGAATTTATGAAGCCCGGAAAGCAAAAATTAAAGAACTGCTTGCAGGCCAAAAACAGGCATGGTTACAAAAGCCTGCAGTAGTTGATAATAATAACAAAACCTACGATGCGAATAAACGCCTTGAAAACCTTGGTAAGTTTTATGATGCAGAAGATGAATACACGTCGGCTTTATACATTTTAAATCCGGCCTATTTTACCGCTCCGGATGGCCAACCGGCGAAACCGATGTTTATGGAAGTGCAGATGCGATACGAATTAGCTGAAGGCAAAGGTTTTTCTGAACGGTATTTTAATAATTTTTTGAAAAGTTTTGATATGACTGCGTTGAGAAAAATGCTCCAATAAATTTTTACGCTTAGTAAGAAGGTAGTGTCATACTTTTTTCTGTCATTCATCGCGTCAGCACAAGACCGACGATGGCGAACCGAACAGGAACGCCGTGCAGGGTTAGCAATATTACCTGGTTTAAAAATATTGATGAAGTAAATTAAAAATGATGACAACGAAATTTTTTTTCTTAGCATGTCTGGCGATGGCAGGTATACAAAGCAGCTATGCGCAAAACTGTAAAACTACTGCAGAATTAGATAATGTACCTGGCGAATATCTTACAGCGGCACAGCACCCGTGGCCGGCGGCAAGGGCTGATTACTTTAAGGAACTAAAAACTGCCGCTGACAAAGCTATAGCGAAAAAAACGCTGGAGCAGATTGAAAAGGCCGAGCAGCAAAGCCGTGCAGGTTTTATCCTTACCGGTGGTAATTGGGAAAATACTTTTTCTGGTAATGGCTACGAATACGCAGGTAGTGTGAAACTGGGGAAATATTATTTGCAGGCGGGGCATTATGAGTTCTTTTGCGCCGCCGGGAAACTAAAACGAAATACTGAATACGGTACTGTGTTGCGTGTATATGTAAACGCCATACCGGTTAATACATTAGAACGTTTTTTGCGAAACCCGTTTGGCAGAAGCTTTGGAAACTATGATTTGGGATTTGAATATGCGGATTGGAAAAATCATAAACTTTCTGACCCCGGTGATAAGCTGATTAAGTTGTTTACGTATTTCTCTTGCAATACCCCCTCGCTGCTGGAAGCCATAAATACCGGGCAGGATTATTTTCAGGATGTAGCCGAAAAGGATGTAAAGCTCAACAGCCGGGTTCCACATATATACCGGTATTGGTTTGTGAAAAAGAAAAACATGCCTGTATTAATTCCTGTAAGCCGTAAAGAATACCTGGTAAGTTTATTGGAATACTATGAGCGGGAAAAACTATACTTTACAAAACTGGTCGCAAAATTAACAGCAGACCGTGATAACAGTGTAAAACAATACGATGGGTGGGAAACGGTGGTGAACGAAAAAGTTGAACTTGTAAAAAATATACTGGCCACTCAAAAAGAAGATTGGCTGGGTGCACAAGCCATTATTAACCGGAGTGAAGATGTCTACCAGAACAACAAGCATAAATTAAAAAAAAAAATTAACTATAACCGATTTTGGCGTTTTTACGATAATGAAAAGAAAAGTGAGCCATTGTATCAATACAACGCCGGCTATTTTAAAACTGCAGCAACCGGAGCAGCTACACCACAATTCATCACTGTAGCGTTCCGGTATGTTACCTTGCCCTCATCGCTTCGGTTGTTACAAAACTTTACCAATAAGTTTGATTATCCGGCCTATTACAGGCTACTGCAATAGTTAAAATTATTCTTTTAAGGGACACCCGATACCATTTACCGGTATTGATTTATCTTAAAAATAATACAGCTGAGGCGGCTGTTACTGCGGGAGCTATAAAAGATGCCGGTTTTCTATATTGAATCCGCAAAAGTTACCATTAATACCGGCAATGATAATAAGGAAGCGAATAATTTACATGTTTACTTGTACCTGGGTATGGCTAACTACAATGAAAGCGGATTTTCTGGTTTTGGGAATGGGCAAAAGGAACAGGTTCTGCTCCTGAGATGAAAGTTAACACTGCAACTGATTTTTTTTCTTACCAATAGTACCTATTATCTTACACCAATCTCCCTTTGCAACCTGAAACAGAAGGGACTTGCTTTAACTATTATATATGATAATAAAGCCTGGGCCAGTGATGCCTGGAAGATAAATACGATTCCCGTTACGCTTTATCTTAAGGACCGAAATGGTAACACCTACCCTCATCCTTCATTTGCTGCTAAAACAATCAGCTTTAATGTTTTCGGTTTGCTTGGGTACAAGCCGGGTGATGATATAACGAGTAATAAAAACCAATTGCGTATACTGACTGCGGGTACAATAAAAATTTTAGCCCTTTGCCTCCGTCCTTTAGTAAAATTGAATCAACCGGAAAATTCACTACGCTGCATCTGCCAGGTTCGACAACTTACAATACAGTTGTGAGAGCGTGTTATTAAAAACAACCTATTCAATTCATAGCCTGGTGTTAACGATTTTGAATGAAGATTATTGTAAATGGTTTTCATATTCGGGATGTTTGGTTTTTATGAAACAAAAAATCATGTTTTTATATGATAATAAAGGGGATGGCTACAGTGTATTTTTAGTTCATAAATTTTAAAAGCAATGAAACGTTTATTGACTATTGTCAGTGCCTTGCTTATTACGGCAGGCTTAAAGGCCCAAAACAGTAACGTACAAAAAGAAACTACTCCGCCCGTTACAGCTATTAATACTTCCGCAAAAACGACTAAGAGTACTACTATTAAAAAAACTACGGTAATTAAGAAAACTGATGCAAAAGATGCGGGGTTTAAAAATGCAGCAATAAAAAATGTCGCATTTAAAAATGCCGAAATTAAGAAGGCGGATGTGGTGGCAGATAAAGCAGTTTCTGCTAAACAATAAATATTATACAAATGAAAAGAATTATATCTGTTTTAAGTACCCTGTTGTTTATTACATCGCTTAAAGCACAAACAACCAATGCCCAGAAGGAAACCCAAAAACCCGGCAGTAGCCAGGCTGCAGGTACTACCACCACTTCAACTGACCCCAAAGCCGCAAACCCGGCAGCAACAAAGGATGATGTAAAAGCTAAACAGGCAGCGGCGATGGAAGCCGCTAAAGAAGCTGCATATAAGAATAGAGCTAAAGACAATACGGTGCCTTATTCTAAAGAAGCTGCCGTAAAAGAAGCGAAAGAAAAATGGGAAGCCGAAAAAAAAGCGGCAATAGCCAAACAGGCTGAAATGGAAGCGGCCAAACAGGCCGCACATAAGGATAAAGGCAAAGAAAACACAACACCTTACTCCAAAGAAGCCGCCGTAAAAGAAGCAAAAGATAAACGTGAAGCGGAACAAAAAGCCGCTGCAGCCAAAAAGGCTGAAATGGAAGCAGCCAAAAGAGCGAATACAAAAAAGGATAACTAAAGCAAACCCGATAAGCCCTATGTTGCTTTTTAATAAAAGAATTGTTCAACCCACAAATGTTGAAGTGAAAGAAAGCCCGTTGCATGGCAGGGGTGTATATGCAAAACAGAGAATTTTTAAAGGCAGCCTGATTGAAAGAGCTCCCGTAGTTTTTTTATCGGCAGAAGCAAAAGAGGCCTTGCGTTATACCAAACTATTCAATTATTATTTTTTAATAAAGAACCAGGAAATGCCTGCTGCTTTTGGTTTTGGCTATGCATCGTTTTATAATCATTCGCCCGAAGCTAATGCGTTTTATTCGTTTTCAAATAAGAGAAATACCCTTAATATTTATGCCTATAGAACCATTGAACCGGGTACAGAAATAACGATTAATTATAACGGACACCCCCTCAACAGGGAAGCAGTTTATTTTCCCCAACAAAACAAGGAATGAAGCCATATTTATACCTGAAAGAAGTGCAGGGCAAGGGGAGAGGTGTTTTTTGCAACCAGGATATTGCAGCAGGAGATACGATTGAAGTTTGCCCTGTTATTGTTGTACCTGCTGATGATTTTGTGCTGCTTAACAGCACGCCACTATCCGGTTATTGTTTTTATTTTAACAAAGAAGAAAATACCTTATCGCTGGCGATGGGCTTTGGTTCTATGTATAACCACCGGTTGTATCCCAATGCCCTATATATATTGGACCGGGACGAAAAGCAGATGATATTTACCGCTCATGAGCCTATTCCTGCCCACACCGAAATCTGCATTAATTATGGTGGTGCTTATGGCGAAGATTACAGCAAGTGGTTTAGAGACAGGGATATTACTCTTTTGTAAAAAATCATGCTTTTATAGGATAACAAAAGGGATGGACGGGACGTATTTTTATCTCATAAAATTTTATTACCATGAAAAGAATGATGATAACCTGCCTGATGCTGCTATCACTGTATCAATTAAAAGCGCAGGAGACTTTTGGTAAAGCGAGCTTTACCGTACCCGCCGGCTGGCAAATGACAAAAAACACCGAAACGGTAACATTGGAGAAGGCCTTAAAAAAAGGTGTTGTTTGCAAGATAATTATCTCGGCCACTGAAAAGGGAGCAGTTAATACCGATGCCGATTACCTGGCTTACCGGACAAAAAATGGAGGTAAGGGCATCAGCTACTCAAACCAAAAAGGCGCTGTTATCAAATACGAAGCCGATGGGTTAATAAGCTTTTTTTCAAAAGGTACTACCATCCAAAAAATGGATAAGATACATAGCTACTTTTATTCGTTAAGCAATGGTAGTCAAACTTTGTATTACCAACTACTTACCAATAATAACGATTGTATCAGTGAGTTTAACCAGTTTATGGAAACCCTGACGATGGAACTGGATAATGCAGGTTCTGCGAATGCAAGAGCAAGAAAAGCGTCGGCAGCGGCACCGGCTGCACCTGCCCCTATGATGTAAAATAATGCTGTTGTTCATTATAAATGTATAATCATGCAATTGTTTAAAAAAATATTTGTTTTTCATTCGGTCCTGTTAATGAGTTTAAATGCCTGTACACAAAAGCAAAGTTTTGATGTACTTAGTTATACTTCTCCCAAGGGCTGGCAAAAACAGCAAAACGAGGGTGGTGTGCAATTATCAGTTACCGATAATAAAACAGGTGCTTATGCTATAGCCCTTATTACCAAGGCTACAGCAAGTGATGCCGGTGCTGCTGATAATTTTAAGGCCGATTGGGATAAACTGGTAAAAGCCTCTGTACAGGTAAACGATGCACCCGATATGCAGGAACCAATAACTGAAAAGGGCTGGGATATTATTTCCGGAACAGCCAATTATACTGATAATGCTCAAAAAGGACTGGCAACATTACTAACTGCCACCGGTGGCGGACAAATGGTAAGCGTGGTATTGATGACCAATACACAGCAGTACGAAAACGATTTGCTGGCTTTTATTAATTCATTGGAACTATCCGATGCACAAAAAAATACCAACACCAGTACCAATACTAATACAACAACAACTGCAGCTACTGATAACTCCTCCATTGTGGGTTTGTGGGTTCGTTATACTATCGAAACAAGCGGCTACTCCAATGGATTTCCACAACCTTCGGGCGGATATTTTAGGAAAGAATATGCCTTTTATGACGACGGCACATATTTGTTCCGTATGAAAAACTGGGCCGTTTTTGTAAAGGAAATAGAGTTTGTGTATGAAACTGGTAACTGGAAACTAAATGGCAATAAACTTACTCTTACACCCCGCCAGGGTAAAGGCGGATGGTGGAGCAAAGCTGCCAGTAACAGGACGAGCGAATGGGGTAGCCTGGCTAGATCCGGAAGCTGGAAATTAGAACCTGTGACTTATACAGTTGACCTGCATTATTTTTCAGGTTCAAACGAAACACAGCTTATACTTACAGCACCTTCGCAAACAGCGCGTGATGGAGAACAGGATAACAATACATTTACTTTTGCTCCACGTGCTTTGGATAAATCGCTTATTGATAATCCACCGGGATTAAAAACGGGGTTTGAACACAAAGTTTTAAATACCCCGGCCGCTAGAACTAACTAGCAAAGTAGTTGCAGATAATTGAAGTTTTTTGGTTGCTGAAAGGTTTATTTACCAATGCAGAATTTGCCAAAAATAGTACCCAATATATCCCGGTCTACTTCAATACGGCCGGTTATTTCGGACAGGTAATGCAGGCAACGGCGTATATCCAGCACCAGCAGATCGCTGGTCAGGTTTTCCTGCATGCCCGCATCAATGTCCTGCAGGCTTTCGTGTATCTTCAGCAGGGCCGCATGGTGGCGGGCATTGGTTACAATGGTACTCTCAGTATTGATAGTGCCGCCTACGGCAATATCATACAGGGCCTGTTTAAGCTGCTGTATATTGGTTTTGTCTTTAGCCGATAGAAAGATTATATCATCATGTACATATTCCTTCTGCAGGCTAGCAAGCGGTTTACTATCGGCTTTATTACCCACCGGTAAATAAATAAGCCCGTCTTTTTCCAGGAGACCGATCTGCTGCTGAAAAGCATGGGTGTCCGTATCCTGCACATCAAACAGGTATACCACAACATTGGCTTCCCGCATTTTTGCCAGGCTGCGGCCTACGCCTATCTGTTCAATTACATCGGTAGTATGTTCTCTTATACCGGCGGTATCAATTAAGCGGAACAGTACACCGTTAATATTAAGTGTCTCTTCAATCGTATCACGGGTAGTGCCCGCAATATCACTTACGATAGCTCTTTCCTCGTTCAGTAATGCATTCAGTAAAGTGCTTTTACCGGCATTGGGTTTACCTATAATGGCTACACTTACGCCGTTTTTGATCACATTGCCCAGCTTAAAGGAACTAACAAGCTCACTGATCTTTGCTTTTAAACTGGTAATTAGTTCCTGTAAGGCTGTACGATCAGCAAATTCTACATCCTCCTGCGAAAAATCAAGTTCCAGTTCAATCAGCGCGGCAAAGTTGATGAGTTGTTCCCGGAGATTGTCCAGGTCGTGTGAAAAACCGCCACGCAACTGGCGCATGGCTGTTTGTTTCATGGCTTCGGTATCGGCAGCTATTAAATCGGCTACAGCTTCAGCCTGTGCCAGGTCCATTTTATTATTTAAAAAAGCACGTTGGGTAAATTCGCCCTGGGTGGCCAGGCGTGCGCCCTGTTGTATACAGGCATGCACTACCTGTTGTAAAATATAGGGTGAACCGTGACAACTGATCTCCACAATATCTTCACCGGTATAGGAACGCGGTGCTTTGTATAAGGACACCACCACTTCATCCAACACCGTTTCTCCTTCCTGTAAAAAGCCGACATGTAAAGTGTGAGAAGCCTGTTTGGCTAAGTCTTTTGATGGAAAAAGTGCATTTACCACACCCACCGCTTCACTGCCGCTTAACCGGATAATGCCCAATGCGCCTAAGCCCGGCGGTGTTGCTATTGCTACTATTGTATCCGTCCATTTTGTAAGCCCTTTCATGTGTCAAAATTATGACTGTTTGATGGGTTTATGACGGGTAGAAGGTTTTATTTATTTGCCGTTCGCGTTAATAGTTAACCGTTAAAAATTGCCGGGGATCAGCTGTTGGAAAGTTTTTTTTGTTTGCCGAAGCTGAAATAAGTAATGCTGGAACAGAGGTAGGTGATACAACCCGTAAAAGTGAGCAGCAGCAATACGGCCACGTTGGGATTTTTGTATTGTACTTTCAGGGCGATCATTAATATAATGCCATTGATAACAAGGATGCTGGCCGTGGTTACAGCATGTCCCAGGCCGTTATTGGTAAAATAATGGTGTAAATGTGTCCTGTCGGCTACAAAAGGCGAACCTCCTTTCCAGATACGTTGCAGGAATACCCTGGCCGTATCAAAAACAGGAATTAATACAATGCCCAGGGCGAGAATGTTTTCCTGTACCACTGTGCCGTTAGGTAATACAATATTGCTGTTCATGAGCCGGATGGTCAGTACCGCAATAACAAAACCAAGTAGGAGGGAGCCTGTATCACCCATGAAAATTTTAGCCGGGTCTAAGTTGAAATATAAAAAGCCCAATACGCCGCCCGCCAGGGCAAAAGCCAGTAAGCTACCGGTGGTATCGCCGGCCATTTGTAAAAAAATGCCCAGGGTTACCAGGCCCATGAAGGCCAGGCTGCCTGCCAGGCCGTTAATACCATCAATAAGATTATAGGCATTGGTAATACCTACAATGATGACAATTGTACAGCTGTATTGTGCTGCAAGCGGTAACTGGTGAATACCCATAATGCCGCCAAAGTCCTGGATACGTAAACCTGATACTGCCAGCAGGGCTGCTACTGCTATTTGTATGAGGAATTTATACCGGGCCGGTACATCCTTAACATCATCCATCATGCCTATCATTAATAAAACAATAAGTCCCAGTGTAAAACTGATGTTGATAGCGTTCCAGGTAATGGGTAGCCATAGTAAACAGCTGCACAAAAAACCAATTGCTATCGCTATACCGCCCATGGTAGGCACGGGAGTATGGTGTTCTTTCCTGGCGTTTGGCTTGTCCAGTAACCGGTAACGTGTTACCAGGGTTATGAGTATGGGTACCAGTAGCAGCGAAATAATAAAGGCTGTTATAAAACTCTGAATTGGTATGGTAAAGTTGCCGGTAAAGGAAAAGCCGGCCTGTAAAAAGATATAGGAATCGGGCATGGATTAAATGGTTTTGGCTGAAAAGTTCTTTGGTTTTCATATTAAAAGTAATATGCAGTTTTGGATTTTGCAAGTACCCCTGCCAGGAAACCGGGAGATTGGTATGTCGGGGTATAATCTCGTTGCTGAATGCTTATTTTTGTAAAAAAACTTTTATTAGTAATCCTCCGTATATATTACAAACACCTATTGCCTATATTAAAGGGGTAGGGCCGCAACGTGCCGAAATGTTGCAAAAGGAGCTGAACATTTTTACCTATAACGATATGTTGCAGCACTTTCCCCTGCGGCATATAGATAAAACAAAAGTTGCTTTTATCAACGAGATCACACCCGCAACCGATTATATCCAGGTGGCCGGTGTATTGATGAACCTGGAAGTGGTAGGGGAGAACCGGGCTAAAAGACTGGTGGGGGAAATACGGGATAAGACCGGTGTGCTGGAAGTGGCATGGTTCCAGGGTATAACCTGGGTGCAGAAAGCGCTGGAAGCCGGTAAAGTGTACCTGGTATTCGGGAAAGTGAGCTTTTTTATGGGAAAGCCGCAGATCGTTCACCCGGAACTGGAATTATGGGTTCCTGCAAAAAAGGATGGCCAGGATGTACTGGAGCCTGTATACCCCTCTACGGAAAAATTAAAATCCCGCAGCCTGGGTGGCCGGCAGCTGAGTAAATTATCGCAGGCTATTTTTGCCCAGTTAAAACCGGCAGATATTCCTGAAAATATCCCGGAAAATATATTACAGCAATTGAAACTGGAAAACAGGTTCCTGGCTTATAAACATGCCCATTTTCCGCCCGATACCACAGCGTATAACAATGCGATACGCCGTTTAAAATTTGAGGAGTTTTTCCTGGCCCAGGTAAGGCTTAACCTGTTAAAGCTGGACCGGCACCGGTATTCCAAAGGGGTGGTGTTTGAGAAAGTGGGTGGCCTGTTTAACGAGTTTTATAATAATTACCTGCCTTTTGAGTTAACAGGAGCGCAAAAAAGGGTGTTGAAGGAGATCCGGCAGGATACGGCCCGTGGTAAACAAATGAACCGTTTATTACAGGGCGATGTAGGTAGCGGTAAAACCATGGTGGCACTGTTAAGTATGTTAATTGCCCTGGATAATGGTTACCAGGCCTGCTTAATGGCCCCTACCGAAATATTAACGAAACAACATTATGAAACCATCAGCAAACAACTGGAAGGGTTGCCGGTAAAAGTGGGGCTATTGACAGGCTCTACAAAAAGCAGGGCCCGCCGGGAAACACTGGCACAACTGGCGGATGGAGAAATTCATATACTCATTGGCACACATGCCATTATTGAACAGGCAGTGGTGTTTAAAAACCTGGGACTGGCCATTGTGGATGAACAACACCGTTTTGGTGTGGAACAAAGAGCAAAAATGTGGAAGAAGGCAGCCGTGCCCCCGCATGTACTGGTAATGACGGCTACTCCCATACCACGTACCCTGGCAATGACGGCCTATGGCGACCTGGATTACAGTATTATTGACGAATTACCGCCCGGCCGTAAAACAATTACCACAGTTCATCGTTATGAGAACGACAGGAGCCGGGTAATGGATTTTTTAAAGGCTGAAATAGGCCTGGGACGACAGGTGTATATTATTTTTCCCCTGATTGAGGAAAGCGATAAAATGGACTATGAAAACCTGATGCGGGGGTATGAAACGGTAAAAGGATATTTTCCGGAGCCTAAATACTGGATCAGTATGGTACATGGTAAACAACCCGCCGAACAAAAGGAAACCAATATGCGGCGGTTTGTAGAGAATGATACCCAGATAATGGTCTCCACCACCGTAATTGAAGTAGGGGTAAATGTGCCCAATGCGTCGGTAATGGTGATTGAAAGTGCGGAGAAATTTGGTTTGTCACAGTTACACCAGCTGCGTGGCAGGGTGGGCCGGGGTAGTGAAAAAAGTTATTGTGTACTGTTAACCGGTCAGAAACTCGGGAATGATGCCCGGGAGCGGATCAAGATCATGACCTCGACCAATAACGGATTTGAGATTGCGGAAAAGGACCTGGACCTGCGTGGTCCCGGTGATATAGACGGAACCCGGCAAAGCGGGGTGCTGAATTTTAAATTGGCTAATATCGTTAACGATAAGCCCATTTTAGACACGGCAAGGAAGTTTGCGGTACAATTATTGGAGGAAGATAGTTTATTGGAAAAGGAAGAAAACCGTGTACTAAAACAGTTCTTACAATCGCAAAAGGGAAAAACTTTGTGGAGTAAAATATCTTAACATAAGTTTTAATGCTTTTGCCTTTAAAATTCGTTATTTTAAGGAATGTAATTCATATACGCCATTGAGAAATTTACTGTTAGTTATTGTAAGCTTTGTACTGCCTTTACTGTTGAAAGCGCAGCAGGAGTATGGTATGATCGATTTTGTGGAGAACAAAGGTCAATGGGATGATCGTGTAAAATTCAAAGGCGACGTAAATTTCGGCAGCTTTTTCATTCGTAACGGCGGGGTGACCATCCTGCAAAACAATCCTGAAGATTATAAAAAAGTAATGGCTACCATGCATGGCCATGAATTTATGGGCCAGCAGGCTATGCGGATGACCGATAAGATCGTGATGCGGTCACATGCCTATAATATTGATTTTGTTAATGCCAATCCCAACCTGAAAGTGGTTCCTTCCAAAGCGCTGGAAACCCATACCAATTATTTTGTAGGTAATGATCCCTCTAAATGGGCAGCTAATTGTAAAGTGTACCAGACCATAGAAATGAAGGAGGTGTACCCCAATGTGGATGTGCGGTATTATACCCATAATAACCTGTTGAAGTACGATATTATTGTAAAGCCGGGCGGGGATGTAAAAAAGATCGCCCTGCGGTATGATGGGGTGGATAAATTATCGATCCGGAACAAAGAATTAGTGACCAATACCTCCCTGGGCGATTTTGTAGAAACCTATCCATACAGTTACCAGAGCGATGGTAAACAAATGAAGGAGGTGGCGGTAAAATATGTGGTAAAAAACAATATTGTCACTTTTGATGTAAAAAACTACGACCCCAAAGCAACACTGGTTATTGACCCTACGCTGGTTTTCTGTTCGTTCTCGCGCAGTACCGGCGATAACTGGGGCTTTACCGCTACTTATGGTCCTGATGGCAGTTTTTTTGGTGGAGGTATCGTATTCAGCGCAGGCTTTCCTACTTCTTCAGGTGCTTTTCAAACCACTTTTGCCGGAGGTGTCAGTGATGGTGGTCTGCAGGGCTTTGATATTGGTATTATCAAACTGAATCCTAACGGTACAAACAGGGTCTATGCTACTTATATTGGTGGTAATGGCAACGAACAGCCGCATAGTTTAGTGGTAGATGCCGCAGGTAACCTGGTGCTGGCCGGAAGATCTAACTCAAATAATTATCCCTCGAGTATCAATGGTGTTATTGGCGGTGGCGGGCCGGCACGTAACTATGATATTGTTGTTACCAAGCTGAACGCTGCAGGCAGCGGCCTTTTGGGCTCAGTAAGGGTTGGGGGTGCAGGTGATGACGGAGTAAACATCAGTACAAGCCGATCTCCCAGTTCACTCAGCCGTAACTATGGTGATGACGGACGCAGTGAAGTGATTTTAGATGGCGGCGGTAATATACTCGTAGCTTCCAATACAAAATCGGCCAACTTAGATTTTACCGTGGGGCGTTACCAATCCACTTTAAGGGGAAGCCAGGATGCACTAATACTCAAATTCGATCCTAATTTAAATAATTTACTATTCGGTACTTACTTAGGCGGTTCGCTTAACGATGCAGCTTATGTATTAAGTGTAGGCCCCAATGGCAATATATACGTGGCCGGTGGTACGGAGAGTACAGATTTGTTTGCAGGCCAGAGTACCGGAACGGTCAACCCCACAAAAAGCAACACGATATCCGGTTATGTGGCCGAGCTGTCACCGGACGGTAATACCCTGATACGGGGCACTTATCTTAATTCAAATGCAACAGGTGCCAATACTTTTACCCAGGCATATGGTATACAGTTCGACAGGAACGGTTTTGCCTATGTAATGGGTACAACCAATGGTGCATGGCCGCTGATCAATGCCAGTGCTTTTGGTTCCAGTTCACAGCAATTTATTGTTAAACTACGGTCCGATCTTTCGGCCTATGTTTACTCCACTACTTTCGGTAGCGGGGGCACAACCCCCAATATTTCACCTACTGCCTTCCTGGTGGACAGGTGCGAAAATGTATATGTTTCCGGTTGGGGAGGTGTAATGGAAGGTTATGCAGGTGTATTAACCGGTACTACCAACTCCATGCCCACAACGGCCAACGCGGTAACGCCACCGGGGCGTAGTGGCCGCCAGACAGACGGCTCCGACTTTTACTTTTTTGTGATGCGTCGTGATGCGGTGGGCCCTGAACCTTTATATGCCAGTTTTTATGGACAAAACGGAGGTTTCCCTGACCACGTAGATGGCGGTACCAGCCGTTTTGATGCCAATGGTATTATTTACCAGAGTATGTGTGCGGCCTGTGGACTACTGGCTCCTTATCCTACTACCGTAGGTGTGTGGGGTTCCACCAAACCCGGCTCTGCCAACTGTAACCTGGGCATGTTAAAGATACAGCTTGACCTGGCGGGTGTTGGCAGTGATGTGTCTTCAGCCATTGGTGGTGTGCCCAACGATACGGCCGGTTGTTTTCCTTTAGAAGTGACTTTCAGGGACCAGGTATTGAATGCCACAGAATATATCTGGAACTTTGGTGATAATGGTGCCGGACCTATCGATGCTTCTGATCCTGCTTATTCCGGTTTTAATATTGGTCCTTTACCGGCGAGTACGGGTTATACGCAAACCCATACTTTTAATACGGTTGGTACTTACCGGGTAATGATGATCGCTATCGATCCTTCCAGCTGTAATATCAGGGACACGTCTTATATTAATATACGGGTAGGTGATCTGAGGGCTAATCTTGCGGCCGATATTGTGAAACTGGCTCCCTGCGAAGCGTTTAACTATCGTTTCGATAACCTGTCCACCACCGATCCGTCAAGACCGTTTACCGATACTTCCTTTGTATGGGACTTTGGCGATGGTTCACCTCGTGTTATTGCAGGTTTAAACTCTTTAACACATGCTTATGCCAACCCCGGTTCTTACGATGTAAAACTGATATTACGGGATACGGCTTACTGTAATAATCCGGATTCACTCACTATCACCGTGCGGGTAGCAGCCAATGTAGAAGCGGCTTTTGATACGCCTCCGGCGGGTTGTGCGCCTTATACGGCAAACTTTACCAATACCTCGATAGGTGGTTTAACTTTTGAATGGCTGTTTGATGATCCGGCTTCGGGTGCCAATAATACCTCCACCCTGGTTAACCCCACGCATACCTTTAATACGCCGGGTACTTACCGAATAAGGCTCGTGGCCAATGACCCCAATACCTGTAACCTGACGGATACAACGTATTTCACTATTGTGGTAAATGAACTGCCGGAAGCATTGTTCTCGTTTACACCGGTAACGCCACAGGTTAATACGCCTACGGTGTTCAGCAATCAATCATCGGCCAATGCGGTTCGTTTTGTGTGGGATTTTGGCGATGGCGAAACGCTGGAAACCACTTCTCGTGCCAATGTATCGCACCAGTATAACTCAACCGGCACGTTTAACGCCTGTTTAATTGCTATTACCAATACAGGTTGCAGGGATACCACCTGTTTACCGGTAAGTGCCCTCATTGAACCTGCACTCGATGTGCCCAATGCCTTTACCCCGAATAGTGGTGATGTAAACAGTATTGTAAAAGTGCGTGGTTTTGGTATTGCGAAAATGAGGTTTATTATCTGGAACCGCTGGGGACAAAAAGTATTTGAAACAAACGACCGCAACATAGGCTGGGATGGAAGGGTAAAAGGCGCTGTACAGCCCATGGATGTATATGCGTATACCCTTGAGGTAGAATTTTTTGATGGCACTAAGGCATCGAAGAAAGGAGATATAACCCTGATCAGGTAGTACAACAATAACAAAATATTTCATATTTATTATGTAGTTTAGTTATGGTTGTCATCTGTAGTACTACTGGCATCGTTCCTTGCGTCGCACACCTGGGCTGCAGTAACCTTACCCGGCATTTAAAATGCTGTAAATAAAACTTAGCTGATTGACTGGCATGAATATAAAAAAGTACATACAAACACAATGGATCGGTAAATCGCTGGCAACCCTGCTGGTATTATTATCGGGCACCGTTATGTATGCACAGGACCTGCATTTTTCGCAATTCATGAACTCGCCCTTACTCACCAACCCGGCCAATACAGGTTTTTTACCCGATGCGGATTACCGGGTGGGGGCAAACTACCGTAACCAATGGTCATCCATTATGTCGGTGCCTTATAAAACCATGAGTGCTTTTGGTGATGTACAATTACTCAATGATGAAAGCCGCGACGGCTGGTTGGGCGTGGGTGGTTTAATACTCAGAGATGTGGCCGGTAGTGGAAACCTTACTTCCACAAGGGTATATGGTTCGGTGGCCTATCACCAGACTTTGGGCCTGGGTAGTTTATTAAGCGGTGGCTTTAATGTGGGTTGGGCCAATAAACGGATCAATGTAACCAACCTGAAATTTCCCGACCAGTTTGACGGAAAATTCTTTGATGCCAATATGCCTACCAGTGTAGTGTTGGCCAATACCAATATCAATTATCTGGATATACAGGCCGGGTTGAATTACGCCTATTTCCCTAACGAAAATGTTTACCTCAATATCGGTTGGTCCTCCCATCACCTGAACAGGCCAAGGGAATCCTTCTTTAACGAAGCGCCGGGTATTGATAACCGCATCCCCATGCGGCATACGGCTTTTGTAAATGGTAGTTTTAAACTAAACGATCAATGGATCGTGAATCCGAATGTTTATTTCTCGCTGCAAACAAAATCCACTGAAACAGTTGTGGGTGCCAATGCCCATTATAACTTATCCGGCGATGGCGAAACCATCCTTATCGGCGGAGCTTATTACCGTCACCAGGATGCCATTATACCTATGGTGGGCATCGGGTTTAAGGATTATGTGGTTACATTTAATTACGATGTTACCATCTCTTCATTAGGTAACTATAATGGCCGTCGCGGCGCTTACGAAATATCCCTGGTGAAACAAGGTGCATACGACACTTTCAAAGGCAATCGCCGCCAGACACTTTGCCCTACATTTAAATATTAGTCGGGAAGACGGATAGTTAATAAGTCCGGAACTATTATGCCGGCCAACCCATAATAAATTACTTCCCTTTTATAACTTCAATAGCGTATAACCCAAAACTTATAACTTAGTACTTCCAACTTATTCGTATATTTTTGCACTCATGGCAACAAAAAAGAAAGCAGCTAAAAAAACGGCTGTAAAGAAAAAAAAGCCCGTCATACTTATTGTGAACGATGACGGTATCACGGCACCGGGTATCCGTAACCTGGTAGAGGCTGTTCGCGACCTGGGTAAAGTAGTGGTAGTAGCCCCGGATAAACCCCAGTCAGGCATGGGACATGCCATCACCATTGGTCACCCGCTGCGTTTACATAAAGTTGATCCCTTTAACGGTATTGAAGCCTATGCCTGTACCGGTACACCTGTTGATTGTGTAAAACTGGCTGTTGATAAGGTATTGCATAGCAAACCCGATATCTGTATCAGCGGTATTAATCATGGCGCTAACCATAGTATTAACGTGATCTATTCCGGTACCATGTCGGCAGCGGTAGAAGCAGCCATTGAAAATATTCCTTCGGCCGGTTTTTCTTTACTGGACCATAGTATTGATGCCGACTTTTCCGGCGCAAAAGTGTATGCCCGTAAGGTGGTGGAGCTGATGCTGAGCACCAAACTGGAAAAACATACCGTATTAAATGTAAATATCCCGGTTTTACCAGCCTCGCATATCAAAGGCATTAAACTGTGTAAACAGGCTTATGCCAAATACGAGGAAGATTTTATTGAGCGCACCGACCCCAACGGAAGGCATTATTACTGGCTTACCGGTGAGTTTGTTAACTTCGATAAATCAAAGGATACGGATGTGTGGGCCCTGAACAATGGCTATGTAAGTGTGGTGCCCGTACAATTTGACCTGACCAACTATTCGCTAAAAGAAAAACTGGAAAAACTGTGGTAAACATATTTAAGACCGACAATTTTAAGTTTGGTATACTCATCGGCTTTTTAGGATTATTTGTTGGCCTGGTGATCATTTATTTTATCAAGAGCACCGGTTTCAGCTTCGGTGAATTTTTACATTTTTTCTTTACGCAAAACCAGATGCTGACCTCTATCGGGTCGCTGATGTTACTGGCCAATATTGCTTTGTTTACTTTATACCTTAATACCAATAAGGATAAAACAGCCAAGGGGATATTTACCATCACGGTTATTTATGGTATTGCGGTATTATTATTAAAAGTAGTGTAGCTAATAGAAAGGAATTGACAGTGGACAATTGACAATGGACAGTTGACAATGGACAAATAGAGACGCCATGTTGGCGTCTTTTCCATTGTGATATACTCGTTTTTTTTAATCAGAGCCAAATAAAAGTGATTTTGGGAATGTTTTTAAAGGCAACGTAGCTAAGCAAATGTTCAACCCAAATACCAAGCCTGCAGCCGATAACATAAAAACGATAAAAGCGCCGCAGGCGCTTTTATCGTTTTTATCTGAATATCCAAATATTCAATCTGCCATCTTACATCTTACAGTACCTGCTTCACAACCCCGTCCATCCATTTAACAAAGTATAACTTTTTATTCTCCAGGTACTCCAGTGTCATGGTATCATTATCCAGTACCGGCTGAATATCAAAATCGGTAAATAACTGGTAATTTTTACTGGTAAGGTTGGCATTAAAATCGTTTCCGTATTGTTGTAACAATTTGGCAAACTTCCAGGTAACCTCGTAACCCCTGAACACCATATCGCTGGGACGGGCAAACATTTTTTGTGTGAAATACTGGTTGATATTCTGGCTCAGTTTATCGGCTTTTGCATTATGAAAAGGGTTGCTGTATACAATTTCCACACCCTTATACTCCGGCTTGCTCAGGCCTTTCAGGTTTTCCCAGGTAGGCATGCCTACTGCCACCGATTTATATTGTTTGCTGAAAGATGCCAGTTGTTTGATGACCCTGTTACCAAAATTCACATCAAAAGAACCGACAATGCAGATATTCTGCTTGTTACTGTCCAGCTGTGCTTTTAACTGGTTCACGGTAAAGCTGTCTATCAGGTCAATATATTTGATCTTTACAGCGCTGCCCGGTGTGTTTTTAATGGCATCCTCAAACATTGTTTTGATGGCCGCTTCGGAATTGTTCTTCTTTTTAAAGAATACAATTTGTTTATTACTGCCGCTGTAATTCTTTTTAATGAAATCGTACAGTCCCTGGGTCTGAGTTTTCAGGGTAGGGTTCAGTACTACAAAATAAGGATTGTTGCTTACGCCGCCATCGTTGGGCAGGTTAACATTAATAACGGGTATCTTATTTTCACGGGCCTTATCGGCAAAACTTCTTAACTCGTTATTGCTGCAATGGGCAATGATAAGGGAAGTACCGTTTTTAACCGCTTTATCCAACTGGTCATCTACATTCTGCCAGCGGGCACGGGTATCGTAAATGGTAACATCTAACTGTACACCTGTTTGTGCCAGTGAATCCAGTGCCAGTTGCGCACCCTGGTAAAATTCCAGCCCCGGTGTAATAAACTTGGGCATGCTGTTACTGGGGTACCTGTATTCGCCATCGGCCGAAAATGCCGAATCAAGATACAGGGGCGCAAAAATGGCTATTTTCTTTTTACCGTCCTGTTGTGCATGCACAAGGCTAAAGCCGGCAAAAATAAAAACAACAACGGCAATGAATTGCTTCATGAATAAGTGTTTATGAGGGGAGGTTTATTCCCATTCAATAGTAGCCGGCGGTTTACTGCTGATATCGTATACCACCCGGTTAATTCCCCTTACGTTATTAATTATCTCGTTCGATATGTTAGCTAAAAAATCATAGGGTAAATGTGCCCAGTCTGCGGTCATCCCATCCACACTGGTTACAGCACGCAGCGCCACAGTGAACTCATAGGTTCTTTCGTCGCCCATTACCCCTACGCTTTTTACCGGTAACAAGATGGTACCTGCCTGCCAGACAGTTGCATATAAACCGGTATCTTTTAACGCTTTAACATATAGGTGGTCAGCATCTTGCAATAATCGTACCTTTTCTTCCGTTACCTCGCCCAGGATCCTGATAGCCAGGCCCGGACCGGGGAAAGGGTGACGGTCGATCATATCGGCAGGTATGCCCAGTTCACGGCCTACTTTACGTACTTCGTCCTTGAATAATAAGCGTAAAGGCTCAACCAGCTCCAGGTGTAAATGTGCGGGTAAACCGCCTACATTATGGTGCGATTTAATGGTAACCGACGGGCCGTGTACGGATACACTTTCAATAACGTCCGGGTAAATAGTACCCTGGCCTAATAAGCCGATGCCCTCAATTGCTTTTGCTTCTTCCTGGAAAATATCAATAAACAGGCTGCCGATCACCTTGCGTTTGGCTTCAGGGTCGGTTTTACCGGCCAGTCCGTCATAAAAACGCTGGCGGGCATCAATACCTTTTACATTCAGGCCCAGTTTGCCATATAATTCCAGTACGCTTTCAAACTCACCTTTACGTAATACACCATTATCAACAAAAATACCATACAGCCTGTCGCCGATGGCTCTGTGTATGAGAGTGGCGGCAACGGTAGAATCTACACCACCGCTTAAAGCCATTACCACTTTGCGGTCGCCGATCTGTTTTTTCAGGGCTTCCACCGTATCGGTAATAAAATGGGCGGGTGTCCAGTCCTGTTTACAGCCGCATATATCCACTAAAAAGTTATTGATCAGTTTTTTACCTTCTACAGAATGGTACACTTCGGGGTGAAACTGTACGCCATATAAAGGTTGTTCTCCTGCTGCAGCGGTTTTTTTAAAGGCAGCTACGGGTATACTGTCGGTATAAGCCAGCAGTTCAAAACCCGGCGGCACTTCTTTTACGCTGTCGCTATGACTCATCCAAACCTGGCTTTCGGCACTCATATTATTTAACAGCACATCATGTTGCTGTTGTTTTAATATAGCCCGGCCATATTCTCTTTTATTACTTTTAGCCACAATACCGCCAAACTTTTTGGCTGTAAGCTGTGCACCGTAACAAACGCCTAAAACCGGCAGTTCTTTAATAAAATCAGCTACCGGTACGTCGGGGGCGTTTTCATCGTTAACCGAAAAAGGCGATCCGGACAGGATAATGCCTTTTAAACCGGGTTCAAACTGTACATTTTTATGGAAAGGGACAATTTCGCAGTAAACATTTGCTTCCCTTACAGCGCGGGCAATCAGCTGGGTATATTGAGAGCCAAAATCGAGAATCAGAATTTTTTCCGTCATAGTGCTGCGAAGGTAGCAAAAACCGGGATAAGAAAAATGCCGCGGTTGCCCATTGTCAGGGCTGCTGTTTTACCCTGGCAGGGTGCCCCGGTTTTGTAATGACAAAAGGTAAATTGGACCATTATTACTTAGTAACCAGGCTTATTGTTGTGTACTGACGGACCAGTGATTGCCCGCAGCATCGTAAAACGAACCCCTGGTGTCCGGATCGCCGGGCTGGTTTACCGGCTCGCTGATAGGGGTACAGCCGTTGTTAATGGCCCGCCGGTAAGTGGCCAATACATCGGGCACATAAAAATGCAGCATGGTTTTGTGGGCAGGGTATTGAGCCGTGCTGTTACTGAGCATGATCACACTGTCATCCAGTTGCAGTTCAACATGCATGATGCTGCCATCGGGCCGGTCGTAACGCCTTAGAACGGTGGCGTTAAAAACATCTGTCAGCTGGTTTACCAGCTCCTGCGCATTATCCACAATTAAATAAGGCGAAAGCGAGTTGTAATGAAGCGGTTTATAAGTTGCCATGGATAAAATATTTAAGAACACCTGGTACCTGTAAGTGAAAGTTACTGGTATAAATAAAGATACTTAAACTTACCAACTAATAACAGTAACCTGATGAAAGAGGATAGCGTCATAATGGCTGTGTAATATTGCTGACGGGCTGCCCGATGGCAGCGGATACCCCGCTGAAGGCTTGTGTGCAGGGTTCCCCCTTTGGGGGCCAGGGGGTGTGGCGGAGTAGCAGCGTACAGCGGGAACTGTTGCCGACCGGAGTTACCGGCGATGACAGCCCCTGTTAAAATGGGATTGGGAACTAGGCCAACATTTTTCTAACTTTACAACGATTATTATTTTAATGTTTAAACTATATACCATGCGTTATATCTTTTTAGTCTTTTTAACTGCTTTTATTTTTACTTCCTGCGGACTGGTGGATCATGATACGGTAAGAGGGAACGGGAAAGTTGGTACCCAGGACAGGAACGTAGAAAGTTTTGATGAGATTGAAATGAACGGTGGTGTAATGGTGCATTTAAAACAGGATTCGGTACAAAGTGTAAAAGTGGAGGGTGATGAGAACCTGCTGGAGTATATTGAAATATCGGTGACGAACGGAAAATTACTGGTTAAACAAAGAGAGAATACCTCTATCAGCACGAAAGAAAGAATAACGGTTTATGTGACTGCCCCTTTTATAAAAAAGTTTGACCTGTCCGGGGCTACCAAATTAGTTGCTGAAGGACAGTTTGCCGTGAACTCGCAGCTGGATATTGACCTGTCGGGTGCTTCGCAGATAGAATTATCCGCTAAATCGCCCATTGTAAATATACAGGCCAGCGGTGCATCAACCGTTACCATTGGCGGGGAAACACGCACATTGAATATTGATGGCGATGGTGCTTCCAAGATCAAGGCTTTTGAATTACTATCGGAAAATACAACAGTTGACCTGTCGGGTGCGACCTCGGCCGAAGTGTATGCAAGCGTAAGTATTAAAGCGGAAGCAGATGGCGCCAGTCATGTAAAATACAAAGGCGGCGCTACCGATGTGAAGCAGGAGACCAGCGGAGCCGGAAGTATAAAAAAAGTGGATTAAGTGATGAATGTTGAACGATGAATGATGAGTGCTGAATGATGAATGTTGAATGATGAGTGCTGAATGATGAATGCTTTCAGCTTTGAGCCTTCTGCTTTTGGCTTTCAGCTTTGAGCCCCCATTAAACCAAACCTTATCTATATGAGCTCGCGCAGGCAGTTTATTAAAACGTCGGTGTTAGCCGGCGCAGGTGTACTTGTGGGTACATCGGCCTTCAGCAACATTTTTATTTCCCGCAAACCCAAAGTAATTATTATTGGTGCCGGTTTTGCCGGCCTGGCTGCGGCCAATTACCTGCATAAAAAGAAAATTGATTTTGTAATACTGGAAGCCCGGAACCGTATCAGCGGCCGGGTTTTTTCGCATACCATGGATAACAGCGATGGCCTGGTGGTGGAGCTGGGTGCGGAATGGGTAGGGAACTCACATGAACGCGTACAAAATCTCTGCAACGATTTTGGCCTGGCCTTGGAGGATAACCAGTTTGAAAGCGACCTGATCTATACCGGTAAACATGCAAAAGCTTTTGAATGGGGTTACACCCCGGAATGGGAAGCAAAGTTTGAGGCCATTAAGGCGAACTATACAAAACTGACGCATGCCGATAAGCTGCGCCTGGATAAGATGGACTGGTGGCGGTTTTTGGTAAACAATGGTTGTACAGGCCTTGACCTGGAGTTAAGAGAATTATTGGATAGTACCGATTTTGGCGAAAGTATCCGCCATGTTTCGGCCTTTGCCGCTTTGGCTGAGTACGCCGAGAGCAGTGATAAAAACGAGATGGATTGTAAGATAAAAGGGGGTAACAGCCAGCTGGCCTATAAAATAGCAGCTGAAATAGGCCGCGATAAAATTTTATTGCAACATGCTGTTTCCAAAGTAGTACAAACAAAAGCCGGGGTTACCGTGTATTGTAACAATGGCAAACAGTTTACCGGCGATAAAATTATTTGCACTGCACCCACATTTGCCGTAAAAAAAATTAACTGGCAACCGGGCCTGCCTGCCGAACAGGTGAATGCCCTGAATGAACTGCAATATGCCCGCATTAATAAAAATCCTTTGCTGTTCAGCGAAAGGTTCTGGCAACGGGAGAACTTTGATCTGATTACCGATCAAACGCCGCATTATTTTTATCATGCCACCAAAAACCAGCACAATCAAAAAGGGGTATTGCTATCTTACACGATTGGTGATAAGGCGGCTGTAGTAGCCAATCAAACGGATGCCTGGCGTGCACAAACGGTACAGCAAACCCTGCAGCCATTTTTCGGCGATGTACAAAAACTACTATTGGGACAAACCAATTATTACTGGGGCCATGATGAATATTCACAGGGCGCCTATGCCTTATATGGCGTAGGCCAATGGTTTCGCTTAAGGCCAATACTCAACAGGCCGCATATGCATACCCATTTTGCCGGCGAACACCTGGCCGACTGGCAGGGTTTTATGGAAGGCGCGATCAATACCGGTGAAGAAGCGGGGGAGCAAATTAGCTAATACGATAATGTGCTGATTTGGTGATGTGCTGATTAGTTAATGAAAGAAAAGCGGCGGCGAAACTGTACTATTAACTATGAACTATAAAGAGAATTAGCTAATGTGATAATTTGCTAATTAGCTAATGAAAGAAAACGGCGGCGAAGCCATTAGCACATTGTCTCATTATCAAATTGATCACAGATCAACATACTTCACCATTATCTTTATATCACGGTTACGGCCTTTATCATCGGTACAACTGATCTTATTGCTTCCCTCTTCCGGTATAAAAAACTGTTTTTCGGTAGCCAGGGATGATTTGAAGAATTTATTATTTACATACCAGTACACCGTGGTAACATCGTTAGCTGCTTTACAGGATAGCTGTAAAGGCTCGGGGTGTTTTTTACTGATAAGGTATTCTGTTCCGCTTACCGGCGACTGAATTACCGGGGCACTGCCTTTAAAGATCAGTTCACAGTCCGGGTTATGGGGCGGAATTTTATCATAACTGAGTTTATTCTCTTCGTACCAGGCGATCATATCCGGCTCGGCATACTTATACATCTTCTTTTTAAAGCCGCTTTCCGGTACACAGGCTTTGCAGTAGGATATTTTTTCGTTAATGCTTACCGCCACCTCCCGCAGGTGATCGCAGGTTTTGGTGGAGGATATGAGGGGCACAAAATAATCCGTAACCAGGTTGGTGCAATTAGCCGATGGTGTTAGGCCTGTTTCGCTGCATACGGTACGGAAATCAATATCAGCCGGGGGGCTGAACCATTCCTTATCGTTATTATAATCAATGGTATTAAAAATTTTAAACAGCAGGGGTGTAGCAATCCCTGAGCCGTTCAGGTCGGCAGCGCCTACGCCTGAAAAATTACCCACCCATACGCCAATGGTGTAATGGGTATTATACCCAATGCTCCAGGCATCACGTCGGCCATAACTCGTGCCTGTTTTCCAGGCTATCTTGGGCATACGTTCGGTGGCGGTCCAGTTCAGGGGAAAATCGGGACGGTTAACTTTTGATAAAATTTCATTCACCATAAAATTGGCGGCAGTACTGAGTATACGGGTCTTTGCCTGTACCGAATCACGCTGTAAAAAACCGGGTTTAATATACAGGCCATTGTTGGCAAAAATGGAGAACTGTCCTGTTAATTCTTCCAGCGATGTACCGCAACCACCCAATATCAATGAAAGCCCCAGTTTTCGCTGGTCTTTCTGTACCTGTTTAAAATTGCATAGTATTAAGGTCTGGATAAACTTTTCATGCGTTAACTGCTGCAGGCTTTTTACGGCCGGTATATTTAATGATTGTTCCAGGGCATACTCCACCGTTACCTTGCCATGGAATTTTTTATCATAATTCTCCGGCGCATATCCGTCGTACATAATGGGTACATCGGTTAAGGTGGTTTTGGGCGTAAGCAGGCCTTCATCAAAACAAACGCCGTATAATAAAGGCTTTAAGGTACTGCCCGGCTGACGGATGGCTTTTACTCCATTTACCTGGCCGCCATCCAGGCTGTCATAAAAATTGGAGGAGCCTACATAGGTAATAATCTTATGAGTGCGGTTGTCAACAATGACCACGGCAGCATTCTTAATATTACGCAAACGTTGTGTACGTATATAATCTTCCACCAGCTTCTCCGTTTTTAACTGTGCATTCAGGTCAATGGTGGTTTCAATCAGCGGCGCCTGGCTGTGGCGGAACAAATTGGATAAATGCGGTACATACCGGGGTACCTGGCCTCTTTGGGCATCCAATGGCTCGGCCAGTGCATCGGCAATCTCTTTTTGGGTAAATATCTTCTCGTCAGCAAACTGCTGCAGCCAGCGGTTACGTTCGGTAATAATGCGGTCATTATTACGGCCGATAACCAGGGAGGAGGGACGGTTGGGAATAATGCTCAAGGCTGTTATTTCCGCCAGCGATAAATGGTCCGGGTTTTTCTTGAAATATAAAAGGGACGCGGCTTTTACCCCTTCAATATTGCCTCCGTAGGGTACCAGGTTCAGGTACAATTGTAAAATTTCGTTCTTGCTGTACTTTAATTCCAGTTGTAAAGCACGGAAACTTTCTATGATCTTGCTTAGCAGGTTACGGGGCCTTGGCTCCAAAGCCCGGGCCACCTGCATGGTAATGGTACTTGCTCCACTGGTGCGTTTAAAGCGGATGATATTTTTAAAAAGCGCCCGGAATACAGCGCCTGCATTAATACCCGGATGCGAATAAAAATATTTATCCTCCTTGGCAATAATGGTCTTACGTAACAGGGGCGATATTTCATCCAGCTCCGTTTTCATCCGCCATTTATCGTCGCGGGTTAAAAAAGCATGAATAGGCTCGCCTTTGTTATCGGTGATAACGGTGGAATACTCCACTTTATCCGGAACCGGGAATATCCAGTTAAGTATAAAAAAAAGCAACACTAATCCCAATAGCACCATGCCTGCCTGGCGCAGGCGGCGTACAACTGTTTTCCTGGTTATCCTTAATTTCAATGTTATTATTTATGGTATCAGCTGCAGTACTACCGGCATCGTCCCTTGCGTCGCACACTTCAACTGTAGTAATGCGTATGAACAAGATCATACAAAGACAAATATCCGTAAAACCGGCAGCTTGGTAACGAATAATTTTTAAAAAAACTTTGCCCCGGTATAGCACAGTTGTGTCATTCTTCTATAAAATTTTATAAAGGCAGTTGGTGGAATACAAGGTTTTTTGATACCTTAGTTTTTAATTAGATTTTTGAGTATTAATTATTTGTGCAGGCATAAAGCCGCAACGATTAAATAGCAAGCCACCCACCTGAACCAATTATGTTGCTTTTAACGGCCTGCACCTGTAATACTGCCATTGCTGTTCGGGCAGCATGGCCAGGTTTATGTAATTAATACCCAAATTGTATCCTTTAATAGAAAACTGATTCCGCAACATACAAACCAACAATATGCGTATTCGTTATCGCTTGCTTCTTTTCATGTCCATCGTGGCATCCTTCGTGTTAACATCGTGTAAAACCAACAAAGTATCGCTGGATTACACCAATGCCAAAGATGAGATGCCCCTGCTCACTAATATTGTGTTCCAGTTTAACCAGCCTTTAATGGCCGACTCCCTGTTAAATATCTGGGACAGTACCGATTTTGTCACTTTTTCGCCTGCTATCAAAGGAAAGTTCCGGTGGCAAAGCCCCGATGAACTGGTGTTTTCACCTGCACAGCCTTTGGCGCCGGCCACTAACTATACGGCGACGGTTAACAAATCGGTTTTAAAATTCAGCAAGTTTGATAAAGTAACCGGTGGTGATGATATAAAATTCCATACCCCCGACCTGTCCCTGGTGGCCTCACAGGTGATCTGGCAGGGTGAAAGTGCTACCAGCGCCATTCCGCAGGTAGATATGCAATTCAATTATGCGGTAGATCCTAATGCTTTAAAAGATAAACTGACCATCGAGGTGGATGGTAAAAAACAGGATTTTACCCTGGTTACCGTATCACCCGATACAAAAATATCGGTACGCCTTGCCAGCCTGAAAGCCGAGGATAAAGAATATGAAACAAAAATTACGATAGGTAAAGGTTTAAAACCCGAGACCGGCAGTAACAGTACCGGCAGCGATATAACCAATAACTTATCCATTCCTTCACCCTATGTGCTCACTATACAGGATGTACAATCGGAGCATGACGGTACCGAAGGTATTGTAAGGGTAAGTACATCACAACAGGTTACCGGCCTGGATATACGTCCTTATGTAACCTTTGACCCCGCTATTGCCTATACAGTAGATTATACGGAAACCGGTTTTAATTTACGCAGCGATAAATTCAACGTGGAGAACGCCTATAGTGTGACCTTTAAAAAAGGATTACGCGGCAAACTGGGCGGTGTACTGAAAGAAGATTTTCAGACCAATGTGGCTTTCGGTCAGCTGGAAGCTGATATCAGGTTTACCAACAGCAAAGCTGTGTACCTGTCCAAACAGGGTGGTAAAAACCTGGAAATACGTATTACCAGTGTGCCTAAAATAAAAGTGGTTGTTTCCAAAATTTACGAGAACAACCTGTTAATGGCACAACGTTATGGTTACTACCCGCAGGAGACCACCAACAATAACCGTTATAATGAGTATGACGGCGAATACTATGATGGTGACTATTATGGAGGTGGCGATATAACCCTGGGCGATGTGATATTTGAAAAAGAAATTGATACCCGTACTTTACCCAAATCGGGTGGCGGACGTTTACTGAACTTCTCCCAGTTTGAAGACCGCTTGCCGGAATTCAAAGGTGTGTATCATGTCATGATCCGTTCTACCGAAGAATACTGGGTGCGTGACAGCCGTTTCATTTCCTTATCGGACCTTGGCCTGATAGCCAAAGAAGGCCAGGATAAAATACTGGTATTTGCCAACTCCTTAAAAACGGCCCTGCCGGAGAAAGGTGTGGATGTAATGGTATATGCTGCCAATAACCAGTTATTGGGTACCGGCAGTACCAATGCCGATGGTGTAGCCGAAGTGGCTTATACCAAAAAAGATATCGGCGGGTTTAAACCCGCCATGGTGATCGCTAAAACGGCTACTGATTTTAATTACCTGCCTTTTAATAATACCCGTGTTAATATATCCCGTTTTGAAGTGGGGGGTAAACGTACCAACCCCAGCGGTTTTGATGCCTTTGTGTATGCGGAAAGGGATATTTACCGGCCGGGTGAAAAAATTAATTTCTCCCTTATCCTGCGTAACAGTAAATGGGAAACACCGGGCGCTATACCCTTAAAGCTTAAATTTTTAATGCCTAATGGTAAGGAACTGAAATCATTCCGGAAAAACCTGAACGAGGAAGGATCCCTGGAAGCTTCTGTTGACCTGGCCACATCGGCCATTACCGGTACTTACAATTTAGAAGTGTATACCAGCAATGATATACTGTTAAGCACCAAAACCTTCTCGGTAGAGGAATTTGTACCGGATAGAATTAAAGTGGCTGCTAAACTGGACAAACCTTCTTTACGTCCGGGTGAAACGGCCTCGCTGGCTATTAACGCCACCAACTTCTTCGGACCACCTGCGGCCAACCGTAACTACGAACTGGAAGTACAGGTTAAACAAAAATACTTTACGGCTGAAAAATTCAGCGATTATGACTTTAGTTTAAGTAATAAACAAAGCTTCTTTGATAAAGTATTCCGCGAAGGGAAAACCGATGATGGCGGTAACGCCAGTGAACAATATGAGGTACCTGCTTCTTACAGCAATATGGGGGCTTTGCAGGCTTCGTTTTACACTACGGTGTTCGATGAAACCGGCCGCCCGGTGAGCCGTGGCGCCAGCGCCGATATTTATACGCAATCAGTTTTCTTTGGTATAAAACGTGATTGGTACTATTACCAGCCGTTGAACCAGGCCGTAAAAACCAATATAGTTGCGGTAAATAAAGAAGGGAATGCGGTAAGTACTACAGCCCTGGTTAAAGTAATTAAACAGGAGTATAAAACCGTATTGGCCAAAAGCGGCAGTTACTTCCGTTATACTTCGCAGCGTGAAGAAAAAGTAATGATCGAAGGCAATGTTCAGGTATCCAATAATACGGTGTACACTTATGTGCCCCGTTCACCCGGCGATTATGAAGTGCGGGTATATGTACCGGGCTCTAACAGCTATGTGGCTAAAACTTTTTACAGCTATGGCAGTTATGGCGGCGACTATAATTCCTTTGAAGTAAACAATGAAGGCAATATTGATATTGAGCTGGATAAAAAGGCATACAATACAGGCGAAACGGTAAAAGCCTTGTTTAAAACACCTTTCAGCGGCCGTATGCTGGTTACCTATGAAACGGATAAAGTGATCGGCCATGAATATGTAAATGTAGAGAACCGCAGCGCCAGTGTAAACCTGAAGCTTACCGGTGAACATGTACCTAATGTGTACATCACCGCTACCCTCATCAAACCACATGAGGTATCTGATATTCCGTTAACCGTTGCACATGGCTTTATGAATGTAGGTGTTACTGAGAAGAACAGGAAGATAAATGTAGAGATACAGGGATCAAAAACGGTTCGATCAAAAACGAAACAAAAAATAAAGGTAAAAGCTACACCGGGCAGTTATGTTACGTTAGCAGCGGTGGATAATGGGGTATTACAGATAACAGACTTTAAAACACCTAATCCTTACGATTATTTCTACCAGAAAAAAGCATTACAGGTAACGGCTTACGATCTGTATCCATTGTTATTTGCCGAAGTACGTGCCAAGATGAGCAGCACCGGTGGTGACGGGGCATTGGATATGGCCAAGCGTACCAATCCTATGCCTGCCAAAAGGGTGAAAGTTGTAAGCTTCTGGAGCGGAATTGTAAAAGCCAATGGTAGTGGTGAAGCAAGTTTTGATGTAGAGATACCGCAGTTCAGCGGTGAGCTGCGTTTAATGGCTGTAGCCTATAAAGGCAATAGTTTTGGCGCCGGCGAAAACACCATGACGGTGGCTGATCCTATTGTGATCAGTTCGGCCCTGCCAAGGTTCTTAAGCCCGGGTGATACGGTGCTGGTACCTGTTACCATTACCAATACCACGGAAAAAGCGGCCAATGTTACCGCCGCTATTAAAACAGCTAATGGTACGGTGAAAGTAATGGGCAATGCCAAACAATCTGTGTCCCTGCAACCCAAGGCCGAACAACGTGTATTGTTTAACCTGGTGGCCGATCCTAAGATTGGTGTGGAAAATATTTCCGTTACCGTGGATGGCATGGGTGAACAATTTGTAGAGTCTACCGATATTTCGGTGAGGCCACCATCTACCTTGCAAAAAAGAACCGATGCCGGTTCGGTGCAGGGTGGCAGCAGTAAAAAAATAGGGGCAGGGTTGAGTGATCTTATCCCCGGCACCGTTAATTATGAACTGGTTGTTAGCCGGTCACCGGTAATTGAGTTGGGCAGCCAGTTACAATACCTGGTGCAATACCCTTACGGTTGTACAGAGCAAACCATATCGGCCGCCTTCCCGCAATTATATTACGGCGACCTGGCCGACCTGATGAAGCTGAATAAAAACACCAACGCCAATACCAATGTGATAGAGGCGATCCGTAAAATAAAAATGCGCCAGTTATACAATGGTGCCGTGACCATGTGGGATGGCGGCGGTTATGAAAACTGGTGGACCACCGTTTATGCGGCGCACTTCTTACTGGAAGCACGTAAAGCAGGTTTTGAAGTGGACAATAGTTTAATTGAAACCATGCTTACTTATATCACGTTGAAACTGCGTAACCGTGAATTGATTACTTATTACTATAACCGGGAGCAGAATAAAAAAATAGCGCCTAAGGAAGTAGCTTATGGTTTGTATGTACTGGCCCTGGCTGGCCGCAGTAATGTACCGGCTATGAACTATTACAAAGCCAACCCTGCTATACTGGCCCTGGATAGCCGCTACCTATTGTCAGCAGCATACGCTATTGCAGGTGATAAAAAATCATTTGCCGCATTATTGCCACCTGCTTTCAGCGGTGAGGAATCGGTACCGCAAACAGGCGGCAGCTTCTACTCCGATGTGCGTGACGAAGCCATAGCCCTGAATGCCCTGATAGATGTTGATCCCGGTAACAAACAGGTAGGTACGATGGTAAAACATGTGAGCGATAAATTAAAATCAAGATCATGGTTAAGTACCCAGGAGCGTGCTTTCGCTTTCCTGGCACTCGGAAAACATGCTAAACTGGCTAATCAGTCAACTGTGACAGCTGAAATAAAAAGTGATGGTAAAACTATCGCTAAAGTAGATGGCGGCAGCTGGCGTGGTGATAAGGCTACACTCAAAGGCACTAATATTGAAATAGTGACCAAGGGCAGCGGTAACCTGTATTACTTCTGGCAGGCCGAAGGCATCAGTGCTACCGGCGATTATAAAGAAGAAGATAGTTACCTGAAAGTAAGGCGCCGTTATTACAACCGTTTTGGCCAGGCTATTGAGGGTGGCAGCTTCAAACAAAATGAGCTGATCATTATTGCGGTAACCCTGGAAAAAAATTACAGCGGAACAGTGGAGAACGTAGTCATAACTGACCTGTTACCGGCTGGTTTTGAAATTGAAAATCCACGCACCAAAGAAATACCGGGTATGGACTGGATCAAAGACGGCAGTACACCGGATGCATTGGATGTGCGTGACGACCGGATACATTTCTTTGTAAATGCCGGTTATAATAAACAAACCTATTACTATGCAGTACGGGCTGTATCTCCCGGGTTATACAAACAGGGGCCGGTTAGTGCCGATGCCATGTATAACGGGGAGTATCACTCCTACAACGGAGCAGGCCTGGTAAGAATAACACCTTAAGCAGTAAAACGATAAAGTCCGGTTAATGCCGGACTTTATTTTTTATAAAACAACAAAGCAGCGCATGAACCCTTTACAAAAGATCATCGAAGCGTTTGAGCTACATGCCGCAGATGAAATAAAATGGTGTTTTGAAAACGGCATTGACCCGAATATGGTGTATAAGGGTAAGCCGCTGATAGAGGAGCTTATTAACATGTACACCCGTGGCCCCGGCTTTAAATCCTGCATCAGGGTATTTGCAGATCACGGACTTGATTTTGAAGATAAAATACTGCTGGCCGTATTACTGGATGATGCGGCTACCCTGGATAGTTATCTGCAAAAAGATAAATCCCTTATTAACCGTAGCTATTCTTTCAGTTGTGCCTTTACCCCTTTATACGAGGTAAGCCTTTTGCATATCTGCGCAGAGTACAATCATTACTACTGTGCCGAAACATTGTTAAAACATGGTGCCGATGTAAATGTAAAGGCAGGTATTGATGAACATGGCTTTGGCGGGCATACACCCATATTTCATACGGTGAACCAGCATAGCAATAAAACAATGGATGTGATGAATTTATTACTTGCCCACCGGGCAGAATTAAATATCACCGTGAAAGGGCTGATCTGGGGTAAAAGCTATTCCTGGGAAACTTTTATACCTGCAGTGAATGTGATCAGTTATGCGATGATGGGATTACTGCCACAGTTTCAGCGTACCGAGCGTAATATTTATACTGTTATATCCATGCTTTTAAAACACCAGTGGGGGCTTGACTATTCCCCGCCAAATGTTCCCAATAAATACTTGTCCTCCTGACGATTAAGTATAACGGAAAAAAATATATGATAAGATGCAATGGTTACACATAAAAGGTTGTCAGTATGGCAAAACCAAAATTATGCAACGTATAACCAGATTGCTACCTGCTATAGTGGCTTTGTTGTTTTTAAGCGGCTGTTTAAAAGACAAAGTTACCCATACTTACACCTTGCTGAAACCGGTGTACAAATCCAAAGAACTTGTATTGAGTGAAGTGGGCAGTACCACGGCCAGAAGCCTGGGCAACCCCGGGAAAATCTATGTATATGGAAGCTATTTATTTGTCAATGAGATCAATAAAGGCGTACATGTGATTGATAACAGTAACCCTGCCGCCCCCGTTAACAAACGTTTTATTAATATACCCGGGAATGTGGATATAGCGGTAAAAGGGAATACACTGTATGCCGATATTTATACGGATATGCTTACGCTGGATATTGCAGACCCATTGGAAGTGGAAGTGACGGAAATAACAAGGAATGTTTTTCCTGAACGCCAATATGTTAATGGTTTTGTGGCCGATAATTCTCAATATATTGTTGATTGGATAAGAAAAGATACTACGGTAGATTATGAAGGTACACCATGTTGGGGTTGCGGACTTTGGTTTGATCTGGCCACTTTCAGCAATACTAACGCACAAAGCATGGCCAAGGCAACGGCCGGTATTGCTGGTTCAATGTCTCGCTTTAACATTGTAAGTAACTATTTATATACAGTAAACAAATCTTCGCTGGTGGTATTCGATATCAGTAACCAGGCTAATCCTGCAAAAGTGAATACTGTTCCGGTAGGCTGGGAAATAGAAACCATTTATCCTTTTAAGGATAAACTATTCATTGGTTCTTCTACCGGCATGTTCATTTTTGATATCAGCAATGCAGCAGCTCCCGCTTTTGTCAGCACCGTATCACATATACGCCGGTGCGATCCGGTGATTACCGATGGCCAGTATGCGTATGTAACCTTACGTGCCGGTACTGTATGTGGCGGCACAACCGATAGCCAGATGCAGGTGCTGGATGTAACCAATGTTGCCAGGCCCGCACTGCTGAAAACCTATCCGCTGGATAACCCGTACGGCCTGGGCAAAACAGGCAACCTTTTATGGGTTTGCGATGGTAAAGCCGGCTTAAAAGTATACGATGCCGCTAACCCGCTTCAAATGAACGTTAAATACCATTTTAAAAACCTGGAGGCTTATGATGTGATACCGCTGGACGGGAAAATAATCGTGAGCGCTAAAGAAGGCATTATACAATTTGATGCCGGCAACCCTGAAAAAATAGCTGAATTAAGCAGGATCAGTAAACACTAAGCATTATGAACAGACTATTATGTTTACTGGTTATCATAACTTTTGGTATAAGGGCAGCGGCACAGGTAAAACCGGCATACAGGTCTTTTAATACAGTTGGTATGGCCATTGGTAACAGTAAATCCGCTTACCAGGTACTCACTACACATGGGGTAAGTTATAAATCATGGTATGCGGGAGTTGGAACCGGGGTGGATGATTACAGGAACCGCTCTGTCCCGGTTATCCTATCTGTTTCCAGGTACCTCTTATCCCAAAATAACCTGTTTATAAATGTGAATGCGGGTCCCAATTTTGTATGGGGGAAAAGTGAACGTAACCGGTTATGGAATCAACTGGACAGTAAAGCTTTTCCCGGTTTGTTTGCAGAAGCCGGTTTCGGCTTCCGGCTGGAAACCAGGAATCCTGAACAGGGGATATTATTTGGAACTTATTACTCCTATAAAAACTTTAAAGAACGGTTTGAAGTACCCGGTGTTTGTAACAACCCGCCCTGTGATAATATGAATGAATACATCAAATCCCGTTTTAGCCGCTGGGCTTTTAAACTGGGTTTTGTGTTTTAGAAAGAATAATCAGTTGATCACCCTGATAAAAAAGCCGCCATGATTCATGGCGGCTTTTTTTATGCCTGTTGAAAATTTATGCAAACGATTGTAATATCATTTTTTCATTTATATATTATAATTATAAATAATATTTAATATTTGTTATTATAAACAAAATAGGTCATTCTCCAGGGTGATTTTGTTCATTTTTTGAGCTTATGTTAAGTAAAAACACTCAATTTGTATCATAGTTTGGTAGAAATGAGTTTTGGAATCCCAAACTGTGAAGCATATATTTGGGTTAACCAACATATTTAACTGCTTAAAAAATTACTTCATGAAGGCAAATAGCCCTTACAGATCCAATTTGTGGGAATTATTTTCATTCAATTCATCTTTGTTTTCATTTCATTTTTGTAAATACTTGATATATAATAGTATAAATATGCGACAATAGTTATATGTGAGTTGCTCATAACCTGCTTCCCGCACTTTATCCATTTAATCTCAGGCACTGATTGATCATGATAATGCAGGTTTTGAAAGAGATAACTATTACGACATGATAGCTTTTAGAATATAATGTGTGTGTTGTTTTTGGAGGGTAGAAATCATCTGGTCCCGTATAGATTTAAAAGAGGGGTATACAGATGCTGCTGACCGAATCCTGATCAAGGATCTTTTTGTTTGATAAAGGTTATTGATACAGGGTATCGTATGTGAACACCGGCCAGGACATGACTGATATTTTAAATAAAATATAAACAACTGTTTTTTCCGAAACTGCTTTGATTAATAAACAACAACTAAACTGTATGATTTTGAACTTGAGATCACGGGATTTCAGAAAACGAAATTCCGTTGTAAGGAAACTTACGGCCTTTCATGCTATGGTATTACTTGTCTTTGTGGCTTGCGCAGACGCGAAGGCAAATGGTAACCCCGGCAAGCCAGGATTTTATGATAAGGAAAAGTATAATGGCTTTTCCCGTTTTATTGATGTTACCGGTAAGGTGGTTGATGAAGCCGGTGAACCTATCAGTAATGCCAGCGTCCAGGTAAAAGGTTTAACGGGTAAAGGAACCCACACCGATACCAAGGGCGAATTTAAAGTAAGCGATGTTTCTGCCGGCACTGTATTAGTAGTATCGGCGGTAGGCTTTCTGGAGCAGGAATACAAAGTAGCGGCCGCGGCTACAGGTATTACCATCACTTTGAAAAAAGACACCAAAGAGATGGAAGAAGTGATTGTTACAGGTTTACAGACCATTAAAAAGAAAAACTTTACAGGTGCCGCCACCAGCTTAAACGCATCGGATGTAGAGCGGGCAGGTTTGCCGGATATTTCGAAAATGCTGGAAGGCCAGTTTGCCGGTGTATCGGTACAGAACGTATCGGGTACTTTCGGGGCTGCACCTAAGCTGAGGATCCGTGGTGCCACTTCTCTTTCCGGCGATAATAAACCATTATGGGTAATTGATGGTATCATCCTGGAAGATGTGGTGAATATATCCAATGAAGCTTTATCTACCGGTGATATGAGCACTTTATTAGGCTCGTCTGTTGCCGGTTTAAACCCCGATGATATCCAGGATATCACCATCTTAAGAGATGCCGCCGCTACTGCATTGTACGGTGCCCGTGCGATGAACGGTGTGATCGTTGTGTCTACCAAAAAAGGTAAACAAACTTCAGGTCAGCCCAGGATCTCTTACACCGGTAATTTTTCACGTTACATTAAACCCAACTACTCTGAGTTCGACGTATTGAACTCTGCTGACCAGATGGGTGTATTAATGGAAATGTGGAATAAAGGTTCTTTCCAGATGCCCGGCATGATCAACGGTGCCAACGGTGGTATATTTAATAAAATGTACAGGGATATCATGGACTATGATCCTGTGACCAATACCTATAAATTAAGGAATGACAAACCCAGTATGAACGAATACCTGCAAAGGTATGCCAATGCCAATACGGATTGGTTTGATATATTATTTCAAAACTCTTTCTTACAGGAACATTCGGTGAGTGTTTCTTCGGGTACTGAAAAATTCCAGACCTATGCCTCTACTTCTTATTTAAAAGATGATGGGCAGGCTTTGGGTAACAGTGTGGAAAGGTTTACCGGTAATTTCCGTTCTAACTTTAAAATGGGTAAAAGAATAACCGGTGAAATTTTAACCAACGGATCTATCAGGAACCAGAGGGCGCCGGGTACACAGAATGTACAGTCAGAGCCTGTATATGGTAGCTATATCCGCGGTTTTGATATTAACCCATATAACTATGCGATGAACACCAGCCGTTTAATTACGCCTTATAATGAAGACGGAAGCCTGGAATATTTTACCAGGGATTTTGCACCGTTCAACATATTGAACGAACTGAATTCTAATTACATGAAATTACAGGTAATGGAATTGCGGGTTCAGGGTTCATTAGGTTACCAGATCACTCCTAAGATCAACTATAACCTTACCGGTGCTTACCGTTATGCCAAAACCGAGAACCAGGTACATATCCTGGAGAACTCTAACATGGTACAGGCGTATAAAGCAGCTTATGATCCTACCGTGTTAGGTAGTAACGAATACTTATACCGTAACCCTGATAATACATGGGAATACCCCATTGTTACTTTACCAAGCGGTGGTTTTTATAATGTGAACATGAACAATCTTAAAAGCTACTTCCTGCGTCATGACCTGAAATACATGGAGGACTTTGGTAAACACCACGTACAGGGATTTGCCGGTATGGAGGTAAGGAATGCGGAAAGACAATACGAGTTCTTTGATGGCGTAGGTTACCAATATGGTAACGGTGGCCTGGTTAATCCATACCATATGTACTTTAAAAGAGCGGGTGAAGAAGGCCGCCCTTATTTCGGTATGCAACCAAGTACTGACCGCTATATAGCCTATATGTTCCAGGGTATTTATACCTATGATGACAGGTTTACCATTACCCCTACTTTCAGGTATGATGGTTCCAATAAAATGGGAAAAACCAGGACTGCAAGATGGTTACCAACATGGAGCGTTTCCGGTAGCTGGAATATTCATAGTGAATCATTCTTCTGGAAAAACAGCATCCTGAACACAGCTATCCTGAGAGGCTCTTATGGTTTAGTAGCGAATATTGGTAATGCTACCAACTCTGCTGCAACTTTCTACAACCAGATAGCTCGCAGACCTTACCTGAATGATCAGGAAACACAAACCTTTATTTCCAGCCTGGAGAACTCGGAACTGACCTGGGAAAAAACAAATGACCTGAACATTGGACTGGAGTTAGGATTTTTACCCGGCAACAGGATCTTATTCGTAACAGACTTTTATAACAGGAGCATCCGTGACCTGATCGGTCCTATCAATACTTCCGGTATCGGTGGCCAGTTTGTTAAGATCGGTAACTACGCTACCATGAAATCAAATGGTGTGGAGTTTACCTTAAATGCTAAAGTGATCGAGAAAAAAGATTTTGGCTGGACCTCACGTCTGAACCTTGCCTTTAACAAAAATAAAATCACCAAACTGGATATTAACCCTAATATCTGGACCCTGGTATCTCCGAACGGTGGAACTGTTATCGGTAAACCACAAAGAGGTTTATACGCGGTTAAATTTACCGGCCTGAATCACTACTTCGGTTATCCTACTTATGTGGGTATTGGTGACCCGAAAGCGAATACAACCTATATTAACTTACAAAGCAATAATATCGCAAACCTGGAGTATATCGGACCTGTTGATCCCATTACTACCGGTGGTTTCTACAACCAGATCAGGTATAAAGGTTTTACATTATCCGGTTTAATAAAATTTGCATACGGCAACTACCTGAGACTGGCTCCGAAGATCTCGGCTAACTACACTGATATGGCTTCTATGACAAGAGATGCCTTGAACAGGTGGATGATGCCGGGCGATGAAGCAAGAACAACCGTTCCGGGCATTATGGACCCTGTATATCAATTACAGATCGTAGATGCCAGTGGCGCCCAGGTAAGTTCAGTATACCCCTACAACCTGTATAACTATTCTGACCAGCGTATCGCTAAAGGTGACTATATCAAATTATCAAATGTTGCTTTAGGTTATAACCTGTCTCAGGCGCTGGCTAAACGTATAGGTGTGGCCAATGCTTCTGTAGCAGTAGTAGCAAATAACCTGTGGATCATTCATGCAGATAAAAGATTAAATGGCCAGGATCCTGAGTTCTTTGCGTCGGGTGGTGTGGCATTACCTGCCATGAAACAAGTTACCTTATCTCTTAAAATCGGATTCTAAAATTTTAAAAAAATGAAACTCAGAAAAATATCTATTTACCTGTTATCTGCATTGCTGTTGACAGCATGTAAAAAAAGCTTCCTGGAGAAGTCGCCCGATAACAGGACCGAAATTAATACGGTTGAAAAAATTGCGCAACTGGTGAGCACGGCATATCCTTCTTACGATTATTATACATTTACCGAAGCCGCTTCCGATAACTCGGAGGATAAAGGTGATGGTGTGGGTAGCGTAAATGATATCATCAGCAGCTACTATACCTGGCAGGATTATGTTGGTGCGGGAACCAATACCAGTACAAACTACTGGAACGGCTGTTACAGCGCTATTGCTGCCGCCAACCAGGCACTGGAAGTAATTGAGAACGGTAATTTTGGTAATGCCGCATTACCTTATAAAGGTGAAGCATTGGTTGCCAGAGCTTATGCGCACCATATGCTGGCTATTTTATTTGCACAGCCTTACAAAAAAGGAACGGATAACAGCTCTTTAGGTATTCCTTATGTAACCAAACCCGAAACCGTGTTACTGGCTAACTATACCAGGGGTACGGTACAATCAACATATGATAATATTGAAAAAGACCTGACCGAAGGGTTGAAGTTGCTGGATGATTCTAAATATTCAGTGCCTAAATACCACTTTACCAAAGCGGCGGCCAATGCTTTTGCTTCCCGTTTTTATCTTTTCAAACAGGACTGGGCCAAGGTTATTGAGCATGCCAATGCAACAGTACCTTCCAATGATTTTGCCAGCCTGCTTCGCCCCATTTCAGGTGAATACAGGACGATAGGTTATGAGCAATACAGGACCGACTTTACCAAGACCACACAAAAGCCAACCCTGTTATTAGCTAATAACTATTCTACTTACCAGAGAATTTATACTTCTCCAAGGTATGGTTATGGCGCCAAGCTGGTGAAAATGTTTGAAACCAATGGTACGGTGGCCGGTAAAGCTTTACGCCACTGGATATTGAACTATGGCCAGCCGCATTATACCACTTATAAATGGAGAGAGTATTTCTTCTATGCTACTGCATCTACCGGTTATCCTTATATTCAGTCTATTTTATTAACAGTAGATGAAACATTGATGAACAGGGCAGAAGCTTATGCAGAATTGGAGCAGTATGATAATGCACTGAAAGATATCAATACTTTCTACAGTGTAAGGCTGAATGCGTATAATCCTACCAGTGATGCGATTACGCTGGCAAAGATCAATACTTATTATTCTATAAGTGATCCTAAAGCCGGTATCGTAAGAACTATCCTGGATGCTAAAAAAGCGGAGTTCTTACAGGAAGGTATTCGTTGGTTTGATATTGTGAGAAGAGGGTTGACCGTTACAAAAAATATCTACGCCCCATCAGGAGAGGAGAGCTTTATCGAGCTTGGTCCTAATGACCTGAGAAGGGTGTTCCAGTTACCACAGGAAGTGAAACTGGCTGGCCTGGAGTTAAACCCCCGTTAATATAAACGCACAAAAATTATAGCTATAAACAAAAATTATGAAAAATAAATTTTATTATAAAATACTGTTTATCGGGTTCCTGGCGGCCTTTGTTGCTTCGTGTAACAAAGAAAAATTCACGCCGGTGGATATGGATGACCTGAACCCTGATATCCCTTTAACCAACAGTGCTTTGGACCAGTGGTTAAAAGCTAATTTTTTAGATGTATATAACTCCGCCGTTATTTACAGGTACAACCGTTATTATCATGAAGCGGACAGGAACGTTACTCCTCCTGAAGAAGATAAGGTGCAGCCCATGATGCAGACCGTATTAAGCGGGTTTGTAAATCCTTACAGGGATGTGGCCGGCATGAATTTCATGAAAGTATATATGCCTAAAGAATGGGTATTATATGGTTCTACCTCCTACGATGCAGGCGGTCAGGGTTACGCCGGTACTGCTTCGGGTGGTGTACGTGTTAATTTATTCGGTGTAAATGCTTATGCTAATACTCCCGGTTTTATTAAAGGACGTATCAATACCATTCACCATGAGTTTGTGCATATTGTAAACCAAAGATTCCCTATACCGTCTGACTTTCCCCAGATCACAAAGTCTACCTATAATGGTAACTGGCAGTCAACCAATGCCGACTCGGCTCATAAATGGGGTTATGTTTCTACTTATGCAAGCCAGAACCCTAATGAAGACTATGCAGAAACGGCCAGCAGCTTATTGGTAAGCGGCCAGCATTGGTTTGAGAACAGGGTTAAAACCTGTCCTGCTGCAACAGGCCAGGCTGCCTTACGTTTAAAAGAACAAAATGTGGTGAACTATTTTACCAACCTCGTAGGTGTTGATTTCAGGGCCTTACAGAAAAAAATGTTCTTGTATATGAAGGATACCATCAATGATCCTTCTTATAGGTTTCCCCAGTATATCAATAACAACCTGTACAAGACCATCACCATTAACCTGGATGATAATATGTACACTACCTATGGTATTTCTCCTGCGTTTGCCACCGCGTACAATAACTTTAAAACGGATATGTACAATACAAATACCACCGCAAGGTACCGGTTGGATAATCTGCAGTTAAGGTTTGAAACAAATACCTCTCTGGTGGTAAGGGCTACTTTTACGGCTACTGCGGGAAGTGCTGCTAATACTACTTATAGCGGTGATTATAGTTTTAGTGTAGGCGTTAATTCCACTACCGGCGAAACTACCTTCACTAAAATAGCGCAGGGTACCGGAACAACCTTTAATAACGGTAATATTTTCCTTACCAGTTTTACTAATAATATTACGTCGTTTTTAACAGCTTCCACTTTTATTACCGACTGGATGCCGGCTCCCAAAGATCTTGCTCCTAACCTGGTATCGAGAACAGCTGGTTTTTACAGTACCGCTAACAACGCAAACTATTTTTACGGAATCTTAGCAACAAACCTTTAAATTATGAAAAGAATAAAATATATCTTATTGCTCACCATGACTATTGCTTCCTTTTTAGGATGTAAAAAAGAGTCATATGTAGCAGCATTCGAGGATCTTCCTCACGAGAGGATCAAGGCCCAGATGGATACCTTAAATAACCTGCTGGTAAATACGCCTAACGGCTGGGTGGGAACTATGAGTACCGGCCTGGGCGGCGGCTTCGGTTTTTACATGACTTTTGATAATAACGAGTATGTAAACATGTATGCAGATTTAACCAACACATCTGCCAGTACCGTTAAAAGATCAAGATACAGGGTTAGACAGGATGCGGGTGCAGCCCTCACCTTCGATACCTATACCTATATCTCTATCCTGAATAATCCGGAAGCAAGTGCTTTTGGCGGAACGCAGCGGGAAGGTTTCAGAAGTGATATTGATTTTATCTATGACCGTTCTAACGGCGATACACTGGTGATGATAGGTAAAAGGTACCGCCAGGTATTTACACTGGTAAAAGCCACCGCCGATCAGAAAGCAAGGTATGAAGCAGGTAGTTACCTGACAGCCATCAATGCTTTCAAACAATACTTTGTGTCTAACCCTAACTCTTACTTTGAGATTGGCACACAGAAGATCTCTGTTGAGGCCAACAGTAATACCACTATGGCATCCGGTAAACGTTTAACACTCACTACCATTACTGATAATAAAGTAGTAAGTGCCACACAAAAGTTTGCTTATACCATTGATAATATGCAGATAGTTGCCGGTGGACTGAAATTCAATGATATCGTGTTTACCAAACTGGGCTGGAAAAACAGTACCACCATGGCTATTTACGATGCTACCGGTAAAGAGTATATCCTGAATAACTCACCTACACCTTTACTGCCATTACATATGTTATGGGGAGCAAAATATACCGGTATGCGCTCGGATTATAAGGTGATCAACCCGGGAACTTCAACAAGCGGAGCCGCTATATTGAACTACTATCACAATAACTTGAATAATACAGCTTTATTGGGTTATTCATTTAACTGCGGTCGTATTACAATGGTTTGGGATGTAGTAAATAAACGTTTAACACTTAACGGGTTCTCCAGCCAGGATAATTGTGGAGGTGGATGGACAACAGCGATAGTATACAACTATACTAAAGATGATAATGGACTTTACACCTTTACACTTCGTGCTGCGGCTTCAGGTGGATATACTGCGAATATATTGACGCAAATGAATACTTTCCTGCTGAACAATACCATTAAATTTGACTATTACTTAAGCGGGTCAACTGTTTATGCTAACATGATCAGTGAAACCAACCCTGCTACCAATATGACATTTGTAATGTATTAAACATAACGGGTCAGTAATTGCTAAACGGGCCATTCAGCAAAGCTGAATGGCCCGTTTGTTTTTTAACCCATTACCGTCTGCAGTGGAAATGGGTTGTATAAATGGGAGTGATAAAAGAACTTTCCTGGATTATCGTGCCCTGCCCTGTTTGTTCACAAAGAGCCTGTTATTATTACAGGTGTAGAACATTCAAAAGCAAAAGGGATAAACAATTGTCTATCCCTTTTACTTTATGTTTATAGTAAGTTGATTAAAACTTATAATCCGGGTTTAATAATGCCTGGATGCTGTGGTCCAGGATATCATTTTTCTTGCTCAGGAAAACCTGCATTTTATCTTCCGGTAATTTTAACTGGTAAGTACTGGTTTTGGCCAGTGTTTTTTCCAGGGTAGGGTTCAGGCTGTTGAAGGCCTTTTCATCCATCTCTAAAAACTTGGCCATTACCCGGGCATTATAACGGCCGGTAATGGTCTGGATTTTTACATTATCGGGTAATATGGCATTATCAGGCATAACAGCAGCTAAATTGCCGTCCATCTGGTAAGCGGCCACTTCATGTTTGGTCAACGTGGTAATACCACCTTCACCTTCCATGATATAATGGGTGGCGATAAACTTTTTTACATGATTGCGGGATTCGGCAGGCAGGTAATTTTGTAACTGCCAGAAATCCTTGCTACCGCTTCTTTTAATAGCTTTATTTACATTACCCGGTCCACCGTTATAGGCTGCAATAACCAATAGCCAGTCGCCGTACAATTCGTACAGGTGGGTAAGATAACGTGCGGCTGCATGGGTACTCTTTTTATAATCCCTGCGCTCGTCAATATTACGGCTAACACGCAGGCCCATTACACGGGCAGTGGCCGGCATAAACTGCCAGGGGCCTACTGCACCTGCCCAGGAACGGGCATTGTTTTTTAAATGCGATTCTATTACGGCTAAGTATTTTAACTGGTTGGGCAGGCCATACTCGGTTAAAATATCATCCATCATATCAAAATAAGGACGTCCCCAGTCCTTCATATCATCCATGGTTTTGCCAAACCGGGATACATAATCATTTACAAAACTTACGGCCATGGGGTTCAGCTGCTCTACTGTCATACCATTGGACAGGGCAGTGGGTATAAACAGGTCTTTAAAACCTGCTTTGGGATTTAATTTGGCTATTTCCTGTTTTAACTTTTCATCCAGTATAACAGAGTCTTTCTCTACCAGGTCATTTGTATCCATGGTATCGGCAACATAAGGTTGTTGCAACTGGGTAAGGTTCAGGTTATCTGTAAAAATACTTTCCGCCTTTGCAAACGAAAATAAAACTGTACAAACGGCCGCGAAAGCCAATTTTTTAAACATGCCTGTCGAAATTTTAGGTCAAAAAAATCTTGCGCCTCAATGCAAATACTCGTGCAGGTATTGGTTACTCACTTTTCTTTAAGCTCATCAGCTCGTCCGAAAACCGGAGCAAAGTTAACTCATTAAAGCGGTTTGTCATCACCTGCAGGCCGAATGGTAAGCCATTTTCGTGCCTGAAAAGAGGGAGGGAAATGGCCGGAACGCCCACTAAATTTGCCATAACTGTGTATATATCAGCTATATACATGGCAATCGGGTCTTCCGTTTTTTCACCGGCCTTGAAAGCCGTGGTGGGGGAGGTGGGAAGCACAATACAGTCAAATTCGTTGAAAATCAACTGTATCTGATTTGTTAAAATTTTGCGTACTTTTTGGGCCTTGGTAAAATAAGCATCGTAATAACCGGCACTCAGTACAAAAGTGCCCAGCATAATGCGTCGTTTTACTTCCTTACCAAACCCTTCCGTGCGATTTTTCTTATAAAAATCCACCAGGTCGGTAACGGGTTGGGTAGTGCGGTGGCCATAACGTACCCCGTCGTAACGGGACAGGTTGGAGGAAGCTTCCGCTGTCGTTAATATATAATAAGCCGGAACAATAAAGTCAAGCAGGTCAAACTTCACCGGTTTAACCTCGTGGCCGGAAGCTTTTAGTTCTTCCAGTTGCTTATAAATCGCTTTTGAAATTAGCGGGTCAAGGCTGGGATGGTCCAGTGCTTCCGGGAAATAAGCTATTCTATAGCTGTCCTTGTGGGGAATGGTGGTGGTATAATCCTCGGGTGCCTGCTGGCTGGCGGTACTGTCATAATCATCAGGACCGGCCATAATCTCCAGGGCCAGGGCTATATCCTTTACATCGGTACCAAAAATGCCTATCTGATCAAAGGAAGAGCCGTAAGCAATTAAACCGTAACGGGATATACGGCCATACGTGGGTTTAAAGCCGATAACACCACAAAAATCTGCCGGTTGTCTTACCGATCCGCCGGTATCGCTTCCCAGGCTCAGCATACATAAACCTGCCTGTACAGCTACGGCCGATCCGCCGGAAGAGCCGCCCGGTACCCGGGTTTCATCCGCCGCATTCAGCACTTTACCGTAAGCGGAGTTTTCGTTGGTACTACCCATGGCAAACTCATCGCAGTTAAGACTACCTATAATAATAGCATCTTCTGCCAGTAAGCGTTCAACAGCTGTTGCGGAGTAAATGGATTGAAAACCTTTCAGGATATTCGAAGCAGCGCCTAAAGGGTGGTGTTTATGGGCAATCACATCTTTAATGCCTATTACCACACCGTGCAGGCGACCGATGGCCTGGCCGTTTGCTCTTTTTTCATCCAGGGCTTTGGCCTGCTGCAGGGCTTCATCAGCATATATATGCACAAAAGCATTCAGGTGCCTTGTGGCCTGAATGCGGGCAATATAATGCTCAACTGCTTGTAAACAGGTAACCTTTCCGTCCCGTAACTGAGACTGGTACAATGAAATGGAGGAAAATGAAAACAAAAAATGAACGTGTTAAACGGCCTTAAAAAGAAGGAGATAAAGGATAAAAAACGCTGATTAGGCGTTTTTTATATCATTTGTGCTTTCTTCAATCTCTTTTTTCACATTGGTTTTTGCATCGTTAAACTCGCGAACACCTTTACCTAAACCACGCATCAGCTCAGGAATTTTACGGCCTCCAAATAACAACAACACGATCACCAGTATAATGATGATTTCATTGGTACCCAACATGCCTAATAAATGTAACTGTGTCATATTAACTGTAATTATAAGTCAAAGATAATAAGTAAAGCGCTAAAATATCTACTATTTATTGTTAATAGCATATACGTTATCAACAATAAAAAGGTTCAAAGGTTTGCATAAAAATATTTATTGGCTGTACAAATAAAACAAACGATCGCTTTTTGTTATGTTTCCACCGTCCCTGCCCTGGTTGGGCTGTGGTTGCGTCGCACACTTGTACTGCATAGCGCTAATGAACAGGTTATTTGTTCATAGTTAATAGTTGATAGTTAATGGTTAATAGTAAACCGTTAATAGCCCGTTTGGGCAGGTTGCTCTCTGCTGATCAGCGGACGGAACCCTGAACGGAGCGTCGCAACAGGCGATGATAGATGTTACTAAAGCCGGTAACATAAAAAAAAACTCAGACCAGGGCCTGAGTTTTTAATCATTATTTTCTGCTGTAATTAGGAGCTTCTTTTGTAATATCCACATCGTGAGCGTGGCTCTCCCGCATACCGGCATTGCTTATTTTTACAAAGCTGGCATTTTTTAAGGCGGTCAGGTCTTTGGCGCCGCAATAACCCATACCGGCACGTAAGCCGCCAACATATTGGTATACAATTTCTTTTAAGCTTCCTTTATAAGCTACACGGCCTTCAATACCTTCCGGAACAAATTTTTTCACATCATCTTCAGGGTCCTGGAAATAACGGTCGCTGCTGCCGGTGGCCATAGCGCCTAAAGAACCCATACCACGGTATTCTTTAAACTTACGTCCTTCGTAAATAATAGTTTCACCGGGGCTTTCCTCGGTGCCGGCAAATACACTTCCCATCATTACACAACTGCCGCCGGCTGCCAGGGCTTTTACCATATCGCCGGTATAACGTATACCGCCATCGGCAATTACTGGAATATTACGTCCTTTTAAGGCACTGTAAGCACTCATTACAGCAGTAAGCTGCGGTACACCGGCGCCTGCCACAATACGGGTGGTGCAGATAGAGCCGGGGCCAATACCCACTTTCACCGCATCGGCACCTGCATCGGCCAGGGCTTTGGCGCCTTCGGCCGTGCCTACATTACCGGCTATGATATTTAATTTTTTAAAGTTTTTACGTACCAGTTTTAAGGCATCAATAACACCTTTGCTGTGCCCGTGTGCACTATCCAATGCAATAACATCCACACCAACCAGTTGCAGGGCAGCTACCCGGTCCAGCAGGTCCTTGGTAATGCCTACACCGGCGCCTACCAGTAAACGGCCAAAGCCGTCTTTAACGGCATTGGGATGATTTTTTAGTTTTAAAATATCGCCATAGGTAAATAAGCCTGTCAGTTTACCTTGTTTATTGATAATGGGTAATTTTTCTACCTTGGTTTTTTTAAATAACTGCTCGGCTTTTTTCAGATCGGTGCCTTCAGGTGCCACATAAAGGTTTTCCTTTGTCATCACCTCGCTAACCTTACGCTTGGGGTCCGATTCAAAACGCATATCGCGGTTGGTTAAAATACCTACCAGTTTATAATCCTTATCAACAATAGGAATACCGCCGATCTTATTTTCACGCATCAGGTACAGGGCATCGCCAATGGTAGCGTCGGCTGTAAGGGTTACGGGGTCAATAATTAACCCGCTTTCACTGCGTTTTACTTTACGTACCTGTTCTGCCTGTTTTTCAATGGTCATATTCTTGTGTAATATGCCTAAACCGCCTTCACGGGCCAGGGCAATTGCCAGGCTGGCTTCGGTAACGGTATCCATTGCTGCCGATAAAAGCGGCACTTTTAAGGTAATATCTTTGGTGAGTTTAGCCGATATGTCCACATCACGGGGCAGCACCTGGCTGTAACCGGGAACCAGTAGTACATCATCAAAAGTTAAACCATCAATAAAATTGGGGGAGCTGTTTTTTGCTGTAGTAGCTAATTTTCTTGTTGCCATGTGCAAAGATAGGGTAGTGACAAAATACCTTCCAAAAAAGAATTTTAGCCGGCCTTGTCTCCGGAACAAAAACTAACGGATTGCAGGTAGTTTTCGGGCAGTAATTAACGGGATTCTGGTATAGAAACGCCGCCGGACGCAGTATAGTTTTGTTGCATAAAATAATTACACATGCAACTTTTATCAATGAAACATTCCCTGGCAAAACTATTTACACTGGCTTTTACAGTGGTTTTATTTACTGCCTGCAGTAAGGACGGTGAAAAAGGCGATATTGGCGAAACCGGTCCTGCAGGTCCGGCCGGCCCTCCCGGCACGGCCAATATTATTTACTCCGATTGGTTTTCTCCCACTGCCTGGACAGGTGCGGGAACACAGTTCTCCAGTTTTATAAAAGCAGCTCCCGGAATTACCGAAGCCATCAGGACCAATGGTACCATACTGGCGTATGCACAGTTTGTAAGCGACGGAACCAATATAAGACCTTTACCGGCTACTACCATCAATGGTACTTTTTTAACACACTGGAATTTTTTCTCCAATGCGGTAGGCAGTCTCACCTTTAGTTGTTTTGGTGAAAATGGCAGTGTTATGACACCCTCCACCTCCAATAAATACCGGTATGTAATTATACCCGGTGGCGTATTGGGCGGCAGGATGATGCCCGGTGCTACCGGCAACGGAACAGGATACAGCGACCAGGAGTTAAAAGCTATGACTTATGAAGAGTTAATTACCAAACTGAACATCCCCCGCAACGGCAGTAACGAAAAATAACAGGCAGGATAAAATTGACGGAATAATCTCAAAAAGCAATGTTATGCAACATTGCTTTTTGTTTTGTAATTACCGCTAAGTGGTATAAAAGCAATATTTTTTTAAGTATTACCCATAAAAAGCCAACGTTTGTGGTATTGTTCAGCCGCAGTAGCCGCTGTATTTTTGTTCTAACAATTATGGATACTGTATAGCCGGTTCCTGCACTGCAAAAAGATACCGGCAATTTTCTAAACTTATTACACCCGTACTCTTGTAAGCCTGTTACCTGGTAACGGGCTTTTTTATATAACAGGTATATTACTTTATCAGCGTGGTAGTACCTTTTTGTACCACATGTTCTTTGGTGTCGCGGTGGGTATAACTGAGCTGCCATACATATATCCCCGCACTTTGTTCAATGCCTTTTACCCTGCCATCCCATTTTTGTAACCAGTTGGTGCTGTGAAATACCAGTTGCCCCCAGCGGTTAAATACCTTAAAGTCAAGATTATCGGCCTTAAAAGCATTTAAAGGGTAGAGGTGGTCATTTATATTATCGCCATTGGGTGTAAATGCGTTGGGCACAGCAATAAAACAACTGCCGAATATTTTTATTTGCCGGGTAGTGGTCATACTGCAACCGTTGCTGTTGCCGGCGGTAAGCGAAACGGTATATAGCCTGTCCCGGCCGGTTATGTCATACACCTGTGGCAAAGGAGTTTCCTCACTGCTGTTATTGCCGTTGCCAAAGTTCCATTGCCAGGTTTCTATAGGCCCGCTGCTGTTATTGGTAAAATGGACAGTGTCTTCCGGGCAGGCTTCGGCAGGCATACTGAAATCAGCCGTTACTTTGTTATTAAAGTTTAAAGGAGTAGTATACGTATCCGTACATAATGCATTGCTAACGGTAAGGCTGATATTGTTTTGACTATTAGCCGCGAAAGACCGTGCAAAAGAAATAGCATTACTGGCAGCAGCACCATTAACCTGCCAGCGCCAGCTGGTAACAGCCCTGTTACCGTCATGCGTAAAGGTGGTTACATTATTATCACAGCCTAAAACAGAAGTATAGGTAAATTCGGCCGATACAGTATCGCTGGTATTAAACGATAGGGTTGCTCCTGCAGGAGTAGGCCGGTAACAGTTATTTAATAAAGTATTGCCATCGCTGCCTGTGGCAAGGGTAATGGTATAAGTACCCGCATTTACAATAGGTGCTGCCAGTTGCAGAACGATCTCCGTAGTAGTACCATTGCCCGTGCAACCTCGTGCCGCTGTAATAGCCGGCGCACCGGTGCCGGTTAAAACAAAATCGCTGCCATCGGCGGCTATGCTGTTACATAAAATACCCTCTTTAAAAATAAGGCGTAGCTCCCCTGGCGAACAGCCTATGGGTGTTAAACTATCCATGGGTGTGAATGGTATATCGGGAACAACAAAAGTGGCAGTTTCACCAACCGGAACAACTTTATTACAGTCGCCTGTAAGTACAGCCGCAGGCGCTATTACAACAGCATAACTACCATTCACGGCAATAGGCGCATTAAAACTAAGGGTAATGGCATTGGTTTGGTTATTGGCATCGCATTGTGTGCTCACATTAGTAATGCTTACAGCCGTAGGCCCGGTTATTAAAAAATCCTGCAGGTCAACAGAACTGCAATTGATCTTCTCGGTAAAGTTTAATACTACACTTGAGGGTGCACAAACTGTAGAACTGATGGTGCCCATGGGTATAGGAGGAAGTACCGGGATATTAAATGTTGCCGTGGACAGATCAGGTAATAGCCTGCCACATTCACCGATCAGCACATTACCATCTGATCCGTTACTCACTACCACCGAATAATTGCCCGGCAAACTTATCGCATTTGCCAGTTGTAAGGTAATGGTATTAACATAGCCCGCCGTATTACAGGTAAAGGTAGCGCCATTCACCACAACAGGGGCCGGGCCTGTAATCGTAAAGTCCGATCCGTTAGCGGCAATAGAACTGCATAATATCCGGTCAGGAAAGTTAAGTGTGATGGTAGTGGGTAAACAGGCCGGTTGAGTAACAGTGCCCATATTCAAAGCCGTTTGAGGCGCAATGGTAAAATTATTATTATCGCCTGCAGGTATAATGCGTCCGCAATTACCAATAAGTGTATTGCCATCGGTACCACTGTTAATAGCTACAGTATAATTGCCGCTTACGGTAATGGCAGCACTTAGTTGCAGGGTAACCACGCTGGTAAAGCCGCTTGCATCACAGGTGCCTGTTGCGCCGGTTACTACAACGGCTGAGGGACCTGTAATAGTAAAATCGCTGCCGTTGGCGGCAATGGTATTACAACGTACCGGCTCGGCCAGTTGCACGGTAATGGTGGAGGGGATACAGGCCGGAGGGGCAATAGTGCCCATGGTCATGTTGGGGCGGGCATTTACCGTAAAAGCAGCGGTTGCGGTAGTGGGTATCTGTGAATCGCAGTTATCTGTAATACTGTTGCCGTCATTACCTGTTACAACACCAATAGTAAAAGTACCGGGATTAAGCGGTGCAGCCAGGGTAATAAGGGCCGAATCCATATCAAAACTATTGGTACAGTTAAACCCTGTTGCACTGATAATGGTGGCGCCGCTGATAAAAAAATCACTGCCATCGGCTGCCAGGCTATTACACTTCATGGCCTTATTAAAACGTACGGTAACCTGCGTACCATCGCAGCTGGCAACAGCAGAGGATACCGTGGGCGCCAGCGGATCGGTAATAACAGCGGTGCCGCCGGTAAAGGACAGGTCATAACCCTGCTGCGAATTACTAAAGTTACTGATCAATAAAAGGTATTCGTTGCCGGCAACTAAAGTAGGCATAGAACCAATGGGCGGATAACTACTACCGCCGCAGTTGATAAGGCCGGTCCCGGTTCCTACAGTGCCGGTATTGCCGGTTCTTCCCGACCAGTTTTCCGTTACTACCCAGGTGGGGTTATTACCTACCTGTGAGGGATCCCTGTTCGTAACATTATACAATACCCAGTCATAATCGTCCAGTGTTCGTATAGGCCTGATCATAAAACCCAGGGTGCCGGCCGTATAGCAGGTAAACTTATAATAATAGGGATTGATGGCTTCATACTCGCCATTGCCGCACCTTACATTCATAACGCCATTGTTGCAGGAGGGAACATTCAGCTGGCTGAAAGTAGTAGTGCCACATACGGGGAAAGCCGATGCCGGTGTCTGCCCCAGGTTCGTACAAAGCTGGGCCATTGTTTCCAACAGCAAAAAGCAAGATATAATGGTGAGCTTTAGTTTTCTCATACCTATCGTTAGCCTTGAATGGTTGGTAACGAATTTCGGATAAAAAAACTAATATGTAACCTTACGTTAATAAGTATCTTAAATGTGAAAAACGAGCTAATTCAGGCACTTTTCCGCATAATCGCTGTGTACCAGGGCTTTCAGATATGAGCCGGTATAAGCTATTGAAAAGCAATAAAAAGGCGTAAATTATTTAATAAGCGTAAGCGTACCTTTCTGGAAAATTTCTTCACCCGTATCACGGTGGGTATAGCTTAAATGCCACACATATATACCGGTACCCTGTTCTACGCCGTTCACTTTTCCATCCCAGCCATCTTTCCAGTCGGTCATGGTAAATACACGTTGCCCCCAGCGGTTATAAATACTGAAACGTAAATTTTGTGCTTTTACTGCGTTGTTGGGGCGTATAATATCATTGATCCTGTCACCGTTAGGGGTAAAGGCATTCGGTACGGCTATATAACAATTGTTCAATACCCTTAGTTTCTTTTGCGCCACATCGCTGCAGCCAAGGGTATTATTGGTAGCGGTGAGCCTGATGGTATATATTCTTTCTTTGTTATCCTGTATAAAGCTTAGGGGCAGGGGTGACCGGATATTGCTTGTGCCTAAGGCATCAAAGCTCCAGCTCCAGCTATCAATTAAGCCGGTACTGGTGTTCTCCAGGGTAAGATTATCTTCGGGGCATATATCATCAGGCATCACAAAGGAGGCAATTACTTCATTGTCCAGTACAATGGTTTGCCTGGCGGTGTCGCTGCATACGCCGTTACTAACGATCAGTGATATATTGTTGGTACTACTGGCCGGAAATACCTGGCGTGTAGTGGCTGTATTGGCAGTAGCGTTGTTATTAAAACTCCACCACCACTGATTTACCTGGTGAGCGCCATCATGAAAAAAATCTAAAGTATCAAAACGGCAACCCAGTGTATTGGTATAGGTAAAATCAGCATTCACCGTATCGGTTGCGGTAAACGTAACGGGCGTGGGTTGTATGATCTGACCGCATTCATCCCGCACAGCACCGCCACCCACACTTAAACGGGGCGTTACGGTATAAGTGCCGCCAATACTTACAGGTAAGGCTAAACTAAGCGTAACAATATCGCTCAGACCATTAGTACAGACACCACTTGCGCCTGTAATATTCACTGCCTGGGGGCCTGTTATTAAAAAATTACTGCCGTCGGCGGCGATCGTGCTGCAATCAATTTTTTTACTGAAATGCAGTTTTATTTGTCTGGGCGCACAACCCACCCTGGCTACACTGTCAATGGGTATGGGTTGGGGAACCGTATATACAAAAGGTAGTGATTCACCAGCAGGTATACCGCGGTCGCAGTTATCCAGCATGGTATTACCATCACTGCCATTATTAATGATTAAATTATATGAAGCAGAGGGCAGGGGATTGCTTAACGTGATCAGTACTTCTTCGGTGTTAAAACCGGCATTACAGCCAACCGTAGTTACCGCTGTAACCGTTGCATTAGCGGGGAATAGGGAAAACTCGCTGCCATTGCCGCTAAGGCTGTTACACTTCATGGCTTTATTGAGTTTGAGGCGTAACTGCGTGCCATCGCAACTGGTGGTAACGGATTGCAGGTGCGGCTCTTTGGGGTCGGTAATAACAGCGGTACCGCCACCAAAGGAAAGGTCGTACCCGCTTTGCGAATCGGTATAATGGCTCACCAGTAAAATATATTCATGACCGGCGATCAGGTTGGGCGACCGGGCAAAATTGGGGCGGTTGTCCTGAGGCGAGGAAGCACATTGAATAAAAGTAACGCCGGAAGCAGAAGCTCCGGTATTACCGGGAGTGGCCGACCAGTTGCCGGAAACAATAATATTCCTGTTGGTAAAAACGGCATCAGGGCTTAAACCTGTTACATCGTATAACTGCCAGTCATAATCATCATTCATATTAGCCGGTGAAATAACAAAACTTAAAGTGCCGGCCGTGTAACAGGTGAACTTATACCAGAATGGGTTTTTGTTTTCGTAATTGGCGCCATCTCCGCTGCAGCCGGGTACAAATAAGCTGGTACTGCTGCATATAGGTACGTTGTTTTGGTGAAAAGTACTGGTGCCACAAACAGGGAAAGCCGTAGCTGGTGTCTGTCCAAGAGTGGTACAGGGTTGTGCATAGATAATTGTAGCCGCACTGATCAACAGGAGTAAAAACGAAATTTTTAAATTCATTGCCTTTTAAACTATCCGGATCCGCTATCCGGGTAAATTTTACTGACAGCAAAGGTATCGTTTTCGCTGCCTGCAAGTGTTTTTTTGTTAATATGTAAATTGGCGTTAACAGCAATGCCGGTAAGGTAATTATGCCAGTTTGTACATTTTACCCGGTAAAGCTAAAAGCAGGTTTTGCAGCTCCAGGCTTAAAATAGCTGCGGCAACAGCACTGCTGGTTAAACCGCAGCGTTCTTTTAATTCATCAATATGTATAGGTGGTTGATCGGTTAACAGGTCAACGATCAACTTTTCTTCAGGTGTAAAGGATAATAACAGGGTTTGTTGTGATGCTTTGCTTTTGGAAGCCGTTTTTTTGTGTGGGCTTTCCCAGCCTAATGACTGTAATAAATCATCGGGGTGTAGCAATAAACCGGCACTGCCTTTTTGGATCAGCGTGTTACATCCCCGGCTTTTAATATCGGTGGTTTTGCCAGGCAACGCAAATAAAGGTTTTTTATATTGCAAGGCCAGTTTTGCGGTTATCATACTGCCTCCGTTCTCCCGTGTTTCTACAATGATCACTGCATCACTGATGGCTGCTACAATACGGTTCCTGCGGGGAAAATTATAACGTTCGGGTTGTGTATTGCTGGTAAACTCGGTTAATAAACCGCCCTGTTGCTGCAATATTTCTTTTGCCAGGCTTTTATGTTGTGCGGGATAAATAGTATCCAGGCCATGAGCCAGTACGCCGATGGTCGGCAGTTGGTGACCGATGGAGGTTTTATGTGCAATGGCGTCGATGCCGGCGGCCATACCACTGATAATATGTATGTTTTTCGTGGCGAAATATTTCACCAGTTCTTCCGTCATTTCCTTGCCATAAGATGAATTGGAGCGGGAGCCTATAATGGCAATATGCCGGTTGTGGTTCAGGTCTGCATGGCCTTTATAATATAAAACCGTAGGAGCATCCTGGATCTTTAATAAACGCTGGGGATAGCGGGCATCGGTATATAATAATGCCGTTATTTTATACTTCTCAAGAAATCGTATCTCCTCCTCTGCACGTTTAAAATTAGTAAACTGTTTAATGTGTTGTGCCCTGGCTTCGCCAATGCCCGGTATTTTTTCTATCAATGTTCTCTTTGCCGTAAAAATGGCATCAACCGGTAAATGGTTTAATAATATCCTGGCCTGTACAGGGCCGATCAGGGGGACCTGTAATAAGGCAATATGGTGGAGTAAGGAGGCGGACATGTGGTGTTTTTCGGTTCACTAAATATAAGCCAAACCGTAAACATTCAGGTGAACTTTTACTTACTGGTGATCCTGATCTCCGTTCTCCGGTTCTGCGCCCGGCCTGCTTCGGTACTATTGTCTGCTACCGGTTTGGTTTCGCCATAACCTGCATAACTTAACCGTTTGGGTGAAATGAATTTGTATTGCAGGTAAGCCACCACACGTTTTGCCCGGTTCTCTGATAATAATTTATTGTCGGCAGGTTTGCCTACATTATCGGTATGTCCTGATATTTCAATAGTAACAGTGGGGTTGTCATTTAGAAACTGGATGAGTTTATCCAGCTCAATATAAGATTCAGGTTTAAGGTCAAATTTATTGACATCAAAAAACACATTGTTCAGCACAATACTGGCATTGGCTTCAATGGGTTGTAAGGCAATATCTTTTGTATAGGTAGAGTCGGCGATAGTTCCCTGAACCAGGAACCTGTCAGAAAAGAAAAGATAACCCTGTTTGTTTACATTAAATACATAGTCATTTCCTGCAGGCAGGGTAATGAGATATTCCCCGTCGGCTTCGGTGCGAACTTTATTGATTACCTGGTTAGTGGACAGGTTGATCAGCTCAACCGTTGAAGCAATGCCTTCCTTTGTTTTTTTATCATGTACTTTACCGGTTATCCAGAGTGTTTTGTTGGGGCGCACATCGTCCGGTAGTTCAAAGCTGTAAATATCCATGCCGCCTTTGCCTTCGGGCCTTTCGCCTGCATAATAAGCTGTGGCGCCATCTGCCGTTATATATAGTGTTCCTTCTTTTTGAATGGTGTTGATAGGATAACCCAGGTTAACAGGTGGTACGGTGAAATTACCGGCACTGTCTTTCTTCGTAAAAAACAGATCGTCATCGCCATATCCCTGCCAGGTATTGGAAGTAAAATATAGGGTCTGGTTATCGGCATGAATAAAAGGACATTGTTCATCACCGGCTGTATTAACACCCGGGCCCAGGTTTTCGGGCTCGGTCCAGAAGCCTTTCTCATTCAAACGGGTAACATAAATATCAATGCCGCCATAACCGCCGGGGCGGCTGCTGGCAAAATATATTTCACGTTTGTCCGGTGAAAGACAGGGTTGTGAATCCCATTGGTCGCTGTTGATCTTATGCCCCATATTTTTTGCAGCCGACCATTTTCCATCCTGGAAATAAGCTATATAAAGATCACAGCCTCCAAAGCCTTCCGGGCGGTGACAACCGGTAAAGACCAGCCATTTCCCGTCCTGGGATATCTGTAGAGCTCCTTCATTGTAACTGGTGTTGATCTCCCCCTTCAAAGGACTGGCCATACTCCATGCCGTATCATTAAAATGACTGGAAAAAAAATCTTCATTGGCGCTGCCTAAACGGCGGGTAAAGATCAGCTCTTTTTTATCAATCGTCAGGGATGGGAAATACTCTGATTCTTTGGTATTGATCGGGCTGCCGGCATTGACCGGGTTAAAGTTGTATTGCCTGTTTTTTAAAAACGTGTTATTATAGTGAACGGCAAATTCGTAATTTTTTTTACGTTGCCGGTAAGCTTCTAACTGTTTCTCATTTTGCGGCGGCTTATTGTTCAATACCTGTGTGAGCGCCTCTAAAGCCTGGGGAAATTTTCCTACGGAAGCCAGCACGGTAGAATACATTAATTTATCCTGCAGAGTATAGATGCTGTCAATGGCAAAAGCAGCTTCAAAGCTCTCAATGCTTTTATTATAGCTGTTTAATTTATAGTATACGTTGGCTAACGCTATATAGGCGTCTACATAATTTTTATCAATTTGTACGGCTTGTATAAGCAGGCCTGTTGCACTGATATAGTTCTGGTCATTTACACGTTCACCTGCCTGCTGGTATAGCGCTACCGCTTTTTTATTTACTTTACCCGGAACGTAATTTTGTGCGCCGGCTGTTTCATAAAGAAAAAAACAAAACAGGAGTATGACAGGGTATTTGTTAAAGTTGAACATAAAGTACTAACGAATCTAAATAATTATTTATTTTTAAGGTCGCAAATCTCTCCAAAAATATTCTAGTCCCCTGGCCATAAGCCCTCTTTACCTTTTTACTATAGTTTTATAAGACTTTACCGGCAAAATAATAAATATCAAAAGTATAGAAAGGCTTGCGCTGGCTTTATTTTATATAATAATACGATAAAAGAAAACCGCACCAGTTTATGATGCGGTTTGCTGTTGATCCGGTAAGTTATCAGGGTACGTTAATGTATTTGTGCAGTTGCAAGCTAAGTTCCCATTGAGGGTGCTCTTTTACATAATCAACAATTAAAGGCACCATGGTATCGGCCTTACTCCATTCGGGCTGTAAGTATAATTTACAACCTGCAGGTACCTGTGCAGCAAATTTTTCACCGAAAGCAAAGTCCGATTTGTGGTAAACAATTACTTTAAGTTCGTTTGCCACTGCTACCACTTCCGGCAGTGGCGCTTTGAATTTTTTGGGTGACAGGCAAAGCCAGTCCCAATTCCCCGATAATGGTGAGGAGCCCGATGTTTCAATATTGGTTTGCAAACCGGCAGCATGTAAGGCATCTGTTAAAGCATCCAGCTGATGCATAAGTGGTTCTCCCCCGGTAATAACCACGATAGTAGCCGGGGTTGCTTTAACCTGTTCTACCAGGCTTTGTATAGTGAAATGAGGATGAGCGGCGGCATCCCAGCTTTCTTTAACATCGCACCACACACAACCTACATCGCAGCCGCCCAGGCGGATAAAGTAAGCCGCATGGCCCTGGTAAAAACCTTCCCCCTGGATGGTATAAAAATGCTCCATTACCGGTAAAGTGATTACCGGGGATAAAAGGGCCGTATTTATATTTTCCGTTCTCGTCATATCCGTCATTAACAATCAGAAACGTGTTTAGTTGTTTTCTATACAGGCCTGGTAGGTATTTTTCATCAGGGCCGCTATGGTCATAGGGCCAACACCTCCCGGAACAGGAGTGATCCAGTCTGTTTTCTCTGCCACCTGGTCAAAAGCAACATCCCCCTTTAACCGAAAACCGCTTTTACGGGTACTGTCTTCCACGCGGGTAATACCTACATCTATAATAATGGCGCCCGGTTTAACCATATCGGCCGTTACAAATTCAGGAATACCAAGCGCTGCCACAATAATATCGCCTTGTAAGCAAAGCTCTTTCAGGTTGGTTGTATGTGAATGGCAAATGGTAACAGTACAGTTACCGGGGTTAGAGTTGCCGCTTAATAAAATACTCATCGGGCGGCCCACAATATTACTGCGGCCAATAACAATGGCATGTTTCCCTTTGGTGTCTATTTTATAGTGTTTTAATAACAACATAATACCGTAAGGTGTGGCCGGAATAAATGTAGGCAATCCTTCCACCATTTTTCCCACGCTGGCGGGGTGAAAACCATCCACATCTTTATTGGGAGAGATTGCATCGATCACTTTTTTGGCATCAATATGTTTCGGTAATGGTAACTGCACCAGTATGCCATCAATATCCGGGTCGTTATTCAGGTTGTCTATTTCCTCCAGCAAGGTTAATTCATCAATATCACTGTTAAAACGCACCAGGGTGGATTTGAACCCAGTTTCTTCACAGGCTTTTACCTTGGCGGCTACATAGGTTTCGCTGGCCCCGTTATTGCCTACCAGGATGGCGGCCAGGTGTGGTATTTTCTTTCCTTCATTTGAGCGTTGAGCTACATCCAGCTTCAGCGCATCTTTTATAGCCTGAGCGGCTAATTTCCCGTCTAATATTTGCATGGCGCAAACCTACATAAACTTTTACTGTTATCGGGTTTAAATATGTATGAATGGAGATTTTTACCTTTTGCCACCTGTTTCATTTTAAGACAAATGCTCAGGGGAATATTGACGGGTAAATGAAATGTTCTATATATAATGACATATCTCTTAACCGGGTATTTTACGGGTTAAATTATACAGCAAAAACCTATGGAATCTTGCCTGGAAAACAGTAAATTACAACAAAGCTAACTGTTGAAACACCGTGTACTATTCTTAATGGCTTTACCATGCCTGGTAAGCAATGGCGTACCTGCCCAACTGGTACGCAGGCCTGTTACCGCTTCTTATGCAGGTACGGGCGCTTATTCCCTGCATCATACGGATGCCTTTTCAGTAATAGCCAACACAGCGGCCTTAAACCGGGTTAAAAAGTTTACCGCGGGTGTATATGGTGAGCAAAGGTTTATGCTGAAAGAACTGACTCATTATACGGCAGCGTTTGTATTGCCCACCCAAACAGGAAATTTTGCCGTCACCACTGCTTACAGGGGTAGTACAGATATGAATGAGTATCAGTTGGGGCTGGCTTATGCCCGGAGTCTGGGCAAAACACTTGATATGGGTGTTAAGTTTAACTATAACGGGTTAAAAATTAATGGGTATGGTAACGCTTCGGCTATAGCAGTGGAACTGGGAACAGTGTTACATGTAACCGATAAACTGCATAGTGGTATACAGGTAATAAATCCGTTCAGTTCCAAATTCGGGGTAAATAAAACGGAAAAACTGGCTACGGTTTATGTGCTTGGAGCCGGGTATGAGCCCTCGGATAAATTTTTTATCAGTGCTGAATGTATAAAGGAAGAAAAACACGGCATGGTGGTGCAGGCGGGCATGCAGTACAGGTTATTATCGTTTTTGCAGGCAAGGGCGGGTATAAGCTCAGGTATTACCAGTTATTGGCTGGGAGTGGGGCTCGGGTGGCGCAACCTGCGGCTTGACGTAATGACCGGTTATCATAACCGGTTGGGCCTGTCGCCGGGTATAATGCTTATCTACGAACATAAATGAATAACGATGACCAGGCTATGTACTTATATCGGGTTGCTGTTTTTTTATTTTCCCCTTGTGCTGAGCGCACAAACTATACCACCTGTTAAAGAGCAGCAACTGGAAAATATGACCGCAGCCGAAGAAGCAGAAACGGAGGATGATAGCTATATACAACAACTGTCTTATTATAAAAGACATCCGCTGAATATCAATACCGCTACTGCCGGTGAGTTGCAGGGTTTGTTATTGCTTACTGATCTGCAGATACAACATTTAATTAATTATCGTACTGTATTGGGCCGTTTGGTCAATATATATGAATTACAGGCTGTACCCACCTGGGATATTTTTACCATCAAAACACTGTTACCTTATATAACCATTGAACAGGTAGAAACGCTGGTATTTACTTTGCGTCAGCGGTTAAAGGGAGGGGAGCACCAGCTTCTTCTCCGTGCTTCCCGTTTACTGGAGAAAGCCGCCGGTTTTAAAGAGGGAAGTGCCGGGAAAAAATACCAGGGTGATCCGCAGCGTTATTTTCTTCGTTACCGGTATAACTTTAAAAACCTGTTGCAGTACGGCATAACGGCAGATAAAGATGCAGGCGAACAGTTCTTTAAAGGAGCACAATCTAAAGGATTCGATTTTTATTCGGTTCACCTGTTTGCCCGTAACATGGGTATCATAAAAAACCTGGCCATTGGCGATTTTACTGTGAACATGGGGCAAGGCTTATTTCAATGGCAAAGCCTGGCTTTTAAAAAAAGTGTAGATATCGCTGCTATTAAAAGACAGTCCCCTGTGTTAAGGCCCTATACTTCGGCCGGGGAATATAATTTTAACCGTGGCCTGGGCTTTACCCTGCAAAAAGGGCGTGGTGAACTCACTTTATTTGCATCTGTGCGAAAACTGAGTGCTAATATGATGCAGGGAAATGACAGTCTAAACCCGGCAGAAAACTTCTCTTCTTTCATTACTTCAGGGTATCACCGCACAGCAACAGAGGCTGCCGGCAAAAACCAGTTAAGACAACTGAGCTATGGCGGTACAATGAAATACTGGTTTAAAAAAGGGTATGTGGCTGTCAATGGCATCGTGTATACCTTTTCAAACCCATTAAAAAAGCGGGACCTGCCATATAATTATTTTGCCCTGAGTGGTAAAAGCTGGTTCAACGCCAGTGTGGATTACGGCTGGACCCATAAAAATTTTCATTTTTTTGGTGAAGCTGCTATTGATAAGCAGCTGAATAAAGCTTTTATTAACGGGTTGATCATGAGCGTCGACAAGACGATCGATATAAGTTTATTACAGCGTACTATAGGCCGTGCTTACCAGTCTATCCACGGGAATGCTTTTACAGAGAACAGCATGCCCACAAATGAAACAGGTTATTATATGGGTATTGCCCTGCATCCTTTACAAAACCTGCGGCTGGACGCATATGCGGACCTCTTTAAATTTCCGTGGCTGCGTTACCTGGCAGATGCACCCTCCGGTGGCAGCGAATATGCCGTTCAACTGACCTATACTCCGGCCAAAACCAGTGAATTGTACCTGCGGTTCAGGAAAGAGGCTAAACAAACGAACCAGCCTGATAATACAACCAACCTGAATTACCTGGTTTACCAGCATAAGGTTAACTGGCGTATGCATATAGAACATAAGCTAAACAATGCTTTTACACTGCGCGGCAGGGTGGAGTGGATGCTGTTTGACCGGGATGGAGATGATGAAGAGCAGGGTACCTTATATTATATGGATGTGTTGTATAAGCCGCTGATGAAAGCCCTGGCAACTGGTGTACGACTGCAATATTTTGAAACAGATAGTTACTATTCAAGGGTTTATGCTTTTGAGAATGACGTATTATACGGCTATAGTATCCCGGTGTTTTATGATCGCGGGTACAGGTATTATTTGAATGTGAATTATGATATGACACGCAAAATGACGATATGGCTACGCTGGGCCCAGACAATTTATGCCGGCCGTTTGAGTACCGGCAGCGGCACAGCCGAAATACAGGGCAGTCGCAGATCTGAGCTTAAACTGCAATGGAGCCTGTTTTTCTGAATTTGCATCAGCAAAATTCCACCCTTTTTATCTTCTGGGAAATACCCCTTCCAACCAGAAAATGTCCTCTTTTTTTTACGGCTTTTAATGACCTTTTTTTCTAATATTTATTAGAAATACCGGAAATCTTATATTTTTTCAGGACTTCTTTTTTAACATTTCATAAACATATATCAAATTCTAACTAACTGTTTCTGAGTCGATTAAATTTGATTATTGGTATATTTTTTATGTATAAGTGGCAAGTTTTGATGATGATAGGCGATAAAATCATTTGAAAATGTTAAAAAAAAATTAACTTGGGGCAGCAATTGGAGTCAAACGATTGCCTTACATCGTAACCATTACGCACGAGACACATTTTTTTGTAAATCACACTAAACAAATGCTCACATGAGAAAACTAATCTCCTTGTTTTCTTTGTTGCTCTTTTTTGCGTCTATAGCAATGGGGCAACAAAAGCTCGTTACAGGTAAAGTGACTGACAAGCTCGGGAACCCTGTAAACGGTGCCACTATCTTAATTAAAGGAACAACAACGGGTACTTCAGCCAAAGACGACGGCACTTTTTCCATTATGGCCAAAGCGGGCGACGTACTGGAAATTTCAGGGGTAAACCTTGAAAAGATCTCCGTTACTGTAAAGGCTAATTCCAGCTCTGTCGGTACCATTGAACTGCAGGCCGTAGATGATGTGATGGAAGAAGTAGTAGTAACAGCCGGTGGTATTTTGCGTAAAAAACGGGAAGAAGGCTATAACGCTACCCGTGTTTCGGCTCAGCAGATTACACAGGCCAAAGCGGTAAACCTGGGTGCTGCCTTAAGTGGTAAAGTAGCCGGTTTACAGGTAAACGCCATTAATGGTGGTGTAAACCCGAATGTAAGACTGGTTTTACGTGGTAACCGGTCGCTGCTGGGAAATAACACGGCCCTGGTAGTGGTGGACAATGTAATTGTACCCAGCGAAATTTTAGGTAACCTTAACCCGGAAGATGTTGAGGATATCAACGTGTTAAACGGTGCAGGCGCTGCCGCCCTGTACGGATCGGACGCCTCAAACGGCGCCATTATCGTTACTACCAAAAGAGGCAAACAGGGGCAGAGTGATGTGCGTTTTGCACATACTACTACGATTGAGTCGGTAAGCTTTTTCCCTGAACTGCAAAAAGAGTTTGGCTCGGGCTGGCAAACAGGAAGCTTTGTTTCTTATGAGAACCAGCAATACGGTCCTAAATTCGACGGCAGCCTGCGCCAGTTAGGCCGTACCGACTTCAAAACAGGCGAAAGTCAGATGTTGCCTTATTCTCCCAATAATGACAGGAGGAAATTCTGGGCTAACGGCTTGCAAAATCAAACAGACTTATCTATTTCATCAGGGGACGAAAGAGGTTCTTACTTCATTTCTGCACAGTATTTCACTGTACAGGGTACTACTCCGGGTGATGAATACAACCGTGCTTCAGTTAGGTTCAACGGTTCCAGGAATGTTTCTAAAACTTTTAAAGTTGCCTATGCTACCAGTTATATCCAGAACCGTTATGACATTACAACAGCTACAGCTACCATTTTTGACAACCTGTTAAATACACCGGCCTGGGCACCCTTAACAAAATACAAGGACTGGCAGAACGATTTCTGGTCAAGCCCCGAAGGTTATTATAACGATTACTACCAGAATCCTTATTTCTATGCCGATAACTACAGGCAAAAAACAAGGAATGATTACCTGACCGGTAACCTGGAGTTGTCCTACAATCCTTTTCAATGGTTAAACGTAGTATACCGCGTAGGTATCTCTACACGTAACCAGGATAATAAATCATGGGTAGGACGTTATATCTATTCTGATTCAAGATATATTACCGGTAGTAAGACAAATATACCCGGTAGTGTAAGTGATGGTATGTTTTATTCCACACAAATTATATCGGAAGTATTTGCAACTGCCCGCAAAAAAATCAAAGATTTCAGCGGTGAGTTAATGGTAGGCCAGCAGTTACGTAACAACCAATCCAAATCTGTTGGCGTAGGTGTTGCCGGCTTAGTAAACCCTGGTCTGTATAATATTGGCAATACAACAGCAATAAGACCAAGTGCCAGCGAAGGTAACTCAACCGCCAGGCAGTTAGGTATTTATGCCAAATTGAAACTGGGTTATAAAAACTGGTTATATGTTGATATTACCGGCCGTAATGACTGGCGTTCAGAACTGGATCCGGAGCACTGGTCATTCTTTTACCCTGCTGCCGACGTGTCTTTCATAGCATCTGATGCCATTGGTTTTATTAAAAATAGTAAGGTAATTGATGTACTGAAATTCCGTGGTGGTATCTCTAAAGTAGGCCAGGTTAATATTGCCCCCTACGCTTTGTACAGTACTTTCTCCCAGGGCGCTGGCTTCCCTTACCCGATAGGACCTGGTTTTACTATGGATAACAGGATGGTTAACCAGGGATTGAAACCGGAGATGACAACGTCTATTGAATTTGGTTTAGATGCCGAATTACTGGACAGGAGGATCAATGCAGGTATTACTTATTATAAATCTAATACCGTTGACCAAACAGTTCCTACCGGTGTATCACTGGCAACCGGTTATTCTTCCCTGTTACAAAATACTGGTGAGGTTTCTGTAGAAGGTCTTGAAACTGTATTGCATTATACACCGTTACGTAACCGCGACTGGACCATCACTTTTGGAGGTAACTATACTTATACTGATAATAAAGTAGTTTCTATTAGTCCTGACCAGGAGAGACTGGCCTTGTCAAGTGGCGGCGCCGCCCAGGTATATGCTGTACCAGGCCAGGCATTCCCTGTATTAATGGGTAATGATTATGCGCGTGACCCCCAGGGACGTGTGATTGTAGATATGATCACCGGTTATCCGCAGGTTGATAATACCTTACGTGTTTTAGGTAATACCGTACCTAAACACAGGTTAGGTTTAGACCTGGAAGTAAAATACAAAAGCTGGCGTTTATGGGTGTTAGCAGAACACCGCTCCGGCTATGATATTTATCATAACGGAGGTTCTACCATGGACTTCTCCGGCTCTTCTATCCGTACAGTAGAGTTTAACAGGGACCGTTTTGTATTCCCTAATTCTGTTTATGAAGATCCAAATCGTCCTGGTACCTATATTGAAAATAAAGATGTACAGGTTCGCGATGGTGGTTCAGGCTTCTGGGCCAATGGTGATGGTGACTACAATATGAACGTAGCAACCAACTATATCGTAAAAGGTGATTTCTGGAAAATCAGGGAAGTTTCTTTATCGTACGATGTTCCCCGGAATGTTGTTTCGAAAGTGAAATTTGTAAAAGGTGCGACCATCAGTTTACAAGGCCGTAATTTATTCCTGTGGACGCCTAAATCAAATATTTACACTGACCCAGAATATAATTTCAGTGATAGTAATGCAATTGGTGTAACCACCTTAAGTCAGTCGCCGCCTTCTCGTTATTATGGTGCTACTATTGCTGTTACATTCTAAAACGGAATTAAAAAATAATTACATGAAAAAATTGAAATATATAATTGTTGCATCCATTGCGATTGCCACAATGGGATCTTGCAAAAAGTTTCTGGATATTAATAAGAACCCCAACTCAGCAACAGAAAGTACACCTGAACTGGTATTACCCCAGGCGTTAACTTCTACCGGCAATGCAATGGTAGGATATAATTCCTACGGGGGCTGGCAGGTTGGGTATATGGCCAACGCCGGAGGTTTCGGTGGCTTTGGTTCGGCCTTGACCTATAACTATGGTCAGAACGATTATAACGGTTTATGGAATTTATATGATAATTTACAGGATTACCAATATATCATAGAAAAAACAGGTGATGATCCTTTATATGCAAACTATAATGCCATTGCCCGTATTATGAAAGCAATGGGATTCCAGATGCTGGTAGATCAATACAATAATATACCCTATACAAATGCGTTAAAAGGAAGTGCGAATGTGGCACCCTCCTATGATAATGCAGAGGATATTTACCGTGATCTGTATAGCCAGTTAGACCAGGCGATCACCATCATTAATAATGCAGCTTCACAGTTTCCGCTGAACCCGGGAACTACTTCCTTCGGATCTGCTGATCCTATTTTCAAAGGAAATATGACTTCCTGGAAGCAACTGGCCAACACCCTGAAGTTGAAATTACTGATACGTGCTTCAGCTAAATCGACCTTCTCCGGTGTTACGCCGTCTTTTGACGCAGCCGGTTTTATAACTGCTGATGTGATCTCCAACCCCGGTTACGGTAAAGTAGATGGGCAGCAAAACCCGATGTGGTCAACCTATCATAGTTCTGTGGCAGGCGCTTCCGCACAAAGCGGCCGGTCAAATATCACTACCAACTATGTGGTTACTTTTTATAATGGTGTTAAGTTGTTAGATGCGAACAGGGCTAAAGCTATTTACCGTGGTGGCACTTCTCCTATAAGAAACCAGTTAGGTATTACAGATGATAATGTTCCTGAAGCACCTGCCAATGGCCCGGTTTGGTTTAGTGGCAACGGTTCTACTTTTGCTTTTGGCGATGACCCGGATGGTACCACTTCTGCAAAATCAGCTGTTGGTGTTTTGAAAGGCCGTAATATGGGTATGGTGATCATGCTGGCGGCAGAAAGTTATTTCTTACAGGCCGAAGCACGTGTGAAAGGTATTTTAACCAGCGGCGCTACAGCCAAAGATCTTTTTGAAGACGGTATTGAAGCCTCTTTCACTTATTTATATAAAAATTCAACCGGTAATATTGCGGCTAACCCGCTTAACCTGACTAACCCGGTAGCAGATGCTGCCAGTTATTTAACGGATAATGGAACCAGTAAGCTGGTGAATTTTGACCTGGCCACTACCAACGCTGAAAAGCTGGAAGCAATTATTACCCAAAAATATATTGCGCTGAATTTTATTCATGGTCACGAAGCGTGGAACGAGTTCCGCAGAACCGGTTATCCAACCATTTCCGGAACCGCAGCCAATACCACTTTTGTGTCGGTATTATCGGCGGCAACTACCCCGGATAAATTATTGGGACGTGTTCAGTACCCTGCATCAGAATACCAGATCAATTCCAAAAATGTCCCTTCAGGCATTACTGTTTTCGGATCTTATGTTTTCTGGGACAGGAGAAATTAATTGGCCCTTTTAAAATAAAAAATTATGCGAAAAATAAAATTATCACTTGCACTTGGTTTTGCCGTAGTTACAGGCTTAACCTCATGTCTGAAAGAAGATACCATTCTTTCGAAGGACGAGTCCAACAATGTTATTGAAATATATAACAATGTGCCTGGTACCATTGTATCAGATGTATCAAGCCTGTATCCTCTTTATTCAGAGGCCTTTGATGTGGTGCCTTCAGCACCTTATATTTTCCGGGTAAGTTATTCAGGGGCCGATGTGGCACCACAGGATATAACGGTGACCCTGGACCAGGATCCTGCCGCCCTCGATTATTATAATGAAGAGTTTGATAAACACTTTGAAGTACTGCCTGCCAGTAAGTATACCATACCCGGCTGGACGGTTACCATTAAGAAGGGACAACGTATAGCCGAGATCCCTGTTGAATTTAAAACGGATCAGTTTGACCTGAGCAAATCATACGCTATTCCTTTAAAGATTGTTTCTGCTTCCTATGGTACAATCAGTAAGAACTACGGCACTGTTATTTTTGAAATAATAGCAAAAAACAAATACGACGGTGCTTACAAAGGCAACGGCTATACTTTTATGGGAACTTCTAATACTACGGCTCCCTTCTTGTGGTCTATTGATTGTTCATGGGGACTTAACCTGATCACAACTGGAGCCAACTCAGTATATATGGATGCCAAGCCTGTATACAGGGGCGGAAGTATCATATACTTTGGCGGTATTTTCCCTAATATCGTTTTTGACCCTGCTACTGATAAAGTAACAGCTGTAAATGCATCGGGTCCGGGTAACGGCTATAATTATGGCTTTCCTGCAGTTCAAACCCCAACCTACAACAGCCGTTATGATGCTGCTACAAAAACAATTTATATAAGCTATAATATTATTAACACAACATGGTATGCTACAGATACTTTAGTGTATTGTGGCCCGCGGTAATATTATAACACATACTGCTTCGTAAAGGGTACCTGAGGGTACCCTTTTTATTACACTGTTTTGCTGTTTTCTTTTTCCTACCTTCGTTGCAAAAGAATTTTACATGTCAGATCAAGCGCAACAACCCAACCAGTTGAATATTGAAATATCCGAAGAAGTAGCAGAAGGTAATTATGCCAACCTGGCTATCATCACGCATTCCCATGCAGAATTTGTAGTGGATTTTGTAAACGTAATGCCCGGTACTCCCAAAAGCAAAGTGAAATCCCGCATTATACTTACGCCACAGCATGCCAAGCGTTTAATGAAGGCTTTGATAGATAACGTAGAGAAATTTGAAGCTGTAAATGGGGTGATAAAAGACCTGGATGAAGTACAGATACCCATGAATTTTGGAGGACCTACTGCACAGGCGTAGATTTTTAGGTAGAGGATTAAATTATTTTTTACATAAATATTAATTAACATGAAAAAGAATCTTTTCCTGCTGATCGCCCTTTTCAATTTAATTATCGGTACATCCTTTATTAAAAAGGACAACCCGGCTGCAAAAGTTAATTTTTGTGGTGGTGGTTTTTATGTTAATAATACAACGGGTTATTCTATTGATGAGGTCACTATGGTACGTACCGTACCCTATTCGGGCTTACCTGATCGGTCAATATTTGATATTGATCCCTATTCCGTTGTTAACTCTCCCGGGTCAGTGGCGGGCGATTACAGTTTGGAAATAAAATTAGTTGCTGCTCCTGCAGGTGGTCTCTATTTCAGGGTATGGAATAAAGTTACCAATACTTTATTGGATTGTTTTAAAGTAACAGCTTCTCCTTTCAGAATGGTGGGGTTGAATGAATATTATGTAGATTGTTTGGGAGGGTTGCTTGAAATTGAAGTGTCTGAAAGCCCTTGTAGGTAAATCGGCTGTTTATATCAGTCCCGCCTCTACAAAACTGTAGTAGCCGTTCTCACTTACAATAATATGGTCCAGGAGTTTTATATCAAGATAACCTGCTGCTTCGAGCAGCCTTTCGGTTAAGTTTTTATCGGATTGACTTGGTTTAAGATTGCCCGATGGGTGGTTATGACTGAGAATAATACTAACGGCATTGGTTTCCAATGCCTTTTTTAATATGATTTTGGGATCGACCACGGTGCTGGTAATACCCCCTTCACTGACTATTTCAAAACGAATGATTTTATTGGAGCGGTTCAGGTAGAGTACAGCAAACACTTCGTGTTTTAAATCGCCCAGCTTTAACTGCAGCCATTTGGCACACTCGGCTGTACTGTTAACTATCTCTTTGGGCAAGAGGTCGGTAGCCTGCCTGCGTTTACCCAATTCCAGTGCGGCCAGCAGGGTAACCGCTTTGGCTTCACCGATCCCTTTTATTTTTACCAGGTCTTTTACGCCAAGCTTTCCCAGCTCCTGCAGGTTTTCCTTACCCAGCCTTAGTATTTCCTGGGCAATATCCAGTGCCGATTTTTTATAGGTACCCTTGTGTATGAGGATGGCCAGGAGCTCTGAATTGCTCAGGTTTTTAGCACCCAGGTCAAGTAGTTTTTCGCGGGGCCGATCGTCTTTTGCCCATTTTCTTATAGGGTAGTTTTGCTCTTGCATACTTTCAATTTAACAAATAATTTTGTATTCTCCTTTAATTACAGAAAGATCGAATATGTAAGGAAGGGAGAAAAACCATAAAATCTGATATTATGAAATCCCGTAATTTAACTGCTGTAGGAGCACTGCATCCTATTTTATTTTTTGCAACCGTTTACATTGTCGCCCTTTTCCTGTCTGTATTTATTTGTACCGCAATTTTTAAAACTATCAACGACCGTTCCACCGGGGAGTATGCAAAACCTGCAGAGCCTGCTACTGTCAGTGTTTCCGGGGTTAAGTTGCCAACTGCAACAATGAGCGCTGTAGTGTCATTACGCTAATTTTTTTCAGTTTTTATAGCTGGTGGTATGGGTTCATTGGCCCTATATTTATATCTTCGCCACTCATTCTCCAAACATGCAATCAGCTAAAATATTCTCAGGAACCGGTTCGCAGGATCTGGCGGCCGAAATCTGCAAGCGTTACGGAACAATTCCCGGGCGAATTAATGTGCAAAAGTTCAGTGATGGTGAAATTTCCCCCAATTTCTTAGAAAGTGTTCGTGGCGATTATGTGTTCCTAGTACAAAGTACCTTTGCTCCCTCCGAAAACTTTATGGAATTACTGTTGATGATCGATGCGGCCCGCAGGGCATCGGCTTATAAAGTAATTGCCGTAATTCCTTATTACGGTTATGCCCGCCAGGACCGTAAAGACCGCCCACGTGTGGCAATCGGCAGTAAATTAGTGGCCAATATGTTAACCGCGGCCGGAGCTGACAGGGTGATAACCATGGACTTACATGCTCCCCAGATCCAGGGTTACTTTGATATACCGGTGGATCACCTGGACAGTCACGCAGTTTTTATCCCTTATATTGAAAATTTACGCCTGGAAAACCTTACCTTTGCGGCCCCTGACGTAGGAGCAACCAACCGTATCCGGGAAATTGCCAATTATTTCGGGGCAGAAATGGTGATCTGCGATAAACATCGCAAACGTGCCAATGAAATTGCAAGTATGGTGGTGATTGGTGATGTTACCGATAAGGACATTGTTATTATCGATGATATCTGTGATACCGGCGGAACCCTTGCAAAAAGTGCAGCGCTGTTAAAAGAAAAAGGTGCCCGTAGTGTGAGGGCCATGATTACCCACCCGGTACTCAGTGGCAAGGCCTACGAAAACATTGAGAACAGTGTATTGGAAGAGTTGATCGTATGTGATACTATTCCTATCCGCAAACAAAGCGAAAAGATCAAAGTAATATCTGTTGCCGAACTTTTTGCTGTAGCAATACGTAATGCGTTTGAAAATAAAAGTATTACGAGCTTATTTGTTCACTCGCAAAGACGTACGAGCCTGTAAGAAGGTATAGGGTTGTAAGGCAGATGGTGAAAGGTGTGAGCGGACAACCAATAAAACAAGAACGAAGATTTTTATTCATAAAACAAACAAAAATGAAAACAATTACAATCGAAGGGAACTTGAGGACCGACTTTGGCAAATCAGCCACCCGCCAGCTTCGCTCTCAGGGTCAGGTGCCTGGTGTAATTTACGGGGGTGCTCAGGAGATTAATTTTTACGCTCCTGCTGCGGCTTTCAAACACTTTGTGTACACACCCAGCTTCCAGATCGCTGAAGTAAAATTAGATGGCAAAACTTACAGAACCATCTTAAAAGACTTACAGTTTGACAAAGTAACTGACGTGTTAACCCATATCGACCTGCTGGAATTAGTAGAAGATAAAAAAGTAGTAGCTACTATTCCTTTGAAATTTACCGGTACTTCTGCTGGTGTTAAACAAGGTGGTCGTTTCATTGCTAAATTTAAATCTTTGAAAGTGAAAACTTTACCAAAGCATTTGAAAGAGCAGATCGAAGTGCCTATTGATACTTTAGAGATCAACGGTAATATCCGTGTAGAAGACGTGAAAGAAGAGAACTACGAGATCATGAACTCACCACGTATTCCTATTGCGTCGGTAGTAATGACCCGTCAGCTGAAACAGGAAGAAGCTGCTGCGGCAAAAAAATAAGCTTATCACTTAATGATATAAAAGTACCTGCATTCGTGCAGGTATTTTTTTGTCCATAAAGCATGACCGGTACGCATATCGGCGGCCGGCCGTTCCAAAATTTTCTTTTTAACAATAGCCGGGGAGGTGTTTATTTTGCAGTATGAAATTTTTGATCGTAGGACTGGGCAATGCGGGTAACGAGTATGCGCATACCAGGCATAATATTGGTTTTGATGTGGTGCATGCTTTTGTGACCAAACATGGCGGTGTGTTTAAAACCGACAGGCTGGCCTATATGGCCGAGGTAAAATGGAAAGGAAAACTGTTTGTTTGCATATGTCCTACAACCTATATGAACCTGAGCGGCAAGGCCGTTAAGTATTGGATGGACAAGGAAAAGATACCGGTGGAGAATGTTTTTGTGATATTGGACGACCTGGCCTTACCCCTGAATAAATTGCGGGTACGCCCCGAAGGGAGTGATGCCGGGCACAACGGCCTGAGAAGCATCCAGGCCCTGATCAACAGTACAAAATACCCTCGTCTACGCTTTGGTATCGGCAATGACTTTCCCAAAGGGTTACAGGCCGAATTTGTTTTGGGGAAATGGTTGGAAAATGAACTACCTTTAGTGAAGAAAAAAATCGACATATCGGTGGAAGTAATTGAAAAGTTTGCCACTATGGGTATCACCCGCGTAATGAATGAAATAAATAATAAGGAATTTTCATTATGCGATATGGGCTAGATTACTTATTTTAGCGTCCCGTCCAACAAAAATCCAGTTGATACATGATTGCCTTATTGGGATAATGCCTGAACAGCACGGCTGTCATGGCATATATCTTTATATTTAATCATCAACAACCTCTAACATGAAGATTTTTTGTGTAGGCCGTAATTATACCGAGCACGCAAAAGAATTAAACAACGCAATTCCAGACGAGCCGGTTATTTTTATGAAACCTAAAAATGCACTGCTACAGTCGCATACTCCGTTTTATTACCCCGAATTTACCAACGAGCTGCATTACGAATGTGAAATTGTTTTACGTGTATGTAAAAATGGTAAGTACATACAGGACAGGCATGCCGGCAAATATTATGATGCCATTACAGCCGGTATAGATTTTACAGCCCGCGATCTGCAGAACGAATTAAAGTCTAAAGGACTGCCCTGGGAAAGAGCGAAAGCCTGGGATAACTCAGCCGTGATTGGCAGCTGGATACCCGTTACGGAACTGAAGAATAAAAATGAGATCAGCTTCAGCCTGCAGAAGAACAAGGAGCAGGTACAGAAGGGCAATACCAGGGATATGATCTTTGCTTTTGACGAAATAGTGGCTTTCATATCCAATTACTTCTCTATCAATATTGGCGATCTTATTTTTACCGGTACTCCTGCAGGTGTTGGAGAAGCCGTTGTGGGGGATGTACTGGAAGGTTTTGTTGATGAAAAGAACCTTTTCAGCGTAGAAGTAAAATAAGTTTTATACAAACTATATATTAAATGAAAAGCCCCGTTACTATTGTAACAGGGCTTTTTTCTCATGTGTGTAAGCTTACTGCTTCTGTATGGGTGCTGCAGCAATGATCGCAGCATCTGCGCCGTCCTTATATTTTTTAAAGTTGCTGATGAACAAACCTGCCAGGTAGCTGGCCTTTTCATCATAGGCCTCTTTGTTTTCCCAGGTATTACGGGGAGTTAATATTTCTGCAGGTACACCCGGGCAGCTGTCAGGAATAGCAAATCCAAATACCGCATCATTGGTTGTCGGTATATTGTTCAGGCTGCCATCTAAAGCGGCACTGATCATCGCACGGGTGTATTTTAATTTCATCCGGCTTCCTTCACCATAGGCGCCGCCGCTCCAGCCGGTATTGATCAGCCATACATTTACTTTATTCTCCTGCATTTTTTTACCCAGCATAGCAGCATATTTAGCAGGGTGTAAGGGCAGGAATGGTGCACCAAAGCAGGCACTGAATGTAGGCTTAGGTTCGGTAACACCTGCTTCCGTACCGGCAACCTTAGCGGTATAACCGGAGATGAACTGGTACATGGCCTGGCCCGGTGTTAACCTGGAAATAGGAGGCAGTACACCAAATGCATCACAGGTTAAAAAGAAAATGTTTTTGGGTAAGCCGCCTATCGAAGGCTCCAGGGCATTACTGATAAAATGCAGCGGGTAGGAAACACGGGTATTTTCCGTTACACTGGCATCGTCAAAGTTGATGGTGTTGGTGCCGGGAAAGAAAGTGGTATTTTCTACCAGTGCACCCGGTCGTATAGCATTAAAAATTTCAGGTTCTTTTTCTTCGCTCAGGTTAATGGTCTTCGCATAACAACCGCCTTCAAAGTTGAAGATGTTGTCATCGGTCCATGCATGCTCATCATCACCGATCAGTTTACGGTTAGGATCGGCGCTTAATGTTGTTTTGCCGGTGCCGCTCAGCCCAAAGAAGATAGCCGTATCGCCATCTTTGCCCATATTGGCGCTGCAATGCATGCTTAATACATTTTTCTCCTGTGGCAATACATAGTTTAAGATAGTGAAAATGCCTTTCTTTATCTCACCGGTATAACCTGTTCCGGCGATCAGGATGGTTTTATGTTTAAATGAAACCACGGCGGCATTGGATTGCCGGGTGCCACATTCCTCGGGATTTAATTTTAATGATGGTGCAGAGAGAATTTGCCAGTCAGGTGTAAAGTTTTCAAGCTCAGCCTCGGTAGGGCGTAAAAACATGTTATAGGCAAACAGGTTGTTCCAGGGTTTTTCGTTCACCACCCTGATATTGGTCTGGTATCTTTTGTCAGCACAGGCATAACAATCACGTACCCACAGTTCAGGCACTTTGTCTAAATGTTGTATTATTTTTTTATAAATAATGTCATAATATTTTTCGTCAATGGCAATATTAAAATCGTTCCAGTTCACAGTATCCGCTGTAATAGCATCTTTCACAATAAACTTATCTTTTGGAGAACGGCCGGTAAATTCGCCGGTTTGTATTACCAGGGCGCCGGTGTCGTTCAATACACCTTCACCTGTTCTTAAAGTGTCCTGTATTAATTCCTCAGCTGTTAATTGGTAATGTACATTAGGGGTGTTTTGTAATCCAAGTTTTACAAGCGCCTGTACAGGCAAAACAATCGTCGGGTATGACATAATACTAGCAAGTTTGTTAAGTGGCAAAACTACAGAAAGATTTGAGAAGTAACGAACAAGTGTTAGTGGTACACATTAGATAAATAATCGTATTTTGAGAGTATTATTAATTTTTGTTTAAAAATGAAGCGGTTTATTATATCATATTTGTGAAAATGTAATTTTACGGGCTTTAATTTATAAAGTTTACAGTTGCGAAAAAAGTTGAACTGAATGATCGTTTTTGTAGGTGTATAGCCCGGGGTAAATATATTTTAACCCAAACCAATCGTTTATTTACTGATTGCGTTGTACATGCGTTTTTGCTTATCGATTTTGTGATCATTTAACAGCTTAACACTTAGCTTGCATTGTCAATTGAATAAGCCTGTTTATCTTTAACCTCTTTTAAAATTGTAGTAATGAGAAACTTACCCATAGATTCAAAGTTGTTTACCCAGAACAGAAAAAGATTCAGTAGTAAAATGGAAAAAAATAGCATTGCTATTTTTTTAAGTAATGATGAAGTACCCAGTAATGGTGATGCCCTGTATAAGTTTAAACAAAACAGTAACCTGTATTGGTTAAGCGGTGTAACGCAGGAAGATTCAATGGTGATCCTTTTCCCCGATAATCCTGATCCTAAATACCGTGAAGTACTGGTATTGGTAAGGCCGAACGAATTAAAAGAAAAATGGGACGGTAAAAGATTAAGAACAAATGAAGCAACTGCCATCAGTGGTATCACTACCATTGTATGGGCCGATGCTTTGGAAGGTTTGTTACAACCATGGATACACCTGGTCGATAATATTTACCTGGACAGTAATGAGAACGACAGGAAAGGTTCTTTGTTACAGACAAGGGATTACCGTTTTATCCAGGAAATGAAAAGCCGTTATCCTTTACACAACTACCTGCGTGCGGCAAAAATTACCAAAGAATTACGTGCCATTAAAACGGCTGAAGAAGTGGCGGTACTGCAGCAGGCTATTGATATTACGGATAATACTTTCCGCCGTTTGCTGCAGTTTATTAAGCCCGGCGTGATGGAATATGAAATTGAAGCGGAGATCTATCATTCATTCCTGATGCAACGCAGCAGCGGTCCTGCTTACAGCAGTATACTAGCCAGTGGCGACAGAGCCAGGACCTTACACTATGTATTCAATAACCAGGAATGTAAAGATGGTGAACTGGTACTGATGGATTTTGGTGCGGAATATGGCGGTTATTGCGCCGACCTTACCCGTACGGTACCCGTAAACGGAAAGTTTACCAAACGCCAGAAAGAAGTATACAATGCCTGCCTGGCCATTCATAACTATTGCAAAGGCATTTTAAAACCGGGTATCAGCATTAATAATTATACAGATAAAGTAGGGGAGGAAGCTACCAAACAATTCATCAAAATTGGTTTGTTAACAAAGGCTGATGTAAAGAATGAAGATCCGGCCAACCGTGCTTACCGTAAATATCTATACCATGGCATCTCTCACCACCTGGGTATAGATGTACATGACCTGGGCACCAAAACTGAGCCTATTAAAGCAGGCATGGTATTTACCATTGAGCCGGGTATTTATATAGAGGAAGAGCAAATGGGTATACGTATTGAGAATAATTTCTGGATCACGAAAACAGGTAATAAAGACCTGATGAAGAATATACCGATTACCGCCGAGGAGATTGAAACTTTAATGAAAAGAAAATAAAACATTTAACCATAGCCACGCTACATGAAACAGGTTCCTAATTATTTTACGCTGCTTAATCTGGTATTTGGTTGTATAGCCATTATCGTTACTTTACAAAACGGGTTCATTATTTATAGTGATCCCCAGATCGGGCAACAGTTTTTAAGAATTCCTGAGAGTATAGCACTGGCATCCGTATTTATCGGCCTGGCCGCGGTGGTCGATTTCCTGGATGGATTCCTGGCCCGGCTGCTGCGTGCCGATTCGGAAATGGGTAAACAACTGGACTCGCTTGCCGATGTGGTAAGCTTTGGTGTGGCTCCCGGTATGATCATGTACCAGTTTTTAAGACTGGCTATTGCCGCCGAACCCGATGGCCTGGATAGTTCGGTGCTCTGGTTATTGCCGGCATTGTTGTTACCGGTGGCGGCTGCCTGGCGTTTGGCCCGTTTTAATATTGATACCGATCAAAAATATTACTTTAAAGGATTGCCGGCACCGGCCGGAGGGTTGCTCATTGCTTCCTTACCCCTTATTTACTGGCATGGTAACGTAGATGCAGCGGTAACACTTTTACAAAATAAGTGGGTATTATATGCCATTATCCTGTTTACCACGGTTATTACGGTAAGCACCCTGCCTTTACTGAGCCTTAAGTTTAAAGACTTCTCCTTTAAAAATAATATTCCTAAAGTTGTTTTACTGGCCGTGGCTGTGGTAGCCGGAATATTCACCGGCTGGTTAGCAATTCCCCTTGTAATAATCGCTTACATACTCTTATCTTTGGCGTTCAAAAATAGTTTAGCATGACATATTCGGTGGAAGTAAAAGTAATGCCCCTTAAAGAGTTATTAGATCCTCAGGGTAAAGCCGTAATTGGCGGTTTAAAAAACCTGGGCTTACAAAGTGTTGAAGATGTACGTATTGGAAGAAATATTACGTTACAGATCGATGCCGCTTCTCCCGAAGAAGCCAAAGCTATTGCCGAAGAAGCCAGCAAAAAATTACTGGCCAACCCGGTAATGGAATATTTTGAAGCAACAGTAATATAATTGAACAGATAAATAACCGGGGTGCTATGCAGTAAAACTGCCTGGTTCTCCGGTTTATTTTTTTAGGTTATCTGGCCTGCATTACTATTGGTAAACCTTTTCTAAAAGGGCTTTACATGCCGGCCTTGCATATTGTTTTTTTGTTACCAACGTCCCTGCCCTGATTGGACTTTTGTTGTGTCACTCACTTGTACTGTTACAATACTATTGAGCATTGTGCAAGGGTAATATAAGCAAGACACAATTACTAAATGGCAGGTACTGCTAACAAATAACCATTAACGAATAACCTTTAACCAATAATACGCGTGTTGGAAACAAATCATCAATCATCTCAGGGACGTTTATACCTGGTGCCTACACCCATCGGTAACCTGAAGGATCTTACCTTTCGTGCCCTGGAAGTATTGCAACAGGTTGATCTTGTATTGGCCGAAGATACCCGCACCAGCTCCCACTTATTAAAGCATTACCAGGTTAATAAACCTATTACACCTTACCACCAGCATAACGAGCACAAAGTTTTACAGCACCTGGTCAGCCAATTGTCAGAAGGTAAAACCATGGCCATGGTTACGGATGCCGGCACACCCGGCATTTCCGATCCTGCCTTTTTGCTGGTAAGGGAATGTGTAAAGGCCGGTATTGCTGTTGAATGTTTACCCGGTGCCACTGCTTTTGTACCGGCCCTGGTGAACAGTGGTATTCCCACCAACCGGTTTGTGTTTGAAGGCTTTATTCCTGTTAAAAAAGGCCGCCAGACCTTATTAAAACAATTACAGGGCGAAGAAAGAACCATGATCTTTTACGAATCGCCCATGCGCCTGGTAAAAACCCTGCTCGATTTTATTGAATACTTTGGCGCCGAACGCAGGGTAAGTGTAAGCCGCGAACTGACAAAAATGTTCGAGGAAAATAAGCGCGGTACTTTACAGGAAGTACATGACTATTTTGCCGCCAAAGCGGTAAAGGGTGAAATAGTGATTGTTTTGGAAGGGCTGGGCTAATTATTCGTTTTACGTCGATAAAAGATTAATAGCGGCCAGCTTAAGCTGGCCGCTATTATTATAAAGTATATGGGCTTTAGCCCAATTAACAGGCGATATCAGAAGTTGAATTTTTTTATTAGTTCTTCATATTCCTGCTGAAAGGTCTTTTGTGCATGGTGCATTTCCTGGTTAGCAATATAATGTCTTACTTGATCCACTATTGATTCCGAAACGGAAATGGCATAGTACTCATCCTGCCATTCAAATTTTTGCCCGGTGAGTTTATTCTTATTGATCCAGTAAGAAGATTCTCCTTTTATGAGTTGCATGATTGTTCTTATATTTTGTTCGGTGCCTAGCGAAACCAAACAATGGCAATGATCTGCATAGCCGTTAATTGTGTCTATAAAAATTCCTTTAAGTCTTGCATTTTCGTGCATGTGTTTCCAGGTATTCATTCTGAGTTCCGGGGTATTTAAAAAGGGAATCCTGTTTTTGGTACTCCATACAAAATGGATATAGACTTTTACAAATGGCATGGCAGGTTAGTTTTGGTGTGTATTGGTGTTAGTAGGTTAAAGTTAAAAAATGGTTGGGAAATACAATGGGTTAATGCGGGTATAATAATTGGGCTAAAGCCTATACCTGAATCCGGCAATTCCCCCGGCTAAAGCCGGAGGTAATAGCTGTTATTTATAATATAAAGTACCGGTTGTATGAACATAGCAAACTCGCCTTATCACAAGGATTATAGTTTCTTTAAATGATAATTGGGGTGTAACTACCCGGTAAAAGCAGACAGGATGAAGCAAGGTGAAGAACTACTAATGGTTGGGGTGGGCTGTGAGCGACAGCCCACCAATGGATTATTACACCTAAAGCATGGAGCCGATAGTTACCTTGTTCAACGTATTAACATAATTTGTGGGCATATAGAGACATAATTTTGTATTTTCGGATTTTGTATAGTTAAAACAAGGCATATGATAAAAGCAATTGGCGTATTGGTATTTACCGCGCTGTGTGGTGTTGCTGTTGCTCAGCCCGACCGCTGGCAACAGAAGGTAAAATACACCATGGATATTGATGTAAACGTTGAAACAAACCGTTTTACAGGTAAACAAAAACTGGAGTATTGGAACAATTCACCGGATACCCTGAAAAGAGTTTTTTATCATTTGTACTGGAATGCATTTCAGCCGGGTAGTATGATGGATAACCGGAGCCGCCGGCAGGGAACAATAGCGGTAGGGCGTGGTGTTGACTGGGATGCCCGTGTAAAAGACAGGATCGCCAACCTGAAACCCGATGAGATCGGTTACCAGAAAATTATTTCCTTGACCATGAACGGCGTGGCGCAGCAATACGCAATGCATGAGACCATCCTGGAAGTAACTTTAAGTAAACCTATATTGCCTAAAACCAAGGTAGTATTTGATATGAACTTTGAGGCACAGGTGCCTTTGCAGATACGGCGCAGCGGCAGGGATAACCCCGGTACCGGCGTGCGCTATTCTATGAGCCAGTGGTATCCCAAGTTAAGTGAGTACGATTATGACGGCTGGCATCCTAATCCCTATGTAGGCCGGGAGTTTTATGGTGTATGGGGCGATTTTGATGTGAACATCACTATTGATAAGAATTACATACTGGGGGGTACCGGTTATTTACAGAATGCCGCGCAGATAGGTTATGGGTATGAAAAGGAAGGCACCAAAGTGGTACAACCTGCCGGTAAAAAACTGACATGGAAGTTCAATGCTCCCAATGTGCATGATTTTATGTGGGCTGCCGATCCTGATTTTAAGCACCTGACCCGTAAAGTGGGCGATGATATTACGTTGCATTTATTATACCGTCCTCAAACCGGTAACCCGGCCACCTGGGAAAAGATATTGGACGATGCAGAGAAAGTATATCCTTTTATTACCAAAACTTTTGGTGCTTACAGTTACAAACAATACTCGTTCATACATGGCGGTGATGGCGGTATGGAGTATCCCATGGCCACGTTATTAGCCAGTCCCGGCGCCTGGTTGCACGAGTGGATGCATAACTGGTACCAGGGTGTGCTGGCTACTGATGAAGCACAGTATCCCTGGATGGACGAAGGTTTTACCAGTTATGCCGATACCAGGGCAGCAGCATTTTTGAGCGGTAAGACCGGTTTTATTTACAAAAGTGATTATGACGGTTATTTCAGTTTAGCAAAAAGCGGACTGGAAGAACCCCTGATGACCCATGCGGATCATTATAATACCAACCGCGCTTATTCCAGCGCTTCTTACTCCAAGGGAGCCGTATTCCTGGAACAGCTGGGTTATATAGTAGGTGCCGATGTAAGGGATAAAATATTACTGGCCTATTACAATACCTGGAAATTTAAACACCCCAATGTAAATGACTTTATCCGTTTAAGTGAAATGCAAAGCGGCATTGAACTGGACTGGTATAAGGACTACTGGGTAAACAGCACTAAAAAGATAGATTATGCTTTTGACAGTTTATGGGAAGAAGGTGGTAAGACCAATATCCGCCTGCGCCGCGACGGCTTGATGCCCATGCCCATTGATGTGGAAGTGACGTATGCCGATGGCGCCAAAGAGTTACATTATATTCCGCTGGACCTGATGTATGGTCAGAAACCCAATGAGGATGCCGCGATAAAACGTAAAGTATATCCTGCCTGGAAATGGACAAACGGAACCTATACTATTCAACTGGACAGGCGGTTGATTGATATTGCCGTAGCCGAAATTGATCCCTCGCAGCGAATGGCTGATGTTGAACGGAAAAATAATAAGCTGGAATTAAAACGTCCTTAAGTACAAATAATAATATTATAATAACAAAAGGCTACCGGAGGGTAGCCTTTTGTGGTATTTGATTAGAACCCCTATAATAAATGGATAAAGTGCATGCGATGATTAATGGTTAACTGCTAGATAACTTGGAATAGGGGCTTGTTAAATAACACTGCTAAAGTAGGCTGGTTTTGCTGCATTGGCAATACCACGAAAGTGGTATTTTTAAGTACAAAACCGACCTGCTGGGACGAATAATCGTCGTTTAAACTCATTTTGGTTGACAAATGTTAACTAAAATGAATGTTTTGTTTAACGGCCATAATATTTGTTAACGGCTTCTACCCGGTTGTTTACGTGCAGTTTTTCGTAAATATGGTATACGTGTTTCCGTACTGTTTCAGGGCTTAAAAAAATGGAAGCGGCAATTTCCTTATAGCTTAATCCTTTGGAAAGCCATTCCAGTATTTCCTTTTCACGAACCGTTAGTTTATTAATTTCCTGCTCGGCTTCTGTATTTACGGGCTGTTGATTTTGAAAGGCAGCAACTACTTTACGGGCTATCTGGCTGCTCATGGGTGCACCGCCTTCATATAATTCTTTAATGGCGTTCAGTAACAAAAAGGGGCTGGTCTTTTTCAATATGTACCCGCTGGCGCCCGCGCTTAAAGCTTCAAAGATTTTTTCATCCTCTTCGTACACAGTACACATCATAAAATTGGTATTGGCCAGCAATGGTTTTAATACCCTTACACAATCAATACCACTCTCCGTACTGCCCAGGTTAATATCCATTAAAACCACATCGGGTCGCAGGGTAGGAATTTCAGTTACGGCTTCTTCGGCAGTAGCCAAAGTACCAACGCAAACATAACCGTCAGACATTTCGATAATATCTTTTAAGGTGTTTCTTAATTGACTATTATCATCTACTATACATACCTTAATATCGCTCATATGGCAAAGTTCCTGCTTTGCGGAATTATGAACAATACCACAAAGTGGTAGTTATTTAACTTTTTTGTGGGTAAAGTCTTAACGGGTAACGTAAATAATAAATTTTTCTTTGAAGTAATCTTCTGAATATAAGCCTGTTATATCTACTATTTTGGGTTTAGTGCCGCTCTCCTGTATTTCCAGGTTCAAATCGCCACCTTTCAGGCAAATTAAGCCGGGTGCATGGTTAAGCGGCTGTGATGGTTGCGTAGCGATTAAGGGCCGGCACCATTGCCACAGGTCTTTTAAAGGGGCTACGGCACGGGAAACCACATAGTCAAATTTCCTGTTTTTAATATCTTCCACACGGGCGTGTTGGGTGGTTACATTGGTCAGGCCAAGTTCACCGGCAATTGCCTGTACTACTTTTAGCTTTTTGGCAATACTGTCTACCAGGTGAAAATGAACTTCCGGGAAAAAAATAGCCAGTGGAATGCCCGGAAAGCCGCCGCCTGTACCCAGGTCCAGGATTTTGGCGCCATCGTTAAAGTCAAAAATTGCCGCAATACTTAAAGAGTGTAATACATGTTTTTCATACAGGCTGTCAATGTCCTTCCTGGAAATAACATTTATTTTTTCGTTCCAGTCGGTATATAAAGCCTGTAACTGCTGCAGTTGCTGCAATTGTTTATCAGTAAACTCCGTAAAGTATTTGGTAACAATTTCCATGAGGCGAATTTAGTTAATAGTTCATAGTTAATGGTTAATCGTTCAGGGTTAGTAATTATCAATCAATATTATGCAGGGTTGAACTTTTGAACCTTAAACTGCTTGAACTTTGATTTACCAGGTTTTTTTAGCTTTCCTGAAAAGTGAGGGCGCAAAAAGCAGGTAATAAAAAAACAACCAGAGGTCAAAAAATAATAACCAGCCAAAGAGGTCGCTCTCGCCCAGTTTCTTCATCGGTTTGTAAAAAACAAACAACTGGCTAATGAAACGCAGGCCTATAATAGCAGCAGCAATACGCCAGTCAAACCAGATGGCAGTGGCGGCAGCCAAGGGATAAAAGATGAACTGGCTGCCGGCATACAGACTTAATAAAAACTTATGTACCGGCTTATAATATTTTGCCGTGGTATAATGACGGCGTTTTTGTTTACGCCATTCTTTCCATGTTTTTTTAGGTACCGATAAAGTACTGGCCTCCGCATCAAAAATGATGGCGGTATTATGTTTGGTGGCTACTTTATTAATAAACAGGTCGTCATCACCTCCGGGTAAATGGTTAATGGAGGAGAAGCCTTTGTTGTTTAAAAACAAACTTTTCTTATACGATAAATTGCGCCCCACGCCCATATAGGGCAGGCCGGCCAGGGCATACGAAAAATATTGTATGGCCGAGTGTACTGTTTCAAAACGGATCAGCTTGTTTAAGAAACCCGGTAGTTTATGGTAAGCGCCATAACCTATTACGAGGTCAATGCCGCTGGTATAACCATCCTGCATTTTGTCAATCCAGTTTTCCGTAGCGGGTACACAATCCGCGTCGGTTAATAATAATACCTCATGTTTGGCCTCGCGGATACCAATAGATAAAGGATATTTTTTACCGGCGATCAACTTGGCCTCCTGGGTCAGTTCCACTATATGCAGGTTTTTAAAGGTCTTACGCAGTTCCTCTAAAATATACTTGGAATCATCCAGTGAGTTATCATTTACTACCACTACCTCATAGCTGGTATGATATTGTTGTACCAATACCCCGGGGAGGTTGCGGGCCAGGTTCTCATCCTCATCACGGGCACAAATAATAACCGATACCGGATGGGTTTGCGATTGTGTTTTTTGAGCCGGCTTAAAAAAAGATAAACGGGCAAAAAAGTATAAATAGTAAAACAACTGCACAACGGTGGTGGCAATAAGCAGGTAGAAAAGGATGTTTTCCCAATGAATTAGTGGCATAAGTGGGCAAAGATAATGCAGTTTATTATTTGAAGTTTAAGCTAAGTACTTAACTTGCCGCCGATTTGCGGCTATTTCCCCATAAGGAGCTGCAGGGCTGCTACCTCCGCTTCCTGTTAAATGATACGGGGCAGGCGTTCATTTGTTTATTAGGAAAAGAAACGCTGATATTTCATTACGGGGTAGTATGACCGGCGGGTGTGGCAGGCAACAGTTAATATAATAAAGGACAGATCTCATGGCGGCATTAAGCTTTCAGTTACAACATAATGATACCGGCTCCAAAGCCCGGGCAGGATTAATAACTACCGATCACGGGCAGATAGAAACGCCCATTTTTATGCCGGTAGGAACAGTGGGCAGTGTAAAAGCGGTGAGCCAGCAATTACTGAACAGTGATGTTAAGGCCCAGATCATATTGGGGAATACCTATCATTTATACCTGCGACCAGGCCTGGAGGTATTGGAAAAAGCCGGCGGATTGCACCGCTTTAACGGCTGGCACAAACCCATTCTTACCGACAGCGGCGGTTACCAGGTGTTTTCCCTGGCAGGTACCCGTAAAATAAAAGAGGAAGGGGTAACCTTCCAGTCGCATATTGATGGGAGCAAACACCTGTTTACCCCTGAAGGAGTGATGGATATACAGCGTACCATTGGCGGCGATATTATTATGGCCTTTGATGAATGCCCTCCCGGTGGCAGTGAATACAGTTATGCCCGTAAAAGCCTGGAGCTGACACACCGCTGGCTGGATCGTTGTGTGGAACGGTTTAATAGTACACCTGATAAGTACGGCTATACCCAGAACCTTTTTCCTATTGTACAAGGGGCTATGTACAAAGACCTGCGCAAACAATCCTGCGAATATATTGCCTCAAAAAATGCGACAGGCAATGCGATCGGCGGTTTAAGTGTAGGTGAACCCGAACCGGTGATGTACGAGATATGTGACTGGTGCTGCGATCACCTGCCTGCCGAAAAGCCACGGTATTTAATGGGTGTAGGCACTCCATGGAATATTTTGGAATGTATTGGTATGGGCATAGATATGTTTGACTGTGTGATGCCTACCCGTAATGGCCGGAATGCTATGTTGTTCACTACGCGTGGCGTAATTAATATCGATAATAAAAAATGGGAGTTTGATTACTCGCCTATTGACGAAGGACTGGACAGTGAAATAAGCAATTATTACAGTAAAGCTTATTTACGTCACCTATTAAAGTCAAAGGAGATACTGGGCCTTACCATTGCCAGTACCCATAACCTGGCTTTTTACCTGTGGCTGGTGAAACAAGCCCGTGAACATATTATTGCCGGTGATTTTGAAAGCTGGAAAAACAATATTATCCCCGTTTTAAAACAAAGGTTATAAGTTTCAAACCAGGAAAAAGTCGGCTAAGTGGTTCAACTGATTAAAATTTAGCTTGCTTTTATCGGAAAAAATTACCTGGCATGGGGTAGCACCCGGTTAAACAAACACAAACCCCTGGGGTAGGGGAATACAGGAAGGGGTAAAACTTTTGACAGAACAAGGTTAAGTTTTTTTAAGTACGTAAAAACACTAAAAAGATTGCGGTTTTTAGCGTAAGTTTGACAATCTATTTTTTTCCTTCTAAACTACCAGGCTCAGGCCTGTATAAAACCAAATTTGATGGCTGCTGTTCAGGAAATAAAAGTTGCTATTGCGGATGACCATAAGATTTTTCGTGATGGTATCCGTATGTCTCTTAAAGACCGGGAGTATTTACGCATTTTATGGGAAGCTGAGGATGGCAAGGATTTAATGCATAAACTAAAATTAAAGGAGCCGGATATTTTATTAATGGATATCAGGATGCCTGAAATTGATGGTATCAATGCTATCAGCCTGATCAGGAAAGAATATGAATCGATCAAGATCATTGTACTGACCATGTACGATGACCAGGAGATGATCACCAAGATGATGGAGATGGGAGCCAATGCCTACCTGACCAAAACAACTGACCCCGACGAGATATACCAGGCTATCCTGACCTGTATGAATGATGACTTTTATTTTAATGAGCTGGTGAATAAAGCCGTATTATTAAAATTACAGCATAAAAAAACAGTCCGGCAGTTTTATCCTAATCCTGTAAAGTTTACAGAAAAGGAACTGCGTATCTTAAAATTAATTGCTGAAGATAAAACCACCGAAGAAATATCAAAAGTGGTATTCTTAAGCCCCCGCACCATCGAAACCATTCGCCAGAACATGAAGCAAAAAGCCGGGGCAAAAACCATTGCCGGCCTGGTAATGTTTGCTATGCGTAATAAATTACTGGAATAATTTACGGGCAACTCCTGTTACTTTGTAATTTTCTGTTCATTTTAATATACCGGCATGGCAAATATTAATGATAGTTATTTTGATGGTCATTATAAAGATATCTGGCGTGAAATAAATCCACCTGAACTCACCAGGGTAGAAGTGGAGTTCATGATCAAACAATTTGGATTGAATAAGGATAGTGTGGTGCTGGATATGATGTGTGGTTACGGCCGTCACGCATTGGCGCTTGCCCGCGAGGGCGTAACGGTTACTGCCATAGATAACCTGGAAGCCTATACTGATGAGGTGGCCGCAACAGCCGCCGCTGAAAACCTTCCGGTAACAACCATCCGGGATAATATTTTTACTTATCAGCCCTCACAATCATACGACTTGGCAATCTGCATGGGTAATAGCCTGAATTTTTTCCCGGAAGAAGATTTGTTGGTTATTCTGAAAACGGTAGCAGATAGTTTAAAGCCGGGCGGAGCCATGCTGATTCATAGTTATTCTCTTGCAGAAACGGTTATTAAGCAGTTTAATCCCCGCACATGGACCGATATCGGTGAATTACGAATTTTAAGCAAAAGCCGGTACCTGTTTTTTCCCACCAGGATGGATACGGAGACAATGATCATTACTGCCAAGGGGGAAATAGAGATGAAGCAGGCGGTGGATTACATTTTTTCGGTGAGTGAAATGGCCAGGATCCTCGGCTCGGTGGGTTTACATTTAAAAGAGATCTATACTGTTCCCGGCCGCAGGAAATTTGCCGTAGGCGATCCCTATGCTTATATGATAGCCGTTAAACAGTAAGGGAATACCCCATGTTAATTTCCAACGCATATTTTCTGTTGATAAATGGCAGGTAACGTAATATTTGCTATTTGTGGATAACCTTCCCGGCTCTGTTTACGGAATGCAGTTACCTGGGGGAAAGGGAAATAAACGAAAAAGTCCCCCGAAGAGGACCATTTCATTTGTTACTGTTACGAAAAAATCTTTAACCCATTGAGGGTCAACCTATCAGAAGGCTTAACTGGTTCTTTACAGGTATAATGACTTAAAACGGATATTTAAAAAATAAGAAAGTTGATGTTGACGGGTTCCTGTTTTGGTTTTATTCATTGGATTTGGAAAGAACTTTTCTGGACGGCTTTGGATATTGGATAAACAAGTATCGCTTTCATCAACTTTCTGATACAAAAGTATATCCACATGGCGATGTGGACAAGAGCACAATTGCTCCATTTATTTTTTATGGTTTTTACTGTTGGTATCGTATTTTTCTGGGAAAAATACCTGCCGGTTATCTAAGAGTAAACCACTATTGGTTGATATTTGTCAATAGGTAGTTTCCGCAAAGTAGAAATCAGGTACTTCTACTATGGTTTATGTCGGGGGATTTTTCCAAATTGTGGTCGAATTTTAACGAATCCAATTTTTGTGAAAGTACAATTTTGTAAAACCAATTTTTAATCCCAATGAGAAACGACGGAAACACTGCAATTAAAGTAGCTATTGCCGACGATCACACCCTATTTCGTACCGGCGTAAAAACATCTTTATCCAGCCGGAAAGATATCCAGATGGTAGCAGAAGCCGAAAACGGCATGCAACTGCTGAACCTGTTAAAACATATACAACCCGATGTTGTATTGTTAGACATCCAGATGCCCATCATGGACGGTTTGGCCACCCTTCCCGAGATCAAAAAGTTATATCCCGATGTTAAGGTAATTATGTTATCCATGCATAATGACCATTCGGTAATATCCAAGATGATGGAGATCGGCGCCAACTCGTATTTAACCAAGGAATCGGGTTCCGAGATGATCTACGAAGCCATTAAACAGGTATATGAGCAGGACTTTTATTTTAATGACCTGACCAATAAGGCCTTATTAAGTGGTTTACGTACCAAACGTGTAGTAGAAGCTTCTGCTCCGCCGGATGTAAGCCTGACCGATAAGGAAGTAACTATCCTGCGGTTGATGTGCGAAGAAAAAAGTACGAAAGAGATCGCCGATATCGTTGATCTTAGTCCCCGTACAGTAGAAGCGATCCGTGATAAATTAAAAACCAAGACAGGCACCAAGTCAATGGCCGGCCTGGTAATGTATGCGGTAAAAGCCGGTTTGATCCAGCAAACCTAGATATAGCAACGGTTTAAATTATTACAACCACCTGTTATCAGGTGGTTGTTTTGTTTTAGGTGTGTTGCTATAAAAACGATACTTTCATTGTATGAAATATGTGCATGTTAATAATGTGCTGATGGCGGCAAATACTCCCCGGCTTTTAGCCGATAACAAAGCATATCGTTATGGGGATGGTTTGTTTGAAACAATAAAAGTGATTTCGGGAAAACCAGCCTTATTAAGCTACCACATAGCCCGCCTGTACCGGGGAATAACGCAGTTGCAGTATAATATGCCCGTTTATTTTAATGAGGCCTGGCTGGCAGATAGCATACAGGAGTTATGTATTGCAAATGGGCATAACCTGCAGGCCCGTGTACGTTTATCGCTTTACCGCGGTAACGGCGATATATTCAGTAACCCCGAAGCCGGCATTCTTATTGAATCTTATGAACTGGTACCCGAGCAATTACAACATCCGCTGGTAATAGGTTTGTATACGGCCGGTTATAAAACGGCTGACGCTTTCAGTAACTTAAAAACAGCCAGCAGTTTATTGTATTCCATGGCCGCTATTTATGCCACCCAACATCAATGGCAGGATAGTTTGATACTCAATTATCATCAGCGCATTATAGAAACAGCTATTGCCAATATTTTCTGGGTAAAGGATGGGGCCGTTTTTACACCTCCTTTATCAGAAGGCTGTGTAGCGGGTGTAATGAGGCAGTATTTGCTGGATAATACGACTATTACCGAAAAACTGTGTATGATTGATACATTACTGGAAGCCGATGAGGTGTTTATCACCAATGCGATCCGTGGTATCCGGCCCGTAACGGCTTTTCAAGAGAAAAAATACGTATCTTCACTAGGATTGCAATTGGCGGCAGCAATATTATAATTGTGATTGCAGCAGTTATCCTGATCAGTTTAATTTTTTACTACTGTTTGTAGTTAATACTCTCCCAGCTGCTACCTCCCTTTATTTCCTTCCGGAATCCAGGGGCTTTAACCGAAAAGAAAATTTATGACAGATAAAAGTAGTTTTATTGTAGATAGTGATATGCCATGGGAAGAGACCGGTGAAGGGGTTAAGCGTAAGGTGATGGCCTGGGATGAGCGGCTGATGCTGGTAAAAGTGCATTTTGAGACGGGTGCCGTGGGAACGGTACACCAACATCCGCATACGCAGATATCCCATATAGAGAAAGGCGTATTTGAAGTGGAGATCGGGGGTGATAAAAAATTATTGAAATCCGGTGATGCCTTTTATGTTCCACCCAATATACCCCATGGTGTAGTATGCTTACAGGAGGGGGTATTGATAGATATGTTCAGCCCGATGCGGGAGGATTTTGCCGATAATAAAAAATAGTCTTTATTATTGCAATACCAGGTTAGTTATATTTTCTTCCGTAATCACCAGCCCATTGGTTTGCTGAAACACCTTGTATAAAGTGTGTATGGCATGTTCACCATCCGGGCCCAGGTCAAGACTGTATTGGTTTACATACAGGTCAATATGTTTACGCATTACCGCTTCTTCCATGGCCTGTGCATGTTGTTTCACATATTCGCTCACCTGCGGGTAGTTGGCAAAAGCATATTCCAGGCTTTCCCTGATCAGGCTGTTGATCGTAGTAGCTATATCTTTATCAATACTTCGTTTGATAGCGATACCTCCCAGCGGTATTGGCACATGCATTTTGTTTTCCCAATGTTCACCCAGGTCCATTACTTTATGTAATCCTTTTTCCTGGTAGGTAAACCGGTTTTCATGTATAATCACTCCCAGGGTGTTGTTCTGTTGTAATACGCTGTTCTCAATTTCAGAGAATAAGGCATATTTTTTTTGTTGGGCTTCCGGGTAAGCAAAGCTGAATAAGAGATTGGCCGTGGTATTGATGCCCGGCAATATTACCTGCATTTGCTCCACATCATCCGCTTGCAGGGTTTTGTTTTGTGCCTGTATGAGTAAAGGACCCACACCCTTGCCCAAAGCGCTGCCGGAACGTAATAATAAATAGTTATCCAATGATTTGAAAAAGGCCGGAAAGCTGAGTTTGGTAATATCCAGTTTGCCTTCCAGTGCATATTCGTTCAGGGTTTCCACATCTTCCAGTATGGTCTCAAACTCAAAACCACGGGTATCGATTTTATGATTGACCAATGCATCAAAAATAAAGGTATCGTTGGGGCAGGGACTAAAGCCTAATGTCAGTTTCATGTTTTGTACTTAAGGTTTGTAACAGTTCGATCAGTTCTGCATTCAGGTGGTGAATGGCCGGGCCGATTTTCCATTTCTTTTTATTGCGTACGCCTACCAGGTTAGATACCGAGCGTATTTGCAGGAAAGGAATATTTTCCATCAGGCAAACATAGTGTAATGCCGCGCCTTCCATACTTTCTATAACAGGAGCAAAATGTTCCTTGTACCACTCTATTTGCTTTGGCCGGGTGCTGATCTCGTTAACAGTAACAGCATTGATCGCTTTTAGTTTGGTAAGCTGCAATAAATTTTTATTGGGATTAACGAGTTTACCTTTTTTAAAGGGCTTTTCGTTGGGCTTTAATAATGCCAGGTCAAACATATCCTTAAAGGTTGCCTCCTCCCAAACACCGAGGTCGGCAAAACTATCCTGTTTTACAACAAAAACCTTTTCAAGATGATCGGGAGAAAAGCTGCCGGCAATGCCTGCCTGGATCACCAGCGAATAACGCTGCCGGGTTAATGCCTTAGTCAGTGCATAAGTAGTAACATTACTGCCGATACCCGAAATATCTATAGTAACCCTTAATTGTTTGAATTGTTTTTTATGTTGGTTGAGCCATTCCTTTACCGGGGCAATTTCACCCGCAGTGGCTGCTGTTAACAAAATACGCATGCTGCAAATATCGGGTGCCTGCGGAAATGGTAAGGGATTTTCTTAGAGGCCGGTGATGCCGGGCCTCCGGGAAGCATGTCTTTGATGGTAGTAACATACGTGCGGATAGTAAAAGAACAGTCTGCGGATCAATAGAACGGTTATTAAAAAGCCGGGTAGTTAATTTTGTCTATAGTTTGTTGATTTACAATTACTGGTGAAGGGTTGGAGAAGGATGTTTTTTCCGCCGGGAAGATGCATTTATTGCCATTTTTAACTTATGTATTACCTTTGCAGCCCGCCGGCAAGGCGGCAGAATAAATTATTATAATGGTATATTTAACAAGGGTAGAGCATTTTAATGCCGCCCATAAGTTGTACAACCCCAATTGGGATGAAGCGAAGAATGAAGCGGTATTTGGCAAGTGTGCCAATGAGAACTGGCATGGACATAATTATGAATTATATGTTACCGTAAAAGGTCAGCCGGATGAGGATACAGGATTTGTATTTGATGTAAAAAGATTAAGCACGATCATACAGGAAAGGGTAATTGAAAAGCTGGATCACCGGAACCTGAATATGGATGTTGATTTTATGGCCGGCAAATTATGCAGTACCGAAAACCTGGCCATTGGTATATGGAAAGAGCTGGTACCACATTTGGCCGCTAACATACAGTTACATGCAATAAAGCTGTACGAAACCCCCAAGATCTACGTGGAGTATTTTGGCGAATAGGCTGATATTGATATAAGATCATAAAACTTTAAGCAATAAACCAGGATGGGCGAGATGAATAAAGTGGCTGTATACAGGAAGGAGAATTTTAATGCCGCACACCGGTTGTATAATCCTGCGTGGGATGATGCTACCAACGATAAGGTATTTGGCAAATGTGCCTACCCGCATTACCATGGTCATAATTATGAGCTGGTGGTGAAAGTAACGGGTGTGCCGGATGCCGTTACCGGTTATGTGATGGACCTGAAAGTATTGAGTGAAATTATTCACCGGGAGATCCATGAACGTTTTGATCACCGTAACCTGAACCTGGACACGGTTGAGTTTAAAGACCTGAACCCGACAGCAGAGAATATTGCTATTGTTATTTACAGGTTATTACGACCACATATTGATGCGGGGAATGATCTGCAGATCAGGTTGTACGAAACACCGAGGAATTTTGTGGAGTACCCGGTGGGATAATGGTGAATGCAGAATGATGAGTTATGAATGGGATCATTCACAAGTGACTGATGACAGATGAACCGAACGATGCAGTGTGCGACGCAACAGCTGATGATAGAAGTACTGCAGCCGGTAACATGATAAAGATAATTGTAGTAAAAACAGGGACGAACCAATAACAGGGATTATACCTATTGAACGCTAACCTTAAACATAAAACCTGAAACATTAAACACAATAAGCAATGGCATATAAAAAGATAGATCATTACGATGAGGATGTGACGCAGGGTTTGATGAAGAATTATAAAGAAGTGTTGGGGTATTTGGGAGAGGATGCCGGAAGAGAAGGGCTGATCAAAACACCGGAACGCCTGGCCAAAGCCATGCAGTATTTAACGCAGGGATACCAGCAGGATGCCCATGCTATCATTAACTCTGCCAAGTTTCACGAGGATGTAAGCGAGATGGTGATAGTAAAGGACATAGAAATATTCAGTATGTGTGAACACCATATGCTGCCGTTTTTTGGAAAAGCACATGTGGCGTATATTCCGAATGGCTGGATAACGGGGTTGAGTAAGATAGCCAGGGTAGTGGATGTATATGCCCGCCGCCTGCAGGTACAGGAGCGGCTGACGGTAGATATTATGCATGCGATTAAAGAGACCCTGAACCCGATTGGTGTGGCCGTGGTAATTGAAGCAAAACACCTTTGCATGATGATGCGGGGGGTGGGTAAACAAAATTCAGTGACCACTACATCGGCTTTTGACGGGGAGTTTCATAAAGATTCTACAAGAAGTGAGTTTGTAAAATTAATAGGGGCGGATTTACATTAAAAAACGTAGGTTTGTCACTTAATATAAAGTTTGGTTGGAGGATATTCCGGTCAGGCTTTTTTTGTCACCATAAGTAAAACAACTGCTTAAAAAAATATCACCGCATGAAACATGCATATGTATTTCCGGGCCAGGGTTCACAGTTCTCAGGAATGGGAAAAGAACATTATGAGAATAGTGCTTTTGCCAAGAAGTTATTTGAACAGGCCAATGAGATCCTGGGTTTTCGTATTTCGGATATTATGTTTACCGGGAGCGATGAAGATCTGAAACGTACGGATGTAACACAGCCTGCTGTGTTTTTACATTCTGTAATTGCGTTTAAAACCATTGATAACGCAAAGCCTGATATGGTTGCCGGTCATTCACTGGGAGAGTTTTCGGCCCTGGTAGCCAACGGTACCCTGAGTTTTGAAAGCGCTTTACAACTGGTTGCTATCCGTGCCAATGCCATGCAAAAAGCCTGTGAACTGGTACCCAGCACCATGGCGGCTGTACTGGCTCTGGCGGATGAAAAGGTAGAAGAGATATGTAAAGAAGTAGCGGCCGAAACCGGTGAAGTGGTGGTGCCTGCTAATTATAATTGTCCCGGTCAGCTGGTGATCAGCGGATCACTGAAAGGTATTGAGATCGCCTGCGAGCGTATGAAAGCAGCCGGTGCCAAAAGGGCGCTTGTATTACCTGTAGGCGGCGCTTTTCACTCTCCGTTAATGGCCCCGGCAAAAGAGGAATTGAAGCAGGCTATTGAAGCTACTACCTTTCATGCCCCTGCCTGTGCGGTTTACCAGAACGTGGTGGCTAAAGCTGTGCTGGATAAAGAAGAAGTAAAACAGAACCTGATAGATCAGTTAACCGGTCCTGTACGCTGGACACAGAGTGTACAGGCCATGATCGGCGATGGCGCTACGGTGTTTACAGAAGCGGGCCCTGGTAAAGTATTACAGGGACTTGTACAGAAGATTGATAAGACAATGGAAGTGAATGGCGTGAATTAATAGGTATTATCGTATTGTTTTATAAAAGAAGGCCGCTGTGAAAACAGCGGCCGTTTTATTTATTACACACGAGAAAACTAGAATTGATCAATGTCCTGCCAGGGAATGCTGTTGTCGGTAACTATATCAATAAGCATTTGGGCGAATGCATTTTGACTGGTGTTGGCATTGGTAAAACGGGTGTTGATAACAAAGGCTACACTCCAGCCGGTAGATGTTTTAAATATAAGTGCCTGTGTGCCCGGCAGGCTGCCAAAATGATACCAGTTACTGGGGGTCCACGATTCAGCGCCTACATAAATACCACAGGCATAATAGTTATTGATAGTATTAGGTGTACGCATAAGTTTTAATGTAACACCGTTTAAAATATCGGGGCGGGTGGCACTGCTGTCAATGGCCGTAAGCAAACGTACCAGGTCGGTTGGGGTGCTGATCCAGCCGCTGGGTGCATCATTTCTTTTCCAGGGATCAGTATATACATAAGTGGCTTCACTGCCCTGGCCATAGTATTTTACTTCATTGTTTTTTCTATCGGCCAGTGTATTGCCTGCTATTTCGGTGTTTTTGGCCTGGATAGGGGTAAGTATACTTTCTTTTACATATTGCTCGTAGGTTTTGCCACTGAGCTTTTCAATAATGCGTCCCAGTACCAGGTAACCAAAATTGGAATACTGGAAGCTGGTGCCCGGATCATTTGTTAAAGCGCGGTTGTTCAGTGTCCAGGTGATCAGTTCTTTAGCAGTGGCATTGGGTTGCTGGAAAACAGGGTCCTGTGGCCAGGCATTGTTCCAGCCACCTGTTGTATGATGCAGCAGGTCTTTAACGGTAATATTGGCTACACGGGTGCTGTAGGGTGTAGTGCCATATTCCGTACCCAGGATAGCACCGGCGCCAAATACTTTTTGATCGATGGTGAGCTTGCCGTCCTGTACCAGTTTCATAATGGCCACAGCGGTAATGGTTTTGGATACACTGGCTACCCGGAAACGATCGTTAACCGTTACTTTCTGGTTTGCTTCCTTATCGGCAAAGCCATATCCCCTGCGGTATACAAGCTTGCCGTTTTTACTAATGGCCAGTGAAGCGCCGGGTACATTGTAGGTGGTCATAAAAGCGGCAACTTTGTTATCAATGGTGGCAATATCGTTTTGGGTAACAGTAGGTGCGGGTTTATCGCTTTTGGAACAGGAGGCGACCATGATCATGATCAACAACAGGCCGTACAGGTAGTTTTTTTTGAACATAAAAGGAGATTTAAAGTTGTCAGGTATGCATGTTTAGCATTGTAAAGCTGCTGTAATGCAGGCTGCGGATAAATACTTAATTTGTAGTAGGCTGTTCCTGATGCTGTCACCGGCCTTTATATTTGTTTTATCAAACTACCTGAATCCTCTATGCGCTTCCTCTATCAACTACTACAATCCGCCGGTTTCTGCCTGCTATTGTTATATGCAGATATTACCCTATGGGCACAAACACCCGGGCTCGATAGCTTAAAGTTGCTGATGAATAAAGAGGCCGGCAATAAAAAACAGGTTTTAGCTGTTCTTCAATTAATAGCCAACGAACAGTATTCCCTGCATATTGATACTGCGATGAAATATGCCTTACAGGCACAACAGCTGGCACAGGAGCTGGGTACGGAAACCGATAAAGAGAATGCGGCGTATTTTTTAGCCACGGCTTACTGGCGGGCAGAATATAATGATACGGCGTTGGGAATGATCAATAAAAACCTGGAAAAGCTTAACCCGGCGAATATAGCTGAAAGAGCATCTTATTTTAAATGGCTGGTATTACGTTTAAGATTATTTACAACCAACGCCATGTTACATGAGGCAGGTGTGGATGTGTACAGGTTAATGGCCGAGGCAGAGAAGTATAATGATACTACTAACCGCATTATTGCTTATAATTCAGTTGGTTTATTAAAACGGCGTTCTGAAAAAAGCCCCGGTGAATCGCTCAGCTGGTTTTTGAAAGCGGCCCGGCTGGCAGAAAGTAATCCTAAGTTTGATAATTATCCTATTGTATACGGCAATCTGGCCAGGGCTTATTTTAAGATGGGTAAGAATGATTCTGCTACCTGGTATGTAGATAAAGCATTGACTAATGCGAGGGCCACCGGCAATCTTTCTTTCCTGCAAACCATACTCTCCATACAAACCGATATTTTAAGCGGTGTGGGTAATTATGAGGGTGCCGAAAAAGCACTGAGAGAATCCATCGCTTTATCCAATAGTGTAAGTGCAGATACCTTGTTTGCCGATGATATACAAAGGCTGGCCAGGTTTTATAATGTGACCAAACAATATGATAAGACCATTGCCATTTGTACAAAATACCTGGCATTGGATACGGTACCCGAGTACCAGGTTATGTATTTAGAGCCTTTGGCCGAAGCTTATAAAGCAAGCGGTCAGCAACAGCTGTATGTACAAACCATGGAGGAGTTGCTGGTAGCAAAAGAGTTGTTTTATAAAGCAGATTTTGCCAAGACCTCGCTGGAGATGGAGGCCCGGTATGAGGCACAGAAGAAGGAGAATACCATTATACAGCAGAAGCTGGACCTGTATAGAAAGGACCTTGTATTTTATGGCCTGCTCGCTTTTTTGCTGATCGTTTTTATTATAGCGGTCATGAGTTTTTATAACTATAAAAAACGGGAAAAACTTAAGCTGCAGTTGTTGATACAGCGGGAGAAAGATGCATCCTTACTGGCCGTTACCCAGGCACAGGAGAATGAAAGAAAAAGGATCGCTACTGACCTGCACGATAACCTGGGGGCTTATGCCGCTTCGGTGGTATCGAACCTGGAGTTTATTAAAACCGAACAGGATAATGAACAGAGTAAAACCGCCATGCAGCAGCTGCGGCATAATTCACTCTCCATTGTGGCACAGTTAAGTGATACCATTTGGGTACTGAAGAAAGATGCTTTATCCTTAACTGCCATTAGTGACCGGGTAAAAGTTTTTGCCCGCCGGATACAACCCAGTTTCCCCGATACAGAGATACAGGTAGCGGAGGATATTGTGTTTGACCAGCAGTTTTCACCGGCGCAGGCCTATGACCTGTTCCAGATGGTACAGGAGGCGGTAACAAATGCCCTGAAGCATAGCAGGGCCAGGCATGTAGATATATTTTTAGAAGGTAATGAACAATACTGGAAAGTACAGGTGGCAGATGATGGGGTTGGGATGCCCGTTACACCTGTTGAAAAGGCAGAAGGAGGAAATGGCCTGGCGCATATACAAGCCAGGGCCCATGAGGCAGGCTGGCAGGTAAAGTGGCAGGCAGGGGTGGATGCCGGCACAGTAGTGCTGATCACACCCGGAACAGGTTTTAATACTACAAATTAGGTATTGTTATATTGCTGCTTATTGTACAACTTTACAATATGGCCACAAATTTTACCATTGCCTTTGTTGATGATAATAAAGTAAACAGGAACACTTTCCTGCAAAAGGTAAAGTTATTACCCGATTTTACTTTGTTATTTACTGCCGAAAATGGTCATCAGTGCCTGGAAGAGTTGCGTGGCTTGCCGCATCATAAAATTCCCCAGGTGATCTTTATGGACCTGGAGATGCCGGAGATGGATGGGGTAGAGACGATCCGTTTGGCCAAGGCTTTATATCCCTCTACTCATTATATTGTACTGACCGTTTTTGATGATGATGAAAAAATATTTGAAGCCATCAAGGCCGGTGCTTCGGGCTATTTATTAAAACATGAGCCGGCACAGGTATTATATGAATCGGTGGTGAACGTAATTGAATTTGGTGGAGCGCCCATGAGCCCGGCGATAGCCCGTAAATCATTACAGTTATTGGGCAGGGCGCAACAACTGGATAATCATACAGAATCCGGCCAAACCAAAAACGCCTTACCTCAGGTTATTACCCAAAGAGAAAAAGAAATACTGCAACATATGGTGAATGGCTGGGATGCCAAACATATTGCTTCAGTAGTAGACCTGAGTGTATTAACGGTACGCAAGCATATTGCCAATATATACGATAAACTGCATATTAATTCAAAGGCACAGGCCATCAGCCTGGCACACCAGCAGAAATGGTTTGATAAGTGAGTTTAAAGTATATAGTATGCAGTATATAGAATTTAGTATTTAGATCAGGTGACCGGTTTCAGGGCCTTGTTATTGTATAGTCTGTATACTATATACTACATACTAAAATCTAAAAATTAATCGAGCAATTGATCCACTCTCCGTCAAAGTTTGCGTTATACTTTTTATAGAAATTGATCGCAGGTTCGTTCCAGTCCAGTACCTGCCACATCATGCCGCTGAATTTTTTCTCCCTGCACTCGGCAATTAACGTATCCATGAGTTTAGCACCAATGCCCTTACCCCGCATGTTTTCATTTACAATAATATCTTCCAGGTACATACGCTGTCCTTTCCAGGTACTGTAACGGATATAATAAAGGGCCATGCCCACAATGCGGCCTTCGGTTTCGGCAACAAAAGCCCACCATACCGGGTTAGGGCCAAAACCACTTTCTATAAAATGATCCAGGGTAACGGTTACCTGCTCCGGTGCTTTTTCATATTCCGCCAGTTCGTGAACCAATTGTAACATAGCGGTACAATCTTCTTTTACCGCTTTCCTGATGATGATAGCTGTACTCATTTTTTTCTGTTGGCTTTAAACACGCCATTGGGTTGTATAAAACTTAAAGCTGTTACTTCATTTTTGTCGTTCACATCAAATTTTACGCTGTAGCCTTTTGCAATAACCAGGTTGAAAAGGTGTTCGCCGGCAGCCGCCAGTTCATAATCGGGCTGCCCCGGTACCAGCACCATGAGGGTTTTGTTATTACGTATATACACCGTAACAGTAGCCCCTTCCAGGTCGTAGGTACCTACATATTTTTGCAGGTCATTTTCATTTATCTCGATACTCGGTGGCAGTTTGCTAAATTTAACCGGTTCAACACTGGGTTCCATGGGTGCTGTTAGGTGGTCTATATTACCCATAGCATCCAGGTGAAATTGTATTTTAAAACCATCTTTCACTACTTCGCCCGGTTTTTTGGCATCCATGATCCGGAACACATCATAATGGTAATGCTCTACATAACTGGTAGTTTTTTTCCCACCTTCGTTATAGTCGATCCATAAAGTATCCCTCTCGTTAAAGAGTGTGACAATACCATAACCCTTGTTTTCAAATTTACCGGCATAATCTTTCAATGCATGAGAAGGGTGGGTTCCTGGTTTTTTATTGAGGCTGTCGGTGTTAGGAATGCTATTGCTGGTGGAGTCGGCTTTTAAACGGGCTTCGAGGTCAGCTTTACCCCAGTTTTTATCTGATAGTTTTAATAATTTGTCTGCAATATAATTGCGAATAGCCGTAGTGACTTCGGACTGGCTGCTCACGACAAAAATGCCGATACTGTCAGAAGGGAAAAATCCCGTACTGGTAATAAAGCCATCTATGCCACCGCCATGTTCTACCCTGTAATGCCCGCGGTAACTGGACATTCCCCATCCCAGTCCATAGGCGTTAAGGTGTATATCGGGGTTGACTTTGCCGGGTACGCCGCCACCTGTAGCTACCTGTGCTGTCATGGCCTGGTTCACAAAACCCTGCGGAATAATTTCTTTGCCTTTGAATTTACCACCATTGATCCAGGTGATCAGCCAGTTGGCCATATCATTGGCACTGCTGTTAACAGAGCCGGCAGGCCCAATGGCATCAATATTACGATAAGGAATAACCTTATTTACTTTGTTTTCTAAGGAATAGGCCAGTGAGCGGTCGCCTGATTTTTCCATATCTGCTATGGAAGTGGTGGAAACCGTCATGCCTAAAGGGGTAAAGATGCGGTCCTTGATATTCTGCTCCCAGCTTTTACCGGTGAGTTTTTCCAATACCACACCCTGGGCCATGAACATAAAGTTATTATACTGGTAGGCCTGTCTTAACTCCACTGAAGGTTCCAGATACTCTATTCTTGCCAGCAGTTCGTTACGGGAAGCAGTGGATCCATACCAGGACGCATCGTGCCGCGGTAAGCCGCTGCGATGACTCATCATATCACGCAGGGTGATATGTTTATTAGTATAGTCGTTCTTAAACTTTAACTCCGGCAGGTAATTACGTACCGGCTTATCTAGATCAACCGATCCTTCTTTTACCAGCATGCCTAACATAGAAGCGGTGAAAGCCTTGGTACAGGAACCAATGGCAAATAGCGTATTAGCTGTTACCGGCAGCCTTTTTTCTGCATCCCTGAAACCAAAACCACCGGTGTACACTACTCTGTCTTTTTCTACCACGGCAATGGATACGCCGGGGGCCTGGAAATCCTTCAGTATTTTTTCGGCAAAAAGGTCAAGGCCTTTTAACCTGGGGTCGGCTGGTTTTTGGGCCATGGCCGCCAGGTGAAATAGTCCGATACCAATGGTTGTTACAATAAGCTTGTGCATACTGGTAAATTGATGGTTAAGGTTTGTGGTAAATATTATTGCAGCGCCTGTTCCAGGTCCTTTAAAATATCGTTCACATTTTCAATACCCACACTCATACGGATCAGGCCGTCGGTAATACCATATTTAATTCTTTCTTCACGTGGTACACTGTAGTGGGTCATAGAGGCAGGATGTGATAACAAAGTATCGCAGGTTCCCAGTGATACGGTACGTGTACACATCTGTAATTTGTTCATAAAATCAATACCCCCCTGTAAGCCGTTCTTTAATTCAAAGCTTAACATGGCACCGGGGTGCCGCATTTGTTTTTTGGCAGTAGCATGATCGGGGTGACTCGTTAAACCATTATAGTTCACTTTTGCTACAGCAGGGTGTTGTTGTAAAAACCCGGCTACCTTGCCTGCATTGCTGCAATGGCGTTCCATTCTTAATTCGAGTGTCTTCATGCCGTTAATCAGTAAAAAAGCATCAAAGGGATTGGCGTTGCCGCCTAATGTTTTAGCGATCAGTCTTACATGTTGGGTCATTTTTTCTATATCGGTTCCCAGCAATACGCCGCCAATGGCTGTACCATGGCCGTTTAAGAATTTAGTGGTAGAGTGTACAATATAGTCAACACCATATTTAAAAGGTTGTTGCAGGTATGGTGTGGCAAATGTATTATCGCAGGCGGTTATCAGGCCGTGTTCCTTTGCCGTATTGGCCAGCACTTCAATATCCACACACTGGATGGTAGGGTTGGCAGGCGTTTCGATATAGATCATTTTAATGGCAGGGTCATTTTTAATGATGCCTGCTGCAATGGATGCATCCCTCAGATCGGCTATAACGGCACTGATACCAAGCGGTGGTAAAACATTTTTCATGATCTGTTCGGTGCCACCGTATAAGGAAAAATGGGTCAGTATTTTATCACCCGGTTTTAATGTTGCCAGTAATAAAGTAGTAATGGCCGCCATACCCGAAGCCTGTAAAATGCCTTCGGCCTGTAAGGCTTGTCCATTCTTGTCCTGCAGACCAAAACATTCCAGTGCAGCAATTTTTTGCTCTGCTTCCCTGAAAGTAGGGTTGCCCCATCGGCTATAAATATACCCGTCTTCCTGGCCGCTGAAACGGCGCATACCCTGTTCCGCATCATCATATACAAAAGTGCTGCTGGCATAAATAGGTACTAAGTGAGCATAGTTTGGATCCTGTGTATGGCCGGCATGTACGCAGGCTGAACTAAAACCTTCGAAAGGCAAAATATTGGTATTCAAGAATGATAAATTGTGAGGGTGAAAAATGACCGGAAAGATAAAACAAATTCATTCAATGGACAATTCAATTGACAATGGACAAATGACAATTGACAATGGACAAATGACAAGTGGCAATTAACTAATAACGGTTAGCTATTAACCAATGTAGTATGAACCGGTTTTAATAAAACGAACCTGAACGTTGAACTTTTGAACCATTGAACCTCTTGGGCCTGGCTTGTATGGACATAAAAAAAGTATATAGCATCTGCATACTATATACTTTATTACTAAATGTTATAAAAATTATTTTCCGTCGTAAGCCCACTTTAACCAGGTAGCGCCCCAGGTAAAGCCGCCACCGAAAGCTGCCAGTACGATATTATCGCCTTTTTTCAACTTGTTTTCCCATTCCCATAAACAAAGGGGGATAGTGGCAGCAGTGGTGTTGCCGAATTTCTCTATATTGATCATTACTTTTTCTTTGGGCATATTAATGCGTTCGGCAGTGGCATCAATAATACGCAGGTTGGCCTGGTGTGGAACCAGCCAGTTAATATCATCGCCGGTCAGGTTATTACGCTCTAATAATTCGGCACTTACATCGGCCATACCTTTTACCGCAAATTTGAAAACTGTTTTTCCTTCCTGGAAAGCATAGTGCTCACGGGCAGTAACAGTTTCAATACTTGCAGGGTAGGCCGAACCACCGGCTTTCATGCGCAGGAATTCTGCACCGCTGCCATCGCTTTTTAAAATGCTGTCCTGTAAACCCAGGCCTTCTTCATTAGGCTCCAGCAATACAGCGGCCGCGCCATCACCAAAGATGATACAGGTGGCGCGGTCGGTATAATCAATAATGGCACTCATTTTATCAGCACCTACAACTATTACTTTTTTGTAACGGCCGCTTTCTATCAGAGATGCACCCATGGTAAGAGAATATAAAAAACCGGAACAGGCCGCGGAGAGGTCAAAGCCCCAGGCATTTTTAGCGCCTATTTTGTTACATACTACATTGGCAGTAGCTGGGAATACCATATCCGGGGTAACGGTACCTACGATCATACAGTCAATCTCCAGCGGGTCAATACCTCGTTTTTCCAATAACTGCTGAACGGCCGGGACAATCATTTCCGATACCCCTTTACCCTCGCCTTTTAAAATGCGGCGTTCGGAAATGCCGGTACGGGTCCTGATCCATTCGTCATTGGTATCAACCAGTTTTTCAAGGTCAAAATTGGTTAACTTATCTTCGGGAACATAGCCTCCAACCGCAGTAATAGCGGCTTTAATAGTACTGCTCATGCAACAAAATATTGTTAGTCTTAAAAATTTGGGTACGAAGATAAGGTAAGCTGCATGAACAATAATTAACTGTCTTTGAAACTTGTGTAAAACGATGATTATTAATTTGTTGAACCGACCCTGCCCCGTTTGTCCCCGGCTTGTTCTGTGACGAGGAATTTGTTTAAAGTTTGGGTGGTTTGTTCCCCGGGTTTCGCAGAGGGGGAAAGTTGCAGATCTTGGCAAACCGGTGTGGGTTGAGGTTATTGTTTTCAATATCTAACCTGGCAGGTAAAAGAGGGGCATGTTTAATCGCCGGAGGCGATAAAATATAAGTTCGAAACTGCAAGTTTCGAACAACAGTAAATTACAAGTTTCGAACAGCCGCATTTTGCACCGCCTGAAGGCCTCTTTGAGCATCCCGGATCTCTTGAACCTTTTGAACACTTGAACCTTTCGAACTTTCGCTTCCCTGACCAAAATCATGTTTCACACATTGCCATATCATCTTTTACAATAACCGGATAAAAGAGTTTTGCCTGACAAGGGATCATTAATAGGGAACGATAAAATACCAGTCAGTTTGAAAGAGGCTATTCATACCGTAAAAGAAACCTGTTATCACTGTGGCGAAAAATGTGTAACCACCACCATCAGGCTGGAGGACAAAACCTTTTGCTGCGATGGTTGTAAACTGGTATATGAAATATTGAACCAGGGAGAACTCTGTGCCTATTACGATATGAATGCGCATCCCGGCATGACACAGAAAATAAAAGTGCGGGCCGATAAGTTTAATTTTCTCGATGATACAGCCATTATCCAAAAACTGATACAATATACCGATGGCAAACAAACCCATGTTAATTTTTACCTGCCGCAGATGCATTGCAGCAGTTGTTTATGGCTGCTGGAAAACCTGCACCGTATAAATGCAGGCATCATTTCATCAAGAGTAAATTTTAACAGCAAGGAGACCTTTATTGTTTTTGACAATAACACCACCAGCCTGCGTAAAGTGGTGGAAACCCTGGCAGCAGTGGGTTACGAGCCGCATATCAGTTTACAGGATATAAGCGGTGTAAAAGTGAAACATTATAACAAGACCCGGTTGTATAAAATAGGGATTGCAGGTTTTTGCTTCGCCAATATTATGATGATGAGCCTGCCGGAGTATTTTGCTATTGGCAGCACCATGCAGGCAGATGTGGAAACAGCTTTCCGTTATATCACACTGGCCTTATCCCTGCCGGTTTTGTTTTACTGCGCCTCGGAGTTTTTTGTAAGCGCCTGGAAGGGTATCCGCAACCGATACCTGAATATTGATGCTCCTATAGCCCTGGCCATTGCCATTACTTTTGGCCGGAGCCTGTACGAGTTTTTTGTGTTACACGGTAATATGTACCTCGATAGTATGAGCGGTATTGTTTTTTTTATGCTGATTGGCCGCTGGGCACAGGATAAAACACAACAGTCGCTTTCGTTTGACCGGGATTTTAAATCTTTCTTTCCCATTGCGGTGAATGTAAAAACGCAGGAAGGATTTGTACCTGTTCCTGTAGAACAATTACAGGAGAACGATATCATTGAAGTGTATAATAATGAACTGATCCCGGCAGACGCCATCATTTCAAAAGGTAAAGCCCTTATTGATTATAGTTTTGTAACAGGTGAAAGTGTGCTGATCAATAAGGAGGTGGGAGAGATAGTATATGCCGGCGGTAAACAATGTGCCGGGAAACTGGAGCTGCTCCTGGTTAAGAAAGCCTCACAGAGTTATCTTACCAACCTGTGGAACAAGGATGTGTTTAAAAAGGAAAAAAAAGAATCCTTTTTTATACATGCTTTAAGTAATTACTTCACCATCATTGTTTTCATTATCAGCGGTATAGCCGCGACCTATTGGCTATGGCAGGGACAAATACAAACCATGTGGGATGTGCTGACTACCGTATTGATCATTGCCTGCCCCTGCGCCTTATTATTGTCATCAACTTTTACCAATGGTAATGTACTGCGTATATTAAGTAAGAACAAGCTGTACCTGCGTCACCCCGATGTGATACAACAAATGGCAGAAGCCGATCATATTGTATTTGATAAAACGGGTACGCTGACGCAAGGGAATAAGCTGGCCGTTAGTTATAAAGGAACTGCATTAACTAATGAACAGGTGAAACTGGTGGCATCACTGCTGGCACAGTCCAATCACCCCTTAAGCCGGTCGGTACTGCAGTACCTGGATGTGCCGGATATATATACGGTTACTGATTTTAAAGATCATGCCGGGGCAGGTATTGAAGGCTGGATACAGGAAACTTATATTAAGATAGGCAGTGCCGGTTTTGTAGCAAAAGCAGGTGAACACAAAAAAAGTAGTGGTTCCCATGTGTATATCCGTATTGAAAATGAAATAGTGGGCTGCTATAGGGTGAAAGGCGTTTACCGTTTTGGTTTTGCCGCCCTGATGCAGCAACTGCAAAAGAAATATCATATTTCGGTCCTTAGCGGTGATAATGATGCGGAAGCCGCTACCTTGACCAATGTATTGGGGAAGGATAGTGAATTGTTGTTTAACCAGTCACCGGAAGATAAACTGGCTTATATCCGGCACCTGCAGGAAGTGAAAAAGCATAAGGTAGTAATGGTGGGGGATGGGTTAAATGATGCCGGTGCTTTAAAACAAAGTAATGTGGGCATAGCCGTAGCAGAACAAAAGAACAATTTTACGCCTGCTTCGGATGGTATAATGGAAGCATCGGTATTTGCCAATTTTTACCGGTTCATGCAATATGCCCGCAGTGGTAAACAGATCATCATTTTTAGTTTTATTATTTCTATTCTATATAATATCATCGGCTTATACTTTGCCGTGCAGGGATTGTTAGCGCCGGTGATCGCGGCCATCCTGATGCCCGCCTCCTCTATCAGCATCATCCTGGTTACCTATGGCTTAAGCGAATGGAAGGCCCGGAAATTCCGCTTTACAATGCCATGACAAAAATCATACTGAGGTATGACGCAGGGTAATCTTCCTTAACAAAACTTCAACAAATTTTGTCCCCGTTATGAGCATAATAATTATTACTGCATTAGTAAGCCTTTTGATCGCCATCTTCTTCCTGGGCGGGCTTATCTGGAGTGTAAAAGACGGACAGTATGAAGATGATTACTCCCCCGCCAACAGGATATTATTTGAGAACGAAACAAGCACCAAAACCAGTAAAAAATAAAGTAAGGTATGGAATTACAGAAGTTTTCTTACGACAACAAGTTGCCTAAGTTGTTTGCTATTGCCACCATTGTCTGGGGGGCAGTAGGTATGTTAGTAGGGGTACTGGCGGCCTTTCAGCTGGCCTTCCCGGCATTGAATTTCAGTTCGGAGTTTACCACATTCGGAAGAACAAGACCACTGCATACCAATGCCGTGATCTTTGCCTTTGTGGGTAATGGTATTTTCACCGCCGTTTACTATTCCTTACCCCGCTTATTAAAAACCCCGATGTGGAGTCCTTTGCTGGGCAAGATACATTTCTGGGGCTGGCAACTGATCATTGTATCGGCGGCTGTTACCTTACTGGCAGGCTTTACCAGTGGTAAAGAATATGCCGAGCTGGAATGGCCTATTGATATTGCCATTACTTTAATATGGGTAGCGTTTGGTGTGAACATGTTCGGTACCATACTTACCAGGCGTGAAAGGCATTTATATGTGGCCATCTGGTTCTTTATCGGCTCCTGGGTTACGGTTGCCATGCTGCATATCGTTAATTCCTTTGCATTACCCATCTCATTTATGAAAAGTTACTCCTGGTATGCAGGGGTGCAGGATGCGCTGGTACAATGGTGGTACGGGCATAATGCGGTGGCTTTCTTTTTAACCACTCCTTACCTGGGTTTAATGTATTATTTCCTGCCTAAGGCGGCCAACCGGCCTATTTACTCGTACCGTTTAAGTATTGTGCACTTCTGGAGTTTAATATTTATTTATATCTGGGCTGGTCCTCACCACTTATTGTACACTGCCTTACCGGAATGGGCACAGTCTTTAGGCGTGGCCTTATCAGTAATGTTGTTACTGCCCAGCTGGGGTGGTATGATGAATGGATTATTTACCCTGCGTGGAGCCTGGGATAAAGTGCGTGAAGATCCTGTACTGAAATTTTTTGTAGTAGCCGTTATCTGTTATGGTATGGCCACTTTTGAGGGGCCCATGCTTTCCCTGAAAAATGTAAATGCTATTTCGCATTATAGCGACTGGACCGTTGCCCACGTACACGTAGGAGCGTTGGGTTGGAACGGCTTTTTAACCTTTGGTATGTTATACTGGTTATTCCCGCGGTTCTATGGTACCAAATTGTATTCTACTAAACTGGCCGGCACCCATTTCCTTATTGGCACTTTAGGTATTGTGTTATATGCGGTACCTATGTACTGGTCGGCTTTCCGTTCTTATTTTATGATGAGTTCCTTTACTCCCGAAGGACAACTGCAATACCAGTTCATGAACGTGGTACAGGAAATTGTTCCGTTCTATGTGCTCCGTGGTATAGGTGGTACCCTGTTCTTTGTGGGCGTGATCATCATGATCTATAACTTATACAAAACTGCCAGACAGGGAAGCTTTGTGGCTTCCAATGAAGCCGAAGCACCGACCCTGGCTAAAAATTATGTAGCGCCTAAAAAAGCTTTCTGGCATTCCTTCATCGAAAGAAAACCATTATTGTTATTAAGCCTTAGCCTGGTTGTAGTAGCGATAGGCGGACTGGTTGAAATGATCCCCACTTTCCTGGTAAAAGAAAATGTGCCCACCATTGCGAGTGTGAAACCCTATACACCGCTGGAGTTACAGGGACGTGATATTTACATCAAAGAAGGCTGTTATAACTGCCACTCACAAATGATCAGGCCTTTCCGTTACGAAGTAGAACGTTATGGTGAATACTCCAAAGCCGGTGAGTTTGTATATGATCACCCGTTCCAATGGGGAAGTAAACGTACCGGCCCCGACCTGGCCCGTATTGGTGGCAAGTACCCCGATAGCTGGCATTTTAATCACATGCTGGATCCTACTTCCATGGCTGAAGGATCGGTAATGCCGCCATACCCGTGGTTGTTCAGGAAAACACTGGATATAAGCACTACCAACTCTAAAATACATGCCATGCGTAAGCTGGGTGTTCCTTACGAAGAAGGGTACGAAGCAAGAGCAAATGATGACCTGAAAGCCCAGGCTGAAGGTATTGTGGCAAACCTGAAAAAGGAAAAAATTGAGATCAGCAGTGATAAGGAGATCATTGCCCTGATTGCCTACCTGCAAAGAATGGGTAAAGACATTAAAGCAGAAAAGAAATAACCCTTAGTACAAAAAATATTAGTAATGAAGTTCATTAATTACCTAGAAAGAATAACCGGTGTAAGTGTTTATCCCATGATATCGCTGCTGTTGTTTACTACCGTGTTTATACTGGTAGTGATCTATGCCTTTAAAGCCAGTGACAGGACGATTAAAGAAATGGAAAACCTGCCTTTAGACTGATCAACTATCACTAACTGACAGGCAAGGGGTGATGAACTCTTTGCCACACCATCAAATTATAAAAGCAATAAAAAGATGAAAAAATTTGCTTCCTTTTTTCTTAAACCGGCTGCTGTTGTTTTACTGTTGTTACTGGCTGCAGGCAATGCCTTTGCTGACGGTACAGCACAGCCTGATACCGGCTTTCAATTGAATGTAAACACGGTGCTGGTATTTGTTATTTTCCTGTTGTTTATCCTGATCGCAGTATTGGGTTTTACGGTGCGTTCGTCCATGGATATTTACCGGAAAAGGAAAGCGGCTGAAAAAGAAAAGGAGAATACCGGGGCCAAGACTTTATTAATGATACTGGTACTGTGCATGCTCTCTTTACAGGGAATGGCCCAGGAGGAAACGAAAGTAGTGATGTCGGCTAAGATAGACCTGAGCGAAAGTACCATCATGAGGAATATCATGTTATTCATTATTGCGCTGGAAGTACTCACCATCCTGTTTTTTGTAAAATGGATCAGTTTTTTTACCGGTATTGATGAGTTGCGCCGCAGTAAGGGTAAAAAAGGATTATTCAATATTGACTTTAAGAAAATATGGGTAAGAGCTAATAAACTTAAACCTATAGAAGAGGAAGCTTCGCTGGATGTGGGCCATAGTTATGATGGTATCCGCGAACTGGATAACGTAACACCACCCTGGTTTACCATCGCTTTTCTTGCCTCTATTGTTTTTGGTATCGGCTATCTGTGGCGTTACCATGTGGCAGAATCGGCGCCTAACCAGATACAGGAATATGAAATAGAAGTGGCGCAGGCCAAGATCAGGATCGCAGAGCACATGAAGAACCAGAAAGACCTGGTGGATGAAAATACCGTGGTTATGTTATCGGGCGCTGATATTGAAACCGGAAAAGTATTATACGCTAATAACTGTGCGGTTTGTCATGGTCATGAAGGCCAGGGTAAAGTAGGCCCCAATCTTACCGATGAATACTGGTTGCACGGTGGCCGCATCAACGATGTTTTTAAAGTGATCAAATTCGGTGCTGTTGAAAAAGGGATGATGAGCTGGAAAGGGGTATTCTCGGCCACTGAAATAGCACAGATCAGTAGTTATATTAAAAGTTTAGGTGGTACTAAACCCGCTGGTGCGAAAGAGCCACAAGGCGAATTATATAAAGAGGAAGCGCCTGCTGCAGCACCGGCAGATAGTACTGCTGCCCAACCTGCAGTGGCCGTGTTGAAAAAATAAAAGATCATGAGCGAATTGGTAATACAGGATACCGTTGGTCCGGATAAAGTGGGTGACAGCTTCAGGGACCGTCATAGTAATACTTCGGAAAAAGGGAAACGTAACTGGGTATATGCTTTAAAACCCAAAGGCCGGTTATATCAATACCGCCAATACCTTTCCTGGTTTTACTTTCTGTTGTTTTTTGCACTGCCGCTGATTAAAGTAAACAAAATGCCTTTGGTGATGTTCAACTTCACCGAAGGCAGGTTTATATTATTCAGTAAAATATTCTGGCCTAACGACTTTTTCATTTTTGCCGTGGGCATGGTGGCACTGATCATTTTTATTGCCCTGTTTACGGTGATCTATGGCCGTGTTTTTTGTGGCTGGGTATGCCCGCAAACCGTGTTCCTGGAATTTTTATTCCGTCCTGTTGAATGGGCTATTGAAGGCAACCCGGCTAAACAGAAAAAGCTCAATAATGGTCCCTGGAATACAGATAAGATCTTAAAAAAGACACTAAAACATACGATCTACTTTTTGATATCCTTCCTGATATCACACACTTTTTTATCGTATATCGTAGGTGTGGACGAAGTGGTTAAAATTATCCGGGAACCGCTGGCCGATCACCTGCCCATGTTCTTTGGCCTATTATTTTTTACCGGACTGTTTTACCTGGTATTTGCTTTTGTAAGAGATATTGTGTGTACCACTATTTGCCCTTATGGCCGTTTACAGGGGGTGTTGTTTGATAAAGATACCATGCAGGTTTCCTACGATTATGGTCGCGGTGAGCCAAGAGGTAAAATGGTGAAGAATAAAGAACAGCAGCTGGGTGATTGTATCGACTGTAAATTATGTGTACAGGTTTGCCCTACCGGTATTGATATACGGAATGGTGTACAGATGGAATGTGTGGGTTGTACCGCCTGCATTGATGCCTGTAACGGGGTGATGGAGAAGATAAAAAGACCCTTGAACCTGATCAGGCTGGCATCGGAAAATGAAATTGCTGAGAAAAGAAAATTCAGGTTCAATAGCAGGATGAAAGCTTATACGGCTATCCTGGCTATGTTAACGGTATTGATGAGTTTTCTTATAGTTACCCGGGAAAGTATTGATATTTCTATGTCAAGGGTGAAGGGACAATTATACCAGGAGATAGGCACTGATAGTTTAAGCAATTTATTTGAAGCCAAGTTCATTAATAAAACCCGTGACAGCATACCCTTCCTGTTAAAACTGGAGGGTATACCAGGGCAGGTACGGATGATCAAGGCACATAACATGGTGCTGGAAGCTGAATCCATGAGTGATGCTTCTTTTTTCATAGATATACCACGCAGCGCTATTAAAGAAAGAAGTACCGTTATTCATGTAGGGGTGTATAGCAACGGGAAAAAAATACAAACGGTTAAATCTAAATTTTTAGGACCGTTTATCTGATCATCTTCTAAAAATCGGTTATCATGAGCTGGAAATACAGGATCATATTGGTGTTAAGTTTATTTGTTATTGGTATTGGGGCAATGGTTTTTCTTGCCTCTAAACAAACCATTGATATGGTAGATGCGAACTATTATGAAAAGGAACTGAAATACCAGGGTGTGATTGATGCGCGGCAAAACCTGCTGGCGGTGGGAGATTCGGTTACCGTAAAAGATTCCGGGGGACTTGTATTGGTATATATCCCCGTTACAGCAACCGGCAATATTACTGAAGGCTCACTGGAGTTTTTACGTAATGCCGATAAGTCAAAAGATACCAGTTTCCCGGTGCGGGTGAACCTGCAGGGCCTGCAATACCTGCCCAGGACAGCTTTTGAAAAAGGGTATTACAAATTGCGGGCAAAATGGGTGAACAATGACAGCGCTTATTATGATGAGCGTACTATTTTCTTCCACTAAAGGGCTGACCGCTAAAATATTTTTATGCAGGCATTTTTTTTAACAGGATTGACCATTGGCATTATCGGCAGTTTTCACTGTATAGGTATGTGCGGCCCCCTGGCCCTCTCGCTTCCTGTAAACAAAGAAGAGCAGGCCTGGAAACAGGTGGCGGCTATTATGGCCTATAACCTGGGACGTGTGGCCACTTATTTTTGCCTGGGTATATTGTTTGGTATTATTGGTAAGTCCTTTGCCCTGGTAGGTTACCAGCAGGCATTATCTGTTGCTACGGGTTTGTTGTTGTTAATTGTACTGGTATTTGGCCATAAACTGCGTACGAATATTCCTGTTATTGCGGCTTTTCACCGGTGGATAAAAAATGTTTTGTTCGTTCTTTTAAGAAAACCACAACGCATTGGTATATTTTTTTTAACCGGTGTAATAAATGGTTTATTGCCTTGCGGACTGGTGTACCTGGCCATTGCTTCGGCTATTACAACAGGTACTGCTGTAAACGGCAGTATGGTGATGCTGGGCTTTGGGTTGGGTACTATTCCTTTAATGGTGGTGTTGATGGTGGCCGGTACTTTTATATCGGTTGCCTTCCGTTCCAGGATCAGGCGAATGGTGCCTTATTTTGCCGGCCTGGTAGCTTGTGTGCTGATCTTACGCGGACTAAACCTGGGTATTCCTTATGTAAGCCCGGTGATGCCCGGCAGTAGTAGTATTGAGGTAGTGGGTTGTCACCCCGATAGTATAATCGTGAATACCGTGCGGCAATAAATACTGCGATATTGTGACGTGTTCTTTCAATGTAAAAAAAGCACTGTAGCCTTTTGCCTTAAGGTGTAACCTAAAGTGATGTAAGGCTTCACTCTGTGATTTAACTCCTGTACTTCTGTGGTTCCAAAATCGTTAAGCCTGGTATTATTAAAATCCCGCTTACTTACTTTACATGCAGGTACTGCTGCAAGGCCTTTACATAGGTTTCAAAAGCCTTGATGCCTTCGGGTGTGATTTTGCAGGTGGTGAGGGGGTAATTGTCTTTGAACTGTTTTTCTACAGTAATATAACCGGCATCTTTTAACTTTTGTATCTGTACACTCAGGTTGCCTGCAGTAGCATTTGTTTTTTCTTTGATATAGGTAAACTCCGCCTCCTTTAAACCTATCAGCAGGCTCATCACGGCAAGGCGAAGCTGGGAATGTAATATGGGATCAAGATCTTTAAACACTATTGCTGCTGTTTGTATGCTCTGTTTGCTAAATGGCCGGGAATAATATAACCTATCAATGCGGCCGCTGCCTGTATATACATCACCATATCAAAACTGTGGACAAATAAATTGGCAAAAGCCAGTATCCAGGTTAAAAATGCTGCAATGATCGATGGTTTAAAATTACCTGCGGCCCCATAAATTAACATCCAGAAAGCATATAAGTTTACCAGTAAGGCATAACCATATATAATGCCTATACCTTTATTGATGGCAATGATAATAAAGGATAGACATATAAAAAAGCCAATATTTAACAGTTTAAAAAGATCGTTATAATAAGTTTGAACCTCGTTCTTTTTTTTGCCATAATATTTCCTGATGACGCTGCCTACCAGCAGCAGTATGGAGCATATGCCAAATATATTCCAGAAAACAAATGTCTCGAACCATTTATACTCCAGGTTAAACAGGGTGAGAATACTTACCGTAAAAAGCATCCAGCCCCATATGATCCAGCCCATACCATTATCCTTCTGCTCCTGTTTGGCAGCACTGATCATTTTTTGAATGATGGAAAAGCTTTCCTGTTCTGTCATTCCTTGCTCTGGTTTCATTTGTTTTCTTTTTTATATTTTGCCTGTAACATATACCCGGGAATTAACCATGCAATAATAATGGCCAATACCAGCAATAATAAATGATATTCTACATGAATGATGCTGGCCGTGATTGCCAGCATCCAGCAGGCAATAGCACCTGCTTTTAAGGGATTAAATTTTAGTATAATACCGCTTAAAAAAACGGGCATGCCGTATAAGGCCAGTAACTGGGGATAAAGAAAATCCCAGTTGCCTTTAAAAGCGATCATGGTAATGGCCAGTAATAATAAAATACCAACGGTGAGCCATATATAACCATATAAAATATCGGTATAGGACCTGGCAGCCCGGTTCATTTTATGTTTTGTAACATACACAGCCTGGTAAATACCGGCTGCAGCTGTGAGCCACCACACGATATATGGTTTATCATACAATTGAAAGTAAGCCAGTATAAAATTTCCCAGGCTACACAAAAGAATGACCCAGCCCCAGAATAAATACAGGTGGCCGTTTTCACTGTATTTATTCCGGGCTTCTTTGATCATGCTTTCAATTAACCGGATACTTTCCTGAGGCGAAAAGCTGCTGTTATCTTGCATAGGGATTGTTTTTATTGACAGCCTTTTACTACCTGTGCGGCACTTTCTTTACCCCAATCCGGAGCAATGGTGCTGGCGGGTTTAAATGTTTCGTATAGTGTTATTGCTTTTTCGGCAAGTGGTTTGGCAGCACTGCAGCCACCACCAAATTGTTCGGGTGTGTTTTTTAAACTGTTTGCCTCCAGCATATACGGACGGGGGTTAGTGGGATCGGCTTTTTTAGCGGCAGCTAAATGATTGGCAGATATCTCACCATATTCCTGCCAGCGGCTCATAGGGTCAACCAGCAGTTTGGCACTGGCGATCAGGCTTTTTACACATAATATTTCACTGTTGTCCTTACTCAATGCCTCGGCTTTTGAGATCAGTACACCCGCTTCATCGGCCAGTTTGTCTTTATCTCCCAGGCCATAAAGGCTCATTCTTGCTTTTGCCAGCCCCGCATAGTAATAAGGAAGCCATTCTGTTTTTTCAGCATCACCGATGCGTTCAAATTTTGCTGCCACGGCGGTCATTTCTTCTGCCGTTTTACCCTGGTTAAGGCTTTGGATAGCCGCAGTCATATTTTGTACATACTTTTCACTCTGGGCACCGGCTGTTATAGCGGCTGATAAGCAAATAAGGGTAAAAATTTTTGTAAGCGTTTTCATGATTGTTGTTTTATGGTTGATAATATTTTATAAGTTGTTATTGATGGCATCCTGTGTACGGTTAACACCCCAGCTTAAGAAACAGCCGATGAAAAAGAAACGCTGAGCCGGCGGGTTGATAGCCTGTTTATAACTGCCATCATGATTATAGTTATAGCCAAATACCTGGCGTGAGTTAAGCACGTTGGTAATGCTGGCTACCAGTACCACAAAGGTTTTGGCTTTGGGGTTGCCTGCCTGGGGTACATAGTTCATACTAAAACCAAGGTTGTTGTAGGGAATGGTTTTACCACTATCTTTTATTTCAAACTGGTTGCCGTTGTTCTGCATAAAGTAATAGGGCCTGCCCGTGGCAAAAGTGTAGGTAAAGTTGAAACCTGTTTTCCACTTCATCACAAATTTTTTAGTTACCAGGCTGGCTGTATGATCGGCCGCGAAATTGGGTTGTAATTTTTGCGGGTAATATAGAAAATTTCTTTTGGTATCAAGGTAAGAATAACTGATCCAGTAATCCAGTTCCTTAATGGTTTTTTTATCACGCCAGAATACTTCAAAGCCCTGGGCATATCCTCTGCCGTCAGTATTAATTACGGGGAAGGTTTTTACCAATGCATCATATTTTTTGTAAAATGCTTCTACCCGGAAAATCTGCAGGGCTGTCATGCGCTGCCAGTTAAGGATATAGTGGGTAGCTCGGGTATAATTAATATCGCGGGTCCATTGCAGTATATCATTTTCAGGCTTTTGATAAAAGATGCCATAGGCAAAGCTCATCTGCGATTCTTTACCGGTTTTATAAGCCATAGACACCCGGGGTGCGATATTGGCTTTTTGTATGATAGAGGAGTATTCGAACCTTGCGCCCAGCTTAAGGGCCAGGTCGTTGGTGGCATGAATATCGGTTTCGGCAAACACACTGCTCAGGTTATCTTTTAACAGGCGGTCGATAGTATTGTATTTAACATGTGTATAGTTATACCAGTGTTCGGCACCAAAGCGTAACATGTTAATACCGCTCAGTCTTTTTTCAAATACCGCCTTTACCTGTGATAATTGTTCCAGCCGGTTGAGGGCAAAATTGGTGGTATCAATATAGTTGTGGCCGGTAGTGGTAGGTTTATTACTTGCATCTACCACTTGCAGGTTAATCAGATCCCTGTTGGTACTGAAGCTGGTGCCCAGTTGCATTTTCCAGCCGTTATTGAGTGTTTCACGCCAGCTAAGATTATTGTACCAGTTGGTATTGTCTACATCAAAAGCATTTTTGATGGTGGGGTCATCAATATTAGGGCGTCTTAACCCCATTTTACCGGCCGAGAAAGTGGTATAGTATTTAACCATGCCTTTTTTTGTTTTAAAACGGGCGTTGGCATCGCCATTATAAAAGCGGGGCTTTTTAAAATAATCGGGTTTTTGTTTTACGATGGCAAAGTATGCCGAGAGATCGGTATAACCGGCATTGACACCGAAGGATGATTTTTTTGCTTTATCCACCTGCTGAAAACCACCACCCACAAAAACGGTGGATAGGGCAGCGCTGGCTTCTGAGCGGGCGGGCAGGTCCACACTCTCCAGTATAAGCGCAGAGGATAAAGCCTGGCCATATAAAGCAGAATAACCGCCGGTGCTGAATACGGTGCCTTTAAATAAATTGGGTGCAAATCTTCCTCTTGATGCAATATCGGGTACGCTGGTACCAAAGGGATTGTTCACCAGCATGCCATCGATAAATTGTTTGGTTTCGTAACCGGCACCGCCACGCACAAACAGGCCTTCCTGTTCGCCTACCTGCTGGGCGCCGGGTAAGGTTTTGGCCGCAGCAGTAATATCGGCATTGGCGCCGCCTACGGTTACCACATCTAAATTGGTGAGTACGGTGGCCGCCCTTTTCCGGTCGCTGGCTTCAAATGAGCCGGCAGTAATGGTTACGGCAGATAGTTCCGTTACTTCCTCCTTCAGGGAAAAGTTGATGCTGATATTTTCCGCGGCCAGGGTAATAGGCTGTTCGATGGTTTTATACCCGACACTTCTTACTTCCAGCATAAAATTTCCTTTTTCGGTAGTACTGAAGCTGAATTTTCCGGATGAGTCGGTAATGCCGCCATCGTATGTGTCTTTTAAAGTAAGGCTGGCCCCTATAACGGGTTTACCCTTGGCAGTAACATTGCCCGTTATTTTGACCTGGGCATAGGAAGCGCCAGAAAGTAGCAGGAGGCTGAATAAGGTGGATAAAATTCTCATTGTTGGTATTAATGCATAACAAATGTAAACTGGTTTATAATATAAACCAAATTTTGTTTATACTTGTTTTACTGCCGAAGGGCTGCCCGATTGCAATGGAAAGCCCGCAGGCCCGACGCAGGAGGGGCGAGGACTTGGAATGGAAAGCGGGGACGAAGCTGAGCAAGGTTACTGCAGCTGACAGCCCCTGTTTGTATTATTGATGGGTTGCCAGTTGTGTAAAATGTACCGTGTTTATTTCCCGTTTTTTGGATAACAGGTAGCGGGCGAGTTGGCATATACCATAGAACAGGGCGCCTATGATGCCGCCCAGGGCGTTTAATATAATATCATCCACATCAAAAACGCCGCAGCCGGTATATAGCTGTATGTATTCGAAACCCATACTTAAAAAGGTTGCTGCAAATATGGACAGGATAATACCCCAGCGGCGGAAGACAAGAAAGGGAAGTAAAAAGCCGAGTGGCATAAAGCCCAGTACATTGCCGGCAATGTTTTTAAATTTATAGGTTGCACTTTTATTGCTGTAGTATATTTTTTTTACCGAAGCAAAGGGTGTGGTGTTCATACCCATTTGCCTTTTGTTGTTGGCCTGGTGCTGCACCCGGAAAGTGCCGGGCTCATTTTTAAATAAGATGAACCGGCATAGTACAGCCATATTTATGATGAACAGTACCCAGCCTGCTTTTTGTAGTAAATGTTTCATATCGATTGTGTTGTGGTTGATGGCTGTAAAATTGCCCGGCCAGTGATTTTTTTACAATTTGTTTCTGCAAACGGGTAAAATCTGTCTGCAAACAAAAATCCGGCTCTGTATATTCTGCGCCGGAATTGTAGTTTTGCGTATGCGTAACAGGTTACTGCTTTTTACTCTTTGTTTTATTGTTTATTACCTGCTGTTACATATAGCTTTTGGTTTCCCGGTATTGGTAAGGGATGGCCTGACCCTGCGTGTATTTAAAAATATTACCTTCCCGGATCTGTGTTTTTCTTTTTTGACAGCAGCGGTACCTTATATGGTATTGTTACGTTTTTACCCTGCTAAAAAGTGGCTGGCCTGTATAACCGGTATACTGGCGGGTGTAAGCCTGGTATTTATGATGCGGTATGGAATAGCCGGTATAATGGCTGCGCAGGCGGAGGAAGGTGTGGTGCGTAATACGGTGAGGCTGCGCACCTTTTTTAACCAGTATGTATTGTATATGATAGTATATACGGTATATGGTATTGGTTTTTATTTTATCCGTTATGCCTATTTCCAGGAGTTGCAGCAGAAAGAGCTGGAGCTGCAAAGCCGCCAGTCGGAATTATCTTTCCTGCGATCGCAGATCAACCCGCATTTCCTGTTCAACACCCTGAACAATATTTATTCGCTGGTATACCTGCAGTCGCCAAAAGCATTGGAAACGATCACCGGCTTTTCAGATATCATGCGGTATATGTTGTATGATTCAACCAAAGATGTTGCTTTAGCGATGGAAGTAACCTATATAGAAAAATATATAAGCCTGCAGCAATTAAAAAATGCCGAGCCGCCCACCGTAACGTTTACAAAAAAAGGCGATATGGAAGATACTTACCTGCCACCCTTGTTGCTGATACCTTTTGTAGAGAATGCTTTTAAACACGGTGAACTGTCAGGCCCGGGTGATAAGCTGGAACTGGCCATTACCAACGGGGATAAACAGACTGTTTTTTATTGCCATAATAAAATTGCGAATAATAAAAAAGATACGACCGGTGGTATTGGGTTGAAGAATGTTCAACGCCGGTTGGAATTGTTGTTTCCGGGTAAACATGTGCTGGAAATTATAAATGGTCCTATTTATTTTACCGTAAAATTAAAACTCGTACATGACTGATGCATCCCTGATACGTTGTGCGGTAATTGACGATGAGTTTTTATCGGTTGAGCTGATCAGCAATTATATCCGGCAAACACCGGGTTTGCAACTGGTAGCAGGTACTACCAGGGCAGGAGAAGTGCTGCAGCTGGTAGCGCAGGATCCATTGGATCTTTTGTTTGTGGATATACAAATGCCCGAGCTGACAGGCATTGAGATCACCCGGCTGATAGGCAGGAAAGTGAAAGTGATTTTTACCACCGCTTATGCCAATTATGCGGTGGATGGTTTTGAGCTGGATATTGCCGATTTCCTGCTGAAGCCTGTTAGTTATGAACGTTTTTTACTGGCGGTGGATAAAATTAAAAGCCGCATGGGTGGTGCACAGACGGTGAATGCCGTGGTACCCGCCGATCATATTTTTGTGAAAACAACCTACCGTAATAAAAGGGTTAATTTCTCCGATATTTATTACCTGGAAGCGCTACGGGATTATATTGGGTTTCACACAACCGGCGGTAAGTTGTTAACGCTGGACAGTATGCGTAACCTGGAAACCATTTTACCGGCTGAGCAGTTTATCAGGATCCATAAATCCTACCTCATCAATAAAAGTAAAATTGATTTTATTGAAAAAGGTCATGTTGTGATCAACCAGGTGGCCTTGCCCATTGGTAATGCTTACAGGGAAAGTTTTTTAAAGAGTGTGGGCCTTGGTTAACAGGGCCTGTTTCATCATACGGGTATTTACCCGGCTTATTATCTGCATTACCGGTAACGGTAATGAGCGGACTCCTCTTTATGAAGAGAATCCGTTAACTGTTGGATAAGATTATCCTGCCGGTTCCCGGACTCTTTTTGATCATTCACTCTTTTCATAAAACTAAGCTCGGCTTGTCCGTACAGGACAACAATACCCGTAATGAGTAAACATAACACAAAAGAGCTGCCGGAAGGGCGTTTAGTGATGAGGTTCATATAAAAAAAGCTTGTTGATAGTTGTTTGACTACCTGCTGCTGAAGAAGGTTACAGGCGCCGGACTACGGTTAGTTTTTAATGGTCCAGATCCTTACCAGTCCGTTTTTTGCAAGCTGGCCATAGATGGTTGCCGGTTGCGGTTGATCGTTAAACTCAATGTAATAAATGCTATGGGGCGATAATGCCTTTAATTGTTGTTTTGCTTCGACATGATGAATTTTTATATTGTTGATATACAATACTGGGTCTTTGGCATGGGTAAAAATATGTGGGGAGAAGGAAACATACTCATCCCGGAAAGCCGGTTTTACTTTTTTCCATGCCAGGCGTTTTTCTTTTAAGGATTGTTGGTATGCAAAACGAATGATAAGAACAGGGTTATTACTGCCATGTATAAAACGGGCGTTGCGGTAGTATAAAAAATCAAGATCGATCAGTTGAGTAATAGGATAGGACAGGAGTGTCGAGTCAAGGCGCAGGCTGTCAGCCCGGCTAAATGGGATGCCGTTGATAACATACGTAAGGTTATCGTGTTGCTGCAACCCGGCAGTATCCGCTTTTTTAATATGGGCATCCAGTTGCTGCCGGTCCAGGTACTGGGCGCTGACAGTAAATGGCCATGCAGCAAAAAGTATAACGGTTAATAAAACTTTCATTTTATTTTACCGATGCCGTTTACAACAGTATTACACAAACCAGGAAACTTTTGCAGGAGCCTATTTAAAAATCACAAATAATATGGCTGTAGCGGCGATAAGGATAGTGAACAGGTTAAAGGAAAGCAGTTTAAACCTTTCATCGAACCAGAACTTTAAAGCAATAAATGGTACAATGAATAAAGCAGCCAGGGTGGGCAACCATAACAGTTCAAAGATAGCACCCATGGGAGCAAAACTATATACATCAACAGATTTGCAGAGGAATGCAAAAAGCGTTGCGCCGGTGATAAGCAAAAATAATATCCGGCTGGTGCGTTGTCTTGGCGAAATGGCGGATGATAACATAATAATTGGTTTGGTGAACCTTTCCTTTTACCGGGAAAGGGTGGCTGTTTAACTACAATGCTTCGCTAAAGATAGTAGTTTGATATTAAAAAAAATGTGAATGTTTAAATAAGTAACAGTAGTGTATATATTTTTACCCGCAGATCCACGCTGATTTCTTCCGCTGATTTTCGCTGATTAAAGTTCTGTCTGCGCAAATCAGCGGTACATTTTTATCTGCGTGAATCTGCGGGCAAAATATTACCCAAAATCACCGTTCACCACCTCAAATCACTAATCTGCCGAACAGTTTAAGTCCCAAGCCGGTTTATACCTTAATTTCGCAGCCATGATAGCGTTTTTAAAAGGACAATTTGCCGTTAAAACCCCCGCCATGGTCATTATGGATGTGGGCGGTGTGGGTTATGAGCTGCAAATAAGTTTAAACACTTACTCACAGATACAGGACCTGTCTTCGGGTCAGTTACTCACCCACCTGCTCATCAGGGAGGATGCCCATATTTTATTCGGTTTTTTTGACCAGGCCGAAAAAGATATGTTCCAGCACCTGGTAAGTGTTTCGGGTATCGGGGCCTCTACTGCCCGCGTGATGTTGTCATACATGAAACCGGCCGAGGTAATTACTGCCATTGTGTCGGGCGATAGTAAAACCCTGGAAAGTGTAAAAGGCATAGGTAAAAAAACGGCCGAAAGGGTGGTTTTGGAGCTCAAAGACAAGCTGGCAAAGCATCCTGTGGAAACAAATATTTTACCTGTGAAAAACAATACTTTGCGCCAGGATGCGTTAAATGCTTTGGTTACTTTGGGTATAGGCCGTCCGGCTGCCGAGCAGGCCCTCCAGAAGGTGCAGGCAAAAACACCGGATTTACCCCTGGAAGACCTGATAAAAGCTGTTTTACGTATCCTCTGAGACCAATGTTTTAAAAGTGGCCTTTTGATTACCGGCTGCAGTACCCTGATCGGTCGTTCCATTTGCGCCCTGCCCCGACGAGCAGTGCGGAACTCGGGGACGCTCCGTTTGACTGCAGTAACACCGGTCATCATACCGGCACTTATCTGGTTTAAACTTTTGTGTTTGCAGCAGGTGTAAATGAAGCATATATTTTTGAGACAAGGTAGAGCCGCCCATAATTGTGAAAACTGATTTTAAAGCATTGCCTCCCAGAAGATTTTTTTTCCGGAAACTAATTAGATTGTGAGAGACAACAACCAGAATTTCAACACTGCTCCTATAATTCGTACAGTGGTTACAATTTTTATATTGTTAACCTGCCAGTTTGCGTATGCAGGCTTTTTGCCCGATAAAAATATTACTGATACCGTACCCAAAGGAAACGACAGCTTACCTTACCCTTTACGCGACCGCTATGGCGACCCCTATAACAACCGCTACCGCAACAGCTTTGATTTAAAAGATACCGCTTTTGTAAAACGTACCATTGAGTATGACCCTGTAACCAAAGAATACTATATCATTGAAAAAATTGGTGACAGGTATTACCGCTCACCTATGACCTTTAGCATGGATGAATTCCTGCGTATGCAGGGCGAGGAGGATGAAAGGGAATACTTTCGTAAAAGATCACAATTACTCACCAATATGAACCGCAGGGGTTATAAACCCCGTTTCAATATCCGGAACGAATGGTTCAACCGTTTGATCGGTACAGGCCGTATTGATATTAAACCCTCGGGTTATGTGGACATGCTGGTAGGTTACCAGGGGCAGAAGATCAATAACCCCACTTTGCCGGAAAGGGCAAGGCGTAATGGCGGTCTCGATTTTGATATGGATGCCCGTTTCCAGGTAGATGCCAATATCGGTGATAAACTGCGTTTACCCATTAACTATAATACCGCTGCCAATTTTGAGTTTGAAAACCAGCTGAATCTGAACTACCTGGGTAAGGATGATGAGATCGTTAAACAATTCCAGTTAGGTAATGTAGCGTTTAACTCAAAAGGTACCCTGATACCCAGTGTGAATTCACTGTTTGGTGTACGTACCCAGTTACAGTTTGGTAAATTATTTGTTACAGGGGTATTAGCCAACCAGCGTGCCCAGCGCCAGTCCATGCAACTGCAGGGCGGGGCGGCTTCTATGGACTTTTCCCTGCGTGCCGATGAATACGAGGAAAACAGGCACTTCTTACTCTCGCAGTACTTCCGTAATAACTTTAATAATGCCATGAGCGAACTGCCCATTGTAAAATCGCCGGCTATTATTTTACGGATGGAAGTTTGGGTAACCAACCGCACCGGTGTTACTACCGATACCCGCGATGTGGTGGCTTTAATGGACCTGGGTGAAAATGCACCGTTTAATCCAACCTGGGGTGGCAGTGCCGATGTAAGACCCTATAACAAGGCCAACTCATTATACAGTACCATTACCGCGAACCCCGCTAACAGGAGTTCTTCCAATGTACAGAACTATTTATCGGGCCTGGGTATGACAGCCGTACAGGAGTTTGAAAAAACCTTTGCCCGTAAACTGCAACCTACTGACTATTACTTTAACCCGCAGATAGGTTTTTTATCGCTGAACCAGCCTTTACAGCCCGATGAAGTATTAGGTGTAGCTTTCCAATACTCTTACAACGGTCAAACCCTGCAGGTGGGTGAGTTTTCGCAGGATGTACCACCGGATTCCACCGCTACTTCACAGAAAGTACTGTTCTTAAAAATGCTGAAAGCCACATCACAGCGTACCAATCTCCCCATCTGGGACCTGATGATGAAGAACGTATATTCAGTTGGTTATGGTAACCTGGAGCGCCAGGATTTTACGCTGGATGTATTATACGAAGAACCCAGCTTAGGTGAAAAGCGTTACCTGCCGCCTACCGATGTTGATCCTACTTACGAAGGACAACCCATTATTTCTTTATTAAGACTGGACCGGCTGAATAACCAGAACGACCCGCAGCCGGATGGCAAGTTTGACTATATTGAAAATTATACGGTGATCTCGCAGATGAGCCGCATCATCTTCCCGGTACTGGAACCTTTTGGCCGCGACCTGGAGTATGTGTACAACTCACCGGCCATGCAGCAAAAATATTTGTACTATCCTTTGTACGACACCATCAAGGCCATTGCACAAACCTATGCCAACCTGAACAGGTTTAAGATCAAAGGACGTTCTAAAACCTCCTCTATGGGCGGCGGTGTGGGCGAATACCAGTTAGGGTTTAATATTCCCAAAGGCTCGGTTAGTGTAACAGCCGGTGGCCAGATCTTGCAGGAGAATATTGACTACGAGATCAACTATGACCTGGGAACCCTGCGGGTGATCAATCAATCCATTTTAAACTCCGGTGTGCCGGTGGATATTCAATATGAGAACCAGGCCACGTTCGGGTTACAGCAAAAAAACTTTTTAGGTGTCCGGTTGGATTACCTGCATAATAAAAACCTGACCATCGGTGCTACCATGGCCCGCCTCAGCGAAAGGCCGTTTTTTGTGAAACAGGCTTATGGCGAAGACCCCGTAAGAAATACCATGTTTGGTTTGGATGTGGATTACCGGAAGGATATTCCCCGTTTAACCAAATGGTTGAACAGGTTACCTTTTTATAGTAGCCAGGCCATGTCCTCTATTACAGGTTATGCCGAAGCCGCTTACTTAAAACCCGGTCATGCCAAACAGATCGGTAAAGGCAGCAGCGGTGTTATGTTCATTGATGACTTTGAAGGTACCCGTGCCAATATCGACCTGCGTTTTCCCATCATCAGCTGGACATTGGCTTCTACGCCGCAAATGTTTCCCGAAGCAACTTTGAATAATGACCTGGCTTACGGTTACAACCGCGCCAAACTGGCCTGGTATAATATTGAGCCCGTATTACAGGAAAAAAACAATCCCAATAATCCATTACGCAGCGACCTGAACGAGCTATCAAAATTTGAAGTGCGCCAGGTATTGCAACGCGAAATATTCCCTAACCGTAGCCTGGATTTTGGACAGGGCCTGTTAAATACTTTTGACCTGGCTTTCTATCCGCGTAATAAAGGTCCTTACAACTTTGAAACCCGCCCGGGACGTATTGATGCCAATAACAGGCTTACCAATCCAACACAGGCCTGGGGCGGCATTATGCGGAATATTGACCAGATAGATTTTGAGACCAATAATATTGAGTACATCGAATTCTGGGTACAGGATCCTTTTATTAATAATCCTTCCAGTCCCGGAGGTAAACTGTATTTTAACTTAGGTAATATTTCGGAGGATGTATTAAAAGATGGTAAACGCCAGTATGAAAACGGTTTGCCTACACCTAATAATCCGGGTGCTAAAGTAGATGAAACAACCGTATGGGGTAAAGTGCCTGCCAACCCTATGCAGATAACCAATGCCTTTAATATTGATGAGGCGGACAGGGTGCACCAGGACGTGGGTTTTGACGGCTTATCGGACGAAGAAGAGCGGGTGAAATTTGCCGCTTATTTAAATAGTTTGCCTCCTGGTGCAGCTGCTGCAGCGCAGGCTGACCCATCTAACGATAACTTTAAACCTTACCGTGATGCTTCTTATGATGCTACTAATGCCGGCATCCTGGAACGTTATATGAACGTGAACAACCCGCATGGTAACTCACCGGTTAATAATGGTAACAGCCAGTTTGTAAATGCCTTTACCCAATACCCCGATGCGGAAGAACTGAACCGTGATAATACCTTAAACGAAGCGGAAGAGTATTTTCAGTATGCCATAGATATGAAACCCTTCATGACCGCCGGTACTAATTTTATTACCGATGTGCGTGAGGTGCAGGTACAACTGGCAAACGGAAATGCAGCTATGGCTAAATGGTATTTATTCCGTATACCTATTAAGGATTATGAAAGTAAAGTGGGTAATATACCCGACTTTAAATCCATCCGTTTTATCCGTATGTTCATGACCGGTTTTAACGATGAGCAGGTAGTACTGCGTTTTGGTAAACTGGAGCTGGTGCGTAACCAATGGCGCCAATATCAATATAAAATTGATACCACCGGTAACTACACCAATATACCTACGAACGATCCTACACAATTCAATACATTGGCGGTTAACCTGGAGGAGAATGACCAGCGCCAGCCTATAAAATATGTAATGCCTCCGGGTGTGGACAGGCAACAGCAGATCAGTAATAACAACGTACAGCTGTTCCTGAATGAGCAGGCTTTAAGTGTACAGTTATGTGACCTGCCAAAAGGTGAAACAAGGGGTGTGTTTAAAAACATGAACCTGGACATGCGCCAGTATGGTAAATTAAGAATGTTCATCCATGCCGAAAGCCGTGGCTTTGGTGGTGCGGATGTATTGCGTGATAATGACCTGTCTGCTGTGATCAGGATCGGTAGCGACTTACAGGGTAACTACTATGAAGTAAAAATTCCGCTGAAGAAAACACCGTTTGGTGCTACGGATAGTTTAGCTATATGGCCGGAACTGAACAACCTGGATTTTGACCTGAATATACTGACCAAATTAAAAATGAGCCGGAACAGCAGCGGCGCCAATGCTTCCCTATACTATAAGGAAGTAGATGCCAATACCGGTCGCAGTTATGCCATCATTGGTAATCCCAACCTGGGCGAAGTGCGTTCCATGTTAATGGCGGTTGAAAATACCCAACTGGAAACGGCTTGTGCTGAAGTTTGGTTTAATGAATTGCGTTTTTCTAATTTAGATGAAGATGGCGGTTGGGCTGCTACCGGCCGTGTGGATATAACCCTGGCCGACCTGGGCCGTATCACCGTATCGGGATCGGCGAGGAGCGCCGGCTTTGGTACGCTTGAGCAAAGGGTAAATGAAAGAAGCCGGGAAGATGTATATAATATAGATGTGGCAGCCAATATTGATGCCGGTAAATTATTACCTAAAAGTGCTTTATTACAAATACCGGTATATGCAGGGTATAGCCGTATGGTAAGTACGCCCGAATACGATCCTTTTGACCTGGATATAAAATACCGCGATAAATTAAGAGCAGCCAGTGCCGCCGACCGTGACTCGATCAAGGCACAGGCCCAGGATGTGACCACCATTAAAACATTAAACTTTACCAATGTAAAGAAAATGCTGAAGCCGGGTAAAAAGCCACAATTGTGGAGCTTATCCAACTTTGATGTGAGTTACTCCTATATCAATACCACCAGGTATAATCCTTTAATTGAGCATGAGGAGCTGGAGCGTACACGTGCCGCCCTGGGTTATAACTATATGATACAACCCAAATTTGTAGAGCCGTTTAAACGGCTTATCAAATCCAATTCAAAATGGCTGACCTTTATTAAAGAATTTAACTTCAACTACCTGCCTTCACAATTATCGTTCAAGGCCGATGTGTACCGCCAGTTCGGCGCCATCCGGCCGCGTAATATTGGTGGCGGTAAATATAAAATACCGGAAACCTATGACAAGTATTTCACTTTCGACCGGTTCTATATTTTGCAGTGGGACCTGACCAAATCTATCAATATCAACTTTAATGCAACCAACTATGCCCGTATTGACGAACCTTTTGGGCGCATTGATACCAAAGAGAAAAAAGATTCGGTAAGAAGTAATTTATTCAAAGGCGGCCGTAATACGCAATACATGCAGGACCTGACCATCGGGTATCGCTTGCCTACGGAGAAGTTCCCTTTACTGGACTGGACCACCGGCCGGTTTACCTATAAAACCTCCTACAACTGGTTAGCGGCTTCTTTACTGGCGCGTGAACTGGGTAATACTTTATCCAATACCCAAACCCGTACTTTTAATGCCGAGCTGAATTTTGAGCAGTTGTATAGTAAGAACAGGTTCTTACGCGCTGTGAATTCCGAACCCCAGCCGCGTAACCCGAATAGTAGGGGACAAAATGGTGCGGCCCCGGATCAGCCGGCAACGCCAAAAGTGAAAGCGCCACGCATTGTCATTACCGACTCCATGCGGGCTACCATGAGCAAAAAAGAGATCCGGAAATATATCCGCAAGGCGAAAAAAGAGGCCCGTCGTGCAGCCCGTGAAGAAAGAAGAAGGGAAAGGGAAGTACGCCGTAACCAGCCGATGGAACTGAATGGCGTGGTAAGAGCGGTAGGCGGTGTGTTAACGGCTGTAAAAAGGGTGGGCATTGATTATACACAGGAATTTGGTACCACTTTGCCGGGTTATATGGATAGTACCAGGGTTCTGGGTGCCAACCTCAAAAGTGGTCAGCCTGGTTTTGGATTTATTTTTGGTTACCAGCCGGACACTTCCTGGATCAATAATTTTGGCGCCAAGGGATTATTATCAACCGATGCTATGCTCACCAGTATGATCCAGCAGCGGTACAACGAAAGGTTATCCATTACCGGCCAGTTAAGTCCTATCCGTGACCTTACCATTGATATTAACTACGATAAAACCTTCAGCAAGCAATACTCCGAATTATATAAAGATACTTCCGGTGGAGTGACCGGCCTGGCCCGTTTAAATGCTTATGCGGCGGGTAGCTTTAGTGTGAGTTATATTTCGTTCCAGACATTGTTCGGTAAGTTTAATCCCAACGAAGTATCACAAACCTTTAAGCAATTTGAAGCGAACAGGGTAGTATTATCCGGCAGGTTAAAAGGCCTGAACCCCTATGCTTCAGGTGCTACCCAGGATGCGGAAGGATATTGGGACGGCTATGGACGTTATGCGCAGGATGTGGTGATACCGGCCTTCCTGGCGGCGTACACCAAAAAAGATCCGAACAACATTAGTTTAATTAAAAACAATAACCCGAATATACAATCCAACCCCTTCCGTAAAATTATGCCTAAGCCAAACTGGGCACTAACGTATAACGGCTTATCACGTATACCGGGGCTGGATAAAATATTTACCAATGTTACGTTAAGGCATGGTTACCATAGTACCTTGGGCATGAACAGCTTTAACACAGCCCTCTTGTTTACCGATCCGTTCCGTGTGGGTTATCCTTTATTCCGTGATAGTATTTCAGGTAGTTATATTCCTTACTTCCTGGTGCCGAATATTACCATTCAGGAAAGTTTTGACCCGTTAATTGAAGTGGACGTAACCTTTACCAATCAGTTATCAACCCGTATTGAATTCAGGAAAACAAGGCAGCTGAGTTTAAGCTTGCTGGATTACCAGCTAGCGGAGAACCGCAGCACCGAAGTGACCTTTGGTTTTAATTGGCGTAAAAAAGGTATTCCTTTCCTGAAGAATGTAACCATCGGCAAAAAAGGAATGAAGCTGGATAACGATGTTACTTTCCGTTTCGACTTTAGCCTGCGTGATAATGCAACGGCCAACAGCAAACTTGACCAGGAACAGGCATTTGGTACAGCAGGCCAGAAGATAATACGTATTGCACCGTCTATTGATTATATACTGAACAACCGTATCAGTTTAAAACTATACTTTGAGCAAAACAGGAATATGCCTAAGATCAGTAATGCCTTCCCGATCACCAACACAAGAGGTGGTTTACAGGTGAGGATCTCACTGGCACAATAGATGAATAAAACTTTATGTAGAAGCCGGGTAGCCATACCCGGTTTTTTTATGCATGCCATTACAGCTTACAGCGTTGGTTAATGGCTTCTGCTGTGTTTTACCCTGTAAGCTGAAGGTGCTTTGGTGTATAATGAATGTAATAATATATCACGCTTTCCGTTGCTTCCGATACAGGTCACTCCATATACAGGGAGCTGCCGCCCGGCAAATGCTTCTTATGTTATGTAAGTTATTTATAATACTGATCTATTCCTGTGTCACGCCAATGTAATTATTGCCTGGTTTCCCTATATTAAAAACGCTATTTCCTGTATTCGTAAATGTTCCAGTAACTGCTGAAGTAATATTGCGGCCCTGAGATAAATAACCCAATATTTCGAGGGGTAGATAGTAATAATTTAATATATAATAATAAAGGTCAACAGTTATATGAGCAAAAAGAATACATTAAAAAAAGAAGGCACAGGACAGCGGCTGGTACTGTTATTAGTAACAGGTATGCTTGTGTTAAATGCCGGGGCACAGACAGATACCCTTAATAATACCATGCCCGAAATTCAGGTAGTAGGAAAAAAAGATGACCGGATTTTTAAGCGGGTACCGGGCTCGGTGGATATTATTTCAAATAAAACGATCCAGGCCATTGCACCTTTAAATACCAGCGATGTATTAAGAAGAATTCCCGGGTTGAATATTGTTGATGAAGACGGGGCCGGCTTAAGAATGAATATTGGTATACGCGGACTTAACCCCATTCGTTCCAGTAAGGTATTGGTACTGGAGGATGGTATACCGGTAACACTTAATCCTTATGGTGAACCACAAATGTATTTCAGTCCTATTATTGATAAAATGCAGGAGGTAGAAGTATTAAAGGGTAGCGGGCAATTATTATTTGGTCCGCAAACAATTGGCGGAGTGGTCAACTTTATTACAGCCAATCCCCCTGCTAAACTCACCAATAACATAAAACTGAGTGCCGGCGGTAATGGTTTCTTTTCCAGTTATATCAGTCATGGTAATACTGTGGGTAATGTAGGGTACCTGGTTACTTACAATTTTAAGCGTGCCGACAATTTAAACCGTTTAACTTTTACAGCACATGATGTAACTGGTAAACTAAGAATTGCTTTAAATGATAAATCGGAAATTGGTATAAAGCTGGGTTTATATGACGAAATATCTAACTCCACTTATTTGGGTATGACCCAGGCGATGTATGATGCGGGTGGTTATGATAAAACTATTTTAACACCGGACGATCACATGCCGGTAAGAAAAATAAACTTTAGCGCAACACATGTGTACCGCTTTAACAGCAATGTACAATTGCAAACTACAGCGTTTGTGTATGATATTGTTCGTAACTGGCGCAGGCAGCAATTTACACGCAATGGTCCCAATGCCAACTCATCAGGCGTAGTGTGGGGCGATCCGTCCAGAACCGATGGGGGCGCTATTTTTATGAGCAATCGTACTGATTGGCGTAACCGCCAATACCTGGTGCGTGGTGTTGAGCCAAGGCTGGTAATAAAGCATGAGTTATTTAAGGTTGAAAATACGTTAAAAACAGGTGTAAGGGCGCTGTGGGAAACAGCTACCGAACAGTTTATACAGGGTAACAAGCCCGATTCATGGGGTGGCAATATGCGGGATAATGAAATAAGAAAAGGCTTTGCCATGAGCGCCTATGCCACCAATGATATTAAGATAACTTCGAAGTTATCGGCCAATATAGGCGTGCGGGTGGAAAATTTTGATTTTAACCGGAGAATATACAGGGGCCAGTTCCCGATAGGTACAGGCGGCGCTAATGTGGTTGCCGATACCAATGTGCTGTTTACAAGAAACACCTTTGCTTTTTTACCCGGCGGCGGACTGAATTATACGGCAAGTGATTATGTTACTTTCTTTGCCGGTGTGCACCGCGGGTTCGCTCCTCCTGTGGTGAAAAATGCTATTACTGCCACCGGCATTGCCGAAGAAATTGATAAGGAACTAAGCACTAACTATGAACTGGGCGCCCGTTTTGCTTTTGCTGACTATGCAAATATTTCGGCTACCGTGTTTTATATGCACTTTGATAACCAGGTAATACCTGTTACCCTGGCAACCGGTGCATCTGGCTCGGCAAATGGGGGCAAAACCAACCATAAGGGCATTGAAATAAATGCGGATATGGATATCGCCAAAGCCTTGAAATGGAAACATGCTTTGCCTGTAGGCGGTAACTTCACTTATACAGATGCCCGTTTTGCCGGCGAAAAGAATGTAGTGGATAACCTGTTGCCTTATTCTCCTAAAGTTATGTTTAATGCTTTCATTGGGTTTGAACATACATCAGGTGTGGGCATAAGGCTGTTTACGAACTATATAGGATCGCAGTACAATGACCAGAATAATACTGAAATACCTACCCCGGATGGACAGGTAGGTAAAATTGCCGCCCGTAATATTATTGACGGTTCGGTTTTTTATACCATGCCCGGTAAAAAAATATCTTTTAATGTTGCCGTTAAAAATATAACCAATGAAAGATATATTGCATCAAGGAATCCACAGGGTATAAGGGTAGGTATGCCCCGTTTTGTAACGGCGGGTATAGATTTTAAATTTTAAACAAACAATGATATAATTATAAAGCTGCATTACAACGGGTAATGCGGCTTTTTATGTGATAAAATAAAATATGATGAAACTTAACTTTTATACTGTTATCCGTTACGCCCATGCCCTTTTGGCTATAGCCATTGCCTTGTTTTTTATCAGTAAAGGATATGAAAAATTTGGTCCTTTAAAATTGCGGGAGAAAAATATAACCATCGAAAACAAGGATATCATTGTACAGAAGGTGGTAGTGGAAAAAAACTATGAAGCCCCTTATGGGTACGATGTTACCATGAATACCATGCGGCAAAGCGGGTTTATAAAAGTGATCGGTTTTTTTCAGATACTGGCAGGGTTATTAATGTTATTACCGCAAACAAGGCTGGCAGGCATCATTGTGTTATTGCCCATTATTATGAATATATTTTTGATGCATTGGTTTTTTGATAACAGGCCGCATGAAAACATAGAGACCGGGCGTTATCTTATATTGGTTGTTTTATTGTTAGTTTTTTACTGGAAACCCTTGCGCGCAATAGTTTGGCAAAAGAAAAAGTGGCTGTAATGTAAAATATATGGCTTAGGGAATTATTATTGCCGGAAAACTACTCCCGGAAACATGACAGGAGAAACCGTCTTGCAGACTACGGATTCGTTTTACAGCGGCGTATATTGCTGCGGGTGCTTACGGAGGCCAATCTCCTGTTCTGTTTATTCCTTAATGGTAAAAATAAAACCTACACTATACACATTGTCGATACTCACTTTCTCGGAAGCAGCTAACTGTTTGCGTAACCGCGAAATAAAAACATCTAAACTGCGGCCGATAAAATAATCATTCTCGCCCCATAACTGTACCAGTATGTCTTCGCGTTTTAAAATACTGTTACGGTGATGGTACAGGAACTCCAGCAGCTCGGCTTCTCTTACCGTCAGGGCAACAGAAGGGCGGTTGCCTACTTTTATTTTTAATAAATTTTTCTGAAAGATCACGTCCCCAAAGCTAATGGCATCCAGGGGGGCAGTGTTCTGCTCTGTAAGTGCGGTAGTTATTTTACCCGGCTTGCGGCGTTTAATGATATTCTTGATCCGTAATACAAGTTCATCAATGTCAAAGGGTTTGGTAATATAATCGTCTGCGCCAATACTCAAACCGTTAATACGGTCTTTCTTCTCGCCCCGGGCGGTCAGAAACAAATAGGGGGTATCGGTATTGTGTTGCTGTATCTTACTGGCCAGGTCAAAGCCGTTCATGCCCGGCAACTGTACATCGATCACCAGGAGGTCAAAATTTGCAGGAGCCGCCGCATAAGTGGCATAAGCATTTTTCCCGTTCAGGCTCCACTCCACATCAAAATCCATGATCTCCAGGTATTGTTTCACAACATTTCCCAGGTCCCGCTCGTCTTCTACTAATAGTATCTTACTCTTCATACACTGTTTTTACACTATACTAATTGTATCATAATGGTAAAGGTACTGCCAATATTTTCCCGGCTTTCCAGTTTTATTTTCCATTCGTGGGCTTCCACGCATTGTTTGGTATAAAACAAACCCAGCCCCAGGCCCGATACATCGTTTTTTTTAGCCGTGCTCCGGTAAAACTTATCATAAATATGCTGCATGGTTTTTTCCGACATGCCCACACCATTATCCGTAACGGCTATTTCTGCCATCTTATTATGTACCGTTAATTGTACCGTAATGATTTTCTGTTCTTTCTCATTATACTTAATACCGTTTTCAAACAGGTTCAGCAGCATGGTAGTAAACCAGAACCTGTCTAACATGGCATTGGCCTTTACCTCCGGGTCTGCTTCATAACGTATGCTTACATTATTTTCTGTCAGTTTCAGCCGGTAATCATAAATAATCTCATCCAGTAATTCCGGTAAAGGGTATTCTGTTCTTTGCAGGGTGGTCTTATCCATAATGGCAATATCCAGTACCTGTCCGAATAAATACTTTAACCGGGTGGCCTGGCGAAAAATAACATCCGTCAAAGGCTTAATATTCTCTTTCTTCTCCAGTATCTTTTCGTTCTGCAAATTCTTATTAGCGATCATGATGGTGGCCAGCGGCGTATGAAACTCATGGGTAATGCTGTTCACAAAATCCGATTTCATATCGGCCAGTTTCTTCTGTTTCTGCCAGTTACGGAAAGTGACCAGGAATAAGATCAGGACAAAAGCAATGGACAGCAGGGATAATAAAAAAGTAGGGATCATGGCCTTTAAAATAGACAGGGTCCGGTTCTCTTTATCGGCAAACAGCTTGAACATTAATTTATAGCTGTAATCCTGCGCACTGCTTACGGTTAGTTCAATGATATTATTCTGGGGAGCTACATCCTCAAGTGTACCGGCCAAACGTATACCCCAAGGGGTCTGGCGGGTATTTTTGCTGAACAATTCATAACGTTGAGAAGCATGGTAAAGCGGCACATATTTATTGGTCACAAACGCAAGTTCCAGCTGGCTGAAAAACAGGGCGTACTCAAACTTGGGTGAAAGTCCGTGTTTGCGTTTAATGGCCTCAAAAATGCTGTCCACATTATTCCGGGTGATCATTTCGGAAAAAAGACTGTCACATACTTTTTGTTTCAATACATCAAATGCCGGGCTCTTTGTTTTATATAAATATTCCAGTTGCTGCAGGTTGTTGTGGATATACTTATCAATAATAGCACTGCCCCCGGGAAATACATTGTCATTTAAAATATATTGCCCGTATGCCTGGTTAATGGTTTGTTTTTCTTCCACATAATACAGCTCGTTCTCCAGTTTATAGGTATTGTACAATAAAAAAAACTGCACAGCCGACAGTATCAAAAAACTGACTACGGCAATGACTTTATAGGAAATGCTTAAACGTTTCATTATTAATACTAAAGGTCGTGCAAAATGTTATTACCTGCTGCTTTTAGGCAACCGTTTAATTTCCGTTAACAAGTTCTTTAGTGTCTGTTGACAAGTTTCGAAATAGGCCATGAATACCTTTAGGAGGTTCAAAACAACATGATATGAGATTGAATGGTCTGGCCCCGCTGTTTGCTTTTTGCTGTGCTGCGGACGATTTGTTTCACCGGATTTACAGGTGCTTCCCGGGGCGGCGTCAATCCCATGCTGTTTTAACATACCTGCCTTTTACCATTCATACCGTTCAAAAAACTAACTATTCTTTTTTAACCAAAAACTAAACTGTAAAATGATGAGCAACCTGTTTCATGGGTGCAAACTCAGTATGAGAATTTGCTTTTTACTGTTGCTTTTTACAACATTCCGTTCAGTGGCTATTGCCCAGGCGGAGGAAATAGTTGTAAAAGGTATTGTTCGCTCCGATTCAACGGTGCTGGAAGGCGTGAGCATTTACCTCAAGACCAATCCCCAGCGCTCTACCTTGTCCGATGCCAAAGGGGAATATATGATCAAAGTACCGGCTAACAGTGTGCTGGTATTTTCCTTTGTAGGATATAAGCCTTTGGAGTTTAACGTAAAAAAAGAGCCGGTGCTGGATGTGTTGCTGGAAGCTGTAGATGCAACACTGGACGAAGTAGCCGTAGTGGCTTACGGGCAGCAAAGAAAAAGCAGCATGGTCAGCTCGGTTACCACCGTAAACCCGAAAGAGCTGAAAGGTCCTACCAGTAACCTGACCACCATGCTGGCGGGTAAAATATCGGGTGTTATCGCCTATCAGCGTTCGGGTGAGCCGGGACGTGATAATGCGCAATTCTTTATCCGCGGTGTTACCACTTTTGGTACCGGTAAAGTAGATCCCCTCTTAATGATCGATGGTATGGAATCAACACCCAATGATCTGGCCCGGTTACAGCCCGATGATATTGCCGGCTTCTCCGTACTGAAAGATGCTACCGCCGCTTCATTATTCGGAGCCCGTGGTGCAAACGGGGTTATCATTGTTACTACCAAATCGGGTGCAGAAGGTAAGGCTTCGCTGAACTTCCGTGCCGAGAACTCCTTATCCAGCAACACCCGCAACTTTAAATTTGCCGACAATATTACTTACATGAACCTGGCGAATGAGGCCCTGGTTACCCGTTACCCTTTAAGAGCGCCATTATACTCCCAGGAAAAAATTGAAAAAACAGCTGCCGGTGCCGATCCTTATCTATACCCGAATAATGACTGGCTGGACATGCTGATTAAAGACTATACCAATAACCAGCGTTATAACGTGAGTTTAAGCGGTGGCGGTAAAGTAGCCCAATACTATGTGTCGGGTACTTACAATGTTGATAATGGTGTACTGAACGTTGACAAGCTGAATAATTTTAACAGCAATATTAAATTAAGGAGCTACCAGATCAGGTCAAATGTGAACATTAACGTTACTCCTTCTACCACGGCCATTATCCGTGTGTCAGGATTGTTTGATGATTACAACGGTCCCATTGGCGGAGGCGGTAATATCTTTAACCAGGCTTTGAAATCAAACCCGGTAATGTTCTCGCCGGTATATCCTTCGTCTTTTTTGCCTAACCTGTCGCATCCTTTATTTGGCAGTGCGTTGGATGAAAGCGGTACCCGTTATAATAATCCCTATGCCAGCATGGTATCAGGTTACCAGGAAGCCAACACCTCTAATATGATGGCCCAGCTGGAACTGAAACAAAACTTTGGTAAACTGTTAAGAGGACTGACCGGGCGTGTAATGGCCTATACACAACGTTATGCCTACTTTGACCTGTCCAGGCAATACAATCCTTTTTACTATCGTATGGCCTATAGCGCTGATGGTAAACCCGTGTTAAGCTCATTAAATACCGACGGTACCGAATACCTGAACTATACACCGGGTAATAAAGTGGTGAATACAACAGCGTATATGGAAGCGGCTTTAAATTACTCAAGAAACTTTAATGGCCATTTTGTTTCAGGCTTTTTAATCACCAACCTGCGCAGTTACCTTACTGCCAATACGGCAACGCCTGATCTGCAAAGCTCTTTACCAAACCGCAACCAGGGTGTATCGGGACGTTTTACGTATGATTATGATAACCGGTACATGCTGGAATTCAACTTCGGTTATAATGGTTCGGAGAGGTTTGCCAAAAACAATCGTATGGGTTTCTTCCCTTCGGTAGGTGCAGCCTGGAATGTACACCAGGAAAAATTCTTTGATGCCTATAAGGATATCGTGAATATATTGAAATTCAGGGCTTCTTATGGCCTGGTGGGTAATGACCAGATCGGCAATGCCGATGAAAGATTCTTCTACCTGTCAAGGGTAAATATGAACGACCCGGACCGTGGCGCTACTTTCGGTGAAAACTTTGGTACTACCATGAACGGTGTAAGTGTATTACGTTACGCCAACGACCAGATAACCTGGGAAAAAGCCTATAAAACCAATATTGGTGTTGACCTTAAATTATTTCACAGTCTTAACCTGATCGTAGATGTATATAAAGAACACCGTACCAATATATTAATGAGCCGGGCATTTATTCCTGCATCCATGGGGCTGAATGCCAATATCCAGGCAAATGTGGGCGAGGCCGAAGGTAAGGGTATCGATATACAGATGGACTATACCAAAACCTTTGCTAAAAGCATGTGGCTGCAAATGCGCGGCAACTTTACCTATGCCCGCAGTAAAATGCTGGTGAATGAAGAACCCGTTTATCCTGATGCATACAGGAGCAGGGTAGGATACTCCCTTTCGCAAAGATGGGGCCTGATCGCAGAAAGACTTTTTGTGGATGATAACGAAGTGCGTAACTCACCCCGCCAGGATTTTGGCGAAGTAAGAGGCGGCGATATTAAATACCTGGACGTGAATGGCGATAATATCATTGATGGTAATGACCAGGTACCGATGGGTTATCCTGAAATGCCGGAGATCATTTATGGCGGCGGTTTTTCCTTCGGGTATAAAAACTTTGACTTCAGTGCCTTTGTACAGGGCTCTGCACGTTCCTCTATTTTTATTGATAACGATGCCATACAGCCATTTAAAAAAGACGGTGGTTTTGAGAGCGGCCTGTTACAGATAATTGCGGATGATCACTGGTCGGAAAGTAACCGTAATGTATATGCTTTCTGGCCGCGTTTAAGCGACAGGACCATCGTTAATAACTACTGGACCTCCAGCTGGTGGGTGAGGAACGGGGCTTTTCTCCGCCTGAAAAATGTGGAGTTAGGTTATACCGTATCTCCTGCATTCCTGCGCAAATACAAACTATCATCGGCACGTATTTACCTCAATGGGGTTAACCTCTTTGTCATCAGTAAGTTTAAAGAATGGGACCCCGAGATGGGCAGCAACGGGTTGAACTACCCTGTACAACGTGTGTACAATATAGGTGTGAACCTGAATTTTTAAAAAGTACCTGTTTAACAAAAACTTTTAGTCATTATTCAATTCAAAAAAATGCGATCAGTTAAAAATATAAAAACCACCGGCAGTAAAACAGCATGGATGTTTTGCCTGGTAATGGTGTTGGCATTTTTTACAGGCTGTAAAAAATTTATTGATGTGGTGCCTGATAATGTGGCTACCATCGACAATGCCTTCAGTATCCGTACAGAGGCAGAAAAATATCTGTTCACCTGTTACTCCTATTTACCGGATGAAGGTGACTTTGGCGCTAATCCGGCATTTGGAGGCGGCGATGAAATATGGCAGGACCCTACTTTCTCCACCATCAATCCGGCGGCCATGCGTATAGCTATGGGTTTTCAAAGTGGTAACGATCCTATTATGCATTACTGGGAAAATATGTATAAAGGCATACGTGACTGTAATATTTTCTTAGACAATGTGCATAGGGTAGTAGACCTGGAACCTTATTTAAGGACCAGGTGGATCGGTGAGGTATTATTTTTAAAGGCTTACTATCACTGGTACCTGTTAAGGATGTATGGTCCTATTAATATTGTGGATAAAAACCTGCCGATAGATGTAACTGCCGACCAGGTAAAAATACCGCGTATTGCGGTGGACTCAGTGGTGAACTATATTGCCGGCCTGCTGGACTCATCAGCAAAACTATTGCCCGCTACCATCCAGTCCCGTACTACCGAACTGGGACGGATCACTTCTCCTATCGCCCTGGCCATAAAAGCCCGGTTGCTGGTTACAGCGGCCAGTCCTTTATTCAACGGCAATACTGACTATAACAATTTTAAAAACATTGACAATACTCCGCTCATCAATACCACTTATGATAAAGAAAAATGGAAACGTGCGGCGGATGCCTGTAAAGCGGCCATTGATGCGGCACATGCGGCAGATATTAAACTGTTTAAATTCAACGATAACCTGGTAAGTCTCTCTCCTTTCTTTCAACAACAAATGACCATACGGAACAGTGTTTGTGAAAAATGGAATGAAGAATTGATATGGGGCTCCTCTAATAGTCCTACAGGTAAATACATGCAACGCTTAGCTTTACCTAAATTAAACCCGGCCCGCCTGGGTAACCAGGAGCCCCTGGGCCAGCTGGCGCCTACTATCAAAGTGGTAGAACAGTTCTACAGTAAAAACGGTGTACCCATCGAAGAGGATAAAGATTATGATTATGTGAACCGCTATAAACCCAGGACTATTGGTGCGGAGGAAGCAGAATATATGCAAATGGGTTATGAAACGGCCGGGCTGAATTTTGACCGTGAGCCCCGTTTCTATGCCAATGTATCTTTTGATGGGGATAAATGGCTGATGCAAAACGGCCTTTGGCCCATACAGGCCAAATGGGGCCAGAACCAGAGCCGTAAAAATGTATTTGGTTACTCTGTTACCGGTTACTTTACCAAGAAAATAACCAGCTGGAAATTCGTGATCGAGGAAGGACAGGCCAGCTCCACAGAAACCTATCCCTTCCCCTTATTCCGCCTGGCCGACCTGTATTTATTATATGCTGAAGCTTTGAATGAATATGCGGATGCACCAACGGCCGAAGCCTATGCCTATATTAATACGGTACGCGAACGTGCCGGTTTACCCACCGTACAGGATGCCTGGAGCCAGCACTCCCGCAATGCCAATAAATACACCACCAAAGATGGTTTCAGGGCTATTGTGCAACAGGAGCGTTTAATTGAACTGAGTTTTGAGGCCAGCCGTTTCTGGGACCTGCGCCGCTGGAAACGTGCCATCGAGGAACAGAATAAAATTATACTGGGATGGAATATTGCGGGTGTATCACCGGTTGAATACTATCGTTTAACACCCCTGTTCTCACAAAGCTTCCAGGTACGTGATTACCTGTGGCCTTTACGGAATAATGATATACTCATCAATCCCAAACTGGTACAGAACCCGGGCTGGTAAAACAAACCGTTACCTGTTAATTATCAAATCAAACTAATTACTATGTTTAAAAATATAGCTACTTTTCTAACACTGGCCATATTCCTGCTGATGGGCGCCGGTTGTAAAAGAGAACTGCACTCCTCTTTATACGATGATGGCAGTACGCCTTCGCCTATCACCAATACCACCGTGCAAAACCTGCCCGGTGCGGCGGAAATAACCTATTCCTTACCCCACGATAATAACATACTCTATGTAAAAGCCGAGTATGAAATTCGCCCCGGTGTTAAAAGAGAAGTAAAATCATCCTACTACAATAACAGCCTGCTGGTAGATGGCTTTGGTAATACCAATGAATACAGTATCAAATTGTATGTGGTTACCCGCAGTGAAATTCAATCAGCGCCTGTAACCGTAACCGTAAAGCCTCTGGTACCACCGGTGGTAGCTACCTTTAACAGTCTTACCGTAGCGGAAGATTTTGGTGGTCTTATTATCAACTATCTCAATGATGCTAAGGCCGACCTGGCCATTCATACCCTTGCTGCCGATTCAACCGGCGCCATGGTGGAAGCAAATACCAACTATACCACATTGCCCTCGGGCCGGTATACCATCCGCGGTTTCGACAGTACATCACGTAAATTCTCCTTCTTTGTAAAAGACAGGTTTGGTAATATTTCCGATACCCTGACGGCAACCTACAAACCCCTGTATGAAAAACTGCTGGACAAAAGCTTATTCAGAACAGTGCTGTTACCTACCGATGTAAAAGACGACTGGGGCCTGCCCATGCAGAATATGTGGAACAACGGGTACACCGATTTCTGGGACATGTTCCATACGCAAACCCAAAGCTTCCCCATGTGGTTCACCTTCGACCTGGGTATTACGGTTAAGCTGAGCCGTATGGCTTTATGGCAACGGCAGAGCCCGGCGGCCGATTGGGCCTATAATGCCAACAATCCTAAAAAATTTGAAGTATGGGGTTCTACCAGTCCCGATGTAGATGGTGGCTGGAATAACTGGATCAAACTCACCGATCACGAAGTGGTAAAACCTTCCGGCCTGCCCCTGGGCCAGGTATCGGCCGATGATATTGCGGCGGCGGCAAAAGGCGAGGAAATCCCAATTCCCTTAAGTATGCCGCAGGTTCGTTATATCCGTTTCCGGATACTGGAAACCTTTACCAACTCTGCTACCAATATTGCCGAGATCTCCGTTTGGGGACAGCCGTAAAGCGTTTACCACTTAACCGATCAACAAAACTTTAAAGTAACAACATGAAACATATTTTAAACATTATTACAGCCGCTTGCCTGTTACTGGCCACATTGTACTCCTGTTCAAAAATGGACGAGTACAAAAAATACGTACCCGATAAACCCAAAGTATATCCTGGTATGGCCGATTCAATAACGGTATTGCCGGGTAATAACCGGGTTAAGTTACAATGGATACATAAATCCGATCCCACCATTACTTCAGCAAAAGTATTCTGGAACGGCCGTGCCGACTCTGTTACCGTACCTGTTCACCGTACACAGGGTGTGGACACCGTAAGTGTGATCATCAACAACCTTGATGAGACCTCCTACACCTTTGATGTGTTTACTTATGATAAAGAGAACAACCGCTCGGTACCGGCCACTAAAACCGGCAAAGTATATGGTGCCAAATACCACCAGGCTTTACAAAACCGTACGGTGACAGCCGTTAATTTAATTGCACCGGCCAACATGCTGGTGGTGGTTTGGGCCGAGGCCGATACCGTGAATGTTGATACCAAAGTATACTACACCGATGCAGCGGGTGAGGAACAGGTATTCCGCCTTACACCCGACCAGAATGTAACACCTTTATCCTGGAAAATCGGTACCAAAGTATATTATCAATCTGCATACAAACCCACAGCCAATGCCATTGATACCTTTACGGTTTTACGCCGCGATTCGGTGACCGTCACCAACGTACCCGTGCCTAAAACAGCCTGGACACAGGTTACACTGCCCAACGATATCGGCACCAATGCATGGGGTACTGATCTTAGCTGGATATGGGATGGTAAAGCCGCTGATTATCCCGAAATTTATCATACCGATGGCTCGGGTATGCCGCATCATTTTACCTTCGACCTGGGTGCGGTTTACCAGCTCACACAATTTGAGAACATTGGTCGTCAAAACAGCAACCCTTATCACAACCCGTTAAAATTTGAGGTATGGGGTATTGATGACCTGGCAGGGGCTGCTACCACATTACCGGCAGGCGATCCGGGCTGGACCAATGAATCCATTGCCAAGGGCTGGACATTATTAAAATTTGTGCAACGTCCCGATAACGGAACAGCACCCTATAAAGTGGACCTGTTAGAAAATATTCCACCGGTACGTTATATCCGTATCAGGGTATTACAGGTTGCTTCGGGTGCAACAGATAGTCATATGAGTGAAGTTAGTTTCTGGTTCAATCCTTAATCATATGGGCAGTAAGTTTTTTTCTTATGATGGCGTGTCCCCGCTTGCACCATGCTATGGCTCGTATCTCGCCGGGTATGGCTGCAACGGGGTCGGGCTATCCGCTGCAAGTCCTCGCCCGGGTAACAATCATAAAGGTTCGTTCCTTACCTTGTACATCCGTACGGGCTGCGGGCTTTCCGCTGCTATCCCTCACGCAATTGCAATGAAATAGTTAATTCAATCAATAAGCAGTTTTAAAAAATTACAATGACAAGTACAACAAAAAACAGGTTTTTTCTTTTGGCATTTGTGAGCATCATGTTGTCCGTGCCGGGTATCGTAACAGCACAGTTAAAAACGGTTAATGCCAAATTACCGGCATTACAGCAATCCTTTGTCGATCTGCGTTTTGGTATGTTCATTCACTACAATATACCTACGTATATGAATCAGGACTGGGCCGATCCTGAAGCACCCGCTTCTTTGTTCGATCCTAAAAAACTGGATTGTAACCAATGGGCGCAGGCTGCTAAAAGTGCCAACATGAGTTATGGTTGTTTAACCACCAAACACCATAGCGGCTTCAGTATCTGGGATACCAAAACCACGCCTTATAACGTAATGAACAGCCCTTTAAAACGCGATGTGGTAAAAGAGTTTACCGATGCCTTCCGCAAAGCCGGCGTTAAAGTCATGTTGTACTATTCTATTTTAGATACCCATCATAAACTGCGCCCCAACTCCATTACACCGGCGCATATTAAAATGGTAAAAGACCAGATCACGGAACTGCTTACCAAATACGGGAAAATTGAAGCCCTTATCATCGATGGCTGGGATGCGCCCTGGTCAAGGATCAGTTATGATGATATTCCTTTTGAAGAAATTTACTTACTGGTAAAAAAACTACAGCCCGATTGCCTGGTAATGGACCTGAACGGTGCCAAATACCCGGCCGAAGGCATGTTCTACACCGATATCAAAACCTATGAAATGGGTGCCGGTCAGCGTGTAGAGGAAGAAAAAAACCGTATGCCCGCCCTGGCCTGTTTACCGTTAAATGGCTCCTGGTTCTGGAAAGAAGACTTCCCTACAACGGCTGTAAAAGACCCGGTAAAACTGATCAATGAAACCCTCATCCCTTTAAACAAGGCCAACTGTAACTTTATTTTAAATGTAGCCCCTAATAAAGATGGCTTAATTGATGATAATGCGATTGAGGCTTTAAAGCAAATTGGTAAAAACTGGACTAATGCCGGTCCCCTGGAACAACTGCCCGCACTGGATGCGCCCATCATCTCCTCAAACCTGGCAACAGGCAAGCCCACCAACTCCAGCTGGAGCGATGATATGAATATCATGGACTTTGCCAACGACGACCGTTACAGCTCTTCCTGGGTATCTAACCACACGGTAAAACAGCCCTGGTTTGAAATTGACCTGAAAAAAGCAACCGCCTTTAATGCTATCTCTATTACCGAATCTCATCCCAATATCCGCAAATACCGTATTGAATACTTTACCAACGGCGCCTGGAAAACCTTACTGGAGGGTGAAGTAAGTAAAAATGTAAAAGTGCACCGTTTTGCCAGGGTAACAGGCTCTAAAGTGCGTATTCATATCCTGGGTGCCCGACGCCAGGTTTCGATTTCCGAAATAGGTATATACAACGAGAAAATATAATCCCTTAAATCATAATCATGAAACAATCCATACAGTGGATGTTGCTGATCGTTATAGCCTTTACCGCTTTGCCGGTAAGGGCTGTGGCGAACAACGGGTATACCATTACAGGTACTATCCGTTCTTTTGTTGCTACCGAAGTCTATCTTACCTATGGTACCGTAGGCAAATCGGGCATTGATACCGCAACGGTAAAAAACGGCAGGTTTATTTTTAAAGGAAAAGTAAAAGAGCCCACACCGGCCATGTTATTCTCTAAAGATTATAAAGTACGGCTCGATCTTTTTATTGATAACGGGCTCATTACGGTAACGGGTAATGCCGACTCTATGTACAGTTACAAAGTATTTAGTAAACTGGCAGCGGTAAAGGAGTTTGAACAGTTTAACCAACGCATTATGCAAAACCGGCAACATACCATTGCCCTGTTTCAGCAGGCATATGAACTGCGCAATGCCGGTGATAGTAGTAAAGCAAACGAACTGCAACAACAGGCTGATGCACAGTACAAATCTGAATTTGCCATGCGTAAGGAATATGCATTGGCCTATCCCAAAAGTTATATAGCAGCCAAAGAGTTGTTAGCCTATACCGATGGAGCCAACCTGCCGGTAGCTATTGAGGGGTATGAAAATATGGATCCAACAATCAAAGCCTCTGCTATTGGTAAAGAGTTGGAGGAGAGGATCAATATCTTAACAAAAGTGGAACCAGGTAAACCGGCCCAGGCCTTTACACAGGCCGATGTAAATGGTAATCCTGTAAGCCTGGCATCTTATAAAGGAAAATATGTCCTGGTAGAATTCTGGGCCAGTTGGTGCGGCCCCTGCCGTGCCGAAAACCCCAACCTGCTGGAGCAATACAACTTATATAAAAACAAAGGCTTTGATATTGTTGGTGTTTCTCTTGATGATAATAAAGAAAAATGGACCACAGCCATCGCCAAGGACGGCATGCCCTGGACACAGGTATCGGATTTAAAAGGCTGGAACAATATGGTGGCACTATTGTATGGTGTGAGGGCCGTTCCGGCCAGTTTTCTCATTGATCCGGCAGGTAAAATTGTAGCCAATGACCTGCGCGGTGAAACCCTCAATAAAAAGCTGCAACAACTTTTTTCCGAGTAAACTTACTAAGGCCAACCAGGTGAATATAAACTGGTTTATATAGCTCAAAAAATGTAAGTTTGGGGGCTATTATAGTCCCAAGGGTAATTATTAAACTTACAATAGGCAGGCAGGTTAAACAAACCAGCCTGCAACTGACCAACAGAAAATAAAATATACAGATGAAAAAAATCTTGCTCTCTTTTGCCGCCTGTGCATTTTCATTACTATCGTTTTCGCAGCTGGTTGATAAAGTGACCAATCCCATTGATTATGTAAACCCTTTAATGGGTACCGACTCTGAAGTGGGCCTGTCTAATGGTAATACCTATCCTGCCATTGGCCTGCCATGGGGTATGAACCTGTGGACACCACAAACCGGTAAAAACGGTGATGGCTGGCAATATACTTACCGTGCCAATAAAATACAGGGCTTTAAACAAACCCACCAGCCTTCGCCCTGGATGAACGACTATGGTCAATTCTCCATTATGCCGGTAGTAGGTAAAGGAGTGTACAAACAGGAAGAAAGAGCAAGCTGGTTTTCGCATAAATCGGAAATAGCTAAGCCTAACTATTATAGCGTTTACCTGGCCGATCATGATGTAACAACCGAATTAACGCCTACTGAAAGAGCAGCGATGTTCCGCATTACTTTCCCCAAAACGGACAGCGCCTTTATTGTAGTAGATGCTTTTGACAGGGGCTCTTATGTAAAAGTAATACCGGAGCAAAATAAGATCATCGGTTACTCTACCCGTTACAGCCGTGGTAACCTGAAGAACTTTAAAAACTACTTTGTTATTGTCTTCAACAAACCATTCAGCAATATAGCTACCTGGAATAAGGACGAGTTGAAAAAAAATGTGGCGGAAATGACCAGTGACCAAAGCGGTGCATTGGTAGGCTTCTCCATAAAAGGCAAACAGGACCTGGTGATCGCTAAAGTAGCATCTTCTTTCATCAGTGCGGAGCAGGCTGAATTAAATTTAAAAGAATTAGGCAATGATAATTTCGACCAGCTGGTAACAAAAGGTCGTGATATATGGAACAAAACCTTAGGTAAGCTGGAAGTATCAGGTGGCTCTATTGATGATATCCGCACTTTCTACTCCTGTTTATACCGCACACTATTTTTCCCGAATAAACTATACGAAAAAAATGCACAGGGACAGATCGTGCATTACAGTCCCTACAATGGCCAGGTATTACCGGGTTATATGTTTGGCGGTACCGGCTTCTGGGATACTTTCCGGGCTTTGTATCCCTTCCTGAACCTGATGTATCCTGCCATTAACAAAGAAATGCAGGAAGGCCTGATCAATGATTATAAAGAGGGTGGTTTCCTGCCTGAATGGAGCAGCCCCGGTTTTGCCGATATCATGATCGGTAATAACTCGGCTTCAGTTGTGTCTGATGCTTATATCAAAGGCTTACGTGGTTATGATATTGAAAAACTATACGAGGCTCTATTACATGGCGCCAATAATGAAGGCCCCATGACAGCCGTAGGCCGTAAAGGTGTGAAATACTACAATTATTTGGGTTATGTGCCTTACGATGTTGGTATTAATGAAAATGCGGCCCGTACCCTGGAATATGCTTATGATGACTTTACCATTTATCAATTGGCCAAAGCATTAAAAAGACCACAGGCCGAAATTGATCTCTATGCAACCCGCAGCCAGAACTACCGCAACCTGTTCAGTAAAGAACATAAACTGATGCGCGGCCGTAATAAAGATGGCAGCTTCCAGTCGCCTTTCAATCCTTACAAATGGGGTGATGCTTTTACCGAAGGTAACAGCTGGCATTACAGCTGGAGTGTTTTCCATGATGTACAGGGGCTGATTGACTTAATGGGTGGCCGTAAAGATTTTATTACGATGCTGGACTCCGTATTTATTATGCCGCCGGTATTTGATGATACTTACTATGGTGGTGTGATACACGAGATCAGGGAAATGCAGATCGCTAATATGGGGCAGTATGCACACGGTAACCAGCCTATACAGCACATGATCTATTTATATAACTATGCCGGGCAGCCATGGAAAACCCAGCATTGGGCAAGAGAAACCATGAACCGTATGTATAAACCTACGCCCGACGGGTACTGTGGTGATGAGGATAATGGGCAAACATCTGCCTGGTACGTGTTCTCGGCTTTAGGTTTTTATCCTGTATGTCCCGGTACCGATCAATATGTGTTTGGTACACCGTTATTCAAATCGGTAACACTGCACCTGGAGAATGGTAAGAAATTTGTGATACAGGCGCCTGCCAGCTCAGCGCAAAACAAATATGTACATGCCCGTAGTTTAAATGGTAAACCCCTGACCAAAACCTTTATTACGCATACCGATGTATTAAAAGGCGGCCAGTTGCTGGTACAACAAAAAAAAACGCCGAGTTTTACTTTAGGTGTAGAGCCCAATGAAGTGCCTTACTCTTTCTCACATCCTTTATACAATCCCGATGCAAAAAAATATATACCTAAGGATGTAAGTAAGGCCGTGTCAGAATTAAATAAAATATACCGCCACGATTCGGTTACTAAAAACGGGTATACGCTGGTATTTACCGTAAAGGATGAAAACTTCAGCGCTGTTACACAAAAGCGTATGACGGATGCTTTCTTTGAAGTGTATCCTAAGCTGGCAGCTGAATACAATGCCAACACCCTGAAGAAAGTAAGCTTTGTGGTAGATCCTTTTTACAACGGTGTGGCTGCCACCAGCAATGGTGTAGTGGTATACAGTCCTGAATGGTTAAAAAATAATCCCGAAGATATTGACGTGGTAACCCACGAAGCCATGCATATTGTACAAAACTATGGTGGTAACCGCGTGCCGGGCTGGGTAACCGAGGGCATTGCCGATTACGTACGTTATAAATTTGGCATTAATAACCCCGCTGCAAAATGGGCCCTGCCTGATTGGGATGCCAAACATAATTATACCAACAGTTACCGTATTACGGCACGATTTTTTAACTGGATAGAAACAAAAGTGAAACCCGGTTCGATGGTAGCCCTGAACCAGGCTGCCAGGGAAAATAAATTCAGCCGCGACATATGGGAACAAACAACCGGTAAAAGCCTCGATGAACTCTGGGCAGATTATGTAACAGCTAAAGGCGAATAGTATACCCGGTACATGCGCAATGTTTAATAGCCGGCTTTATTACTTTGGTTGCTGAATATATACACAACGATCTGCTGCCAGCCACAAACAGGAAGAACAGCTAATAAACCCTCATATTTTAATATTAAACATTGTATCATGAGCACTATTAAATTAAACGACCAGACAGAAATTTATTACAAAGACTGGGGCAGCGGACAGCCCATTGTTTTTCATCATGGCTGGCCATTATGCAGTGATGACTGGGATAAACAAATGTTGTTTTTCCTGGACCAGGGATACCGTGTAATTGCGCATGACAGGCGCGGCCACGGACGTTCTACCCAAACAGCCGATGGCAATGAAATGGATACCTATGCTGCCGATGTAGCGGCATTAACACAGGCGCTTGACCTGAAAGATGCCATTCATATCGGGCACTCGACCGGCGGAGGCGAAGCCATCCGTTATATTGCCAAACATGGTAAAGGACGAGTGGCTAAAGCGGTTCTTATTGGTGCGGTTACCCCCATTATGGTAAAAACGGCCGGTAATCTGGATGGCGTGGATATGAAGGTCTTTGATGATATACGCAATAATGTATTGACCAACCGCCAGCAGTTTTACCAGGAACTGCCCATTCCTTTTTATGGGTATAACCGCGACGGGGCAAAAAAATCACAGGGTGTAGTGGATAACTGGTGGCGCCAGGGTATGATGGGTGGCATTAAAGCACAGTATGATTGTATCAAGGCTTTTTCCGAGACCGATTTTACGGAAGACCTGAAAGCCGTGGATATCCCGGTATTGGTATTACATGGCGAGGATGACCAGATCGTGCCTTATAAAACAACAGGCGTGGCAGCAGCTAAATTACTGAAGCAGGGTAAATTGATCACTTATCCCGGTTTATCGCATGGTATGCCTACTGTTAATGCCGATGAAATAAATAAAGACATCCTGGCTTTTCTTAAATCATAAACTGTTGCCCTGGTTTTATTTGCATTACACTATTTTTATATATTAAAGTTTACAATTACATAGTATTAAATCAAGATGATGTTAGCTAAAGCTTTTTTGAGTGCAACTGTTGTTGTGTCACTATCAGCAACAGTTGTTGCTCAAAACAATGGTTCCGAACTACTGCGTTATGTGAAACCAACAACCGGCACAGCCCGTATGGGGCATGTGTTTCCCGGCGCTACCGTGCCCTTTGGTATGGTGCAGTTAAGTCCGGATACGGACACCATCCCTTACGAAGTAAATGGCAGGTATAACCCGGATGTATATAAATACTGTGCGGGTTACCAGTACGAGGATAAAACCATTGTAGGCTTTAGTCATACCCATTTCAGCGGTACGGGGCATTCCGACCTGGGTGATCTGCTGGTAATGCCTACTGTAGGCACTTTGCAGTTAAATCCGGGGGTGGCTTCTGATCCAAAAACAGGGTTTCGCTCCACCTATTCGCATGATAATGAAGAAGCATCACCGGCTTACTATAAAGTTAAATTAGACGATCACAATATCCTGGCCGAGTTAACGGCCACCAACAGGGTAGGTGTGCATCGTTATACTTTCCCGAAAAGTGACCAGTCGCATATTATACTGGACCTGATGCACGGCATTTACAATTACAACGAAAAAAATGTATGGACTTTTGTGCGTGTGGTGAACGATACGCTGGTAACAGGTTATCGCCAGACACATGGCTGGGCACGTACCCGCACCGTATATTTTGCCATGACCTTCTCCAAACCTTTTAAAAGTTATGGCAGTAAGAACTTTGATGAAAAGCAGGCCTATCGTGGTTTCTGGGGCCGTTTTGACCAGAGCAGAAACTTCCCCGACCTGGCAGCCAAAAAACTGCGCATGCATTTTGACTTTGATACCAAAGAAGGCGAGCAGGTAATGCTGAAGATGGCTATTTCTTCTGTTAGCCAGGAAGGTGCATTAATGAACCTGCGTACAGAAACACCGGGCTGGAGTTTTGAAAATATACAACAACAGGGCCGTGACCTGTGGGCAAAAGAATTGAACAAGGTGGTAATTGATGCAGACGATAACGAAACCAAAGAAAATTTTTATACAGCTATGTATCACGCGGCTTTATCGCCAACAACCTATATGGATGTGGACGGCCGTTACCGTGGCCTGGACCAGGAGATACATACGGCTAAAGGATTTACCAATTATACTACTTTTTCCCTGTGGGATACTTACCGGGCACTGCATCCGCTGTTCAATATACTACAACCTAAACGTAATGGGGATATGGTACAATCCATGTTAGTGCATTATGACCAGAGTGTATTAAAAATGTTACCCATCTGGAGCCATTATGCCAATGATAACTGGTGTATGATCGGTTATCATGCCGTTACAGTTATTGCTGATGCAGCAATGAAGGGTGTTCCGGGTTTTGATGCCAATAAAGCATTGGATGCCTGTATAGCCACGGCCAACAGGAGGGATTTTGATGGTATTGGATATTATATTGACAAAGGTTATGTGCCGGAAGATAAAAGCGGCTCTTCGGTTTCCAAAACCCTGGAATATGCTTTTGATGACTGGACCATTGCACAACTGGCCAAAAAACTGGGTCGTATGGATGTGTATGAAACATTCATGAAACGTTCGGAGAATTATAAGAATGTATACGATGCTTCTATCGGTTATATGCGTCCCAAACTGAACGATGGAAGCTTCAGAAAGGAGTTTGACGTATTAAGTACCCATGGCCAGGGTTTTATTGAAGGCAATGCCTGGAACTACAGTTTATATGTACCGCACCAGCCTAAAGAATTGATCAGTATGATGGGCGGCGATAAAAAATTTGTGGCCCACCTGGATTCCTTATTCACCATGCATTTACCGGATGAGTTTTTTGCCGGAACGGAGGATATTACCCGCGACGGTATTATTGGTAACTATGTACATGGTAACGAACCGTCGCATCACGTGGCCTACCTGTACAACTATGCCGGCAAGCCCTGGAAAACCCAGGAGCGTACCCGCATGATCTTAAAGAAACAATACCATTCCGGCCCCGCAGGTTTGGGCGGTAATGATGATTGCGGACAAATGAGTGCCTGGTATATTTTTTCGGCATTAGGTTTTTACCCCGTGGCTCCCGGCAGCACTTACTACGATATTACCAGTCCGGCAGTAAGCAAAGCGGTGATTAACCTGGATAATGGCAAAAAGTTTGAAATTGAAACCATCGGCCAGTCAGATAAAAACGTTTACATCAGCAAGATTTTATTAAACGGCAAACCCTACAATAGCTGGCAGTTAAACCATGCCGATATTATGAACGGTGGTAAAATAACCTATTACCTGTCAGCCAAACATGGTAAATAAGACATTGAGGTAAACAGGTAGATCAATGGCAAAAAAGCTGTACATATTTAGCGGGCTTGGTGCCGATGAAAGGGTTTTTGAACGGCTTGATTTTCCCGGTTTTTCAGTGACTTTTATTAAATGGATCACTCCGCTGAAAGGGGAGTCAATTGAACAATATACTGCCAGGTTGTTACAGCAGGTAACCACGCCAAAGCCTGTATTAATTGGTCTTTCTTTTGGTGGCCTGATCGCCGTAGAAGCTGCGAAGCAGGTAACAACGGAAAAAGTGATACTAATAGCTTCCGCCAAAACAAAAAACGAGATACCTTTTTATTACCGTTTTGCCGGGGCGCTCAGGTTACACAAACTGGTACCTGCAAGCCTGTTCAAAAGGTCAAATACCATCACCCACTGGTTTTTCGGCGCATATACTGCTTTTGAAAAAAAGCTGTTAAAACAGATCTTACAGGATACTGACCCGGTTTTTTTGAACTGGGCCATCGATAAAATTGTACGCTGGTCCAACCGAACACCCATTCAAAACCTGTTTCACCTGCACGGAACAAGCGACCGGATCTTACCGCTGCGATTTGTACATTGTGATATGACCATTAAAAATGGCGGCCATTTTATGACACTGAACAAAGTGGAGGAGATCAACCGTATTTTACAACAACAGTTAATTGATTAAACCGGGTCAATATTCCGGAATTCGTTTAACAGGCAAGCAATAAAGTTTGCCTGTTTTTTTATACCCTTTGGCGACAAATCTGCTGCCCAACCTTGTTGGTGCAGTACAAGTGTGCGACGCAAGGCACGATGATTAGGATTACTACAGTTGGCGTCCTAAAAATCTTAGATCTCAGATCTGAGATCTAAGATCTGCTTCGCACAGACTTTTTAGGTTTCGACAGCCCGTATTTCTTACCTTTGTACCCTAAAATTACTTTGCTATATGTCAGTGAATAAAGACCAGTTTGTAAGCCCGGATTATTTTGGTGTAGATGAATTATTGAGCGAGGAGCATAAATTGATCCGTGAATCGGTACGCAGTTATGTAAAAAAAGAAATTTCGCCCATTATCGAGGATTATGCACAGCGTGCCGAATTTCCTGAACAGATAGTAAAGCAGATGGGTGAACTGGGGTGTTTTGGCCCTACCGTTCCTGAACAATATGGCGGTGGCGGTTTGGATTATATCAGTTATGGTTTAATGATGCAGGAGCTGGAGCGTGGGGACAGTGGTGTACGCAGCACCGCATCGGTACAGGGTTCCCTGGTAATGTACCCGATTTATGCCTATGGCAGCGAAGAGCAACGCAATAAATATTTACCCAAGCTGGCCAGCGGTGAGTGGTTAGGTTGTTTCGGTTTAACGGAGCCCAACCATGGCAGTGATCCCAGCAGTATGCTTACCAATATTAAAGATGCCGGTGATCATGTTATTTTAAACGGCTCCAAAATGTGGATCAGCAATGCGCCTTTTGCACAGGTAGCTGTGGTATGGGCCAAGGATGAAGCAGGTGTGGTACGCGGCCTGGTAGTAGAGCGTGGTATGGAAGGTTTTTCAACCCCCACTACACATGGTAAATGGAGCCTGCGTGCCAGTGCTACCGGCGAATTGGTATTTGACAATGTAAAAGTGCCGAAAGAAAATATATTCCCCAACGTACAGGGCTTAAAAGGCCCCCTGGGTTGTTTAACCAAAGCCCGTTATGGTATTGCCTGGGGTGCAGTTGGTGCCGCCATGGATTGTTATGATACGGCTTTACGTTACAGTAAGGAGAGGATACAGTTTGGTAAACCTATCGGTGGTTTCCAGTTGCAGCAAAAAAAGCTGGCGGAGATGCTGACCGAAATTACCAAAGCCCAGTTACTGAACTGGCGTTTGGGAGTATTGATGAATGAAGGAAAGGTTACGCCGCAACAGGTGAGTATGGCCAAACGGAATGCCTGCGAAATTGCTACCAATATTGCCCGCGATGCCCGCCAGATGTTGGGCGGTATGGGTATTACCGGTGAGTACAGTGTAATGCGTCATATGATGAACCTGGAAAGTGTGATCACTTACGAGGGAACACATGATGTGCACCTGTTAATTACGGGTATGGATGTTACGGGATTGAATGCATTCAAGTAAGGCTGAAAGAAAAAAGCTTAAAGCGGAAAGCTTAAAGCAGAAGGCTGAAAGCTAAACGCTTAACTATTATTAATTGTTAATTACTAATTATTAATTAATAAAGCTGTTCATTGCTTAAAAAATGATGAAGATTTTCTTAATAGGGTTTATGGGTACCGGTAAAACGCACTGGGGGCGTTTGTTAAGCCGCAAGATGGGTCTTCCGTTTTTTGACCTGGACGAGCAGATCGTGAATTCGGCCGGTAAAAGCATTAATGAAATATTTGCGGAGAAGGGAGAGGAGCAATTCCGTTTACTGGAAAAAGAAACCCTGCATATCATTGCCGAAAGTCATGAGTCCTTTATCATGGCCTGCGGCGGTGGTACGCCTTGTTTTTTCAATAATATAGTTTACATGAAAGAAATGGGAACGGTGGTATGGATCAATACCAGCGCCCAGACCATTTTTGAAAGACTGCTGAAAGAAAAAGACCATCGTCCTTTATTGCGTGACCTATCCGATGACCAGCTGAAGAATTTTATTGCGAAAAAGATTGCTGACAGGAGGATCTATTACCAGCAGGCCCAGGTAACCATTGAAGAGGAGAGCATCGACATTGACAAATTTGTAGATACCTTATTTCATGCATAGATCATTATTAATGACGGCTGCCCTTCTGGGGGCATTAGGCGTAATACTGGGCGCTTTTGGTGCCCATGGTTTAAAAGAGTTAGTACCACCCGAAACGGTAAACGCTTTTCAAACCGGGGTGCAATACCAGATGTACCATGTATTTGCCTTGTTATTTATTGGTGTATTGTGGCAAAACTTCTCTTCCAAATTATTAAAAGCTGCCGGTAATTGTTTTTTACTGGGTATGTTACTGTTTTCCGGCTCTCTTTACCTGATTACGATACTCAAGGCAAACGATATAACCGGCCTGGGTAAGCTAGGCATCATTACGCCTGTCGGTGGCCTGTTTTTTATAGCGGGCTGGTTATTACTTTTCCTGGCCCTGCTGAAAAAATCACCAGAACAGGGGCAGGCTTAAACTGGTTACCGTACCGTCGTTGGCATATATTTCATAAGTGCCGCCAATGCCTTCCATCCTGCGTTTAATATTGTTTAACCCATTGCCAAACCGGCGGATACCATCCATATTAATGCCCTTGCCATTGTCTTTAATGGTTATTTCCAGGTGAGTATCCAGTGTAACTTTAATGTTTACCTCTGTTGCCTGGGCATGTTTTAAAATATTATTCAAACTCTCCTTTACACTTAAGAATATATTGCGGCGTTTATCACCCGATAATTCAATATGCGGGATGTTCTCCGGTATTACCTGGAAGCGCAGCTGGATGGCGGTATTATCAAAATAATCCTGCGCATAAGCACGTATATAGGATACCATGTTATCCAGCGAGTCATTACCACTGTTCATACTCCAGATAATGGCATTCATCTTATTCAGTACGTCATCGGCAGACTGGGATATTTTATCGATCTCTACGGGCGTATTTTCCTGCATTTTATGACGGGCCATTTCGCTCATCAGCCTTATAACGGTCATGCCGGCTCCCAGTTCATCATGCATATCGGCCGAGATCCGCTGCCGTTCTACTTCCTGGGCCTTTAATACGGCCAGTTCTTTTTCATACTCTTTACGCTGGTTCTCCGCTTTTAGTCTTTCACTCTCACTGGTCTCCTCCACAATGCGGCGGTTGTTTTTATAATTCAGTGCCGCCATAAAAAATACCAGTTCCAGGAACAACCCTGCTTCATACTGGAATACAGATGATTTGAAGACGGAATTACTGAAAGGTAATTGCATCACGATGGAAGAAAGGGATATCAGCGAGAAAATCAGCAGCATCAGGTTACCCCAGAATACATAACGCATCAGCTTATCCTGCCAGTTACGGCGGGCATAGATAATAAAGATGAGCATTACAATAAGCAGGGCCAGTTTCATGCCATTCTCCAGACCGTACTGCGCCATGAAATTATCGGTAAAATAGAAGATATAACAGTAAAAGACCAGTCCCACAATCAATATCCAGGTGCCCCAGTTATACAGCTTGTATAAAAACGGGTAACGTTCTTTTGTGTTCAGGTAACTGCGCATGAATATCATGTAAAAAATTATACCCACGGCATGTAAAATAAAATCAAAGGACTCTTCAATAATATAACCGGCGGTAATGGCCCTGAAGGTGAACACGGCCTTGGTAAATAGCATAAGTCCGGTAAAAAATGCATAGCCTGAATAATAGAGAAATTCAATATTACCTTCCTGGTAATAATTGGCCATAGAATACAGTACCATCATGGCCAGCAGGCCGCAAAGGAAATAGGTAACAATTTCACCGGTCTTGTTTTGCCCGTGTTGTTTGGCTGAAAATGCTTCTATAAAAGATTTGCCTATCAGGCGGGGTATAAACCGGTTCACATGGGTTTTAATACAGGTCAATACAACAACGAAAGTAGCAGAATCCTGCGGCGCCAGGGCAAGCATACGGTAACCAATGCTGTCCTCAATAGCGGGTAATATCTTGGGTTCGGCTACCAGTCGGTTATCAGTCAGCCGGTATATATCTATCTGCCAGAAATAAAAGCCGGGGAAGAACCATACGGCAGCAGCTGTATCAGTATCATTCCGCACCTTAAACTTAACCACCAGGGGCTGGGTAACCTGCTTTAATGTATTTCTCACCGGCGGAATGGCGGCACTGTCCAGCGACTTCAGGTTGAAGGTATCAGTAAAATGTTCGCTGTCTTTAATATGTATACCCCTTGTATAGGCTGCAATGTCCTTGTAAAAATTAATCTTGCTCAGTTGTACATAATCATCCTGTTTACCGGCAGGTTTATTTTGGCTGAAACCCGTATGGCCGGATAAAATAAACGGAAAAACGAAAATAAAAATGCGTATGTCTTTACGGCATAATATACTGGAACAATGGTTAGTAGTGAAAGCCATACTTTTTAGCTTTGGTATTAGTGGTGGCCCAAACCTACGAAAAAAAAACGGGCGGCGGTCCGCCTATCTGCAGTTGAATACCAGGGATATATGCCCGGGTTTGCCGAAAAAACTTTATCTTGACAGTGACCCGGATGTTGTGAAAATGATAAACTTTTAGCCGGCCGCCTATATTGGGTGTAAAAAATGAAACTATATTATCTTTGTGAACTATGGCTAATAAGCTGAAAAAAGAGACGCCGAAAAAAAAGAGCCCCGCTGCTGCGGATAAGAAGACCTGGAAACCCGAAAAAACGGAACAAATTGACCTGAAAGCATTGGCAAAGGACGAACGTACCCATAAAATACTGGGGGCGGTATTCCTGTTATTGGCTATATTTTTAGGTATTGCCATATTATCCTATTTCGCCACCTGGCGGCAGGACCAGGATGAAGCATTCAGGGGCAGCAGCATTTTGTGGGATGATAAGGTATCGGTGGCCAACCTGATGGGCAAAATCGGAGCCCTGGTTTCCCATTTCTTTATTTACAAAGCTTTTGGTATTGCCTCCTTACTGGTATGTACCTTCTTTTTTGTGGTGGGTATTAATTTGCTTTCCAGCAGGAAAGTATTTTCCATTTCGCGTAATTTAAAATATGTGACACTGGGGGTGCTGGTACTCTCCGTTTCAATGGCTTTTATATTCCGTAACAGTGAGTTCTCCTGGGGCGGTGGTGTAGGCCGTATGATGAGCAACTGGCTCATTGGTATACTGGGTAATATAGGTACAGCCGCTATCTTGTTATTAATGGCTGCAGGTTATTTCATCTGGCAATTTAATCCTGCCTTTAACCTGCCGGTGAAAAACAAGCCGGTAACAACACCGGAAGCAACAGAGGAAGATGATACAGAAGAAGCAACAGAGCCGGAAGAAGAAAAACAACCTGTAGTAAAACCTGTTGTGGCCGAGCCGATGGTAATAAAACCCAGGGCTAATAAATTAAAAGAGGATGGTGAGCCAGCTGTAGTGAAACCGGTAATAGCAGAAGAAAAGCCTTCTTACGACTTTACACTTGTTGAAAAAGAAGAAGCCGAAGAAGAACCTGCCGCAACACTCACGGTGAATGACATGTTTGTAGAAAAGGAAGTGGTGGCAGATATGTTACATAGCCGCGATGAGATTGTTCCTGAAGAAGAGACAGAAGAGGATATTGTTGAAGAAGAGGCCCCGGAACCGGAAGAAGAAACACAACAAAGCAAACCATCGGTTTTAGTGATACCGCCTGTATCCAAACCTTCTAAAATTGTAACGGTAGGCCCTAATGATGGGGGATTGACCCTCGAGATCAAAACCAATGCAGAAGAAAAGCCGGAAAATGAGCCGGAAATAAAATCGGCGGAAACGGTGGCCAAATTACCGCCTTATGAGCCTACACTTGACCTGAAAGATTATAAGTACCCCGGGCTCGACCTGCTGGAAACACATGGCAGTGAAAAAATTGTACAGGATCCCGCTGAGCTGGAGGAAAATAAAAACCAGATCATCTCAACCTTACGCAACTATGCTATCGAGATACAGAAGATCAGCGCTACAGTGGGGCCAACGGTTACCCTGTACGAAATTGTACCGGCAGCAGGTGTACGTATCTCCCGTATCCGTAACCTGGAAGATGATATTGCCCTTAGCCTTGCTGCCCTGGGTATCCGTATCATAGCGCCCATACCGGGTAAAGGAACCATTGGTATTGAAGTACCCAATACCCGTAAAACGGTGGTGAGCATGAAAACACTGCTGGAATCGGAAAAATTCCAGAACAGTGCACATTCCCTGCCTATTGCTATTGGTAAACGTATTGATAATACTGATTTTATAGTGGACCTGGCTTCCATGCCGCACTTATTAATGGCAGGTGCTACCGGCCAGGGTAAATCGGTAGGCTTAAATGCAATACTGGTATCGTTATTGTATAAAAAACATCCATCGCAGTTGAAGTTTGTGCTGGTTGACCCTAAAAAGGTGGAATTAAGCATTTATAAGACCATTGAGCACCACTTTTTAGCCAAACTGCCTAACGAAGACGAGGCGATCATCACCGATACACGCAAGGTAATTAATACTTTAAATGCCTTGTGTATTGAAATGGATAACCGTTACGACCTGTTAAAAGAAGCAGGTTGCCGGAATATAAAGGAGTATAACAGCAAATTTGCGGCCCGTAAGCTGAACCCGGAAAAGGGGCACCAGTACCTGCCGTTCATTGTGCTGGTGGTGGATGAGTTTGCCGACCTGATCATGACAGCAGGCAAGGAAGTGGAAATGCCGATCGCCCGTTTGGCCCAGCTGGCCCGTGCGGTGGGTATTCACCTGATCATTGCCACCCAACGTCCGTCGGTGAATATTATTACGGGTACCATTAAGGCGAACTTCCCGGCACGTATTGCCTTTAAAGTGAGCAGTAAAATTGATAGCCGTACTATTTTAGACGCCGGTGGTGCAGAGCAGTTGATCGGTAAGGGCGATATGCTGATCAGTTTTAACGGCGAGATTGTGCGTTTGCAGTGTGCTTTTGTGGATACGCCGGAAGTGGATAAGATAACCGATTTTATCGGTTACCAGGAAGGCTACCCGCAGGCATTTTTACTGCCGGAATACGTGGATGAAAAAGAGCAGGAGGGTAAGGACTTTGACCTGGGCGATCGTGACAGTTTATTTGAGGATGCGGCAAAGCTGATCGTGATCAGTCAAAGCGGCAGCACCTCATTATTGCAGCGCAAAATGAAACTAGGCTATAACCGGGCCGGGCGTTTAATGGATCAGCTGGAAGCAGCCGGCATTGTGGGCCCTAACCAGGGCAGTAAGCCCAGGGAAGTGTTAATTAAAACGGATATGGAACTGCAGCAGCACCTCGATCTGTTAGGTTAGCAGAATGTTAAGAAAACCGGTTATTTGCAACCAATTTATTTCCAAACGGGTCTTGCAGTAGCGTAAAGCCTATATATTTGCAGGCCGTTTTAAGACTAAATAATAAAAAAACAATGAAGAATTTTTATTTGAGCGTACTATTGTTAACTGTGGCTTTTACTGGCTTGCAGGCTCAAAAAAGTGACCCCGAAGCAAAAAAAGTATTGGATGCTGTAAGCGCTAAGTTTAAAACGTATAAAGCGGTACAGGTAGGATTTTTATATTCCATAGAAGATGCCAAGGGAAAAGTACAAAGCAAAAAAACGGGCACCCTTTTAATGAAAGGCACCAAGTATAAAGTAACGTTTGGCGACCAGGAAATTTACAGCGATGGTAAAACCACCTGGAACTATGACAAAAGCGCCAAAGAAGTTACGGTGAACAATGTGTCATCTGATGCCAATGCGTTTACCCCACAGAAATTATTCACCAGCTTTTACGATAAAGACTTTTTATACGTGTTGAACGGTGAGAAAAAAGTAGGGGCTAAAACCCTGCAGGAAATTCAGCTGACACCAACCGATAAAAGCAAAGCTTTCCATAAAGTATACTTAACGGTTGATAAAAATGCAAAAACCATTCAAAGCACTAAGATATTGGAGAATGGTGGCAACAAGATCAACTATACACTGAACAATATGGTAACTACCGTTAATCCCGCGGACGCTTCTTTTGTATTTGATGTAAAAAAATACCCCGGCGTAGAAGTGGTAGACCTGCGGTAATCAACACTTTATTTATAACAGGCCCTTGCAACAGCGAGGGCTTTTTTTATGGTTTTGCCGGCAGTAGTAACACTTAGCAGCCCGCGTTGCGACGCTCCGTTCATCGTTCCGTTCTTTGTGCACCAGGCCGGAAAACCTTTTTCCCGGAAAGCTGTGTTTAAATTCTGAATTCTGAAATCTGAAATCTGAAATCCGAAATCCCCTCCAACATCTTCATTTCCGTTTATCTTTGCACCTATTATTATGCAAGTACACTATAATATTGATCAGCTACCCCGGTTTAAAAATGCAGTCATTACCATCGGTACTTTTGATGGGGTACACATGGGTCACCGCCAGATAATCGATAAACTGAAACAGGAAGCAGCGGCTAATGACGGTGAGACCGTTATCATTACTTTTCACCCGCATCCGCGTAAAGTGGTGTCTTCGGCTATTTTAGGCATCCGGCTCATCAATACCCTACACGAACGTATCCTGTTACTGGATAAACTGGGTATCGACCACCTGGTAGTAGTACCTTTTACCGATATGTTTGCAAACCAGTCTGCCGAGGAATATATCAGGGACTTCCTGGTGGCTAAATTCAACCCGCATACCATCATCATCGGTTACGATCACCGTTTTGGACGTGACCGTTTAGGCGATTACCGCCTGCTGGAAAAACTGGCAGCTACCTATAGCTATAAACTGAAAGAAATCCCCAAACATATACTCAACGATATTTCTATCAGCTCCACCAATATCCGCGAAGCTATTTTACATGCCGATACGGAGACCGCAAATGAACTGCTGGGTTATCACTTTTTCTTTACCGGTAAAGTGGTGCATGGCGATAAATTAGGCCGTGAGCTGGGTTATCCTACGGCCAACCTGGCGATAGAAGATGAAGAAAAGATATTGCCGGGCAATGGTATTTATGCGGTATATGCCGATGTAATGGAACTGGTATCGGCCAATGGGGTGCCACAGCTACCGGAAACACCGGCTTTAAAAGGCATGATGAGCATTGGGTTCAGGCCTACGGTAAATGGCACCAAAAGGGTAATAGAAGTGAATCTCTTTGAATTTAACGAAGATATCTATGACCGGTATGTGACCGTGTACATTAAAAAATACCTGCGTGACGAAGTGAAGTTTGAAAGCCTGGCCCATTTGGTTCAGCAAATAGACCAGGACAAACTTGATAGCCTGGCTGTTTTATAACCGGCTTAAAATGATATTTTAAATTCCAGGGCAGTGGGGTCAGTCGTGATATCGCTGAAAGTACTGGTGATGGTCACTTTCTTTTTATCGGCCGATAAAACGGCATTCTTTCCCTCTACTTTTTTAGCAGGCCTGGGTAAGTTATACACGATGGTATTTTTTACTTCCATGCCCATAGCGCTCATTTCCTGCATGGCTTTGGTTGCTTCATCATTACCATTCGTAAAAGGATTTTCTTTGGTCTTATCCAGTGTTTTCTCAATACTGTTTTTAGTATAGGTGGTGATATAATACTCGTCAAAAGTAGCGCCTAATAAAGATTCTTTATCTTCCTCTACCGCCTCACCTTTACCGTCGTCCAGTACTTTATCCATGGTGGTATTTAAAAAACGTTGCGATAAAATATTGATCTTTTCAATATCGGTAAGGTTTTTAAATGGAATGTTGGACTGGGTATAAAAAACGCCACTGTCAACATTTATATTAATACGGATATTACCGGCTGATAACAATTGTTTTTCTTCGGCAGTAAGCTTGTCATTTTTTGCTGCCAGGTCTTTAACCTGTATCAGTGTATCAATTTGTTTTTCCCTTGCCTGCTCTAATTGCTGCTCCTGGCCCATAGCTTTGACCATTTCAAATACTTCGCCCAGGTCAATTTTAGTATCTAAAGAACCGGTACCGTTTTCGTTGATGGTAATATTCCTTACAATTTCAAGGCAACCTGTTAAGGAAAATAATGAGGCGATGAGTAACAGTGAGAATAATTTTTTCATGTATTGTTGTATAGTTTAAAAAGCAAAAATAACATCTATACCCACTTCATGGGTATTTTATAACCGGAAACTGGTTTTTTAACGAAATAACCGGGCGGTCAATAAACAATAAAGCCGGCAAGCGCCGGCTTTATTGTCTGGTAAACACCATTTTATATTAGAATGCTTTGCCGGAGGCAGAAGCTTCTTTTGCCAGGTCGATCATCACGCTTAATTCCTCTACTAATTTGTCATCACTGCCACTGAATCCTACTGATTTAAAGCGTACTTTACCGTCAGCACCAATAATGAATTTGGTGGGGATGCCGTCTACTTTAAAATCGGTAACCACTTTATTTTCATTATCTAACAGTACATCAAAACTGTATTTGTTTTTTTCAATAAAGTCACCGGCGTTTTTCTTTTTATCATCTACCTGCTCCCAGGTATTTACAAATAAGAATTTAACATTGGGGTCTTCTTTGTATTTGTCCACCGCTTTTTGCATACCGGGGAAAGAAGCGATACAAGGGCCGCACCAGGTAGCCCAGAAATCAACGATAACGGTTTTACCTTTTAACTCGGTAATATCTGTTTTTTTACCATCCAGGTTGTATAACGCAAAAGTAGGGGCTGTTTCGTTGAGGATAGATTTTTTCAACTCCTCTACCATTTTCAGGTAGCTCTCTTTTTGTAAAGCGGTAATATAATCATCATAACCGGCTTCGCTTTTGTTTGTTTTTACATAAGCTTCTTTCAGCAGGTCTTTAATTTCTGAATTGGCTTTACCATCTTTTACAAATGTTTCCAGGTCTTTTTTATACTTGGCAACAGGTAATGCTTTAGCGGCCAGTAAAGCATAGGTAGCATTTTCATCTACATTTTTACCCTCGGCAATAACCAGGGCTGCTTCTTTGGCATAAGGCAGGCCTTTTTTATAGTTACCCATGCGGTATTGGATCATGGCATAACTGTCGGCAAACATACCGTAAGTTGATTTACGCTGCTCATCCCATTGTTTGGTGGTCAGGTAATCCGGTTTTTTAACGGTTGGTTTTTTCCATTCTGCTTTGGTGGTATTTACTGCAAAGCGGGATAGTTCTTCAGCCAGGGGCAGGTTACTGCTGTCTTTCTGCATTTCCCAGGCCACGCTGTTGTATAAACGGGCTTTGGCTACATTGTCTTTGACGTCAGCGGTTTCAAGCACTTTTTTCAAACCGTCCCAGTCTTTTGCTTTAATATACAGCGGTATTAAACGTTCTTTATAAAAAGCCAGGTTGGGTTTTAAGAAAGCCCAGTTTGAGTCAACTTCGGCTTTGGCCGTAATATCTGCCAGCATTTTTTCTTTTTTGGCCAGGTCCTGCTCACGGTTAAAATTGTTCAGGGCATCGCTGGCAACCCATTGGCCGTTGGGGAATTTTTCTTTCTTCAGGTCTGTGAATATTTTAGCCTGTTGTGGCAATTTAGCCAGGCCGTATAAAGAGGTCAGGGTATTATAGTCGGCTTCGGTTTTTAAACCGGTTTTCAATAAGTCCTCAATTTCTTTTTGTACGCGTGCCGGACCTTCAGCTTTGTTTACCGTGTTAAACATGCGCAGGTAGGCAAGGTTGTTGGCTTTTTTGCTGTCGGGGTGTAATTCAAATTCTTTTTCATAGGCTTTTAAAGCCGCTTCATTATTAGCTTCAAGGCCTACGGTTGTGCCATAGTATTGGTCGTAAAACGATTTGCTTACATAACTGCCTTGCTTGGGCTTACCATCTTTATATAAATGAATATAGAAGCCTTTATTAAAATTATTATCAAATTTTTTATCGGCTGTAAAAGCAAAGTAGATAAAGTTGCTGGCAGTGTCGGTGGGTACTACACCTACCAAACGGCCATTGCTGCGGCGTAAAGGTATCTCTACTACCTTTTGCCCGGCCCCTAACTGGTAACCGATAGCTTCGGGTAATAACTGTATACCGGTGAGGTCGCCGCCTTGCTGGTAGGAGATATGAATGGTATCACCGGCTTTGGGCTGTTCCGGTGTGTAGGTGAAATTGGATTGGGCATAGCTGGCGGTGCTGCCTGCTATTAATACGCCCAGGAGGACATTTTTAATATACATGACTATAACTGTTTATGTTAACAATAATATCTTATTATTTCATACGGGCTGTAAGTGTATTAATACACTTTGTTTATGGCAATCGTGGTGGCAGTGGTCAGCTCAATAGCATTACTGCAGTTAAATGGAGCGTCGCAACTATGTTCAATCAGGGCTATACAGCCGGGGCTCCATATAAATTTAAACAGGCAGGTAAATGGTGCCACTAAAGTTAGGATTAGTTTTTTAAAGTTGTTTCAAATAATTTTAAAATGCGTTTATATTCATCGGTCCAGCTGCTGGGTTCAACAAAACCATGGCTTTCTACGGGGTAGGAAGCCAGTTCCCAGTTATCCTTGCCCAGCTCAATCAGCTTCTGGGATAGTTTTACCACATCCTGGTAGTGTACATTATCATCTACCACGCCATGGCACATGAGCAGGTTGCCTTTGAGGCCGCCGGCAAAGTAAATGGGAGAGCTGCGTTTGTAAGCAATACTGTCCTGTGCAGGCTCGTTCAGGATATTGGCAGTGTAACCGTGGTTATAGTTGGCCCAGTCGGTAACCGGGCGTAAAGCCGCACCCGATTTAAACACCTCCGGCTCCGTAAACAAGGCCATTAAAGAGATAAAGCCCCCGTATGAACCACCATAGATGCCAATATTTTTGGGATTAACGCCGAAGTTCTGTGTCATGTATTTCACTGCGTCAACATGATCGGAAAGGTCTTTGCCTCCCATATGACGGTAGATGCCGGTACGCCAGTCGCGGCCATAACCCGCACTGCCGCGGTAATCAATATCCATTACATAATAACCGGCATCAGCCAGCAGGTTATTGAACATGTATTCACGGAAATAGGAGCTCCACCATTTGTGGGCATTTTGTAAATAGCCGGCGCCGTGTACAAATAATACGGCCGGTTTGCCGGGGTGGGGATTAGCCGGCTTGTATACCCTTGCATATACCTGTGCACCATCGGCAGCAGTAAAGCTGATCACATCGGGCTGGCGCCAGGCGTAGCTGTTAAACTCTGCTGATCTTGCTTTAAAAGTTATTTGCTGCGGTTTGGCGCCGGGTTGGTTGGCCTGTATATATAATTCCCAGGGTTGGGTGGGGGTAGAATATAAAAAGGCAATTTGTTTTTCATCTGGTGACAGGGTCACATTATTGGCTCCCTCCATAATGGTAATACGTTCTTTTTTACCGGAAGCAATATGCAGGCGGTAAAAATGTTTTTCACCGGGGTGTACTTCGTTGGTGGTGATATAGAAGTATTGATTGTTGTTGGAGAGTTGTGCATCCTGTACTTCGTAATTACCATTGGTTAACTGTGTCTTTTTACCGGTATTAAAGTTGAAAGTATAAATATGCGCATAACCACTTTCCTCGGACTGGTACCAGGTAGTTACCGGGTCTATCCAGCCACCACTGCGCCAGCCGCCGGGTCCACCGATCCAGGCTTCGTTACGTTCACGGTTTACCAGGGTAAGTTTTTTGGTGGCGGCATCCCAGCCCATGATCCATTTATCTTTATTATCCAGGGCTCTTATTTGTATAGTGGCATATTTACCATCAGGCGACCAGTTGGCGCTGCCCCAGTTTAATTTCCTGTTTTCCGGCTTTTTCTTAAACAGGGCAGGGTAGTCTTTTGCATAATCCGGTGCATCCAGGATGCCGGGTATGGAGTCGGTAGAAAAACTATAAATGGTGTCCAGCGTCCTGTCATAAATATAAAACTCATTAGGTGTTTGTACACTGCCCACTTTGGTCCTGCTGGGTATATTGGTGGTATAACCCGATGCAGTAACATAGTCCGGTACAAAGGTGGATACAGAACTAGCTGCCGGTTGCGGGCTGAGTATATAACTAACAAACCGCCCGTCAGGACTCAGGTTAAGCCCGCGTAAGGTTTTGCCCTGTAACTGGATGCCGCGTTTGGCAGGTTGTTCCACTGATTTATTGTAACGTTCCCTTTCTTTCCGGTTGTCATCACGCTGGCGTAATACTTCAAACAAAAACAGCTGGTCGTTTTTTAACCATTCGTCCTGTTTGTTGGTGTTTTGATTGCCGGCTCCCTGGCCACCACGACCACCACCTCCTGCGCCACGGCCCATTGGCGGTGCGGCAGCGGGTGCAGTGCTTCCTTCGGTCTTAATTTCGGTAAGCTGTTCGGTAGTACCGGTGCTGATATCCCAGGCATACAGGTTTTGTGAACGGCTGTAAACAATGCGGCTATCGTTAAAGTAAAAGCCGGGATTGCTTTCCCAATCAGCCGTCTGGGTAATACGTAAAGTGCGGGCGGGTTTTAAAGTGGTATAAAAAATATCGCCGTCCTTCACATATACATAGGCTGTACGTTTGGTATTATAGGTAACCGCACTGGCATAAAGAATATTTGTTTTCTCCTGCGGTGTGGCTTTTACGGGTGTTTTATTACCGGCCGTAATATAATAGATGGAATCGCTGGTATTATTATCCGGGTTCCAGGTGAAATAAACGGTACTGCCATTTATATCCCACTGGGGCGTGCCGGGCTGGGTACCCATCCATTTCGGGTCCCGCATGATCTTTTCTACGGTAAGCGGGGAGAGGGATTGGGCGGTAAGGGAAGAGCTAAGCAGTGCTCCAATAAAAAAGAGTATTAAATAACGCATGATGATGAGTTAAGGACGAAAAATATTTAAGGTGCTAAATTTAATTAATTCAGTTGGTTTAATATTTTATAAGATGAGATATTTCCCTCTTCAGGGGTATTTACATGAAATCAAGTGTAAAAACAAAAGAGGTTACCCTGAAGGATAACCTCTTGTAAAAAGCTTTGTTTTAAAGCACTATTGTGAATTAGTAGTTTATGAACGAACTGAACATTCTTGTTTGTGCTGCGGTACTGGCTGTGCTGGTATAACTGCCCCTGAATACAAAAGTGTAATGTCTTTTGGCTCGGGGCGTAAGTATTACCCTTATAAACTGGTTAGTACCGGTTCCGGTATTTACCAGGTCAGTAGTGGTGCCCGTTAACCGGACAGTAAAGGTGTCCACTACATTTGCCGGGTATGGGATAAACTCTGTTACATCAGTGATCTTTACATTGGTGGCAATGTTTTGTTTCTGAACAGCAGAGTAAATATCAATACCCGGAAGGTCTACTTTACTGTAAACAAAATTAGCGATCCTTATCCTGGCCATTCCATCATCAGTAGTGTTGATTTTGGTTTCAACAACTTTTTGCTTGGGGGTGGAAATGGTATCATATAAAAAGACCGTATAATTTTTTTGAGGCATCACATCAACCGGAAAGGTTAAAGGTACCTGAGTCGCAGTACGTAAGGTATCGCGAACCTGGAATGTATGCAGCCCGCTTGTTAAAGCAAAGGCATATGCCGTAGAAGCTGTTGGGAAAACACCTCCCGATGCTATTACAGCGCCGGATGTTAAGGCTCCGTCAACATAAATAGCGTTACGGCTGGCATTAACGGTGGCAATATAAGCCTGCATCATCGCCTTATTGCCCAGGTCCATGTTTTCGGTTGCCCTTCTTGGCGCACCATTGTCCTTTGCACAGCCTATGAAACTGAGTGCGGCAACCAGCGCCAGGATATATTGTATATTAAATATTTTTTTAGACATAGATAGATGTTTAAAAGATTATTCAGGTTTTGAAAACCATTGTTCTATTGTATGATAATCAGGTCTGTTACCGCCTATTTTATTAAACTCTGCCAGGTTGTAAGCTTCTGAAGCGCCACGGGGCAAACATCTTTGAACCGGCAGGAAGTTATTGGTTGGCCACAGATCAGCATTGTCCGGTACAGCAAAATTCCTGTACACGGGGAAGCCTCCTTCCTGGTCAACAGCATAATGGTAACGACGCAGATCCACCCATGTTTCAATTGCACCGTGAATAAACAGGGCAATATATTTTTGTAACATGATTTTCGATAAGGTTAAATTATTCTCATCGGTAGGAATATTATTAGGGTCTGCAAAATAAGCTGCCCTCGTGGTGGCATTCATTCTCCTGGCCGCGGGAACATTTCCTTCATAATCCGCTACCAGCAGGTCAAAACTCAGATTTACACCTAAGGTATAAGCGGCTAGTGCCTGACCTTTTAACCCTTTTCTGTATAAGGCTTCTGCTTTCATGAACTGTACCTCGCTGGCAGTAATAATAGGGAATTTTGCATCGTTTTTAAACAGGTACCTGCTGCCGGCATCATTAGCGGGGGCTGTAGTGGTAGTATAAGGCTGACCATTGTATCCTTCCGGCTGATCTGCTGCAACCAAACCGTCTGCACCTTTCGTTGGTCTTCCACCCAGGTAAGTACCATTGGCATTTTCCCTGATCAGGTAAGGAGCTCTCGGATCTACCATTGGTGTAGCCGTGTTGGTTAAAGCCGGGTTTTTGCCCGATAAAAGCTCGGCCGCAAACCTTGTCTGGCGAAGTGTATTACAGTTACCACGGAATGCTGCAAAGTAATTGAACGTAGCGCTTACACCGGTTTGTGCAAAACGCATGGTGGTGTTATCATTGTTACTGGTCATATTGGCCAGGTTACAATATTTAATTACCGAGTCGGCAGAATAAGTGGATTTGTTGGTCAGGTGATTGAAAGAACGGGCCAGTACGGCATAGGTGAATTTTTTCCATTTCTCAACATCACCATTATTCATATAGGCGTCTCCTTTGGCAAGGTTTGCCTGGCTTACACCGTCGCCGGTTCTGCTTAAATAATCCAGGGCCATATGGCATTCGGCCCTTACCCTGTCATATACCTCCGACTGAGGATCGTACCGGAAAGTGAGCAGGTCTTTAAAAGCATCATGTAAAATCACTTCTCCATGAAGATTGGTTAATGTAAGCCAGCTCCATGCCCTGATGGCATATACCACACCCACATAGTCCCATTTCTTTTCTTCGGTGCCCCATTCAATCACTTTTTCTATATTCATCCCCTGGCCAAAGTAATGTGCTGCCCATACAGCACCCATTACACTTGATGTATTGGAAAAGGGCGATTGAGGTCCCATCCGGTCATACTGGTTGTTGGTGGTATTGGTAGCCCAGTATTGTACATAACGGGCAATATAAAGTATATCATTTTGTGTACCGTAACCACTGCCTGCGGCAGAAAAGTTAGCGGTCATATTGGCTATAATATTAGGCAGTAATTCCTCTATTGGTTTTTTAACGTCCGCGTTGGGATTCAGGTAGGCGTCGTCTATTTTCTTGCTGCAGGAACTGGTAAATAACCCTACCAGTAAACTACCTGCCAGGCAAATGGAATATATCTTTTTCATTCGTTAATTTTTTAAGGTTTAAAAGGATGCTTTTAATCCAAAATTCCAGCTGATCGGAGCGGGTAGCTTGCCCCAGTCAAAACCAAACGAGCCTACACCCCTTGCACCGGCCGTATTACCATTTGATAAGGGATCGCCGCCGGTATAGTTGGTTAATAAAATCAGGTCGTTACCGGTAATAAAGAATCCAAGATTTTTTATCCCTTTTATAACGTTAGAAATTTTAGCAGGGAACGTATAGCTTAACGTAATATCTCTTAAGCGGAACCAGTTTACATCTTTTTCAATAAAGGCTTCTTCCGGCATATATTGATAAGTATAATAATTATCCTGGTAAGCAGGTATTACTACTATAGTGTTTTTGGTTGGAGTGGCTGTATTTTCTAAACCATCCTGTAAAACACCTTCCAGCACACGGGGCGTGTAACGGTCGGCTGTTACCGGGCTTCTTCCATAGTTGGTCAGGAACATTTTGGTAGCATTAAAAATGTCGCCACCCACTTTAAGGTCCCAAACAAAATTCAAACGCCAGTTTTTATAACGAAGCGCATTAACCCAGCCTATAGTGAAATCAGGGTTCCTGTCGCCACGGATTTTAAAGGTAGGATCGTAAACGGGTAAACCATTTGTTTTATCAATCAGGATCTGGCCCTGGTTATTTCTTAAATAACCATAAGCAGTAATGGTTGTTGTGGGATATCCTTTCATTACACCGGCCCTTGCATTCTGGAATATCCAGGTATCTGCAATATAATATTCCGGTACATTTTCAGGAAGGTACTCCACTTTGTTCCACATTTTATTAAAGTTGAAAGTAGTGGTCCAGTCAAAATCTCTTTTCTTAACCACATTAGAAGTCAGCGTTACTTCCACGCCCTGGTTCCTGGTAGCACCCACGTTCAATGAGTTTAACACAAAACCTGTTGCATAGCTAAGCCTGAAGTTACCGTCAACGATCTGGTCTTCATTCAGGGTGTTATAATATGCAGCATCAACGGTGATCAGGTTCCTGAATAACCGTAATTCTGTACCTACTTCATAAGTTTTTTGTTTCTCCGGCTCCAGGAAAGGATTGGCCCTGGTAAAACCATAGTTAAAGCCGCCTCCGCTGGAAGTAGTGTTGGTGAACACTGATTGGGTTGAATAAGGACTGTTGATCCTTGCCGTTGAAGCCAATGATGTTCTCAGTTTGAAGTAGTCGATCACACCTCCCTCTTTCATACCGGGGAAAATATCACTCAGTATAAAGCTCAGACTACCACCCGGGTAATTATATTTCCTGTTCTGTTTGGGTAAGGTAGAAGCCTCTTCAAAGCGGTGCGTATAGTTAAGGAAGATCATATTCTTCCAGTTAGTGGCAAACTCACCAAAAGTGGCAAACTGGCGGAAGATAGAGACGTTATATTCTCCCAAAGCATTTCTTAAAAGACGAACCCTGGAAGTAGGATCAGTATTGTTACTGTCTGTTCTGTTGGGATCTACTAACCGGTCGCCGGTAACCGCGAACATAGAGGTTTTATAATCCTGCCACATGGTACCTACCATTAAACGGAAATTAAAATTGCCGAATGTTTTCCTGGCTGTACCGGTAATGGTATGGTTATAACCTTCATATTTTCTCCAGAAATTATCCTGGCGTCCTCTTACAGAAGCGGCAATGAAATAAGAATTGGGATGGTATTGCAGGTGTCCTTCTGTATTATATCGTTCGTAACCAAAGCGGCCGGAAATGGTGATCCAGTCGGTAGGGTTAATATTAACAGACAGGTTGGTGGTATAACGTTTGGTCATATCCTTGTTCTTGTTAAAATTAACATTGAATAAGGGGCTGTCAAACTCTGCATTGGGGTTATCAATATTTTCCTGGAATATGGATTCTTTTAAACCGTTAGGATCAGAAAAACGGCGGATATCATCAAAGGCGGGCCATACCAGTAAGCTGTTCATAAAGCCGCCTAAACTGCCCAACACTTTTTTGTTATCCGTATTGGTGTAGGTAAAGGTTGGCGTAATGTCTAGGAATTTACCAAATTTGGTAGTATTGGTAACACGTAAGGTAGTACGTTTATAGGCGTTGTTCGGTACTACACCATCCTGGTCAAAAAATGAACCGGTAACCCTGAACAATGAATTTTTAAAACCAAAGTCAGCACCTAAATTATGTGTTTGGGCGAAGCCTGTTTTAAAGAAGTTATCAATATTGTTGAATGTTTCAGCACCAGCCGGATAAGCCGGGCCAAATGCACGGAAGGTTCCGGAAGCTACACCGTTGGTACCGGATTGGTAGGTATCCAGTGTTTCCTGGAAACGGGTAAGTTTAGATGCCCTGAAGCTATTGTCGTATTGAAGAGCCAGTTTACTGCTCTTGGCTTTACGGGTAGTAATAATGATAGCACCCGAACTTGCCTGACTGCCATATAAAGCGGTGGCCTCAGGTCCTTTTAAGATAGTTACACTTTCAATATCGTTGGGGTTAATATCTGAAATACGGTTATTATAGTCTGTATTACGGTTAACATTGGCCGTTAAACCTGTTCTGTCCGGTGTTCCTACACCGCTGCCGCCGTAAGAGTTTTCGTCTATAGTCTGGTTATCAATTACAATACCATCAATAACAAATAAAGGTTGGTTGCTTAGTGCGAGGGAGTTAAAACCCCTTAAAACGATGGAGGTAGAGGCACCTGCTAAACCCGAACTCGGGCTGATGGTAAGACCCGCAACACGTCCCTGTAAGCTGTTTAAAAAGTTTTCCCTTTGTGTTTCGGCGATATCATCACCGCTAACTTTTTGAACGGAATATCCTAACTCCCGGGGATTTCTTTTAATATCCATAGCCGTTACCACTACCTCACCCAGGTCACCTGATGTGGCTTTTAAGGTAATACTGATGCTGCCGTCAGCACCTACTTTCACATCCTGGGATTCAAATCCTACATAGGAAATCTGTAAGGTTTCGCCTGGTGCGGCTGAAATTTTAAAATCGCCGGCTGCATCGGTCTGTGTGATCCGCCGGGTACCTTTTACCCGAATCGACACATTCGCCAGCGGCGACTTGTCTTCGGCAAGCACCTTGCCGCTAATTGTTTTTTCCTGCCCGTACGAAAAGTGGGGTAGCAAAAAAAGCATTAGCAGTAGCATGGCTACTAATGGGAGAGCTTTTCTCATAGCTGTTTTTGTTTTAGTCTGTATTAAATGAAGCAGTTTAAATAGTTGCCGTAATTATACAGCGCATGCAAAAACATACCTGCAATAATTACTTATTGAAGCTTTAAATAGGGTAGCAAGAAGATGTATATTAGGTAAAATAATTGCTATTACAAAACTTTTATGCCGGCATCAACATACGGCTTCAGCAAAGCATCATCAGCAGGGAGTTCTGTAATTAATGTGTCTATTTTACTAATATCGCAAACCTGTATCGGCTGAAAAGTATTGATCTTTTCAGCAATGGCCATACATACCACATGTTGCGATGATTCGATCATCGCTTTCTTTAATTGCACCACTTCCCAGTCATTATCCGTTACACCATGTGATACGTCGATGGAATTGATACCCAAGAAACAAATGTCGGCTTTTACCTGTCTTATTTTGGCAATCGCTTCAGGGCCTACCGTGATCTTCGAGTTCTTTGATAAACGGTCACCGATCAGGATCACTTCAATGTTCGGGTGGCGCATGTATTCCAGAATAACGGGAATACTGCCGGAAATAAAGGTCGCTTTCAGTTGGGGGGGTAAAAAACGGGCAAGTTCAATAATGGTTGTTCCACCACTGGTCAGAATGAACATACCATTGTGTATAATACTGATCGCTTTGGCGGCGATCGTTTTTTTATGCGTTTGCGAGTAAACACCGTTGCTGGCAAAATGCACTTCGTTAAAGGAATGTGAAAGCGCACCACCGTGCACCTTAATTAACTTCCCTTCATCCGAAAGTTCTTGCAGGTCTCTGCGAATCGTATCTTCCGATACATCAATGTCCTTGCAAAGTGTCGCAGATAATACCTTATTATGAAGGTTTACCTGGTGTAAAATGTAGGCTTGTCTTTCTTTTTTTAACAAAGTACAGTCGTTTTGTTACACCAATATACAATCATTCCTGCACAAAAGCGCAAAAAGCCGATATTTTTTGCAAAATGTGGAAAAAATGCCCAAAATTGTTGGAATAAGTTCGCAAATTGACGGATTGCAGGAACCCGCATAAATCAATGGACGATAATGCTATAAGAAGAGAACCGGCCGGGATAAATGGCAAAGTGAAGGACCAGGAAAAAGTCCTCATTTTTTCAAAGCCCGCTTGTATTTTTTACGCTGTTTGCTTTTTGAAGTCGCCCCGGTACTGTTGATCACCCCGTTTAAAGTGGTTTTTACCAGATAGTTTATCGAAGACCGGTCTTTTAACCGCTCAAAGAATACAATACCCGTCCTGTTTTTATTGTTCTTTTTGATCACAAAGGTATTGGCCACAAAACTGAGCACCCGGGTCAGTACATTCTTATTGTGCTCATCACCGTTTTTAAATAACTGGATACGGATGTTTTTATATTTCATATCCATGGTGCCATAAGCATAATCATCATTGCCGGTTACCTGCATCTTCAGACTGTCTATCTTACCCGATTTAAATTTAGCCGAGGCCAGCGATGCCAAAATAGGGTTGATACTTGTTAAATCGGCCTCACCCATATCCACCGTCATATAAAAACCGCTGGCACTGTCCCTGTACGATTGGGCTACATACAGGTCCGTAGCAATTACTTCTTCCAGGTCGGCATGCGCATATATGTATAAACTGTCTGTTGCCGTATGATCATAATTACTGGCATTATAGATCTTACTGTTCAGCCGGTTTACATTAATTCTTCCTACCGAATTGGTTTTTTCATTGATCTCCTCGTATTGTACCAGGCCATTTTGTAGCGTAATACTGTCCACTGCAAGTTTTATCGGAATGCTCTTCAAACGCCCAACCGGTAATGGTTTTACAGCACCCACATGCCGGGGAATTCGTTTATCGCGGAAAGTGCTGATATACCCGTCATTGATCACAATACTACCCACGTTAAAACTGCTGTCCTTTATATACTGTCCCCAGTTAAAAGGCCCTATATGGATGGATTTTGTTTTTGCCTGCAGGTAATCTGCCTGGTATTGCAATTGTTTAACAAATTCATCCCTGCTCATTAAAGGTGAATAGGCAAAGGAGTCAATGGTAAAACTGCTGTTGCTTTTCTGGTACCGGAGATTATACCAGTTAAACCGGTTCAGGTCATTCTGGTAACTGCCGGTCACTTCCGATAAAGAAAAATCAGCGTTATTACTGATCAGGTCATAAGGACGTAACAGGTACAGGGGTTTGATGGTAATATTGCTCAGCCTTGCCTTATTGATAACCAGGCTGCCTGTTTTATTTTCCTGCAGGCTGTCAAATACTAATTTATTTGCCGTAAAATGTTTCAGGTGTGTTTCCCATTCTATGGTGCCGGTCTCGGTAGCGGTCAGCAAAGTATTATCCAGTTCAATGGCAAAAGAGCCGTTATCACTTTTAAGCAGGTGTTTATTGGCGGTCAGCACGGCTATGCCCTGTGCGGCCAGGTTAGTATTACCTATTTCTATGGTCTGACCGTCCTTACTCAGTATATGTTGTAACTGTATCCTGCTTTTTGCTTCCCTGTCCTGCCAGGTAATGGAGGTGGTACCATTCTCCGTAACCGTGTAATAATGTACCTGCGGGTTATTGATGAGCAGGTTATTCACCCGGATGGCCGGGAATTTTATTTTGGGATTGACCGATACATCATTGTTTTCTTTTTTACGGTAGTAGCGCAGCACCGGATCAGTAATAACAATATCTTTTGCCGTAGTGGTTTGGGCCAGTATGGCATTAATATCAGGATTTAATTTTATTTCAGGTATGCGTACCAGCAGCGAATCGTCCGGGCTTATATTGGAAAAACTGATATCTCTTACAGTGGAAGCCTGCCCGTCTTTAATATCAAAAAAGCCGATCCGTAATTCATTCGCAGCAGTGGACAGGGACAGGTCTTTACCGCTTGTTACCAGCCCGTTAATGATAAGCCCGCTTTGCTGACCCGTATTGCTGATGCGGCTGCAGCTGATCTTGTCCAGGTAGGCATTGATAGTGGAACCCTTGTTCACCATGTGTAACTGTGTATTATTACCCCTTACCTGCTGCACAACAAAGCGGTTAATAGCTTGCTGCTGTTGTGGTGTATGGCTGATAATACTGGCCCTGGCATTGCTCCAGCCAAGCTGGTTGATGACAATATTATTCAGTTTCTCGTCAAATGAAAAAGCATCAATGCTTACATCACCCGCTGTTATATTGGTACCGCTCTTGTCCTGGTAAGTGACTGTTTTTGCCAGCAACTTATTCTCGGTGCCGGAAAAACGGATATCCTGTAACTGGATGCTGGTATTGCCGTTCTTATATACACCCCTGGTAAAATATACCGTTTGCAAAGCCTCCTGTATGTCCGCTATTCTCGTGGACTGTACCAACTTCTCGCCTAAAATAGAAAAATTAGCGCCGTACAGGTTAAACTTACTTTTATCGGGCAGTATAACTTCTATCTGCCCGTTCTTTATATGCAGCTGTTGTAACTGCATCTGTTTGCCTAAGCCTGCCAAAGTTTCGTAAATGGTGTTATTGTTATACTTTTTTTGTGGCAGAAGGGTATACTGGATCACCGGATTAACCAGGGTAACATTGGCGGCCTTTACTACCCGCTCCAATACCAGGTGGTCCCAGGATAAGCCATCCAGGCTAAACCGGTCCATACTAATGGTATTTAAGGGCTTATTGTTCTTTAATTCATGGTAAACAAACTTGTTTAAATTGATCTGGTTATTATAAAACAAAATGCTGTCAAACTGGATACTATAGGTACTGTCCTTTAAAAAATTCTCAAAATTCCTGATACCCATATTGAACTGTTCAATGGCAATGGGCTTGGGGGCATGCTGTAATATCTTCAGTCCTTTTAACTCAAAATTATTATGCTCCGAGGTAAAGGTATTGGGTACCCCGTTCCGCTCGGTCCTGATATCAAAAGAGCCGTCTTTGATGATCACATTCTTGAGGGCAATATCACCGGTAAGCTGCTGGATAAGTTTGTCTATTTGCGGAGCAGTAGCTGAATCTTTATTTCCCGGCAGGGTAATATCCAGTTTAAAAGTGGGCCGGGTACAATACACCGAATCGGCCTGGATAATTTCTTTATGATACAGGCTGTCAAAATTCAGGTTGGTCAGTTTCAGTTTCTCAAAAAATACGGCAAACGTACTTTTCTTATTATCGCTCTCTGTTGCCTCAATGGTACATTCGTCAAACTCCACCATTTTATGCTGTACATCCAGCTCAAAATTCTTGAAGCTTAAAATATGCCGTCCATCCGGGAAATGAATATTCTGTTTATGGGTGGTAACTGTTAAGTTATCACTGAAAAGTATTTTTTTACTGGCCAGGCTATCCCTGCCGCTTACAAAAATATTATTCAGCCGCAGGTTGATATTGGTAATATGCAGGGGTATTTCATTGGGCCTGGTATTATTCAGCAAAGTAAAAGCGGCATTTTCCATGTAAAACATGCGTACGTCCAGCACATCCAGGGCTTCCTGTATACTGTTATACACTTTACCCATTTCCTGGGGAATGGAAAGCGGGGTACTGGCCGTATCGCTGCTACTTTGTTTACTGCGCAACTGGGTAACGGTAATGGCAGGCTTTATCAGCGATAAAGAATCTATCAGTAACTGTTTATCAATTAAAAAAGGTAATACCCCTTTTACCGAAAGTTTTACTTTCTGTACTACCAGGTCGTAGGCTGTGTTATTAGTGGCGGTATCGGTAGAGAAAAAATGGGCATTTTCCAGCTCCATATGTTTGCTGAACCAATTGAACTTGAACTTTTTTACTTTCAGGTGTAATTTGCCATTGGATTGTGAGGAGACCATGTCCTCGATAAAAGTTTCGGCGTGGTTGATGAACCAGAAGTGAAAGGAAATCAATAACACCAAAAGTCCTCCGATAATGAAGGACAAAATTTTAAGTAGTTTCTTCCATTTATGTGTACCTGTAGCTATACCTTTCTTATTTAATCTATAAACAATGCTTAAAAATCCTCAGCTGGTGAATTTGCTACGATAGGGCCCGATATATAAATCTCTTACTTATTTGTTTTAAAAACAAGTTTTATCAGTAAATGTTTTGTCAATAGGCTCCGGGCATAAAAAAAGGTTAACAAAAAGCAATTTTACCCTGCTTCCTGTTAACCTTAAAGGTCAGGTCAATATAAATTAATTAACGGTAGCCCCGTTATTCACTATTCCGTCAGGGTTTACAAAATGCAGTTTCCCATCGGCGTTTTCTGCCATCAGTATCATGCCGTTACTTTCTATGCCTCTCATTTTCCTGGGGGCTAAATTAGCCACTACCACCACCTGTTTGTTTATAATTTCCTCCGGGGTAAAATGCAGGGCAATGCCGGATACAATGGTCCTTACTTCAAAACCAAGGTTCACTTCCAGCTGCAATAACTTATCCGCCTTTGGTACTTTCTGTGCGCTGATAATAGTGCCTACTCTGAAATCAAGTTTGGCAAAATCATCGTACTGTATGGTTTCTTTTACAGGTGCCGGGGCGCTGGCTGTTTCAGCCGGTGCCGGTGCGGTGGTCGCTTTCACCAATCCTGCTTTTAATTTTTCTACCTGGGCCGTGATCTCCGCCTCTTCAATTTTACGGAACAGCAATTCAGGCGCTCTTAACTGGTAACCTGGTTTTAAAAGGTTAAGGGTACCCGCGTTTGACCAGTTCAGCATCTTATCCACCACTTTCATCATATGCAACATCTTCTGCGCCGTGTTGGGTAAAAACGGGTTGATCAGTATCGATAAATTAGCCGTCAGTTGTAAGCAGATATGTAAACAGTTATCAATGCTTTTTTGTGCCCCGGGGTTTTCGGCCAGTTGTTTGGCCACGATCCATGGCTCTTTTTTCTGCATATACTGATTGCCCTTACGGCTCAGGTCAATTACTTCAAACAAAGCATCCCTGAATTTATACTCTTCAATATAGGTCTCTACCAATCGTTTACTGAGTTTGATCTCACCGATCATCTGCTCGTCAACCTCGTCAAGCACTTCATTGTGTAAATGCGGTACTTTACCGCCGCACAGCTTATGCATCAGTACAAAAGTGCGGTTAACAAAATTGCCGAATATATTTACCAGTTCGCTGTTCACCGCATCCTGGAAACCTTTCCAGGTAAACTCACTGTCCTTTGTCTCGGGCGCAATCTGTGTAAGGTAATAACGTAACATATCCACACATTGCGAACCGCCATTGGGTTGTTTCACAAAATCGTTGATATAATCCCGCATCTCCAGTTTCCAGTTCCTGCTGGTGCTCATTTTATCGCCTTCCAGGTTCAAAAACTCGTTGGCAGGTACATTCTCCGGTAAAATATTGCCATGCAGTTGTAACATGATCGGGAATATGATACAATGGAATACAATATTATCCTTACCAATAAAATGCACCAGTTTGGTATCCTTATCCTGCCAGTAAGGCTGCCAGTCCTTATTATTATCAATGGCCCATTGTTTGGTGGCGCTGATATAACCTATCGGTGCATCAAACCATACATATAATACTTTGCCTTCCGCATCGGGCAGGGGTACCTGTACGCCCCAATCCAGGTCGCGGGTTACAGCGCGTGATTGCAGGCCGCCTTCTATCCATCCTTTACACTGGCCTACAACGGTAGCACGCCAGTCATCTTTATGGTCTTCTAATATCCACTTTCTTAAAAAATCTTCATGTTTGCCCAGGGGCAGGTACCAATGCGTGGTTTTCTTTTTTACCGGCGGCTCGCCGCTTAAAGTACTTACAGGGTTTATCAGTTCATCGGGGCTCAGGGTACGTCCACAGTTCTCACACTGGTCGCCAAAAGCCCTGTCGCTGCCGCAATTGGGGCAGGTGCCTTTTATAAAACGGTCCGCTAAAAAAGTTTTAGTGGCTTCGTCAAAAAACTGTTCTGTTTCTTTTGTTTCCAGTTCACCGCGTTCGTGCAGGTAGGTAAAAAACTCCTGTGCAGTTTCGTGGTGCAGGGGTTCGCTGGTACGGTGGTAAATATCAAATGAAATGCCCAGGTCGGCAAAATCCTGTTTCATCTCGGCATGATACTTATCAATAATGGCACGTGGCGTGGTATGCTCCTTCATGGCCTGTATGGGAATGGCTGTTCCATGTTCATCACTGCCACATACAAATACCACATCACGCTCCTGCGCCCGCAGGTAACGTACATAAATATCAGCAGGAATATAAGCGCCCGCCAGGTGCCCCACATGTTTTAAACCATTGGCATAGGGCAGGGCAGAAGTGATCAGATATCTTTTCGGTTGTGTCGGCATTATTTTTTATTATTTTATCAGCGGCATTACTACCAGCATCGTCCCTTGCGACGCTCCGTTTAACTACAGTAACACGGATCAGCTACCTGCGAAGGGTTTCCCGGTAATTAACAACCCGGAAAGGCGTTTGCGTAAAGCACAGATTTATTTAAACCTTGTTTTGCCAATTAGTGCTTTTTCAGCAGGCTGAACGGGCGTAATTGGTTTGCAAAAGTACCATATTCGGGGCATTGCTCAAAAACCAAACAATATGTTATCTTCCGCCTATGAAAAGGAAGGGGTTTATACAAAATATAGGAGCCATCGCCGGACTGGCAGCGGTTTCGCCATTGGCCGCGAGTGTGGGTACCGGTACTGAGGAACTTACAGCGCCCATTATTCCTCCTTATCTCAAGAAAGGTGATACTATCGGCATTACTTCCCCGGCGGGTTATATTACCCTCGAAGAAATTAAACCGGCCATCCAGGTACTGGAACTATGGGGCTACCGCGTAAAGATCGGTGATACCATTGGCAAACGGAACTTCACCTTTGGTGGTACCGATGAGGAAAGAAAGAACGACCTGCAGCAGATGCTGGACGATAAAAATATAAAAGCGGTGTTATGTGCCCGCGGCGGTTATGGTGCAGTGCGTATTGTTGATCAGCTGAACTGGACAGCTTTTAAACAATCGCCCAAATGGGTCATTGGCTTTAGCGATATCACGGTACTGCATTGTCATATTAACCGTAATATGGGTATAGCCTCCATTCATTCCAAAATGTGCAACAGCTTTCCTTCGGTATGGGCCAATGCCGATACGGTACAAAGAGATACCATCAATAGCATCCAGCAGGCATTATCGGGTATTACCATGCAATATAAAGCTACCCCTCATCCTGCCAACAGGTCCGGTACGGCAAGCGGTGTACTGGTAGGCGGTAACCTAAAAACCATTGAATCACTGGCCGCTTCTCCTTCGGATCTGCGTACCAACAATAAAATATTATTTGTGGAAGATACCGGTGAATATATGTACAGCATGGATCGTATGTTCTGGAACCTGCAGCGTTCCGGCAAACTGGAAAACCTGAAAGGACTGATCGTTGGCGGCTTTAAAGAAAAGAAAGAGGAGGGTGATGATGAATTTGGTAAAACCTTACAGGATGTGGTGCTGGAAAAGGTAAAACAATATAACTATCCTGTTTGTTTCGATTTTCCCGTGGGCCACCAGCGTAATAACTATGCCCTTAAATGCGGGGTTATGCACCGCTTAATTGTTAATGCCAGCGAAGTAAGTCTGAAAGAAATATAGGGTAGGGGTTAAGAATGAAAAACGGTCTTTATCTGGTCGCTGATACCCTGGTCGGGGGTAATTTCAATCTCATAATCCTGCTCCTCCATCAAAACGGGTATCTTTCTTTCAATCAGGTGGCTGATCATGGTCAAAGGGTTATAACTCATATTCACCACGATGGTCTTGTTTTCGGTAAAGGATTGCAGGGATGCTTTTTCGTAAACAATCAACTCCTTCAATACTGTGTTACCCATGAGTGTCTCCTGTGTTAACAAATAATCCGCAAAATCAATCCCGTTATCCGATGCAAACAATTTTGTAACCGATGTTTGCCAGAAATCCCGCAGCAGGGCATTGAAAGCATCCATCCCGATGCTCAGCATTAAATACCGGCAGGATAGTTTTAAAGCACTTACCAGTAAGGATCCTTTGAATTTTTCAATGAGGTCCTGTATCACGGTTAACCCTTTATCCGCCTGTAAAGCTGCAGCAAGCGGGCTCCCTGTTGTAACCGGTCTTTTAATGGCCAGCAAGCCCAGGGTATTCTCCCATTCCTTTACAGCCGGCAGTTCCGTATCAATGACCGGTTGTTGCGCTGCTTTATGGGTTCTGTTTTTACTACCTCTTTTATCCCAGATGGCATTCATCTTTTCCAGTTGCAGGGTAATATCTCTGGCCGGCACCAGCGAAATATACTCCGGTAACATTTCAAAAGTGATCACTTTTAAATTGGGTAACTGAACTACGATAGCTTCAAACAGTTCCAGTACTTCGTCGCTGGATGGCCCTGAATGCGCATCCAAATAATAACCATTAAAATAAAAGCCACCCGCCAGGTGTATCTGTGTTACCCGTTCATGCGAAAGTTGTCTTACATAATCTTTTACTTTCTGACGGCCGTTTTTTTCATTGGCCAGTATATTATGTACATCCAGTAATATATTACAATTGGCCTGCCCGGCTATTTCATTAACAAAATACCCGTCGGGTAATTCAAATGGTTGTGGTGCCAGGTAATTCACACCTGTTTCAAACAAAAAGGGAATATCAAAATGTTGTTTGTAGTTTTTAATACCGTTTACGGCAGTTGTTATACCGGCTTCCGTTTGCAGAGGCGGTAATAAAAAGTTGGTATTATAATTAGTTCCGTTAAGTGCCAGGGTATTAAAACTTAAATGTTCGCTCATGGTCACCGGGTGTAACCGGTCCATCATTTGATGCAAACAATCCAGGTGTATATTGTCCGGTGCAATGCTGCCGGCAACAGGATAACCCACGCCATGAAATAAAACAGGCTTTTGCAAACTTTGTAAATAGTTTACACTGGCTTCGTCATAAGCATAAGCAGCCAACCCGTTATTTAAACGGTACCAGAAGGTCTGGGGTTCAATTTCTATCACTTGGATAAGATCCGGGTTGGCTGCTATGGTTTGTTCAAACCCGGAAAAATAAATGATCCCCACACCCAATTCGGGAATGTTCATTTTTCTTGGTATTTACCGGGTTAAAAACGTAATTGTAATTTTTCGTCAAAGACAAACCGTCTTTCAAAATCAAAACGGATATCAAAGCCGGAGTGGCAACCGGGGCATCCCAGTTTGCCTAATACTTCGGCCGTAATTTTGTTCATCGATTCCAGGTTAAAAGCAGCACTGGCGGGTACAGTAACCCTGATCGTTTTACTACCCGGTTTGGATAGTTTTTTTACATTTTCAATCATAAAACTAAGGTTTAATTAATAAAGCTCTTATTAACGCAAAGAACAATAGCGCCGGCAATAGCCTGCCCGGATAGCAAATTTTTGTCATAGCTGATGACAAAGCAATATGATATGTGTTTTGTTTAATTACAGGTAATGCTCCGGAGGTGGATGAGCAAAGCGAATAATGGTAAATAAGGTTTAATGTACAATAAAGGTATATGCTTTGTTCACCCAAGTCAATACCACAAACTGGTAGTTTTATAAGCGGGTATTTACGATAAGATCATACTGTAAGTCACGGTAGTTTCAATATTCATGTATATATTTATATCCTTATTCCAGATTAAAATATTTCGTCAGATGATAAAAACGCCGCCTTACTTAAATTCCGGAGATACTATTGGCATTGTTTGTCCTTCAGGTTATATGGATGCTGAAAAGGCAGCCGAATGTATTCGTGTGTTGCAGGAAGATTGGGGCTATAAAGTAAAGGTTGGTAAAACCCTTGGAGGTAGTTCCGAAACTTATTTCTCCGGTACCGAAGAAGAAAGACTGGCCGATTTTCAGCAGATGCTGGACGATGATGAAGTGCAGGCAGTGTTATGTGGCCGTGGCGGCTATGGCATGACCCATCTTATTGATAAGATCAATTTTAAAAAGTTTAAGAAGAATCCCAAATGGGTTATCGGGTACAGCGATATCACTCTTTTTCATACCCATCTCTACAGCAACTACTATATTTCCTCCCTGCATTCACCGATGGCGGCGGCTTTTAATGATGCCGGGTATATTAACCGGTATGTACAATCCTTACGCCATGCCCTGGAAGGCAAGTGGGCTAAGTATAGTTGTGATGCACATGAACTGAACAGGCAAGGCGAAGGTGTTGGCGAGTTGGTGGGAGGTAACCTGGCCTTGCTGGTGCATGGCATTGGTACCGACTCGGAACTAAAGACCAAGGGACGTATCCTGTTTATCGAGGATATTGGTGAATATATTTACAGTATTGATCGTATGATGCACCAGTTAAAACGCAGCGGCAAGTTAAAACACCTGGCCGGACTGATCATCGGAGAGTTTGATGATGTAAAAGATACTACCCGTCCTTTCGGTAAAACCATCTATGAAACCATTGCGGAAATTGTAGCCGAATACGATTACCCGGTTTGTTATCATTTCCCGGTAAGTCATACCGAACGTAACTATGCATTAAAAATAGGCGTGGGCTACAAACTGAAAGTAACCAAAGCAAAAGTAACCCTGGAGGAATAGTAAAACTAAACCTATGACGGAAACATTTGTAATGCAAACACTGTATTAATCATACCTCTGTGTAAAACCTCTGCGCTGCTGCCTCTTCCGCCATTTATGGTAATATCCATAAAAAAAACCGTTCCGGCTGGCGGAACGGTTACACAAAACCATAACCTAAAAAGTTTGGGTTATGAGGGCTGTGTGAAAGAACAAAGCTGCCCCGGGATATTAAACCAGGTCAAAACGGTCCAGGTTCATTACCTTGGTCCAGGCAGCAACAAAGTCATTCACAAATTTTTGTTTGGCATCGGCGCTGGCATACACTTCGGCTACGGCTCTTAACTCGGAGTTCGATCCAAATACAAGGTCGGCTCGGGTAGCTGTCCATTTTAACTCGCCGGTTTTACGGTCGGTCCCTTCAAATATTTCCTTTTGATCGGAAGTTGCTTTCCAACTGGTATTCATATCCAGTAAATTCACAAAGAAATCATTGGTCAGTACACCCGGCTGTTGGGTGAATATACCGTGTTTCGAATTGTCAAAATTGGCATTCAGGGCACGCATACCGCCTACCAGTACTGTTAATTCCGGAGCGGTCAGGGTTAATAATTGTGCTTTATCAATTAATAAGGCTTCAGTGGGAACGCTGTATTTTGTTTTTAAATAATTACGGAAACCATCGGCAATAGGCTCCAGTACGGCAAAGGATTCCACATCGGTCTGTTCCTGCGTGGCATCGGTTCTGCCAGGGGTAAAGGGTACGGTTACCGCTTCACCTGCATCCAGGGCCGCTTTTTCTACAGCAGCCGATCCGGCCAGCACGATCAGGTCGGCCAGGGATATTTTTTTACCACCGGCCTGGTTAGTATTAAACTCCTGCTGAATTTTTTCAAGCACGTCCAGTACCTTCGACAATTGTGTTGGGTTGTTTGCGGCCCAGTATTTTTGTGGCGCTAAACGGATACGGGCACCATTGGCGCCGCCGCGTTTGTCGGAGCCTCGGAAGGTAGAAGCGGAAGCCCATGCGGTAGAAACCAACTCGGCTACTGATAAACCGGAATTTGATACCGTTGTTTTTAATGCTTTTATATCGGCTTCATTCACCAGGGCATGGTCAACAGCGGGAACGGGGTCCTGCCATATCAATACTTCTCCCGGTACTTCAGCGCCCAAATAACGGGAACGGGGTCCCATATCGCGGTGCGTTAATTTAAACCAGGCACGGGCAAAAGCATCGGCAAATTCATCCGGGTTCTCATAAAAACGCCGGGATATTTTTTCATAAACCGGGTCAAACCTTAAAGCAAGGTCGGTGGTTAACATACTCGGCGTATGACGTTTCTCTTTATCATGTGCATCAGGTACGCTATTGGCGCCTGCTCCATGTTTAGGTATCCATTGGTGGGCACCGGCGGGGCTCTTGGTCAGTTCCCACTCGTAACCAAATAAATTCCAGAAAAAGTTATTGCTCCATTTGGTAGGCGTGCTGGTCCAGGTTACTTCCAGTCCGCTGGTAATGGTATCGCCACCTTTACCGCTGCCATAGCTGTTATGCCAGCCCAATCCCTGTTGTTCAATGCCGGCTGCTTCAGGTTCGGGGCCTACATGCGAGGAAGGAGCGGCTCCGTGGGTTTTACCAAAAGTATGACCGCCTGCGATCAGTGCAACGGTCTCCTCATCGTCCATAGCCATACGTTTAAAGGTCTCGCGTATATCGCGGGCTGCGGCAATAGGGTCGGGGTTACCATCAGGCCCTTCGGGGTTTACATAAATAAGTCCCATTTGCACGGCCGCTAAAGGTTTTTCCAGGTTGCGGGTATGTATCTGTCCGTCAGCATCATCATCGGAAGAGACAACGCCACCGGGTTTTTCCACGCCTTCTGAGCCGCTGGCATAACGGATATCACCGCCTAGCCAGGTTTTTTCCGAACCCCAGTATACATCCTGTTCGGGCTCCCATACATCTTCACGGCCACCTGCAAAACCAAAGGTTTTAAAACCCATCGATTCCAGGGCTACATTCCCGGTAAGGATCATGAGGTCGGCCCAGGATATTTTATTACCATATTTCTGTTTAATGGGCCATAACAAACGGCGGGCCTTATCCAGGCTCACATTATCGGGCCAGCTGTTCAAGGGAGCAAAACGTTGCTGACCGGCGCCTGCACCGCCACGTCCGTCGGCAATACGGTAAGTACCGGCACTATGCCAGGCCATACGGATAAATAAAGGGCCATAATGACCAAAGTCGGCGGGCCACCAATCCTGTGAATCGGTCATTAATGCATGCAGGTCTTTCTTTAAAGCTGCCAGGTCAAGACTTTTAAATGCTTCTGCATAATTAAAGCCCTTATCCATCGGGTCTGATAAGGAGGAGTTCTGACGAAGAATACCTACTTTCAGCTGGTTAGGCCACCAGTCCTGGTTTTGTGTGCCATTGCCTGCCACATTTACTTTCTTGCCCAAGGTACCATTGTGAAAAGGGCATTTGCTGATGTCGTTCGGATTTTTTTCCATTGTTAATGAGTTTTGCTAAAATGTGAACAATCGTCTTAAAATAGTTTATGAATATGAATTAAAAATGATCGATTGGTTATATCTATATGAACAGTTATCAGTGATGCTGTTAGACTTCAAAAGATAATCAATTTTTCATTGGATTACAAATTTGTGACAATGGATTTAATAAATCAAATTGATTAATTTTATACTTTTATAGTTAAAATCTATCAGATGACCTTTGTGCAACTGGAATATATTGTGGCGGTGGATACCTGGCGTCATTTTGCTACCGCGGCCGAAAATTGTTTTGTAACCCAGCCTACCCTGAGTATGCAGATACAAAAACTGGAAGAAGAGCTGGATGTAAAGATCTTTGACCGCAGTAAACAGCCGGTCGTGCCTACCGAAGCGGGTATTGAAATTATTGAACAGGCCCGCATGATCATTGCTCAGAAGAATAACCTGCTGGAGAATATTCAACATAAAAAAAGGACCGTGACCGGCGAACTGCGGATCGGCATCATTCCTACCCTGGCTCCTTATTTATTACCCCTCTTTGTGCAACCCTTTACCAAAAAATATCCCGAGGTGAGACTGGTGGTACACGAGATGATGACGGAACTGATCGTTACCCGTTTGCGTGAAGGAAAGATAGATGCAGGCATACTGGTAACGCCGTTACAGGAACCGGGGATCAAGGAACTGGTATTGTTTTACGAAGAGCTGATGGTATATGTATCCCGTAAAAACAAAGTGTACCAGAAAACCTATGTATTGCCGCAGGATATTGATCCCAATAAACTCTGGATACTGGAAGAGGGGCATTGTTTCCGTTCGCAGATAGCCAATTTATGCGAGCTGCAAAAGATCAGTAAGGAATCGAGCCAGTTTGATTACGAGGCGGGCAGTATAGAAACCCTGCGCCGCATGGTGGAGATGAATGATGGTATTACCATTATTCCCGAACTGGCCACCCTGGATATGCCGCAAAGACAGACACAACTGGTGAGGCATTTTAAAAAGCCTGCTCCCATGCGGGAAGTAAGCCTGGTGGTACACCGCAATTTTGTAAAAAAGAGCCTGATAGACGTATTGAAAAACGAGATACTGGCCACAATACCGGAAAAAATTGTAAAGAATAAAGCCAGTAATGTAATTGGGATAGAGGCCGGGTTATAAAGTTAACCTCAGCCCGCCTCCATAAAGTAATCTTTTACTATCGGTATTACTGATATAAGTTATTTTATCATGGTACATATTTACAAACAGGTTTAAAGCTTTGTTACGGATGTCAAGTGTATGAGCTATGAAGAAACTGCTTTGAAATTCGGGGTATGCATTCCTGTTATCAGTGCCATTACTCAGCTTTTGGGTATAATTTGTTTTACGATAGGTCAGGTCAATGCCCAAACTTGTTTTTTTATAACCTATCCTGGTGTTTAAGCCTGCTCCATTTTGTTGTATGATCCTTGCCGGGATATAAAAAATGATGTTGGGGTAGTATTCTTTTGCTGCTTCTTTTCTTTTACTGCTGCGAACTATGATACTGGTATTAAAGGTGAATGCACCATAAGTCAAAGACGGTGCCGCAATGGTAAGTAAATGGGTGAAATGTTTTACTTTATCGGTCGGTAGTATCTGGGTTGGGTTATACGGGGATACAAAATAACCGGTATAATCCAGTTTGTTTTGCTGGAAGGCATAGTTGATAATTATATTGGTCCTCTTTAAAGTTACCGTAGTACCGGTATAAAAACTTTTCGTTTTAAGACTGTCAAAAAAAGTGCTTTTGTATGCCAGTTCCCTTTTCAGTTCGTCAACATTATTATTACCGTAAGTGCCGAAAATACGCCAGTCAATATTTTTTTCCAGGGCCAGTATTTTTGCCAGGTTAACAGAAGAGGTGATAAAGAAGTTTGACCGTGTATGGTTAAAATCGGTAGTTGAATGAATGTTAACACCGCCTTGCAGGAATACCCTGTTTGCCAGGTGGATCATGATATTCGGAATAAAGTTGAAGTATTTTGTTTTTACGTCAAACCAGGTGGCCTGTGCAGAGGCCGCGAGTATATAAGGATTGTCAGGGTAGGATGGCCTATATTCAATAGTACTGGAAGCCCCGTGGTTATCATAATTCAATTGCTGATCATAATACAAAACCGAGAGTCCTGGCTGTAACCTTATGTCCTTGAGTTTAATACTATATTGTAAATGATTGGCGATCTCTAATACCCGGCTTTTGGAGGTGTCGCTGTTTATAAAATGATTGCTCCTTGTATAACCGGGCATAATGAATGCCTGGTAGCCCGATATATTTGCTTTTTGATTAAAAGCTGTGTACTGCGCAGAAAAATTATTGGTAAGATGTTTGGTGAAATTGCCCTGGTAATTCAGATTGAAAAAAGTAGCGTTTGTTTTTATCCTGTGTTGCTGAACTATTTGTAAACTATCGAGACCTTTATTTTTGCCCGAACTATTGGTGACAGAAAGAGCCAGTGTATTTTTTTGATTGAAATGGTATTCTCCCCAGGCCCGGAAAATGGTCTTATTATCGTCAACGTCCTGGTACTGTTTTCGGTTGTAGTCTGTTGGTGCATAGGTAAGACTGGCACCATACATGATTTTTTTGCCTGTACCTGCTACAGAAAGATAGTGCTGCTGAAAAAATCCTTTTTGTTTATCGGGTCCATAAACATAAGGTAGGTCCAGTCTTAATCCATTTACCTGCGTATTAAATACTACCTGTGTTTTCTCTGAAGGGGTATAGGTTTTTACCAACACGGTAAGTTTATCGGGCCGCCGGTTATCGATACTGAAGATCGGGTTAAACAGGATTGTCAGCTCCTCAATATCATGAATATTGATCATGTGCCCCGCAGGGTGGGGGAAGCCGTTTACGAAATAATAAATAGTATCATTATTACCATCGGCAAAAATGGTCCTGTTTTTCATATACTCGCCTAAATTGTTAATGGCCAGTTTTTGCAGATCAGCTCCTTTAACGGTAATATGCTGGGAGAATTCTTTACTTACCTGTGTGGCCCAAACATTGTACTGTATAGTATCAATTTGTGATTTGGCAGTAATGGTAAACAGAACAGTGGTTAACAGTAATGAAAAAATAAAACGCATGCGTGGTGGTTTGGTTGTGAGTGGAATGTGAGGCGGTATTTTATTGTAAAATGGTTTGTAAGGTTTGTTTGTATGCCGGAAAATCATTCAGGTTATTATGCTCCCCCTTTTCAATAGTAACCAGGTGTATATTGGGGTGACCGGCTTTCAGTTGTTTGGCATGACGATAGGGAACTAACCCGTCATTGGTCCCATGAAAAACAGTAACCTGTGCAATCACTTCTTTTAAGTAGGTATGGGTGGGCAGGTGATAATCGGATATCCAGCTGATAGGATAGATAAGGGTGTAATTGCTCATCAAACGGTCCATACTGTAATAAGGAGTTTCCAATACCAGCTGTTTACAATCCCTTACCGAAGCCAGTTGGGCGGCAATGCCGCTGCCCAGGGAACGGCCATATAGTATAATACTGTCTTTACTGAATTGTGCCCGGGCCATTTGATAGAGCATCATGGCATCAGCATACAAAGCTTGTTCGGAAATAGTACCCGTGCTTTTACCAAAACCCGGGTAATCGGCCATCCACACTTCATACCCGTTATTGGTAAAATCGTTTGCCCTGTCGGCATAATGTGTTACGTTGGAACGGTTGCCGTGAAAATATAATACCAGGCCTTTGCGTACACTGTCGGCCACGGTGAATTTGATGATATTGATATTCTTTTGTGCATTTACGGCCAGGTTCACTTCCTCAAAAGGTTGTTTAAATGCAAATACATGGCTGGCTGGGAGCGCCTCAGGTTTAAATAGCAGCTTTTCCTGTACAAAATACAATACAGCGCCAATAGCTATATATATGAACAGCAATACAATGATCCAGCGCTTTATTTTTTTCCGCATCCCGGTAATTGGTTTAGGTGCAAAGGTATCTGACGGTTTTGAGAATTATATGGCTTATTTGGAAAAAGAAAAGGATTTTGCCCGCTGTACAGCCGGTACGGAATGAAAAAGCCCAATAGTATTCCTGCAGCTGAAGTGTGCGACGCAAGGGACGATGCCACCGGCACTGCAGCTGGTAACAAAAAAATCCCGGCACTGGTACAGGCCGGGATTTTTATAATAATATAGTATTATCAGGCCCGTTGTTTGGCAGGCGCTTTTTTCTTTGTTTTTTTCAATGCCTCCTCAATAGCCGCACTGATATTGGCATAAGTGGCTTTACCTTTTAAAGGTTCGTTGTTAATGAAAAACGCAGGTATTTCTTTTACACCACGGTCAATACCTTCTTTCAGGTCGTCCTGAACCTGCCAGCCAAACACACCATTTACCAGGTTGTCTAAAAAGTTCTTGCTTTTTACACCGGCTTCTTTGGAGTGTAACTTTAAACTGGTGGTACCCAGGTTACGGCGGTTTTCAAATAATACATTGTGCATTTCCCAGAATTTACCTTCCTGGGCAGCAGCAATAGCCGCCTCGCCTGCTTTCAGGCTGCGCTGGTGTATACGGGTTTGGGGAAAGTGACGAAAGTTGAATTTTACTTTACCATCGTAGTGCTCAAGGATCTGTTTTACCACTTCATTGGCTTTAGCGCATTCTTCGCTTTCGTATTCGCCAAATTCCATCAGGGTTACAGGGGCAGTTTTACTTCCAACGAAAATATCTTTTGGCTCAATGATTTCTTCTATTTCCTTCTTAAGTGCCATATTATGCAATTAACTTTTAAATGATTGATGTGTTGCCACACTTCACGGTGCTCTCAAATAACAAATTTTGAGCCATTTGGTTTAAAAAACACCTTCAGCGGGTACCTAATGAGCGGGTGAAGGTAATTTTTTTTTAACATCAGCAAACTAATATTGTACAGTGTAATGTTAAAAAGATACAAGTATTTGATAGTTAACGATTTGTGTGTTTATTATGAAATGTGTTCACGGGATGAACGGATTTTTTTTAGTTAATATAATTTTAACCTTTCCGGTTGGGCATCTATAAAAATATTTTATAAAACCCGCCACCAGCAAGGGTTTTGCCCCAAAAAGGATGTGTTTAACACGCAAAAATCAGGCGTAAGTTGGTTTTTATCGCCACTATTCCCGTATTACTTTTACACCATCAAACAAGATAACACCTGGTAAAGGGTAAAAAACAGGTGATCTTTCCTAACAAATGCTTGCCGCCCGGCGATTGTGACCCAGAAACGTAGTAAAGTATAGCCCCTTATTATAATTATTAAAAGTAAAGTCATGAAAAAACAAACATTAAACTTCCGTACCCTGGCATTTGCAATCATTGCATTAGTAACTGTAGCTTTTGCTACTCCCGCTGTAGCAAACAACAACAACGAAGAAAAACCAGTTCAGTTAACCTTTATCGGTAATTTAAACAACCAGCCTGTTTATAAGCTGGATTTAAATAACCTGCAGGAAGCTGAGTACAGCATTGTAATTAAAGATGCTGCCGGTGAAGTGTTATATACCGAAAAAGTAAAAGGAACCAATATCAGCCGTAAGTTCCAGTTGAACACAGCTGAGGTGGAAGAGAATGACCTGCGCTTTGAAGTGGTTAACCGTAAAAGTAATGCAGTAAGCATTTACGAGATCAGTAAAAGCATTTCTACCGTACAGGACTTATCTATCAACAAGATAAAATAAGTTGTATAAAGTTTTAGTACAGAGCCACGGGTTTCCGTGGCTTTTTTTATGCCATAAACAGCAGCTGATAGTAAAACAGCTGCTAATAACCTATCTTAGCTGAAACGCTTTTGTTTGCCTGTCCTAGTCTGGTATATATTATTGGCCATTGTGGCGCTCTCCGTGCTTGCATTTTTTTTGCAGGACAGGTTTATTTTTAAACCCGAAAAACTGCATAGGGACTTCCAGTTTAAATACGATACTCCCTTTAAAGAACTGTTTTTTGATATTGAACCAGGTGTTAGTATCAATGGGCTGCATTTTTACCGCCCGGCGCCTAACGGACTCATCCTCTATTTTCATGGCAACAGCCGCAGTATTAAAGGCTGGGCTAAATACGCCAACGATTTTTACCGGTATAATTATGATGTGGTGCTGGTAGATTACCGGGGTTTTGGTAAAAGCACCGGTAAACGTAACGAAAAAGAGATGCTGGAAGATATGCAGTTTGTGTATGAAAGGCTGGCGGAGCAGTATTCCGAAGATCATATTATTGTATACGGCCGCAGCATTGGCAGTGGCTTTGCCACAAAAATTGCCAGCGATAATAAACCCCGTTACCTTATACTGGATGCACCGTATTACAATTTTAAAAAAGTGGTGGAACGTTTTTTACCCGTGCTGCCTGTTCGTTATGTATTGCGGTACCACCTGCGTACCGACCTGTGGATACGCAGCGTTAGCTGCCATACCTATATCCTGCATGGTACCAGGGACCGGCTAATTCCTATCAGGCATAGTGAACGGCTGCAGGCTATTCGCCCTAAAAAAATTACCCTCATACGCATTCACGGCGGCGGGCATAATAACCTGCCTAAGTTTAATGAATACCACAATTTTATCCGCGATATTTTAAAGAATGAGTAGGCTTTTTTTTGTACCCGGCTGCGGTACTCCTGGCAGCCCGGTTGCGTCGCACACTTGTACACCAGTTTCGCTGCTCAGCTGTTTTAATTCCTTTTCCGCTGAACCTGGTTTATAAAAGTTAATAACAATTGCCCCGCTTTAGTTTGCCGATGCCATTATGTTAATAGATTTGTAATTCGTTAATTACCTGTAATTTTTAAAGTCCCTAAACAGTCATACAATAAAGAACGCGTATGAAAGCAAAATTTTACTTAATCATACTTTTAGCGGTAACTACCCTATACTCCTGCAAAACTGCCAAAAAAATGTACGCCAAAGGGCAGTACGAACAGGCTGTATCGCTTGCTGCCAAAGAACTGGCTAAAAAGCCGAATGATGTTGCCCTGCAGGATATTATCCTGAATGCTTACCAGTACGCTATTGAAGATCATGAAACGAGGATCAATGCGCAACTGTTAAGCCAGTCGGATCTTCGCTACGAAAAAATTTACAGCGAATACCAGAGCTTGCAGCGTTTATACAATGCTATTAAAAAATACCCGGATGCTTACCAGTTGGTGAACCCCACCGATTATACCTCCTTTATTACTACCTATAAAGACCAGGCGGGTAATGCCCGTGAACAAAGAGGGGATGCCCTGATGAACCAGCAAACAAAAACAGGGTATAAGAACGCTTATTACGAGTTTCAGAAAGCACTGAGCCTGAAACCGAATGATATTGTTATTAAACAAAAAATGGACGAGGCCTACGCCAATGCCGTAACCCATGTGGTAATAAGGCCGGTGGTACGTTATGGTTTCCAGTACAGCTCTTTCAGTTACGATTACCAGGCTTTTGATTATGACCTGCTGCGTTATGTACAGCAAAATAACCGTGGCCAGTTCCTGGCTTTCCACAACGATGCTGATCCTTATGCAGTGGCTGATAATACCGTTGACCTCCGTTTCAGTGATATCAATATCGGCCGTTACCGCGATCAGCGCAGTACCCGTGAGGTAAGCAAACAAATTGTGGCCAAAGAGATCGTGCATAAAAAGGACTCCGTTACCTACGAGTATATTACCGTGAGGGCAAAAATAACCACCACTACCCGTACATTACAGGCAGATGGTTTGTTACAGGCTTCCATTATGGATCAGCACAACCGCCGCATCTGGAGCAACACTTTCACAGGTGATTACCGCTGGATGACCACTATTACTACCTATACCGGTGATGAAAGAGCTTTAAGTGATAACGACAAGAAATTAATTAATCAGCGGCCGGAGTTTGCGCCTTCCAATGACGAGATCATCCGCACCATTATGAACGAGTTGCGTTATAAAACCGCCTGTGGCATCAGCGATTATTATAATGCCCGTTATTAAAAATACTGATCAGCATTAAACGTAACATCGCTCCTTAACGGGGGCGATGTTTTTACGCTGTACATTTTCCTTATAAAATATAAACGGCCACGGATAAATATTTCCGTGGCCGTTTTACTGTAAAAAAATCACTTATTTCAATGATGCCAGGGCGGCGCTGTAGTCCGGCTCCTGCGCAATTTCAGGTACCTGTTCAGCATATAACACTTTGCCGTTCTCATCAACCGTTACTACGGCACGGCTTAATAAACCTTTTAAAGGCGAGTCGGTCAGGGTTACGCCATAATCACTGCCAAAGCTGCTTCTGAAAGCCGATAAACTTTCCACGTTATTCAATCCCTCAGCAGCACAAAAACGGCTCAATGCAAAAGGCAGGTCATTGGAAATACATAAAACCGTGGTATTATCCAGGCCGGAGGCTTCTGCATTGAATTTTCTTACCGAAGCGGCACAAACACCTGTATCTACACTGGGGAAAATATTCAGCACCAGTTTCTTTCCCTGGTAATCCTGTAATGATTTTTCTGACAGGTCTGACGCCGTTAACTCAAAAGCCGGTGCAGCCTGACCATTTTGCGGTAAACTGCCTGATGTATGTACTTCATTGCCTTTAAACGTAATTGTGCTCATAGTATATATTTTATATCAATAATGTTGAATAGGTAAAGTTAGAAGTTTGACCGATAGAATGATAGGAGAAAGACGTTAATTTTAAATGAATGCCTTAAATAAAAAACGCATACACCGGGTATGCGTTTTTTAATAAAGTTAATATCTGTAAGTAATTATTTGGTTTCAGTTTGTGTAAACTCACCATCGGCTTTGATGCGTACTTCATCGCTCACCATAGCTGCGGGGAATTTATCACCTACTTTAAAATCAGAACGTTTAATGGTACCGGTGATCTGGAAACCGGCAGTTTGTTTTTTACTCATGGGGTTTTCTACCAAACCACGGTAAGTAAGATCCAGGCTAACGGGTTTGGTAACACCGTGTAAAGTAAGATTACCTGCCAGTTTGTATTTATTTTTACCCGCTTTCTTAATACCGGTACTTTTAAAGTTTAATGTAGGGAACTTTTCCACATCAAAAAAATCAGCGCTTTTTAAATGGTTATCCCTGGCTTCAATACGGGTATTGATAGAGGACGTTTTAGCCGACAGCTCAAATACCGCGTCACTGAAATCGGCTTTGGATGATTGTACGGTTACATCAAAATCATTGAAAGTGCCCGATACATCGCTAACACCTAAGTGGGTTACCGTAAATTGTATCTGGGAATGTGCATCGTCATTTTCCCAGGTGTTGTTAAAAGTAACGAAAGCGGTCAATGATACAAATGCAAGTGCTGCAAGTAAGATTTTTTTCATCTGTTTTGTTTTTAGGTATGTTTAGAATACTTATGCGTTAAGTTGGAAAGGCAAAGTTATTACCGGCCATGGCGCCGGCCATTGCTTTAGGACAAGAAAAACCATTGATATAAGTCAATGGAGTGTTTCATACAGGGTATCATAAAAGCTTAAAAACCGCTGTAAGAACAGCGGCTTTTAATTTTGAACATAAAGTATCCGGAAAAATAAGAAGCAGGTATTATAGACTTTCGATCCATTCCTTTACTTCTTCCTTGGTTTTTCCAATTTTTTTCTGGATCCTTCCTAACAGTTCATCATCTTTACCTTCCTCGTATAACAGATCATCTTCTGTGAGGTCTGCATATTTTTGTTTCACTTTACCTTTCACTTCGTTCCAGGTGCCTTTGAGTTTAAGTTTCCACGATTCCATATTGCTATATTTTAGATGATTAACAATAAAAGTTCATACCGGCCGGTACCAGTCCGGTCTAGTGTATTATCAATAAATGGAAAACCGTGCCAGGAATGCCCTTGTTTTTTATAAAATAGGAATAACCCCGATTAAAGCCTACCTTTCCACCAGTCGGGATTAGCAGGAGCAGATAATTACTTTTCTTCTCTTTTCATTATCATCTTATCTTTCTTTACTTGTGACCACTTTTTATAGCTGATTGTAGAACAGGTTTATATGTTGAGGAATAAACTTATGCCATGAAGCTTGGGATAGACTAACTGTTAAATATTAAATTATGCATTTTTCAAAACAGGATCTGACAGGTAAAAAATATGTATGGGTAGAAACCAGCGCAGGTATGTATACGGGTGATCCATCCAGGAGAATTTTTGACAAATACAATGGCTTCCAGGTTCTTTTTATTATTAATGCATGTTCTGTGTATACGGAGAAATTTAGTTCCGGTTTGGGAAGGATGATCGAACAAAAGTTGCATGAACGTTTACCGGAAGATATAAAAAGCGAGATTGCTGTTTTAAACTGGATAAAAAATTATGTGATCGGATAACACAGGATGCCGGCCTGTGTTAATTGCCATATTGTAAAAACTGTTGCAGGTAATAATTGATCGCATCTTTTGCCCTGTGTGAAAATTGTTCCATATCCTGCATATCGCTATGCGATTCTTTTAAGTTTTTAAAAATAATCTCCAGTCTTTCTTTCAGCTCATCGGTATAACGGGCTTTTGTTTGTTGAAACAGGTTTTCGTCACTGGTCCGGCTGATGTGCATGGCTACACTTTCAAAAATATTGTTTACCTGCAGGAATACACGCCTGGCCTCGTTGTTAAAAACAACCATAAGATAAGTGGCATCAATCTTCATATACCTTTCTGAGTTACCAGCGTTTTGTAAGACTGTTTTTGTTATTCCTTTCTTCCCGGGGTTTTGCTTCAGATATTTTTAGTGGTCTTCCGTCCATCATAATGCCGTTCAACTGGCTGATGGCATTATGTGCGGCAGCATCATCGGCCATCTCTACAAAGCCAAAACCTTTGCTGTGGCCCGAAAATTTGTCTGTAATTATTTTGGCGGAGGTTACCGTACCATAGGTATTAAACAGGTTGGTTAAATCATTGTCCAGGACAGCATAGCCCAGGTTAGCCACATAAATGTTCATGTTGATCTTAAATTAAGTTTGATGAAATACTTGAGAAAAATGCAGGTGTAAAATAAAAAGGGAAGGAAATCTGTTTACAAGCGCTATAAAACTCAAATTGACTTATGTAAGGTAAGCTTTTTTTATCCAGGTTGTTATTATTTCTTTGAGCGCCTAAAGCTGTGCAGGTGTTAAGGAGTTATACCGGGTTATTTAAACAAAAATGCTGTATATAATTTACATACAGCATTTTCGTGATTGTGGTAAATCATTTTATGGATGATACCATAGTGATCCGTTTTTAGTGATGGTTTTTCTTAAAAGCCCTTTATCGGAAAGTTCATTTAATTGTATTTCTGCGTCTTTCCTGGATACTCCGGATAATGTGGAGAACTCGTTGGCTGTTAACGAGGTATACTTTGAAAACAAAGCCTGCCAGTCTTTTTGAAATATCTCTTTAGTAGTGCCGGGAGTCAGCTTTACAATAGCTGCTTCATACTGGGAATATGGTTTGGATCCGTATACAATTTCTTTTTTGCCGGCCTGGTCAATAAAAAACATTGTAGGAAAACCCCTTACATTCAATTCCCTGGCCAGGCTGAGGTCTTCTTCAAAAAGTTTTTTAGCTTTTCCATCAAAATCGTTTTTTAACTGCTCTTCGTTTAGTCCCGCTGTTTTTGCTGCGGCTGCAATATGTTCCCATTTCGTGATGTTCTTTTTTTGTAAAAACACCTGTTCCCTTAATGCTCTTAAAAAGAGGATGGCTTTTTCGGGGTCCTGTAAGGTAGCCGCTTTAAAAGCGATCGAAGGCGGGTAGGAAGAATGCAGAGGGTCTTCCAGCCATACATCGCCGTCAATAGGCATGTCATAATACAGGCTTACTTCATCCCAGTGATGGGCTACGTCAGAAGGTTTGCTGATACCGCCGCTGTTATAACTCCAGTCTGGTAACAGGCCGCCCATACGGTATTCAATAGTAATACTGTTGCCATATTCCAGTTTCAGCTTTCTTAATTGTGGTTCTATACCCCAGCAGGAAGAACAGATGGGGTCGGTAAAATAAATGACTTTTAAGCTCTTTTCTTTATTAACTATTGTTTGTGCTGTTTGTTGATTAGTATCGGGCATGGCACAGAAACCTTCTGCCGGATCACATAAAAGCGGGTTTGTTTTTAACATGGTTGAGTCATTTTTTTGTGCGCCGCAGCTGTTTAAAAAAGCGCTGCTTAATAAGGCAAAAACCAGTTTATACTGCATGAACAGTCCTTTATAAAAGAATGGGTTGTTTACTGTACAAAGGTATACGTTAGCTACTTTATAATTGATACCTGTTACCCATCGGAAACTGGTTACCTTTTGGTAACTGGTTATACTTTGGTAACTTTATATGGTAATTTTGTTCATCAAATCGAACGATATGAAAAAACAGGCCAGTATCAATACCACTCTCACATGTAAGAAAAGGATCACCGCCATTAAGGATACCATGGAGATATTATCCGGCAAATGGAAATTCCATATTTTGGGCACCTTACTTCAAAGTGGTTCTATGCGTTTTATGGACCTGTTGAGGGAGGTGGATGGCATTGCACCCAAAATGTTATCCAAAGAGTTGCAGGATATGGAAATGAACAGGCTGGTTACCCGTACGGTATTAAATACCAAACCGGTTACGGTAGCTTATGATGTAACGGAATTTGGTAAAACCCTGGAAAAAATTATTGATGAGATCGCAAACTGGGGTATTGATTACCGTAAGGCCATTTATGATAAAAGAAAGAAAATATAGGTAGCCTGACCCGGCCTCCTTTTTACTCAATCCTGTTTAACAGCGTAAAAAAATATATTAATCCCAGCGCAATGGGAATGCCCAGGCAGATGACCAGGAGTAAACTGCTTACATTAAAATATCGTCTTACAGTTTTGGATAATAGAAGTATCACTAATGTAAGGGTGAGTAAAAATGGTACCAGGCTTCGCCAGTTAAAGGCCATGTAAGTCCCTAGCTTTTCTGCCATTATAATATTGGAAATTATATTCGCTGATACGATGGAGATGATAAGTGTATAAAAAATGGTATTCAATATCCAGCCTGTTTTTCGGCCGGTGATATGGAAAAGCAGGCCCAAAACCGGCAGCATCATAATAACGATGAAGGGCATAGTCTGCGAAGAGGACCTTGTAATTTGGTTACCGAACGTAAATAACAAAATAAAATATAAAAGGAACAACAGCCCAAAAACGGTAATGAGATTGTATTGTTTGCTTTTCTTTCTTTGGGGAATAATAATATCTTCTAAAAATGAAACTTCATTTTCCATTTGTTGCAGTGGCTTGTATAAATTTTAATGATGGTGCTATAAATATACAAAAGTTTTTAGATGTTATCAACCGTGCCCCGTCTTTCTTACTAGGATAATATTTAAAAATGTAACATGTTATTGGATTTGGTGTTAAATTTATGAACAGTATTTGTCACGTATGTATTCTAACTTCCAAAGTTTTCAACCTCAGCGGGATATCCTGAAAAAGCATATTGCTTATTTCTATTTTGACCAGGCTGATGATGCCGGCTTTGAGAAAAAATACTCTTTCTTCCCCCATACTTATTCTACGCTGAGTTTTTACAAAAATGCTGTTATTGAACAAAACCATGACCTTTATAATATTGAATGTGGAAAGGGAAATAGTTTATTGCAATTGCTGACCCGCCAGCAAAGTATCAAAACCGTAAAACAAGAAGGCCGGCTGGATAAAATTGGTATTGTTTTTTATCCGCTGGGTCTGAACCATTTTATCCGGGAAGATTATCATGTGCTGGCTAAAGAAGATGTACAGCCGTTTTTACCGGCCAACGCTCACCAATGGGAAGATATGAGCGGTCAATGCTTTGCTGCTGCTGACATCAATGATAAAATTACTATACTCGAAACTTTTCTTGCTGCACAATACCGGGAAAAAGATTTTGAACATTTGTATACGGCAGTGGAGTTATTAGGCAATGTTACGGAACAGGAAACCATACAGGCTGTTGCGGCGAAGGCTTTTATGAGCCCGCGTAATCTCAACCGCTTATTTCAAAAAGAACTGGCCATGACGCCAGAGATCTTCCGGGTTATTTCACGCTTTCGTTATATTATGCAGCAAAAGGCGGTGTTGAAAAGAGATCAAAATCTAACCCAGCTGGCTTACGAAAGTGGTTATTTTGACCAGGCTTCCCTCACAAAAACCTTCAAACGGTTTACCAGTTTGTCGCCAAGACAATTTTTTGAACACTGTACCCTGGTGGGAGAAAACGGCACAGTCTGGTTTTTTTATGATACGAAGAATGTCGTATAAATACAATTTTTTAGGATTGCCGCTCATTAATTTTACGCCTAAAAACGATGAGATATTCTTTCCTTCTGTTTAATATACTGGTTGTTTGCGTGCTAACACTGAATGCGCAGAGCCGGTGGAAATCTTTTTTGGCAATGGATTCAGTTGCTTTAAAGAAACAGCTGAATCCGAAACAATATGGCCTGCAATCAAACTTTTATATAGATGAGGTGCATAAATTGGGTGCTGATAAACAGGTAACGGATTCAGCACTATATAGCCAGCTATCAAACTGGGCTAAATACCCTGTTCCTGCCAAAACAGGCATTATATGTGAATATATAGTACAGCTCGATACTAACTACACCGTACCATACCTGGTGTATATTCCCAAAAACTATAACCCGGCTGTAAAAACTACCTTGCTTATCTATTATAAAGGAGGATGGCTATCACGTAGTACAATACCCTCCGGTTACCCAAAGGAAATAATAAAAGATAATCCCACTCTTGACTACCTGGATGAACAGAACATTATTGAAATATTCCCCGTTTTAGAAAGTAAGCTGGCCATCTATGGAAACTATGGTTATTTACATCTTCAGCAAATGATCACCGCGGTAAAAAAAGTATTTAATATTGATGATAATAAAGTGTTCCTTGCCGGTTTTTCGGATGGTGGTAAAACGGTTTATTTAGCAGCCAATCTTGTTCCTGCAGCGTTTGCCTGTTTCTATCCTATTAATGCACCCATTGTGAGTGCGCCACAATTTCCCAATTATAAAAGCAGGCCACTCTTTTCGTTTGTGGCCGAAAAAGATGAACTGACGGAACCGCGTAGTATTTTAACGAAGGCCGCTTATGCTGCCACACTTGGTGCTGACTGGCGATTTTGGTTGTTACCTGAAAAAAAGCATAACTACAGGTCATACCAGCAGGATGTACTGCCCTTGATGTTCAGTGATATGAAAAGAAGGAGCAGGAATCCATTCCCGGCCACTATCAACTATCATAAAACCTACAACTACGAACTATTTACTGGCATCGACTGGATACAGGTGAGCGTAAACACCAATCGGCCACCTTCCCTATACCATCAGACAGATTCTGTTGTAACCTTCAGTGCCGATGGTGAGGAGAGACGATACCTTTATGGTGAGAAAACGGGGCAGGTTCATGCTGTTTACCTGAATAATACTTTTACCATCAATACCTCACAGGTAGATACAGTTACCATCTACCTGTCGCCGGCTATGGTTAATCTTCAGCTTCCGGTTACAGTGATCATCAATGGTAAGCAGGTATATCATGCGGTAACTGGAATTAACCGTTCGTTCATGATAGATCGGTTTATGGAGTATTTTGACAGGGAGCAATTATGGGTCAATAAACTGGTAATTCCTGTTCACTAACCCCGGCACTGCTACGGATCCGGCACTTTTGTTTAAGGAAGGTTATGTAGTGCCTTCTTTTTAGATCAATGCAAGAATTGTTCTATATCAGTCAATGATAATACGTTAGGTATAAACCAACCCGGTATATTCCTGTCCATGCGCTGCTGTTTTCTCCGGGTACAGGGTGTTTTTCTGATGTAAATACCATCTTTTTCCTCTTTCCGCCATGCAATGGTATGATGATATTTGCCGGATATTAAGAAGCCTCCAGGCCTGCTGTTCAATGCAGTGAACAGGCTATGGGTCATATAAATAATAAATTGCTGGTACAGGTTTCTTGGACGGTCTGCTATACCCGTGTATGATATTGTACATGGGTATTTTTTATAGCGTAAAGGGTTTATAGGCTCTTTGGGTATTTATTGTGTTTTTCTATCTTACCTGTATCACCTGACCCGGGAGCCAACAGGGGAATACATTTTAGCTGATATTAAAACGCTGCTTTATCTTTGCAAAATGGCAGAAGATCTTACCATTGCCTCCGGCAATAAAACCACGCAATATGAAACATTAATACCGCAGATAGCAGCCTTGTTACAGGGTGAGCCTGATCTGATCGCTAACCTGGCCAATACGGTGGCCGCCCTGAAAGAACAGTTCGGCTGGTTTTGGGTTGGTTTTTACCTGGTAAAAGGTGATGAGCTGGTGCTGGCGCCTTTCCAGGGACCGGTAGCGTGCACCCGTATAAAAAAGGGCAGGGGCGTATGTGGTAGTAGTTGGGCACAGGCCAAAACCCTGATCGTACCCGATGTTGAAAAGTTCCCCGGGCATATTGCCTGCAGTAGCTTATCGAAATCGGAGATTGTGATACCGGTTATCCGCAACGGTGAGGTAGTAGCTGTGCTGGATGTGGACAGCGATACCTATGACAGCTTTGATACCGAAGACGAAAAGTTCTTACAGCAGATTGTAGACCTGCTGTTATTTTAAGGCAAAGTGTATCATTAAATTATAAAGTAGCACAAACAATACAAGGCTGTTGCCGGAATATGGGTTCCGGCAACAGCCTTTTTCTATCCCGGGACTTACTGCTCTTAATGTTGCCAGCATCTTCCTCCCCCGGATACCTTACGCTGGCAGGCGCCGCCTTTTTTGGTAGGAGCCCCGCAGGTGGATGAGTAACCTGATTTACTGCTGCTACTGCTTTTGCCGCCAGAATGATTATTGGTTCCGGAATTATTTGTGCCGTTTGTCCTTGGCGTGTCTGTAAGCTCTTTGGAGAGGAGCTTTGGCTTATTATTGGTATAGGCCCAGGTCTTATTGTCGTATATGACAATGGTTTTACCATTTGATAAGGTAACTGTATCAATCTTCTTTTGCCCGCAGGCGATGGCAGAAGAGAGCAGTAAGAAAACGGCAACAAGGTTTTTTCTCATTTTTGTTGATTTAAGTATGATTGCGTAGATAATAATATCAGGTATGTTGCTGAAAGCTTGCCAGCATGTTCCTGGCCGTAGTAAGACTATCTATATAGTCGTGCATAGCCTTGTAAAATAAAACCGCATACTCTTTGTTACTAAAACTGAACAGTTCGTTTACACCATTATTGGAACGAATACTTATTTCACCATATTCGGCAATGGGTATCTGGTAGTTATCAGAAAAACGCCGGTCGCGGGAACCATCCTTATTTACTTTATACCAGGTATAACCTGCTATATGTGAATCCTTGGGTACGGCTTCGTCTTCAATAAATTTCTGGATGCGATAACTTATTTTAATATCAGTGTAATCAATCAGCGCAAAGTCATCTTTTGATTCATAAATGATCATGAAGGCCGGGAATATATACATATCACCGCCATTTATATTGTGCAGGCAAAAGGATGGGGTGGGGGTCTGTATGATGGGCAAAGATTTTTCCAGTAGTTCTATTTCAGACCGGGTAATGGTCGAGTCGGCTGCTGTTCTTTCTGCTACCCGGTTCGTACGTTTAGAACTGGTAAGGTCCCATTTTTTATGCGATTGTTTCAATAACAAAAATGCTTCCCGGAGATTTTTATACAGGTCAAAGTAAATATCCTCACTGTCAATTTCCAGGTTAATCACAGATAACTGAAGTTGTTCGGTCAATTCATTCATCTCTTCAGTAAGGGATGAGGTTTCGGCTTCGAGCCGAGCAATACGTTTTTTAAAGAAACGCTTTAACAGGACATGCTGGAGCCTGCTCAGCTTTTTATGTTTGTTTGTATATAATTGCCGGGCCTGGTTTAACAGCTGACCGGTATCTACATGTGATGCTGAAGCCTGTAAGAGTAAGTTTTTAAAATCCTGTAAACTGGCGGAAGTCAGCTTGTCTATAGCCGCACTTTTAATTTCGTGCTGAGCTTCATAAGGCTTGTGCAGTTGGTGGGATAGTTTTTCCTGCCGGCGTTTTAATTCTTCTGCCGGCGAGGCCTGCGGTAAAACGATATTGGTACTAATACCTTTTTTGCCATAGGATAATTTAATACCGGGAAAAGCTTTGAAATCCGGTCTGTATTTCCATTCCATATTGAAAGATTGATGATAGGTTAAGAAAAAGCGTTAGGCGGTTGTTCTTTGGTTTTCAGGTGGTTTAATGTTAGTTTCTTTTGTTCCAGCTGGTGGCCTACAATCAGGTCGTAATCCGATTTTTCATCCCCTACTTTACTAACCACCACAAACAGTTCAAGCGACATTAAAAACACGAAGAGAATCGAATAAAAAACCAGTGCGATCGGCTTCTCGATCAAAATTTCAAGAATAGCATTTAACTCTTCCAGAAACCCTTGTTTTGATTTTAATTCCTCCCTCAGTGATCCCTCCGTTTGTATTTTCTTCAGCGAGTATTCTTCTTTTTGCTTACGTAATTCTTCCAGGTGATTATTGTTGATCTCGGCCTCCTTGGCTTTTGGATTGGATATAGGGGTAGTAGAAACTGTTCGCTGTGGCAGGGTAATGATACTGCCGTCCGCCTGTTTCACCTTTGAATGGGTTACACTGGTAGAAACGGTGGTGATGGTAGGACGTTTGGATATCTCTTCGTATAACTCCAGGTTTTTTTTATCCAGTGAATCTATTTCCGTTTGTAATTCCTGTAATTTTTTGTCAATAATAGTGAGCCGGTTGGGTAATTGTTCATTTACCTGGCGGTCTACTATCTGTACCATCTTTTTTTCTATATCATCTTTAAAAATGGTTTGATCCAGTATTGCTGATCCGAGTATGGCCATGATAAAAGCGATGATAAAACGGAAAATGGCCAGCCCCCTGTTTTTACCGATCGTTAAAATGATCTGCCGTTCTATTTGTACAATGATGACAACAAAGATTACGGACACAATAAGACAGGCCCACCAGGGAGCATTTACATACCTTTCGGCAAATGAATAGCCGATAAAAGCCCACAGAATAATTAATATCAATATGGCAGAAGCATATTTTTTTAATTGCTTTCTGCTGGCTTCCGTACAGGTTCTGAGGATCTGGTAATTCCAGCCTGTTAGTAAGCACGCGGTTTTTATCCACCAGTTTTTCATAATGTAGTATCTATTTTTAAACTGTGTAAGGAAAGGGATGCCAGTCCGCGGGTAAAGCCTACCTCGTAAGACTTAAATAAGCCGGTCATATATAAGGCTTCATTTTCAAGGTCTTCTTTCATACGGTTTAACTCCTCCACATGTTTCTCGTAGGTTATTTTTTTTGATCTTAATAACTCTACCACATCCGTTAACCCGGCCTGTCCCCGGGAGTGAATATGAAAATCAATCTCCCTTAACATATCCTCATACTTTAGAAAAACCTGCTTGAACTTTATCTCCAGGCTGCTGCGGATGATCGCTATATTCGACTCCTTATAAGATTTATCGGGGTTGGTCAGCGCATCGGTATAAGCTTTGTTTTCATAGTCTTCTTTTAAAAAACCATAAATGATATCGATAGGCAGTTTGGAGCCGTATTCGAGTGAATGCAGTCCGTTTTCTCCGGTAGGGTCGGAATTGTCTATAAAATCTTCTTCCTTTATCTCAGGAAGTTCTGTCTTTACGGCCGGTAGTTCAATGACTTCCGGCTTTTTAGTTTTGAATATGTCAAAAAAGCCCATTGTGTTAGTTTATGGCGGTGATTAAATATATTTTATTGGTATTTTATAACGGTAGTGTCCTCTGCTATGACAACTTTCGCATAAAGTAGTTAGGAGGTTGTCATGATAATCCCAGGGGTCCACATGTTTGTGTAAGCGCTTGATGATATGGTACTGTTTGTGGTGAACATGCAGTCTCCCTTCGTTCTTACCACAAATGGTACATTGATTACTGTCGCGTTGTAAAATACGTTTGCGCTTGGCGATCCATTTCGGATCAAAAAGTTTTTCTCCGTAGTATACCTTGTCTGTCATGGTTGTCTTTATATATGGTGTGCTAAAATCTGCAGCCAAGATATAAAGCGGATAGGCTTTGTTTTTACGGGAAACCGGAATAGCCTGTGTTATCTTTTTTTTCTCCATAACCAGGGGGCCACCGGCTCTGTGCCGGACCATATACCCACACCTTCTTCTCTTGCCGTAATTTCCAATGCGGCATATACAGCGTTGTCAGAATATTTTTTATAATGCCAGGCAAGCCCGTTTTTAACTAATTCCATATTTACATTTCTGCCGTCATCAAGCAGGATCTCTGCGATCAGTCTTTTATTACGATCGTATACATCTTGATGCAGTATGGTCACATACTTGCCAAAGCAGAGATCGGATGCAAATTGTTTTGCCTGCTGACTGAAGGGTTGTTTTTTCTCCGGGCAGTCAATATGGGCCAGTCTGACGACCAGTTCTTGCCGGCCGGCCAGTAAAACAAAAGTGTCACCGTCTTTGATCCGTACTACTTTATAAGTTGTTTGGTAGGATGGGATATTGGCTCCGTATTTAAAACCAGGTGCAGGTGGTTTTTCTTTTCTTCCGAAAAAATGAATGCAGGCTGCCAGTATAAACAGCAAAATAATAATACGGCTGGGGAGCATATGTAATGTCTTTTGCACAAAGTATACATGCCCCGGGAGCGGAGGTGAGGGAAAACCGTAAAGCCGGGATTAATTTGTGCGGGAAAGAATATACTTGTCAATGATATAGGCTGTGGCGGGTTTCAGTCTTTTTTTAATCTCTACAGGATGCATGCCATCAGCTGTATAAAATTCAATGTCGCCACCGTTTTTTATATACCATACCCTCCCTACATGATTTTGTGTGATCGTATCCGGCCGGGTAATCTTCCGGAAATGCTGCAGTTTAAAACTGTCCAGTGCAATGACTAAGCCGTCTTTTTTATCCTGACAGGATACCTGTTCATAATGATCGCCTGTCCAGTACATACAGGCTTCGGGGCCGTTCAGGGTTTTTCCCATAACCATGGGTGTATCGGATGTAGATTTATTGCTGTTGTATATTATATATATACCGGTGATAACAAAAATCAGAATGCTCGTATAAATTCCAATCTTTTTTAAAGAATGCTTTTTGGGGGAGCTGTATACAGTATGTTCAGGCTCCGGTGGTATGGGAGGAACTTTCCCTCCTTCTTTTTCTTTGGGTGGAATTTTGTCCGGTTGCTCTTCATTTGATGGATTAGTCTCCGTATTTGTAAAATCTTTTGACAAAGGGCTATTGAAAACATCAAAAGGCCTGGGTTCAAAATTAATCAGCCAGGCAAGTAGTTCAATATTAATATCATCAGTTTTTCTTTCCGGGTTTCGTAAAATATTGACAAGAGGTCTAAAACGATCAATATCACATTTGTCAATGAGTTTTGGATATTGAGTAATGTCATCAGTAGGGCCAAAGAAAAACCTTAATATATGCTCATCTTTTCTTTTAAATCTTTCTTTAAAAACAAGCAGGCATTCGTCTCTCAGTTTGGCTGGGGTCGGATGGACTAATGCAGGTGAAAGAGCGCTTGACGCTCTTTTAGTTTTATATTCTTGTAGAACTTGTTTTGCGTAAACTGAAGACATTGCTATAAAAATTTTAAGTACAAGAGCCGGAATTATCGGAATTGCTCCGGCATAATCGGAATCTATTCGGAATTGCCGGAATTATCGGAATCGTTTGCTAATCAACGTATTACCCCCTTCTATCTTCGTTTTGCGAATCGGTTAAAACTCCTTTGCTAAGAGTTGCACTGTACAGGGCCGGTTTCGCAACGGTATTGAAAACGGTCGTTGAAAAAAGGATGGGAAGCCTCTTTAAAAGCTTCCGCAATCAGTACCACTCCCACTTCCCGCAACAGGTAAGTAGCGCTGCTTACCCACTATCTCCTGCACCGGCCTGTTCGCCGGCAGCAGTATCCATTCATAATTAAAAACTTAAAAAAATGATATCGTTGATATTAGCATTTTGGCTGTCCTTTTTTGCAGGACAATGTGATACAAACAATAATAATGATGAAACTACCATCATCGTCATGGGTGATGATGATACCGGTGGAGAAACAGGACATATTCCTCCTACTCCTCCCATCAAACCTCCCAAACCTTAGTATTAACTAAGCAATGTTTAATAAGGCAAGATCTGTTCTTGCCTTATTTTTTATCTACAATCTGCCAAATGTATTATTTTTAAGACAAATAATTGTTGTGAGAAATTTATTATCCTGCCTGCTGGTAGCTGGTCTGGCCTTATATATCTTATCCTGCGGCAAGATACATAAAGTAGATCCTATTATCATAGCAGAAGACTATAAAAAAGGAGAATCACTTTTTAATGAAGGGAATGATTCGGCTTTTTATTACTTCAATCGTTCTGCCAGCAGATCAACCGATAGTTTACAAGTGGCCATGGCTTATACTTATATGGCTATCATTCAGGCATATGCCGGCGACAACCTGGGTAGCCAGGAAAACCTGTTGCAGGCACTGAAACTGATGGATGAAAATGATGAAAGAGATCATCATGTGCTGCTGTCCTGTTATAACCAGCTGGCCAATGCAAACCTGAATATGAAGAACTATGAAGTTGCTATCACTTATTATGATAAGGCTTTGAAACTCATAGAAGATAAGCCATTCCGGTGGATCACGCTCAATGGCAAAGCCGTGGCTTATCAAAAGCTGAAACAGTACGACGAGGCATTGGCTATCTATCATGCTATATTAAATGATACGGTTACCAACCCCAAAGAGTATGCAAGAATTATCACCAACAGGGCTTATACCGGTTGGTTAAAAGATGCCGCCTATCCTGCAGACCGGGAGATGAAGGAGGCACTTCTTATACGGGAACGGGAAGAGGATCAATGGGGGTTGAATACCAGTTATGCCCGGCTGGCAGATTATTATGCGGCCTCAAAGCCAGACTCGGCCTTGGTATATGCCGGTAAAATGCTGGCTATTGCTAAACAGCTCAACAGTCCCGATGATGAACTGGAAGCATTACAGAAGCTGATCCCCTTAAGCGCCGCCGCCGCTATGAAGCAATACTTTGAGCGCTACCATTTCCTGAATGATAGTTTACAGGCAAGCCGTAACAATGCCAAAAACCAGTTTGCGTTGATACGTTACGAATCGGAAAAGCATAAAAACGAGAACCTGGGCCTGCAGAAGGAAAATGCCGAAAAGAAATTAGACCTTATTATTCAACAGGTGAGTTTTGCTGGGGCGCTTGTACTGGCGGTGATCGCATTCTGGTGGTACAGAAAACGTAAACAGCAGGCTATCCGGGAGCAGCAATTTAAAACATCACAAAAGGTTCACGATGTAGTAGCGAATGGATTATATAGTATCATCACAAAAATTGAGCATCACCCGCAAATACAAAAAGACCAGCTGCTGGATGACCTGGAAACGCTTTACGATCGCTCCAGGGATATTTCTTATGAACCGGCGGTAACCGTTTCGCAGGATTACCATGAGGAGATCGCCAGCCTGCTTAGCTCTTTTAGTGCTGACAATACCGCCGTATCCATTGCAGGCAATACACCTGCATTATGGAGCCGGGTGTCGGCAAAAGCCCGGAATGAGCTTAAACATATCCTGCAGGAGTTAATGGTGAATATGAAAAAACATAGCGCTGCACAAAATGTCGGTATTAGGTTTATGCAGCAGGAAAAACAGCTTGAAATACGGTATACGGATGACGGAGTAGGCCTGCCCCAGGGCTTTAATTATGGTAATGGTCTTACCAGTACGGAAAACCGTATTAAAAGTATTGGAGGGCATCTTAGTTTTGGCCAATCGGCATCAGCCGGTTTAACAATCCATATGTTTATTCCAATTGCTTAATTAAATGATTCAAAAAATACTAATTGCCGAAGATCACGAGAGTGCCAATATTTCTGTGCAAAAAACACTGGAAGAGCTGGGTGTCGTCAACCCGGATTATGTTTACTATTGCGATGATGCTTTATTAAAAATTAAAAAAGCAATAGAGGCAAATGACTCCTATGACCTGCTGATCACGGATCTTTATTTTGAGAAGGATTATCGTCAACAACAAATTGACAACGGTGAAGCCCTGATCGAAGCCGTGCGCAAACTGCAGCCGGATATTAAGATCCTGGTATTCTCTGCAGAAACCAAACCTGCATTGGTACAAAGGTTGTTTAAACAGCTGCATATTGACGGGTATGTACGTAAAGCCCGGGGGGATGCCAGGGAATTGATGAAAGCCATTAACAGTATTAAAGATAACCAGTCCTATATTCCGGCATTTGTAGCCGAACAGGCCAGGCAAAAAAAAGCGCATGACTTTACAACATATGATATTACTATATTGTCCCTGATGGTGTCGGGAAAGAAACAGCAGGAGATAGCAGATTACCTGAAAGAGCATAATATACCCGCTGCGGGCTTGAGCAGTATTGAAAAGCGACTAAAGTATATTAAGGAAGCGCTTGATTTTACGACAAATGAACAACTCATTGCACATTGTATTAAAATGGGGATTTTATAATTTAGGGTTATTAGAAGACTGCTTTCCGGTTTTCCGTAAAATAAGTCTGAACACCTGTTCTACTTTTAAGGCATCAACTAAAATTAATAAAGATGTCAAAAAGGTATTATGTCAACAAAAAGGCACAGGCCAATGGAGATCATGAAGTGCACACGCATGATTGCGTCTACCGGCCTCAGCCAGCTAACGTGCTTGATCTGGGAATACATAGTCACTGCCGTACGGCTGTAACGGAAGCTAAAAAACATTTCAGCCAGGTTAATGGCTGTAAGTACTGTTCCGGAGATTGTCATACCCAATAAACGGTGTTGTATGAAATTCGGATACAGGAAACCCTCTTTTAATAAAAGGCTGGCAGCGAGGACTTCGGTCAAGCGATACCTGCGGCATTCCATGGGGTGGAAGGCGCCTAAAGGTTGGGGCTGGCTTACTGATCCTAAGAAAGCGGCTTATAATAAAATATACAATAAAACATCGGCGGGTTGCCTGGTGATACTCCCGGTTATAATGGGGATGACCATGTTGCTGCTTTTGCTGGTTATTAAAAATATATAAAGCCTGTTGCTACCGGAGAACATCATTCAATTTATAACTGCTTATCAATATGTAACAATTGAATGAAGTCTGTCCTCTTATTATTCCTGCTTTCCGGCAGTATTGCCTGTAATACAGCCTCCACGGTGGTATACCTCTGTGATAGTACTGCCGCGCGGCGCTATCATTACCGGCAGGACTGCCGCGGATTAAAAAACTGTGGCTACCAGGTCCGTGAAGCCACTATTGATGAAGCCCGGGAAAAAGGTAAAACACTTTGCGGTTGGGAGAAATAATCATTCCGGCACCAATTGTTTACTGAATGAGGTTATGATACTCACGGGCCTTTCTATTACTATTTATCCATCATTTTGCTGTTAAAATTATTATGGAGTCTGATTTAAAACTAAAACTGGAGCAATTGCACCAAAGAGTGGATGCCCTGAAAGGCCAGATCAATACGGAAGAAGCAACGAAAAATGCTTTTGTGATGCCCTTCATCCAGATACTGGGTTATGATATCTTTAACCCTACGGAAGTAATTCCGGAATTCATTTGTGATATTGGTACCAAGAAAGGGGAGAAGGTTGATTACGTGATCAAAAAAGGGGATGAGCCTATCTTAATCATCGAGTGTAAACACTGGAAAGAAAATGCAGATGCACATAATTCCCAGCTACACCGTTATTACCATGTATCCAAGTCGAGGTTTGGGGTGCTGACCAATGGGCATATTTATAATTTCTATGCCGATCTCGAGAGACCGAATATCATGGATGAAAAACCATTCTTTACACTCGATCTTTCTAACTTAAAAGATGCCAGCCTGAAGATATTGGAAAACTTTACCCGTAAAGGTTATAACCTGGAAAACATCCTGGATTCGGCAGAAGCGTTAAAATACATCAAAGCCATTAGAAGCGAATTTGAAAAAGAGCTGCAGGAGCCTACGGACGATTTTGTACGACTGCTGGTAAACCGTTTCTTTGATAAAACCCTTACCGCCTCACGCCTGGCCACGTTTAAAGAGTATACACGTAAGGCACTTTCTAACTCCATCAACGAATCCATTAATTTCCGGTTAAAAAATGCTTTGAGCATTAATGATACGCTCCCTTCCAAAGAGGAACAGCAGACAACGGCAATTGATGACAATACAGATGGACCGAGAGTCGTGACTTCTGCGGAAGAAATAGAGGGCTCGCAGATTGTAAAAGCTATTTTGAGGGAAATTATACCTGCCGGCAGGATCGCATTCCGGGATACCCAATCTTATTTTGGTATCCTGCTGGATGATAATAACCGCAAACCATTATGCAGGCTGCATTTTAATTCTGCTAACAAATACCTGGAACTGTTTCATCAGGGTAAAGATAATGGTGAGAAAAAACTGCTCAACTCGCTCGATGATATTTATATGCACAAAGCTGAATTATTGGCTACGATAAAAAACTACGAATAAGCTCACATAAACGAACCGGTAACCAGGAAAAGTTATTTTACGGGACCCGGTCGCTGAAAACACACGATGTACAAACTTTCGCCACATTTTGTTGCTTTTAGTCAGCTATCACCTGTTCGTCAGGAATACAGTGATGCGGTTAAAAGCATTATAGCCCTGCTGGTAAATGGGTGGAATGCACCTACGGACCTGAAACAAATCCTGCAGGCAAATCATATAGGGGTTGTGGAGAGCTTAAAAATAGAAGCCTTGGACATGCTGGTCGCTTATGCCTGGTATATCCTGGAGGACCATCACATTAACGAGGCGGAGTATGCTGATTTTATAGCGCTGAAAAGAGTATTTAAAGTGAAAGAAGGTGATTTCTTTAAATTCAGGCAAAGTGAATTACAGGATATCCTGCGTGTACAATTTTATAAAATTTACAGTGATGACAGGGTGGATACGATAGAAGCCTTAACCAAGGTAAACCTGCAATCATTATTTGATCTGAGTTATGAACAGTTTGAACTTTTCAAACAGGACAGCGTGATATTTTCCCTGTTAAAAGGTGCGGATCCCTTACAATTGGATATTGCTAACGTATCAAAAGACTGGCTGCGTAAATGGCCCCGGCAGTAGCCAATATATATCACCGGGAAATGCCTCTGCATGGAATAGCAGGTATGATCGTCATGTTTTATGAAGATTATATTAATTATATCTTTAACTATCTTCGTTTTTTATAAACGAGAAATGGATTTAAACAAGTTATATAGCTATAAAAGAACGGGGAAAAAAAGTATCAGTGTATCGGCTGATCCGAGAAGCGAATTTCAGCGTGATTTTGACAGGATCATTTTTTCTTCGGCATTCAGAAGATTACAGAATAAAACACAGGTGTTCCCCCTGCCGGGAAGTGTATTTGTACATAACCGGCTAACCCATTCCCTGGAAGTAGCTTCGGTAGGACGTTCATTGGGTAGCTTAGTGGGCCAGGTAATTTACAACAGGTTTAAAAACGACCTGTCAGAGGAGAGCCGCGATTTTTATCGCTACAGCCTGAATGATGTTATTGCTTCAGCCAGTTTATGCCACGATATCGGTAATCCTGCATTTGGACATTCCGGCGAAGATGCTATCGCCAGTTATTTTAAAAAGGACGCACACGGTATAAGGCCCCAGTTCTCCAACGAGGAATGGAATGACCTGGTAAACTTTGAAGGGAATGCCAATGCCATAAGAGTACTTACCCAGCAGCAAAACGGTAAGTCAGAAGGCGGCTTATTACTCACTTATTCTACCTTGTCAGCTATTGCAAAATATCCATGTGAATCTGTAGCCAAAGACAAAAGTTTTATTCACCGGAAGAAATTTGGTTTTTTCCAGGCTGAGAAAGAAACCTTTAGGGATGTGGCGGAGGAAACCCGGATGGTGAAGCTTGGTGATAATCCTTTAATATACCAGCGGCATCCTTTTGTCTGGCTGGTAGAGGCAGCGGATGATATCTGTTATCATATTATTGACTTTGAAGATGCGCACCGCCTGGGTATTGTAGAGCATACTGAGTGCCTGGAAACTTTAAAAAACCTGGTGCTGCAGTTTGATGATAGGCATAAAATAGAAACTACATTAAACGGCATTACCGATAAAAACGCAAAGATCTCCTATTTACGGGCTAAGTCTATCAGTGCACTCACCATGCGTACAAAAGAAGTGTACGAAAATAATATTGAGGAGTTTTTAAACGGCAGGTTTACAAAATCACTGCTGGATGTTATTAATGAAGAAACCGGGGCATTGAACGGGATCGTTGAATTCTCCGTTAAAAATATATACAACAACCGCAACGTAGTGGAAATTGAAAATGCCGGTTATAATGTAATGTATGAACTGCTGTCGCATTTTATTCCGCCCATTTTAACACACAAGGGCAGCCGTGAAAAATCCGATGATAAAGCCATCAAGTTATTACCCCCGGCTTTTAACTACGAAGGTGATACGCCGTACAAGCGTGTGCTGGGCGTGGTGGATTATATTTCGGGCATGACCGATAACTATGCTACCGACCTTTACAAAAGGATAAAGGGGATTGAAATTGGTATGAAAATTTAAACCCGGTTGGGTAAGCCGTCCTGATGCGCAAGTAGCCTGCTATTCTTTGCTGTATACTTCTGTAATGCCGTTCTGTGCTATTACTACTTCTTTTCTTTCAGGAAAAAAGCGCAGGCTTATATTGTCATATTCAAAATTTGCAGCTCCTTTATGCTCAAAGGGTATCCAGTCCTGGCGTGTAGTGGACTTTTGAAGTATCAGTTGCCTGCTGTCCGATGAAATGGTAACAGATACCTTACCACTTCTGTCAAAATAAGTCCCCTTCAGTTTGCTGAACGCCGTGTCGGTAAATCCCGGTATCCTGTTAAAATCGGGTAATTCGGGTTTGGTGCCATAGGTATATTGTAATAACACCAGGTTGATCTCCGATATATTTATATTAATGGCATTGGCCAGGGTTACAATGCCCAGCTTCTCTTTGGGAAAATACCAGTACTCCGAAATATAGTTTTCTATCCTGCCGCTATGTTCATATCCGTTTGGACTGCTGAAGTCCAGTTTCTGAATCCCCATTCCATATGCACCCCTATTAACAGGTAACATGGTTTCCAGGCTTTGGGGGCTGATCAGTTTGCCGTTAAAAAGGGCGCTGAGAAAAATGTTCACTTCTGCGGCAGTTGATACCATACCACCACCACCGGGGTGATTGGAAAAATTAACCCTGGTGTTCCGGATATACCGGTCCTGTATATTATAGGATATCGCTTCATTCCTGGCCGTATCCGTTTCAAAACTGTAATAAGTGTTTTTCAATCCAAGGGGCTGACATATCTTTTTCTCGAGTATAAGGTCAAAAGGAAGTTGATACACCTGTTCCAGTATAAAAGCCAGCAAAACATAATTGGTATTACTGTAGGCATATGCTGTTCCCGGTTCAAAATCGCTTTTCCGGTCACTGATATAAGCCAGGAACTCCTCCCGGTTATGGTATCCTTCCTCCCATTTGTAGGTACTGTCAAGTTCGGTAAAATTAACTATACCGCTGCGGTGTTTTAATAACTGCTCAATGGTAATGGCGGCCGCATTTTTTACAGAAGGGTAGTAGTAACCCAATTTATCATCCAGTGCCAGTTTCTTTTCTTCAATTGCCTGTAATATCAATACGGCGGTAAATGTTTTGGTGATGGAGCCGATCCGGAAACGGGTATCTGCAGAAAGAGGTTTTTTAGTGCCGGCGTCAGCATAACCCACCGATTTGGTGTAAATAATACTGTCGTTAAAGGAGATAGCAGCGCTGCCCATAAATTTCCGGTGGTGTTGCAGATGTTCAAAATACTCATCCGGTTTATGCTGGCCAAAAACTTTTCCGGTAAAGGAAAATACGATCCATAACAATACTATACACACTGATCTTTTCATGCTCGGGTATATCTTTAATTTGTACGGTTAATGTGCAAAGGTAAAAATAAGTCACCAAATAGTGACTTAAAAAATATTAATTACCTTTGTGTGTATTATCAATCATTCTGCCGTGCAAAAAAAAGTAACCAAACCCCGCGAAAGAAATAAGGACAAAAGCAAGCAGCAACTCTTAGATGCCGTTGGCCGGCTCCTGCGTACTAAAGGGTATACGGCCCTGAAGGTCAATGATATTGCCGCTAGGGCCGGGTTGGATAAAAAACTTATCTACAAATACTTCGGCGGTACGGATCAGTTGGTGGACGCCTATATCCGTTCGCAGGATTTCTGGAGTAATATTGGCAGTGACGATATTCCCGCCTCTATTCCAGATGGGGGCCTGGCCCTGTCCAGGCAAATGCTGACGCAGCAGTTTGATTATGTGGCACAGCACAAGGAATTACAGAAGATATTATTGTGGGGTTTGGCCGAAAAGCGCCGGTCATTAAAAAAACTGGCCGATGACCGCGAAGCCAGTGGTGAAGTATTGTTTAGTCATATTACCGATCCTTTCTTTAAAGAAGATGCCACCCGGTACCGCGCTGTCATGGCTATATTGATTTCGGGTATCTACTATCTTAATATGTATACCAATATAAATGGTCAGACTTTTTGCGGCATCAATCTGACTTCCACGGAGGGCAAGAGGGAGATAAAGGATGCATTGGAAAATCTTATGGACCTGGTGTATGCCGATCGGCAGAATAAAATTTTGTGATCAGGCGGGGCGTTGCCTGCGGCCGGGCTGTCCGCTATATCTTTTGCCCCTTGCTGCTTTGTCGGGACACAGGCAAAAGGATGCCGCTTCCATCCCTAACGCGGAAAAATAAATAACCGGCCCTGTAATTTAACCAGGAGGCGGCAACAAATCATGGGATCGGCCAATCGTGAAAAGCTGATCCTGTTTTAACAGCTGAATGATCTTTACACGCGGTTTTGCGTGCAATGTTTTATATCATTTTACAGCGCTACTTGCAACTGCAAAAATTTATTATTATGTTTACTCTTTACAATTGATGAATGGTTACGCAGTAAAGATCATAAGTATTGTACGGTGATTTTCCTGATTTTCTGTTCAATCAATTGTATTAACCAATATCAATTAATATGAAAAAGAGTATCCTTTTATTAATCATCTTCACTATTACCTGTTTCCTGTTTACGCATACGGCGCATGCACAAAAACGAAAATCTTCTAAAGCCAAAACAGTTCGTGTAAAAAGTTATACCACTAAAAAGGGAACAAGGGTTAAATCACATTATAGAAGTAAACCTGGAGGGCGAAGGGCAGGGATGATCATTTATCCCGGCAAGCTGCCATATTATAAAGAATCCGGGGTTACAGCAAAATCTGTTTGGATGGTTTAAGTTTTTTGCCATTATCTGTACACATATAAGTTTTGCCGGGATCATGCCCGGTTTATCTTGTTTAAAATCTGTTCATGAAAAACGTGTTTTTTATTGTTCGCTGGATAGCAGGCATTTTTATATGCCTGTTGTCAATAGCAGGCTTTTCTGCTGGTGATATAGCGCTTGCAGTATTTACCCTGGTAGTAGGGCTGTTGTTATTGCCACCGGTAACCGGCCTTTTTATTAAAAAGAAAAAAGCGGGTACGGTCAGTATGAATGATGACCAGCCTGTTGTTTTGGGAACAGGTGGGTCTAATGCAGATTCGGATATGACTGCTGAAAAGACAACCGTGTTGATAAATCCCCGGGGTGATACGGGAGTTTTAGCTGTCCCTGCAAGTAAAAAAAACGGGTTAGGTAACTGGTTTAAAAGCTGGCGCCGGGCTATCAGTGTTTCTTATGCTTTGGAAAGTACGTTGAAAAGTTTTCCGCATACCAATCCGAAAAAAATTACCCTGTTATTAAATACCAGAAATGCGTGGAGTGCAAAGGACGCCGAATTTATCCGGTTGCGTATCATTGACAGGTACGACAGGAATATCAATGCAGATAATGTTGGGACCTTAGGGCCCCAATACCTCGAATTTTATAAGAGTATTTTTCCGGAACAGGACGGACAGGAAATTGTAAAAAAAATAAATGTGCACAAAGTTGAAAACTTTATTTTTACTAAAGTGAAAGATAATGAAGCCTTATCTCCTGACGGAATAAATGAAATAATAAACTACAGTAATACATTACAGGTAGTTGACTTTAACACAAAGGAAAAAATAAGGCAGGAGTATGATTATTATATCACTAACTGGGAGTTGGATAATGGTTATTTCCAGGGATTAGATCCGGATTTTTTGCTTAAGAAGAATGAACGCTGCATTTACAAGCTGGCTGATTGCGAGTTGCTGGAGAAAAAATCAGTCACCAGCAGGGTAAGTTATGGCGGAGGATCCTACAGGGTAAAGATCACTAAGGGTTTTTCTTACCGGTTAGGGTCTTATAGCGTATCTACTGATAAAAAAATTATAGACGTATCAAAAGGAAGAGGTTTGTTGAATGTAACAAATCAAAGAATTATTTTCAAAGGGACTGATGATGTTACGACCATTAATACAAATGCCATCGTGTTTGTTGAGCCGTTCAAAGATGCAGTAATTATATCAAAGTCAACAGGAAAGCCTTTAACCATTAAAACCGGCGATGCAGCCCGCCTTTATCAATACATCCGTTCCGCTACCAGGCGGTAGAGGCTGGTTAGCTTATATTAACAGTATCATTATATCCTATAGTGTAAACGTTCTATAGGATATAATGATACGACAAGGTTTATTGTACCCTTTTTTGTGAGTGTAATACTAACAAGGTATAAATGAAGAATGAACATACCCGTTTAAAATCAGATAAGCTGTACCGCTATTACTTCCCCAGTTGGAGAATACCATGGCCCAGGCAACAGGTTGTGGATTACTTGGGTTGCCACCCCATACCGGTACACCTGGTGCAAGTTCCACAGAAGAATTTTCTAAATAAATAAAAATATTTTCTGTGCTACCACACTCGGCGCTGGGCACTATGCGGGTATATAAAGAGAGTTTTCCAGCATTCCCGGCCTTATTTTCTGTACTGTTTATCAGATTGCCTTGTGTTCGATGAGCAGAGAAGGTGCTTAGTGAAAAAAGGGTCACCAGGCACGTTAAAAAAAGTCTTGTTAACATAATTGATAAATTTTAAGGATGAATATTCTGTAAAAGTTATAATATCATTTTTGTAAGGCGTAGAACCCTGCCTGTGTACGTGTCAGTATAATAAACCTACATTTTTTTAAGTTGCCGAAAAACAGGGAAAACCCTCTATTTCTGTCATCTTTTCCCTGTAGTTAAATACTCTTGCCATTAATTTTGAAGAAATTAGTCGGTTTAAGGTAGTCTTATTATATTGAAAGAACACCCGCATTCCGACGATCTTTCTTCTTCCTTCCCGGAAACATAAAAGAAGTTCATAAATCCTAAGAATCCGATATAATCATATCTGGCGGCATGATCTATATGTAGTAGGCTGCGGTACATGACTTCCGCAGGCCGATGGCTTAATGGTTAATGCGGATTACGGGAGTGTATACTCCCGCCTTAAACTGCCCCCGGTAACAATACCGGTTATACTATACACGGTGGTTGGTTCTGACCGGTAACCGGGGTGTAGTTTTATGGTCAGCATCCGTTATACCCGGCCCCCGGCATGTCCTATTATGAAATACTGGCAGGCATCCCCCGTTTTGCTCCGGCCGGAGGCAAACAAATTTATCTCCCATCATTTACGGAACCTGATTCCAAACCATTTAACTGACACTGCAAATGAAACCTTTAATTTGTTTGCTGGCATGGCTTTGTCCATTGATAGCCCTGTGCCAGCAGCACACCATTAACGGGTATGTACACAATACCCAGGGGCAGCCTGTTGCCCATGCCACGGTAACCCTGCTGCGTACCAGGCAACAAATGCAAACCAATAGCAGCGGCCGTTTTATTATTACCAATATCTCTATTACAGATAGCCTGCGTATCAGCGCTGTTGGCTATACTACGATGTATGTTCAAAATAACCCGGAAGGCAATATAAGCGTAGAGTTGCAACCATTGATCACCGAGCTGGATGAAACAGTGGTAATAGCCTATGGCCATACTACCCGCCGTTTAAATACAGGGAATGTAGGCCGGGTAACTGCAACTGAACTAAGTAATCAGCCGGTGAGTAATCCCCTGGCCGCACTCGCAGGCAGGGTGCCAGGGTTAGTGGTTACCCAAAACAGCGGTATACCCGGTGGAACTTTTCGTATACAAATAAGAGGACAAAATTCCCTTATCCAGGGTAGTGAACCTTTGTTTATTATTGATGGCGTACCCTTTGGTAATGGCAACAGTAGCCTGAACCAATATAATCTTATTGCAGCTAATGGCGGATTAAGTCCTTTAAATATGATCAATCCGGCTGATATTGAAAGTATCGAAGTGCTCAAGGATGCCGATGCAACGGCCATTTATGGCAGCCGTGGCGCCAGCGGCGTAATACTCATTACTACCAAAAAAGGTAGTGCCGGGAAAATGAATATACATACGGGTTACCGGACGGGCTTTAGCAGGGTTACCCGTAGTATGAATATGTTAAACACGACACAATACCTGGCCATGCGACGCGAAGCGTTTGCCAATGATACGATTACGCCTACTACTGTCAATGCCCCCGACCTGTTGTTATGGGATACCACCCATTATACTGATTTTAAAAAAATGTTTACAGGAGGTACTACAAGGTATAACGATCTGCAGTTATCGGTATCCGGTGGTACGGCACTTACCCGTTTTACTATCGGGCTGGGGTATAATCATGAAACGGGTATGCTCGATAGCAGGCAGGGTAATAAACGGTTGTCCCTGCATAGCAGCCTGCAACATCACAGCGCTGATAAAAGATGGTTGCTGGGTTTGATTGTCGGGTATAGTTATAACAAAAGTAATATGTTGTCTAACGACCTGACAGCCTATATTAACCTGCCACCACACCTGCGCCTGTATGATGATGAGGGTAATCTGAACTGGCGGATGGGCAATGCTTCGCTGGCATCCTTTGGAGGTGGTATTACCAACCCGCTTGCGCTGCAGTTGCGCGTTTATGATGGACGTTTTAGTAATGCCATGTTTAACCTGAGCATTGGTTATAACTTTTTTAAAAACCTGCGCTTTACTTTAAACCAGGGTGTGCAGCTACAATATGGCAACGAAAGCCGGTTACTACCCAAGGCCTCGATAGACCCTGCCTTGTCTGCATTGGCATCTTCGGTTTTTGTAAACGCACATATGCGTAACCTGCAGACAGAGCCACAGTTGGAATATATCCATACCGTATCCGGGCTAACACTACAGGTGCTGGCCGGCGCTACCCTGCAGGAAAGAGTACAAGAAACCAATACCCTGAATGCCAATAACTATAGCAGCGACCTGATGCTGGAGTCCTGGAGTGCAGCGGGACAGCTAACCGCCAGTAATACTTATACCCAATACAAGTATGCAGCCATGTTTGGCCGTGTTAATCTTAACTATCGCAATACCTGGGTATTGAACCTTACGGGCAGGAGGGACGGCAGTAGCCGTTTTGGACCTGCACAACGGTTTTCCAACTTTGGTGCGGTAGGAATGGCGCATATTTTTTCGGAATGGAAATGGATAAAAGACCATCTGCCTTTTTTAAGCTTGGGTAAATGGCGCGCTTCCTATGGCATTACAGGTAATGACCAGTTAGGTGATTACCGTTACCTGGATACCTGGACTAATACCTCCCTACTTTACCAGGGTGCCGGAGCATTGATGCCGGGTGCATTGTATAACCCCGCTTTTGCCTGGGAGCGTAATAAAAAATGGGAGCTGGCACTCGAACTGGCTTTTTTACAAAACCACCTGCTGTTCAACACCGCTTATTTTTTACATCGTAGCGATAACCAGTTGGGTAATTATGCACTGCCTGTTATTACCGGCTTTACAGGTGTATTGCGTAATATGCCGGCTGTTATTACAAACCGGGGATGGGAGCTGGTATTACAAACCAGGAATATACAACGAAAACACCTGCAATGGTCTACTTCTGTTAATCTGAGTATACCCCGTAATAAATTAGTGGCTTTTGATAACCTGGGCAATAGCAGCTACAGTAACGTATATGTAGTAGGGCAACCCTTATCGGTACAGAAAACGTATCAATACCTTGGGGTTGATCCGGAGAAAGGGATTTACCGGTTTACAGATGTGGACCGTAACGGTATTATGGATAATGCCGATAAAATAAAGCTGGTAAATACAGAACCGGACTGGTATGGTGGTATCCGTAATACACTTAGCTGGAAAGGGCTGACATTGGATTTGTTCGCCGAATTCAGGAAACAACCGGGGCGTAATTACCTGGCTACCCAATCGGCTTTTATACCCGGTTATTTTTACCTGAACCAACCCGCAATAGTTTTAAACAGGTGGCAGCAACCCGGTGATATCAGTACTATACAACGTTTTGTGCCGCTGGTAACCAGTGAAGGTTTTACTCCCGCCCAGTCATGGCTGGCTGAATCGGATGGTATATACAGCGATGCCTCTTTTATACGCATCAAAAACCTGGCCCTAGCTTATAGCCTGCCTGGTATTTTACTAAAAAGGGCTGGTATACAGCAGTTGCAGTTAACTGTACAGGCACAAAACCTGTTTACCATTACCCGCTACAAAGGAGCTGATCCTGAAAATCAAAACCTGTATGCCCTGCCGCCTTTAAGAACAATTAGTTTGGGTATACAACTTCAATTTTAAAACACGGCATCATGAAACAGTTATTTTATTTGAACAGGTATGCAGGGCCGATGATCATTATTTTGTTATTAGGGTTAAGTTCCTGCAAAAAATGGGTAGAGCCTGACCGTTCACCGGTATTACTGGAAAGTAATAAGGTATTTAATAATGACCTTACGGCTACTGCGGCCATGACAGGGGTATATGCGCAATCCGTTTTTGGTCCTCTGTGGCTGGCCAATGGCGGGTTAAGTGTATATGGCGGTTTATTGGCCGATGACATTATCAACTCAACAACCAATACTAACGCAGATCCATTTGCGCAAAACAGCTTGCTGGCCAATAATAATATTGTGAATATAAATTTTTGGACGCCGGCTTATCGTAACCTATATGCTGTAAATAGTATTTTAGAAGGGCTTACCCGGTCCACCGGTTTATCAGCAACTGTAAAAGCACAACTTACAGGCGAAGCATTGTTATTTCGTTCCTTGCTGTTGTTTTACCTGGTTAATTTATTTGGCGATATTCCCCTGGTTACAAGTACAGATTATGCGGTAAATGCGGTATTGCCCCGTAGCAGGGATACGGCTGTTTACACACAAATAACCCGTGATCTTTTACAGGCAAAAGAACTGCTGCCGGTTAATTATCCGTCAGCAGGCAAATTACGCCCTAACAAATATGCAGCCAGGGCCTTACTGGCCAGGGTATATGTTTACCGTAAACAATGGCCTGATGCTATTAACGAGGCAACGGCTGTAATTGATTCCGGGCAGTATAACCTGGTGAGTAACCTGAATAATGTTTTTGTACCGGCCAGCAGTGAAGGTATCTGGTTAATGGCGCGGCAAAACAGTAATACAGCGGAAGGGACTGCCTTTATACCGGCTTCGGCAACCATAATGCCCACCTATCGTTTGCGTGATAAACTATTACAGCTATTTGAACCAACTGATCAGCGGCTGGCTAATTGGACAAAGAGAAATACGGTGGCTGGTACCGCTTATTATTATCCTTATAAATATAAGGAGCGTACCAACGCTGTCTTAACGGAAAATATTCAGGTATTACGTTTAGCCGAGCAATACCTGTTGCGGGCAGAAGCTAATATAGCGCTGAATAAGCCAGAAGCGGCAGCTGCAGATATCAACAGGATCAGGAGAAGGGCCGGACTGACGGATATATTGCCGTCCGGCCAGTTAAGTATGATGAACCTGTTAATGCAGGAGCGAAGGCGGGAGTTTTTTTGTGAATGGGGGCAGCGCTGGTTTGATCTCAAACGTACCGGTACAATTGATGCCGTGCTGATAGCCGAAAAGCCCCAATGGAAACCCTATGCTGCTTTATTACCGATTCCGCAAACAGATATGGACCGTAATCCACATTTAAAACAAAACCCTGGATATTGATATGAAAACAATATATGTACAACAGCTTTTATTATGTCTTTTTATAAAAGTGGCCGTTGCAAACGCACAGCCCTTACAAAAAGGAGAGATGATGCCGCCCGTAGTGTTTAATGAATTGATAAACCACGATGCTGCTACTTTAAATATTGCAACGCTGGATAAGAAACTGGTGATACTTGATTTTTGGAGTACCGGTTGTATGGGCTGTATACTGGCTTTTCCTAAAATTGATGAGCTGCAGAAAAAATGGGGCAAGGATATACAGATCATTATGGTAAATACACAGCGTGCTGATTCTACCCGCCGCTTTTTTAAAAAGCGGAGTAAAATAAAGATACCCGCTGTGCCCTTTATTACCGGCGATACACTCTTACAAAAACTTTTCAGGCCTTTGGGGTTACCCATGCATGTATGGCTGGATCAGGATCTGCGTTTTTTGTCTTCAACAGGTGGAGAGACAACGACGGATAGTACAATTGCCCGGTATTTACGAAATAAAACAGTGGACCTGGCAACCTATGAGTCGGGTTGGGTAAGAGTCAATAGCCTGGTAGATACAATGTATTATCCCCTCTTGCGGCAGTTTTCTTACCTGGGTTTAAATAAAACAGGCAGCGCTTATTCCTATGATAGCGTTACAATGGCACGAATTGATTTGATTGAGACAAGGAATGTTTCTGTTGAACAATTATATATGCAGGCTTATTCTGAAACAGAAGGAGAAGATTTTAGCGAACCCGGAAGAACCGTGGTAGAAGTTGCTGATCCTTACGGGGTTTGTATGCCTCCAAGCGATGAAAACCTGCGGGAATGGGAGAGGAAATACGCGTATTATTATACATTGGTAATACCAAAGGAAAAAACGCCACAAAAGTTTGAGTTTATGCGACAGGACCTGAACCGGTATTTTCCTATCCGCGCTGTGGTGGAAAAAAGAAAGCATAAAGTGATTGCATTGGTACAAACCGGTAGTATGGATATGTTATATACGAAGGGCGGTAAGGTAAGCTGGAATTTGACCAGGTCATCAGAGTATGGCGATGTACAGGATAGTTTAAGGTGTTTACGGCATGTGAAGTTTAAGGAATTTCCCGGGTTGTTGAAAGGATTTATGCGGGAACAATACGGTATTCCCTTCGTTAATACGATCCAGGCTGATTTTTTTATTGATATCTGTTTGCCGGGTGAGGCGGTTGAAAGCCTGTCCTTGCCGGAACTGAATAAAGCTTTAAAAAAATATGGTATGGAGTTGCAAAAGAAGGAAATGTTATTGCCGACACTGGTTTTAAAAGATGCACTGTAATACAAAATAAAGGTGGTGCTTAGTACCACCTTTATTTATTAATATTTTAGAATCTTTTGAAGTCCGGAAGGAACCGGTGGTGCGGGCATGTTGATCGTTTGCTCTGTATCATAACCCCGGGCACAATCAATTCCTGCATTGTCTTCACAACCAGTCAGATCAATAATATCCGATTTGCGGTGTTTCTGATCATCCAATACTTCACCGGTAATATAACCGGATGCGTTGACAAAGTACCAGTGCAGCTCAGGTTCTGTTACCGGAGCTTTTTTATAGTTAGTGAACGCAAATGAACTGGCGGCCACCGCAATGGCCAGGATCGCAAATACTGTTTTAGTTTTAAGCATATGGTATACTGCTTTTATAATTCAAAAAACAGCAAAAACTTTAATGGTTAAAATGCTGCCTACTCTTTTATACAGGTTTTCGGCTGGGCCTGTTGGCAACGGCCGGGTAAAAGAACCGTTACACCCAATATACAATAGTGCCCTGGCTAAAGTCAATCCTGTTTACCTGGTAAAACTTCCGGCGGTGCAATGCCATAGCGCAATGCAAATAATACCAGGCCTGCCATATTCTGGGAGCCGGTTTTCTGCATAAGGGCGTGGCGGTATTTTTCTACGCTTCTGTGGGCCAGTCCTATCTTGTGCGCAATTTGCTTGGAAGAGTATTGCAGGCATATCAGCTGTAAAATTTCTTTTTCATGCACTGCAAAAAAATCAACGGGCAATTTTGTTGTGGTAAATGTATTAAAGATGCCACGGGACAGCATGGCAGCTAATAGTAAAGTAGTGTTGTTGCAGAAATAAGGCTGGTTGTTCATTACGGTATCAATCGCTTTTTTAAGCTCAACGGTCTCTGCATTTTTTATGATATAACCATTGGCGCCGGCCTGCATCATTTGTATGATCAGTTCCTGACGGCTGGAGTCAGTAAGCCCCAATATCTTTAAATCAGGATAAAGGTTACGTAGTATGCGGGTAGCTTCTATGCCGCTTAATAAGGGTAACTCTAAATTTACGATCACCAGGTCGGGCCTGGTACAGCCTGTCATCTCTATCAACTCCTCCCCGTCAAAAGCTTCACCGCAATAATGTATATAGGAGGCGTTGTGTAATAAACCCAGTATTGCCTGGCGGTATTGATACTGGTTATCGGCCAGCAGCATTTTAATTGGTGTTTGCATAGTGTTATCCGGAAGCTCGGTATTTTATTATACAGGGTTGTACCGGTATAACGAATCTGCCACATAATAAAATACCAATGGTTAATGTGTTTATGCATAACTAAATAATGCCATTATTTTCATAAAACCTATCGTGTTAACCAGATATACGGTTATACACGCATAGTTTTAGTGTTTACTCTTAGGTTGAAATATTTGCATTCATTAAAGTTGCAACCTTGAGATAGAAACTATAATTTATTTATGTTAATTGTAATAGTTGTAAAGTCAATTGGTACGAAGCTTGCTAACTATATATACACTCCTTATCTGTATTAAATGTTGCGCTTATTGTTTTAACTTTTACAACTCAGTATCATGACAATTAAAATTGGCCAGTTGCAGACTTTTATTACTGCAGACTCACGGGAAAATGCTATTAAATTTGGGGTGGAGCATACCATTAATAAATATGCTCCCTTTTTAGGCGAAACCACGGATTTTCATAATTGCAGGAGGGTAGTGAATGAAAACTGGTTTGAGGCTATTGAAAGACTTCATTTAACCGAACTGTTTTATAATGAAGAAACAGGCCTGTTTAAAAACGACAGAGATATCACCCCTTTAACCAAAGAACATCTTTCTACTATTAATTATGCCTACGATCTTTATTTTGCTACCTATCCTGATTGTAAACCCGGCAATCATACGGCTATAGGTATTGACGGACGTTTACGTAACGTGATGCCCTCCAAAGAAGATCATATTGCTGCGGATATTATGTGGCTGCGGTTCTGGGCTAATTATGCCAGCCATTATTGCAGCAAGCCTGTTATTTCAAATGTAGAATACCTGTATGTATAAGTTGTCTATCATGGGGTGATATGGCCGGTTCTCATATTGATCGCTACCCCTCATTATTTATTATTCTTCTGAATAAAACAGTTTATGACAACAGCCGGTTATGATACCGGCTTTATGTTGGATTGTAGTATAAAGCCGCTCACTGCTCCTTTTTTTACATAATACCAGTTGCTGAGCTTTCCCAGTATGGTGAGGCTTTCATTCTTTCCAACCGTTTGCAATAAAGCATGTTTTGTGGAAGGGCCTGCCCTTAATTCATTTTTATTATTGCGTGTTATTCCCTTACGTATTAAAATACTATCGTGGAAGGAGGGGACCGGCAATTGTTTTATAAAAAGGTAAGGGTCCGTAGCGCCGTTATTGCCATATACCCCAAAATGTAAATGAGGTATGGTGGTAATGGCGTTGCCGGTATTGCCTACAAAGCCCAGTGTATCGCCTCTTTTTATGGCTTGTCCGTCACGGGCGGCAATACTGTCCAGGTGAGCATAATACACCGATTTTTTAAAAACAGCATCCCGCAGCCAAACCTGTTTGCCTCCCAGGCCACGGTCGCCGGTGGAGGTAATGCGCCCATCCATCACTGCCAGCAGCGGTGTTCCTCTCCCGGCCACAATATCAACACCTTCGTGTTTGCGGCCGCCGCCATCCCTGTCCGCTCCCCAGAAACTGGTGATAGCCGTATTGACCCTGCCTGCTACGGGGAACGCATAACCTGGTTGTGCATAAATACGGAACCTGAATAAAGACCGGTTGTTGATGCCCGGCTGCAGGATAATGGTTATGGTATCGTTTTCTGTTACCGGCATTTCCAGCAGGGTAGCAGTACTTTCTATTTCCTGCAGTATATTGGTTTTTGACGGATCATCTTTTTTATAACGTAATAATTCTGCAAACAACAGGGTGGAATCATCGGTTCTATCCAATTCCGTTATAAGTACCTGTCCCTGGTTAACCGCAAACCGGTAAGCTAATGCATGTGGTATACTATCATGCAACCTGGCAGTTACTACCAGGGGTAGTTCTATGTTTACCGGTTGTTGCAGTGCGGCATCGTATGCCTGTTTCCATGTTTGTAATAATGAGTCGGGGCCTTTGTAACTGCGTTCATATTTTTCCCGGGCAGTAGGATGAATGGCCTTGCGGATATTGCAGGCTGTTGATAGAAGTACCGTACAAATAATGAATACAGTATAACGCATATGTATAATATGCAAAGAACCGGCCAAAGGTTAACAGGTTGATATTTTGATACAGTAGCTGTGGATAGTAGTTACTATAGCTGAAGGGCTGCACCGCTTAGGCGGAAACCCTTTGTTGCAGCATAGATGGGTGTTCAGGGCAAAGGTTGCAGCCGGGCGGTGGACTGATGTTGCATAAAGTGATACAGCTGACAGCCCCTGGTTAAAAATTGTTTTATTATGGGCGTGTCCCTTGCTGCCGGCAAGGCTGTATACGGTTCGTACCTCACCCGGTTTATTTTATACAGCAGCTGCGGGCCGGGCTATCCCGGGGTTCCGTGCTGCACTGCGTTTCGCACCGGCTCCTGCGTCGCCGCCCTCCCTATCCCTCACGCAAACCGGTGTTACCTGTATAATATTATTACTGTTTTTATGATGCTGAGGGGCTGTTTTTTGTGCATATACGAGGGGGAACAGCTTTTTTTGCGGGTGATTTTTTCCACCATGAATCCCCATTTTTGCCTCTCAAACCTGCTTTTTCCCTCGGAAAACGGGTGTTTTCCCCCGGGAAGGGCATAAAAAACGGGCTATAGCATGCTCTTAAGGGGCAGAGGGAAAAAACTAAATAAACACCTTGTTTTTTAAATAATGTTTTTATATAACTTTAATGTCAAATTAATATTACTAACCCAAAAATTCTACAATGGCAACTTCAAAAAAAGCTGCGCCAAAGAAGGCAGCTAAAAAAGCAGCTCCTAAAAAAGCAGTAAAGAAAGCGGCTCCTAAAAAAGCAGCACCGAAGAAAGCAGCTCCTAAAAAAGCAGCGCCAAAGAAGGCAGCTAAAAAAGCGGCTCCTAAAAAAGCAGCTAAAAAGAAATCAGCACGTAAACCAAATGCTGCATTCTTAGCTCCGTTAACACCAAGCGCAGAATTAGCTGCTGTAATTGGAAGCAAACCTGCTTCTCGTCCTGATATCGTTAAAAAAATATGGGACTACATTAAAAAGCAAGGTTTACAGGATAGCAAAAACAAAAGAATGATCAATGCCGATGACAAATTGAAACCATTATTTGGTGGCAAAGGCCAGATCTCTATGTTTGACTTAGCAAAAGTTGTTAGCGCTAACGTAAAATAATAGTTGTAATTTAATTACAAGATCATAGTTTTAAGGGGTACTTATGTATCCCTTTTTTTATCTGCTGCCTTGTAAAATGATACAGCTTAATACATTCATTACTGATGACCATCAAACAGATACTGGACAATATTTACCCCTTGCCACCGGCTTCATTACAAAAGCTGGAAGACTGTATAACGGAAGTACATTATCCTAAGGGTTATATTTTATTACACGCTGATAAGATAGAGCACAAAATATTTTTTATAAAAAAAGGTATAGCCAGGGGATATGCTTACCAGGAAGAGAATGAAATAACTTTCTGGTTTGGTAAAGAGGGTGATACGATAGTATCTATGAAAAGTTATGTTGCCGGGCAAAAAGGTTACGAGGATATAGAGCTGCTGGAGGATTGCGAACTGTATGAATTGCAGGCAGCCAGTTTACAAACATTATTTGAAGGGGATATAGCTATTGCCAACTGGGGCCGCAAGTTTGCAGAGAAAGAACTCATTAAAACGGAAGAGAGGCTGATCGGCTTACAGTTTAAAACTGCTAGCGAAAGGTATAGGACCTTACTGGATGAAAGTCCCGACCTGCTACAAAGGGTACAGTTGGGATATATTGCCTCTTACCTGGGTATTACACAGGTAAGCCTTAGCCGCATCAGGGCCGAGATACGGTAACCTGTTTTTATCATTTGTAAAATAATATTTCCTCCCGCTGATCCACCTTTGCCCTAAATAAAAAGGGTATGAACTGGATCATCTTGATTATTGCGGGTTTGTTTGAAGTAGGCTTTGCCGCCTGCCTGGGTAAAGCAAAAGAAGTAACAGGCGCATCTGCTTACGGATGGTATGCCGGTTTCCTGGTTTGCCTGGCCATTAGCATGGGGCTTTTAATAAAAGCCACACAAACCCTTCCTATCGGTACGGCCTATGCCGTATGGACCGGTATAGGGGCAGTGGGTACCGTATTGGTAGGTATTTTTGTATTTAAGGATCCTGCTAATTTCTGGCGCATCTTTTTTATCATCACGCTGATCGGTTCTATTATCGGTTTAAAAGCGGTAGCGCATTAATTCTTTCTATTCTATCTTATACAATGGTGCGTGTATGGCCTGAAGTTTTTCCATGGGCATTTTTAATACTTTACGGTCATAGGTAAAAATGCCGTTGGTTTCAACCTCTACATCGGTGGTCTGGGTATACACGGCGGCAGATAAACCTGATTGTATCAGTTCATGAAGCGATTGCACAAGCTGTGTATATCTGTCCAGCAGTTGTGCCTGTGTGGTGAAGGACTGGTAGCCCCAGTTACCTTCTTCCAGCCAGGTATGGCCTTTTACCGGCAAGCCAAGGCCGCCAAACTCACCAAGAATGAGTATTTGTTTATTGCCGTAAACCGCCGGATCGGGCATAGCCGGGCCGGGATAATAATGCAGGTCTATAATAGGGCTCACACCCATAAAAAAATTACCGCCACTGATGCCGTTCACCAGCCTGGACGGATCGTGTTTCATGGTCCGGTCAATGATTTCTTTTGTTTTAAACTGTCCCCAGCCTTCATTAAAAGGAACCCAGGAAACAATGGAGGGGAAATTATATAAACCATCCATAATGGCCTGCCATTCTTTACGGTAAATGGCTTCCGATTCAGGAGTGCGGGTTTTATCAAATACCAGTCCTGGTAAGAGCGCCTGCAATAAGTGATGCTTATCTACCTGTTCATTGCCCGGCATTTTTATCCTCAGGTTCTGCAGCCAGTCATTACCGCCCCTGTCGCCACTGGGCATATCCTGCCATACCAGTATACCCAGTTTATCACAATGATAATACCACCGGGCAGGCTCTACCTTTACATGTTTGCGTATCAGGTTAAAGCCCATTTCTTTTGTTTTGGCAATATCAAACTGTAATGCTTCGTCAGTGGGAGCTGTATATAAACCGTCCGGCCACCAGCCCTGGTCTAATGGGCCATACTGGAAAAGAAAACGGTTATTCAGTTGCATGCGTTGTATACCGTTTCCGTCTTTAGCCATTGATATTTTACGCATGCCAAAATAAGTACCGGTCTCATCTATAACTTTTCCTTTTCGTATTACAGATACTTTCAGGTCGTACAAAAATGGTGTTTGCGGCGACCATAGTTTAGCGGCAGGAATATCCAGTATAATATCATTGCCTGCTGTTATAGAACCGGTTGCTACCTGTTGCTGACCGTCCCATGCCGTGAGTTTTATAAGATCGCCGGCCTGGAGGCCATGTGTGTTAACGCTAATATGAACCTGTTGTTTATCAATATCCGGGGTTTGTCTGGTGGAGATAATATAGGTTTCCGGCACATGCTCCAGCCATACGGTTTGCCAGATGCCGGTAACAGGGGTGTACCAGATGCCGTGTGGTTTAGCAACCTGTTTGCCGGTGGGCTGGGGGCCGCTATCGCTGGGGTCCCATACCAGTACGCTGATGGTTTGTTTATTTCCTTTTTGTAAGGCTTTGGAAATGTCGATGGTAAAGGGATCATAACCGCCTTCATGTTCACCTACGGCTATTCCGTTTACATAAATTTTTGCTGACCAGTCCACGGCACCAAAATGGAGAAGGGTTTTTTGTTTTCGTAGTCCGGCAGGTATATCAATAACACGCTGGTACCAGAGTATACTGTCTTTGCCTACTGTTTTGCCTACACCGCTGAGATAGGATTCAACAGCAAAGGGAACTGTTATATTACCCTGGAAGGATAAGGGTATAGTATTAGCGCCGGCTTTTGGCAGGATGGTATATTGCCAGGGTCCGTTCAGGTTTTTCCAGTTGTTTTTACGCGTGAGTTGTGGCCGGGGATATTCCGGCAAGGGGTTAACGGGATTCACGTTTGCACTCCACCCGGTTGCCAGCTTTGGTTGTAAACCCTGCACGGGCTGGGCATGAACAGTGGTAAAACAGGTGCATAATAACAGGATGGATGTTATGGCAAAGCATTGTTTTTTCATACCTGAAAATACACTAGTTTTTTGATATATCTGCCTGCCGCCGGTTGCCGTTTTATGCACCAGGCAAACAAAGTTGTGAAGGTGTGTTGCATTGGCTTGCTTTTTGGATGTATACTTATTAAAACAGCTTTATGATGTTGCAGGTAATATGTTTAGGTATTAGCTGGAAAGAGTTGTTGGTGGGTGATGAGGACTGGACTTTCCTTTGGGAAATAGCCTTACGCAGTTTTATTATGATCATAGCCATTATACTGGCTTTAAGAATTTTAGGAAAGCGGGGGGTAAAACAGTTATCCATTTTTGAACTGGTGGTTATTATCAGTTTTGGTTCTGCTGCCGGTGATCCGATGATATATAAAGAAATAGGTGTGGTTACCTCGTTTGTGGTATTCATTGTAATTATTACTGTATACCGGTTGATCACTTACCTGATAGGGAGGCACCAGGGTTTTGAAAATATAATGGAAGGTAAATCTATGTGTTTAATAAAGGAAGGCAGGTTTGCTATTAATAATTTCAAGGCCGAGGCCCTGGGTACACAGGAGTTGTTTTCGGAGTTAAGATTAAAAGGAGTATCGCAATTAGGACAAATAGAAATTGCTATTGAAGAAATATCAGGAGAGATCAGTGTGTTTTATTACGAGGATAAAGATGTACGTTACGGACTGCCTATTATGCCGGCTATGCTGAAACAGAAGGTGACTACATTTTCAAAACAAGGGCATTACTCCTGTAGTTCCTGTGGCTTTACAGAAGAAAAGCATCCTGGCGATTTGGTTGTTTGTAAAATATGCGACACAAAGGAATGGGTACTTGCCTGTAATAAAAAAAGAGTGACTTAGGATTAAATGTAAAATTGTATGAACTTCCAGGAATCGATCATAAAAGAAATTGGCGATGTTTTACATGAACGTAAAGAAAGTATTGCCGTAGCAGAAAGTGTGACTGCCGGGTTTTTACAGCTGGCCCTGTCCTCTATTACAGCGGCTTCAGCTGTTTTTAAAGGCGGCATTACCACTTATACAATTGATGAAAAGGTAAGGCTGCTGGATATTGATGCTTCAGAGGCCGCAGTAAAGAACTGTGTATCTGAATCCATCACGGAGCAGATGGCCCGTAATGTGGCCAGGCTTTTTGATTCAACATGGGCCATAGCCACAACCGGTTATGCTACCCAGGTACCGGAATCCAACTTTAAACAATTTGCTTTTTGTACCATCTATCATCACAATAAGATACTGTTTACAAAAAAGACCGAACTATATCCGCACACCAATCCTATCGATGCGCAACATTTTTATGCTGAGTCGGCATTGTTTGAGTTACATGCTTTGCTGGTACCGGGGTTGTAGTACGTATTAATTATATCTTTATATAGAATATGTACTAAGTATATTAACACTATATGATTTTTATCAATTAGTATAAATAAAAATATATTTAAGCAGCGTAATTTTTTTATAAAAATTATTTTAAGAAACTTTTCGTAAATATAGAATTCCTATCTTCACGCCCGACCACCCGATACCGTGCATGATAGCCTAAGAATTTAAACCGAACCAGTTGAACCGGATTTTTACCAAGCTTACCACCAGCTTGTTAATTATTGTATGTGTCAATCTGCAACTTGCTGCCCAACAGTCTGCTGCAGATTCGTTACCCCGCTACGCTAAAGACTCTGCTCTTAGCTACTATAAGCGTTATTTACAGCTTGTAGATTCATCCCTGTTTGAAAATCCGTTAAAACATTTTCCTGTCAAAATTGATTCATCCCTTTTGAAGGTAAAAAAGCCGGCTTTACCCAGGATCAGTATTATCAAAAGCCGCGCAGTCGATACACGTCAATTAGTTAAGTTTACTAATGGGTATATTAACTATAACTGGAATTACAGGTCCGGAGTTGATACACCATTTAACTACCAGAATATTTCCCAGCATCATATTACAGCCAGCTCCGATCTTACCCTCGCGGGATTACTTCCGTTGCGGGTAACCTATTTTGAGCGCAGGAGCAATTCGCCTTTTTTCAGGGATTTCAGGGATATCCGTGTTGATGTAAATACTTACGAAATCAATCGTTTAAAACAGGCGAGGGTGCGTGAGTATATTAATGGCCAATTGAAGGAATATATCAAACAGATAGCGATACTACCGGTAAAAGCTTTAACGAGATATTCCCGAAGATGAATATCAATTTCCCGAATCTGAACTTCCTGATGATCATTGCCAGGAATACCGGCCGGCATAGTTTTGATTCCCTATCATTTGAGCTGCCTCGTTTAAGAAGTATCGATATGTTTGCGTTGGACTCTTTATTTGCAAGGAACTTCGATTCGATTATTAACCAGTTGGCCAGGGTGAATAATGAATTGAACGGAACCGGCAGGATCGGTTGGTCCGGAACTTACAAAGAAGCGCCTACCGCGGCAAGTTTGTCTGCCAGGGAAAAACTACTTGGACAAAACTTCCAGATAGCTCCTTTTGGTTCGTATAATGGGGGTTTAAATGTTCCGAAAGATATTTTTGATTTTGAACCATTAAGGGAGGATGATGCGTTTACGAATTTCTTTAACAGGAGAAATGCGACGGAATTTATATTTAGGGAAATAAAAAGGTTTTTTGTTGAGCGATGTTACCGTGAACTGGATATCTGCAGTTATCAACCTCCTGTAAAATCCGTATCTACACTCCTTTTATGTGGTAAGAAGGCCGCCAATGAGCCATCTGTATTTAACCAGGGCGATCCCTGTGCCGACTCTACCAATATTGCTATTGTACGGGCGACAGAGCTGTACCGTTTATATACTGATTCGTTGAAAAATGCTTTTGCAGAAGCTTACCAGCAAAAATGCCTGGAAGCAGCTAACCGGGAAGTATTTACCGTTACGCACCCGGTAAGTGAGTATCACTATACCTTATATTATTATGACCAGGCGGGTAACCTGGTGAAAACCGTACCACCGGAGGGGGTTCATCCTAACCGCGACCTGGGCTGGCTGAATGATGTAAAAGTGAAAAGGGCAGCCGGACTACGCAAAGTGCCCACGCATACTTTGGCTACAACCTACCGGTATAATAGTCTGAACCAGGTAGTGTCGCAAAAAAGCCCTGATGGAGGATATAGTGAATTTTGGTACGACAGGCTGGGCAGGCTGACAGTAAGCCGTAATGCGAAACAATTAGCAGAAGGTAAATACAGCTATACCCAGTATGACTTTTTAGGGCGCATTACAGAAGTTGGGCAAAAACAGCAGACAACAGCAATGACGCAGGCTATAGCCAGGGATCCGGTTGCCCTGAACGATTGGTTGCGTTATTATTATACTGCAGGTGGAAAAACATGTGTGGCTGAACAGGTAACAGCTACCTTCTATGATAATCCTGTTAATTCAGGAGTATTAGCAATTCCTATTCCTATAAGACAAAAAAGGTACACCCTGAGAAACAGGGTGAGTTATACCCGTGTGTACGACTACCTGCCTTATTCTCTCAGAGGGGTTGGTTCACCGGTATATAGTGAATATGACCAGGCTACCGTTTACTGTTACGATATACACGGTAATGTAGACACCCTGCAACAGGATTACCGCACCGGTATTATGGCGGCCAATGGTGATAATCGTTTCAAGGTAATGACCTATAAATATGACCTGATCAGCGGAAAAGTAAACCAGGTGCATTACCAACCTGGACAAAGAGACCAATTATACCACCGTTATGAATATGATGCTGAGAACCGCATTACCGATGTGTATACCAGCAACCATAAACTGATGATTGGTAATACTCACCTGGAAGAACATGAAGCGTTTTATCAATACTATAAACACGGTCCGCTGGCCAGGACTGTATTAGGCCAGGAACAGGTGCAGGGCATCGATTATGCCTATACCTTACAGGGCTGGTTAAAAGGGGTGAATAGCGATACCCTGCTGGATAGTGATGCCAATGCCCTGGTAGATGGCGGAGCTAACCGGTATGTGGGCCGCGATGCTTTCCGTTTCTCCCTGAATTATTATAATGGCGAGTACCAGCCCATCGGCGCAGCGGTACAGGGTGTATTCCCCGGCCACTCGGCTTATATGGGTACGGAATACCGGTCTTTGTATAATGGTAATATATCTTCCATGGTAGTAGGTATTCCTAAACTGGGCGACACCAAATTATATAATTACCAGTACGACCAGTTGAACCGCCTGGTGAAAATGGATATGTGGCAGGGCTATAATGTAAGCAATGGCTGGTCCGGTATTACAAAAACCAATGACTATAAGGAGGAGATCAGTTATGACGGCAATGGTAATATACTGACCTACCTGCGTAATGGTAATCCTTCAGCCGGCAAGCCGGTGGTGATGGACCAGCTGACCTACCAGTATAATAAGGATGTGAACCAGCGCCTGGCAAATAATAAACTGCGTCATGTACAGGATGCCATTGGCAGCAGCAGTTACCTGACAGATATAGATAACCAGCCCGATGATAACTACAGCTATGATGCGATAGGCAACCTGACCGCTGATATAGCAGAAAATATTACGGATATTAGCTGGAATGTATATGGCAAAATAGTAAAGATCACCAAAACCCAGACAGCCAACAATAATGTGGAAACCATTCGCTATGGTTATGATGTGGCCGGCAACAGGGTGAGTAAATGGGTGAAGAAATTTGGCGAGACAAGTGGTAAGTATACCCAGTATGTACGGGACGCGTCTGGGAATGTGATGGCCATCTACACCGGTAACGGGCCGGAGGAAACGCCTGCACCCGGGCTGAAATTGACCGAACATCACCTCTATGGCAGCAGCAGGATCGGCATCTGGAACAAGGATGTGGACATGACCATTACAGAAGCACCGGGAAGCACTTTATCGCTTAACTTTGAAAGAGGAAACAAGTTCTTTGAATTAAGCAACCACCTGGGGAATGTGCTGGCGGTGATCAGTGATAAAAAGCTGGCTGTGGATGTAAGCAGCGATGGCACGGTTGATTATTATATAGCCGATGTGGTGAATGCTGCCGACTATGCGCCTTTTGGTATGCAGTTACCAGGCAGGGTATTCCCCGGACCGGTAGCGCCGGAGGAAACACCTACGGGAGCAACCATTCCTTATGCCGGAACTTTAAATGGTTATGACGAAGCAACCTCCAGGGCCATTGCAGCGGCACATAATAATTTTACCATAGAACTATGGGTGAATCCAGCTACTACGCATGAAATAGACCCGGAAAGTCCGACAGGTCTGGCAGGGGTCGGTGGTCAGAAATATGTAATTGATGCCCTGAGTGGTTCCGCTATTGATCTTAGTACAGATGCCGCAGGTGTAGGTATTAGTGTGGGAACCAATGGGGTGAGTGTATATGAGCATGCAGCTAGCTATATGCCTTGTTTGCTATCCTGGGAGGGCGCTGTGAACGGCTGGACCCATATTGCCGTGGTGTATAATGACAAAACACCGTACCTGTATGTGAACGGTGTACTGGTAAAAACAGGGCTTACATCCTGGAAGACGGATGTATATGCCAGCAATATGGTGGGTTCGGGTTACTATGGTGTCATGAACGGGCAGTTTGATGAAGTGCGGGTATGGGGACGTGTGCGTACGCAGGCCGAGATCATGGCCAATATGAACAGTACCGTATCCGCACCACAAACCGACCTGGCAGCCTACTGGCCCATCAATGACGGGGAGAGTACGGGTCTTACCGATATGAGCGGAAATGGTTATGATGTTGTGCTGAATACGGCTTATAGCGGTAGTAATTTTACCCCCAGCACAGCCATGCCATTGGTAAACGAGGGCCGGTACCGGTATGGGTTCAATGGAAAGGAAAATGATAACGAGGTAAAAGGTGAGGGTAACCAGCAGGATTATGGGTTTAGGATATATGACCCAAGGTTAGCTAAGTTTTTATCGGTTGACCCGTTAGAAAAAGAATATCCATGGAACAGTGTTTATGCTTTTGCAGAGAACGAACCTATATCTTCTATTGACTTAGATGGCTTGGAGAGGGTTAGAGTTGTTACACCTGGAGGTCAAGTGTTATTCGATAAATGGGGGCCTTATGCCGTGCCAGCGGAAGTAAAAGACGCATATGCAAAGAGTGTAAAAGACTGGTACCAAGCGAGGCCGAGTGATGGGGAAATAAAATTTGCAAATATGGTGAAGGGTTTAACCATAGTTGCGGAAAATGGAATTGATGCAGTTGATTATACCTCAAATTATCTTACAAGAGGAGCCACAGGTGTGGTAACAAAACCTATACTAAACAACGCCAGAACCGGGATAAAAAATTTACAAAATTTAAGTACTAAAAACAATAGTCCCAAACCAAGTAAACCCGAAACCCCAGGCTCCCCAACTTTAGGGAATAGTAACTCTACGGCGAATCAAGCCACCGATAACTCAACGTTTAACCTTAAAAATATAAACCAAGTTGGAGGAAATAAGAATTGTGTTAATTGTGCCATTGCAACTGACCTGTATTTAAAAGGCACAAATTCTTCTGCCCTTAATTCTGAACCTAAAAGCCTTACTATTTTGGAAAAGGAATATGGACAGAAGTTTACCTTGGGGCTTACTATTGACCAAGTAAAATCAAAGGTTAACAAGCCGGGGCAAATGGGCATTGTTTTTGGGAATAGAGGAACTGGTCAAGTTGGGCATGTATTCAATGTAGTCAATCAGAAAGGGAAAATTAATTTTGTTGATGGGCAAACAGGGAAAGCAGCCGATTTATCTAAATATCAAAATTTTGGCTTCTTGCCTACAAAATAATTTATTATGATTAATATAGAAGATGCTAAAAATATTGTTTTAAAGAAAGTAGGGAAACCTCCTACAAATGACGAATTTATAATAACGGATGTTATTGAGAAGAATAATTACTGGGTCTTTTTATACGACTCCAAAAAATATATTGAAACTCAAGATACTTCCCATATGCTATTGGGTAACGCTCCAATTATTGTAGATTATTTTGGAAACGTAAAAGAAACAGGGACAGCGCATCCGATAGAATATTATCTCTTACTCTATGAAAATGGGGAATTGAAGTAATTTGAGCGAAAGCATCACAGGAGCAAAAGCCAGGCTTTAAGCCTGGCTTTTGCTCCTGTGATGCTTGCATTTGAAATAATAGTCTATTAAATTTGTGTAGTATTGGTATAGAGCTGTGAGGTCTTTGCAAGTGTTTTAAAGTTGCGTAGCGTGTAGGTGTTTGGTTTCAATGGACAAGAGAAGGTGAATGAGTGGGCGGGGATTGGGAATTATAATGACTTTAAGTTTAGAGGACAGGATAGTAGAACCGGAAGGTTCTTAGCGGTCGACCCATTAGCAAAATCTTATCCTTGGAATAGCCCCTATGCTTTTGCTGAAAATGATGTTATAAGATATATAGATTTAGAAGGTGGGGAAAAAGGCAGCCCAGACCCCGGTTGTTCGTAGTGTTCTAAAAAAATAGGAAAGTTATGCTTTGTTTTTAACAAAGCATCGGCTTTGCAAAAGCCAAGCCTTTAACTATGGTTTGTAAGAATATGATATATTAAAAAGTTATTAAAACTATAATTAAATAAAAGCGTATGTTTTTTACATACGCTTTTTTATTGTTGAATAACGTGCAGCAGTTTTGATTAAAAAGATGTAAATTCAGGATACACCATGAGCGTCGGCGGCTATAAAATACGAAACCAGTCAGCCATACATTTTATAACATTTGCCGTTGTAGAATGGGTGGATGTTTTTACAAGGAAACAATACCGGGATATATTGCTGGATAGTATAAAATTTTGCGAGGCAGAAAAAGGATTAAAGTTATATGCCTGGTGTGTTATGAGCAATCATATTCATTTAATACTGGCTGCAAATAATAGTAATTTAAGTGACCTGCTCTGCGATTTCAAGAAATTTACAGCCAAACAGCTTGTTAAAGCGATCAGCGAAAATAAACAGGAAAGCCGGAAGGACTGGATGCTGCCAGTTTTTAGTGAAGCCGGCAAGGGTAACAGCCGGAATAGTGAATACCAGTTTTGGCGACAGGATAACCACCCTATTGAGCTGTATAGTACTGCTTTTTGTTTTCAGAAATTGAATTATATACATCAAAATCCTGTTGAGGCTGGAATAGTAGAAAAGGCGCAGGATTATCTATATAGCAGTGCTAAAGATTATTATTTAGGTAGAAAGTCAGGTTTATTGGATGTAATTTTTTTGTGATTTAGTTCTGTCATTCGTTGCAAACGAATGACAACTTTCTTTTCTTTGTAGTGATTCTTCTTTGAAGAGACTACGAATAGCGTGGGTATTCTAATAAACATAATCAAGATGAAGTTATTAAAAGGATAGCTAAAGTTTATGGAAATAAAGCAAAAAAGTAAATGGAAATAATAAGTTTTAATAAAGGAAATTTTTCAGTGTGGACAGAGTCCGCAGTTGTAGAGTTTGATGAAGAAGAGTTGGAAAATTCTTTCATGAATATTAAGTTATTTGTTAACAGTAATGAGAGTATAGGCATGAATGTTTGGACTGTTAATTATCTTAACAACAAACTAAGTTCCTTTGTTCTTTCTGAAAATAAGGTGTTAGTGCCCCCTGATATTATAGTTAAAAGCTTGCACTATGAAAACATTAAAAATGCAATATTAGAGTACCTCAATGAAGGAGATTATATTTAATTCCCGGTTATCGGTAGAGTTTTAAAAATAGGAAACGTTATATCATCTGTCGCGAGTCTTCCGGAGGGAGACTCATGACGAACATTCCTGCCCTGATTATATCAGGATTAAGTTTCCTTTTATCAGTAATAAGAAGTTTTTCGATTTGCTATAAAATTTTGTAATAACCTATTACCCCTATTAAATAATTCTCATATTAAAATTTGATTGAATAAATAGTAGGGGTGTTAAAGCCGAATAGCGGACCGAACGTAGAAGCGAGCGTGGCAGGTAAAGTTGATAGTAGCACTACAGCCGGTATAACAAAACTTTATCATTACTACTTGTATAAAAGTTTTCTATCTTTGCTGCACATGCGGTCAATTCTCGCTATATGGACCTTTTACCTGATGGTGCTGGCCCTGCTGCCCTGCAGCGATGCCAAAAACCAGTGTTATGATGATGCGGCAACGGTGATGACTACCCAAACCCATGATCATGACAGGGACAGCGATGACGGCTGCAGTCCCTCCTGTTATTGTAACTGCTGCAGCGCCAGCATTACCTCTTTTGATTTTAAAATGCCCGAACTGAAACAACCTAAATTACAGTTTGCGGCCCAGACCATCACCTTAAAGGATTGCTCCTTTATCTCCCGCTATGATGGCAATATCTGGAACCCACCCAAATTCACCGTTTAATTTTTACTGTACAATTGCATGTTAGGGCCAATGATGGTTATGTCCGGCTATGCAGGTTATTCTGCTAAATCGTAGTCATTGGCTTATGCTTTTGTCGTACCAAACTTATACAGCAGTGCCCGGTATTAATGATGCCGGTTACTCCATGCGTTTTATGGCCGTTGCTAACCGCATGGTGGTTACCCCGTAGCCACCACTCAGGCTATTTATAAAAATTAAACAAGAATCCGTGTTAGATAAAATTATATTATTCAGCATCCGGCATAAGCTGGTAGTGGGGGTAATGACCCTGCTGCTGGTGGTCTGGGGCATCTGGAGCGCCACCCGCCTGCCCATTGATGCCGTGCCTGATATTACCAATAACCAGGTGCAGATCATTACGGTTTGTCCCACACTGGCGGGACAGGAAGTGGAGCAACTGGTAACTTTTCCCATTGAACAGAGTATTGCCAATATTCCCGACCTGGAAGAGACCCGCAGTATTTCGAGGTTTGGCCTCTCGGTGATCACCGTGGTATTTAAAGATGAAGTAGATATTTATTTTGCCCGGCAGCTCATTAATGAAAAATTAAAAGAGGCGGAGGAGAAGATTCCGCAGGGTATAGGAAGGCCGGAACTGGCCCCTGTAAGTACGGGACTGGGTGAAGTATACCAGTATATTATCCACCCTAAAAAAGGCAGTGAAGGAAAGTATGATGCCAAGGAACTGCGTACCATGCAGGACTGGATAGTGGCCCGCCAGTTATATGGTACCCCGGGCATTGCCGAGGTAAACAGTTTTGGCGGCGAGCTGAAACAGTATGAAGTAGCGGTCAATCCCAACCGCCTAAAAGCCATGGGCGTTAGCGTGACCGAAATATTTACCGCCCTGGAGAAGAATAACCAGAATACCGGCGGGGCGTATATTGATAAAAAGCCTAACGCTTATTTTATTCGCGGGATTGGCCTGGTTACTTCCCTGGAAGATGTAAAAAATATCAGCGTTAAAAATACCACCGGCAGTGTACCCATTTTTATCAAGGATGTGGCCGATGTGCGTTTTGGGTATGCTGTGCGTTATGGCGCTATGACCTATAACGGTGAAGTGGATGCGGTAGGTGGCGTGGTGATGATGTTAAAGGGGGAGAACAGTAATGAAGTGGTGAACAGGATCAAGGCTAAACTACCGGTTATTCAGAGATCCTTGCCTGATGATGTAGTGATAGAACCTTATTTAGACCGCACCGATTTGGTTGACAGGGCGATCAATACCGTACAGAAGAACCTGGTTGAAGGAGCCCTGATCGTGATCTTTGTACTGGTACTGTTCCTGGGGAATCTAAGAGCAGGTTTGATCGTTGCATCGGCCATTCCCCTGGCTATGTTATTTGCCCTGGGCCTGATGAATGTGTTTGGCGTGAGTGCCAACCTGATGAGCCTGGGAGCGATAGACTTTGGCCTGATCGTGGACGGTGCCGTGATCATTGTGGAAGCTACGTTGCATCATTTGGGGCTGCGTAAATCCACCCAAAGACTCACTCAACCCGAAATGGACCAGGAAGTATTTACCTCTGCTTCTAAAATCCGCAGCAGCGCAGCTTTTGGAGAGATCATCATCCTGATTGTGTATATACCCATTTTAACCCTGGTAGGTGTAGAAGGCAAGATGTTCCGCCCCATGGCACAAACGGTGGGCTTTGCCATCCTGGGGGCGCTTATCTTATCACTGACCTATATACCCATGATGTGCGCTTTGTTCCTGTCCAAAAAAGCAGTGCATAAAAAGAATTTTTCTGACAGGATGATGGAACGATTCCAAAACCTGTACCGGCCACTCCTGCAAAGAGCTATCAAAATAAAATACTGGCTGGTGGGCATAACGGTTGCCGTATTGGCGGGCTGCCTTCTGTTGTTTAAAAATATGGGCGGGGAATTTATACCGCAATTGCAGGAAGGTGATTTTGCCTTTCACTGTATCCTGCCACAGGGCAGCTCCTTAAGTCAGAGTATTGAAACCTCTATGCAGGCTTCACGTATGATCAAAGAGTTTGAAGAAGTGAAGATGGTGGTGGGTAAAACCGGCGCTGCTGAAGTACCCACCGATCCTATGCCGCCGGAGGCTTCCGACCTGATGATCATATTGAAACCTAAGCGTGAATGGAAGAGTGGCAGGACCTATGATGAGCTGGCCGATGCCATCAGTGAAAAGCTGGAAGCCATACCCGGTGTTTTCTTTGAGAAAAACCAGCCCATCCAGATGCGTTTTAATGAACTGATGACGGGTATCCGCCAGGATGTAGCCGTGAAGATTTTTGGAGAAAACCTCGATTCACTTTCCGTCTATGCCAACCGGGTAAGTAAGGTAATACAAACAGTAGAAGGGGCTACGGCCCCGCAGGTGGAAAGAGTAAGTGGTCTGCCACAGATCAACGTGGAGTATGACCGTACCCGCCTGGCCAACTACGGTTTAAATGTACAGGAAGTGAATGATGTGGTGAGTACGGCCTTTGCCGGCAAGGCTGCCGGGGTGGTGTTTGAAAATGAAAGACGGTTTGACCTGGTAGTGCGCCTGGACAGTGCCCACCGCGGCAGTATTGAAGATGTAAGTACACTTATGATACCTACCGCCACCGGTAACCAGATACCTTTATCACAAGTGGCAACCATTGATTATAAATTAGGTCCGGCACAGATCAGCCGCGAAGCGGGAAAAAGAAGGATCGTGATAGGCTTTAATGTTTCGGGACGTGATGTGCAAAGCGTGGTGGAAGATATACAGCAAAAGCTGAACAATTCGGTTAAGCTGCCACCGGGTTATTATTTTACTTATGGTGGCCAGTTTGAAAACCTCAAAGAAGCAAGTAACCGGCTGATGATAGCAGTGCCGGTTTCACTGCTGCTGATTTTTGTGTTACTGTATTTTACTTTCCGTTCAGTAAAACAGGCGGCTTTGATCTTTACCGCTATTCCCATGAGTGCTATTGGCGGTATACTGGCTTTATTACTCCGTGGTATGCCTTTCAGTATCAGTGCCGGCATTGGCTTTATTGCCTTGTTTGGCGTGGCGGTGTTGAATGGCATTGTATTGATCGGGACTTTTAACCAGTTGAGGAAGGAAGGGGCAATTGACAATGGACAGTTAACAATTGACAGTGGACAATTGACAGTGGACAATGAAGAAACAACAACAAGCAATAAGCAAAAGGATGCTGAGAAAAAATGGATAGAGAAGATTGTGATGGAAGGAACACGTATCCGCTTAAGGCCGGTATTGATGACAGCTACTGTGGCAAGCCTTGGATTTTTACCCATGGCTTTAAGTACCAGCGCCGGTGCGGAAGTACAAAAGCCCCTGGCAACTGTAGTGATCGGTGGTTTGATGACAGCCACGTTTCTGACGTTGTTTGTGTTACCTCTTTTATATATCATCTTTAATTCAAAAATTTCATTTAAACCTGGATCCAAAGTGAAACCTATTATAACTACACTTCTACTCTTGTTTTTATTAACGGGGATGAATAGCATGGCGCAGGAAGCGAGGTCTTTGTCTGTGGACGAAGCAATACAAGTAGCAATTAACAATAATGGCAGTATAAAAGCCCGTGAGCTGGAAATAAAAGCCGGTGAAGCTTTAAGAAAGACAGTAGGCGAATTGCCTAAACTGGATCTCAATGCACAGCTGGGTCAGTATAACAGTGTTAAGTTTGACCAGTCCTTCCAGGTTGCCCAGACCATACCCCTCCCTTCGTTGTTTGGAGCGAGGCGGGAATTGATCGGTGCGGAAATAAAAGGCCGGCAATTGCAACAGGCACTTACCGTACTGGAACTGAAACAGCAGGTGCGTACCTACTATTACCAGGTACAATATTTCAGGCATAACCAAAAACAGTTAGAACAACTGGATAGCCTGTACCGGGATTTTATCAGGATCGCTGAACTGCGGTATAAAACCGGTGATACCAAAAAGGTAGATATCAGTACAGCGGCGGCAAAAAAAGGGGAGATAAGTTTACTGCTACGGCAAAACAACGTTTACCTGGCCAATGCCTATGCTAACCTGCAAACGGTGATGAATACCAGGGATGGATTTAGTGTTGTGGAGGAAGTGTTTCAGCCGCTGCAGGTAAAACAGTTAATAGATAGTGCAGCAGTGGTAAATCATCCCGCGATTCAATTGTTATACCAGGATGCCCTGATTGCAGAAGAAACCAAAAGGGTGGAGAAGGCCCAGGGCCTGCCTGACTTTACGCTGGGTTATGTGAACCAGTCACTGATTGGCTTTCAGAATGTAAATGGTACAGAAAAGTTTTTCAATGCGGGTAACCGGTTTAGCTCTGTGAACATTGGCATTGCCATTCCCTTAACCTTTGGGGCTACCAAAGCCAGGATAAAGTCACTGGAGTATAAAAAACAGGCCGCAACCGCCAATGCACAACAGCAACAGCAGTTGCTGTCAACACAAATGCAAAATGCACTGGTGCAATACCGGCAGGATATAGAGCAGTACAATTATTTCCGTGACCAGGCATTGCCTAATGCCGGGGAAATTATTGCCGCAGCACAGTTAGGCTATAAAACCGGTGATATCGGGTATGTGGAATACCTGTATGCCCTGCAAACAGCCACTGATATACAATTGGGTTACCTGAAAAGTATCCAGCAGTTGAACCAATCGGTTATTACTATTTATTCATTTATTAACCAGTAAATTGTATGAGACTTTCTATAAATAAGATACATATCGTCATCTCTATACTTGCAGTCGCTTTGTTGTTTGCTGCCTGTACGGATAAGAAAAAGGAGAAACTTAAGGAACAGGAAGAAACGGCAGGCGCAAAAGAAAATAATGGTGCGGCTGAACCTGTTATTGTTACGTTGACGCAGGAGCAGATAAAGACAGTGGGTATACAAATGGCGGTGGTAGAGCATAAAGAGCTTACGGCAACTATCCGTGCCAATGGAATGTTGAAAGTGCCGAATAATAATAAGGCCAATGCCACTTCCTTATATGGCGGTGTGGTAAAAACATTGAATGTGCAAATTGGTGATTATGTTAAAAAAGGACAGGTCATTGCCACTATTGCTAATCCGCAGTTTATCCAGTTCCAGGAAGAGTACCTGACAATCGGCAGTAAAATAACTTTTGCCGAACAGGAGCTGCAACGCCAGCAGGCTTTAAATGAAGGTAACGCCGGCGCCGGTAAGAACCTGCAAACTGCTACGGCAGAATTGAACAGTCTGCGTACCCGTAAAGCTTCTTTACAGCAACAGATACAACTGATGGGTATCAATCCCCATACTATATCCAATAGTAATCTAAAAACGGCATTAGTAGTGGCAAGCCCGTTAAGTGGTACGGTGAGTAATGTATTTGCCAAAATAGGCAGTTATGTGGATGTGTCCTCCCCTGTAATTGAGATAGTAGATAACAGTTCCCTGCACCTGGACCTGCAGGTTTTTGAAAAAGACCTGCCACAGGTAAAAGTGGGGCAGACCATACATTTTACTTTGACCAATAATCCCACTACTGAATACGATGCTACTGTTTTCAGCATCGGCTCTTCCTTTGAAAATGACAGCAAAACAATAGCGGTACATTGTAAAGTAAACGGCAATAAAAACGGGTTGATAGACGGTATGAATATTACCGGTATTGTTAGCCTGAATAATGTAACAACTCCAGCAGTGCCGAATGATGCTATTGTGAATGCGGATGGCAGGTATTATATTTTCGTGGTTACGGATAAAAAAGCGGATGATCATAAAGAAGGAGAGGAAGGTCATGAACATAAAAAGGGGGAAGGACAAAAGCAACAGGAAGAAGGGACGAATTTTGAAAAAATAGAAGTACTGAAAGGGGTTTCGGATATGGGGTATACCGCTATTACCTTTGTAAAAGATATACCCAAGGGTGCGGGCATAGTAGTGAAGGGAGCTTTTTTTGTCAATGCCAAATTAAGTAATGCCGGTGGACATGAACATTAATACATAGCCGGCGGAAATATTCATTATGTGGTGGCCCTAGAAATGACACCGCTCAATGAAGTGAAATATATAAAAGCCTGTCAAGTGACAGGCTTTTATATATCGTCGTACAATAATAACGTATTTAATGTATCAGTGAGCGGCCATGTAATCGTAAGCTTTTACTGCACCCCGGTATACCTCCTCATATTGATCGGTGGTAAAACGGGTGTCCAGTACTTCTTTGAACTGTGTCCAGAAAGGCCCTGTGTTTTCTTGATAACAACCGAAAAAGTTGAAATATATATCCGTAAAGGCAGGTAGTGAAGTGAGCCTTTTTTTTATCACATTTCCCCCTAAGGTGGAACCTTCCATTACATATAGTATGCCCATGGCTGTTGCCTCACTGCAGGTATCGGTATAGGACGCGGTACCAGATGCTGTTAACCCTAATACTTCCAGGTCTGCTACAAGGTAGGGGAGTTTTTTTCGCAGGGGAAGCTGGAGGGCTGTCCTCAGCGGAGGAGAAAAGCTGTTGAATACGGCTTCTTCAAAATGAGAAAAAAATAAATAATTCTGCCAGATAAGTTGTTTATAATCCTCTACTGTATAAAAGGGGGTGAAAATTTTTTTAGCGTTCATTTTTTCTTCTACACGGTCATGAAGGGATTGTGTCGCGGTTTTTAAATAAAGGGATAAAAGAGTTGTGTCCATGTAATTTATTGTATAGGGTCGATCAGTTGATAGATGGTTTTTTAAAACGGAGGGTAAAAGTAGTGCCTTCGTTTAGTTCGCTTTCAAAGCCGATGCTGCCTCCCAGTTTATCCATAATACGATAGGCAATATTTAAGCCTACGCCGGTGCCCGAAAACTCAGTTGCATTTCCCAGGCGGGTAAATATTTTGAATACATTTTCTTTTTCAGCAGGCGGTATGCCTATACCATTATCCGAGATGCGATATACCACATGCGCCTCATCGGTTTGGCCGCTGATATGCACCTGCGGGGCTGCTTTTTGAGAAGAATATTTGACAGCATTGGTGATCAGGTTTTGAAAAACCTGGTATACCAGGGTCCGTTCGCCTAAAATAGCCGGGGTGGATGCAATAATAATATTTGTATTGGTGTCGTATGAAAACTTTGCATCGGAACATATCTTTTCAATGATTTCGCAGGTGGGTATTTCTTCCAGCTGGTAAGAACTGTGTTTAACCCTGCTCAGTTCCAGTACATTTTTCATCATGGCAGACATATTATCGATCTCGGCCAGGATGCTGCTGATTTTATTTTTCTGCCAGGCAGATTCGGCATCGCGGTCAAGGAGTTGTACATTTAACCGGATAACCGAAAGTGGTGTTGCTAAATCATGTGAAATAGTATGTGAAAAAGCATCCAGGTCATTGTTCAGTTTTAGCAGTTCGTTATTGAGCTCCTTCAGTTTGTCAAACTGCAATTGCTGGGTTTCTAATACTACATCATGAATTTTGCTGAACTCCAGCAGATCCTTTTTTGACCAATACATGGATTTATTACGGATCTCTTCCGAAAATACCTGGAAGGAGGCCCTGGGAGAAATAGCCCTGATCTTCTGGTCATAAAACTGTATACTGTCAACCTTTTTCTCAGGATTTCCGGCCCAGGTAATATGTTCTTTGAACTCCTGCCGGAACCATAATAAAAGGGTGTTTTTTTGTTTGCCCACATAACAGGCCGCCAGTCCGCAGCAGGATCCGTCAATGCCGGGAAGGGATGCATGATGGTCTATATAAAAAGTATTGGAAGCCCAGAGTGAACCGTGTAAATTTGTTTTTGTCCAATCTGCAATGTGACGAATAGCAGGAATAGCAGGAGTATTCCCGGTTGCTTTTATTTCTCCTTCGGTTACTACGGCAAATCCATCTGCCTGCGAAATATCCAGGATATTATCCAGGTTATTAAATAATGAATCTTTTAAATTATCATGCGCAGAAAGATTAGCTTTTAAAGCGGTGGCCTTATGCATATACAAGGTCTCATTCGCTATGATCATGCGTGATTTTAAAGAAAAATAAGCATTGGCTGCAATAATGGTACATATTTCAGCCTGGATACGGTTAAACAGGTCAATATGTTTGGGGGCAACGCTATGGCAGGTTACCAATCCCCAGAGTTTGTTATCAACAATGATGGAGGTGCTGAAACTGGAAGAGGCCCCGGAATTTTTAATGTAAACACCGTGGATAGGCGACATAGCTCTTACGGTTGAATGGGTAAGGTCTACTGCCGACATTTTACTGATAACCGGAACAGGCTTTGCATGTATATTGCTGAAAATACGTTTATAGTTTACCTGGTATAGGGCCCTGGCCTGCTGTGGTATATCACTCTCCGGGTAATAGAGGTTGAGGTAGGATTCCATTTCCGGTTTCTTTCTTTCTGCTATCACTTTCCCTGAGCCATCATTCAGGAATTTATAGATCATCACCCGGTCGTAGTAAGTGATTTCATAAATATTCTTTACCAGCGCCGACCATATTTCTTCTTCGGTTTTTGCCGATTGTACTTCCTTGGCTCCCTGGTATAAGAGGTTGCGGGGAATTTGTTTTTTTATATACTCTTCCAGTTCAATATAGATAGTCCCACGGTACAGGTAAATGGTGAGGTGGTAATCTGTTTGCCCGATAGTGATCTTATCAAGATTTTTATTGGCTTCCTTCAGGTTCGATGCCAGGTTCTGATAGATAAAAGATGCCGTTATCAGCTGAAAGCCTGTTAATTCATCCTCGAAACTTTTTCCGAGTAAATCCTTCTCTACGTTGAAAAGCTGCGGAATGTTCTCGCTAAAAAAACGTATGGTCCTGTCCGATACATCCAGGCCTATCAGGTAGCCGTAACTTTGGATATGGGCAGGTATATGGATTTGTTCTTCATGACAATCTTGGAAATTCATATAAATTGTTAGTCTGGTTAAGGATTATAACGTTATTGTAAATAACGAAAGGGCTTAGTGACAACGAAAAACAAATGCCAATAGGGAATGGTAATTATAATAACATAATCCAAATAATATTACCAGTGCAACTTACGAAAAGAAGGGATACTAGCTGATTATAGTTTTCCACTAAATGCCGCAATTTCCCGCGACAGCTAAGAGGAAATAATTAAATGTTAACAGGATAAGGCAGGGCTAATATGGGTTGTGGAAATGCTTTAAGCAGCGCCGCCTTCACTTGCAAAATCCATAGTAAATGTTTATTTTGGGCGCTTCAATATATCATATGAAAACCTTCATCACCGTTCTTTTGCCGCTGCTGCTTACCGTTGCGGCCCGGACACAAACAACCGATTTTACAAAATGGCTCAAAAAGAAAACCGTTGATGGTAAAGAGATCACTATGTTAAGAGTACCGGAAACGGAGTTTGGTCCCAAATTATTGGGATTTATTTCCTTGGCCCAACACGAACTAAACAGATTGCCGGATCTGTACAGACTTTCATTTAACCATATGAGTGGTGATTCCTATAAAGAAATCGAAGGATATTGTCAAAAAATAGAAATGGAAAATGCCAGCTTCCCGGTGCACTATTACCGCGACGAAATGAAAGCATTTAAAGCCCTTAAGGAAGAGATGGACCAGAAAGAACTGGCCCGGAAAAAAGCGGCTGAAGAAAAAGAATTTTTTGCCAAATTAAAAGCTGATTTCGCATGGGTCAGCGGTGATACATTAATGGTGCGTAGCAGGCCTGAGGCAAAATCTCCTGGTATAGGTAAAATACACAGGCTTAGTTATATAAGAGCCTATGAGGTGGAGGATAAGGAAGACTGGGTGCAAATAGATTTTGGCGGCCACAGCGGTTATGTATTGAGAGACGATATTGCCATTGATTGGGAAGAGCTGGAGCCTTCGAAGGAAGACAGCATGACACTGCAAAGAGGCCGGTATTATGACTTTACGCCTACTGCTGCCTATACCGCACAATTAAAAAAGGCGGCGGCAGAAGAAGAGCGTGCCATGAGAGCGGCGAATGCGGCGCCCCGCAGAAAATACTACACGGGCCCCCGGGGCGGATGTTATTTCATTAATTCAAACGGCAATAAACAATATGTAGATCGTAGTTATTGCAGGTAGTTCGGCTATAATAAAACAGGTCTTTCAAAAGAAAGACCTGGCTGGTTATTGTGCCCGTTTCAACCTGAATTGTGCTGATATTTTTATGGTCTTCACTTCTGCATAGGGGCAGTTGCCCTGTGGCTGGTATTGTTCTGTTGCAAAAGAGCCGGTAATAAATTCATCAGCGCCTGTATGTTCAATATTTTCAATTTTTATATCCCCCGGCGATAAGATCAGTAAGGGGGCGTCAATAGGACAATCCCACCAATGACTTTCATATCCGTCAGAAGGCCCCAGCCCATACAGGATGATGGAAGTGCCGGCAGAAAGGTCCCAGTAATAAGGATAACTGCCCCGAAAATCATTTTCTGCATTAGCAGTTAACGTGACATTTAAATTAGGGAAACCGTTTTTGCCCCAGGTAGCCAGGTGAATATTCGTACCGGTACGGGCGTAATGAATATTTTCAAGTTCTCTTTGTACTCCGTTTACCGTAAGCTTAAAATAAGTATTGTCTTTATGACCACCTCCCAACATATCCTTTTTGTCCTTGCTGCTGCAGGATGTTAAGATGATGAATACAATGATTACTGCTAAATATTTGTTCATAACACAATGATTGGTTTAGTTGTAACAAAATTAAAATGGCGAATAAGCTAGCTGAATGAGCACTGGCATTCATTTGTATAGGTAGTATTGCTTACGCTTTAAATATTGGTTACTAACCCGGGCAGGGTCTGGTAATTATCTTTCATTTTACATCCTTACACCTGGCCATTTCAATAAAGTAGTAAAATGGTAAACATTCAAGCCGGTACAACCTGCACTTGAGATATTTGCGTAATTTTATTGCACCTCTACACGAGTTTTGCGTCATTGTAGCGCAGCAACAGTAAACTGGCAACTTTTAAAAAAATGAATAGCGTACAAATGACACTATACAACATCTTACTCACCATTTTTTTCTTAACCTTTAATTCATGCGAGGGACAAAATAATTCACAAACACGACAAGGCGAGACTGTTGAAATTGGCATAATGGTTCCGGATCTTGACAAAACGATCTGGGCTATTTATCAAGACAAAAGCAGCAATTACTGGTTCGGAAGTAAAGAGAATGGTATATTCTTTTATAACGGTCAGCAAATAAAACAAATGACCGTAAAAGATGGATTGGTAAGTAATGCCATACGCGGTTTTCAAGAGGATGCAGCGGGCAATATTTTTATTGAAACCGAGCGGGGTGTCAGTAAATTTGATGGTCGAACTTTCAAAACTTTGCAGGTTGCACCCCCCGGATACTTTACGAATGAGTGGGTTTTAAACCCGGATGATTTGTGGTTCAGAATGGGCGCTGGTAGTAATGGGCCCTATCGGTTTGATGGAAAATATTTGCATTTTCTAAAACTTCCACAATCACCGCAAGAGGCTGAATTTAAAAGCAAGAACAAGAATACGAGTGTAAGACCCTATGGGCTTTATACCATCTACAAAGATCGTAAAGGTATTATGTGGTTTGGAACAGCAAGTCTTGGTATATGCCGATTTGATGGCAAAACACTGAGTTGGCATTATGAAGAACAATTACAAACAACTCCGGAAGGTGGCGATTTTGGTACGCGGGCCATTTTTGAGGATAAAGAAGGGGAGTTTTGGATAAATAACACTCGTTTTCGGTACAACTTAAAACCGGATAGTAGTATTAATATAAATTTCCAAAAAGAAGACGGAATTGGTTATCTGGATGAACGAAATAAAAAAGAATTTCCATTTTTTCTATCCATAACCGAAGATAAGGAAGGCAACTTGTGGATGGCGACTTATGATAACGGAGTGTGGAAATACAATGGGAAAGAGCTTATTCATTACCCTGTCAGAGATGGAGCAACTGATGTACTGCTTTTTACAATCTTCAAAGACAACAAAGGAGTTCTCTGGCTTGGAAGTCATAATGCTGGCGTTTATAAATTTAATGGAGAATCATTTGAAAAGATGTTTGAAAAATAAAGACGACAGCACAACAGCGGCCTGTTAACAGCTAGCCATGGAGATGGTGATTCCTGTAATAAAAAATTTGTGTTCGCCAATAGTTCACCCAAAAGCAACTGGCTTAAACTAAAAAATCCTTGTAAACTTTCGTTTACAAGGACTCTCTGTGCCCAGGACTGGAATCGAACCAGCACACCTTGCGGCGGCAGATTTTGAGTCTGCTGCGTCTACCAATTCCGCCACCTGGGCAGCACCTGCGAATTGGGCTGCAATATTACATATTTCCGGTTAATTATCAGCAAGCGCCGTAAAAAATATCTCCGCCGGCCTATTTACAGCATTTCCTGGGCGGGAACAGTATGTTGCGGATCGTTCTCCATATTTTTTTCAATGCCTGCATGAGCTGTATTATTTTATGATCAACCGGTGGTTTTATACCTGTTAACCGGCCGGGTTATCGTAAATTTGTAGGATTATCCTGGTAACCATAACAATTTACCGGGATAGTTGTTGAATGATAGTTTATTTACGCTTGCAAATTTACAAATATGAAGATCATAGGACTCATCAGGGAGGGAAAATCACCGGCCGATAACAGGGTAGCTTTAACACCGGCTCAATGTAAATGGATACATAAAAATCTGCCCCAGGTAAAAGTAATAGCCGAAAGTTCGCCCACACGGTGTTTTAGTGATAAAGAATATACCGCTGCTGGTGTGGAAGTGAAAGATTCGGTAGCAGAAGCCGATATCTTACTGGGTATAAAAGAAGTACCGGTACAGCAACTGATCCCCAATAAAACCTACCTTTTTTTCTCCCATACACGTAAAAAGCAACCTTATAACCAGAAACTGTTACAGGCTATCCTGGAAAAAAATATTACACTGATTGATTACGAATGCCTGGAGCATGAGGATGGCCAGCGTATCATTGGCTTTGGCTTTTTTGCCGGGGTGGTAGGGGCGCATAATGGTATTATGGCCTATGGCAACCGAACCGGGTTATACCAGTTGGAGAGAGTGTACAAACAACGCAGCTTCAGGGAACTGATACATACTTATTTCGGCCTGCGTTTACCCAATGTAAAGATTGCCGTAACCGGATCAGGACGTGTGGCACATGGTATTATTGAAGTAATGAACCTGATGGGCATTCATGAAGTAGAGCCGGATGATTATTTAAGACGTCGTTTTGCTTATCCCGTGTATACCCAGTTAAAAGGAGCCGACCTGTATAAACACAAGGAAACCGGAACCTATAGCCGTGAGCAGTTTCACGAAAACCCGGAACAATTCACCTGTAAATTCTTACCCTATGCCGCGCAAACCGATATTCTCATGAACGGCGTGTACTGGGATAAAACCATCCCTCGCCTGTTCGAAAAAACGGATGTAGCAGCTGAAGATTTTATCATACAAACCATTGCCGATATAACCGACGATGCCGATGGTTCAGTACCTATTAATGTAGGCGACCAGACCATTGAAGATCCCGTATATGGTATTGATAAAAAAACACTGGAGAAGGTAGCGCCTTATACTGCCGATACCATTGATATAATGGCTGTAGGCAACCTGCCTAATGAGCTGCCCCGTGATGCTTCCCGTTATTTTGGCGAACAACTGATCAAGTTTGTACTGGAAGATGTGTTAAAAGGCTCTTCTCCTTTACTGGACAGGGCCACTATTACACATGCCGGGCAATTGACATTGCCGTACGACTACCTGTCCGATTATGCGAAAGGTATAATAACTTAATTTTTTTGTTAGCCGGCTATAGTATCACTATTCAGCTTCTGTTGCGTCGCACTCTTGTACTGCAGTAACTTTATGCATCGTTTGTAAATGAGTATATAGCTTTATGCTTTCCGCTTTCAGCATTCAGCTTCCCTTATAATACAAATAATAAGGCTGCAATAAGGCCATAAAAGTATCCGTATAGTTATTATTACTGTCGCGGATGCTCATTTCATTTTGTGTAAGTAACAGGTTGTTTGCAGCATGTGTGCCCATGATCATGGTTCGGAAAAAAGAATGGGAGTCGGACTGTTTAACCCTGGTTATTTGCGTGGTGTACAGGTGTTGCTGTTGTATTAGTTTCAATACTTCTTCCTCCCTTTTATAAGGTAGCAGTAAAAAGAATGATCCACCGGTATTCAGTTGTTGTCTGATAATAGCCACCAACTCGTGTAGTAATAAACCTGCATCATGATGCGCCAGGTTCTTATTGCCGGCTCCTGACCGTAAATCGTTTTCGTAAAAAGGCGGGTTGCTGATAATAATATCAAAGCCGGTAACCGGCAATTGTTTTATATCCGTGGCAATCACCGTTAATCTTTCGTTCCAGGGAGAATTACGAAAATTATCAACGGCCTGTCCTGCCGCCGCGGGATCAACTTCAATGGCCTGTATAGCCGCATTTGTTTCCTGCGCCAGCATTAAACTTAAAAGCCCGGTGCCTGCACCTATATCCACAATTGATTCCGCATCGGAAAAATGTTGCGTAACCAGTTTTGCCACCCATGCGCCGAATAAACAACCATCCGTGGTCACTTTCATGGCACATTGGTCCTGCTGTACCTTAAATTGTTTGAACTGGAAATAATTGTTAGGCAAACGGAGTGATGAATTATGAGTTATGAATTATGAATGCCTTATTATCACATCAGCACATCAGCACATTGTTCTCTACCATTCTGCTCTTGCTGTAGTTTCTACCGACAGTGTATCAAAATCACCGGCCAGGTATTTATAATAAGCCGTAATAGCGATCATGCCGGCATTATCGGTACAATACTGGAAATCGGGGATATAGGTTTTCCAGCCATGTTTTTTGCCGGCTTCCTGTAAGGCCGTACGCAAGCCACTGTTGGCCGATACACCACCGGCAATACAAATATGGCGGATGCCGGTTTCAACGGCCGCTTTTTTTAATTTGCTCATCAATATACTCACTATCCGGTGCTGTATGGATGCACAGAGGTCGGCCAGGTTATCCTGTATAAATTTATTTTTTTCTTCTTCGGTAGCCAAGAACTCCGGTTTATACATATGACTTTTTCCGGCGTTCTGCAAAAAATACAGGATAGAGGTCTTCACACCGCTAAAACTGAAATCAAGTCCCTGTATGCGGGGCTCGGCAAAATTGAACTTTAAAGGATCGCCTTCTTTGGCATATTTATCAATCAATGGTCCACCGGGGTAGGGTAGTCCCAGTAATTTGGCTGCCTTATCAAAGGCTTCACCTGCGGCATCATCAATGGTTTCACCTATCACTTTCATTTGTGAAGTGCTTTCGCACAATACGATCTGTGTATGTCCGCCACTCACCGTTAAACATAAAAAGGGAAAGGTGGGTTTAGGATCGTCGATCAGGTTGGCCAGCACATGGGCCTGCATATGGTGTACGGCCAGTAAAGGTTTGTTTAAAGCCAGGGCCAGTGATTTGGCAAACTGGCTGCCCACTAATAACGAACCTATTAAACCCGGCGCCTTGGTAAAAGCCACGGCATCAATTTCAGCAAGGGTAACACCAGCTTCCTGTAAGGCCAGTTCTACCACCGGCACAATATTTTGTATATGGGCACGGCTTGCCAGTTCGGGCACTACACCACCATATTGCTCATGCACTTTTTGTGTGGCAATGCGGTTGGATAAAATTTTCCCATCTCGGCAAACACCCGCCGAGGTTTCATCACAACTCGATTCTATCGCTAATATGGTTGTTGTTTTATTCATTGTAGTTGATGGTTCATAGATAATAGATCATAGTTCATGGTTCATAGTTCATTGTCCATTGTCGATTGTCGATTGTCCATTGTCCATTGTCGATTGTCGATTGTCCATTGTCCATTGTCGATTGTCGATTGTCGATTGTCGATTGTCGATTGTCGATTGTCCATTGTCCATTGTCCATTGTCAACTGTCAACTGTCAACTGTCAACTGTCAACTGTCAACTGTCAACTGTCAACTGTCAACTGTCAACTGAATGGAAGCGGCAAATTTACAACAATTTATTTACTGCGGATGGCCACAACAGGGTCCATACGGGCGGCCTGGGAGGCAGGAACAATGCCGGCAATAACGCCAACGGCTACGCAAATAATAAAGGTCCAGATCATATTACTTACAGAAATGAACACGGGGAAATCGAGTGCGCCGGAGAGTATCAGTGATAAAACGTATACGAGGGATAAGCCGATCAGCCCGCCGATAATGCACAGGAATGCCGACTCAAGCAGGAATTCGGTAAGGATCATATTTTTCTTTGCGCCAATGGCTTTTTTTAGCCCTATTTGTGCAGTACGTTCCCTTACCGTTACAAACATGATATTGGCCACGCCAAACAAGCCTACTATTAAACTAATGCCGCCGATAACCGCACCGCCAATATTTAAGCCTACAAATAGACCACCGATGGCGTCGGTGAAATCGTTTACATCGTTCAGGGCAAAATCAGGTTCCTGTGTGGGGTTTATTTTACGGATGGCCCGCATGGTACCAAACAGATCATCCTTTAAAGCTTTACTGCTCAGGTTGTCCTTACCCTGTACCATGATAACCGGATCGGCCTTTAGCTCGTTCATCATGGTACGGGCATATTTATAAGTGATCAGTATACTCTGGTCAAAATCCCAGCCACCGATCATCTGTTTGCCTCTTTTTTTTATAACGCCGCAAATGCTGGCTTTTTTACCGCGTACCACCACCTGTTTGTTAACGGCCAGTTCCGCATCGCCAAATAATTTTTCGGCTATCTCGTTACCCACCACAACGGCCTGGCTGCCACTGTTAAACTCGGCATCGGAAATAAAACGGCCATGGGCAATTTCCAGGGGTTGTATTTTTTCAAACTCCTCCGAAATGCCATATTGTTTTACATTATTAAGGGAACTGCCTTTGTAGTCAACCGTACCCGTGGTCTGCAGGCAAAAAGCGGTGTACTTGGCCGAGCTGGTACGTTCCTGTATCAGTTTAACTTCTTCAAATTTAGGAACAGGGCGGTTCACGAATTTCCACCAGGGGTATTGGCCATCGCCACCGGCGCTATAATCCCATTTATCCACATAAATGGTATTGCTGCCCAGGGATTGTATCTCGTTCTCAATATTACGCTGCAGGCTGTTTACCACGGCCAGTACACCAATGATACAGAAGATGCCAATGGTAATGCCGAACAGGGATAAAAAAGTACGCAACTTATTTTTCCAAAGTTCTAAAATGGCCATCCGGAAACTGCCGGCAACTATTTCAAACGTACGTCTGAGCATGCACCAAAGTTAATTAATACCAGTGAGTAAATTTTGCCGCCTGTAATTAAAGCCGGCCGTTAAGGGGCCTATCCAAGCATTTTGTATACCATTTCCTTTAACAGGGCGGCATCGGTGGCTCCCGAACTGTTAACGCCTACACTTTTTAAATTGTACTGGTGTAACAATAACAAAGCTCTTTCCACACCCTGGTACTGGTATAGTTTGGAGGCCTGCATATAATCCTTCATAAAAAAGGGATTAACACCAATGGCCGAAGCAATGGCTTTTTCGTCATTGCCCGGTGCGCCGAATATCATAAATACCTTGCTGAAAAAACTGTACAGGGAGGGGAGTATGAGTTGTATAGGCGCTGCTTTGGGGTTGGCCTCAAAGTATTGAATAATACGGATGGCCTTAGCCATATTGCGGCTGCCAATGGCTGCCTGCAGCTCAAAAGTGTTGAACTCCTTATTAACGCCTACATAGTTCTCAATATCATCCTCCGAAATGCTTTTACGTCCCTGCAGGTTAACTGTTATCTTATCAATTTCCTTTTCCAGCCGGCTCAGGTCATTCCCTATATGATCTACCAGTAAGGCATTGGCCTTGGCAGCAATAGTGAGGCCTTTCGAGGTAACCATTTGTTGCACCCAGTCAGGTAACTGGTTATCGTACATTTTTTTAGTGGTCACCATCACGGCTTTTGACTTAAGCATTTTGGCAAACTTGGTGCGGCTGTCTACTTTCTTGTCCTTATAGGCAATTACCAGTATGGTAGAAGTCAGGGGCGTTTCAAAATAAGGCTCCAGTTTTTCAATATCTTTCATAAACTGGGCTTCCTTTAGCAGCACTACCTGTCTTTCGGCAAACATGGGATAGCGGCGGCAGGCATTTACCACATCGGTCCAGCTGGCATCACGGCCATAAAAAATAGTTAAATTGAAAGAAGCCTCGCTTTCGGGTAAAATCTCGTGTTCGGCATATTGTATGGCCTTGTCAATATAGTATTCCTCTTCCCCTTCCAGCCAGTAAAGCGGCTTAAATTCCTTCTTTTTCCACGCAGCAATAATATTTTCTACCGACATAATTTGCTAAGATACAGGCATTGAGCTTTTACCGGGTAAAAGAATATTAAAAATTGTCAACTATTTTTTGCTGAGATTGGCACGGTTTTCGGAACTGGGTGCAGCGAAGTTCTTTTGGTGAGCAAGTTTTAAGTAAAGCAGTATTTGTGAAGGTTAACAAAAACATAAATAAAAGCTTTATTTTCAATTAAATACTACGCAAAAAATAAATAGTAGTATGTTGTAAAGCAAAAAGAATGTCACCTCTTAATCAATTTTTTATGTAGCGTAACAGCTGCAAAAATTTTTTAAATTAAAACTTTTTATATGGCAAACACGAACTATCCTTCAGCTACTCCACAGTATGAGCAAAACCCGAATAACAGACCAGCGGGCAACAAAAACAAGAACATTTTAATTGGCGTTTTGGCTGCCGGCCTTTTAGGTACCTGGGGTTATTTCTTGTACGACAAAAACAACGAAAATAATAAGGTGGAGATCGCACAAACGGAATCAGCCAACTACTTGTCACAGAAAGAAGCTTTAGACTCGCTGTATAAAGACGCTGAGGCAAGACTGGATCAGATAACCGGTTCCAACAACCAGTTACAGGGCGAGAATGCCGAAATGAAAAAGAAAATTGAAGCAAATCTTGCTGAGTTAAACAGGCTGCGTAACAGTAATAATATTACCGCTGCCGACCTTAAAAAAGCAAGGGCTCTTGTAAGCGAATTGAACGGACAGATTGCCGCTTTAGAGTCGCAGGTAGCTAAACTTACCGGCGAAAACCAGGTGTTAACTGCTAATAACACCCAGCTTACCGGCGAAAAACAAGTGTTAGAGCAAAACCTGCAGACAACCGTTACTGAAAAAGATGCCCTGGCATCAACAGTGGACGTAGGTTCTACTTTCAGCGCTTCGGGCATGGCCATTACGCCAATCAATGAAAAAAGAAATGGTAAAGAGAAAACTACTTCTACTGCAAAAAGGGTAGACAAGTTAAATGTATCATTTAATGTAGAGAACAGGATCGCTACTTCAGGCCCTGCTGATCTGTACGTAATTGTTACTGCACCTGATGGTAAAGTAGTATCTAACAGCGAATTAAACTCTGGTTCTTTACAAACCCGTATGGATGGTGACCGTCCGTTTACTACTAAAGTACCTATCGAGTATGAGCAGGGTACACGTAAACCTGTTACCTTCCCTATCCGTCAGGAATCATTCCAGAGAGGAGACTATAAAATTGAAGTATATCACAACGGATTTAAAATAGGCGAAAGCATCAAAACATTGAAAAAAGGTGGTTTATTCGGTTAAAACTGTTGCATACTACTCCTGCAACAAGGCCGTTCTGAATTTTTCAGAGCGGCTTTTTTTTTATTTAGTTAATGGTTAATAGTTCATAGTTAATAGCCGGATAATCATTCATAAATAATGGCCTGTTGACCATTAACTGAAAACGATTAACGATTAACTATGATTTTGCTAAAATCCCCTGGCAGATGTTCTTTGCAATACCGGGTCCTTCGTAAATAAAGCCGGTCCAAACCTGTACCAGGCCGGCCCCTGCTTTCTGTTTTTCCAGGGCATCTTCGGCGGTGTAAATACCCCCGGAGCCTATAACGGGAATGCTGCCGCCGGTTTTTGAATGAATGTATTGTAATAAAGCGGTATTCTTTTCTTTTACCGGCAGGCCGCTCAGGCCACCGCCCTCTTTGGCTGTTTGTTGTGTTTGTTCGCTGTCATCCAAAGGTTCACGGGCAATGGTGGTGTTGGATACTACCAGTCCGTCCAGTTGTATTTCACGGGCAAGGTCCAGCACATCGTCTACCTGGCTCATCGTAAGGTCAGGTGCAATTTTTAATAAAATGGGTTTGGCATAAGCCTTACCATTATTGATCATTTGCAGGTGGCGTAATATTTTGCCTAAAGATTCTTTTTCCTGTAACTCCCGCAGTCCCGGGGTATTGGGGCTGCTTACATTTACCACGAAATAGTCTACATAGGGGTGCAGTTCTTTAAAACAGATCTCGTAGTCCTTCCAGGCATCTTCATTAGGGGTTACCTTGTTTTTACCAATATTACCACCAATGATCAGAGAAGTGTTCTTATTGCTGTTACGCCATTGTTGCAGTCTTTGTTTTACTACAGCAACCCCATCGTTATTAAAACCCATACGGTTAATAAGGGCTTTTGATTTGGGCAACCGGAACAAACGGGGTTTGGGATTACCGGCCTGTGCCAGCGGGGTAACCGTACCTATTTCCACAAAGCCAAAACCCAGGCATTCCAGCTCCCGTAAATAGCGGGCATTTTTATCAAAACCTGCGGCCAGGCCTACCGGGTTGCTGAAAGTAAGGCCCCATTCCTTTACTTCCAGGCGTTTGTCAGTAACAGTAAATTTGTTTTTTAACAGCTTACGTACAGGCGGTACATGACAGGCCAGGCGCAGGCTGTTCATAGAAAAATAGTGTGCTGTTTCGGCAGGAAGATTGAATAAAATATTGCGGAAAAAGTTGTACATGCTCGTATAATGACCGGTTTTTTGCTGCCGGTGAGTTAAATATTGCGCAAAGGAACCGCAACACAATGGCAACACAAAAAGTTTTTTTCTACATCATAAAAATTGTACTTTTGGTATAGAAGGTTGCATAAACAACTATTTACTGTTGCGGTTGTTATTATTACGGAGACAGGCTCAGCACAATGCCCAATAGCATTGATGCACCCCGATTAAAATACGGAGTACTGCATTTTGGCCAATAGCATTGATGCAGTACAAGGGTGCGACGCAACAGGTGATGATAGTAGTAATGCAGCCGGGCCCATAAAAATGTTACAGGTGTGAACAACCTGTAACTTATAACTCAGAACTTAAAACTTATTCATATGCAGGAAGCTTATATAGTTGCCGGTTACAGAACGGCAGTAGCAAAATCAAAACGTGGTGGTTTCAGGTTTTACCGGCCCGATGACCTGGCCGTGGAAGTGATCAAAGGCCTGATGGCTACCGTGCCACAGTTACAGGCATCGCAGGTGGATGATGTGATTGTGGGCAATGCCGTACCGGAGGCCGAACAGGGCTTACAGTTTGGCCGTATTATTTCGGCCAGGGCATTAAATTTTGATGTGCCGGGTGTAACGGTGAACCGCTATTGCGCTTCGGGACTGGAGACCATTGCTATGGCTACGGCAAAAATCCGTATGGGTATGGCCGATTGTATTATTGCCGGTGGTACTGAAAGCATGAGTTTAGTTCCCACTGCGGGTTGGAAAACCGTACCCTCTTATGAAATAGCCAAGGACGATCCTGATTATTACCTGAGCATGGGCCTTACCGCAGAGGCGGTGGCTAAAGAGTATAATGTAAGCCGTGAGGACCAGGATGAGTTTTCGTACCAGTCGCACCAGAAAGCCATTAACGCCATACAGAACGGTTATTTTAAAGATGGTATTTTGCCCATTCATGTAGAGCAGGTATATGTAAATGAAAAAGGCAAAAAGCAAACAAAAACCTATGTAGTGGATACCGACGAAGGTCCGCGTGCCGATACCTCGCTGGAAGCCCTGGCTAAACTAAAGCCAGCTTTTGCTGCGGGTGGGGTAGTAACTGCCGGTAACTCCTCTCAAACATCGGATGGTGCCGCATTTGTAATTGTGATGGGCGAAAGAATGGTGAAAGAGTTAGGGGTAAAACCAATTGGCCGCCTGGTAGCCTGTGCATCGGCCGGCGTGCCGCCACGCATCATGGGTATTGGTCCTGTAGCGGCTATTCCTAAAGTACTGAAACAGGTAAACATGAACCTGGCAGATATTGACCTGATAGAACTGAACGAAGCCTTTGCTTCGCAGGCCCTTGCGGTGATACGCGAAGTAGGCCTGGACAAAGAAAGGGTGAATATTAACGGCGGCGCTATTGCCCTGGGCCATCCGCTGGGGTGTACCGGCGCCAAACTTACCATACAGGTATTACAGGATATGAAAAGGCTGAATAAAAAATACGGTATGGTAACAGCCTGTGTTGGTGGCGGACAAGGTATTGCAGGCATTATTGAGAACCTGGCGTAATTTATTAATTATAACATGCAAAAGCCCCGTTGAGTAATATACCTGACGGGGCTTTTTGCTTGTAAAAGGGTTAATAGTTAATGGTTCATTGTTAACAGGAAGAAGTTGGCGGTATTATTTTTTGTAGCCGGCTGTACCACGCTTATCGGCTGTAGTTGCGTCGCACTCCTCAGGGTTCGGTTCGCTGTTGAGCAGGGAAGAATTGACAATGGACAGTTGACAATTAGCAATGATAGATTAGCATGAACTTCTCTTTATTGCTATGCGTACTTCTGCGATAGAAAACGGCGTATAACTATTAACGAATACCCTTTAACGATTAACAATTAACCTTTAGCTCAACACTTAGCATAATTTTTGTACTTTCATACCTGTTGCTGATTATAAAAAAATAACCATGAACAAATATTTCCTGTTGATCTTATTCGCTGCGGTACTATTTACTTCCTGCCAGAAAGAAGCCGGTTTTTCGGAAGAGGCAAATGAGGAAGAACCCATTACCCCTTCCAATCCTGCCAATACAGCTGAGCTGTTGATCGGTACCTGGAAAATGTCGGCTAATACGGTAAGCCCGCAGATAGATTATAATGGTGACGGCACAAAAGAAACCGATGTTTTCCCTGTAATGAGCGCCTGTGAAAAAGATAATACCTTAATGTTTAACACCGATATGAAAGTGACAGAGGATGAAGGACCCGCTAAATGTGATGCCGATGATCCTCAATCGGTAACCCGCAACTGGTCCTTATCGGTGGATAATAAAATTCTATCGCTGGAAGGAGACGGTACCCGGGAGATTGTTTCTATTTCCGCTACCAAACTGGTGATGAAAATAAAATTTTCAGGTTACGGTGATGGGGTAGAATATACTTTCACCACCACGTTTACAAAGCAATAAATGTATAATTATTGTTGAGGGATTAACCTGGTAATATGAAATACATTTTGCTGGCTTTACACTGCTTATTGGTACAGTTATCAATTGCACAGGTGTTAAACTTTAATACCCCTGTTAATGAATACCGTTCAACAGTAGAGAAGTATTCCCGTTTTTCTCCATTTAGTAATAATCCGGACAGTTTTTTTGTCAAAATATTTAATGATGACGATTTTGTATTAGATACATTGTATCCTCATCGCGATACCGTGAATTTTTATATGCGGGGATATTACAAAAATTTTAACCCTTTTTTGATTAAAACGGATAGGGTTGAAGTTTATATTTTGGAATCGAATGTAATGTTGAATAAAAAGAAAACTGACAGAAAAACCTTAACCTATATGATCCTGGGAATTGTAGGAAGCAGTCCTGAGGATTTTAAGCTGGTAGAAGAGGAGGCAAAAAGAATTTATAAAGAGACAGGGAAAGTAGTGAAATCTACCAGTATACAAAAAACCAAGGCAAAAGGGAAGTTATATTTACGGCATTTGTATAGTGTAGGATCGGAATATCCATTTTACTCGGGTTATGGACAATGGTATAAAACCGGAACAGATTACTGTGTTTATTTTATTCTGAATTTGGCACGACTCGAACTATTAAAACGACAGGAAGCACAACGGTAAAATATTTTGTTTAGTTAATTGTATTTGTGAACTTGCGTCACATGAAAAAGTCCCTCCTCCTGCTTATAACACTATGCTTTTATGGTGTTATTACCGCGCAAACCATCACTACTGTTTTTGAACAATCAAATGGTAATAGTACGCCTACTTATTTTGAGATAATTGACTGGTGGAAAAAACTGGATAAACAATCTACTAAAGTAACCGTGATACAAAAAGGTGATACCGATGCTGGTTTACCCCTGCACCTGGTGCTGGTAAGTAATGACGGTATTACCGATATTAAAAAAATAAAACAGGCCAACAAACGTATTGTCTTTGTAAACAATGGCATCCACCCCGGCGAACCCGATGGTATTGATGCCAGCATGTTACTGGTAAGAGATATTGTAACCAACAAGTATAAACTACCCGCTAATATTGTGCTGGCCATTATTCCTGTATACAATATAGGCGGCTGTTTAAACCGGGGTGAAAATTACCGTGTGGACCAGGAAGGGCCCGATGCTTTTGGCAGCAGGGGCAACTCACAAAACCTGGACCTGAACCGCGATTTTATTAAAAACGACAGTAAGGAAGCCCGCAGTTTTGCTCAGATATTCCATGAGCTGGATGCGGATGTATTTGTAGATAACCATGTAAGCAATGGTGCCGATTACCAGCATATTATAACCCTATTACCTACGCAACATAATAAACTGGGCGGGGCCATGGGAACCTTTCTGCAAACAACATTTCAACCGGCTTTATATACGATGATGCAGGAAAAAGGTTTTGACCTGGTACCTTATGTCAATCATTGGAGTAACCGTAAAGTTGAGGAAGGCTGGAAGGGATTCTGGGATAGTCCCCGTTACAGCACCGGTTATGCGGCACTATGGCAAACCTTCTCCTTTATGCCGGAAACCCATATGTTAAAGCCATATAAACAGCGTGTGGCCGCTACCTATGCTTTAATGCAAAGCTTTATAGCTTTTACCGCTACAAACAGCGAGAAAATTAAAACCTTGCGTGCAGAAGCAAAAGAAGCCGTAAAAAAACAGGCACAGTTCCCTATCGCTTTTCAGCATGATACCACCATGGTGCAGACCATTACCTTTAAAGGGTTTGAAAGCGGGTATAAGCCCAGCGGTGTTTCGGGGCTGCCGCGTTTGTACTATGACCGTACAAAACCCTTTACCAAACAAATACCGCATTATAATGAGTTTAAAGTGGTAAAAGAAGTAGAAAAGCCAACCGCCTATATTATCCCCCAGGGCTGGTGGAAGGTGGTGGAATTGTTACAGGTAAATAAAGTGCAGATGCGCCGGTTGACAAAAGATACATTGATCAATGTACAGGTGTACCGCGTGGAGAAATATACCGGGTCTGCCACAGCTTATGAAGCACATCATGTGAACACTAATGTAGAAGTGAGTATAAATACAAAAGCAATGCAATTCAGAAAAGGCGACTGGTATGTACCCATGAACCAGGTGGCCAATCGCTTTTTAATTGAAACCCTGGAACCCGAGGCGGAAGACAGTTATTTTGCCTGGAATTTTTTCGATGGCATACTGGGTCAGAAGGAAGGATATTCCGCTTATGTTTTTGAGGATAAAGCTGCTGCAATATTGGAACAAAATGCGGCGTTAAAAAAACAACTGGTGGAGAAACAACAAACCGATTCACAATTTGCTAAAAGTGCCCGTGCACAACTGGATTTTGTGTTTAAACAAACACCATATTATGAGCCCGAACATTTGCGTTATCCGGTGTATAGGGTGAAATAGGCAATGGACAATTGACAATGGACAATTGACAATGGACAATTTGCAATGGACAAGTGAGGAAGGTTTAAGGTGTAAGGTTGAAGGTGTAAGGTTGAAGGTGTAAGGTATATATCCTGACAATAAATAAAAGACTAGCAGGTATTGCTTACTTCTTGGGTCTGAGTTCTGACTTTTTGAGTCTGATTTCTCAATTCTCAGGTCTGCGTATTACAAACAGAAAGGAATGAGGCTGAAGGTGAAATACACTTCAGCCTTATTTGTTTATTTTTCGAAAACAAGGTAACCGCTCTTGGGAAGGTTAAAGGAATGACCGTTGTTTAGCTGGGCATTTTCTTTTGTAAACACATTACGGTATGGACCGGCAACAGCTTCATCATTTACTGTAAAGTTTACATTGTCTTTAGAAAGGTTGAGCACAACCAGTACTTCGTAGTCATCTTTTTTACGTTTATACGCCAGCACTTTATCAGCAGCTGAAGTGTTGAGTAAGAAAGTCTGTACCGTACTGTCACCTCCTCTTAATGCGGGGTTCTGGTGGTGTAAGGTCAATAATGTTTTATAAAAGTCGTGCAGTTGATTTTTGTCACTCCATTGTATGGGGTCTTTTTCAAAAAACTCCAGTCTTTTATGGTTAGGCAGTTCCTGACCGCTATACAGCAAAGGCACACCGTTCCAGGTGGCGCTGAATACAGCCAGCGGTATGGCCAGGTCGCCATATTTTTCATACTCTGTTCCGTTCCAGCTATTCTCATCGTGGTTGGTGGTAAACCAGGCACGCATGGAGGCATCACCGATAGCGCTGTAACGTTTTAACAGATCAACCAGGCTATCCAGTGTTATTTTATTCTCCGCATAATCACGGGTACTGTGCATCCATTTCCAGCTATAACTGGCATCAAATACTTTTCCATAATCAGGTGTTTCCAGTTCATCAAATTCGCCCAGCCAGAACAATGTTTTCAGGCTGTCTACCTGCGGACGGGCTTCCTGCCAGAAATCTACTTCCACCCAGGAGGCCAGGTCACAACGGTAACCGTCAATGCCGGTTTCTTTTACCCAGTACTGCATGGCTGCTATCATGGCTTTACGTAAGGCAGGGTTGCTATAGTCCAGCTCAATAATATCATCCATGCCGGAAGCGATCTTAAAATCGTTCGTGGCACTGTCCTTTAAATAATAATCGGGGTGTTGTTTGGTCCAGATATGGTCCCAGCCGGTATGGTTGGCCACCCAGTCAATAATTACTTTCAATCCATTGTCATGGGCTGTTTTTACCAGGGCTTTAAAGTCGTCCAGGGTTCCGAACTCGGGATTAATGCTGGTATAATCCGAGCAGGCGTAGGGGCTACCCATACTACCTTTTTTATTTTTTGGGGCAATCGGCGTAATGGGCATAAACCACAACACTTCCACGCCCATTTCCTTTAACCTGGGTATATGTTTGGCAAAAGCATTAAAAGTACCCTCGGGGGTATATTGCCTTACATTTACTTCATAAATATTGGTATTGTGTAACCAGTCTACTTTCTGCATAGAATTTTTTGTTGCGGTGTTTTTGTCGCCGGGTTTTTCGTCCTTTTTATCCATTAAAATACAGGAGCCGAAAAGCATGGAACAACACAGGATGGCCAGGGCAAATCGCATGAATAATCAGTTTAGGCGGTAAGATAAGGAATATTTGCTGATTAGCCCCTTATAGCAAAACCCGGCAGGAATGCTTATTTTTGCATGGTTTACCATTGGTAAACAGCTGTACAAATATTAGCATGAAACAATTTGAGGTACCAATTATATACCGTAGTCCGCTGATTGCCGCCGTAAAAAAGAAACGCAAGGAGCAGGACAAATTAAAGAAGGACTTTTCACCTACCTTATTGGACTTTGGTCCCGTGCAGGTATACCTGGCCCGGCATTTTGGTTTTTGCTATGGGGTGGAGAATGCTATTGAAATAGCGTTTAAAACCATTGATGAAAACCCGGGTAAACGGATATTCCTGTTAAGTGAAATGATTCATAGTCCCCAGGTGAATGCTGACCTGCAAAGTAAGGGCGTACGCTTTTTGCAGGATACTTATGGAAAGGAGCTGATCCCTTTCGATGAACTGACCGCCGATGATGTGGTAATCATCCCCGCTTTTGGTACTACTTTAGAAATAGAAGCCCGGTTAAACGCCATTGGTATACAGACCGAGAAATATAATACTACCTGCCCTTTTGTAGAGAAGGTATGGAACCGCAGCGAGTCCATTGCTAAAAAGGATTACACCATCGTGATCCATGGTAAACCTAAGCATGAAGAAACCAGGGCAACTTTTTCACATGCGGCCGCCAATGCGGCTTCGGTGGTGGTAAAGGATATGGCCCAGACCGAGGCCCTGGCCAGATATATTACCGGCGAAAAGCCGGCCGCTTTGTTTTACGAAGAATTCAAGGGGCAACACTCTCCCGGCTTTGATGTAAGCAAACATTTACAGAAAATAGGGGTGGTGAACCAGACCACTATGCTGGCCAGCGATACCCAGGCTATTGCCGATTATTTAAAACAGGTAATGATCGCTACTTACCAGCCGGCCCCCGGTGAAGTGAATAATCATTTTGCCGATACCCGTGATACCCTGTGTTATGCTACCAACGATAACCAGAGTGCGGTAATGGGTTTATTGGAACAACCGGCCGACCTGGCCATTGTGGTGGGTGGGTATAACTCCTCCAATACCTCGCACCTGGTAGAATTATGCGAAGAAAAATTGCCTACCTATTTTGTCAACAGCGAGAGCAAGCTGTTGTCTTCTCAGCAAATATTACATTGCAATTTCAGGACCCACGAGGAACTGCTTACTGAAAACTATTTACCTGGCACAATGCCTGTCCGCGTGCTCATCACCAGCGGCGCTTCCTGTCCGGATGCATTGGTGGAAGGGGTGATCAGTAAACTGACCGGTTTCTATGATGGAGCTAAGACAATTGAAGCAATACTGGAAGATTTTAGGGATAACTAAATGTATACATACTTGCAAACATTCGTTAGAATGTAATCGTGCAACGGCATTCCCTGCTTACCGGAAAGCCTGTATCATGGCCTCGTCTGTAAATCCAGCATGAAAGTTTATATAATTTTTTTTATTAATTTCGGCTGTTTTATTGCTTGGAAAAGGGATTGTTATATAATGAAAAAGAACTGTTATTACAGATAGCCGAAGGCAACCAGGATGCTTTTGAACGGCTCTATCGTCATTACCGCAATAAGGCCTACACTATTGCACTCACCTACCTTACTGTTCCGGAAGAAGCGGAAGATATTTTACAGGAGTGTTTTCTGAAACTATGGTATAACCGGCAACGGCTTACAGAAATAGAGGCCTTTGATAAATACCTCTTTATTGTGTTACGTAATATGCTTATTTCTGCTTTACGAAAAACAGAAACACAGCAGAAGATCATTAAACAGGTACAACAGACAACTGTGTTGCAGCCGGGTAAACTATCCGGTATCGAGCAGGCGGAGTCGGCCCGGTTGCAGGAAGCCATCCGGGAGGTGATTGCAAAACTGCCTGCCAAACAACAGCATATCTATAAAATGAGCCGTGAGGAGGGAATGAGTCATGCAGAAATAGCCCAGGTATTACAAATTTCTGACCGGACCGTCTCTAATCTTATTAGCATTATCTTAAACCAGTTACGCAGTGCTTTGCGTGCCCAGGGTTATTTACCGGAAACCATTCTGGCGGCCCTGATCGCTTTTTTTTAACCGGCCCTCCTTTTGTAATTCACCCATTAACCTAGAGTAAAATATTTTTTCCCGGGCTTTTTAATAAAAGCCGGAAAAATATTTTCAAAATAAACCGTTTTTTTTCGTGCGTATCCATTCCGGCATGCGTCTTTAATAATTGCAGCCGTCTATTTAATGATAAATTAACGATGCCTTCATGACAGAATCATTTAAACAACTATTGGCCTTATACGAAGCAGGAGAACTGGCAGGAGAAAAGCTGGCGCTGTTTTTACAATTAACCGAACTGGAAGAAAACCAGGAATTGCTGGCGCAGTATATTGATGAAAAAGTACAGGACCCTGCTTTTATAATGGCAGAAGATAAAAAGCTGACCGACCTGGCTGTGGAGAGATTAAAAGCGGCAATTAACAAAAAGGAATTACCTCAAAGCATTCCTTTATTACAGGTCCCGGGAAAACAAAAAAACATACGTAAGTGGTTAACGGCCGCAGCCGCAGTTATGGTATTGGCGGTTACCGGCTACTGGCTGGTAACAGGTTTAAATAAGGATAAAGAAGAAACGGGTATAGCGCTGCGACTGCCCGATCTGAAAGCGCCGGAGACAAACAGGGCGACGATCACCCTGTCCGATGGCCGAACCGTTTACCTGGATAGTGCCGGAAGCGGGGCCCTGGCACAGGAAGGAAATATGCAACTGGTAAAACTGGCTGATGGCCAGATCGCTTACCAGGCAGGTGCCAGCGATGAAGTAAAAACCCTGCAATACAATACGCTGGTGAACCCGCGTGGTTCCAAAGTAATTGACATGACACTGGCAGATGGCAGCAGGGTATGGTTAAATGCAGGAACATCCATTACCTACCCGGTTGCATTTATTACAGCAGAGCGCAGTGTAACCATAAAGGGCGAAGCTTATTTTGAAGTAGCGCCGGATAAAACAAAACCTTTCCTGGTAAATACAGGCGACGCTTATGTAAAAGTATTGGGCACTCATTTCAATGTGATGAATTATAACGGTGAACCATCTGTTCAAACCACTTTATTGGAAGGAAGTGTGCAGGTAATAGCCGGCGACAAAGAAATGTTGTTAAAACCCGGACAGCAAAGCAACCAGAAAAAAGATGGCGGCTTAACACTGGCTAATAATGTGGATGTGGAACTGGTAACGGCCTGGAAAAACGGGCTGCAATCTTTCCGGCATGCGGATCTAAAAACATTGATGCGCCAGGTGGAAAGATGGTACGATATAGACGTAGTGTATGAAACGGAAGTTCCGGCTTCTTTAAGTTTTACGGGTGAAGGTATTTCCCGGAATGTAAGTCTGCGGGAGTTATTACAGGTATTGGAGAATAAAGATTTGAAATTTGAAATAGACGCGGAGAAGCGAAAAGTGCGTGTTAAAAAAAGCTAACCGTTAATACACCTTAAATACGTGATAAACGTTGCAGCCCTTTGGAGCAACGTGACTGATAAATAAGGCAATGATTACTAAAACTCAAACTGAACTATGCATCTAACTGCTCGTGAGAAAGTTATTCCTGGTATGCGGGAACAACAATTCTCTTTTGCTGCTGCAGCATTACAACGAAAACCCGCGGAAGCCGTTGTAAGGAAAACTGCTCAACCCTCTTTGAAGCGGGTAATGATATCGTTAAAGTACATGGCGTTCCTGTTGCTGGTATTAAGTGTACAGGTAAACGCCCGTAGTTACGGACAGATCAGCCTGCAGGTAAAATCAGAATCTTTATCAAAGGTACTACAACTGGTAAAAAAACAAACAGGTCTGGCCGTGGTATACCAGGACCAGTTAATGCAGCGCAGCAAGCCTGTTACTTTATCTATCCGGAATGTCAGCTTACAACAGGCACTGGCCCTGATTTTTAAAGATCAGGACCTTACCTGGGAGCTGGTAGGCGATAAGATCATTTCCATCAAAGAAAAATATCCGGCACCTCCTGTTAAAAAAACAGTAGAAACAATTACAGAAGCCCCTTTACCACCTATTGAGATCAGAGGCCGGATAGTAGATGCTAAAACCGGTGAGCCATTGGTTGGCGCTAATATATTTGTAAAAGGTTCACAGGTAGGTGTGTCCACCAATGAAAGGGGTGAGTTTATTATCACCATGGGAGGCACAAGCGTATTACAGATATCTATGGCCGGCTACCAGACCGTGGAGGAAAAAGTGAGCGAGAGTAATGCTAATTTAATTGTGCGCTTGCAGCTGAAACCTGAGGATCTGAATGAAGTGGTTGCTGTCGGTTACTTTAACCGGAAAAAATCTACTTATACAGGCTCAGCTGTAACCTATAATAACGACGAATTACGCAAAGTAGGTAATGCGAATGTTTTCCAGGCATTAAAAAATCTGATGCCTTCTATGTTCGTGGACAATTTTGCTTTGGGGTCCAGTCCCAATGCCCTGCCTAATATCCAGTTACGCGGTACTTCCACATTTGAAAACCTGGGTACAACGGTTGATGGTATCAAAGGCAACTATATTAAAAATCCTAACGAGCCTTTATTCATCCTGGATGGTTTTGAGGCAAGCATTGAAAGAATATTTGACCTGGATATCAATCGTATTGAGTCGATCACTATTTTAAAAGACGCTGCTTCTAAAGCAGTATACGGTGCCAGGGCGGCAAATGGAGTGGTAGTAGTGGAAACAAAAAAATCGGTAGGAAACCGTGTGTTTGTTCATTATAACGGTGCCCTGGATATAGAGGTGCCCGATTTAACCAGTTATAACCTGGCTAATGCCCATGAAAAGCTGGATGCCGAGGTGTTGGACGGGTTTTATAAAACGAATGATATACAACAATCCATCATTCTTCAACAGGTGTATAATCAGCGCAGAAAGCTGGCTTTGGAAGGGTTAAACACCGATTGGATCGCGAAACCACTGCGTGAAGGTATCGGGCATAAACATACATTGGGTATTGAACTGGGTAACCAGGGTTTAAATGTAATTGGTGACCTGAGTTACAGGGATGTGCAGGGCGTAATGAAAGGTTCTTCCCGTAGAAATGTTGGAGGTAACCTGACGGCTTCGTACAGGGTGCGAAACTTCCTGTTCAGGAATATCATGAGCGTTACCTCTAACACGGCTGTAGAATCTCCTTATGGCACTTTTGATGATTATGTAAGGATGAACCCTTATTGGACTGCCCAGAACCAGGATGGTAGTATTCCTTTTTATGCTGAGATCAATCCTTATGACGGATCTAGGGTTACTAATCCTTTCTTTAACTCAACTACCAATACCCGTTACGATAACAGTTATTTTAATTTCACCAATAACTTCTATATAGAATGGATGCTGAACAACCAGTTCAGGATCGTAGGACGTTTTGGTGTGGATAATAAAACCAGCGAAGCAAATGCTTTTGAACCGTCTAACCATACCAAATTTGGTGGAGCCGAATACTCCAGTGATGAAGGTCGTTTGAGAAAAGGCTCCTACCAGTTAAATAACGGTAAAAGTAATTATGTAAGCGGCGATTTAACGGTGAATTACCGTAATGTTTTCGGCCGTAGTGTAGTGGGTGCGAATGCCGGTATTTCGGTGAGTGAAAGAAAATTCAATGAGATCATACACCGCGTGGAAGGTTTTTCCAGTGACAGGATGGAGGATATAACTTTTGGCCGTGGGTATGCATTAAACAGCAGGCCAACCGGTGTGACTTCCATTATACGTGACCTCGGTGGCTTTTTTGCTGCCAACTATGCTTATGATGAAAGGTTTTTAGCGGACTTTAGTTTCCGGGGCAGTGCTTCTTCACAGTTTGGTGCTAACCAACGCTGGGGATTATTTTACAGCCTTGGTTTAGGGTATAATCTTCATAATGAAGTGGCTGTTAAACGTGCGCTTCCTTTTGTGGATGAATTACGTGTAAGAGGTTCGGTCGGTACTTCAGGTAATCCTAATTTCATGACCAATGTATCCATTGCTACCTATCAATATTACCCCGATGCGTTGTACCAGGGTTTCCCCGGTACCTACCTGGTAAGTTTAAGCAATCCTGATCTGCGCTGGGAAAATAAACTGGATTACAATGCCGGTCTGGATATCCGTATCGGACGTTTCAGCGGCCGTGTAGATTATTATAACAGTTATACCGAAAACCTGGTTACTCCTATTACGGTTGTGCCTTCTACCGGCTTCAATACAGTATATGAGAACTTAGGAAAAGTACAAAACACAGGTATAGAAGCCTATGTTTCCTATAATGTTTACCAGAAAGGAAGAGATTTTGTAAATGTGTATGGTAGTATAGAAACCAACCTGAATAAGATCCTGGCATTATCGGATGCCATGAAAGCTTATAATGATAAGATGACCGATTCTGCTTCGTTTAAAGGAAACAGCGTTCCGGTAAAAAGGTATTATGAAGGAGGCTCGCTGCATACTATCTGGGCCGTACCTTCTTTAGGTATTGATCCGGCAACCGGTTTAGAAATTTATCAAAACCCTGATGGCACGACCACTTCTATCTGGGATGCCAATAATATGGTGAACGCCGGTTATAGTCGCCCGAGATACCAGGGAGCCTTTGGTATAAACCTCGAAATTAAAGGCTGGGGCTTAAATGTTACTGCCCGTTATTTAGGCGGTGGCCAGTTATATAACCAGACTTTAGTAGACCGTGTAGAGAATGTGAACATGCTGTATAATGTAGATAAACGTGTGTTAACCGGCAGGTGGACACAACCCGGTCAGAATGTGTATTATAAAAAGCTGGGCCAGTTTTCATATGATCCTGATGGTGATGGGGTGTTTACTTCCCTCCAGGAAGTGACAAGGGCTACAACCCGTTTTGTGCAGAACCGGAATGAACTGGATATAGCTGCTGTGAACCTGTATTATCTGTTCCAGGATAAAACCATCAAGAAATTAGGGATGCAAAGATTGAAAGTGGCCTTCAATATGAACGAGATCGGTAAATTCAGTTCCATTCAAATTGAAAGAGGTACCAGTTACCCATTCTCAAGAACCATGTCATTATCTATTTCGGCTACCTTCTAAATTAATACGAACATGAAAAAAATATTTTTCTATATACTAGCAACAGGATGCCTGGCCGGATTTAGCTCCTGCAAGAAATTCCTGGATGTTACGGCCAGTAACCAGATCAAATCAGAAGACCTGTTAAGCAACGAAAGTGGTTTTAAAGATGCATTAATGGGTGTATATATTGGTATGGGTCAGTACAATAACTATGGCGCTATGCAAAGCTATATTGCGACAGATATTTTAGCGCAGCAGTATAAGCCTATGGTGAATCTTTCCATTTATTTTCAGTTACAGGCTTATAATTATCAGCATCAGGCAGCCCGTAAGTATACGGACATGTTCTGGGACCTGTATAAAACCATTGCCGGTATCAATAACGCTTTAACCCAGATAGATAAACAGCAAACTGTGTTTAATCCTATCAATTTTAAAGTCATAAAGGGAGAGTTGCTGGCTTTGCGTGCTTTCCTGCATTTCGATCTTTTACGTTTATATGGTCATGAGAATTACCAGGGACGTCCTGATCTTGCTTCCTTTCCGGCAATTCCTTATATAACTACTTATGGTAAAGGGGTAACCCCGCAAAAAACATATGCTGAAACTTTTGCGTTATTGTTAAAAGATATCCAGGAGGCCACTGTTTTATTACACGAAGACCCCATTTATCCCAATACCTCACGTCCGGCCAACTATTATACAAGTGTGAATGTAGATGGCTTTTATAATAACCGGAACAGCAGGATGAACTATTATGCTGTAAAGGCTTTGGAAGCACGGGTGTATACCTGGATGGGCGGAACGGCCAATCTGCAAAAGGCGGCACAGGCAGCAAGAGAGGTAATTGATAATGGAACGGCAAAATTAATCAACAGCAATAACTCAGGTAGTACGGACCGCAGCTTTGCTGCAGAACATATTTTTCACCTGGAAGTATATAGTTTGGCTTTATGGGCCGGCGCATTAAAAAGCGGATCTGCTGCAGATTATAATGCGCTCTTTGTGGACGAAACTGCTTTTAATACCATTTACGAGTTAAATGACCCACAGGTGGGAGCTGTTGACAAACGACAGATCGTACAGTTCGTACAGGATGGGAACGGTAGAACACCGGTAAAGCTGGCGGCTGCGCCTGGCCAAACGTCCAATAAGTTTTTACCTGTAATGCGGGTGTCAGAAATGTATTACATAGAGGCGGAATATGAGTTGGTCAATAACCGGGAGAAAGCCATTCAGCTACTCAACGAAGTACGCAGAAGCAGGGGGATACTGAAAGATATACCGGAATCGGCAACAGCAGACCAGGTAAAACTGGAGTTGACAAAGGAGTACCAGAAAGACTTTTCTGCAGAAGGGCAACTGTTCTTTTATTACAAAAGAAATGGCTTTGATACTTTCCGTGGCCTGCCCAGTACCATTAAAGGCGATGATAAATTATACATGTTGCCTTATCCGCAAAATGAACTGGAATTAGGTAACAGGGTGCAATAACAAAACAACTGATTGAAATAATTTTCAAAAAACGTTTTATGAGACAAAAATTAAACTATATTTTTTTTATAGCGATACTCATGGTTTCGTGCAAAAAAAGCGACCCGCTTTCTTTCAGCGCTTCACCTGCAGTTAATTTTATTAATACTGTCAGTGTGTATACTTTCCTGGGTAATAGTTCCGGGGAAAAAATACATGAAATACCGGTAAGGATAATTGGCAATGCTGCCGATAAAGACAGGAGTTTCAGTGCTGATATAATTGCCGACCAGACCAATGCACCGGCAAACCTGTACGAGATCCTGGGTGGCGAGGTAAAAGCAGGCGCGTTTGAAGGTGTACTAAAAGTGAAACTGAAGAATGCCCCGGCTTTAACCACCAATGAAGTAAAGCTGGCATTAAAAATCAAAGGTACCGCTGAACTGGGTTCGGGTAATGTGGAAAGCCAGTTACATACAATTACGTGGTCCGATAAAGTGGTAATTCCCAGCTGGACTTATTACAGGATATTTTTTAGTTCAAGCTCAAGCACAAGAGTGTATAAATTGATCGTTGAGCAAACCGGGTTGACAACATTTACCGCAGCAATATATGGCGGGTTACAGCAAAGTGGAGCAGAAGCATTAGGTGTAAAATTTGGTAATTATGTAAAACAATGGAATAAAGATCATCCCAACGACATCCTGGTGCATGATAACGGAACTGCTGTGGGACAGCCCATTGTGCCAATTTACTGGGATAAAAACCTTTATCCGTAAGGCAGTAGAGAGCAAGAGTATATGTTCCACAAAAAATAAAATAATCAACCTTAACAAACGATAGATACATGAAACGTATTACTATAATTTCCCTGTCTGTAATACTTGCTGTATGCGCTTTCTTTGCCGCATGCCGTAAAGATGACAGTTCCTTTGCAACGGATAAATTGCCCGACTTAAGTTTTGGTTATGCAGCGGGGGAGGCTTTAACTGTTTATCAGTTTAATACCTTACAGTTAGATCCTAAAATTAACTATGATGGAGCCGATAAGTCAAAGTTTACTTATACCTGGATGATCAATCCTGATCCTAGGGATACCTCCTTCATCACGATTGATGACTCGGAACAATTAAGTTATGAAGTGGGCTTTACACCGAATACCGGCACCTATTATCATACCTTAAAATTGTATGTAACCAATGTCGATACAAAACTGCAGGCCATTCATTACTGGAAACTGACAGTGTTGAATAATATTGGTGAGGGCCTGGTTATTGCTACTACAAAAGACAATGCCACTACGGATTTTTCACATATCATGAGCCCGGAGGTGACAACAAATTATTCAGAAGTTTCAATAAAACGGGATATTTTGTCAAGCGTAAACGGTTCTGGGATCAATGGCCTGGTACATGATCTGTATTTTGCCAATGTACGTGGTGGTAACAGGGTGTATGCCTTAACTGCGAATAATATGTATGCGTATAATACGCTGAATTATTCATACGTGGGCGATAAAAATGACCTTTTTGTTACACCGCCTGCAACTTTAAATCCCGGCACTTTTTATTATTGTTATCAGAACGATGTGTACCTGGGTAATGATATGATCTACTATGGCTGGTTCGCTACTGCCGCCAAAATAGGGGTACAATCTCTGTATGCTCAACCGGTTCCAAAGATCATTGCTTTAAATGCCAACTCCGGCAATACATCTACCTATGACCCTGCTTTCAGGATACACTATTATGATGAGAAAAACGGGAAGTTTGCTTATATACAAGGTCCTTTTTCTTTTTCTGATAAAACACAGAATTTTTCTCCTAACGAAACATATAATGGTGTAAATGCAGGTAATTACCCTGGTAAAGTAAATGTAGCTGCAGGAATTTCGGCGGATAGAGGTTTTTTACACCTGTTGAAAGATAAAACCAGCGGTGCATATGAATTACTGGTTTTTGACGGAGGGGTAAATGAATATGGTGAACCTTATGTGGCACCAAGGGCTGTTAAAAAAATAGACCTGTCTGCTGCGCCGGGTATAAACAACGCTACACATTTTGTTATGCTGGACGATCAGAACGTAATGTTCTATGCTACGGCTGATAAAATTTACGCAGTGATCTTTGCCGGTTCAACCCCCATAGTGGAAGAAAGGTATACCGTACCCGCTGGCGAGTCAATTACTACTTTGGATATTTACCGCCAGTATGGTTATCCCAACCAGGAGTCTTATATCAGCACCAATAATAAACAATTAATTCTGTCAACCTATAACGGCACGGAAGGAAAAGTAAGATTATTGCCATTGATCAACCTGGGGGCCGGAAATATTAATGCCGCCGGTATTAAAACTTTCACCGGCTTCGATAAAATACTGTCCGTTGTACCTCAGAAATAAATGACAACTAAATTTTAGTTTATCCCGTATCACCCATAGTGTTGCGGTAAATAGTAAGTTTTACATTATACAACATGAAAAAGTCCCGAATTGTTTGTCTTTTTTTATTAACCGGCTTATTGCTAACAGGGGTTACCAATAGCTATGGTCAAAGTAAGAAAAAGCGTGAGCAGCAGCGTATTGAAAAGGAAAAAAAAGAGCTGGAAGCGAAAGATAAAGCCAGGAAAGATAGCCTGGCCAAGCTGACACCTTTTGATAAGCTGTTAGGTAAATATGATAAACTGTCTAAAGGGTTTATCAATATTTACAGTGTAAAGAATAAGGTTTACATGGAGGTGCCGGCATCACAGCTCAATGTGGATATGTTGCTGGCTTCTACTATTTCCGAGATCAGTGACAACTATGAGGGGATTGTGGGCTCTAAACAGGAGCCGATGCCTATACAATTCAGCCTGGTAGACTCTACCATCCTGTTAAAGAAGATGAATATTTCGTACCTGGCAGATGCACCTGATAATAATATTGCACAGGCATTAAAGCTGAACAATATGGGGGCTATTGTTAAAACCTTCAAGGTGGAAGCCTTTGGTAATGATGGTCAGTCTGCAGTTATTGATGTGACCGACTTTTTTAACAGTGATATGAAAGAGTTATCACCCTTTGGTATTTTCAGTGTATATGCATCCATGGGGTATAAATCTACACCCAGCTTTAAGAAAGACAGGTCGTTCATCGCTTCTTTCAAATCATTTGAAGATAACCTGATCATTAAATCACAGTTATCGTATGAGAATAACTATAGTACCGGTACCCGCACATTTGCAAAGGAAATACCGGTAACGGCAACGGTTACCCGTACCATTATCCGTTTGGCAGATATGCCCACCAGGCCCAGGATCGCTGATCCGCGGGTGGGCATCTTCAATTCCAAAAGGGTGTTGATGAGCGAACACCTCAACCGTACAGAAGATGTTTACTTTGCACACCGTTTTTTGTTAGAGCCAAAAGATAAAGAAGCTTACAAGGCCGGACAATTATCAGAACCCGTTAAGCCCATCGTTTTCTATATTGACAATGCTTTTCCGCAAAGCTGGAAACCGGTGATCAAACAGGCTGTGGAAGACTGGCAGGAAACATTTGAAAAAGCCGGCTTTAAAAATGCAGTGATCGCAAAACCTTTCCCGGTAAACGATTCAACATTTGACCCGGATAATATTAAATTCAACTGTATCCGTTATGCACCGGTTCCTGTAGCCAATGCTATGGGGCCAAGCTGGGTAGATCCGCGTTCGGGCGAAATTATCAATGCATCCGTATATGTATTCCACGATATCGTAAAACTGTTGAATAACTGGATGTTCATTCAAACCTCTCCCGCTGATGCCAGCGTGCGTAATACCATATTACCCGAAAGCAAAAAGCTGGAAGGACTGCAATATGTGATCCGGCACGAACTGGGGCATTGTTTAGGGCTGCGGCACAATATGGGTGCTTCTAATGCAATACCCGTGGATTCACTGCGTTCGCCATCGTTTACACAAAAATATGGTACCACTTATTCCATTATGGACTATGCCCGCTTCAATTACGTGGCACAGCCTGGGGATAAAGAAAAAGGGGTGGTTTTATCACCACCTAAGTTTGGTGTGTATGATTATTATGCTATTGAATGGAACTATAAATACTTTGATCCCGCCCAGGTAACGGCTGACAGTGAAAAGCGTACGCTGGAAGCAATGGTAAGGGCAAAATCGGGAGATGTACGTTATCGTTTCGGTAACGAGTTCATGACCTCTTTTGATCCCCGTACACAAACGGAGGATCTTGGAGATGATGCGATAAAAGCGTCTACCTATGGTATAAAGAACCTGAAATATGTATTGGCCAATGTAAACGATTGGGTGAAAGCGAATGATAAGGATTACAGCTACCGCGAAACCATCCTGGCGCAGGCCCGTGGACAATATATCCGTTATCTGAATCATGTGCTGACCAATGTTGGCGGCATCCAGGTAAATGAAAAGTATGAAGGTGATGATGTGGTGCACTACAAAGTGATCAGTCGTAAAAAACAGCAAGAAGCCCTGCAATTTATTTTAACAGAACTGGAAGACAACAGCTGGCTGGAACCGGAATCTTTACTAAAGAACATGACCATTACCGGTACGCCATTGGTAGCTCTGCGTAATAATATGGTGAGCACCTTATTACAATTGCCTGCCAGGGTACAGTTGGGCGCTGTACGTTCAGATGAAAAAGATCCATATACGCCCAAAGATGTATTGGATGACCTGTACGAGGCTTTCTGGAAACCCACCAAACAAAGGAAAAAACTCACAGCCACGCAAATGCAAATGCAGAAAGCATTTGTAGCGGCCGTTGCCAAAGAAACAAAACTGGGCACGGGTGCAGCAGGAACGGCTGATGCGATAGCGATAAACCAGGGATTACCGGTGGTTCAGTTCCGGCAGGATGTGCAAGATATAGCAGCTTGTGCAGTGGATACGCATACACAGGTAGGCGGTAATAATATTCCTGTAAGCGGGTTTGGTTATATGAACGTACAGTTTAACCTGATGCCGGCCCTGGAACCGGTGTATTACGGACTGTTAAAACAAATCCAGTCCCTGTTAAAAACAGTAGCTACTTCCACCAGCGATAAAGAAACAGCACAACATTACCAGTTGTTATTACACCAAGTAAATAAAATATTAAAATAGGGGAGATGAATAGAAATATCAGACAAGGCTGTCTTCTTCTAACTGTGTTGTTGATATGCGCTGCCCTGCATGCGCAGAAAGATACGGCAAAGCAAAAAAGCAAATACGAAACCTTCTTTAAAGGAAAGAAATTTGAAACAAAGAAAGGGACCATTACCCTGCATAAAATGAATGGTAAGGTTTATTTTGAATTTCCTGTAAAGCTTTTTAAAAGGCATTTTTTATTGGGTTCTGTGGCAGAACAGACCAGTCATATTGAGGAAGTGGCTGCAGGTGAACAGGCAAAAGATCCGCTGGCCGTTCATTTTACCATAACAGATAGTACCATCTATTTACGCCGCTCCGATTTCTCAGTGCGTAGTGAAGATGTTAATATCCAGGAAGCATTACGTAAAAGCTATGCTGATCCCGTAATTGGTGCTTACCCCGTTTTGGCTTATACACCCGATAGCCTGGCAGTGTTATTTGATATCAGCAGTTTATTTTTAAGTGGCAGTCCGAACATGGACCCCTTTATGCCGGTAGGTGGTTTGGCGGGACGTAACTCCAGTTTTAAATCGGAGGGCACTGTACTGCACGAAATAATGGCATTTGAGGATAATGTATCGGTATCGGCCTATTTGACCTACCTGGTAAATAAAACCTTTTTTGGATTTTCAGTGGCGGAGAATATGCCCGTAACTGTATTAACCAAAAGGTCCATGTTACTATTACCGGAAAAGCCTGGTGTTCCCCGGTATAATGATCCAAGGATCGGTATATTCCCGACAAAATTTGTACAATATGATCCGAAGCAGGATGCTGTAAAAGAAATATTCTTTGCCAACCGCTGGCGCCTGGAGCCTGCGGATAAAGCGGCTCATGCAAGAGGTGAATTGGTAAAACCTTTAAAGCCTATCGTGTTTTACCTGGATAATAAATTTCCTGCTACCTGGATAGAGCCTATACGCAAAGGTGTACTGGACTGGAATATGGCTTTTGAAAAGATCGGGTTTAAAGATGCCATTGAAGTAAAAATGTATCCTCAGCATGATAGTACATTCGATCCTAATAATATCCGCTTCAACTGTATTAAATATGCGCCTAATCTTACCCAGAATGCCATGGGGCCAAGCTGGGTAGATCCGCGTTCAGGTGAAATACTCTATGCTTCTGTATATGTATATCACGGCCTGGTGGATATTTTGAGCGACTGGATGGCGGTACAGATGGGTGGCGCCAACCCCGAAGTTTTACAAAAGAAAGTACCGGTTGCGCTTATAGCTGAAGCATTGCGTTATGTATCAGCGCACGAAATAGGACATACGCTGGGGCTGATGCATAATATGGCTGCCAGCTCTGCCTACCCGGTTGATTCTTTAAGATCACCTGCCTTTACCCGGAAATATGGTACTACGCCTTCAATTATGGATTATGCCCGTTTTAACTTTGTGGCCCAGCCCGGCGACCTGGAAAAAGGCGTAAAAATGACACCTCCTTTATTAGGTGTGTACGATTACTATGCTATTGACTGGTTATATGCACCTGTTTATTCCGCTGCCACCCCCGAAGCAGAAGTAGCGGTACTGGATAAAAAAATAACCAGTCGTATGCCCGATCCTTATTACCGTTACGGCAAACAACAGCTCAACGGTAATCTAGATCCCAGTGCCCTCACGGAGGACCTGGGTGATGACCAGGTAAAGTCTACACGGTATGCGATCAATAACCTGCGCTACATTATGAAGAATGCTGATAAATGGGGGAAAGCGGGAGATGAGAATTTTGACTTCAGGAATAACCTGGCCTTTTATGTAGTGAACATACAGTATTACTGGTACTGGATGCATGTGGTACATAATATCGGTGGTTACTACCAGTACGAAAAATATGAAGGTGATCCCTATCCGGCCTATCGCCCGGTACCTAAAGCCGTGCAGAAAGAATCTTTACAATTTTTGTTACAATCACTGGATAGTCTTGACTGGATGGCCTTACCTGTGGTACAACGTAATATCAATAATTTTCATGGCCAGGCCGATGAGTATATACGGAGAACACTGTTTCCTTACCTGGTTCGCTTGGTGGCTCTTCAAACAACCTTAAGTGAGTCTAAAAATGAAAAGGACGGTTATACCAGGTCCGAAGCTATAGCGGATGTATTTCAATATGTATGGAGTAATTCCAAAACTAAAATGAACCGTAGTGCTATCCAGGGTATGCAGTCAGCTCTTGTGGATATTTTAATTACCGGGTCAGAAGTTAAAAAAGGCCCCGTTGTTAATACGCTGTCATTTGCCGACCTCGAACAATACGAACAACAGTTGTTACTGATGGATCATATGGCCAATAAATACAGCCTGCAACACGAAACGGTACAATGCAGTCCGGCATTGTTGTCCTTATTAGGTAGTTCGGCGGGAGAAATAAGTGGATTTGAATTTTTACCTCGTATTAAAGCTGATGGCGGTAATATCAGTCATATTTATTACCAATGGTTACTGGAATCAAGGAAACGCATTCAACAGTTAATTCCTGCCAGCAGCGGCGATACGCGTTTGCACCTGGAATACCTGTTACTGAAGATCAATAAAGCAGGCAAATAAAAAACAAAAGTTTGCTATAATAATTTTTGTTTTCTCATGTGTAAAGGGGGGCATGTCTATGCTCCCTTTCTTTATTTACGGAAGAAGACGTAATGGTCAGAGTGAAATAAGTTGTAACTGAATCGCCTTCTTCACCAGCGAAGCCGTATTCTTGGTATCAAACTTGGTTAGCAAATTTTTCCGGTGGGTATCTACTGTAGAAATGCTGATAAATAGCTGTTGTGCAATTTCATTATTGGTCAATCCTTCGGCTATGAGTTCTAATATTTCCTTTTCTCTCCGGGTAAGGATGATCTGGTTATCAGGGTTGCCTTTCAGTGATTGTGCCGCTTCATGGCTTAAATAGGTTTTGCCTTTGATCACCAGTTGAATGGCATCAACGATCTCTTCCTTGTCAGCATTCTTTAAAATATACCCGGAAGCGCCGTTGTCCAGCATTTTTTGTACAAAACTTTGCTGGTTAAAAGTACTCAGTCCTATAATGAAAGAAGCAGGGTAGGCTTGTTTTACTTCCTTGCAAAGGTCTATCCCGCTTTTATCGGGCAGGTTAATATCCATTAAAATAATATCAGGTGGTGTGTTTTGTTTCAGGTAAGCCAGCGCCGATGCCGCAGTAGTAGCATGCCCCTGCCACTCAATACCCGGCTCGTTCAATAACAGGGACCGGATACCTTCAATAACCATATAATGATCGTCAATAATAAACACGCTGATGCTGGCCATGAAAAATATTTAATGTTTTACCCGGGGGTATACTGTAACCCTATATTTACGGATGTTCCTTTTCCCGGTTCCGATACAATATCCGCTTTTCCGTTTAAAAAATCAACCCGGTTTAAAATATTACTCCAGCCTATGCCGCGTGCAGGGTTTAAAAGCTCTTTGTTAAATCCTTTTCCATCGTCTTCCACGGTAATATTGATGGTGTTATGCTCATTGCTTAATTGTACCAGGGCTGACCGGGCGGAAGCATGTTTAATAATATTATTCACCAGCTCCTGTACAATCCGGTAAATAGTAATGGCGGTAGTTTGGTTAACAACCACCTGTTGCATGTCAATTGACTGGTAGGTAATTGACAGTGCCCCACCCTGGTTAATAGTATCACAAAAGTCTTTCAACGCCGTATCCAGTCCAAAGTTCACCAGCGTCTCCGGCATCATATCATGGGCCACCCGCTGCATTTCTTTTATTGAGTTATCCAGCATGTCCATGCTGCGTTCAAAAGCCTGAACATTTTCAGGTGTTATAATTAAATTGCCTTTCATGTTTTGAAAAGAGTATTTAATGCCTGACAGCATGCCACCCAGGCCATCATGCGGGTCTTTTACTAATCTTGCTCTTGCCTGTTCTTCATTTTTTAGGACAGCTTCGGTGGCGGTTAACTGCCTGGTGATTGATTTTCACGCTTTAATGTCTTATACAAATAACCTGATTATCGCTACTTAAGTTACTCCCCTTTTTCCATGATTTTTAGCGGGTTTCAAAAAAATCCTCTTTTTGGGGGATGCGGCGATGCCTGCCCCGGACTTATTTTTAAACCCTAAAATTAACGTTATGAAATATCTTGTCCTTCTTACCCTGACTATTTTTACTTACACTGCAAGCCAAGCTAAAAGCTGGCGGATAAACAACAATGTAGGCGTACAAGCCGATTTTACTACTTTTTACGATGCTGCCCAGGCAGCCGCAGTGGCCAATGGCGATACGCTGTATATTGAGCCCAGCGCAAACGTATATGCCACCAATAGTATTACTTTAACCAAACGCCTGGTGGTATTGGGCGTTGGATATTTTTTAAACCCTGCTAATACTACCTATCCCGGTAACAGTGGCCTCCAGGAAACAAAGGATGCCAGCCAGCTGGCTTTCTTCAGAATCGGCGAGGGGGCTAATGGCAGCTATTTTGCGGGAATTATCTTTTCAGGTCTCAACCTCAGCGGATCTGCGGCCGATTTTAATTTAACGCTGGAAAGAAATCTTTTTGTGGGGACGCTTCTTTTTGAAGCAGGTAACAATAATAAAGTGACAGTTAAGAAAAACTTTTTTTTGAGTTGCAGTATCAGTAATAATGGAGGCGCCGTGTCAATAGCCGACTTTACCTGTGAGAATAATATTTTTTATGATTTCTGGGCCGCTATTAATCTTACCCAATTAACCGGTAGTAATAATATTGTAAGAAACAATAGTATTTACGGTGCTGGGGCGGGTAGTACCATTGTAAACTGTTACGTGGCCAATAATATCTTTGGTACAAACGGTGCCCTGGTGTTTACCAACAGTACGGTGAAAAATAATATTTTTACAGGTAACCCTTCTTTACCTGCCACTGCCTCCAATAACCTGGTTGGTCAGAGTTCGGATAATGTATATGGGGCACATGTCAATACTACCAGCCCGGATATGAATGTAATGATCCCGTCCTCTTCACCCGCAAAAGGTGCCGGCTTAACGGTAGGTACCGTGGTAAGTCCGGACTGTGGCGCATTCGGTGCTACGGATCCTTACAGGCTTTCCGGTATCCCTGCCATTCCAACTATTTATACTTTATCGGTGCCTACATCCATTCCCTCAGGTTCCGCTACAATGAATATTACACTTAGCACACGTAACAATAACTAATAACAGTAATACTGTTATTATCATGGGTTGTTCCGATAGTGGCAATTGACAGTGGACAATTGACAATGGGTGCGTGGTAGTTGGCAATTAACCAATAACGGTTAACTGTTAACTATGATCTGTCACCTATGAATGTTCGCTGCTTTCGATCGCTGGCAACCATAAAGTATAAACAATGAAAAAATATATACTTTCATTTTTACTGCTGCTAAGTATACTTTTTACTTATGCGCAGGACCCGGCCTACCCGGTTCCGCCATCTGCCCCGCAGGTGATCAATGCTGCGGAGTATTTTATTGATAATGATCCTGGTCTGGGCAGGGGTACTCCTCTTACCATCACTCCAGGGGTAGACATTGCTGCACAGTCTCTGAACGTCAATGTAAGCGGTCTGCAAAACGGTGGCCACAGCCTGTACATCAGGGTTAGAAATGCTGATGGTAACTGGAGTATCGTTTCGGTAAGGCCTTTTTTATATGATAGTGATTTTCCCTATACCACTGTAGCGGCTCCACCCCAACAGGTAGTAGCTGCGGAGTATTTTATTGATACAGATCCCGGTGCAGGAAACGCTACACCTATCAGTATTACGACAGCCCTCGATATTTCAACCTTAAATATAACGGTCAACACGGCCGGGCAAACCAACGGCACACACCGTTTATACCTGCGTACCAAAAGTGCCGAAGGTAAATGGAGTATTGTGGCTTACCGTGAATTTGTCGTAGACTTTAATCCCGATTACCCCACAGCACTTACACCTGCCGGTAACCTGGCATTAGCGGAGTACTTCATCGATACGGATCCAGGTTTAGGAAAGGGCCAGCCGATCAGTATTAGCGGTGTATTGAATGTTACTGACCTAGAGGTAGCTGTTAACACAACCGGTTTAAGCATGGGTACCCATCGTATGTACATACGTGTAAAAAACACGGCTGGTTCCTGGGGAATTGTGAGTTACAGGGAGTTTTTAGTGGAAGCCGGTGTTCCTTATCCTGCTGCGCCTGTAGCTGCGGAAAATGTGGTGGCCGCCGAATATTTTATTGATACCGATCCAGGCTTTGGCCTGGGTAATGCTATTACTATCACGCCCGGACTACAGGTGGCCGATATAAATGTTGCTGCCAATACCAGCGGGCTAAGCCAGGGTGTACACAGGATTTATATCCGTACCAAAAGTAGTGAAGGCCGATGGAGCATAGTAAGCTTCCGCGATTTTGAAGTAAACAATGATTATGCGTATCCACAGGCGCCACCGGCAGTTACTAACTTATTGAAAGCAGAATACTTTATTGATACCGACCCCGGCTTTGGTAACGGAACGGCTATTGCCTTAACGGCTGCTACTGATGTACAGGATATACCGGTAACAGTAAGCACCAACGGGTTAACCAATGGCGAACATCATTTGTTTGTACGTACATTAAGTGTCGATGGTAAATGGAGTATTGTTAATCATGCAAAATTCATTACTGATCTCCTGTCAATGACACCGGATACTCTGCACTATAATGACGTAGTGATAGGTGCCTCCAAAACGATGTCCGTTACAGTACAAAACAACAGCAGTTCGGCGCAAACGATTAATAGTATTACCATCAATGGGGCTTTTGCTACTGCAACAACAGCACCGGTCAGCCTGCCTGCCAACAGCAGTACAACTATTGATATAACATTCACGCCTGTAGCGGTAAGCCAGGCTATAGATTCTATTGTGCTGGAGACAAGTTCGGGCAAATATAAAACCGTATTAAACGGTTCGGGTATTGCTGCGGTAAGCTCCTGGGCTTTAACCCCGGCTGCCGGTCACAACTACGGTAATATAGCTTTAGGCAATACAGGTACCTTCGCGTTTAATATTACCAATACCGGTAATACAGCTATAACGCTGCAAAATATAACCAGTACCAATACTGCCTTTGCGCCATCCTTTACAGCCGGTACCGTAATAGCTGCCGGAGCCAGCCAAAGCTTTAATGTAACATTTACACCTGCGGCCGTATCGGTTTACCAGGCCCAGTTACGGCTTATTGCTTCTACAGCGGGCGTAGCAGAGATCACTACCCAGTTACAGGGTGCGGGCTATAGTCCCGGTGCGCCTCCGGTTGTTGATTATATTACCGCAGCACCATATACAGCCACCAATGGCGTGGCGCCGTTTGTTGGCCAGGCCGGTGATTATGTATACAAAGTGTTATACCGCTCCGCCAATAACCTGCCGCCGCAGGCCGGTTATCCTAAAGTGAGCATTGACCTGAACGGTAATCAAACCTATAATGATATCAACGAAGGCGAATTTGTGATGCAGGCCGAAGGCAGCAGTACCGATTATATTACCGGTGTAGTGTATACCTATACATTTAACCACCAGCAACTGACCAGCCAGGCAGGTTATAAATTTACCGCTTATGATCAGAATGGTAACCTGGCCACCGGTACGGGAACAGCTTATAAAACAGGCCCCGTGGTAACGAATGACCAGATCGATCTGCGCCTCTTTGCCAATGATATCAGCTTTAGTAACCCTAATCCTTTACCAGGGCAGGCATTTACACTTACGGCACGTATCACCAACAGCACGGCAGTGCCGGCAACCAATGTACCGGTTCGTCTGTACAGGGATACTATCCCGTTAATGGACCTGGTATTACCGGCTATAGGTGCTAACACTACTGCAACTATTACGCAAACGCTGAACTTTGCGGAAGAAGGTTTTTATCCTATTAAAGTATGGGTGGACAGCCTGAACACTATTGGCGATATCAACCCTTTAAATAACTATGCCATCAGGCCGGTAATTGTGGGTAATCCGCCTATGCCTGGTAAAATTGATGTGGAAGTACAGGCAACCATACAAAAATGTCCGCAATTAGTGGTGATCTTTAATGGTAAAGCTAAATACGACGGCACCTCAACCGCTACCAATGTAGCCGGTGCTACGGTTACTATTGAAGCCGGCGGACAGCTTATTACTACCACTACCGATGTTAACGGTAACTTCAGTTATGTACTCAGTGGTGTAACCTGTGGCGGTAACTTTGAATATAAAGCTACTGTTACCGATTATACATTGACAGGCAGCAGCACCTTGTATATTATGGCCTTGCCGTGCCCGGCTCCTGATGAATGCCTGCCTCCGGTACCACAACCTTCACAAGGTGGAGTAGTGGCTACAGGCACCACCAATGGCTGTGATAATACGGTAGGTAATAATGCAGGAATTAATATCAAACTGAAATACCGCGAAAGAAATCTCAGCAATTTCTGGAGCTCATGGGATGAAATCATAAACAGTGTATTACGGATATATGTAGATGGTGTACTGGTTGAAACCATTACCAGTGCCGATGGCTCCAGGTCACCGGGTGAGGAAGTGATTGTGCCATACCAGGTACCGTTAACGTCTACCACCCCGGTAAATGTATCGGCTGTATTAACTTATACCTATGTAGAGTATTTACAGATACCTGATAACTTCTATCATGGTGTACGGACCAATCATACAGCTACGGGAAGTTTGCCTATTACGCCTTTACCTAATCTGCCGGACCTGAACATCCAGTCTTTTGTACAGACCGATATGGTATCCTTCCGTTTCAATAATGTGAACATGAACTGTCCGGATGCAGGTGCCCATACTGTCAGGGTATACGACTCTATACCTAATGGTACAGCTACACTGATCAGGACCTATAACCAGTCAGGTGTGAACGGTAAATCGTATAACACATTAACCTATACCGATCCTGCTATAACACCGGGTACGCATATTATTAAAATTGTGACCGATTATGATGGCGCAGTTAACGAAGAGAATGAAGATAATAATGTGGCCATCTTTACCATGGTGGTACCGGCTCCTGATTTAAGTGTCGGCGAAATTCAACTGGTGAACAGTGATGTGTCATCAGGTGGCTCTACCAGGGTCAGCGCCGTTATCCGAAATAAAGGCAAACTGACCGGTGCATTCCATGTACGGTTTAGCCTGGGTGGTAACCAGATAGGAACACCGATACTGGTGACAACTGTAGGAAGTAATGATTCATTAACCGTGGAATCTGCTACATTCACCGTAAACAATGCAGCTGACCTTTGCGGCGGTCTGATCACAGTAGTGGCCGATGCGCTGTCAGCGGTTGCCGAGTCGGATGAAACAAATAATACGGGAACAAAACAACTGGCATCAGATATTACCCCATTGATACTGCCGCATGAAGCTGGCTCAGCCGGCAGACCAGTGGTGGTAAGGGTAAATACCATGAACCAGTTCTTCCCTGCAGTGCGTAATATGGGCATCCGCGATATTAACCAGGTGCCGGTAAAATACACATTAAACGGTAACCCGATCGGTAATGGTGTGATCCCGGTAATTAAAGCAGGCGCAGCCTATGTGGCTTATGGCTCCTTTAACTATGAGTTCAGTACGCCGGGCAACTATGTGGTGCGGGTAATAACCGATACGGCCAATGTGATCTGTGAAAGTGATGAGGCCAATAATGAAGGGGACTTCTATATACGGGTAGTGGATAGTAAAGCTGATCTGGAAGTATTATCGCAATATATATCGCCCAGCAGCCTTAACCCCAACCCTAACCAAACCTTTACCATTGTTGGTACGGTACGTAATAGTGGTGGCAAGCCATCGGTACCCACTGCGTTACGGTTTATGGCTGAGAATATGGTAATAGGTGCAGATGTTCCCATTAATGCGTTGCAGCCGGGAAGAGATACAACGGTAGCCGCTACAGTAGGGTATGCCTTCAATACAGAGGGTATAAAAACCCTGCGCCTGATAGCAGACCCGCTGAACCTGGTAGATGAAGAAATAGAAACGAATAACGAAGCCACCAGGACCATCATCGTGGGTGATGCACCGGATATTGCACCGATAGCTGTTAATCCTATTCGTTTTAATCCTTCCGGCTTTGTAGCAGGCGATATAGTGGCAGTAAGCTACCATATTAAAAACAATGGTACGCAGCCTGCCAGCGGTTGGGTAAGGTTTACCATTCACGACCAGGATAGTGCGGTTATAGCAATAGATAGTGTTGCGTTTACTTCCATAGCACCGGGCGATTCCAGGATCGTTACCCGCAGTATCCGGATTGATGCTGCGAAGGGAACAGTACTGGCACAGATCTATAATTGTTCGCCGGTAGAATATAATACCCTGAACAATGATGCCGTATTACCATTTGATAATGTAATGCCATTACGCAGCAACATGATCGTTGCCGGTGACCTGGATATGAAACAGGGCCTGCCCGAACAATTGCCGGGATGGATCGGCGGTAAACTGGTACTGGGTGATTATGACCTGACGGTGAACGGTAATATCCTGAACACGGATGCGGCTCATTTCATTGTAACCAACGGAGCCGGTAAGCTGACACTGGTAAATAACCAGGCCATCAATACCTACCCGGTAGGTACTGCGTTATCCAGTCCAAACTTTGTGGAACTAAATAATACGGGTACACAGGATAACTTCAGCGTGCGTGTAGTGCCTTATGTATTACAACGTGGTTATTCGGGTGATACGGTAAGGGTGGCGAATGTGAACCGTACCTGGTATATCAATGAGCAGGTAGCGGGCGGTAGTAATGTAGCTGCTACTTTCTACTGGAGCGATACACATGAACTGCCCGGCTTTGACAGGCCGCAATCCAGGACAGCACATTATACCAATAAATGGGAACTGGGCACCCTGGGTGGAGTTGTGCTGGCAGCAAATGGCCAGTTCACAAAAACGCAGACAGGCTTTACCAGCTTCTCACCCTTTACCATTACCAGCGGCTCCGGCAGCGCCCTGCCTTTACAACTGCTGAGCTTTAAGGCCGTTGCACAACCAGCCAGTGTATTATTACAATGGAAAACAACGCAGGAGGTTAACACCAGGCAGTTTATAATAGAACATAGTACAGATGGTGTGCGGTTTGTTACTGTTGGTACGATACAGGCTGAGAATACAGCAGGTGTACACACTTATACATTCACACACCAGGCTGTTGGTAAGGGTACACAATATTACCGCCTGAAAATGGAGGATATAGATGGCAGTTATACCTATTCCAATATTGAAACGGCAGTAATAACGGGTGGTTTGCTGGTACAGGTGTATCCAAACCCTGTACAACACAAGCTGTATATTAAAAACCTGCCGCAGGGCATACCGGTAAAACTGCTCAATATCAGTGGTAGTCTTATCAGGCAACTAACCACTACCGGTGACCTTACGGTAATAGATGTGCAGTCATTGCCAGCCGGCACCTATATTGTGCAATACGTAGAATCAGGTAAAGTACAACAACATAAGATCGTGAAACAATAGTTTTCTTTAAGGTAAGGACAGGTATGTCTTAAGTTGCCACTACGGTGGCAACTTTTTTATTTGTGTCATCGGTTAATGATTATTAATGCAAAACGATACCCTGCGGTATCGTTTTGTTATTGTAAGCGTATGTTACTTATGTATTTTCTTCTTCCCAGAACTCACTGGGGTTTTTCCCAAACTGTTTTTTAAACTCCTTGCTAAAATACTTCCTGTCGTTAAAGCCTACCATATAACTTACTTCGTTTACGGAGTACTTATGTTCTTTCAGTAATACGGCGGCTTTCTTTAGTTTAATGGATTTGGTGAATTCATTTACCGACATGTCCGTTAAGGCCTTTACTTTTTTATACAATACCGATTGACTCATGGCCGATTTGGTGGCCAGCATCTCCACGCCAAATTCCGGGTTGTCCATATTCTCGTCAATGATCTGTATCAGCTTTTCAATAAACTCAACCTCTATATTATTACCGGGATTTTGAAACTGGTATTGCTGTAACTGCAGCGCATACTTCTTCCGGAATGTTTCCCTGGAACTGATAATATTACGGATACTCAACTCCAACACCTGCGAGCTGAATGGTTTAGTCAGGTAAAGGTCGGCACCCTGTGTAAGCCCGGATATCTGGTCGGTCTGTGTGCTTTTTGCGGTTAGCAGTATAACCGGGATATGGTTGGTCCTTGTGTCCTGTTTTAACTGGTTGCACAGGGTCAGTCCGTCCATATCCGGCATCATAATATCACTGATAATAATATCAGGGATCTGCTCTATGGCTTTATTCCAGGCTTCTGTTCCGGTAATACAACTGATCACCTTATACTCAGCTTTTAATATATCGGTAATATACCCGTTCAGTTCAATATTATCTTCGGCTAAAAGAACCGTATAGGTATTATCTGCCGGTTTGTTAATATAACTGTCTCGTTCGGCAGTACCGTTTGTTCTGCCATCGTTATCCTCCGGCTCAGGAAATTGTTGGGTGGTACTGTTGGCTATCTTCTGATCCGGTTTAAGTGGCAGTACTACTTCAAAACAGGTTTCCTGTTCTCCTGTGTCTTTGGCCTTGGTACTGTTCACATACATATTACCCTGGTGTAATTCCACGATCTTCTTTGTCAGGGCAAGACCAATACCATAACCTTTATTCTGCGTATGAAAATCGTCTATCTGGAAATAATTATTAAAAATGGTGTCTAAGTATTCCGGTGCAATGCCTTTACCATTATCCTTTACCTGGGTGGTTACTGTTGTCTTGTCCGTTTTTATATAAATAGCAATGCGGCCATTGTCCGGCGTAAACTTAAAGGCATTAATAAGTAAATTATAAAATACTTTTTCCAGCTGGTCCTTGTCAAAATGAATAAACAACTCCTTGGGTTCATGTACAATGGAAAGGTGAATATGCTTGCTTTCAGCCAGCTCTTCAAAGGATGCGTAGATGGTATTAATAAATTGTATAAAATCGTTCGAAGTAAAATGCAGTTTTAAATTGCCGGTTTCGGCCTTCCTGAAATCCATCAGCTCCGTTACCAGGTTCAGTAAACTATTGGCATTGTTCTTTACACTGTTCAAACGCTGTTGTAATAAAAAATTATCTTTATTCTCCCGTTCAATGGTATCAATAGGGGCCAGTATCAGGCTTAAATGGGTTCTTATCTCATGCGAGATATTGGTAAAGAAATTTAATTTAACCTGGTGTAGTTCATTCTCCTTTTTTAATATGGCCCGCAGGAAAAAGAAGCGCAGTATTAAAAATGTGATAGAAGCAACAGCAATGATATAAATAGCATAAGCCCACCAGGTTTTCCAGAAGGGCGGCCTAATGACAAACTGCATTTCAATGGGTTCGCTCCATACACCATCACTATTTGCTCCTTTTACCAGCAGGGTGTAACTACCTGTAGCTAAATTGGTAAACGTGGCACTGGGGTCCCTGGTCTCTATCCATTCGTCATTAATACCTTTTAACTTATAAGCATACTTATTCTTATCCGATTTTATATAATTCAATAAGGCGAACTGGAAAGTAAAGGAGTTCTGGTTATGGGAAAAGCTTAGCCTGTTCAGAAAACTGATCTCGTTTTTTAATATGCCTGATTCGTCGTTTATTTCTACGGTTGAATTAAACAATTTTAGCCCGGTAAAAACAAGGGGTGAAGAAGCGCTGTTCTTCATGATCCTTTCCGGGAAAAAACTCACCAGCCCGTTCATATTGCCAAAAAACAATTCGCCCTGCGGACTTTGATAACTGGCATTATAGTTAAACTCGTTGCCCGGTAAACCGTCGCTGGTAGTATAGGTAAAAAAACTGCCTGTTGTTTTATCAAACTTACATAAGCCATTACCCGTACTGATCCAAAGCATACCAGACCGGTCCTCCTGTATACTCAATATATTATCATTGGGTAACCCGTCCTTCAGTTTATAAATTGTAAACTTTTGCGTATTCTTTTCAAAGCAGGCCAGGCCGCCGTAATACAAACCAATCCATATATTGCCCTTGCTGTCCTCTTTTAAACAATTAATATTTTCCGTTTTCGGGCCGTCAACAATGGTTAGTTTGCTGAGCGTTCCTGATTTGCGTTCAAAAAAATAAAGCCCGTAAAAGCTACCTATCCACACATTCCGGTTGGCATCTTCCAGTAAGCTGGTAAATAATTTGGTGGAAAGGCTGTCGAAAACCTGGCTATACCTGCTTTTGGATAAAATATTGCCTTGTTTCTGCAATACATCTACCCCCGGGTGTTTGGCTATCCATAACAAGCCTTCGGTGTCCTCCATAATAGCGGCAATCTCATCCTGCCTGTTTTTTACAATGGAATCGCTGAACAGGTAATAGGAAAAAGAGCGACTGGCCGGATTATATAAATTCAGTCCACGACCATGGGTGCCGATCCATAAATTATCCTTACTGTCAATATAAAGGGTTTTTAACAGGTTGGAACCGATGCTATGCAGGTCGGCCGGGTTGTTCTTAAAAATGGTGAACTGGTCCCTGGCCCTGTCATAAAAATTAAGGCCACCGCCTTCCGTTGTGATCCAGATATTATTTTGCTTATCGGTAACTATGCCGCTTACCGTATTATTGCTCAGGCTGTTGGCCGACTGGTTATTTTGCCAGTACTTAAACTCAGTTAGTTGTTTATGTGTAACATTAATACCGGCGAAGAAAGTACCGATCCAGATGGAATTATTTTTATCCAGGAAAAGGGAGTGAACGGAGTTCTGGCTCAGGCTTTTGGGGTCGCCGGTCTTATTCCGGTAAGATTTCCAGGTATCCTTATCTGCATTAAAACAGCTCAATCCTTCCTGGGTGCCGATCCACATATTGCCATTTCCATCCCAGAGAAAACAACGGATATTATTATTGACAAGCGAATTTGCATTGGCCGGGTTATTATAATACTTAATAAAACTGCCCGTTTTGCGTTCGTATCTGTTCAATCCATCCAATGTACCTATCCACAGGTTCCCGGCCGGGTCTTCTTTTATATACTTTACAAACTTATTGCTCAGGCTGTTGGGCGCAGCCGGGTTATCCGGGAAGGAGGTCAGGTTATAACGGCCATTATATTGCTGTATTAAAAACAGGCCAATGGCCCCTCCCAGCCAGATATCGCCGTTCCTCGCACAATACACCCTGGCGGGAATACGTCCCAGTCTTTCTTCTATATCGAGGCCCAGGGTACTGATGGGGTCAAAAACATCTTTCCCGGTATTATATATATACAGTCCTTTTGTACAAGCTACCCAAATGCGTCCCTGGGTATCTTCTGAAAGGGAATAGATGATATTCTTTTTACTGACCTCGCTGCCAAAATAGAGGTAACGTTTAAAAGCATTGGATTCCGGTACATATAAATTAAGCCCGTTTTCGGTAGCTATCCAGAGTTTTTGCCTGCTGTCTTTTAATATTTCATAAATATAATTATCACTGATGGAACTGCTGTCGGTTGGTTTATTGGTATAGGTAATAAAATTCCTGCCATCGAAACGGTTCAGGCCATACCTGGTACCAAACCACATAAACCCTTTTTGGTCCTGCCCGATGGTTAAAACAGAATATTGCGAAAGACCGTCCTCTACCTTATAATGGTCAAAGGAATAATCCTGGGCTGCTAAAAAATGAGCCTGGCTTAAACCGGTTATTATAAAAACAGGCACCAGCCATTTTGTAAAAAAGCCGGCCCTGGATAAAGTTGACAATTTCCTCATAATTAGATAGCAAATTAGTTTTATTTCATTCAAAAACGGATGAATGGAGTTTTTAATAGTAGGAAATACCAGTTTATTGTAAAAAGGTAAGCTTTATAAACGATTGATTTACAGCTTGAATTTTCGAAACAAATATTGAAAAGGATTTTCCCCCTTATCAGAATAGAAATTCCCCCCTGCCTGCGCCCTCCTTAATAGAAATTTAACACAGCGACAGTTTAAAAAAACCATAGCGGAGCTTTTCTCAAATCTTTATACACCATTTAACCGGTTTATAACGATAGGGGGGCTGATTTTAACCCGCGCATTCATACTAAAAAACAACCTGCTGTGATGAAACGACTTCAGACAATAATTGTATTGTTCTCTATTCTTTGCCTTGCCGCCTGCGATAAAGACAAGAACGAAACTGAACCAACATTTGTACGTAAATACTGGAGGGAAACTTTCAGTAGTAATGCAGTGGTGCCCAGGACGGCTACCGATACTCTGACGGCCTCCAGTTTTATTAACCTGATGACCGACAGGCGTTTTTTTTATGATGTATTGGTAGAGCCCAAATTCAGCGGCGACGAAATTACCGGCGCTGCCTTATATAAAGGTAATGCTGCTTCGGACGGCGAATTACTGGTGGATTTAAAACCCCAGATAAAAGACCGCCATGTAAAAGGCGATATACTGTTAACCGAAGACCAGGCAAAAGAATTGCTGGAAGGCAGCCCTGTGTTTTTCAATATCATTTCCAAAAATGCGCCCCAAGGACTGGTTCGTTTGCAAATGGATAGCCCGGTAACCTGGGCCCATGATGTAAAACTGACCGGCAGCCAAATGATCCCGGCCGTTTCTACCACTACTACCGGCACACTTGTATTAAGGCAAACAGCCAATAACGTATTACACTACCAGGTAAAAATTGCCAATGCCCTGGGAGGAGATGCGCTGACAAAAGCTTCCATTTACGGAGGCATCATTGGCAGCGGGTCGGCGGAAACATTGCCATTGGTTACGGCAGCTGATGGCTTTAACAAGGCTGTAAGCGTAGCCAACCTGTCTGACCTTATACTCACAACCATTAAACAACGCCCCTCCAGTGCGGTGGTACATTCCACCACTTACCCCAACGGTATTATTGGCGGAAACTTAAGATAAACCAACCACTTAACTGAAAATAACAATTGTTATATGCTTAGAGAACGTTATCATATTTATTTATTAGCCTGCCTGGTGATAGCCTGTTCCTTTACTATTGCCGGTAGGGCCAACCCGGGCTTTTTAAACAAAGACAATCCTGGTTACAACCATCATCTCATCAACAATTATGCGGATACCATAAGAGGGGTGGTGAAAAATGAACTGGGAAAAGCTATTGCCGGGGCTACAGTACGCAATAAAAACAGTGGTCTAACGGTATTAACCGGCGATGATGGTGACTTTGCCATTGCAGGCAATGCCGGTGATAATATTGAAATAACAGCTGAGAATTATTTCATTTACCAGGCCGCCATTTTCAATAACACAACAGCTGCATTCAACATTGTATTAACTCCGAAGCTGATCGTTGATAAAGAAGAGATTGCCATGCCGGTGGGCGCCATTAACCGGAACAGGATCACCGGCTCTTATGATATCATCTATAATAACGAACTGGTAAAATCGCCGGTGGTAGATATTACCAATGCCTTATCGGGCAGGCTTGCGGGCTTATATACTTTACAAATAGGATCTGTTCCCGGTGCTGACAAAGCTACCATGTACTCCAGGGGCATTGCAGGTCCGTTGGTGGTGATTGACGGTGTGCCGAGGGACTATACCGTTATCAATCCCAATGAAATTGAAAGTGTAACCCTGTTGAAAGACGCGCTGGCTGCTAACACTTATGGTATGCGGTCCTCCAATGGTGTACTGCTTATTACTACTAAAAAAGGTGTTCCGGGGCAAAGGACCATTTCCGCATCGGCGCAATATGGTATACAAAAGCCAACTGAATTACCTAAGTTCTTAGATGCGTTTAACTATGCCACCTTATTTAATGAGGCTTTGCAGAACGACGGACTGGCCCCTTTGTATACGGCAGATGACCTGCAAAAATATAAAACAGGCAGCTCGCCCTTTACGCATCCGAATGTTGACTGGATCAATACGGTACTAAATAACAGTTCCCGCTTTACCCGGTATAATGTAGATGTTTCGGGCGGTAATAAAACTACGAGGTACTACCTGGGATTGGACAATGTGAACCAAAGCGGCATTTTTACCCGCGATAAAAACCTGTCTTATAATACCACCAACGATTACAAACAATTCAGTGTGCGCTCCAATGTGGAGATGAACCTGTCTGAATCGTTCAGGGCCTATTTAAATGTATTTGCCCTGGTAAGAGATGGCCTGGAGCCGGGTGTAACAGCCTCTTCGCTTTTCAGCATGATCACCAATGCACCCAATAATACCTATCCCATAAAAAACCCGAATGGCAGTTATGCCAGCGTGGAAAAATATGGCGATAATATTATGGCTGCAACCGTTGGCTCCGGTTACCGAAAAATTTATAACAGGAACTTATATGCCGATGTAGGCCTGGTAAAACAACTGAACAAGTTACTGGATGGATTATATGTTTCGGCCAATGCTTCCTTAAATACCGATTTAACGGAAACCATCAACCGTTCAAAAACCTATGCTACTTACCAGATGCTGGTTAGCCCGGCAAACGATACTACTTACCGCCAGTTTGGTAACAACGGTGTACAAAGCAATTCCGGCGCTGTTCCTTATCAAAGCAGGATCGCTTATTGGGAAGTGGCGGCAGGATATGCTAAACTGTTAAACAAAATACACCGTGTACAGGCAAAACTAAGCGTGAACAATCATGCCTACAGTATTGATGAATTGTTGCCGCTGCGTTATATCAACTACTCACTTACGGCCAACTATACCTACAATAATAAATATACTGTAGAGGCATCGGCTACCGCCAGTACGGTGAACCGTTTTCCTACTTCCAAACGTACCGGTCTGTTCCCGGCAATAGGCCTGGGCTGGAATATCTCTAACGAATCCTGGTTCCCGCAGCTGAGCTTCCTGGATCAGCTCCGGATTAAATCATCCTTTGGTCAAACCGGGTTAAATACTGCCGGCTACTTTGTGTACGACCAGTTTTATGGAAGCGCTACCGGTTATGGCTTTGGTACTTCCTATACCGCTGCAGGCGGTGTTACCCAACTGGCATTGGCCAATCCCAATATTACCTGGGAAAAAGCCAGCAAATTCAATATAGGAATTGAGTCGGCCTTATTCGGTAACAAAATGAATCTATCCGTAGAGTATTTTAATGATACCTACTTTGATATATTACAAACCCGTGGTATCTCTATTGGTTTGATCGGTAATACCTATCCGTTGGAAAATATTGGTAAAAACCGCTACCAGGGTATTGATCTTGGTCTGCAATACCAAAACAAAATCGGTAAGCTGAGTTATTATGCCGGTATAAAAATGGGTACCCGCGATTCCAAGGTACTGGAGATGGACGAAGTGAACAGGAAATATGCCTGGATGGAACGTACCGGCTTACCTGTTGGTCAGCGGTTTGGGTATAAAGCACTGGGTTTAATGACAGCGAAAGATATTGCTGATAATGTAGCTACCGTGGAAGGATATATAGCCAGGGAAGGCGATATCAAATACCAGGATATGAATGGCGATGGCATCATCAACCGTTTTGATGAAGTGGCCATCGGCACACAAAAGCCTTTGATATATGGCGGACTGCAGGCAGGTATTGAATGGAAAGGTATTGCATTCAGCTTTTTACTGCAGGGCGCACAAAATCGTGATGTGTTGATCACCGGTAATGACGGCTGGGAGTTTATTGAATTAAGCACAGAAGGCGCTTATAGCCAGGCCCAGCAAATGCACTTGGACAGGTGGACACCGCAAACGGCTGCTACTGCATCTTACCCCCGTTTATCAGTAGGCCCTAATATCAACAACAAAATAAGCAACTCCTCTTACTGGTTACGTTCCGGTAATTACCTGCGGTTGAAAAATATTGAACTGGCATATAGCCTGCCTAATACCCTCATCAGGAAAATAGGACTTTCTTCCGCTACCTTCTTTGTAAATGGTTACAACCTGGTAACGTTCACCAAGCTAAAAAACCTAGATCCCGAAAATCCTTATATCTCCAGCTACCCGAATATGAAGGTGACCAATTTCGGGTTAAGGATAAAACTATAAATGTGTAGGCAATACAATTAACTGCAAACAACCATAAAATGATAAAAAATAAAGCAACATATTTCATTCTTCTTTTGATCATTGTTTTTACCGGTTGTGTAAAAACAAGTGAAAAATATCCCCTCGAGCGCTGGGATGAGGAAGTGGTTTTTGATCCAACGGATAGTGCAGGTATCAATGCAAGGGCATTCCTGGCAAATATCTATTCGGGCCTGCCCAATCATTATGCAGGGGTAAATAACTCCACTATTCTTTCCGAAATAGGTACCGATGATGCGGCCTACCGTTTTTTAAACAGTGCGCCGGAGAATATGATCAACGGGCGATGGAGTGCCTGGAACTTACCCGATAACGTATGGAATGCCAACTATGCCGGCATACGGAAAGTAAACCTCTTTTTAAATAAAATTGATATTGTTCCTATCAAGGAAAAAGGACTCATCAGCCGCATGAAAGGTGAAGCAAGGTTCCTGCGTGCGATGTTCTATTTTGAACTGGTGAAAAGATGGGGTGGTGTACCCTTGATCGGCGACAGGGTACTGGAGATGAACGAAGACCTGAAACTTTCCAGGAACAGTTATGAAGACTGTGTAAACTATATTGTATCCGAATGCGATGCCATTAAAAATATGGTCTTCCTGGAAAAAACACCGGTAACCGGTGAGCCTTTGCCCGGCGGAATGCCCGATGGCGAATGGGGCCGTGTTTCCCGCACCGCAGTAATGGCTCTAAAATCACGCACCTTATTATATGCAGCCAGTCCATTAAACAATCCTGCTAACGATATTAATAAATGGCGCGCTGCTGCTACGGCCGCAAAAGATATTATTGATATTAACTATCATACCCTGCTTACCGATTTTACGGGCCTGTTCATTACCAGGCGTACCACGGAAACCATTTTCTCTTTTCAAACGGCTACCAGCATTACCATGGAAAACAACTACAGTCCCATTGGTTATTCCCCGGCCAATGTGGTGAACCGTGGCATCATTAATCCCAGTCAAAACCTGGTGGATGCATTTCCTATGAAAAACGGGAAAGCCATTACAGAAGCCGGCTCCGGTTACGATGCGCAAAACCCGTATAACAACCGCGACCCACGTTTAGATGCTACCGTGTTCAGGAATAACACGGCATGGTTAGGCCGCCCCGCTGCTATTTATGAAGGCGGTGTTGACCTGGGTAAAGATGGTTCAAGAACCGGTTACTACCTTAAAAAATTCTTAGGCAAATTCAGTACAGGCACTACCTATGCGGCACAACATCATAGCCCCATCATTTTCAGGTACGCCGAAATTTTGCTGAACTATGCCGAAGCTTTAAATGAAGTGAATAATGGCCCTACTGCCGAAGCTTTTAATGCCGTGGACCTGATAAGACAAAGAGCGGGATTAGTACCCTACCAGGTAGATCGCTCATTGGGTTATGCTGCTTTTAAAAAACTGGTACAGAATGAAAGAAGGATAGAGCTGGCTTTTGAAGGTCACCGAATCTGGGATATCAGGAGGTGGAATATTGGTACGGCCTTAAACGGTCAACCGCTTAAAGGCATCAGGATTGTAAAAAATGCCGACAACTCTTTCAGTTACTTCTATGATGTAACGGTACTGAATATGGTGTATACCGAAAAAATGAACCGGTACCCCATACCAATAGCGGAGATCGAAAAAAACAAGAACCTGGCACAAAACCCGGGCTGGGAATAAGTAAAACAGTACAAGGGTGAAAAATGTGTTTGTGAACCCGGCTTTAGTAATGCTATCAGGCCCAATTGCGTCGCACACTTGTACGTTTGGTTCGCTGCTCGGCAAAGAGCACTGTGATGATTGAATATTAATAAAAACAACTTGAAAAAATATCATACACGATTAATACCAAAGCTATGTATAGATTAACTGCTTTATTACTTATCGCACTCTTTGTTTCCCTCTCCGGCTTTGGACAGGGCAAAACAATCAGGGGCACCGTTAGTGATGATGCCAACAAACCAATACCGGGGGCTACGGTACAGGAAAAGAAACGCCCGGCCAATACAGTAACCACCGATGAGAACGGGAACTTTGTCATCCTGGTAAAAGAGGTTGATAGCAATGAGTTAACGGTCTCCAATATCGGTTATCAAACACAAACCATCAATATCTCCGGCTTAACCGATATAACGGTTAAATTAATTACGGATGATAAACAACTGGACGATGTGGTGGTGATAGGGTATGGGCAAAAGAAAAAAATTACCAATACCGGCTCGGTAAGTTCTATTACCGGGGCAGAAATAAGGGAAAGTCCTACGGCCAGTTTGCAAAATGCCCTGGTAGGCCGCTTGCCTGGTTTATTTGGTCAGCAGCGTTCCGGGCAGCCGGGTAATGATGCGGCGGATATACATATACGTGGTATCAGCTCTTACAACTCCAGTGCCAGGCCGCTGATCATCATTGATGATATTGAAGCTACTTATGGTCAGCTGGCCAGTGTGGACCCTAACGAAATTGAAAGCCTGTCTATCTTAAAAGATGCTTCCACAACGGCTATATATGGTGTAAAAGGTGCGAATGGTGTGGTGCTGGTAAGGACTAAAAGAGGACAAGCAGGTAAAGCACAGGTAAATGTTACATTGGGCACCGGTGTGCAGACACCCACTATCTATTTTGATTTTTTACCCGCTTACCAGGATCTATCCTTATTAAGAGAGCAGGAAATTGGTAACAGGAGAGACCCAATCGGTTTAAACCCGGAACTATACAGCGACCAGGCCATTGCCAACTATAAAAATCATACGAACCCTTATGACAACCCCGATGTGAACTGGATCAAAGAAGTGTCTAAGCCTTACTCTTCGCAGCACAGGGCAAATATTGATATCAGGGGTGGTACCGATTTTCTGAAATACTTTATATCGGGTGGTTACTTATTCCAGGATGGGGTAATGAAAGACTTTAGCAAGGATGAAGGCTATAACAGTAACTACTACTTTAAAAGATATAACTTCCGTTCCAACCTCGATATCAAAGCCACCAGGTCAACTACTTTTCAATTTGATATGTCGGGTAACTTCGGCGAACAAAATGCGCCCTATGTAACGGATGCTACCATGATCGGCGGAGCCTGGGGATTATGGCGTCAGCTGATGTCAGGTGTACTGCCAGCCTGGGGCTACCCTGTAACCAATCCCGATGGTTCCTATGGCGCATCAACCCTCCCTTCCAAAGCCATTAACCCGGTTGGGTTATTACGGTATATGGGCTACCAGCGTAACTACACTAACATCTTCAATATTAATGTTACCGGTAAGCAAAAATTAGATTTTATTACCAAAGGACTAAGCCTCAATGGTACAGCGGCCTATATTACTTCGGCCATTGATTACCGTTCCTTATACCGCAGCGATTTTCCGGCTTATGACTATAACAGTGTAACCAATGCCTATACTTTATACAATGCCAATAAGGACTTATACCGTGTGCCAACCATGACCGCGGTAAATGCTACGGTAGGTGGTACCCAGCCTTCGGCTACCAAAAGGGTGAACCTGCAAACCTCCTTAACCTATAACAGGAAATTTGGCGATCATGCGGTTGACTTCCTGGCCCTCTATAACCAGACAACTTATATTTCCGGTGGTAACAGCCCTGCTTATATACCCGAGAACTTCCAGGGTTATACCGGTCGTTTAAGTTATAACTACCAGGAAAAATACATGGTTGAATTTGTAGCAGGGTATAATGGTACGGACAGGTTCAAGGCAAAAAACAAATATGGTTTCTTCCCGGCGGTATCAGCGGGTTGGAATATCAGTGAAGAAAACCTGTTTAAAAAATACATCACTTTCATCGATAACCTGAAAGTGTCGGCTTCATGGGGAAAAACGGGTAGCGATGTTATTTCATCCAGCTTCCAGTACCTGTATGAAGAAGTGTATAACAGGACAAATAATGCCAACACCGGCTGGGGTAATGCGGGTAATAACTACTCCTTTGGCGAAACCCATACCACCATGCCTTTTATACGCCCCGGTAGTTTAAAAAATGATGATGTGCGCTGGGAAGTGGAAGAACAAAAAAACCTGCGCATTGAAATGACCGTGCTGAAAAAACGTTTGGAAACTACTTTTGAACTGTTTGACCGGTATCGCTACGATATCCTGGACAGGCCAAAAAGTACACCCGACTTTGCAGGCCTGGGCAGCAACCTGCCCGCCGTTAACCTGGGCCAGGTAAGCAACAAAGGTTTTGAAATGGAATTGGCCTGGAGAGATAATATCGGCAAACTATCATACTTCGTAAGAGGTAACTACTCTTATGCTAAAAACAAAATACTGTTCAGCGATGAAGTAGCGCCTTTATACCCGGCTGTTGCCACTACCGGCAGGCCCATTGGCCAGTTTTTTGGTTATGAGTGGACCGGCACTTTTTATAAAGATCTGCAGGACATTGAAACAAGTGTAAAAATTCCGGGCCAGTTAATATTACCCGGTGCTTTAAAATTTGTTGACCAGAATAAAGACGGCATTATTAACGATGCGGACAGGATAGCCATTGGTAACCCTAACCGCCCCAATACCTACTATGGTTTCAGCTTTGGTGCCGGTTATAAAAACTTTACCTTATCGGTGGTGTTCCAGGGAACATTTGGCAGCAGCTTTTATACCGATATGTTCTCGCTGGGCTTAAACGTAAAATCAATGGGTGTTCACCTGGAAAGATGGACGCCTGCCAATGCCGGTGAGGCTAATTTTTACAGGCTGGGTGAGGGTACAGGCTTAAGCTCTGCGCTTTCTACCTATCACTTACGTTCTGCTGATTATTTACGCCTGAAAAACCTGGAACTGGGTTATTCATTACCGTCGGGATTCTCTAAAAAATTAGGGATGAACAATATTCGTATCGCAGCAAGCGGCGCTAACTTATTTACCTGGTTTAAACTTAAAATTTATAATATAGATCCTGAAAATACATCTAATGGAACATCGGCATTAGAGACCTACCCGCAACAAAAGTTATATAACGCTTCTATTGCCCTTTCATTCTAAAAAAAGTAATTATGAGATCAACACTTGGCTGGATAACCGCTTTCATTATAACATCCATCATCATTATCTCCTGTTCCAAAGACGGGAAAGACTTCCTGGATCCCACAGATACCGGCCGTATCAACGAAGGCGTTACTTTCTCTGACAGTATCAGGACAATGGAATTCCTGAATGGTATTTACGTGGGTATACGGCCACGCTGGATACAAACGGACCTGACCAATTATGGCAGTATGTCCGACTGTACTGATGAATCGGAATTAACCTGGAGTGGTACCAGCAACTACCCGGTAGCCCATAATAACGGGGTGTTAACACCTACCTATACCTGGGTAGGGGAGATCTGGCGGAATTGGTTCAGTATGATCAGGAACGCTAATATCTATTTAAAAAATGTAAACATCTCTCCTTTATCGGCGGGTGTAAAAAGCCGTACAACAGGTGAAGTTAAATTCCTGCGTGCTTTTTACTATCACCAGCTGATACGTTTCTTTGGTGGTGTTCCTCTCATTGGCGATACCATACTTACACCGGATATGATCATCAACAAACCAAGAAGCACTTATGCGCAAAGCACAGATTATGTAATAGCGGAATTAAATGAAGCGGCTAACTTATTACCCTTGACACATGAAACAGCGAATTATGGCCGTGCCACAAAAGGCGCAGCGCTGGCATTGAAAGCAAGGGTACTGTTATATGCTGCCAGTCCTTTACAAAACGGGGGCTATACCGGTGCAGATGGTTTTAATACAAGTTCGGCACAGCAAAAAGAACTGGTGTCATATCCTGAAGCCGATGCTAACCGTTGGAATATTGCTGCCCAGGCCTACCGTGATGTGATCGCTTTAAACCAGTACAGTTTATATGAAGATAATACCACGGCACTTGGTTATGGTTTTTATAAAGTATTCCACCTGCGGGTGAATACGGAAGCCATCTTCCAGTTAATGCAGGGCCCCAACAATATGCTGGAAAGTATTTTAATGCCACCTTCACGGGGTGGTTCCAGCGGTAGCTGGCCCAGCCAGAATATTGTAGATGCCTTCCCCATGAAGGACGGCGTGCCTATTGCACAGTCCGCATCATACAACCCGGCAAAGCCTTACGAAAACCGCGATCCGAGGTTTTATAATTCCATCATCTACAATGGCGCCATGTTCCGCCAGCGTACAACCGTAACCCCCGGGCCGGTGTACACCTACCAGTCAGCGCCAACCGATGGTATGGGTATCAGTACCCGGACAGGCTATTATAACCGTAAAATGTTAAACAACGAATCTACCGGTAATACCGACAGGTGTATTATGGAGATCAGGTATGCTGAAATTTTACTGAGCCTGGCCGAAGCAGTAAATGAGGCAAGCGGTCCTACAGCAGAAGTATATGATGCCATTGCCAAAATAAGAAAACGTGCAGGCCTGGTGCCCTATGAATTACCTGCCGGTTTAAACAAAGACCAGATGCGGGAATATATCAGGAATGAGAGAAGGGTAGAGCTGGCATTTGAGAATCACCGGTATTTTGATACCAGGCGTTGGAAAATTGCGCATAACAGCGATATCCAGAGCCTGCGCGGTATTCGCTGGACACAAACGGCCCCCAATACCTATACAAGGGAAGATATTATTGCCGAAACAAGGGTGTTCCAACATCCGGGCTATTATTACTTTCCTATACCACAGGCTGAAATAGGGCGACAGCCACAGTTTATACAAAATCCGGGTTATTAAGTAGTATTTTTAACCAGGTAAAATTTTCAAACAATATTTAATCGATGATGACGCAATCCGTAAACAACCGACAACTTTATTTCAAACAAGCTACAGGTATTCTTTTATATTTCAGTTTTATCTTGCTGGCAAACAATCTTTTTGCACAAACCGGACAGGATAAAAAAAAGCAGATGGAAAACATTATCCGGCAAAACTTCCAGTTTGCGGATACCCAGTACCGGTATATGATGGGCCAGATCCCGGCAGATAAAATGCCGCAATCCTATAATGAAAAAACAAAAAAAATCGATGTAAGGGATATCAAATGGTGGTGTACAGGCTTCTATCCCGGCACCCTATGGTATATTTATGAACAAACCGGTAACCCGGTTATAAAACAGGAGGCCGAAAGATCGCTGGCGGTGATTGAGCCTAACCAGACCTATACCGGCAACCATGACCTTGGGTTTATGATGTATTGCAGCTTCGGCAATGCCTATAGGTTAACAAAAGAAGAAAAATACAAACAGGTGATCTTCCGTTCTGCCCAATCACTGGCCACCCGTTACCGGCCTGCTATCAAATCCATTCAATCCTGGAACAAAAACGACTATTTTAACTGCCCGGTTATTATAGATAATATGATGAACCTGGAAATGCTGAACTGGGTAAGCGATAACGGTGGTGAAGCAAAATACAAGAACATCGCTATTGAACATGCCAATACAACACAGAAAAACCAGTTCATGAAAGACTATAGTTCCTACCATGTTGTGGACTATAACCTCGAAACCGGTAAAGTATTACGTAAAGCTACCTGGCAGGGGGCTGCCAATAACTCTCCATGGGCCAGGGGGCAGGGCTGGGCTTTGTATGGCTACACCATGATGTACAGGTTTACCAAAAATAAAACTTACTTAAAGCAGGCTCAGGGCATTGCTAACTTCATCCTGAGTCATCCTAACCTGCCGGCTGATAAAGTGCCTTACTGGGATTTTGAAGCGCCATTAATGCCCCTGGCAAAAAGAGATGCTTCGGCTGCAGCCCTGATTGCATCTGCTTTACTGGAACTGGGACAATACACTACTGCAGCAAAAGAAAAAAACAGGTATATCACAAATGCCGAAGAAATGATCGTTTCCCTGGCCGGTGATAAATACAGGGCCAAAGCAGGTGAAAATGGTGGTTTTATTCTGAAACACAGTACAGGTGCTTATCCGTTGAACTCGGAAATTGATGTGCCCCTGATCTATGCCGATTATTATTTTTTAGAAGCGTTAAAAAGGTATAAGGACTGGTATTTGTAAAAATTAACCTTAACGGTAAAAAACTTACTTCAAAAAAATGATTAAAAAATTCAGCGGTCTTGTTGTCAGCACTATCATCTTCATGGTGGCTACGGTAACCCCATCGTTTGCACAGCAAAAGCCTAAAGAAAAAATTGAATTACAGCATGGCGCCCATCGTACAGGCAAGCGTACCGATGCTGATATGCAAACCTGGCGTACCTATGGCCTGGGCCAGTTCATTCACTGGGGTGCGTACTCCCTTTTAGGAGGCAAATATAATGGTGAGTATTACAATGGCGCAGCCGAATGGATCAGGGTTTGGAATAAAGTACCCAATGCGGTATATGATAACCTGTATAAACAATTTAACCCGCAACAATACAATCCCACACAATGGGCTGCCATGGCTAAACAAATGGGGGTAAAATACCTTACGTTTACCACCAAGCACCATGATGGTTTTTGTTTATGGCCCAGCAAAACCACCTCGTACACTATTGCCGGCACACCTTATAAAAAGGATATTATTAAGCCATTGGTAGAGGCTTACACAAAAGCAGGCATTGATGTGTACCTGTATTTCTCCGTAATGGACTGGAGCCATCCCGATTGGCGGTATGATTTGAAAACCAGGGAAGATACTATTGCATTTGACCGCTTTAAAAAATTTACCAAAGACCAGCTTACAGAACTGCTTACGTTATATCCCGAAACAAAAGGACTTTGGTTTGATGGCACCTGGGATAACAGCTGGAAAAAAAGTGGCGCTTTTACAGATTCATTGGAACAATATTTAAAAGCATTGAGGCCCGGACTGATCATCGGTAGCCGCCTGCGGGCCGATGATCTCGGTAACAGGCACAACGATGCCAATGGTCTGCTGATGGGCGATTACGAACAGGGTTGGGAAAGAAAAATTCCTAAAACCTATGCCGATGTTCATGGTAACGATTGGGATTGTGTAATGACCATACCCGAAAACGGGTGGGGTTACCAGGAAAAATGGCTGGGGCATTGGAAAACCTCTAACGAACTAATTGAAATGCTGGCCCAATGTGTTTCGCTGGGAGGAAACCTGGTTGTCAATTTCGGGCCAAAAGGTGATGGCAGTTTCCGGCCTGAAGAAATGACCGCGGCCAAAGATATTGGCGCATGGATGAAAATAAATAGTAATGCGATTTATAATTGCGAATATGCTGGCTGGGAAAAACAGGATTGGGGTTATTACACTAAAAGAACAGGCGAAAATAAATATTACATGATCGTATTCAATGTACCCGTTTCAGGTAGCCTGAAAGTACAACCCCCACGTAACTGGACGGTTACAAAAGCCACATTGCTGGGCGATGCTACCAAAAATATCTCGCTGGAAAAAATTGACTATGGCGGCTCATTTATACATTTGCCAAAAGGGTTCAGTACGGGTAAGCCTTTTGTAATTGAACTGGAGACCCAAAAAGCAACAGGAACAGGCAATGAACAAAAAGCTAAAACCTGATTTTAATAAAACAAAAAATATCAGCCATAGGGATATGGTATGTCAGAAAAGTAGCTATTATAACAATGGCTACTTTATTGATGTATGCCACTAATGCATAAACAATGCTTGGACATTGTTACAGTTGCCTGCACAAAAACCAATAACTGCCATACCGGTAATTGAATTGATCTTAGTATAATTTTTTAATAACATGAGTACCCGGATTTACATTTTTCTGCTGGCAATAACTGTATTGGTTTTACCGGTACAGGTAAAAGCACAGTTGCAATGCCCGATAATTCCCCGGCCATCAAAAGCTGTTGAAACCGGGGCTGTATTTACATTAAATAAAAATACGGTGATCAATATTCTGGATGATGCACTGTTGCCGGTTGCCAGGTATTTTCAAAGAGAATTATTAGAACAAAGTAAAATTCCTGTAAGTCTTCAAAATAAAAAAAACACCACGGTTGTTCAGTTAGTTATTGCAAAGAAAAAAGGTAATGAAGAGGCATACAATATTCAAATGAGTAAAGAGGCCATTATTATTACCGGCGAAAGCAGGAGTGCAATTTTTAACGGTATTATATCCTTGTTACAAATCATTACGCAAAGCAAATCAACCGGCGATAATATATTGCTGAACTGCTGGAATATTCAAGATGCACCCTTATATAACTGGCGGGGACTGATGCTGGACGAATCACGTCATTTCTTTGGCATGGAAAAAGTCAAGTCTATTCTTAACTGGATGGCTTTTTATAAATTAAATCGTTTTCACTGGCATCTTACAGATGAACCGGCCTGGCGTATTGAAATAAAAAACTATCCTAACCTGTCGCTGGTGGGCGGTATAGGCAGTTATACCAGCCCTAATGTGCCGGCACAGTTTTATACGCAACAACAAATTACCGAGGTTATAAGTTATGCAGCCGAAAGAAATATAACCGTTATCCCGGAAATTGATATGCCGGGTCATGCCACAGCAGCTAACAGGGCCTACCCGCAATATAGTGGCGGCGGAAGCCCGCAACACCCGGAGTTCACCTTTCACCCGGGTAAGGAAGAAACCTACCAATACCTCACCAATATATTGCGGGAGGTAAATGCATTATTTCCATCGGGTATGATACACCTGGGCGGCGACGAGGTAAGCTTTGGCAATGACAAATGGATGGCGGATAAACAGGTGCAGGAACTAATGAAAAAACAGCAACTCAAAACTGTTACTGAGGTTGAACAATATTTTATGCAACGCATGGCCGATTCGTTATACAGCATGAACGCAAAACTGCTGGCCTGGGACGAAGTGGCAAACATGAGTTTTCCTACCGACAAAACCATTGTATACTGGTGGCGCCATGATAAACCGGGGCAGTTATTAACCGCATTAAATAAAGGATATTCAACAGTAATCTGCCCGCGCCTACCTTTTTATTTTGATTTTGTGCAGGATAGTACCCATACTGCAGGCCGTAAATGGAATAAGCTGTATAACTCATTGCAAAATGTATATGACTACAATGTGGGGCTTATTGCCGGGATAACAGAAAATAACAAAAAACAAATCCTGGGTGTACAGGCTAATATCTGGACAGAAACCATGACGAACAATTACCAGTTAGATTATATGCTTTACCCCAGGATAGCCGCTTTGGCCGAAACAGCCTGGAGCGAAAACAAAAATTTTACAGATTTTAAAAACAGGCTGCAAAAAAACTTTGGTTTATACAAAGCCGCCGGTATTAATTTTTATAAACCGTTTTAATGAATGGTATGATGATCTTAAGGGGCTAGGCCGGGGGAAAATAACGAGATAAAATAGTTACAGGTATAAGTGCAGGGAAGAAAAATAAATATATTAAGATCACTACCGCACTGGCGGAGATGGTCATTTTAAATACAGTTATACTATGTTCCGTTTTTTTAAGCAAATGTTTGTGGTGGTCATATTATTGGCGGTATATAATACACATGCTCAAAAAAGTAATAACCGCCCAAAGCCTAACATTATTATCATTAATATGGATGATATGGGTTATGGTGATATGGAGCCTTATGGGGCCACCGGTTATGCTACGCCTAATTTTAACCGCCTGGCTAAAGAGGGTATGCGGTTTACACATTTCTATGCGGCGCAGGCTGTTTGCAGTCCGTCACGTGCAGCATTATTAACCGGTTGTTATCCTAACCGCATTGGCATGAGTGGTGGCGCTTTAATGCCCTGGAGCCCTAAGGCGTTAAACCCTGAAGAAACAACTATTGCATCTATGTTAAAAAATGCCGGTTATAATACTGCTATGTTCGGCAAATGGCATTTAGGCAGCAAAGCGCCTTATTGGCCCCTGAATTATGGCTTTGAACAGTTTTACGGCATTCCTTATTCACATGATATGTGGCCGGTTGACTATGACGGGACGCAGGTTACGGATACGGCTAACAGGTTATACCGCTACCCGCCCTTACCGCTACTGGACGGAGATAAAAAAGTAGCCACTATTAACACCTTAAATGACCAGGCAAAACTAACAGGTGCATTTACGGCCAAAGCAGTAAACTATATTAAGACCAACAAATCACGGCCTTTCTTTTTATACCTGGCACATCCTATGCCGCATGTACCGCTGGCTGCATCACCGGCCTTTGCCGGCAAATCGGGCGCCGGTGTTTTTGGCGATGTTATCAGTGAAATTGACTGGTCGGTAGGGCAGGTGCTGGATGCTGTTAATAATGCAGGTATTGCAAAAAAAACATTGATTATTGTTACCAGCGATAATGGCCCATGGCTTTCGTTTGGTAACCATGCCGGTTCATCAGGCGGTTTGCGTGAAGGAAAAGGCACTGCCTGGGATGGCGGTACAAGAGTACCCTTGCTGGTGTGCTGGCCGGGCACAGTAGCTGCCGGTTCTGTTAACAGCGCCCTGTTAACCAATATGGATATACTGCCCACCATTGCAGCGGCAACAGGAGCCGCATTACCCAAAGAAAAAATTGACGGGCTTAATTTTTTACCGGTTTTAACAGGTAAAACCGATCAATCGCCACGGGAGGTGCTTTATGTTTACTACGATGCCAATAACCTGAAACTTGTAAGATATAAAAACTGGGAGTTGGTACTGCCACACAATTCGCAGGCATACTCGCAGGGAACGCCAGGCAAAGACGGCCGGCCGGGCCCTACACCGGTAAAACCTGTGCCAATGGCTTTGTATAACCTTACACATGATCCCGGCACAACGACGGATGTACAATATTTATATCCTGAAATGGTGCAACAAATTATGGTGTTTGTGGAACAGGCCAGAGATGATCTTGGTGACGGACTTACTAACCGTAAAGGGAAAAATATTAGAAAAGCTGCCGTTGTTAATTAAAGTAAAAATTAACTGACGCTGGCACAAAAACGAATTATGGAAAGAAGAAACTTTTTACGCTGGTCATCGCTGGTTACGCTGGCTGGTTTAGCGCCACTAACTAAAACTTTTGGAAGCAATACAGTTATTAACCAGGAAGCCGGGAATGCGAAAAAAAGTGACCGGGATTACTGGGTAGAACTGCTGGATAAAATAGCTTCGCCGTTGCTGGGTAATATGAGCCAGGGCTTATTACGCAAAAACATGGTGGTGGAATATAGTGCTACCTGGGATGGGCGTAATAAGCAGGTAGCCTATATGGAGGCTTTCGGAAGATTGATCGGGGGCATTGCTCCTTTCCTGGCGCTGCCGCAAACGGATGATGCAGAAGGAAAAATAAGACAGCGTTTATTGTTGCAAACACAACAGAGCCTGGCACATGCGGTTGATCCGCAAAGCGCCGATTATCTTTTTTGGGGCGAAGGTAAAACGGCACAGCCCCTGGTAGATGCAGCGCATATAGCGCAGGGATTATTGTACGCTCCTGAAGTATTGTGGAAGCCCTTAAGTGAAAAAACGAAACAACAGTTTATTCATGAGTTTAAAACCATACGCCGTATAAAACCCTTTAAAAGTAACTGGTTATTATTTGCGGCAATAATAGAAAGCTTCTTACTGAGCATTGGCGAGGAACCGGATGCAGAAAGAATTGATACCGCTATTGACCAGGTTACAAAATGGTATGTGGGCGATGGCTGGTACAGTGATGGGGATAAGTTTCATTTTGATAACTATAACGGGTTTGTGATACATCCCATGCTGGTGGATGTGCTTAAGGTAAATGTGGCTCATGGCCGCCGTAAAAAAGAGGAATATGATATTGCCTATAAACGTATGCAACGTTATGCTTCCTTCCAGGAAAGGTATATCTCGCCTGAAGGCACTTACCCGGTATTCGGACGTTCCTCTACCTATCGTGTAGGTGCATTCCAGCCCTTATCCAAATTGGCGCTGGAAAATGCTTTGCCTAAAGAAATTACACCTGCCCAGGTACGTAGTGCACTTACCAAAGTAATGAAAAGGATGTTTGTGTCTGATACATTTACTAAACAGGGATGGTTAACGATGGGTTTGATAGGCAATAAACAATCGGACCTGGCCGATTACTATTCCAATACAGGCAGCATGTATGTTACTTCACTGGTGTTTTTGGCATTGGGCCTACCCGGATCTCATGAGTTCTGGTCGGCGCCGTTCGCTGAATGGACACAGAAAAGAGCATGGTCCGGTAAACCTTTTCCTAAAGATTATGCGGTAAATTATTAAACCGCTTTAAACAGTGTATGATGCAAAGAAGAAATTTTTTAAAACTATCATCGGTATTGGGTTTATTGGGCATTACCGGAAATGCGGTGGCAACTAATGAACATACAGATTTTAAAAAGAAAAAAGCGGACAGGGAGTACTGGGTTGAGTTGCTCGATAAAATAGCTACACCCGTACTGGCTAATATGAGCAGGGGTGAACTGCGTAAGAATATGCCGGTGGAAGTAGGTAAAGGCTGGTATGAAAAATCAACAAAGGACGTGGCTTATATGGAAGCTTTCGGACGTTTGATATCGGGCATGGCTCCCTGGTTTGAATTACCCGATGATGATTCCAGGGAATCACAGGTGCGCAAACGCCTGCGTTTACAGGCGCAACAAAGCCTGGTGCATGCAGTTGATCCTGCAAGTCCTGATTATTTATACTGGGGTACACCCACCAGCAGGCAACCGTTGGTTGATGCCGCTTATATTGCCCAGGCATTACTGTATGCTCCCAAAAGTTTATGGCAGGACCTGGATGCTACCACCAGACAAAGGATCATTGATGAGTTCACTAAAATAAGAGCCTTAAAGCCCAACCAAAGTAACTGGCTATTATTTGCGGCCATGATAGAAACGTTTTTATTAAAAGTGGATAAGCCCTTTGATGCGTTCAGGATAGATGATGCCATTGATAAATTAAAAGGCTGGTACACCGGCGACGGCTGGTACAAGGACGGAGCAAATTTTGGCTTTGATCATTACAATGCTTACGTGATGCACCCGATGATGACCGATGTATTAAAGCATAATGTGGAAAAAGGCCGGCGTACCAAAGAAGAATATGAACAGGCCTATAAACGTATGCAACGTTATAGCACTTACCTGGAGCGTTATATTTCACCGGAAGGTACCTACCTCGTGGTGGGCCGTTCCTCCACTTACCGTATGGCTACTTTTCAACCCCTGGTAAAAGTGGTACTGGAGCATAAATTACCCGCTTCACTTACCAACGGGCAGGTAAGGGCGGCTTTAACGGCGGTTATGAAAAACATGTTCATTCCGTCAACTTTTACTAAAGACGGCTGGCTCACCTTAGGCCTGGTGGGTGATCAGCAGCTTGGTATTGCGGATACCTATTCCAATACAGGCAGTATGTATATCACGTCCACAGTGTTTTTAGCATTGGGACTGCCGGCCAATGACCCTTTCTGGACAGCACCTGCTGAGGAATGGACACAACAAAAAGCCTGGTCCGGTAAACCCTTTGCCAAAGATTATGCCGTGAACTATTAGTGTAACCTTTGTACACAAAAAGGTACAAAAGGTATATACCTGCTTCATATAACCCTTTAGCTTTGCATTTCAATTTTAAAGCGGGTTATGTTGCAGCGGTTTAAGTTCTCACCATTAGTATTGGGGTTAATTGCCTCCCTCTTCTTTGCGTCCACCTTTGTGGTAAACCGGCTGGTGACGGTAGAAGGCGGGCATTGGATATGGTCGGCGGCATTCCGGTACTACTGGATGGCGGTTATCCTGTTAATTATTGTTGCTGCCCGTAAAGAGTTGGTACCCTTGTTGGCGGTAATGAAAAAAGATTGGGGTAAATGGCTCTTGTGGAGTACGGTAGGCTTTGGTTTATTCTACTCTTTTCTGTGTTATGCCGCTGCCTATGGGCCTTCCTGGCTGGTGGCGGGCACATTTGAGATCACCATTATTGCAGGCATGCTCGTATCACCCCTGCTAGACAGGACACAGTCGGTGAAGACATTGATCTCCAAAGATGCCCTGTTATTCTCAACTGTTATTTTAGCCGGCATTGTGTTGATGCAATACAGCCAGGCACAAAACGTATCGCTCTACTTATTGTTTGTAGGTGTTGTACCGGTAATACTGGCGGCCTTCTTCTATCCGTTAGGCAACAGGGCCATGATGCGCATTACCGGTAATAGCCTGAATGCTTACCAGCGTACATTGGGCATGACACTGGCCAGCCTGCCTTTCTGGATCATCCTGTCAATAGCAGGTGTTAGCCGGGTGGGGCTGCCTTCCTCCGGGCAGGTAATACAAACTTCCATTGTGGCCTTATTTGCAGGGGTTATTGCAACGGTACTATTCTTTACTGCTACAGACAGGGTAAGAAATAATCCCAAACAATTAGCTGCAGTTGAGGCATCGCAGGCAGTGGAAGTAGTGATTGCCTTATTTGCCGAAATGATCTTATTGAAAACCGGTTTACCGGATATCTATGCATTAATTGGTATCAGCCTCGTGATGCTGGGTATTCTTCTGCATAGCAGGCACAGCAAATGAATTATGAATCAGGAATGATAAATTAGGAATTATGAATGATGAGTTATGAATGATAAAACTGTTCCAATGTAAAAAATCATTTATGTAACAATACATATTCCAGTGTTTAATTCATTTGTCAATTCATCATTCATCATTCAAACATTCATAACTCATCATTCTCATCCCTTCTTCATCAGATCCCTTATCACCACCGATGCACAGGTAGCGCCGAATGTAGCGGGCAAATAGGAGATAGTGCCGTACGCCGATTTTTTATAATTACGTCCGTCGGTCAGCATCAATGATTCTTTAATGGGAGGCTCGGGTGAGTAAACGGCCTTAATACCCCTGTAAATACCATGTTTCTTTAAATTCTTACGTACCTGTTGTGCAAAGGGACAGATATTGGTTTTGGAAATATCCACTACCCGCAACATGGTGGGGTCCAGCTTGGCGCCTGCACCCATAGAGCTGATCACGGGTATTTTTTTCTCATAAGCGCCTTTTAAAAAAGTAAGTTTGGGCGTAATGCTGTCTATAGCGTCAATAATATAATCATAAGGATGGGCCAGCAAAATATCCTCTACCGCTTCAGGGTTGATAAACGTTTTAATTACATGCAGGGTCAGTTCCGGGTTAATCGATTTTAAACGTTCGGCCATGATATCGGCTTTAGGCTGGCCATGATTGGTGGCCAGGGCCGGCAATTGCCGGTTGCGGTTGCTGGGGTCCACCACATCACCGTCTACAATGGTCATGGTGCCAATGCCGCCGCGGCAAATAAACTCGGCCGCGTATGAGCCTACACCACCTAATCCTACGATCAGTACATGCGACTTGCTCAGGGCCATTAACTTTTCCTTCCCTATCAATAACTCGGTGCGTGATAACCAGCTAAAATCTTCCATGAAATACCTTATTAAAATTTGCTTCGAGTTGCAAAAGAATCTCTTTTTCGTCAATATTCCTGATTTTGGCCGCAGATTTATACACATCCCTGATGCTGGTATCCGCATCATCCGTTTCCAGGAATAACTGTGTTAACGGCGTAGCTAAAAAGCTCTCTCTTACAGATAAATTGGGCTGTAACAGGTGTTTACCAAAGGATAAATAATGACCTGCCTTTATCACCGGTTCTATGGTGCTTAATTTATTATTAATGCCATGGAAAATAACGGGTACAGTTATTGTTTTTAATAACTGTAATGTTTCGGTAAATGCTTTTACGCAATGTATGACCAGGGGCTTGCGATATTGTTGTGCCAGCAGTATTTGCTGTTTAAATACCTCTTTTTGTAAGTCCCAGTCCGTGTGGGTAATTTTATCCAGGCCGCATTCACCAATGGCCAGTAGTTTATCATCGGTTATAAGCTGTTCCAGTTCCTGTAACTCCTGTTCCCTGGTTTGGGCCGACAGGTACCAGGGGTGGAGACCGGCCGTGTACAGGCCACTAACCTGAGGAGCATTAAAGCGGCTGTACTGGTTATACACCTGTACAACTTCTTGTTCTGTTATATTGTTATGGGTATGTATATTGTAATACATCGTTGCAATGTATTGTTTTTGAGCGGGAATGCAAAAACGGTATCTCATAAAACGGTTCTTATCATACATCAAGAACGCTCTGGTAGCAGGGGTTTACCTTTGTAATATTAAAAGCGACAATTATGGAATTAGGAATAGGTATGTTTGGCGATCTGGCCATTGATGCAAAAACCGGTAAAACGCAGGATGCAAAAAGTAAACTGCATGAAATACTGGAACAGATAAAACTGGCGGATGAAGTGGGACTGGATGTATTTGGTTTGGGCGAACACCATCGTCCTGACTACGCGGTATCGGCGCCTGATATTGTACTGGCTGCTGCTGCAAGTGTTACCAAATACATTAAACTCATGAGCACGGTTACGGTACTCAGTTCGGCCGAGCCGGTGAATGTGTACCAGAATTACTCCACCATCGACCTGCTGTCCAATGGCCGTGCAGAAATTGGTGTGGGCCGCGGCAGTTTTATTGAATCATTCCCTTTGTTCGGGTATAATTTAAAAGACTATGATCAGTTGTTCGAGGAAAAGCTGGACCTGCTTTTACATATCAATAATAAGGAAGTAGTAAACTGGAAAGGTAAACTACGGGCTCCGCTGGTTGACCAGACGGTTTACCCCAGGGCCGTGAACAATGGCAAGTTACCCATATGGATAGCGGTGGGTGGTACGCCTGAGTCGGTACAACGTGCTGCCAGGTTAGGACTGCCTTTAATTGTAGCCATCATCGGCGGCATGCCCAAACAATTTAAACCCCTGATCGATTTTTACAAACAGGAATACAAACGTCATGGTCACGATGAAAGCAAAATGCAGATCGGTATTCATTCGCATAGTTTTGTAAGCGACCAGGAACAGTCCATTGAAGGATACTTTACCAACTATGCTGCTCAAATGGACAGGGTAGGGCAAAGCAGGGGCTGGCCTCCTTATGCCAAATCGCAGTATGATGGCGGCCGTACAAAAGAAGGGGCATTGTTTATTGGCGATCCTTCAGAGGTAACCGATAAAATATTGTATATGCACGAACTGTTTGGTATTACCCGTTTTATCGCTCATATGGATGTGGGTGCGCCTTCGCACAAGGACATGATGAAATCCATTGAGCTTTTTGGTACCAGGGTAGCACCGGTAGTACGCAAGGCCTTAAAAGGATAATAATATACTCCATATATATAACAGAAAGTACAACGGAACAGTGAGGCACTGTTCCGTTTTTTAGTTTTGCACCAGTATATGCTGCTCCTGTGTCAGCAGCCTGTACCCGGCAATATTGGCTCTTGATACCGGTACCGGTTGTTCCATCAGGTCAATGGTTAATTTAAGTCCCTGCGCATTGCCCTCCACTTCTCTTACCCTGGTACTGTTTACCAGCCAGCCCCGGTGGCTGCGGTACATTTGTGGTTGTGCATTTAGCTGTTCAGCAATATTGGTTAATGTATTCCGCAGCAGGGTTGTCTGCAAACGGTCATCACCGGCCCAGAAAATATTCACGTAATTATCCAGGGCCTGCACAGCCAGTAACTGTTGTGGTTGTATGATAAGCCGGTCAGCCTGGTTTTCACCGGTCAGTTCTAATACGGGTTCGGACAGTGGTGTTTCATCTGTGTTTAATATGTCAGCAGTAGCGGTAAAATCCAAACCGGCATAGGCTGGTGCCGGTTCTTGTAGGACAAGTGGCCGCAAAACTTTTACCGGTTCTTTATAAGGAAGCCGGGCTATGCGGGTAAGCTCACTGGCGCTTTCCAGGTTTTTACGTAAATAATAATTATAGGATACCAGTTCGGCAATGGCAATGGGCAGGGTGCCGATCATCACTACCCATTGTAACATGGAGCCGTACCAGCTAAAATCTATTGGCATACCGTAGATCAGCTGTGTAATAAATACATTGAAAAAGGCAATACAGATCATCAGTACCATATTCAGTAATACCTGTTTGCCCAGGGTCCATTTTTCTTCGTTTATCCGCGGACTGATCCATCTGGTAAAAACCAGCCCACCTCCAATAATTACCAGCGCTGTAATTAAGCCATAGCATGCTGCCATAGATAACAGTTTACCTGTTTCTAACAGGTGCAGGTAAAAAGGTTTAAAAAGAAAAAGAAACAAAAAAATGAACAGGCCAAAACCAATGCCCCGCTGTTTATACCAGCTCCAGGTATTCATGGGGAAGGGTTTGGCAATAAGGGCGAACATGAGGCTTTGGGTTTGGTTTAACGAAAAAAGGCGGGGTATGCCCCCTGTATTTTGCCCCAAATCTATACAATCCGGGCATTTTAGCCTTGCCGCTTATCCCATATTGTTATTGGCCACAATTTGCTTGCTGTTCACCCCAAATAAAAAACAGGGCTGTTTGACCGGGTTAATTTTGGTGCTCAAATTTTAAACAAGCGATCTATGTGGATTCATTATGGCCCGCAAAAACTGGCATTAGTGTTAATGATCATACTGGTATTAACAGGCAGGCTGGCAGCACAGCAAACACAAACAGTGAGAGGCACGGTGGTCGATCAGCAATCAAAAAAAGGTATTGCCGCCGTATCCATTCATATAACAGGCACTTACTTATCGGCCATAACCGATAGCTCCGGTAGTTTTAGTATTAACAAAGTACCGGTAGGACGTATTGGCATACAGGCATCACATATCGGGTACGAACCGGCACAGCTTAACAATATGGTGGTGGAGTCGGGCAAGGAAACCTATATAACACTGGAACTGCTGGAAAAACTGGTCGTTACACAGGACGAAATAGTGGTGACCGGCAGGCGCGAAAGCATGGCGGGGCAGCAGATGGCCACGGTAAGTGCCACCGGCTTTAATGCGGAGGATACCCGCCGGTTTGCCGGCAGCCGTAACGATGTGGCCCGCATGGCATCTAATTTTGCAGGGGTGAACAGTGTGAACGACGGACGTAATGATATTATCATCCGCGGTAACTCGCCCCAGGGTTTACTGTGGCGCCTGGAAGGTGTGGATATTCCCAATCCCAATCACTTTGGCAGCCTGGGCGCTACCGGTGGGCCGGTAGGCATGCTTAATAATAATGTGATCGGGCAATCGGTTTTTTATACCGGTGCTTTCCCGGCGCAGTTTGGTAATGCTACTGCGGGAGTGTTTGATCTTTCTTTACGCAAGGGTAACAGCAACCGTCATGAATTTACCGGGCAGGTAGGCTTTAACGGGCTGGAGCTGGGTGCCGAAGGCCCTTTCAGTAAAAACAGTAAAGCTTCTTACCTTATCTATTACCGCTACAGTATTCCCGGCCTCTTAAAATCATTAGGTGTAAATGTGGGTACAGGGGCTGCCGTACCCACTTACCAGGATATTAGTTTTAAAGTGGACCTGCCTACTAAAAAAGCCGGGCAGTTCAGCCTGTTTGGTATTGGGGGCAACAGTAAAATTGATTTTAAAGGCGAGCTGAAAGACACGAGTAATTTTTATAACGACCCCTACAGCAACCTGTACAACAGCACTAAAATGGGGGTGGCTGGTTTAAAGCACACTTACTTCTTTAATAATACCACTTCCTATACCTTCACGCTGGCCGCCACAGGCACTAATGTAACCACCCGGCAGGATTCGCTGGATGCAGACAGGCTGCCCCATAAAAACTACCGGCAAAATGGTAACGAATGGCGCTACATGGCCAGCCTGGTGTTGAATAAAAAAATATCGGCACGCGACCGTTTTACTATTGGCCTTATACTGGATCAGCTGCATTATAGTTATACCGATAGTTTGCGTGATGCCGACCATGGTTTTATACCGGTATTGGAAGAAAAAGATCATACGGAACTACTCAGGGGTTATGCGCAATGGCAGCATCGTTTTTCCAACCGGCTTACTTTAAACACGGGCGTGTATGGTCAATACCTGGCTTTAAACAAAAAGGGGGTGGCCGAAGGACGTGCGGGGTTACGATATGCTTTTACACCAGGGGGTACTGCTACACTGGCTTATGGTACGCACCACCAGATGCAGACACTCATGACCTATTTTCATGAAACACCGGTGAACGGCAGCTTTGTACAAACCAACCGCAACCTGGGTTTTACCCAAAGTAACCATATAGTAGCGGGCTGGGAGCAGGTGTTAAAAGCCAACTGGAAATACAAGCTGGAAGCCTACACACAGTTATTAAACAATATACCGGTGCAAACCCGGCCAACCGACTGGTCTGCTGTAAACCTGGGTGCCGGTTACGAAACCGGTTTGGAGGATAGCCTGGTGAATAAAGGAAAGGGGTACAATTATGGGGCTGAGCTGACCGTTGAAAAACCATTCGCCGGGGGGTATTACTTTTTAAGCACGGTTTCAGTTTTTAATTCAAAATATAAGGGCAGCAATGGGGGACAGCATAATACGGCTTTTAACGGCAACTACGTGGTGAACGCCCTGGGCGGTAAGGAGTGGCAGTTAAAAGGCATACATACTATTGCGGTGGATATGAAGCTGACCGCGGCCGGAGGTAAGCGTTACACGCCTATTAATGAAGCGGCATCAAAACAGGCCAACCGGGTTATTTATTATGAGGACCGGTCGTTTGAACTGCGTACAAAAGCTTATTTCCGTATGGATATTAAACTCACCTACCGCATGAACAGTAAGGGCTATATGCAGGAGTTCTTTATTGATTTTCAGAATGTGACCAATCATAAAAATGTGTTCAACCAGTGGTATGACAGCCGGTCGGCCAGCATACGTACCCAAAACCAGCTGGGTTTCTGGCCCAACTTTAATTACCGGATACAATTTTAATTAAATCTTTCTCTTAAGCTAAGCCTTAACCTTAAACCCAATCCTGGTGGGTGCCTGCGGGCGCCCATCTTTTTTTATGTGGGGCTGTCAGCTGTAGTAACAACGCTGAGCAGCAGTTCCCGCTGTGCGCTGTATTCCGGCACAAACTGCCGGAATGCCGCTTCCATCGGGCAGCCTTTGACCTGCAGTACCCCGAATGGGCAAAAGAGAATGGGGATAAAAAATCGGGGAAAAGCGGAAATCCACGTTTTATATCGTTAACCTACAACTATTAAGGTTTTTGCGGCAAAAGTTATCCACATTTTGCAATTTTGTGCTGTTTTTTGCACGAAATTACCATATTTTTATCCAGTGCTATTAACGATTGTACAATTTTGCTATGGGAAAATGAGATAGTCCTTCTTGAGAATTTTTTCTTCAGGCACAATGTTCATTTTGTTATCGTGGGAGAGGTTATAGATTAGTTGTAACAGGTTGGGTACCGGCAAAAGCCGGTAATTCAATAAAGAATTGATGTATTAGAACCATATTATTCGGGTATACAGGTTATAGGCTCGGGGCAAAGTTTTTTATAATGCTCATTAGTATTACTGCAGCTGAAGGGAGCGTCGCAACCAACCGCCCCTTTGGGGTTGGGGGAATCAGGGTACTACAGCCGGTTACCAAAATAATAAGAACAGCACCAGGTAATTGATAAAGTTTTACACATAACAACTGGCTCACAAAATTTTAATTGTTTATGAAAAGAACCTTACTGGTACTCCTTGTAATGCTTTTTGCAGGTAGTTTGTTACAGGCGCAAAGTGTTACTGTAAGGGGTAAAGTGACCTCGGCTATAGACGGCTTCCCCATAGCGGCAGCAAGCGTACAGGCCGAAGGAACCGCACTTGGCACTTTCACCGATTCCACCGGGCGTTACGAACTCAGAGCAAACAAGGGACAAACCCTCCGTTTTACCGCGGTAGGTATGATACCTGTACTGAAAGTAATTGGCGACACGCTGGAAATTGATGTAGCCATGGATGCCGCCAACGGCGACCTGGGCGAGGTAGTAGTTACCGCCCTGGGTATTGAACGTAATAAAAAGAACCTGACCTACGCAGTACAGACTGTAAAAGGCGATGACCTGCGCTCGGCCAACCAGGGCAACCTGATCAATGCTTTACAGGGCCAGGTAGCCGGTGCACAAATCTCCTCTTCGGGTGGTTCACCGGGTTTACCTTCCGAAATTATTTTACGTGGCTCCACCACTTTATCCGGCGATAATCAGCCACTGATGATCGTGGATGGTATCCGCATTAATAACTCCTCCAGCAACTTTACCGTTAACAGGGCGGCCGATATCAACCCCGAGGATATAGAGGATATCACTATCCTGAAAGGTGCGGCAGCAGCAGCCTTATATGGTATTGACGCCTCCTCGGGCGCCATTATCATTAATACCAAAAAAGGTAAAGCCGGCACCATGAAAATAAGCGGCGGCTATAAAACCTTTATGGAAACCATGGGCCGTTTACCCCGCCAGCAGGGCATTTATACCACCGGTACCGGTGGTGTGTACGATGAGGCATCGGGCAGCTCCTGGGGCCGTAAGTTCCGTTACGACGAAACCATTTATGATAACCTGCAGCGCTTTTTTGAAACCGGCATTACACATGATGTAAATATGAACGTAACCGGTGGTACCGAAAAACTGCAATACTATGTTTCCGGCGGTTACCGTAAAGGAACCGCCATGGTTCCCAATACCGAGCAGGAAAAAATAAACCTGCTGATGAAAGCTACTGCAAAACTCAGCAAAAAAGTGAGTTTAACGGTATCTACCAACTATGTTAAAAATAATATCCAGGAAGGTTTGGGTGGTGCCAGTGCCGGCGGCTGGATCAACAGTATACTTACCTATCCGCGTCGTTATGATATTAAATCATACGAATACCCTAATGGTGAGCCTTTATATGCTTACAAAGAAGAGGAGGATGATGGCCGTAATGCCCGTATTTCACCCATGTGGGGCGTAATGCGTAACCCCAGGAATAATAATGTGGAAAGGTTTATTGTAAATGGTAACCTGGATTATAAACCTTTTGACTGGATGACCTTATCCTATCGCCTGGGCCAGGATTATACCAATTCACAATACAGAACCATCATTACGCCCGGTACACCAAGTGCCGATTATTTCAGGGGGTTCCTGTCTGAATCAAACAGCAAATCCAAATTTATTACCTCCACCTTTAATGCTACCATGCAGAAAAAGTTCTGGAGTGATTTTACTACTTCTTTGATATTAGGAGCTTCCAGCGAGTACTACGAACTGCATAGCATTTCTTATACAGCTGAAAACTTTTTGGTGCCTGATATTCCTTCACCCAATAACGCAGAAAGAGTGGTTACTAGGGAAACCTTACCCCGCCGTCAGCGTTATTCCTATTATGGCGACTTCGGTATTTCCTACAAAAACCTGTTGTCTTTCAATATGACGGGCCGTATAGATAAATCTTCCACACTGCCTGCTCATTCAAGGTCATTTTATTCGGACTCCTATTCCGGAAGTTTTACTTTCAGCGAATTGTTTGACACGAGGAGCTGGACAGGTAAATTACGTGCCAGTTATGCCAGGGTAGGTAAGGATGCGCCTATTTACAAGACCAATACCAATTTAATTCAGTATATCGCTTACGGCGGTGGTTATGTAGTTGATGCTACCGGTGGTAATCCTGATCTTGTTCCGGAAAGAACAAGAGAGCTGGAGATAGGTGCGGAATTGAGTTTCTGGAAACGCCGTGTAAATGTAGACCTGGCTTACTACAAACGTACAACCATCGATATGATCATGACCCCGCGTGTGCCTTTACCGTCGGGTTATGTGATCATGACCTTTAATGCCGGTTCCTTATGGAACAGGGGCTTTGAGGCTTCGGTGAATGTGATACCTGTAAAAACAAAAGATTTTACCTGGAGCGCTACGGTGAATGCCTGGAAAAACATGTCTAAAATGACACAGTTTGCCGGTGATATTGTGACGTTTAAATATACCAATGCCCAGTTGAACGGCGGTAGCGCTGCTACCACCTTAGGTGATCCTGTACTGGGTATTGTGGGTACCGATTACAAACGTACACCGGAAGGGTATGTGATTGTGGATGCCAATGGTTATCCCATTATTGATGGTATAGAAAGAAATATCGGTAACCGCGAACCCAAATTCAATATGGGTATTTTAAACCGCCTGAACTATAAGGATTTCAGTCTTTCTTTTCTGTGGGACTTCCGCTTTGGCGGCGATATCTTAAATGCCAGCCGTCAGCGTATGATGTCGGTAGGTACGGCGTATGATATTGGTGAATGGCGCGATAAAGAATTTGTGTTTAATGGTGTGGTAGCACAACAGGATGGTTCTTATATAAGAAATACAAAACCGGTAGTACTGGACTATACTTATTTTGCCGGTAACTACTACCAGGTGGGTACCAACTTTGTGGAAACCATCAACTGGTCAAGGCTGCGTTTTATTACCCTGGGTTATAACCTGCCAAAAGCATGGGCATCCAGGATCGGTCTGGCCAATGTGGGTCTTGAGTTCTCGGCGCAAAATCCTTTTGTGATCACCAACTATTCCGGTGGCGATCCTGAGGTGAACAGTGCGGGTCCAAATGCCGGTGGTACCGGAGCAAGTACCATGGGGGTGGATAATGGTGCGATACCATTGCCCCGTTCGTTTTCTTTTGGTTTAAATATTTCACTATAACTTATTCTGATATGAGAAGTATTCAACAGTTTTTCATCTTCTTCCTGCTTATTACAGTAACCATTTCCTGTAATAAACTGGATATAAACAGTAACCCGGTACAGCCGGTAACGGTGCCTACGCGTATGCGCCTCCCGGCCATACAGGCCAATATGGCTTACTCTTTATATGCACAGGCAAGGTATGCCAGTTACCATAGTTATTATGTAACTACCCGTGCCGGCCAGAGCAATGCACAAACAGATACCTGGAACTATAACAGTATTACCCGTATGGGTGCCTGGCGCTGGCATTATTTTGATGTGGGCTCCAACATTGCCGGCCCGGCCGGTATGCTGGTAAGGGCAGCAGCCGAAGGCTCTAATAATTACACAGGTGTGGGCAAAATATTATTAGCCCTTAGTTACTTAACTGCTACCGATGTATTTGGCGATATGCCTTATGACCAGGCTTATTCCGGTTCTTTTAATCCTGTATATGATCCCCAGGAAAAAATATATGCCGGTATTGAAAAGCTATTGGAAGAAGGGGTTACCGAATTAAATAAAGTAAGTCCCTCTGCAGCCTCTATGCCTGCCACAGCCGACCTGGTATATGGTGGCGATTATGAAAAATGGAAATCATTTGCAACCGCTATCAAAGCCCGGTTGAAATTACATACGGCTAATTTTACCAATGGTTATACCGAGCTGATCACCATTGTAAATGATGCACTGGCAGGTTTTTCTGATGCCATGTTCTTATATCCCGAATCATCTGCCTCCAGCTGGGAAAAAAACCTGTGGGGACCCACAAGGCCTAACCCTGAATGGCAGTTTGCGGATATCCGTAACGACCTGGTGAATTCCCTGCCAACCGATGTGCTGATGAAAGCCTTAACGGTAAATGCGGCAAGCAATATATACGATCCACGTTTATATAAGCTTACCAAACCCGGAGCCAATAATAAATACCTGGGTGCAAAAATGTCTGAAGGGTTAAGGGATGCGGGCTTACCCAGTGGTACTACTTACCAGGACTTTGCCAGGCTGGACAGTGCCTTCTGGACCAGGGATAATTCACCTTATCCTTATATGATAAAGGAAGAGCTGTATTTTATTAAAGCCGAAGCCTTATTCCATTCCAATGATAAGGATGGTGCTTTAACTGCTTACAGGCAGGGCATTGAACATAATTTAAGACGTTTAGGGGTCGAAGAAGGCCAGATCATCAACTATATGGGTTCAACAAAAGTAGCCCAGGATATTGATCAGCTGACCATTGCCCATATCATGATGCAGAAATGGATAGCCTTATACCTGCAGGGTGAAACCTGGGTGGATATGCGCCGTTATGGTTATAATACCCGTGCATACCCTGACCTGTATTACCCGCGTTTTGCCCTGGCTGAGTGGGGTGGCAGGTATATCCAGCGGTTTACCTACGATCCGCAAACGGAATATATTTATAACCCCAAAGAAATAGCCCGTTTAGGCGCTGCTGCACGTGACTGGGTATTTATGCCTGTTTGGTGGGCTGCCAATTCTACACTTAAAAACTAATGCATTTCAGCTATGAATAGAATACTGTTATATATATGTAGCCTGCTGGTAATAAGTGCGGCCACATCCTGTAAAAAAAATGATCCCATTACGGAGCTGGGAACAACCAACGGGGAATTTGCGGCCACACTCAGGGTGAGCTATAATAATACCCGCCCGGCTATTGATGATACCCTGATTGTGACAGCCTCTGTTTCACAACGGGATGACCGTTTTGATAAAGTGGTGTTTTCGGAAACCGTTTTTGAAACCTTCGGTATTGACCTGCAATTGCTGAAAGGAACGGCTATTAAAACAAAAGAGGAAACCTTCTCTACTTTGCTGATCACCGATACTATTAAAACCAAAACCCCCTGGAAGGAAGTAAAACGTACGCAGCTGGATGACTACTGGGTAACGGTTAGTAATAACTATGTAATAAGAGGCGACTACGAGGTAAAAAAGGCAACCGGTATGTATCCTAACGATGCTACCCTTATTGGTAAACTGCCCGATAATGAGTTTGCCGTTTTAAAAGGTATACTGGCCTACAGCATTACCAAAGATGATTATTTAAGCTTATTTCCCGGAGCCCCGGCCACTCACTTTACTACCAGCGGTACTTATGCTTTAACACCATTGGGTATGGAAAACTTAAGAGCCAACCTTACCAAAGCGGCTTTATTACCCAGTGTAAAAAGTACGGTTAAAATTGGGTTGTATAGCGTTAAAATAGATGTGGATGCTATTACCCCAACCGGTGCTACTACTTCAACAACCAGAACTTTTGATAATAACCTGTAAGATTATGAAAGAGAAAAAAATATTAATACTGTCCTTATTGGTCTTGTTTATATTGGGTTGTTCTAAAAAGGATATTACCAGTATAGGCCAGGAGGGAGAGTATATTGCCAACTTTGATTTCCCGACCTATAAAGTATCGGCGCCTGCAAAAGTGGTTTTAACCAACCGTTCCAAAAATGCCGACAGGTTTTTATGGGAATACAGCGGTGGTCAAACCCTGAACAATAAGGGAGAAATACTGGACGATACCAGTTCGCAAAAAATGTCACCGGATACTTTATTTTATGCACTTCCCGGTACCTATAAGGTAAAACTTACCACCTGGCAGGGCGATGGTAATAAGAAAGAAGTGTCGAAAACCATTGTGATAGAAAAACAGCAACCGCAGATCATTGTGCCGGAGAATATTGGGGTGTTTACAGAAGTAACTTTCTCTGCTAAAGTGTTTCAGTATCCAGGCGGAACAGTAACCTATAACTGGGACCTGGGCGAAGCGGGTACCTCCACACTGGCAGAACCCAAAGCTACTTTTACCACAGAGGGGCCGCACCTGGTTAAACTGACCATTAATGACGGCCAGGAAACATTAAGTACCGAAGTGACCATTGATGTAAAAGGTGAGCTGGCTAAAACATTATATTTTACAGATGCTACTACACGCCGGATCTATCGTTATAAACTAAGGACCATGTCTGCCTCTACAGTAGAATGGATTGGTGTTACTACGGGGTATAATGCATTTGGTTTATCGGTTAGAGGAAATAAACTCTACTTATCCGAAACGGGGCATGGTACAAGGTTCTCTTCTGCTCCATATACGGTGGCTGATGGTGTGCTGAAATCATTTAACCTGGATGGTACCGGTGAAAATATTATCACAAAGCCGGTAGCTACTACGCTGGACTACAGGGATGATCCATGGATGCATACCGTAGACAAGAATGGTAATATCTGGTGGACTACCCGTAACTATGGCTTACGTGTTGTAAACGCATCGGCTACAGAAATTGCTTATCCTGCCTATAATGCCAATCTGAATATCAATGCCACCATTGCCGGTGAGGCCGTTACTACTTATTTCTCATCTGATGTAAAAGAAGTAGGTAATGAGATATGGGTATCATACGCAGGTACTACCGGTAAGGGTATTTATAAATACAGTAATGGCGGTACTTATTTAAGCAAATTCACTACAGCTATTCAAAGCCATGCTATCCGCACTTTTGTGGTGGATAGTGTAAACAAACATATCTACTTTGCTATTAACCGCGATGATGCTGGCAGAACGGTTGGTTTATACCGTTCGGATATTGACGGTTCAAATATCGTAGCGGTGGATATAGCGAATGATATGAAAATAGGAGTAGGCGCTTACAGCAACCAGGGCGCGGCCGGAGAATATATCTATATTACTAATATTGATATAGATGTAGATGAATCGGGTAATGGTTACCTGTACTATGGCTATCGTTCCAATACCGATATCAGTGGTTCGGGCAATCCTGCTACCATCAGTACTACAGCTCCTAACTCGGGTATTAAACGGGTGAAGCTGAAAGGTGGTTATGTTCCTGAATTCTTATTTAAGGGATATGCCCCTTATGGCCTGGCCATTGACCAGGTAAAAAGATAATATTATAAACATTAGTTCCAGTTACATCGTTTACTGACGATAAAATAAAAACTATGATCAAGAACTTTTTTATATACAGCCTGTTATTGGTAACCGTTTTCGCCTCCTGTAAAAAAGATGTGATATGGGTACCCGATGACTACGGTGCTGCTGAGGTTAAAAAGCCGGAAGGCCCTTATGTAGCTGATAAAAGCTTTAAATCGGTAGCCTATTGTTACCACACCAACAGTATCAATACTTTTGATACGGCCAAGCTGGCGTATATCACGCATATTCATTTTGCTTTTTTAAACCCGCAGGAAGGGGGTACCCTGCAAACCCTCACCAATTTTGCCAACTTCGAAAAACTGAAGAACCTGGCCAAGGAAAAGGGTGTGAAAACAGCTATCTCGTTAAGTGGCAGTGAATTGATTTACCGCACTATTGCGGCCAATGAAAAAACGCGTAAGATCTTCATTAAAAATATCGTTGACTTTGCCGTGCGTTATGGTTTGGATGGTATTGACCTGGACTGGGAATATCCACGTGCCAACCATGGCAGTGATATAACCTTCAGCCTGTTCATGCAGGAGTTGTCGGCCGAATTACATTCCTGGCATAAATACCTGAGCATGGCGGTAACAGCCGGTCTGTTTGCCGGGCCTGTAAAAGACGGTATTACACCCGAAGCCATCGCAGCGGTTGACTTTGTAAACCTGATGGCTTATGATGGTATTGGCACCGATGCGGCTAATCCCAATCACCATTCTTCCTATAATATGGCTGAAAGGGTATTGAATATCTGGTTAACAGAAAAAGGTCTGCCTAAGGAAAAAGCCATTTTAGGTGTGCCCCTCTATGGTAAAAACAGCGCCAACACGGCCAGGACTTATGTAACCCTCTTAGCTGATGGTGCCAATGCCAATGATGACCAGTTCACTGTTGGCGGCAGTACTTATTATTATAATGGTATTAATACCATTAAAGCTAAAACAACGCTGGCTAAAACCAGTGGTAATGGTATCATGTTCTGGGAATTTGCACAGGATGCCCGGGGCGCCAACTCGTTGTTAAAAGCAGCTTATGATGCATCGAGGTAGTAAGTACAAATAAATTAATGAAAAAGGTTTGATGAGCTGGTCTTGTCAAACCTTTTTTTCTTTTTACCTGTTAGTTCTTCTACTATCTGCTTTATGAATAAACTATCCTATCTTCATAAATGGCATTTTGAAACATACTTGTATGGAATAAGTCTTCGTTTTATTAACTAAAGTGTGACATAGAAGTAAAAACTGTATCTGTAGAAATAATATGACTAAAATAGAAAGAGCAGCCGTTTATAAGTTCAAAAAGAAAAATAAGTTCTTGATTCATGGTGTGTCAAGTTTAAAAACAGGAGGAGGAATAGCTAGTGAACCATTTATATGGCTTGATGATTCTGCACCTTTTTCTAGAATAGTCGAAGATTTAATGTTTGCATTAAGCAAAACTCAAACTGGTTTACCTATGCCGGGAAGTTGGAGTGAGTTTACGAAAGAATTCTTAAAAAAAATCGGGCTTAAAAGACAAAGAGATTTGAGTAAAGATAGCCTTCGTGTGAGTGTTTTAAATATTAATGGTCTGTTGAATTTTATCCCGATGAAAAATTTAGGAAATGGGGGCTTTGAGAATGTTTCAGGCGACAAAATTATCATTTCAGAAAAGGAAACTGTAGAACAGATATTTTTTTCTTTGGAACAAGCATTTGCGCAAAGTGAGTAAAGTCTGCACTGTTTTTTATTAATGTCCTGAGTTATAAGTAATAACAATTAGAACGGGATGTCTTTATATTTCAGGCATCCTATTTGTTAGGGATAGGCAAAAACCCTTCTATATGAAACCAATAATTTTTGCCCTATTGATAGGCTTATCAATGAACAGCTTTGCGCAGGATGGTACCGATAAAAGAGAGAGAAAATACGATAAAGAAAAAATGAAACAGTTTATGCCGGCTATGACACGTACTGCCGGTGTTAGTTTTCAATCCTTCGACGGGCTTAATGCCAGGGTAGCCGGGCAGCCACAATATGATCCCTTAAAAGATCATGCTTTTACACTCGGGCTGGGCTGGATGAAGGAAATGAACCGGGTGGTATCGGATATGGGCTTTACGGTAGGTAGCAGTCTTACCCGTAAAAGAGATGAACAGAGCAGCACCATCCGCCATATCGGCTTTAACGCCAATATAGGTTACGATATATTGAAAAGTGAAAAAGTAACCCTGTATCCGCTGGTTGGCCTGGGCGCACAACATTACCAGGCTGTTTTTTACCGCGATAATTCTGCGGTTGATTTTGATGATGTACTGGGATCACCCACTGTACGGAACAGTATTGAGCCGGTTAAATTCAACAACCGTTTTTTTGTATACCGTGCCGGTATCGGTGTGGCATTTAAGTCGCCCAAATATCCTTCTAACTCTATTGGCCTGCAGGCAGGTTATACCGGCAGTTTCCGCAAACATGCCTGGAAAAGCAGTGCAGGGCAGTCTTTGGACAATGCGCCCGAGGACAGGATCAGCCAGTTTTATGTAACACTGGTATTGGCCAGCTCGCCCTGGATGATGAAAAAGTAAACATACTGTAAATAGATAAAACAGGCGGCATATATGCCGCCTGTTTTATTGTAATAAGATAACGGGTAATGATTGCTGAAGCCGGGTGCTATCACTTATAAAAAAAGATACCGGGAAATCAGGCAGGAGATTAAACGCATTCTTTATTTTTGCTATATGACTAGCACCAGCATAAGACCTGTCATGGCTTTATTAATGATATGTTTAGGAACCTCATTAGTAAGCTTTGCCCAAAAGAATAGCACACAACAGAAAGGATTTGACAGCATTTATTATTATGTAGCCACCACGCTCTCCGCTACACATATTGATCAGGCCATCCGCCAGGCAGATTCCCTCCTGGTTCAATCTGCAGATAGTTTACAAAAGTTAAGAAGCCTGATGTTACTGGCTACTTTAAAAAAACGTACCGGGCAATCTGCCGATGCATTAGCGCTGGCCATGCAGGGAGAAAAGCTGGCTCATAAAACAGGTAATGATGAATGGCGCTTACGGATCTCCGGGTTCTTATCTACCACCTTTCGTGAGCTGGGCCTGACTACAGAAGGGAAAAAGTATATCGGAATTGCCGAAACCCTGAGTAAAACCAAACTGGATGCACCTTTGATGAAACTCTTCATCCACCAGGAGAAAGCTTATTATGCTATCAACGATCTTCGTTACGGGGACGCTTTGCAGGAAATAACAGCGGCCATGAAACTGGTACCGGCTCCGCTTGGCGCCGGCGCACAACATAGCATACCGGTAGCAACCTGTTATCAACTTGCCGGGTTTTGTTATATAAGATTGGATAGTCTTGTACAGGCCGGTAATTATTTACACCGGGCGCTGGAGTTGCTGGGTGACCAGGAAACCGAGTTAAAAGGCTTTATTTACCATAACCTGGGTGAACTGGCCCTGCGGCAAAAAGCGTATCCTGAAGCAAAGCGTTACCTGGACAGCGCAACAGCATACATCAACACTTCCGGGAACTTTAATTTAAAGTTGTACACCTACAAAACCCTCCAGGATTATTACAGTGCAAAAGGCGAGCATGATAAGGCTTTGCAGTTTCAATCGCAATACACGGAATTGTTACAGCAACAGGCTGCGCTTACAAACCGGGTGTCGGACCAGTTAATTGAAAAATTCGGGAATGAGTTAAAACAAAAAACGACCGATAATTATATACTGTATAGTTTATGTGTGGGGTTGGTCATTATACTGGTCTTGTCCGTACTCTATACTCTTAGGGTCCGGAAAAGGGAAAGGGAGAAATACCTGGCTTATCTCGATAAACTAAATGCGCGGAAACACGTAAATGCCATTCCGTTGTTTGCGGGAATAGTGACGGAGGAAGAACCGGCCTCTTTGGCACAAAAAGCGGAAAAAGAGCCGGAGGTTATGGAGCCGGATACAGAACCACGCAAAGGATTGGTGATACCAAAAGAAACAGAACAACGTTTGCTGCATGGATTGGCCAGGGCGGAGGCCGAACAGCTGTATCTTGGAAAAGATGTAACCCTGCCCTATATCGCCAGTATTTTAAAGACCAATACCAAATACCTGTCAGCTACTATTAATAAACACAAGGAGAAAGACTTTAACGGTTATATCAATGAATGGCGGATCAACTACATTGTGGATAAGCTGAGACAGGATAAAGACTATCAGCAATATAAAATCTCACACCTGGCCGAAGAATGTGGTTTTTCCACACACAGTAAATTTGCCGCTGCGTTTAAACAGGTCACCGGCGTATCACCATCTTCCTTCATTGAAAACCTGAAAAAGGACCAGCGAAAATAAGAATGAAGGATTGTTTATGTTGGTAGTATTATCCATGCAATGCATCATTTAGCTTATTTTATTGCTGCAACAACTTGGCTGCGTTACATTATACCTGGTAATAAGTGTATCAAATGTTTTAAAATATAAATTTGTAATTTATTAATATTTAAATAGTTAGTATTGTTTGCTGCCCGTTTTCGGGAAAACGGCTACTCCTCTTCTTTTTTTGCGCCGCTTAGTAGATTTCCTTTGCCGAAATCGTAAACTAACTATATGAATAAACAAAACGGTGCTTTAGTACGAAGGAGATACGCTTCTCTGAGCCGGCAACGTCTTGCCCGGATCTTTTACCTTTTTATCATTAGCCTTTCTTTCCATTATAGTAACGCCCAGTTCAGTTGTGCGGGATTAATCACAACGAATATCGGCTACACCGGGGCACCACAGGATTTTGTGGTACCCGCGGGTGTTACCCAGGTAAGGATCAGTCTTACCGGTGCCAGCGGCGGCCAGGCAACTACCATAGCCAATATGGCAGGCGGCGGGGCAACCGTATATGCTTATATAGATGTGGTTCCCGGTGATGTGTTCCGTGTTATTATAGGTCAAAAAGGTGCGAATGGTCCTACCGAATCAGGTGGCGGAGGTTCAAGCGCTGTATACAAAAATGGTGTATTGATCATGGTGGCCGGTGCCGGTGGCGGTGAAGATAATACCGGTAACGGTGCCAACGGTGCGGCTTCAGAAAATGGCGTGAGCGGCGGCGACGATGCAGGTGTTGGAGGTAACGGAGGCTGCGGAACTTCGGTAAATAATGGTCGTGGCGGCACTGGCGGTCAGGGCGGTTATCATGGCGAATGGGTAGTTAACTGTCCGCATGGCGGCGGTGGTGGTGGTGGTCTGCTTTCTGCCGGTTTAGGCAATGGCAACCTGAATGCCGGTCAGTCAGGCGGCCAGGGTAATATTAACGGTGCGGCAGGTGGCGCCGGTTCGCAGGATGATGCAGTAGGCATTAATGGCGGCTGGGGCTGGTCCGGTGGCGGTGGCGCCGATGATAAAGAAAGCGGCGGTGGTGGTGGTTACTCCGGCGGCGGTGGCGCACCTGAGTCCAGGAATCCCGGCGGTGGTGGCTCTTTTGTGGCAGCCATTGGTACAAATGGTATTACCGTGTCGGATAAAGCAGATGGTACAGGTACTACTACAGGTTACAATGGTTCGGCCCAGATATGCAGCTCTCCCGCAATCACTTTGCCTGTTAGCTTTGGAGGCATAAATGTAGAACAATCATCTGCCGGTACACTGGTAAAATGGTTCACCTTAACCGAGTTGAATACCGCTTATTATGAAATAGAAAAAAGTACTGACGGGCAACAGTTCATCAGTATTGGTAAAGTAACAGCTACCGGTAACAGCACAAACAGGCAGTCTTATACTTTCAACGATGTGGCTCCTGTTTCCGGTAAAGCGTATTACCGTATCAAGGTAGTAGACCTGGATGGTAGTTTATCTTATTCTGAAACTGTACAGGTAAATGGTGCCGGGGTGTTAAACCTGCATGTTTTTCCCAATCCCGCTTCTCATAAACTGAATATCAGGTTACCCCAAAGCTGGCAACAGGATCCTTACCAGGTACAGGTGATCAGTGTCGCTGGTCAGGTAATGCTGGAGAAAAATCTTTCAGGTCTGCAGCAGGAATTAAATATACAACTCTTGCCTGCGGGAGTGTATATCCTTAAAGTAACCAATAAAAAATCGGGAATACAACTGACGGCAAGATGCACTGTCAACGGAGTTAAATAATAGAATAACGGTCAGATAATATTGGTGTTTAGTAATACTGACACATTAACCAGAAACTCATTTTCACATCAAGTAAAAAGTATGCCATTACATGGTATACTTTTTACTAGGTGTTTTTCATAGGTTAGCAAAGGCCGGGTCTTTCCAGACCTGGCCTTTTTTATAGGTTGCAGCTAACATTATCCCGGTCTATTCTTCGGTTGCCGGTTTCGCAGCTGTTTTTTTAGGTGCGACTGCTTTTGTTTTTTTGGCAGGACTTGTTTTTTTGCCGGTAGCGGCCTTCTTTTTCGGAGTAGCTTTTGCTGTAACTCCTTCAGCCAGGATCTTACCTGCTTTTTTTATTTTTTTACTGAATTTTTTTTCACCAACGATCTCTTTAATATCTGCAAAGGCAGTGGTGAGTTTATCTTCCACCTGTTTACGAAGTGTCTTTTTGTTTGTAGCTGTCATATTGGGATATTTATATGTGGTAACACAAACTTAATGATAAGATAATACTTCCAATGTTAACTTTTTAAACCGCTTCTTGCTGTTCAGGAATGAATGCTGGTAGCTGAGGATTGTGTTATGGTTAGGCCGTCAAAATTGATAGCGGGTAGCGGGTAAATATATTTTTATGATAAAGGGATGTTTAATGTTTTCCGGGAAAGGGTAGGGTTTGATATGATACTTAGTATTCGATCCGTTTAAAGGTTTTGTCGTCCATGAGTTGTCTTGTGAATAGCTCATGTGCAGTGGCTTTACCTTTTACCTGCCAGGTGGTAATGTAGTTGTCTCCCTCCCGGATCTCTTTCGTTAACTTGAAATTAAGACGGGCTTCTTTTAACAAAGTCGTTATATTGTTTTGTTGGGCAGCTGAGTAAAGACCCTGTACGGTATAAATGCGTAATAAATGATGGCTTTCTATTCTCTTTTCTATTACCCGTAAAACGGCCAAAACGCCTAATATCATGATACTTCCACAGCCTGCTGCAAAATAATAGCCGGCTCCTATACCCATGCCTACTGCTGCTACCGCCCATATTGCTGCTGCCGTAGTAATGCCGTTTACCCGGCCTTGCTCCCGGAATATGACACCCGCCCCCAGGAAGCCAATGCCTGTTACAATATTGGATGCTATGCGGTCCGGGTTATTTCCTGCTCCTATCGACTGTGACATGATGGTAAAAAAACAAGAGCCTATAGAGATCATCATTAATGTCCGAAAACCAGCCGATTTATTATGGTACTCACGTTCAGCACCTACCAGCCCGCCCCAAATAGCGGCCAACAAAAAGCGAAGTAATATTTCGTAATCCATATTGAGTATTTCGTTATTGATAGGGTATCGTCTTTTCAGGATTTTGGATAAAAACGGACATGTTCAAATATATAATTATCTCTTTGCCTCAGCCGGTCAATCAATTGTTTTAACTCACTTTCTTCCCATTTTTTCTGAAACATCTCATCGTGAATCAATATAACAATATGATCTTTAGTAAACATGCCGGTACCTCCTTCCAGCCTGCTGCTTATTTCTTTTTCCATTTCGTCTACAGTTTGTAACGGTGTTCCGTCTTTTGCATTGTGCTGCCATTCCAGGTCCCAGCCATATAATGTGTACCCGTTTTGTGCCAGCAGGTCGGCTGCAGCTGCGCCACTTACACCGTCATCGCGTTTCCTGGTTCCTACCCGCCACATATTGCGACCAGGTAAACGGACAATCTTATACTTAAGGTGTAACAGCGCCTCGTTTTTTTGAATGTCCTTTAAAACATTCGCGGGGTCACGGTAAAACAGCGCATACTTATTATTAGCATGGGTATAACTGTGGTTATAGGCTTCTATAAAAGGATTCTGTTCATACATTGTATAATAATTCTCCAGTTTTTCGGCATGTTCACCAACAATAAACACACTGATCTTTAATCTTTCGGCCAGTATCACACTGTCAATGTTCTCACTGCCGTTTAAAGGTCCGTCATCAAAAGTCAGGTAAATATATTTTACAGGAACAGCCTGGGTGGTATCCTTTTCTTTAGGACTAACCGCGGGTGTTGCTTTTGGGGCAGGCTGTATCAGAAAGAAGCCCAGCAATGCAGTAGCTCCCAGCAGCAGGAATAACAGGAGGCCTTTCATAACAGTTATATGCTTTCGTTAAAGTGCTGAATATGTGTACCAGGTACCTGGATAGCTGGTTTATTACTTAAAGATAATTATTAAAAATAAGTAAAACCTGCCCGGGCAGTAATTAACCCGTGGTAAAAGGTTGGTTAAAAAAATGCAGGTTATGGGGTAACAATTATATCCAGGCGTTGATAAGTACGTATACCAAACGTCTAAAAGTGATGAAAACGAGAATTTTATTAGCCACTATGTTGTTTTCGGCCCAGGTCAGCCTGGCACAGGAAAATAAAGTCCTGCTATCGGTAGCAGCGGGCGCCACCCATCATTTAAATACGGGCAAGAGTAGCCCTGTGGGAAATGGTTGGAATGTACAGGCAGATGCTTTTGTGCCTTTTTATCAAAAAAAATGGAATAACGGTTTTCCTGGCAACGGGTTTTCATTGGGGGGCAATATCGGAGGTAATTATACCGGTATTAAAAGTGTTACTCCGGATAACAATGCCGTGGCTGACAGGTACCAGGTATATTCAACTACACACACTGTTTCTGCAAATACCGGCGGCTCTGCTTCCTCTGCATTTTCAGGACAGGCAGGTGTGCAGGCATTATTAACCTGGAACAGATTTAGTGTTTCGCCGGTTATAGGAGTTGGGTATACTTATTTAACAATCCCGGCATTTACGCAAACAGGTTCTTATACTGCTAATGGACAAACGCAGCAAAAAGACCTGGTAAAAAGGGATAAGCAAAACTACAGTCTGCTGACCTTTAATCCTCAATTGAGAATAAGCTATGGACTGGGTGCAAACCTGTCATTATTTGCCGGTGGTACGCTTGTGGCGGGGCCGCAGATAGAGATGGTTACCAATAACTGGGTGCCGCAGGGCGGCTTTAATGACAAAAATATATATGAGCCTCAACAGATGCTCAATGGTTCCTGGTCAGCTACAAACCATAGGGAACAGTATAAAACAATGCAGATCAACCTCGGGTTAACCATGGCAATAGGAAAAAAGAGGATTGGTAAAGGCCTGGGTTCGGGCGGAGGCGCCAGCTCTTCTTCTTATGCAAAAAACATATCGGCCGGGCCGGGAGAGGGGGCGGCACAAAATAGTCCCGTTACTGATTTTAATACAACCAGGAGTAACAGGGATAACCGGTTTACAGATAATACCAGCAATGATAGCATTCCTTTTAGCGGACCGCAGCAGGAAATAGTAAATAATAGAATAGCCCGGGATTCTGGCAACAGTATGCCCACACGACTTTCTATGACACCGACTACAGCCCGGCAAACACAGGGAAATAATTTTGGCGAAAAAGTAAACCAAAGACAAACCCCCAACACTGCTTTTGGACAGCCAGTGGCTTTTGTTAGTGGTCAGCCCATTAGCGGAATAGTAGTAAAAGGCGGTAAAAACACTGGTGGTAATATGATTAACGCTACTACCAATGAAGCGGGAGAAATAACATTTGCTGCTGAAGAAACCGGTGAATATACCCTGAAGTTTGCGGTTCCTGAAAACGAAGGCCCCAATGAAAAAGGAGTGGAGGTTTTGAAAAGTAATAAAACCGGAGATCCGGGCGCCGCGGCCAATAAAAGAGAAAAAAGAAATTATACAGGTGGCAGGAAAAACGAAGCTGCCACAGTAACAATAATGATGACACCCGGAACTCCTATCGGCGGTATTGTTGTAAAAGGCGGTAAAAACCCGGGCGGTAATGCAATCAACCTGGTAACGGATGAGAAAGGAACAATAACTTTTACGATACAGGAAGCTGGTGAATATAAATTACAGCTTACAGCTCCGGGAACCAGCGGAAAAAGTATCAGTGAAAAAGGCGTGCCGGCAAACAAACCAACTAAATCAAAATAATAAACCCCGATTAACAATTTTACCTGGATATATGACCCAGGGGCTGATTGTAACAATGAAGATACTTTCTTAGATCCATACCGTTTGTATAATAAAAGCAGCCGCCTTGTCAAAGGCGGCTGCTTTTATTGTCTAAGGTTGAACAGCCTTCCTTGACATATATTGGTTTAAATTAATATGTTTTTTTCCGCTCTGATAAATAACTTGGTTAAAAACAACCGGTTAGCAACTTCCTGTAAAAAAAGCCTGATTTTTCTACGTACTATTTTATTTCTCATTACTCTATAATATAAGGATTAGGAAACTTTCCAGGTTTTGGCTGCATGACAACACACCCACACGCTGAGGATCAGGAACTATTGATGCGTCTTGAACAGGGAGACGAGCAGGCGTTTACAGCAATCTATAAACGCTACTGGGTACCTATGTATTTCCTGGCCTTTAAAAGAATACAGCGTGAAGAAGAAACCCGGGAAATTGTCCAGGATGTGTTTTACACCCTTTGGGATAAAAGGGGAGATTTAAAAATAGAGAACCTGAGAGGCTACCTGTCTGCAATGGTCAGGTATGCAGTGTACCAGGCTTTGTTAAAAGAAAAAAGACAAAAGGATTATTTACTGAAACAAAAGCTGAAAGCAATAAAGCCCGCTTCGATAGATATTGACAATAAACAATTGCTTGACCTGTTGAAGAATTACAGTGAAAAATTACCTGAAAAGTACCGCTTTGTTTTTTTATACCATAAGCTGCTGGATGAGCCTTTGGAATCAGTAGCTGATAAAATGGGTGTTTCTCCCAGGACTGCAGAAGGATACGTTACCAAGGTGATGTCTCTTATCAGGGCCTATTACAAAAAAATTATGGTCCTGGTGATCCTGTTAAACCTATTGTTTTAAAAGAAATTTTATGTCTGATCTTAAAAAAGTGGTATTGAATAAGGAAGAGCTCGCTGTATTGGCAGACAAGTACCTGAATGATAAAGCTACTGAAGCCGAGGCTAAGTTATTACATGCCTGGTATGAACAGGTGGCTGATGAAGAACTGATCGTGGTAATTAGCAGGACAAAGCTATCGCTTGGCAAATTAGAAGCGGAGATGCTGAGCGAATTGAAAAGAAGAATTGCAACTGACAGGAGGAAAAAGACTTTACGCACCTACTGGTGGCGGGCAGCGGCCGTCTTTATATTACTGCTGGGTACGGGCATTACTTACAGGTGGTTAAATAATACATCAAAGCCAAAGGCTGAGATGGTTGTAACACCTGTAGATGATATTGCACCGGGTAAAGACGGGGCTATATTAACCTTACCGGGTAATAAAACAATTGTGCTGGATGAAATAGCTAATGGTGCTGTGGCCACGGAAAGCCCGGTGAAGATTGTAAAGGAAGGCGATGCCATTACCTATGTTTTCGGAACAACTGGACCAAATGAACAGGTTGAATACCATACTGTGAGCACACCCCGCGGCCGTCAGTTTAAAATAAAATTACCTGATGGAACCGAGGCGATGCTGGATGCAGCTTCATCTATTTATTTCCCCACAGCTTTTACCGGCGGGCAGAGAAAGATACAGGTAACCGGCCAGGTTTACCTGAACGTAAAAAGAGATGTATCCAAACCTTTTATTGTGGATAACGGAGTGATGGAAGTGGAAGTGCTGGGTACCGAATTCAATATTTGTTCTTACCCGGAGGAACAGAAGAGGACAGTCACCCTCTTACATGGTTCTGTAAAAGTAAGTAACCGGGAAAACAATAAAACACATGTGCTGTTACCGGGCCAGCAGGCAATGATCGGTAATAGTAATGATATGCTGGTGTTAACGGATGTTGACCTGGAAGAAGTGATGGCCTGGAAAGATGGTGCTTTTAAATTCAATGGCGCCAAATTATCAACGGTAATGAATGCCCTTAGCCGGTGGTACGATGTGGATATAGTATTTAAAAACACGAATGCCGACAGGTTGTTTAGCGGTTATATAAGCCGGTCACTGAGCCTGAGCAAGGTGCTGGAAATATTAAGGTTAAGCGAAGTTAACTGTAAACTGGAGGGTAATACCCTGACCCTGTTGCCTTAAACCCTGTACCGGGGCTGTCTATAAAAACATTTGTAATAAAACCCCTCAATGCTAATTATGAGAAGACTAATCCCACCATTAAAAGAATGTTATGTGAAAAGCGGCCTGTTGCTGTTATTATTATTGGTGATCGTGCATTCGGTGATAGCAAAACCCGAACAGGGAATTACTTTGATCGAGAAAGATGCTTCGATAGAAACCTTATTAAAGAAAATTGAATCGCAGACTGATTACCGGTTCTGGTATGAAAATAAAATACTGAAAACGGCTAAGAAAGTGACCATTAATGTAAGCAATGCACCGTTACGAACAGTTTTAGACTTATGCATGGCCGATCAGCCGCTGGTGTATGATATTGTTGAAAAAACAGTGGTGATCCGTAGAAAAAACATCGCGAACACCAATGCAATGACTGATGAACTGACCATTGAAGTGATAGACCTGAAGGGTGTGGTAAAAAACGAAAAAGGTGAACCCCTGAGTGGTGTTAATATACGTATCAAAGGAACGATGCAGGGAACCGTTACTGCAGAGAACGGAAGCTTTGTACTGACCAATATTCCCAATGGTACGATACTGGAAATTTCTATTGCCGGTTATAAAGCACAGCAGTATAAAGTAGAGAATGAAACAAATATCACCATTGTATTACAACAGGAAGTGCAGACGATGGAAGATGTGGTGGTTACCGGCTTTCAGAGAATTGATAAAACAAAGTTCGGAGGATCAGCTGTAACCTTGAAAGCCGACCAGGTAAAGCTGGATGGTATGACCGACGTAAGCCGCATGCTGGAAGGCAGGGCAGCAGGCCTGTCCATCCAGAATCCCTCAGGCACATTTGGCGCTGCTCCTAAAGTGCGTATCCGTGGCGCTACTTCTTTAAATGGTGCCAATAAACCATTATGGGTAATTGATGGTGTGGTATTGGAAGACATTGTCAATATTTCAAATGACCAGCTTACGAGCGGGGATCCAACCACTTTGTTAGGCTCGCCTGTGGCAGGGTTAAATCCCAACGATATTGAAAGCTTTGATATTTTGAAAGATGCTTCTGCTGCTGCATTATATGGTGCAAGGGCTATGAATGGTGTAATTGTTATTACTACTAAAAAAGGTAAAAGCGGGAAAGCCCAGGTGAGTTATGTGGGTAATTTCAGCTCACAGCTAAAGCCAACTTATAATGGTTTTAATATTATGAACTCGGCACAGCAGATGTCGGTAATGGCCGAGTTGGAAAGAAAAGGTTTCATGAACTCAGACGTACTTTCACAATCTAACAATGCTATGTATGGTAAATTGTATGAGAGTCTGGTAGGGGATGATAATGGTAGTTTTCCACTGGAAAATACCCCGGAGGCACGTCGCGATTTCCTGATGCGTTATGCAAAAGCCAATACGGACTGGTTTGACCTGTTATTCCGCAACAGCTTTATGCAGGAGCATTCTATCAGTATCCAATACGGAACTGAAAAGTCTCAATCTTATTTTTCTACCAGTTTTCTGGGCGACAATGGCTGGACCATTGGCGATAAAGTAAAAAGGTATACACTGAACTTCCGTAATAACTATAAATTTTCTGAAAAAATTTCCGGTAGTTTTTCTACGCTTGGCTCCGTTCGTGATCAGCGGGCACCAGGAGCCTTGGCCAGGAGAAGCAATCCGGTTGAAGGGCGCTATGACCGTGACTTTGATATCAATCCTTTCAGCTATTCACTCAACACCAGCAGAGCCGTTACAGCCTATGATGAGAAAGGAAATCTCGAATACTTCAATCGCAATTTTACGCCCTTCAATATTATTGATGAGTTGGCCAACAACTATATCACGATCAATATGATCGATCTGCGCCTGCAGGGTGACCTCTCTTACAAGTTTGCCAAAAACTTCCGTTATGATTTCCTGGGAGCCATGCGTATGGTTAAAACGGGAAGGGAACACCAGATAAGAGAGAAGGCTAATATGGCCAACGCTTACCGGTCGGCCAAGAACAGTACCATCAGGGCCGCTAATAATTACCTGTACCAGGATCCTGATAACCCGGAGGCGGAAAAAGAGATCGTATTACCCAAAGGTGGATTTTATAACCGCACAGAAGATGAACTGATCTTTTATAATGTGCGCAACAGTATTAATTATAGCAATACTTTTAAAACCAAACATAGTGTTGATGTATTGGTTGGTCAGGAAGTGAAGTTCACCAATCGCAAATCAGCCAACAATACCGGTTATGGTTACCAGTATGAACAGGGCGGTATTCCCTTTATTGATTACCGCATACTGAAACAAACCATTGAAGCTAACTTTCCTTATTATGGCATGGGACAGAACTTTGACCGGTTTGCTGCTTTTTATGCAACGGCGGGGTATAGTTTTGATAAAAAATATAATATCAGCCTGTATGGCCGTTACGATGGTTCTAACCGTTTTGGAAAAGCTGCTTTAAACCGCTGGTTGCCTACCTGGAGTATTTCCGGAGCCTGGAATATTGATAAAGAAAAATTTGCTGAAAATATACAATGGCTTGATTTTGCCCGGCTGCGTGGTAGTTATGGACTATCAGGTGATATGGGCCCGGCTATCAATGCCGATGTATTATTACGTAATTATATCACTAACCGTCAGTGGACTGTAGACCGCGAATCCGGTATTGAGCTGGCGTCCCTGGCTAATCGTGAGCTTACCTGGGAAAAACAATACAGTGGTAATATAGGCCTGGAGTTTGGTGTGTTACAAGGGAAACTTTCTTTTACCATTGACCGTTTCCTGCGTAAGAGTTTTGACCTGATCGACCTGGTCAGTACATCCGGCATTGGCGGACAATATTGGAAATTTGCCAACTATGCCAACCTGAAATCAAATGGCTGGGATATAGCTGTGGATGCTAACCTGGTAAAAAGTAAAGACTTGACCTGGAATGCAAAACTTACTTTTGGTTATGCCAGAACAAAAATCACCAACCTCTCCAACCTGCCGATATTATTTGACCTGGTACAGGCCGACGGGTATAATGTGGTAGGCTACCCGGTACGCTCCCTGTTCTCTGTACGTTACAGTGGTTTGGATCATAACTCGGGGATACCCTTGTTTTTAAATGAAAAAGGTGAAACATCATCCAATGTTTATTACCAAAGTACCAATACGGCCAACCTGAAATACGAAGGACCTGTAGATCCACCCTATAACAGTAGCCTGGGTACAACGGTATCTTATAAAGATTTTACCTTGAATGTGCTGGTTACCTCACAGGCCGGTAATAAGATCAGGCTGGCACCTGTATTTAATACCAGTTATTCGGATTGGAGCGCTTTGCCGGTTGATTTTATTGATCGCTGGGTACAGGGTGGCGAAGAAAACACCACATCGGTTCCGGCTATAGTGGACCGGCTGTACGTTAATAATTTAAGTGGCGTTTATCCTTATAACACCTATAACTTCTCAGACCAGCGTGTGGCTAAAGGTGATTTTATCCGTTTGAAATCTGTTTCACTCAATTACCGCCTTCCGGCCCGCTGGGTTAGCAGGGCCGGCTTCAGCAACGCCAGTGTAGGGCTGTCGGCCATTAATCCCTGGTTGATCTACTCAGATAAAAAACTGAAAGGACAGGATCCTGAGTTTTACAATACAGGTGGTGTAGCCCAGCCTATACAGAAACAAGTTGTTTTATCAGTAAAACTAGGTTTATGATGAATTACCACAAACAAAAGACCATGAAAAAATATACCGTTGTCTTACTGGCAACGATCATCACCTTCACCAGTGCCTGTAATAAGTTCCTGGAGAAAGAACCCGACAGTAACCGGGCGAGCATTCAAACACCAGCGCAAATGTCACAATTATTGATTTCAGCTTATCCTAAAGCCAGTTATATGACTTTTTGTGAAGCGATGTCAGATAATGCGGATGATAAATCAGTAGGTGAGGATAACGTAACTAATAGCAGTTGTTACCGTTTTGAAGAAACCAATGCACAGCCATCTGAGCTGGAATCTCCCCAGATGTATTGGGTGGAAGCGTATAAAGCAATTGCGGTAGCCAATCATGCACTCGATATTATCCGTAAATCGGCTACCCCGGAAATATTCAACGCGCAAAAAGGGGAAGCGCTGGTAGCCAGGGCCTATGCGCATTTTATGCTGGTATGTTTTTTTTCTCCTTTTTATAACCCGGCCACAGCTGCAAGTGATATGGGTATACCTTATGTAGACCAGCCGGAAGATGTGGTGAATAAAAATTACGACAGGAGAACGGTGGCCTATGTATATCAAAGAATTGAAACGGATTTATTGGAAGGTATTCCGTTGCTGCAGGACAATAGCTATGAAGTACCAAAATATCATTTTACCAAGGCGGCTGCTCATGCTTTCGCCTCCCGCTTTTATTTGGTGCTCAGAGATTATGCGAGGGTACTGGAACATGCGAACGCGGTTTTCCCGGCCAACAATTTTGCCGATCAGCTGCGTCCCTGGAATGGCGCCGAGTGGGATGCGATGGGTTCTGCAGATCTGAGACTTGAATATACTAAAAGTTCGTTGCCTTCTAATATAATACTGGCGGAAGCAGGATCTCTATATGGCCGTAATGCTATAGATTATCGTTATGCCTACACTTTTGATATCCTGAATGAATGTTTTGCTGTCAGGAATATTTGTAATGTTGGTCCTACCTGGCAGTTTGAGAATCAGGTATATGGTGTAGCCCCTCACTTTTTTATTCCCAAGTTCGGAGAATATTTTAAACGGGCTTCTATTAATGCCAATTTTGGAGATCCGTATATCATGGTACCCTTATTTGATGCAGAGGAGGTATTGTTTAACCGGGCCGAAGCCAGGGCTTACCTGGGTGATGCACCGGGAGCTATTGCAGATATGAACACCTATATAAGTAAACGTGCCCAGAATTATAATGCTACCAGTCATGCCGTAACCGAAGCCAGGTTAAGGACCTATGCCGGGACCCAGCATATAGATACGGCTGCTGTGAAAGGGATTATTGGCCTGCGCCGGATGGAATTTGCGTTCCAGGGCCTGCGCTGGTTCGATATTCAGCGATACGGGCTCACCGTAACACATACCGTACGAACCACCGCCGGCTCGGTAGACCGTGTGGTGGACGTAAGAGCCGGTGACCCGCGCCGGGTATTACAGATACCGGCTACTGCGGTATTATCCGGTATTCCTCTAAACCCCCGTTAATTTTAAAAATAAGTGCAATGAAAAAAATGATTAAATACTTTTTACTGTTTATACTGGCGGGAACGGTTGTATCCTGTGACCGGGATAAGGATAACCTGGACGCTGTGGATGATATAGTTGGCCTGGGAGGAGATACCTGGGAGCGGTCGGATATTGACAACTGGTTGTATGATAGTCTTGTGAGACCGTATAATATCCAGGTAAAATACAAATGGGACCAGTTTGAATTTGACCTGAACCGGACATTGGTTCCGCCGGATGAAGCTAAAATAATTGCTATCTGGTCTATGTTGCGGCAGGCCTGGATACAACCTTATATTGATGAAGTGGGTGCTGCTTTTTTTAATAAATATTCGCCTAAAACATTTGTGCTGTCTGGCAGTAATGCCTATAATTCCAATGGCTCTATTACACTGGGCACTGCCGAAGGCGGCAGGAAGATCGCTTTGTACTCCTGTAATTCTTTTAGGGTAAGAGGTATGAACGGTTATAATGCAGCCAGGGATTCATCCTTTATTAAACAGTTCTTTTTACAAACCATCCATCATGAATTCGGACATATCCTGCACCAGAACATCATGTACCCGCAAAGTTTTAAACAGGTAAATCCTGCTTTATTCAATGGCGGTAACTGGATCAATATTGATGATGCTACAGCCAGGAAAGATGGATTTGTTACTTCTTACGGCTCCTCTAATTACGATGATGACTTTGTGGAAATGATCGCTATTATGCTGGTAGAAGGGAAAGCCGGTTTTGATGCCATTATCAACAGGATACCTTCGGGTACAAGTATAAATGGCACTACCCGGGCACAGGCGCAGGCCTACCTCCGCCAAAAAGAGGCGATAGTGGTAAGTTATTTCCGCCAGGCCTGGAATATTGATTTTTACAGCCTGCAGCGACGTTGCCGTACAGCGCTGGAGCGTTTTATTTAACCTTAACTGCTTAAACTTTTTATAGATGAAAAAATATTTGCCCCTGTTATTGATCCTGCTGGTATTAAATGCCTGTAAAAAGGATTTTGATGAAACGGTATTTGCTGAATCAACCGATAAAAGAATCACCAAAACCCTCGATAGCCTGCAGGCAAGGCTGGTTACTGCAGCCGCGGGCTGGAATGCTTTCCTGACTACCGGCACTGGTCGTACCACCGGTTTTTATTTCCAATTCCATGGCGCTAATCGTGTGGTAATGGTGAATCCTGATGTGACCAATGGTACGGTACCCAAGGAAAGCAGTTACCGGTTGAAAGCCCTGCAACAGCCGGTACTGATGTTTGATACTTATTCCTACCTGCATACTTTTGCTGATCCCGACGGCTCAGTGAATGGTGGTAAAAATGGTGTTGGCTTAAGATCCGATTTCGAATTTGCCTATGATCCGTCTGCGAGCAATACAGACTCGATTGTTTTACGGGGAAGAATGCATGACAGTAAAATGGTTTTACGTCCCGCTTCAACAGAAGATGCTGCAGCTTTTGCCAATAACGAGTTTCCCGGTTTAGTATTTGATAGTTTATCAAAAAAGTATTTAAATTATTTTAAACGTTTTGAGCTGGGAAATACTACTTATGAATTAGTAGTAAATCCAAGAACAAAGCAGCTGAAAATGGCCTGGATGGAGGGAGGTACATACAGGGAAAAAACAACGGCTTATTCCTATATGCCGGCGGGGGTTGTATTTTTTACTCCTTTTATGGCTAACGGCGTTAGTTTCAAAAGTTTTAGTAATCCGGTATGGGATAATGCGACTACAACAATTTCTTTTTCGATCAATGGCCAGACTGTACGCCCCGTAGGCTTTACGGCTCCTTTGCAGGTAGATATAAGTGCTCCAAGAAGGTGGTGGGAGAAGAGCAGGGACGAAGACGATTACTGGTTCTCACGTACAGGTTTCCGGGTGAACGGTGTGGATGATGCATACAGGGTAGCAAGCTTACCTCTTTACAGGCATCTGATGTACCAGGCAGAAAATGGCGTGTATAATGGAACGATGTACGATGCCTTCGGTTATGTTTATGGGATTGCCAATGTACTAACACGTCGTTTTGCACCGGGCGTTATAAGTCCGCCCAATTTTATGCCGGATGGACGTATTACATTTTCACTGGCCGCGGGAGCAGATGAAGGATTGTACTTTGGTAATGATCCCGGGACGGCTTCAGTTAACACTTTTATACCTGTATTACGAAAAATGATAGATGCACAGGGCTATATTTTTGTACAGATCAATGATACTTATGATATGGTAGATGCCGTGAATGCCACCAGTTGGATCAATTGGGAGTTTTAACCATTTTAAATACTTTCTCAGCAGTGTGAGTTGCAAAAACGAGGGGGGCCTGTCTAGGCTCTCCGGTTTTTATTCATGATGTCTATGTGCCCCGCAAAGAGTTAATATCGCTTATAAGCCGTAAATAGTCAACGGATAGATGATTTAAATACGTCATTAAAAAGTATCGGCATGTAATACGGACAGCGGGATAGTAAGGCCTATCAATCTTTCATATAGCATATAAGCTTTTGGAATATGCACACAAAAGAATGGATGCTATAGTTTTGCTAAATACCAAAGGCCTGTTAATAAAATTTTATAATTTTTTGCGTATTAACCAGCCTGTAAATACTCTATATAATATGAGAGTTTTCTTAGGATAATAGTTTAAGAGATGGGAGAACTTGTCTAGGTTCTCCCAATTTATTTTAATAATACCGGTTAAGCCCGGGGTAATCCATATCACCTTTTACTATTTTGGTAACCGCTGGAGGCGACTGCATCTGTAAAAGTTAACGAAAAGAAAATATTCCGCCTGCAATAAATACATGATTGATCTGGATGGACTATGAAAACGTTTGCTTTAAAGCTTTTAAGATAGGAGCGCCGTAATATGTTTAAGTATACAAACCCTGTAACATTGTTGTAGCATATTATTACAGTGTTGGCACGGTTTTTTACTTATTACTGCCGGCTAGCTAATTTATAAAAAACAAATGTTAACCTTTCAATTTAATTATTATGAAGCTTAGTTATCTTCTGACTTTTACCCTCGCGTTTTTAACAATTTCTGTCGTTTCTTTTTCCCAGGTTCAGTTTGGTGTACATGGTTCACGACTTGAAGGAACTGGAAGTTCGCAATGGGGATTTGGCGGACACGCTAAAGTTTTATTGGCTGATAAAGTAGCCATCGGTCTTGGTGTGAGAGCCTACCCAAAAGACATGAAAACGGAGAACACCACTATTGGCGGAACAAACTATAAAATTGCACGGGGTAATACCATTGTTCCGGTAACAGGTTCTGTGGATTATTATTTCGGTGAAGGCCTTTTACGTCCTTACGTAGGGGCAGATGTGGGAGCTTATTTTACCCAGTATGTTTTTTCCATGACTGAAAACAACGGAAGTAGTTCGTATTACGATACGAAGGATAAAAAAACATATTTCGGAGCAGCGCCTAAAGTTGGTCTGAATGTAGAATTAGGCCCGGTAGGGATTTTTGGACAAGCCGGTTATAACTTATTATTCGGATCGGGTGATAAAGATGATATTATGGTACCGGGTATTACCACAGGTATTGATGCAAAAGCAACCGATAAATTCTGGACTTTTGACGTGGGTGTGTTTTTGAAATTAGGTGGAAAAAAATAATCCTTTAAGATACTGATCGGGTTGCTGCGGGAAAATTTGCCCGGCACAGGCCAACCCGGTTATACAAACTATCTTCAGCAGTACTTATTCAGTTAAGTACCTGTTTTAAAAACAAAACGTATGAAAAAATACCATCTGGTTGTGTTGATGACATGCCTGCTCTTGTCGCAATGGGTATTGGCACAATATAGTCCGCGGGAGTCCATGCTGGGCTTACGTGGTGGTGGCTCGGTGGGCGTTACGTATAAAAAATTCTTCGGTGAAAACTTTGCTTTTGAAACAGTGGCCGCGAAGGATTTTCCCAAAGAATTTGACGGTATGTTCCTTTCTGCGCTGTTTGAAAAACATGCGCCTCTTGCCGGCAAGCGATTTTCAGCATTGATTGGTGGCGGACCCACTTATCATTTTAAACGCAAAGGAGTAGGGGTAAGCGGGATCATTGGCTTTGATTGGCGTATACTCAACTCGCCGATCAACCTGCAGGTAGACTGGAGCCCGGCTTATTATTTTACAGGCGAAGATGGATTTACCTCCATCAATGCGGCGTTCAGTATTCGTTATATCCTTAACCGGAAGAAGGTTTACCACCAGGATGAATAGGTCTTCAGACCGGCATGGTAACGATCATCATTGTTAACCTTACATACCAGTCAATAAAAATTTGTAAACTAAGGTTCAGGACAAATGAACCCAAAAATAAAGCCTGTAAATCGCTGATTCACGGGCTTTATTTTTTTTTCAGAATGTGCCGGGACCGGAATTCACATACTCCCGGGGAATAATACTTTACAGGATAGTTCACCAATTGTTATCAGGCTGCAAACTTGGAAATATCTTATTAAATACCACTTAATAAGCTGCCGGTATAATTCATTAACTATCAAAATTTTGCAGGCTGGGTTTTGTTTCAGCAGAAGGATGATTTTCCGGGTTTGCAGAACCAATGGGGTAACATTTCAAGGAACGGGTTTATATAGCCATATATCAAACCTAAAACCTTTGACCACGATGAAAGCAACAATTAGTGTATGCCTCCTGATAGTTTCAATGCAGGCCGCATTTGCCCAGCAAACCAAAATATTCAACCAAAATGCTTCCCGGAGCAACCATACAAGACTCAGTTTGTCCGCAGGTGGAATTTTGTCCCACAATGACCTATCGAAAAACGGCTTCAATGCACAGGCGGATGCTTTTGTGCCCTTATACCGGAAAGGCTGGGACGGCAGCGTAAAAGGCAGCGGATTTACACTCGGGGCCAATATAGCAGTAAATTATGCAGGCGTTAAAAACAGCGCTCCCGATAATAAGGCAGTTGCTGACAAGTACCAGGTTTATGCTGCTACAAACACCGTTTCTGTAAGCGAAAAGAATAACTCTTCAGGTAGTTTGTCGGGATTAGTTGGCGTACAGGCAATGTTCAGGTCTGGAAACTTTCATATCTCCCCGGTGGTAAGTACAGGTTATTCCTATTTTACATTGCAGGGCTTTACCCAAACCGGCACTTACTCCGCCAATGGACAATCACAAGACAAAGATCTTGTGAAAAGAGAAAAGAAAAGTTCAGGCGGAATTGTTTTTAAACCACAATTGAGAATAGGTTATGATATCGCCCCTTCTTTGTCATTATTTGCAAGTTCTGCCTATATCATGGGCCCGGAAATAAAATACACAACACAAAACTGGCTGCCGCAAGGTGGTTTTAACCAGCAAAATATGTATGAACCCCAGCAGATGCAAAACGGATCCTGGTCTGTTGTCTCCGGCAGGGAAAAATATAAGGGCCTGGAAGTTAACCTGGGAATTTCTCTTGCAATCGGTAAATCAAAAGGAAGCGGTGCAAGTTCTTCATCCTATGCAGCAGGCCGTTTATCAATGACACCCACTACGCCTAAACAATCGCAGGGTAAGAATTTTGGCGAAAAAGTGGCAACCGGCATGCAGTCCGGCAGTAACGCCCTGAGTCAGGGAGCATCATTGCTTGGAGCAGCAGTTGGGAAAGTGGCTGACGGCACATCAGGTTATTGGTCGTCAAAAAAAAGCTATGACAGCTGGCAGGCGCATAGCGAAATAGCCAGATTAATAAATACAGCCGGGAGTCCTGAAGCATTACAGCAGATCAAAATTGATTACCTGACCAATCTGTTCGTGATGGGTGAAAAAGATGGCGCAGCCACACTGAAGCCCGAACTGTTCAGAGAAGTGAAATCTCAAAATGATTGGAAAGGCAAAAGAGTTGCTGTATCCAAAGATGGAAGATCCTACAGCTATCTCGGCGATCAGGATGATCTGGCTGCAATTATTTCTATTCCAGGTGCAACACAGGTTATCGTTACAAAGGGCATTGTGGCAACCAACGGAAACGGGGTAGGTGCCGGTAACCCAACAGCCATCGTGCAGCAATGTGCCGATTGTACTACTAGTACCTGTACAAGTGCAAATGGTACTACTACCACTTATGACTGCAACTGCGTGAATGGTTTTTGTATGTGTATCCTTTGTCCCGATATCACAACACTGACACCGCTTGCGGATGATTTAAAAATAAAAAACGGAAGCCACGATACACAAATGGGGGCAGTAAGAAATATAAAGGCAAGAAATGTTGCCGTAGATCCAGGCAACAACGGAAAAAGCATTAACGAAAAAGGTGTGAAACGTATAGACGCTGCTACTTTTGCACATCCCGGACAGCCCATAAAAGGCGTTATCGTAAAAGGCGGTAAAAATCCCGGAGGCAATTTTGATCTTGTAACCAATGACAATGGCGAAGTGTTTTTTACTGCCACCGAAACGGGCGAGTACAGATTACAGTTCACCGCACCGGCACCCGGCGAAAAAAGCATCAGTGAAAAAGGAGTAGCGGCCTCTAAACCAAATAAATCAAAACGCCGCCGTGTGGAAGTGCTGAAAAGCAATAAAACGGGTGATCCTAATGCACTGGTGACAGGAACTCCCATTGGCGGTATTGTGGTAAAAGGCGGCAAAAATCCAAGTCCGGGTAATAATTGGGGAGCTATCAATGTAGTATCAGATGATAATGGCGAAGTCGTTTTTACTATTGGTGAACCGGGGGAATACAGATTGCAGGTTACTGCACCGGGGACTCCTGACAATGGGCACGATTACAAAAGATAAAGGGGACTTATAGCCCCTTTATTATCAACTATCATATGTGTAAATGACGGCCCGTTCAATGCCCTGCCTCGGTTGTTACCTTCCACATAATGCCAAATGGGTCAATACATATGCCGTAATAAGATCCCCAGAAAGTCAGGTTCATTGGCATTTTTATTTGTCCGCCGTTGGATAGTTCATTGAACAATCTGTCTGCTTCCTGCTTTTCGTCAGTATGAACAATAAGAGAGAAATGCTTATGCGTCGATAATTCATTAAGTATTTCGCTATTATCACAACCCATCAGAACGGTCTCTTTACTAATAGGCAATGAAACGTGCATGATCTTTTCATCTGTTTCCCGAAAAACCTGCCTGTCGGTTTGGGGAACGTCTTTATATCGTCCAAGATAGGTGAATTCCTTCTGAAAGACGTTTTTATAAAAATTAAATGCTTCTTCACAGTTTCCGTTGAAGTAGAGGTATGAATTTACGGTTGTCATGTTTTAGTATTTGGCTTCGGGTTTAAATTTTGATAGTTTTTGTTGTACACAATCTAATAAAAACCGGGCGGTTCTCTATGATAATTTCTAAATCCTTAATACGTTCGTTATAGCCGTTGTAGCGCTCGTGCAGGATTGGATAAAATAGTCGGAATAAAATAGCTCATAACTTTAATGTAAAACCGTCTGAGCAGCCGCTGGTGAAAGATTTTAAAGTTGCCTATGTGATGGGTGAATGAGACAACAAGTATTAATAGATGCTAATAGGAATAAAAAAACAAGCAGGCTAAACGGAGCCTGCTTGTTTAACAAATGATCATAGTTGCGATGCCTTATTTGATTTCGATGGTTTTTGACCTGGCTATCGCTTTTTCGTTTTTACCCAACGTAAGCTTTAAAATACCATCATTATAAGTTGCATTCACCTTTTCCACGTCAACGGTATCATCCAGGGTAAAACTTCTGCTAAAGGAACGCTGTATATATTCATTCCTAACCCAACCGGCATCTTTGTCTTGCTGGTGGTCTTCCTGTTTCTGTTCAAAGGAAACCGTCAGCACATTGTTTTCGATGCTGACTTTAAAATCCTCTTTCCGGCATCCCGGTGCTACCACGTCGAGCTCATAGTGTTGACCTGTGTCCCGGACGTTGACCGGCACATTTCCCTTGTTTAAGCCATTGTCAGAATCCCAGAAATTGTCATCGAAGAAACGACGCAGGTTATTTTGGAAGAAGTTATCAACTACATTTCCAAAACTAACAGATGGTGCGCCATTTTGTCTTTTTGCAATTGTTGTTGTCATAATAACCTCCTTTTTTTAAGGGTTTTCAGGTGTTAACTTTCACAAAAAATGCCAGAGTATATTATGCTGAAAAATCGTCACAAAAAATGTCAGTTTTTCAATTGATCATACTTTCTGTCTGCATAAATAGGGTGGGATAAAAACCTCCTCATAGTAGCTACTTTATTACCAATGTTTGTGCTTCAGAAGTATATGCTTCATCCTGTCAGGATATAGCCGATCCGTTATTCCGTATGTCGTCACATTTCTTGTTCCGCTGATGGTCGCAGGGATTTCGGCGCCGGCATCTCTTTGTAAGAGATAGCCATAACCGAGGTGAATGATATGCCTGTGTACATTGGTAATACTGGCAACTTAATACTTGCCGGAATAAAACAATTAACCCCGGATGATTGCCTGCCGGGAAGCTTCCCAACCAATAATGGCGTTTTTACGTACCGCTCCCCAATGGTACTGACCAATTTCACCGGTGGATTTAATTACACGGTGACAGGGAATAAGAAATGCAACGGGGTTACTACCAACAGCGGTTCCTACCGCCCTGGAGGCACCTTCATAACCAGCATTGGCCGCCAGGTCACCGTAGCTTGTAAATCCACCGGCCGGTACTTTCAGCAAGGTTTCCCATACTTTAATTTGAAAATCGGTGCCTTTCAGGTGTAGTTTTATCTCATCCAGTTTGCTCCAATCCCGTGTAAACACAAACAGCGCATTCTGTTGATTCCTGTCTACCACCTGGTTGTATTTTGCGTTGGGGAAATTGGACTTAAGCACTTCAAATGCTTCCTGGCGTCCGTTGTCAATAAATGCCATATGACATACACCTTTTGTAGTAGACGCAACGAGTATTTCGCCAAAAGGACTATCAGCAAATGAATAATTAATATGCAGCGACTCACCTCCGTTCTTAAACTCTCCCGGCGACATTCCTTCCACTTTGATAAACAGGTCATGCAGTCTGCTTACACTTGACAATCCTGTCTCGAATGCTGCATCAAACAAACTCATTCTCGTTGTTTTCAGCATATCCTTTGCATACTCCGCTGTTAGATACTGTAAGAACTGTTTGGGTGTTACCCCTGCCCAGTTTTGGAACATTCTCTGAAAATGAAACGGACTCAGGTGAACATGCTCAGCCACATCTTCCAGCTTCGGTTGCGATTTATAATTTTCTTTGAAATAACTTATAGCAGAAGCAACTCTGTTATAGTCATATTCCTGTTGGGTTTCCATTGTTCAATATTTAAATTGTTATAACAAATTTACTTTTATTAAATAGCGCATTCAATCCGAAACCTGCGTTTTTGCTGTTACAGGTTACTTCTTTTTCCTCTCTTCCATTGCTTGTATTCTTCTCTCATACAATGGCCGCAGGGCCTGTACCCGCTATTGAATGCTTCGGTCTCGTCTTTAAAGAAAACACGGTTCTCAACTTTCATTCTTTTACCTGATGAACAGGTAAGCAGGCCGTATATTTTCGTTTTTCTATAACCGCCAAATTTGACCTTCCCTTTACGGATTAAAGCGCCGATGGCTTTTTTTCTTTCCTCAACCGTTCGCCCCATATCTATATGGTGTATCATGTTGTTCCGTTTGTCTGTAATAAAAGCCTAAGGGATCGTCTGGCACTTTCATTATTCCGGCTTTTATATTTTGTTGATTTACCCTTAGCTGAGTCCATCATGAAATATAATGCCGAGGCTATGCCTGTTACCACTGTGAAGCGGGCTAACGCCATGCTTCATATTTACCCTGTAATAACCTTTGGTTCCCTTTACCGGCCGAAAATTGGTAGTAAAGATGATCATGTCACCACGGTTAGGTTTTAATACGTTTGCCTTTGATTGTGCACGGGGTATTTGCTCGGTTATTACAAATTCGCCTCCGGTATAATCCTTATCCGCCTGGTCAAGCATAAAGACCAGCTGCATCGGGAAATATATCTCCCCGTATAAATCCTGGTGCAGTGTATTGAAACCATCCTTGCCATACTTTAAAATGAGGACTGTCGGCTTTTCCTGCCCGTGTTCCCTGCAAAGTTTTGTCATGGCTTTATGTGTTGCGGGAAACTGTTTGTCAATATTCAGTTCCTGCATCCATTGATTAGCAACAGGGGCTATTTCCGCGTAAATTCTTTCCCGCATTATGGTAATCAGTTCCGGCAATGGGTACCGGAAATATTTATACTCACCCTGCCCGAAACGATAACGCTCCATGCTGATTGTTTTCCGGTAGGTATTGTCTGTATTGTATCCGGTAATGAGCGCATCGCATTCTTTTTTACTAAGCACATCCCGCACAATTACAAAACCTCTGTCGTGTAACTCTTTTGTGATTGCCGGCCAATCTTTAGCGCCTAATCGTGTTTCTATATTTTCCACTTTGTGATTTTTTAGTGGTATAAAATTAGATGCAGGGACTGGGGTATTAAATCCGAAAATTGCGGTTTTTAGTAAATGGGCTGCTAGGTAACAAAGGAAAAATCCCTGCTTTGGACAGGGATTTAAGTTGTGCGCCAATCGGTGTTACTTTATTTCCAGGCCATAAAGCCTTCATACGCAAAATACAGTATGGCAATATAAAAGCTGTATTTAAGGAATTTTTTTATTGTTTTGTAAGTAGCAAACACATAAGGGTTGTACACTGATTTGTCGAAAGTTTTTTTTGTTACTTTTTCCATTTTAAATTTTTTAAGGGGTAAATAATTGATTATTGTTTTTCTGCTTCAGCTTTTAAATTGCTTAGCCAAATATCCGGCGATTGTTCGGGTCCGTTCTGAATTTTGCCTGCATTCATGAAACCAGCCATCCTTCCATGTCTTATGAGATCTCAACCTTGTTTGCGGTGTAAGTCTTAATAATTGCAGATTGCCATGCTTCAATAGTCCCGGCTGATGCACGGTCGGCACGATCAAAAAAGAAATGCTGCTTAATATCGAAGCCGCAGTAGGTATAAATACCCTTGTCTGAGGTTAATGTTAAGGCATCATGCATGCCTGATGCCTCATATTCTACTTTTGATTTTCCATGCGAGTTGATAATGTATGCCGACTTTCCGTTAAACAGACCCTTTTGCACGCCTTCATCGTACCGGTAGGCAAATCCATAGCTGAATACCCGGTCAATATAACCTTTCATAATGCCAGGCATACCTGTCCACCATATCGGGTAAATAAAAGTGATTGCTTCTGCCCAGGTGATGTACTCCTGCTCTCTTTTTACCTCATCGCTAACAATGCCTCTGCGTTGCCCGGCAATGTCTTCAAGGGATAATACTGGGTAGAAATTAAGTTGGTACAAATCCCTGACTACCACCTCATGGTTTTGTCGCAGGAGTGTTGCTTCAACGGTCTGCCTGAAGAGGTGGTTTAAACTTGTGGTATTGGGGTGGGCATAAATAATAAGATGTTTCATTCTTTTTGTTTTTAAGTAATTGAACAAAACAAAAGTAGAATGACAGCGGGCGGAAAAATTGTAAGAAAACGAAAAGGCTTATTCAGGAGAAGCCTGGCAAATATCCTGCTGAAACCTCACAAAGTTTTTTGGAGACAGGTTGATGAAGTGTTTAAAATCATGGATAAGCTGGCTTTGGTCGTAATAGCCGCATGTAGCTATGATCTCAAACCAGTCAATGTTTTTAGAGGATAAAAGAATGTCCTGGATCAGCCCGATTGCTTTGATAAAACGCTGGTATCGGCTCACTTCTTTTGCACTATATCCAAAATGTTTTTTGTGCATCAGCTGTATATTCCTTTCGGTCTGCCCGGTTTCATCTGCCACAGACTTGATGGGGTTTAATGTATCGTCTTTAAAGTTCGCCAGCAAAGCGGCAGTACTGTCCTGCAATCTCAGATAAGGTCTGCAAAAATCAAGGATACGGTCTGCCTTATCTTGTGTATTGGTGATGCTATTTAACTGATGCCACAAATAGGTAAAGCAGTTTTCTTCCATTACTTCGTCAGGGTTTACCGGCAGGTGGCCGGAAAGAAATGCTCTGCCGAAAAAGCGGTAAAACGCATCACCTTTAAAATTGGCCACTAAAATCTGCGCTCCCGGGGGAAGGGTATAGTCAAATGCAGACTTTATGGGGCCAAGCACGATACATTTATCTACTTCAATTTCGTTTTGTGCACCGGAAACAAGGCGGGCTTTAGTACCGAAGTTAAATACCATAATAGTTTGAAAGGATGGCAGCAGTGTTTTAGTCAGCGGACCTGAAGAATTATTCTCTGCATAATAAAAATGAGAGAATACTGGTTCAAATTCTTCCGGAACCGGCAATCTGTAATTGTGGTATGTATGATCTTCTGGTATCATTGATTATTATTCTGCCGCTTTATGAAATGTCCGGTCACCAGGAAATTCAATAACGGGTGATGAGTACATTATTATTGAATGCAGGAATATAAAACTTCTTATCAATTAATCTGATCCCCTGTGAACCTTAAACCGGCAATAAAAGGGGAGGGGCTTAAACTAAAAAAACCTTGCAAACTGTTGTTTACAAGGTTTTTCGGTGCCCGGGACTGGATTCGAACCAGCACACCTCGCGGCGCCGCCACCTGAAGACGGTGCGTCTACCAATTTCGCCACCCGGGCAACGGGCAGCAAATGTAAATGTTTTTTTATTTGCTGCCGAAATATTTTTTAAATACTTACATTAAAATCTCGCAAAGCATCATTTAAGCTGGTTTTTAAATCCGTACTTGCTTTACGTTTGCCTATAATTAGCGCACAACCCACACTGAATTCGCCGGCCGGGAATTTTTTAGTATAGCTGCCGGGAATTACCACGCTGCGGGCGGGTACACGGCCTACCAGTTCCACAGGGCTGTCACCGCTTACATCAATAATTTTAGTGCTCTTGGTCAATACTACATTGGCGCCCAGCACAGCTTCTTTTTCTACGATCACTCCTTCTACCACAATACAACGGCTGCCGATAAAACAGCCATCCTCAATGATCACGGGTGAAGCCTGTAAAGGCTCCAGCACACCGCCAATGCCTACACCACCGCTTAAATGTACATTCTTGCCAATCTGGGCACAACTGCCTACCGTAGCCCATGTATCCACCATGGTACCCTCATCTACATAAGCGCCAATGTTTACATAGGAGGGCATCAGTACCACATTACGGCCCAGGTAAGCGCCATAACGGGCTACGGCATGAGGTACGGCACGAACACCCAGGTCTTTATAATTTTTCTTCAGTAACATCTTATCGTAAAACTCAAAAGGTTCTACATCCCAGGTTTGCATAGGTTGTATACTGAAATACATTAAAATGGCTTGTTTTACCCATTCATTTACTACCCAGCCGGTTTCGGTGGGACTGGCCACACGTAAACGGCCTTTATCAATATCTTCAATTACGGTATGGATGGCTTCCGTATACTCCACATCTTTCAGTAACTCCCTGTCGGCCCAGGCTTTTTCTATTATTTCTTTCATGTTTATAATTTAAAATGATGCTTACAAAAATACGCACATAAAGCTAAAACCGGAGCTGAAAAACAGGCGGACGTTAAAATTTTACCGGCCCATGTTTTATGATGCGCAACAGCTTTCTGCTATTATCTTTGCCGGGCTAAAACAATGAGTATATGGCGGTGTTTGATACCGATATAAAAAATGCAGTGGCTGTTTTACGGGAAGGGGGTACTATTCTCTATCCCACCGATACCATATGGGGTATTGGCTGTAATGCGGCAGATCCGGCTGCAGTGGAAAAAGTATACCAGGTAAAGAACAGGCCTGCCGAAAAAAGTATGATCATCCTCCTGGCGCAGGAAAGGGATATATTACAATATGTGGCCGCGCTGGACCTGGCTGTATTTGATCTCCTGGATCAGCAGACCAAACCTACCACGGTTATTTACGACAATGCCGTTAACTTACCCGATAACCTGGTTAACCAGGATGGTTCTGTTGCCATCAGGGTAGTACAGGATGAGTTTTGCCGGCATTTAATAAAACGCTTACAACACCCGCTGGTATCTACTTCGGCCAACCTGAGCGGGCAGCCTTCGCCTGCAAACTTTTCACTGATCAGCGATGAAGTGAAAACAGCTGTAGATTATATTGTACAATATAAACAGGATATTATTGCTCCGCAGCAGGCTTCCACCATTTTACGCTGGCATGCCGATGGTACGCATACCGTAATAAGGCCATAAGAAACTACTATTTTTGCAACAATGGATATCAGCTGTACTGAAAAAGAATTATTTGTATTTAATAAAATAGCCGCCGCAGCCCATACATTGGGTGTGCCGGCCTATATAGTAGGAGGCTTTGTACGCGATAAACTCCTGGGTCGTGCCACTAAAGATGCTGATATTGTTTGTATAGGCGATGGTATTGGCCTGGCCCATGCCGTGGCCGAACGGTTTAACCCGGTGCCCAAAGTTTCTTTTTTTAAAACCTATGGTACCGCACATATCCGGGTAGGTGACTGGGATATTGAATTTGTAGGGGCCCGTAAAGAAAGCTACCGTACAGAATCGCGTAACCCGGATGTGGTACCCGGCACACTTGCCGATGACCAGAACCGGCGCGACTTTACTATCAACGCTATGGCCGTGAGTCTGCAAAAAGAGTCTTATGGAAAGTTAATAGACCCCTTTAACGGCAGGCTGCACCTGGTAAGCAAAACCATTATTACACCGCTGGAACCGGAGCAAACCTTTAGCGATGACCCCTTGCGGATGATGCGGGCCATCCGTTTTGCCTCGCAGCTACAGTTTACTATTAACGATGATACTTTTGCGGCCATTAAAGCCATGGCCCCCCGTATAAAAATCATTACACAGGAACGTATTACCGAAGAGCTTAATAAAATTGTGGCCAGTGCTAAACCGTCAATCGGTTTTGACCTCCTGTATCAGTCGGGCCTGTTAAAGATCATATTCCCCAAAATGGTTGACCTGGCAGGTGCCGAATATGTGGACGGGTATGGCCATAAAGATAATTTTTACCATACGTTGCAGGTATTGGATAACGTCGCGCAAAAGTCAGATGACCTGTGGTTACGCTGGGCAGCTATTCTACATGATATTGCCAAGCCCGCTACCAAACGTTTTGAGGAAGGCCATGGCTGGACCTTTCACGGCCATGAAGTAGTAGGAGGAAGGATGGTGCCAAAGATCTTTGCGCAATTACGTTTACCTCAGAACGAAAAAATGCGTTTTGTAAAAAAACTGGTGGAACTGCACCTGCGGCCTATCAGCCTGACCAAAGAAAATATCACCGATTCGGCCATCCGCCGTTTACTCTTTGATGCGGGTGAGGATTTTGATGCCCTCATGCAATTATGCGAAGCAGATATTACTTCTAAAAACAAACAAAAGGTAAAACGTTATCTCGATAACTTTAAAATGGTGCGGGAACGTTGTATTGAAGTAGAGGAAAAAGACCAGGTGCGTAACTGGCAGCCGCCTATCGATGGCCAGGAGATCATGACCATGTTCAACTTAACGCCTTCCAGGCCCGTAGGTGTTTTAAAGGATAGTTTAAAAGATGCCATCCTGGACGGGCTGGTAGCCAACACCTACGAAGCCGCGAAAGAATTTTTAATAAAAAAAGCGGAAGAAATAGGTGTGAAGCCTTGCTGATAGTTTTTATCGTACACGGATAGCAAGCGGTTAAAAAATCACTATCATCATTGTAGGCACATCCCGGTTTGGCAACAAACTTCTTCTGGTACATTATTTGATCATTTTTAAGCCTGGTTATCAGGCATTTTCCGTTGTCGTTTGTCTACTTGCCTAATGCATTAATTATCTAATTATCTGTTTATCTTTGTTACATGGCAATTTTAAAGTTTAGAATTTATTTCGAAGAAGACGAAAGTATTTACCGTGATATCGTGATCAAACATACACAGTTGTTCAGTGAATTGCACGAAGCCATCCTGAAAGCGTATGAGTTTGACAGCAAACACCAGGCAACTTTTTACCGCAGTAATGATAACTGGCAGCAGGGGCGTGAAATTACCCTGGCGGTATATGATAAAACATATAAAGCGCCGCCATTGTTAATGAGTGAAACAACGATTGGTTCAGAAATTAAAATTCCGAACCAGCGTTTCCTGTATACCTACGATTTTAATAAAAACTGGTCATTCCTCGTAGAGCTGATCAATGTATCAAAAGAAGAAAGCGCCAAAACAACTTATCCATCCGTTGCCCGTAAAGAAGGTATTGGCCCCAGCCAGTATGGCACCAAAGGTTTATTAGGCGAAAAATTTGCCGATGTGGAAGAAAAGTATGACCTGTCCCAGGTAGGCGAGGGCTTTGGTGAAAAAGATGAGGATGGAGAGGATTATACCAGTGAGGATAGCAATGAGGTGGAAGGCGGTGAGGATGAATGATCACTTCCCCACTGTATATATGAACAGAACAGCCTTTTATTACCTAATATAACTTATACACTATCACGCAGCAACAAACAGTTATTGTTATAGCCGGCCCCACTGCTGTGGGTAAAACGGCTGCAGCAATACAGGTGGCACAACAACTCAATGCCGAAATTATTTCGGCCGACAGTCGCCAGTGTTTCCGTGAACTGGATATTGGCGTTGCCCGGCCTGCTGCGGAAGAATTACAGGCGGTACCCCATCATTTTATTGCCTCACATAGTATTCACCAGGCAGTAACTGCGGCCGATTTTGAACAATATGCCCTGGATAAAACGGCTCAATTATTCCGCAAAAACAACTATGTGGTCATGGTGGGCGGCACCGGTTTATATATCAAAGCCTTTATAGAAGGGCTGGATCTTATTCCCGATATTCCTGCAGACCTGCGGCAGGCGATCATTACCCAATACAATCAACAGGGGTTAAGCTGGCTGCAGCAACAGGTAGCCGCAAAAGATCCGTTGTATTATGCAACGGGCGAAATACAAAACCCGCAGCGTTTAATGCGGGCGCTGGAAGTAATAACGGCCACAGGTACTTCTATTACACAATTTCAAACCCGTAAAAAACAAACCAGGCCTTTTAATATTATCCGGTTTGGACTGGAGTTGCCCAGGGAACAACTGGTACAACGTATTAATGAACGGGTTGACAGGATGATGGAGCAGGGACTGTTATCGGAGGTTGAGCAATTATTACCTTACCGGCATTTAAATGCCTTACAGACGGTAGGCTATAAGGAGCTGTTTGATTATATGGATGGGCTGCTCAGTTTACCCGAAGCTGTAGAACGTATTAAGATCAATACCCGGCAATATGCCAAGCGGCAGATGACCTGGTTTAAAAGAGATGAAGCTATAGAATGGCTTAAGCCTGATGTCAGTTTAGCCAGAATTTTACAAGATTTAGGTAAGAATATTATATAATGCGAAAATGATTTTGGGATAGCCTTTGTATTCCCAAAATCATTTTTTTAATTAAAAATCAATTTTATCAGGGTTTAAACCTGGGTTCTATAGTAAGTGATATTGCACCTGTACTTATTTCATTGGTCCTGGCATATTTTAATCCTCCGATAGGGTCTCTTGGGGGCCTTCTTAGCGATCTCAAGCCACATACACTTTGATGGCGGTCTATTACCACTTCTTTCATAACCGGATCGCACCAATAAAGTATAGCTTGTCCCAAGTCGTCTGAACCATTCGTAATTGAAAGGGTATAAGTGGCAGAGGCTGTATTAGTGGTAGATGTTCCAAATTTTCCACCTTCTTTTTCATCTCCTGAAGAAAAGTTAGTACCCAGTGTTGCCGAAGTTGTATACGATATAGTTGTAACACTACTGGGGTCATATTCAAATACAGAGAATTTCCAGATATCACCTTGGCGTTTAAAATTCCAAACCGCAAGTTCTAAGGGATATCTCCCCGATAAAGGTTCATATAGTTCATATGCCAATGGTGTAGGGTTGTCAGCATCAGTCGTAAAAAAATTAGTCTTATTTAATGAAAGTCTTTTTTTTAATGGAAATACGGGATCGTTATCTACTGTTAAAACGGTTATGTCAAAATCAAGAATACTTCCATCTGTAGCATCATCGAAACTATGGCGGTTCATTAAATTATCACACTTTATAGAAGTAATATATTCCCGGTACGAATAATTTAAAGGGCCTTGATTTACTCCTGTTGTTGGATCAATTCCATAATATACATAATCTCTCACCGTTGCTGTATTTTCGGGACAAATCGGGTTGTATATATTCTTTTCAAAGGCTTCTACAACTTTTGTATCAAAAGTTGAATAAAGACCAAGTCTGTCACAAGCGCCGCCTAATATCCTGTTGTTAATAGGGATGTTTTCGGAAATTGAAAATCCGCTAAGAGCTGATTCGGTTTCATGTTTTTTTATTGTTGTAATCCGTTCATCTGCAAAATAATATGAAAACAAGTCTGTTTTTAAAAATGGTTGCGGCGCATTACTGAAAGAATAACCGGCGAGCTTTTTTGTGTTGAAATTATATGATTCGTTAGTTAATATTACCCCTTCATTATCCTTTATAATGATAAGTGGTATATCAATTTTCTGAGAGTAAGACAGTTCTACTTTTTCATTTTTAGTGCTGCTTGCGATTAGCGGGTAACCATTTTTCTTATCGGTTATATTGCGGATTGCAACGAAGGGTATAAGTTTTTCCGTATCCCACTCTTTAGCAGAGAAGTTTGTTAATTCGGGAACCAGTATCGTTAATAGGGGAACGGATTTTTCGATATCGTCCATTGATACTTTTAAGTTCAAGTATTTTGCAATATCATTAAAATAGGATTGTAAATTTTGCCCCTTGGTTATAATATTTGTTTTTACTAAAGGGTAAAATACGTCATAATCCAGGTTAAATTGTTTGGAAGCCTCTTGTTTTAAAAATGCTCTAAATTCTTTTTGAGTAACAGCTTCTAAAACTATTAATTTAAACTGCTCCTTTGCAGATTTGGGCGAAAGTTGAATATTTTGTTTCGAGTTACTAACTGATTCCTTTTTCTTGCACGAAAAAAGAACGACCGTAATGCTAATAAGCAAAAATAATTTTCTCATTTGGTGGGAATTGGGTTTAATGGAATAATTGTGTTTATCTTGATAAAACTAATACATTATTAAACCGAATTATTACTTCAGGGTATTGATGAGAAGGATTAGAAGAATGATCCATTTATAAAAAATTGTGCCTCACAATATTTGCTTTTTTTGAGATAGATTTTTTTGATTTTAATCACAAAGAAAGTATGGATACTTATTTTTTAGGTTTGATTTAAACGGCCCGTCAGAAGCTTAAATGTATTGGTTGAGGATTGTTGCAATATAAAAAAACTTGTTCCGTATAAAATGGAACAAGTTTTTTAATTTATTAAAAACGTGATAATGCGTCTAACTATCTTTTACATATAATTTTGATGCAGTCTGTTATATTTTAATACCAAAGGTTAGCGAAATATTGCTGCCGGTACCACGCAGGTTGGCAAAGGTGTTAGGCTTATCCGATAAACGGTAGGGAAAACTTATATCTTTTTGTAATGCATGCACATAAGTAAGGTCTACAAAAAAGCCTTTGTTACGGTATCCTAAACCGCCGCTGATAAACATTTGATTGGCCTTTAAAGCTTTATCCGCATAAGGATTTCCGTAATAGGCAAAGCCTAAACGGGTCATTAAGGTGGTAAACTTTAACTCGCCACCCAAACGGAAATTAAAGGCATTTTTATAATAATCTTTTATTACCCCGTTTTCTGCGGTGTACTCATAACCATCACCGCCATCTTCTTCGCTGATTCCCCTAAACTTATTGCTTTTATGCGTTACATACTCAATATCGGCTGTAATAAAACCACGTTGTTTGCTCACATCCTCTACTTCGTGTAATACATAGGCACCGCTTACCATAAAACGCCAGGGCGAAGTAAGCTCGTATTTATAGGTGGGCTTTTGACCTGAGTTTAAATCCCTTGTGACATTAACTTCTTTTGTACCGCTATTATAGGCTTCAGTATTAACTCTCAATGTAGCATCATAACCATCAGTAAGCGAATACCAGGTGGGGGTGTGTACAGTAAGCCCAACACGAATCAATTCACTGGGTTTAAAAATTGTACCCAGTTTTAAATTAAAACCGGCACCACGGGTACTGTAGCTTTCTTTTAATTCTGCAAAATCAAAATTATTATTGGTATTACCGGTAGCATCTGTTTCCAAAAGAGTTGTGTTTCGTTTATAGTTAACAATCGGAATACCCAATGAACCACCAATATATACTTTATCATTATAATTTGATGCAAACCCTAATGCAAGGTCTGTAATACCTCCAGAGGTTTCAATAAACCGATCCTGTTTTACAAAAAAATCACCCCCATTATGTATCAAATCATATTGGGATAATGCACCAACAACAGTTTCGCCATTTTGGTCAACAATAGGATCAATTAAATAAGTATAGATGCCCATTTGTGTACCATATGATACTGTTTTGTTATAAAGCATGTCTTCCAGCGTTTCCCCTGACTGCTGACTTCTGGAAGCAGCCTCCGATGCATACACTTCTCCAAACGAGCTAAAATCATTATACCCGGTATAGGCTATCTTATTATTAAAATTAACGGTACGGTTTACACCAATACTGAAGGAACTGCTGCGCCACTTACTTTGGGTGTGCTTGGGCCATCCGAATACAACACCGGTAGGTCCCAGGCCAAATTTCGATTCATTGGAGGTAGTATCAGTTCCCCGGAAGTTTCCTTTGTTTTTCAGAAAATTAAAACCCGGCGATACCACGATATCTGTGGTTTTATAAAATCCAAGGCCGGCAGGGTTGCTGTACAGGGCCGATATATCGCCACCCAGGGCACCCATGGCACCACCTACCGCGTTAATACGGGCCGATTGGTTGGTGGGACCCCATGAATATTTTAATACATCTTCCGGTACCTGGGCCATAGCGGTGCCGGCAAGTAAAGACAGGCAAACTATTCCGCTTAACTTTTTCATTGTATGCATGAATCTGTAGTTGTAAATCCTTGTTAACAAAACTTGTTTATGTGCTACCAGTGTGTAGCCAAACGACATGCCAATCCCTGTCCGGTTACCATATATAATTTTCGTAGCGCCGGCACATGTAAAACTGATGCAGTTTGGAAATTAGTTTCTGCCCGGTCTGCTTACACCACCGCCTCCGCTGCTCCTGCTGCCACCACTGCTTCCCGACGAGGAAGAAGATGATGAGGAAGAAGGCGTGTAACTGCGGGAGTTACTTGAACTTGACTCAGGACGGTAAGTATTGCTGTTGCTGTTACCCCTTGAATTATTGTTATAATTATAGTTTCCGCTGTTGCTGGTGTACCTGCCGCTGTTACTGTTGTTATAATTGCTATAACCTGTTGTATTGGTACCACGGTAAGAGTTTGCTAAACGGTTACTATTGCTGTTTTGATAGTTATTGCCTAATACATTACCACGTACACGGGCATTATTACCATTGTTGGGTATGTAGTTATTACGGTTAAAAGCTACCGGGCGGCTGTTTACCACACGTGGCTGATGACTACCGCTGCCTCCGCCTACCACTATGATACCAGGATGGTAACCACCCCAACCGCCCCAGCTATTCCAGCCGCCACCGGCCCAGCTACCGTAGTAACCACCACCGTACCAGCCAAAGCTGCTGTAAGGGTTGTAAAAGCTATTCCATCTCCAGTAGTTATTCCAGGGACTGTTCCACATAAACGGATCAGAGTAGTAGAAAGAGTTATATCCGTAAGGCGAGTTAAAATAATAATCATCCAAAGCCGACCAGGTTCCCCTGTTGGCTACACGCATTCTCAGGTAGCGGTCCTCGTAATACTGGTCGCTGCCTTCGTACATACGGCTGTCACGACGGTCCTGGGCCTGTACATATTCATCCGGAGCTTCTTTTGTTGGAGAATAATATACATCGTCAGGTGTTTGCCCGGCGCGGTATGCAGATGAACAGCTGGTGAATAAAACAGCTGCCAATGCTATAGTTGAGAATAAAATTGATGGTTTCATTGTAATAGTTTAGATGATTAAAATCTATTTTTGCAATTACTCGGTATAAAAATACGACAAAAACGGCGTTTAACCGTATTTTCAAATACAATACCTTGTTAAAAGTATGAACACCTGTTAGTGTGTTGACAGGGGCATTTACCGGTTTTGTGGATGGCTGCTACTGTTTAACCCAAAATGATGCTGTTTGTTCACTCATTTACCGGTAGCCGGGGTGTATTTTTTTATGAAACCGGCTGCAGTGCCCTGATCCGGCTTATCTTGCGTCGCACACTTGTACTTCCTGTTCCCTTGTCACCAGATAAGAACGGTTTACAACGAAAAAGACAGAAATGCAGGTGAAAAACTGCCAACAGTTGAGCAATGTTGTTACAGCCGAATGGTGCGACGCAACAGGCGATGATGGTAGCTATACAGCTGACCAAACAAAAAATAAAAAAAAGAAACAGATTTTATAAACATAATTATGAGCAAAGAAATAACATCGAGGGCGCAGGATTATTCGCAATGGTATAATGACTTAGTGATCAAAGGAGAACTGGCCGACTATTCGGCAGTAAGGGGCTGTATGGTAATTAAACCCTATGGTTTTGCCCTGTGGGAAAACATGCGGGATGCTTTGGATAAAATGTTCAAAGATACCGGTCACGTGAATGCTTATTTCCCGCTTTTTGTTCCTAAAAGCCTGTTTGAGGCCGAAGAAAAAAATGCCGAAGGTTTTGCCAAGGAATGTGCGGTGGTCACCCATTACCGTTTAAAGACCGATCCCAACAATAAAGGCAAATTAATGGTCGATCCGGAAGCTAAACTGGAGGAAGAACTGGTGGTTAGACCTACCAGTGAAGCCATTATCTGGAATACTTATAAGACCTGGATACAGAGCTACCGTGACCTGCCTATACTGGTAAACCAATGGGCCAATGTGGTGCGTTGGGAAATGCGTACCCGCTTGTTTTTACGTACGGCCGAGTTTTTATGGCAGGAAGGGCATACGGCACATGCTACCAAAGAAGAAGCCATTGAAGAGACCGTGAAAATGCTGCATGTATATGCCGATTTTGTGGAGAACTGGATGGCCTTACCCGTGATAAAAGGGGTGAAAAGTGAAAGCGAACGTTTTGCCGGCGCGGTAGATACTTATTGTATCGAGGCCCTGATGCAGGATGGTAAAGCCTTACAGGCCGGCACCTCCCATTTCCTGGGCCAGAATTTTGCCAAAGCTTTTGACGTAAAATTCTCCAATAAAGAAAACCAGCTGGATTATGTATGGGCTACCAGCTGGGGCGTAAGTACCCGTTTAATAGGTGCGCTGGTAATGGCACATAGCGATGATGAGGGATTAATATTACCTCCTAAAATTGCGCCTTTACAGGTAGTGATCGTGCCTATTTACAAAGGCGATGAGCAAAAGAAAATAGTGGACGAAAAAGCGGATGAGATATTGGCGAACCTTAAAAGCCTGGGTGTGCGGGTGAAATATGATGATAACGATAATACCCGCCCGGGCTGGAAATTTGCCGAGTACGAAAAGAAAGGCGTACCCGTACGTATCACCTTAGGCGCCCGCGACCTGGAGAACAGCCATGTAGAGATTGCCCGCCGCGATACAAGGGAAAAAGAACTCATTCATACCGATGGCCTTGCCCAGTATGTGGACGGGCTGTTGCGTACCATACAAAGAAATATGTATGACAAAGCCAAACAATACCAGCAGGAACATATTACCGAGGCCAACAGTAAAGAAGAGCTGATAGAACTGCTGGACAACAAAGGTGGCTTTATTTCAGCGCATTGGGATGGTACTCCTGAAACGGAAGAAGCGATTAAGGATGCCACCAAAGCTACCATCAGGTGTATACCACTGGATAATAAACAGGAGGCCGGTGTTTGTGTATGGTCTGGTAAGCCTTCTGCACAAAGGGTTTTATTTGCCAGGGCTTATTAGTATTTATGTGAGAATTATAATATCTTACAACCTAAACCTTTAAATTTTGTATGGATAATCAACATGAGCCAACCTTGTTTGGGCTAAAGTTTGACGAAAATACCAAGGCAGAAATAAAGTCCATTGCCACCTGGGCTGCTTTTATCAGTTATACGGTATTCGGTTTCCTCTTCCTTTTTTTCCTGGGCCTAATATTTGGCGGAAAAGCCGTTGTGGAAGCTTTTAAACAATCCGGACAGGTAGATGCCGGTACAGCAGGCATGGCCGGCACTATGGTGATATTGGTGGCGGGCTTTATAATGGCCATTTTTGGCGTGTGGTTTTATTTTTTGTTCCGCGCTTCACAGCAGTTTAAAAAAGCCGTTACAACCGGCAATGTGTATTCATTTAATGAAGGCGTAAAATCGCTGAATACCTACTTTATTATTGCTGTGGTGTTTACCGCCTTATCAGTATTTACCGGATTTATTGGTTTATTTTAAAACAACAACTTATGTACGATCAGCAGGAACAACAACAGTCTATTTTTGACGATGCCGCCCTCGAAGTACAGGAGCGGTCTTCCATACTTAAACTATCTAACTATACCCGCATATTCAGCTTTTTAACCCTGGCAAGCGGTATCATTGGTTTAATATCGTATTTTAGGGACCTGGGACGCCCCACACCGGTTATGGTAGAAGGGTACGGTAGTTTTTTTACCGGGCAAACCAGTATCATCTTCCCCATCATCAGTTTACTGATCAGTGCGGTGAATTTTTATTTTTTATACAAATTCTCGCAGATATCCAAGTCGGCTATTGAGAAACTGCACCAGGAAGAGTTAAATATCAGTTTCAATTTCCTGGCCACTTACTTTAAGATCACCGGCTTTATTATCATGCTGATATTAACAGCTGTGGTATTAATATTTCTTTTCTTTGGCCTGGGACGTTTATTGGCTTAAATAATAGTGTAAGAAATTTTATAACGGGAATGTAACCGTGCATGATGATGCCGCTTTACATTCCCGTTTTTTATTTGGTAGATAGGTAGTTGTAATCCTTCAGCAGGGTTTCTAAAAACTCGTAAGCTGTAAGGGTGGTCTGTATCTTTAAATGCGATTTGATCTTTTCCGATGCAGTCATGGCCATTTCATAATCCCGCTTTTTGGTCGATGTATCTAAAATAGTTTTAATAACATTCAGGTCCCGGTCGGTCAGCTGCATCACCATGGGAAACTGCGGTACATAATCATCCGTTACTTCCTGGAAAACCGTTTCCTCGATGGTGGATTTATTGCTGGTGCGGATCACAATGGTATGCGCCAGCATATCGCCAATACGTTGTCCTTTTTTACTTACGGCCACCAGTATGGTGTCGGTAAGCAAAAAGCCAAAACCAAAAATAATGATCAGGGCGGTTTGTGCATCTTCAAAAGAAGGGGCCAGCACCACGAGTATCAGAATAATGACGATCCACATATCGGAAATGCGTAACAGCCAGCGGATCAGGAACTGGCTGATACCGGGCCGGCCGCCGTTTTCATCCACTACTTTCAGGTGCAATACCTTTTTGCCAATGCTTTGCCCGTTGGTGGTAATTTCCAGTATCAGGTGATAAAGTGTAAGTGGTAATAATAATAATAACTCAATGGCCCACATATTATGACCGTCATCCTCGTTAAAATAATTCATGCCGTCAGAAATGGAATTGAGTATTTTAAGCGCTACCAGAATATATAATACTTCGATCACCATATCAATCACCAGTGCAAAAAAACGGCGATGGAACTCCGGGGATTCAAATTCAACATCAATATTAAACGAAGTTGGTATTTTAATAACGCTCATATAGTATCTTAGGCCTGTAAAATACAATTTTATTATATTTTGCAACAACAGTTAGCAGGGATATATAAAAAGTATTATTTTACAACCAGTAAATATTCATTTTTGAGAGAGGCACTGTTTATTAAAAAAAATAGGGACCGCTGGCTAAAGAACCAACACCTGCCATCCGATGACCCGGATGAAATGGCCAAGGATTTTACCCAGCTGGTAGATGACCTGGCTTATGCCAAAACCTTTTACCCTTCGGGTAAGGTAACCGGCTATTTAAATAAACAGGCTTCCAGTATTTACTTAGGTATTTACAAAAACAGGGTGGAGGAAACCAACCGGCTGGTGCGTTTCTGGAAATACGATCTGCCGCTTACTATTGCCCGGCATCATAAAACCATGTTCCTGGCGTTATTTCTTTTTCTTTTATTTTTTGGCCTGGGCTATTTTATTTCCGCCAACGACGAAAGTGTTACCCGTATGGTACTGGGTGATAACTACGTGGACATGACCATTGATAATATTGAAAAAGGCAATCCCTTCGGTGTGTATGAAAAAGGAAATCCTTTTTTAAGCTGGCTGGGTATTATGATCAATAATATTAAAGTATCCTTACTGGCCTATGCTTCGGGCCTGTTTTGTGGTATACCCACCATTTATATTTTAGCCAGCAATAGTTTTATGGTGGGCGTGTTTGACCAGTTATTTGCCTCGCAAGGCCTGGGCCTTGATTTCTGGCTGGTGGTTTTTGTACACGGTACATTAGAAATTACAGCTATCATTATTGCAGCGGGTGCGGGTTTAATATTGGGAAAAAGCTTTTTATTCCCCGGTACCTTAAGCCGTATGGCCGCTTTCAGGCAGGGTGCAAAAGATGGGGTAAAGATCATTGTAGGATTGTTACCAATTTTTATGCTGGCTGCTTTTTTTGAAGGCCTCATCACCCGCCTGTACAACGACCTGTCAATTTTAACCACACTGGTCACCACCTTATCCGTGGTATTTGTGATATGGTATTTTATTATTTACCCTGTTAGGTTATACCGTCGCTTCATCAGGCCGGCTACTACTCAAACAACATTAATACCCTAGCCCTTGCAGTATCATCAACTTTTATTTTGGGCTTTATCCGGGGTGCTATTCGCAGTCCGCTGTATGGTGGCATATAAACACAGGCAGCATACAAAAGCAATACCGTTACTGCGGTCAATGGTGTGTTTACTGTTGCTCATAGGCTGCACCATCAGTTTTGCACAAACAACAGATACTACAAAAACCGATGTACGGATTTCCGAAGTAATAACGGAAGATGAGATCATTGTTAAACCGGTACAAAACCAGGATGAGGAAGATGAAGACGATAAATACAGTAGCATCAATGGTTATTTCCACCCGGTTTATTTTAACGACAGTACTGGTGAAAAACTAACCCAACGGCAGATACAGGCTGGTGTAAAAGATTCTTTTTTACGGCAAAATGATTTCTGGTATGTGAACCACAAGGAAGAAGCAAAAAAATCTTCCGGTGGCGATACTTACCTGGGTAGTATCAGCTGGCTGGGCCCGTTTTTATGGGTGATCATCATTGGTGGTTTTTTAATTTTTATAGCCTGGTGGTATATAAATAACGGGCAGGGCAGTTTGTTCCGGCGTGATCCCAGGGCTTTTGGAAATGAAAGTGAAGCAGAAGACATTCCGGAGGATATTTTTGCCATTAACTATGCGGCTGCTATCAGCAAGGCAATGGCCGCCGGCGATTATCGCCTGGCCGTAAGATTGATGTACCTGCAGGTGCTGGCTAATATGCACCATCGTAATATTATTAAATACAAACAGGATGCGACCAATTTTGATTACCTGATGCAGCTGCACCAAACCGGCTATTACCCGGAATTTTTTAAAGTGACCCGTCATTACGAGTATGCCTGGTATGGTCTGTTCCCGGTTAATAAACAGGCTTTTGATGCTATTAAACAGGATATTGATGCCCTAAACCAAAAGATCAGTTACCGTTGAAAAAAATGATTCCATATTGGCTGCTGGGCATAGTGATCGTTGCTGTTTTTGTACTCGTATTTAAAGACGGCTGCAATAACGGAGCTAATGGCAATAAAACCCTGAACGAAAGGGTTACTTTACGTAAACGCGATAAAATACCTTATGGTACTTACGTGGCCTATAGCCAGCTGGCCAGAATTTTTCCTGCCGCCACAATCAGCACCAATAAAGAAGAACCAGGTTTTTGGGATGAGCTGGATGACCGTAAAGCCAAACAGGCGCTTATTATTGTTGCGCCCTATTTTATGGCCGATGAGTACGAGGTAAAACAACTGATCCGTTTTGCCGAAGCCGGTAATGACCTGTTTATTTCCGCTTTTGAATTCAGTCATTACGCGGAAGATATTTTTAAATGTAAAAACCGTCTTTCGGACAATATCAGTTTTTCAAAAAAAGTAAACCAGGCTACCCTCGTTACGCCGCCTTTTACAGGAAATAACGCGTTTAAATACAATGGCCGTCGTTTCGAAAATCACTTTACGGCCTATGACAGTAATTTTACAACGGTACTGGGGCGGGGTTCCAGCGGCGAGCCCAATTTTATCGGCATAGCTTATGGCAGCGGGTTTATTTACTTACACAGCGCACCACTTACTTTTTCAAATTACTTTTTACTGCAAAACAATAACATGGATTATTACGCTTCCATGTTATCGGTAATACCACCCGGTACAGAAAAAGTAGTATGGGATGAATATTACCTGACAAAAGATGAGCTGAATAACAACAATCGTAACAAGGATGATAAGCCTAATTTCTTAAGTGCCATTATGAAATATCCAGGTATTTCAACGGGGCTCTTGCTGGGCGGTTTACTGTTATTATTGTATGCGTTGCTGGGTATGCGGCGTAAGCAAAGGGCTATCCCGGTAATAGAACGTCCTAAAAATGATTCGCTGGATTTTGTAAAAACCATTGGCCGTTTGTATTACGATAAAGGGAACCATACCAACCTGGCCCATAAAATGGCGGCTTACTTTTTAGAGCATTTACGCAGTAATTATAAACTGGCAACCAACGAGCTGAGTGATGAGTTTGTACAGAAAGTACAGGTGAAAACAGATGTGCCGCATGCCGAAATAGTAAACATTGTTACCACTATTAATAATTTAAGGGCAGGTATGCATATGAGCACAGATGACCTGCAGCGGTTTTACCTGGCGCTGGAGGAGTTTTATAAAAAAGCGTAGGCCAACTGATTTGGTAATTAGGTGATTTGATAATTTGGTAATGAGAGATGATAAACGAGGGATGGCTGTGATGGTTGATGATTAGTGTCTGAGTTCGCCATGGTTCCTATCTCGGTTCGTCATGGTTCGTGTCTCACGAACCAGAGCATAAAAATATTAAAAATAATAAAGCCATGATTCGTGCATACGGATCGTATAATAGGTTTAGGAGGCCTCAATATTATGGAAGAACAAATATTTGAACAACGTACTGACCTGTCTGGGTTAAGTAATGCCGTATTAAATATCCAGGCGGAGATCAAAAAAATAATTGTTGGCCAGGATGAAATGGTGAAGCTGCTGATAGCTGCTTTACTGGCCGACGGTCATGTATTGATAGAGGGTGTTCCCGGTGTGGCCAAAACCATGAGTGCCAAACTGGTGGCCCGTTCGGTGGATGCCCGGTTTTCACGTATACAGTTCACGCCGGACCTGATGCCATCGGATGTGATCGGTACGCCGGTATTTAATCCCCGTGAGTCCAGCTTTGATTTTAAACAGGGCCCGATCTTCAGTAATATAGTACTGGTAGATGAGATAAACAGGGCCCCGGCCAAAACACAATCGGCCCTGCTGGAGGTAATGGAAGAAAAACAGGTGACCGTTGATGGCCGGACCTATAATATGCCGCCGCCGTTTATGGTAATTGCTACCCAAAACCCGGTGGAGCAGGAAGGTACTTATCGTTTACCGGAAGCACAGCTGGACAGGTTTCTATTTAAAGTGGTGGTGCCTTATCCCGATGAAAATGAAGAGCTGGCGATACTGAATAAATTTCACCAGTTGGGTAATACACTTGCCGAAACAGTGATCAATACGGTATTGTCCGGCACACAGATCATCAGTTTGCGGGAACAGATAAAAAAACAACTGATAGAAGAAAAACTGCTGGCCTTTATTGCCAGGCTGGTACACCAGACCCGTAACCATAAATCCATTTACCTGGGCGCTTCGCCCCGTGCTTCACTGGCTATTATGAATGCTTCTAAAGCGCTTGCGGCCATGCAGGGACGTGATTTTGTAACGCCCGACGATATATTACATGTGGCCATACCCGTACTGCGTCACCGTATTATACTTGCCCCCGATAAAGAAATGGAAGGAGTAACAGAAGAGGAAGTAATTAAACAAATTATCAACGGCCTTGACGTACCGCGTTAATCGTTGTTCAAAAATATGCTGCAATCATTTTACATACGTAACAGCTTTTTTATAGTGGCCGCCATTGCGGCAACGCTATATTTTATCAGCTATTTTGTACCGGTATTATACCAGCTGGCAAATATTATTTTGCTGTTGCTGTTACTGGCTGTTGCGCTGGACACATTGCTGTTGTATAGCAAAAAAGGGATCACCGCTCAACGCAAAGTGGCTAACCGCCTGAGTATGGGCGATGATAATAAGATTGAACTGGTTGTTAAAAATAATTATGGCTTTAAAACGGGTATGACCATTATTGACGAAATACCCGTTCAGTTCCAGGTGCGTGACTGGAACGTAAAACTGCAATTGCAGGCAGGTGAGGAGAAAAGCCATGCCTACCTGTTAAAGCCGCTGAGCAGGGGCGAATATGTATTTAACAATATTAACCTGTTTGCAAATGGGGTATTGGGCCTGGTGCAACGGCGCTATGTTTTTAAAGAACAGCAGGTGACCAAAGTGTACCCATCCTACATGCAGATGCGTAAATACCAGTTGCTGGGTGTGAGTAATAAATTACAGGAAGCAGGTGTACGCCGTATGCGCCGCCTGGGACATAGTATGGAGTTTGAGCAGATAAAGGAATATGTACCGGGTGATGATTACCGTACCATTAACTGGAAAGCTACCGGGCGTAAAGGCGATTTGATGGTGAATAATTTTACCGATGAGCGCAGCCAGCAGGTGTACTGTGTTATTAACAAAGGCCGCGTAATGAAGATGCCTTTTGAAGGGTTAACCCTGCTGGACTATGCAATAAATGCTTCACTGGTATTGAGCAGTACGGCTTTGGCCCGGCAGGACAGGGCAGGGCTGATAACTTTTGCTGAAACCTTAGACGCTTTTGTACTGGCCGATAAAAAAACAACCCAGATGAACCTGGTGCTGGAAACACTGTATAAACAGGAAACCCGTTTCCTGGAAGCAGATTTTGAAAAGCTGTACGCTACCATCCGCCACCGGATCACCAACCGCAGTTTACTGGTATTGTTTACCAACTTTGAATCGGTGGAGAGTTTGCAAAGAGAAATGCCCGCTTTAAAAAAAATGGCGCATTATCACCTGCTGGTGGTTGTTTTTTTTGAAAATACGGAACTGAGAAAAGTAATTGACAACAAAGCAGATAATATGGAGGATATTTATATAAAGACCATTGCTGAAAAGTTTTCATTTGAAAAAAAACTGATGGTGAAAGAGTTGCAGCAAAATGGTATTTTATCTATACTCACCACACCGCAAAACCTGACAATAAACACCCTGAATAAATATATTGACCTGAAGACAAGAGGCGCAATATAAATACTGGCATGTTTTTATCTGTAAAACGGTGCTGTTAATAATATAGAACAGTAACCCACAACATTCATGAGATATTACAAAAGCAAACCTGCCGGTTATTACAATAACCCCAGAAAAGAATTACTGAATTTTATACAGGGCGATCCCCGGAAAGTACTGGATGTTGGCTGCGGCGACGGCTCCTTTGCGGTACAGGTGAAACAAAAGTACAATGCCGAAACCTGGGGCATTGAGTATGTGACCGAAGAAGCCGACAAGGCCGGAGAGATACTGGACCGCTCTTTTGCAGGCCCCTGCGAAGAACATATTGCTGCTTTACCCGATGGTTTTTTTGATGTAATTTTTTTTAATGATGTGTTGGAACACCTGGTTGATCCCTACACTGTGCTGGAAGAGATACGAAGTAAACTGGCACCGGGAGGAATAATTATTGCTTCCATACCCAATGTGCGGTACTTTAAAGTACTGTCGGCCTTAATGCTGCAGAAGGACTGGAAGTACGAGGATTATGGGGTAATGGATAAAACACATTTACGTTTTTTTACCAAAAAAAGCATGCAAAGGATGTTCAATGATGCCGGCTATACGTGCAACGAGTTGAAAGGGCTAAGTGCCACCCGTTCCTTAAAGTTTGTATTGTTTACTTTGTGTACGCTTTTTACACAATGGGATGCCCGGTATGGACAGTATGGTATTGTGGCCATGTCTAAATAAAGAACCCCGGTGGTTTATTAGTTTAACGGGTGAGGGATGGCAGCGGCATCCTTTTGCGAAGCAGGGGCAGGTGGAGGGCGCAAAAGATACAGCGTACAGCCCGGCCCGGTTAACATTGTGCCCGGCGAAGCATGAGCCGTAACCGGTGATGCCCGGGACACCCCCTGGCAGATGATAACCGCCTACAAGCCAAAACCTTACCCGATTTGCGTTTTTAGTCGTTATAAACAATAGTTTACCCCTTATTTTGTTGTACCTTTGCGCCTTCTTAATAAGGCCTGCGGGCTTTTTTAAACGGTAAAATAAAAAGCGGAATATATTATGCTAAGTGTTAAAGACCTTAAACTGGCTTACGGTAAAAGGGTATTGTTTGAAGAGGTAAACCTGAATTTTACAAAAGGCAATTGTTACGGAATTATCGGCGCCAACGGTGCGGGTAAAAGTACTTTTGTAAAAATTTTGAGCGGCGATATTGAGCCTAATAAAGGTACTGTTACCGTTTCACCCGGCGAACGTATTGCCGTGTTAAAACAAAACCAGTTTGAGTTTGATGAACATACGGTACTGAATACCGTAATGATGGGGCATAAAAAAATGTGGGATGTAATGCATGCCAAAGATGCTATTTACAATAATCCCGACGCTACGGAAGATGATTATATGAAGGCTGGTGAGATGGAAGCCGAGTTTGGCGAGATGGGTGGTTATACCGCGGAAAGTGATGCGGCAACCCTGATCAGCGGCCTGGGTGTGAAAGAAGAGTATCACCAGAGCCTGATGAAAGATATACCCGCCAACCTGAAAGTGCGTGTATTACTGGCCCAGTCTATTTTTGGTAACCCCGATATTTTATTACTGGATGAGCCTACCAACGGCCTGGATATTGAAACCATCGGCTGGCTGGAGAACTTCCTGGCCGATTATGAGAATATTGTACTGGTAGTGAGCCACGACCGTCACTTTTTAGATGCGGTTTGTACACACGTGGCCGACGTAGACCGCCAGAAGATCAAGATATTTACCGGTAACTACAGTTTCTGGTATCAGTCCTCGCAGTTAATGGCCCGCCAGGTGAACGATAAAAACAAGAAGACCGAGGAGAAGCGCCAGGCCCTTATTGATTTCATTGCCCGCTTTAGCGCCAATGCATCGAAAAGTAAACAGGCTACCAGCCGTAAAAAAGCCCTGGAAAAATTATCTATTGAAGAGATTGAACCCAGCTACCGCAAATATCCCGGCATTATTTTCCAGCCCTTGCGTGAAGTGGGTAACCAGATACTGAACATTGAGAAACTGGGCAAAACAGTAGAGGGCCGTGTGCTGTTCAAGGATGTTACCTTCTCTGTAAACAAGAACGATAAGATCGCTTTTTTAAGCCGTGACCCTTTAGCGGTTACCAGCTTTTTTAATATTGTAAATGGTGAGATAACCGCCGATACCGGTACTTACGAATGGGGTACCACGGTTACCAATGCCTACCTGCCGCAGGAGAACAGCAAGTTTTTTGAAAAACCGCTGAACCTGATGGATTGGTTAAGGCAGTTTGTGCCACCGCATGTTACCGATGTGGATGAGCCGTTTTTAAGAGGCTTTCTGGGTAAAATGTTATTCAGTGGGGATGATGTAATGAAGATGACCAATGTATTGAGCGGTGGCGAGAAAGTGCGTTGTATGTTAAGCCGCATGATGCTGCAAAACCCGAACTGCATTATGCTGGACCAGCCTACTGACCACCTTGACCTGGAAAGCATTCAGAGCTTTAACGAACAATGTACCGAGTATAAAGGCATTGTGCTGTTTACCAGCCATGACCATACATTTGTACAAACCGTGGCCAACCGTATTATTGAGTTAACGCCCAAAGGTATTATTGACCGCTTAATGACCTTTGATGAGTACCTGGAAGACGAGCGTGTAAAGGTGCTGAGAGAGGAGATGTACAGTTAACAGTAAGAAAATGATAAAAATATGGCCGTAAATAAGTTTTTATTTATCTTAGCTTTACAGTCATCATTACTACCATACTGGACCAGCATCCTACCTTTCGCCTGTTAATCTGCCGGGAAAGACTCATTATCCGGGCCGGCAGTATGTCAGTTAACTGATATTCGGGCTGAAGCCAAAAAAGATTATACCAGATCCCGCTGTAAGTATTTGCAGCGGGATTTTTATGCTTTCCGCTTTAAGCATTCAGCTTTCCGCTTTCCACCTTTTTCGTAATTTCAATACCTTAAACACATTATATGCAATCAGTAATAGTAACAGGCACTTCGGGTAACTTAGGTAAGGCAGTGGCACAGAAATTCTTTTCCGAAAAATACCATGTATTTGGTACGGTACATAAGGGCGATGTTTTTGCTGTGGCGAAGGGTGGTGTAATATGGGAGGATATAACGGTTGACCTTACGGATGATGCAGCGGCAAAGGCGTTTACTGAAACGGCAATACGGAAAAATAAAGATATAAAAGCCGCTGTACTTACTGTAGGAGGCTTTGCTATGGGTAATATAGAAAAAACAACCGCTGCCGGCATAGAAAAAATGGTGCAATTAAATTTTTATACGGCTTTTCATATTGCCCGGCCGGTATGGCAGCATATGATGCAACGGGGTACGGGGCGTATATACCTGGTCGGATCCTTACCGGGGGAGGATACGCATAAGGCCAAAGCTATGGTGGCTTACGGCCTGTCAAAATCTTTACTGTTCCACCTGGCAGATGTGCTGAATGCTTCTAATGAGAATAAGGATGTGATTGCCAAAGTGGTGGTACCCAATATTATCAATACACCCGAGAATAAAAAAGGAATGCCGGATGCGGATACATCGGGCTGGACCGAACCTGCCGCCATTGCCGATATTATTTATGCCGATTGTATCAATGCTGTTGATAATGGAAAGCGAAAATTGTATGTATAGCCTCAGCAGGTAATACTATACCGTTGCAGGGCGTACTACTAACTTGTTAAATAAGCCAGGATGCTTGACATTCTGGCTTTATATTTGCAATTTTGTACATAACGCTCTGTATATGCGGCTTTTGCCCGCCTGAACCACCAATAATATTACCGGTATTTTTTATGGGTAATATTCCTGTTAATCATAAAAATCACTTTGTTATAATGAAGAAACGGTTAAAAAAAATACTAAAGATATCAGGCATTAGTTTGCTGGTATTATTGGCTTTGGCGTTTATTATTCCGATTGTTTTTAAAAAACAAATTACCAACCTGGTAAAAAAGGAGATCAATAAAGCTTTAACGGCAAAAGTTGATTTTAAGGACGCCAGTCTTTCTTTATTCCGGCATTTTCCCCGGGTGGCCATCAGCGTGAGTGATATCAGTATTGTAGGTAATCAAACTTTTACCGGTGATACTTTACTCTCGGCCAGGTCCATAGATGTGTCGGCCAACCTGATCAGCATTATCAAAGGTGAGGATATAAAAGTAGGGGGTGTATATATTGAGTCGCCGCGCATTTTTGCAAAAGTAAATAAGGACGGCCAGCCTAACTGGGATATTGTACGCAGTGATGGCGACACCACCAACCTGGACCCTGCAGATACAACAACATCTCCTTTCTCTCTGCATTTAAAAGAATATGCCATCAGCGACGGGTATATTACATACGCCGATGATGTAAGCGGCATGTATGCTGAAATAGCAGGCCTGAACCATAAAGGAAGCGGCGATTTTAACCAGGATGCATTTACCCTGTTTACAGATACCAAAACCGATGCGGTGAATTTTACGTATGCGGGTGTGCCTTACCTGGTAAACACCAAAACCAGCATTGATGCGGATATTGCCATTGAAAGCAGTAATAATAAATACAGTTTTAAGACGGATGATATTGCTTTAAATAACCTCAAGCTCTCTGCAGGTGGGTTTATACAGCTGGTGAACGACAGCACTTATAACATGGATATTAACTTTAAAACACCCTCCAACGAGTTTAAAGATATATTGTCGCTGATACCGGCTATTTATAAAACCGATTTTGATAAAATAAAGACGGATGGTAAGGCCGCGTTTGAAGGCTTTGCAAAAGGTACTTACAGCCCCGCACAACTACCGGCCTATGATGTAAAGCTGCAGGTAACTGATGGTTCCTTTCAATATCCTGACCTGCCCAAGCCCGTAAAAAATATCCAGATCGCTTTACACGCCAGTAACCCTGATGGCCGGCCGGATAATACGGTAATTGATCTTTCCAAAGGACACCTGGAGATGGATAATACACCTTTTGATTTCAGGTTTTTACTAAAACAACCAGAGACGGTACAGTATATTGATGCGGCAGCAAAAGGCAACCTGGACCTGGCACAACTGAGCCAGTTTATAAAACTGGAGGGTAATACCAAACTATCCGGTAAAGTGAATGCCGATATTTTTGCCAAAGGGGCGATGAAGGCTTTAACTACACAGAGCGGCAATTTTACGGCAGGTGGTTTTTTGGATGTAGTTAATCTTTTTTACAGTTCCGGTGATTTTCCGCAGCCCATCAGTAATGGTAATATGAAAATACAGGTAAACAATACCGGTGGGGTAGCAGACAATACTGCGGTTGATATAACAAATGGTCATATACAGGTGGGCCAGGATCCTATACAGTTTAACCTGCAGGTAAACCAGCCTATGTCGGTGTTGAACTTTAAGGGCAATGCCAAAGGACGTTTTACGTTGGATAATGTAAAACAATTTGTGAGCTTTGAACCAGGTACCAGCTTAAGCGGTTTGTTAAATGCCGATGTACAATTTGCAGGTAACAAAACGGCAATTGATAAAGGCGAATATGATAAAATTAACCTGGGTGGTACTGCATCTTTACAAAATGTAAACTATACCGCACCTGATTATCCTACGGGTATTAAAATACCGGTGATGAATGCCAGCTTTAATCCGCAAAATGTAAATATATCACAGCTAACGGCACAGTACCTTGGCTCAAACTTTAATGCCAGCGCCCTGATCCATAATTTAATTGGGTATGCATTAAAAGATGAGCCTTTGAAAGGCACAGCACAGGTGAACGTGGATAAAATGAACTTAAACCAATGGATGGGTGATGAAACACCAGCAACGGCCAAGGAGGAAACGAACACTACTGGTGGTGGCAGCACTGCTTTTGTGGTACCGGGTAATTTAAACCTGGCCCTGCAGGCCAAAGTAGGGGAGGTGAACTATGATAAAGTGTCGTATAAAAATGTAAATGGGCAGGTAAGTATTGCCGACCAGACCATTCGTTTACAACAGCTGCGAACCGAAGCATTGGATGGTGTGGTAACGGTTAATGGTTCCTATTCCACCAAAACAGATAAAAAAGAGCCGGATATTGCCATCAGCTATGATGTGAAGGATGTGGATATTCAAAAAACATTCTTTGCTTTTAACACGGTACAGAAATTAATGCCCATTGGTCAGTTCCTGGCAGGCAAGTTGAACTCCCAGTTAAGTATGACCGGTAACCTGACCAGTGGTATGATGCCCGACCTGAGCAGCCTTACGGGTAACGGTAACCTGTTATTGCTGGAAGGCGCTTTACGGAAATTTGCACCGCTGGAAAAACTGGCGAACACTTTACAGATTAAAGAACTGCAATCTATAACCCTGAAGGATATTAAGAATACTTTTGAATTTGATCATGGCAAAGTATTTATTAAACCATTTACCGTGAAGGTGCAGGATATAGAAATGCAGATCGGTGGTATGCATGGTATTGACCAGACCATTGATTATATTATTGCCCTAAAAGTACCCCGTAAATATATTGGTAAGGATGCCAATAACCTGGTAAATGGTTTGATCTCACAGGCGGTGAAAAAAGGCATACCACTGAATAACAGTGAGATCATTAACCTGAATGTAAAAATGGGCGGCAGTCTGACAAACCCTACTATTAAAACAGATTTAAAAGAGGTTGCCGGTGACGCTATTGCCGATATGAAGGAGCAGGCTACAGAGTTTGCACAGGCAAAAGTTGATAGTGCAAAAGCGACTATCCGCGATTCGGTGAATGCCATTAAAAACCAGGTGATAAAGGATGTGAAGGATGAAGCTATTAAACAGATACTGGGTAATAAGGATACGGTAAAAAGTGGCGGGGTGAACGATACCAAAAAAGCGGCTGAGAAAACAATTAAAAATACCCTGGATAAATTACTGAATAAAAAGAAAAAGACCGAGCCGGCTGACACAGTGAAAAAAGAGTAATATTAATAAAGCCCCTTGATAGCAAGGGGCTTCGTTTTTTAATCATATCTGTTAACAGTTACATTCTTTCGGGAACCCTGATGCCTAATAACTGCATGGTGCTGGCAATTACACCGGCTGTTAATTGACTTATTTGTAAACGCAGGTGTTTCTTTTCTTCCGACTCTGCATTCAAAATAGATAACTCGGCATATAAAGTATTGAATGCTTTGGCTATTTCAAAAGCATACATGGCCAGTAATGAAGGGTTGTGTTCCTGGGCTGCCTGCAGGGTAATGGTATCATATTGCTCTAATAACACTACCAATGCTTTCTCTTTAGGTAAAAGGCTGGTACTGTCTTTTGTTATATTGGCATCGGCAAACTCCTTACGTAACATGGATTTGATACGGGCATGTGTGTATTGAACAAACGGCCCGGTAAATCCATGGAACTCGATGCTTTCCTCGGGATTAAAGATCATTTTCTTTTTGGGATCAACCCTTAACAGGAAGAATTTTAAAGCGCCTAAGCCGATGGTTTCATATAGCTCGTGCAACTCCGCTTCGGAAAAATCTTTTACCTTACCCAGCTCTTCGGTTTTAGTTTTGGCTACCAGGTTCATCTCGTCCATAATATCATCGGCATCTACTACTGTACCCTCCCGGCTTTTCATACGGCCGCTGGGTAATTCCACCATGCCATAACTCAGGTGAAAGATTCCGTCGGCATAAGGCTTACCTAATTTCTGCAGGATGAGTTTCAATACCTTCATGTGATAATTCTGCTCATCAGCAATTACATAACTGCTCTCGTCGTATTTAAAATCATCATATTTTTCCTGTGCCAGTCCCAGGTCCTGCGTAATATAAACGGAAGTGCCGTTGCCTCTTAATAATAATTTTTCATCCAGTCCATCAGGGGTCAGATCCACCCAGGTACTATTGTCTTCTTTTTTATAAAAAATACCCTGTTCCAGGCCTGCTTCCACAAATTTTTTACCGGGTAAATAAGTCTCGCTTTCATAATAGGTTTTGGCAAAGTCAGCGCCGATACGGCTATAGGTTGCGTCAAAACCTTCGTATACCCAGCCATTCATTTTTTTCCAGAGTGCGAGCACGGTTTCATCCCCTGCTTCCCATTGCTGTAACATGGCTTTTGCTTCCTGCATAATAGGGGTCTGGTTACGGGCAATTTCTTTTATATCATCTTTTATCTTGCTTTGCTTTTCTTCGTCTGTTGCTTTCGATAAAGCCGTTGTGAGTTTCTGTAACTGGGTGGTGGTGGCTTCATCATAACCACTGATATTGCCGCCTATGATCTTATCAATGATTGGCTGCGCCTCCGCTTTTAATTCATTTTCAAATAATACATAATAGTGACCCACAAAATGGTCGCCTTTCATATTAGTTGATTCAGGAGTAGCCCCGTTAGCCAGCTTTTGCCAGGCCAGCATGGATTTACAGATATGGATGCCCCTGTCGTTCACAATACAGGTCTTTACCACATCGTGACCACAATGTTGTAAGATTTCGGCCATACTCCAGCCCAGGAATATATTTCTTAAATGTCCTAAATGCAGGGGTTTATTGGTATTGGGTGATGCATACTCCAATACTATTTTTTTGGCCTTTGCCTGGGGAATGGTAAAAGTGGTTTTCGCAAAATTATGCTGCAAATAACCGATCCAGTAAACATCGGTCACTACCAGGTTTAAAAAACCTTTGATCACATTGTAGCTGCTGTAAAATTCGGGGAATTGCTGCACCATATTTTGTCCCAGCGCCTCACCGATCTGCTCCGGAGATTTACGCAGTTGTTTGACAAAAGAGAACAATACCAGGGTATAATCGCCGTCAAATTCAGGCTTGGTACTGTTAACGGTAAGCAGTTCGTAACCCACTTCCTGTTCAAAAACATTCTTTATAGCTTGCTGCGCATGTTCTTTTATCTGGTCTACAATGTTCATCCTTAACTAATTTGCGCAAAAATACGGAAACGGATTTTAACCCTGCAGGCCTAACCCTGTTAAGTTGCATGGCAAGCCGGCGGTTTTTTGATTGTCAGCCATAGTGCTTAGTTCATGGCTCCTTGCGCAGGCCGCTGCAGTATAGTTGCAGGGTGTACACTTCAACGACAGGAATACAGCCGGGCAAAGACCGTTGACGGGTTCGCTCACCCGGTACATTCAATTATTTTTGCGTAAAATATATTAAATAACAGCTTTGTTACATTATTTTTGAAGCTATACATGAAACAGCTGATACATAGCACCCGCAATTTTATTATTCCCGTAATTGATTTTTTTTACCCGCCTTTTAAAAAGATCATGAACCTGCAGACCTTCCGGTATGCGGCTGCCGGCGGGGGAAATGCATTACTGGGTTTTATTATTTATGCGGTCAGCTACAAATATATTTTACATGAGCAGGACCTTGACCTGGGTTTCATCGCTTTTAAAGCACACGTGGCAGCCCTGTTCTTCAGTTTTTGTATTTGTTTCCCTATTGGATTTTTTATGGCCCGGTACGTGGTGTTTTCCGACTCCAATGTGCGTTGGGGCGTGCAGATGATCAGGTATTTAATGGTATGGATATTTAACCTCTTTCTCAACTATATTTTACTCAAAGTACTGGTTGAGCAGTTACATGTGTATGCCATCTTTGCCCAGGTTTTTACAACCGGAGTAGTAATTGTAGTGAGTTACCTGGCACAGCGTAATTTTTCTTTTAAAGTAACCAATCCTATTGCGGAGGATAAGGATATTACATCGCAAAATCAATCGACTCCACTTTAACGGCAAGTTCGCCATTACAGTTGGCACGTACCACCAGTTGTTTACTCATGGGGTAAATAGCAATGAGTTCCACCTGGTTTATTTTTCCTTCGGTGCGTACACCCTTTACCCATTCCTGGTTGAGTTGTGCATCAATGGTTTGTTTGGACGAGTCGATCAGCGCACCCAGGTCATATCGTGCAAACTTGCTTATTTCGCTGGTAATACGTTTGTTGAACAGCCAATCGGCTCCTTTTAATAAAGCATCTCTTGTTTTAATATCAAAATCAATATCGGCGATCTCCAGCTTACGGGTGGCTTTATCATATACCGGCGTACCTTTCATATAAATAGTGCCTTTATCGGTGCCGGAGAATTTTACTTCCAGTAATAATTTTTCCTTATCAGTGCCGATTACTTTACAGCTATTAAAAACAAAACGTTTTTTAATGATACCTTTTTTAAATGCAAACTCCTGGCCCTTGATCTGTTCGCTCAGGATATTGCTTAAAGAGTCATAATCAAGAATGGCATCTGTGTAGATATTAAATCCTTTGTGATCGGTGAACTTGGCAATATTAGGTACCCATGAAGTTTTATCCTTTGGTTTTTCTAACTGTACTACCGGCCTTGCAGAGAGGCCTAAATTAATATGCAGCGAATCGCCTTTTACGAATAAAGAGTTCACTCTTATTTTTTCGGGGTTAACCTGCAGCCATCCCATACCGTACACTCCCACAGGTTTGTTTAATAAATCCCATACCTGCTGAAACTGTGGTTTGAGATCAATGGTGCCAAAATTCTTATCCAGTTCGGCTTTAGCAGCATCCAGTTCGGCAATCAAGCCACTCAACACCTGCTGCGTAATATCCTGGCCCCAGAAACAAACCTCGCATTTGTCCAGTGGCCGGGGAGCATCGCGGTTGATGGTCAGTTTTACTTTATAATCGGGGTAAAGGGTAAAATAATTGGTAAAGGAAACATTCACTTTTCTTTCCGGTTCATCAAAACCGCATTTACAGGCGGGTGTCCATGGCGATACTGCTGTGCCGCTGATACAGGCACGGGTAGAGCCGATGATTTTATAATAACCGGTAAACCAAAGATTGAGCATATTGTCCTTACCGCTTAACTGTAAATAACTTCGCCGGAAACTGTATTTGTACCGGGTATCGCAACCGGCCTGTACCCAGTCATTAGGATAATTAGGTGAGGTAAAAACAAGGTCCACATTCTTTTCAGCCATGGCATAAACCGGCTTCAGGCTTACCTGTATTGGAATATCAATTTCTGACAGGGGTAAACTATCCAGGTTGTAGACATTAACGGTCTGTTGTGGCTTTTCGGCTTCAATGGTTTGCCCAAAACTGCCCATAGCCGTACCAAACAGGAATAAAAGAAACAGGACTGCGTACTTCATAGTTCGATAATAGAAAACGGATATGTTTTCGCAGCGCTAAAATAAGTAAAGCTTTGATAAGTAAATGTGAAATCAGCATTCAGCGTTCAGCGATCAGAATTCTAAATTCTCAAATCTGAAATCTGAAATCCTAAATCCTACATTCCTCAAATTGTTTTAATAAGATAATACAGCATTAAAAAACAAAGGATCAATTTAAGCAATGATCCGAACAGGAAACCCACAAAGGAACCCCAGGCCGCTTTTAATGATTGGTTAGTGCTTTGGCCGGCAATACTTTCACCTATAAAAGCACCGATAAAAGGTCCGGCGATCACGCCGATCGGCCCCATCCAGAAAGCAAGTAAAAAGCCCAGGGTGCAACCCCATACGCCGTATTTGGTGCCACCGTATTTTTTGGTGCCCCAGATAGGGATCATATAATCCAGTACGAGTGATACGATAATAACAGCAGCCCATATCCATAAGAATTCGCTGCTGAAAGGGTCAGGACTTCTGAACTGCTGAATAAGCAGGCCAACATAGGCAATTGGCGGGCCGGGTAATAAGGGCAGTATACTGCCGGCAATACCGGTGATGATTAATACAATGCCTAAAATGATCCATACCCATTCCATACAATAAATGTATAACAGTTTTTAGAAATGAAACAAAATACCCTGCTAAGGGTAGTGTGCAGGGGTGGGCCGGATATTATGTTTGGGCTATCAAAAAACCAAAGTATGAAAAAAATTAACCTGTTATTACCTGTTGTGGCTTGTATTTGTCTTTTATCGGTCTTTACGGCCTGTTCTAAATCGGGTGTGGATGGCGGACTGTCCAAAGGACAGTGTGAAATAACGGCTACCTACAGCGGGGCGGCCAGCGGTGATTTTAAATCATCCCTCACCTTGAGCACCTCGGTAAAAGTAGACCCGTTGATCGTATTAACAACCGCATCGGTTAAACTGCCGCCGCAAACCTGCCAGCTATCTATTCCTGCTATCATTACAAAGGGAGTACATACTCAATCAGGCGGAACGGTAAATGGTATTACGATCCTGTTCAGTGATGGGACGAACGGTTACGCAATAGGTGGAGATGGCGCCACGGGTTTTTCGGTAACCATCGATGAAATAAATGATGGGGAGATAAGAGGCAGTTTCAGCGGGCAATTAGGCAACGATTCAAAGAAAACAAAAATAACGATCAGTAACGGCCGTTTTTCGGCTAAATATTAAGTGAGGGAAAGAAAAGTGGTAAAGCAGGCCCCGGGCCTGCTTTTTACGTTTGGTATAGCAGGAGTTAAGGGCAGAGTATTGTTTCGTAGTTTTTATGATATCCCCTATCTTTACCCCTTTCAAAAAAACGCAAACCTAATAGCATGTTGCATTTAACAAAACCGCTTGCTTTCATTGATTTAGAGACCACGGGTATCAACCTGGGTACGGACAGGATATTGGAGATAGCTATTGTGAAAATTTTACCCGACGGAACAAAGACGGTAAAACGTAAACTGATCAATCCGGAGATGCCCATTCCTAAAAGCTCATCCGATATTCATGGTATTACGGATGAGATGGTGAAAGATGCGCCTACCTTTAAACAGGTAGCACAGGAACTGAAGCAAATGCTGGACGGCTGCGATTTAGGGGGTTATAATTCGAACCGTTTTGATATTCCTTTGTTAAATGAAGAATTCCTGCGTGCAGGTGTGGTTTTTGAGATGAAAGGCCGTAAGATGGTTGACGTACAGAATATTTTTCATAAGATGGAACAACGTACCTTGAGTGCGGCCTATAAATTTTATTGCAATAGAACCCTTGAGAATGCCCATAGCGCGGAAGCAGATGCAACAGCTACCTACGAAATATTATTGGCGCAACTGGACAGGTATCCTGAATTAGGACGGACCCTGGAAACCATCAATAAAACCATAGGAGAGGAGGTAATTGTAGACTTTGCCCGCCGGTTTGTGATGGAAAACGGGGTGGAGATATTTAATTTCGGAAAATACAAGGGTAAATCCGTAGCCGAGGTGCTTACTGCTGAACCTCAATACTATGACTGGATGATGCGTGGCGATTTTCCGCAAAATACCAAACAGAAGTTGACCGAAATTTTCACCAGAATTAAACTGAAGAAAGGATAATTTTTTATTTTTATAAATAGTAAGGTTAAGGAGATATAGAAAATTAACAATATCAACCTCTTTATTCAAGTATTTTTGTAACAGATATCGAGTTTAATAAGCGTTTTGGAAAAAATTGTTATTATACCAACTTATAATGAAAGAGAGAATATCTCTAACATTCTGCATGCTATTTTTAACCTGCATGAAGGTTTTCATGTGTTGGTAATTGATGACGGCTCACCGGATGGCACTGCACAAATTGTACAGGAATTACAACAAAAATTTGCAGGCCAGCTTTTTCTGGAGCAACGTACCGGTAAATTAGGATTAGGTACAGCTTATATTCATGGATTTAAATGGAGTATCCGGAAAGGGTATGAGTTTATTTTTGAAATGGATGCGGATTTTTCACATAATCCTGCTGATCTGCCTCGTTTGTATGATGCCTGTAAAAATAACGGAGCCGATGTTGCCGTTGGTTCAAGATATGTAAAAGGCGGCGGAGTGGTAAACTGGCCTACCAACAGGATTGTATTATCAAAAGGCGCTTCTTTTTATACACGTTTAATTACGTGGATGCCGGTGAAGGATGCTACAGCCGGTTTTGTGTGTTACCGGAAAAGAGTTTTAGAAACGATCAATTTAGACGAGATAAGATTTGTGGGATATGCCTTCCAGATCGAAATGAAATTTGCCGCCTGGAAGCTTGGCTTTAAAATTAAAGAAGTACCTATTATTTTCCAGGACCGTACCTATGGTGTTTCTAAAATGAATAAAGGTATTATCAAAGAAGGTATTCTGGGCGTTTTGAGATTAAAGTGGCAAAGTCATTTTAAAAACTATCGCAACAGGGTGGCCAATAATACTTCTGCTGATCAGAACATTAGTTTCTCCCGCCAGAATGAAACCTCGTATATTGAAACAACAAAGCGGTAACGGCAATAAATGAATGAAAGAATAAAAAAGGACGGTGATCAGCCGTCCTTTTTTATTTATTGAGCCTGTATCAGGTAGTAATTTCTTTTCCCTTTTTGCACCAGGATATATTTATCATGTAATAAATGACTGTCTGTGATCGTGGCCTGTATATCATCTACCTTTTGGCGGTTGATACTTACCCCGCCTCCCTGCACCATTTTCCGGGCTTCACCCTTGCTGGCAAATACACCGGTTTCGGCCAGTAAGGAAACAATATTAACGCCTTCTTTTATTTTGGCTGCCTCGTAACCCGCTTTAACGATACCCTCGATATTTTCCAGGTCCTCTAATGTGAGTTCGCTGTCATTGTCGGCATTTTTAGTGAAAAGTTTTTGTGTGGTGGCTACAGCCTGGTCGTACTTTTCACGTCCATGTACCAGTACGGTCACTTCTTCTGCTAATTTTTTCTGTACCAACCGGTCGGCAGGGTTTTGTGCGTGTTGAGCCAATAAACTTTCCACCTCTTCTTTGGTCAGGAATGTAAAGATCTTGATCCAGTTGGCGGCGTCCACATCACTGGCATTTAACCAGAACTGGTAAAACTGGTAAGGACTGGTTCTTTCGGCATCCAGCCAAACATTGCCGGATTCGGTTTTACCGAACTTGGTGCCATCAGCTTTTTTGATCAGCGGGCAGGTAAAGGCAAAAGCCTCTTTTCCGGATTTACGTCTTACCAGTTCGGTACCGGTAGTGATATTACCCCACTGGTCACTGCCGCCCATTTGTAGCTTACAGTTTTTGTTTTCGCTAAGCCAGTAGTAATCATAGCCTTGCATTAACTGGTAGGCAAATTCGGTATAACTGATGCCCACTTCACCTTCAAAACGTTTTTTCACGCTGTCCTTGGCCATCATGTAGTTAACCGTAATATGTTTGCCGGTGTCGCGTAAAAAATCAATAAAGCTGATATTTTTAAACCAGGTATAATTGTTAACAATTTCGGCCGCGTTGGGCAGGTTACTGTCAAAATTTAAAAAGCGCTCCAATTGTGCTTTAATACCAGATACGTTTTGTTCTAATGTATTCTCATCCAATAAATTACGTTCTTCGCTTTTGCCGCTGGGGTCCCCGATCATCCCGGTAGCGCCACCAATCAGGGCCAGGGGTTTATGACCGGCTTTCTGGAGGTGCATCAATAACAATATGGGAACCAGGCTGCCAATATGCAGGCTGGTAGCCGTGGGATCAAAGCCGATATAACCAGTAGTAACTTCCTTTTTCAGTTGTTCTTCGGTTCCGGGCATCATATCCTGGATCATTCCCCGCCAGCTTAATTCTTCAATGATATTCATTGTGTTATCTACTTTTTTTGCAAAAGTACATTTTCAGCGGCTAGTAAAATGCCCTGCGTGCAATATTTTCCTAATCAATTCGTTATCAGTACTTCGTTTTTGCGGGTAAAAAATGCATAAAAGCCTGCGAAAAATATTAGTTTTGCATGTTGATCTTGTAACCCTAATAGCTATACAAAAATTGCTTATAAGAAAATTATCCGAATGAAAGTTCCAAAGGTATACCTGTATTTACTCCTCATTTTGATCTGTGGCCGGGCTGAGGCGCAGTTTAGAAAATACTCCAATGAATTTTTGAATATTGGCGCGGGCGCACGTGGCCTGGCGATGGGCAGTTCACAGGTAGCAACCTCTGATGATGGCACCGCCGCTTACTGGAATCCTGCCGGCCTGGCAAATATTAAAGATAATCCGCAAGTGAACTTAATGCACTCCGAATACTTTGCGGGCATTGGGAAATATGATTTTGTCAATATTGCTATTCCTTCAGCCAATAATAAAAGAACAGTGGCCATTACCGGTTTGCGTTTTGCAGTGGATGATATCATGAACACCTTATTCCTGGTGGAGCCGGATGGCACCATTAACTATAACAATATCCAGGAATTCTCTTCCGCTGACTATGCTTTCCTTTTGTCCTTTGCACAGAAAATAAAAGATACAGAAAAGAAGAAGATCAATTTCGGTCTGAATGCAAAAGTGATCCACCGGAATGTAGGCAAATTTGCCAGGGCCTGGGGTTTTGGTCTCGATGCCGGCTTACAGATTGTACAGAACAAATGGCGCTTTGGCATTGTAGGCCGTGATATTACCAGCACTTTCAATACCTGGGCATTCAGCTTTACTGAAAGAGAAAAGGAAGCCCTGTATTTAACCAATAATGATATCCCGGTAAAATCTACGGAGATGACAGCGCCACGGTTGGTATTGGGTGCTGCCCGTGAATTTAAGATCAGTAAAAAAACTTCTCTGCTGGCTGAAGTGAACACCGATATAACTTTTGATGGCAAAAGAAATACGGTGATTGTAGGCGACCCGGTGAGTGTAGATCCCAAGATCGGACTGGAGTGCAATGTGAATGATGTATTTTATATCCGTGCGGGCATTAACAACTTTCAAAAAGCATTAGCAGACGGTGATACCCTGAACCAGAAAAAAGTATGGATATACCAACCCAGTGCAGGCGCCGGATTTAAGATCCAGAACGTAACCATTGATTATGCATTTGCCAATCTTGCTAACCAATCAAACCCCCTCTTCACCCATGTTTTTTCACTACGCTTAGTACTGGCCGGTGATAAAAACAAAAAGAAAAAATAATATTTTAAACGAACCTTTATGAAAAGATTTTTACTCTTTTTATTTGTTTTTATAGTATTGAAGACCGGGGCACAAACGTATAACAACGAATGGATCGATTATTCAAAAACCTATTATAAACTGAAAGTTGCTGCTACCGGTCTTTACCGCATCAACCAGTCAACCCTGGCGGGTGTTGGTTTAGGTGGGGCTGATGTAAACAACTTTCAATTATGGCGTAATGGGGTTGAAGTGCCCATTTATACTTCCAAACAAAGCGGTACTTTGAGCGCTGGTGATTACATTGAATTCTGGGGCGAAATGAATGATGGCAAAGTAGACAATGCACTTTACCGCGTTGCAGATTTCCAGATAAACGATCAATGGAGTTTACAGACGGATACAGCCTCATTTTTCCTGACTTTAAATCCCGGTGCTGCCAATAAGCGCCTGTTGCCTGTTGAGAGTATTATTCCCGGCGGAGCGGTTGCAGAAAGCTTTTTCATGTATACTGCCGGTAAATATTATCGTGAAAAAAGACATGGCGGTTTCTCTTCACAAATTGAAAGCGATTATACCTATTCATCTGCTTATGACCAGGCCGAAGGATGGACATCCGCGGCCATTACTAACGGAGCAACAATTGCAACTACTTTTTCTGATCTTTTTGTATCAAACGATGCAGGAACACCTGGCATTCGTGTTAACCTGAACCTGGCGGGTGATGCGAATAAAACACGTCGGTTTGCGGCAACCTTAAACGGGACAGAGATATTTAATCAGGAACTGAGTTTTTACAACTATCTTAAATTATCTGCTTCTTTTGATAAAAGCCTGGTGGCCGCCAATAGTGCCGCTTTTGTTATTAAAAACAATACGGCCGAAACGGGTTCGGACAGGATGGTCGTAGGTAAGATTGAATTGACCTATCCCCGCCAGTTTAATTTTGGCGGAACATCTGTTCAGAACTTTCCTTTTGAACTTACTGCATCTGGTTCGGCGCGTTATTTAGATATTACCGGGTTTAGCAGTAATGGCGGAATGCCGGTATTACTGGATCTTACCAACGGACGCCGTTATACTGCCGCTGCTACGAGCACCGGTACCAGTTTTAAGTACTATATAAGCCCCTCAGCTGTACCTGCAAAGATGGTATTGGTAAGTCCTGCATCTTCAAATTTCGGGACTATTAACACTATAGAGAGACGTGATTTTGTTAATTATGCGTTAGCGGCTAACCAGGGCGATTACTTAATTATCTCAAATGAGCTGTTAAATAATAACTCATCCTCCGGCACTAACCCGTTACAGGATTACAAAGCTTACCGGAGTTCGGTTACAGGCGGCGGATACAGGGCCAATATTTATATGATCGATCAACTGGTTGATCAGTTTGCGTTTGGTATAAAAAAACACCCGCTTTCGGTAAGGAATTTTATTTTATGGGTACGTACTAATTATGCCCTGCCTTTAAAAAATGTATTGCTCATAGGAAGAGGAATGGATTATATCAGTTACAACGCGAATCAATCCGGGGTGGCAGCAGAAACTCTGAATATGGTGCCTACATTTGGCTGGCCTGCTTCCGATAACCTGTTCACGGCAACTCCCGGTCGCTCCGTTCCTTTAACTCCTATTGGCAGGCTATCTGTAGTAAATAGTAATGAAGTAGCTACTTACCTGAATAAAGTAAAACAATATGAGCAGTGGTATAGTTTTAACTCACCTGCCATTGCCGATAAGTCGTGGATGAAAAATGTGGTACATGTGGTTGGGGCAGGATCCATTGATCTGACCACTTTATTATCAGGCTCGTTAAATAACCATGCGCGAATTGTAAAGGATTCTTTATTTGCCGGCAATGTTACCACGTTTGTTAAAAGTACAGCTGATGCCGTACAGCAATTGAGCAGTTCATATCTGGCCAAATTAATGAATGATGGTGTTGGCCTGCTTACCTATTTCGGACACTCATCGGCTACTACGCTTGAGTTTAACCTGGATAATCCTGCCAATTATAATAACCTGGGAAAGTATCCTATTTTTAATGTACTAGGATGTAATGCGGGAAGTTTTTTCAGCTATAGCCCCAACCGTTTATTAACCCACGAAACCTTATCAGAAAAATATGTGTTAGCACCGGAAAAAGGTTCGATTGCTTTTTTAGCTAGTACCCATTTTGGTATTGTACATTACCTGGATATATATAATCAGAATCATTATAACGCTTTATCGAGAACAAAATATGGAGCTACGCTTGGAGAAATATTGGATGAAGGGATAAAAAACATGTTTAATGTATTAACGGAGAATGATTTTTATGCCCGTTTTCAGTGTGAGCAATATACTTTGCATGGTGATCCAGCAATCAGGTATTATGCAGCGGCTAAGCCGGATTATGCCATAGAAGAACAGTTGGTTAAAATAACCCCTGGTTTTGTTTCCCTGGCAGAAACAAGCTTTACTGTAGACCTGGCCTATGTTAATATAGGTAAAGCAGTGAAGGATAGCATTACCATAGAAGTAAAAAGAACTTATCCGGACTTAACCACGGAAGTGGTACAAAGAAAAAGAGTATTGTTCACCACTTTTAAGGATTCAATGACATTGCAAGTGCCTATTGTTCCGACAAGGGATAAAGGCATAAACAAAATAGCTATTACTTTAGATGCGGATAATGAAATTGATGAGCTGTATGAATCGAACAACACCATTACCAAGGAAGTGTTTATTTATGAAGATGAAGCAAGACCGATTTACCCGGAGGCTTTTGCAATTGTAAATAAACCGGGAATAAAATTAACGATATCATCAGCCAACCCATTTGCAGAGCTAAGACAGTATGTGGTAGAGGTTGATACGACAGAACTGTTTAATTCGGCTTTAAAAGCTACAAGAAATATATCCTCAAGCGGTGGTGTGTTTGATACAGATATGCCTTTAAGCCTGGTGGATGGCAGGGTTTATTATTGGCGGGTATCACCTCAACCCGAGGACGGTCAGTGGAAATGGAACGTAAGTTCATTCATATACATGCCTTCCAGTGATATTGGTTTTAACCAGTCACATGTTTACCAGCATTTTAAAAGTGGTTATGAACGTTTAAAGTTAGACTCTGCAAGCCGGAATACTAACTATAATTTTGTTCACAGGAATATTACTGTACATAGCGGCATTCTTGGGTATAGTTATACCCAGGCGGCAGGCTTTTCTGTAGCAATTGACGATAATCCGTTTATCAGGAGCCCATGCGGACAACCGGGGATCATATTTAATGTATTGGATTCAATTTCGTTGGTACCATGGCTAAATAATGATGCCACCGGGGGTAGTGTGCCGGGACAGTATGGAAGTGATAACGTTTGCTTTGCTGACAGGAACTGGAATTTCCAGTATAATTTAAATACACAATCTAAGCGGGTGAGCGCTGCCCAGTTCATGGATGTGATTCCCGATGGCAGCTATGTTATTGTCAGGAACTCATCACCTGCCAGCGAAACGCCTGGCGCTTATGTGTCCAACTGGCAGGCAGATGCCAGCATTACAGGGGCGGGGAATACTTTGTATGATAAGCTCAAAGCCCAGGGCTTTACTACTTTGGATTCATTTTACAGAGCAAGGGTATTTATATTTATTTACCGTAAAAACAGGCCTGAGTTTACACCGCAGATGGTGATGAGTGGTGGCCTGGCAGATCCCCCGGATCCCATTACATTACGCATTGACCTGGATACCAAAGACACATTGGGGTATATTACCTCGCCTAAATTTGGTCCGGCAAAAGGGTGGAAACGCTTGTACTGGAATGGGCGCAGCCTCGATAACCAGACAAATGGAGACAGGCCTACAATTAGTGTTATTGGTGTCAACAATGCCGGGGTTGAAACAACCTTGTTCAGTAACCTGGATGTTACACAACAGGATTTTGACGTGTCGTCGGTGAATGCAGAACAGTACCCTTACATGAAACTAAGAATGGTAAACAGGGATTCTGTTTATGCAACACCTTACCAGTTAAACTACTGGCGTTTGACCTTTGATCCTGTTCCGGAAGGGGCCGTGGCACCTAATTTATATTACTCCAAAAAGGATACGGTAGACATTGGCGAACCGTTAAAATTAGGCTTAGGGTTTAAGAATATTTCTGCTGTTGGGTTTAGTGATAGTTTAAAAGTAAAAGTGACGGTTACCGACAAAAATAATGTGGAACATATTATTCCGGTACCTAAACAGGAAGACCTGAAGTCCGGCGCACTGTTAAAACTAAATGTTGATATACCTACCCAAAGTCTTTCAGGAACTAACAGGTTGTACATCAACTTCAACCCTGATTTTGACCAGCCGGAAACATCCCTGTTCAACAATTTTGCCTTCTCCGAGTTTTATGTAAGGCCGGATAGCCTGAACCCGGTGATGGATGTGACCTTTGACGGCGTGCATATTTTAAACCGCGATATTGTTTCTGCGAAACCGAATATCCTCATTAAATTAAAGGATGATGCCAAATGGATGGTGCTGGATCAGCAGGATATTGTGTCGGTTAAATTGCGTTACCCCGATGGAACGATTAAAACTTTTGACTTTGACTCGGATACGCTGACCTTCACCGGAGCCGGTGTGGCCCCGAATGATAATAATTCGGCCACCATTACCTTTAAGCCATGGTTACTGCAGGACGGTGAATACGAGTTAATGGTAGCGGGTAAGGATAGGAGTGATAATGTAGCGGGTAATATGGAATACAGAGTGGCGTTCCAGGTGATTAACAAGCCGATGATCTCCAATATGCTTAACTATCCCAATCCGTTTACTACCTCTACCGCTTTTGTATTTACCTTGACCGGTAGCGAAGTACCACAGAATATACGCATACAGATATTGACCATTACCGGTAAGGTAGTACGGGAGATAACCAAAGACGAACTGGGGCCTTTACATATTGGTAATAATATTACCCAGTTTAAATGGGATGGTACTGACCAGTATGGCGCCAAATTGGCCAACGGTGTGTATTTATACCGTGTTATAACCAATCACCAGGGTAAATCACTTGATAAATACAAAGCATCCGGTGATAATACGGATAAGTATTTTAATAAAGGTTATGGCAAGATGTATTTAATGCGATAAGTTAATTTATAAACAATTTAAGAGGCCGGGTTATACCGGCCTTTTTTTGTTTAGTAAATGTTTTATAAGTTTGAACTTATCTTATCCGGTATTCATGTAATAAACCCCATGTTATAAAGCCATTTTTTTGCCGGCTGCAGCGCCCTGATGCAGCCCGGTTGCGACGCTCCGTTCAACTGAAGTATTACTATGAGACCGTGATGAGCATTTTTTGAAATGACTGAATGATAGTATTAAAGAAAAAATATTTTTAAGTATGCGTAAGGGATAGCAGCGTATACCCCGGTGAAGCCTTTGTGGGTAGGATTGTGCCGGAGTAGCAGCGAATAGCCCGGCCCTGTGTAATAAATAATATGACTGAGGTACGAAGTAAGGTTTTATGCGACACAGGGATACGCCCAAAAAATAATTATGATGCCAAAAGACAGGTTTAAATGGTTGAAGATAACCATGCTGGTTATTACTATTGGTGTAGTATTGTTGTACCTGCTGGCCTGCCTGGTGCCGTTTGTAGCACCCACCACTTTTTTGCCCATTGCATTGGCCGGACTGGCTTTCCCGGGCCTGTTTGTTTTATATTTTCTTTTATTGATCTATTGGTTTTTTAAGAAGCGAAAACTGGCAATTGTTTTAAGCCTGCTGTTTTTATTGGGAACACAACAGTTTTTAGCTATGATAGGCATGCGTTTTTTTGCAGGTGAGTTCGAGATGGTTAAGAAAGAGGGTAGTATAAGGGTATTAAACTGGAATGTATTTCGCTGGGATGAACAAAATAAAAAAGCAAGAGGTGGTATTACCAATCGGTTAAACATGATGGATGTAGTACAGATGCAGGAGGCCGATGTATTATGTTTACAGGAGTTTTTTGAACCTTATGATTATACCTATTTTGAAAGTAATTTAAAAGAGCTGGAGAAGCGGGGCTACCCGTATCAGCGTTTTTTTGCCAGCTCAAGTGTAGTGAACGGAAAATATAAGTACGGCATGGCTATACTGTCCAGGTACCCCATTGTGGCAACAGATACCATTGACTTTGAGAAGGGCGTACATTCGGAAGGCATACTTTGGGCCGATGTACAGGTAAATGATAAAACGATCAGGGTTTATTCCTTCCACCTGGAATCGTTCAGGCTGGGAAAACAAAGTATTATTGCCCGGAATGAACAGGCCGGTAACTGGGGTAATACGAGGAATAATGCATCGAAATTAAAAAATGCCTACGCCCTGCGCGGACAACAGGTAGAGATACTGAAAAATGAGGTAGCAAAAAGTCCTTTTCCGGTAATATTATGCGGCAACCTGGGCGACCTGCCCACTTCTTATTCCTATTTCAAAGTAAGCAATAAACTGAATGATGCTTTCCTGGAGAAGGGGAGCGGACTGGGCCGGAGTTTCCGGTTTGTTGCGCCTACTTTAAGGGTAGATTATGTATTTACTGACAAACGGTTTGCGGTAGAGCAGTTTTATATGCCGGATGTAAATTATTCGGACCATTATCCACAGGTGGTGGACGTTAAATTAAAATAAATCGGCTTTTTTTTTGCATAATTAAAATAAAGTTCTATTTTCGGTCTCGAATTATAGAAAATCTCCGGAAAATTCTTGCCTTCCGGATATATACCTCTGAAAACCCATCCTTATCTAACTTTCTACGAAACCTCTCTTCCACAATCCAGTGAACAACAATAAGTGTTTGTAAGCATTTGCTTGCTATTGCTTATCCAATTCCATGATTACACACTTGAATATTTCTGTGAAGTGTTTTAATCAATTTTAACTATGAGTTGGAATATCATAAGCGTGAGCGGCAATAAGGCCATGAATTTTATTTTTCAGACAGTGTTATCAAAAAAATATACTGTGCTGGGAGTAGAAACAGTGTACCAGGCCAGTGCTGAACTGAAACGGGGCCAGACCGACAGCATTGTTATTATTGATAACAATAATGATGAAGAAGTAGGTTCTTTTTTACAACACTTAGAAACAAGTTTTTCTTCAAAAGACATACATATAATTCTTTTATCCGAAAGTAAAGACGTTAAATTAAAATCTGCATTCCTTAAAACTGTTTTTCCAAAACCATTTAACCCGCAGGAGGTGGCCGTTTATATTGACAGTATAACATCTAAACCTTCTGTAGCCGTTTTTAACAGTTAATTTAATTCTTACTTTTATGAACTTAGCAGCATATCCCTTAACCAAAACTTCCGAGAATAACTGGCATGTTGTAAAAGATATGTCCGGCAATATGTCGGTTGAAAAGAAAATGTCTTGTCTTATCATTGGTAAAGATGATGAGACGGAGACTCCTGACTTCGCTTCTACCTATTATGTAAATAGCCTGAAACAGGCGCATAACTTTATCGGTACCAACACAAAAGTGGCTATACCGGATGTTATTTTAATTAAGGTTCCCTACAACAAATCAGAATTAAGTTTTTTTGCCGCTGCTTTGAAAAAACGTAAAGCATACAGGAAAACGATCGTTATTTACTGCCTGCAGCAATTAACCAAAGTACAGCGTGCAGATGTTGCTGCCAGCGGTTTTGTTGATGATGTGGTGGATATTTGTAATCCTGATATTGACCTGGTAGCTAAAGTAAACTTCCTGAAAAAAGTAAGGGGAAATGAAAAAGTATTTACGGAGCGAGTTAAATCAGCTTATACTACCAAAGGATACACGTTCAACGCATTTTTATCTTTAAAACGTGCGGTGGATGTAATAGTAGCATCAGTGTTGCTGGTATTGTTATTACCTTTTTTCCTGATTATAGCTTTATTGATTAAACTGGAGTCCCGCGGTCCGGTTATTTATAAATCAAAAAGAGCCGGTAAGGGTTATAAAGTGTTTGAATTTTATAAATTCCGTACAATGGAAGTAGGCGCTGATAAAAAGATTGATCAGTTAGGCCACCTGAACCAGTACAAAGAAGAAGCCGGCGGAGCGAAATTCCTGAAAATAGCAAACGACCCGCGTATCACCAAAATGGGCCGGTTTTTAAGAAATACCAGTATTGACGAATTACCACAGCTGATCAATGTACTGAAAGGTGATATGTCATTGGTGGGTAACAGGCCTCTGCCTTTATATGAAGCTGCTACTTTAACTGATAATAACTCTGTTGAAAGATTTATGGCTCCTGCCGGCATAACCGGCTTATGGCAAATTGAAAAAAGAGGCAGGGAAGATATGTCAACTGAAGAAAGAATTAACCTGGACATTACCTATGCGAGAGAAGCGAATTTTCTGAAAGACATGTGGATTTTAGTTAAAACGCCCATTGTAATGTTCCAAAAGTGCAATTCTTAAGCCATTAGCTTGCATTTTGACAAAACCTAATATATCTTTAACCCTTAATCTTTGTACCTCTAAAAGTTATTCATGCCAAAGGATTCAGCGCCGTTGGTGTCCATTGTTACATTAACCTGGAATACTACGGACATTACCTGCGATTTTTTACGGTCAATCAATGAACATTGTTCATATCCCTCTCTTGAAATTATTATTGCCGATAATGGGTCAAAAGAAGATCCCACTGAGGTATTCAAGGCAATACGTCCCGATGTAAAAGTAATTTTAAACGGTAAGAACCTGGGTTTTACCGGTGGTAATAATGTGGCCATTGATGCGGCAACCGGTGATTATTTATTTATTGTAAATAACGATACCGAATTTACGCCCGGCCTGCTGGAAGGATTACTGGAAGTGTTTGAGCAATACCCTGATGCAGGAGTGGTGAGTCCTAAATTTCACTATTTTTTCCAGAAGGGAACAATTGAATATGCGGGTTATCCGCCCATTAATGTATTTACCGGCCGGAACAGTAAAGTGGGCTGCCGTGAAGAAGATAAAGGACAATATAACAATATTACTACAACGGGTTATGCACATGGCGGCGCCATGATGGTGCCCCGTAAAATAATTGATGAAATAGGCGGCTTGCCTGATGAGTTCTTCATTTATTATGAAGAGTTTGACTGGTGCGCACAGATAAAACGTAAAGGGTACCAGGTATACTACCAGCCTAAATCTTTAATTTACCATAAGGAGTCCATGACAACGGGCAAATCCAGTCCGTTTAAAACCTTCTACCTGACCAGGAACCGTATTTTGTTTATGAAACGGAATATGACCACGGGTAATTTTTTAATTTTCCTGACCTATTTTAGTTTGTTTACGGTGCCAAAAAACTCTGCCGTTTTCTTACTGAAAAGGCAGATGCACCATTTTCGCTCTTTCTGGAAAGGCATTATGTGGCACTTTAATAAAAACATAACTTTTAATTAAACTGATAATATGAAAAAGTCTGTATTGGTAACCGGCGGCGCTGGTTTTATTGGTTCACACGTTACCCGTCATTGTCTGGAAATGGGTTTCGAAGTGATTGTGTTAGACGACTTAAGCGGTGGTTTTGAGGATCATATTCCTGAAGGTGCTGTTTTTGTAGAAGGAAGTGTGGTGGATCATGACCTGGTTACCGACCTGTTTAATAAGCATAAGTTTGAGTATGTATATCATTTGGCAGCCTATGCTGCTGAAGGCCTTTCTCACTTTATCAGGAGGTTTAACTATAATACCAACCTGGTAGGTAGTATTAACCTGATCAATGAATCGGTAAAACATAAAGTAAAATGTTTTGTGTTTACCTCTTCCATAGCTGTATACGGAAAAGGGCAGTTGCCTATGTCAGAAGCTATGACACCAGAGCCTGAGGATCCTTATGGTGTATCAAAATATGCGGTGGAGCTGGATTTGAAAGCAGCCCACGAAATGTTTGGACTGAACTATGTGGTGTTCAGGCCGCATAATGTATATGGCGAAAACCAGAATATCGGTGATAAGTACCGCAACGTGATCGGTATATTCATGAACCAGATCATGCAGGGCAAACAACTGACCATTTTTGGGGATGGTACCCAAACCAGGGCCTTCAGTTATATTGATGATGTAGCAATTCCTATCGCTCATTCGGTGGAGAAGCCGGCTGCTTATAACCAGGTATTTAATATTGGTGCTGACAAACCTTATACCGTGAATGAACTGGCCACTGTAGTAAGCGAAGAGTTTGGTGTGGAAGCTGATATTAAATATTTAGCAGCGAGAAATGAAGTGTTACATGCCTACTCCGATCATACCAAAGCGCATGAAGTATTCGGCGCCGGAACCGGTATTGACCTGAAAGAAGGTATTGCCCGTATGGCCGAATGGGCTAAGCGTGTGGGCGCCAGGCAGAGCCAGGAATTTGGCAATATTGAAATTACCGAGAAACTACCTGAAGGGTGGGGCATTGTTAAAAAAACATTAGTATAGTTTAACAGGAGATGCATGTTACCCCCAAAATAAAAGTGTTACAGTGTATCCGACAGGGTAAAATTGGCGGAGGCGAGTCGCATCTTTTAAGCCTGGTGGAGAACATGGACAGAACTGTGTTTGAACCGGTAGTACTATCCTTTACAGATGGACCGATGATAGACAGGCTGCAGGCATTGAATGTTACTACAAAAGTTATTTATACCGAAAAACCATTTGATTTTACGAAATGGAGAGCCGTAAGAAATTTTGTTGAGGAATCTGATGTTCACTTAATTCATGCTCACGGCACCAGAGCAGGATCCAATATTCTATGGGCAGCCAAACAATTAAAACTGCCGTTGGTGTACACCATACATGGCTGGTCTTTTCACCAGGACCAAAATGTACTGGTGAAAAAAATCAGGGTGATGGGCGAAAAGTATATCACCCGCAAAGCAACGGTCAACATATCTGTTTCGGCATCCAACCAGCAAACCGGGTTTAAACATATACCCGGCTTTCGATCAACTGTCATTAATAATGGCATTGATACCGTAAAGTTTAACCCGGATAATGATTTTGCATTAACCCGTGCATCATTGGGTGTTCCTGCTGACAAAACTTTATTTCTTTTTATTGCCCGGTTTACTTTTCAGAAACAACCATTAGCATTAATGGCTGCTTTTAAAGAGGCACTGGCCGCAAACCCTGACATTCATTTATTGATGGTGGGTGACGGGGAGCAAAAAGAAAAAGCGTTGGAGTGGCTAAAGACCGAGAACCTGGAAAAACATATTACATTATTGCCTTTCAGGCAGGATGTACCGGGTATACTGGCCTGCGCAGATGTTTTTGTATTACCTTCCCTCTGGGAAGGTTTACCTATTGGTTTACTGGAGGCAATGGCCATGCGTAAAACCATTATTGCTACCGACGTTGATGGCACCAAAGAGATCATTAAGGATCATGAAAATGGTATCCTGGTGGATACACAGCACATGGTTCCTGCATTAACAAAAGCGATACTCCAACTGGCCGGTGATGAAGCGTTGAGAATAAAATTTGCCAACGCTGCCAGGCACACTGTGGAAAGTCGCTTTAATGCCCGACAAATGACTACGGAGATAGAAAAGATCTATCAGCAGTTAGTCAATCCTCATTCACTTGTAAATAAAACAGCGCCGTGGAATTTGAAAGAATTGCCGATATAAAACGTTTGGAGTTTATCAGGAAAACCCTTGAAACCAGCCTGCCTTCCGGGGCCGAAGTGCTGGATGTGGGTTGTGGTAATGGCGTTATTTCCCGTAGCCTGGGCTCGCTTGGCTTTAATGTGAAAGGTGTGGATATTAGTGAAAAAGCGATAGAAAGAGCTAAAGTATTAAATAAATTACCCAACGTAAAATTCGAGGTAAAAAGTGCGGAGCAACTGGTAGCGGACGGTCACCAGTACCATGCAATTATTTGCAGTGAAGTGTTAGAGCATTTACACCAGCCTGAAATGTTATTACAGGTATTACACCAGGTGCTGCATAAAGATGGGGTATTGATTGTAACGGTACCCAACGGTAAAGGCCCGAGGGAAGTACTGGTAACCAAGCCGGTTATTGCCATGCAGAAAAAAAATAACTGGGTATGGAAGCTGGTGCAAAAGATCAAATCAGCTTTTGGTTATAAAGGCACTACGGTGCAAAGCTCTGCCGACGACCTGACGCATATACAATTCTTCACAAAGAACGACCTGGAGAAGCTGGCCAATACCAACCAGTTTAATATTGTACAGTTTGGTAAGACCAATTTTATTGAAGATGTTTTTCCTTTCTCCTTCTTTACAAAGCGGTTTAAGTTTTTACAGAAATGGGATTGTGCCGTTGCTGAAAAATTACCTTACCAGTTTACCGGCGGTTTTGTAACGGTATGGCAAAAAAAATAATGAGTATTAACTGAGTTTTACCAAAGCAAGCTGGTAAACAGCATACCGGAGCACATCATGCAGACATTTTATGAGATAGTAACCATATTATTCTTTTTATTCCAGGGCTTAGTTGCCTTATACCTGCTTATTCCTTTCTTTTCTGTTGTGGTGTATGGGTTTATAAAAACCTTTTCCATCAAACATCCTTTTAATAGACGTAAGATCGTTCATGATAAAAACTTTGAATTCGGCATTATCATTACGGCCCACCAGGAGGTGGAGTTCATTAAACCTTTAGTGGCTTCTATTTTAGGACAAACCTACCAGCAGTTTTATATTTATGTAGTGGCCGATGATTGTGATACCAGTCAGCTGCAATTCGCCGACCCGCGTGTTATTATTCTTTCTTCCCAGCCAGCTTTACATGCCAAGATCAAATCCATTGATTTTGCCAGAAAAAGTTTTATCAGGGAACACGATATTACCCTGATACTGGATTCGGACAATTTATTACACCCGGATTTTTTGTCAGTGGTTAACCAGCATTTTCAAAAAGGGTACAGGGTGGTACAGGCCGACTTTAAGCCCAAAAATGAGGACTCTTTATATGCCCGTATAGATGCGATAGGCGACATGTATAATTTTTTTGTGGACAGGGAGATCCGTATGATGGCGGGTATGTCAGCTGCTATCTGGGGTTCGGGTATTTCATTTGAGTCTGCCTTGTATGATGAAATTGCTTATAAAACCCTGGTAGGCGGATTTGATAAAAAATTACAGTCGACCTTATTGTTAAAAACAAAAAAGATAGCTTTTTCAACCGACGCTATTTTGTATGATGAAAAAGTAGAGAGCGGCAGCTCCCTTGAGAACCAGCGGGCAAGGTGGATGTTGTCTTACTTCAACTATTTTAAAGAGAGCAGTAAAATATTCTTTACGGGCTTAAAAACACTGAACCTCGATTTTATTTATTTCGGTTTTGTGTTACTGCGCCCTCCGCAGTTCTTATTATTTGCGGCTGCTTTTTTCAGCCTGGTCATTGATTTCTTTTTATTCCGCGGTTTGTTCTATGCCTGGCTGGTGATCATTGGTCTGTATATTGTTTCTTTTGCAGCCATTATCCTGATTCGCAGCCGCCAGATCAAATACCTGAAAACATTATGTATGCTACCGGTATTTGCAGGAAGGCAGGCGCTGGCATTATTAAAGCTGGGCAAAGCCTCTAAAAAATTCCTCAAAACGCCACATACCAAGCTGGTATATATAGAGGATGTGTTAGCAAAGAAACAATAAGCAGTGCAGGGTAGTTATTTGAAATATAGTTTTACTAAACGGGATAATGATCAGGAACGTTTAAAATTGAAGATCAGGTTCTCGCCTTTTACATTCATGGTTGCCTGGTAAGGCGCTAATGCCTGGAACAGGGCTTTTGAGGTGCCGGGTTTCATCCTGTCATGTAACTCAATGGCCAGTGTGTCACAGGTGGACAACCACTGATGAAGATCAGGTGCTTCGAGTACTTCCTTTTCACTTCCTTCAATATCAATTTTTACGAGGTCCAGGGCCGGTAATTTATATTGCTGCATAATATCGGTCAAGGATAATGCCTCAATAGCGCCCGGGGTATCCCTGGTACATTCTTTTACCGTGAATCCCCAGTTGTCTAAACCGGTATCTATAATTTGTAAATAAGCCGTTTTATCCCACAGGCCTTTTTGCACAGGAATAATATTGGGATAGTTTGCAATGTTCTTTTGTAACAATTTAAAATTACCCGGTTCCGGCTCCAGGCAGATGATGGTAGCATTGGGGAACTTATTGGCAAAGTATACTGCGGCAAAGCCTACATTCGCGCCGGCATCAATAATAGTGGCAGGCGTAGCGGTTACATCAAAATTATATTCCTCCCTGATAAAAATGTGTTGAAAGATATATTCATCGGAACTGCGGCGGCGAAAATAAACGGGGTGTTTAATGCCGGGCACCTGTACGCCTAACAGTTGATCTTTTTTGCCAAAAGTACCGGTGAGGATCATTTTCAAACCCTTTGCAAATCCAAATTTCTGGCAATAAAGGGCAAGTTTGTAAAACTTATTTTTCATGTTAATGGTATAGTGGGCTAAAATATAAAAGATTGACGGAACTTAATAGATTTGTTGACAATTTTATAAACTATGAATCGAAAAATAAACGGTGACAGGTTACATGGGTTAGACGCATTGCGTGCTATTGCTATGTTCCTGGGTGTTGTATTGCATGCCGCCATAGCTTATAAAGTTGTTGCCATACCTACATGGCCGCATGATAGTGATAGCACTAATTATTGCTGGGATTATCTCTATGCTTTTATTCATAGTTTCAGGATGCCCCTATTTTATTTAATTGCCGGGTTTTTCTGCCGGATGCTGTTTAACAAAATAGGGGAGCAGGCGTTTGTACAACACCGTATCAAAAGGATCGTTATTCCCTTTGTTTGCAGTGTCATTATTTTATTGCCGCTTACCATCTTCCCGTTTTTATTATACAAGAATTTATTGAACACCAACTGGGACTGGAGCACTTCCATATCCTTATCCGGTAAACAGGTTTTAAGGTGGAACGGAATGGCTCATTTCTGGTTTCTTTATTACCTGATTTTTTATTACGTGGCTTTTATCGTTTTCAGCAGGATTACCAGGTTGCCGGCGTTTAAAGCCAAAACAGAACGCATTACCACGGTCATACGCAATAATGATCGCTGGAATATTTACCTGATGGCAGGTTGTATCGCGATTATTACCGTTTTACTCTTGTTACATAAAGAATTGCTCTTTGGTGTGGATACCGGTATTATCCCTAACCCGGTTTACCTTACCTTTTATGGCTTGTTCTTCTTCGCGGGTTGTCTCATCAATATACGTCCCGCCTATTTCGACTTTATCAAAAGAAATGCTTACGCCTTGCTTGTTCCCGGGGTGATCATTTCGGGCCTTAGTTTTTACCTGGAATTCCTTTTAGCGGCACCTGCTGATGAGCAATGGCACCGTTTATTGATAAAGATCTTGTTTGCCGTGCAGTGTGTATTACTGGTAAATGGTTTCCTGGGTTTGTTTTTAAGGTTATTTGTACGGGATAGTGCCATGTGGCGCTATTTTTCCGATGCTTCCTACTGGGTGTATCTGTTACACCTGGGTATTATAGCCATGCTGCAGATATGGCTGGTTAATAAACCCATCCTGTCGGGCGTTAAATTTGGTATCGTGCTGACAACCACTACTGCTATTTGTTTGATTACCTATCATTTATTGGTCCGGTTCACCATTATAGGTAAGTATTTACATGGAGAACGAAAAAAAAGTCAGTAAAAAGGGGGGCGGAATCCTTGGAATTTCAAAAAGTTTCCTATCTTGTGCTGTCTTCCCAATTTAGACCTCTAATTTGTCGGAATTAAACCTTTTCCACCTTCCTATTTAAAGTCTGCTTTTCTATTCCAAAATCGATACCTATTCAGATACCAACTATCTGTCCATTCTTCCTTTGGTAGCCGGCATTCTTTAGCCTCAATTAATTTTTTATGAAATCAGCTTTACGCCTTATTCTAGGAGTATTTTTATTATGCTTCTTATCCGGCCTTTTTTCAGCACATGCCCAGGTGTTGAACCCTAATGATCCGATTGTGGTATATAACTCGGCTACGCCGCCTACACAGCCTGCATGGGGGCAAATAGGAAAGTGGGTTAAGACCAACAGGTTGAACTGGAATACATCCAACTACAAATGTTACATCTATAAAGGAATGCAGTTCAGGCTGCGTTTTCCCAAGTCATACCAGCATGGTGTGAATGATGGGAAAAAATACCCCGTATTTGTGTTCTTTCATGGTGTAGGCGAAAAAGGTACGGTATATGATAATGAATACCAGCTTTTCCACGGCGGCCAGTTACATGATGATGCCGTTACCAATGATAAGTTTGATGGTTTTTTACTCTACCCCCAGAACCAGGGTGGTTTTTTTGGCGCTACGCAATATGACTTCATAAAAGAAATAATAGAAAATTTTATTGTTCCTCAAAATAAAGGTGACATCAACAGGGTAATAATTGGTGGGTTATCAGGTGGTGGTACCGGTACCTGGGATTTTTCTATCAGGCACCCGTTATTGACTGCTGCTGCTACTCCTATCAGTGCGGCTTCTGTTGCTTATGGTAATTCAGCGGGAACCCTGAAATGGATCCCGATCTGGCATTTCCAGGGTGCACTGGATAATGCCCCGCATCCTAATACCAGTGAAACACTGGGTAATACTTTAAAAAATGCCGGTTCTAACTACAGGTATAATAAATATGAAAATGTTGGACATGGTTGCTGGGGCAATGCATGGGCCGAGGCTGATTATTTCCCGTACCTGAGCCGTGCTAACAAAGCAAATCCCTGGACCTTATTCGGACAAACTGAATTTTGCCCTGGTGTACCTATTAATGTAACGATCGGTGTATCTGCCGGTTTTGCAGAATACCAGTGGAGAAGAAATGGCGAAGCTTATGGCGGTAACAGTAATGAAATTAATGTTACCACTACCGGTGTATATGATTGCAGGATTAGAAGAGGTTCTGAGTGGTCAGAATGGTCACCTATTCCTGTTGAAATTAAAACAAAAGCGCCAACCGTATCTCCGCCCATCCAGGTTGCAGGCTTACAAAGCAAACATATTCCTGCCCCTGACGGAAAAACCGGTGTGACTTTACAGGTACCAACCGGTTATACCTCCTACGATTGGCAAAAAGTGGGCAATGCTACCACTTTAAGTACCGTTAATACTTTAAATGCTACTGCTGCCGGTGACTACCAGGTGAAAGTAACGGAGTTATATGGCTGTTCAAGCAGTTTCTCTGCTCCTTTCACGGTTATTGATGCCAACGGTATCAATAAACCAGACCCTGCTATTAATGTATTGGTAACCCCGATCTCTAAAACACAATTACGCCTGAACTGGAGTGATAATCCTTCGCCAAGTTATGACGAAACAGGATTTGAAGTGTACCAGGCCCGCAGTGCAACAGGACCATTTACCCTGGTTGCCATTACCGGTGCTAACGTGTTAAGCTACCAGGCCGAGGGATTAAGTTCCAACTCTACTTATTATTATATTGTAAGAGCTATTAATAATACCGCGGCTTCTGCAACTACTGCAGTTGCCAACGGTACTACCATGGCCGATACACAAGCGCCAACAGCGCCAACTAACCTGGTTATCACCACTACTACACAAAACTCTATTTCCTTAAAATGGAATGCGGCAACTGATGATGTGAGTGTAGAGAAATACGATATCTATATCAATGGTGTTAAATCATATGTAACTTCTCAAACCGAATTTACCATTTACAACCTGGTAAGAGGTACTACCTATAACTTTAGCGTGAAGGCGAGAGATTTTGCCAACAATACTTCACCATTCAGTAACCAGGTAACCGGTCAGCCGATACTATCAGGACTGCCTTATAAATATTATACATTTACAGGCACCTGGAACAACCTGCCCAATTTTACTACGTTAACACCTGTGGCTACAGGGGTAATGCCAAATGTGGCTTTAACTCCACGTACACAGGATGACAATTTTGCATTCCTGTGGGAAGGGTATATTTTAATTCCTCAAACAGGTACTTACTATTTCAGAACAAACTCCGATGACGGAAGCAGGTTATGGTTAGGCAGCTTAAACGGCAGTACTTCTCCTTACTCCTTTGCCGGTACACCGGTTGTGAATAACGACGGTTTACACGGTTCACAGGACAGGGATTCCGGACCACTGACCTTAACTGCCGGTGTGTACCCGATCGCTATGGCCTTTTATGAGCAGGGTGGTGGTGAAGCAATGGTGGTATCCTGGAGAACGCCGGGTAATGCCAACTTTGTTCAGATCCCTAACTCGGCCTTTACTGAAGGTGCTTCTGCCAGCGGAACCATACCAGCGGCTCCAACTAACCTGACAGCTACAGCCATTTCATACAAACGCATTAATTTAACCTGGCAGCATAACGATCCTAATGAAACAGGATTCGAGATCTGGCGTTCTACCAATCCTACTACAGGATTTGTAACCGTAGGTAATGCACCTGCAAACGCTACAACCTATGCTGATACTGCGGTTCAGGCCAATACAAGGTATTACTATAATATCCGTGCTATTGGTTTAGCGGGTGAGTCTGCATTTGCATCAGCGGGATCAGGCGTTGACTATGCTTATTATGAAACAGGCCAGTTATCTAACCTGCCTGACTTTAATACACTGACTCCGAAGAAAACCGGTAAAGTAGCAACCTTTGTTCTGGATCCGCATGACAGAGGCGATGATTTCGCTTTCAAATATTCAGGCTTTATCACTGTGCCTGTATCAGGGGTGTATACCTTCTTCACCACATCTGATGATGGTTCTAACCTTTACATCGGTGCTTTTGATAATGCACATAAAATTGTTGCCAACGATTACCTGCAAGGACCTACTGAACGCAGCGGTACCGTTAACCTGACTGCGGGTACACATGCGATCTACGTTACCTTCTTTGAAAGAGGTGGCGGCGAGGTATTGGAAGTACGTTACCAGGGCCCTGCCGGAAGTGGTATTGCCAAACAAATTATTCCTGCTAATGTATTGGGTATTCCTTTACCTAATGCTTTAACTCCGGCATTGCCTGCTACACCTGCAGCACCAACGGCTTTACTGGCTTCAGGCATATCTGGCAGTGCTATTAATATTGCCTGGACCGATAATGCAAATAACGAAGAAGGTTATGAGCTGTACAGGTCAAGCAACAATAACAGCAACTTCTTATTATTTAAAACTTTACCTGCGAATACGGCCAGTTATGTTGACTCCGGATTATTCGCAAACTCTATACATTATTATAAAGTAAGGGCAATTGGAGTGGGTAGTTACTCTGCCTACTCAAATGAGGACAGCGCTAAAACTATCAACAATTTACCGGTAATTACAGCCATCAGTAACAAAACAATGCGTTATGACGGAACCTTACAGGTAAATGTAGTAGCTACTGATGCCGATGCGGAAACCTTAACGGTACAGGTGAATAACCTGCCTGCGTTCGGTGTGTATGCTTCTACCGGCAACGGAACAGGTACTATTACCTTTACCAACCCGGGTATTGGTCTGCTGGGCGCTTACAATAATATCCAGGTAGTGGTAACCGATCAGAATAACGGTACAAGCACTGCCAGCTTTAACCTGGTGGTAAATGAAAATTACCCGCCGGTAATTACAGGTACCAATAATGTTACACTGGCCGAGCAGCAAACAACACAGGTGAATATCAGTGCTACTGATGTAAATGCTGCCGATGCGATCACATGGTCATTCACCGGTTTACCTGCATTTGCTACACCGGTAATAAATGGCCGCAATGTACAGATCAATGTTGCTCCAGGTTATGCCGATAATGGTACGTATACCATTACGGCTACTGCCAACGATGGTAACGAAGGGGTTGATCAGAAAAGCTTCACCATTACCGTAACTGATGTTAACCCGAACAAACGTGTATATATCAGCTTTACCGATGGTAGCTTACTGGGTGCAGCGCCATGGAACAATACCAGCAAAGTACCTGCCTTAAACGATGTGTTTACCAACTTTAAAGACGATGCAGGGGATAACAGTCCTATCAGCTTACGTATTACTTCAAGCTGGCAGAGCGTGGGTAACGGTACCAACGTATTGGGTGTAAATACCGGCAACAACAGCGGTGTATATCCTGATAACGTTATCCGTTCGGCTTACTGGTCGGATACAAGACCTCAGACTATTAAAATATCGGGCTTAAATGCTGCTTACAAATACAAATTCACCTTCTTCGGCAGCCGCGGCGCGGTTACCGATAACAGGACAACATTGTACACCATTGGCAGCAGCAGCGTAAGCCTGAATGCTTCGGGCAACTCTCAGAATACAGTTTCTTTAACTGATCTGCAGCCTAATGCTGATGGTACCCTGGACCTGACCGTACGTAACGGAACCGGTTCGGTATATGCTTACCTGAATGCCATGATCATAGAATTAACCTATGACGATGGTACAGCCCCGGCTAAAGCAAGAAACCTGACAGCTGTTTTAGATGGTACTAATAAAGCTAACTTAACATGGGTTGACGCAGCTTATAATGAAACAGCCTACCAGGTATATACTGCAACGAATATTGCCGGTCCTTATACCTTACTGGGCGGTGCACAGGCTGCTAATACTACCAGCTACAGCCATACAGGTTTAAGTGGTAATAAAAATTACTATTACTATGTAACCTCATCTAATGCTTACGGAACTTCGCCTAACAGTGATACAGTAACTGTTCGTACACCGAACACTGCGCCTGTATTAACTGCCATTGCTGACGTGAACATTAAAACAGAACAAACTGCTACTGTTAATATCGTAGCCACTGACGAGCCTGGTGATGTAATTACCTTAGGTGTTACAGGCTTGCCATCATTCGCTACATTTACCAATACCGGTAATGGAACTGCTACTATACAAATTGCGCCAGGTGCCACCACCGGTACTTTTGATGGTATCACTGTAACCGCTACCGATGGTTCGGCTACTGCCAGCAGACAGTTTAAAATAACTGTTACAGATAAAGACCTTACATCTATATATGTAAACTTTAACCAGGTATCGCCTGTAGGAGCCCCCTGGAACAGCTTTAACAATACACCATTGGCTAATCGCAGCGTTACTAACCTGGTAAATGATGCCGGCGCTACTACAGCTGTAGCGGTAACTTTACTGCAACAATGGACCGGTGCTAATGATGTGGGTGCTACTACCGGTAATAACAGTGGTGTTTACCCTGATGATGTAATGAAAACCGCTTACTACGAGTCTACCACAAACGTGAGAACAGTTCGTATCAGCGGCTTAAATACAGCTAATAAATACAACCTGGTATTCTTTGGCAGCCGTATTGCATCGGACAACAGGAACACAGTATACAGTGTAGGTGCGCAATCGGTAACTTTAAATGCTGCGGGTAATACCAGCAACACGGTTCAGATCAATGGCTTAACACCGGATGCAAATGGTGTGATTGACTTTAATGTAGTGAAAGGTTCCGGATCTGCCTATGCTTACCTGAATGCCCTGGTAATACAGTCTTATGTTGACAATGGCTTACCATTAAGCCCGTCTAACCTGACAGCAGTAGGTAAATCTAAAACGGCTATCGAGCTGAAATGGCAGGACAAGTCTGATAATGAAACAGGCTTCCAGATATACCGTTCAACAGAGGCTGCCGGTACATATACCTTGTTAGCTACTGTAGGAGCCAATGTTTCTACTTACCTGAACTCCGGACTGGCTACCAACTCTACCTATTATTATAAAGTACGTGCGGTAAAAAATACGATCTACTCTTCGTACAGCAATATCGCAGCGGCTTCTACGCACCTGTTTACTGTATCGGTTAACTTTAACCGTGACAACCCGGCTCCTGCGCCATGGAACAATACCAACAATGTTCCGCAGCTGAACGATGTATACAGTAACCTGGTAAATGATATCAATGCACCTTCAGGTATCAGCTTCGAGGTAACGGATAACTTCAGCGGTGAAAATCCGTTTGGTATGAATACCGGTAATAACAGCGGTGTTTATCCTGATAATGTGATCAGGTCCACCTGGTGGTTAGATATCAGCGAAGTAGGTCAGTTAAGAGTGAGCGGTTTGAACCAGTCACTGGCTTATACCTTTATATTCTTTGCAAGCCGTGAGGGCACCGGTAACCGTACCACCTTGTACACCGTTAACGGCAGCAGCGCATCACTGAACGCGGCTAACAATATCTCTCAGACAGTACAGATCGATAATGTAAGACCTGATGAGAATGGTGAAGCGATCGTTACCGTATCAGTACCTTCCGGTTCTCAGTATGGTTATATCGGTGCTATGGTGATCCAGGGTTATCATTCTCCTGCCATCACCGTTGACGGTAACAGCGGCGGTAACAGTGGTGGTCGTGTAATGAACGATTACATTGTAAGCCAGCAACTGGAAAACAATAATGCGTTAACTGAAAATGCGGGAAATAACGCAACAGTAGCCAGGAATATAGAGGCGGCAGATAAACTGGGTGCTACTGAAGTAACAATTTATCCTAACCCGTTTGTAAACTATATCAATGTATCGCTTAACCTGCTGGAAAACCAGGAGAAAGTATCGATACGTGTACTGGATGTGACCGGCAAACCGGTAATTGTAAAAGATATAACCGGTTTACAAAAAGGTGTAAGTGTTCAAAGGGTGGCATTACCAGCAACATTGCCGGTAGGTGTTTACATGGTACAGGTAATAACAAATGAAAACAATAAAGCTGTACCTAAAGTGATCAAGATAATGAAGGCAAGACAGTAGAACAGTAACGATAACGAACAATGTCATTAAGTTAAGGTATTTTATTTGACCGGCAGCGGAACCCTGATGTGGCTTTAGTTGCGACGCTCCGTTTAGCTGCAGTTCCCTGGTCAGACAATTTATTAACACTTAATGACATTGTTTTATTCGTTTGTATGTTGTATTATTGTCGATAAGAATTACTGAAGCAGAGAGGCTGCGTTGCTTAACCGGAAATCCTTTGCCGACCGGAGGGAGACAAAGATTGGAGGTGGGCAACGGACCATAGCTGACCGGTGATCAACTGCCGGCAGCCCCAAATAATTAAAATCAATACGTGTGAAAAGCTCAGGTAAGAACTACCAGGGCTTTTTGCATGTTAGCAATGTAAAGAAGTAAAGAAGACTAATCCCGTAATTATGGAACTTTTGTATGTTTTTAGAATTTTAAACCGGAAAAAATGGATCATTGCCGGTGCCGGTTTGTTAGGACTCCTGGTAGCATTCCTGCTGACCATGGGGAATAAAAAATTATATAAATCCCAATCACAGATGTCCACCGGCTTTACGGTGAGTGAACAGATCAAGCTTTCGGAAGACATTTTTAATATGTCACAGATCGATGTGAAGTTCAATAACGTGATCGAGAATATCACTTCCCCAAAAGTGATCAACCTGTTATCGTATAAGCTCATCCTCCGCGACCTTTCGTCGCAGGACCCGTTTACCAAGGTAGACCTGAAGGATGCGAAAGACGGTTCAGAGCTGAAGAGCCTGAATATGGAACAGGCTAAAAAAATAATTGCCAACAAATACGATTCCTTATTGTTACTGGCCTCCAATGTAAAACAGGAGAAAGCCGTGATTGAGCTGATCAAGGCTTATAAGTACGATATGGAATCTATTAAAAAACGTTTATTCGTTACACGTTACCAGCGTACGGACTATGTCAATATTTTCTTTAGTTCGGAAAACCCGGAGTTATCGGCTTTTGTGGTGAATAACCTGATCAAGGAATTCCAGCGTTATTATGATCATACCAAAAGAGAACGTTCAATAGAGTCGATGGTTGCCCTGGATTCAATGGTGAAAAAAAGAAAAGCGGAGTTAGATGATAAGATAGCGGCAAAGAGCAGATTTTTGCAGGACTCAGTAGTATCGACACTTGATCCAAACCTGGTAGGCGCCAATAAGCTGAGCCAGATGAGCATGAACGAAGCAGGCCTGGCCGACCAGTTATCATTGGTAAGCAACCTGACTTATCAACTGGAACAAATAAACCTGCAATTACAGAATTTAAAAACTGATGTAACTACACCTGCTGCCCCGGTGAATGATAACCAGCAATACTTTGCTTTGCGTAAACAGTACAACGACCTGTATGATGAGTATATAAAGAATGGCGCATCAGACCCTGCCGTAAAACAGAGACTGGAGGATCTGCAGACAAAAATGAAGTCTGTTGCCCCAACCGGCACAACTACCGGCACCACCAATAATAACTATGCGGCATCACAGCAATCTATTTTAACCCAGAATAAAATTGATATTGAAGGTAAACTGAGAGCGGCCCAGTCCAAGATCGGGTTTTACCGCTCGAAACTGGGAGAGGCCAATTCCTTTATATCCTCTGCTACACCAAAAGCTACTTCCAAACTGGAGCAGTTTGATAAAGAAATTGAAGTAGCGACATTAGAGTATACCAGTGCCAAAGAAAAACAAACACTGGCCGCTAATATGAGCGACTCCGGCGTAGCTAATTTTATGCAGACCATTTACGGACAGCCTGCGCTGAACCCGGAGCCATCTAAACGTTTGATGGTAATGGCGCTTTGTTTCTTTGGCGGGTTAGTACTGGCATCGGTGTTGTTTATATTCCTGGCCTACCTGGATCAGTCCATCCAGACACCATCGCAGTTCCAGCGCCAGACCGATCTTAAACTGGTGGGTACTATTAATAACATTAACTTAAAGGCGACTAATTTAAAAGAACAGATCACGCAGATAGAATCTGATGAGGCCAACAGGAAAAACTCCTTCAGGGAACTGTTGCGTAAGTTAAGGTATGAGATAGAGAGTACGGGCAAACGCATTATTCTATTAACCAGTACAGAGCCGCAGCAGGGTAAAACCACCCTGACACAGGCCCTGGCATTCAGCCTGAGCCTGAGTAAAAAAAGAGTACTGATCATTGATACTAATTTTTGTAACAATGACCTTACGGCTTATAATGATGCGCAACCTACACTGGAACAATTCTCGGTAACGGATGAAAAACTGGATTTTGCCAGTGTGGAGAAGATCATTACACCCACCGGTGTGGAGAATGTAGATATTATCGGTTGTAAGGGTGGTGATTATACCCCTTCCGAGATATTGCCAAAAAATCACCTGCTGAAATTTTTGCCGCAGTTCCTGAAAAAATATGATTTCATTTTTATGGAAGGCGCTCCTTTAAACGGTTATACCGATACCAAAGAACTGGTACAGTATGCTGATGGTGTGCTGGCTATTTTTGCAGCAACCAGTGAGTTGAAACAGGCTGATAAAGAGTCTATCAAATTTTTTGGTACCATAAAGGATAAGTTCCTGGGTGCGGTACTGAATAAGGTAGATGATGAAAACTTAACCAATTAAGCGGTCAAGGTGAGCAGTACAGCTTTAACAAATAAGCATACAGGCAAAGCAACAGAAGGAACAAGGTTAGGTTGGGTGGATTATGCCAGGGGCTTAGCCATTTTACTGGTTATTTTCCGGCATACCATGGTGGGTTTGCGCAGATCGGGTATAATGGTGTCGGATAACCTGTACTATATACAGGAGTTTTTACTCAATGTAAGGATGCCGGTATTCTTTATTTTATCAGGCGTTTTTTTGGGACGTACTTTACAAAAACGTTCTTTAAGGAGTATTGCTGCTAATAAAACAGCCAACCTGTTATATCCTTATCTTGTATGGTCTGTTATTCTCATTACCTTCCAGATAGTATTAAGCAATTATACTAACTCGCAGCGCAGCTGGACCGATTATAAGTACATACTGTACCAGCCCCGTGAGCTGGATCATATGTGGTACCTGCTGGCCTTGTTTAATACTACTATGTTATTCCTGGTATGTTACAATGCATTAAAACGTCAGCCTTTATTACATTTTATACTGGCAGTGGTATTATATTACTTTCATTACCTGGTATATGATTACAGCCTGGTATCGGATATTATGTATAACTATGTTTTCCTGGTATTTGGTGTGTATATGTATGAGCGGATTGCCCGTATGGAGAACCTGGACCTTAAAAAACTGGGCTTATTATTTATCATCACGGTGCCGGTATTTATAGCCGGGCAGTTATTCTGGTTAAACCATATTAACGATCATTACCAGCCCCTGCGTACCATTTACCTGTTACCCTTCCTGGCTATTATTTTTGTTGCCAGCCTGGTGTATTACCTAGTGAGCCGGATATTGTACGAACTGCAGGTGGCAAAGTTTTTAGCCTGGATAGGAAAGTACTCTCTATATATCTACATTGTTCACGTGTTTGTGATAGCGATGGTGAGGGTAGGTTTTGTAAAGTTTTTGCATATAGAGAACCAGTATGTACTGATCCTGTCCAGCCTGGTACTGGGTATTATCATCCCTGTGCTGTTTCATAAGCTATTGGTAAAGCTGAATATAAAATATCTTTTCTCATTTAATAAATCAGGCAAATAGTTGGCAAAAAAATATTCATATTGGCTGGCAACGGGTAAGTTTTCTTTACTGCAGAAAATAACCAATATTGTATTGGGCCTGCTTACTTTTATGTTGCTGGCCAGGTTGCTGGCCAAGGGCGAGTTTGGTGTGTGGGGTTTATTTATCATTATTTCCTCCATGGTAGAAACCACCCGCTTTGCGCTGATCAGGAACGCCTATATTGTTTTCAAAAAAACCAAGCCGGAGAAAGATATACCGGCTACCGAGTTTGCATCGCTGAGTGTGAATATTACTTTCTCCCTGCTGCTTTGTATCGTATTCTTTTTCCTGGGTGTGTATGTGGAAGGCTGGTTTAAAGATGCGGCCGGGCTTTCCTCTATCCTTACCTTTTATGCAGGCGCTTTGTTATTACTTATTTTTTATTCGCAGTGCGAAATATTCTTTTACAGCCAGACCAATTTTAAAGCGGTTTTCTGGATGTACTTTTTGCGTAACGGAAGTTTTGCCCTGGCCGTTTGCATTTTGTTTTTTGGCTTTCACTATGCCGATATTAAAACCCTGGCTTTATTGTACACTATAAGCATTGTGCCCGGTTGCCTGGTAGCGGCTTATTTTATTTCAAAGTATAAGAAGATCGTGTATAAATGGGATAAGAAAATATTCAGGGAGTATTTCTCCTTTGGTAAATATGTATTAGGCAATAATTTCTTTTCCCTTGTTTTTGTTAACTCCGATGCGTTTATGACGGCAAGGTCCATATCCGCAGGTGTTTCTACTTCTTATAATATTGGTTCGCGTATACTGAACTTTGGTGATATTCCTTCACAGGTATTTGGCGATATTATGTTTCCCCGTGCCGCTGAAATTGTAAAAACCGGTGCAAACGAAGATGTGAAACGGATTTATGAAAAAACGGTAGCCGCTACCTTATGTTTTTTAATTCCCTTTGTGTTCTTTGGCATCCTGCTGGCTGATGTGGCCGTGTATATTCTTGGTGGTCAGGGTTACCTGGGGGCGGCCAATATTGTACGGGTAATGTTATTGTACAGCCTGTTTTTACCCTTTATCAAACAGTTCGGTAATATCATGGATGTAAAGGGCAGGCCGCAGGTAAACTTCTGGTTAATGTTTTGTTTTGCAGGCATCAGCATTACTTCTACTTATTTATGCATTACCTGGCTGGGAGATATAGGTGCCGCAGTGGGGTTGTTGATGGCTTATATATTATTATTTGGCGTTAGTCAGTATATACTTTACCGTTTTATTGGTGTAAGCACCATTGCCGTTTTTAAATACATTTTCACCTTATACCCAGAGTTTTTTAAGTTGTTTAAAAACTTCTATGCTAAAAAATTTGCCCGATGACAAACTGTGATATAATAGTAATGGGACTACAGTCCTGGGATATAGGTATCGGCAGTAATTGTATCAATATTGCAAAGGAATTTGCCGTTGATAACAGGGTGTTGTATGTGAACCGGGCACTGGACAGGGTAAGCAGTATTAAAAATAAAAAAGATCCTAAAACAGCAAGAAGGCTGCAGAGTGTAAGAGGGGAGATAACCGATTTGACCGAAGTAGAAAAAAATATATGGGTACTGGACCCCACCGTAGTGCTGGAATCTATTAACTGGATGCCCGCAGGCCTGTTCGCATTTTTTAATAAAAGAAATAACCGCAAACTGGCCGGGGCCATCAAAGCGGCAGGGGACAGGCTGGGGTTTAAAAATCCTGTGCTGTTCGTTGATAATGACTTTTTCAGGGGGCAGTATTTAAAAGAGTATTTACAGCCTTCTTACTTCATTTACTATATCCGTGATTATTTATTGCAGCAGGCTTATTTTAAAAAACACGGGCCGGCCTGCGAAAAAGATATTATGGGTAAAGCGGACCTGGTAGTAGCTAACTCCTCTTACCTTGCTCAATATGCCCGGCAGTTTAATAAAAACAGCCATGATATAGGACAGGGTTGTGACTTTACTTATTTTAACCCGGATGTTCAATACAAAAAACCGGCCGACCTGGAACCTGTTCCCAACCCGGTGATCGGTTATGTAGGTGCCCTGGTAGGATACCGGCTAAATATACCTTTACTGGAAGGGCTGGCGGCCCGCAGGCCGGAATGGAGTTTTGTATTTATTGGTCCGGAGGACGAAAGCTTCCAGGCCAGTCGTTTACACCAATTGTCCAATGTGCATTTTTTGGGTAAGAAGAAGGAAACAGAGCTGGCAGCTTATGTCAGCTATTTTGATGTTTGTATGAACCCGCAGCTGGTAAACGAAACCACGAAGGGGAACTACCCGCGTAAGGTGGATGAATACCTTGCTTTGGGAAAACCAGTTGTTGCCACTTATACAGAATTTATGTTATCCTTTGCAGATTATGTATTTTTGGGGCATAATGTGGACGATTACGAACGTATTATAGCCGGCATTATACAATCACCCGCTGACCAGGCAACTGTAGAGAAACGTCAGGCATTTGCTTTATCCCATACCTGGAAAAACTCGGTATTAAAAATTTACCATCAATATCATAACGCATTATCCAATGACAGAGGATAAAAAGAAATTTTCGGATAACCAGATCCAGCAGATCATCATATCGGTATTCCTGATACTGGTTATGACCATTATTTATATTAAAATACTGTTTTTCTGATATGCCCGGCACTGTAAATAAATATGGTTTCAAGGGTAACAATCTGTTATTGTACTTTTCTTTACTGGTGGCTGTGCTGGCTACCAGTTATGCTACAGTGGTATTGGGTCCCGAAAAAGGAGTAGTGGTGGTGATGGGTTTAGTGGCCCTGGCCGTGGGTATTATTGCCATCAATAATTTTGTATTCGCATTTTACGTTTCTACCTTATTAAGTTTTTTCATCTTCTTCATAGGCCGCTACCTGGGCGATAGTATGCCGAGTGGTTACTGGATAGACCTGTTGATACTGCTGAGTTTTTCGGGCCTCATATTACACAAGGTCCGGCTTAAGGAACCTTTCTTTTACCAGGCACAACATACCATTACTACTATCTATATCCTGTATACATTGTTCCTGGTACTGGAGGCGTTTAATCCCTGGATGCATTCCATGGCAGGGTGGTTCCTTATTTTCAGGAAGTATATCCAGTTCCTGATGATCTATATCATCGCGATCAATGTATTTAAGGACTACCGGTCAACGATCAACTATTTTAAATTCTGGATCGGGTTATCGCTGATAGCAGGTTTGTATGCCTGTTACCAGCAGTGGTTTGGTTTCCTGCCTTTTGAGGAGGCATGGATCATGAACACACCGGGAAGGAAAGGCCTGTATATACTGGTTACGGGCGTTTCGCGCAGGTTCTCCACTTTCTCTGACCCGGCTGCATTCGGTATTATATCTGCTGCCAGCTTTACGTTTATACTGGTGTTGCTGGTTTCGGCAGAAAAATTCAGGACAAGATTGCTCCTGACCGTGGCAGCTGTGTTTATTATCCTCGGCGTGGCATTCTCCGGTACACGTACTGCCTATTTTATTATTGTTGCCGGGGTGGCTTTATATATTTTAATGACGATCACCAATAAGCGCACCCTTGTATTTGCCAGCCTGTTTGTATTAGGCTTTTTAGTGATCATGTTCGGACCTATTTATGGTAATGCCACCATTAACCGTATCAGGAGTACTTTTGAGTTTTCAGAGGATGCTTCACTGGAAGTAAGGGATGTGAACCGTGCCATGATACAGCCTTATATTTACCGTCACCCGATAGGCGGAGGCCTTGCTACCAGCGGTATCCAGGGGCTTGAATACAATCCCGGGCACTTTCTTGCTGGCTTCCCGCCTGACAGCGGCTTTGTAAAAACGGCTGTTGAAACCGGCTGGGTCGGCTTGTTATTACAATGCCTTATTTACCTGATTGCTCTGCTGGCCGGAGTACGGGCTTTTTATCACACTGAGGATAAGAAAGTAAAGGCGCTGATACTGGCTTCCGTGGTTTGTTGTTTTGCCTTTGTTATCGGGCAATACGGGCAGGTGGCCATTGGCCAGTTCCCCGGTTGTTTTTTATTTTATTCCTGTCTTGCATTAATCGTTAAATCAAAATACCTTCAAGCCGAAAATAAGAACCCATGAAAAAAATAATGCTTTGTGTTTTCATCCTGACCACCTCCCTGGTAAAGGCCCAGTCTATTGTCGATTCTATCAGTGATCCCAGTTTTATCCTGCGGGATACGGTATCTGAAAAACTGGCCGAATTTGCCGTTAACAATTACCAGATCATGATGCAAAAATCGCGGGTAAATGAAATGCAGTATGAAGTGAAAAAAAGTAAAGCAGCCTGGTTAAATAATATAGCCGTAACCGGTAACCTGAATGAGGCAAACTTAAAATCATCTAATACCGGCGGACAAAACGTGTTCTTCCCCCGTTATAACTTTGGTTTAACCTTACCGCTTGGTACTTTCTTTACCAAATCCAACGATACAAAAATTGCGAAAGAAAAATATAACCAGGAAGTGTACAACCTTAAAGGGCAATTGGAATTATTGAAAAAAGCTATTAAAGTAGAATATCAGAATTATTTAAGTAACAAATATTACATCGCCCTGCATGAATCGGTAATACAGGATGAGAAAGTATTGTTATCAGTAGTGGAGACCAAATTTTCCAAGAATGAAGTGAGTTTAGATGCTTATACGCAATCATCCAAGAGATACAATGATGCCCTGATCAAAAAAGTAGAACTGCTTAAAAACCTGAATACCTCCAAGCTGGAACTGGAAGGTTTATTGGGTATGAAACTGGAAGAAGCGCTTGTGCGTATGGTTTCTAATAACTAGCTACTGTTTTACTAAAATATTATAACCCGGATATGCTGCCTGAACGGCGGAATACCGGGTTTTTTTATGCCTGAAGCAGTGTAATACTCCTTGTTTTTTTAGGCACAAAGAACCATAAGCCGGAAAGTTGTAGCCGAAAAGAAGAAGATACAAAACAAAAAAAGTTTTCCGCAAAAATGATTTTCGGGGCAAAAGGCCCAAAACCGGCGTCACCACTGCATTTTACCTGCCCTGTATCAAAATTTTTTCCATCTTTTTATCCACATCTGTTTATAATAAATTCCTTCCGTGGCATGGGTTTTGCTTTATTATAAGGTTTGATTTTAAAGGCCGCTGATAGCTGTTTAATGATTGTGTGCTGGTAACACAAATGACTGTTTGTTAAGGCTTTTTTTACTGTTTTGATTAAGTAACTCTTTGTTTATCAGTAGCTAAATAGAATAATGATCCTATTACCATTGCATTTTGGGCAAACACTTTCCTGTATTACATGCTGGCTGGTTGTATCAATTCCTGTTATGTACACTTTTGTGTACCGGGTTTATGCATTTTACCGGGGTGGTTTTGCGCTTGATATTACTCAATTTTTTATGGAAATGAAAACTTTAACTAACAGGTATGGCAGGCAATTTACGAACACCAACTTGTTAAGTTAACTGCTGTCCTTATTTTCGCAACTGTTCCGCTGTAAATGAGTATTTATTCGTCCTGTTTAAGAATAGCATGAGCAACTTTGCAGAATAAACATGAAAACTTACGTCGGAATTGCACGAAAAACCACCATTTCATTTGCATAATCTTTTTGTAGTTATTTATTTTGAATGAAAATCCAATATTAAGAAACCTATGATGATGTTAATTCACAGAGGGCTCAAATGCGTAATGCTCCTTACGCTTTTATCACTGGCAACCTTTAAGGTCAAGGCACAAACCCTGACCACTATAGATGGTTGGAACGCTTATGTTCACCTGCCGGCTGATTATAATACAACTACAACAACTTACCCGGTTATCATTTTTATTGCAGGCATCGGGGAGATCGGTACCAATGCATCGGCTATGTTAACCTATGGCCCGTCAAAATTTATTGCTGATGGCCATAATATGCAGTTCAATGTAAACGGTGTAACAGAAAAACCAATTGTAATCTCTATTCAGCCTACAGCGGCCTGGCCAAGCGCAGCCGTATTAAACAGGAAAATTGATGCTATCGTTAATGGCTGGCGTGTCAATACCAACCGTGTTTACCTTACCGGTTTATCAATGGGTGGATGGTCATGGGATAACTATGTATCTACCAGTCAGTCCTATGCTAACCGTATTGCGGCTATAGTAGCTATGTCAGCACCTCCTCCTACCACCATGGCCAATATGAGCTGGCTGGCAACTGCCGGTGGAAAATGGTGGGGCTTTGAAGGTACACAGGATTATCGCCAGATGGATGTTGTACGTGATGTAATGAATGCGGCTGTACCAGGATCGGCCAGGTATACCAAATACAGCGGTGGTCATTGCTGCTGGAACACCTGGTATAACCCGGATTGGACGGAGAACGGTGAAAGCATTTATACCTGGTTATTAAAACAGACGAAAGGAACAAGTGAAACCGTGAACCAGCCTCCTGTGGCCAATGCAGGCAATGATATAACAATTACCTTACCCGTAAGCAGCGTTACTTTATCAGGATCGGGTACCGATACCGATGGCAGCATTGTAGCCTATAACTGGGCTAAAACTGCCGGGCCTAACCAACTGACGATCACGAATACCAATGCAGCGCAAACTACCGTAACCAATTTAGCAGAAGGAACCTATACATTTGAATTAACGGTTACCGATAACCGCGGCGCTACAGCCAAAGACAATATGCAGGTAATTGTGAAACCTGCTGTTACATCTCCTCCGCCCACCGCACCTGTTAACGGAACGGCCAACGCGGGTAATGATACCCTGATCTATTTAAACCAGGTGGCCGCTAATACTGCGGTATTGAATGGTGCCGGCTCAGTAGGCGCTACCAGCTATTTATGGACCAAAGTAAGTGGCCCGGGTAACCCGACCATCCTTAATCCTACGGCTGCAGTAACCACGGTTACCAATATCCAGGAAGGTGTATATGAATTTGCTTTAACGATCAATGGTTCACAGAGAGATATTAAACTGGTGGTGGCGAGAGATTTCATGAAAAAGAATATCCGCCCCTGCAGAACAGGTCAGCCGCAGGCCTTTACACTGGCAAAGACCAGCACCACTGAATTATACAGGCCCTATATTACCAGGGATAATATTTTACCTAATCTGATGGGTGGCGATACTTTATATATTCCCGGTGGTACCTATACCAAGGGTGTTGAGATCGGTGATGTATCCGGCGGACCTGGTTGCCCGATTGTAATTGCCCCGAAAGATGAGCCGGTGATTATAAAAAATGATGGCTATTTCAGGGTGGCTGTAAAAGATACTGCCGTGGTTTCTTATGCGAAGTTTGACGGTACTTTATTACGTGCAAAAGGACATCCTTTCGGATGGGTAGTGGATAACAGCGACAGGCTGCCTTCGCAGGTAACCGGCGTAGGTCTGGCCATGAACTGGGTACACAATATGGATATCTCCGGGTATTATACCAATCATACCGCTTTAGGCCTGATGGTTAAACTGAATGCCAAAGAGATCATCCAGGGACAGTATGATAAATTCGTTTTAAAGAATATCCGGATTTTTGACAACTATATCTTCCGCAGCAATGGCGAGGGTATGTATATCGGTCATACCGGTATATCCGGTACGGCCTCCGGTAACTCAAGTGGTTTTGGCCCTCCTCCCAGGATGGACCAGGTAGAGATATTTAACAATATCGTTGATAGCACGGACTGGGACGGTATTCAGTTGTCAAACGCATTAACCGGCTGTAAGATCTATAAAAATATTGTCCGCCGTTATGGCCTTGCTAATCAAAGCAGCCAGCAGGCCGGTATATTATCCGGTGCTAATATTGATGGCGTACAGATATTTGATAACATGACCGTGAATGGTACCGGCACAGGTATCGTTGTGTTTGGTTATAACAGGTCAAATGTTTACCACAATATTGTGGATAGCGTGAAAAGCGGAAAGGGTATAGAACATGGTACTTACCTGAAACGTAATGATGTTGCCCCGGAAACTGTATCACCCCTGATACCGGTGGTAACCAATAATATATTTAAAGATGTGGAAGCATATCCTGCTTATACTTTTTCCGGTCCGGGAACTACAGGCGGTGAAGTATCAGGAAACTACTTTATCAATAACGGGTTTTCAACTGTGGCCAATAATTCCGGTGCCGTTGTATCCAATAATAAAGTGGTTCAAAACTTTCCCATTAAAGTAAATGCGGTAAGCAGGCATAGTACCGGCTACAGCATCAATGTTACGCAGGGTGATGCAACACGTACTTTTAACCGGGTGGATAGTATGGTTAACTGGATATTCTCCAGGTTAAACCCCACCGCGCAGCCCAATATTCCCCCTGTAGCCAATGCCGGGAATGACCAGACCATTACATTACCGGTAAGCACTGTTACCTTAACCGGTACGGCAACTGATGCCGACGGATCTGTGACCAGTGTACAATGGCGTAAAATAACCGGGCCTTCGGCTTTTACCATAGTATCGCCAGGACAATTACAAACAGTGATCAATGGCCTTGTAGCCGGCGTATATAGCTTTGAGCTGACCGCTACGGATAATATTGGTGCCACTGCAAAGGATACGGTGAATGTAACCGTAAACCCTGCTGCCAACCAGGCGCCCGTTGTTTCTGCAGGCAATAATGTAAGTATTACTTTACCCACCAATACTGTTACCTTAAATGGTACTGCCACAGATGCTGACGGTACAGTGGCCAGTGTACAGTGGCGTAAGGTAAGTGGCCCGGCCAGCTTTAATATCGTATCACCTGCACAATTACAAACCGTTATCAACGGACTGGTAGCAGGTACTTATAGTTTTGAATTAACCGCAACAGATAACAATGGTGCTACCGGCAAAGCTACCGTGAGTGTAACCGTAAACCCTGCTGTAAACCAGGCCCCAACCGTACACGCAGGCAACAATGTAAGTATTACATTGCCCACCAATACCGTTACCTTAACCGGTACGGCCAGTGATGCCGACGGTACAATTGCCGGTGTGCAATGGCGTAAGGTAAGTGGTCCGGCCAGTTTTAATATTGTATCACCTGCACAATTACAAACGGTGATCAACGGCCTGGTAGCCGGTGTATATAGTTTTGAATTAACCGCAACAGATAACAGCGGTGCAACAGCATCGGCCACAGTAAACATAACCGTAAATACGGCTGCTAACCAGGCACCCACCGTGCATGCAGGTAACAATGTGAGTATTACATTGCCCACCAATACCGTTACCTTAACAGGTACCGCCAATGATGCGGATGGTACGATTGCCGGAGTACAATGGCGTAAGGTGAGTGGTCCCGCTAATTTCACTATTGCCTCACCAGCGCAATTGCAAACGGTGATCAATGGTCTGACTGCCGGTGTATATACCTTTGAGTTGACAGCTACCGATAATCATGGTGCTACTGCCACTGCTTCTGTAAGTGTAACGGTAAATGCTGCTAACAATCAAACGCCTACAGTTAGTGCAGGAAATAATGTGAGTATTACCCTGCCGGCTAATACTGTTACCTTAACCGGTACGGCTAATGATGCCGACGGCTCTATAGTTAGCGTGCAATGGCGTAAAGTGAGTGGCCCTGCCAGCTTTACTATCGTATCACCCACACAATTGCAAACGGCGATCAACGGTTTAACCGCCGGTGTATATAGTTTTGAACTGACCGTTACTGATAACGATGGTGCTACCGCATCGGCTGTTGTAAGCGTAACCGTGAACCCCGCTGTTAACCAGCCCCCTACAGTACATGCGGGTAATAATATAAGTATTACTTTACCTAATAACTCAGTTACCTTGACCGGTACTGCCAGCGATGCTGACGGCTCAATTACCAGCGTACAATGGTATAAGGTAAGTGGCCCTGCAGGTTTCAATATTGTGTCACCAACCCAGTTACAAACCGTTATTAACGGTTTAACAGCAGGTGTTTACAGTTTTGAATTAACGGTTACCGATAACAGTGGTGCAACAGCCTCGGCAACGGTAAATGTAACGGTGAATCCTGCTGCCAACCAGGCACCTACTGTACATGCAGGTAATAGTGTGAGTATTACTTTACCTGTTAATACGGTTACTTTAAGCGGTACGGCTAACGACGGTGATGGTACTATAACTGGTATACAGTGGCTGAAGATAGGTGGTCCGGGTAATTATAATATTGTATCTCCATCACAGTTGCAGACAGTAGTAAACGGATTAGTAGCCGGCGTATACCGTTTTGAGTTGACTGTTACCGATAACAGCGGTGCAACAGCATCGTCTACTGTAACCGTAACTGTAAATGAGGAAGTTGCCAGCAGGAATCAGTTACCCATTGCCAATGCCGGAAACGACCTGGTGATCATCCTGCCGGAGAATGAAGTAATGTTAAGCGGTTCCGGTTCAGATCCCGATGGCACCATTACAGCGAAAGAGTGGCGCAAGATAAGCGGCCCGTCCACTTTCACTATTGTTGAGCCCGGTGCTTTTGTTACCAATGTAAAGGATTTGGTTTCAGGAACCTATTCTTTTGAACTCACCGTTACAGATGACCAGGGAGCTATTGCCAGGGATACTGTTATGGTAGAGGTAAAAGGGCCTGATGCCACTAAACTTGAATTATATCCTAACCCTGTGATGAACCAGGCAGAAGTAACCCTGGTGCTGACCACTTCCGCGGCGCAAAACAAGGGTTCTATTGTAGTGGTAGACGCGAAAGGTATGGTGGTGTTACAGGAGCAATTCGCAGGACACAATATTGTAACGGTACATAAACTAAACGTATCAAAACTGGTGAAGGGCGTGTACTTTATCACTGTAAGAATGGATAAACTCTCCAAAACAGTTAAACTGCTGAAACAATAATATTATAAAAGAAGTTATAAAAAAGCGGCCCATGAATTTTCATGGGCCGCTTTTTTATGTGTTATTATGTTATGGGGAATTACTGTTTAACGATCTTCCTTGTTTCCAGTAAAACACCATCTTCGTATATGCCTACCACGTAATATCCTGTAGCGTAGCGTTGCATGTTAATGGTATTATTACCTGACTGTAATAATTTGGTTAAAATAGTTTTACCATACATATCTGATACTGATACCGAGATATTGCTAGCCTGTACATTGATATTCAGTTCGCTGGTAACAGGGTTAGGATAAGTGTTCACCTTAACGATATTGCCTTTGTTGAATTTAACAATGCGTACATCAGAATACTTGCTTTTTCCGTCGATATCTACCTGTCTGATGCGGAAGAAATTAGATTTTTTCCTGTCAGGGCTGGTAAAGCGGTACTCATATTTCTTGCTTGTATTGCTATTACCCTGGGCGGCAACTGTACCGATAGCTGTATAATTGCTATTGCTTCCGGCAGCATGCTCAATAACAAAGCTGGCGGTGTTTTCTTCAGCAAGTGTTTCCCATGTCAATACTACATCATTGTTTTTGGCAACGGCATTAAATTCGCCCCAGATCACCGGTAATGGGAAAGCGGCAATTTTCTGGATAGCGAGTGTTGTACCTGTTGTACCGGTTTTTGAATAATTAGTCTGTACGTTAACGTTGTTAATATTCAGGCTTGTAAAAGTACCGGTCATCAGGTTATTATAAGTACCTAAAGGGGCCGGGTTATTGTTTGGTGATATATCAATAACATTAATGATAACATTGGAAAGATTGGGTGTACCGGTGATAGCCAGCTGGTCATATCCTGTACCTGCACCACTGTTGTTCAATATCTCCAGGTCAACGGTTGTAGCCTGGTTATGTAAAGTGCCGGCTGATACGGTTAATACACCGGGAGAAGTGCCGGGTTTGATTTTACCGTTATTGGTAACCGTATTTGTTAAGTTAAATGTTCCGATACCCGATAAAATGCCGGTTGCCGAATTGGTAAAAGGAACGGTCAGGTTATTAAAAGTCTGAGTGGTTTGTTTAAGGAAAGTACCGTTATTCACAAACAGGTTAGTACCACCTTCGTTAAAAAAGCCCCTTCCTGAAGAGAAATTCTCATTAATGGTGCCATTGTTGGTGAAAGTGATGTTGTTATTGAAATAAATACCACCACTTGAGGCGCCTGTACTCCAGTTAATAACCCCATTATTAGTAAGAGAGGCATGTAAATATTTGATGTTGTTGCCGGATAAGTTAGCCACACCACCACTGCTGATGGTAGCAGGGGCGGAAATAGTGCCGCCAATCCAGCTAAGTGTACCGTTAATAACAACATTACCCGGCCCGCTTACAGCATTGGCCGTGAAATTATCTATTTGTAGTGTACCGTTTACAGTGAGGTCATCACCGGTACCGTTGGCCAGTTGTAAAATACCGGCAGCACCGGTAACCTGGATAGAGCCGGTATTGGTAATCGTCAGCTGATCGGCACTTACATTACTATTGACAACAATAACATTTCTTACCTGAACGGTCAGGTCGGCAGTGGTAGGGGCAGTGGCAGTATTGGTCCATCCGCTTACGCCGTCTGCGGACATTTCCCATACAGCCGTACCGGTCCAGTTGCCGTCACTATGGGTACGATAATGGTTTTGAGAAGATACATTGGTGGAAACAAAAGAGGTGAGCAATACTAGTGCAGCAGCATAGGTAAATTTCAGTTTCATAACTAAACTTTTTAAGGTAACTAAAAGATTATTCCAAGTGAGGTAGTTCAATTTTAAACCGGTTGGTTCAAAACTTTAGAAGAAATCAGATTAGTTTAGTCATGATGGGGATTGGAAGATAGGTTGGTGGCATAAAAGTAAAAAGAAAAACTGATTCAACGCCATTTTGGGCACATGTTTTTAATGATTTCCCTGTACGGAAACGGGAAAGAACCCGGGGTAAAATCCGGGTATGGCAGGGGAAAAGATGGTTCAGTTACCGGAAAGGTTTATAAAAAGCCTGGGTGGCCAATGCCAGCATCGGGCGGTCACCGCTGCTGTCGCCATAGACGTAAATGGTTTTGTAACTGGTTAAATTGTATAATTGCTTGATTCTGTTTACTTTTTCTTCACCATAACAGTTATGGCCGTTGATAATGCCGGTTATTTTATTTTCTTCTACAACCAGGTTGGTAGCAATTAAATCCACCCCCATTTTGGTAGCCCAGGGTTTGATCCAGTTTTCGGGGGAGGCGGAAACGATCACGATCTCGGTTCCCTGTTGTCGCAAACGGGCGATCTCTTCCAGTGCTTTCGGGCGGATCAGGCCGGGTAAAACAGTTTGGGTGAACTCGTCTGACAGGCGTGAAAATGCTGCGACCGTAATATTTTTAAAAAAATAGGCCAGCACTTTTTCCTTGGCTCTCTGATTGGTGATGATGCCTGCTTTATACGCCACCAGGTAAGGGCTGTTCAGCAAAAAGCCTTTGTAAAAGTTCAGCTTTCCTTTACAGAACTTGATAAATTCCAGCAAAGTGTCTTTGGTGGTAATGGTCCCGTCAAAATCAAAAAAGGCGATCGACTTCACAGCTTTTTCTTTTTAAAGATAAACTCCGGTACGTTTACGATGATACACATGATCCAGCGCCAGAACCACTTTACATACACGATATTTTTTTTCTTTTTTACCGCTGTATAAATAACATGGGCAACATCTTCCGGTTGTGCGGTCAATAGTTTGGGCAGGTTAAGGTCGGCGGTCATTTTTGTATTCACAAAGCCCGGCAGTACGGTAACAACATGTACGCCGTCATGAAATAATTTATTTCTTAATCCGGATAAATAAGCAGTAAAACCGGCTTTGGCACTGCCATAGATATAATTACTCTGTCGTCCCCGCAAACCCGCGACAGAACTGATGCCGACAATAATACCTTTTTTCTGACCGGCAAAATCGGCGGCAATAATATTGAGGATATTTACAGGGCCCGTATAATTGGTGTGCAGGGTACGGAGCGTTTCCTCCTGGCTGGCTGCTACCTTTTCATTATCATTCATATAACCTACCACACAAATAACAATTTCAGGGCGTTCAGATAAGCTATTATAAAAAGCAGCATGGCTGTCAAAAGCCATGGCGTCAAAAGGATATACCGTACAGGTTACACCATAACGGATCTGTATATCTGACTGAAGCGGCTGTAATGCCTGCAGGTTTCTGCCGGCCAGCTGAATATTGTATTGTTGGGAAGCAAATTTTTTTGCCGTTGCAAATCCCATGTCAGATGTAGCGCCTAATATAAGTACGGAGGGCATGTGGTATCAATAGTTTAAATAATTGTCAATCTTACCGGGTTGTTTATTCCTCAGTCTAATTTAAATAGGGTATAATCTTTCATATAAATAATGGCAAAAAAACTGGCCGCCCAAAGCAGTAATACCACCTGTATAAAACGGTCTTTATACAATATTTTGGTGGGTGAACCGGAGTCGGCTATTACAAAAATGATCTGTAAATAACGCATGATGCCCGCTACAACAAATAAACAGGTATAGTATAAACGGTGTGTCTGGTAACGTACCATTACTTCCTCGCTCATGGTGTACATAAAGTATGCAACAATGATCACCGCACAGATCAGGGCCATCAATGTATTTAAAAAATCAAGGTTATACCCCTTGATGGATTTACGCATATCCTGGCCGGAACTGAGTTTCAGAATAACATCGTCACGGCGTTTGCCAATGGCCATGAACAGGGCCAGGAGGAATACCATGATAATGATCCACTCAGATAACGGTACATGTGCAATTACGGAGCCTGCCTTTACCCGTAACACAAAACCAGCGGCCAGTAAAATGATATCGAGTATAGAAACATTTTTTAACCCGAAGGAATAACCCAGGTTAATAACATAATAAATGGCCAGTACAAACAGGAATTTATCACGGATAAACCAGGCCAGGCCGAAAGCAAAGATGGTAAGGCCTATAGCAATGATAAGGGCTATACTTTTGGATACGGCGCCGCTGGCCAGGGGCCTGAACTTTTTAACGGGGTGTTTACGGTCATCTTCTATATCCCGGTAATCATTCAGTATATAAATGCTGCTGGCAGCAGCTGAAAAAGCAATAAAACCCAATAATACTTCCAACACCTTACCTGTATCGGTTATTTCACCGGCAAAAAAAAGGGGGATAAAAAGAAATATATTCTTCGCCCAGTCTTTCGGACGTAAAAGTTTAATATATGCCACGAGGTTTAATATTGGGTGCCAAAGTACAAACTTATACGCATAATTTATAGCATCGCTTTTAGTATTATGTTTTTTAGTCTATGTTTACATAAAAAATAAGCCACATGACCGTAAGCCAGCTTTTGCAAAACAAGAGGTTCCTGCAGATCACACCAATAGCCCTGATCGTATTATTGGCGATGGTGCCCTTGTTCAGCACATTCCCTTATCGTGTGAATATATTTTTATCCTGGGAAGGCGCTTATCGCATCAGTAACGGGGAACTGCCTTTAAGAGACTTTGGTACACCACTGGGGGGCATGTATTGGGTGATACCCGGAATCTTTTTCAAGATTTTCGGCCCGCAGATGATTACTTTGATCAAAGCGCAGGTCTTTATCAATATTATCTCGGGTCTTGCGTTCCGTTCCATATTAAAAAGCCTGGGTGTAAACAGTGTGGTCGCATTTGTGGCTATCCTTTTATATTGTTTATCTTTTTCCTTTTTTAACTTCTGGCCCTGGTATAATCACACGGTGATCGTGTATGAAATAGTGGCTTTTGCCTTCCTGTTCAAAGGACTGCTGGTGGCAAAAAGTAATAGAAATATAATATTCAACCTGGTATTATCGGCCCTTTTTATGATCTGCTCTTTCCTTACCAAACAGGATGCAGGGGCAATGGCATTTTTACTGGGAGCTGGTTTTGTAACTTATGCTGCCTTACAAAGTAAACGCTGGGTGGATATAGCAGTGTACCTGGGGACATTCCTGTTGTTATTGCTTTTCTTCATTTTTGTATTTGCCAACCAGGGCTTCTCTTACTGGTTCAATCATGGGCAGGCACCGCATTCGGCGCGTATTTCCTCTACCGATCTGCTGAACGAATTCTTTGCGGCTTCACAGTGGATCAAGTTCTATATTTTTGTCATAGCGATATTGGTCTTTGTACGTTTCAGGCAATGGAAAAGCCTGTGGAGCACTAAACAGGAGATGTTGTTCCTGTTATTAACACTGGGTATTTTACTGGAAGCAGCTGTGTTCCAGGTTACCAGTTATACGCCGCCCGATAACAATATCTTCTTTCACAGCTTTGCCATTGTTTATATTTTATATGCCCTTGTTGATATCGCTAAGGATAAAATATCATCCACTAAAGTATTGGTGATCGGTAGCCTGGGTATATTATTATGGTGGAGTGGGGTGTACTGGAAGTATATCAGCCGCATTATCAGCCATGGCAAACCGGCAAAGGAAATGGCTGTTAATGCTTCAGGCGAAAATGTAGTGAACAAGGAAACCTATATGATCGACCTGTCGCCGGTTGATACCAATATGATCCCTGAATCACAATGGCGTTTTTCCAAACTAAAATCTTTCCATAAAATCTACATGCCGCAGCCTACCATTGATGGCATGGAGCGTTTGTTAAATATGGACCTGGTAAAAAATAAAACGGGTGAACTGCGGGTGTTGAATATGTCGGAGTTAACACCCTTGGCTGTTGAAATACCTTATAAACTGGAAAGCGGCAGCCATTATCCTTTGTGGTATCACCTGGGTGTAGGCATGTTTAATAAACAGGCCGAGATGTTTGAGCAAAGGATCGTCCGTAATGAATATGACCTTGTTTTATTTGAATATATCCCATCCCTCAATAACTTTTATCCTTTCAGGGTCCGGGATACCCTGTTAAACCATTATAACAGGGTAGATGCTTTCCCTGCACCACGCAGGGGTGAAACGGCAGGCGCAATTGAAGTGTACATCAAAAAATAAATAGCAGGTTCCCGGTATTTATTTATAGGATACCTGCTGCAGGTCGATCCCTTTTATATTGTCCACTTTAAAGGGTTTACCATCTTTAGGGCGGATGATCACATTTTCAAAGGTCCAGTTCTCAGAAAAAGAAATGATGCCCGATTCGTTAACGGTCAGGTCAATATTTTTAAAATGAATATTGTGCACATAGGATGCGGGTAAACCGGTACTGCTGAAAGCCAGTAAGGCGCCCCTGGAATGTATATTGGATATATACATATTACGGAAAACAGGGCGGCCCTGCTCCGGTGTTACTACTGTTAACAGTTTATTCCAGTGTGCGGGAGCGCTGGTACTGTCGTAACCGGCCGGTAGTTTGGAATAACTATAAGAGGGGTTCCAGTTCATATTAAACTTGATCGCATTCTTTACACTATCCATGGTGATATTCCTGATATGGATATCCTCTACCGTACCGCCACGGGTTACGGCTGATTTAACATGGAAGGCATTGCCTGTACCAATAGCTACCAGGTCGGTGGCTAATACATGACGTATACCACCACTGGTTTCGCTGCCCAGTGTTACCAGTCCGCCGCCACGCCTGGCCAGGCTGTTCCTGATCACAACATACTCCGTGGGACGGTTCACCCTTAAACCATCTGCATCGCGGCCGGCTTTCAGGCAAAAATTATCATCATTACAGTCAATATCACAATTCTGTATCAGTACCCAGCTGGAAGAGTCTACATCAATGCCATCGGTGCTGGGTCCATGGCCGTCCTCGTTGTTACGGATGATGATACCATCTACCGTTATCCTGGTAGAATACAATAATTGCACGGTCCAGAAGCCGGCATTTTTTATGGTAATATCTTTTATATTAATGTCAGCAGCATCCTGGGTTAAAATCGTACGTACTCTTTTGGCATCATAGTCCACTACCCAACGCAGGCCTTTGGGTTCGTATTCATTGCGACGCATACTCCAGTATTTGTCCCAGCAAAACTTACCTCTTGCATTAATAACACCTTTGCCTGTTATAGCTACATTCTTAACCCCGATCATATTGATCAGTGCCGCAGGCCATTTCATTTCAATACCGGCTATACGGGTATCGATCTCCGGGTAATCATCAAAACTTTGCGATCCCAATATCAATACACCCAGGTCAATACGCAGGTTAACATTGTTTTTCAAAAAAACAGATCCTGTAACATAAGTACCCGGCCGGAAGGCAACAATGCCTCCGCCATTTTTTGCAGCAGCATCAATAGCGGCTTGTATGGCTTTTGTATTAACTGTTACCGTATCATCCACCGCACCATAATCGTTTACATAAAATAGTTTTTTGGAGGAAGGGAATTTCCTTGCTCCCACTTTCTTTGCCCATTTAGGCTCCTGTGCCCAACTATTTGAGGAAGTAAGTAAAAAGTTAAAAGTAAAAATTAATAACAGTGAAGATGTCTTTAATATATGCATGGCGATATTATTAGTTAATAGTTCATAGTTAATGGTTCATAGGTTTACAATCAACCGGAAATAATATTTGCAGGTTTAAAAACTTGCTTATCGCCTTTTGCCCGTTGCTTATCATGTTTATCTTCCTCATTCCGATTTTCCTAAATCTTAAATCTTACCTCCTAAATCCTAAATCATAATTCATCATTCTCTAATTCATAAATCATTCCTTCCCCTGCGTTGCCACCGGCCAGTTATCGGTTCTGAATGGTGTTGCAGGTAATTCCGCTTTATTATACAATTCGGCTACGGGAACTTTGCTCCAGTTAAACCGTACAGCCAGTGGTTTTGAAATGGCATTATTCCACACAATAACGGTATTGCCTTTTATCATGGCCTGTGCCGGGATGAACTGCTGGTCATCGCCTGCAATGAGGAACTGCTGTAATGGCGCTTTGGGGTGCGTATACAGGCCTTTTGCATCGTTGAAACGGATGATTATTTTATCACCTTTCACTTTCATCGACCGGTAAACAGGGCCGGATGTTACCACGGATTTTTTACCATACTCATTTTTTAAAGCCCAAAGCGATAATCGTTTCCCGATCACTTCTTTATTACGCGGATGAATGTCCAGTGAATCGCCATGGTCGGTACTTACTACCATACCAGTGTAGGGTGTGGTTTGCCAGCTGTACAATTGCGCCTCTCTTATTTCCGGTCCCTGGCTTCTATGCGGGGCAATTTGTACAAAATAAAACGGGAGTTTGTTGTTATGCCAATCCTCACGCCAGCCTTTTATCATGGCAGGAAATAAACGACGGTATTGCCAGGCCCGGTCGGCATTTGATTCGCCCTGGTACCATATTACGCCCTGTAAAGTATAAGGAATAAGCGGGGCGATCATGCCATTGTATAACTTGCCCGGCGATTTATTGTGGTTAGGCCCTACGGGTTCTTTCGGTGCGCCTTTTTTATTGCTGCTGGTATCGGCTTTCCATTTTTCATAACTGGTTTTATATTTAGCATAGGCGGCAGGGTATTTTTCTACATCCTGTTGATAACGTTCCAGTATTTTTTGAAAGCCGGTATCGCTTTCTAAAATATCTTTTCTTGTCCAGGACTCAGCCGGTGTGCCGCCCCAGGTACTATTGATAATGCCTATGGGATAACCAGTAGCAGCCTGTATTTCTTTGGCAAAAAAATAAGCCACGGCCGAAAAATCCTTCACCGTTTCCGGGGTACAAACCTGCCATTCGCCTTTAAAGTCTTCCTGTGGCATATCACTCACCCGGTTAGGCACATCAATCATACGGATATTGGGATAGTTTGCTTTGGGTATTTCCGTTTCAGCATTATGTGCACCGGTACGCCAGCCTTCGCCTTTACCCATCGGAAACTCCATATTGGACTGGCCCGATGCCAGCCATACTTCACCTAATAATACATTGTTGACGGTTATTTTATCAACACTTTTAAATTCGATGGTATAGGGTCCGCCGGCCTTGGTTGTTTGTAGTGTTGCCTGCCATTTTCCTTTGTCATCGGCTTTTGTGGTTATGGCCTTGTTATTCCAGGAGGGAGTAATGGTGATCATTTCACCCGGCGCAGCCCAACCCCATACCGCCACTTGTTTGTTTTGCTGCAATACCATGTTATCACTGATCAGTGCCGGTAACTTTAGTTGTGCCGCAACAATAATGCTTATAAATAAACCGGATAAAGCGAATAAAAATTTTAACATGGCATTGTTTTAAAAAGATGGTACAATCCAGCTACTGACAATTCATTCATAATTCATCATTCCTAATTCATCATTCAGCAATCAGGGAGCTTGTTTCAAAGGCGTAATAGTCACCGGCCCCGCCAAACCCGAAGGCATTACTCTCCAGCCGGAAGCATCAAAATTTTTGTAATGAATATTTACAAAGTTTATTTCATGGTAATTACGCCAGCTGATATTATTGCGATCCATATAACGGATACGGTTAGCCATCAGGTTCGCCACTTCAATACGAATGGTATTTTTTCCTTTCTTCACATACCGGCCAATATTAGCCTGGTAAGGCACACTCCATAAAATGCCCACTTCCTTATCATTGATCCATACCCTGGCCGATTCATTCACTTCGCCCAACTGCAATAAATATTCTTCAGCTTTTTTATTGATCGTAAAAGAAGCACTGTATACACCGGCTCCTGAAAAATTATCCGCAGTGGTATCGCCCAGGCTGGTCCAGTTACTTAACTTGTTTAATGTACGGGAGGCAGGTAGTGCAGGCCCACCTTTTGCGAATGATAATTCCCATTTATTATTAAGTACAACCGGTTTGCCGGCCGCCTTGTAAAAGGCCCATGGTGAGCCGGTTACAGGCGTGTTACTGAATTTAATGATCATGGCTTCGCCGGGTTGCAATTGCAGGCGTATAGCAGGTTTGTTGTTTACCTGGCTGGTGATAACAGTGCCCGATTGTCCGGTTAAAGGATTTAATAATTGTGCGGTTGTTGCGCTGGTATTAAATGAAAAAGCAGTATCAATGGTATTACGGGTATGATTTACCACATAGTAGTAAGTTATATCTCCATCCATTCTTTTCACATACTGTAACCCGGCTTTGGCCATATCTTCACCGGTAAGCTGTATATGCCGTAATCCTTTTTGCAGGGTGTTGGCAATAACAATTTTGCCTTTTCCTCTTGTAATTACGTTTAAGCCTTTACTGACTACTTCAATGGTCAGGTTCTCTTTTATATCATTCAGTTCCTTACGTCTTTCTTCCAATCGGTATAACCCAGGTACATCGGCCGGTAATTGCTGCATAATAATGGTAGCGCCATTGTCTGCCAGTTGTAACAGGCTTTTAAAAGTTGCCAGCGGCATTAATTCACTTTCCGATATAATAATGGTTTTATAAGTGCTGCCATTGTTGTCAATTTGAACCTGGTTGTTTGCCATCTTTGCTTCCTGTAGCATCTTGTCCGATACAAAATCGTAAGCATAACCGTTCTTTTGCAGCCATACAGCATCATCATAAAAATCGGTAGGGTATAACCACTTGTTTAAGTTATGTGCCCTGAAAGGCATATCGAGTCCTTTGCTGTCATGCCATTGGTCGTACACGGGCCAGTATAACAACAGGTCATTAGCAGGCTTGCCGGCCTGTAGTACCGACTGGCAGCGGGTAATATATTCGTTTAAACCTTTTAAGTGCGGCCATAAACTGTTTTCGGGTACTACATTTAAGGAGGCGTAAAACAACCAGCCCGGCCATGGGGCACCGGGTGGGGAATAAGTAGTGCCATGGTAAAACATATGATTGACACCGGCTAAGAGCAACTGCTCAATCTCCGGTTTGCATTGTGCCCAGTTGTTTTTAAAATGTTCACCCAGCCAGGTGAAGGTTTCGCTGGATACCAGGTTATTCCCTTTTATATGTGCGGCCGATGAGGCATATTTAAACATATAAAAATCGGGGTCCGCATGTTTGGTATCGGCTGTATCACGTTTTAAGCCCGGTATATCAAATGGGGTAGAGCCGAATGTTTCTGTCTCCGGTATATCTACCGCCGCATACATATCCAGTAAATTGCCCGGTGAGCCATGTGCCTGGTTCAGGGATAAAGATTTGTTCCGGTGTGCCCATGCTGTAAAAGGGTGTGAGAAATTATCCAGCATCAGGTCGGCAATGGTTTCACGGTAATCCGATTTTATACGGGCTACCAGTTCACTGCTGTCAGTACCGGTTAAATATTTTATGTAAGGCTTTAAACTATAGCCACGTCTTTTTTCAAACTCGGTAAAAAGGTGGGGTGTCCAGTTGGCGCCAAATACTTCATAACTGTCATTATAAAAGGCATGCACTTTGGCCTTGGTGTTACCTAATGCCTGGTCAAATTTTTGTAAATAGTGATTGATAGCATTGCTGGAAAAATGATCCAGCGTATAACCCACGCCACCCGGTGCGGCACGTTTTACCTGTTGTCTTGTTTTGGCATTAAAAGCAACATATACTTTCCACTCCCCGGAGGCGGGTTTCCAGTTCAGGGTGCCATCGGGTTGTAAATAGGAACTTATATCTAACACTTCATTTTTACTGCCATAAGCCGTAACAGCGCTTACGCCAACGCCTTCCGGGCTTTTTTGTTTGCTGTCATCTATTTCAATCTTTGTGGTAAAGGGTTGTGTGGCGTTAATGGTGTATTGCTGTATCACTAATTTGGTAGCCGCATCGGTTAAACTTACCTGTGGTCCGCCAATGGGCCAGCCGCTGCCTACCGATATGTTTACGCCCATGTTTAACCTATTGGCTTTATCAATAGTGGTGTTTAACATACGTACCCATTGCGGCGATAAATATTCAATATACTGTTGCTCGTATCCTTTAGCGCCATAAATGGGCACTACTTCCACACCACCTAAACCAGCCTCCTGGTAAGTGGTAAGCATACTATTGATACCTGCTTCATTCACTGCACTGCCCATCCACCACCAGCGGGTCCATGGTTTAGCCGTTTTATTTACAACGGGCCACGGGGCTTGTGCAGCCAGTTGTCCCGATATAATAAACAACGCTACCCCTGCTATAATTTTATTCACTCGCACAATTATATTTTTCTTTTTTATGTTACCGGCTGCACCGCCTTACTCATCGTCCCTTGCGTCGCACACTGCAACTGTAGTAATGCTATTCAACAGACCGGTTCGTGTCTCACGAACCGAGACCTTTCATTACCCAATTGCCAAATTAGCTAATTACCAAATTCTCTAATCATCGCTTCATTTTATAGATCTCGCTCCCCGCCAGTAACAGGCAGCCTAAACCATAATCCTCAAAATCGGGTTTACTGGTATATGTTACCGGCTGGCCATCTTTTGGCTCTTTACCGGTGCCCTGCACATAACCTAAAAAACCGTTGGCGTGTACTGCATCGGTTACAATGGCGTTCCATGCTTTGGTGATCAATGGTAAATAAGTATTCCTGTCCAAAATACCTTTATTAATACCATAGGCATATCCATAAATGAACAGGGCGGTACCGGTGATCTCTTTACCACCATAGTGATTAGGATCATGCAGGCTTACATTCCATAAGCCATCAGGTCTTTGTACTTTGGCAGTTGCTTCGCAAAGGTCTTTAAAATCCTGTAAATACTCCTGGTAGTGTGGATCGGTTTTAGGTAAAGCGTCCAAAGTACGTACCAGTGCGGCTACTATCCAGCCATTACCACGGCTCCAGTAACAATCTTCTCCATTGGGCTCTGTATAAGGCGGATCAAAGTCCTTATCGCGCCACCACAGTTTATCGGCGGGGTTGTATAAGCCATTGGTGCCATGTTTATATTTGGTATAGGCATACATCTCGTACATCCGGTTATGATAAGCCGGGTTTTTAAACTCATTGCCTAAGTACACAAAAACAGGCATGGCCATCTGCAGGGCATCAATCCATGACCAGTCATCAATTTTATCGCCGGCTAACATCAGGTCAATGCTGGCTTTAATACTGTCCAACATGTAAGGCGTTTTGCGTTTGTGTAAAACGTAAAGGTCATAATAGGTCTGGCCGGCGCAATGGTTATCGGCATTACGGGTTTTAATGCCACCGTTCATACTCCATTTATGTTTCTGCCCCCATTGCATGGCATAGTCTACATACTCCTTTTTCTTTTTCTTCTGCGTTTCTATACTGTGCAAGGCCATCAGGCCTTCGTAGTATACACCTCTTGTCCAGATACTGGAGGGACGTTCTTTATTGGTGATAATTGTTTTACCGGCATCGGGCCATTTATCCATAAAATACTGGTTGGTCAGCCGCATGGTGGTCAACAATTCTTTTTTAGAGGGCAACTGTTGCGCCTGGATCTGTAAACTGCTTACAAGGACTGCTGCAATAAAAAACAATTTCACGCTCATCATTATTTGGTTTATCGTTATACTATGTAAGGGGATTGCGTTAGGGATTGCAGCGGAAATACTTTTTGTGCGCTGAGCACAAAAAGATTGCAGCGGAAAGCCCGACCCGCAGGGGAACGCCCTTATTATTTTCTTAAATATTTTTTCAGCTTATCTTTTTTAATGTTTTTAATGCCTTCCACTACCTGCGCTGCATTTAAGGCGGAGCCGGCTTTATCAGGATGCGTTTTATCCTGCGGGAAAAATTTATCTACTTCGGTCTTGCCCATTTTTTCATAAGCCGCGCTGATCAGTTCAAACAAAGGAATATAATAAGCGCCTTCTTCTTTGGCTACCTGTTGTGCCCAGTTAATATAATCGTTCGGCACTACCTTATTATCTTTCCAGTTGTTACGTGGTACAGGCGAACAGATAATGGGAATAGCGCCTTTAGCTTTTGTTTCCCGTACATACCTGCGCATGTAAAAGCCATAGCTGTACACAGTTTCGTTTTGTTTACGTATCGGGTTATAAGTAGCTATACTGTCATTGCCAATGCCTTTTAACGTACCACGGGCACGGGCTGTATCGTCTAAAGGACTGGCATCGTTATGGCCGAATTGCATGATCACGTAATCGCCTTTTTTCAGCGTAGCCAGTATCTTATCCCAACGGCCATCGGTGATAAATGTGCGGCTGCTGCGGCCTCCGATAGCATGGTTCTCAATAGCGATCTTACCGGTATCAAAATACGGAGCCATCAAACTGCCCCAGCCCCAGATAATATCCTTATCCGTTTCTTTACCGCTTTTAACGGTAGAGTCGCCAATAATATACAGTACGGGCTTTTTGTTGTTAAATACAAAAGCCATACTGGTAACAGCAACCAGTATCAATACCGGGATAAGTATTTTATGTTTCATTACTTAACAGGATGAATGATTTTAATATTTGGTTGTTTAGGCAGCGGGGCTGCTTCGTCCAGGTAATAATCAACATGGGGCGGCTGGTTATAGGCCACATTCTGCCAGGCAATACTTAAACGGTATTGCGGGTTATGCATCAGGGTGTAAATACGGTGTTTGGTAGGAATGCTGGTAGTGAATATCCTTAATTCCTTATTATCCGCAGTACGGTAGATCACTTCTTCCCGCCAGTCGCCAAACAGGTCGGCTACCAGTGCCGGTGTTGATTTGGTACCATTATTATGTGCACAGTTATATTGACGTGTATTCAGCAGGGGAATAATTCTTTCATTATTGTAATCCCATTTACTGACCTGTGTACTGTTTAGTATTTCACTTAACAGGTCACCATCCCAGTAAATACCCATATTACAGGGTGGAGTACGATTGGCTATTTTATTGCCTTTGGCATCAAACAAACCATATATGCCGGCACCTGCTACCCAGCACTCAGAACCGGGATAACGCGGATCGATATTCAATGCCAGGCCACGACCGGGACCTTCACCATCTTCACCGGCTTTAACGGATGCTTTTTTCCAGATCACTTCACCGGTGCGTGCATCACGAAAGCTGGCGCCCGCATCGTCAAAACGTTCCTGTATATCAAATACCTCCAGCCCGGGGCGTTCGGGATCATGATCAGTAACGTGCAGGGCATCACCATGTCCTAAGCCGGTTGTGTATAAACCTTTACCATTATCGTCAATGGTCATGGCGCCATATACAATTTCATCTTTGCCATCACCATCCACATCAGCAATGGTTAAACTGTGGTTGCCTTGTCCGCCATAGGCTTTATTGCCGGGTGTACCATCCTCACTATCAAAAAACCAGACAGGCTGTAATTGTTTGTTCACAAAATTCCAGGCCGCCAGGGTAGTACGGGTATAATAACCGCGTGACATGATCAGGCTGGGTGTTCTTCCATCCAGGTAAGCCACACCGCCTAAGAATCTATCCATACGGTTGCCACGGCCATCGCCCCAAAGATCTTTTAACTGTTGTACGGTGGGCGTAATGGTATCGGGGTGGCGTGGCGGGTTAAAGTTTACGGTGGATAAGGCTTCGCCGGTTAAGCCGTCGAACATGGTAAGGTATTCAGGCCCGGCAAGAATATAACCCTCACTGTTGCGCCAGTCTTTGGTACTGTCGCCAATCACCCTTCCTTTGCCATCAATACTGCCATCCGCTGTTTTCATGGCCAGTTCAGCCTTGCCATCGCCATCAAAATCATATACCATGAATTGGGTGTAATGAGCGCCTTCACGGATATTTTTACCCAGGTTGATGGTCCATAATAAACTGCCATCCATTTTATAACATTGTATAACAGGAGCGGTAGTAAAGCCGGCATGACTGTTGTCCTTGCCAAGTCCAACCTGGTGCAGGATGATCTCGTAAACACCATCACCATCTACATCACCCACCGATGCATCATTGGGCGTATAACCTTCCGGTGTTTGTAAGGGAATGGATAAGTAAACAGGTGCATTGGCTTTTAGGGTATAGGGCTTACTGCCTGCTGTTTCTTTGTTATGCAAAACAGTTTTTACTGTGTAAAGGTTAACCTCTTTTGTATTCGCCGTGGCATCAGTAAAATTGGTAACCGTACGCAGCGGTGTTTTATTTAAAAGTGTGGTCTTGTTGTTAACCGTACGGTACAGGTTAAACGCTATATCTTCCGGGTCGTTACCCAATAAACGCCAGCTGATAAAAACCTGGCCTTTGTCGTTGGGTATGGCCACCACACCACGGTCAAGGTATTCCATATGCCTTTGCGCACTTGTTGTAAGGGTTAACAAATGCAGCAATATGGATAGTATGGGTATTGAAAAATGTTTCAAGTAAAAATTTTAAATTGAAAAAGTAAAAAGCGCCTTCTATGGTCTATATACTATAATCTATATACTATTGTCTACATACTATAATCTACATTCTAACATCTATACACTAAGGCATTTTCACCAGCCCTTCCCATTTCACTTTCCAGCCATCTTTAGGAATACCGGGGTTGTTTTCTTTTACACCATCAAAGCCAGCCGTCATCATGGCAATGGCGCTGAGTATGCCGCCGTTGCCGGGCATGTAAATAGTTAAACGGCCTTCCTGGTAATTATGTCCGTTGGGTAGATAAGTATTGGTTTGTATGGGCATTAATAAAGCTTCTACGGCACGTTTGCCATCGCCCAAACGGGAGGCGGTCATAGCGGTCATCGGGAAATCCCAGCCCCAGGTTTCATGCCAGCTCCAGTTATTCCATATCCAGTTAAAAGTATTTTGCATGCGGGTAGTATCCACTGTGCCGGTTTGCGGCATCATACCAAATGCGCCTAATACGGACATGTGGTCTGTTTTATATACAGGGTTGGTATAAGAGTCGGTACCGCTTTCAGTAAATAAATACTTGTCACCTTGTATGGGTAAAGGCGCCAGTTTTTCCAGTACTTCATCCCATTTTTTATTGCGCTCTAATTTTAAACGTTCCCGCCATTGCTGTGCGGTTTGTAAAGCCCAGCGCCAGTATACTAATTCGTAGGTAGGGTTAAAGGTTTCCACGGCTTTAAAACGCTCCTGTGCAGGAATAACGCCTTTGCCCAAATTATACTTACCGGTAACAGAATCAAAGTGTGGGTAGGAGGCCATGAAGTCGGCGGTGGCAAATACATAATCCTTGTACTTGTTCAAAGTAGCTTCATCATTTTTAGCCCGGTAGATCAGTTCCGAGAAATAAATAAAATGCGGTTGCTGCCATATTAAAAAGGCGCCAACGGAAGAAGGTCCTTCCTCACCGGCATTGTCCGTCATTTTTTGCCAGCGTACGCCATCATATTTTTGACGCTCAGCAATTTTTTTCGCGTTGTTATATACGGAGGGTTGCAGGTACCAGTTCAAAGATTTTTCCAGTAATTCCGGGCGACCCCATAGTGCAAAGTGCACGCCATGCCACCAATGCATTTCTAAATGCGGGCGTCCGTACCAGCTGTTATAGGTTAAGCCGGTTTCCTGTGGCGGATAATTACCGGAGCATTGTACTTTGGTTAAGTATTGTGATAATACAATACGGCGTTCCAGTTCTTTGGCCCTGCTATCAGTGCTGCCTTCAAAATCAATAGCGCCACCGCTTGACCAGAATTTTTTCCATTCGGCAGCGCTGTTTTGTGCAGTGGCAGCGAAGTCGGGCAAATTGTTTGTATTTGCTGTGGGTGCAAAACGGGCGGATAATTCAAAGCTATTACCGTCTTCGGGGCTCACTACGAAGTAATGTGCTTCCTTATTGGTGATAGCAGCATTGTTATTCCACTGTAGTTGTACAAAATAAGTAGTAGTGTCTAAACTATGTTTAATAGTAGCTGATTTATTATTGCTACCCGTAATAGTCGTACTGTGCTTATCAGGATCATTGAAGTGGTTGCTGAAATCGCCCCAGGCACCGGTAGGATAGGGGAAGCGGATATTGAGCTTCAAACGTTTTTGTGCAATCAGGGCTGAGTTTACCTTTACTGCCACCAGGTCTTCCTGCTGGTGACCATAGGTGATCACTTCAACCTTCTCGCCTTCAATGGTAAACTGTGAATGTATCTGTCCGGTAAATAAATTCAGTTCCTGTTGTATATCTTTTACATCAGTGATCAGGATCTTACTGCCGTCTTTTTTAGTGATCTCAAACCCCAGGTTGCCCAGGAACAAACGGTGTGGGTTCATGCGGAAATAGTCCACCGCCTTCTTACTTCTCTCCGGCTCTTTTACCTGTACGGAATAGGAGACCGGGCGGCCGTTCAGGTCAAAATCTTTTAAGGTCTCTTCAAACCTGTATTTTTCTGTATTGGGAAAACTATGCCAGCCCCATTCGCTCTGGGTGCCCAGGGGTACACCTTTGGCATAAAACTCGGGGAAGGTCTGCAGTCCGGTAATATCTGCTGTAAAAGCAAAAGAACCATTACCTACTGTCAGCGAAGCTAATGTATCGGCAGCATTCAGTTTTACGGTATGCCTTTCTACCAGTACCTGGCGTTTGATCTTTTTTTCACCGCTGCAACTTAATATGATACCGGCAGTTGTTAGTAATAAGCCTAATACCCGAACACTGTTTCGTTTCAACATGATAAGAACAATTTAGTAATGACAATTTAGACGCTGTTATAGTCCGGAAACTATCGGTGACAGCTGGTTAATAAACCTTTTTTGCAGGTGAAAGGACTAATGAAGGTGCCAATAAAGACTGGTAAATGAGGAGCAGATAAACTCCCTGTCCCGGCAACGTAAGTACTATTCAGGCATGGCAAAGCAGGTTTAGCATGGCTGCAAATTTGCAGCGTCACGCAAATAGCAATTTTACCCACGATAATCTGTTTAGCTATCCTGAACTGTCGGGGTTTTTGACGGTTTGGTTTTCGTAAAACTTATTGTTGCAGAGCGTTTTGTTTACTTCTTTCTGCAATTAAACGGTGACAGTATTCTTCCAGGTAGGAATAACCGGTTTTAGGGTTGATAGCCGTACTTTTTTGTTTTAACTTTTGTTTGCTGCGCCAGGCATCGGGTATGCCATCGGCATCACTATCCTTAGGTCCATAAGTTATAGCTATGTCCGGTTGGCCGCCTGCATCGGCCTCGGTTTTAAAAATAGCGCCTTCTTTGCCGATGGTTTTGGCATAATCCAGTAAGCGCTGGTCAACTGCATCATATTGTAAAGAGGCGCCGGCATTGGTTAATATACGTGTGAAAGCTGTTGCCGCATCGGTTACGGTAACAGGTATGGGCGCTTTATGTTGCCTGGCAGCAATAAATGTGGGACCTTCTTTTTTTACAAAATCAGTGTCTGCTACTGCCCGGCCGTTTAATATGCCATCCCTATTCATATCGGTCATGTTGCCGGTATGGTACACATGATCGGTGGCAGAGAACATGCTAAAGAAACCCGGGTTGGAATTGGGACCTGCTACAAAATAGTTATTAATGATATCCTGGTAATGATCGGCGGCTGAATGACCGCCGACAAAACCACCACCTGTGCCCCAGTTGTATACTACATTATTGATGTATTCAATAGCCGCTTTTGCTTTGGGATTGCGGCTGGTATTGTCAATCCATAGACTATTATGGATAGTGAGATTGGTGGGGCGTTCCAGCAAAGCACCAAAGCGTTGCGGATCAATGGCCTCCCCGATGATACAATGTTGCAGGGTAATATTGTTGCTGTTTTGTATATGCAGGTTGTCCCAGCGTCCCCACTGCACAGAGCAGTGATCAAATATAATATCCTGCGCATCATCCGCAGTAAGGGTGCATTTACCACGGGGCATATTAATACTTCCCCTGAACCGGATATACCGGACGATAATATTTTTACTGTTACTGAAAGATGCGCCCACACCGTAAATAACAATGCCTACACCCGGAGAAGTTTCGCCGGCAATGGTAATATTGGAAGCAACCTGTATTCTTTCTGTGTGACGGATCACACCACTGACATTGAATACAACGGTGCGGTTAGGTTTGCTTACTGCATCGCGAAAGCTGCCCCGGCCGCTATCGGCCAGGTTGGTGACTACATACACTTCACCACCGCGGCCACCCGTGGCTAATGCACCAAAGCCCTCGGCCCCCGGAAAAGCAGGTAACTGGGCAAGCATAATACCGGAATATAACATTGATACAAATACAAGACAGGAGTGGACAAAACGCATGGCAAACGGGGTATTAGTATCAGCAAGTTAGTTATCAGGCAGGGCTGGCTGTCCTGTGCTATCTGTAATGATAAATAAAACGGGCTTGTAACCATACAAGCCCGCCGGCATCATGTTATAACACTATGGTCTATTGTTCAGCCATCTCTTTGAGTGCCTGTAATGATTTTGTAAAAGCTTCGTTCATCATGTCGTAATGTGCAGGGCCTACATCCACTTTTACATTCAGCGTTGAGCCACCCTTGCCGTTAGGATACAAGGTATAGGTTTCAATGCAGCCCGACCATTTTTTGGTATCTTCATCAACAGGCTGTTCTTTAAAATCCTTGATATTGCCAATATGTTTAAAGGCAATATAAAAATTGGGTACATAAGTGTCTACATCACTATACATACCATCGCCTTCGGCCGATAAAAAATGTACCCGGCCGCCCTGTTCAATCTTGCCGCTGATACTGCTGCCCGGGTTAAAGGGTTTGGTCCATTGGGAATAACCTGCTTTATCCCACATAAGCGACCATATTTTTTCCGGCGTACTGTTTATATTGACATTGAATTTTAATGTACCCAATCCTTCGGGACGGTCCAGGAAATGCCTTAATCCTAATTCAAAGCCTTTCCAGCCTTCGGTAAAGCTGGCCTTGGAGAAAGCTTCTCCTGCTGCTGCCAGGTTTTCAATACCCGCATGTGTAAGGGTGAGTTTTGTACCGTTGCCTTCCGCCTCCAGGTCCCAGGTAAGTGTGGTTTCGCCGCTTGAAAATTTGGGATAAGCCCATGTATGCGAAAATCTTTTTTCAGGTATTACTTCCAGTATCCTGCATTGGTGTAAATAACTGGTGCCGCCGGGTTCATAAAAGTGAAATTCCTTTCCCGGTTCCAGCTCATAATCCTGTACATCAAAATACCATTCTTTCATTTGCTCTTTATTGGTAAGGGCTTTCCAAACCTTTGACACAGGCGCGTCAAAATGCATGGTTAAAATAACAGGAGCATTATCCATAACAAGTGTTTTAATGATATACAAGCTACAAATTTTGAACCGGACTGGTGCAATAAAAAAACCGCTGCCAAGGCAGCGGTTCTGGTATCGGTAAACTCGTGTTTGATTAGATAACCAATAAGGCGTCACCGTAACTGAAGAAACGGTATTTGTCTTTAATGGCCTTTTTATAAGCTTCCATGGCCAGTTCGTAACCGGCAAAAGCACAGGTCATGATCAGTAAACTTGTTTTTGGCAGGTGGAAGTTAGTCACCAGTGAGTCGGCAATATTAAACTCGTAAGGCGGGTGAATGAACATATTGGTCCAGCCTTCTGAAGGTTTTAATAATTTTTGTGCGGTGAATGACGATTCCATACCACGCATGGTTGTAGTACCGATAGAGCAGATACGGTGACCATACTCTTTGGCTTTGTTTACAATTTTGCAGGCGGTTTCATCAATACGGTAGTACTCGGCATCCATTTTATGTTTGCTCAGGTCTTCCACCTCAATAGGGCGGAAAGTACCCAGGCCGGTATGCAGGGTGATCTCGGCAAAGCGGATACCTTTGATCTCTAAACGCTTGATCAGCTCGCGGCTGAAGTGTAAGCCGGCAGTAGGAGCGGCAACCGCACCTTCGTGTTTGGCGTATACGGTCTGGTAACGCTCTTTATCCTCTTCGTCCGGTTTGCGTTTGATATATTTGGGTAAAGGTGTTTCGCCTAATTTTTCCAGTTGCGCACGGAATTCCTCCTCGCTGCCTTCCCATAAAAAACGGATGGTACGGCCACGGCTGGTGGTATTATCAATTACTTCTGCTACCAGATCTTCCTGGTCACCGAAATACAATTTATTACCTACACGTATCTTACGGGCAGGGTCAACAATTACGTCCCATAAACGGTTGGGGCGGTTTAATTCACGCAATAAAAAAACTTCGATCTTAGCACCTGTTTTTTCTTTGCGGCCGTACATACGGGCAGGGAATACTTTGGTGTTATTTACTACAAATACATCCTTATCGTCAAAATAATCCTGGATATCGCGGAAGTATTTATTTTCAATTTGTCCGGTATGGCGGTGAACCACCATCATACGAGCATCTTCACGTTTTTTAGTAGGAGTCTGTGCAATAAGGTTTAAGGGTAGATCAAAGCGAAATTGTGAAAGCTTCATGCGGTAATTATAATTTTTATTCTAAATAGCTTGCTGAAAAGTTACCGGTAAACTAGTGCAGGAGATGGTCTTTATCACAGGTGATTGTTGTGCGCAGGGCATATAACTACAACCAAGAGGAAGAAAGGCAATCCCCGGTCTTACGGCACCGGGCTTGTCAGTTTTGTTAACCTTTTATAGCTAACGAAAGTGTGCAAAGGTACAAAACTTTATAAAAAGTACGTAATTTTTAATAGCCTACGCAATTTTTCTATAATTTATTACTAATTTATTGATTATTATGCGTTTAGTATTGAGAAGCAGGCCAGGGATCAGAAGTCCGGAAGTCAGGAAGTCGGAAAGACCGGAAGTCCGTAAGTCAGGAAGGAATTATTGTCAATTGCAAATTGCTTACGGCTGTTAAGCATTGTCAACTGTCCATTGTTCATTGTCACTTGTCACTTGTCAACTGTCCATTGTCAACTGAACCCTTCACGGTAAAACCATTCTCATTTTAAGCCAGAATGATTGTTAAATATGTAAAATTGTAATAAAGACATCTTATTTTTACTATTGTCCACCAAACTTATCTTTTGTATGATATTGAAGCGTTTAGCCGTACTTGCAGTTGTCTTGTTTTTTCTTACCGGGTTGTCTGCACAAATAACCACTCAAAAAAAATATCCGAGTTTATTATGGGAAATATCCGGGAACGGACTTAAAAAGCCTTCACACCTGTTTGGTACCATGCACGTAAGCAGTAAAATTGCCTTTAACCTGTCCGACTCATTCTACCTGGGAATAAAACATGCCGATGTGGTGGCGCTGGAAACCAATCCCGAATCCTGGCAGGATGATATGGATAAATACGAACAGGATGATATGGGTTATGATTACCTGCGGAGAATGGGCTATAATGCTTCTTTTGGTGATTACCTGACCAGCAGTACCCTGAAGTTTGATGCATACGAAAAAATGATCCCCTGGGCTTTGGCCTCCAGCCCCTCCATCATTAATAACTTATTATACCGCAGTTACGGCAATGATGCCAGTGATTTTGAGGAGGACACTTACCTGGATATGTATATTTACCAGTGCGGTAAAAAATGGGGTAAAAAAGTGGCAGGAGTGGAGCATTACGGCGAAAGCATGAAACTGATGATGGAAGCTTATGCGGATGCTGCCAAAGAGAAGAATAAAAAACAACGCAGTTATGAGTACGACATCAATATGTCGCCCATGAAACTGCAGGAAGCTTACCGGAGTGGCGATCTTGATCTGCTGGACTCTATCAATAAATTCAACAGCTACTCCGATGCCTTTGATGAAAAGTTTTTATACAAAAGAAACGAGATACAGGCCGATAATATTGACTCCATCATTAAAACAGGCGCCGTATTATTTGTAGGGGTAGGGGCGGCCCATTTGCCTGGCCCGCGTGGGGTGATTGAAATGTTGCGGGAAATGGGTTATACACTTCGTCCCATAAAAATGGGTGTCCGTAACAGTGAACATAAAAATGCAGTGGATAAAATAAGGGTGCCGGTCACTTTTAACAAGCAAAGTTCAGAAGACGGTTTATACTCGGTTGAAATGCCCGGTAAATTGTTTGAATCACCATCTATGAACGGTATGTTTGATCAGCGCCAGTATGCTGATATGGCCAATGGCAGTTACTACATGGTAACCCGTTTGCAAACCAATAGCTGGATGTGGGGACATTCATTACAGGATGTACAGAAGAAGGTGGATAGTATGCTGTATGAGAACATACCCGGCAGGATCATACAAAAGAAAACAATTATCAAAAATGGTTACCAGGTATTGGATATTACCAATAAAACAAGACGTGGTGATACACAACGTTACAATATTGTGATGACCCCTACCGAGCTGATCGTTTTTAAAATAAGCGGTAATGGTGATTACGTGGAGAAAGGGGAGGAAGCCAATAAATTCTTTAACAGTATACAACTGAAGCCAGCCGGTAAAACCTGGGTGAATTATACACCTGCATTCGGAGGGTTTAGTGTAAAAATGCCCCATGCACCCTATGCTAAAAAAACGGACAACTGGTTATTTGATGCCATTGACTCCGCTACAGCTACGGGTTACAGTATCATTCGTACTGATGTATTCAACGGCAATTTTTTAGGTGATGATAAATTTGACCTGTCATTGATGGATGAAAGTTTTGCTACTTCTCCCTTCATTGATACGGCTGTTACGGCGGCTACGTATTTAAAAGTAGGCGATTACCCGGCCATGGAAAGAACGTATAAAGGCAAACAGGGTAATGTATATAAAACCCGTTACATCATCCAGGGGCCGCATTATTATACCTTACTGGCAACCGGTAAAAAAGAAGTTCCACAAATGCAGGACTTCTTCCAGTCCTTTACTATTAAACCCTTTGTTTATAAGGAAGCAACCAACAGGGTGGACACCTCCCTGTACTTTACCGTGAAATCACCTGTTTTCCCCGAGTCTAAAAAAGAAAAGCTTCCGGCACCTAAATACAGCAGATATGGTAAAGAGGAAGAGGAAACTGAAGATGGCCTGCTGGAGAATGGCGTGTACCGCAGCAGCGTAGTGGAGAATGATTCTACCGGCGAAAGGATTTTTGTAAGCTTTTATAAAAACCCACGTTACTATTATACAGCCGATAGCGCTGATATTGACAGTGAGATGGGGCGGATGATGAAAGATACTACCTGGATAGTCAGGAAAAAAGAAACAAAAACATTACCTGATCAAACAAAAGTGACCGACTTTAAACTGGCCGATGCCAAAAGCAGCAGGCAGTTCTGGTATAAAAACTTTTACAAGGAAGGTGTCTCCTTTACCATTTTTACACAGACCGATTCACTTACCAGTCCCAGTACTTTCCTGAGATCTTTTTTTGACAGCTTTACCCCGGCAGATACGCTGAAGGGTTATAATCCTTACATAAAAAAAGGACCGGTTTTCTTTGCTGATTATTTTAGCCAGGATACGGTGGTGAAGAAAAGGGCAGTGAACAATATTGCTTCGGTAAAAATGGATGTTGCCGATTTTCCTAACTTACAAAAAGCGATCAGCTCACTGAAATGGACGGAGAAAAAATACATGGATACCAAATCGGCCTTTATCAGTAAGCTGAGACAGGTGCCTACCAAAGAAGCAACCGATTATTTAAAAACATTATACTATGCTACCAGCGATACGGTGGACCTGCAATACCGGGCCCTGGAGGCTTTGCTGATGCAGGGAACGGCATATTCCTTTAACACCTTCCGTGATATTGTTACCGCCGAACCACCGGTTTTAGAGTTCAGTAATAAATACCGGAATGATTATGATTATCCTGTTGTAACGGTAAGTGTAGCAGATGATGATGATGACGATTATTCCTACCAAAGCAGTTATGCTGATGGCATGTTCCTGGATAATTTGTTTGATACACTGGCGCTGACGGAAAAAATTTATGCCAAACTATTGCCGTTGATCAACCTGGAAGATTATAAGGAAACCATTTTAAGGCTCACAGCCAGGTTAGTGGATAGCAATTTGATCAGGACGAAAGATTATAAATCGCAATACAGTAAAATTTTACTGGAAGCCAGACATGAACTGAAAAAACAATTGATAAGTGAGAAAAGAAAAGCCATTGAAAAAGCGAAAGATGCCGAGGATGATGAAGTTGTGGCTTATGGCGGGTATAGAGATACTGACGGTAAAGGCAACAGCCGCCTGGCATTGTATAATACGCTTTTACTCCCTTATTGGGATAAGGAAGCTGCGGTGAAACAGTATTTTGCCGATGTACAAAAAGTGAGCGATAAAAGACTGAAGTATAATACGCTGAAAGCACTGATGAAGAACAATAAGCCTTATGATGATACCCTGCTGGCGTATTTTGCCAAACAGGATGATTATCGTTATGAACTGTATAAGGACCTGGCCCGCATGAAAAAAGCTGACCTGTTCCCTAAAGAACACGCTTCACTGACAGACCTGGCAAAAAGCCGTTTGCTGGCCAACAGGAGCGGGTATAACCGCCCCGATACCCTGGTGTTTATACAAAAGATGGAAACAGCAACCGACAAGGCCAAAGGATATATCTATTTCTTTAAATACAAAACCAAGAAGGATGACCTGGTATGGAAGATCGCTGCTACGGGCCTGGTGCCAACAGAAGGCAACAATTTACTGATGGATGAAAAGATCATCAAATCGGCCAGTGAAGAAAGATATTCTTTTACCTATGGCGGTGCTAACTCTTATGGAAATAACCCTTACAGTTTTGCCATCTTTACCGATGTTAAGTTAAAAGAGGAAACAGAGGAATCATTGCAAAAGCAACTGGAAAAGGAAGTGAAAAAATATAAATATGCCCTGCAAAAAAGCGGTTCACGTTTCTTTATGAACGATGATTATGCAGGAATGGAATACGGACAGTTCAATCTTAAATACTGATCAACAGAAAGCCCTTGTTTACAGCAGGGGCTTTTTTATACAATGCCTTTGGGAATGGCCGCTATCAGTTGTTGGGTATAGGCTTGCTGGGGATGGTGATAGACCTGGCTGGCTTCGCCGCACTCTTCAATCTTTCCCTTGTTCATCACCATGATACGATCGCTGATATAGTGAACAACCGATAAGTCGTGGGAAATAAAAATTACCGTAAATCCATATTCTTTTTTAAGATCGGATAAAAGGTTCAATACCTGGGCCTGCACACTTACGTCCAGGGCCGATACCGACTCATCACACACGATAAAAGAAGGATTTAAGCCCAGGGCTCTTGCAATAACAATACGTTGCCGCTGACCACCGGAAAATTCGTGCGGGTAACGGTTATAATGATCGGCGTGCAGGTTCACCTTCTCTAACAGGTTTACCACTAATTCCTTTCTTTGTTTCTCCGTTTTTGCCAGGCCATGTACTTTTATCGGTTCGGCTATCGCCTCACCAATACTGATACGTGGGTTTAGCGAAGAGTAGGGGTCCTGGAAGATGATCTGTATATCCTTACGCATGCTGCGCAGATCCCGGGTCGAAATACTGTGCAGTGATCTGTCTTTATAGGTAATGCTTCCCGCAGTGGGTTCTATCAGGCGTAACAGTGTCCTGCCTAATGTTGTTTTACCACAGCCGCTTTCGCCTACCAGCCCCAATGTTTCGCCTTCGTATACGTCAAAGCTCACATTGTCCACGGCTTTGTTAAAGGCCGTGGGTTTGCCAAAGAATGCTTTTTGGGCGGGGAACCATACCGATAGGTTGCTAACCCTGATCAGGGGTAAATGGGCATTTACCGGGGCGGGAGCAGTGACAGGCTCCTCAGTTGTCTCTATTGGTGTAATAGCTTTACCCTGGTGCCAGAAATCGGCCACTACCGGTAAACGTTTACCACGCGGATGATTGACCGGGCGGCAGGCCAGTAATGCTTTGGTATAAGGGTGGGAGGGGCTCGTAAATAATTGTTTTACCGGGGCCGCTTCTACTATTTCCCCTTTGTACATCACTATGGCCTTGTCTGCTATTTCGGCTACCACACCCAGGTCATGGGTAATGAAAATTACACCCATATTCAACTGTTGCTGCAGCTCCTTAATCAGGGTAAGGATCGTTTTCTGTACCGTTACATCTAAAGCCGTAGTGGGTTCATCGCAAATCAGTAAGGCCGGCTCGCAACACATGGCCATGGCGATCATTATCCTTTGTTTTTGACCACCGCTTAACTGGTGCGGGTACCGGTCAAAGATGGCCGCAGGGTTGGGCAGTTTTACTTTCTCAAACCAGGCAATGGTTTTGGCCTTTGCTTCCGCTGCCGATAATTGTTTGTGGGTAAGCAGGGCTTCCATTACCTGTTGCCCGCAGGTATGTACCGGGTTCAGTGAGGTCATGGGCTCCTGGAAGATCATGGCAATTTTATTGCCCCTGATCTGCTGCAGTGCCTTCCGGCTTTGGGTCAGTATGTTCACGGAGGTATTGCCGTCCTGCGAGAATAAGATCTGCCCCGATGTATAAACAGCAGGCGGTGAGGGTAACAGTTGCAATACCGATAAGGAGGTGATGGATTTACCGGATCCCGATTCTCCTACCAGGGCAACGATCTCCCCGCTGTTCACCGTAAGTGAAATGTTTTTTAAAGCAGGTGTTAACCCGCTTTCGTTTTTAAAAGCAATGGACAGGTCCTCTATGGCCAGTAATGGCATCATGGATTAGGCAGTACTTTTATCGATAACTTTTTTTGTGGCGTAGGATAGTATGCCATACATACGGCGCAATCCTGTTGTTTACCGGTATCTATGACAAAATAAAACTCATCGCCCTTTTTAAGGCTGGCAGGAAAGTTACAGGGATTGGCAAGCCCGAATACATTGGTATAGGCAGTGCCGGTTGTTTCATCGGTCCAGTTGGCCTCTATTAAACTTTTATCCAGGTTGCCCTCTAATAATTTAATGGTGTAGTTAGAGCAAATGCCCTGTACTTCCAGCCTGGCTTTTAAGGTTTGCGAGCCACTTTTTTTACTGCCGGAACAGCTGCTTAAAATGCTCACCAGCAATACTGTTGTTAATAAGGATAGTAGTTTCATACATTAAGTTTTAAAAACGTAAATGTCTTACTGTAAGACCATCATTGATCAGTTGTTTCAGAGAGTCGATACCGATCTTAATATGGTTCTCTACAAAGTTACCGGTTACTTTTTTATCACTCTCTTCCGTTTTTACACCTTCCGGTATCATGGGCGAATCGCTCACTAACAATAATGCACCGGTTGGTATTTTGTTATAAAAGCCAACAGTAAAGATGGTAGCTGTTTCCATATCAATGGCATAGGCCCTGATATCCTGCAGGTACTCTTTAAATGTTTCATCGTGTTCCCATACACGGCGGTTGGTGGTGTAAACAGTGCCGGTCCAGTAATCCACACCATAATCACGAATGGTGGTTGATACGGCTTTTTGTAAAGCAAAGGCGGGCATGGCCGGTACTTCTGCGGGGAAATAGTCGTTAGACGTACCCTCACCCCTTATAGCTGCAATGGGTAAAATAAGGTCGCCGATCTTATTCCGTTTTTTCAGCCCGCCACATTTACCTAAAAATAAAACGGCTGCCGGCTCTATGGCACTTAAAAGGTCCATAACGGTAGCGGCACCCGGGCTGCCCATACCAAAATTAATAATGGTAATATTATCTGCTGTGGCACATTGCATCGGGCGGTCCAGGCCAATTACTTCCACGCCATGCCATTCGGCAAACAGCTTTACATAATTACTAAAATTGGTAAGCAGGATGTACTTACCAAAGTTCTCTAATTTTTCACCGGTGTACCTGGGTAACCAGTTGTTTACTATTTCTTCTTTTGTCTTCATAATCTTATTATTTTATGTCAGTAGTTTGGGGCAAGTGACAATGGAATATTTGATTAATAATTAGTAGTTAATAATTAATAATTATTTGATCCGGTTAGGTGTTGATCAATCGCTCCAAACTTTGTTTATTGCCTATTGCTTATTGTATTTATCTTCCTGACTTTCGGTCTTTCCGTCTTCCCGGCTTTCAGCCTTCAGCTTTCAGCGTTCAGCTTTCAGCTTTCAGCGTTCAGCTTTCAGCTTTCAGCGTTCAGCTTTCAGCTTTCAGCGTTCAGCGTTCAGCTTTCAGCTTTCAGCTTTCAGCTTTCAGCTTTCAGCTTTCAGCTTAAATTTTGGTTAATCGGCGAATATAATGTTTTATTTTTGAACTCATGATAAAGGTAAAATTTCCGGAGCCTGATTTTCGCATTAAAACCGAAAATAACAAAGACTTTTTATTTGATCCCATCCGTAAACAATGGATACTGCTGACCCCCGAAGAATGGGTACGCCAAAACTTTGTTCAGTACCTGGTAAAGGAAATGTTGTACCCCGTTCAACTGATCGCTATTGAAAAGGAATTAAAGCTGGGTACACTGAAAAAACGCTTTGATATACTGGTGTACGATAAAGATACAAAACCCTGGATGTTAGTGGAATGTAAAGCGCCTGAAGTGCTGGCCGGCGAAAGCGCCTTTCACCAGGCTTTACGTTACCAGATCGTACTGCCGGCGCCCTTTATCATAGTTACCAATGGTAGTTTAACCCAGGGCTGGCATAATCATGAAGGGGTGTTATCGCAACTAGTGCAACTGCCTTCCTGGGAAATGCATAATGATCTCAGCCGGCGAAAAGGGTAGCAGAGGGATCATTTTTTTATATCGAATAATTGAATGGTGTAATCCAGCAAAGCGGCATCGCCAATAACACCATGCCCGGGAATAACCTTTTTAACACCCGGGAAAGCAGCTTTTACCTGCCTTACGGTAGCGGACCATGCTGTTGTATCCGCATCACCCAGATAACCTTTGGAAGCATCAATTTCTTTGACCAGGCAGCCGCCGAATAAAACAGCTTCATCAGGAAAATAACCCACTATATTGTCATAAGTATGGCCACGGCCAAAGTAGCGTGCCAGCACTTTTTTATTGCCTACATTCAGCCATAAAGAATCATTGATGGCGTTTTGGGGTATAGTTACACTATCCCTTGCCGCCAGGGTAATGGTAGCCGCATTGGCATAAGAGGGTATTTTATGCTGGTGAAAAGCATTCAAACCGCCTAAACAGTCATTATGGAAATGAGTGGCTACAACGGCTATAATGGTATAACCCAGGCTATCCGTGAGCCAGCTGATCAGTTGATTGGAGACACTGTCGTCGGTGGGCGTATCAAAAATTACAGCCTCCTTATTATCCGTTACAATCATACCATTACATGCCACATTACCAAAATCCTGCGTTTGCAGGTAACTGGTATGGGTAAAGGTATTGGGCGTAACAGGTGTTACAAGCAGGGTACCGGTCTCTAATGCCAGCGATCTTGAAGTTTCGCTTTTATTGTTACAGGCTGCCACTACTGCCAGCAGTAAAAGAGGGAAGAGCCGTTTCATGGGTATTAATGATTATTTTATAAATGCAGGACTTACTGTTAACTCTTTACTCCCTGGTGTATGCACATAAAACCCTTCACCGGATTTTACACCTAATTTTTTGGCGGTTACCATATTGGTGAGCAAAGGACAGGGCGCATATTTAGGGTTGCCAAAACCATCATGTAAAACTTTTAAAATAGCATGACATACGTCCAGGCCAATAAAATCGGCTAGCTGCAAAGGTCCCATAGGGTGGGCCATGCCCAGCTTCATCACGGTATCAATTTCTTCCAGACCGGCCACACCTTCGTATAAGCTATAAATCGCTTCATTGATCATGGGCATTAAAATCCGGTTGGCAATAAAGCCGGGATAATCGTTTACCACGCAGGGCACTTTGTTTAATTGTTTGCTTAAGGCAACAATCGTTTCAGTTACTTTTTTATCAGTTGCATAACCGTTAATGATCTCTACCAGTTTCATTACCGGTACGGGATTCATGAAATGCATGCCGATCACCGATTCGGGTCTGCCGGTTACCGAGGCAATTTTTGTTATGGATATAGAGGATGTATTGGTAGCCAGTATACAGCCGGCGGGAGCAACGGCATCTATCTGTTTAAATATATTTAATTTCAGTTCGGTATTCTCTGTCGCTGCTTCCACTACCAGTCCTGAATTGCCAATGCCTTCAAAGCCTGTATGGGTGGTAATATTAGCAAGGGTATTGTTTTTTATTTCTTCAGTAATAGCGGCTTTACTTACCTGGCGGTCCAGGTTTTTACCAATAGTGGCAATAGCTTTTTCCAATTGTGCGGCCGATACATCAATTAAATTAACGGTAAAACCATGCTGGGCAAAAACGTGGGCAATGCCGTTACCCATAGTACCGGCTCCTATTACTGAAACGATCATAAATTTTATTTTTTCTTAGCAATCTGTTATGCTGCAAATGTAAGCGATACGGGCAGATATGCTTCTGTAAATATTGGTTTCTGTTTACAGAAAAAATAAAAGCCGGTGATTATTGTACCACGAAGGTTAAAGGTTGTTTACGATACGCTTTTACATTACGGCCATATTGTTGTGCAGGCACCCACTTGGGCGATTTTTTAAGAATACGTATAAACTCTGCCCCCATGCCAAAACCGGGATCGTGCAGTATTTTTATATCGCTGATACTTCCATCTGCACCTACCACAAACAGGGCCATGGCCCGGTGGTAGCCCACAGGGGCGCCTTTCCTTACCGGTACATTGGCATCCAGGTTCTTTCTTAAAAAAGCGGCCCATCCCTCCTGGCCTCCTTTAAATTCGGCTTCCTTCTCTATGCATAACTCATCGGCAATGGGTTCCCCGGTTTCGGTAAAACACTTGCAGGTTTCCAGCTTTCCGTTCTTATACATTTCTTTGGCCATTACGGTGCCGTTTTTATGGTAATAATTCCAGGGACCGTTTTTAAGGGTGTCCTGTATCCAGCGGCCGGCACTGTACACTTTACCTTCGCCGCCACTATACATATGCATTTGCACACCATTGCCCTGGCCGTCAAAACTGGTACTGTCATTTATATAACCGTCCTTATCCCATCCAAGGCTGATGCCTTTACGGCGCCCGTTCTCATAGGTAACAGAGTCTTTCATCATGCCATTATCATGAAACTCCAGAGTAGTACCATTCATTACCCCGTTCCTGTATTCCTTAATACTGCTAACGGCTTTATTATCATGGTACCAGATCTGTAAGCTGTCAGCAATAGTACATTTTTCATCCAGGTACCAGCCCTGCATAGCAACGGTAGTCTGGTGCAGGAGATACAATACCCGGTGCCATTTGCCATCCTTTTTCTCGGTAATGGCCAGGTACCTGGAATCGTTTCCGTCAGTAGGTTCAAAATTGCCATTCAATATTTGTTGTTGTTGCCCCAGGCTGGCAATCGATAAGGTTAGCAGGGCAGTAATAAAAAGCAGGCGCATGGTAGTGTTTTAAGGGTCTAAGATAAATACTCACGGGGTAAAAGGACTGATTCGTATATAAAATTATGATGAAGTATAAAAAATCCCGCAGGTTAGTGCGGGATCTTGTATAAGGAATTTACATATTATTGTTTTTTATAATCCCCTCTTTTCCAGGATTGTATAAAATCTGCCCAGGCAGCCGGGTTAAATATGTTCATGGGCGGCGTTTGTCCCTGGTAACGGGCCTGGTTGGCCACTTTATTAAACTGTATCCGGGTAGCTTCGCCACCGTCGCCGGGCATGGTCTTTAACAACACTTTCCGCGTAGCAATATCGGTATTCTTCCGGGCTATTTCTATATCATCATCCGGTACTTTGGTGTTCACAAAATCACGGGCAAACTGCTCCGGGGTGGGCCGGGGCCTGATAATGGTGGCCGGCAGGTACACCGTATCGTTTACCATCAACTGTACCATACTATACTGGTTGCCCTCAATATTCCGGGGAATGGTCACCAGTTTGCTTTTATAACTTACGTGCGAAAACTCTATCTGGTCGCCTTTTAAAACGGCAATGGAAAAAACACCTTCACTATTGGTCAGGGTACCCCGGTTCTGGCCTTTTACCATTACACTTACCGCCGGTATGCCTACCAGGCTGTCGGAGGTCATTACTATACCGTATAGCTGAACAACAGAGTCTCTGATCGTTTCAAATTGCGCTTTGGCAGCAACGGGGATTAAAAAAGCAGTAACTAAAAAGTATTGTAAATATTTCTTCACACAGTAAAATTAAGTACAAGTTGTGGATTTCGGACAACAAATTAGCCGTTTGTATGTTTAACTTTGCATCATTCTATTTTTTTAACATAAGCTTTAATAAAGTCGTGGCAGAAATTACTTCGCAAATTATACTGGATGCACTCAAAAATGTGCAGGACCCCGAAACCGGAAAAGATATTGTAGCAGAGGATATGGTGCAGGATATTGTAGTAGAGAAATATTATGTTTCATTTACCTTATCAGTAGCCGGCCAGTCGGCCGAGATCCGCGACCAGTTAAAAATGTTATGTATCGGCACGTTAAAAAAGCTGGTACATAAAGATGTGATTGTGCGGGTGAACTTTGCAGCCAAACAGGCCGAACAGCCCGAAACGGCCCAGGCCCGTAAAATACTGCCCCAGGTTAAAAAAATCATTGCCGTATTCAGTGGTAAAGGCGGTGTGGGCAAAAGTACCGTAGCCGCCAACCTGGCCATTGCCTTATCGGAGAACGGGGCCAAAGTAGGCCTCATGGATGCCGATATTTACGGACCCAGTGTGCCCATTATGTTTGGGGTGCGTGGCGAACGTCCTATGATGAAAGATGTGAACGGTAAAGGCATGATCGTACCGCTGGAAAAATATGGTATCAGCCTTATGAGTATCGGTTTACTGGTCGATGAAAAAAACGCGGTAGTATGGCGTGGCCCCATGGCCAGCAGCGCTATTAAACAATTTATCAGCGATGTGGAATGGGGCGAACTGGATTACCTGGTCATTGATATGCCTCCCGGCACCGGCGACATTCATTTAACACTCATGCAAACTGTGCCTGTAAATGGCGCTGTGATCGTGTCCACCCCGCAGGATGTGGCCCTGGCCGATGCCAAAAAAGGTATTGCCATGTTCGGGCAGGCACAACTGAATGTAAAAGTATTGGGACTGGTAGAGAATATGAGTTATTTTACGCCACCCGAACTGCCCGATAACAAATACTATATTTTTGGTAAAGAGGGGGGTAAAAACCTGGCAGAAGAATATGAAATACCTTTCCTGGGCCAGATCCCTATTGTACAAAATATCCGTGAAGGCGGCGATGCCGGTAAACCGGTCATGCTGAGCAACGATGAAATAGTGAAAACCGCTTTCAGGGAATTTGCCGATAAGGTAAAGCAAAGTGTATAGAACATAGCTGAAAAAAACGATACAGGAGTCTTGTAATAGTTTTAGGTAACGGGCTGCATGGTTCCTGGCATCGTTCCTTGCGTCGCACACTTGTACTGCACCAATGCTATTCAACAGTGTACAGTACTGCCGCATTCAGCTTTTTGGGTTAAGCATTCTGCTTTCAGCCTTTAGCTTTCTGCTTTATTCATTACCAAATTATCTAATTAACTAATTATCTAATTGTCCCGTGTACAGCTTCTCCTACTATACCGAAAAAGACAGGACCAAGGTACTAGCATTCATGCAGGCAAATCCCTTTGCCATGCTTATCGGGAGTAATCAAAATATCCCTGCAGCTACCCAGGTGCCTTTCTTTACTGATGAAGTGGAGGGGGAACTGGTATTGACCAGTCATATCATGAAAAACACGGATCACCATCAAGCTTTTGTCAATAACCCGGAAGCGCTGGTGGTATTTACCGGCCCCCATTCGTATGTCAGTGCTTCCTGGTATACACATGCACCATCTGCCAGTACCTGGAACTATATCAGCGTACATGCCCGGGGGCAACTCAAGTTTATGGATGAGGAAGGACTGAGAAATATACTGCGCCGCACCACCGATCATTTTGAAAACAATCCCCAATCAAAAGCAGCGTACGACCAGTTGCCGGATGATTATATCCGTAAACTATTGCCCGCTATTGTTGGGGTTGAAATAAAAGTAACGGCCCTGGATAATGTTTTTAAACTAAGCCAGAACCGTGATGCGGAAAGTTATGATAACATTATCCGGCACCTTGATAAGCAGGATGCCAATGCACAGGCCATCGCGAAGGAAATGGCAATACGTAAAAAAATATAAGCGGTCATAGTTTACAGCTTTTACGTAGGTTTGGATCAATTCAATCATATAAAGTAAAACAGATGAATATTTCCTTACAGCATAAAACGGCGCTTGTTTGCGGCAGCACCCAGGGTATAGGCCTGGCCATTGCACAAACACTGGCGGCTTTAGGGGCTAACTGTGTACTGCTGGCCCGTAATGAAGAAGCCTTAAAAGCAGTAGTGCAAACCCTTGATACAAGCCAGCAGCAACAACATAGTTATTTAGTGGCCGACTTTGCCAACCCCGCACAGGTGAAGGAAGTGGTGGATGCCTGTGTGGCCACAACAACCATTCATATTTTAATTAACAATACGGGCGGACCTGCTGCCGGACCTATTACAGAGGCAAAACCCGAGAGTTTTGAAAAAGCTTTTCAGCAGCATATTGTCAATAACCAATTGCTCACCACTGCCGTGGTACCGGGCATGAAAAAAGACAATTACGGCCGTATCATCAATATCATCTCCACCTCTGTTAAAATACCTATTGCTAACCTGGGCGTATCCAATACCATCCGTGGTGCCGTGGCATCCTGGGCCAAAACAATGGCCAATGAACTGGGGCAGTTTAATATAACCGTTAATAATATTTTACCCGGCAGTACCAATACCGCCCGTATCACAGGCCTCATTAACTATATAGCCGAAAATACACATACACCGGCCGAACACGTAGAAGCCCGCATGAAGAACGAAATACCCATGAAACGTTTTGCCCAGCCGGAAGAAGTGGCCAATGTAGTGGCCTTCCTGGCTTCACCCGCTGCCTCTTATGTAAACGGGGTAAGCATACCGGTTGATGGCGGCAAAACAGGAAGCATATGATGGTTAATGAATAATTAGCAGTTAATAATTAATAATGTTCAACGGGAGTTAAGTCTCTTTCTTTACTCCGAATGCTGTATACTAAATACTTTATACTACATACTAAAATCTATATCAACGATGGCTTTTGAAAATACGCTTGCCTTTGCACAACAACTCGATCAACAGGATATATTAAAGTCTTTTCGTTCAAGATTTCATTTTCCGCAACGGAATGGAAAGGATGCTGTTTACTTTACGGGCAACTCACTGGGTCTGCAGCCTAAAAATGTAAAGGACGGTGTATTACAGGCATTAGCGGAATGGGAAACACTGGCAGTAGGTGGTTATTTTGGTGGTAGTCATCCCTGGATGGACTATCACCTGGAAGTAGCGCCAACCCTCGCAAAACTAATGGGTGCTAAAGAGCATGAAGTAGTGGCCATGAACCAGCTCACCATCAATATTCATTTATTGTTTGCCAGCTTTTATAAACCTACTGCTACACGGTATAAAATTATTTGTGAGGCCAAAGCTTTTCCTTCCGATCAGTATGCCCTGGAAACACAGGTGCAGTTACATGGACTAAAAGCGGAAGATGTTATTATAGAGATAGCGCCTAAACCCGGTGAGCAGATCATACATACCAAGGATATTGTGGAGCTGATACAACAACATGGTGAATCGGTTGCTGTTGTATTTATAGGTGGGGTAAACTATTATACCGGCCAGTTCTTTGACCTGCAGGCTATCACAGCTGCTGCACATTCGGTGGGCGCTTATGCCGGTTACGACCTGGCACATGCTGCCGGTAATGTAAACCTGCAATTGCACAACTGGGAAGTTGATTTTGCCGCCTGGTGTACGTATAAATATTTAAACAGCGGTCCCGGTGCTATTGGTGGTGTATATGTACATGAACAATTTGCTACCGACCCTGCTTTTCCGCGCCTGGCGGGCTGGTGGGGTTATGATAAAGCTACCCGGTTTTTAATGGATAAAGGATTTAAGGCCATTCCAACTGTGGAAGGCTGGCAGATGAGTATCAGTCCCTTATTATCCATGGCCATACACAAAGCCTCTTTACAATTGTTTGAAGAAGCGGGTATTGATAACCTGCATGCCAAAAGGGAAAAGATGTCGGCCTTCCTGCATTTTATTTTAGCCGATATCAATAACAGCCTGCCGGAAAAAATAATCGAAGTCATTACACCGGCAAACGAAGCGGAAAGAGGCTGCCAGGTATCCATACATATGTTAAGGGACGGGAAAAAAGTATTTGATGCGTTGATGGCCGAAGGGGTGGTAGCCGACTGGCGGGAGCCGAATGTGATCCGCCTGGCGCCTGTGCCTTTGTATAATACCTATGAAGAAGTATGGGTATTCGGCAATATCATCAGGCAAATAACAGCCACCCTGTTTTAGCGATAATTTGTTGGGAAAAATCATACATCCCCAAATCTTAAATCATACATTCTCATTTATCTTCGTAGTTATGACAAGGCAACAACTGGTACAACTGATCCGTGAAAGACAATCGTATTTATGTGTAGGTTTGGATACCGATATAGAAAAAATTCCGCAGCACCTATTGCAGGAAGAAGATCCCGTTTTTGCCTTTAACAAAGCCATCATTGATGCTACCAGGGATGTTTGTGTGGCCTATAAAATAAACACGGCTTTCTACGAAGCGCTGGGCGTAAAAGGATGGATAGCCCTGGATAAAACCGTACGTTATATTGGTAATAGTCATTTTACCATTGCCGATGCCAAGCGTGGTGATATTGGTAATACCAGCGATCAATATGCCAAGGCCTTCTTTGAGGCCATGCCTTTTGATTCGGTAACCGTTGCGCCCTATATGGGAGAGGACAGTGTAAAACCTTTTCTGCAGCATGCCGGTAAATGGGCCATTGTGCTGGGCCTTACTTCCAACAAAGGTGCCAGCGATTTTGAATTACAGCCCTTACAAAGCGATGAACATTTATACGAAAAAGTACTGACCTCGGTAAGTAACTGGGGCAGCCCCGATAATTTAATGTTTGTAATTGGCGCTACACAGGCCGAACAGTTTGTGCAGATACGCAAGCTTACACCACATCATTTTTATCTTGTACCCGGAGTAGGGGCACAGGGTGGAAGCCTGAAAGAAATATCTGAAAAAGCAATGAACGAAGATATCGGTTTACTGGTAAATGCCAGCCGGGCTATTATTTATGCGGGTAAAGGTGAAGACTTTGCTGAGCAGGCTTATAAAGTGGCAAAGGAATATCAGGTGGAGATGGCTGGATATCTGGTTAAAAACTAATAGTTTAATTTTTATGGGATTAGATATTGCAATACTAACAGATAAACATGACCAGGTTTTTGACAGTCAATTTTACAGTGATAGAAATGCGGGTAATGATAATTATTCTGTTAGCAGGACTTTCTGCAATTTTATGTGTAGACAAAATGCCTGCGAGGGATTGCCTGAGTTAGACCAGATCGGCGAAATTACGGCCTTAGACATAACTCCATTTTATGAAATGGAGCGATATAAGGACGAAAATAATGAAGAGCTTCTGTATCTCTTGGAAACAGCTGAATCAGAAGAAGAAAGACAGGAGATTTTACAGGAATGCCGTGAAAGTAATGCCAAAGTAACTGGTAATATAGGTAAAGTAGAAAATTTGTTAACCCGGCTTATTGATAAGTTATCAGTAATCGAAAACCTGCCGGCGATACTGGATGATCATGGATACGATACGCTTAATTCCAAAGTCTATTTTGCTGAATTTAATGCAATAGCTACCCAGGGTTATATCAATAATAATTTTGGACAGGATCTGCGCAGTTTTAAACGGTTCGTAAACTATGCCAAAACTAAAGGCGCTACAACGGTTTATTTTACGTATGGATAGGCTTTTAATAATTGCTGCCAAATCAACCTGATATTTCCGTAATTTCCGTTTCTCAATTAAACCTTCCTGATGAGAAACAACAATACACTGCTTTTAAGAATAATTGTCGCCATTATTTTACTCATACACGGCATGGCCGGTATGTTTAACAATGGCGTAAACGACTTTGGTAACCTTTACCTCAACGAAGTGGGCTTTGCGCCTATCGGGCTACCTTTAGCCTGGGCCATTAAAATATCACATGTAATAGCTGCTATCTGTTTATTGGTGGAAAAATATGTAAAAGCCGCCTGCCTGGTTACTATTGCCATATTGATCACCGGCATATTTATGGTACACCTGCCCCATGGCTGGTACGTGGTAGGAGGGGGTAGTAACGGGGTTGAGTTTAATGTTTTGCTAATTGTAGTCTTGGTGACAATTATGTTTCCGGATGGATTGAGAAAGACGATAAAGGTGTAAAGTTTTAAAACCTGTATTTAGTATAAACATGACCACCTAACCAGGCGCAAGGGATTATTAACAATAAGCTTAATGTTATATGTATGTGAGTGAGTAAAATACCAAAATCTAAATCCATACCACCAAGTAGAACAATTAAAGGGATTATACCGGACAACGTAGCAATTAACTTTTCTTTATTAATGCCTGTTCTGGCTGTTATATAGCCTGCTATGAACGACGAAGTAATCGGCCCGAAAAACAGTATTACTCCTGAGATGAATAATTGTGCCTTTGGTATATGCTCATCCGAAAACATCAGCATCGCTCCAAAATAGAAACTAAAATTAGCAAGACCGGCCGCGATAATCCCGCCCCAAAGAATGGCAATGGTATTCCCCAGGTATATTTTATGTTGTTGACTCATGAACCCCATACATAAATATACACAGTTGCCTGTTAAAATAAAAAAGCCCCCGATAAAGATCAGGGGCCAACACATCTATACAAAAATAATATTAAGCTACGGCTTGTTTTACCAGGTCAGCTGCTTCACTTAACAGGATAGCCGACTGTACTTTTAAACCGCTTTCGTCAATTAACTTTTTAGCTTCCTCAGCATTGGTACCCTGTAAACGTACAATGATCGGGATATTGATATTGCCTAAGTTTTTATAAGCATCAATAACACCGGCCGCCACACGGTCGCAACGAACGATACCACCGAAAATATTGATCAGGATAGCTTTTACAGCAGGGTCCTTCATAATGATCTTAAAGCCCGCTTCCACAGTCTGTGCATTGGCTGTACCACCTACGTCCAGGAAGTTGGCAGGCTCGCCACCGCTTAACTTGATCATGTCCATGGTAGCCATCGCCAAACCGGCACCATTTACCATACAACCTACGTTACCGTCCAGTTTTACAAAGTTCAGGTTATATTTACCTGCTTCTACTTCTGTAGGGTCTTCTTCGGTTACATCACGTAAAGCTGCTACATCCGGGTGACGCATTAACGCATTATCATCCAGGCTCAGTTTACAGTCAACGGCAATGATCTTATCATCAGCCGCTTTAAATAATGGGTTGATCTCCAGCATAGCGCAGTCTAAACCAACATAAGCATTGTATAAATTAGTAACAAACTTTACGCAGTTTTTAAAAGCCTCACCGCTTAAGCCTAAGTTAAAGGCAATTTTGCGGGCCTGGAAAGGCTGCAGGCCACCACCGGGGTGTACCCACTCCTTAAATATTTTTTCAGGGGTATCATGAGCCACATCTTCAATGTTCATACCGCCTTCGGTACTGTACATGATCACGTTTTGTCCTTTGCTCCTGTCCAGTAAAATAGACAGGTAAAACTCTTGTCTTTCAGAAGGACCATCATAATACATATCCTGTGCAACCAGGATCTTGTTCACCACTTTACCGGCAGGACCGGTTTGTATGGTTACCAGGGTACCACCTAATAATTTGGTAGCAAACTCCTGGATATCTTCTAAGGATTTACCTACTTTAACACCATTCAGGCCATTTTCTTTAATGGCACCTTTACCACGACCGCCGGCATGTATCTGCGCTTTTACAACTGCAAACTTGCTTCCCGATTGTGTCTTGATTTGACGATAAGCTTCTTCCGCTTCCTGTACCGTACCGCAAGCATATCCGTCCTGCACGGGCACATTGTACTTTTTTAATAGTTCTTTGGCCTGGTATTCGTGTAAATTCATGGATGAAAAAATTTGTCGCAAATATAGGTGATTGTAGGCAGAATTCCGACCAGGGGCAGGGGATTTAGGATTGGGGATTTCAGATTTCAGATTTCAGACTTCAGAATTCAGAAGTGAGGATTCAGAACCGAGAACTCCGGCTCAATTATCACTTGTCCATTGTCCATTGTCAATTGCCTATTCTACTCCCAGACTTCCTGACATTCGGTCTTTCCGACTAAGATTCTCAGCCTTTAGCCTTCCTCTTTCAGCATTTTGCTTTTAGCTTTTAGCTTTCGGCTTTCCGCTTCCCCGTGGCCTAATATTCTATATATTTGCTCCCTATTATTACCATTATGGCAGCAGATATCATTGCACAACTGAACGAGACCGTAGCTTATTTAAAATCGCAGTATGCCGAAACACCCGCTGTAGGGGTGGTGCTGGGCAGTGGCCTGGGTAATTTTTCTACCCAGATACAGGTGGAAAAAGAAGTGCCTTACGGCGATATCCCTCATTTCCCCGTGTCTACCGTACAGGGCCATAAAGGCAGGCTGATATTTGGTAAATTATCCGGGAAAACGGTGGTAGCCATGGCCGGCCGGTTCCATTTTTATGAGGGATACACAGCCCAGGAAGTGGTTTTCCCTATCCGTGTGATGAAATTGTTAGGTATTGAAACCCTCTTACTGTCCAATGCGGCTGGTGGGGTAAATACCAGTTATAATGTAGGCGATATCATGATCATCCGTGATCATATCAGCCAGTTTACGCCTAACCCGCTGGTGGGTAAAAATATTGAAGCATGGGGGCCTCGTTTCCCCGATATGACCGAACCCTACAAAAAATCCCTCATCGCCCGGGCCAAAGCCATAGCCAAAGCCAATAATATTGATGTAAAAGAAGGGGTGTACCTGGCTGTGACCGGTCCTACCTTTGAAACCAAGGCCGAATACCGGATGATACAGGTATTGGGCGGCGATGTGGTAGGGATGAGCACCGTACAGGAAACCATTGTGGCCAACCACATGGGACTGGCGGTATTTGCGGTAAGCATTGTCACCGATATCGGTATCCGTGAAGATGATAATGTGATCACCCACGAAGAGGTATTGGAAGCGGCACATGCGGCCGAGCCCAAACTGTCTGTCATATTTAAGGAACTAATTGCATCGCTTTAACATTTTACAATGTTTTGCCAGGTTAGTTTTGCAGTTATGGAAGCCCGGCTTCGGCTGTAAACACCGGCCAACAGTAATGCTTAATACATTTTATCTGTACAAATTAATTACATACACATTCTTAGTGGGTTTACTGGCGGTATCGTCCATTGTATCAGCACAAAGGGGCAACCCGGTGCGTGGCGGCATGGACAGGGTGCGCAGCCTGGGTGGCGCCTTAAGCGGCGGGGGTAAGGACAGCCTGCAGCGGCGTGATGCCAATGAAGACTCCATTACGGTCACTTTCAAATATTTTGACTCTACCCGTACCAACCGGCTGGACAGTTCGGTGGCGGATATGCCTAAAATATTCCCTTTGCGGGCAACGGATGTTTATTTAGGTAATATTGGTTCGGCTACCCGTTCTATTTTATTTTCACCCATGATGCAGGCCGGCTGGGATGCCGGTTTTCATGCCTACGACCGGTATAACTGGACCCTGAACGATGTTCGCTTTTTTACGGTTACCCGCCCTTACTCCGAAATATATTATATGCTGGCCAGTAAATCGGAACAGCAGATCGGACTTTTACATACCCAGAACATAAAGCCCAACTGGAATGTACTGGGCCAGTTCAGGATGTTAACCGCACCCGGGTATTTTAATGCGCAAAAAAACGGGCATAATAATTACCTGTTAAGCTCTAACTACGAATCGGTAAATAAACGGTACCATAATTTCTTTGCTATCGTGGCCAACAATATCCTGGCATCTGAAAATGGAGGCATCCAGGATACGGCCGATTTTTTAAATGACCAGAATTTTAAAGACCGTTTTAGCATACCCACCCAGATCGGGGGGCAAAATGAATTTATCGGCGGCAACTTCTTTAACAAGAATATAAAAACCGGTAATAAATACAAAACCTTTACGGCAATGATGCGCCAGCAGTACGACCTTGGTAAAAAGGATTCCCTGGTTACCGATTCCAGCGTAGTGCCTTTGTTCTTCCCGCGTTTACGCTTTGAACATACCATACAATATAATACTTACTCTTACGAGTTTTATGATAGTCAACAGGATTCTGCCTATCTCCGGGATTTTTATGATATTGCTTTAAACAGCAATCGCGATACCATATCCATCAAAGACAGCTGGCGTGATATTATCAACAGCCTGTCTATTTACCAGTTCCCTGATGCCAAAAACCTGCACCAGTTCATTAAGATCGGTGCGTCGGTGCAAAACCTGGTGGGGGATATCCGCAACGGGAAATCACGTTTTTATAATATTATTGGGTATGGTGAATACCGTAACCGAACCAAAAACCAGCGTTGGGATATTGAAGCCAATGGTAAGGTTTATTTTGCAGGACTCAATGCCGGCGATTACCAGGCCTATATCAGTTTGCTGGGCTTTTTAAGTCCTAAACTGGGATATGCAAAAATCGGCTTTGAAAATGTCAACCGCACACCTTCCTTTTTATTTAACCCGCTGAGTAATTTTAACTTGTTGCAGACAGGTGGTTTCCGTAAAGAAAACAACACCCATATTTTCGCACAGGTAAATCCTGTAAAACTGGGCCTGCTGTTAACCGGTCACCTGTACCTGGTAACCAACTACACCTACCTGACGGGCTTTAACCAGTTAGAGCAAAGTGGTACCCCTTTTAATGTACTGCAGGTATCACTGAATAAATCTTTCAGTTTTGGCCGCAAAAAAACCTGGAAATGGCATACCGATGTGTATGTACAACAGGTTATCGGCAATGCACCGGTAAATGTACCGCTGGTATTTACCCGCAACCGTTTTGGTTACGAGGGTAGCCTGGGCTTTAAAAACCTGGCCCTGGCACTGGGGCTGGATATGCGTTATCACACGCCGTATAAAGCAGATGGTTATTCACCTGTATTGGGTAAGTTTCAGTACCAGGATACCACTACTATTAAAAACCTGCCGGATATCGGGGCTTATGTTAACTTCCGCATTAAAAAAATGACCGTGTATGCCCGTGCCGAAAACCTTAATACGGTAAGCCTGGCCCAGGGTTTTGGCTTTACCAACAATAACCTGGCAGCCGTTAATTATCCTACACCGGGCTTTTTGTTAAGGGTGGGTTTACTATGGCGTTTTGTTAACTGATTTCTAAAAAATTGTCCTTTCAGGCTAAATACTGTGAAAATTGTAAAATCATAGTATCTTTGGTATGTTCATGAAAAAGTTAAGCATTTTCATATTGGCCATTTGTTACCTTGCTGTCAGCAACGGGGTAGTGATCAGTCAGCACTTTTGCATGAACCGCCTCGATTCGGTACAGTGGTTTGCCAGTGATACACCTGATGAATGTGGCCGTTGCGGTATGAGTATGGAGGAAGCACATGGCTGCTGTCACGACCAGGTAGACCTGGTAAAACTCCAGAACGATCAGCAACAGGCTTTTGCCACACTTTTTAATTTCAGTGCGCCTGTTGCCGTATTACCACCGGCTCCCATCGACTTTTTATTAACTACATTTCCCTCCCGGGATATATACATAGACAACCTGGCCCATGCTCCTCCTTTATTGCCGGATGATGACCTGTGTATCATGAACAGCGTTTTCAGGATTTGATATTGGATTGGTTAAACTGATGCCGGTAAAAGCGACTGCTTTTATCACCTGTACACTATGGTGTACTTTCTATTCATTTTATTCAATTAATTATACTATCAAATCTTTTAAATAATACATCATGAAAACGTTAAACATATTTGCCGCTTTATTATTCTCCTTTACAGCTTTAACCGCTACCGCACAAAAAAATACCACCGAAACCATCCCTGTATCAGGTAACTGCGGTATGTGTAAAAAGAAAATTGAAACAGCTGCCAAAGATGCGGGAGCTACTGCCGCTGACTGGAATGCGGACAAAAAAACACTGACCGTTACTTATATCTCTACTTCTACCAATGCTGCCAAAATACAGGAGGCAGTTGCCGCTACCGGTTATGATACCCGCGACGTAAAAGCTACTGATGAAACTTATAACAAGTTACACGGCTGCTGCAAATACGAGCGTGTTGACCTGGGTGGTAAAAAAACAAAAGCACCTAAAACGGAAAAAGCTGACGGTGTGAAAAAAACAGAGAAAGATTGCTGCAACAAAGAAGGCAAAGAAGAGGGTAAAAAAGAATCCTGCTGCAGCGACGGCGGTCATAAATAATCCTCCGTTTCGTTTACCACCATTTTTCACAGGGTTCAGTGAATGCAGTAATTTTATTGTGTTACAAACTGCATTGCTACTGGCATCGGCTGTTGCGTCGCACTCTTGTGCTTTAATAACTATACGCAGCATTTGCGTAAAGCAATGTAGCGGGTATAAGTCCTGGCCTTAGTGATCAACAGTACTGTTTAACCTGTAAAAAATGGTGTATGTCTGCCAGTGCCTGCAACAGCACCGGTGTGTTGAAAGTTTTACCTTAAATTTTAAGTAATGAAAAAAATCATATTCATAGCCTGTAGCTTTCTGTTTGCAGTAGCTGCCCAGGCACAAATAAAAAAAGCCGAATTAACGGCAACAGGCCTTACCTGTGCCATGTGCAGTAATGCCATTAACTCGGCATTAAAAGAACTGCCATACGTAGATAAGGTAGTGGTGGATATCAAACAATCGCAATACCGCATCAGCTTTAAAGAAGGATCGGATGTTAGCATTGACGGCCTGAAACAGGCGGTGGAAGATGCCGGCTTTTCTGTAGGCAAATTAAATGTTACCGCTGATTTTGATAACGTGGCAGTAAGCAATGATGCCCATATAAGTTACGCAGGTACCACGCTTCATTTTTTAGAAACAAAAAATCAAACCCTGAACGGTGAAAAAAGTTTTACTGTTGTTGATAAAGGGTTTGTTACCGATAAGCAGTTTAAAAAATATGCTGCAGCTACAAAAATGAGTTGTGTACAAACCGGCAAAGCTGCCAGTTGCTGTGTAGATGATAAGGTAAAAGAGGGCAGCCGTATTTACCACGTAACTATTTAATTTAATGATTGTAGTTGTCCCGCCCCGCGGGACAACTATTAAAATGTATAAACAATGCGTCAAAAACTGCGTCAGCTTTTTTTGTGGGTGGCTTGTGTCTTTACTTTATCTGTTCAGGCCCAGCAAACCCTTCCCGATGTTAACTATAACGATCCCCGCTTACCCCTGCGCCTGCCTACCGTAAAAGGCGACTCTATCAGTCTTACCTCTTTTAAAGGTAAAGTGGTATTGCTTGATTTCTGGGCCAGCTGGTGTATACCCTGCAGGAACTCCAATAAGGATCTGCGTAAGTTATACGCCGCCTATAACAAACAGGGTTTTGAAATATTAGGTGTTTCCCTGGACGAAGAAAAAAGCGACTGGGAAAAAGCGGTTAAAAAAGATAAGATCACCTGGCCACAGGTAATTGATAACCGGGGTTGGGAAGCCGTAACGGCTGTACAATGGAATGTGCAGGCCCTGCCCACCTCGTACCTGTTCAATAAAAAAGGACAACTGGTAGCCATGAACCTGGAAAGGGAAGAGCTGGAGCAGAAAATTAAAGAACTATTGGCCACACCTTAAAAAAAATCGAATGAAGTATTTAATGATAATAATAGGCCTGTTTCTTGTTGGAGTAGTACAGGCACAGGAACTCTATGTCTTTTCCGACCCCGCTTCCAATGTACCTGCAAAATCAGTTACTGCCAAGGCTTCGGCCATGGTAATGCCTGCACAGGCCTGGAACAGCAGGGCCATGCAACGTTATGCGCCGGAAGTAATGGTAGGCCTTAATAAAAAATGGATGGTAAGAGGGGGTGCCACTTTTGCGGATGTGCATACTACCCGTTTTAAATGGGAGTCGGTATATGCTTATGCCAAATACCGTTTTCTTTCCAAAGATGAGCTGCATTCGCATTTCCGTATGGGGGCTTTTGGCGAAGTGGCTTACAGCAACAGTCCTTTTCATAACGAAGAGATCAATTTACTCGGCGATAAAAGCGGTGCCCAGCTGGGTATTATCGCCACCCAGTTATGGCATAAATTTGCTTTATCCGGTACAGTGAGTCATACACAGGTATTAGATAAATCAAGGAATGATAAAGTGCAGTATATACCGTCGCGTCAGTACCAATCTATGAACTATTCTTTATCGGCAGGTTATTTGTTATTACCTTTTAACTATACCAGTTATAAGCAGACCAATCTTAACCTGTATACCGAAATACTGGCCCAGCAAACGCTGGACAGGCAACGTTGGTATGTGGATATAGCGCCGGCCGTACAGCTTATTTTTAACAGCAATTCCAAACTGAACCTGGGTTACCGTTTCCAGGTAGGGGGTAATATGCTGCGTATGTCCGAAGAAACTTGGGTACTGAGTTATGAGCGTACATTTTTAAACCTTTTAAAAAAGAAACGTAAATAATATGGATCTGCGTATCCGGAATATGGTCTGTAACCGGTGTGTGAAGTCGGTGGAAAATATTTTTCACCAGCTGCAGATACCGCTTGTTTCCATTAACCTGGGACAGGCCGTTACACGGGATGAAGTAAGCGAAACCGGCCTGAACCAGTTACGCGAAAAACTGGTAGCCGAAGGGTTTGAGTTACTGGAATCGAGGCCGGTGCAGGAAGTGGAGGCGATTAAAAATGCTATTGTGACATTGGTGCAGGAGGGTAAACTGGATGAAATGGAAGATAACCTGTCCACTTATCTTGCCACTGCTTTACATAAAGACTATCACTACCTCAGCACACTTTTCTCCGATTATGAAAATACGACCATTGAACAGTATTTTATTTTACAGCGGATTGAAAAAGCCAAGGAATGGCTGGCCTACAATGAATTGTCATTGAAGGAAATAGCCTACCGCCTGGGATATAGCAGCACGGCCCATATATCGGCCCAGTTTAAACAGATCACCGGCATGACCGCCACCCAGTTTAAAAGCCTGCATACCCATCAACGGAAAAACCTGGATGATATTTAACAGGCAGGTGCTTACACTATAAAGTGCTGACAGTAAAAGGGATAACCATGGTTATCCCTTTTTTTATGTATTTACAGGAAACCCGTAATTAAAATTGGTAAATATTTTAAAAATATATCTATATTTGACTAAATATAAATTTAGACAAGCCTAAAAATATAACGTGAAACAAATATTTACTTTTATCAGTACAACCATACTAACCGTTACAGCAGCAGCGCAAACCCGGACAGGGTATATCAAAGATGCGGATACGCAGGAGCCGGTAGCGGGTGCCAACATTCAAGCCGGTAATAAACTTATACAAACCATCAGCGATAAAACCGGGAAATTTACCCTGGCATCAACAGCCGGCGATACTTTATTTATTACGGCAATAGGGTATAACACTTTAACCTATACATGGACCAATGATAACGCCGTGATCGTACTGAATAAAATAAACCAGGAACTGGAGGATGTGGTGATAACCGGTACCATGCGGCCGGTAACAAAAGCAGCCAGTCCCATAGCGGTTGAAGTGTACTCCCCGCAGTTCTTTAAAAAAAATCCCGCCCCCAGTTTATTTGAATCGTTGCAAAATATTAATGGTGTACGGCCACAGTTGAACTGCAGTGTATGCAATACCGGCGATATTCATATTAACGGGCTGGAAGGTCCGTATACCATGGTAACTATTGATGGTATGCCCATTGTGGGAAGCCTGGCTTCGGTATATGGTTTGTTTGGTATTCCTTCGCAGTTGATTGAACGAGTAGAAATAGTCAAAGGGCCTGCGTCCGGTTTATATGGTGCGGAAGCTATTGGTGGTCTGGTGAACATTATTACCAAAACCGTAGATAAAGCTCCTTTGTTATCGGCCAATATCATGACCACGAGCTGGCTGGAACATAATATGGATGCCGGTATGAAATACAGGGTTGGTAAAAAGGCAGATGCGATCATAGGCGTAAACTATTTTAACTATGGTCATAAGCAGGACAGGAACAATGATAATTTTACCGATGTTACGTTACAACACCGTATATCGGTGTTTAACAAATACCAGTTTAAAAGAAAACATAACCGTGTGGCATCCTTAGCTGCCCGTTATTTTTACGAGGACCGCTGGGGTGGTGAAATGAACTGGAGCCGGAAGTTCAGGGGTGGTGACAGTATTTACGGCGAAAGTATTTATACCAACCGCTGGGAACTGCTCGGTAATTACCAGTTGCCCGTAAACGAAAAAATGTTCTTTGCTTTTTCCGCTACCAGTCATGACCAGAATGCCGCTTATGGTAATACACCGTACATAGCCAAACAAAATATTGTATTTGGCCAGCTTACATGGGATAAAGCCATTGGTACGCAGCATAATTTTTTAGCAGGCCTTACTACCCGTTATAATTATTACGACGATAACTCTACTGCCACCCTGGATACACTGACCGGTAAAAACAAACCCGAGCAGTATGTAATACCCGGCGTGTTTGTACAAAATGAATGGACTGTTAATGCCAGCCATTTATTGCTGACGGGTTTACGGTACGATTATCATAAAGCCCATGGCAATATCATTACACCCCGGCTGGCCTGGAAATGGAAGATGAATAACCAGCAGATCCTGCGGCTGAATGCCGGTACCGGTTTCAGGGTGGTGAGTGTATTTACCGAAGACCATGCGGCATTGACAGGGGCCAGAAAGGTGGAGATCGTCAATAGCCTGAAGCCGGAGAAAAGTTATAATGTGAACCTGAATTATACCAACCAGTTTAAATTTAAGAAAACGATCATCGGCATGGACCTGTCCACCTGGTATTCTTATTTCACCAACCAGATCATTGCCGATTACGATACCGACCCGCAAAAAATTATTTATGATAACCTGGACGGGCATGCGGTATCAAAAGGTATTTCGCTGAATATAGATGTAAATATTAACCACCGGTTAAAAGCCATGATGGGGGGAACCGTACAGCAGGTAGATAAAACAGAAAAAGATGAGAACGGGAAAAACATACGTACTCCACAGATTTTAACGGAAAAGTGGAGCGGTACCTGGCTGATCAGTTATACCTTCCCCGGCATTGGAGTGGTAATAGATTATACCGGCAATATATATGGACCGATGCGCCTGCCCCTGTTGGGTGATAAGGATCCCCGCCCGGAATATTCACCGGTATGGAGCATACAAAATATTCAGCTGACCAAAACATTACCCCATAATATTGAGCTGTTTGGCGGGGTAAAGAATTTATTGAACTGGACGCCGGCAAAAAAAGGTTCCTTTGTTATTTCCAGGTCCAATGATCCTTTTGGTAACCGTTATCAATATGAACAGGATGGGGTAGTGATTAACCCCGGCAAACCGATGAACCCGCAAAATACCTATGGGCTGGATTTTGATCCCAGTTATGTATATGCGCCTATGCAGGGTATAAAAGGGTTTATTGGTATCCGGTATGTAATAAAATAGCTGATGCTGACTAATATGTAAAAATGAACGCCCCGGATGGGGCGTTTTTATATTACTATCTTTTTATTTTTTCTACTACCCAATTCACCCTATAACAGGAAATACATAACAGGGCTCCAATAATGGCCATGGTAAAACGGCTATGCCAGTCGTCGCACTGCAGGGTCATGCCAAAGGGGTAAAGCAGCAACAGTCCTATTACGAGTAAAGCAAAACGCCGGTTGGCCTGTATAAATTTTTTTAAGCCGAAGAGGAAGCTGGTGTATAAAGGCACCATCAATGCTATGAGCAGGTAATTGTTCACAGGTGTATACCAGGGCCGGGTAAGATTAAAGAAGGATAATATTTTTAAGCCGGTGAGTTTTAAAAAGTGTAAAGGATTATGAATAATATAATACCAGAGATCGTACATCTGGCTGCCGCTGTTGATAAGCGTTAAATTGTTATCGCCGGTAGCAGTGGGTACGAAACAAATAATATGTTCCTCGATAAAGGGTTTCATAGCATCCATATCGCCGCCGCCGGAAAATATGACCAGGGCCGCCAGGAACATCAGCCCGGTTAATAAAACGCAGATGCCCATATTGATGAATAAGTTTTTCCTGCTTTGTTTACGGAACACCAGGTATAATATGGCGGGTGGAATAAATAAAAGCCCATGCGGCCGGGAGAAGGTGATGAGCACCAATACCGCCAGTGCCAGTAAGAGGTGCCGGGTAAGCTGGTAACGATCATATTGATAAAAAAACCAGAGATAGACCAGGCTCAGGCTGATTAAAATAGAATCGGAATAAAGATGAAAGTTCCAGGATTGCAGCGGGAAAAATAAAGCCAGGAACAGGGAGGTAATAAATGCTGCTTTATAATTGGTAAGGCTGCGGCAGAGTTTATAAAAACAGTATTGGGCAATGCCCGACAGGATAACCTGGATCAGTACGGCAAAAAACAGGGAGATATGCAGGGATTTACATAACCAGACCAGCGATATGACGGGGATGTAAAAAAAGTATTTGATGTGTGAGAGCCTTCCTTCCGTGGCCAGCAATGTGCCTTCGGACACATATTTGGCTGCTTCGTTTTGGGTAACCACGCCGAATTTGAGGAATAGTAAAGTTTGTACAATACAAAAAACCGCCAGCAGGATGAACAGGCCTTTTCTTTCTTGTTGTGATGGAATATCCTTAAGCAGTTTCATGCAGTAATGCTGTTTGTTACAGCAACAAATATAACAAACATCACCCCTCATGCCGAAATGATGTTTGTTACTGCTTATGTCAGTGGTGACGTTTTTGCTGGTACTTTCTTTTTTTAGCGGTTAAAAACTGGTCCAGCAGGAACAGGCCCAGGATCATATTTAATAACAGTACTGCGTTTACCCATTCGTTATTAAAGATGACCGAGAGATCAAAATTGTGCTCAGGGATAAGGGATTTTTCCCGGGCAGGGGCAAAATCGAATTTCACCTGGAAGAAGGCATAAATAACAAACACGAGTACAATGCCGATAAACACGGCTGCCAGTCCCCTGACGATATTATAGTTAATATAGTTTTTAGTAGCCGGTGTTATGTTTTGCCTGGTAATATGTTCCATTACGTTTTTGGTGAAACGTAAGGAAGGCGCTTCCAGGTCGGACTGTTGTAACAGTTGCTGTACCTGTAACAAGGCCTGGTAGTTTTCTCTCCAGGTACTATTTTCCTGTAATAGTTTTTCAACCGTTGTTTTTTCTTCGGGTGTGCAATTGCCGTCAATATACTGCCACAGGCGCTCTGATATGTTATCTTCGTTCTGCATATTGATACGTTTAAAATTAACGAATATCCATTAACTCTTGTTTAAAATTGGTTTCCAGCTTTTCACGGAGCCGGGTACGGGCACGGAATAAACGAACTTTCACCGCGTTGGATTCAATACCCAGTATCTGTCCTATTTCGTCCAGCGACTGTTCGGCTTTATAAAATAAGCTGATCAGGTGGGCATCATCCGTTGATAAAAGGGCAATGGCTTTGTCCAGCATCTGGTTTTTTGATTTCTGCTCCACCAGGTTGGCCTCCATGCCTGAGTCCTTGCTATCGGCTTCCAGCATTACGGTTTCATTGTCCAGCGAGTGAATGACCACTTTTTTCTTGCGCAGGAAACTCAGGCTGGTATTATGGGTAATAGTATATAACCAGGTGCTGAATTTGGACTCACCGTTAAAACTGGCCAGCGCCCTGTACGCCTTTATAAATACATCCTGTGCCACTTCCTCCGCCTCTTCCCTCGATTTTACCATACGTAAAACCAATGTAAACACATATTGCTGATAGCGGTTTACCAGCAAAGCATAAGCCTGCTGGTTACCATTAAGCACCAGTTTAATGATGACACTATCGCTCAGTTCGGTTGACATTCGGGGTATAAGACTACCATTTTTTTGAACAGGTTACACAAAGGTTATATTTTTATGATGAAAGCGGAAAGCTGAAGGCAGAAAGCAAAATGCTGAAAGCTGAAGGCTGAAGGCAGAAAGCGAAAAGCGGAAAGCTGAATGCGGAATGCTGAATGCGAAAGGCAGAAGTTTATACAATATAGGAAACCTGGCTTTAGGCTCTGAGCGTTAAGCTTTTAGCATTTTTTTTCAAAAACCTGTAACCTGTTGTTTGAAGTGGTTGTCATATAGGGCATAACCATTCTTTTTACAACTAAAAAAATAAGATTATGCACGGCGGAGAAGCACTGGTAGCAATTATTCTTTTTGTAGCAGGGTTTGCTACCATTTTTGGGATTTTTTATTTACGCACCAAGCAGAATATGGCCATGATAGATAAAGGCGTAAGTCCGCGCCAGTTTATTAACCGGCCGGCACCTTTCCGGAGCCTGAAATGGGCCTTATTATTAATAGGTGTGGGTATGGGCCTGTTTTTAGCCTACCTGCTGGATTACCAGGTATTTGGCCGGATAAACCACTATATTGGGGTTGACGGTGCATCGCATTACCGCGATTACGGTGAGCGTGTTATTTTGTATTTTGCCCTGATCCCTATTTGCGGCGGCATGGGCCTGTTTGCCAGCTACCTGATCGAGAAAAAATGGTGGGACAAACAGGAGGAAGATATTAAACGCCTGGAAGGAAATTTGTAATAACAGTTGTTAGGTAAAATGTTAACGGCCCGTGGTAACACGGGCCGTTTTTTATGAAACAATGTATTGCCGGGAATTGGTTATCTTATTGGTAAAGGATATAGCCGACAGGATTACTGCAAAACAAGGGCTGCCGGATTGCAGCGGTATGGCGGCACGGTGTGCCGCTATACAGCGGAAAGCCGGGTATAAAGCCGGGAAATGTTACTGCAGCCGACAGCCCCTGAGATTATCTGATAAATTGTGTATTATTTATACCCGAAAAAATATTGTTTACCCCTACCTTTGCGCAATTTGTTTTTTCAGTATAAATAGTACACATGCCCGCAACAAAAAATCCAGCAGTTTTACTTTTATCGGACGGCACAGTAGCTTATGGCACCGCCTTTGGTGTTATAGGTACCGCGACCGGCGAAATTTGTTTTAATACCGGTATGACCGGCTACCAGGAAGTATTTACCGACCCCAGTTATTATGGCCAGATATTGATTATGAATGCGGCACATATTGGTAACTACGGGTTTAAAAATGAGGATGTTGAATCCGGATCGGTAAAGATTAAAGGCCTGATTGGCCGTAACCTGGAGCAGCAGTACTCCCGCTTTTTAGCACATGGTTCTTTACAGGAATACCTGGAAGCGAATAATGTGGTAGCTATTGAAGATGTGGATACCCGTGCACTGGTGGCGCATGTGCGTACCAAGGGCGCTATGAACTGCATTATTTCATCGGAAACCACCGACCTGATAGAGCTGAAAAGAAAGCTGGACGAAGTGCCTGATATGAATGGCCTGGAGCTGGCCTCACATGTATCGACCAAAGAAGCCTATGCCCTGGGTGACCCTAACGCTGCTATTAAAGTAGCGGTACTGGATTATGGGGTGAAACAAAATATTTTAAAATGTATGACCGACAGGGGCGCATTTGTAAAAGTGTTTCCTGCCAAAACGCCTTTTGCCGAAGTAAAAGCGTTTAACCCCAACGGTTATTTTATATCCAATGGTCCCGGCGACCCGGCCCCGATGGATTATGCCATTGAAACTGTAAAGGAGATTTTAAAAGAAGAGAAACCTGTTTTTGGTATTTGCCTGGGCCACCAGTTACTGGCATTGGCCAACGGCATCCCTACTTTTAAAATGCACCATGGTCACCGCGGATTAAACCACCCGGTAAAAAATATTGTGACCGGCCGTTCGGAGATCACTACCCAGAATCATGGTTTTGGTGTTGACCCGGAAGCGGTTAAGAATGCCGATCATATTGAAATTACCCATGTAAACCTGAACGATCAGTCCATTGAAGGTATACGCATTAAAGGCAAGCCTGCGTTTTCCGTGCAGTATCACCCGGAAGCTACACCAGGTCCGCACGATTCGCGTTACCTATTTGACCAGTTTATTGATATGATGAAATAAGTTCTTAGCACACTGATTATATAAAAGCCAGTAAGAGGATGCCCGCCAGCAGGATAAAAAATGGCAGGAGTATTTTCTTATTGGCTTTTTTCTTTACCGCATCGGGGTATTGTAAAAAGTTGTGTACATAGGTATTAAAATTGCGCACCGTGCCTACGGTGTACAGGATAAGCGGGTAGGTAGTGCCAAATAATACCAGGGTTATGAGTTTGCCGGCACTGCGGCCGGAAAGTCCGCGAGGTGGGGAGAAGAACCTGGCGGAAGGAGGGTACACTCTTATTAATAACATATACAGAAACACCAGGCACATCATTGCCCAGATGGTTAAAAAAATATTACCGTTCTTCCGGCCCAGGTTGCCATCTTTTTGTTTTTCACTGATCTCCCAGTATTGCCCGCCATACAGGGCTTCCATATAGGTCATGTTGTAAAATTTGATTAAAAGTAAAAGGCCGGGTTAATTATTCTAATACCCTGCAGATGGTATTTAAAAAGTAAACCGATGAATGCTAATAACCTGTATTTTAGCGGTAACAAACAGCGAGTATGAAAATAGCGATCATTAATGGACCCAACCTGAATTTGTTAGGAACCCGTGAGCCTGAGGTGTATGGGAGTGCCACCTTTGAACAATATTTTCAGCAACTGCAGCAGCAATACCCGCAGGTTAGTTTTACTTATTTCCAGAGTAATATTGAGGGTGAACTGGTAACGGCATTACAACAGGCCGGAACAGCAGCTGACGGTATTATTTTAAACCCCGCCGCCTATACCCATACATCGGTAGCCATTGGTGATGCCATTGCTGCCATTCAGCCACCCGTGGTGGAAGTACATATATCCAATGTACATGCCCGCGAAAGTTTCCGGCAGGTGAATTATGTAAGCGCCAAAGCCGTGGGTACCATAACCGGCCTGGGTTTACGTGGTTATCAATTGGCAGTGGAGTATTTGCTGGGTAGGGTGTAAGGAGTGAAGTGTAAGATATAAGGAATAAGGTGAAAGGAATAAGGTGAAAGGGGTACGGTAAAAGGTTTGTTTGCTTAAATTTATTACTGTGTATGTTTAACCTTACGTTTTTGCCCCTGGGCCTTAGATCTTCAATTTTGCTTCTTTCTACTTCAGTCCATGACCTTCACGCTCAACCATATGTCTTCAATCCTACATCTTAATACCTAAGTTAAAAATCCCTCTTTTCGGGGATAGTTCCTGCCTTGGTTTCTGACGATTTTTACAATGTGATAAATACAACCTATTTGTTCACTTTGTAAAATTTAATCTGTCATCATGAAACGTAATGTATTCATTGGTTTGGGTATAATGATCCTGGCTACCGCAGCCTCCTGTTCAAAAAAAGATAAAATAACGGTACCCGAAAAGCTACCTGCTCTCTTTATTGCCGGTAGTTTCAGGCATGCTGATGGTGATGAAAGAGGTGGGTTGTGGAAAGATAGCACCGGCCTGGTAAAAGAGGGGTCTCCTTATTCCTATTTCAGTGATGTATTTATTGAAGGAAAGGATGTATATGTTTGCGGAGGTGCGGAGATGGAGGGTATTTCATATTGGAAAAACGGGATACAGACCCGCCTGACCGATGGTACGTATGCCGCAGCCGCCAATGCTATTTTTGTTAATAACGGCGATGTGTATGTTGCAGGTTATGAAAAAAATGCTGCAGGAAATTTTGTTGCCAAATACTGGAAAAACGGAACCCCCGTATTGCTTACTGCCGATGCCTTTTATGGAGAAGCAGTAGATATTGTGGTACAGGGAGCCGATGTGTATGTGGCCGGAAAGAAAGAGGGTAAAATAGTATATTGGAAGAACGGGGAGCCTACACTGATCCACGATGCCAGTAATACCTTTGTTACTAAAATATTTGTTGACAAGACTGATGTATATATTGCCGGTAGTACTTTTAACGGATCGGGAATAAAAACTGCTGTATACTGGAAAAACGGAACGATAGTGACCGTGACTGACGGCACTAACAGTTCGCAGTTGATGGATATTGCCGTGCACAACGGAGATGTATATGTCTCCGGTTCTGAATCACAGTCGGGCCGGAGTTTTGCGAAATTCTGGAAGAATGGGAAAGCGGTAACACTTTCAGATGCAAGCTCTTCCAACGGTTATGCTGCGGGCATTGCTGTGTGGGGCCAGCATGTATTTGTTGTTTTTACGGAAACGACAGCGGCTTCTGAAAATATAGTAAGGTACTGGCATAACGGGAAGATGATGAAGGTGAGTGATAAAAAAATATCTTCTTACGGGTATGCTTTGGGCTTTCAGTTGCCGGATTAACGGAGTTTTGACGGATAGACCATAAGTGACTGTAAGACAGTTTAAACCAGATTTCTGTGTAGTTTTGTTACCGGTATTTTAACGTAAATGGGTATAAATATTGTGGTGTTGGTAAAACAAAACCGGGTATTTACCGTTTGTAAAACTGGTTACAAAATAATTAATATGAAAAAACTTTTGCTGGTACTCCTGCTGGGGTTTGTAACACTGCCGGGATTTTCGCAGTTGAAGAGTTATACGCTGAGTGTGCATGGTGATACCCTGAACCGGGTGGATGCCAAAGGGTTGAAACAAGGTCCCTGGATCATAAAAGTAGAGAACCTGCGCGGCGAAAGGGGCTACGAAGAAGAAGGGTATTTTCAGGATGATGTCAAACAAGGAACCTGGAAGCGTTTTTCGCTGGAGAATGGCGTGAAGATAGCCGAGGAGAATTATAAATGGGGTAAGCTGCACGGCAAATCAAAATACTATACCTATAACGGAGGCCTGGTTCGTGAGGAAAGCTGGCGGGCTATGGACCCGGGTAAAAAGTTTGATACGGTGGCCCTGTATGATGTAAATGATCCTGGTAAAGAGATCAACCGTATTGTCGTAAAAAACGAAGGCCTGGCAGTGAAACACGGTAAATGGGTGTATTATGACCCCGTTGAAGGTGTAGTGGTAGAAACAGAGACCTATGCCTTAAATAAGCTGGTGAATGCGGATGGCTCCGTTACAGGCGAGGATGAGATAAAACCCATTGGTCTTACCAAATACACACCCACAGTAGACAGCCTTGGTAAAAAGAATGTAGCCAAACCCCAGGCGATCATGGATTTTGAAAAAAAGAATGCCGGTAAGAAAAAAGTGAAAGTGAGGGACGGATCTACCGGTATGTAAGGATATAAAACAGTATGAAAAAGGGATGAAGTGGTTAGCTTCATCCCTTTTTTTATTTTGTATTTGCTTTAAAATAATTACTGAAAAATAATAACTGGTATTGTACTGCATTGCGCCAGTAATCCCAGTCATGTTTTCCCGGCCTTTCAATGTATTCGTGCGGTATTTTTAACTCCAGCATTTTTTTGTGCAGGTTGCTGTTGATCTTGTAGAAAAAATCTTCTGTGCCGCAATCGATGATCATGGCCGAGCCGGTGTTTGTATATTTATCGATCATGTCAATAACCGAATAATCTTTCCAGTATTTATTGTTGGTATTATTGGTACTGTCACCGATCCTTTTTTCAATATCAAATTTATAACCGGTGGATTTAAGATCGACCCCGCCACTCATGCTGCCACAGGCGCCAAAGAGGTTGCTGTTGCGCAGGCCTAAAAACAGTCCGCCATGGCCACCCATACTCAAGCCGGTAATGGCCCGGTATTGTTTTTCTTTTTTTGTTTTATAGGTACTGTCAATTACAGGGATCACCTCTTTAATGATATGGGTTTCGTAACGGATGTTTTTATCAACAGGGCTGTCAAAATACCAGCTGCTAAAGCCGCCATCGGGACAAACGATCATTAACTGGTATTCGTTAGCATGTTGTTGCAATGCAGGTACTCTTTTTATCCAGTTGGCATAATTACCGCTATAACCATGCAGCAGGTAGACCACCGGCCAGCGTTCATTGGCTTTACCATTATCGGGTGTAATAACCACGCAGTTGATATCTTTATGCATGGCTTTGCTGTGAATGGTAAGCGTATCTACTTTAGCCTGACCGGCGAGGGCCAGTAGAACTATACAAAGGGTCAGTACTGATTTTTTCATGGGCTTAAAGGTACTATAAACGGGATAGTTTTTATCATTGCCATGCAGGATTAGTATGTATGTTTTGTTAATCTGCCTGGTTAGGGCGTTTCCTGTTTTTTAGCAAAGAAAGGCTGGTAACGATAATAGCCGGTATAAAAACATACAAGTGCTAAAAGCTGGGCAAAGCCGGTCATTAATAACCTTTGTGAGGATAAGCTAAAAAATACAAATACGATCCAGATGCCGAAGAGCAGGCCAAAATAGTTTTCCAGCTTTTGCTGTTCCGTATATAATAATCCATGTATCAGTAGCAGGAAACAGGGGCCGAAAATAACCAGCCAGGTATAATCCATTACCTGGCCCTGGTGGATGGCTACACTTTTTAACGCCCATATTTCCGGTAATAATAAAACAGTATATACGGCCAGGAGAGATAGCAATAGTTTATGAACAGGGAAGGGCATGTTGCGTAAAAAGCTTAAACCGCTTTCAATAAACTCATGTAGTTTATACACAATAACGCCATGCCCGATCAATGCAGAGATATAGATAAGCCATAGTATTCGCTGTTCATATACATCGGCTTCCAGGCGGGATAAACCGTATAAACAAAAAAAAGAGATCAGTTTGATGGTAAGCAAGGCAGTGAAAATATGTTGCGTACAAAATTTTAATAAAAACCCCGTCAGGTTATCAGGCAATAAACGAATGAACTTTTGGGTGAAGCTGTTATTGTGATGGCTGCCGGTTTTATATAAAACCTGTACACAGGCCATGGCCGAAAACATCCACAGTAAAAGCCCTGTTACAAAAATGCCTGCTGTTGCTAATAAATGACCGTGGTATATACCCATGCCTGCTACAAATAAAAAATAAACGGTAGCCGGTAATAACAGGATGGCCTGCTGGTATAACATAACAGCCAGCCGTTGCCCGTAGGGCAGGGTGTTCAGGGCTTGTAAAAACAGGTAAGATGTTTTGGTAATAGTACTATAGAAAAACTGAAATACTTTTAATGCATATACGAGCCACACGAGCATAGCGATAATAAAGAACATACCCGATGTGAGAATGCTTTTCATTAACGCTGTGTGGAATAACAATGCATCGACAAAAGAGGGTTGCGTACCAAAGAAAAGAAAAAACAGGAACAGGAAGAAGCCAGCATATTCCCTGTAAAAAGGACCGGTAACGGAACGCCGTAGTATTTGAATAATATCAGTCAGCATGGGTGTTGTTAACAATGGTCAGTTCATGGTCGATGATCCTGTATACTTCCGTAAAAGCAATATTGTTTGCTTCAATATCGTGATGGGAAGTAAGGATAAATGAAATGTTTTTTTGCTGACAGGTGTTTACGATCAGCTGCTCCAAAGCCTTTTGTGATGCGTGGTCCAGCGTGGTAAAAGGTTCATCCAGTAATATCCATTGCGGTTTGCCGATAAAGGCCAGCAATAAAGAAAGCTTCTTTAGCATACCGCTGGAATAACTGCCCGTGGGATTATGAATAAAATCGCCTATTTGTAAAATATCCCGTATCAAGGAGATCTGTAATGCATCGCCTTCCTTTACAGAACGGGTAAAATTAACCAGTTCCTGCCCGGTGATAAAGGGCGGGAACTGTGGTTCGGCAGGCGCATAATTGATCTGTTTGCGGAATGCAACAGGTTGTTTTTGTATGGAAATAGCATTGTTGATGCGGATATCTCCGGAAAAAGGTAATAAACCCGACAGTATTTTTAATAGTGTTGATTTGCCGCTGCCATTGGAGCCCTGCAGCCAATACATGCCGTGAGAAAGGCTCCAGTGGGGGATATTGAGCACGGCAGTACCGTTAAATGACTTGTTTACAGCTATTAATTCTAACATATTTGCTAAAGTTAAGCGGAGATAGCGTAAAATTTTTTCAAAAATAACTTTATGATTTGGCTGTTTCAAAAACATCGATATATTTGTGGACTAAGCCAAGTCATTCTTTAACTGATAAAACTAACAACGTGGCGTACGAGAATAACGACAAGAAATTAGAAAGTATCTACAGTAAGCGCATTCGTGCAGGAAAAAGAAGAACCTACTTTTTTGATGTAAGAGCTACCCGCGGTAATGATTACTACCTGACGATTACCGAAAGTCGCAAACGTTTTGATGATAACGGTTATGACCGTCACAAAGTATTCTTGTATAAAGAGGACTTTAATAAATTTATCAAAGCCTTGAACGAAGCAGTTGACTACGTTAAAACTGACCTGATGCCTGATTTTGATTTTGACGCGTTTAATCATGATGACTATGATGGCGAAGGCAATAATGAAACAGAAGCTTCAACTGCTGTTGTTGAAACAGTAAGTACTGCTACTGAAGAAGAAGTTTCAACTCCTGCTGCTGAAGAAACCGAGTCGACCCCTGTGGCCGGCGGAAGCACGGAGGAAGTAGATAAATGGTAATAACCGCAACGCGATCTTAAATAAGTAAGGCTGTCCCTGGAAAGAGACAGCCTTTTTTTGTTACTGTTACATAGTTAATGTGTCTGTACGGGTTGGTGGAAAAAATATAGTGACGGGGTTGATTACTTTTTTACCGGCGTTAGGTATGGGAGCTCCCCAGCTTTTGTTTTTTAAACCGGCTCCTGCATTGGGTATACTACCTTCCTGCCTGGGTATCACGCAGGGCATATTATCCTGTGGTAACAATATAACTGTATTACCATTGGCCAGTTGCCAGCTACCGGCTGTTTTGTTTACAGGCGTTTTATTGTCTTTTTGCGACCCTGGTGTAGTAACGGTGACGATAGATTCCCGTGGAATGAAAGGTTGCCCGCTTAGCTGGGCAGTACCGGTAATATATAAAATAATACCTGCCGCTGTTAAAAGAAGTTTCATTATTGCTGGTTTTGAATAAGTTAACGTAATAATATTCCCTTATCCTTAACACGATGCAATAAGCCGGCAGATTACATAAAAGTTTTTTACAAACGCATCAGTTTTGTTGTAAATAATAGCCGGCTTTTATCCCAAACCTGTATAAAGTATTCACCTTTACCCATTTTATTCACCGGCAGGGGGTAGGTAGCCAGGCCTCCTGTCGCCTTATTTTGGATCATTTGTGCTACCAGCTGGGCATTGCTGTTGTAAATATTGAATTGCAATTGTTCAATGGCCGCAGGTGTATATACCAGTATATTGGCCTGGTTATTATACACCGGGTTAGGTACTGTTTTTACATAGCTGGTGTCCTGTACCGGCTCTGCAGGCGGGGTTACCCTGCAAATACTGTTCAATGCTACGGTTACTGTATCCAGGTAAACAGCCGTTAAACCGGCCTGGGCAGTGTCGATTACTTGTTTAATACGGTAGTTGATGGTGCCGGGGCCCAGGTTACTGATATCGTTGGTAAACTGGTAGGTTCGTTTACTGAGCGAATCGCCGGCTGTTGCTGCCATACTGCCTACCGTTATGTAGTTGAGTGTATTGGGAAGCTGGCGTTCAATTTCGTAACGCATGGCGCCAACATCTTTGGTGTTCCAGGTAATGGTGGCAACACAATTAACCACCTGCTGTGAGGCCGTAGCATATTCCACCAATAAACGGCCAAAAGCCTGTTTCATATCGGGTATGCCATAACCCACACGGTCGTCAGGGGTATTGTATTTACTGGAGGACAGGCGTAAGGTTTCAATGATCTTAATATTTTTAAACTCGGGGAAAGCCTGCCAAAGGCAGGTTGCCAGTCCGGCCATATTGGGACAGGCATAGGATGTGCCATTACCGGCACTGAGGCCACCACCGGTGTTTTGTATCCGGGCTCCCCAGCCCACTGAAGCTACATCCGGTTTTATTCGCCCGTCCGCTGCTGGTCCGTAACTGGAATTAGGCCACACTGCGGAAGCTGTGTTCACTGCACCTACGCTCAATACACTATCCGCATCGGCCGGTGTAAGCAGGTAACGCCAGCTGCTGCTGCCCGAATTGCCATTGGCCACTACTACCAGCATGCCTTTACGGGAGGCCAGGGTAGCGGCTTTGGCAGCAATACTGGTTTTACCATTTAGCTGGGCATAAGTATAATTGTACGGAGCATAATCAAAATCTGCATAACCGAGCGAGGAAGAAATAATATCTGCTCCCACGCTGTCTGACCGTTCGGCTGCACATAACCAGTTAAACTCTTCAATGGGATATTCGCTGGCCGCATCTTCGGTCCGGAACAAGTGAAATATTGCTGCGGGTGCTTTGCCGATAAATGAGCCAGGTATATTGGCGGCAATAATAGACAGGCATTGCATGCCATGGGAATGGTCTTCCGCAACACTTGTATTCCCCTCTACAAAATCCCAGGTACTGGCTACCTGGTTGTTTTTATTGATGCTGTCAAATGCCGGCAGGGAGTTGTAATTGTAATAACCTGCATCTAACATGGCAATTTGCATATGCTGGCCACGCATGCCTATATTATGTAAAAACTGGCCATTGTGCAGGTTGATCTCTGCCTGGGGCACGGTGCCATAATCATAAAAATCGGCTAAGCCGTTTTGTACACGTTGTGCTGGTGGGAGTGCGGCATCGTTACTGGTTGCAGGTGGCGTAATACGGTTGCCGCCACCGGTTCGTGCCGCAATGGGCTGAGTTTGCTGTACAAATGGCAGGGTATTAATTGTATTAATCGCGTTTACATCGTTAATGCGTACGGCTACCTGGTTAAACCAACGGGATGTATTCAGGATGGTAACACCGGGTATAGCCGCGATCTGTTGCAGGTAAGCCGGTGTAACAGGCAGGTCGGCAGAGTCAAGGGCAATCTGGTAACGGGTACGTCTTTCAATGGCTTTGGGTGAAAGATAGGCAGCCGGGTTACTCAAGGTATAAGGATTGTTCCCTTTGTGCTTTAGTGTAATAATATAACGGGTAAAACCGGTTTGGGCAAAACTATTATCGGGCAGCAGCAAATAAATGCAAACAAAAAATATGATTGCTTTGTAGTTCATGGTACCCAAATGTAAAACTAAATTTTTATTGAATTATGGGTTATGAATGATGAATGGGAAATGCTGAAGTTTATGCAGACAGGCAATGGACAATTGACAAATGACAATTGACAAATAACAATTGACAAGTGATAATTAAGTCTGAATTCTCAGTTCTGAAATCTGAAGTCTGAAATCTCTAACCTAAACCCTAAATCACCAATTCCTAATTCTTAATTCATCATTCTTCATCTAATTATGTTCTATCATCCACATCACCACACCAAAGCCGGTATAGGTAGGGTTGGGGGCTGAAGGGTTATTCTGGTACTCCCACAAAGTGTATTCCTTGTATACCAGACCAATGTTTTTGGCATAGCGATCAACCGAACGGATGCGGGACGCAATGGTAGTATTGGTTTGTATAGGTAAATTATCGCTTTCGTCTATCTGCTCTACGGTTAATACATCTTCGTAGTTATTGCCTTCGTGGCTGAAGTTGTCAAAAGAATCGTAATAAAAATCCCAGTTCTGCATATCATTATCCACGCTGAAAGTGTATACATTTTTATAGGGTTCCAGTGGCAGGTGGCGGTTGCCTTTCCAGCTAAAACCTTCCCGTAAAGGAATATGCAGTTTGATCACCCTTAAATTATCATCAACTACTTCGGTCTGGTCACCAGCGGTAACAACAGTGTAATTACCATTGGCCTGCCAGCCGCTGGTGCCGGCTTCGTTGCGGATGGAGCGGTTTACAATATAGGTAGTACGGCCCGCATTATCGGTGGTTACGGAAGCTACTTCGTGTTTTACCTGGTATTTGTGTACTTCAATGGTAGTGTTCAGGTTGGTGAAAACGGTGGAGTCCATCCGGTAGATAATATACTTGCCTACCTGCATCGGCAGGTAATCGCTCATGGCCGGGGTGTCAAATGTTTCCTTTTCGCTGCCGCAGGAACTGATGGTGAAAAGTATAACCAGCGAAAAAAAGGTAATACGTAAAAATCTCATAAGCGGTAAGGCCTGGTTCATAAGCTGGAATCTTAAAATAAGCAGTTAATCTGGGTTACGATTTATATTGTCAGCTCAAAGCTAAAAAATAAACGGGGAAAATTGCTTCACCCCGTTTATAAACGATTCTATTAAAAAAATATTGTTTGATTTTCAATTCATCACGCACTTAATCCTGTTTAAAGCCCATTTGTATATGTCCGCCTCCGATCACATCATCGCCTTCATAGAACACGGCGCTTTGGCCGGGGGCAATACCTTTAACGGGTTCATAAAACTCCACTTTCATGGTGTTGCCATCCTGGTACAGGTTGGACAGGGCGCCTTTATCTTTATACCTTATTTTGGTCAGCGCTTCCATACCTGGGGTAATGCTGTCGTATTTTATCAGGTTTAATTTACCCACGGTCATAATATTCTTTTCCAGGTCCACTTCATCACCCAGGGTTACGGTATTATGCTCAGGGTCGATATGGGTAACAAAAACCGGGCGGCCTAAAGCTATTTCCAGGCCCTTACGCTGGCCGATGGTATAAAAAGGGTAGCCCTTGTGTTTACCCAGCAGGTTGCCGTTCTTGTCAATGAAATTACCACCGTTTACACGCTCTTCCAGTCCGTCTACCCGTCTTTTTAAAAAGCCGCGGTAATCATTATCGGGCACAAAGCAAATTTCGTAGCTCTCGCTTTTTTTAGCCAGCTGGGGGTAGCCCAGGTCAACGGCCATCTGGCGTATCTCCGATTTCTGGTAACCTCCAAGGGGTAATAAGGTACGGCTCAGCAGGTCCTGCTGTAAGCCCCAGAGTACATAACTCTGGTCTTTGGTATCGTCCACGGCCTTGCTGATCACAAAACGGCCGTTATCGTGCTGGCGGATCTTGGCATAGTGCCCGGTGGCAATATAATCGCAACCCAGGGCATCGGCCCGTTTCAGCAGGGCACGCCATTTTATATGGGTATTACACAATACGCAGGGGTTGGGGGTACGGCCGGCGATATATTCCTCTACAAAATTTTCTACCACAAAACCACCGAACTCGTCCCGGATATCAAAAATATAATGTGGAAAGCCATGTTCCACGGCAGCCTGCCGGGCATCGTTAAAACTGTCCACATTACAGCAGCCGGTCTCTTTTTTGCTGCCGCCGCTTTCCGCGTAGTCCCAGGTTTTCATAGTAATCCCCACTACCTCATAACCTTGATTATGAAGCATTAGCGCCACTACGGTACTGTCAATACCGCCACTCATGGCCACCAATACTTTCCCTTTTCTGCTCATTTTATTACTTTTTTCGCCAACGGCAAAGGTACATTGTTAAATTGGTACTTAAAACAACACCTCCCGGCAATTGTTTGGTAGTGCGGGAAGAAATTTTTCGCACAAGTCGGTGCTGAATACTTAATAAATGTAACTTGCCGGCATAAAATAATAATTACGTCACTTAAAAACTGAGCACTATGATTAAAATGCAGGTAATTGGCCGTTTGGGAAAAGATTGTATTGTAAATACAGTGAACGGCAAAAATGTAATTAACTTTTCAGTAGCCCATTCTGAACGTTATAAAGACAGCCAGGGCAATTTACAGGAAAAAACCACCTGGGTTGATTGCGCCTACTGGACCGACCGTACAGCCGTAGCACCTTACCTGGTGAAAGGTGTACAGGTATATGTGGAAGGAACACCCGAAGCCCGTGCATTCAGCCGCCAGGATGGTACCGCCGGTGCATCCTTATCGGTTCGTGTACGTGAAGTACAGTTGCTGGGTAGTAAAGGTGAGGGAACCGGTGGCAGCACGCCATCATATAATGCCGGCAACAGCAGTGCAGGTTCTTCATCGGGTAACAGTTATGTCAATGCCGATGATATTACGGAAGCATCAGACGATCTGCCGTTTTAAAATGTTAGCCCCTCGTTTTGAGGGGTTTTTTATTTCTGTCAGCGTGTGAAGGAGAAAGTCAGAAGTTGGGAAGACGGAAAGACCGAAAGACGAGAACCTGGAGTGCCAAGAAGCCATGAACAACAGTCAAAAGTCTGCGCTGCAGTTTGTAATAGATAATATTACATTAGACAATAAACAAAGGTCAATGCTGACCGATTCAAAATTGCAATTGCTTATTGTCAATTGTCAACTGTCAATTGCTGATCGTCACATTATCTTTTTTAGCCACTATCTTTGCCGCATGGCCGAACAAGTTTTTTCTTACCAGCAGTTATACAGTTTTGTAGTAGCAATATTTAATAAAATAGGTTGTAGCGAACAGGATGCCGTAACGGCTGCCAAAGTTTTATTATCAGCCGATATAAGGGGTGTAGACTCTCATGGTATTGCCCGCTTAAGCGGTTATGTACGTTTGTGGGAAGTACAAAGGGTGAATGCACAACCGCAGATAAAGATCATTCATGAAACCCCTTCTACTGCTGTGATTGATGGTGACAGTGGCCTGGGCCTGGTTGTAGCGCCTTATGCCATGCAGGTGGCCATTGAAAAAGCGAAAGCGGTGGGCACAGGCTGGGTGAGTGTACAGAACAGTAATCATTTTGGTATTGCTGCAGCTCATGCTATGATGGCGCTGGAGCATGATATGATCGGCATGGCCATGACCAATGCCAGTCCGCTGGTAGCACCTACTTTTTCAACGGCAAAAATGCTGGGCACCAATCCTATTTGTGTGGCGGCGCCTGCCGGTCAGCAACCGGCATTTGTGGCCGACCTGGCCACTACTACAGCCGCCAATGGTAAGCTGGAAATTCTGCAGCGCAAGAACCAGGCAGCGCCGGCAGGCTGGATACAGGACGCCGAAGGCAATACTTCGCATGATCCGCATGAATTAAAAAAAGGCGGCGCTTTATTACCACTGGGTGGCGACAGGGAGCATGGCAGTCATAAAGGGTATGCCCTGGGCGCCATTGTAGATATTTTTTCGGCCCTGTTAAGTGGTGCTAATTATGCACCCTGGGTACCGCCTTTCCCCGCCTATGTTCCTATGCCGGCACAGCAACCGGGTAAAGGCATCGGTCACTTTTTAGGCGCTATGCGAATTGACGCCTTCCGACCTGCAGCTGATTTTAAACAAAGTATGGACCACTGGATAGAAGGGTTCAGGAATGCAGCTACTATTACCGGTGAAGAAAAAGTGCTGGTACCCGGAGACCCGGAGCGTGAATTTGAAGCTGAACGTACCGCAAATGGTATTCCGTTATTGCCGGCTGTTGTGGATGATTTAAAGGGATTGGGGGAGAAGTTGGGAGTAGAGATACCATGGACGCAATGATTATATATTAATCTTAATTTTTGCGTTCCTCCCACATCATAATTACTTCATCAAAAAAAGATTTAATTTCGTTCTTGCTACCATCAATATAGACGTTAAACTTTGAGCCATCTTTCTTAGTAACTGTCATATATGGGGCAAATGTGTCTGGAACGTTATAAAGTGTATCTATATTTACTATTTCATAGTAATAAGCAAAAGAAGTATCATTTTTTTCTTTGTTATAATCATCAATCCAGTAGTGGGCTATTCTTTTTGTTGTGAAGAAATTACCTGCTTTGTGCTTTTTAAAGTTCGAATAGTATTTGATGATTTGCTCATCTTCACTCAAAAGGCCCAGAGATTTTATTAAATTTTGAGTATTCTTTTTTAGTGTTAAGCCAGTTTCTATTTTTTCGTTAGAGCAAGAGACTAAACTAGTTAAAACTATAGAGGTTAAAATATAAAAAATACGAAAATGCATAAAAGGCGCTTTATGGTGTAAAAATCCGCTGCATCATAATGCTTGTCTTTTTTGATACCGCAATAGATTTGCACTTATATATAAATTAAAAAGGTATTTGAAAAAATCAAATACCTTTTCTATATACTGAATACTGTATACTACCTACTTAAACTAACTTCCTCTCTGCGATCCGGTATTGGATTGTTTGTTTACAAAACCACCGGATTTAGGCTTTTGAATAAATTTTGACCCTGCCGCTGCATTCGGGCCCGTGGTCTTTTTATCTCCCTTTTTCTTGTCTTTTCCTTTTTGTTGGTTAAGTAACGACATAGTAATAATTTTTATAAATATACTGATTTTTTATTTTCCAATTAAACGGTCGACGCTGAACCGCCCTGGGCCTACTAATAGTATAACGGAAAATAACATTAAGAAAAGGCCTGCCGATTCACCATCTGCATATAACCTGGCGCCATGTGCACTAAAAAATGCTACCGACATACAAATGATCAGGGGAATAGAGGACAGGCGGGTAAAAATACCCAGGATAATAAAAATAGCACAAAAGAACTCGGCAAAAATGGTCAGTGATAAAGAAACTGTTTGTCCTAACCCGAAGGGATCGGCAAAACCTTTGGCTAAAATGCTGTTGAAGTTTTGTAGCTTTTTTAAACCATGCGAAATGGCCATTGTAGAACCGGCTACTGCTCTTAATAAGAGCATAGCAACATCAAAAGAAGTAGCAGAGTATTTTGTACTGAAAAGTTTTTTCATAAAATAAAAAAATAATTTATGCTGCAATATTAATGAATTATTGTTCACAGCAAAGAACAAGTAACAATTAGCAATTGACAATGGACAATTTTGCGATAAGCAATTGTTTTATGAAAGGTTTAGCGGTTGTTTATTGCCTGTTGCCAATTGTTTACTGCCGATGAGCGAACCGGAACCCGAAAGGAGCGTCGCAAGAAAGCCTGATCAGGGAACCGCAGCCGGTAACATAAAATTAATACCCCTGATAATGAAGCAGTTTTGTAATAGAAATGTTAAACATTGTCTTTAAAGGCACTTATCCACACCTGTTTGGAACGTTCTTTGGTCAGGGCTGAAATATTTTGAATATTGCAACGTTATCCTCACACGGTTTAAAGGACTTAGGAATGAAAAAAATATGCTTATTAGTCGGAGCTGTTGCTACTGTATATATGGCGCATGGCCAGCAAACACGGTTTTACACAGATCCTAATGACAGGTTTAAAGAGGCAAAAGAGTATTTCCAGAAGGAACAATACAGCCTTGCTTATCCCATTTTTAAAGAGTTAAAAGCCGGTACTGCGGAAACGCAAACCGTTAACCAGCCGGTAACCACGCAGGAGTTGAATTACTATACCCTGGTTTGCGGGTTGAAGCAGAACGAGGAAACTGCTGTTAATAAAGCCATTGATTATATTGACCTGGAAAAAAACAGTGCCCGTTCGCAAATGATGGCCTATCATTTGGGGGAATATTATTTCAGGGAAAAGAAATACCGGGAAGCCGCTAATTTTTATGAGCAGGCCAATATTGCCAACCTGAGCAATAGCGATATCAGCAATATGAAGTTTCACCAGGGCTATGCTTATTTTACCATGCAGCAGTTTGACAGGGCCCGCCCTTTGTTTAACACGGTACGTAACCTGAAAGACGACCCCAATTACCTGGATGCGAACTATTATTATGGTATACTGGCATTTAAAGAAGCAAAGTATACCGATGCCTTGCAGAGTTTTAAAGTAGTGGAGAACGAGGACGGGTACGGTACGGTAGTACCTTATTATATTGCCCAGATTTATTATATCCAGGGTAAGAAAGAAGAAGCCTTAAAATATGCTGAAGAAAAGATCAAAAAAGGCGAATCGCAGTTTTATGATCTTGAATTGAAACAGATGATCGGGCATGCTTATTTTGAGCAGAAGGAGTATGCCAAAGCCCTGCCTTACCTGGAAGATTATGTAGCTAAAACGGAGAAGGTAAGAAGGGAGGATATTTATGAATTGTCTTACTGTTATTACCAGACCGGCAAATTAAGCAAGGCCATTGAAGGCTTTAAACAATTAAGCGGTAAGGAAGACCCGCTGAGCCAGCATGCCATGTATTTATTAGGCGATGCCTATTTAAAGACCGGGCAGAAAGCCAATGCAAGAAATGCCTTTTTGTTCTGCACCGCCAACAGCAGTAATGCCGAACAGAAAGAGATAGCCAAGTTCCAATATGCTAAATTATCGTACGAGCTGGGATACCAGGATGAAGCGTTAAACAGTTTAAAATCGTTCCTGGCAGAGTATCCTAAATCAACCTATAATACCGAGGCCCAGGAATTGCTGGTGGCTGTACTGGCCAATACAAATAATTACAAGGATGCACTGGTATTGATTGACGGGCTGAAAACGCCGACTGAAAATGCCAAACGTTTATACCCCCGTATTTTATATGGCCGGTCTACCGAGCTGGTAAATGATGGCCGTTTTGCAGAAGCCAATACCTTGCTGGATAAAGCATTAAAAGATCCCTACAACGGCAGTGTATTGCCCCTGGTATCATTCTGGAAAGCGGAACTGGCCTACCGTACCAATAAAACGGATGAAGCGATTAAATATTACAATGCTTACCTGGATGGTGGTTCGCCCAGCAGTGGTGAAGCTACACCTGTAGCAGCCCGTTATAACCTGGGTTATTGTTATTTAAGGAAAGAGAACTACCCTGTAGCGCTGGACCATTTTGAACCCATTGGTAAAAACGCCTCTTTACGTTCCGATGGGCTGACACAGGATGCCTACCTCCGTACCGGTGACTGTTACTTTATGATGAAGAACTACAGCAAGGCCAAGGTTATTTATGATAATGTGATCAAATTCTCCTGGCCGGCAGAAGATTATGCTACTTTCCAGAATGCCATGATCGCGGGTATTAAAAGTACCAGTGAAAAGAGGAGTTTAATGACGACTATGACCCGCAAATTCCCTGAATCATCCCTGGTAACAGATGCCAACATGGAGATTGCCAACTCGCTGATCAGTGATGAGAAATACGCGGAAGCCATTACCTTCCTGGATAAAGTGGTACGTCAATCGGGTAATGCCAGCTTAAAACCTGAAGCCTTGTTGAAAATGGGTATAGCGGCTTATAATATGAATAACAGTGCCGATGCTGTAAAATATTATAAAGCGTTAATTGGTCAATACCCTAATTCACCGGAAGCAGCAGATGCCATTGAAAATATTAAAGTGGTATACGTAAACGATAACCGCCCCGAGGAGTATGCGGCCTATATGAAACAGGTAGGTAAGCCTATCAGCGTGGATACCGAAGATTCTTTAACATACTATGTGGGTGATAATCATTACCAGGCCGGCAATGTAAATGCTGCTTTAACCGCGTATAATAACTATTTACAAAAATTCCCTAACGGGGCTTATGCTATTGATGCCAACTATTTCCGTGGTGAGATTTACAGTGATAAAAAAGACTGGAATAATGCTTTGGCAGCCTACACCTATGTAGCCAATAATGCCCCTAATAAATATGCGGAACCCGCCGTACTGGAAGCCGCCCGCCTGAACTTTTTTGAGAAAAAGGATTACGCAACGGCAGAATCCTATTATAAACAGTTGAATGAACTGGCATCGAGCCAGGAGAATAAACTGGAAGCGATGCGTGGTTTATTACGCAGTCAGTACCAGTTGAAAAAATGGACGGATGCAGTTGATAATGCCAAAAACCTGACAGCAGCCAAAGGCAGCAGTTCTGATGATAAGGCCCTGGCCAATATGGCCATTGCAAAATCCTACCAGGTAGAGGGCAATTATAACCAGGCCATTGCTACTTTTAAAAATGTAGTATCGCAAAACAAAGCGGCACTGGCAGCCGAAGCCCGTTATGAAATTGCCAACTGCTGGCTGGCCATTGATAAGCTGACTGATGCGGAAAAAGCTGCTTTTGAAACCATTAATAAGTCAGGCTCTTACGGTTATTGGGTTACCAAATCGTATATCCTGTTAGGAGATATATACTTTAAGCAAAAGGATTATTTTAATGCGAAAGCTACTTTCCAGAGCGTAGTAGATAACAGCCTGGATGCTGATCTGCAGGCTGAAGCTAAAACCAAATTAGCCCAGGCTACTGCCGAAGAGCAAAAAGCAAGCAGGTTTAACTAATTCAAATTATGTTACGGTCATAAATAGCGATAATTACAGATGAAACATATAAATAAACCGGTTGTACTTTCTTTAGCTTTACTAAGTGTAACAGCCATGGTACAGGCACAGGACACCACCCGTAAACGTTCGGTTGAAATTACCTCGGCATTTAAACCTGTTTTAAGGGAGAGTGCAAAAATTAATTTTAATGCAACTCCGCCACAGCCCGATACCAGCAAGCCGGTACTGCAATACAATGTACCTAACCAGCATTTATTATTTGCCTACCAGCCCGGTGCATTAACACCCCTGGCATTACAACATGATACAGCCGGTGTCTGGGATAACAGCAATTATATTAAAGCCGGTTTTGGTAGTTTAAAAACACCCTACCTGCAGGCTGGTTTGTCATTTGGTGACGGCAGCACCGCCGGTGCAGAAATATTTGCAAAATATACTTCCTCAAAAGGAAAGAGGGAATACCAGGAAAATGCCAATGCGCAGGCACGCGTATCGGCGTTTTATAAAACAGCCGGTGGCCTGGAATGGTCCGGTGGCCTGGGTTTTAAAGCGGACAGGTTATATAAGTATGGTTATGTTCCGGAAACCTTGTCTTTTCCCAAGGACTCTATCAGGCAGCAGTTCAGCACCTTCTCAGGCCGTGTTATGTTACGCAACCTGCGTGAAACAAATTTTGCCCTGAGTTATGCACCTGAATTAAAGATTGATGTATTCTCCGATCACCTGAAAAACAGTGAGAGCAATACTGTATTAACCCTGCCACTGGAAAAAAACATTAACAGCGACTTTGCGGTAAACCTGGGCCTGGCATTTGATATGACCCGTTTATCCCGCGATAAGCAAAAAGCCATTAATAATACCATCTTTTATGTTGCACCAGGCATTACCTATAAATCGGAAAAGTTTGTAGCGCAGGTGGGCATCAGGCCAAGCTGGGATAACAGCGAGTTTAAAATGTTCCCCAATATCCTGGCAGAATATGCCATTGCCGATAAACAATTTGTGGTACATGGCGGCTGGACCGGTTACATGCGTAAAACATCGTACCAGTACTTAGCTTCTCAAAATCCCTGGATTTGGGCTCCCGGTGAGTTGAAAAATACCTGGATAGAGGAAGTATTTGGCGGTATTAAAGGTACATTGGTTGACCATTTTACCTATAATGCAAGGGTGGGTGTAAATAAGTTAAATAACCAGCCTTTATTCATTAACGATACCAGTGCCGGTATTTTCTCCGATGGCAAATCATTTGCCGTACTGAACCAGGATAAGATGAATATCATTGTTATGGGAGGAGAGTTAGGATACACGGTGGAAGAGAAATTTTCAGCAACAGCCGGCATTACCCTTAACCAGTTTACCAAGTTAAAAGGTAATAACCAGAAAGCCTGGGGCATGTTGCCGATGGAAATGAATGCCAGTATCCGTGCCCAGATCATTAAAGACCTGTGGCTGAAAGTAGATATGTTTGGCTGGGATGGTGCTCATTTTATTCGCCCTGACGGCAGTACTACCAAGTTAAAAGGCGCTTTTGACCTGAACGCCGGCCTGGAGTTTAAAGTATGGAATAATATCAGCCTGTGGACGCAGTTTAACAATATTACCAACCAGGAATACCAGCGCTGGAATCAATATCCGGTATATGGCTTTAACTTTGTTGGCGGTATCGTATATTCGTTCGCTAAAAAGAATAAATAATGTACCAGCAGTTATACCGTTATCTTGTACAACACCAGCAATTACAGTTACCCGGCATCGGTACATTAGCCATTCAGCAGGCTGATGCGGTAATGAATATTGCTGATCATAGTGTAACTGCAGGGGCTTACCAGCTAGATCTTCATAAAGATAATACGGTTACCGCACCTGCAAAGTTGTACAACTGGCTTGCAGGCGTATCGGGTATTACGGAAAGAGAAGCGATCATTCAGTACAATGACTTTGTATTTGACCTGCAGCAGCAATTAAAAAACGGTGCTACTATTAACTGGCAGCAGGTGGGGGTATTAACCGCCGGCCTGGGTGGGGAAATTAAGTTTGAGAGTGCTGTAAAACAATATACTGCCGGCCATGCGGTAACGGCACATAAGGTAAAACGTGACCAGGCCCTGCATACCATCAGGGTAGGAGAACAGGAAAAAACCTCTGCGGAGATGATTGAAATGCTGGCCCCGCAAACCGCCACCCGCGATGCCTGGATGATCGTTGCTTATATACTGTTAGGTTTATCATTGGCCTTTGTTGCCTGGTACCTGGCTACACAGCAGGGCATTGGTAACCAGACTTCATTGTTTCCATAAGAATAGCCTGTAAGTCCGAAAGTCGGGAAGTCCGAAAGTCGGGAAGTCCGAAAGACAGGAAGTGAACCATTGACAGTGACAAAGGATAATTGACAATTGAGTATGAATTCCGGGTCTCAATGCTGAATTTTTAATGCTCCATTCCCCGATCCTAAATCAAAAAATCCTAAATCGCAGATCTTACTTCAATAGATCTTACTTCTCACATCAATTAATGCTGTCGATCAGTTTCTTCTCACCCACGATCCATACTACATCGCCTTCGGCAAATATCATGGATGATTCGGGATTGAGTATCCGTTCCCCATCCCGTTCAATACCTACTACCAGGCCATTGGTAATGGTACGTATGCCCGAGTCGCGGATAGATTTATTAATGAAGGGGGAATCGTGTTCCACGGTGAATTTATCCAGCTCTACTTCGGCATCATGCTGTTTTTCCAGTAACTTCTTATCAGCTCTCAGGATGGCGTTCATCTTTTTTTCCTGTGCGTCTGTACAAATGATATATAATTTATCCCCGGGGTAAATACGATCGTAACGGGTAGGGGTGGTGATGGTTACCTGGCCACGTTTGATCATGGCTACATTTACACCTACTACTTCCCGCCATTTTAGTTCTTCCAGTGTTTTACCAATGATGCTTGTTTCGGGCAAAACCTCAAAGGTGGTCATATGTGCATCCCAGGGGGCCAGGGCTACATTTCTTTTACTGGCTTGTATTTCCAACTGTTTCAGTTCTGCCTGTAACTCACGGTCGTTCAGGTTGCGGATAAAACGGTTTTCAATACGATCATACTGCTCCTGTATTTTTTTACGGAAGAAAACAAAAACAAATAAGATGATTACAGCAGCGGACAGGGCGACACTGATGGAGAAGAAACGGTTAAATAAAAATACGATGGAGAATACGGCCAGGCCCAGTTTTATACCACGCATTACCCAGATAGGGCTGCGGTATTTTTGTATGGAGTAAATCTTTACAAAAGATTCATTCCGTTCGTTACGGACAATAAGGCCCCATAAGAACGGTGCCATCGCAGCTAAGGTGAAAAGTGTAACGGTGATCCGGCCGATCGCATAACTGGTATGTTCATTTACCCAGGGTAAAATATAAGTGGCTGATAAAAATACAAGTGCGCCGATAATAACCGAGAACAGGAGCACATTCACCACAAATGATTTAACCACCTGGTGGAAGTCGCTGGTAGCTGTAATGGTAGTAGCTTCCGAACTATAACGGGTGAGTGATTTGCGCCATCTTTCCGGCATACGTTTATCTATCCAGTCGTAAAACGGCGAGCTGGCTTTTATTAAATAAGGGGTGGTAAAAGTGGTAACCCCCGAAACGGCTACAATAATAGGGTATAAAAAGGCACTGGTGGCATTTAAAGTAGTACCCAGCATAGCGATAATAAAAGAGAATTCACCGATCTGTGCCAGGCTCATGCCGGTTTGTAAGGATACTTTTAAAGAGTTACCTGAAATAAAAGCACCAATACCGGTGGTGATCACTTTACCCACTATACAAACCACGGTAATTAATAAAATAGGAATAGCATATTCACCGATCATCTTCAGGTCGATCATCATACCCACCGATACAAAGAAGATAGCGCCGAAAAGGTCCTTCACCGGTTTTACCAGGTGTTCAATTCTTTCGGCCTTGGTTGTTTCGGCGAGTAATGAACCCATGACAAAAGCTCCCAGGGCATAGGAAAAGCCTGCACCTGCAGCCAGGTATACCATTACCAGGCACATGGCAATGGAAACCACCAGCAGGGTTTCATCGTTCATTAAATTCCTGGTCTTTTTAAGAATGGTAGGAATAAAGAATATACCAGCCACAAACCATAGAATAAGGAAGAATATTAGTTTACCTACGGACAGTAAAAGCTCGATACCATTTACCTGCTGGCTAACTGATAGGGTGGTCAGTAACACTAATATAGCGATGGTAATAAGGTCTTCTACGATAAGGATACCAAATACCAGCCCGGCAAATTTCTTTTTCTTAAGGCCTAGTTCTTCTACCGCTTTTAAAATAATGGTAGTAGAGGAAACGGCCAGTGCCGCACCGAGGTAGATACTGTCCATGGTGGACCATCCCAGCAACTGGCCTGCTCCATAACCCAGGGCTGACATACCAATGGCCTCTACAAAGGCTGATACCGAGGAAGAACCGCCCACCTGGGCCAGCTTTTTAAAACTGAACTCAAGCCCCAGGCTGAATAATAAAAAGATAATGCCTATTTCAGAAAGAACTTTTATGTTCTCTGTTTGCGCATCAGAAATGGAAGGGAACCATGAAAAGTTAGCACTTACAATAACACCGGCAATAATATAACCCAGTACAAGGGGTTGTTTTAAAGCTTTGAAAATAAGGGTCATAATAGCTGCCACGGCTAATATGAGCGTAAGATCTGTTATCAGTTGCGGTAGATGATGCATCCAATCAATTTTTTTATTTTGGTTATTGTCAAAATAAGTTGATAAATCCTGTCTGTCGTTTATGAAAATGCCGATTGATTGGCCGGCTTTATGCAATGGTGTGTTTAACCACAGGTAGCACGTTATGTAACAAATAACGGTATGCGATTGTTTCAAAGATAGCTAAAAAATAGGCTAAAACAGACAGGCCCCCGGCTTATCTAAAAAAATAAAGCCGGTCAGTTACTGACCGGCTTTAGTATAACTAAATAGTTAAGTATTAACTTTTTGGAGTTTCTTTTCGTCCAGCAACCTTACCGCGACCTAAGTCAACCAGTATCGGAGCTGCTACGAAAATAGAAGAGTAAATACCGGTTACCACACCGATCAGCATGGCAAAGGCAAATCCTCTTGTAACCTCACCACCAAAGATGAACAGGATCAATACGGTCAGGAATACCGTTAACGAGGTCATAATGGTACGGCTTAAGGTATCATTGATGGCTTTGTTGATCAGTTCTTTCTGGCCCAGGTTAGGGTATAATTTAGTATCCTCACGTATACGGTCAAATACAATTACCGTATCGTTCATAGAGAAACCAATTACGGTCAGGATGGCCGCAATAAAGTGCTGGTCAATCTCTAACGGGAACGGTACAATGTTCTTGGCAAAGGAGAATACGATCAGGGTTACTAATACGTCGTGTACCAACGATACAATGGTTCCCAGTGAGAATTTCCAGTCACGGAAACGGATGAAGATGTATAAGAAGATCAGGATGATAGCGAAAATAGTCGCCTGTACCGCACCTCTTTTTAAATCATCAGATATGGTTGGTAATACTTTTTTAGAACCTAACAGGTTAGTGTTCTCAAACTTCTCAAAACTGGTATTTGCCGGTAAGTATTTAGCCAAACCTTCGTGTAATTTATGTACTACCACTGAGTCGGCATATTCGTTACGGGTTTCATTAATTAAATAAGAAGTAGTGATCTCTAAAGTACTTTCGTCACCAATGGTTTTAATTAACGGGTTCTCGTTCTCAAATGTTGCACGTAAGTCTTCTCTTACCTGCTCAACCGGAACTTTTTTATCAAAGTCTACTTTATAGCTACGGCCACCGTCAAACTCAACACCATAATGGAAACCGTTGAAGAAAGAAGCGATACCCAGAGCCAGGATCACAAAAGAGATAACATATGCTACTTTCCTGAACTCGATAAATTTATAGCTGGCATGTTTGAAGATCCTGCTGCTGATACCGGTGAAATACTTCACGTTTACTTTGCGTTTGGCAAAGATCTCTGTGATCCAGCGGCTAACTAAGATACCGCAGAATAATGACAGTAAAAGACCCAGGATCTGCGTGGTAGCAAAACCTTTAACAGGGCCTAAACCGAAGTAGAACAGGATAACGGCGGTCATTAACGAAGTAATGTGACCGTCCAGTACCGGTGCCAGTGAACGGTGGTAACCGTCTTTCACTGCCTGGGCATAGGATTTACCCCTGTTCAATTCCTCCTTAATACGTTCGTAGATAATTACGTTGGTATCCACCGCCATACCAATGGTCAGTACTAAACCGGCAATACCGGCAGCTGTTAAGGTAGCACCTAAACCAGCCAGTACACCAATGGTGAATAATAAGTTCAGTACCAGGGCGATGTTAGCGATCCAGCCGCTGGTGTTGTAATACACCAGCATTAAGATAAAGATCACCAGGAAGGAAATGCCAAATGACATTAAACCACCTTTGATAGCTTCTTTACCTAAAGTTGGTCCTACTGTTTGCTCAGACACAATTTTAGCAGGCGCATTTACTTTACCCAAAGCTAAAATGTTTGCTAAGTCTTTAGCCTCTTCTACAGTAAAGCTTCCGGATATCTGTGAGTTGGCGCCTAATTCTGCTTCTGCAGTAGGAGCAGAGTAAACGATATTATCAATTACAATTGCAATTGGAGTAGGGTTGCCTGATTTACGGGAAGTTTTTGCAGTCAGTCTTCCCCAGTCTTTAGCACCCTGGTCGGTCATTTCAATAGAAACGATTGGTTTGCTGCCTCCTGTCTGGTCATAAGTTTGTTCCGCTTTCCTGATCACGTTTCCTTCTACAGGGGCTTTTTCACTGCCATAGGTTTTTAAACCGTACAGCGGGAAATCGCTCTTGGTTTTTCCTTCTGCCAAACCAAATGCAAAACGCAGGTCACGCGGGAAGAACTTCCTGATAGCAGGATTTTCCAGGTAGCTTCTTAACTGGGCAGTATCTTTGGTAAAACCAATGATAGCCATACCTGGCTGCTGCATGGGTACCAGGAACTCGAATAAAGAACGTTTACCGTTCTCAGCGGTAGCATTGGGGCCTTTGCCGGCAGTATCTTTACCATCCAAATCACCCAGTGTGATGCCTTTATTGGTAGTATCTTTTTTAGTGCTATCAACTTTTGCTACAACCGGGGCAATAGTATCAATGGTTTTGGTAGTGGTATCAGCTTTGCTGGTACCTTTCAGTATGCCATCAAATACAGCATCAGCCTGTTGTAAAGAGCTTACTAACTCTTCAATTTTATAGGTTTCCCAGAACTGTAAGTTAGCGGATGATTGTAACAGCTTACGTACACGATCTTTATCCTGGATACCAGGTAACTCAACCGTAATGATACCTTTGTTAGGATCGGGGCTGATATTAGGCTGTGCAACACCAAACTGGTCAATACGCGTAGTTAAGATGTTTAAGCTGCTGGCAAATGCTTCACGGGCCTGTCCCTCTAATTTAGAGATTACTGTACCATCGCTGTCATTAACACCAACCAGGCCGGTTGTTGCTGATGCAAAAAGAGAAGCAAGGTTTTTATTGGGAGCAATTTTCTTGAATTCTTCCGCAAACAACTTTACAAAGTTGGCATCGCTGTTACCCCTGCGTTTGTTCGCATTTTCCAATGCCTGTAAAAACTCAGGATCTTTTGGGTTGTTGGCCAGTCCTTTCAGTAAACCGGTCATCTCTACTTCCATGGTAATGTTCATACCACCTTGCAGGTCAAGACCCAGGTTCAACTCTTCCGCTTTGGCTTTCTGGTAGCTGATAGCACCGGTAATGCCATAAGTAAGCGTTTCATTTTTTGTACTGTCTTTCAGCCTGGTAAAACGTTCGTTGAACAATTTGTCCAGTTGTTCCTGGTAAACGGCTTGCGAATCTTTGTTGTCAGGATACTTCTCTGAAGCACTAGGGTAGTTACGGGCAATATCAGCCTTTGCTCTTTTCTCCAGTTTACTTTCGTGATTACGAACAAATAGTGTAAACGATAGCTGATACAGAGAATAAATAATAAGCAGGATCGTAAAAAATCGAACCAAACCTTTCAGTTGCATACGTTATGGTAGTTTACGTTTTTTTATCTTTTTAACGCCATAGTCAGCGTTAGAAAGACTTTTGGTAATTTTAAAGGCTGCAAAGATAATGTTTTCAGGTATATATAGCAGAACTTTTAATCACCCTTGATTTTGTTATAATATATTGTTTTTCAATATATTATAATGATAATTACAGATTTTACGGTTTGATGGCTATTATATGGTATAGTAGGTTTGTCAAAACCACATTCTTGCATCAGCGCCTGATGCCCACTGGAATACCGTTGTTTTAAGTAGTCCATGACAGGGAAGGGCAAAAAAAAGAGTGACATAATATCACTCTTCAGTTATCTTAAAATGTATATAACCGCTTTAAAGCGCTGCACCTACTGCCACATCACACCTGTGGCCCGGTTGTCCATGGGCCGGGTTAATACGTACCTGGCCGCTGTTCGGTGTAATAGCGTTGGGTAATGCCGGATTAGCAACCGGTGCCTGGGAAGGGGTGGTCATTACCGGCTGGCCTGCAGGCTTATTGGTAGGTGCACTGTTCAATGGTTGTCCTACTTCAATATCGCAGCTATGCCCGGGTTGTCCATGCGGCGGGTTTAAAACAATACCACTGTTAGCCGGTTGTTGCTGCATGGCAGCCGGAGCCACAGGCATATTGTTATTTGGCGTGTCGGTTTTAACGGGAGTATTTACGGCATCCGCATTCACTGGCTGGGATGGCAGGGTAGTATCTGTTCCGGACTTATCATTATTATTACAGGCGCCCAGCAGGAGCACGGCGGCTAATAAAAAAGGGAAAATAGATAGTTGCTTCATCTGCCAAATATAACCAATAAATTCCATGACGGGTACCGGTAAAAGCCAGTGTGCCTGTCCGCCGTTTATTTTTTAGCGTCCCACTTATAATCGATATACTGATAGCTGATATTGTCGCCGTCAATATCCAGCTTAATAAAACCTTCTTCAATATCGTGTTGTTTGCCCTGCCACCATTTGCCTGAAACGGAAGGGGCCGTAATAACCGTGGTTTTATTCATTATGTTTAATGCTTCAAAATAATGCAGATGCCCCTGTAGTATCAGCCGTAAATTATTTCTTTCAAACAGTTTGATGATCCTGTGACTGTCCACTGAAGCCACTTTATCGTCATTGGCATTGGTGCCGCCTCCGTACCATTGCGATAAGGTAGTGATAAAAGGAACATGTGCCATAATAGCAATAGGAGTGAGGCTGTCCACCGTTTTAAGGTCCTCCTTTATCCAGGCTATCTGAGTGCTGTCAATCTTGCCTATATACTTCCTGTCCGGGGTAATGAAAATATTATCCAACACCATAAAGTGCCAGCCTTTATGGTTAAAAGAATAATAACGTTTGCCAAAATACTTTTCATAAAAACGTTTACCAAAGATGGTATTATTTGTATCGGCAGATTTATTATATAGCTGGAATACTTCATGGTTCCCCATGGCATAATGAAGCGGGGCCTTAATATCTGAGGCGGCTTTTAAATAAGCGGTTGTATTGCCCACTACTTCCTTTTCGGTAACCCTTAAGGCATCGTATATGATATCGCCTCCTACCATTACAAAATCCGGGTTGATATCGTTTAACGTGTCCACCAGCATCCGAAACCCCCTGGGGGCATCAAATTTGGTGGTATAATGTATATCCGACATGAATACAAAGCTGAACTTCTCCTGCGAAAAACCAGAAATCGCAAATGTGAATACAGCTGATACTAACGCTACTATTTTTTTCATCCTACTACTGTTATCAGTCATTTTATATTAAGGGGCAGAATATTTATGAACAAAGAACTTCCTGTTTTTTAAATAGGCCACATAGGCTTCACCGTTGGGCGCAAAGTCCAGGTTAAGTTCATCCGCCACCTGGGCTTCAAAAATATAAGGCAGGGTCCAGTCCTGGCTTTCCCGGTCAAAAGAAACGATGGTGGGGTAGTTGCTGCTGTTGCGGTAAAATAAGTAAGGAACGCCCAAAGGAGACAGTGCCAGGTCAAAACTGAATAAATTACCTGATGCACCGTTAATATAACTGGCTAAAGGAGTAGTGGTTTTTGTGGCCGCATTGTATTTGATAACCCTGTATTTATAAGTAGCGTTATCACTATTATCAGCAAAGGCCGCATATACATTGCCTTCATCATCCACATCCATATCAAAGTCTCTTACATTGAGCGCTGTAGCCCTGGTATCCCGCCACTGATCGGCAAGGGTTTCCCATGTATTATTTTCATACTTGTATAAAGAAACGGAATTGGGCGAGCTGGCATTGAATACACCCAGGTAAATCACCCCATTTTTAACCCTGGCTACCTGTAAATAGCCAAATATGGAAGAAGCCCTTCCCGGTATAGTAGCATTGGTGGTCCAGGTATTGTTTTCATAGATGGAAATACCCAGCTCCCTCCTGGCTAATACCCCGGCGGCATCCATGGTACTGAATAAGAATAATTTATTGTCATTCGGGAAGGCCAGCGCATTGTAGGTTACCCTGCTGGTGGTAATTCCCTTATTCCCTACAAGTGACCAGGAAGTACCTGATGTGTATTTTTTTACCGTGTTAAGTTGTGATATGGAAGCTGTGTAATCGGCATAAGATGCATAGGCTGTACCCTGGCTGTTAAATGTAAAGTCAAAGTTGCCAATCCTTCCGTCAGAAATTTCGCCCTTATTGATCCAGTTATTATCCTCGTAGGCCAGCATGGCAGCCTTTTGATTATCCGTAGGTGTTCTTGACTGGTTAAACATGATAAAGGGATCACCTGTTTCAGGATTTACTTTCAGGATAAAGGTAGTGGCCGAATCATTATAGGTGAACGCAAGCGGCTTCCATACATAATCCGCGCCTTTGCCAATGCTTACCGTATACTTTGCATTGTTATTGCCATGCGAGAGAATATAATCTTTAGGCACAGAAAAATCATTGATCGTTTCCCGGCTTTTCTGCTCCACCCCGTCAATTTTTACAGTAGTGTTGGCGCTTACGGTAAACCTTGCCACCAGTTTTTTCCGGTCAATATTTTCCGGTAGCAGGATGACCAGGTTATTGGTTTTGATATTATCCAATACATAATCCTTTACCAGTGCGTCCGGGTTGTCGGCTTCGTAAAAACCTATGGAAAACATCTTTGCTTCATCCATGTCTACTCTTTCCCAGGTGGTGGCTTCTTTTGCACAGGAGAAGAAAAACAACAGTGCAAGGAAGGCAGGGTATTTCTTTATCAGTTTCATACAAAAAATTTATTGTAGCGGAACAATTTTCCGTTAATAGTAAATGTGTACCTGTTCTTTATTTAACCTTAGTAATGGTGAGTGATCTTTGTTTCTGGCCCGGTCCGGGTAAACCTATTGTATAGGAAGGGTTATCGGCACTTACCAGGTTGATCGTAATAGTATTGTTTTTGGTTTCGTCTATGGTATGCGCCAGCCATCTTATACGAACCGGCATATCGTAAATACCCGGTAAAAAAGTGATTTCGCGGGCACTGCTGATGACCTCATAATCTACCCCTTCTGTCAGGCCATTACCGGCGGTAATCGTATAAGCTACTTTGATCGGCTCAAAAAACTGCACTGAACTTAAATAAATATTGTAAGTTCCGATGGCATTGGCATTTTGATTTACGGTTACCTCGGACGATTCATTGTCCATGATATGAATAAACTTCAGGGTATAGGGTTCCGTCTCGTCTTTATTACAGGATGTGATAACTAAACCTGCCAATAATAATAAGAGTGTTATATTTCTTAGTTTCATAAATTAATTGTTTACAGTTGGGTTACCTACCATAGCGGCATTTGCATCCATTTCAGACTGGGGGATGGGCAGTACAAAATAATCGCTTGGATAGTTCACCGTTTTAGTAGCGGAAGTAGTGGTAACACCCCTTACCAGGCTTTTTTTAGTTCTAACAATATCGAAAAGATTATGGCCTTCAAAACAAAACTCCTTGGCCCGTTCTGTGGCGATCCTTTTTAACAATAACTCTTTGTTATCAGACTCCAGGATAATATCGGCCGGTTGTTTATCCAGCGCCCTGGCAATGATTATTTTCAGGTCGGCTGCACAATCCGTTAACCTGTTCTTACCGGCATAGGCCTCGGCCCGTATCAGGTACATTTCAGAGGCACGTAATACCATGGGATCGTAACGTTCATTATTAGGGGTATAAGTTACTCCGATGGTCCACTTCCTGGTTAAATACCTGGCAGGGTTAGCAGGGTTTGCCTGAAACAGGCCTAAACGTATATCCGAGGGGTCGTTAAACAACTTCATTAAGGTATCAGCAGGTACATAAGTTGGGTCGTTTACGGCGTACACACGCCCCAGTCTTTTATCCGTTTTATCCTGGCCGCTTAACCGGAAAATAGCTTCGACACCTGGTATCAGGTTGTTAAACATAGCACTGTATTGTTCCTTATAAGCCAGCACGCTGTTATTAATTACCTCGGTCGAATAAGTGATCGCATTATCCCAGTCTTCGGCATATAAATATACTCTTGCCAATAAAGCCTGTACCGCCTTTTTCGATGCTACATATGGGTTGGCTGCAGCGCTGTTCCCGAAAAGGGTTTCGGCATCCTTCAGGTCTTTGATGATTTGTGCATACACAACTTTCACCGTTTGTCTTGCAACAGGGTCCTCGGGTGCTGGATTGATCAGTACAACCGGTACACCCAGGTGACTGGCGTCGGCGGTATAGTTATAAGGTTGTGCATATACACGGCACAGATCGAAATGTGATAATGCCCTCACAAATAATGCCTGTGCCTGTATCAGCTCTGTCTCAGCTTTGGAGGCAGGATTTTTTTCAATAAAGGCAGGCGCATATTCCAGGATATTATTGGCATTTGCAATGGTCTCAAATGCATACCGCCATATATACCCCACAGCACCTACTTCTTCTTCAGGATCTGACAGGAAATCGTGCTGGGGTTTCATTGTTCCATTACCTGTTTTAACAAGGTCTACCATATTACCCGCTACCTCCGGGTACAGGTAAAAGGAGTTCAAATAGTAGTTATACATTTTAGCATAAGTACCGTTAATGCTGGCCCTGAATCCCTCGATCGTTGAAAAGGTGTTGGGGATGGTTTGCCTGTCCGAGTTATCTACTTCAAAATACTTTTTGCAGGAGATAAGTGCTGGAAGCGCAAGAAGTAAAAAAATATATAGTTTAAGTTTCATGATATACTGCTTAGAAAGTGATATTTAATGCCGCAAGAATACTTGACTGGGTTGGGTAACCGCTACGCGACTGTTTAAAAGAGTTCCTGTTGGTTTTGTCGTAAGGCGTCCAGAAAAAAAGTTCGTTGCCTATCAGGCTTAAGGAACAGTTCTCTACTCCCAGTCTTTTCAGGGCCAGGGCCGGCAGGTTATACGATAAGGCAACATTCCCTAACCGGATATTGGTGGTGTTGAAAACATACCGGGTAGAGTTCATTGTAGACCGGGTAGATACGCCCCATATCGGCTTGGGATTGAGGGTTACATCGCCCGGCTGCTGCCACCTGTCCAGTTGATTAACAGACTGGTTATCGGCTTCGATGTTGAGACCGTCAGAATTCATACTGCGGCTGAAAGTACTGAACTGGTGTCCCCCGATAACATAGGTGAATAAGGCGCTCACGGTAAAGTTTTTGTATTCAAACCCGGTTCTGAAACCACCGAACACATCAGGGTTGGCTGATTTGCCCGGTACCCTGTTGTCTATACTGTATACCCTTGTAACATTGCCATTATAGTCATACCATAAAGGCGCACCATCCCTGGGATCTACGCCGGCCCAGCGGATCAGGTATAAGGTATTTAAATCGTAACCAACACGCCATAGGAAATTACCCTGGGCTTTATCATTATCATTGTATAGTGCGAGGGCTTTGTTTTTGTTATGGGCTCCATTCAATTCCACCCACCAGCTAAATCCTTTCTTGTTTTTAATAATGTCTACGTTAATGGTGGCCTCAATACCTGTATTGGATAATTCTCCGGTATTGCTTTGTGCAGAGGTTTCACCGGTGGTGCGGGATACGGTATTGCTCACGATCGCCTGTACCGTTTTCTTCCGGTAACCTTCTAATAAAATGGTTAAACGATCAAACAGGGCCACATTCAGTTTCAGGTTAATTTGCCTGGCTTCTTCCCAGCGTAGTTTGGCGTTGGGAATATTGGATAAGGATGCTCCCGGCACGCCATTGTACATGCTGCCTGAGTTAAACGTGTATATACCAAAAGCCTCCTGCAGGCTGATCCTGGCGTTACCCGTATTACCATAAGTAGCATCCAGTTTAAGAACATTAATAGCAGTATTATTGTTAAACAATTCTTTTTTGATATTCCAGCCTATGCCTGCTGCATAGAAATTACCCCAGCGGGCATCGGTTCCAAAAGTAGAGCTGCCATCGCGACGACCGGTTAACTGGAAATAATACAACTGGTCATAGTTATAATTCAACTGCCCGAAATAGGAAGCATTTTTAGTTTCTCTTTTGCTGCTGTCCCTGGTATTGATCACTGCGGCATGATCAATATTCCTGTGGTTGTCGTCTGCAAATCCTGAAGCCGTAATATATTGGGTTCTGTACCTGTTTTTATACAGTTCCAGGCCGGCTACTACATCAAAAGCATGTACCCCGATGGTTTTTGAATAATTAAGACGTTCAATAAAAGTTGTGGTAATTGTTTTGTTATAGGCCCTGGCCGCATAACCAACAGGGTTGCCCTGCAGATCCATGCCCGACCAGTTCGTTCTTGCCTTGTAAATATTTTGTTTCACTCTTTGATCGTCAATTCCATATTGCGTAGTAGAGGTTAAGCCAGGGAACAGTTTATAATTCACTGAAATGTTATTGTTCAGCAGGTTGGTTTTCTGGATATCGTCATTCTGTTCCCGTTCTGCTACGGAGTTCAGGAAACGTACAGTAGTAAATACCGGCTCGCCGGAGGGCGTCAGGCCGGTGATTTTTTTATTGTACAGCCTGTATGATCCGTCATTATTATAAGGCGAATAAACCGGTAAAAAATCCAGGTAATCCTGGCCGGGGTTAAAAGTGTTGTTTTTATTGTAAGAGCCCCGTGAAATTAAGGTTACGGCTAATTTACTGGTTACCTGGTAAGTTAAGTTGGCCCTGAGGGAGGCCCTGCTTTGTGTGTTACCGATAATGGTCGATTTATCGTTAAAATACCCGGCAGATACCGCATATTTAAATTTCGCAGTACCACCTGTGTAAGCTAATGTAGCATTGTTCACCACCCCGTTACCATAAAATTCATTTACCCAGTCGGTATTGGTACCGCTGTAAGTATTCATATCATTATCAGTATAGGGAAACTCCACCAGGTCCCTGCCGGCATTGACAAATGATTCTTTTGCCAGCTCCAGGTACTCACTGCCATTGAGTGTTTTAAACTTGGTGCTTTTGCTGATGCTTGAAAAACCGCTCTGTAACGAAAGACTGAGTTTGGGTTTACTGATCTTGCCGGATTTGGTAGTCACCAGTATCACACCATTAGAGGCATTGGCGCCGTAAATGGCAGCGGCAGCGGCATCTTTTAAAACGGTGATGGATTCTATATCCTCTGTATTAATATAAGATAAAGGGGATACGGCCGTCTGTATGCCCGGCACTAAATTGGTCCTGTCACCGGTAAAGATAGGAGTGCCATCAACAACGTATAAAGGTTCGGCAGAAGCGTAAAAGGTACCCTGGCCTCTTACCCGGATATTAATTCTTTGTTTGGTACTGCTGGCATCGTCGGTATTAAATGTTACCCTTACGCCCGGCATCTGTCCCTCCAAAAGAGCATCAATACGGCCTGCGGGCATTTGTGCTATCCGGTCAGCGTTGATCTGGAAGGCAGAGCCGACCATCTCCGTCTTTTTTTTCTTTTGACCATAAGCCATTACCACTACTTCATCATTCACATTTTCACTGGTCTGCAGGGTAACGGTTACCGGACCTTTAGAGGCGGTAACATCTACTTCCTGTGTGATATAGCCTACGTTTGAAATAATAAGTACAATTTTTTGAGCGGCAGGTGTGGTGATCCGGAAGCTGCCGTTTTTTTGGGAGAGAGTAACGGCATTAGTGGATTTTACCGTAATAGTTGCCGCTTCTACCGGCTCCTGTGAGGCATTTACAATAGTTCCTGTAATAGTAACATGCTGCTGGGCCTGCAACTTGTTAAGTGTAACAGTACTAAGCCCCAAAAATAAAATCCAGGCAATGCGGACGAGTGTTGCGATTCTCATTCTGATTAGTTGGTATAAAAAATAAAAAAAATGATAAAAATACTTAATTAGTTAAAATCGCTACAGTTTTACTCTTTAATTTAGAATGAATTGTATAAACGGTCTGCATGAATGCCTGATGGAGGAAGGACATGTTTTAGCCTGCAAATAACTGCATGTTACCATAACAAATGTTCGTTTTAGAACAATCAATAAAATACCGGAAAACGTAAATATTTGTGTAAACATTCTGGCAGAATGCTTGCCTTCTTTCATTAAATTTGCGAGCCTTTATACAGGCATTTAATTAACGTTTAAACAATTTATATTAATTATCATGCAGCTCTCCTCTTTTTTGCAGCGCTTTAACGAACCTGAGACTTTAAAAATGGCCAAACTGGGCCGTGAATTACGGGCACAGGGTATCGATGTGATCGACCTTAGTTTGGGTGAACCGGATTTTGATACGCCACAGCATATTAAGGACGCGGCAATAAAGGCCATTAATGATAACTGGAGCCATTATACACCTGTACCGGGTTTTTTAGACCTGCGTGAAGCCATTTGTGAAAAATTAAAACGCGATAATAATTTAGATTACAAACCTGAAAATATTGTTGCTTCCACAGGTGCAAAACAAAGCCTGGCCAATACCATACTGGCTTTGGTAGATGATAATGATGAGGTGATCATTCCCACACCATATTGGGTAACTTATAGTGAACTGGTAAAAATTGCCCGGGGTAAGGTTGTAGAGATCAAATCGGAAGCAAAAGCAAAGTTCAAAATTACACCTGCACAACTGGAAGCTGCGATAACGCCTAAAACCAAGGTATTCCTGTTCTCCTCACCCTGTAACCCCAGCGGTACAGTGTATACCAAAGATGAACTGGAAGGCCTGGCCAATGTGTTCCGTAAATACCCGGACATTTATATTATCTCCGATGAAATTTATGAGTACATCAACTTTATCGGCGCACATGAAAGTATTGCACAGTTTGACGATATTAAAGACCGCGTTATTATCATTAACGGTTTAAGTAAAGGATTTGCCATGACCGGCTGGCGCCTGGGTTATATTGCTGCCAGTGCAGAAGTGGCAAAAGCTACTGAAAAGATACAAGGACAATTTACCAGCGGTACCTGTGCCATTACCCAGAAAGCTGCGGTAACGGCGCTTACCGGCGATTTAAAGCCAACTGTTGAAATGACAGAAGAGTTTACCCGCCGTAAAAAAAGAGTACTGGAACTGGTAGCCGAAATTCCGGGTATTGAGTGTCCTGAGCCGGATGGTGCTTTTTATATCTTCCCTGATGTAAGTTCCTATTACGGTAAAAGCGACGGTACCACTACCATTACCAATTCTGCAGATTTTTGTATGTACCTGCTGAACACCGCCCACGTATCATCGGTAATGGGTGAGGCATTTGGTGAGCCGGCCTGCGTACGTTTTTCTTTTGCGAATAGTTTGCCTAAAATAGAAGAAGCTTGGAAACGTATTAAAGAGGCGTTGAGCAAATTGAAATAATAAGGAAAGCAGTTAAATAAAAAAAGGTTGTTTTGTTATAACAGAACAACCTTTTTTATTCATACAAAACCGGTGATTATTTTTTGCCGAAAGTATAACCTACAGAAAAGCCCAGGATCCTGTTATTTATTTTAGTATCATTAGGATCGTTATCCCTGTCAAGTGTATTGTTCAAACCTAATGTGTAATGTCCGCTGATATTAAAGCCTGATGGGAATTGATAGCCCATAATAATATTGGCACCTATTTCAAAACGTTTTAAGGGTACTTCTGCATTTTCTTCATATACATCTATCGTTTCGTCTTCGGCCTTAATTTTACCACTTACGCCATAACCAAAGTTAGGGCCAGCACCTGCAAAGAAGCCATTGGTTTTATACAAAAGATTAAGGGGGAGCTCAATACTGTAGATATTTACAGCATAAGGAGAGCCGGGGTATTTGCCACCCTTTAGTGTAAAAAGCACATTAGGCTGTATCGCAAAATTATTGGTGAGGGAGAGTTCGGCTACTCCACCTACCTGGAAGCCCACTTTACTGGACGAATAATTTACTTTTTCACCGTCATTTTTGCCGCTTAAATACAACTGGTTGGTATTTACACCTCCTTTAATACCATAAGTAAATTTTTGTGCAGATAAGGAACTGATGGCACATAGAGCAATGGCCACGCTGAAGATTTTTTTCATATTGTACATAAAGTTTAATTAAGCACAATATAGAATGAAATAAATCTATATGTTATTCCGTGAATAAAATTACCAGTTAGTGGTACGTAAATATACAGTAGGCTATGTTGGTGGGTTAGCTGCTTTTTGCTGCAGTATTTTATTCAAGGCCAGTACCTGTGGTATCACCATCTGCTTTTCATCATTGTAAATAACGTAATCGCATTTCGCTATTTTTTCCTCCTCATCCATTTGTTTCCCCATCTTCTGTAACACGGCTTCACGGGATATATTATCCCTTTCCATTACCCTTTCTACACGGGTTTCAAAAGGGGATGCTACCCCAATGATAATATCCAGTTCCTTATACGAACCACTTTCAAATAACAATGCGGCCTCCTTCAGCGCATAGCTGCTTTCTTGCCTTAACAACCAATCCCTGGCATGTTGTATTACTACAGGGTGGGTAATGCTGTTCAATGCCTGGAGTTTGTCGCTGTCCTTAAATACAATACCGGAAATATATGGAGTGTTTAATTTGCCCTGGATATAACTTTCGGGGCCAAATTGTGCAATAATATGTTGTTTAACTTCGGGGTTGGTATTGATAATGGTTTTGGCTGCTGTATCGGCATAATACACCGGCACACCTAATGTTTCAAAAATTCTTGCTACTACTGTTTTTCCGGTCCCTATACCTCCGGTAATGCCCACTTTTAACATGTTACACCTGTTTAGGTTTAGCAGTATACCCGTACGTAACTATTTTAAATGATACAAAATTATAACATATAAAATGGTCACAACTATGCATACACAATTTACAAAAATAAAAATTGGTTTTCCGCATAGCAGTGCTGCTATGCGGACTATATTAGTAGGGAGGGCTTATGAATTAATTTTCGAGGAATGGTTAAGCCTGAAAAGTACAAATATCTTTCCAGACGGAGAGGGCTATCGGAAAAAATAAAAGCCACAGCGGTTAGCTGTGGCTTTTAAGAACTGATTTTTATTATTTTTTTGCGGCATCAGCGGCAGGTTTGTTCACCTGGGCTGTCCAGTCAAGACTTAAAGCCGATTTTTCAATTTTGAGGTAACTACCGGGGCTTACTTCAATACTTAAAGTACCATCCTCGTTAATTTTATTTATTACACCGTGTATACCGGCAATCGTTACAATTTTATCACCTTTCTGTAGGTCTTCAATAAATTTTTTCTGGTTTTTTGCCCTTTTAGATTGGGGGCGGATGAAGAATAACCAGAATACCACCACCATCATTAACATGAAAACAATGGTTTCATAACCACCTAAAGGTCCGGAAGGCTTGGCTTGCAAAAAGAAAATACTCATTATATACTTGTTTAGAAATTAAATAAATTATTCAACCACTGTTACGCTAAAGGTAAGCAGGTGAGTAGTGGAAGGCATGGTATTGGCTACCACGGAAACTGTTTTTCTTAATGGTGTTCCCACAGACTGGTTCTGGCTGTCAAATACCGCTTTGATCACTTCCTGTCCGCCGGGGGCAATGGGCTTTTCAGGCTTTTCGGGCACCGTACAACCGCAACCTGCATCTACCTGGCTGATAACCAGGTTTTTGTTGCCTATGTTTTTCAGGGGAAAACTAACTTCAATTTTCTGGCCTTTTTTAATTTTACCCATATCCTTAAAGGTAGAGTCTAACCACTCGATGGAAGTATAGTTGGCCGAGTCCTGTAAGGTTTTTGCTATTTCTGCAGCTTTATCCGTTTCCTGGCCATGGTTGTGGCCGGTATGATCTTCTGCTGGTTTATCTGCCGAGTTACAGGCTGCCAGGGCGGCAACCATCAGTAAAGGGAAAAATATACGTTTCATAAACTATATAATATTTATAAAGGGGCAAAGGTAAGCTTATATCATAAACTTCTTTCGTTAAAACTAGGGCTTTCTGTGGTCGCGTTTCTGCATTTTTCCCTGCGTGGTCAGGTCCTTGTTAATATTATCCAGGATACCATTTACAAACTGGCCGCTTTGCTGTGTGCTGTACTCTTTGGCCAGGTCAATATATTCGTTAATGGTCACCTTGGGCGGAATGGTATCAAAATATAAAAACTCACTCACACCCATCTGCATCAGGATCATATCCAGTAAAGCAATACGCTCCGCATCCCAGTTTTTAAGTTTGGGAACGATCAGTTCCTGCAGGTATTCTTTTTTCTCCAGAACCGTCCTGGTAAGGTTAAAGGCAAACTGCTTTTTATCGTCATTTAACAGGTTGGAGAATTTGAGTGAATGAGGTTTTTGTAAACCGCCGGCGATCAGTTGTATCACCATCTCTCCATCATCATCCCAGTTGGCAAACATTTCTTCAATATGTGCGGTAAAGGGCTCATATTCCAGCAGCATATTGTTTAAAATAAACTCGAGAATAGCTCTTTCGTCATTTTTATTTCTCTCCGGTGTACTGATATAGGCCAGGTATTCCGGGGTATCTTTTAAACGCTGGTATATTTTGCGGATCAGCTCTTCGTTGGTACGGGCCTGTGGTTTGGTGGCGCCTACCTGGGCCTGGAAACTGGGCTCGTCCAAAATGGTCCACAACAATTCATTGCCCGCCAGTTTAATATTTACGTTCAGGTCTTCCTTACTGGGTAAATGTTTATTGGCACGCTGGTGCGCATCTTTTTCAGGGTACCTGGCTACTTCGGTTAAAAACCAGGTAAAGTAGGTCAGTAATTCCTGTGTACGGTCAAAATGTTGTTGTAAGATTTTTTGGGGTTCACCCGGTTTGGCTTCGGTTTCCAAAGATGCAACGGTATATAATGTTTGCATCACTTTTACCCTGATATTTCTTCTGCTAATCATTCAAAAGAGCTTTTGAGGGTGCGAAGATAAAGGTTTTGGGCATGTGGAATGGGATAAATTATAAAGTTAATGCTTTTAGGGAAGTTTAAAAGTTGGAAAGTCTGAAAGTCAGGGAGACAGGAAGTTTGGAGCCGGAAAGGTTAATAGAGGGGCGTGCAATAAGCAATTGGCGATAAGCAATTAGCAAGAGGCAATAGATCAATGACTATACAGAAAATAAGTAATTGACCATATGCAATCATCATAAACGGGTTTCATGCAATCACAAATTGCTCATTGTCAATTGTCCATTATCAATTGTCAATTGGTGATTAACTGCCTCTTATTACATAAAAATGTCCTGTTGTCAGTCATTTCTGCCAAAATGGTGAAAAAAAGGCTTTAAACTGCAACTGGCATATTATTTACTGTACTTTTGCCATCCCTCTAAAAAGGGGGCTTCTAACTAAAAAAATAAAAATCAATACAATTATGGCTAAGAAAGTCAACATTACTCCTTTACACGACAGGGTAATTGTTAAAGCGGCTGCTGCTGAAGAAAAATCTGCAGGTGGAATTATTATCCCTGATACAGCAAAAGAGAAACCACAACGTGGTGTTGTTATCGCTGCGGGCCCTGGTAAAAAAGACGAGCCTGTAACTGTAAAAGCAGGTGACACAGTGTTATATGGTAAATATGCCGGTACTGAGATCCAGATAGAAGGGCTGGATTACCTGATCATGAGAGAGTCGGATATCCTGGCAATTGTATAAAATAAAAGTTCAAAAGTTCCGGTAGTTCAAAAGTTCAATGTTAAGTTGAACAGCGTACTGAACGATGAACGGAGCGTCGCAACAAAAGCCTGATCAGGGCTGTGACGCCGGTAACAAAAAAATAGTAATCATTATTAATTACTACCTATTAATTATTAATTTAAAAGATCATGGCAAAGCAACTTTTCTTTGATATTGAAGCTAGAAATAAAATGAAAAAAGGCGTTGATGCTTTAGCAAACGCTGTAAAAGTAACATTAGGCCCTAAAGGTCGTAATGTAGTTATTGAGAAAAAATTTGGCGCTCCTGCCGTAACCAAAGATGGTGTTACCGTAGCCAAAGAAATTGAACTGGAAGACCCTATTGAAAATATGGGTGCCCAAATGGTGAAAGAAGTAGCCAGCAAAACGGCTGATATTGCCGGTGATGGTACTACCACTGCCACTGTTTTAGCACAAGCCATCATTAGCGAAGGTTTGAAAATGGTAGCTGCAGGTGCCAACCCAATGGACCTGAAACGCGGTATTGATAAAGCGGTAGCCCTGGTGGTTGAAAACTTAAAAGGCCAGAGCCAGACCGTAGGAAGCGACAGCAAAAAAATTCAGCAGGTGGCTACTATTTCTGCCAACAACGATGAGACCATTGGTAAATTAATTGCCGAGGCTTTTGCAAAAGTTGGTAAAGAAGGTGTGATCACTGTAGAAGAAGCAAAAGGTACCGATACTACTGTTGATGTAGTAGAAGGTATGCAGTTTGACCGTGGTTATATCTCTCCTTATTTTGTAACCAACAGCGAGAAAATGGAAGCTGAGTTACAAAACCCTTACATTTTAATTTACGACAAGAAGATATCTACCATGAAAGATATTCTCCAGATCCTGGAGAAAGTAGCACAAAGCGGTCGTCCTTTATTAATTATATCTGAAGATTTAGAAGGAGAAGCTTTAGCTACATTGGTAGTAAACAAAATCCGCGGTACTATTAAAGTGGCTGCTGTTAAAGCTCCCGGCTTTGGCGACAGAAGAAAAGAAATGTTAACTGATATTGCTACTTTAACTGCCGGTACTGTTATCAGCGAAGAATTAGGTCATAAATTAGAAGCAGCTGATCTGACTTATTTAGGCCAGGCCTCATCTGTTACTATTGACAAAGACAACACAACCATCGTAGGTGGTAAAGGTAAAAAAGCTGATATTACTGCCCGTGTAAACCAGATCAAAGCGCAGATCGAGAATACTACATCTGACTATGATAAAGAAAAATTACAGGAGCGTTTAGCTAAGTTAGCCGGTGGTGTAGCGGTATTATATGTTGGTGCTGCTACTGAGGTAGAAATGAAAGAGAAGAAAGACCGTGTTGACGACGCTTTACATGCAACCCGCGCTGCCGTTGAAGAAGGTATTGTACCTGGTGGTGGTGTAGCTTATATCCGCTCTATTGAAAGTTTAGAAGCTAAAATTAAAGGCCAGATCGCCGATGAACAAACCGGTGTTGCTATCGTACGCCGTGCTTTGGAAGCGCCTATCCGCACTTTAACTTCTAACGCAGGTATCGATGGTTCTATCGTGGTACAGAAAATTAAAGACGGTAAAGCTGACTTTGGTTTCAATGCCCGCACAGAAACTTACGAAAACCTGTTCAAAGCCGGTGTAATTGACCCTACTAAAGTAAGCCGTGTGGCTTTAGAGAACGCTGCTTCAATTGCAGGTATGTTGTTAACTACCGAGTGTGTAATTGCCGACAAACCTAAGAAAGAAGATGCGCCTCATGCTCATGGTGCACCTGATATGGGTGGAATGGGATACTAAGAAGGTTGTAAGTAATAAGGTTTAAGTTATAAGCTTACATCTTTTACGGCATCAACTATATACTAAAAAGCCGCTTCTGTAACAAGAAGCGGCTTTTTATATTATTACTGTTAATCAGCAAATCAGCACATTATCAAATTAGCTAATTAACTCACCGGCTAATTAACATGATATTTCTTTTCCCCGGCCGTAATGGCCACCGCTAAAGCATTGGCTTTTGGCGGAATAGGGCAGTTGTATTTGCCGCTTACATAAGCGCAATAAGGGTTGTAGTTTTTATTAAAATCAATAACTACCTTATCGTTTTTTATATCGGTTGTTTTCAGGTCTATATAACGGCCTACTTCATAAGTGTCCTGCCCGGTAGTTTTATCCGTAAAAGGCAAAAACAAATAATCCTTGTATTCGTTATTGGTTAATAACTGTTGTGCCTGTAATACCTGCAGGGTGTTAACAGTGTCGTTAATGGTAAAAGTTACCGTTCCGTACACACGATATACTTTTTTCATGGTACCCGATGTTTCCATGGTAAACCACTCCATATTTTCGGCAGGTTTAAAACTGGCTGTTACCTTATATTTTTCCTGTATGGGGTAAAAACGTAATTGTTTTTTCTCTTCCTCCTTCTTCAGTACACCATGGGTGGCAATATAATGATTGCGGAATGAGTCGGTGAGCACTAAATAACTATCCTGTGCAAACAATACACAGGAGCATACGATAAATGATAAAAGAAAAAATGTTTTCTTCATGTTATAACTAAAGCGTTGGTAAAAATATTTCGGCCATCATACAACGGGCACTGCCGCCCCCGTTTTTTTCTATGGTATATAAGGGCGAGTGCAAAATGGCGTTAAACGAATGTAAGGAATTAACCTGGTTAGGCGTTAAGGACTCATACGCCTGTGATGACATAACCAGGAATTGTTTGCCCGCTTCGTTTTTAACCTGTAACATATTGCCGGCAAAATGATTCATCTGGTCTAAGGTAATAGGAATGATGGTCTTGCCGGTTTCTGTAATGGTTTTTTCTACTGCTGCTCTTTCTCCTGCATCCGGTATGGCGTCCAGGCAAATCACCACGTATTTATCGGCCACGCACATTAACACATTGGTATGGTAAATAGCCCGGCCCTTACCATCGGTAGCAGTAAAACTGACAGGCGTATAACCTTTTGCCTGGCAAAAACTTTCCAGTACGGTTTTATCGGTACGCGGCGACAGGCAGGCATAAGCTATCTTTTTATCCCTGTCCAATACCATACTGCCCGTACCTTCCAAAAACAATCCTTTCTTTTCATAAGGGCTGAGGTCGGTTTTTGTTTTTACGGTAAACTTATTGGCAATATGGTCCAGCACATGTTGTTTTCTTTCCTGCCTGCGGTTGGCGGCAAACATGGGGTATAAAACAATACTGCCATCTGCATGAAAGGATATCCAGTTATTGGGGAAAATAGAATCCGGTGTATAAGGTTCCGGGGTGTCATCCACTACCGTAACATCAATACTGTTTTCCCTTAACAAGGCAACAAAATCATTGAACTCCTTCAATGATCTTTCCTGTGTATCAGCATCTGTATTCGCCTGCTGAAAAGCATTGTTCACGGCCGTTTCAGCGTTAAAGCTAAAGTTCACCGGTTTTATCATTAATAAATATGCTGTGTTTTGCATGGGCGTAAATTTAATCGGCGTCGCGTAATAAAGGCATGCTCATACAATGAAAACCACCACGGGCACGCGATAACTCGGCCGATGGCATGGTGATCAGCGTATCTTTCAGGTCGTCGGGTGTTAATTTGCCTGCCTCAAACTGGTCTAACAATTCCTGTACATGAATGGTGGCAAAACCTGCTTTCTTAAAAGCGTCCAGGGTTTTATCGTTACGGTCATAGCCCAATACAATGCCCTCGCGTAAAGCCAGTAAATTACAGGAGTCGGTCCATTGTTCACGGGCGTCATAGGGAAACTCGTTATTGCCCGAGTAAATAAACTTCACCTTCTCTTCGCATTTCAGGTCATGTTTACTGATATCGATCAGCAGGTCTTCCAGGCTGTCAAAATAAACAGGGGAGGATGGGTCTTTCTTTTTAAACTGTATGATCCTGATCTTATCATCCTTTTTCTTTACATCCAGTAATTTCTCCACCGGGTCGGCGTCTTCCATCTTAATGGTCTTGCGTGAAAAAGCGCCCAGCATTACCCATACATTCTTCTTCACCTGGGTAAATACAGTATCAATATGCATATAGTCCCTTTTCTTCGGAATTTTTACCACCGTTATCTTCTTCACAATGCCTTTTTCAAACAACACATTAATGGCCTGGTGGGCGGCTTCCATCGTAGTTCTTTCGCTAACGCCAACCAATATATGGTCCTTGCTTACCACCATAATATCTCCGCCTTCCAGGGTTACTTTTTTATCATCGCCATCCTTGGGCAGTAAAAAATGGTGCGAGGCATCGGGTAATTCAATAATGTTCTTGCTAAAATCTTTAAACATCGGGTGGTTAAAGAAAATATACTTGATCAGTAAGGCCTCACGGGTGCGGGCCTTCTTGGCGGGCTTGTTTAACAATATATGATCGTTAATAACAATCCCAATATCGCGGGTAAAAATAAAATTGGGTACCGGCGGAAAGATCATGCGTTTATCATTATCCGTACCGCTGATGAACAGCTTGGCCAGGCTGGCTGCGGGCAGGGCCGTAAGGCTCTCCTGTATTTCATAAGAACAATTTTCAATGGCGCATACCGATGCGATCAGTTTTATCTTTATCTCGTGCACTTCCAGTATCTCGGCCAGTAACCATTCCAGCTCCACTACTTTATCCGATTTATAAAAATCGGCATGTCCCGGTTTGTAAAAGTTATATTTATTGTCCGGGTTATCAATATCCTTTATTTTCCCCTTTACCTTGCCGGGGTCTAAAAAATACAATAATAATTTAGTGTAATAATCATACTCTTTCCTCCTGATGGTATCCAGGTGCACAATATCTTCAAATAACCAGTCCTGTGCTTTGGATGGTACTACTTTACCAATACCGCTGTCGGGACTATGTACTAATAACCTTCTTAATGTTCCTGTTTCTGAACTAACAAAAATGTTTGTCTGTTTCTGTTCCATGTTACTGGCTGTTTAGTGAAAAGAAAACCCATTACGGGCACGCAGGTTCTGTATAGGTGCAATCAGTCAGGTATGTAAAAATTGGCCGGTAGCAGCGCGGCGTAGATATCTGATAATATGGCAAAAGAGAAAACCTGCATAAATACAATTACTACAAAGTTAAGGGTTTGGCTGCTGGTAAACAATCGCCTCCCATTCCTTAACGAAATGCTCACAAAAAGGTGGTAAAACGGTTAAATGCGGTCATTAACCGTAAGTAGCGGCATATAAAAATCGCCTAAATTGCAGCCCATGAAACAGGCTTTTATAAAACTACATATTGCGGTGCTGCTGGCCGGCTTTACGGGCATTTTAGGACGTTTAATCAGCCTGGAGGCAGTTGCCCTGGTATGGTACCGGGTATTAATTGCAAGCGCCTGTTTCTGGGTCTTATTTGCCTGGCGGCGTAAATTACAAAAGATCAGTAATGCCGATATTGTTAAACTATTGGGTATAGGAACAGTTACTGCCTTACACTGGATCAGTTTTTATGCCAGTATAAAATTTGCCAATGTATCGGTAGGCCTGGTCTGTTTATCCTGCACGGGGTTCTTTACTGCTTTGCTGGAGCCGCTTATTACCCGTAAAAAACACCGGCTTACCGAAGTTTTATTGGGTGTTTTGTCAATCATTGGCATTTATATCATCTTTCATTTCGACAGTAGTTTCCGGTTGGGCATCACTTTCGGATTAATATCGGCCTTTCTGGCGGCACTGTTCCCCATTTTTATGCGCCAGACCATCCAGCGTATCAATATTGAAACCGGCCTTACCTGGCAAATGACAGGCTGTATACTGGGCACTACCTTATTATTACCCCTCTTCTTACAAATAGCCCCCACTACACAGTTTGTTCCTTCAACGGCTGACTGGTTCTGGTTATTGGTACTGGCTATATTGTGTACGGTAGTGGCCATGCAATTCTCCATGGTGGCTTTAAAAAGATTTTCGGCTTTTACGGTCACCTTAAGTTATAACCTCGAGCCGGTGTACGGGGTACTGCTGGCCTTCTTTATGTTCAATGAAATGGAAGACCTTGGCCCTTCATTTTTTGTTGGCTTTGCCATCATCATGTCCTCACTGGTCATTCATACCTTACTGTTACGCCGGCAAACAGTTAAAAACAAACAGGTGGCCGCTGATATTACAAGCTGACGATTTATAAAAAACCTTAGTATATTTGAAGCTACCGGTAACCGGTTAATGAAACAGTAACTGCAATTATCCATAACCAGTTTTGGGGTGCCCCTGTGTAACAGTGTTGCGGCTTCGGGTCTCAGCCGGCTTATTCTTATACAGGGTCGGGCTATACGCTGCAAGTCCTCGTTCCGTGTAACACAAACTACGGCTCCTGCGTCGCCGGGTTTGTTAAAGCGGTACTGCGGGCTTTCCGCTGCTATCCCTCACCCGCACCGTTTTCTTGCTTGTATTAGTTATAAAGTAATAATAGTGCTCAATTTTAAAATGTAACTGCATTTATGAAGGGTTTATTCTTTGCCTGTTTGGTATCAGCGGCCTTATTGTGTCATACGCAAATCAGCGCCCAGAAAAAAGTATTGGATCATACCGTGTATGATAGCTGGCAATCCATTGGTGAAACCAGTATCAGCAATAACGGTGCGTGGATCGTGTATGCGGTAAATGTCCAGGAAGGCGATAACGAACTGGTTATCCGATCGGCCGATGGTACTTACAAAAAAACAATTGCCCGTGGTTATAATGCCACTATCACCGAGGATAATAAATTTCTTGTCTTCCGTATCAAACCCTTGTATGCCCAGTTAAGGGAGGCCAGGATCAAAAAGAAAAAACCGGAAGATACGCCCAAAGATACCCTGGCTATTATTGAACTGGGCAAGGACAGTATCTGGAAAAAAGAAAAAACAAAGGGCTTTAAGATCCCTGAAAAATCAGCCAACTGGCTGGCTTATCACCTGGAAAAAGATACCAAAGCAGCAGCGCCCAAAGGCAAGCCGGTGAATAAAACTGCCGATAGCCTGATGCATGTGATAGACTCCCTGCAACAGGTAATTGCAGCACAAACAGCTGCTAAAGGAAAAAAGAAATCAAAAAAAGATGATGAGACAATAGAAGAACTATATGCTTTAATAGATGCCGAAGGCGATGAGCCCGGTGGCAGTAATGCAGAAACCGGATCTACACTTGTATTAAGAAACTTAGCTACGGGTAAACAACAGGAGTTTAAAAATGTAGTAAAATACTATTTCGATAAAAACGGCACCCGCCTTTTACTGGAGCAATCCAAAGCCCCCGGCGATTCATTAAGCAAAGCGGCTGTTGTGCTGGTGAGCCTGCAGCAGGCAAAAGCCGATACCATCTTACTGGGTGGTAACGAGTTTAAAAATTTTGAGTTCTCCGAAGATGGTACTCAACTGGCCTTTATTGCCGAACGCGATGCCGCCCCCAAGGCTTTAACCAAAACGTACAAGCTTTGGTATTATACTGCCGGCCAGGATAGTGCCCGCGTGCTGGTTGACAATACTACTGCCGGCCTGCCCGCAAAATTCACGGTAAGTCCGTTTGCCAATATCAGTTTCAGCAAATCCGGTAAAAAACTATACTTCGATACGGCGCCTATACCAACACCTAAAGACACTACCCTGGTAGATATTGACCTGGTAAAACTGGATGTTTGGCACTACAATGAAGATTACCTGCAAACCACGCAGTTAAGCCGTGTGAACCGTACCCGTGAAGAAGACTTTCAGGCGGTTTACGACCTGGCCACCAATAGCTTTATCCAGTTAACCTCTAAGGAAATACCTAATGCATACCTTACCAACGAAGGTGACGGTGAAAATGTATTGGCAGTTACCGATTTTGGCAGGCGTGTAGAAAGCCAGTGGACAGGTAATACCAAAAAAGATGTGTATTGGGTAAATGTACAAACCGGTGCAAAAACACTGGTACTGAAAAATATGAACGGCCAGTTATCACCGGCTTATATTTCTCCTTCCGGCAAATACTTTATCTGGTATAACTACGATACAAAAAGTTATCATGTAAGCGATGGTAAGGCTACCCGTAATATAAGCCAGGGTTATACTTATCCTTTATGGGACGAAGAAAATGATACGCCATCCGATCCGCCTGCTTATGGTTTTATGGGTTGGGATGAAAAAGAAGCTTTTGTGTATGTGTACGATAAATATGGTATTGTAAAACTGTTCATAGCCGCCGGTAAAAAGCCGGAGGTATTCTTAACCGGCCGCCCGCAAAAAGTGGTGTACCGTTATATCCGTACCGACAGGGAAGAGCGGTTTATCCAGCCAACGCAGGAACTGCTGGTGCGTTATTTTAACGATGTAAATAAAGATGCCGGTTTATTTATTTATAAAGCGGTTAATGACAAGTACAGCTTATCACCCGTAATTGCTCCGGCAGCCATCAGCCTGGGTATGCCTTATAAAGCAAAAAACAATGCGGTGTATGCCGTTACAGAGGAAACCTACCAGCAATCGCCCAATGTATTTGCTGTAGCTCAGGCAGGCGGTAACAATTATACAGCCAAACAACTAAGTAATACCAACCCGCAGCAAAGCGGTTACAACTGGGGTACGGCTGAGTTGTATAAATGGAAAACATTCAGCGGCAAAACATCAACCGGCATTTTATATAAACCGGAGGATTTTGACAGCACCAAAAAATATCCTTTGATCCTTTATTTCTATGAAACCTTAAGTAATGGTTTAAACAGTTATATACCACCGGCACCAACGCCCAGCCGTTTAAATATATCCTTCTTTGTAAGCAGGGGTTACCTGGTTTTTGCACCTGATATTTATTATACCAAAGGTTACCCGGCAAAAAGTGCTTACGATTATATTGTGAGTGCTGCCAAAGACCTGTCAAAACATAAATGGGTAGATGGCAAGAACCTGGGTATACAGGGCCAGAGCTGGGGCGGTATACAGGTAGCACAACTGGTTACCATGACCGATATCTTTAAAGCGGCCTGGTCCGGTGCACCTGTTGCCAATATGACCAGTGCCTATGGTGGCATACGCTGGGAGAGCGGTATGAACAGGCAGTTCCAGTACGAAAAAACACAAAGCCGTATTGGCGCTACATTGTGGGAAAAGCCACAATTATATATTGAGAACTCTCCTTTATTCCATTTACCCAAAGTAAAAACACCGATAGTTATTATGGCTAACGACGCAGACGGCGCCGTTCCCTGGTACCAGGGTATTGAACTGTTTACCGGCCTTCGTCGTTTAGGTAAACAGGCCTGGATGTTAAACTACAACGGTGAGGCACATAACCTGGTGGAAAGAAAGAACCGTAAGGACATCCAGATCCGCGAGCAACAATTCTTTGACTGGTTATTAAAAGGCGCCAAACCTGCACGCTGGATCACAGAAGGAGTGCCGGCAGTGGAGAAAGGTAAAAGCTGGGGATTGGAACTGGTTGATTAATGATCCTGAATATAATTATACAAAGCCGCATCCTATATGGTATGCGGCTTTGTTGTATAATCCTATAAATGTATAAGTGGTAAACTTGTCATCCTTTTTTATCCTAATTTAGAATCCGTTTAATTAAACTTTACTGTATATGAGAATTATATTGTTATTGCTTGTTGTATGTCTTGCCTCCTGTAGTCAGACCATTTATGTTGTACGCCATGCTGAAAAAGCCACACCTGCTACCGCTACCATGCAGTCGGACAAGAATAATCCCGACCTGTCCGAAGCTGGCCATGCCCGTGCTGTTGCTTTACAACAACGCCTTGCCCATGCCGGTATTAAAAGCATTTACAGTACCAATTACAAACGCACCCTGCAAACGGTGATGCCATTGGCCAAAACAAATGATCTTTCTATTGTTACTTATCACCCTTCCTCTGACTCTTTACCGGCCTTCGTTGAACGGATCAAAAGTAAACGTAAAGGAAATGTGCTTATTGTCGGGCACTCTAATACCATCGATAATATAGCCAACGCTTTAGTAGGCTCACAGGTGGTACCGGCGGATATTCCTGAAACGGATTATAATAACCTGTTTATTATTACCCGGAAAGGCAAAAAATATCATTTTAAGCCGGAGAAATACGGGGAGTAGATTTTTGGGTTTAAAATGTTAATTCCCATGTAGAAAATACCCGCAGATAACGCTGATGGTATACGCAGATTTTCGCAAATTTAAAACCAAATCAGCGGTCATCTGCGGTGCATTTTATCTGTGAAAATCTGCGGGTGAAGCAATCTTAACCTCAGTTAATATCTATCGAACCAAAGTTGCGAATTAGTGAATGATGAAGTGAGTAATACAGCCTTTTAAAAATAAAACCTTTAACAAACTAAAATCAACTCAGCGGGTATCTGCGGTGCATTTTATCTGTGAAAATCTGCGGGTGAAAAAATCTTAACCTTAGTTAGTGTCTAACGAACCAAAGTTGCGTATTAGTGAATGATGAAGTGAGGAATACAACAGGTAGTGATGGTAGCAATACAGCCTTTTAAGAATAAAAGCTTTCACAAACTAAAACCAACTCAGCGGTCATCTGCGGTGCATTGTATCTGTGAAAATCTGCGGGTGAAACAACTTTCATACACTCCCTGCTCAAACACCAACTAAAATCAACTCAGCGAAAATCTGCGTTGTATTCTATCTGTAAAAATCTGCGGGCAAAATAACCCTTATGCAACACCTGCTCAAACAATTAATCCAGGTTACCCGGTATCCGTTCATTCGGGTTTTTGTTACCGTCAATATCTATCATTAAAGTCAGCTGGAAAAAATGCTTACCTGCGCCAACATTGTTACGGTAATCATACTGGTATACATAACCGGGCTGTACGCTGAAATAGGGCGATATCTGGTAACCAATGCCTGCAAACACACGATTACGTTCAAAATAGGGCGCTTTATTGGTCAGGAACAACTCTTCAAAAGCGGCCACGTAAAATGTTTTGGGCTCAATCTTGGTGCCGTTTAACGGAATGGCCGCATTTAAACGATAGCGGAAACGGTTGCGGTAACCGGTATCAAACCATCTTTGTTCCACACGGTAACGGTGTTCAAACTTTATGCGTTCTAAATAATTATTCATGGTCAGCTGTTGCCAGAACCTGAACTCGTTGGCCGATACCGGTTTGGTAAAACTGCCGGGGTCGCTATAGGTTACATACTTACCAATACCTGCTAAAAACGAAAAATTCTTATTAATAAAGTAGGAAATACCTCCTTTTACTTCATAATAAAAATGGTTATTGTAAAATGATTGCGAGCGTAGCTGTAGTTCATTGAAAATTTCAAACTTGGGGGCCAGTGTTAAACGGGTATTGATCACATTCCAAGAGCCGAAGTCTTTTTTTTGGGCCTGGGCCGGTTTTCCTGTTATGGTCATTATTAATGCAATAGTAACTGCTGAACGGAAAGTCGTTGGGTGTTTTAAATGCCTTAACAGGCCTGCTCCTGGTAACATAGTCGTTTCTTGAGGGTGCAAAGTTATATATACTGTTGATACCAATATATATCGGCCCTATAAATTTTACCCCCGTTTAAACCGGCACTGCCGATCTGAACGGGGGTAATGTTTTATTAAAAAACAGGGACTATCAGATCTCCCTGTCAGGATTAAAGTTCTCCAGCTCCTTGGCTACCGCTGTTAAGAATGTAGCGCCCAGGCTGCCGTCCACAATACGGTGGTCGTAGCTCATGCTCAGGTACATCATGTGGCGTATGGCTATGCTGTCGCCTTGTGGCGTTTCAATCACCATCGGGCGTTTTTTAATGGCGCCCACGGCTAAAATTGCTACCTGTGGCTGGTTAATAATGGGGGTACCCATCAGGCTGCCAAAAGTGCCTACATTGGTCAGGGTAAAGGTTCCGCCCTGGGTATCGTCAGCTTTCAGTTTACCATTACGGGCGCTGTCGGCTAACTGGTTCACCTGTTTGCTAAGGCCTACTAAATTCAACTGGTCGGCATTTTTAATAACCGGTACAATCAAATTGCCGCTGGGCAGCGCCGTAGCCATACCTATATTAATGTCTTTTTTTACAATGATCTTATCGCCGTCCAGTGAAGAGTTGATCAAAGGGAATTTTTTAATGCACTTCACCACCGCTTCTACAAACAAGGGCGTAAAGGTGATTTTGCTGTTCTCACGTTTTTCAAACTCCTTTTTCACTTTATCGCGCCAGTGTACCAGGTTGGTAACATCGGCTTCGGTAAAGCTGGTAACGTGCGGGCTGGTATGTTTGCTACGCACCATATGTTCAGCAATCAGCTTACGCATACGGTCCATTTCAATAATTTCTACATTACCCTGGTATACCACCGGTGCATTTTCTGTTTTCTTAACTGTCGGTGCAGGGGTATTCTCCACAACAATGGTATCTGTATTATCCGCCAGGGGATGTGCTGCAGGAGCGCTTACTTTACCCGATTTTTTATCACTTACGTATTGTAAAATATCTTTTTTGGTCACCCTTCCTTCGCTGCCGGTACCGGGAATTTTTTCCAGTTCGCTCATGCTAACTCCTTCGCTGGTGGCAATATTCAATACCAGGGGAGAATAAAAGCGGTTAGGGTTAACACTGCCGCCGGTATTGGCTGCGGGTGCAGCTTGTACAGGAGTAGGAGCAACAGCAGCCGGGGCTTCCTTAACAGGGGCAGCGGTTGTTGCAGTAACAGACGCTCCACCTTCGGTCCTTATTTTAGCAATAGCAGCGCCAATGGGTACTACATCATCTACTTTATACAATAACTCTTCAATTACGCCGGCTGCGGTACTGGGTACTTCACTATCCACTTTATCAGTAGCAATTTCCAGCACGGTTTCGTCCATCTGTACGGTATCACCGGGTTGTTTGTGCCATCTTAAAATGGTAGCTTCCATAATACTTTCGCCCAGCTTAGGCATGATCAGTTCTACTATCGCCATAATATTTTTATTAGTCTTGTCTGTATAATGCAGCTCATCATTCCCGGTAAACAAGCGTTTTACCTGTACTATTTCACCCAACCGGCAGCACCTGAAACAGGTAACCGGAATAACAAGCAATTTTTAACCGGCCAAAGGTAACGATTTGGCCTTAATTCATACTATCAACTGTTAGTTAAAATAAACTTTCGTAAAAAATTCAGGGCATTCATGGCTGCCAGGTGTATATTTCTCTCCCTGCCAAAACGTAAACTTAGTTTGATGGTCGCAGTTTTATCCTTATTCCCCACGGCTATCCACACCGTTCCTACCGGTTTTTCCGGTGTGCCGCCATCGGGTCCCATAATGCCGGATGTGGCCACCGCATAATCTACCTGCAAGCGCTCCAACGTACCTGCTACCATCTGTTTTACCGTTTCTTCGCTTACTGCACCTACCGATTGTAAGGTTTGTGCCTGTACACCCAACAGGTTTTGTTTTACTTCGTTGGCATAACTCACTATACTGCCTTTATAATAAGCCGAAGAGCCGGCAATACTGGTTATCAGGTGAGCTATGTACCCGCCGGTACAGCTTTCCGCTGTGCCCATTGTTTTGCCCGATGCTTTTAACAGGTTACCGATCACCTCTTCAAGGCCTTCATCTTTTGCCGATACCAAAAACGGGGCTACCAGTTCCTGTAACCGTAAATAATAGGGCTGCAGTTTTTCCTGTAAGGCCATTTTATTAACGCCTGTAATGGTTAAACGCAGTTTTACCATGCCGTAGCTGGGTAAATAGGCCAGCTTAATATCGGCCGGTAAACCGGCTTCAAAATCCAGTAATAGTTCGGCAATGGCCGATTCGCCCTGGCCTGCCGTAAAAATGGTTTCATGTACAATGGCAGGCATGGTAAAGGTTTCCTGCAGCCTGTGTAACACTTCGTTGGTGATCAGGCCTTTCATCTCGTGCGGCACACCGGGTAAGGAAATAAAAATCTTTCCGTCCGCATTAAACCACATGCCCGGCGCTGTACCCAAAGCATTGGGTAATACGGTACAGTTATCAGGCACTTCGGCCTGTTTCATATTCCGTTCCAGTATAGGGCCGGGACGATTGTATATTTTCTCAAATAAATACTTTACATGGGCCAGCACTTCCTCGTTCACCACCAGTTTACCTCCAAAATATTTACACAGCAGCGGTTTGGTAATATCATCGGCAGTAGGGCCCAGGCCGCCTGTGATAATAATGATATCAGATCGTTTCTTCTCTTCGTCCAATGCCTGCCATATATCATCGTATACATCACCTACAGCTACCCGGCGTTTTACCCAAACGCCTGTTTTATTCAGTTCCTGGGCAATAAAAGCACTGTTGGTGTCAATGGTCTGGCCAATTAACAACTCATCACCAATGGTAATGATAGATGCATTTACCATATTACTTATTAATTATACTGCAAGATAACTCTTAGTAAAATAGGTTGGATGAAATGCCGGGAAAGTTAATGATGGATGGTGCCGGCAACAGTACCCTGATGGGGCTTTACTTGCGACGCTCCGTTCAGCAGTACCGCATTTCCCGTCAGGAAAAATAGGACGTAACAGGAAGAACGGATGTAGCCATCAAAAATTTATATCAAGGTATAAAGATTCCAGTGTAATGCGAATAGCAACCGTTTTAATCATAAAGGCATCTGTTATATCTTTTAATTCTGTCAGCCTCCATTCATGTACATCGGTTCTTACAAAATGTTCCACCGAAACGGTTTCGGAGTCAATCAATATGTATTCCTGTAAGGTGGGTATCTGGCGATATAAATTAAACTTATCGCCCCGGTCGTATGATTTTGTGGAGGAAGATAATATTTCAATAATTATACAGGGATTAGTAATAGTATCGAAAGCATTATCAGTGGTTTCCGGCTTACCACACACAATACTGATATCAGGATAAGTATAAAGCGTATTCATTGGAATATGAACACGTAAATCACTACCATAAGGTTTACAACCTTTGCCTTTTAGTTTTAAAGAAAGATGTCCAAAAAGATTAGTAAAGATATCGTTGTGATTAAGAGAAGCTCCCGACATGGCAAACACTTCACCCTGGTAATATTCATGTTTCTGCTGCGATGTTCTTTCCATCTTCAGGTAATCCTCGGCAGAAACATAATTGAACTTTGGTACAGGTTCATTAACTTCATTTTCCATACAGTAAATTTAATTCTTTTTAGTTTCACCGCTAAATCAGCTTTATGCATAGATTTTTGTTATTATTATTTTTGATTATACAAACTGTCGGGGTGCCAGCACAAACGGTCGGGGCTAAAATTGCGGCTGCCTTTAATAATTTTGAAAAAGATACATTATATCAAAACGCATCTGTTTCCTTATATGTAATTGAAGCGGCTACCGGCAAACTGGTATTTGACAAAAACTCCCGCATGGGCCTGGCGCCTGCATCTACCCAAAAAATCATTACCAGTGTGAGTGCCTATGAATTATTGGGCCAGGATTATAAATTTATTACCAATATCGGTTATACAGGCGCTATTGCCAATGGCGTATTAAAGGGCGATCTTATTGTGAGCGGTTCCGGTGATCCTACATTGGGCAGCTGGCGCTGGGAAAGTACAAAGCCTGATAATGTACTGGACGAATGGATTAAAAAGCTAAAAGCCACCGGCATACAAAAAATTGATGGCCGGTTACAAGTCAATACCGGTTCTTTTGTTTACCAGGCTATACCGGATGGGTGGATATGGCAGGACATAGGTAATTACTATGGTACCGGGGCCTATGCACTTAACTGGAAGGAGAACCAGTTCGATCTCCAGCTTACTTCGGGTAACGCCGTGGGAGATGCCGTGCTGGTAAAAAAAGACGGGGCGCCCGTGGATTATCATAACGAATTAAGGGCTGCTGCCAAAGGAACAGGAGATAATGCTTATTTATATTTTGACGGATCAATATCAGGTACCATACCTGCCGGTGAAAAGAATTTTACCATCTCGGCTGCCGATACAAACCCCGCGGCAACCCTGTTAACTGATCTTGACCTGCGTTTAAAGGCCTCGGGTATGGTAAATAAAACGGAGCTGACCGATGGTCATGATCGTAGCAAATCACACGGCGCCAATGCGGCAGGAGTGATCATAAAACCCGTTGTACAACAGGTTTCACCTGTTATGGACTCTATCATTTATTGGTTCAATAAAAAAAGTATTAACCTGTATGGTGAAGCATTGATAAAGGCCATTGCCCTGCAAAACAACAAACCCGCAGCCACCGATGAAGGCGTGAAGCTGGTGAGGGATTTCTGGAAACAGCAGGGTATAGGCTCCGGGGAGTTGAACATGAAAGACGGTTCGGGCCTTTCGCCCTTAAACAGGGTAACCACCCATGCGCAGGTGGAAATATTAAAATATGCCAGGGGTAAAAGCTGGTTTCCTGCTTTTTACGATGCTTTACCCGAATACAATGGTATGAAAATGAAAAGCGGTACCATCAGCGGTGTAAAAGGTTTTTGTGGTTATCACAAAGCAAAAGATGGTAAAGAGTATATTTATTCTTTTTTGGTAAACAACTACCAGGGTTCCGCATCAGGCCTGGTACAAAAAATGTATAAAGTATTAAACGAATTAAAATAATACCATGCAAAGTTTTAAAAATCACCGTAAGTTTTTTCCTCCTTTTCATTTTGTAGCCACTCCGCTTATAGTGACCTTACTGGTTCTTACTATTATTAACCTGGTACAGGCAGAAAAGGGGAATATATTACAGGCCGTAATATTGCTGCTGATCGTTATTGCACTTGCACTGGTGCACCTTAATTCCCGTATAATGCCCCTGAAGGCACAGGACAGGGTGATAAGGGCCGAAGAAAACTTCCGGCATTATGTATTGACCGGGAAGCCACTGTACCCTAACCTCCGGTTAAGACAGATCATTGCCTTACGCTTTGCATCTGATGAGGAATTTCCGGCACTGGCTTTACGTGCCAGCGAAGAAAAACTGAGTAAACAGCAAATAAAAGCCGCCATTAAAAACTGGCGTTCCGATTATAGCAGGCTGTAGAGGCATTACCCGAAACGGCGGAAAAAAGAAAGATCGAGCTGTAATAACCAGGGCGAAGCCAATGCCGCTATCCAGATAAGCAACAACAATATTTTACCCGGAATGCTCATGTCCTCCCAGAAAGTACGGTGTAACAGGCTCTGAATAGCGTTCATTACCTTATCTTCCTTAAGATCATATTCATACGGCGGGCCAGGTGTTATGCCCGCAAATGCCGTGTGATGGGCAATTACTTTTTTTCTTAATTCCCAGTATTCTTCATCGGTAAGATCTTCATATAATTTATTCAGGTCGTAGCCATCAGCTTCCAGTTTTTTTTCAAGATTGGTCAGCTGTGAATCCGAACGCATGCGCAGCAATAAATAAACCGGGAATAGTAGCAGGATAAAATAAAACCAGCTGCCGGTCTTTTGCCACAGGCTGATGCTGAACCAGGTCATTGCGGCAATGGACAGCAAAATAAATATACGGCTGATATAACCTTCCTCATCTAAAAAAACGCGGTTTAACAACTGACCACCATCTAAAGGATAAATAGGCAACAGGTTAAACAGGTTTAAAAAAATAAATAACAGGCTGATGGTATAAACCGAAACGCCCCACCATACTAAGCCACCGTAAGCCGCATCAATAAAATACAGAACAGCACCAATAATGACCCCGGGTATAGGGCCGGCCAGTAAAATAATGGCGGATTGCGTTTGCGACACTTCTCGTTTTGTACCCGATACATAAGCTCCCAGCAGCGGGATAAAAAACATGCCCAGGTCGCTGTACTTAAAATACTTCATGGCCAGGAAATGCCCCAGTTCATGTATCAGTACGATAAAGGTGACCATCAGCAGAATGGTGAAACTGGGAAAAATAAGATAGCCGATCATTAAATACAGCGCCAGGCTTTGAATGGAACGTAAGGCGCTGTTGCCTTTCTGTTGCAGGGGTATGTATTTGGGAGGGTAATCTGATGCCGCCTGCCTGTCGTTTTCATCATTCGCCTGTACGGGTATCACCGGTTCTTGTGGGTCCATGGTTTAAAAATAAGAAAAAGCTGCTTTGTATAAAACTATTTAGGGAGCGCTGATATTTTGAAAATATATTTTCAGAAAATATTGAAAATTCAAAAAGATGTCGTAGGTTTGCCTTGTGAAAATGCAGCGTGGTATGGGGCAACTTTAAAACCGCTTCCATGAACATCCTGGCCTACATCATCTACCTTTCTATTACCTACATTATTACTGTTCATGTAGGTCTGGTTTTTTACAAAAACGGCCGGCATTACATTTTAAACCTGTTACATGGCGATGAAAAACTTACATTGTTTATCAACCGGCTGCTGCTGGTAGGGTATTACCTGTTAAACCTGGGCTATGTAGCGCTGACCATCAGTACCTGGCCTCCAATTCATAACTGGGGTAGTTTATGGAGCTGCATGGCAACCATGACCGGTAAAATATTATTGATACTCGGCATTATACACTTCGGCAATATGACTGCGATATATTTTATTGGCCGGCATCATCAGCAATCAATTACTCATCATAAATAAACCCGTCATGGACAAATCATTAAATTTCACTGCCTACCTTATTTATTTGCCTATTGCTATTATGCTTACCTGGTATGTGGCCCATGTATTATTTAAAAACAGTAAAACCTTTATGCTGGAAATTTTTGGGGGTAAAGCCGATATCGCTTTTTCAACCAACCGTTTATTTGAAACCGGCTTTTACCTGCTGAATGTGGGATTTGCCTTACTGATCATGGAAATAGCCGGTAATGTTTATAACGGCCAGGTATTGCTGGAAAGACTAAGCTATAAACTGGGAGGTTTCAGTATTTACCTGGGAGTAATGTTATTCTTCAATCTCTACCTGTTCTTCAGGGGACGCAGAATAGCCAGGCAAAGGGCCAGGCAGTATGAGGCGGCCAATAAAATTTCGGCTAACCCTGCTTAAACACCTTTCGTGTTGTTTGTTTTAGGTAAAAGCGCTTCCTTTTTATGAAGCGCTTTCTTTATGCTGTATACTTTTATTATTTATTATTTCCCCAGCGGAAAGTGCTGATATCAAAGCCTGCCAGGTCCAGCACCCGGTCGGTAACTGTAGCGGCCAGTTCATCCAGGCTGGCGGGTAAGCTGTAAAAGGATGGGGAAGCGGGGCAAATAATACCGCCTGCTAATGTTACCGTCTCCATATTCCGTATATGAACCAGGTTATAAGGCGTATCCCGTACTACACATATTAATTTACGGCGTTCCTTCAATATTACATCAGCTGCCCTTGTGATCAGGTCATTGGATATGCCTGTTGCAATACGGCCCAACGTGCCCATAGAGCAGGGAAGTACGATCATGCTATCGTATTTGCCTGAACCTGATGCGAAAGGGGCATTAAAATCATTTTTATGGTAGAAACTAAAGGGGAAATTTTTATAAGAGTCATTTTTTAACTCCGTTTGCCAGACCTGTTTGGCATTATCGGTAATAACAATAGCAATATCGTCCCATTGTTCAGGTATGGTTGTTAATTTTTTCAACAGGCTTTGTGCATAAACAGAACCACTTGCCCCTGTTATTGCTATCACTATTTTACGCATAACACGATAAAAATTTTACAAGTTTTTGTTAAGAAATACGCTTTGCAAACGTTTGCTTAAACCGTACATCAAGTACCGGTATTGAGATGAATCAATAAATGTTATATATACACAAATAAAGACATAAAAGTACCTCAAAAGTTTTTGTATTAAATAATTATTAGCGATATTTGTCATGAATTTTCATAGGATAAGGTTTAATGGTTAATGGTTTTTGATTAGGGCCCCCCGATTCTCATCGGGGGTTCTTTTTTTTATAGTATTGAGAGAATAGTATATAGTATTAAGATAATAGTATTTAGTATTAAGAGAATAGAGTTTAGTATATAGATAGGATGCCGGGAGGAGAAAAGGTAAACGGGAGGGGAAAGTATCTGTAATCTAAAATCTTATATCTGAAATCTTACATCTCAATTCTATTTCCCAAACGCCGGGTGAAACTGCTCCAGGGTCTTCTTTAAAAAATCCCTGTCAAGGTGGGTATATATTTCGGTAGTGGTAATGCTTTCGTGGCCTAACATCTCCTGTACGGCACGCAGGTTGGCGCCGCCTTCTACCAGGTGGGTGGCAAAGGAATGACGAAGAGTATGGGGGGAAACTTTTTTCTTTATACCTGCCATCGCCACCAGTTGTTTAATGATCATAAAAACCATTACCCGTGACAGGCCGGTACCACGTTTGTTTAAAAAAACAATATCATCGTAACCCGGTTTATTAGGTGTATGCGGCCTTACCAGCTTAATATAGGTGCTTACCTGTTTTTTGGCGCTGCTGCCAATGGGTATCAGCCGTTCTTTGTTGCCTTTACCGGTCACTCTTATAAAATCAACATCCAGGTATAGCTGCGATAGTTTCAGGTTAATTACTTCACTTACCCGCAGCCCGCAGCTGTACATGATCTCCAATATGGCTTTATTACGTTCGCCGTCCGGCTTGCTCAGGTCTATCTGTGCCAGTATCTTTTCAATCTCTTCGTAACTTAATACATCGGGTAAAGCCCTTTTTAGCTTGGGAGTGGCTAATAAAACGGTGGGATCAGTTTGAACAATATCCTCGGTAATACAGTATTTAAAAAAAGCCCGGATACCGGAAATAATACGGGCCTGGGAACTTGCTGTCATTCCCAGGCCCGCTATCCATTGTAAAAATTGTTGTAAATCCTGTAAGGTAATGTCCGCAACAGGCTTTTGCAGTTGGTGTGCCAACAGGTAATCGGTCAGCTTTTCAATATCATGTATATAAGCTTCGGTGGAATTATCCGATAAAGATTTTTCCAGTTGACAATAACTCTTAAATCCTTTTTTATATACTTCCCACATGAATGCGAACCCTCGTTTATTGCCAATATTGTTTGGTTGCCTGTTACAATATGGCCTTAGCAAAAGACTATTAACAATGAACTATTAACGCTGCTATTACTTTAACTCAATAGCTTTCTCAATAACTTCCCAGTCCTTACCAAACTTAACTTTAGCCCATGCTTTGGTAGGCGTTACATTTACCGAGTCAATTTTGTCATGGATATAATCAAAATCAACACCGGCATCCTTACCAAAAGTCATCATTGTTTTTTTACCGGTGGTCATATCCTCAATATACAGGTTGCCGCCATCGGTATATACAAATAAGTTCTCGGCAATATCAAACTTGGGATCAAAATCGTTGATACCTTTTTTGCTGGGCTGAATGCTGGTCTTCTCCGCAAAATTTACGCGTATCTGGTAGTTCTGACCGGTAAGGCAATCGTTAAACATAATATATGCTAAAGAAGTATCCCTGATATAGGCTTTAAAATAATCTTTATTGATCTTTAAATTATTGTTGGCCAGCATACTTGCCAGTTCATATTTTTTGTTTGATTTTGCGCCATTATAGCTCCAGGTAATGGTATCGGCTTTACAATCTTTACCACTGATATATACATAAGGTTTCAGTTTGTGCTGACCTTCGATCTTAATAGAATCAGAAAAGCAAACCGTGTCGCAGAAGGCTTTTGGCGCTTCGGCCGCTTTTTCACCGCAAGAGGTTACGAGGGCTGCGGTACTTAATAAAATAAATGATGCGATTACTAATCTCATAATAACATTTTTAAGGTGATGGACAAAAATAGCTATTCAAAATTGTAAAGGAAAATTCTTTTATCTTCGGTTACAATATTTATTATGGATACCACTTTCAAACAGTTTAAGAAAAAAGTAAAGGAAAACCGCAGTAAAATGCGCCGTTTTATGACGGGACTGGAAAATAATACCCCACCCGGACTGGATAAAATGGCTGCTGCGCTGGCCCCCGCTGTATGGCAGGAGGTGGAATGTTTGTCCTGTGCAAACTGTTGCAAGACCATGACACCCACTTTTACACCGGCAGATATTAAACGTATTGCCGCCCACCTGAAAATGACTCCTGAACAGTTTACCGATAAATGGTTGCTGAAAGAAAAAAGAGGGGCAAAGGACTGGATCAATAAAACACAGCCCTGCCAGTTCTTAAATTTACAGGATAATAAATGCAGCATTTACGAAGTACGTCCGGCTGATTGTGCAGGCTTCCCGCATCTTACCAAGAAAAAGATGGTGGATTATATGCATGTGCATAAACAAAACATTGAGTATTGTCCGGCCACCTATGTGCTGATTGAAAAAATGAAGGCAGCCAGTGTAAAAGGGAATAATACTTTATAGAAATACATCTTCCAGTAAAAAATAAGTTGTTTCTTTTTTATTTATAATAATGGACAGTACATCATACTGTATCCATTTAATTCCCGGGTGCTGGTGCAGGTACTCATCTGCCGCACGTTGCAGGTGTTTGAATTTCTTTTTGGTAACCGCTTCTTCGGGGTAGCCATAGGCTTCGGTGCTGCGGCATTTTACTTCAATAAAATGTGTTTTCTTTCCTTTTTGTGCAATAATATCTATTTCGTAATGGGAGTAGCGCCAGTTACGATGCAGTATGGTGTAGCCTTTCGTGGTTAGCCAGCCGGCTGCATGGGCTTCACCGGTTTTTCCCAGTTCGTTATGTATAGCCATGCATTATCTTTGATTTAAGATAAGCTTTTATTATGAATAAAATTGCAGCATTACAAGGCTCGGTTAAACATTACGATTGGGGTGGCTTTCATTTCATTCCCGCTTTATTACAGTTAAATAACCCGGAGTTAAAACCCTTTGCCGAATACTGGCTGGGGGTACATCCGCAGGCTAATACACAGGTGATACCGCCCAAAGGAGAGCCGGTATTGTTATCACAGGTCATTAACGATAATCCTGAAGCGACTATCGGCGATACGGTGAATAAAAATTTTGGTACGGTTCCCTTTTTACTCAAGCTGCTGGATGTAAAGGATATGTTGTCCATACAGGTGCACCCATCGAAAGCAGCGGCGGCAGCGGCTTTTGATAAAGAAAACGAAGATGGAATTGCTTTAACGGCGCCTCACCGGAATTATAAGGATAAAAATCATAAACCGGAGTTAATGGTGGCCATGAGTGATTTTTGGCTGCTGCATGGCTTTAAACCGGAAAATGAATTAAAAGCGGTTTTAACAAAAACGGCAGAACTGGCTTTTTTACTGCCGTACTTTGAATCAGGCAGCTACGCCGGCCTTTACCAATATGTAATGAGTCTGCCCCAGGCCGAAGTGAATAAGACATTAACACCCCTGGCCGACAGGATACTGCCTTTATATGAACAAAATAAACTACAAAAGAACGAGGAAGATTTTTGGGCAGCCCGGGCCATGAATACTTTTAAAAGTGATACGGGAATTGACCGCGGTATTTTCTCTGTTTACCTGTTTAACGTGGTACAGATGAAAAGAGGCGAAGCTATTTTCCAGGATGCAGGTGTGTCACATGCATACCTCGAAGGCCAGAACGTGGAAATAATGGCCAGCTCGGATAATGTACTCCGTGGCGGACTGACCACCAAACATATTGATGTACCGGAATTGCTGAAACATACCTTATGCCAGGCTACCCATCCTAATATTTTAAAAGGCGAGCCGGTAGCCGGAGAAACGGTATTTAAAACACCGGCAGCTGATTTTGAATTGGGGCGTTTTAGCCTGCAGGCCGGACAGGAAACCGGGTATACATCACAAACCACGGATATATTACTGCTGACATCGGGTAATGTGACCATTACCGATGGTACGGATACCGTTAACCTGCATACGGGGCAACTGGCGGCCGTTGTTTTTGCCAATACAACAGTAACCATACAGGCAACGGAACAAACGGAGTTATTCAGGGCAACTGTACCCGTATAAGAGATTGGCATAAAATATTTACCTTTGTATTTATAAACGGTGTAACAATGAAGTTTAGTAAACAAACACTTATTGCTTTTGTCTTAATATTACTGGTAGCATCCCTGTATCGTGTGTGGGAGGGCCGTCCTTTTGGTTTTGCACCGCAAATGGCCATTGCCTTGTTTGCAGGTGCTGTTATTAAGGATAAAAAGTGGGCTATTATTCTGCCTTTATTATCCATGCTGCTTTCGGATGTATTGTACCAGGTATTATACATTAATGGCATGACGCCTATACAAGGCTTTTATGATGGCCAATGGGTGAATTACCTGTTAATAGCCGGCATCACAGTTTTTGGTATGCTGATGCGTCGTATTACTTTTTTAAATGTGCTGGGCTTTTCAGTTAGCGGTTCAGTTATTTATTTCCTGTTATCCAACTTCGCGGTTTGGATAGGCGGTGGTGGCCTGGGCCGTCCAAAAACATTTGACGGCTTAATGCTTTGTTATGGCGATGCCATTGCTTTTTACCGTGATTACGGTGTGATCAATGGTTTTGCGGGTAATGTATTGATTGGTGACCTGTTTTTTGCCGGCTTATTGTTTGGTACTTATTATATCGCTACACAACTGGTGGTTCGTCCTGTTGTGAGCAGGGCTTAACAGCTTATTATAAGTTTTTTGGTAAAAGCTCCTGTAAAGGGGCTTTTGTCGTTATATGGAGGGTGGGTGAGGTATAAGATATAAGGTGGAAGGTATAGGGTGTAGGGTGTAGGGTGGAAGGTATAAGGTAGAAGGTGTAAGGGGTAAGGTGGGAGGTGGGAGCAATGAGGCATGAGGTGTAAGACTGAAGGTTGCTTTGTTTCCTGTATTTTGTTGAATAGTGTTATTACAGTTGAGGGGCTGGCGGATGGAAGCGGTAGCTGGCCGGCAGGGTAGGGCAGTGAGATGGGGCCACTACAAGCGTACAGCCGCATATGGGCCGGGTGATGTACTGCAGCTGACAGCCCCAATAAAATAATACCTGCATAAAAAAGCCGGACCATAAAGCCCGGCTGTATAATAAAATATGTTGTTTTACAGGAAGATGCCGATACGTAAGGCCCAGCGTTTCAGGGTTACTTTATCATCGTCCCACCTTTTATTACGGGTAACATCGGTAAAGCCGCTTTCAAAACCTAAACCGAAATATAGATCGGTTTTTTCGGCAATACTGTATTCACCGCCAGCGCCTAACAACAGTCCCATGTTTAAGGGCACCATGTATTTGTTGGCTTTTACTTTGTCTTCCGATACATTGCCATAACGGATATCGGTCCTGGAGCCGATTAAAAAGCCGGTGTAAGTACCAAATTGTCCCCACCAGGTAAATTTATTTTTTTCTTCTGTCTTTAATTTTAAGGAAAGCGGTATTTGTATATACTGCAGTTTAATATCATAGTACTGTGCAGCATTGGCCGCTGTAGCTTCATTACGGCGCAGGCCTTTGTTGGAGCCGGCCTCATATTTTAAATTGCCACCTGCGTGTACAATTTCCAGTCCGGTAGCAAAAGCGCCTTTTTCATCGTTAAATAAGAAGTCGGCCATTACACCGTAGGATACACCAAATTTAGCCCCGTCTTTTTTAATGCCATCATCAGCCGGCTTTAAATTATTCAGGAACACGGGATCCAGTTTAAAGCCCAGTCTTACTTTACGGTTGCCGATCTCTGTCTGGCCAAAAATGGGTGCGGATAGTGCGATAGCGCATACCAAATACAAAACATGCTTCATAGATTACTATTTGTGAGTTTCCGCAAAGATAAAGAGCCTAGAGGATATTGACCTCTCTTTCGAGGGTAATACCGAATTTTTGCTGTACGGAAGCAATGATCTCCCCGCTTAAACGGTATATTTCCTCACCGGTGGCCTGGCCATGGTTCACAAGCACCAATGCCTGTTTATCGTGCACGCCGGCATCGCCGCGTTTAAAGCCTTTCCAGCCGCAGGCTTCTATTAACCAGCCGGCAGCAATTTTTACTGTTCCGTCGGCATTGGCATAGCCTACCATATTTTCATGTTGTAGTAATAATTGCTGGTATTGTTCAGCTGGTATACTGGGGTTTTTAAAGAAGCTGCCCGCATTACCTATAACAGCGGGATCGGGGAGTTTGGATTGGCGGATATGGATAACGGCATTGGATACATCCCGTATACCAGGTGTTGTTACCCCCATTTTCTCCAGCTCCTGCCTTATAGCGCCATATTCAATATGTACCACCGGTTTTTTTTGTAGTTTGTAACATACGGAGGTGATAACAAACTGGTCCTTGTATTTTCTTTTAAATATGCTTTCGCGGTAACCGAACCGGCAGTCAGCCGCATTAAAAGTATAGTTGGTTTGTTCCTGTATATGAAACGCGGTGAGGGAATGGAATACATCTTTGATCTCCACACCGTAAGCGCCGATATTCTGCATGGGTGAAGCGCCAACACAGCCGGGTATGAGTGACAGGTTTTCCAGGCCGCCCCAGCCATTATCAATACAATGTAATACAAAGCGGTGCCAGTTCTCACCACCACCGGCTTTGATGGTTACGGTATCATCGTCCTGTGCTATTACCTGGATGCCTTTGACCCGGTTTTGCAAAACCGTACCATCATAGTTTTTAGTAAATAAAATATTACTGCCTCCCCCAATGATCAATGGTTGGCTGTTACCGGTGCTGATAGCTTCCTGTAACTCGGTGGTGTTGTTAAAGGCGCAAAACTTTTTGGCAATTACATCGATCCCAAAAGTATTATATGCCTTCAAAGAAATATTTTCCTGAAATTGCATACTGCAATATAAACTTAAATTTTTATGGCGGTAAAAACAGTTGCGGTTATCGGGGGTACAGGAATGATAGGTAAAAGCCTGGTGCAATTTTTAATTGCTGACCCGGAGGTGGAGACCATTAAGTTACTGGTAAGGCGGCCCATGGAAAAACCACATGCTAAAGTGGAAGTGAAACTGGTGGATTTTACCGACAGGGAATCGGTACAACTGGCATTGGAAGAAAGCGAAGTGGTGTTTTGCGCCATTGGCACAACACAGAAAAATGTGAAGGGAAATAATGAGCTATACCGCAAAATTGATTTTGATATACCCGTTCTGGCTGCAAAATTATGGCAGGAAGTAGGCTTTACACAATTTGTGATTGTATCATCTATTGGAGCTGCTGCCAACAATAAAAATTTTTATTTACAGTTAAAGGGCGAAGTGGAGGAAGCACTGATTGCTACACAGGTACCTTCCCTGCATATTATGCAGCCATCGATGTTATTGGGTTTAAGAGAAGAAAAAAGACCGCTGGAAGGTTTTTTACAGGCTACCATGCGTTTTACTTCAAAACTTTTTGTGGGCAGCTGGCGGCAGTACCGTGCTATAGAGGGTGCTACGGTGGCCAAAGCCATGTTACAGGCCGCTAAAGAAGCAAAGCCCGGTGTACACCGGTATACTTTTGATGCGATAAAAGCGCTGGCAGAGAAGGGGATTTAAGAATTAATATTTAAGATTTGTGATTTTATATTGAGGGAACCAGGATCGCTTAATCTTCAAGTCCTAATTCATTATTCATCATTCATAATTCATCATTCTTTATCCCTCTCTACACCCCATCCACATCCGGTATCACCACCACGCTTCTGAAACGCTGTTGTTGCTGCAGGTTGATGATCTGTATTTTAATATCCTGTTTACATTCCTGTATTAACTGTTGCTGCCGGGGAAGTTTGATGAGCAGTTCCATGATATACTGGTTGCGTATACGGTTAATGATAGGTTCTGCCGGGCCGGTGAGGTAATTACCATATTTAGGTTGCAGGCTAACGGTAAATTGTTGTGCGGCCTGTTGTACCACTTCCTTTATTTTATGTTTGAAGTTGAGATGAATGATGCGGGCGAAAGGCGGGTAGGCAAATTGTTTACGTTTATCTATCTCGTCGGCATACATTTTTTTGTAGGCATGCTGCTGTACATATTGTAAAACCGGGTGCTGCGGCTGACCGGTCTGTATCAGTACCTGGCCGGTTTCGCTGCGGCGGCCGGCACGCCCGCTTACCTGTTCCATTAACTGGTAGGCCCGTTCGTTTACCCTGAAATCGGCAAAGTTCAAAATGCCGTCTGCATCTAAAATGCCCACCAGGGCCACGGTGTCAAAGTCGAGACCTTTTACGACCATTTGTGTACCCACCAGTATATCGATACGTTGTTGTTCAAACTGCTGCAACAGGGTATCATGCGCATGTTTACCCCTTACGGTATCAATATCCATACGGGCTACTTTGGCTTTGGGGAATTTTTCCTGCAACAGCTCTTCAATTTTTTCCGTACCAAAATTGCGTTGCACAAATGCATGACTGCCGCAGGCCAGGCAGGTTTGTAACGGCGGGTATGTTGAACCACAATAATGACAGGCCAGTTGGTTGGTATGTTTATGAAAAGTAAGCGATACATTACAATGTTTACACTTGGGTACCCAGTTACATACACTGCATACCTGGTAGGGCGAGTAACCACGGCGGTTTTGAAAAAGGATGACCTGTTTTTGCCTGGCTATGCTTTCCTCAATGGCTTTCGCGAGGTCGGGTGTAATAATGGCTTTCTCCTTGTCGTTTGGTTTGCGTTCTATTTTGCGGATATCAATCATCTGTATCTGCGGCATCTGTACATCCCCAAAACGTTCGTTCAGTTCAATTAAAGCATATTTACCTGTTTGGGCATTATAATAGGATTCCAGCGATGGGGTAGCGCTGCCCAGTAGAACTTTGGCCTGGTATAAAGAGGCAAAATAGATAGCCGTATCACGGCCATGGTATCTTGGCGCAGGTTCCTGTTGTTTGTAGGAAGTATCGTGTTCTTCATCACAAATGATCAATGACAGGTCCCGGAAAGGTAAAAACAAAGTGGAACGGGCGCCTAATATAATTTTTAGTTCACCGCTTTTTACCTTGTTCCATATTTCCACTCTTTCGTTCTGCGAAAATTTGGAATGGTATACACCGATATAACCACCAAAATGTTTTTGCAAACGCCGGATGATCTGCGAGGTAAGTGCAATTTCGGGTAACATATATAATACCTGTTTACCCTGTTTAATATGCTCTTCTATCAGGCGTATATATAATTGCGTTTTGCCACTGGAAGTAACCCCGTGCAATAAACTCACGGTCTTATCGGTAAAACTTTCTTTCACCTGCTGATAGGCTGTCTGCTGGGCAGGGGAGAGCTCAAAATCGATGGTAATATCTTTGGGCAGGTATTGTATCCTGTCCACTTCCCGTTTCTCGCTGCGTAAAATGTTCTTGGCAATCAATCCTTTTAACTGGGCATCGGAAGCACCTGATTTTTTTAGCAAAGCCTGGCGGGTTACGCTGCCGGTGGTTTTGCTTAAATGCAGGTAGGCCAGCAGCAGTTCCATTTGTTTTTCGGCACGTTGTAGTTTCGGGTCTTCATTTAACAACTTAGCTAAAGTGGCTTCCTGCTCGTATGCTTTCTGCAGCAGGATATAGGTTTCTTTTTTAGGTGCATAAGTGTTTTTCAACGCCTCCCATACATAACAAACCCTTTTATGGATAAGGCGGTTAACCACCGGGTATACATGGGGAGAGTCAAGTATCAGTTGTATTTCGGTCAGTTTTAATTCTTTCTTCAGTAACAGGGCTTCTGCCACTACATACTCTTCTGCATCCAGGTTGGTAAAATCATCGCCAAATTCCTCGTTATACACCACGATGGTTTCACTGGATAATTTAAAATGGGCCGGTAAACCGGCGGCCATTACTTCCCCTTCGCTGCACATATAGTAAGTGGCCATCCACTCCCATAGCTTTAACTGTTCGGCATATACTACGGGTTCTGCATCCAGTACATTCAGAATATCCTTGGGTTCAAAAAACTCGGGTTTATCGGAATGAATGCGTTTAACGATACCCGCATATTTTTTCTGCTTACCTAAATTTACTTCTACCCGGCAGCCGGGGGAGGTAAGTGATTGCAGGTGTTCGGGTATACGCCAGGTATAGTTTTGGGGTAATGCCAACGGAATAATTACTTCGGCATAAACCGAACTGCTAGCTGATGTGGAAGTAAATAAAGTATTCTCGGTTACCGGCATTATGGGATAAATATTTGATAAAGGTCGCTTAGTTTTCTGTTTGTTGCTCTTTTTTGATCCAGGCCGCCTTGTAGGCTTCCAGTTTTGCGGACATTATTTTATGTGTCTTTAGTTTTAAATCGGCTGCATCTGTTACTGTAAGGCCGGCAACAGGTATTTCTTCTAAAAACACCACCCTGCATTTTCCCGGTGTCATACTCCATACACTGTCATAATGCATACGGCTATAAGTATCTAAAAATAAAACGGGCTTAACCGGGGTCTGGGTTTCAATGGCCAGGCGGAAAGCCCCATCATAAAAATCTTTTAAGGGCCGGTGGGTGGTATTAAAAGTGCCTTCGGGGAAAAAGAATACCGAGATACCTTTTTTTATAATGGATGTCAGTACCCGGATACTTTTGGCCCTGTTGGCGGCATTGCTCCTGTCCACCGTTACAATGGCATTTTTATAAATATACCCGAACAAGGGGATTTTGGCCATTTCCACTTTGCCCAGGGGCCTTATCGGCTGGCGGATCACTTTTACCAGTACGGCCGAATCCAGATAAGATATATGATTGGTAACAAATACGTACTGTTTTTGTTTATCATGCGGTTGTTCAAAGATGCGTTTGTGAAAAATGAATATCAGGGGGAACCAGATATCAGCCCATAAAGTACAGAGCCGGAGGATGAGGTTACCTCCCTGTATACGGCCCAGCAAAGCTGCCAGCATTACAAAGGGGAAAATAAGTAACATGATGGCCAAAAATAGACTGATGGCGTAAATACAGTAAACTACCTGTAATGGTTTCAGCAGTGCCTTCATCCCTTTACTTATTTTGGTGTTTTTTATCATCACCCGGGCATTCGCATTGCCAGTTGGTGCCGAGGTCAATGGTGGTCACCACTTTTGTTTTATAATCACACTGGGCAAATACAATTCTTACCCGCTGGTCATCCGCCGTTGTTCCTTCCAGGGCATATTCGGGGCAGGGGCGTGCATTCACATTGCTTTTAGTATAGTTGACCTTTCCTTCCCGCATGATCTGTTCTACTTCGGCCTGGGTAATATGGCGGCATTGCATCCTGCATTTGGCATGGGCGGTGTATTCAATAAATGAAGTCCTTCTGTCAAAGCCCCGGTTCCGGTTAACGGTGCTGGCCGGGTCGGTTGCAGTAGTGGTTGTTTTTTTAGTATCAGGTGTTGTCTTTTTCTCTGTTGGGGCCTGGCATTGGCGTACCACAAAGAGGAGTATGGCCAATAATACAACAACCAGTAAAGGGACAGCTTTTTTAAACCTGGGATTCATCCTGCAAGTTTAACGGATTATGGCCAAACCCTAAACTTATAAATGCTTTAATAAGATAAAATAGCGGTTTCCTGTTGTAATAATCCGGGCTAGTGAACAAGGGGCGCAGTGTATCGTATGTGAAATTTTTTTCAAAAAATGTATGGAATATTTCGGGTCTGCCATCTTATCAAAAAATATAACTAAAAAAATAGTTTGTAAACTAAAAAATTAGTTATAAGTTTGGTTTGTAAATTTTACGGACATGAAAACCTTAACAAAAGCGGAAGAGCAGGTAATGCAGGTGTTATGGCAATTGGGTAAATCTTTTTTACGGGATATAGTAGATAATATGCCGGTGCCAAAACCTCACCAGAATACCGTGGCCACCTTATTAAAGATCTTAATGGAAAAAGAGTTTGTAGCGGTAAATGTTATTGGCCGGCAGCATGAGTATTATGCGCTGGTAAGTAAGGAGGAGTATTCCAAAAAAACAATGCGCCAGCTGGTAAAGGGCTATTTCGAGGGCTCCTTCAGTAATGTAGTGTCTTTTCTGGTGGAGGAAAAAGATATATCAGTGGCCGAACTGGAAAATCTGCTGAAAAAGATAAAGGACAAGAAAGGGAAATAAACTTTTTGATCAACGATTTTAAATCACTTACATGAAAGCCTTACTGTTTTATGTATTGCAGGTAGTATTATGCTCGGGCATATTATACAGTTATTACCTGCTGGTGTTAAGGAATAAAAAATTTCACCAGTATAACCGGTTTTACCTGTTATCGGTGGTGGTACTGAGTTTTATTATCCCTTTACTGGAATTTAATATCAGGCCCGGTGACTTAGAGGTGGTGGACAGCCAGGTGTTGCAGAATATTTTTATTAAATCGTATAAACCTGCGGATACAAATAACCTGCAGCAGATCGGCAACTGGTTATTGAACAACGCTATTTCTATTGTATATATCGTTATAGCGGTTTTCTTCCTGTTCAGACTGGTAAAAAGTGTGGGGCATTTATTGCTGATCCGTCAAAGGTATAAGGCGGAAAAATTACAGAAGATACAGTTATTCCGTACCAACGAACCGGGGACGCCGTTCTCTTTTTTTAACTGGCTTTTCTGGGATAATACGATTGGTATGGAGTCGGATAAAGGCCGGCAGATCTTTAAGCACGAACTATATCATATACAACAAAAACACAGCTGGGATATTATTGCCATGGAACTGGTTTGCGTAGTGGGCTGGGTGAATCCTTTTTTTCACCTCATCAGGAGGGAACAGGCTACTATTCACGAGTTCCTGGCCGACCGTTATGCCATGCAACACCAGGATAAGTGGGATTATGCTGAACTGTTATTGGTACAGGCGCTGACGCATAAAAAACGATTGACACAACCTTTTTTTAATAACCAGATAAAAAGACGTATAGCCATGATTACAAATGTTAACAAAACCAGCTTCCTGTATGTACGAAAGTTGCTGGTGCTGCCTATGTTATTACTGCTCGTAGCGTTGTTTGCCATTAATTGCTCCAATGATGATGCGGGCAAAGCAGAACAGCCTGTAGTTAATAAGGATTCTGTAGAGGAGATAGTGATTGAGCAAAAAACACCTGCCGGTAAAGACAGTGGTACGGTTGAAGAGCTCACCATTGTTGAGGAAAAACAGATCCCTCCACCTCCGCCGCCACCGAAAATTGAGGTACGGAAATTTATTCCTCCTAAAGTAGTGAAGGATGGTGAAGCCCCGTCAAAAGCAGAACTGCCAAAGTTTATACCGCCCAAAGTGGTGAAGGATGAGGAAGCCGATCCTTCACAAGTATATAGTAAGGTGGACGTAGAGGCCAGTTTTCCAGGCGGTGTAAAAGGATGGGAAGACTTTTTGAGAAAAAATCTGAATGCCAATATACCGGTGGATCAGGGTGCACCAGCGGGACGTTATACCATCTTTGTCCAGTTTTTGGTAGATAAAGATGGAAATACAAGTGATTTTAAACAACTTACCCGACATGGATTTGGTATGGAAAAAGAAGTACTCAGGGTTTTAAAGTTAACCGGTAAATGGAATCCTGCTTATGTGGATGGGAAAGCAGTAGCGGCCTATAGAAAACAACCTATTACTTTTGTTGTGGAATAGCAATAAGAGTAATCCCACGGATTTTGATCCACAAAAGAACGGCGATATACAGGCAAATAACAATAGCTGGTTTTATACCGCAGCAACCTTTTTACTAACTGCTTATTTCTCGTGTGTTTTTACTTTTAAACTGCCAGTTAATAATTGGCAGTTTTCTTTTTTCGTTCACATTCCACAGTCCGAACTGTAAACCTCTCAGGCTTTTTGTTTTATTAAAAATGCCCAGCTGCAGCCCTTTTGTAGTACGGCCAAAATTGCCAATGCCTATTTGTATGCCTTGGGTATGGGCGCCATAGTTGGATACACCTGCCTGTAAGCCGTTCAGGTAGTAGGCTTCATTGAACATAGCCAGTTGAAGGCCGTTATGTTTTTGTGCAAAGTTCATGAATACCGATGCGGTAATACCATTTACCTGGAAATTGATATTGCCTATGAGGCCTGTATTAATACCGTTGGTGATACAATCACAAACGGTGCCGGTAGCGGAGAGGGAAAGGCCATTTATTTTTTCAGATACGGGCTGACCGGCTATTTTTTCAAATGCACTATCCGATTCAACTACAGGGCTGCGGGGAACAAGGGGTATCACAATGCCGGCCCCGATCAGTTCAATTTTAATACCATTGGTATTGGTATTACGCACTGCGTTGCTAACGGTACCGATACCAACGGATATACCGTGGATATGAATATTTTTCTGGTGATAGGTCCAGGCCGGGAAATAATTTCGCTGTTTACCGTCTTGTGCAAAAGAAGTATTACAGAAAGTAATGCCTGATAACAGGATAAAAAAAAATGTTGTAGTCTTCATAGCCGTACTTAAGGCTACAAAGTTTACAACATTTGTTATGCTTTACAAAACCCAAACATTTTATTACAGCTCGTGTCCCAGTTTGGCTTTTTTAGTGCTCAGGTATTTTTCGTTGTGTTCGTTGGGGCAAATAGCAATGGGCACGTTTTCTACAATCTGTAAGCCATAGCCAATCAAGCCCACCCGTTTTTTAGGGTTATTGCTCATCAGGCGCAGGTGGGTTACGTTCAGGTGACGTAATATCTGGGCGCCTACGCCGTAATCACGCTGATCGGCCTGGAAACCCAGGTGCAGGTTGGCTTCTACGGTGTCCATTCCTTCTTCCTGTAGTTTATAAGCCTTTAATTTATTCAGCAGTCCGATGCCGCGACCTTCCTGGTTCATATATAATATAATACCCTTGCCTTCTTTTTGTACCATTTCCATGGCAGCGTGTAACTGGTCGCCGCAATCACAACGCAGGGAGCCTAAAATATCGCCGGTAAAACAGGAGCTGTGCACACGGGTAAGTACGGGCTCACCGGCCTGCCATTCCCCTTTGATAAGTGCCAGGTGTTCGTTTAAAGAACTTTTTTCTTTAAAAGCCACTAACTGGAAATGACCGTATTGTGTGGGCATATCCACCCGCACGATCTCTTCAATTAATGAATCGCGTTTCAGGCGGTATTCTATCAGGTCTTTAATAGATATTAATTTAAAATCGAACTTCCTGGCTACCTCAATTAATTCAGGCAGGCGGGCCATGGTGCCGTCATCGTTCATAATTTCAACCAGTACACCGCCATAGGGTGGGGGGAAGCCGGCTAAACGGGCCAGGTCCACTGCCGCTTCGGTATGGCCTGCACGACGCAATACACCACCTTTTTTGGCGCGCAGGGGGAAAATATGCCCCGGGCGGCCCAGGTCGGCAGGGTTTACAAAGGGGTCGTTCAGTGCCTGGATTGTTTTGGAACGGTCCTGGGCAGAAATACCGGTGGTACAACCGTGGCCCAGCAGGTCAACGGAAACGGTAAAAGCCGTTTCATGCAGTGCCGTATTATTGCTCACCATCAGGTCGAGGCCCAGTTCATCACATCTTTCTTCCGGCAGGGGGGTGCAGATCAGTCCGCGGCCGTGTTTACTCATAAAATTCACTACTTCAGGGGTAATGGTGGCAGCGGCACAGATAAAATCACCTTCATTCTCACGGTCCTCATCATCTACCACAATGATCAACTTACCGTTTTTTATATCTTCAATCGCACTTTCTATAGTACTGAACATGGGACACTAATTTTTGCAAATGTAACAACAAAAAACAGGTGGCAATAGTTTGCGGATCTTTTCATTTCCCCGGTAAGCAGTTACCGGAAGCATGCCAAATATCTTATTTACCATCTGTTTAGCAGGTCTTTCGGGCCTTAAGGGGCGAAAGACGGGCTGATAAACCAAATTATTGCCGGACAGTTTTCCGCTCTTTTTAACACCTAGTGAGGTTTTTGGGGTATATTTAAATTACCGGGCGGGCAGGACAGACCGGGGCGGGAAGACCCCGTTTTTTGCTTGCCTGTTACTAACGGTAGTTAGCTAATCCATTAATTATGAAGATGATATAAATATTGTTGAGTTTCACCCCTCTACGCCTTTGGAATGATTAAGCAAATGCTTATTAATTTGTTAATATTTGTGCTACAGTTGTGTTTGAATATTTCCTTTCTTTGCAGCATTATTCGAAAATAAAAATTATTTATGCTTAAGAGAATCTCGGTTTTTCTTTCCATGCTAATGCTGCTGGGCGGCTTTTTACATGCCCAGGTAACAACAAGTACAATAACAGGTAACGTAAAAACGGCAGGAGGTGAGTCTTTAGTAGGTGCAACTATTACTGCTACCCACACTCCCTCTGGTACGGTTTACAACACCATCGCCAAAAAGGATGGTTTTTTTACCCTTCCCGGTTTAAGGATTGGTGGCCCCTACACTGTTAAAATTGACTTTGTTGGCCAGGAATCAAAAGTATTTGAAGGTATAACCCTGCAATTAGGTGAGCCTTACAATATCCAGGCGGTTTTAGGTGAAGATTCTAAAGAACTGGAAGCCGTAGTGGTAACCGGTAAAAGTAAAAAAACAGCTTCTGATAAAGGTGGTATGAGTACTGTTTTAAATAACAGGATCTTAAATACCATGCCTACTATCAGCAGGAGCATTACTGACTTTACCAGGTTAACTCCCCAGGCTAACGGTAATAGTTTTGGTGGCAGAGATGCCCGTTTAAACAATATTACTGTAGACGGTGCTAACTTAAATAATAACTTTGGTTTGAATACCGATCCTTTACCAGGTGCCGGCAACAGCCCTGTGTCTTTGGATGCTTTTGATGAGATCAGTGTAAGTATCTCTCCTTTTGATGTAAAACAAGGTAATTTCACCGGTGGTAATATTGCTGCTATTACTAAAAGCGGTACCAATACTTTCAGAGGTACAGCTTATTACTATTTCAGAAATGAAGACCTTATAGGTGATAAAGTAAAAGACCAGAAAGCATTAAAACCAGCAGGTAAAACAACCATTTTTGGTGGTAGCTTAGGCGGTCCGATCATTAAAAACAAATTATTCTTCTTCGTTAACGCAGAAAAAGAAACCAAACCACCTGCAGCAGGTATTACCTGGACACCAACAGGCGGTTCCGGACAAGGTAATATTTCTGATGTTACCAAAACTGATTTGGACCTGGTTGCCAATTATGTAAAAGGTATGGGTTATGACCCGGGTGTGTATGATAACTTCCCTAGCTTTAAAAACGATAACTATAAAATTTTAGGTAAAATTGACTGGAATATCAGCAATAAACATAAGCTTACTTTAAAATATAGTGACTTTAAAGGTACACAGGATTTCCAGCCATCTCAGAGTGGTAATATATCCGGTACACAGGCTGGTTTAACATATGGTCCTAAGTTTTCTAAAACTGCCATGGGTTTCTCTAATATTAACTACCAGCAGATTGACGTAGTTCGTTCAGGTGCTTTGGAGTTAAACAGTAATTTCAGCTCGAGATTGTCAAACCAGTTTCTGGCAACTGTAACCCAAATTAAAAGTGATAAAGAAGGACAAGGCGATGTATTTCCTTTTGTAGACATTTTTAAAGCAGGTCAGAACTATATCAGCTTAGGTACTGAACCATTTAATGGCAAAAACAATAAAGTATTAAATGATATTTATACTATTACCAATAACCTTACTTATTATGCCGGTAAACATACTTTAACTGCCGGTGTAAGTTATGAGTATCAGAAAGTGGGTAATATGTTCATGAGAGGTGCTTCTGGTTATTACGCTTTTGCAAGTGTTGATGACTTTGTTAATAACAGGGCTCCCATTAAATTTGCTCAAACCTATTCTTTAATCCCCGGTAAAGACGATGTTACTTCTGCGGAATTAAAGATCGGACAGTTGTCTGCTTATGTTCAGGACGAAATTAATATCACTCCTCAATTCAGAGTAACTGTAGGTGTTCGTGTAGATAAACCAATTTATCCTGAGCAGCCTTTAGAAAATCCTGCTAACTCTGCATTGACCTTCCAGGGACTGGATGGCTCTCCGGAGAAATTAACTACTGGTTCGTTCCCTAAAGCAGCTCCTTTATTCTCACCAAGAGCTGGTTTCCGTTGGGATATCCACGGTGATAAAAGCAAGATCTTACGTGGTGGTACAGGCTTATTTACCGGTAGAATACCATTTGTTTACTTAACAAATATTCCTACCAACAGTGGTATGTACCAGTACTCTTCCAATGTTAATAATACTTTGTCTGGTGTAAATATGAACAATTACCTGTTCAATCCTAGCCCCCAGGCTTACAATCCTTTCTACAATAACAACTTACCGGCTAACTATTTCCCTACAACTGCAGGTTCTGTTGCATCAGCTGACTTTGCCGTTACTGCCAGGAAATTCAAGTTCCCTCAGATATGGAGAACTAACTTAGCGATTGACCAAAGCTTTGGAGCGGGTTGGAAACTGACTTTAGAAGCGATGTATACAAAAGACATCAATGCAACGGCTATGTATAACGCCAACCAAAGTACCCCAACCGGTACAGTAAGAACTGGTGGTTTTACCCGTCCTGCTTACTCAGCTAATAACAATGCTGCAAGAAGGGTGAACAGCTCTATTACCAATGCAATTGTATTGGATAATACCAAAAAAGGACAATCTTTTGTATTGACCTCTCAGGTGTCTAAAGCGTTCAGCAATGGTTTCTATGGTTCAGTAGCTTATACTTATACTTTTGCCCAGGACGTTACTGCTAACCCGGGTAGCCAGGCCAGCTCTGTTTGGAATGCTAACCCTACCAGCGGTACTTTAAATGACAGGGAATTATCTTTCTCAAACTTTGCTGTTCCTCACAGGGTAATTGCGAATGTTTCTTACAGAAAAGAATACCTGAAGCACTTAGGTACTACCATTTCATTATTCTATGAAGGTAGCCACCAGGGTCGCTACAGTTATATCTACAATGGTGATATTAACTGGGACGGTTTTTCTCAAGACTTAATGTATGTTCCTAAAAATGCAACTGACGTTAACGAGATCAGGTTTGTTGATAAAGCATATGCTAACGGTGTAACTTACACTGCTGCTCAGCAAGCTCAGATCTTTGAAGCCTATATCGAGCAGGATCCTTACCTGAAAAAGAACAGGGGTCAGGTAGTGGAAAGGTTTGGTGCTAAAACACCTTGGTTCAACAGGGTTGATGCGAAACTGATCCAGGATATCTTTACCAATATTGGTAAAAACAGGCACACTTTACAGCTTACTGCTGACGTGTACAACCTGGCCAACCTGATCAATAAAGATTGGGGTATCCGTAAACTTTTCACTGTAAACAACCCTTTACGTGTTGAAAGTATCACAGGTGGTGTTCCATCTTTCTCTATCTCTCCGTTTAACAATGCTCCTGTAACCAAGTCGTTTGTTGATAACGTATCAACTGCAACTACCTGGTCAATGCAGATCGGTATTCGTTATATTTTCTAATAGCAGAATATAGATAAATACTTAAAAGGCTGTTTCAATTTTGAAACAGCCTTTTGCTTTTTATAGACTGTTGTTTAAATAATACTTAATCCCATTCTCCTATCTTTGTTACATAACGATATTGACTATGAATATTGAGTTTAACCTATACGAAGACAGGATGAAAACCTTACTGTCGCAGATGCGGGAACGTCTGGCAAAAGTGCAGGAAGGTGGGGGAAAGAAAGCAATGGCCAAACAGGCCGAGAAAAATAAATTAACACCCCGGGAACGCATCAGTTACCTGGTGGATAAAAATAGTTCCTTTATAGAAATAGGCGCTTTTGCCGGCTGGGAAATGTATGAAGAATACGGTGGCTGTCCTGCAGGAGGTACGGTAGCGGGCATAGGGTATGTGAGTGGTAAACAATGTATCATTGTAGCCAATGATCAAACCGTAAAAGCAGGGGCCTGGTTCCCTATAACCGGTAAGAAAAACCTGCGTTTGCAGGAGATGGCCATGGAAAATCATTTACCCATTATTTACCTGGTGGATAGCGCAGGCGTTTTCCTGCCCATGCAGGATGAGATATTCCCGGATAAAGAACATTTTGGCCGGATATTCAGGAACAATGCCAAGATGAGTGCGATGGGGATTACCCAGATTGCGGCAGTCATGGGCGCTTGTGTGGCGGGTGGTGCTTATTTGCCTATTATGAGTGATGAAACCCTGATGGTGGAAGGCAATGGCTCTATCTTTTTGGCAGGCCCATATTTAGTAAAAGCAGCTGTGGGGGAAGATGTGGATGCGGAAACCCTGGGAGGGGCCGATACGCATACTTCCATTTCCGGCATAGCCGATTATAAATTTAAGACCGAACAGGAATGCCTGGACCATGTAAAACATATGATGTCCCTGCTGGGCGACAGGCCCAAAGCCGGCTTTAACCGGGCCACACCTGAACTACCGGCAAAAGATGCCGGTGAGTTATATGGCTTGTTCCCCAGTGATGGTAAACCCTATGATATAGTGGAGCTTATTGAACGTATGGTGGACGGATCGAAGTTTGAACAGTTTAAAGAAGACTATGGCAAAACCATTGTATGCGGTTATGCCCGTATTGACGGCTGGGCGGTAGGTATAGTGGCCAACCAGCGTAAGATGATCAAAACAAAAAAAGGAGAGATGCAGATGGGCGGTGTTATTTATAATGACAGTGCCGATAAAGCTGCCCGTTTTATATTAAACTGTAACCAAAAGAAAATACCGCTGGTGTTTTTACAGGATGTTACCGGCTTTATGGTAGGGAGCAGGAGTGAACATGCCGGCATTATTAAAGACGGTGCTAAACTGGTTAATGCCGTAGCCAACTCGGTAGTACCTAAAATAACCATCGTGATCGGTAACTCTTATGGGGCCGGTAATTATGCTATGTGCGGCAAGGCTTATGATCCACGTTTTATTTATGCCTGGCCTACTGCTAAAATAGCGGTGATGAGCGGGGAGTCGGCGGCCAAAACTTTATTGCAGATAGAAGTAGCGTCGCAGAAAGCAAAAGGTACTGTAGTGAGTGAGGCGGAGGAACAAAAACTATTCAACGAAATAAAAAGCAAATACGATAAACAAACCACACCTTACTATGCGGCAGCCCGTTTATGGGTAGATGCGATCATTGATCCCATGGAAACAAGGAATGTGATTTCGCAGGGTATTGCTGCAGCCAATCATAACCCGGAGATCCCGGATTTAAAGACCGGTGTATTCCAGGTATAATCTATTTCATGACGAATTCTATCATTACAATTTACACCGATGGCGCGGCCAGGGGTAATCCCGGGCCGGGGGGGTATGGCGCCATTCTTATGTTTGGCAGTTTCCGGAAAGAACTCTCGCAGGGCTATAAACTCACAACCAATAACCGTATGGAGTTACTGGCGGTGATCGCTGCCCTGGAAACTTTAAAACGCGATGATATTCCCGTTAAAATTTTTTCTGACAGTAAGTATGTAGTGGATGCTGTTGAAAAAGGATGGCTGAATAACTGGGTACGTACTAATTTCAAAGGCGGGAAGAAGAATAAAGACCTGTGGCTGCGTTATTATGAATTATCTAAAAGATACCGAATACAATTTCAATGGGTGAAGGGCCATGCCGATAACCCATTGAACAACCGTTGTGATGTACTGGCAACAACAGCAGCCGATAAAGGGCCACACCTGATTGATGAAGGGTATGTAAGCGAAAATTAATCCCGTCAGGGTTTATAAAGCTTTGATCATTTTTTTCATGGTGGCATCTGTCTGGTAGCCGGTCAGTCTTTTTACTTCCTTACCAGATGCATAAGTGATCAGTACGGGTAATTCCTCCAGGTTCAGTTTTTTAGCCAGGGTCTTTGCTTCGTCTACATTAATGCGGATCACAGTCACTTTACCTTCGTATGCCTGCTGCAGTTTGCGCAGGCCCGGTTCCATTTTTTTACAGGGCAGGCACCAGTCTGCATAAAAATCAACCAGTACTTTGGTATTAGCGGCCAGCAGCGAATCAAATTGCTGAATGGAGTAGGCGTCTGCTACGGTTACCGTGGTAGCCGTTAGCGGTAATTCCTGGTTGGTCCAGGCCATAATGCCTCCTTTGAGATCATATACCTGTGTAAAACCCAGTTCCTCCAGGGTAGCAGCTGCGGCCGCACTTCTTAAGCCGCCTTTGCAGTATACATATACCGGGGCTGTTTTATCCAGCCCGGCTACACGGTCTTTAAAGCTTTTATCGTTCACATTTATATTGCTGGCGCCACTGATATAACCGGTGGCAAACTCTTCAGGAGTACGAACATCCAGAATGGTTTTCTTTACAGCTGTGTCAACATGTTGCTTAAAATCGGCAGCAGTTAACTGTACAGTTTTGTTTTGCTGTGCAGCAACAAACTGGTGTACCAGTAAGAAGATAAGGACGGGAAAAAGACGAAAAAGTATTTTCATGAACCGGCATGTGTTTGAATGAGCTGTTCTAATTCGGCGGCGGGTACCACACCTGATTTGCGCCAGACAATTTTTCCCTGTTTAAATAAAATAAGGGTGGGAACGGCCTGTACCTGGTAGGCCTGGGCTGCTGCAGGACTTTGATCAATATCTACTTTAATGATCGTGGCTTTATCGCCCACCTGCTCTTTTAAGCCGGAAAGTATAGGAGCCATGGTTTTACAGGGGCCGCACCAGGTGGCAAAAAAATCCACCAGCACCGGCTTATCACCATTGATCAGTGTATTAAATGTTGCTGCCATACTGCAAAGGTACAACAACCTTTAAATATGAGCTTGTAGTGTCTTTATGTGTTTGTTAATGAACCGCTTGCCCGTTTACCTGTACGTTCTTCAGGGTAAAATTCCGTACATGATCTTTATTCAGGTTCGATTTCTCTGCCCTGATATCCAGGTTCTCAAAAGTAAAATTGCTGAGCTTATCATGTTCACCCGGTGCTACATCAAAAAATACGGTACATGTCAGCTTAATATTTTTCAGACTGATATGATCGGAGACAGACGGGGGCGGGTCTTTTCGTCCCTTCAGGTCAAAGAATTGTTTCCAGGGCTTTACAAAAATCAAGCTGTAGGCATTACCGGTGATATTCTCCACACTGATGTATTCGTATTGCTGTGGTGTGTCGGGACGCATTTTTAACCATAATACTCTTTTGGCTTCATCAATTTTGCAGTTACGCATGATGATGTTTTTATTGTGTATGGCTTCGCTGCCACAGGTGAGTGCAGAGTGACAAAAGCCGAACTCGGTATCTTCAATAATGATATTGGTATTGGCGCCGTTACCGGCTGTGGTATCAGCCCACGGGCCTTTGCCGCCTTTTAAGGCAATGGCATCGTCGTTTACAGATAAATAACAACCTTTGATCAACACATTATTACATACATCCAGGTCAATGGCATCGGTACTGGGTGCTTTAATGGGCTCATAGGGTGAAGTAATGCGTACGTTCAGTATTTTAATATTATTGCACTGGTAATAATGGCTGGACCAGAAGCCTGCATTCTGCAAGGTTATATCCTGTAATTGTACATTGTTACTGTTCCAGATAAATACAAGGCGTGGACGGGATACTTCCAGATTGGTACATTGCGGGTTCTCTTTCCGTCTTTGCCAGAAGGCTTCCCAGTATTTTTTACCGTTACCATCGATGATGCCTTTACCTGAGATGGTAAAGCCATCCACTCCATAGGCGTTCACCACTGCGGGGAAATAATCCAGGTTTTGCCCCTCCATCCTTGAAGGTATGATGGGGTAGTGGGCAATATCATCCGAGCCTTTTAAAACGGCTCCTTCTGATACGTATAAATGGGTTTTGGGTTTAAAGAATAAAGCGCCGGTTAAAAAAGTTCCTTTGGGTATAATGATAACACCACCTCCCTGTTTGGATGCTTTATCAATAATGCGTTGTAAAATGGCGGTTTGTAATTTACTACTGTCCTTTACGGCGCCATGCTTTGTAATAATAAACTGCTTACCCAGTTTTTTATAATTAACTTTTGTCGTGTCTTTAAACCAGGCCGGGATAATGCTTCCGTCAGGGAAACGATCGGCTGCACTTGACTGTGCTACAACAGCAATAGCGGTGCAAAAAAATAAGGTTACCAGCAGGCTTGTAAACTTCATATACATGGCAATTGTTAGTTAACGCTCTTTTATGTTATCACTGTTGTATGCATACTGCTGTAAACTACAGTTTAAAATCTTAAAACAATGCAAAACAAATAGTGTATAAGGGGTTCAAGTTAATGATTTAAAACAGGCTGACTAACCTGTAGTGTAGGCTCCTGTTTTTGCCTGGTATATAAAATAAAAGCCCGCATGGTAAGTGCAGGCTTTTATAAGGGTAAGCATTCTTCATTATTCGAGAACAGTAAACTCTGCGCCGGCAGCATAATCCTGTCCGCCTTGTTCACTTAAACCTGTAAAGCGGATATACCTGGCTTTAACAGGTTTATCAAAGATTACTTTTTTCAGTGCAGGCCCTTTATCAAAGCTTGCTTTTTCTATGATCGTCTTCCAGCTAATATTATCATCACTTACCTGTATGCTGTAATCTTTTATAGCGCCATTTGTACTGTTTTGACGGGGCAGGTAGGTAAACCCTTTAATGGTTTGGGTATTGCCCATGTCAAAATCTACCCAATGCGGGTATTTGGCTACAGTAACCGAATACATGGTATGCCAGTTCGTGGCAGGGTCGCCATCTACCAGGTATTCGGCATTGCCTTCACCCGCTTCCTGGCTGCTGGCATTAATAACTCTTATGGGTACCAAAGCTATTTTTTCAAAGGTATTGCTCACTTTATTAACGGGGTCATGGATAAACCAGGCCGTTACTTCACCACCCTCGCGTAAATACACGGAGGTTTTATAGTCCTGTACCGGGCCGTTGTTGATGCTAAAACGGATGGCCTCATTTTTAACTGACCTTATTTCCATTCTTCCATCGGTTCCCCGTGTAATGGCCAAAGGCACTTTACCGGCGGGGCTTACATTGGCAACTGCACTAAGGTCTTTGTTAGCCGGGCGGATGATAAAGCCGAAATTGGTCTGCAGGGCTTTTACCCGGTCCGGCTCCAGCGGGCCTCCCTGGCCGCAGCTGTTACCACCCAGGCCGGTTACCGCTTCATTCAGCTCCAGGTAGGTGTCATTGGCTTTGGGTAACTGGTAGGGGTGTGGTGCCTGGATCATGTCAATGGCTGAATACTGCGAGGCCGATGCCGTCATATGGTCCTGTGTGGACAGGAATACGGCCCCTTCGCCGGCAGCATTGGTTAGGGCTACCCAGCGCAGGTCTTCACGGTTGCCCATATCCTGCGGTTTGATAAAATCAACAAACTGGTCCGCTACCGTGCTCTTATACTGTCCGATCAGTGAACCTGCTTTACGATCGGCATAATTATCATAAGGGCCGCGGCCATAATAGGTGTAATTCGCCAATTGCTTCGGTACGTTCATAATATAACCCAGCTTCGCCAAAGTAAGGCCCGGTTTATTGGAGCTGATACTCGATTGCAGTTCAACAGAACCATCGGGATAGATCGTATAGAACTGGTGAGTGATGAATTTAAAATCTGCAGGACCGAATGGCTGGCTGGTCAGCTCTTCTATTTTATTTCTGCCAGAGTTGGGTTTGCCCAGGATTTTTGCGCCATTGGGCGCCTGCGATACCACGGTAAAAGCAGCCGTAACGGTGCCGTCATTATTTTGTGTGAAATGACTGCTTACAGCCCGGTGCTGCAGGTTGTGTAAGCCGTTGGAAAACCAGGACGGATATGCCCAATTGTCATTATCAAGATAAGCCCTGAAGGCATTCAGCCGGGGACCTTTCCCTTTTGTAATAATTTTATTACCGCTATATTGAAGACTGTAGAGGCTTCCTGTTGTCTTGTCAAATTGTGCGACAAAATGATCGCCGCTCACCGTTTGAATATTACCGGCGGAAGGGCTATAAAGGGCTTTACCGGAATTCCCATTTTTAGACACTGTAGCAATGGACGGTTTTTGGCTAATGGCTTTCACCAGGAACTGTTCTTCCGCCTGCACATAACCTTTCTCAGCCCAGGGTTGTTTGTTTTTTTGTAAAAACCGGATAGTGACAAAATATGCTGAACCCGGTTTGAGTAAATCGTACCTGTATGGGATGGTAATTTCTTTTTCCGATCGGGGATTTATCGTTCCGGTAGGTATCAACCCACTCGCAGCCGGTTTACCATCTTCCGTTAAAGTCCAGGAAATGTCGAATTCGTTCAGGTCTTTAAAATAGAATTTATTAAAAATGCGGAACAGGCCTTTCTGCACATCTGTTTCTTTAACCACTACTTCCTGGTAAACTTTTTTCACCTCGTAATATTGGGGTTTAGGTTTCCTGTCACCGAAAAGGAGGCCGCACATGGAAAAATGTCCGTCGTTGGGTGTATCGCCAAAATCGCCGCCATAGGCAAGATATTTTGTACCTGTTTTTTTATCGTAATGGTAGAGCGAAAGATCCAGCCAGCTCCAGATGGCCCCGCCCATAAAATGATTGGTTGATTCCATGGCTTCCCAATAGTCAACAAGGTTGCCACAGGCATTGCCCTGGGAGTAGGCATATTCTGATATATGGAAGGGGTATTTTATTTTATAATCGCCTTTTACGGCCCCCTGTACCCATGCTATGGAAGGGTATTGGTTAGAGCCGATATCGACAATGTCATTATTGCGCTCGTACTGCACCGGCCTGGAAGTATCAAATGCTTTTAAAGCTTCATAAGCTGCTGTAAAATTTTTACCGGGCCCGCCTTCATTGCCTAATGACCAGAGTACTACGGAAGGACGGTTATAGGTAGCATGGGCCATTTCCATTACCCGGGCGATATGGGCCGTTTTCCATTCGGGCGGATGCGAGAGAGATTCTGCTCCATAATAATATTCATGTGATTCTATATTAGCCTCATCTTCTACATAAATGCCGTACTTGTCGCAGAGATAGTACCAGTAAGGATCATCCGGGTAATGTGAATTTCTCACATGGTTAATATTAGCCCGCTTCATCAGGATGATCTCCTCTTCCATCATGGCATGTGTAATGGCATGACCTGTTGCCGGGTGGCTTTCGTGGCGGTTAACGCCTCTTAGTTTTACAGTTTTACCATTGATATAATAATACCTTCCGGCCAGTCCGAATTCATCTTTTTCGGCCGGGGTGTCTTTTATTTCTACTTTACGGAAGCCCACATGAACCGATACGGTCTCCACGATTTTACCCGCGGCATTTTTCAGCTCCGCGATCAGTGTGTAGCGGTATGGTTTTTCTGCCGACCATTGATAAGGGTTCTGCACTTTCATTACTGTTGCAGCAGCTTTGGTGACTGACTGCGGTGATACGGCATCCACCGTTGTTTTTGCTACCGCGTTCGCCATCTTCACATTATCATCCCCATACAAATTGTTTGCATAAAGAGCGTATGTTACGGTATAACCTTTGGCAACAGTTGTATGAAGGTTTCTTATATCGGCATTAATGGTTAAAGAGCCGTCTTTATAATGGGCATCGAGGTCGGGAAGCACTCTTATATCCCGTATATGTACTTTGGGAACAGCGGTTAATGCCACGGTGCGGAAAATGCCGGGCAGCCGGAATATATCCTGTGATTCCAGGAAAGAGCCATCGGAGAGGCGGTACACTTCCACCGCCACTGTATTCTTTCCTTTCTGTAAAAAGGTGGAAATATTAAAGCTGGCCAGGTTCCTCGAGTTTTTAGAAAACCCGACATATTTCCCATTGATCCACAGGTAAAAAAAACAATCCACACCGTCGAAATTCAAAAATACTTCGCGTCCGTCCCAGTCAGCGGGTATGTCAAAATCACGGCGGAAAGAGCCTACTTCGTTCCGGTACTGGTAGGTTGTCCAGTCTTTTGGCGGTTCACGCATAACGCCTTTTTTCCAGTCGTTCACTTCTATTTTATGGTAAAAGATCACGGGCTGGTTTACATAAATGGGCACGCCATATTTAAGGCTTCCGTCTTTTTGTATGCCGGTAATATTCCAGGAAAGCGGCACGGCCACATTATCCCAGCCGGATACATTATAACCTGCCTGATAAAAATCCTTAGGACGTTCTTCCGGGTTTTTGGCGAAGTGAAACTTCCAGCTACCGTTTAATGACTTCCAGTATCTGGAATTTTCGGGAAGTACCTTACGGGCGCTGGTTATATCCTGGAATGAAAAAAAATAAGCCCTGGGTTGTTCCTTGTTTAAGGATAAGCGCTGGGGTGACTGCCATTCCTCCCCTGAAGGAGCAATCGTAGTACCGTATTCAAAGCCTTGCAGTAAAGGAGCCTGGGCAGTGGTGTTAGCAACGGCCAAAAATAAAAAAGCAATAAGGATAAAAGCAGCAGGTGTTTTCTGTTGAAGCATGTATAGCGTGTTTTGTTTTACTGTAAGCAATCTTGGATAATCATCATTCCTGTAGAATTTTCAGTTGCGCCTGTTTTTATTGGGGCGTGTAGATAAGTATGGCAGGAGTAAACTTACAGTAAAAATAAATGTCAAAAACACATTTATTAATTTCAATCGGTTACAGTGAATAAAAAATTATGGTCTGTGTGTATTGTACTCTTTAAATTGTTCAAAAGAAGATATTGATTGTTCATATTTAGTCATGCTGGTAAATAGCAGCTGATGTGTTAGAGGCTTTAATTTTGAAATCTGGATAAAGTTCTATTTCTAAAAAAAAATCTTCTATGCACTTAGTATATGGTATTCCGTTGGTTTTTTTGGATTATAAAATCATCCCCTGAATCTTATTCATTTTGTAGATTAATACCGTGTTATCTGTTGCTGTCGATGAAACTTTATACCACCTATCAAAGAGTCAAAGATGAAGAATTTTTCCTTTTAAAGCGTTTTACGGAAAACCGTATGGATACTAAAATTACCAGGCCGATATTTGGCCGGTACTGTTAGTAAAAGTGTGCTTAAGTATTTCCCTTCGCAGGGTAAACAGCTTTATTAGATGCCTTGAACGAAGAAAGCTCGTTGTTCCTTCTTGCTCGGTTATGCGGCAAGTCCTCACTGCGTGCAGAATAAATGATAGATAATATAATTAATTATGCCAAGTGGAAATCCTCATCTTCTCAAACGGCCATCTCTTTTTGCGATGTTCTGCCTTTCTTACTTGCCTTTGCTTTTTTTATTGATTGTGAAGGTGATGATGGCAAACAGGTCATTTTTGTATTACGCAGGTTTTAATAAAGAAAGTATAATAACGTTTACAGAAAAGTTTGGCTTTGTAATAATTTTAGTATTGCTTTCCTTATACGCCATAATTGGTACCAAGCTTACTCTTGCAAATATCAAACGTATTGAAAGTAATGCTTTTCCAGTTACCATTAGTTCAATAAAGCCTAAAAATGAAGAAGCATTATCTTATTTGGCCACTTATGTATTGCCTTTATTAGCCCAAGGCCAGATAGGGTACTTCGAATACATCGCCTTTGTAGTATTGTTTGGTATTTATTATAAACTCTATGCTACGTCCAGTCTGATTTTAATAAATCCTATTCTTAACCTAAAATATGGTCTTTACGAAGTAGAATATTTAAAAGGTGATACAACTATTCCCAAAAGTGCTATGATTATTTCCGAAAACAAATGGATTAACGAAGAAGATGATCTGCAAATAGTCAAACTGAGTCATCGTCTTTATTTCGCTTACTAACAAAACAAGTATATGACGCCAAAAAAGTTGCTTAAAGAGCTACATGAATTTACCAATGCTGATGCTGTTCACATGTATATTATCGAGCGCAAGTTAAAGTCAAATGTAAAGTCTTCGTCTAGGCCATCAGAAAAGTTTCAATACATACCCGTTCAAATCAATCTCAGCCCAGAGCTTGTTCCTCTGGTGTCAGGCATGTTAAAAAAGGCGATTGAACAAAAAGTAACTGAAGATATTCAGATATTAGATTATGAACCTATTGATGATACTTTAGAAAAAGTATATACTTACTCTGATCTAGGGAAAATTACCGGATTTAAAGAGTTTTTAGCCAACCTCGGCAACGAGATGAAAACACTTACCTCTTTTAAAGAATTAGAAGATTTGGAGAAAGCCTGGGCGTTATGTTATGGCTATTATGATGCTAACAAAAAAAAGTGGCTCTATTGCATAAAAAAGTTATCGCCAAAGAAAATTGCAGTCGAGGTTAATGTTAATACTACAGTTAAAGAAGCTATAAAGTATGGTATACAGTCGTTTTTTGATATTAAGACTCAAATGCTGAAACCATTAAATGGCTTCTCTATTAATCTTGATCCAAGCATTGATATGGTTTACCATGACGAGACTATATACATATTTCAGAAAAAAGCCTTTGAAGAATTAGCGAGTCTTACCGAAGAATTTGAAGAACTAGCGAAGGATGTTGTACAAGAATTAGAAAACCTGGAAATAGTAGAGGGTGCTACTTTTATTGCCAGTGTTGTGGCTGATAAACCTTCTTTTCGAAACAAATTGATTAAAGCGCAAGTAATCGGTAATATAGAATTTTTAAGTGGGAAGGAAGCGAAAGAGGTAAAAAAGGAATTTAACCGAGTTGGAAAAAGATTAAATATCAAATTCAATTTTGGTGCTGATGGTAAAATATTGGTCGCAAATGATGATGATGCTAAAAATATCATTAACGTGCTGTGTGAGCTTTATAAAGAAGGCCTCTTCGGAGGTAAAATATTTGAATCACCTGCTGGTAGAATTAAGAAATCATAACTGAATTACCGCTTATTTTGTCCCTTCGTCAAGAACCGAAAAGGCAACTCCCTTGAACAGTGTTTGATTCATTGAATTAGTATCGCGATTTCCTGTTTATGTTCTGACAAAGATGCGGGCCACTTTTATAATATTGGTAATTTGTTGTAATAGTAAATGTCAATAATGTTATCCAGTTTAATTCTTCAAAATTAGATTATAGGTGATATTTAATCTCAAGAGGTAAATCTACCAAAACAAAAAAGGTAACCAATTGCTTGATTACCTTTTGAGTGCCCCGGAACGGACTTGAACCGTTACGGCCATTGCTGGCCACAGGATTTTAAGTCCTGCGTGTCTACCAATTCCACCACCAGGGCAATGATGTTGGAAAAAAAATCCCGCAGGTGCGGGATCGTTGAGCGGAAGACCGGGCTCGAACCGGCCACCCCGACCTTGGCAAGGTCGTGCTCTACCAAATGAGCTACTTCCGCATTTGCTGTTTTAATTTGTTCAGCATCAAAGAACTTTGGGAGTGCAAAATTAAGGATTTGCGACCTTATAAAACAAATTTTTTCGAAAAAAAATTATTTATATTTTGGAGTGTATAAGGTGCTCTCCTGGATAGTCACCTGAGGCTTCTCAAACTTCTTAGTATAAAGTTTATAGCAACCACCAAAAGCAAAAGCTACCAGACAGGCAATGCTCAAATAGAAAATAAAACCGGAAGAAGATACCCAGCTATGAGTAAAATCTTTATCCTGGATTTTTTGCAGTTCCTTTTTATAATCTTCTGTATGTGACATCGTTATAAATTGTTGCGCAAAAATAAGGATTCAATCCAAAAAACCTCAGTCTTTTTTAACAATTTCTGTAAATAGTTTTTTCTTTTTGATAAAGAAAGCCCAAACTACACTGCCGGCGTACATTCCACGCAATTTTTTTGTTTTTTGTTTGGGGAAAACACTTTGTTTCTGCCTGGCAAAAACCCATGCGGTAAATGCCCAGTGCGAACGGCAGATGGCCCAAAAGTACCCGGTCTGCCCCGCAAACAGTCCTTTTAAAGCAGTTACGGTATCTAATGCGTAACGGAGAGGGAATATATATAAACGTTGTGGCCAGGAAAGATTTTTATACAACATCACCAGGTTGTTCCTGAAGTTTAAAAAGGTCTTTAAACTATTACCCTGGGGTAAAGTGCCTCCGCCTACATGGTATACCACCGACTGCGGACATACATATACCAGCTTACCGGCCTGCTGTAAGCGCCAGCACAAATCTATTTCCTCCATATGGGCAAAAAAGAAATTGTCAAACCCCTGCATGGCATGATAATCAGCTGCACGGATAAACAAGGCAGCGCCGGTTGCCCAGAATACCGGAACGGCATCATTATATTGGCCCAGGTCTTTTTCACAATGATCAAATACACGGCCTCTGGAAAAAGGATAACCATACCGGTCTATCCACCCACCGGCTGCCCCGGCATATTCAAATGTATCCTTATGATGATAAGCTAAAATTTTAGGCTGGCAGGCTGCAATGGTTTTATTGCCTTCACAAAGTTGTACCATCGGCTCTATCCAGCCGGGCACTACTTCCACATCGGAGTTTAGTAATACATAATAATCAGCGATCACTTGTTGCAGTGCTTCATTATATCCGCGGGCAAAACCAAAATTCTGTTCAAGTATAATGGTCCTGATCTGCGGGTAATGAGTTGCTAAAAATGATAAGGAGTTGTCGGTAGAAGCATTGTCGGCAACAATGATATCCAGGTTGGTATAAGTGGATGCCATTACAGACGGCAGAAACTGCTCCAGGAATTTTATACCATTCCAGTTTAAAATAATAACAGCAACTTTAGGTTGACTCATATTTTTCAATTACTGCGAAAGTAAAACAAAGAAAATAATCGGGCTATACAAAACAGGGTAGTAGTGTGAGGGGCTGTTTTTATTACTAAAACAATAGATAAACAATATAGCCGCTACGCCATTTTTTCAAGACCAGTTATTAAAGCGGGTTTATTGGTATTGTTTTATTGGTTTATTATTTAACTTTACTTACCGTGATGATGCTTAAATAGTTGTGGGATGAAAAAACTTTTAATTTTTTTCAAAAAAAAGTAAAAAGTATTTGGTTAAGAAATATACCCCCCTTATTTTTGCACTCCCAAAACGGGAAACAAGGTTGATTTCGTAGCTCAGTTGGTAGAGCACATCACTTTTAATGATGGGGCCCTGGGTTCGAGTCCCAGCGGAATCACAGAGAAGCGGCTAAGTACTTAGCCGCTTTTTTTATGCATCTGTCTTACTAAGTGCAAAAACTTATACGGTTTGCACTAACAGGCTTTTATTATCTTCGGAATATGTTTCAGCAACTTCTTAACTGGCGCACCTTACTGGCGGTAATAGCCATTGCTATTGTTACCGGCACTGTTTTTTATTCGCGTTACCTGTCCGAAAAAATTGCACAGGAAGAAAGGTTAAAAGTTGAGTTGTGGGTGGAAGCCAGTAAATCATTACTCGACCCCAATGAAACAGCCGTAAGCCTGCCCTTTAAAATTGTATCGCAGAATACGGATATACCCATTATCGAAACCAATGAAAAGGATAGTATCATTGGTTATGTAAACCTTGATTCGGCAAAAGCCATCGATGATAAAAACTATCTCCCGCAAAAATTAAAATCCCTCAAGGCCATAAACGAGCCCATCGTGTATGTTAACCCGCAGGACTCCACCCTGGTAAACCGGTATTATTACGGGCATACCAGCCTGCTGAACGAAGTAAGGTATTACCCGCTGGTGCAGTTATTGATCGTGGGACTGTTTATCATTGTTGTGGTGCTTACCCTACGCAGCAGTTATATCTCGGTACAAAACCAGGTATGGGCCGGCATGGCCAAGGAAACGGCCCACCAGTTAGGTACTCCTGTGTCATCGCTGGAAGGCTGGGTAGAAATGATGAAGGAGATGCCCGCCAACGAACAGATTGTGAAAGAACTGGAAAAAGATGTAAGCCGTTTACGGTTGGTGTCGGACAGGTTTGGTAAAATTGGCAGCACGCCCCAGTTGGAAGAGAAAGACCTGGTAGCGCAGGTAAATAATATGGTGGACTATATTAAACGACGTTCGCCGGATAAAGTACAGTTTGAAGTACTGACCCATGATAAATCCAGTATGATAGCCAAAATATCAGGACCCTTATTTGACTGGGTAATAGAGAACCTGTTGAAAAATGCCCTGGATGCCATGGAGGGCAGGGGACAGATCAGCGTTAATATGCAGGAACAGAAGGATAAAATAGTGATCGACGTAAAGGATAGTGGGAAAGGCATCAGCAAACAGCACCTGGATAAGATCTTTAACCCGGGCTTTACCACTAAAAAAAGAGGCTGGGGACTGGGTTTAAGTTTATGCAAACGGATCATTAAACAATACCACAAAGGAGAACTCTTTGTACTGGCATCGGAGCCGGGCAGGGGTACCACTTTCCGGATCGTATTGCCTTTAAACTAAGCGGTCATAAGTTTTTAACAATTATAACATCTTCCCCATTATATTTGCAAACCGTTGCCCGGGTGGCGAAATTGGTAGACGCACTACCTTGAGGTGGTAGCGCTGCTAACGCGGCGTGCTGGTTCGAATCCAGTCTCGGGCACATCTTTTATTAAATCCTGCAGATCGTTGATTTGCAGGATTTTTTTTATTTTGGGTGGAGCAAAGTTGTTCCGTTTGATATAATCTCTGCGTGCCCGGTACTTACAATAGTTTAATGAACTATTATGCCATACCTGCGTTTTTATTTAGGATATTTATAAAACATTTAGTCAGCAATTATGAAAGAAGAGTTTGTACATATACCGGTGATAAAGAATGAAGCTAACCACAGGTTTGAATTAACCGTAGAAGGATATACCGCATTTATCGATTACCGCGAGAAAGGCAGTAATATAACACTTATACATACCGAAAGTCCCGATGAACTTGCCGGACGTGGGGTGGCCACCGCTTTAATTGAAAAAGCCTTAGCGTACATAGAAGAAAATAAGTATGTACTTACGCCGCTATGTCCGTTGGTGTTCGCCTATATCAAAAGACACCCGGATTGGAAACGCATTGTGAGCCCGGATTTCAAAGGATTTGAATAAGCTTTTCATTTTATTAATTCAAAAAGTTTAATAACATGTCTAATATTAATATGGTAATAGAAGAACGTGCCACCAGCATCGGTCCTTTCCTGGTAGGACGTTTATTACCCTTCAGGCAAAAAAGAGCCGTTGGACCCTTTGTTTTTATCGATCATATGGGACCTATTGCTGTTAAAGAACATGAGAAACTGGATATAGAGCCGCATCCTCATATCGGGCTTTCTACACTCACTTATCTTTTTGAAGGAGCTATTATGCACAGGGATAGTATCGGGTCCCTGGCAGAGATTACACCGGGAGCCGTAAACTGGATGACGGCCGGTAAAGGGGTGTTGCACTCGGAAAGAATGCCCGAACATATTCGCGAGACCAACCCGGATATGGTGATGCATGGACTGCAGATATGGGTAGCATTGCCGAAAGAGCTGCAGGAGATGGACCCCAGTTTTACGCATATCTCCCGTGAAGATATTCCTGAATGGGAGCAAAATGGCGTAAAGATTAAACTTATAGCGGGGGAAGCGTTTGGTAAAAAGTCGGCCGTTCCGGTGTACAGTCCGCTTTATTTCCTGGAGATCAAAAATGAGAGCGACGAAAAAAGAAATGTAAATATTGGCAATGATCTTTTTGGTGAAAGCGGCTTGTATATTTTAGAAGGGAGTATCGAAGCTGAGGGCAACAGGTATGAACCGCGCAATATACTGATTGCGGCCAACAGCAAACTCTGCAATTTTGATATGGCCGCGCATACTACGGTGTATATTTTTGGTGGCGAACCTTTCCCGGAAGAACGTTTCATTATGTGGAATTTTGTTTCGTCGGAAAGGGAAAGACTGGAAAAGGCCAAGCTGGACTGGATTGCACAAAACCATGAATCCTTTCCGTTAATACCACAGGATGATAAAGCCTTTGTGCCGTTTCCGGCGCCTCCGGCAAAATAAAACCGATCTGTAAACCGGATATAAATAATTGGTAATGGCAATAACAGTAAAGGAAACAAAAAACGATGTAACGGTAAATGCTAAACTGGGTGCAACTGATTTTTTAACCCGTATCAATTCCGGAATAAAGGAAGTGACAGGTGATGAACCCGTTTCCTTCGGCGGTAAAGATGGTGGCTTTAATCCTTACGAATTCCTGGCTTCGGCACTCTCTATGTGCACAGCTGTCACCCTGCGGATGTATGCACAAAGAAAAGCAATGGACCTGGGCGAGATCAATGTCAGTGTGCATTTATCAAACAATGTAATAGATAAGGTAGCCAGTTTTACCAAAACCATCTCATTTGAAAATAAGGGTTTGAGCGAAAACGAACTGGTCAAGCTAAAAGCTATTGCGGAATCCTGTCCTGTTAACAGGCTGCTTAACAATACGATTGTTGTTAATACAAATTTACAAGGGGAATAAAATTGTTACGGCTTGTAGGATCAGATGATATACCGGAACAGTTTACAGGGCTTTAAAAGCCATCTTCCAGGAAATAATTCTCCGTATTACAATATATATGCGAATAAATAACCAGGTCCTTGATATTGGTCTTTAACCGGCGTTTCATATGTAATACGGGGCTGTTGAGGTTGATCTTCAGCAGGTCGCTTACATTTTTATTGGAACTCACCGCCCATATTTTTTGTTTACCTTCTTTTACTTCCACTTTATAATGGTCGCTCAGCATTTTAAAAAGCGATTTGTTCTCTAAATTCCTGCTGATAAAACGCGGCAGGTGATAATCGGTGATATAGGTTTCTTCAAACAAAATGGGCAGGTTGTTTACCACGCGTATACGGGAAAAAAATATACAGCCGGCTTCTTTCTCCACCGCTGATAGTTCATCATAAAAAGCAGAAGGCCATGCCATTTTGATGGGTTTTTGGAGTATCTCGGTACGGAGTGTTTTTTCTCCTATACCGGCCGTGAAACCTTTGATGGACAGGATGCCGAGACCTTGTTTGGGTTCGGATACCATACTGCCTTTGCCATGGTGCCTTACAATATAGCCCATGGCGCTTAACTCGGAAAGGGCCTGCCTTACTGTAGGACGTGTAGTGTTGTATGATTTGCAGAGATCGTTCTCAGAGGGTAGCAGGTCGCCTACTTTATACATGCCTGCGTCTAACTGGGATTTCAGGTCTTCCAATAGTTTTTTGTATAATGGCGCGGTTGAATTCTTTTTCATATGCATATCAATGGTGTAAAAGTAGGGATTATTTCTCCTTTACAAGTAGATTTTAAACATTGATACACTTGTATTTACAAGTTTTACACAGTGTATTAAGTAAAATGTTTGAAAAATATTTCAACTTGTGTATACATGTTGTTTATTTTATCCTATATTTGGTTCCATATTTCAAGGATACCTGGTATCTCCTGATTGCTCACCATAAAGAAATCTATAATGAAAAAATGTAACCTGGGCGCTTTGCCCTATGGGTTAATTTGCCGGAAAAAGTTGCTACTGTCTTTTTCCGCTTTAGTCCTCTCCTGCCTGACTGCTTTCGCTATGAACAAGGTTGGTGAATATACAAACAGTACAGGGAATAATCATTTTCTTATTGCTGACCGCGAGATCCGGGGAACGGTGCTGGATAATGCCGGGCAGCCCCTGCAAGGGGTTTCTGTTACCATTAAAGGTACTAATACCGTAACGGCTACCGATGCCGACGGTAAGTTTACTATTACTGTCAATTCAGATGAACAGGTACTGGTCCTCAGCTTTTCGGGTATGAAAACCCAGGAAATTAAGGTGGGCAAACAAAACAGTTTCCAGGTAACACTGGAACCCGATAGTAAAGGCATGGATGAAGTGGTGGTGGTAGGTTACGGCGCTGTTAAAAAGAGTGACCTGACAGGCAGTGTGGCCTCTGTAAAAGGTGAGAAGATCACACAATCCTCCGCAGGAAGCTTTGAGTCTTTATTACAGGGACGTGTTTCCGGCTTACAGGTAATTAACAGCGGCAATGATAATCCGCAGGGAGGTACCACGGTAAGGGTAAGGGGTGTAAGTTCCATTAACGGCTCTAATTCACCGCTTGTGGTAATAGATGGTATACCCCTGGGTGAAGCGGGTAACCTGAATGCCATTAACCCCAATATCATCGCCTCGGTAGAAGTATTGAAAGATGCTTCTGCTACCGCTATCTACGGTTCACGTGGTGCTAATGGCGTAATTATGGTTACTACCAAACGTGGCGCTAACAACAGGGCCAATGTATGGCTGAATCAAAAAACAAGTCTCGGTGTTTTCAGTAAACCGCTTGATTACTGGAAAGATGCGCTGACCATGTCAATATTGGAAGATGAGTCGCTGGAAAATGCCGGTGTTGAACCCCGTTATGTGGGAAAGAGAGACCCTTCTGGTACATACTATCCTTCCAGGGCTGAAATTAAAAACGGTGACTGGCCTTACAGGACAGACTGGACGAAATATGTATTCCGCCAGCCTTCCGTAACACAGGATTACAATGTGGGTGTGGAAGGCGGAAATAAAAACGGGCGTTATTATATCAGCCTGGGTTACCTGGACGCACAGGGCATGCAGGTGGGCGATGACTATGATAAAATATCACTTGATCTTACGTATGATCACCGGGTATCGGAAAAATTGGGTATTAAAACAATGGCCGGTTTGTGGAAGGCCAACCGGAATTTTAACTACGGCATGAACTATAGCCGTAACCCCTTGTTCCCGGTATACAACGGCGATGGCAGTTATTATAAAATGAACCAGCAGGATTATGGCAATGTGGTGGCCATGACAAACGAGCGGGTGAGTAAAGCCTCTAATATGGATGGCTATGCAACCCTCGAGATGAACTGGGATGTATTAAAAGGATTACAACTGGTTTTAAGAGGCAGTGCAAGAGCAGGCAGCAGTAATAACTTTACATTCAACCCGCCTGTTTATACTTTTGCCGGTGATCTGTACAACGGGGAAGGAGGAATGGGCTCTTCTAACTATTTAAACATTACTTCGGACGCTTATCTCACCTATACCAAAAAGATACAATTGCATAACCTCAGCGTGATGGCTGGTATTACCTATGAAAATAATGTAGGAACCGGCCTGCATGCGGTTGGACAGGGATTTGCCAACGTGATATTAAGAGAAGAAAATCTTTCCGGTGCCGAAAAGCAACTGGTGTTTAATTCAAGATCAGAAACCACTCTGGCTTCAGGATATACAAGGTTAAACTATGCTTTTAACGACCGTTACTTATTCACTTTTACAGCCAGGGCTGATGGCAGCTCTAAATTCGGTGATGATAATAAATGGGGATTCTTTCCATCGGGTGCGGCCAGCTGGAAAATGTCGGAAGAAGATTTTATTAAGAACCTGGATGTGTTTGACCAGCTTAAGGTCCGCGCCACTTATGGTATCTCCGGTAACCAGGGCATTTCTCCCTATCAATCCATCTCACAGTTTGGCCAGGATTTTTACTATATGAATGGCAAAGAGTATATTATTTATGGCGTGGGCAAGGAAATAGGCCGGGAAGGTGCACAGCGTGAATATGTGCAGTTCGGTGGTATGGCCAATAAAAATCTTCGCTGGGAAAAAACAGCACAGTTCAATATCGGTATTGATATGGAAATACTTGACCGTAGACTGGCTATTACGGCAGATTTCTATCATAAAAAAACTTCTGACCTGTTAAGACGCCAGTTCCTGAATCCCAGTACCGGCTTTGACAGGGTATGGACCAATGATGGTAAAGTAGAGAATAAAGGTTTTGAACTGTCGCTGGACGGACGCATTATCAACAAGGGTAAATTGCAGTTTAACGCCGGCCTGATATTTAATATGAACCGGAATAAAGTAGTTGACATTGGCTCGCAGGAAAGCTCCGGTTATATTATTGATGCCAATGGCCTGCGGTTTGAACCTTATGGAGAAGGCATACTGAATGATGCTTACCTGAACGTGCTGGCTATCGGCCATCCTATCAATTCGTTTTACGGGTACAGGGTAAATGGCATTATACAGAACAGGACCGGCAGCACCGCGAAAAATAATCAACCCGGTGAATTTAATTATGTAGGATTAAAAGATGATGGTGGCGTAGATCCGGCGGCCCGTACTATTATTGGCGATCCGAATCCTGATTTTACCGCCAGTCTTAACCTGCAACTCACACATGCTTCCGGTTTTGATCTCGCCGTACTTTTATATGGCATGTATGGTAATGATATTTTTGCTACCCGTAAACTGGACAGGGCTTCCCTGCAGATAGACAGGTGGACCGGCGAAAATCCTACCAATGATCGCCCAAGCCTGCGGGCCGACAGGCAATACCTCGCTTCTTCCTGGTTTATTGAAGACGGATCTTTCTTGCGCGTTCAACACGTTACATTGGGTTACCGTCTTCGCCCGGGTACACTAAAATTCCTTGATCATGGCAGGATCTATTTGAATGTCAGTAATCCTGTAACCTGGTCCAAAACCAGTGAGTTTGATCCTGAAGTAGGAGAAAATGGCAGGGGCAGTGCTGCTTATCCCCGGATTACTGCTATCACCGCAGGTATTGAAATCAAATTTTAATTAAGGTTAAAAAAAATATTTATGAAACTATTCATAACGATTATTGCTGTCGCTTTTGTTTCACTGAGCTCGTGTAAGCGTATGCTGGAGGAAAAACCTTATGGTGTATTTTCTAATAGTAATTATTACAACACAGAGCAGGATGCATTAAACGCGTTATTATATGCGTACGATCCCATTAATAATATTGAGTATGCGGCAAGGTTTCTTTTTAACCTGGCCGATGTAACAACAAACCAGTATAAATCATACAACCGGGGACTGGCCACACCTTTGTATAACTGGGATGTGAACCCGAATACAGATGAGTTCCTTTACTTTTTTAAGTACGCTTACCTGGGGGTAAGCCGGGCCAATTCAGTATTGGAAAATGTGCCGGGTATGAAAAATATCTCCACTACCAGCAAAAAACAATTTATTGCCGAAGCTCATTTTCTGCGTGCCTTTCATTACTTCATGCTGGTACGTACCTACGGCGAAGTACCCCTGCATGAAAAAGTGGTAGAGAGTATCAGCCAGGCAAAAGCATCCTATGCTTCTATTGAACAGTTATATGCTTTTATTATCAAGGATCTGGAGGCGGCGATACCGGCTATGGGTATTGCTAAAATGCAGGGCCGGGCAGATAAAGTGGCGGCGCAGTTCCTGTTGTCTAAAGTTTACCTGACGCTGGCTTCCTCCAAAATGACAGGCGCTGAGGGATATGAGTGGGTAACTGATGCGGAGCAGATGTATGCCAAAGCGGCGGAATACGCAGGAGCGGTTGTTAATAATCAAACAACGTATAATCTTGATCCTAATTTATTAAATGTATATGACGTCAATCACCAGGCAGATGGGGTAGAGCATATCTTTATTACTTCTATGTACCGGGACGGAAAAGCATACGAAGGTAACTTTTCACAATTACCCCAGATGTATGGTATCGGGCTGCCGGTCATTTATATCTCCAGTTCTATTACCGGCGGGGCAGGCGTGCAAAAAACCATTGAAGCTACTTCATCCTGGAGTTATTACAGGGTGGACAATGATTTTTATAATACCTATGCGGACAATGACCTGCGTAAACGATTAATGGTGACGACCATTTACAATGAGAACGGAACAGTACTGGCTACTTACTCACCCTCTAATATAAGCAGCGGTAATCCTACACTGAATGCTTTTTTCTATCCTTTTTGCCGTAAGTATACCGATCCGTATTCACTGGGTACACGTACCAGCGCCAATCTTTACCTGATGCGTTTTGCTGAAGCTGCGCTGATATATGCTGAAGCTGCAGGACCAACTACCGAGGGGTATGCCTGGGTGAACAAGGTAAGGGCACGTGCGGGTTTGGATCCCTTACCGGCAGGGCTTAGTCCGCAGGTGTTCAGGGAACGGATCTGGCAGGAGCGTACATGGGAACTGGCATTTGAAGGGCATGGTATTTTTGAGCTGCGCAGGACCAACCGCGTGATACAGGGCATTACCAATAAAACAGTAAAACAGGAGTATGCAAACTTCTTTCCTGTTCCTCAACGTGAAACTGATTTAAACCCTAAATAATTAAAGTATTAATCTACTGATATGAAATTTTTAATCAACTACAGGGCTTTTTTTAGTCTTATTGCAGCCATTGCTGTACTCTTTGTTTCCTGTCAGAAAACGGAGAACGAACTGACAACCGGGAAAGATTATACCCTGACCTCACAGGCGGAAGTAAATGCCTTTAAAGTAACGAGAGATATCCGTACGCTGACCATCAGTGGTGAGGACATTACCGACCTGTCGCCGCTGCAATTCAAATCAGCGAAAAATATTGTTATTGAGAAAACCGGTTTAACGGATATCAATATGCACCGGTTAAGTTCGGTGACCGTGTCTTTTATTATCCAGGATAACGCCCTGCTGACAGCCATCAAAGGACTGGATAATTTGAAATTTGTGAATGGCAGCATGCTCATACAGAATAACCCCTTGCTCACAAGCCTGGAAGGACTGTTGAATCTTAAAATATTCAAGGGCGATCTTACTATTACGGGTAATATCTCTTTAGGCGAAAATGTTCCCTGTGTAAGTGATAAAACAGGTTTTTGTGTTATCAAGAGCCTGATGAATAACAGTATTATCAACGGTTTGATCACCTTATCCAATAATCATCCGGGGGCCGTTTCCGATCCTTTACTGATCGGCGAGACGGGTAGCGGGAATATCATCAGTTATGTGCTGGGCTCTAAAACCGATGTTGACAATTTTACGCCTTTATCCGATACGGCACAGGACCTGCGCATTACAGGCATGGACATTACGGATGCGGTGATCGCCACCCTGAAGAATAAACTGAAAGGTGTAAAAGGTACGTTGACGCTGGAAGGTACGGCTGTTACCACTACGGAAAGTTTCTTTAACGGGGTGAAATGCCTGGGTAGTATTGTGCTTAAAAACAACCCGGAGTTATATAACCCGCAAGGGTTTATGGCCTATACCGAAATAGGCGGTGACCTGGTGATAGAGAACTGTCCCAAACTGGCATTCTGGGGTTTTCCCCGCGGAGGTGCGAGCTTCTCCGGCATTACCCGTATTGAAGGCAACTTTAAAATCAACCCCGCTTCTTCGCTTGGTGAAGGCGGTGCCGCCTTTGCTTCCCTGACCTATGTGGGTGGCAACTTTGAAATTACCGGTAGTAAAACCGCAGGTGAAATGTGGAATATGGATACATGGTACCAAACCGGTGGCGGTATCAGGCATATTGGCGGTGACCTTATTTATAAAAATCATTACAAGGTAAATGGCCTGGGTGGATTTGAAAACGTGGAGTACATCGGAGGCGATGTATATATCCTTGATAACGGAGGGCCGGATGGTTTTGTTCCAATACTGAGTGTAGGTGCCAGCCAGATCGGTTTTTGTATTGTAAAAAAATGGATCAATAACGGGGTATTGAAAAAGACCGACCCGGTTATTCAGCTGCGTGTTAAACAAGGTGATGCATTACTGGACATTGCCACCTTACCTGTTTGTAATTAATCTCAAAAAATTGCCATGAAAAAAGGACTATTCATATTGATCACTTTATTAGCCGGGATGACAGCCTGTAAAAAAGACGATACGCCGGCAGGTGTTAAAAGACAACCGCTTGAAAGAAATTATACTTTTTCAAACGGGGTAATGCCGCGTAACGTGCTGGAGAGTTATCTCTCCCGGGCCATCTCCTTAACTGAATTTGTTAACTCGGATGGGTTTTACAGTGATGGCCCTTACCTGGATAAGGAAGATGATAAACGGATGCTGAAAAATATCGGTGCAAAATTTATCAGCCGGGCCCTGTATTCCTGGGGTGTTGAAGACCGTTTCAATAACCCCGCATTCCTGAACAATGCGAAAGCCCTCATAGAGGAGATGCACCAGTTTGATAATGATATTATTTTCCAGGGCGGCATTTTTGAAATAGTAACTCCCAGTGTCAATAATATACCGGTGCCGGCCTGGGTGTTTCAGGAATATGGCCTGCCGGTTGTTACCAGGAATTTTGTGTACAACAACATGATCAACTTACAGGGTAACGGCGTTGGCCAGTGGGGTACGGGCAGTGTGCCTGATATATCCAGAACAGAAACACAGATGTTCTTCTTTTTCCTGGCCAGGCAGTTTATGCAGGCGGGTATTGAGGCGCTTCACTTCGGGCAGGTAGAGTTAATGGCCATGGAAGACAGGAATAATAATTATGCCGGGTGGAACAACCTGCTGACCAGGATCCGTAATGCGGCCAAGACCGTTGCACGGCGTGGTACGGTGATCTGTGACGGGCATATGGCCGGTGGCGGCATTGTTGCAGATGGTAAACTGGTATTTGATTTTGTAAGCTTTCCTATGCGTATAAAAGAAATTGGCGGCGAACCGCAGAAAGGCGAACTGAAAAAATTCTTCCTCGATGCTATTTACGGCATAACCAATGGCGGAATAACACCAAGTGGGTGGACTTGCGAACAGGTTCCTTATTTAGTGGAGTTTGATAATTATGGTATCAGCGATCATCCCAACGTATCCAGCATTGCCGATCATTGGGTATGGGGTTATGATGAAATTACCTGGTTCTATCTTCAACCCGAAACGGAAAAGAATGAATTTCTTTCTTATGCGCATAACTGGATCCGGCATATTGATAATATAGGTTATCTCTCCATGCCCGGTAGCCGTGTGGTGAGCCTGGGCGGCGGACAGATTACCCGTTACAGGGCCAATACCCAAAGTGCTACCAGTACCCAGGGACAGAACCAGGAAGAGACCATTAAAAAACTGTGGAGCAATGAACAAAATAATTAAACTATACCTGCTGCCCTTGCTGTTGGTACAGTTATTTGCCTGCGGTCAAAGCAAAAAGCAATTATCCTATCATATGGATGGCAAAGGCATTACCAGGGAAGCGCTGGAAAATTACCTTGACCGTGCAGCTACCATGGCAGAATTCCTCACAGTTGATCCCTATGTTATAGATGCAACCTATCCAGGGAAAGAGGATGATATCAGGCTGATAAAAAACCTGGGTGTAAAATTTGTAGGTCGTGCCATCTATCGCTGGGGAAAAGAAAAAGCCCTGAATGATCCGGCGTATTTGGAAAGTGCAAAAAAGTTGGCGGAGCGGGTACACGGCGAGGATAAGGATATCATTTTCCAGGGTGGGATCTTTGAGGCCGTTACCCCGGAGGTAAATCTTGTGGCCATACCGGCATGGACATTTGAAGCATTGGGCCTGCAGCCGGAACAGCGTCATTTCAGGTATGATTCCATGCTGAATCTAAAAAAAACGTATGTGGATCATTGGGGTCCTGGTTCCAGTGTACCGGATATAACGCGGGTAGAAACAAAACTATGGATGATGTTCCTCGCCGGCTCTTATATCAATATTGGTTGTGAAGCATTGCATTATGGACAGATTGCATTAGTAGGTATGGAAGATGAAGGGTTTAAACACTGGAGATCATACATGGAACAGGTGCGCCGTTATGCTGCCAAACACGCACGCCGGCAATGGGTGCTGCTGGATGCACATACACCTTCGGGTGGTATGGTGGTTGATGGTAAAAGCCTGCTGGATTTTAATGCTTACCCTTTGCGGATAAAAGAAGTGGTGGATAAACCAATGGAAGGGATTTTGGAAAAAGGTTATCTGGATGCATTTTATGGCCGGAGCCTGGGTGGTATTACACCATCGGGGTGGAAGAACGATGCCTTACCTTACCTGCTGGAAGTAGATAACTTTGGTTGCAGTGCTAAACCCGGCGTGGCCGATACAACAGCACATTTTGTATGGGGTTATGATGAGATCACCTGGTTCTGTTTACAAACAGAGGCTTACAGGAATGATTGGTTGCGTTACGCATATAATTTTATTAAGGAAACAGATAAAAACGGTTTTTTGGCCATGCCGGTTTCAAGACTCATGGACAGGGGTAAGGGGTATCCTATTGTTAAAACCCGTGCCAATACAGCCAGTGCAGCCGTTCCGGATGGACTTAACCTGGAAGAGACGATTAAAGATATCTGGAACAAAGAAACCCGTTAACAACTCACATCATGCAGAAAAAAAGATTACTGTTTTTCATATTATCCTACTTCAGTTTTATGTACATAGTTGCACAGGAAAAAAAAGAAACACTTACATGGGAGATCGGTTATCATAAAAATGCCGGGGAAACGCCGGCTAAATGGTTGCCATCCACAGTACCGGGAGCCGTGCAACTGGACGTGATGAAGGGTGAAAATTATAAACAACCCTACTGGTATGGTAATAATGTAGAACAGTTTGACTGGATGGAAGACTGGTATTTTACTTACAGGACAAAATTTAAAAAACCTGTACTGGGTGCCGGGCAAAAATTGTATTTCCATTCCAAAGGAATTGACTATCACTTTAAAGTACTCCTGAATGGTGTTGAATTACTGGAACAGGAAGGCATGTTTACGTACGTTGATATTGATTTGACCAGTGCCTTAAAGGAAACAAATGAACTTAAAATTGTGATACGGCCTGTACCTAAAATTAAAGAAGCTGCCACTTTTGTAAAGGGAACCGAAACATACCGGCAAAATGCAAGGGAGAGTGCCAAGCCTGCCGTAAGTTATGGCTGGGACTGGCATCCGCGTTTGGTAACCAGGGGTATCTGGGATGAAACCTACCTGTCCATTCGTAATGAAGCCCATATAACCACTACCGATATTACTTATGAATTAAATGAAGCGCTTACTGCGGCACAGGTTAGGCTGAATGTGGAAGGAACATCGTTAGCCGGAAAAAATTTTAAGTGGCTGCTGAAAGATAATACCGGTAAAACCGTATCAGCACAAACGGGCCAGCTGCAAAGCGGGAAAGAGGTAATTATAGGGAAGCTGGACAATATAAAACTTTGGTGGCCTAACGGATATGGTGAGCCGGTATTATACACCAGCGAACTGGAATTATATGATGCCGGTAAAAAATTACTTGATCGCAAGGTGAGCAGGATCGGTTTCCGCAAGGTGAAACTGTTGATGAATGAAGGCGCCTGGGATGAGCCTAATATTTTCCCGGTAACCAGGAATGTATCCCCATCCAGTTTTGAAATTAATGGCAAACGCATTTTTGCCAAAGGAACCAACTGGGTGCATCCTGAAATATTTGTGGGCACTATTACTCCGTCCCTGTACGAAACGCAGGTTAAGCTGGCGAAGGAAGCCAACATGAATATATTACGTGTATGGGGTGGTGGTATTACCAATAAAGAATCTTTTTATGATTATTGTGATCAGTATGGTATGCTGGTATGGCAGGAGTTCCCGCTGGCCTGTAATAATTATACTGATGATGCAGCTTATCTCAGGGTGCTGGAACAGGAGGCCCGCTCTATTGTCAGCCGTATAAAACAACATGCTTCTCTTGTATTATGGAGCGGAGGTAATGAGTTGTTCAATAGCTGGAGCCGTATGACGGACCAGTCACTGGCCCTGCGTATGCTGAACAGTATCTGTTACCAGTTAGATCCTAAAACACCCTTTATTTATACGTCACCACAGTTTGGCATGGGGCATGGATATTATGTATTTGCTGATCTTGAAAAAAAGGAAGAGTTGTACCAATGGATGGCCAGGGCCAATAAAACAGCTTATACGGAATTCGGTGTACCCGGTGCGGCAAATGTGGAAGTGCTGAAATCCTTTATTCCTGCAGCAGAGTTGTTTCCTCCGGCATTGAATACGACCTGGGAATCACATCACGGGCTTGGCGCCTGGGGTGATAAACGCTGGCTGGATATGCCGGTACTCGAACATTATTTTGGAAAAATTGAATCGCTGGAAGATCTGGTGAAATACAGCCAGCTCACGCAATCAGAAGGGTTACAATTTATTTATGAAGAAGCCCGCCGGCAAAAGCCTTATTGCAGCATGGCCCTTAACTGGTGTTTCCAGGAACCCTGGCCCAGTGCCGCCAATAACAGTTTATTAAACTGGCCCAATGTAATAAAACCCGCTTATTATGCGGTAGCGAAAGCTTGCCGTCCCATACTGGCAAGTGTACGTGCTCCCAAATTTTCATGGACAAAAGGGGAAGCTTTTACGGGTGAGGTATTTATGCTGAATGATACGCATCAATCATTGGAAGCCGGTGAGGCAACCGTAACTATCCTGTTTGATGGTAAAGAACAAACCTTGCTGAACTGGGCATTTGCCGCAACAAAGGCATTTGAAAATATAGAGGGCCCCACAGCAAGAATCATACTGCCGGCAATAAAGGACCAGTTTTTTAAAATAAAAGTGACGGTGAAAGGAAAGCCTGAATACACTTCAGTATATACCTTCCTGTTTAAAGAGGCCGGTAAATAAAAAATGATCAGGTGTTTTGATAATTGGTAATAACAGATCTATACTAAAATGATGAGCATGAAAAAAATGTTGTTTGCACTCTTATTGGTCTCTTCGCAAATAATAGCCCAGCAGTCTTCCCCGTTATCGCTGGTAGACCCTACCATTGGTGGCGTAGGTGTATTGCTGGAGCCGATCAGGCCTACGGTGCATTTACCAAACGCTATGCTGCGTATGTACCCCATGAAGCGTGACCAGATTGACGACCAGATCGCTTATTTCCCATTAAATGTGCCTTCACACCGGCTTAACTGGGTATTTGGTTTCCTGCCGGTGAGTGGTCCCGTAACGGCGGGTAGCTGGAAACAGAAGCTGACCATAGAAAATGAACAGACAACACCTTACTATTACAAAGTTTCCTCGGAAGATGCAGCGCATGATGTTGAATTTACAGTAGCCGAAAGAAGCGGTTATTTCCGCATCAACTTTAAAAATAAAGAAGATCAATACCTGCGTTTTGGCACTTTGAATGGAAACGGGTCAATAGAAGTCACCGGCAAAAGAATGATTACCGGCACCGAAAATTTCTTTGGCATGAAAGCCTATTTCTATGCGGAAACTGATGTTGACATACTATCGGTGGAGAAAGGTGAGCAAGGGAATAATAAATTGATACTCGCAAAAATAGGAACAGGAACAAAGAAAGTAGGCATGCGTTATGGTGTGTCCTATATAAGCATTGAACAGGCAAAACATAACCTGCAGCAGGAAATTAAAAACTGGGATTTTGCGGTTTTAAAAAATGCTGCTGTTAAAGTATGGGAAAAAGCCTTGTCGAAGATACAGGTGAAGGGTGGCAGCCCTGCACAGCAGCGTGTGTTCTACACATCGCTTTACCGTAGTTACGAACGGATGGTCAATATCAATGAATACGGAAAGTATTACAGTGCCTATGATCATGCTGTACATACATCGGATGCACCTTTTTACGTGGACAACTGGTTATGGGATACCTATATCGCACTGGAACCATTGCATATGATCCTTGACCCTGCGAAGGAAGCAGAAAAGATCAGGTCATATATTACGATGTATGAGCAAACCGGCTGGATGCCTTCTTTCTCTACGGTATTTGGTGACTGGCCGGCGATGACCGGTAATAATGCCGCTATCTGGATGGCTGATGCCTGGTATAAAGGCATCCGTGATTTTGATATAAAGAAAGCCTACGCCGGCATGAGAAAGGGATCACTTGAATCAACACTGCTGCCCTGGAACAATGGCCCTGCTACTTCACTTGATTCGTTTTACAACAAACATGGTTATATGCCGGGGTTAAGGCCGGGTGAAAAAGAAACAGAGCCAAGAGTGGATACCGGCTGGGAAAAACGCCAGGCTGTTTCAGTGACCATTGATAACAGTTACAGCGACTGGTGTATTGCCATACTGGCCGCCGCAGCGGGAAGGCCCGAAGACCGTGACCTGTTCCTGAAAAGAGCAAAATATTATGAAAACGTATTCCGTAAAGAGAAGGGTATAGTATGGCCAAAAGATAAAGAGGGCAATTGGATAGAACCCTATGATCCCAGTTTGTCAGGTCGTGAATATTTCACAGAGATCAATGCGTATAATTTTAACTGGTCTGCCAAGCATGATTTTAAAGGATTGTTTGATTTAATGGGTGGTAAGCAGGCTACAGAAGCGAAACTGGACCAGTTGTATCGTGAGGACCTGGGGCTGCCGCGTTATAAATTCTGGCGCATACAGCCCGATGCTACCGGCCTGGTAGGACAGTTTGTAATGGGCAATGAGCCCAGCCTGCATATACCATATTTGTATAACTATGTGGGTGCGCCCTGGAAAACACAGAAGCGCATACGTATGTTACTGGACACCTGGTTTACGGATAATCTTTTTGGTATGCCCGGTGATGAAGATGGCGGCGGAATGAGCGCCTTTGTGGTATTCTCTATGATGGGTTTCTTCCCCGTAACACCCGGTATACCGCTATATACGATCGGCAGCCCGGTATTCAATCATATTTCCATGGCTTTACCGAACGGTAAACAATTTAAAATAACGGCCATTAATAATTCCCCAACGCATAAATACATTCAATCTGCTGTACTAAACGGTAAGCCCTTAACCAAAACATGGTTTACGCATAAGGAATTGATGAACGGCGGTGAATTAAAACTGACAATGGGCCCTACGCCTAACAGGCTATGGGGTGCAGGCCCCGATGATGCTCCGCCATCGGCATTGGATTACAGGCCATAATAAAAGAACCATCACGAATAAATTTAAACAGCATGAGCGCATTGCCCGGTACCGTTAACAAACCCAATAACAGCGGCTTTATAGTGCCTTTGTATACATTGATCTCCCTGTTTTTTATGTGGGGTTTTATTACCTGCATGAATGATATACTGATACCACATTTGAAAGGGTTATTTCAATTGAGTTACCTGGAATCCATGCTGGTCCAGTTCTGTTTCTTTGGTGCTTATTTTACCGGCTCGCTTATTTACTTTTTAATATCTTATTACAAAGGTGACCCGGTTAATAAAATCGGGTATAAGAATGGTATTATTATCGGGCTGGTTATTTCATCCCTTGGCTGTTGTCTTTTTTATCCTGCGGCTACTTTATCGCAGTACTGGATCTTCCTGGCAGCTTTATTTATCCTGGGTTTAGGTTTTACCCTGTTGCAGATCACGGCTAATGTATACGTGTCGTTATTGGGCCCTGCTGAAGGTGCTTCCAGCCGGTTAAACCTGGCGCAGGCATTCAATTCATTTGGTACGACCATTGCGCCGATCGTAGGAGGCTTCCTCATCTTTGAAAAATTTGCAACCGAAGAACACCTGTCTGCCCAGGCCAGCCGTATACCTTATATCATTTTTGCAGTTATTTTCCTGCTGGTCGGCATATTGATCTACAAAGTGAAACTGCCGGTATTTAGAGCCGAAGCCATAGAGCGGAAGGGATTGGGCGCTCTGGCTTTTCCGCACCTGAAACTGGGTATACTGGGTATATTCTGTTATGTGGGAGCCGAAGTAGCTATTGGCAGTTTTATCATCAATTTCCTGGAGCAGGAACATATTATGGGTTTAACGGAAGCAGTGAGTAAAAACTACCTCGCTATTTACTGGGGTGGCGCTATGATAGGAAGGTTCCTGGGAGCTATTTCACTCAACCATAAATTATCCGGTACAAAAAAGATGGCCTGGATGGTGTTTACTGCTGCAGCTGTATTCCTGCTGATATTAAGTATCGTTAATCTTTCCTTCGACCAGGTAAAATATTTCCTGTTGTTTATACTGCTTAACCTGGCAGGCTTTTTAACCGGCAGATCAAATCCTGCACGGACCTTATTGCTGTTTGCCTGCATGAATATTTTACTCGTCATCACGGGAATATTCAGCAGCGGGCCGGTGGCGATGTGGGTGATACTGAGTGTGGGTCTTTTCAATTCCATTATGTGGTCCAATATCTTCACCTTGGCTATTACCGGCTTGGGTAAACATACCAACCAGGGTTCTTCACTGCTGATCATGGCCATTTTAGGCGGGGCACTTATTCCTTTATTACAGGGCGGTTTAGCCGATATCATTGGTATCCAGTATTCATTTGTTTTGCCGGTGCTGTGTTATGGTTATGTGGCCTTCTTTGGTTTATACTGTATGCGTAAGGTAAAGACAACAGGTGAAGTAACTATTGTAACAGGCGGTCATTAAAAATAAATAAAATAATTTTCAACTTGTATATACAAGTTGATTAAAATGTATATATTTGAGTTATGAAAACATACAAACTAAACAGACTATTTAATCAGCAATCAGGTAAGTGTTTTGATGTGGCCATTGATCATGGTTTTTTCAATGAGTTTGGTTTCCTTAAAGGAATTGAGAATGTTGAAAAAGCGGTGAAAGTATTGGTGGAAGCGGCTCCTGATGCTATTCAGTTAACAGTAGGACAGGCACATTACCTGCAATCGATATTAGGACGTCAGAAACCATCCCTGGTACTGCGTACGGATGTGGCCAATGTATATGGCACACAATTACCACGTACTCTATTCAGCCGGATGATAGAAGATCCTGTGGAGCAGGCTATACGTGTGGATGCTGCCTGTGTAGTGGTAAACCTTTTCCGTATTCCCGGTGAGCCGGAAGTATGGGACCAGTGTATACAGAATATATTGAAGATAAAACCCGTTTGTGAAAGGTATGCAATGCCATTGATGATCGAGCCCCTGGTGTTTCGTCCCAATAACGAAGCCGGTGGCTATAATGTGGATGGCGATGTAACCAAGATTGTTCCCCTGGTAAGACAGGCGGTTGAACTGGGCGCCGATATTATCAAAGCCGATCCTACTGATGATATCAATGAGTATCACCAGGTAATAGAAACGGCTGGTAATATACCCGTATTGGTGCGTGGTGGCGGACGTGCTACGGATGAAGAAATACTCAACCGTACCTATGGTTTGATGGAGCAGGGCGCTAAAGGAATTGTGTACGGGCGTAATGTGATCCAGCATGCAAACCCGGCGGGTATGACCAGGGCATTGATGGCAATTGTGCATGAAGATGCAAGGCCTGAAGAAGTAATAGCATTATTAAGCGAAAAAGCTACAGTATCATGAAGACAATTAATATCGGCATCATCGGCGGTGGATTAATGGGTAAAGAAGCCGCCAGTGCTTTCGGGAGATGGTTTGTGTTAAACGACTTTCCCGTGAAAGTAGTATTGAAAGCGGTTTGTGACCTGCATGAACCGGCGCTTGACTGGTACCGGCAGATCCCGGGTGTGGATATGCTTACTACCAATTACAAAGAGTTGCTGGCTAATAAAGACATTGATGTAGTTTATATTGCAGTGCCGCATAATCTACATAAGGAGTATTACCTCGAAATATTAAGGGCCGGTAAAGACCTTTTGGGTGAAAAGCCTTTTGGTATTGATCTTGAATCGGCCATTGCCATCCAGCAGGAGGGTGAAAGACTGGGCAGGTTTGTGCGGTGCAGTTCGGAAATGCCTTTCCTGCCCGGCCCGCAACGGGTAATTACGGAGATCAACTCCGGCAAACTCGGAAAGATCATTGAAATAAATGCGGGTTTCCTGCATTCAAGTGATATGGATTTTCAGAAACCGATTAACTGGAAACGGCAATCGAAATTCTGTGGTGAAATAGGGGTGATGGGCGACCTGGGTATGCATGTAATGCATGTACCTTTAAGGCTTGGCTGGAAACCTGAACGTGTGTATGCACAGTTGCAGAAAATTGTAACGGAAAGGCCGGATGGTAAAGGTGGCTTTGCGGTATGTGATACCTGGAACAATGCCAGGTTAAATACCACGCTTACCCTGGACGATGAAGCAATACCCATGACGCTGGATATGAAACGCCTTGCACCCGGTGAAACCAATACCTGGTTTATTGAAGTGCTGGGAACAACGGGCGGGGTTAAATACAGCACCAAAGATACCAAAGCGCTGTGGACCTATATTCCAGGTAAAGAGCAGGTATGGCAAAGAACGGACCTTGGTTTTGGTGTGCCGTTCCCGACAATTACCGGTGGTATTTTTGAAGCAGGTTTCCCGGACTGTTTTATGCAGATGTTTGCCGCTTATGTGGCGGAACGGGAAGGCTTCCTGAATGGACGTTTTGGTTGTGTAACACCAGAAGAAGCGGTACAAAGTCATGAAGTGTTTGCCGCAGCGCTGGAATCACATGCTACACGTTCCATTGTTGATATTAAAGAATATGCTGAAGAAGTAATATGAAAAGATCTGAAATAAATAATGCTGTACAGGTGGCTTCCCTGTGTTTTGAAAAAAACGGCTGGGTGCTGCCTCCTCAGCCAAAGTGGGATGTAACGGATTTCGGCCTGGGCGATTTTACGAGCTCAGGGTTGTTGCTCATCAACCTTTGCGAGGAGGAAGAGTATTGCGAAAAACTGATGTTTGCCCTTAAAAACCAGGAAACGCCGCTGCATTATCATAAAAAGAAGAAGGAAGATATTATTTGCAGGCAAGGTATACTGGCTTTGCATTTCTGGAATATCGTGGATGGTAAAATGAATACGGAACATGCTTTTATGCTTAAAAAGAATGGCCGTTATGAGGAAGTGCAACCCAGTGAAAAAATTATACTGCAGGCGGGCGAAAGAGTTACCATTCCGCCCGGTATATGGCATAAATTTTATCCTGAATCGGAGGAGTGTATAATAGGAGAAGTATCCACTGCCAATGACGACCTGAATGATAATTTTTTCGACAATCCCAAAATAGGCCGTTACGCAGCAATTGTGGAAGATGAGCCTGCTATTGTAAAACTATTGAGTGATAAAAACTAATTCCATGCGAAACGGGATACTTGTAGGAGGAAACTGGATCATCGACCAGGTGAAATTAATTGATACTTACCCGCAGGAAGAAAAGCTGGTGAATATATTGGCTGAATTCAGCAGCAATGGCGGCTCCGCCTATAATATCCTGAAAGATCTCTGCAAAATGCAGGTTGATTTTCCATTGGAAGGCATTGGCCTGGTAGGAGAAGATGAAAGAGGGGATACTATATTAAAAGAGTGTAAACAAATGGGAGTGGATATCCGCCAGCTTAAAAGAACGGCTGCTGCGGATACTTCGTATACCGATGTCATGTCCGTACAAAGTACAGGCAGGCGTACTTTCTTTCATAACCGCGGCGCTAATGCGTTATTGGACGAAACCTGTTTTGACTTCTCCATTTCGCAGGCAAAGATTTTTCACCTGGGATACCTCCTGTTACTGGATAAATTGGATACCATCGGGAATGATGGCCTTACCGGCGCAGCTCATGTATTTAAAAAAGCAAAAGCAGCCGGGTTTATTACTTCGGCAGATATTGTAAGTGAAAATACAGCGAGATTTAAAGAAATTATACCTTTTTCCTTACCTTTCGTCGATTACCTGTTTATTAACGAATTTGAAGCAAAAATGCTGACCGGGGTAGAAACCTGTAAGCAAACAGGCGAAGTATCAATGGAAGGGTGTTCTGCAGCAGCAGCACAAATCCTGGAAATGGGAGTAAACCATTGGGTGGTCTTACATTTTCCCAAAGGAGTAATAGCTGTAAGCAAAACAGGGGAAACACTTTTTCAACCGAGTCTTAACCTCGCATCTCAAAAAATTGTTGGTGCCGTTGGCGCCGGTGATGCATTTGCGGCAGGCGTATTAACAGGTATTCATGATGGATGGAGTATGAAACGATCACTGGAACTGGGCGTATGTGCGGCAGGCTCCAGTTTATTTGGCGCTACTTCATCCGACAGTATTCTTCCACGGGAAGAATGCCTGCACTTAGTGCAGCAATACGGATTTAAAACGGAACTTGTTGAAGTATAAAACGCAATGATCACAGAAAAAAACTTGTCTCACACGGAAGCCGGTAAAATGCTTGAATCGGTTTTACCAAAAGAAAGAATAAGATCAAGGTTAATAGATATAGTATCTTATGCCTCCGATGCGGGATTTTATTACCTGTTACCCAAAGCAGTTGTGTTGCCCAATTCGGAAGCCGAGATCGTTGCCTTATTCCGTTTTTCGCACCAGTATAATATCCCCCTTACTTTTCGTGCAGCCGGCACCAGTCTTTCCGGCCAGGCTATTACAGATGGTATACTGGTGGATATCAGCCAGTACTGGAATGCGATAAAAGTAGAAGCGGCCGGTGATAATGTGCGGGTTCAGCCCGGTGTGATAGGGGCAATCGTAAATGCGCATCTTAAAAAGTATCACAAAAAAATAGGCCCTGATCCTGCCAGTATCAACTCGGCCATGATCGGTGGTATACTATCGAACAATGCCAGCGGCATGTGTTGCGGGGTTACTAAAAACTCCTACCATACTGTAAAACATATACGTTTTATATTACCCGATGGTAAACGGTATTCAACTGAATCGGCAGAAGATTATACACGTTTTGCTGCAGAATGCCCGGCCATTTATGCTAAGATCAGGGAATTAAAAGAGCGTATCCATAAAGACCCTGTTGCTTTTGAATTAATACGGAATAAATACAAAACAAAGAATACAGTCGGTTATTCGGTCAATGCTTTTATTGATTACGGGGAACCGATGGATATACTGGCGCATTTGCTAATTGGCGCTGAAGGTACCCTGGGTTTTATTGCCGAAGCGGTAATGGAAACAGTGCCGGATTATCCTGTAAAGTCTACAGCATTATTTTATTTTACGAATATCTTTTATGCCTGTGCGGCAATCGTTCCCTTATCCATTGCAGGTGCAGAAGCCGTGGAGTTAATGGACCGGCATGCTTTGCGATCGGTGGAGCATATGCCGGGTATCCCGGAGATCATCCAGACACTTCCTGACACGGCCGCGGCATTACTGGTCGAGTTCCAGGGTAATAGCAAAGAAGAGGTAGAGCAGAAAATTTTGGCCTATCAAAAAATAAGCGCTGATCTTGCCCTTATTAATGAGCCGGTCTTCACCACAGATCCTGTACAGCAGGCATTTCTCTGGAAGATAAGGAAAGGCATGTTCCCGGCTGTAGGAGCAGTGAGGAAAAGTGGCACTACAGTGATACTGGAAGATATTGCTGTTCCGGTGGCACACCTCGGTAATGCCATTTTAGACTTGCAGGCATTATTTCAAAAATATGCTTACGATAATGCGATCATATTTGGTCATGCCAAAGACGGGAATATACATTTTGTAGTAACCCAGGCTTTTGATACGCAACTGGAAATAGAACGCTACGATCAGTTTTTACGGGAAGTAGTTGACCTGGTGGTACATCAATACCAGGGTGCTTTAAAGGCCGAACATGGTACGGGAAGAAATATGGCGCCATTTGTGGAAACCGAATGGGGGCCGGTGGTGTACGGGATCATGAAAGAGCTGAAACAGGTTATAGATCCGCGTAACTTATTAAATCCCGGTGTAATTATTAATGAAGATGCAACAGCTCATATTCAAAACCTCAAGGACCTGCCAACCGTAGAAGAGGAGGTGGATAAATGTATTGAGTGCGGATTTTGCGAACATAAATGCCCCAGCAGGAATATTACACTTACACCCAGGCGCAGGATTGTGGTGAGAAGAGAATTGGCCAAACTGAAAGAGAGGGGGAGCCGGAAAGAACATACTGAACTGCTGAAACAATATCAATACGATGGTCTTGATACTTGTGCGGTAGATGGGTTATGTGCAACAGCCTGCCCGGTTGATATTAATACCGGTTCGCTGGTAAAAAGATTACGTAAAGAAAACCACAGTGCCCTGGCAAACAACATAGCGGTGATGGTGGCGAATAACTTTAAAGGGGTAACCGTTGGTGTGAAAATAGGGTTACAGGCCGGTGGACTGGTAAACAAAGTGTTTGGCAAAAACGCCATGTATAATGTTACGGGAGCCGTTAAGAAGCTGGTGCCTGCCTTCCCGTTATGGTCTAACCAATTGAAGGCCGCACCTGCATTGAAAAAATATAAACCTTCTCAAGACAAGGAGGCTGCTGTAGTATATTTTCCTACCTGTATTAACCGGGTGATGGGTGATACCACCGGTAAATCAAAATCGATCATTGATACTTTCTTCAGTGTATCAGCTAAAGCAGGTGTTGAAGTGATGGTGCCGGATGATATTAAAGGTAGTTGCTGCGGGCAGATATTCTCTTCCAAAGGGTTTAGCAAGGCATATAGTATTACAGCAAATGAAACCATTGAAAAACTCTGGAAATGGACGAACCAGGGTGAGTTACCTGTGGTATTAGATGTGACCTCCTGCACGCATACTTTACAACAGTCCTACCCGGTATTGACGCCTGATAATAAAGATAAGTTTGACCGGTTAAGGATATTGGATAGTGTGGACTATATCTATTCTTTTATTGTACCGGCCATCCGGGTAAAAGCAAAAAAAGATTCCATTGTATTACATCCTGTCTGTTCCCTGCAAAAAATGGGTCTTTCTGATGTGTTTGTACGTATTGCAAATGCATTTGCCAACGAAGTAAAAGTACCCCTGCATGCCGGATGCTGCGGTATGGCGGGTGACAGGGGCTTTCTGTTCCCGGAACTTACCCGTTCAGCTGTTGCTGATGAAATAGCGGAGGTAGAAAGAACTACGTACGATGGCTATTATTCGAGCGGCAAGACCTGCGAAATGGCGCTCTCTGATGCGGTGAATAAAAATTACGAATCTATCCTGTTCCTGGTGGATGAGTGTACAGATTTTTCCTGATACCTTTCAACCTGGAATATTTATTTGTAATTTTTGCAAACAGTAAAAGCTGAACAGCATTACTGCCGTTGAACGGAGCGTCGCAACAACAGCTTCATCTGTGTTCCTGCAGTTGGTAATATACATAAATTAATATCAGGGTTTATTCCTGATCGCCTCCAGTAATTGCTGTAACTCCTTTACTTTTTCCGGGTATTTCGTGGCCAGGTTCTCTCTTTCACGAATGTCCTGTTTCAGGTTATATAATTGCGGTTCAGGAGAATTGCCCGTTTCTGTATCGGTAAGTTTATAATAAGCTATGCCGTTTGACGGGTGAATATATTTCCAGTCGCCGGAAACAATAGCTAGTGTACCTGCATGTTCAACAAGTACTGACCGGCCCTGTTGTGTTTTTCCCAGAAATGCATTCAAATGATCTTCACTATCTGTCGCTTGCCCGGCCGGGATCTTTTGTCCTGTTAACCTGGCAAAGGAAGCTATAAAGTCTATTTGACTAACCAGGGCCGGTGAAATGGCCGGTTTAATAGTTTGTGGCCAGCTGATAATAAAAGGTACCCGGGTTCCTGCTTCTAAAATACTGTATTTACCGCCGCGTAACCTACCGGCAGGTGTATGCCCGTTTAATTGGGTTACCGCACCGTCTACATAACCGTCGTCGAGTACCGGACCATTATCACTGCTGAAAATGATGATGGTATTGTTATAGAGGTCCAGGTATTTCAGTTGTTTAATGATCTCGCCGACTGTCCAGTCCAGCTGTAATATCGCATCGCCCCGGTAGCCTAACCCGCTCTTGCCTTTAAACATGGTAGATGGCATGCGCGGTACATGAGGTTCAGTTAAAGCATAATATAAAAAGAAGGGCTGTTGCTGATTATCTTCAATAAATCCTTTTGCTTTGGAAAGAAAAGTAAGCGGCATTTCCTCGTCTGTCCACCTGGCCTGGTGACCACCCTGCATATACCCGATGCGCCCGATACCATTCACAATGGTCTGGTTATGTCCCTGCCCCGGGGAAGATGCCATCTTTAATAATTCTGGATGTTCTTTACCGGTAGGATCATTGCCAACAGGATTTTTATAATCAACCCTGATCGGGTCTGTTGTATCGGCTGCAACTACATGATGATTCTCCAGGAAAACAGTGGGCACCCTGTCTGCCGTGGCCGGGAAAATAAAAGAGTAATCAAAACCTACTTCATTCGGTCCCGGTTTAATGGCGCTATTCCAGTCTTTATTTACCTCGTTACCTAAACCCAGGTGCCATTTGCCTACGATAGCAGTGCGATAACCTGCAGTCTTGAAAATTTTGGGCAGGGATATTTTATCTGTTGGGATGATCAATGCTGCATCGCCCGGTAAAACACCCGTACCGTTTTTACGCCATGGGTATTGACCGGTCATTAAAGCATATCTTGAGGGAGTACAGGTTGCAGAAGTAGTATGCGCATTGGTAAAGCGTATACCTTTTGCTGCCAGTTCATCTATATGGGGGGTGCTGATTTTGGTGGCGCCGTAACAACTCAGATCGCCATAGCCGAGGTCATCCGTATAAATAAAAATAATATTAGGCGATTTGGAAGAACGTTTCTGTATGGGTTGCGCCATAAGTGTATTGACCGTAAATAAAAAGATAACCGCAAAAGAGATGTTCTTAATAAGGGCAAGACAAATTGTATTTCTCATCAATGTATATTTTAGGCTACAAGCATGTTCCTTTTTTGGTGCATGATTATGTAATGCACAATTTACTATTATTCCTGTCAACGGGTTGGCCGTAAAAATTGTTGTTTGGAAAAGGTCATTGTTTACTGAGCATTTTTGCCAGGGTACCCACCTGTTTCAACTTTTGCCTGAGCTCATCCGACCAGGGTAAGCCAATGCAGAGCCGCATACAGTTATGGAACCTGTTTTGCAGGGTAAACATACGCCCGGGAGAGATGCTGATATTTTTTTTCAAAGCCAGGTCGTATAATTCTGCCACGTCTATTTTTTTACTGAACTCCACCCATAAAGCCAGTCCTCCATGCGGGCGGCTTATTTTAGTGCCTTCAGGAAAATATTCGGCAATAGCAAGGGTATAATGCCGGGCATTTTCCTGCAGGGTACGACGTAATTGGCGTAAATGATTATCATACTTCCCCGATCTTAAAAAATTGCCCACCACTTCATTTACGATGGAAATGGAGGCGATGGAGTGAACTAACTTGAGTTTTAATATTTGTTCTTTATACCTGCCCGGTGCTATCCAGCCCACGCGATAGCCCGGGGCTAACGTTTTTGATACGGAGCTGCACCATAAAACATTGCCCGTTTTATCAAAAGTTTTACAACAAACGGGACGTTTGTTACCAAAATAAAGATCGCCATATACATCATCTTCTATCAGTGGTATGCTGTGTTTATCAAGCAGGGTTACAATTTCCCGCTTATGTTCATCGGGCATACAGCTACCCAATGGTGTATTGAAGTTGGGAACCAGGAGGCAGACATTGATCCGCGGGAGCACTTTTTTCAATGCTTCAATGTCAATTCCGGTATCGGGGTGTGTGGCTACTTCTAACACCTTAAGTCCCATGCTGACGGCCAACTGTAAAATACCGGGATAACAGGGGCTTTCCAGGGAGATGGTATCACCGGGTTTGGTCAGCGCCATTAAACACAGGGCCAGTGAGTTCATGCCGCCGGTGGTGGTGATCAGGTCAGTTTCTTTTAAATTTCCTTTCCAGTATATGGACCGGGCAGCGATCATTCTTCTTAATGTGGTATTACCAGCTAAAGTTTCATAACCTGCGCCACCATCATGCAGGGTTCTTGTAGCCAGGTTGAGCTCTTTTTTAAGTTTGGCAAGCGGTAGAAGATTGCCGGAAGGTACCCCGATGGAAAACAGTGTGAGGTTTTCTTTTCCCAGGCTTTCATACACCCGGCTGATCAGTTCATTGGGTTCGATATTGTTGGTGCTGGTAGCTGTTTTGCTGGTATTGGGTAAAGGGAGCTTTAAAGCATGGAAGGTACTTACAAAATAGCCCGACTGTGGTTTCGACTCGACCAGGGACTGTGCTTCCAGTTCAAGAAACACTCTTTTAGAAGTATTGATACTGACATTGTGTTGTTTGCTTAACATTCTTACCGAGGGTAAGCGTTCACCGGCCTTAAACACGCCACTCCTGATCTGCTGGGCAATGGTATCGGTTAACTGGCTGTACAGTAAATTATCTTTCATGTTACAAACTTAACTGTGTCCATTAAAATTACAAAAACTGGGACTGTGTTTATTTAATGAGCTCTTTTAGTTTTGCTACAAATAACAGAACATGCAGCATAGTGATGTACGCAGTACCCATACACAGGGATGGATCAATGGTTTTATTGGTGTGTTGATATTCAGTGGCTCGCTACCGGCAACCCGGGTAGCGGTATCGGATCTCGGCCCCGGCTTTTTAACAACGGCCCGTGCAGCAATTGCGGGTTTGATCGCATTGCTGGTATTGATAGCTGCTAAAGAAAAAAAGCCGGATCAGCGGCAGGTGCGTTCATTACTGATCGTTATGCTTGGAGTTGTACTTGGTTTTCCACTATTAAGTTCGCTTGCCTTACAATACTTAACAGCTGCGCATGCGATGGTGTTTTTGGGATTGCTGCCCTTGTCAACCGCTATTTTTGGTGTATTGTTAGGAGGCGAACGTCCTAAGCCCATATTCTGGTTGTTTTCAGTACTGGGAAGTTTACTGGTTGTAGGTTATGCCGTTTACCAGGGTTTGACCGCCTCACCTGTAGGAGACCTGTTCATGTTGGGTGCTATTATTCTTTGCGGTTTAGGTTATGCCGAAGGGGGGAAGTTATCCAAAGAGCTGGGTGGCTGGCAGGTTATTTCCTGGGCCCTGGTATTAGCCTTACCGCTGATGCTGCCGTTGTGCTGGCTGTTTTTCCCACAGGCAGTTGGTTTTATTAAACCTTCTTCCTGGATAGGGTTGGGTTATATTTCTTTGTTCAGCATGTTTATCGGGTTTATATTCTGGTATAAAGGCCTGGCGCAGGGCGGCATTGCTTCGGTAGGACAATTGCAATTGGTGCAACCATTTTTTGGCTTAGCTTTAGCGGCCGTTTTATTACAGGAGCAGGTGAGTATGGGAATGGTGGGTGTTACGGCAGGCGTTATTGCCTGTGTAATTGCATCAAAAAAATATGGGCGAAGGCTTTAGGCAGGCGGTGTTACAATCATTGGCTTTTAAAAAAAATAAAATAAATAACCGGATGAGACTGGCATTTGTAGGGTACAAACCACAGGAAAAATATACAGTGGGTGTGAGCCGTGATGAAGATACGGACCTCGTTGATTTTCTGACAGGCAAGGGCCTGTTCATAGATCGTGTGATCTGGAATGATGACAAGGTGAACTGGAGTGATTATAATATAGTGATCATAAAATCACCCTGGGATTATCATGAGAAGATCGATGCATTTTATACATGGTTGGATAAGTTGAAAAAACTTTCCATTACCGTGTTGAATCCTGTTGATATTATTAAATGGAACAGTAATAAACATTACCTGCAGGCTATACAGGATAAGGGATTAAAGATCATCCCGTCAGCTTATTTACCCAAAGGCAGCGAATTTACCCATCAGTATTTTGAAAAATTTTCCGTTGATAAACTGGTGGTAAAGCCCTGTATCAGCGCCGGCGCTAAAAATACCATTATCATCAGTAAGGATAATATGGCGGCACAAAAAGAGAGCATCGATGCTTTGTTGGCAGAAGAGGATTACCTGGTACAACCATTTATGGAGGTGATCAAAGAAGGGGAGTGGTCATTCTTATTTTTTAACGGCAAATACAGTCATGCTGTATTGAAAATACCTAAGCAGGATGATTTCAGGGTACAGCAATACCATGGTGGTACGGTAAGTTATCCGCAGGCTGATCCTGTACATATAACACAGGCTGCGGCGTTTTTGGAAATAATTCCGCAAAAAACTTTATATGCACGGGTGGATGGCGTGATGATGAATAACTCATTTTATTTGATGGAACTGGAGTTGATAGAGCCTTATCTTTTTTTGAACGGGGACCCGGCATTGTTAGAGAACTATTACCAGGCTTTAATGCAGTTTATACAATCGGATTAATATAGCCAGGACCTCTTGATTTGTATACACTTTCCACAGGTTGACGTATAAAATATTCTTTCCCGTTCCGTTTGAGCACTTGCACTTTCGGTTAATTTAAAATATCTTAGTCAAGTACTATAATGAGAAAATATACATGCGGCAAGGGGCAAAACAGCATAGTATCTGGTTATTAACGCCTGTTTTCGGGACGCTCGTCTTTGTAATCATTTATATCGCTGCAACCTTATTATATCCCGGTGGTTCACAGGTTGACAAAAATGCAACCGGCTTTGACTGGTTTAATAATTACTGGTGTAATTTATTGAACCAGTATGCCATTAACGGGCAGCAAAATCCTGCCAGACCAATTGCAATAACAGGCCTATTGGTTCTTTCACTGTCACTTACTGCTTTCTGGTTCGGGTTTTCCCGGTATAGTCACAGCAGGAAAGTACCGGGACTGATCATCCGGCTTTCCGGAACTACTGCAATGATCATAAGCCTTTTGTTATTTACGGATATGGATCATGACCTGGTGACCAACCTTGCATCCGGCTTTGGACTTATAGCTACTCTTACAGTCTTGATCGTTCTCTATAAAATGAAATGGTATGGACTTTTGATTTTCGGGATCTTCAATTTACTGCTGGTTGCCGGCAATAATTATTTGTACTACCATGAGGAACTGATCGTTTATTTACCGTTTGTACAGAAAGTTAGCTTTGCCGCTTTTTTACTTTGGATATGTTGTATTACTATATGCTTATACAAGCGGTAATATCCGCCAATACACTACTGTATACCTGCCCGGCACAAAAAACTTCTTATTTCTTGATAAAAGTCAGGCAAATCGGCCATTGAGCGGCTTGTAAATATGTAAATATGCTGTTATTTTTATTTTGCTATTGCCGTTAAAAAACAATGTAAAATGACATGGTTCCGGAAACGTTGTTTTACCGATATATAAATTCTTTGGTTCTGCTGTAAATATTGTACAGATCACCGTCTAAGTGAACCAGCAGGGGCAACATTGTTGCCCCTTTTTATTTGCCGGCTACCATTTACTGAAGCATAAATGATTTTATAGTTCTGCTAAAAAAGAACAACGGGTATACCGGCCGAACCGGTATGATTTGTGCATTATTGACTGAATGATGTGAAAACCGGCATACAATAACAATATAATCTGGCTAGTATATGCGCTATTACAGAACGAAAAAGGGGAAAGGATTCAGTTATACCGATAAAGAAGGCAATACCGTGAACGATCCGAAATTAAAAGCTTATTTCAAATCCCTGGTCATTCCGCCCGCCTGGGAAAAAGTGGAGATCAATACTTCGGCCAGGGCTAAGATCTGGGCAACGGGTTATGATGCAAAGAACCGGAAACAATATATCTATAACACTAAATTCCGTCAGGCGCAGGACAACCGGAAATTTGACCGGATCATTCGTTTTGCCGGCAAGTTAAAATATATGCGCCGTGTAACAGGGCAGCACCTGCGGCACCGGAAACCCGACCGGGAAAAAGTATTGGCGGCGATGGTGCGGCTGCTGGAAGCTGCCTGCTTTCGCCCGGGTAATGAATATTATACCAGGGAAAATGAAAGCTATGGTTTAACTACCTTACGCAGCAAACACCTGGAAATTAATGGGAATGAAATGATATTTACGTATAAAGGGAAATCGGGCCAGCAGCAGGAGAACCACCTGGTGGATGCAAGGCTGGCAAAGATCGTACAGGAACTGGATGATATGCCCGGTTACGAAATTTTTAAGTTTATTGATAAAGATGGAAATATACAGGATGTGAAGAGTGAACATCTTAACGAATATATCCGCGGGATAATGGGTAAGGATTTTTCGGCCAAAGATTTCCGTACCTGGGCCGGTACTGTAATTGCGGCTATAGCGCTTGACCAGATTGGTGCTATAGAAGAAGATGACCAGCGCAAGCTGAAAAAGAATATCCGGGATGCAGTAATTACAGTAAGCGAGAAGTTAGGCAATACACCGGCTATTGCCCGCAGTTCCTATATCGACCCGCGTATTATTGATCATTATATACACGGCAATACCCTCACCTTATTTGAAAAGCGGGTAAAGAAATTACTTAAAACCAATGAACAGCTTTCCGTAGAAGAATTGGGTGTACTGTGTTTATTAAAAAAAGGATTGGATACAAAAGGGAAAAAGAAGAAGAGCAGATAAATCATCGGCAGGTCTGGTTTTGCTTTTGTAAAAAGTCTTATCTTCAAACCGGTTCTCTTTTAATAACACTTACAATATACCATTGCCTTTTACCTTTTCAATTTTTGATGTACTGATCTTAATCGGGGTTACCCAGGGCTTTGTTATTGCCGGCTTAATATGGTATAATAAAAAGAATAGTACCAGTAAGTTGTTATTGTCTTTTTTACTGGTAGCGTTTAACCTCTTGTGTATAAAAATACTGATCCATACTACCGGTCTCTGGCAACAACCCTCCTTACGTTATTTGCCACTTGCTGTTGAACTGGCTATTGCTCCTTTAATATGGTTGTATGTATCTTCTCTGGTCTCCACCGGTTTCCGCCTCACGAGAAAACACCTCGTCCATTTTTTACCATTTTTTATCTTCTTTGCTTACGCCCTGTTTATTTATATCATGGTATTGCCCGAACAGGAGCTGGTAATAAAAGATAACAGGGCGAATCGCTTTTCTTTTAATGCCGTGAAGGAAGCAGAGGATTATCTTACCATTATTGCAGCTGTCTTATATGGGGTTGCCGGGTTAAAACTGGTACTGCAATACCGGAACTGGTTATATAATAATGTGGCCGCCACTGATGCACCGACCTATACCTGGCTGAGGAATGTGGCCATTTTAATGGCTGTGCTGATACTGGGTTTAACAGTTGCCACTATTTTAGACTACTTCCTGGATTTTGGTGCGCAGCATTTTTTTCACTGGCAACTGTTTTTCGGTTACCTCGCTTTGCTGATCTATTACCTGGGTTTCAGGGGGTATCAATTGCCTGATAAAAAAATAAGACCTGATAATATATCTTATCCTCTGAATGAATCGTCCCTGGAAGAACCGGGTTTACTTATTCCGGTTTTGCCCGCCGATACTGCACCATCACCCACGGATCCGGGAAAAGAAATGGGATTGCCGGATGAAAAAAGGCAGGAAGCGAAAGCAGCTATCCTGGCCGCTTTTGAAACAACTGAAATTTACCTGGACCCGGAATTAAGCCTGCAAAAACTTGCCAGGTCGGTCAATATGCCCCCGGCCATTGTCTCTGCCGTGATCAACAGTAGTTTTCAAAAGAGTTTCAGAAACCTGGTGAACGATTACCGGGTGGAAAAAGTAAAAAAATGTATGAAAGAGGGGCGTGTAACGGATTTTTCTTTACTCGGCATTGCTTATGAATGCGGGTTTAATTCTGAAGCGAGTTTTTACAGGATATTTAAAGTTGCTACCGGTAGTTCTCCCAAAGCTTATTTAAAGCAATTGCAGCAATCACAATAGCCCCTTTATTTACACTCAAAACATGTTTTGAGAATAAAAGAGCTGTTTTCATTCCGTTTTTTGGTGAAAAATGAAAATGAAAACAATTAAAATGCTTTCCCTGGTGATAGGTATAGTCCTGTTAGTTTATCTCTTTGTGTCTACTTCCTTTCCTTTTTTCCCTGACAAGTCGAAGTGTATGGAGGAAAACAGTTATTTAACAAAAACACGCTGGCAGCAGATGGGCGGCTTTGAGCAATATACACCTGATAGTATGAGGACAGGTTGCTGGAGTACCGCCCTGGCGCAGATAGCCTACTACCACCGCTTAAAACCTTTTGGTCATATATCCTACACTTCCCGTCAAAATTATCTTATCAACGAAACCCTGGATAGTACACAATTCGACTTTGGTTTATTTGCTGCTGCCATTGATACAACCACATCGCGGCAAACAATTGAACAGTTGGCAAAGTACAACTACTATGCAGCACTGGTAGTGCAAAAGGATTTTGGAACGGACAGGTATATGCATAAACTGGCTCCCGCCCGTTTGTTTGAGCAACATTATAAGATGAAAGTAGAGCGGTATATAGCCTGGCGTAAAATATTACCGTATACCTTAGGCAAGCTGGAAAAAATTATTTACAGGGAAATAAATGAACAAAGGCCGGTTTTCCTGCATTTCGCCAATCTTAAAGATTTTGGGCATTCAGTAGTTATAGATGGTTATTGTTATAAGAACGGCAGGTTTATGATACATACTAACCAAGGACAAGGTGGCCCGACAGATGGGTGGTATGATTTTTACAAAGGAATTTTACGTCCCGATGATCATGCATTACGCGTTATTTATACGTTTAAACCATATTGATGCGATCCGGGATTCAGGATAGTATGTCATCAATTATAATATACTCTATACAATAAATGAACAGGTAATAGTACCTGTTAAATAATTAAGTATTAGTTGTAGTAACGCTAAGTGTTTATAATTAAAAAATTATAAACACTTAGCGTATTTGTAGAACTTCTTCGAAAAAAATTATCGAGTACCACTATGACGTTTTTCCTGCAATGTAATTGCCTGTAATATTACGGTCTGTAATCCCTTGATGGGGACACCTGCTTACTTCTGAAAACACCAGCACCGTTATTTTTTATTCATTATTCTTTGTTTCCGATGCTTTATACTATTAAGTAATAAAGTACATAAACCCTAAAACTAACCGTTATGAACTTCAAAATCTACGTGTTATGGATTTGTGCGCTCTTTTTATCTCTTTCCCCTATTTACAGTCAGTCTCCCGGTGGGGTAGCACCGGCTGCATGGTATAAAGCTGATGCAGCGGGTACCGTTTTTTCTGATGCCGGTACTACACCGGCTGCCAATAACAGCACTGTTCAGCAGTGGAATAGTGTTATTGGAAGTTTTCCTTTGTTACAGGCAAGTTCAGGTGCAAGACCGGTGTTCTCCAACGCATCTGTGCTGGCTAACTTTAATCCTACGGTTACTTTCGATGGCAGTAATGACTGGATGCAGTTTACTGCCGGTGCCGGTGTAAATGTTATAGACAGGACGAATGGTACTTTGTATGCTGCCGGTTATATGAACCTGTTAAAACGAAGTGGTTTCCTGGGTTTTCATCCTTCCATGGATTATCCCGGTCTGCATTTTTTCAGCGATAATAAAATGTTGTTTTTTACCGGTGGTCCCGGATATCAGGGTGTAAGTACGGATGTGATGCAGGCGCAGAAATATTTTAATACTGGTGCAGGCTGGCAGAATGGGGGAGGTAGTTCAGCAGGTTATGCCGGCGCTACTGTTTCGCTGAACGGTACACGGATTGATTATACAGGTACCCAGTTGAATAATGCCAACCTCAGTACCGGTGCCCGGGACCTGAGGATAGGTGCTGATAATAACTATGGTTCTTTCAGCGGCCAGCTTAATGAAATTTTGATATTTGAAGACAGGTTAACAGCTGCCCAGATGGATCAGCTGGAAACCTATCTTGCTATAAAATATGGCACTACTTATGCACATGGTATACGCGATTATAAAAATGCCGGCGGTGGTACAGTATGGAATGCCGTTGCTAACAATGGCTATCATTTTAATATAGCCGGTATTGCCCGTGATGATATGGGGGCTTTATACCAGAAACAGTCCTGGAGCACCAACTCCGGTCAGCAGGTGCTGATCGGTGTAGGAGGACTTGCAAATACAAATGCCGCTAACGGAGGAACGTTGACAGATAATCAATACTTGATTTGGGGCGATAATGGCCTGGTAAAAGCACCAACTGTTGTTCTTAGCGGTTTTACAGGGCTTTCACACCGGTTTGCTTCTGTTTGGAAAGTAGAAAACAATGGAGTGGGTACTGTAAGGGTTGCCTGGGCAAAAGGCTTGTCTAATCTTAGTATTATTCAAAGTACCGATGCCATATTCAATGCAGGTGATGCAACCACTGCCATGACGGGAGAAGTTACGGTGAACGGTATTGTATATAACTATGCTGATGTAGTGTTGGCTAACGGACAGTATTTTACATTTGCGGCCAAACTGGCCGGTCCCGGAGGTATTACTGCTGATTTGCGTGTATGGTTGAAGTCGAATGAAGGCTTTAGCCCTTCATCATGGTCAGATTTTTCCGGGTTCAATAATCATTACACGCAAACAAATAGTAGCAGGCAACCATTTACTGCTACAACAATGTATAATTTCAATCCCGTTGTTGACTTCGGAACCACAGGCGCTGATGCCCGTTTTATGGCTGTTCCTGCAGGTAAGCCATATTCGGCTAATGGCACCAACAGCTCTGTTTTTACCGTAAATCTTGATAGAGGTGTTGGTGGGTATGCCGATATTATTGGTTTTGGTGCGACCACCACGACAGCGAGCCTGATCAATGCGAACACTCCAGTATTTACCAGATTGGGCGCGAACGTAGTAAATTATCCTTACTCGGATGCCAGTCCGGCCTTACCCGCTGTAGCGGCAAATAAATTGTACCTGAATGACGTGTCATTTACCGTAGGCACTGCAGGCATTAAGTATGCTCAGAATGGTACCACCGGGGCGAATACGCAAACTTTTGCAGCAGTTTATTCAAAGCATGCCGACGGAAGTATATTAGGATCGCAACCGGAAGTCAGAAATGGATTGATAGGTGAAGTTATTGCTTATGAAAGAGATCTTACTGAAGCCGAAAAACAACGGGTGAGAACGTACGCTTCAATAAAATATGGCATTACCCTGCCACACGACTATATAGCAAGTGATGGCACTACGATATTATGGAACCGGACTGTTAACACGGGCTATAATAATAATATTGCCGGCTTGGCTAATGATGAAGGCAGTAAGTTACTACAGAAACAATCCAACAGTATCAATGATGGTCAGCAGGTATTGATCGGTACTACCGGCCTGGCGAATAGTAATGCAGCTAATACAGTTTCGTTAACTTCAGGGCAGTCGCTGCTTTGGGGTGATAACGGGCTGGCAAAATCGTTAGGGGTAGCTCATAGTACCACCATCGGAGGAAATCCTGTTAATCTAAGGTTTGCTGCCGTATGGAAAGCACAGAATACCGGCACTGTGGGTACGGTACGTGTAGCCTGGCCAAGTGGTATAGTAAATTTACATTTGATCCAAAGTCCGGATGATATCATTAATACATCTGACACACATACGCCAATGACAGGTACTATAACTGTTAACGGCAAAGTTTATAATTATGCCGATGTCACTATTGCGAACGGTTCTTATTTTACCTTCAGTGGGTATGTTGCCGGCCCGGGTGGTGTAGGTCAGGATCTGTCATTATGGTACAGGGCAGATAATGGTGTGGAAACAGATGTTAATAAAAAAGTTACTGCCTGGAATAACTCTACCGCTAACGATGTAAAACTGACTATGAGCAGTGCGGCTGCTTATATTCCCTATAATGACCAGACTACTTACACAAAGACCTGGAATTTTAATCCCACACTTTCCTTTGATGGCACTAATAACTATTTAAGAAATAATACGACAGCCTACCTGAATACGGCAGGATCGGTACATTATATTGCCGTGGCAAGATTGAATGGAACAGCTTCAGGCTATAACAACCTGTTTGCTATTAATGGAAATGATGACGGCTTCTTCCTGTTCCCGCAGAGTGGGTTGGTTTACCCCATGCCTTCTATCGGTAATGGTTTTGGCGCAACAGCGGCGGGGCCGGGTTCTGCAAATCGTTTTGGTATTTACTCTGCTATTCTGCCAAAAACCGGCACACCTGCAAATCAACGTGGTTTTTATAACGGGTTGGAAAAAATATATACTTCGCCTTATCCAAGAACAGGTGGTTCTTATGTTCTTCCTGCTACAGGGGCTTATATCGGAGCAGACGGTACAACCGGCGATAATCCTAACGGAGATATTGCAGAAGTGATATTATATCATGAGCCGGCAGGAGGCGATATGAATAACGCTAACCTGGCCCGTATACATAGCTACCTGGCTATTAAATATGGTATTACCCTTGATCAGACCACACCGCAGAACTATATTAATTCGGCTAGTGCTGTTGTATGGAATGCTGTGACTAATACAGGCTACCATCATAATATAGCAGGTATAGGCCGCGACGATCAGGGCGGTTTGTATCAAAGACAATCATGGAGTGTGAACTCCGGCCGGCAGGTACTCATTTCTACCACAGGACTTAGTAATACCAACGTTACCAATACAGGCACATTAACCAATGGACAATTTTTAATCTGGGGCGACAATAACCTGGCTAAGTCACCCTCCGTAGCCTTTGGTACTATAGGAGGGTTGCCTTTCCAGCGTTTTGCAGCGATCTGGCGGGCGGCCAATGTTAACACGATCGGCACTGTACGTGTGGCCTGGCCCAAGGGTTTTGCTTACCTGAAACTGATCCAAAGCACGGACAATGTTTTTGATCTTTCGGATGTGATCACCGAAATGAGCGGTACACAGGAGATCAACGGGATACAGTATGCATATGCTGATGTGACCATAACGGACGGTCAGTATTTTACATTCGCCGCTTATGTACAGGCGCCGGGCGGGGTTACCACTAATATCAGCCACTGGTACCGGGCAGACAAATTTGCCATGTCAGGCGGAGAGGGTACTGATGTAACATCATGGACGGATTTTACTTCCGGTGTTGTGTCAGAAGAAATAAATGGCGCACCATTACCTAAGTTCAAAGCCGGTGATGCCACTTATTTTAACTTTAACCCTGGACTGAATTTTACAGCCATTCAGCAAATGTTAGGTAATATAACAGAGCGGACGCTGACGGCTACTGATTTTAATATTTTCACTATGACCCGTCAGGGTATGGGAGGTACACGATATTTTAATATAGGTATGAATAATACCACATTTGGTGGTGGTAACTGGGATCAGCCTGGCCTGTATGCCAACGGCGATATAGGTTACAGGAATAATGCCGGCGGAGGCCTGGTTATTGCTAACCCGGGTAATATCAATTTTGCAACAGGCAACCCGAGTATTATGTACCACAATTTTTCCAATACTTCGATGAATAAGGGGTTAAATGGTGCAGCAACCGGTACATCATCTTCCTATAGTGCCAGGGGCCTGACCGATGGAGGGCATATATTCGGATCGAACCAGGGTGTTAATCCTCCTGGTGGTGATGACTGGGGCTTTACAGGAGATATAGGCGAACTGGTTATTTATGGCAATGGCACCATCACAGCAGCTGAAAGGAATAAAGTAGAATCTTACCTGGCCGTTAAATATGGTATAACCTTACACAATAGTAATAATTATACCACTTCCAGGAATGCTGTGATATGGGATGCAACTGCCAATGCAGCTTATTATAATAATGTAGCCGGTATAGGAAATGACTTTATTTCGGCCTTACATCAAAAACAGTCACGTAGCCAGCATACCAATACCAATGGCCAGGTTATTATTGCTTTGGGTGAAGTTGCGGCAACCAATATCGCCAATGAAAATGAACTGGCAGATGAGCAGTTCCTTCTGTGGGGTGATAATGGTAATACGCAGGCTATGACCAATACACCCAGTACCTATACTGCCTTTACTTACGCAGGCAGCCCGTCTAACGGCAGAAGGATGAACCGTATCTGGAAAGTACAGAATACCAATAATGTGTCAAACCAATTGATGATCCGTTTCCCGCAAGCTTCCGTAGGTACCACCACGTTTGCGGCCAATGATGCCTGTGCCGGTTACGTAATTGTATTTGCAGATGATGCCGGCTTTACAACCAATGTTTCTGTAAAACCATTAACGCTTAATGGAACGGATTATGAGGTGTCGCATGTATTTGCAAATGGTGCCAGTTATTTCACATTTGGTAAAGCTATGCCCGTTAATAACGGTGAAGTGTTTTTACCGGGTAATGTTGAAACAACAGATGTTTATAACGACGGTTGCAGCGTAGGAGAGTGGGCTTACTACCGCCAGACAAGTGATATCAGTAAAAAACTATTGGGTACATCAGGTTATACAAACACCGAACTGGATAATTTTGATGTGGTTATTACTCCGGAAGGTACTTCGTATAATGATGGGGTACGTAATACCAACCTTATGCCCAGGATCAGTACAGTTATCGATAATAACGGAACAACACTTTCTTCCGGCAAAGTGAGGGTATATTATAACCTGGATGAGTTAGGTGGAACTGTTGTTCCGGGAGCCATTACTTCAGGTTGGTTCTATTATAATGGCCAGGCCGATGAAGCCATCATTGATATATACAGTGATGGGGTATTTACAGCCGGTAAAGCACGTTCGCTGGTAGTTGCCCAGTCTGGTATTGAAGACGGGGTGCATTATGTAGAGTTTCATAATATTACTGCCATGGGAAGTTTCCTGTATGTCTCCTCAACAGTAAATATGGCTACCATATTACCCGTAACATTCTTACATTTTACAGCGGAAAACCAGGCTGGAAAAGCCCTGCTTAACTGGGCTACGGTGTCAGAACAAAACAATAAAGGTTTCGAAGTTGAGCACAGTGCTGATGGTTTGAATTGGCGTGGTATCGGTTTTGTAAACAGTAAAGCATTGAACGGTAACAGCGCCGGCCGGTTAAATTATGATTATACCCATACTGCTGTGGTTAAAGGTAAAAACCACTATCGCCTTAAACAGGTGGATATAGATGGACGATTTACCTACAGTGCCGTAAGTATTGTATCGTTTGATCATAGCAGCAGGTTACAGGTGTATCCAAACCCGGTGACATCTACACTTTCAATTGGCGGATTGAGTGGCAAAGCTTCTGTAAGAATACTAAGTCTTAATGGCCAGGTTGTGAAAACGGTACAAGCAAATTCGGAAACACTGCTGACAATTGATGTGTCGCAACTGCCGGTTGGTATGTACCTGGTACAGGCGGAAGACAGCGCAGGAAATAAAGAAACATATAAAATTGTTAAACAATAAGGTGCGATCCAATACATTTTGGGAAACCAGGCAGTGATTACTACAATAGTTGAAACCGGGTTGAAAGACCCGGTTTTTACTAATAAACTACCAGGCGCTACACTGTTAAGGCTTAATCTCAATTTTTTAAATAAACATATTCAAGTAGTACTATAAGGTTTTATGGTATTAGTTACTTTCTTTTGATTTGGATAAGAATTCCCGGTAGTAAACAATTGGTTCCCGTTGCTGAATAAAGAAGTGCTGCTGAAATCTCACTTTTTTAATTACCTACTTATGAAAAAAAACTTTATTCTGTCTGTTACAGTTGTGATACTGTTAGTTTTTTTTGGACCAAGTGTAAATGGACAAGTAATTGGCAATTGTACCGCTAATGCTGGCGGAAATGCTGTCGTTTGCGGATCTTCTACCACCCTTACAGGTAGTGCCAGTGGAAATGTGGGTGCTTTTCCTCCAACCTGGACGTTTATCACGGGGCCTGTAACACCGGTTATTGCAAGTCCTAATACCTTCACTACGAATGTAACGGGCATGACAGCTGAGGGTAGTTATACATTCAGACTGGCACAACGTTGCGGAACAGGCACGGCAACTTCCCAGGTAGTGATCACGGCACATCCGCGACCGGCATCTTTTACGGCCGGACCTGATATACTGAACGTTTGCGCCACTACCGGCAGTACGCCATTAAGTGGTGTTATCCCCGCGGGGTTTACAGGTGCCTGGCGTGCAGTAAATATCTGGCGTTATAACCGGGCAGGTGAAACGGTCAGTACTAACGCACAATTCAGCAGTACCACTGTGGCTACTCCTACTTTTTCTTTGATAAATACATCCAACCACCAGATAGATCCCGCTTACTGGGCTATTTTGAGAATTACTTCCCTGGATGGTGTATGCTCTTATGAAGATACTACTGTTGTTAGCTTTATTCCTAACCCTAACATTAATCCTCCTCTGAATACTTCCCGTTGTGTGTCAGCGGCCAGTCCATCACATTATATTAACCTCACGGCAGCGCCGTATTTCAATACCAATTATGCAGGATCGGCGGGAGCAAGCAGTACCACTATTTCACTGAATGTGTTAACGCAGCCTGCCGGTGCTAATATGAGTTTTGCACGGCTGGATGACAATAATTTTTTCTTTTTTAATGGTGTTACACAGCCAGGTACCTATACCTTTACGATTACGGTAACAAATAGCTGCGGTACTTATACTTCGCCTACGCTTACCTATACTTTCATGGGATTAAGGCCTAATCCTGTTAATTTACAACCTTCGGGCCATGTTGCACCGGAACAACTGGTGATCTATTACACAACTGGAAGCGGGGGTGAGGTACACTGTAACCTGGCCGGTACCAGTACACCTCAAAGTTTTTATTTTGATGTGGATCCCGTAGATCCTGCAACTGTATTGACAACGGTCACGCCTAGTGGGGTATTACCTCCCGGAGGGGCACCTACGGTTGTGGTTACAGGAGCCAATACTTATAATCGTGAAGCAATAGTTACACCTCCGGCGGGCGGCTGGCGTGTGGGCACTTACCGGTTCAGTATCAGTGTAAGTAATCCTGATGGCAGTTGTGCCACCAGCCAGTTGTATTATATCCATGTGTCGGACCAGAGCAGACCTAAAGTGGAGGTAGCGGATATAAATGTGTGTTATCCGGGAACAGGTGCTGTATCTGCAACTGTACCCTTGCCGGCTATATATAAAGGGATAGTGAATAGCAGTTATTTCCAGGATTTTAGCGCCTATTACCAATTCGAATTACTGTCAGGTCCTGCCGGTGCAGCGGCTCCGGCATATACAACCACAGATCTCCGTTCCATTACCAGTACCTCCACTGTTATTTCAAATCTTAACAGGATAGGGGAATATCGTTTCAGGATAACCCCGGTTGCCTATAATGCAGGTGTGGGTGCTTTTTTAAACCAGGAGTACGCCTGTTCGGGACAGGCCATGGCCGATACATTTGTGGTAAGGCTGGAAGGATTGATCAATGCCAATGCCGGAAGTGACCAGGTATTAGGGAATACCAATACGGCAAATCTCGCTGGCAATGATCCGGGTGTAGCCACTGGTGTGTGGACATTAGTATCGAAACCGGCTAATGTAACGCCGCTTATTACAGCACCTGGTAACAGGTTTACCAGTGTTACCAATATGAACGTAGCCGGTTTATATGAATTTGCCTGGACGATTACTACGCCCTACGGGGGGTGTGTGAGTACGGATAATGTTGTTATTAATATTACCACTACGCTGGGGGTTAAATGGTTAAATTTTACTGCGGAGAAAAATACCGCCGGGGTGATGTTAAACTGGGCTACCAGCAGCGAGGAAAATAATAAAGGATTTGAGATAGAAAGAAGCAGCAATGGCCTGGATTGGGAAACGACCGGTTATATGGCTTCTCTTTCTTTAACAGGTAATAGTAACCAGGTATTGAACTATCAGTTTACTGACCATCAACCTGTAAACGGTATTAATTTTTACCGTTTAAAACAAACTGACCTGGATGGCAGATATGCATACAGCATTGTAAGTAAGGTGACCTTTGATCATACAGGCCGTTACCAGGTTTATCCCAACCCCGTAACATCAACACTTTTAGTTAAAGGTTTAAGTGGAAAAAATGTGGTTCGGGTATTAAATCTTAATGGCCAGGTAGTTAAGGTTGTTCAAACGAATGGCGAAACAGTGGCGACAATCGATGTTTCACAACTGCCGGTGGGGATGTACCTGGTGGAAACAGAAGGCAGGACAGGAAATAAAGAAGTGTATAAAGTGGTAAAGCAATAAACGCGATCCAATACATTTTGGGAAACCAGGTTGTGATTGTTACAATAGTGTAACCCCGGTTGAATGCCGGGTTTACATTAATAGAGATAATGAAAAGTTATTGATCTCTGTATATCAATTTTTTAAACAAACGTATTCAGGTAGTACTATAATTTTTTTCAGTATCAGGTACTTTCCTTTGATTTGAATAACAATGCTGGTGACAACAGGAATATCTGCTCCTGGTTTGTTACATAATGACTACTTGTAAATAATACTTGTTTAAAAAACTTATGGAAAAGAACTTTTTTCAACCCGTTACTTTCATTGGGGGGATACTACTTTTTATAATAAAGGGAAATGCAGAGATAATACCTAATTGTGCTGCCAATGCAGGTGTGGATGTAACGTTTTGCAGTTCTTCTGTTACCCAGGCGATCAGGGCCAGTGGCAATATCTGCGCTTTTTCTCCAGCCTGGATCCTGTAATGCCGTCTATTGTCAGTCACAATACTATGACTACAAATGTTCGGGGCAGTAGCGTGGGGCATATATAATGATTACAAACTGATATAGTTTAAAATAGCTAACCTTGAAGTTCATTAAGTTAGGGAGATGGTTAATTATCAACCGGGTTTTTTAGCCCGGTTTCTTTATGGTACTACTACACCTCAGTTCTTATAACCAACAGGCCGGAAGAACCGCAGCGGTTTAGAGGTCGTCCAGCTGTACAATGCCGTTCTGGAGGGCAAATTTGATCACCCCGGCCAGGTTTTTAGCGCCAATACGCCGGGTTATATTGCTCCGGTATTGCTCAACAGTTCTTTCTGAAAGGCCTATATTCTTACTTATTTCCTTTGTGTTCATCTGTTTGCACAGGAGTTTGATCATTTCTATTTCCTTACCCGAAAATTTGGTATTGGCGATCAGGTGTTTTACTGAATAATCATCCTCGGTGCCTGAAAACCGGTTAATGATATGGGTACGGGCTTCCTGGCTAAAATATTCCTTGTTGTTCAACAATAAATGAACGGCTTTTACAAATTCCTCATCATCGTCTTTTTTAATAACGTAGCCATTGGCCCCTGCTTTCAGCATTTTTAAAATTACATCGGCCGAATACGTAAAGGAATACACCAGGATGATAGCGGAGGGTAGTTTATACTTTAATTCCCGGATGAGTATATCACCGGTGGTGTCCGGGAGATAATTGTCCACAATGATCATCTGTGGGTTGTGTTTAAGCGCCAGGCTTTTGGCGGTTGCCCCATCATGGGCCATATAAAAAGATTCAAATAAATCGCCGATCAGGAGCTTGATCCCGTTTACAATCATTTTATGGTCATCTATTACCAGAACGGAGTTATATTTCTGAGTGAGTTCTGTTGTCATATCTGAATAGGTATTGAATAGGTATCGTTTTCGGGTTTGCTGATTTTTGAGGCCCCCGGGTGATGGCAATAGCGGTTGCCATTAACCTTTTTAGGGAATAAGTCTTTAACCAGGGCCTTTTTTCTCAAAGTAAAGTTGTTAGTAGCGTTTTTTGACAAAAGTCAATTTAATGCAGTAAAAATATAGCATACTCTACAAAAACTTCTAATGGTTTGCGTATTTCTGCAATAGAACGTGATATTTCAATCCTAAAATAGTATTTGTTCAGTTTACCCGAATGGCCGTCCTCTATTTTTTTTCGGAGCCCTGGCGATACTGTTACCTCTTGCAGGACGATTGGTACTCCTGTTAAAAGATTTTCTGTTCATCTATTATAAATGTTGTTGGTCGATTGGGCCTTTTACCTGCCTGTTTGTCTCTATAGTTTTGAGATAATAAAATTTACTCACTAAAATAACTTATATGAAACGGGGAAAGATTTTTTTGGGCATCACTGTTCTGTTGTGTTTATACTGCCTGGTTGCCTGTAAAAAGAAAGCGAATAATACTGACACTGTTCTGCCGGGTGGTATTGAAGTAAAAACCGAAGCAGGCAATGGGATAACTTATAAAGTGTATATCCCTGCCGGTAATGTCTATAAAGGTATCCTGGTGATGGGCAGTGGTAATAATGAAAACAATCCTTCGGCAGGCAGCCTGAACGGTACTTCAGAAAATGAGCTCTGTAAAAAAGCCGCCGAAAACGGTTATGTGGCAGCTATTGTAGCCTACCGGAAAGGCCCGGGTACTGCAGACTGGAATAAAAGTGCCCAAATGATGGGCGAGGACTATGATAATTGTATAAAGGCGCTGGCCACAAAATATGATATTGATAAGAACAGGTCGGTGGTAGGTGGGTTTTCCTACGCTACATTTATCCTGTTCACACAGATCGCTTATTACAATAATCTTAGTTACTGTAAAGGTATGCTGGGGGCCTGCGGTGGCACTGACGCTGATAAGATCAATAAATTTAAAATACCGGTATTTGCCATTAACTGTGCCGGCAATAACGAGGGTGATAATATTACCGGCTTTTATGGCAGGCCCCTGTTTGATAAAATTCCGGCATCCTCACCCATTAAACCGCAAAGCGGTGGTATTACCGATGGTTCCTGTAATACCCATTGTGCTAAACCCTGGACAGATGAACTGTATAACCAGTTAAAGAAATGGTTGCCTTAAACTATCATTAAGAATGATTCATAAAAATGCCACTCTTACAAGATATATATGAAGGGCGGCCTCCCATTGGCTGTGATAATATCAGCAGCAACAATACTCCTGTCCTGCTAATATTATAAATACAATGTTTGGGAGTAGCATTGTATGCGTTTCTATATGCCTCACTAGCTACTTATCGGTAAAAAAAGGTAATATTGTAAGTAAAGGTAAGCCGGTGACATAGTTTATGGAACTGGTGTATCCAAGCACTTATACCTAAAAACGTAATGCCATAAAACTTACAATATGAAGTCGATCAGTGCACATGATGAACGTATCGCAAAAATGATCTTCGGTTCTGTTTATCCCATGTATGTTCAAAAAGTGGAGAAAAAGGGAAGAACGGAGGAGGAGCTGATTGAAGTAATCACCTGGTTAACGGGCTTTACGCCAAAAAAAATTCAGGACCTGGTTGCTAAAAGAGCAACCTTTGAAGAATTCTTTGAACAGGCCACGCTCAATCCAAATGCCCACCTGATCACCGGTGTAATATGCGGTTACCGCGTGGAAGAGATTGAGAATGCCCTGACACAAAAAGCCCGCTACCTGGATAAACTGGTAGATGAACTGGCAAAGGGCAGGAAGATGGAAAAGATACTCAGGAGTTGATAACTATTATATAGAGGAATTATGGTGGTTTTATGTTAGAGCTTTTTTGGGGAAGCTGTATTTCCTTGCGACAATTAACTTTTTTATTATTGGCGGGTTATTCCCGCTTTTTTTTATACCCGCACTTTATTCATAGATTTTGTCAGGAAACTGACAATTGAATAATATTATATGGTTAGTGTGCGATAAGTGTTTTTACTTAATAAAGTATTGTACATTAATAGTAATATGAATAGAAGATATACATCAAAAATGTAGTATTTTCTTTGGATGTTCATTTTATGACAAATGTCAAAAAGGCTTGTGAAGTTTTGAAAATCAGGGTATAACGGTACTGTATTGTCGGTATGAATTTTTTCGTACGATTATAGTCGTATGGTGCCATTGATTTTTGAATGATGTTATTATCTATCTTCGGCAGTAGTGAGATCTTATCAGTTTTATATGGACAAAGTGTTGCACTAAGTAGTAATTGTTTTGATAGTGGTGTTAGAAGTTAGTAATAGTTCATATTTATAATAGAGATTTCTTTAGTAAGCATGTTTATTTTCTTTTCCATGGGGAAAAACACCTGAAAAGATGAGTTTTTTCTCATTGTTTGTATTCTCCGGTAAAAGAACTTGCCTATTAAATAAACTGACAAAGTTTATTATGAAGAAATTCATGCTTATGAGATTTTGAGAATAATATATTAGTAGCAAAATAAAAATTTTAATTATTTATGTAATGATCCTGGTCGCCGCATCTACAAAAATGTAGCTTAACTTTTAAACCCGAACCGTCCAAAACCACTGTCTTTGTCCACCACTTTCAGTAAAATATTCGTATTTGTGCTGTTGCATATATGCTGCGCACAAGTTATCCTGGCTCAGACTGAGCAGCAGGATGACCGGTTGAACTGGTTGCTTGACAGTACCCAGGTAACTGGTAACGGTTGTTTTGGCTGGTTAACTACTGCTGCAGGTGCTATTCCCAGATATTATCCTGCAATTGCCAGGCAGACAGATGTTAAAATACCTTTACTGAGTATTCATGGTGATGTAAGCTATGACTTCCAATACAGGTCTTTTGTAGATACTCCTTACTACCAGAAAGACTTTTCGCAACACAGTATCCAGGCTAATCTCAATATTGTTTATCGCAATCAATACCCCATGCGGGTGGTCATTCGGCAGCGTTTTAATAACTCTCCTTATTTCCGGGATATGTTTGATATTAATGCGCAGTTCAATGAACGCATGATGACAAACCGGGCCAAACAACTACTGTTACAACAAGCCGACAACTGGATGCATCAGCGCTTAAGCGGCTTATATGCCAAAGCCGATTCCTTAAAACAGGAATACGAGCAATACAAAAAATCAGTTACGGCTTTAACGACTGAATTAAGCTCAGAAGCAAAATTTTCGGCATTAGTAAAGGCCAAAGAGCAATTTGTGGAAAGGGAAATGAAGCAACTTGCTGATGAAAAAAAGCAACAGGGCCTTGAAGTACCTGACACAGAAGTGTTGAAGCAGCAGGTAATGTCGCGTTATGATAGTGTACTGCGTAAAGGATTTGCGCAGTGGTCTCTTGATAGTATCAATAACCCCGGGCTCGCGAAACTCCAGGGAAAACAAAAAGACCTGGAAAAAAAACAACAGGACCTGCGCAGTAAGGAGCAGGATATACGTAAAGCCGAACGCCAGATCACCGATTCAATTGCCTCACTTAAAAAACAGGTGAACCAGTTGCGTGATGGAAATATGCTCAGGGAATTTGTGAATGAGAACAAAAACCTGGAGAAAGAACTGCCTAAAGGCTGGCGCCTGTTAACCAGCATTAAAAACATTGGTATCGGCAGAAGCTGGGTGGACTATTCGGAGCTGACCATTAAAAATATTTCTTTGACAGGTGCGCATGTGGAATTGAACCCCGGGAAACTATACATAGCTGCAGGAGCAGGCCGTGTGAATGCCCGGTTCAGGGATTTTGTACTAAACAACCAGCGTGAACAACCCCGGCAAAATGTACACTTTATCAGGGTAGGGTTGGGCGACAAAGAAAAAAACAACCTGATCCTTACCTATTATAGTGGTAAACGTTCCCTACTGAATTTTATTACTGATAGTGTCAGGCCGGTAACATCGGCGGCACAAAACATCATGGGTATTTCGTTGGAAAATCATATCCGTATTGACCGTAACAATGAGCTTACGCTGGAAATTGCCCGTTCTTCCTTTTCACCATCGGCCGCTAATGCCGGTAAAGATGAGGGCTGGCAACAGGTATTCAATGTGAACAACCGTAGCAATGAAGCATATAGTGTTAAACTCAATAGCTACTGGCCGCAGACACAAACTACTGTCAGCGGTTTCTATCGTAAAATGGGCGAACACTTTCAATCCTTTAACCTTCAGCCGCTGAATACCGAACAGGAATCTTATGCGGTAAAACTAAAACAATACCTGTGGCGTCAGCGGGTGCAGGTAGAAGCAGGTATTCGTAAAAATGATTTCTCCAGCCCATATGCTAACCCCGGTTTGCAGAGCAAAACAATCTTTAAATCGGTGATGGCCAGTGTGCGTATACCAAAATACCCCGTTATTACAGTGGGCTTTTATCCCAGCAGCCAGCTAACCATGCTGGACAATAATGTACTGGTCGAAAATCAATACAATACCTTAACCGGTATACTGTCCTATGCGTTCCGTTTACAAAAAGCAGCCATGACCAGTAATCTTTCTTACCTGAAATTTTATAATACGGCGGCCGATACCTCCTTTATTTATTACAATGCTACCAACTGGTCTCTGAACCATAGCATTTTCTGGCAAAAGTTACAATTACAAAGCGGGTTGTCATACGCTTCACAATCCGGTTTAAAAGTAACTACGCTGGAGCAGTCAGCCGGTTACCAGTTAAAAAACTGGTTATATGTACAGGGCGGTTTAAAGTACAATCATGTTAACACAGCTAAAACCCTATGGGGTGGTACCGGCGGTTTAACGATCAATATACCCAAACTGGGCAGGGTACAGTTTCAATATGAACGTAGTTATTTACCGGGCTTGGACCGGAACTTATTACCGATGGACATGGGACGATTTAATTTTTACAGGTTGTTTTAATATAAAATGATATGGAAAAAAGAGATAAATATTATGATGCCGGCTGCAGCGCCTTGATGGAACTGCTCTTGCGACGCTCCGTTCAACTGTAGTAATACTATTGAGCTTTTTCAATGACATAAAACAAGTTACTCAAAAATATAGTTGACCATAAAACGATAAACTATTGCGAATGAAAAATAAACTTTACCTCTTACTACTACTATTTCATATGGCAGGAATGGCGGTGTATGCGCAGGTGCAGATACAGGGTACTTTACCGGCAGTAGGGTTGGTACAAAGAAACCAGCTCTGGAACCTGGTACTGATCAATGGTGCCGTAGGCGATATAAATGGTGTAGTGGAGCTAAAACTCCGGGACCGAAGCAACGGTCTGGAACTGTTAACGGCTGTCACCAATACCATTACTTTAAAAAAAGGTGCCAATACGGTAAATATCAATAACCTTTCACCGGTGCAGTATAACTATACCGGTATGCAACCGGATAATTCACTGAACGGCCTGATACCTGTCGGCAGTTATATAGCCTGTTACTCATTTGTACATTTTGTATCTGACTACCAGGAAACCCTGGCGCAGGAATGTTTCTCCTTTGATGTGGAGGCATTGAGTCCGCCGATGCTGATCTATCCCACTGATAGCAGCCGCCTGGATATAGCACCTGCACAATTCTCCTGGATACCACCAGCGCCGGCCAACCTCTTCCAGGCCCTTCGGTACGAGTACCTGGTGGTGGAGATCAACCCAGGACAACTGGCGGCAGAAGCGATCCAGGAAAATATACCATTATATAATACGGGTAGTCTCAGTAACAATGTACTCAGTTATTCAGCCGCTTCCCCCGCATTTCAAAAAGATAAGTGGTATGCCTGGCAGGTGATTGCCCGGGATGGGGACCAATATGCCGGTAAATCGGAAACCTGGGTATTCAGTGTTACTAAAGCAGATAGTATTCCTGTTAAAAGGGTAGAGTCTTCTTATATGGTGCTTACAGATAATGTCCAAAATATAGGTATTAATACTCTTACAGATAAATGGTTACGTCTAAATTATTATTCCTATAGCGGCTCTTATAAAACTGAAATAGTTGTTGTTGCTCCATCTGGAGATGTTATTCAAAGGGAAGAAATGGTTGTAAAATACGGAGATAATTATTTTGATATAAAACTGAAAACCGATATTAAAAAAGGTGAGGTGTATATAATAATCCTTAATGGAATTGACAACAAAAAGTATAAAGCATTATTTAGTTTAACCAACCAAAAATAGAATTATGATTCAAAGATTAGCTTCCTGTTATACTAAACCGATAGCCATTTGGTTGTTTATTGTTTTTTATTTGAATTGTATTAGCCCTTTGTATGCAAGTGCAAAGACTAATCTTGAAGATAGGATGTTTTTATCCTATATAAGCCAGCAGAAAAAAGTTCTGTTAGGGGGGAGTCAACCCGTTTTTTTTGGGGAGGAGAATAAGATAATGAAAGGCATAAGGCCTTACTCGTCAAATATAAACGATCAGGTATTGAATAGGAACGATAAAACTTTTTTTATCGGTGGCCCTACCCAACCTGAAATGAGTTCTTTTAAATCGGCGGGTACGAGCAATATGGTAAATTTATTTACCGGTGATTTTAGTTATAATATACCGCTGTTGGATGTAGACGGTTATCCTGTTAATATTTTTTACAATAGCGGTATTGGTATGGAGCAGGAAGCCAGTTGGGTTGGACTTGGTTGGAATATTAATCCAGGAACAATCACAAGAAATATGCGAGGCGTACCTGACGATTTTAATGGCAGTGAACAAATGGTTCAGGAACAGGCAATCAAAGAAAATAATACCTGGGGAGGAAAACTGGGAAGTGATGTGGAGGTGATTGGTATAAAAAACTTGTTAGGTCTTTCTATTGGAAACGAATTTGGAGTTTCAATTAATAATTATCTAGGTCCTGAAATTGAATTGGGATTAAGCGCTGGTGTTAGTTTTAAGTTGGCAAACTTAGCTGGATCGGACAAAACAGTAAATAATGCAACTCTACAGACAAGATTAGGCGCTTCTGCTAGTCTTAGTTCCAGGAATGGTTTAACAATAAATCCTAATATTTCTCTGTCTTCAAGGATTTCTAGTGCAGTGGGTACGTATAATGCTGGTGTTGGTGTCACTACTAGCTATAATTCTCGTACTGGGATTAAAAGCTTGCAATTATATGAGCAAACTTCAATGAGTTATAGTACAAGAAAAGAAGTGGCCGGTGTGGCTCCAGATGGAAAGCCATACAGCTTTATTGATACAAAAGAAAAAGGCGGGTTTTCAAATGCTCTGAGAGGGACTTCTATCAGTTTTAATAAGCCTTCTTATGTACCCGCTATCAGGATGCCTATAACCAATTCGGCATGGGCCACTCAATTTGAAATGGGATTAGGAATGTTTGGTATTACAGGGTCTGGACGTATTGAGGTTTATAGGCAAAAATCAGAAATTGCTGCTTCGGATCGCGTACAACGTAAACCAATGGTAGGTTATATGTATGCGCATAAAGCAATGGGGAACAGAGATGCAATTATGGATTTTTCTAGATTTAATGATAAAGAGGTAACTCCGAAGACTCCTGTTATTTCGGTTCCTCAATACGCTTATGATGTTTTTACAATCAGTGGAGAAGGAACTGGAGGAACAATTCGTGCATATCGGACAGATCATGGGTATGTAAGAGATAATAAAACCAGGTCAAAAGATAATAGTTTTAGCCTTGGGGTTGATATTGCTGTGCCTGGTCACGTTGGAGCTAATTTTAATATGGTTAAAACTCCTGCTACGTCCGGGGATTGGGAAGATGGAAATTTGTTGAGGGTAGCTAATGCATTTAAAGATGATGGGGATTTATTAAATGAGCGAGTTTATTTTAAAAACCCAGGAGAGATAAGTGTAATTGATGCTGGACAGTTTAATAAAATTGGAGGGTTGGATCTTGTTCGTTATAAGTTGGGCGGGGATGCTGCAAAACCTGTTGTTTTGCCAGTATTGGAGCGTTTTCATGAAGATGGCAGGGACAAAGGGTTAGTAGATATGCCGGCAGTGGTTCAGGTGGATGAGAGAAAAAAAAGAACACAGGTTATTAATGTGTTGACTGCCGAAGAAGCAACCGTAACTGGTTTAGAACAGTATCTGAAGAGTTATTCGCCTACACCTACAGATGCAAACTTAGCAGGTGATACTTTAGCTTATACGGTGAAATCCAGGATGGAAGATGAGGTCGGTAAAAAGCCGCATCATATTTCTGAGATTGATGTATTGGAGACCGATGGTAAAAGATATGTTTATGGTTTGCCTGTATACAATATTGTTCAGAAGGACTATGTGTTTACCGTGTCTGGTGCCGCTGATGAGAATGATTTGGTAAATGTTACGGAAGCAGAATCTTTCTATAACAGGGGTTTTCCTGATAACCGGGATGGGTATGTGCTGAATTCAATAACACCTGCTTATGCACATTCGTTTCTTTTAACAGGATTAATGTCGCCTGATTATGTTGATGTTACCGGAAATGGGATATCAGAAGATGATTTAGGTACTGCTGTAAAATATAATTATACTAAAAGTGAATCTACATATAAATGGCGTACACCATATTCTGTAACAGGAGTTAAAGGTCATTTTAATGGAGGTAAGCTTACCGAGGAAAAAGATGATAAAGCTTTGGTGAGTTATGGGGAAAGAGAATCCTGGTATTTACATTCTATTGAAAGTAAAACAATGTTGGCTCTGTTTACAATAGAAAACAGAAATGATGCAAAGGGGGTTTTAAGTGAGTTTGAGGGGATAAATGCCAGTGATAATTCTAATAAAAGATTGAAAAAAATTGATCTGTATAATAAATCTGACATTCGTAAAAATGGATTAGCCAATGCAAAGCCTGTTAAAACTGTTTGGTTTGAGTATGATTATTCTTTATGTTCAAATGCACCAGGTTATGCGGGTGATGTAGGTCCGCATATGGGTAAGTTGACTCTAAAAGAAATTTATTTTACTTATAACGGACAAACAAGAGCTAGCAAAAATAAGTATGTATTTCAATATGATAACTCACCGGGATATCAAGTAAATGCAACAGATCGCTGGGGTAATTATAAGCCTAAATCTCAGAATCCCCAGGGACTTAAGAATAGTATACATCCATATGCCAAACAAGAGCAGGTAGCTGCTAATGAAAATGCCAGCGCATGGAATTTAAGCAAGATATTATTACCCTCGGGTGGCCAGTTAGAGGTGGATTATGAAAGTGACGATTATGCTTTTGTTCAGGATCGAAGGGCGACCGTGATGATGCCTATCTCGAACTTTGGAAGGGATAATATAAAAACAGCTAACAGGTTGTACGACCTGCCTTCAAGATTTAAGGTTGATGACAATGATAAAGTTTACCTGACTGTACCTGTGGCTTGTGCAAATGCAAACGAAGTGTATCAAAAATATCTTTTGGGAATAGAACAGTTAGCTTTTAAGTTAGCGGTACATATGCCTAAAGGGTTAGAATATATTACTATGTATGCTTACATAGAATCATTTGGAATAGGTGATGATAATAATACTATTTGGATACAGTTGAAAAAAGTAGATGGATATAGCCCGTTATCTTTAACTGCTATTGAGCATTTAAGAGAACATTTACCGGGCCAGGCATTTAAAAGTTATGAGTCGTCACCGACAGATAGCAAATTTGCACAACTTCTTTCTACGATTAATGGCATGTTACAAGAAATGGATGGTGCTTTTGAAAACCCTGTAAAGTTTTTGCGCGGAGAAGGCAAGGCGCAGACAGTAGATCTTTCCAGGTCTTTTGTCAGATTAAATAATCCTACAGGCATTAAATATGGTGGTGGACATAGGGTAAAAGCAATCAGGTTAAAAGATAATTGGAAAGCAATGACGAATCAGTATACTTCTGTGTATGGACAGAAATATGAGTATACAACCACAGAAGTATTTAATGGTATAACAAGAACTATTAGTAGTGGTGTCGCTTCCTATGAGCCTTCAATCGGTGGTGAAGAGAATCCTTTTCAGGAGATGCTGCAGATTGCTAATCGTATACCATTAGGACCAGCTAGCTATGAATCAATTGAAATGCCGGTACTAGATGCTTTTTTCCCTTCACCCCTGGTAGGGTATAGTAAAGTGACTGTTAGGTCAATAAAAAGCGGGCAGTTGTCTCCAAGAAATGAGCAAAAAACAAGATCAGGAACAGGCAGGCAAGTGACTGAGTTTTTTACTGCGAAAGATTTTCCTGTAAAGTATAGCTATACGAATATTGACCCCACAAGTGATATGCAAAAGCATGAAGCTTCAAAATTTGAATTTTTCCAGAAATGGTCATTTGATAGCCGGGCTATCAGTCAGGGATTTAAAGTGGAAATAAATGATATGCACGGAAAAATGAAATCTCAGAGTACTTATGGGGATGTAGACGCCGAAACAAGGATTAGTTATACGGAGAATTATTATAGAAATACCGGCGAAAAAGGATTTGATGAAAAATTTGATTTTGTGTATAAGGATTTGGGCGGAGAAATTATGCCCGGGAATCTGGGGATAGAGGTTGAGTTGATGACAGATACACGCCAGTTTTCTGTGAATAGCAATAGTTTAAATATTCAGGCACAGGTAGATTGGATGTTGCCTGGACCTTTCCCTTTCTGGATGCCTTTTATCTGGCCTGTAGTGGCAAGCAGTGAAAACCATTATCGTGCTGTAACTGTTGCTAAAGTTATTAATTATCATAGTATATTGGATAGTACTGTTGTAATAGATAAAGGAAGCGCTATCAGAAGTCGTAACATCATCTTTGATTCAGAGACGGGTGGCGTTATCGTAACCAGGACAAACAATGCTTTTGAAAAACCTGTATATCAAACGAACTATCCGGCATGGTGGGCGTATAGCGGTATGGGACTGGCTTATAAAAATATTAATGGCGTTTTTAGAAATGTAACTCTAACTGAAGGTAAAATTACAGATGGAATTGAAGCCCATAAATTAAAAGATTATTTCGAAAGTGGCGATGAATTATTAATATCCGGAGGGGAGACGCCTCTTTCTGCATGTTCAGAAAACTTTTTGCCTTCAGGATCTAACCGTATTTGGGTGATGGATAAAAATAAAAACACAAGTTCTTTAAGTAATGTAACCCCTGATTTTATATTTATAGATGAAAAAGGGGTGCCATATTCAAGAAATAATGTAAGTATTAAAATTGTCAGAAGTGGTAAAAGAAATATTTTAACCGCCCCTTTGGCAGATTTTACTTCACTTTCTAGTCCGGAATCCTTGGTTAACGAAACGCGTAAATTGACCTTTGATTATGCGCTGAATAAAAAGGTTTTATCAGCTAGTGCGGTTGTATACAGAGAAAAATGGCAGGTGGATAGGGATATAATTAAAAAGTTTGTTGAAGTAGATGTTCCGGCGAAGCCACAAGGTGATAATATTATTGTTAATGGTGATTTTTCCAACGGCAATACAGGCTTTAGTTCAGATTACTCCTATTATCCAAGTAATTATACAACTGGTGGGGAAGGCCGCTATTCGATAAGAACTTCCAGCGGGGGATGGTTTTCGGGCGTATCTAGTTGTAATGATCACACATCAGGTTCTGGTAATATGTTGGTAGCTAATGGTCATCTTGTGACAGGCAGAGCTGTTTGGCGTCAAACAGTCGCAGTTGAGCCAAATAAAGAATATGAATTGTTATTATATGCTCAGTCGGTTAATACCAGCAATTCCCCTAAGCTAAGGGTGTCAATCAATGGTGTACAGGTTGGCCCGCTTCTTACTCTTGGAAATAGCGCTTGTTTCTGGAATTTTTTAACAGGACGTTGGTTATCCGGAAATGCTACCACTGCTCAAATTGAAATTTATAATACAACACTTATAGCGGCCGGCAATGATTTTGCCATTGATGATATATCATTTTACTCTCTTGCTGAGCCTGCTTGTAAAAAAGAAGAAGTGGAGGATTGTAATGGCTATTTTGAGAAATCCATTAATCCCTACAGAAAAGGATTATTGGGGAATTTCAGAGCAAACAGAAATATGGTTTTTTATGGGGACAGAATACAAACACAGACAACCATAGCTTCGGCTACTAAATTGTCTACCGATGGCGCCTTAAAAGAATTTGTTTCTTTCTGGAATTTTAATAGCTATCATAATTTAATTCCTTCCACTAGTTATAAATGGGTCTGGAATAATGAAATTACCCGCATCAATTCTCATGGTATGGAGTTGGAAACAAAAAATGCGTTAGGTATTTATACATCTGCTCAATACGGATATGCTAAAAATATACCTATGGCAATTACAAATAATTCGAGGTTTGAGCACCAGTTGTATGAAAGTTTTGAAGATGTTGCGTATACGGAATCTATTAATAATGCTACTGGTATTTATTGTCCTGATTATAGAAACTCTCTTTTTGATAAAGCCGCAATCACTTTTGCAGAAACTGCCGGAATTAAAGCACATTCGGGAAAAAATGTGTTCAAGTTGAATCCCTCCGTATCTTATAATAAAACTATTGGTATAAGGCATAATCCTGCCGACTTTGCATTGGAATATGAAACCAATACTGCCAGTACATTGGTGAATATAGGCGGCAATATTACCGGAACACAAGTCATACCTTCGAGTTTAACTCCATATCCGGCACCGTATATTGATGGGGTAGAAGGAATGTCAATGCATTTAGGCCATATCTCTTTGCCTGCGACATATGCCGGTGTTTCTCCCTATTATCCAAGCCAATACATTTATGCTGCCTCGGGCACCTATAACGTAAATGGAGAACAGTATATCAAAATAAGTAAAGACGATATTTATTCTTTCGAATTGGAAATTAATAATCAAATCGGGCATAACATATCATATTTAGAGACATCTTTTATGCCCGAAGACTTTGCTGTAAGTGCTATCTGGGACATCGATCTCGGATATGGTGCTACGGTGAATCAAAATATAGACGCAGGATTTACTATCTATGATGCGGATATGAATATAGTTCCTGCTAATCTATCTTATATGCGTACGGAAGGTCATCTGGCGAAATTTTATGGACGAGTATGTTTGAAGCCCGGTATATATAAGGTAAAGTCTAGTGTACAGAATTTTGCAAGTCAAAGTATGGTTACTTCATCAATGGGGCCTTATGTTGGAGACATGCCTCCCGCGATTATAAAACTAAAATTACCTTTCACTGATCCGCTTCCTGTGTTTAAAAACCTGACTGCCAGTACTTGTACTTATGATAAGCCAATTGAGGGAAAAGATGAAATGTTGAATGCAAATTTTGCTATACCCTTAGGGGAGAAAATGTTGTTTAGTGCTTGGGTAAATGCGCAGGACTTTGGAGAAATTAGAGTGGAGATTTATTCTGATGATCCAAGTGCTGATATTGTAGAAATTTATCCAGATGGACCCTCTATTGACGGGTGGAAAAAAATCGAGGGAATATTTACTATACCAACAGGTGCTACACAGATTTATTTTTCTGTATTAAATTCCCACCACGAACCTGGTTATTTAGATGATATACGCATTCATCCGTTCAATGCTAATATGACAACTTATGTTTACGATCCGGTGAACTTAAGATTGACCGCTCAGTTAGATGCTAATAATTACGCCACCTATTTTGAATACGATGAAGAAGGTGGGTTAGTGAGGAAAAAATTGGAAACAATTGAAGGTGTGAAAACAATAGAAGAAACGAGAAGCGCAAAGCAAAAAAATATCACTACAATTCAAAATCAATAGAAATAAGATTATAGTATATGAAAAATATAAAAAATAAGACCCAAGCTTTTTCTCTGTTGCCAGGCAAGAAACTAAAATGTTATTTAGTCTTTTGTTTTCAATTTCTTGGTATTTATGGGATGGCTCAACAAGTTGATTCTTTGAAATTGTACAAAGACTTTCTTTCTGTTTGTACACAATATCAGGTTGCTCCATTGCAATTACGCATAACTTATAACACCCAGACAAATTTAGTTGTGAATGCACACGATACCTCGACGGTGACAGGTTATTTCCAGCTTTCGCAAAATGGAGATGCCTATATGCGTTTTGGTGAAATGGAACAATTGGTGACTGATACACTGGCTTTTTGGATAAATCATACACTCAAACAGGTAATAGTGGATAGGAATGTTACAGATGCCAGGAACCGAATTAAAATGTATACAGGAGGATTTTCATCCGATTCATCTATAAAGAATCTGGTAACCATGTTTTCGGCCAATCATTCAGTTATAAATAGTAAATCACTTGAAAAACTGGAAATATTGTCCAGGGAGAAATTAGCATATACAGATCAATCGAAAAGAAGTATAAATGTTTTATATAATAGCCAGACAGCTGAACCGATTGAAATAACAACTGTTAGGAGAACGCTTATCCCCATTGCTCAGGAAGATAGTGCTGCATTTCTTAACAAGTATGGGCGACATGGCGCTACGGTTTCTATACCGAAAGTTGGACTTTGTTTTGTGAGAGAATACAAAGGAGTATATACTTATCAGGATATTGGGCATAAGGCCGGATTGTCTATGCCTTTAAAGTTGTCTGATTATCTGGTGAAAAATAACAGCGGAAGTTTTGTACTGGTACCCGGTAAGAGTAATTATACATTAAAAGACATGGATCTTACCGATTGATAAAAGAGTCCTTATGATGGTTCATGTCACTTCTGAAAATTAGATATTTAATCTTTATTTTTTAAAATTGGCTTATGTATAAAAGCTATATTCAGCATATCGGTATTTTTTTTAAGTCGAATAATTTATTTAAAGGCTTAAACAATATTATCTGTTTTTTCTTTTTTTCTTTTATAGCTCTGGCAGATATCGCTGTTGGACAAAATACTGTGCTAAAAGATGGTGGGGTACAAACTGTTGTTAAAAAGACAATGTTTGGACCTACTGCAGTGCCTAGTTCAGATATAGTTGCCTGGGGGAGTGGTGCCAGTTTATCAAATATCCCGGTAAGACAAACAGAGTATTCAAGAAAGTTTAAAAATATTATTAGTTTTTTTATAGCAGAGGAGAATACGATTGATTATTTAAATGATTTTGTGGCGAGTGTTGATCTGGTTATTAATTATAAAGCATCTCAGTCGGATGTAGCATACAAAACTTTCACAAAAACGCTAACCATCGATTATAAAAAAGGAGAAGGACAGTTATCTGATGTGCGTCAATATATTCATTTTGAAGGGGCTGAGAATGTTGAGGTAGTTGTAACTCCTAATTTTCCTTCAGGTGGGCCGGATTACAGGAATATTCTGGTGCTTACCAATGAAATTCAGGTTACAAGATATTTTACGCTTAGTAATACGCCTTTTACTTTTTTACACCCGCTAAATGTCCCTTCAGCATCTTCAACCCTTCCTTCCGGAAGTGATGTATTAAATGTAGCCTGGAGTTTTCCTTCCAATCCTGGTAATAGCGCTATTCAGTTGGAGTGGTCATGGTTGGAGAATGAACTGGAATCTAATTATCATATTGGAGGCTCCTTTACAACAGGAAGCAAAGAAAAGTTATTGTCAAGTGGCGCTACCCGCGTTGAGCTTGGCAATGCTGTAACTAACTACAGTATTCCCATGTTGTATGACGGCGACGGGAAGATACACTACAGGGTACGGGGGATTAACATGTTATATGATGGCTCCAGGTTATTTGGCCCCTGGTCAACAATTCAATCGATAAGTTTTGGAGGACATGCTAACGATCTAAACTGGCAGGCTACCAATGTGTTTGCGGAAGAAGGAAAACATAAAACCGTTATTCAGTATTTTGATGGTTCTTTCCGTGGCAGACAGACTGTTACACGTGATAATACCACACAGCTGACCGTTACAGCAGAAACATTATATGATAGGGAAGGGCGGCCCGCTGTGCAGGTTTTGGCTGCTCCCGGAATTAATAATGTGATTGCATACCGGGCAAACCTGAATAAATTTAATAGCCCTGATGGCGGCCCGATACAAACAGATAATGAAGATCATTCATTGTTTTTTGACTATCAGACAACTGTTGGCCCCAATACTCCTTCACTGCAAACAAATGAAGGAAGTGCATCGGCTTATTATAGTCCTGCCAATCCTGATAAATCAGGAGTTAATAAATACATTCCAGATGCTGAAGGGTATCCTTACTCGCTTACCCGTTACACACAGGATGGCACCGGCAGAATTGCCGCCCAAAGTAGTGTTGGCGCACCCCTGCAGATGGGAAGTGGAAAAGAGATGAAATTTTTTTATGGAGCTCCAACCCAGGAAGAATTGGATGCTTTGTTCGGAACTGAAGTCGGAGATAGAAGTCACTATTTTAAAAATATGGTGAAAGATGCAAATGGGCAAATGACTGTTAGTTATGTAGATAATTTGGGAAGGACAATAGCAACAGCATTGGCAGGTGGTCCTCCTTCAGGTCTTAACTCTTTGAATGTAACTGATAATAATGATTATTTTAATCAGTATCATACAAGTTCGGTAACGTTTAATTTATTAGACGCAAATACCAACAGGGTAAAAGGAAATGTGATTGAATCTGTTTCTACATTATTGGTGCCGGCCAGTACTAATTATGAATTTACTTATACATTAACACCTGGGTCATTAGAAGTTAATACATGTGAACTTGGCGGGCAAGGAAGTATCTCTTCGCCTATTTGCTATGAATGCTTGTATGACTTAGAATTTAGTATTTTTGATGAATCTGGTAGTGCTACAGTCCCGGTAATGGTAAAGAAATTTAGTAACCTTAGTGTTACACCGGATTATGAATGCTCAACCCCTGCGCGGTTATTTCAGGATAGTGCCAACCTTTCTTCCGGGCGCCCCTCGGCTATCAGTTTCTCAGAACTTTTACTTGCTGGTTCTTACAGTGTAAGAAAAACACTTTCTTTAAGTGAAAAGTCAATGCAGGCCTTTACAGAAGATTTCCTTACTAAAGGTGTGTGTACATTAAGTCTTGATTTGTTGATTGATTCAGTATTCCAGGAATTAAAACAGGTGACCGATTGTGACGCTCCTCCACTGTCTCCTGAAGCTTCGTTAGCGGCTTCATGTACAAGTTGTATTGCAGATTTAGGAACACCAAGCACTTTTCAAACGACTTATCTTCAGCGAATTGGTTATACAGAACCAGGAGAATTACCTGATTATTTAAAAGCTGAAATTGAAACTGCGTATAAAAATGCAGAAGCCGTGTGTAATCTGATGTGCGGTGAAACAGCGCTTCAAACAGTTAATAAACGGCAGCTTATGCTGGCCGACATGATGCCCTTTACCGGTCAATATGCAAAAAGTGAAGTGGGTACTGGTACGATGTCGAGGAAGTATAATATTTTTTCGACTTATTCTGCCACTCCGCCGTTTTATAAAAATCCGCGAAAGCTTAACGGTGACCCCGGTGGCTTTTATTTAGATATAAGAGGTGAAAAAGATCTGCTTATTCATACAACCCCCGCAATACTTAACGATATGAGTGTTGAGGAATTTGAGTTTCGCTTTCAAAATGAATGGGCCGCTTCTTTATTGCCTTATCATCCTGAATATCAGCGGTTGCTTTTTGTAGAGGAAAACATGGAAGAAAGTTATATCTGGGCAAATAAATTTTTTAGAACACGGCTTTATAATGATGCAAGTACTGAAGGGTATTTATTTGAGAATGCTACACAGTTAGCCGCTAAGGACGATTTTTTTGCTATTCCAACGGCTGCTGATGAAAAAAATATAATGGAGGGGTGGCTGACTACTGAGTACAAAGGAGGTTTAAATCTGTGGCAGTTCGCTTATTTCCAGGCTATTTGCACCCGTTTACCTATGGGAGCATCTTGTTTCAAACCTTCCGGCCCATCTGCTTTTTCTTCTTTGCCTGCGGCTGATCGGGATTCAGTGTGGAAAAAATTTAAGGGTTTATATCTTCAGGCCAGAATTGAGCTAATGGACCGTTATATAGTTAGAATGAGGCCGCTGCCGGCAAGCGATGAAAATGATCTGGTGGCCCAGCATTTTATACTTCGCTTTCCAAGAGATCATCAGCAACAGGTTACACAGTATGGTAATAATTCCGAGGATCCTGATGGATGGAATTTCTGGCCTTCAACCCCTTCTCCGGATGGAAGGCCTAATTTGCCTCCTGATTGGGATACACCGGCTGCTATGCAACAAGAATATACGGAACGATGCCAGGGGTATATTACCCAATGGAAAAACTCGCTGTTACAATGTCCGCAATTGGCCGGTCATCCGGATAAGAATACTATTATTACTTCCATCACAAGCCAAATGGTAGAAGTTTGCAGAAAAGGTAGTAATGAAGCTAATCCTTATGGCGCTTCTACAGTTGCGCCTGCCACACCGGTTGATGCTTCTCCCCGCAGTTTTGAGGAAATTATTAATCAGGTTTTTACAACTTATGGTATAGCGAAAACCGATGTGTGTAATCCATTTGTGATTGAATATCCAAAACCTTATGGTGCGGGAAGACCTGTTATAGGACCGGTTGTTACGGCTATTGATAGTTGTAATTGCAGCCGTTTTAATACTATAAAAAGTGAAGCCGTTATTGCAGGTAAGAACCCGAATGAGTTAAATTCGTTAAATGAGTATTTAAGCCAGCAATATGGTGATACCTTAACAACAGGTTTATTTGCAGCGCTAAACAGGTGTAACGAAATAGGTACCCAATATACGATCAATTGTGAACAGCAATATACAGAAGTATACTACGAATGTCATCTCCCCGGACCGGTTTGTGATCTTCCATTTAATGCAAGGGCGGCAGGTGTAGATACAACCATGGTTTTAAAAATGGATGGAAATGGTAAGGTTTCCCTTGTAGAACAGCCTTGTGATGGGCCGGGTGGGCCGATAGGAGAAATTGATCCTGATCCCTGGAATCCCGGTGGTGGTGGTAACTGTTGTAACGGGATGGTTTGGGATTCTTATCTTGGTACATGTGTATGGCCTCCTATGTGTGGTCCAAACGAAGTGTATAATTATAATACAGGTATGTGCGTTCCTGTTGTTCCCTGTGAAATAGGGTATGAATATGTGCCCGGAGTGGGATGTGTACCTATTGCCGAGCCTCTTTGTAGTGGTCTTTGCCCGGACGGAATGTTGTGTGATACTGTTACTGTAGACCGGGTATACCTGACTGCGGGAGAACCCATGCCGGCATTTATGCAATGTGGATATACCAATGTGGACAAATGCCTTACCTGCAGCCAGGTAAAAAACTTAATTGATGAATATAAGTCAATTTTTCCTGCCTTGCCCTATAATGTGGCGCCGGTATTAGATGCAGATAATTTAGATATTGACCAGGTGCAATACAATAAATCATTTGCACGGTTTATGAATTTCCGAACCGGCTTTAGTTATACCTGGTCAGATTATCTGCAGGCCATTCAAATAGCAGGATGTGAGGTAACGGCTGGTGGTTCGCAGGTGGTAATTTGTCAAAAGGATAAGCCGTTAACAGATGCAGGAGATAGGTTTTCCTTGGAGGACCCCTGCCAGCAAACTTATGAAAAAGCAGTAGCTATTGCCACCCAGCTATATAAATTCCGTTTGCAATGGATGAGAGTAAATTTTGAAAAAAGATACCGCGAAAAATGCCTGGATGCAGGTAAGGATGAAACTTTTACAGTAAAGTTTATTCCACAGGAATATCATTATACTTTATACTATTATGACCAGGCAGGAAATTTGGTAAAAACAGTACCGCCTGCCGGTGTAAAGCCGGATTATAGCACGGAATACCTGGCTGATGTAAAATTAAAACGACAAACCGTTGGAGAGAGAGTTCCTGAACACAATTTACTAACCCAATACAGGTACAATAGTTTAAACCAGGTGGTAGCCCAAATAAGCCCGGATGCAGGGATCAGCGAATTTTGGTACGATAAACTGGCAAGACTGGTGGTAAGTCAGAGTGCCGTGCAACGTGTAAACGATAAGTATAGCTATACGTTATACGACGAGCTGGGTCGTATAAAAGAAATAGGGCAAAAGCAACATCTTTATGATATAATGACCCAGGGTACAAGCCAGGACCCTGTTGAACTGGATGCCTGGATAAACAGTTCGGGTACAAGGGACCAGCTTACACAAACTGTATATGACCAGGATTATACACTTACTATTGCTGATCCGGCCCTCAGTGGTAAAATAATGCAACGGAATTTACGCAATCGTGTAAGTTATAGCCTGGTGAAAAACTTCAGCACAGATACCTGGTACACTCATGCCACTTTTTATACTTATGATATTCATGGCAACGTAGATAAATTATTGCAGGATTTCAGGGGCGTGGTAGGATTACCAGCTACCAGCCGTTTTAAGCAGGTGACTTATGACTATGATTTAATAAGCAGTAAGGTGCGAATGGTCGCTTATCAAGCCGGTGAGGCAGATGCTTTTTATCACCGCTATAGTTATGATTTGGATGATCGTATTATGAAGCTGGAAACCAGCCGTGATAAAGTATACTGGGAACAGGATGCAGCTTATAATTATTATAAACATGGAGCACTGTCAAGAATTGTCTTAGGACAACAATTGGTACAGGGTAATGATTATGCCTATACCCTGCAAGGCTGGCTTAAAGGTGTGAACAGCAGTAACCTTACAACTGGAACTGATATGGGTGGTGACGGGCATACAGTTGCACCGAATAATGTGGTAGCCAGAGATGTATTGGGTTATACGCTTAATTATTATGATAACGGCACTAACCTGGATTATAGGCCTATTGGTTCATCTACAGCTTTTGCCCAGGTAAATACTTTAGGAGGGGATTTGAAATCATTGTATAATGGTAATATTGCGGCCATAACGGTTAATAATAAAGCTCTTGTGAAAGGTGGATCGGGTATTAATGCAATTTCACTACTTTACAATTACGGTTACGACCAGTTAAACCGCTTGGTAAGTATGCGGGCTTTTAACGGATTAAATGTTAGTACTAATACCTGGGCCCCCTCGCTGTTGAACGATTACCAGGAAAATATTACTTATGATCCCAATGGTAATATAAAAAATTATGTGCGTAATGGAGCGCCTTCAGTTGGCAAGCCGGTAACGATGGATAATCTTGGGTATAATTATAATGCCGGTACCAATCAGTTAAATTATGTAACTGATAATGTAAGTGTAACCAATTATACGGAAGATATTGACGGGCAAAGTGCCGATAATTATGAATATGACGAAAGTGGTAACTTAATTAAAGATGTCAGCGAGAATATCAGTAGTATTAACTGGACGGTTTATGGGAAAATAGCAGATATTACCAAGAGTGGCAACACAACCAGTTATATTTATGATGCTGCCGGTAACCGGATTGCCAAAACCGTATCAGGGAAAACAACATTGTATGTACGGGATGGTAGTGGTAACGTAATGAGTATATATGAAATACCATCAGTGAACACGGTTACTCAAAAAGAGATACATTTGTATGGTGCTAACAGGTTTGGTATGGCATTACCTGAAAGCCGAGCCTCAAGCAGCCTGGATCTTGCAAGTGGTTTTGGAAAAGCTGTAACTAGAACACTGGTAAGAGGTGAAAAAATATTTGAATTGAGTAACCATTTGGGAAATGTGCTGGCAACAATCAGCGACAAAAAAATTCAGGTGGCCAAATCCAGTCCTAATCAACATCAAATTGATTATTATGAAACAGATGTGGTGTCTGCTACCGATTATGCTCCTTTTGGAATGCAACTAGTTGGAAGAGTCTATGCTGCTCCCAGTGGTAAATACCGGTATGGTTTTCATGGAAAGGAAAATGATAATGAAATAAAGGGAGACGGTAATCAGCAGGATTATGGAATGCGTGTATATGATAATAGATTAGGCCGGTTTTTATCAGTAGATCCGCTGGCACACGAATATCATGATTTATCACCTTTTCATTTTGCAGGAGCTAATCCCATAAAAAATGTCGATTTGGATGGAGGGGAACCCAAAGACTACAGAAAGAATCTGGTATTTATGAATATGAGTACGGTTGGTAAAAGTCTGGGAAAAGGTTACAATGAATACAATAAATACGATGGGGTTGCTTATGTGGAAGCTGTATATGATAAGGTTACCAGTAAATATTGGTTTATACACAGGCAAGGAGGAAGAAATTACTACTGGAAGCATAACCCAGGTGCTGATCAAATGGTTAGACTTGTATCAGATGTTCCTGGCAAATCAAATGGTCACTGGGCTCCATATACTTCAGCCGAGGACTTACGTGCCAAAACTGGGCAAGATCTTGCTAAGGGATTGGCCACATTTTGGTCTGTTACATTGGGAGGTACTTTAGCTTTTGGCCCTGCTTTTATACATGCAGTTGCAGTAGCTTTCGTTGAAGACGCACTTGGTGTTCCGTTGATCAATAGCCCGGATGATATTGTAAGAACTCAACAGAAAACAAGTGTTAAGAAAGTATTGACTAAATCTGATTTGTTTGAAGATTTTTCAAAAAGAATGGGAAGCAGCGTAGATAACCTCGCTGGCAAAATGGATATATCGGATGACGGAACTTTATATCTATCAATAGATGCTATTTTAAAGAAGCTAGATGGTCCCTCCAATGATACATTCAAAAAGCTTACAGAAATAGCAGAACAAATGGGGAAAGAACAAGGTGCTCATAGTGTTCAGATAAATTTTAATCTTGTAGTAAATCATAGACTGGCAAACGATCCGACATGGGCGCAAGAATACGGGTATTATTTTACTAAACAAGTTGACAGTAATTTTGGTTATATAACTGTCACATGGGATAAAAGTATAGAATGATGGTAGAACAATTTAGAAATGCTGTTTTAAGTGTTACTCTTAAGGCCATTGACAAAGAACCTGATAGTTGGACTACATTTAATGATGCTTTACATACAAGAATAATAAAAGGAGCATATTTATCGGATGAGGTTGAGTTAAAATCTAGTGAATTGCCAATATTAGAGTGTCGCTTAGCGAATAGTTATTTATTAATAACGACGGAACGGGTGATCAGTATTTTAAATACTGTATATAAAGAGATGTATATTAACGAAGTTGAAAAGTTTTTAAATGATTACGAAGCACTTAATTATGCAAAAAAAAATGGCCAATATCCGGGAACTAACAGGGTTGCCATCAGAAGGATAGATGGTGCCGTTCTTGAATACATAATTGATTCTCATCATGCTGCGTTCTTTTCAAAGATTTTAATCTATAATATCTTTTCGTATAAGACTAAAGGTTATTGGTATTTAGATCCGGCTAAAAAAAAATAATTATCCAATTGTTGGTAGTCTTCTGAGATGGTATGTAAATTTCAGTTGTCTGTAGTGGTCTAAAAAAATAGGACTAAAACAACATGAGGCCATCCAACTGACCTCTTTTATACCTGTTATGATAAAACAACTACCATCTGTCGCGAGTCTTCTGTAAGGAGACTCGTGACAAATATTCCTGCCCTGATTGCATCAGGGGTTAGGCATTCTTTTTATCATTAGTAAAAGGTTTCTAACTATACAAAGCTAGTAACTTTCATAGCTATTCTGTCCCCGGTTGTCATTAGTTGAGTTAATGAAGTAAACTAAAAACAGCAAATGTTATTCTTTGTTTGTAACAAAACATCTGTTTTTCGAAAACCAGGCTTAATGCCTGGTTTTTTACATTTGATGCAATAGATAATTTGATTTGTGTAGTTGGGGTGTGCAGGCTGTGAGGTTTTTGTGATTTAGTTTTGTCATTTGTTGCAAACGAATGACAGCTTTCCTTTTTTTGTATTGGTTTGTCTTTAATGAGACTACGAATAACGAAGACAAGTAAATTTTTTCGTTTGGGAGAGGTGATTTATAATGGAGGGAATAATACAATAACTGGATGGGCTCATCATGCAGCTGTAATAAAAGGAGGGAGCATTTATGATGCAATGACAGGCGCAAGTGGAATGTTACTTTCTGATTATAAAAAAATGTTTGTACATGAAGTCGATATAAATTTTGATATAGTACCAGATATTACACCCCATCTGTCGCGAGTCTTCTGTAAGGAGACTCGTGACGAATATTCCTGCCCTGATTGCATCAGGGTTAGGCATGCTTTTTATCATTAGCAAAAGATTTCTAACTATACAAAGCTAGTAACTTCATAGCTATTCTGTCCCCAGTTGTCTTTAGTTGAGTTAATGAAGTAAACTAAAAATAGGAAACGTTATCCTTTGTTTGTAACAAAACATCTGTTTTTCGAAAACCAGGCTTAATGCCTGGTTTTTTATATTTGATGCAATAGATAATTAGATTTGTGTAGTAGTGGTGTGCAGACTGTGAGTTTTTTGTGATTTAGTTTTGTCATTTGTTGCAAACGAATGGCAGTTTTGCTTTCTTTATATTGTTTTGTGTTTAATGAGACTACCAATAACGAGTAATAACTTCGACGAGTATTTTTATATTCAATATTGCTTAATTTTTAAGAGGTGGGTCTTGTGAGAAATCATCAGTAATTTTACCATCAGGAAAAGATCGAATAAGGTTTAACACAAAAACACCTGCAAATGGAACAGAATAATGAAAGTGGTGCCTTTGAAATAGATGATTATACTTTTTGGGAGAATCCCGAAAAGCATGCTTTGGTTCGAGATAGAATGAATAATACCGATTTTTTTGGCATATATACTGTAGATCCTATTTTATTAATGAAGCTGTGTGATGATTTTGATTATGCGTTGAGGCTATCATACAAAATGTTAGAAAATGGAGTTAGGGTGTTTAATAACTTCCAGGATCTGTTTGAATGGTATAGTAATAGAAATAACACGAATATTACTTCTAATTCCGGTTGTTTTTAAGTGAGCCTTGAATTAACGCTTATTGAATAGTGTCCTAGGTTGCTCGTAGTGTTCTAGAACAATAGCAGCATTATGCTTTGTTTTTTGCCAAGGCATAATATTACCCCTATACTATTTACTTTTCACTCCATCATAAGGTATATACCCCTGCCATTTCCAGGGTATACAATTATCGCCGATGATTGTTTCTATTAATTCCTGGAAGATCTTTTCTCCATTCTCGCTATTGGCCATGATAATGATGGAAATACCTTTTTCGGGGAAGTTGATATTATAATTACGCCAGGCACCCCCATTGCCTTCTTTAAAAAAAGCCTTGCCATAAGGACATTGCATCACACCCCAGCCAAGTCCGTAGGATAACTGAATACCATCGTTCTCGGTAGTAGTAGTTTCCGTGATAGGAGGAAATTGCGTTACGGAATGAATACGGATCTGTGGCGCCAACATGGTGTTGTATGATTTTTTACTTAGCCCTTTTTGCTGCATTACGTTTTCAATAAAACGGGCATAGTCCGCAATGGTAGTGACCAGCGAGCCGCCGGCAACTGGCTCCGTGCGTTTTCGCTTCATATCAATATCGCCATTGTCCATATGGCCTACGGCTACATTATCATCGCCAAAGGATTCGTGCCAGATATAACCGGTGCGGTGCATGCCAAAGGGTTTGAATATTTTTTCTTCGGCCAATTGGTCTATATTTTTTTTCGTGATCTCTTCTATCACTAATTGTAATAGTTTAAAGCCTTCGCCGGAGTACGCATATTTGCTGCCGGGCTTGAAATAAATTTTAATTACCCCGGCGGAATCCCAGGCACTGGTAATTGGGTCAAACCAGCGTACATTGGGCAGGCCGGTGGTATGGCTCAGGCACATACGCCCGGTGATGAGTTTCCAGCGGTCATCATTTTTAAGATCGGAGAAGTAAGGGTAGTCGGGTATCGGCTTTGCCAGGTATTGATACAGTGGTTTATCCAGGTCGATTATTTTTTCCTCCACCAGTTTCATCACCAGGTAGCCAAAAACGGCTTTGCTGTAGGATGCGCCGTAGACGATAGTTGCCGTATCCAGCAGGGTGTTTTGCGGCTTGTTTTTATAACCATAGGTTTTAACGAATACGGTTTTGTTGTTGTTGAGTACGGCCAGCCCCAGGCCCTGTACATTGGCCGCGGCCATTACTTTATTAACGGTTCGGTCAATATCGGCAACAGTGATGGTACTACCATCCAGTCTTTTAATGGTATTTGTTTGTGCGGTTAAACGGCTTGTAATAAGTACAAACATTAACAGGCAAAGGTATTTGAGGGACATAGGTTTTGTTTAACCAAATATAGTTTTTTGTTGCCATGATAAACATGACTTTTATTTTACAGCTCAGGCCCTGCTGATAAGCGGAGGGAACGGTGCAGTGTGCGACGCAACGAAAGCCCGGAGAAGTACTACAGCCGGGACCTAAAAATACAGGTATGTTTACCTGCTGTTGCACCGGTGAAGGAATTTAATTCCGGCATTCTGATTACCTTAGCTTTGTTATACATACCCCAACATGGAACATAGCTTTGAACTACCGGTTACCTATAAAAATGCCGAACTATTATTACCCGGCCGGCTGGTAGCATTTACCTACAGCTATAAATTTTATATTATGGTGAATGATATAGAATTGATTTTTGAACGCGATGATAACGGCGCTTTCCGGGTGGTTAAACAGGAGAATATGCCTGTTAATTACCACGATATCGACAGGGGATTAATAGCCGCCATTATTGATGTATTGGATAATCTTTGATCCAGGTCTTACTCCGGCCTGGCTACTTTAGCAGCATTTACCCGATTAGTAACAAAAGTTTGTTAGTATAACTTTTTTCTGTCCGTTTACCTGCAGCTATACTCCTGCTCCCCGTTTTTATACAAGAAAATATTATTCTTAACTAATTATTTTTCATTTAGTTAGGATTCGTATGAAAATAATTTAAAAAATATTTCGAAAAATCCACGTGTGAAATAGAAGCAAATGACTCAATGTATAATTACGTACCGTTTCGTATAGGAAAGCGGCTGCGTACTTAACCGAACGACTTATTATTTTATAAAAAAACAAGCTTATGAGCCAGGACAACTGCTGTTACAAACCCGTGCGCCACTATAACCCTCTACGCAAATTTTAAACCCCATATAACAATTATGTATTTTGTTTTCAAAACTGCCTGCTGCAGACGACTGGCTGCCTGTCTGCTGCTGTTTTTTTCATTCTCCATTACCTTACTCGCCCAAACCAATGAGAAGATCACGGTATGGGGTAAGGTAATATCCGATTCAGCCGATCTTCCCCTGGCCACCGTATCTGTTACGGTTAAAGGCACCAGCAAAGGAACGGTAACCAATGAAGCGGGAGCTTTTGAGTTAAAAGACGTGGACAAAAACAGCCGTATCGTTTTTTCGCTGATCGGTTATGAATCAAAAGAAATGGCCGCTTCAGAAATTGCCAATGGTCAATCCATTAAACTGAATGTATACGCCGCCAGCCTGGAAGGAGTGGTGGTGACCGGCTTCCAGAAGATCGATAAGAAAAAATTCACCGGCTCTGTGGTACAGGTGGATAAGGAACTGATCAACCGCGCCGGTTATATGGACGTATCCAAAATGTTACAGGGTACCGCGGCGGGTGTGAGTGTACAAAACCCATCGGGTACTTTTGGTGCTACACCTAAGATCCGTATCCGTGGTAATGCCTCTATCAGCGCCAACCAGGAACCTTTATATGTATTGAACGGTGTACCTATCAGTGCCCCTGCCAACGTTTCTGTTAGCCAGCTGTACTCCGGCGACCCCGCCAGTTTATTAAGCTCGGTTATCGCAGGCCTGAATGCGAATGATATTGAAGACATCTCCATCTTAAAAGACGGTTCGGCAACTGCCTTGTACGGTACAAGGGCTGCCAATGGTATCGTTTCTATTACCACCAAAAAAGGATCGAAAGGTACCCTGGCTATTAATTTAAGTTCTGCCGTTTCAGTAGGTTTAAAACCAGATATTACCAGGTTTAACTTAATGAACTCCAGCCAGCAGATTGACCTGGCATATGACCTGTATAACTACGGTTACCTGTCGGTACTGAACTATCCTTCCGGTACAGGTGCTTTTACCGACCCTTTTTTCCGTTATGCTGAAAATAAAATAAGCAAAGAACAATTTAACAGGGAAGTGTATGACGCCAAGTATGCCAACACCAACTGGTTCGATGTTTTATTTAAGAATAACGTATTACAGGAGCACTCCCTGTCGCTTTCCGGCGGCGGTGATAAAGCTACCTATTATTTGTCGGGCAGTTTTGCCGGTGATAACGGCGCTGCTGTGGGTTATAACAATAAACGTTATACCACCGATATGCGCACCATCTTCAATGTGAGCAGTAAATTCCTGGTAGATGTGGATATTACGGCTAATTTCCGTAACCAAATGACACCCGGCGCTTTTAACAGCACGGTTACCAATGGTGCGATAACCCGTCCTTTTGAGACCAACCCGTCCATCTATGCTACTACTACCAGCCGCGCTATGAGTCCTTACAACAGCGACGGCTCTTATAAATATTACAGGCGTAACTATGCTCCCTTCAATATCATGGAGGAGCTGAAAGAGAACTTTACCAAATTAGATAACCAGAGTATCTCTATTGTGGTAAAACCCTCTTATAAACTTACCAAACAATTAACCCTGGAAACAGTAATGTCATTCAGGAGAAATACCTCGCAGGTAGATCACGTGATGACAGAATATTCGAATGTAGCTGAAGCCTACCGTGCCAGTTATAATGATGTGATCCGTGGTTTAAACCCGTACCTGTTTAAAGATGTTACCAACCCTAACTCCATACCGGAGACCATCTTACCACGTGGTGGTATTTTAGATGTGTTTAAGAACTCAGGTACTGAGTTGTACGGAAGGTTTACATTAGATTATAAGGTGAATTTTACCGACAGGCATCGGGTGAATTTATTTGGTGGTTTTGACGCGAGGTCCGGCACCAATGCTACTTCCAACGTCAGAGGCTATGGTTATATGTACTATGGTGGCAAAATCATTTCCCCCAGCCAGCTGGCCATGACCAGGGCTATCCAGACCGATGAGCGTTATTATAACGAGGACGCGATCGAGGAAAGAGCTGTGGGTGGATTTGTGAACGGCCAGTATACCTTTAACAACAAGTACAACTTTGACTTTACCTTACGTGCAGATGCCAGTAACGTATTTGGTTCTTCTGTACGTTCCAAGTATTTACCTAACTACAACGTAGGTGTATCCTGGAACGTGGATCGTGAAGAGTTCTTCAGGAAACTGGATAAGAAAAATGTGATCGATCACCTGACTTTACGTGCCAGTTATGCGCTTCGTGGTAATGCTTACCAGACTTCCCCCATGTTAAATGCCCGCTTCTACAATGCTATCCGTATTGATGATGTGAACAGCGAAATAGGTATACGTGTAGCTTCTCCGGAATTATACAGCCTGGCCTGGGAGAAAGACTATATCACCAATATCGGCCTGGACATGTCATTCCTGAACCGTTTTAGTGTAATTGCAGAATACTATTCCCGTAAAAACCAGGACCTGATCGCCCCCAGCAGTATGCCTTTGGAAGAAGGGTTTACCACCAAAGTGATCAACTGGGCTTCTATGTCCAACAAAGGATTTGACTTTACTTTTAATGTATCCAATATCCTGAATTCCAAAAAATTCAGGTGGGGTGCAGGCCTGATCTACAGTTATGTGAAAAACGAAATGGTGGGTGGTGTATTACAATCGCCATTATTAACCAATGTAACCAAACCTGACGGGTATGGTAAAATTGGTAACCCGCTGTACGGTTTATATGCCTATAATTTTGCAGGTCTTGATGCCAATGGCCAGCCATTGTTCTCTTATGGTACCGGTAAAGGTGCACGTACCACAAACGGTATCTTATTATCAAATACCAACGATTCCCTGGTTTCTTATATGGGCCCACGTGAACCAACCACTACCGGCTCTATCAGTAACACATTCGGTTACGGTCCTTTTGAGTTAAGGATCTTCTTTACCTACAGTTATGGTAATAAAGTATTCCGCTCGCCCATGGTACAACGTAACTACGCCGATAACCTGGCAGTAGCACAGGATATTGATGCCCGCTGGCGTTCAAGCGGTGACGAATTGATCACCAATGTACCGGGCCTGGTGTCCAGTATTCAGGCCGCTTACTTATCTTCGGCTGGTATTCAGAACGAATTTGCCTATAACAGGAGCACTGCCATGGTGGTAAATGCAAATGTGTTACGTTTGAACGAGGTGATGCTTTCTTACGAAGTAAGCCCTAAAGCGTTACAGCGTATCGGGGTGATCAAAAGCGTAAGGGTTATGGCTTCTGCCAACAATATCTATTATTGGGCTGATAAGCGCTTAAGAGGTGTGGATCCTGAAACACTGATCACCGGGGTAAGCTTACCTAACCCTAAAAGTTATTCGCTGAGATTAATTGCACAATTCTAAAAAACTTAATGAGCTACAGAAACATGAAAACAAGATATAAAATATTGGCGTTATCACTGGTGGTCCTGGTTTTCTCGGGCTGTAAAAAATTCCTGGATAAGTCCTATGATAACAGGATCAGCCCTACGCTTACCGAACATTTTGCCCAGCTGATGACCGATGGTTACCCGTTAAGGCATGAATTGTTTACGGATATCCTTACCGACGATTACCAGTACTATGCCACACTGGCGCAGGCTTCTATCAATGACCGTTTCCTGCCGATGTACCTGTATAAGGACGAATATCCGCAGAACATACCCACAGGCCCTGAAAATGCCTATGCCGAGTTTTATTCCAAAATTTACAGGGCCAACCTGGTAATTGAAGGTGTATTAAAATCGGAAAGAGGCAGCGATTCGTATAAAGCAGCCGTAATGGGTGAGGCCCTGATGGTAAGAGCTTACTGCCATTTCTTACTGGTTAATTTATTTGGCCAGCATTATGATAAAGCAACAGCGGCTACCGACCTGGGTGTGGGCATTGTTACCACAGTGAGCAAAGAAAACCAGGTACTGGTAAAACGCAGTACCGTACAGCAGGTGTATGAACAGATTGAGAAGGATGCTATTTCCGGCCTTGATTATATGAAAAAGGGTGAGGCCGATCTGTCAAAAAATCCTTACCATTTTTCACTGGCCAGCGCCAACGCGTTTATGACCAGGGTAAAATTGTATAAAGGCGAATGGGAAGAAGCGGTTAAATATGCCGATGAGGTAATTAAGATCAAAGGCCGTACAACCCGTAACCTGGCTGCTGATCTCGCATTGATCTCCCAGTTCAGCAGGGAATATTATGCTACCATGTATATGGATCCTCCCTCACATCCGAATATCCTGTTAAGCAGTTATTCCACTAACCTGAGTGTGTTAACGCCTACCGGCTATACTTTATGCGGCTTTTTCCCAACGGATCAGTTAAGAGGTACTTTTACCAATACTGACCGTCGCAGAACTTTATTGATCGCCGTGGGTACGGTAATTGATAACCAGGTTGTAGCTACCAAATACAATACACAGCCTAACAACCCCAACAGCTTTGTAAGAACAGCACATTTTACTACCGATGAAGTATTGTTAAACAGGGCCGAAGCCGTGTTACGCAGCACTGCCGGTACAGTAGAAGATGCCCTGGCTGATGTAAATGTTTTCAGGGCTGCCAGGTATACCACTTATACACCCATTGCAGCGGCCGATGTTACCAAAGAACAATTACTGGCCATTGTAATGGACGAGAGAAGGAAGGAGTTTTTAAATGAAGGACTCAGGTGGTTTGATGTAAAAAGGTTGAAAATAAAAGTGGAGCATGTATTGGGAAGAGGATTACCGGTAGCGGCTACCTTAGAAGCAACCGATCTTAAAAAAGCTTTACAGATCCCGTTAACAGAACAATTAGGTAATCCCGGTATCCAGTTAAATCCGCGATAACACCTTACTGTTTAAAAATAAACTGAACCTTTAATAAAATGTATATGAAAAAAAATATTTATGGCTTAACCGGCTTTGTGCTGGCAATGGCAATAGTGGTATTTGTTAGTTGTACCAAAGAAGACAAACTGGTGAAAGAAGAGCCGGTTGATTTTTTAGAGTTACCGCAGAATGCCGTTAAAAACGGCCTGGATTCTCTGATTGATACCATCCAGCGGGATTACGGGGTAAAAGTGTATTACCAGTTTACGCCCCGTGTAATTGATCCTACTACCTTCTTTACGCCTACCAGTTATGACCGGGCGGTAAGTTATACCAATATCATGATCAATAAATTATGGTTAGGGCCTTTAAAACAGCGGTTCCCTAAATTCTGGGCCAACGAAAAGCCTATCGAGTTCTTAATTGTGGGCAGTGCTATTAAATTTAACAGCATCTCTTCCGGCGGTGCGGCTGGTGCCGGTTTAAATGGCCAGTTCTACCGTTTAGGTATGGGTGCTGTGGATAATTTAAGCTTTACCAATAAAACATCTTTAAGGTCGCATATAACAACCCTTTACCACGAACATGCGCACCAGATGGACCATAAATACGGAAGGGGATATGCTTACGACCGTGTTTCGCAGGGCAACTATTATGGTATTGCCTATAGCAGCAAAACTACTGCGCAGGCCCAGGCGGATGGTTTCTTTGAACCTTACGGAGGTTATGCTCCTGAAGAAGATTTTGCTACCACTGTGGGCGCCTGTCTTACGTTTACAAAGGATTCGGTGCTGCGTATTGTAGCTAAAAATCCAAAGCTGAAAACCAAGTACGAGATGATCTACCAGAAATACCTGAATATGGGTATGGACCTGCATGATATGAAAACTTATTTAGACTCTGCAGTTGCCAGGTTATAAGGTCGGGTATAAAAAATATAAACTATTAATTTATTTCTAATGAAAAATAAAATAACAACTGCGGTACTGTCATTCACCATCATTGCCGCTTTGTGGGGTTGTCAGAAAAAAGACCTGCCCCTTGATGGCGGCACGGTAAAGGAAAGACAGGAAGCTCTTGAATCGGATATCAAAAAAATGTTACAGGGTGCAGAATATGGCTTCCTGTTATATCCGGAAAGTGCGGCTACCTCTACCGTGGTAACCAGCTCGGCTAATTTTACCATGAAATTTGATACGCTGAAAAGCCAGGTAACCATGTCCAGCAGCCTTTCCAATTATGCCGGCCCGGCCATGTCGTATTATACACTTTCATCGGCAACGGGTATGCCGCTGCTCACTTTCTCTACCAGCTCCTTTATTTCACGTATCTATGCAACTGGTGATAAGGGCATTACCGATTTCTTCTTCCGTGTAATGCGCATAAGCGGCGATACCATTAAAGTACAGCCTTACCGTAAAGGAAATATCTATGCGTCTGAGGGCGGACCAGTGTTTAATATGTTAAAGATCAAACCAAGCATTGATATACCGGCCCGTTCAGGATTTGATACCCTGAATGTGTTAATGACCAGGTACCCAGATAATTCGGTGAGCTTAAGAAACCCGGTAAAATTTGGCGCGGCCTTAAATATCGCATCTTACAGCAGCGCTGTTACAGCCGATCTCAGTGCCGATCTATCCCTGGTAGATGCGTATAACCTGAGAAATAATACACAGTACAAAGCCTTCCCCGAAGGTTCTTATGAGCTGATAAAAACAAAGGCACAGATACCGGCAGGTTCTAAATTCTCTATTGATAGTTTTGAAGTGAACATAAAAAACTTCGCTGCGTTACAAACCGGTACGGCTTATATTTTACCGCTTAAAACCGTAGCGCCGGCACCATTTGTACTGGGGCCTAAATCAATCGCGTATATTATTCTTCGCATCAGTAATATCGATCCGGCTAATGCTGCCATTACAGGTGGGACTGTAGCCAGCCGTACTGGCTGGTCGGTTACTGCCAGTGGCAGTTATTCCGCCAATCCTGTTGCGTTGGTACTCGATGGGAATAATGGAACGGCCTGGTCATCAGAAGGTGGTATACCGGCCTGGTTGCGCCTGGATATGGGAGCTGCCAAAACGGTAAAAGGTTTCAGGCTTGTTCCCAGTTATGCCTACCGGAACGAGAACTGGTTACAGGTAAATGTTTCTTCCAGTAACGATGGCAACACCTGGCAATATATAGGTACCTATAATGGTAGCGTTACCCTTGCCAGTTCTAATGCCAATAACCCCGATATCAAACACCTGAGTTTCTTAACACCGGTAAGCGCCAGGTATTTCCGTTTTGATATTGTACGCAGCTCCGATGCCAGTTATACCGGCCTGGGTGAGATCAATGCAATTGAGTAATTTAAATGGAAAACTATATACAAAAAGCCGGCATTATGCCGGCTTTTGTTATTACCTGATCGAAACGTGATCGCTTATTTCATCGCTTTCCTGATCTTTTCAGCAGCATCCAGGTGCGACTGCAAAGTAGGCAGGGTAGTGGTGATAAATGTTTTTACCTCCGCATTCATATCATCATCGCTGGCATCTTTAAACTCATCGATTGTTTTTTTATGGTTCGATATCATCGCATCCATAAAATCCTTATCAAAGTCTTTGGCTTTTTTATCCCTCAGGTCGGCCGCAGTTTTTTTATGTTCTTCCGCATAAGTAGCGGGCAGGGTAACATTCAGCTTGGCCGCCAGCGCACTTACTTCGGCGTTTGCTGCTGTATGGTCTTTCACCATCATGGCCGCAAAATCTTTTACCGATTGTTGCGTAGCCCTTTCTTCGCCTAATTTAGCTAACTCTACTTCGGCCATGCCATGGTCGGCTGCCTTAACTAAAAACTTACTGGTGTTCTCTACTGATGCTGATTCCACCGGCATCTGGTCCTGCTTGACCTCGTTCAGGGAATCTGCTTTTTCTACCGGGTTTGATGCTTCGTTGTTACAGGCTGATAAAAGCACAATCGTGCAGCCTAAAATAAATATTGACTTTTTCATATAGTGAAGTTTTAAATGATACCTATGGTTTATGCATACCATACCTGCTTTCCATATAATAGTATATTCTATGGAAGCAATCATATTTATTGTTGCATGTATCCTATATAACTAATAATAATGCCAAAAAATGTTTTTGCAGGCAGTTAAGTAGTGAATAAAAAAGTAGCAGGGTTTTATATACATGGCAAACAGTTACTTATATTATTATAACAGCACATGAAAAAAGGTGAATAGCTATATTCACCTTTTCTCCAATAAACTTTTATTGTATTATTTTTTAAACAAACGCCATTCACTCAGTTGCATATCACTGCTGCCTGCATTGGCAGTAATACGTAAGCGATAATACTTATATGCTGTGGTATTGGCAAAATCAATCACCCTGATCTCGTTCCTGTAAGCAAACCGCTGGTTGGTTTTGGTATCCAGTGTATGCCAGCTATTGCCATCACCCGATCCTTCCAGTATCCAGTCTTTTGGGTCACGGGCGGATGCATCATTGCCCGATGTAAGCAGGTAACTGTTGGCTATAACTGCTGTTGGTAATATTTGTTGTACGGTAAAATCAGTGGTATAGGTACCGGTGTAAAACTTGGTATTATTATCCCTGTCAATTAATTTTAAAGAACCTTCCGTTGACTGCGCACCCTGCGTATTCTCCCTGCTTACCACAATACCGGCATTTGCGGTAAGGTCAGTACCATAAGTATTATCAGTGCTATAAGTAATACCGGGAAAGGCCGCTTTGGCAATGGCCAGCTGGGCCTGCCAGTCCCTGCCTTCCTTATCCTTTGTGCCAAAACTCATCAGGGCCCGGTACGACAGGTCAACACCGGCGGCACCGCTCCAGAAATGGATGAACTCTCCAAAGTTTAACGACCTCGCATAACTGGTAATACCGCTGTTTATTCTGGTGGGAAAATGTTTGGATAATAATTCAAAATACCGGTTCAGTACAACCGACCTGCCATGCTTTTCATAAATAGGGAAAAACCAGTTCCTGAACCACGATGTATTGGCTCTCGGGTAATCATCCGTAATAGGCATACAGGTGTTATACACTCTTTCCTTTGCCGCATTATTACCAATGCCATCATGTACATCATATACAAATATTTCGGCCCACTTGCTATCGCCCCATATGCCAAATGCCGGTGACTCTTTAATAGCCTTGCTGCCACCTTCAACTATATGCGCAATTTCATGAATGATCACATCTGTTTCCCAGGGTGTAATATGCTCCCATGCATCCCAGCCCGATCCTATATCAATCATATTCCTGTAATCATGTGCGCCGTTCAGGTAAGTGTCCGGGTGGCCGCCACCATACTTACCGGTGTGGTATACGGCAAACAAACGGTTGGTGGTATCGTTTTTACCAAAAGCGCCATATACTTTTTTGGTATAGGCCCATACGGTATCCGTAAAATCAAACAACCAGCCGGCCTTGCTGCGGTTTACATCATCGTCAAAATAAACGGCAATATTATTATTGAAATGCACCCGCTTTACCAGCAGGTTATGATCAAACCAATGTTCCTGCCAGGTATAAGGCGGGTAGTGGGAGGTATCAGTTGTTGCCGGGGTACCAGGTATTCCCGGCTCCGGTGTGGCGCCGCCATAATTACGTTTGTTGCAGGCAATGAATAAGGGCACTATCGTGCAGATCAGTCCGATTTTTTTTAATATCATATTTGAGTGGATTACACAGTCATTATATAGCACAGGAGCTGGTCCTGGCCTCATCCCACGCAAAATATTTAATGTTGGCAGGTGCTTGTACTAATAAAAAACGAATACATTGTTAATGAAAATTAAAGCGATATAATTTTCAGGGGCTTTCATCGCCGGTACTGCTATCAGCAGCAGTTCCCGCTTTCCGCTATACCCCGGTCTTTAATACCGGGGTGCCGCTGCAATCGGGCAGCCTTTCAGCTTTATATAACAGCCTGGCAATAAAAAATACACCGGTTAATAAATCTTATCCGGCGATTATAAATTTCTTCGGTGTTTTTTAGTATTTTGATTGGCTAACGAACTAAAACGTTTGCATAAACTATGGATAAAGAAAAAGCCCGGAGAGGCTTCCTCAAAAAACTTATTCTTTCGTCGGGTGCTATTGTGGCCGGCAATTATTTACATGCAGCCGATACGCCTACCCGTAAGATCATCGGCATAGCCCGCGACCAGGTATTTGATGCCAATGACCAGATCAATGTAGCGCTTATTGGTGCAGGCGGCATGGGTGGTGCTGACCTCGATACGGCACTGATGGTTCCCGGTGTAAAAGTAGTAGCGGTCTGTGACCTGTATACCACCCGGCTTACCGATGCCAAAACCCGCTGGGGCTCCGGCATCTTTACGACAAAGGACTATAAAGAAATTTTAAACCGTAAAGAGGTGGATGCGGTTATTATTGCCACACCCGATCACTGGCACCAGCAGATATCCATTGATGCCATGAATGCAGGCAAACATGTATACTGCGAAAAACCAATGGTACATTCCGTGGAGGAAGGGCCTGCGGTAATTGCTGCACAAAATAAAACAGGAATGGTGTTTGAAGTGGGCAGCCAGGGTGTATCATCTTTGGGTAATGAAAAAGCAAAACAATTATTAAAGGAAGGGGCAATTGGCGAACTCAACTATGCCGAAGGTTTCTGGGCCCGTCGTAACCCGGTATCAGTATGGCAATATCCCATACCGGCCGATGCTTCTTTAAAAACGGTGGATTGGGATGCCTATATCCGCAATACTACAAAAAGAACTTTCGATCCGATGCGTTTCTTCCGCTGGCGTAATTACAACGACTATGGTACCGGCATGGCAGGTGATCTGTATGTACACCTGTTTTCCAGTCTGCATTTTATTACCGACTCACTGGGCCCGGATCGTGTATACTCAACCGGTGGCTTACGCTTCTGGAACGATGGCCGCGAAGTACCCGATGTACAGCTGGGTGCTTTCGATTATCCCAAAACTGCCGTGCATCCCGCATTCAACCTTTCACTGCGCTGCAACTTTGTAGATGGTACCAGCGGTACTACTTACTTAAAGCTGGTAGGCAGCGAGGGCTCTATGGATGTAACCTGGGATGATGTAACACTCAAAAAAAACAATATGTCGGCTATGGGCGATCCTTTCCTTAAAGCACAGAACGGTCAGGGTAATGAAAGCCGTAAAAAAATACTGCCACCTTCTACACTGGTGTATAAAGCGGAAGAAGGCTATAAGGGCGGCCCTTACGATCATATGGTGAACTTCTTTACCGCCATCCGTAACCGTAACAATAAAGCCATTGCCGAAGATGCAGCCTTCGGTTACCGGGCGGCAGCACCGGCATTATTATGTAACGACAGCCTGGTGCAAAGAAAGCCTATCAACTGGGACCCTGTGAACATGAAAAAAATCGGATAACTACACTATTATTAAAAACCCTCACAACTTTTTAACGCATTATGAAACAATTCTTTTTCGCATTGGTATCGGCCGGTTGCCTTTTGGCCTGTGGCAACGACAACAAAACAAACCCGGAAGCAACAGCCGGTTCAACCAAAGACAGTATTACCGATAATGCCGGATGGGAAACACTGTTTGACGGCAAAACCCTTAATGGCTGGCATGGTTATAATAAAGACAGCGCGGCTATAAAAAACTGGACCATCATCGACGGGGCCCTGGTATGCCTGGGTCATGCCGAACATGATTCTGGCGGTGATATTGTAACCGATAAAGCGTATGAGAACTTTGAACTGGAATGGGACTGGAAAGTAGACTCAGGCAGTAACAGCGGGGTAATGTATCATGTAGTGGAAGATAAAAAATATAAAGCACCTTATGAAACAGGTCCTGAGTACCAGATCATTGATGATGTGAACTTCCCTGGTAAACTGGAGGACTGGCAAAAAGCCGGCGCCGATTATGCCATGCACCTGGCCGGCAGTAATAAAAAGCTGAAACCGGTAGGGGAGTGGAATAACAGTAAAATCATATTCAACAAGGGCAAGGTGGAACATTGGTTAAACGGCGAAAAAATTCTTGCCTTTGAAGCCTGGACACCGGAATGGAATAAATTACGCGAAACCGGTAAATGGAAGGATTTTCCTGATTATGGCAAAGCTGCAACAGGGCTGATTGCCCTGCAGGATCATGGTAACAAAGCATACTATAAAAATATCCGCATCCGTAAATTATAATCATTCCTCACAGTATTACCGTTTACTATAACAAAGCAGCCTATATATGTTAGTAAGAAAAACGCTTTCGTTCAGAGGTGTTATGTTCATTGCCGGTCATCATTTCTGGTGGCTGGCCGCATGGATGACGCTGATGACCTCCCTGTATCATTTCACCCATTGGAAAATGCTGGCCATTCCCTGGCTGCCGCTTTCCGTAGTGGGCACGGCGGTTGCTTTTTACGTGGGCTTTAAAAATAACCAGGCTTATGGCCGCCTTTGGGAGGGGCGTAAAATATGGGGTGGCATTGTTAACAGCAGCCGCATGTGGGCCTCCATGGTTAACGGCTTCCTGGGTAAAGAAAACAAAGCGGATACAGAAAAACTGGTGTATGGGTATATTGCATGGATCTATACGCTGCGGTCGCAATTATTGCAACCTACCCAATGGGAGCATGTAAGCCTGCGGCACCTTTTCGGCAGTTTTAGTGTAAACCGTCGTAAAAACTTTGGCGTGGGCATGTATGAAGAAGAGGTGGCGGCCATAGAAATGAAAAAATACCTGCGGGGGTTTGAAACCGGCGATCATTTTGCCAACGGCGCAACCCATATACTGCACCAGCAAACCCAAACGCTCAACATGTTGTATGACCAGGGTAAACTGGATGTGTTTAAACAACTCGAACTGCAACGGGTGGTCAATGATTGTTTTGAACACCAGGGCAAGCTGGAACGGATCAAGAAATTTCCCTTACCACGTCAGTATGGTAGTTTCAGTTTCCTGTTCGTATGCATATTTATCTTTATGCTGCCCTTTGGCATTGTAGGCGAGTTTGCTAAACTGGGCGATGCCTGGATCTGGCTGGCCATTCCCTTTGGTATGGTCATCGGCTGGGTGTATGTGGTCATGGAACTGATCGGTGATTATTCTGAAAACCCTTTTGAAGGGCTTCCTTACGATATCCCCATGCTCTCCATCTGCCGTACCATCGAAATTGACCTGTTGAATATGCTTGGTGAAACAGACATACCCAAGCCTGTTCAACCCAAACGGGAAATACTTATGTAAATGGTTTTTTATAATGTATTTTTTTAGGCAACATTTATTGTTGCCTTTTTTTGTTCGCCATGTTTTAAATGTAAACAAAATACCGCTGCCGTGAATAGCAGAACAAACGGTTCATCTTGAAAAAACAGAAGGTTAACGATGATAATTGTCAATTTAGCGAAAAGAGGGTGGCCTGCAAATACAAGTCAGGTATATTTGTCCTGGTTTTTCATAGGATATTGGATTTTAAAGCGGGGTGCATGTCTATGCACCCCTATTTTTTTATACTATCCAATATATTATTGAAAAACTAGCTATCAATACGTGTAAGCCGCAGGTTGGTCACCGGTGCCACAATAAGCGGGAATTTCTCCACCGTTACATTCGAAAGGTCAAGGCCAAAACCTCTTTCCTCGCTCAGGCTATGTTCTTTTAACCAGAAGTGGAACTTCATAATAACTCTTTCACTGAACGGTAATTCGTTATCCTGGCTCAGGTATTTTTCCATTACCATAAACTGGAAGTCGCCAACAGTATTACTGCTTGCCAGGCTTTCGTAACGGCTGATAATATTTACTTCTTTATTGGCCACCAGGTCTTCCACTACTTTGCGGAACATGAGGTTGATCCTTGGCTCCATTCTAAAGCCCAGCCTGAAATCAATACGTATAATGTCATTGGGTATAATATGCTCCACCTTATACTCACAGGTATAGGGGTCGTCCAATGTATCTACGTGCACAAACCAGTATATATCCGCCCTTTTAGGCTTTTTATTCAAGATGGAATAGATGATCTTATGTTCAATCTCTTTCGGGTTATTGGCGCTGGTCAGGTAAATAAGGTGGGTGGCGTACTTGGCTACCGATTTATCATTACTTAACTCCTGTATCTTGGGTATATAATGTTCCAGCCGTACAAACTCCACGTAACGGTTCTTAATTTTACGGGCCCTGTACCATACATACATTACCAGGAACATCAGGCCGCCTAACAACACGGTAATATAACCACCATGGGTAAACTTATCCAGCAGGGCAATGAAATAAGCCGTTTCTACAATAAAATAACTTACCAGGAACAGGTATATCCAGCGTTTTTTTACCCGGTGTAATACCAGGTAATTGGCAAACAGGATGGTGGTGGTGAGCATGGTAACAATAATGGCCAGGCCATAAGCCGCCTCCATCTCCGATGATTTTTGAAAGTACAGTACAATACCGGTACAGCCCACATATAACAACAGGTTAATACCCGGTATAAACAACTGGCCCTTGGCTTCTGATGGGTAACGTATCTTCAGTTTAGGCCACAGGTTTAAACGCATGGCTTCACTGATGAGTGTAAAGGCGCCCGATATCATGGCCTGGCTGGCAATAATAGCTGCCAGGGTGGCAATAATAACGCCCGGCAAAATAAACCACTCCGGCATCAGGTTATAAAAGGCGTTCAGTTGCGGGGCATTCTTGTTTACAAAAGTGCCGTTGTAATGCGCTAACATATAGGCGCCCTGTCCAAAATAATGTACCAGTAAACAGGTTTTTACATATATCCAGGCCATACGGATATTCCCACGGCCGCAATGTCCCAGGTCGCTGTACAAAGCTTCGGCACCCGTGGTACACAAAAACACGGCACCCAGCAACCAGAAACCTTCTTTATAGGTACTTAAAAATTCAATTGCGTAATGAGGACTTAATGCTTTGAAAATGGTAAGATCGTCAAAAACGTGTGCAAGGCCCAGTACCAGTAACAGGGTGAACCAGATGAACATCATCGGCCCGAAAAACTTACCGATCGAGGAGGTGCCGAATTGTTGCATGAAAAAAAACAGGGCCAGTATGATCAGTACGATCACCATAATGGTATTGGCGGTCAGTGTTTCCTTTAAATAGGGGAGTTTGGAAAGGCCTTCAATGGCGGAGGTAATGGAAATAGGCGGCGTGATCATACCATCGGCCAATAGCGCCGCGCCACCCAGCATTGCCGGTATTACCAGCCACTTTCGCCGGCGTCTTACCAGGGCATACAAGGCAAATGTACCGCCCTCACCACGGTTGTCGGCTCTTAAAATAAGAATAACATACTTAATGGTGGTTTGTAAGGTAAGTGTCCAGATAATACAGGATAAAGTACCAACGATCAGCAGCTCATTGATCTCCCTGTCACCGATGATGGCATTAAAAACATAAAGTGGTGATGTGCCAATATCGCCAAAAATAATTCCGAGTGCTATTAGAAGTCCCGCAGCGGTGACTTTGTTGGTAGGTCCTTTCACTTGTTAAAATTTACGAAAAACGGCCGGCTTCTGCCCGGGCCGTAATTCGACTTACAAAGTTATAAGTAAAACAGGCATACAAAAATTACAAGCCGTTAACTTTTTTTTCACGAAGCTTTAACCCGCCATTTTCTAATCGTATTCTAATCTCTTATGCCGTTTTTCTTTGTTCTGCTTCCAGGCGCGGGAAAACCGGCTGGTTAGCTCAGTCTTTACACTTAATAGCCGGTAACCGCTTTCGCTGCCGGCCTGATTTAAGGTTTTTTTTATGATTAAAGGAACAACTTTTGGATTTTTAACCTCGTTATTAATGTAATGCCGCAACAAATTGCATCAGGTAAATTGTATGTGGCCAACTATTTGTAACTTTAATACAAGGTAAATTAAGATGAATATGACGAATAAACGATTGTATCTGATAATCATGCTACTATTGGCCGGTTTTGGTGTTCAGGCGCAACAAATTGTGTACTCGGAAGCCGAAAAAGACGACAGCCACCGGATAAACTTTGAAGTGATCGGTAAAATGGGTAACAACTTCCTGATTTATAAAAGCAACAGGAGCCGACACTGGGTATCGGTATTGGACAATGAAATGCTGCCCGTAGCCAAAAAGAATTTTGACTTTTTGCCCAACGGCGACCGTGTTATCAATGTGGATATCGTTCCGTATTCCAGCTATTTCTATGTAATTTATCAATACCAGCGCAAAGGCATCGTGTATTGCGAGGCAGCCCGTTTAAACGAGGTGGGTGATAAGGTAGGTGATGTTATGCTGCTGGATACTACCCGTATCGGTTATAGTGCCGATAATAAGATCTACACCACCGTTACCAGTGAAGATAAAAGCAAAATACTGCTGTATAAAATAAACAGTAAGGATAAAAAGCTTTTCCGGCTTACAACCCGCCTGCTGGATGATAACCTGCAAACTTTAAAACTGAGCCGTTTAACGGTTCCCATGGAAGAGCGGGATTATTACCTGGGCGAGTTTACCCTAGATAATGACGGCGACCTCTTCTTTGCCCGTTTTAACCGCTTAAGCAATGAGAGTATCAGTAAGGTCGACCTGATACAAAAAACCGCGATGGAGGACGTTTTAACAGAAAGATCTATCAATATTGAAGGCATTTACCTGGATGATATTAAAACCAAAGCGGATAATGTGAATAAACGCCTGGTGATGGTATCGTTTTACAATAAAACCAAGAGAGGTAATATAGAAGGGTACTACCTGTATGTATGGGATAAGAGAGCCGGCCAGGTGGTCCGTGAAAAGGCACTGGCTTTTTCCGAAGCCTTACGTAAGGAGGCCAAAGGAAATACCTCTGCCAAAGCGGCTTTTGATGATAACTTTATCAAGAATATTATTTTAAAAGGTGACGGTGGTTTTATTATTGCCAGCGAAGCGGCCTATACAAGCTCAAGAGGTGGCGGCGGACCCTGGAATCGCTGGAACTACTGGGGTTCACCTTTCATGCGCCCTTTTGATTATTATTACTACTCTCCTTACTACTATAATTCCTACTGGGGTATGAACCGCTGGGGCAATGATAATGTGCGTTACCAGGCCGATAATATTACTATTTCGTCTTTTGACAGCCAGGGCAATAACGAATGGAACAACGTTATTACCAAAGAGCAGTATAACGACCAGTCCGATAACCTCTTATCTTACCAGTTATTCATCACCGGGGGACAGTTACACTTCCTGTTTAATACGCTGGAGTCAAAAGCACAGTTATTAAGCGACTTTACCGTATCACCGGAGGGTGAAATGAAACGTAATCCTACCCTGAAGAATTTAGACCGTGGCCGGGAGTTTATGCCGCGGTATGGTAAACAGGTGGGCCGTAACCAAATGATCATCCCTTGTTTGTACCGCAATTATATTTGTTTTGCAAAAGTTGATTTTAACTAGTACACGTTGTATTTTGCACCGGTATGTACGGCTTCATTGAGCCGTACATACCCAACAAAACCACAATACTTCGTGATAGGCGTTTTTAAACAAAAGAGTCCGGCAAATATTTTACTGTTGTTAATAGTAGGCATTTTAATAAAATTACCTGCTTTTATCAACCCCCATCCGGCTGTTACCCACAGCAGCGATGGTTACTTTTATACCCGTATAGTAGAGGCATTGAATCCTTCTGCTGCGGGTTTTCCGCTTTTGTATCCTTTGCTGGCTTTTACTTTGTTATTTTTACAGGCTAACCTGCTTACCAGGTTCATCAACCATCATCGTATGATGAACCGGTTGAACTATTTACCGGGCCTGGCTTATATGGTGGTTACTTCTTTATTGCCCGACTGGAATTATTTCTCGGCCTCTTTACTCGCCAATACCATATTATTATACATCCTGCCTGCCATCTTTAATACGTACAATAAACCGCAGGCCCGGGGCAGCATTTTTAATATTGGCCTGGCACTGGGTATTGCCTCTTTCTTTTATTCACCCATTATCTTCTTTGGTTTGTGGGTAATACTCGCTTTATCCATTCTACGGCCTTTTAAACTAAACGAATGGCTGCTGTGTATACTAGGTATTACCACGCCTTACTATTTCCTGGCTATTTACCTGTTGCTAACCGACAGCTTCAGCTGGGAGGTATTATTACCGCAGATCAGTATCGGCCTGCCTAAAATAAAACAATCGGCCTGGATGGCGGGCAGTGTTTTCCTGATCATGGTGCCTTTCCTGGTAGGCGGGTATTATGTACAGGACCATTTACGCCGTATGTTGATACAGGTGCGTAAAGGCTGGAGTATTTTATTATTCTACTTACTCATTGCATTATTAATTCCTTTTGTCAACACCGGCAACAGCCTCGAAAGCTGGATCATGGCTTTATTGCCTATGGCCGCCTTTCATGCTTTTGGTTATATGCATGCATCTTATAAAATATTGCCCTTAATATTCTTCTGGGCCTCCGTTGTTTTAATACTGGTATACCAGTATGCAGGTCCGGGTTGGTAAAGGGCTTTATTGGCAGGCAGGTAAATTGCCCTATCTGTCTTATTTTTGCAGCTTCGGGATAAATACCCGACAATAATATGCAAAAGAAGATCACGTTAAAAGTACTCCCCTCAGAAGCTGCCAGCGATACAGCCATTAAAAGTATCATTGCCCGTACGGAATCGGTGCCGCCTAAAAACATTACCGGTTTTATTATCCAGAAAAGATCCATCGATGCCCGCAGCAAACAGCCCTGGGTCAATTTAACACTGAACGTATTTATTAACGAGCCCTTTCAGCAGCGGTCACTGATTCCTTTACAATATAAAGAAGTTGCCAATGCCAGGCACAAGGTCATTATTGTGGGCGCAGGCCCTGCAGGATTATTTGCCGCCCTGCGTTTACTGGAAGCAGGTGTACAACCCGTTATTCTTGAAAGAGGCAAGGATGTGCGTTCCCGCCGCCGCGACCTGGCAAAACTCAATAAGGAAGGCATTGTAAACCCGGAGAGCAATTATTGCTTTGGAGAAGGCGGTGCCGGCACTTACAGCGATGGTAAATTATACACCCGCAGCAGCAAGCGGGGCGATATTGACCGTATCCTGAATATATTTGTACATTTTGGCGCCGAAGAAAATATCCTCTTTGAAGCGCATCCGCATATCGGTACCAATAAGCTACCCCAGATCATGACCGCCATGCGGGAACAGATCATTGGCAGCGGCGGTGTTTTTTTATTTGAAAAAAAAGTAACCGATTTTATTATTGACAACCAGGTGATGAAAGGTGTGGTTACTGCCGACGGGGATAGTCTTACGGCCGATGCTGTTATATTGGCAACGGGTCACTCGGCACGGGATGTTTTCCAGTTGTTACAGACAAAAAATATTGCCATCGAGGCCAAGCCCTTTGCCCTTGGCGTGCGTATAGAACATCCGCAAAGTATTATTGATACGGCCCAGTATCACTGTGCGGTGCGTGACGGCCTATTGCCGCCGGCATCCTATAGCCTGGTGCAACAGGTGGAGGGTAGAGGTGTTTTCTCCTTTTGTATGTGTCCCGGCGGTATCATTGCCCCGGCTGCAACGGCACCCGGCGAGCTGGTGGTGAATGGGTGGTCGCCTTCCAAGCGCAATAATCCACATGCCAACAGCGGCATGGTTGTACAGGTAAATGTGTCCGATGCCATAACACATCATAAACAAAAAAAACTGTCCTATAAGGAAGAGGATGCTTTGCTTTTAATGCAGTTTCAGCAACAGGTGGAGCAGGCTGCTTTTACGGCAGGTGGTGGAAAGATGGTAGCGCCTGCACAGCGCATGGTTGATTTTTCGAAAAATATTATTTCTTCTTCCCTGCCTGATTGCTCTTACTTACCGGGTGTGCACAGTACTTCCCTGCAGCAGGTATTACCCGGCTTTGTATTTAATAGCCTGCAACAGGCTTTTATTGAATTTGGCAAAAAAATGCGGGGTTATTATACCAACGATGCAATTGTGGTAGCCACCGAATCCCGTACTTCCTCGCCCGTACGTATTCCGCGTAATGCCGGCGACTTACAACATCCGCAAATAAAACAACTATACCCCTGTGCCGAGGGCGCCGGTTATGCAGGCGGCATTGTGAGTGCAGCCATGGACGGCGAAAGAGTAGTGGAAGCGATATTGGTGCAGTTAGGTTAGGTGTTAAAGAGGAATAGAAGATAATAACCACAGTGTTAAAGGAGTTGATTCACAGAGGCACACAAAGTTTTATCAAAATTCGACTCTGTGTCACTCAGTGAAAAAACTCCGGCCACTTTGTGTCACTACCTTAACTCAAACACCATCAACCCCAACAATTCATAACTCCTCATTCATAATTCCTCATTCATAATTCATCATTCATACCTAACTCCTAATCATCCGTTTTAACCTCAGTAGCTATCAGTTTCTTTGCTTCTACCAGTTTCCCCTTTTTATACAATTTTAATTCACTCTTAAGGGTTTTAGCATCAACCGTATTTGTGATTAAAGATGAAAGATCCGGTTTGCCGGCATCTACCCAGGCGCTATACCAGTAATTGGCTATGTTTTCGGCCGATAACAGTAATTGTTCGTTGATACTATTTTTCAAGGCTTTATTATATTCAGCGGCAAAAGCACTGCTGTAAAAACGACGGTTCTTACCCCAGCGGAACTGCCATTGGTATTTGGTAGAATCGGTAAACTGTTTGGATACGGCTAACTCCTGTGCAAATAACTGCGGTAGTAAAGTATGGGTATGGTAAATAATATCCCAGGTTGCATCAGGGATAGAAGCTATATACTTTGCTTTCTTCTTACTGTACAAATGATACTGGGTGAAAACCGTTTCAGGAACCGTTGTCTCCCATAAATCATGAACGCCTTGCTGGTTGGTCAGTTGGCCATCATAATTTAAAGAAGTATGAAGAGGTACATGCGCATCGCTTATATAATGGCCCAGGTCGGCCGCATAAAACAAAATACTGTCCTTGTTTTTATTGGCAAAAGCCTTTACCAGTTTGCCATATACTTCAATGATATTATAGGGCGATGTGCCGTACTTATGTAGCGTATCCGCAGGATACTTTTTAATAGCTTCATCCCAGGTCCGGGGTAAATAGGCGGCAGAATCGCCATAATACTCCAGGTCAATAAAATGTTTATTCCCTTCCGTTTTGTCAGTAAAACGGCGTTTATCGGGACGGGGGGCGTCCATCACAAGGGTTTCTTTATTGCTGTAAAAAAACTGTTGTAAACCTGCGGGTAGTTTATAAATAGCCAGTTGGTTCACGGTACGGTGCACCAGGTAGCCCCAGCTGCTGAACATAATAACGGTTATTGCCAGTAATATCCACTTAAATCTTGCCATAAAAGGGTTTGAGTTTACAAAGGTGGGATAAAAACCTGAAAGCTATACCACTTATACAATTTTATACAATATATTAATAGTGGAAGTTTATATTTGTAAGCATAAAACTACAACATGCCTATACTGCAGATCAATAATCTTACTAAAAACTTTGCCACTCAAAAAGCCGTTAACAATATCAGTCTCAACATTGAAAAGGGACAAATATTTGGCTTATTGGGTCCCAATGGTGCAGGTAAGACCACGCTGATCAGGATGATCACCGGTATATTCTATCCTGACCAGGGCGAAATCATTTTTGACGGGAAACCTTTTGACCCGATCAATGATATTGCCTATATAGGTTATATGCCCGAAGAACGCGGCCTGTATAAAAAAATGAAAATTGGCGAGCAGGCTTTATACCTGGCCCAGCTGAAAGGCCTGAGCAAGGCCGATGCTACGGCTAAAATAAAAGAATGGTTCAACCGCTTTGATATGCAGAGCTGGTGGAACAAAAAAGTGGAAGACCTGTCAAAAGGTATGTCACAAAAACTGCAATTCGTTACAACCGTATTGCACAATCCCAAGCTGATCATTTTAGATGAACCTTTCAGCGGCCTTGACCCGGTAAATGCCAACCTCATCCGGGATGAGATTTATCGTATGGCGAAAGAAGGAGCTACTATTATCTTCAGTACCCACCGTATGGAACAGGTAGAGGAAATATGCGATCATATTGTATTGGTAAACAAAGGCGAGAAAATACTGGACGGAACAGTAAACCAGGTGAAACAGGAGTTTAAAGAAAACCTCTTCAAGGTAACCTTTAACAATGAACTGCTGGCGGAACACCTGGCCATTCATTTATTTGAAGTAAAGGAGAAGAAGAACAACAGTATTATTTTACAACGTAATGAAGGCTTTAGTAATAATGATATCATCCAGTACTTTATTAATAAGGGACTGAGTATCGAATCTTTCAACGAGATATTACCTTCGCTGAACCAGATATTCATTAAGTTGGTAGAAGGTACACCCACTGCCAGACAGTTTAATAACTAACCAACATTTTACCACACTACCAACTACATAACAATGAACAAAACAATACTAATTATAAAAAGAGAGTTTCTTACCAGGGTAAGAAAACGCACTTTCATCATCAGCACCTTACTTTTCCCCCTGTTGTACCTGGGCCTGGTTTTCGGTATGGGTTATATTGGGGAAAAAAGTAAAAGTGTATTAAAGATCGCGGTGATCGACTCATCGGGCCTGCTGGACAGGGGACGGGTGGAAAGGGCCAATGCGGCGGATGTTTCCAGTCACCTGAACCTGGTAACCGATAGCGCCGCCACTGTGATTAAAAACTTTGAAGCAAAAGGTTATGACGGCTACCTGGTATTACCTGCCGGGGCTACGGTAGAGAACGGACTGGACAAACTTATCCTGCATACCGGCCGTACTTTAGGTTCGGCAGCGGAAGTACAGATGAAGCTGGGCAATATCCTTAACGAGATCAAGTATGAAAAACTGGGTATTGACGAAACCAAGCGTAAAGCTTTGTCCAGCCAGCTTACTATTAAACCGCAAAATGTAAACGACGAAAAAGCCAATTCCAATGTAGCTTCTACTATTGGTATGGTGTCGGGTTTCCTGATATACTTTATTTTACTCATCTATGGTTCGCAGGTAATGATGGGGGTGATGGAAGAAAAAACCAACCGTATTGCCGAGGTAATGGTATCATCGGTAAAACCTTTTCAACTGATGCTGGGCAAAATTGTCGGTATCGGCCTGGTGGCATTTACCCAGTTTATTTTGTGGATCGCTTTTATATTCATCATTTATAATGCTACCAAAGTATCCGGTGGTGGTGAAGGATCGGCTATTAACTCAATGGTTGGCGGTGTACAGGAAGTGTTCACTTCTTTAAACCTGCCATTGTTATTAGGAAGTTTTGCCTTCTACTTTATGGGTGGTTTCTTCTTTTACTCCTCCCTGTATGCGGCAATCGGCAGTGCGGTGAACGAGGATATGCGTGAAGCGCAATCCTTAAGTTTTCCGGTGACCATGATCGTGATCTTTGCTATCATGTTAATGACCATTGCCATTAAAGATCCGTCCAGTCCTGTGGCTGTATGGGGTAGCATTATTCCGTTTACCTCGCCTATTGTTATGATGGCCCGTATACCTTTTGGCGTACCGGGTACTGTGCCTGTCTGGCAACTGGCTTTATCAGTAGGGTTATTAATTGGTGGTTTTGCGTTTACTACCTGGTTTGCGGGTAAAATTTACCGCACAGGTATTTTAATGTATGGCAAAAAGCCATCCTGGAAAGAAATGCTGAAATGGGCATTCCGTAAATAAGTTAAACAGTTACCTGCTTATATCATTCAACTCCTTTTACCCCGGTAAAAGGAGTTTTTGTTTATGGCGGTTATCGGAAACATCCTGTAACTTACAATAGGTAAGAATCATTTTATAGCTGGTTTGTGTGGTTCATGTTACACCACTGCAAGACAGGTTGAGTGGACATGTATATGCCCCGCAACAATACTGTTGAGGTAAAAGCAACCAAAGAACATGGATGCACTACAGCGGATAAAAAATAAATAATGGTAATAGTAATTGATGAACATACGCGGCTGGAAGAAACAGCACCGGAGCATGCAGCCGGTTTATTGGATGCGGTGAATGCCAACCGGGATCACCTGTCGACATTTTTACCCTGGGTAGGGGCCATGCAGACGGTGGAAGATTTTGAACGGTACATACAACAATGCCAGCAAAAGACAGCTGAAAAACTGGAGCAGAGTTTTGTGATCGTTGTTAACGGTGTTATTGCGGGCAGGATAGGGATACACCATATTCAGCCGGCTAATCAGTCCGGGGCCATAGGATATTGGCTCACCCGTGAAGCCGGTGGCAAGGGCGTGATGCTGAACTGTTGCCGTAAAATAGTGGAATACGGTTTTTCGGTTTTACAACTGCATCGCATTGAAATAAAGGCAGCTACCCATAATATAAAAAGCCAGGCCATTCCGCAAAAGCTGGGGTTTATCCGGGAAGGAGTTTTAAGAGAATCTGAACGGGTAAATGATGTTTATTTTGATATTGTGCTGTACGCCATGCTGCAACATGAATGGAAACGTCTTTTACAATAACCGGACCCCGCCCCGTTTGTTAAATATTTTACAATCCCCGTAGCGGGTTTATTTAATACGAATATTGTCGTAATATTGTACGAAGTATTTCGTTTTTAAACCATAAATCAATTATTATGCAAACCACGCCGACTAGAACAGTTAAAAAGATTTCCATAGCCGCACTCAGTGTGGCGGCAGTATGTGTACTGGCTTCCTGGGGGTATAAACAAACCCAGTATAAGTACGAGGGCACACACCAGGTACATGATACCGTACCCAAACAAAAAGTAGCGGATTTTGATGAGACCCTGCGCCAGTTAGACGAAGCGGAAAGGCAGCTATCAGGACCGGAGTTAAAAGCTAAAGTCTCAGCCGCTTTAAGCCAGTTAGATGCTGAGAAAATAAAACAACAGGTACAATCGGCCATGAAAGAAGCCGAACTGGCCATGAAAAGTATTGACCTGGATAAAATTCAACAGGAGATAGAACAAAGCCTGTCTAAAGTGGATTTTGATAAAATGAAAGCTGATATGGAAAAAGCTTTGGTTACTGCAAAAGAAGATATGAAAAGGGCCAAAGAAGAAATGAAGACCATTAATAAAGCGCAAATAGAAAAAGAGCTGAAAAGCGCCTATGAAGAGATAGAGAAAATGAAGCCGGAATTGGAAAAGTCCATGAAAAATATGGAGTTTGATCTGTCAAAGGCAAAAGTAGAGATTGAAAAGGCAAGGGTAGAAGTAAAAGATTATAAAACCATTGTTGAAGGGCTTGAAAAAGACGGCTTATTAGATAGTAAAAAGAATTATACCCTGGAGCACAAAGACGGTGCCCTGTATATTAACGGTGAAAAAGCATCACAGGATGTATACAAAAAACATGAATCACTGTTAAAAAAATATCCCGAACTGAAAATTAAAAAAACAGAAAAGTCTTTAAATATCACTAAGGACAAAGAAGAAGGCGTAGAAATATAATCTCCTTCAAAACGATAAAGCCTTGATTTAGTATTTGAATATTTCGTCTTACAAAAAAGCCCGGCAATTTTCATTGACGGGCTTTTACTATTATATCAAATTACTTTTAGCGTAATTTGTCAATGCTCTTGATCAACTGCTGATCTTTCCTGATACCGCGGGCCGCCATCACAAATCCGGCTATAATGCCCAATACCAATAAGGACGTTAACGCTAAATTACCTTTTTCAAACTTCTGCATACCTGCTATGTACATAATAAACAAGCCCAGGGAAGTTAGTATGCCAACCAGGGCCAGGCGTAACTGTAACTTACGGTCCTTATATAGGAAAATAGTAACCAGGGCCAGTATTATATTGGCACCTGTAAGCAAAATATAAAAAAAATTAGCGGCACCATCCAGTATGGCCATTTCCATCATATTGGCCTCATTCAAGCGGGTACCGGTGTAAAAAGGAAAGTTGAAACTCAGTATTCCGCATATTACTGATAACAGTAACCATAAACTCTGCTGGCGTTGTATCATAATTATAGTTTAAGTTTTTATAAATAAACCGGTTGCAAATTATAATTCAGGATATAGAGGGAATTTTTGCATAAATGTATGCACATCATTTTTAACGGCAGCTATTTCCTGCTCATTGTCAATATTCATCAGTACCCTGTCAATCAGCTCCACCACAGTCGTTACATCGGCTTCCTTCATGCCACGGGTGGTAACGGCAGGCACACCTACACGGATACCCGAAGTAACAAAGGGTGATTTATCATCAAAAGGTACTGCGTTTTTATTCAGGGTAATATGGGCTTTATCCAGTGTTTCCTGGGCCTTTTTGCCGGTGATGTTCTTATTACGCAGGTCGATCAGCATTAAATGGTTATCGGTACCGTCGCTGATCAGGTTATAGCCCTTGCTTACAAAAGCTTTGGCCATAGCCTGGGCATTGGCAATTACCTGTTTACCATATACAGCAAAATCATCGCTCAGTATTTCACCAAAGGCAACGGCCTTGGCGGCAATCACATGCTCCAGCGGACCACCCTGTGTACCGGGGAATACGGCCAGGTCTAACAACTGCGTAATGGTACGGGTATTACCTTTAGGGTCTTTAATACCCCAGGGATTTTCAAAATCGTGGCGTACCATAATGATACCGCCTCTTGGTCCGCGTAAGGTTTTATGTGTAGTTGAGCTTACAATATGACAATGATCAAAAGGATCGTTCAGTAAACCTTTGGCAATAAGGCCGGCGGGGTGGGCAATATCGGCAAATACGATCGCCCCGATCTGGTCGGCTACGGCACGGATGCGTTTATAATCCCAGTCGCGACTATAGGCCGAAGCACCGCAGATGATCATCTTGGGCTTTTCACGCAAAGCGATCTCTTCCAGTTGCTCATAATCTACCAGGCCGGTATCTTTCTTTACACCATAAAACAAAGCTTCATGGTTTTTCCCGCTAAAGTTAGCAGGGCTGCCATGTGTGAGGTGGCCACCCATGCTCAGGTCAAGACCTAATATTTTTTCACCGGGTTTTACACAGGCTAAAAATACCGCTGCATTGGCCTGCGCTCCGCTATGAGGCTGTACGTTGGCCCAGCTGGCATTAAAGATTTTTTTCAGGCGCTCAATGGCAAGTGTTTCTATCTCATCAACAATCTCGCAACCGCCATAATAACGCTTGCCGGGATATCCTTCTGCGTATTTATTGGTAGCTACCGTACCCATGGCCTGCATTACCTGCAGGGAGGTAAAATTCTCAGATGCTATTAACTCAATGCCGTTACGTTGGCGTTCTAATTCTTTCTGTATAAGGTCAAAAACCAGGTTGTCTTTTTGCATGTGGCAAAAGTAGTAGATAATAATATAATTAGAGAATTAGATGATTAGATAATTGGATAAATTATGTGGAAAACCACAGGCCTTTGTTAATATGTATAAATTTTGTTCTATACACCCACATTTGTTGTAAATTACTTACTTTCACGGGCCGTTTTAATAAAACAACACAGGTTAATGAAGGCAATTATCCCGGTAGCAGGAGCTGGTACCAAACTGCGTCCGCACAGTTATACACAACCTAAAGCGTTAATGCCCCTGGCAGGCAAAACGGTGCTGAGCATTATTATTGATCAGTTACGTGAAGGAGGTATTAACGAATTTGTATTTATAGTAGGTTATTTAGGCGATAAAATATTTGATTACGTTCAGGCAAAATACCCCGATATACAGGCGCATTATGTACACCAGCCCGACCGCCAGGGTGTGGGTCATGCCATACAGATGGCAAAAAACATTGTGAACAACGATGAAGTGGTAGTGGTGCTGGGCGATACGATCTGCGAATACGATGTACAGGCATTTATACATAACCCCAACTCGGTGATAGGTTTACGTAAGGTAGATGATCCCCGCGAATTTGGGGTGGCCGAAGTGGATGAGAACGGCGTGATCGAACATGTGGTGGAAAAGCCGCATATACCAAAGTCTAATATGGCGCTGGTTGGCTTATACAAAATCAAGGAAAGCGAACAAATGTTCTCCTGCATTGAGAACAATATATTGCAGGGCCTGCGGAGTCATGGCGAATTCAGTTTAACCGATGCCCTGGATTGTATGATAAGGGCCGGGGTGAAATTTGATGCCTTTAAAGTGGATACCTGGTTCGATTGCGGCCGTAAAGAGACCATGCTGGAATCCAATGCCACTTTGCTAAAAAAATTTGGCGCCGATAAAATGGAATATCAGTTCGAAAACACGGTCATTATTAAACCCGTGAGTATCGGTGAAGGTTGTGTGATCAAAAACTCTATCATTGGTCCCAATGTAACCATCGGCGATCATACCCAACTGGATTACTCCATTATCAAACATTCCATTGTAGGCAATTACTCCAACCTGTACGATATAGTACTGGAACAATCCATCATTGGCAGCGATACCGCATTAAGGGGTGAATCAAGAACGCTGAATATCGGCGATAATACCAGTATTGACCTGGGTTAGGTAACCGGCTGCAGTGCCTTGATTGGGCACCTGTTGCGACGCTCCGTTCAACTGTTTACCATTGTGCATCTTTTTACACATTACTCCTCCTGTTATAAAGCTAACCAAATGAAGGATCAGGTAATTCCGGGAATTAAAGGGTACAAAGGCCGCGAAGAACGGTTTATTGCAGCCACCATTGCCCTGGATTTTAACACCCTGTACCATGAGTTTTTACCCTTTATACCTTCACAACCCGGTCATATACTGGACCTGGGTGCCGGTATTGGTAAAGATGCTTATGCGTTTACGCTAATGGGGCATACTGTTACGGCAGTAGAACCTTTGGACAGTTTCAGAGAAGAAGGGCAAAGACGTTACGCTTCAGTAAATATGGAATGGATCGATGATGGCTTACCCTTTTTACATAAATTGGAAGGCAGGGCCGGCAATATGATTTTATACTGGACGCCGGTGTATGGCATCACCTCAATCAAGCAGAACAGGATATGGCCCTGTTAAGCATAGCGCAACGCTTAAAGCAGGACGGCATTTTTGCGGTCACATTACGCAATGGTCCCGCTGGCCTGGGCACCCATATATTTCCCACCGATGCTATTAAAACCGTTACCCTGGCCAGACAATATGGACTGGGCATTTTATTGCACCGGCAGCGGCAAGCCAGTATGATGGCCGATAAGAAAAATGTTAGCTGGTCAAAACTGGTGTTTCAAAAGCAGGGATAAACAGTTTTATACTTCTTCCTTAAGCTATTGTTTAATAATATTGTAACTCCTTATGTTTCATTAAACAATCAATGATCATGTTGCCATTCAAAAATAAAATAACTGAACTCTTTAATATCCAATATCCCATTATACAGGCCGGTATGATATGGGCCAGTGGCTGGCGCCTGGCCAGTGCGGTTAGTAATGCCGGCGGACTGGGCATACTGGGTGCCGGCTCTATGTATCCTGAAGTATTAAAGGAGCATATACAAAAATGCAAAGCCGCTACGGATAAGCCTTTTGGCGTGAACCTGCCTTTGTTATACCCTGATATTGATAAACATATCCGGACCATTATAGAGGAAGGGGTAAAGATCGTATTTACTTCGGCCGGTAACCCTGCTACCTGGACAACACATTTAAAACAGCAGGGTATTACAGTGGTGCATGTGGTAAGCAGCAGCAAATTTGCCCTGAAAGCACAACAGGCAGGATGCGATGCCGTGGTAGCCGAGGGTTTTGAAGCCGGCGGGCACAATGGCCGGGAGGAGACCACCACCATGGTGTTAATACCGGCTGTGGCAGGGGCTGTTACCATACCGGTAATTGCCGCGGGGGGTATTGCCACAGGGCGCCAGATGCTGGCTGCCATGGTATTAGGCGCCCAGGGTGTGCAGGTAGGAAGCCGCTTTGTGGCTACGCCTGAAGCCTCCTCTCACCGGCAGTTTAAAGAGGCTGTTATCGCAGCCAAAGAAGGTGATACACAATTGTCTTTAAAAAAACTAACGCCGGTGCGATTGCTTAAAAACGATTTTTTTCAACAGGTGGCCCAGGCGGAGATAAAGGGCGCTACACCCGAAGAGCTGCAGCAACTGTTGGGGCGGGGTAGGGCTAAAAAAGGTATGTTTGAAGGTGATATGGAAGCCGGTGAACTGGAAATAGGGCAGGTGAGCAGTTTAATACAGTCCATACAGCCTGCTGCCACAGTGGTAAACGAAATCTGGACGGAGTTCATAAAGTGTTTGGAAAATCCGCTAAAATTGCTTTAATTTTACAGTGGTTCCCCGAATTGTAGGAAGGAAGGTATTGAGCTGTGTATGAGAAAAAGATCATCTTTTGGCTAACCATATCTGTGTTAGTTTTTTATCCTCTCTTATTTTACGGTATTTTTATTCACGAATAAACCTGGTTGTATGAAAGTAAAACTATTACTATTACTGCTCACCTGTTGTTTTGCCTGTGCAGCAGTACATGCCGGTAACTGCAACAAGGGCCCTGATCCTGCGAATAAAAAGAAAAAAGATTTTGTAAACGGCATTGTATCGCATGCAACCAATAAACGTCCTTTGAAAGATGTATTGGTAACCGCTTACCTGAACACGGATAATAAAAAAGAAATATCGGTGCAAACGGACGAAGCCGGTAATTACTCCTTTGACGGCCTGAAACCGGGCACTTATAAACTGGTGTTTGAAAAAACCGGCTTCAGAAGGGTAACCAAAGAAAAGATCATCATTAAAGAGGAGGACAATGTTAAACTGAATATTGACCTGGCCGAGATCAGTCACCAGATCATGATGCCCTCACCCTTACATTTTTCAGAAATTTAGTATAGTATTATTCCCTTCGTAAATAAACGTACTGTATCTTATTATTGCGGTATGGCCTGTCCTCTTACAGGGGCCGTAACACCGGCTTTTACTTCAAATCAAGTTTTTTCAAAAAAAAGAAACGGGGTATTGTTTAGCAGTTAAAAACCGTAACTTTCAAGCATGATTATTGCTTTCAGGGTAATAATTATACTAACTGTTATGAGACTAACTGCTGCGTTCAGGCGACTGGTTGTTATACTGGCGTTCATTATCGTTTGTATAAACAGCTATGCGCAAAATTGTTTTAATACAGGGTTAAACAATTCTACGTTTAACCTGGCATGTGGCGTTACCTGCTACAATCGTCCCATACAGGTTCCCGATATCCGCTCCACTGATAATTATGTTGTATCACAGGTTGCTTACCTGCCTTTTCCTACACATGCCGGTACTGTGGTAACTACCTCGAACCGGGATGATGTATACAGTGATATAATTGACCTGCCTTTCCGGTTTTGTTTCTTTGATTCTGTTTACGAAAAAATTGTAGTAGGCTCTAATGGTATTGTGACTTTTGATGAAAGAAGGGCCGGGGAAGTTAACGCGTATAAAGTGCAACGTTCCATTCCTTATGACGGTGGTGTAGCAAATAACCAGGAGTCGATTTATTATCCCCCTGCCTGTATTATGGGAGTATTCCAGGACCTTGATCCTACCAAAAATGCCGCCAACAGGCGGATAGAATATGCTACCTACGGCGTAGCCCCCTGTCGCAAATTTGTGATCAGTTTTTATGAAATGGCTTTTTTTACCGGTGACCGTTGTGCAGGCCTTACCAATACCACCCAGATCGTTTTATTCGAAAGCACCGGCATTATTGAAGTGCAGGTGGGCAATAAAGAGTCTTGTTTTGCACAGGATGAAGGAAGAGCTATCCTGGGTATTCAAAACTGGGACCGCACCATTGGCATAACCCCACCAGGTAAAAATGCTGCTAACTGGACAGAGTCAAATACCGCTTACCGGTTTACACCCGGCGGCGGCAGTTCAAGGTTTATCAGCAGCGAAGCGTTTTTACTGGATGGTACTCCTTTGGGCGCCGCAACTTCGGCCAATACTACCCCAGGATTGGTTGACCTGACCTTCCCCGGTTTATGCCCCACCGTTTCAGGAACACAATATATTATCAGGAATACTTTCTCCTCCTGCGATGATCCTTCGGTTAACCTTACCAACAGTGATACCATAACCATTAATCTTACCAGTTCTTTACAGGCCACAGCTGTTACCACGGCTTCTGATTGCGGAGTTGCGGGTACCGGGCAAATCGCGGTTACTGTTCCTGCTGGTATCGGAACAGGGCCTTATAGTTATGTGCTGGATGGAGGTACACCTGTACCCGGCGGCAATACCTATACGTTTTCGGGTGTCACTGCCGGTGCTCATACGGTAATAGTAAGCGACGCAGGCGGTTGTTCCAGCAACCTGGCAGTGAATGTTCCCAATACCGGTGTGCTGGCGGCTACCGTAAATACTACGGCCGCTACCTGTACAGGCGCTTATAATGGTACTATCACGGTGAATGTTCCTAATGGTGATGCAACCACAGAGTACAATATGAGCACCAACCCGGCTGTATGGCAAAGCAGTAATGTATTTACCGGGTTAAATCCCGGGTTCTACTTTATCCAAGTGAGGCATGGAACCTGTGTATCCGGCATTATTACTGCCCTTGTTGGCGGCAGTGGTACAACGGTTACGGGAACAGTTGCAACTGCTGCTACCACCTGTGCGGGGGTGAACAATGGTTCAATTACCGTTACTCCAACCAGCGGGGCCGGCACTTACGAATATGCTATTGATGGCGGTGCATGGCAAAGCAGTAATATATTCAATGGCCTGGCGCCGGCAACTTATAATATCCGTATCCGACAGAACGGCGTATGTATATCGGCTAATATCCCGGCCGTAGTAACAGCAGGCGGGGGCATACAGGCTACCATTACACAAACCCCAACAGCCTGTACGGGTGTCAGTACCGGTACGGTAACTGTTACACCCACCAATGGTGTTGGTCCGTATACATATACTATTGATGGCGGTGCGCCGCAAACATTTGCCGGAGCACATACATTTTCGGGTCTGGGCGCAGGCAGCCATATAGTAAGCATTACCGATGATATCGGTTGTGTTACTACCACCCCGTTAACGATCAATGTTACCACGGCATCCGGGTTTACCGCAACGGCTGCTGCTACGGCAACGGCTTGTCCGGGTGTTAGCAGCGGCAGCATCACCATTACACCCGGCGCTACGGCAGTGGCACCCTTCAGTTATGTACTGGATGGTGGTACGGCACAGGTTTCACCCACTTTTACCGGTGTGGCCGCGGGTACGCATTCGGTGTTGGTAACAGACGGTAACGGCTGTAGTTTTACCGTTACCAATATTACAGTGGCAGCCGGTACAGGTATCCAGGCCACGCTGACACAAACACCCACCGCTTGCACCGGTGTAAGTACCGGTACCATTACGGTTACGCCCACCAACGGGGTAGGACCATATACCTATAGTATTGACGGTGGCGGCCCCCAAACCTTTGCAGGAGCCAATACTTTTACGGGCTTGGGTGCAGGCAACCATACGGTAACTATTACCGATAATATTGGTTGTGTGACCACTGCTCCGCTCGCTATTACCGTTACTACTGCTGCCGGCTTTACCGCCACAGCCGCTGCTACGCCAACAGCCTGCCCTGGTGTAAATAACGGAAGTATAACCGTTACACCAAGCGCTGCTGCCATGGCCCCGCTTACTTATATCCTCGATGGCGGAACAGCACAGGCTGCAGCTATTTTTAACAATGTATCCGCCGGTGTACATAGCGTATTGGTAACCGATGGTAACGGTTGCCAGTATACGGTAAACAATATTACGGTAGGAGAAGGTACCGGGCTTAGGGCAACGGTAACTACCGTGCCTGGCAGTTGTAATGTAGCCACGAATGGCAGTATTACGGTTGTACCAGCTAATGGCACGGCTCCGTTTAGTTACAGTTTAGATGGCGGCACGGCCCAGCCCGGCGCTACTTTTAATAATGTTAGTCCGGGCATTCATATTATCACTATTACAGATGATCTCGGATGTACCGGCACTCTTAATAATATTAATGTGGCAGCAGGGCCGGCACTTACCACTACTTCGGTGCAGCAGGCTGCCAGTTGCAACGGTGGTAATAACGGCAGTATTGTGGTAGCCGTGCCCACTATGGGAACAGCACCCTATAGCTATTCCCTGGATGGGGTAAACTGGCAGGCGGGCAATACCTTTACCGGGCTGACAGCGAATAATTATACCGTTTACTATCGCGAACAGAACGGATGCCAGGGGCAACATAATGTAACCATCACCGAGCCCGCGGCGCTGGCTATTACCACAAAGGTCACCGCTGCTACCTGCAATGGTAACAATGATGGTACTATACGGGTTACCGCTACCGGGGGTAACGGTGGCTATCGTTATTCGCTGGATAATACTAGCTGGCAGGCCTCTAACCTGTTTAATTTACCGGCAAATACCTATAACGTGTATGTGGAAGATGCGACCGGTTGTAGGGCCAGTGTAACCAATGTGGTGGTAGCCGAACCGGCTGCATTGACCGCTGTTATTAACAACATAACTGATGCTACCTGCGAAGGAGGGGATAACGGTGCTATCACTATCGCAGCCAGCGGGGGCACGGCGCCTTACCGGTATGGTTTTGAAAATGGTAACCCGGGTAATAATGCTACGATCCATAATGGCCCGGGAACTTACAATATAGTTGTCAGCGATGCTAACAACTGTTCTTATACCATCAGCGGGGTAGTGATAGGGCTGAATAATAACCTGAGCTTTACCCCCATGGTTGATCCCGCAGCCATTTGTGAGGGAACGGGTACCCAACTGGCTATTGTTTCCAACGCAACCGGATATGCATGGACGGGCGCAGGACTGAGTAATAACAGCATTGCGAACCCCATGGCCTCACCCAGGCAAACCACTACCTATACCGTGCAACTTACATTGGGGCGTTGTACCGCCACAGATGATGTAGTGGTGCCGGTAAATGCAGCCCCGGTTCCCAATGCAGGGCCTGACGGGGATATATGTTACGGGCAGGATTACCGTTTAAACGGTTCCGGCGGTACAGTCTATAACTGGTCTCCGGTTACCTATTTAGCAGATGCCACCCAGGCTACTACAATAGCCCAAAGGCCTGCTCAGACCATTACCTATACTTTAAGCGTGAAAGATGCAAATGGTTGTTCGTCTTTAATAACCGATGCGGTAACCGTAAAAGTTACACCGCCTTTAAAAGTGATCGCTACGCCGAAAGATACCGTTGTGTATGAAGGAAGTATTGTGCCTTTAAGGGCCATTACCTTGTCTCAGCAAACCAACCAGCCCATACCGGAATCTGATCTTAGCTATTCCTGGACCCCTGCCACCGGCTTAAACAATGCAGGTATAGCCGCGCCGCTGGCCACTGCGGGCAGTACCGGCAGTATAAGTATTTATACAGTAACAGCCCGCTCTGCCGGCGGCTGTGAAGGCGAAACCACTGCAACCATACGTGTGTATAAAGGACCTGAACTATATACCCCCAATGCCTTTACCCCCAACGGGGATGGCCATAACGATAAATTTTTCCCTTTCCCCGTTGGTATCGATAAGCTAAACTATTTCCGGGTACTCAACCGCTGGGGACAGGTGATTTTTTCAACTACCACACTGCACGATGGCTGGGATGGCCGGTTTAAAGGTATTGAGCAGGATAACGGCGCTTATATCTGGATGGCAGAGGGAATTACCACCGACGGGCAAAAAATCACTAAAAAAGGCACGGTGATGCTCATTCGTTAATAACTACCCACACTATGGGCATAATTAATTTGTAAAAGCCACATATTTATTCGGTGGCTTTTTATTGTTGCGTTATTTTTGCGCCCGTAAAAGCATAAAGCAATAATGTTTGACCTATTTATGACTTTTGCGGTATACATTTGCGGTTTGCGGGATAAGTAATAGTGTGATGGGAAAAATGGCGGAATAGCAGTTACAACGGGCTGTATAGCCGGTAACGGAAAAACTTAGACAGTGTATAGCTGATATTAAAACAACAAAAAACAACAATAATGGTTGACGTTATTCTGGGACTTCAATGGGGCGATGAAGGAAAAGGTAAGATTGTAGATTATTTTGCAAAAGATTACGATGTTATTGCCCGTTTTCAGGGTGGTCCTAACGCCGGTCACACGCTGTATGTAAACGGTGAAAAAGTGGTATTACACCAGATACCTTCCGGTGTTTTTCATAAAGGTAAACTGAATATTATTGGTAACGGGGTGGTGCTTGACCCGGTTACTTTAAAGAAAGAGTGCGACCGTGTAACCGCATTTGGTGTTAACCTGCAGGAAAATTTATTCATTGCAGAGCGTACCCATATTATTCTGCCTACGCACAGGGCATTGGATAAAGCGGCTGAGATATCGAAAGGAAATGAAAAAATCGGATCTACGTTAAAAGGTATTGGTCCGACTTATATGGACAAAACCGGCCGTAACGGTTTAAGGGTGGGGGATCTGCTGGATGAAAATTTCAGCACCCTGTACGGAAAACTGAAAGCCAAGCATTTACAGTTATTGAATAATTACCGCACAAAAGAAGACGGCAGTATAGTAGAAGGTGACTTTGTAAATGAAGCAGAACTGGAAGCCTGGGAAAAAGAATTTTTCGCCGCGGTTGAGTTCCTGAAATCATTGAATATTGTTAACGGTGAATATTTTATCAATAAACAATTAGCTGCCGGCAAACAGGTGTTAGCGGAAGGTGCACAGGGTAGTATGCTGGATATTGACTTCGGTACTTTCCCTTTTGTAACATCTTCCAATACTATTTCGGCAGGTGTGTGCAGTGGTTTAGGTATTGCGCCTCAAAAGATCAGGGACGTGATCGGTATTACCAAAGCATATTGTACCAGGGTAGGCAGCGGACCTTTTCCCACTGAGCTGCATGATGAGACCGGCGAAAAATTAAGGCAAATTGGTGGCGAGTTTGGTGCTACTACCGGCCGCCCCCGCAGATGTGGCTGGATGGACCTGGTTGCCCTGAATTTTGCCTGTTTAATAAACGGCGTGACAAAAATTGTGATGACAAAGGCTGATGTACTGGATGACTTTTCTGAACTTGACCTTTGTGTTGCGTATACCATTGGCGGTAAAGAAACCAAAGAAATTCCTTTCCGTTTTGATAGAGAAGAAGTGGCGCCGGTTTACAATACTTTTAAAGGCTGGAACGTTACTTCCTCCGCTATTACCTCGCATGAGGCTTTGCCACAAACCATGAAAGATTATGTGGCCTTCATTGACAACTATTTAGGGGTGAAAGTGGCTTACGTTTCAAACGGCCCGGGTCGCGACCAGATCATAGCCCTGTAATCAGGCGTTTTAAGATTGCCGACAGGTACTGACAACGACATCATTGAGGTGAATAAAAAAATATGTGAAAGTGTAAAAAAATGTTGATAGTATTTGCATTTGGTAATAATTTTATAGCGCGGAAATGCCCTGAGGCATGGGAAAATCAACAGGACGGATAATTAAAAAAACTATTTAAAAAAAATTTGGCTATTTAAAAACTTCGCTGAAATTTTACACTCAAACCCTTTTAGGATATGGCTAAATCTGATAAGGCTAAAAAAGCAACCGACAAAACAAATGATGATGCAGGTAAACTGCCTGCAAAGAAAGCGTCTACCCGTTCAAAAAAAGAAGAGGATGAACTGGATGATGAAGATGATGATATGTTAGATGAATTAGAGGAGGAAACTCCCCGTGGAAAAGGTAAAGCTGCTGCTAAAAAATCAAAAGCATCTGATGAGGATGACGATGATGATGATGACAGTGCAGATGACGAAGTGGATGATTGGGATAAAGTAGAAGAAGACGAGGACTGGGATCCTGATTTTGATGAGTTCGATATTCCAAAGTCAAAGTCTAAGAAAAGTACCGGAGGCTCTTCTGCAGGTGGCAAGAAAAGTGCCGGTGATGATGACGACTTTAAAATGGATGATGAATTCAGTGACCTGTTTAACGATAATGACGACTTTGATGATAATGATGATGATTTTTAAATAATGCACCCGTCACATATATTTCCTGTAAATAATTTTAAGGTAATAAAAGATAAGGTGTTGAACTGGTCTCAACAGTTTGACACCTTTTCTTTTTTAGATAACCACCAATACCAGTTGCATCCGCATACACAGGAATGCCTGGTGGGGGCAGGGGTTAAAAGATATATACAACCTGCGGCTGACAGCTTACACCAGCTGCAACAATTCCTGAACGAAAAAAAAGGCTGGTATTTTGGCCACCTGGCTTATGACCTGGCAGAAGAGTTATATCCGGGTTTACAACCACAGACACCTTCATCCGTTCCATTTGCCAGGCTGTTTTTTTATGAACCCGAGATTGTGATCCGGCTTTCGGGCGACCGCCTGGAAATAATTGCGGACAATGCAGAACGCATATATGAAGAAATAACAGGAACGCCTGTTGCTACTAATGATAACGAACTGCCTGTTACACTACAAAGCAGGCTTACACAATCCCAGTACATTCATACCATTGAACAATTACGCCGGCATATCCTGCGGGGCGATTGTTATGAAATAAACTTTTGCCAGGAGTTTTTCGCAACCGGTATACCCATCAATCCACTGCAGGTATACCAACGCTTAAGTGCTGCTTCCCCTAATCCTTTTTCGGCTTTATATAAGCAGGGCCAGCAATGGTTATTATGTGCAAGCCCTGAAAGGTTTTTACAAAAGAGCGGCGACACATTATTATCACAACCGATAAAAGGAACATCTAAGCGTATTCCCGGTAACGAAGCAAGTGATAAGGCATCCAGGCAATCATTGGAACAAAGCACCAAGGACAGGTCGGAGAATGTGATGATCGTGGACCTGGTACGTAATGACCTCGCCCGTGTATGCGAAGAAGCTACTGTACAGGTGGATGAATTGTTTGGTATTTACAGCTTTCCGCAAGTACACCAGATGATCTCCACCATCTCCGGCAAAGTTGCTGATGACGTGGATTTTGCCGGGATCATGAAAGCCCTGTTCCCGATGGGCTCCATGACCGGTGCTCCTAAAAAGCGGGTGGCCGAACTGATCGCTGCCTATGAGCCTGTTAAACGCGGCCTGTTTTCCGGTGCTGTAGGTTATATAGACCCTGCCGGTGATTTTGATTTTAATGTGGTGATCAGAAGTATTTTATATAACGGACTAAACAATTATGTATCGGTACTGGCCGGCTCAGGTATTACTTTCTACAGTAACCCGCAAAGCGAGTGGGAGGAATGTAAAATGAAAGTTGATGCCATGGAGAAAGTATTGGCCGGGCAATGGTAAGGAAATGATCAGTATTATCGTTTTAATAACAGGTCAGTCATTCAATCTTTCTTCTTTTTGTGTAATTTAATAGCAAAATTAAACCATGCGTCTTATATTGATCGCCCTGTTGCTGGTGACAGGTAACTCCTTTTTACATGCACAGGTACGTTATTTTTTTCAGGCAGAGGGTAACCTGTCTCTTCTTCCGAAGATTAAAAACAACGGTACATATGTGAATACTTTTGCTGCCAATCCGAACCAGTCCGTTATCAACAGCAGTACTACATTCAAACATAAACCGGGCTTTAATGTCAGCGGTGGCGCACAGGTAAAGCTGAGTAAATATCTTGCCATTGAGGCTTCAGCCGGTATAAGGATGCTGGCCTACCGGCAAAAAAATAAATACCATATTATAACGACAGATGGTACTAACTATACCGAATCAAAAGGTACTTACTATCATGCCGGTATAACTTACCCGGCTTATATTGTGCAAAGTCCCAGCCCGGGGGTAGGCTATTTCCCGTATGTACCTGATAATCAGGCTGATGCTTCCTTGCAAAAGAAGCAGGGGAATGCAAACCTGGGTTTTGCTTCTCTGGCAGCAGTGCTTAAGTTGAACCTTACGGAAAAAACAAGTATTGGTATAGGTCCGTCTCTTGATTTCTTATTGTGGGCAAAGGCCTATAATGATAAGATGCTTATAGTGGAATCTCCTCTTCCTGATTATGTATATGTATGGGCGCCTAAGACAGAAAAAGCATCTATTAAAAAAGACCTTACCAATATTGGTGCCAGCGGACATATACAACTGGAACATCAGTTAACTGATCAGTTTGCCCTGCAGGCTGCTTTTTCGCAGGCTATCAATAAACTATACAAAGACCAGGAAATGACTTTGTCAGGCGGAAAAGCCCGTATGCGTTATGTGAGTATCGGGTTACGATATTATCTGCAATGATAGCGTTGACAAAAATAATAAAAGCCCGGATGATCATCATCCGGGCTTTTATTATACAAACAACTTTTTTAATTCTCGAAAAGGGCTTTCAACTCTTTGGCATCATCCGGCTTCATTTTGCCCCCTAAGATGAGGCGTATCTGGCGACGGCGTAAAGCACCTTCAAATAATCTTTGTTCTTCCTCGCTCTCCGGTATCAGGCCGGGAACAGGCGTTGGTTTATTTTCATCGGTAAGGGCTACAAAAGTATAATAGGCCTCATTGCTTTTGTATTTGTGTTTCTTCTTCAGGTCCTCGCCCCAAACCTTCATATGTACTTCCATAGAAGAAGTGAATGCACGGGTTACTTTGGCCTCAATATGCACCACATTACCCAGTTTAATGGGATTTTCGAACGAAATATTATCTACCGATGCGGTAACCACCGGTGCATTACAATGTTTTTGAGCGGCCAAAGCCGAAGCAATATCCATCCAGTACATCAGCCGGCCTCCCATTAAATTACCAAATACATTGGTATCGTTGGGCAATACAAGTTCTGTCATGATCGTCAGGCTGTCCATGGCTTTTCTAGGTTCCATATCTTTATTTTTTGCGGCAAAGATAGCCTTAAACAGGGCTTGGATCATCAATTTTACCATCCCTGTAACAACCCACCCTAGGGGAGTGGCATTTATGCAAACGTTTTATATGATCACCGGCGGACGGGGAGGCTATTATTTTTACAAGCGGTGCCATTTTAGCCTTAAAGCTATGCTGTAATCCTTATTTTTGCAATCATTTTACAATATGGAAAATAGCCCCCGTATATCTTTCGATAACACACAGTTTGCCTTTGAATACAAGTCCGATAAAGAGCTGAAAAAAGCCCGTTTTCTTTTCTCCGTAATGGGAAAAGGTTGGCTGGTGCAGATCGGCAGTCGTTTAACCCCCTGGGCCATTAAAGTAGGCCTGCCCGTAAAAGGCCTGATCCGCAATACCATTTTTGCACAATTTGTCGGTGGTGAAACCTTGCAGCAAACGGCTGCGGTGGCTAAAAAACTGGGTGAATACAAGGTGGGGGTGATCCTGGATTATGGGGTAGAAGGCGGTGATGACGGGGAAAAAGGTTTTGACCACGCTACAGAAGAGTTTATCCGGGTAATTGAGTATGCAGCTACGCAGCCCAATATCCCGTTCATGAGTATTAAAGTAACCGGCTTTGCCCGCTTTACCCTGCTGGAAAAACTGGATAGTACCATGCAGCAACTGGAAGGCAGCCTGATGAAAAGATACCTCACAGCTATTGACAGTTTACCTGCAGCAGAAAAGGAAGAATGGCACAGGGTACGGTTACGCATGATGCATATCTGCGAAACCGCGGCCAATAAAGGAATTGGTGTATTGGTAGATGCGGAAGAGACCTGGATACAGGATCCTGTAGATGCGCTGACAATGCTGATGATGGATACGTTTAACAAAGAAAAAGTGGTTATTTACAATACTATCCAGTTGTATCGCCACGACCGGTTAAAATTTTTAAAACTTTCTTACGATGCGGCCGCAGAACGTAAGTTTATACTGGGCGCTAAAATTGTACGTGGTGCTTATATGGAAAAAGAGCGTAAGCGTGCAGCCGAAATGGGTTATCCTTCACCCATACAGCCTGATAAAGAAAGCTCGGACAGGGATTATAACGAAGCAGTTGAATTTTGTATTGAACGCCTGGAAAGGATCGGTTTAATTGTAGCTTCTCATAACGAACACAGTAGTTTATTGGCGGCGGAACTCTTACAGAAAAAAGGCCTTCCCCTGAACCACCCGCATGTACATTTCAGCCAGTTATATGGCATGAGCGATAATATTACCTTTAACCTGGCCAATGCCGGTTGCAGCGTTAGTAAATACCTGCCCTTTGGTCCTATTGATGATGTAATTCCTTACCTGATGCGCCGTGCACAGGAAAACACTTCTGTAAAAGGTCAAACAGGCCGGGAGCTTGGATTGATCAATAAGGAGTTGAAGAGAAGAGGGGTGTAGTCGTTAATAGTTCATAGTTAATGGTTCATAGTTAATAGTTAATAGTGTGGTCTATATACTACATACTTTATACTGAATACTAAATACTCTTCTGCACTATCTTGAGTCGCTTTTATTCCTATATCAATTCTGCAACTGCCATTATTCAGCAATATAATGGTGCGGAGCCTTTGGCGGCTTTTTTAAAAAAGTATTTTACCTCCAATAAAAAGTATGGTTCAAAGGACAGGAAACAGATCAGTCATCTGATCTATTGTTACTATCGTTTGGGCAAACTGGTTGTTGAAGGGGATATACAGGAGCGCCTGCTGGCCGGCTTGTTCTTATGCAGTAATCAGCCCCAACCAATACTGGAGGCGTTACGGCCTGAGCAGAACCAGCATATAGCAGCCTCATTGCCCGAAAAACTGGCTATGCTGTCATTACCGCTTGATCTTTCACAGGTGTTTCCCTGGCATGACCAGTTAAGTGATTTAATAGATGCAGTCCCGTTCTCCGTCTCTCATGTACGGCAGCCTTATTTATTCATACGTATCCGCCCTGGTTACTATAAAACAGTGACCACGGTTCTGCAGCAGCAACAGGTGCCTTTCACTGTTATGAGTGAAACCTGCCTAGCCCTGCCTAATGGCACCAGGATAGAAGATGTGATCAGCCTGAATAAAACGGCAGTTGTACAGGACTATAGTTCCCAGCAGGTAGCCGGTTTATTTACATTGTTGCCGCATAATAAACCGCTTAAAGTATGGGATTGCTGTGCGGCCAGCGGGGGAAAAAGCATCATGTTATGGGATCACTTTATGCAGCTTGATCTCACCGTGTCTGATATTAGGGCCAGTATCCTTACTAATTTACGGAACAGGTTTGCGGAGGCCGGCATAAAACAGTTTAATTCTTTTATTGCCAACGCGGTTGAACCGGTACCACAAATAAAAGACGGCACTATTGACCTGGTGATAGCCGATGTGCCCTGCAGCGGCAGCGGTACCTGGTCGCGTACACCGGAGCAGTTATATTATTTTGAAACCGGTAAGATAGGGGAATTCCAAAAGCTGCAGCAACAGATCGTACTGCAAACCTCTAAGGCGGTAAAGGCCGGTGGTTATTACTTATATATTACCTGCTCGGTATTTAAAGCGGAGAATGAAACACAGGTGGCGTTATTACAGGAGCATGGATTTACATTGGTTGAACAGCAGGTTCTCAAAGGCTATGAACAACAGGCCGATACAATGTTTGCTACGTTGCTCAAAAAGAATTAGCAGATTAGCAAGGCTTGGTGGTATTTGATGCTGGTGTTGCTAGAGAAATGTTCTGCTGATTTCTTTTGCAAGGAGGTTTAAGTCTGTTCTCTTTATATCATTCAGTGTAACTTGTTTTAAATACCTGAAATTTTCATTACCCGGAATAGTAGTTGAAATGCCAATGCACCAAACTTTCTTTTCACGTATAAGTTGGGGATCAGTTAAGAGTGTCAGGTAAATAAATTTATCTAATCGGCTACGGGAATATCTAAGTTGTAAAATATCTTTGAACCACCAGTCGCTACTGATATCTATATTGCCTTCGTTTGTCCACCCGTTATTTTCAAATGCATTTATCAGGTTACTAAGCCTCGTATCCACTTTATTAACTATTGAAATAGATTTTGGAATTACTTGTCAAGGGCTTTTATAATTAGCAGATTAGCTAATCAGCTAATCTGCTAATTAAATTTATCTCCATTTTTTATACGCATTGATCAGCGCATTGGTCGAAGCATCATGTGAGGTAATGATACTCTTATCCGCCAGCTCCGGTAAAATTTTATTGGCCAGTTGTTTACCCAGCTCAACACCCCATTGGTCAAAACTGAAAATATTCCAGATAACACCCTGTACAAATATTTTATGTTCATACAATGCGATTAACTGTCCCAGTGTAAAGGGTGTGATCTTCTTCACCAGTATGGAATTGGTCGGGCGGTTACCGGTAAATACTTTAAAGGGTAATAACTTTTCGATCTCTTTTTTACCCAGTCCCTGTTTGGTGAGTTCTGCTTTTACTTCTTCGGCAGTTTTGCCGTTCATCAAGGCCTCTGTCTGGGCAAAAAAGTTGGATAATAGTTTATCATGATGATCACCTATCGGGTTATGCGTTTGTGCAGGCGCTATAAAATCGCAGGGTATTAAAACGGTACCCTGGTGTATCAGCTGGTAAAAAGCATGCTGACCGTTGGTGCCGGGCTCGCCCCAGATCACGGGGCCGGTGGCATAACTTACCGGGTTGCCGCTCCTGTCCACATACTTACCATTGCTCTCCATATTACCCTGCTGGAAATAAGCCGCAAAGCGGTGAAGGTACTGGTCGTAGGGAAGTATAGCTTCTGTCTGTGATCCAAAGAAATTAGTATACCATAACCCTACCAGGGCCATTAAAACGGGAATGTTTTTTTCGGCCGGTGCGGTAGAAAAATGTTTATCGGTATGGTGGGCGCCTTTTAACAGGTCCTCGAAGTTTTTATAACCAATCGTGAGGGCAATAGATAAACCAATGGCACTCCATAAAGAGTAACGGCCACCAACCCAGTCCCAGAACTCGAACATGTTCTTTTTATCGATACCAAACTTTACCACTTCTGTTTCATTGGTGCTTAGTGCTACAAAATGTTTGGCAATATGCGCTTCATCCTTTGCTTTTTTAAGGAACCAGTTACGGGCAGTATGCGCATTGGTCATGGTTTCCTGCGTGGTAAAGGTTTTGGAGGCTATCAGGAATAAAGTGCGTTCAGGTTTTACCTTCTTCAGGGTTTCAGCAATATGGGTACCGTCTACATTGGATACAAAGAAGGCTTCAATACCATCAACCGTATAGGGCTTTAAAGCTTCGGTTACCATAAAGGGACCCAGGTCACTGCCACCAATACCTATGTTGACAATATATTTTATGCGTTTACCGGTATAACCGCGTAACTCACCGCTATGTACCTTATCGGTAAAGGTTTTTATTTTACGCAATACTTTTTTAACGGAAGGCATGACGTCCGTACCGTCTACCTTAATGGGTGTTTTGGAAAAGTTGCGTAAAGCAATATGTAAAACCGATCGCCCTTCCGTCTGGTTGATCTTTTCGCCGGAAAACATAGCGTCAATAGCTTGTTTTACTTTGCTGTCAACCGCAAGCCTTTGCAACAGTTCCAATGTTTTTGCGGATACTATGTTTTTGGAATAGTCAAACAAAATATCATCAAACTGTACGTGTAATTTATTGTACCGGTCAGCATCCTGCGCAAACAGGCTTTTAATGTCTGTTTGTTTTATCTCGTTATAATGCGCTTGCAGGTCTTGCCAGGCTTTACTTTGTGTTGGGTTAATAACAGGGAACATAATTTATAGTTTGTTTAAAACATCAATGGTATGGGCCACCATCGACGGGGTTATATCTAAATGTACCACGAGGCGCACACGGTTAGGAGCAATGGCGTAAGCTAAAATATTATGCTCCTTTAACCTGGCAACAAAGGCAGGAGCGCCGCTGCTATCGTGCAGTTCGAATATAATAATATTCGTTTCAACGGGGAGCAGTTTGGCTACAAAACTTTTGCTGCTGATGGTTTGGGCAATTTGCTGTGCGTGGTCGTGGTCCTGTTGCAGGCGTTCTATATGATTATCCAGTGCATAAATACCGGCTGCTGCTAAAAAGCCGGCCTGGCGCATGCCGCCGCCAAATACCTTACGTATGCGGCGGGCTTTCTTAATAAAGGAGGCTGTGCCTAATAATAAGCTGCCTACCGGGCAGCCTAAACTTTTACTCAGGCAGATAGAAATGCTGTCAAATGTTTGCCCGTATTGTAATGGTGTTTCGTTTTTAGCCACCAGTGCATTGAATAAACGGGCACCGTCCAGGTGAAAAGCCAGGTCATGCTGTACACAAACTTCACGTATGGACAGTATATCGTTCCAGTCATAACAACTGCCACCGCCCCGGTTGCTGGTATTTTCCAGGCATACCAGGCTGGTATTGGCACGGTGTACATCTTCGGGGTTAATGGCAGCCTGTACCTGTGCAGCAGTGATACGTCCCCTGTCGCCACTCAGTAAACGTACAGATGCGCCGGCATTAAAAGCAATGCCGCCACCTTCATATTGATATATATGTGCATCGTAATCACATATCACTTCATCGCCGGGTTGGGTATGACATTTTATAGCGATCTGGTTGGTCATGGTGCCGGAAGGACAAAATAATCCTGCTTCCATACCAAATAAATCCGCTGCTTTTTTCTCAAGGTTATTAATAGAAGTATCCTCACCAAATACATCATCGCCTACCGGGGCGTTCATCATCGCTTCCAGCATGCCCGCTGTAGGCTTGGTCACTGTGTCCGATCTGTAATCTACTGTCATACCATTTTTGCTGCAATATACCGCATCCTGTCTTTACCACTAACGGAATATAATGACCATTTATCCTAAAATGTCACATCAGTGTAACAAAATATTTGCCTGCGGGGTCATACTGCGGAACGGAAAGGAATGTTTGAAGTTTAAGGTTTAAAGTTTAAGGTATGAGGGCGGTTAAGCTAATTGAAGAAATCGGGCACATCGGAAACCAGGGAAAGGAAACCAGTTATCATTATTTCCGACCGTTCAATATAAAACAAGCTACTGTGTAATGCATAGTACTTTAGTTTTGTGAAAGAATTAAATCAAAAACCGAAGACGATAAAACCAGAATCATGAAAAAATTGCAACTACTTGTTTTACTGGCTGTTATACTTTGTATATCAAATGTATATGGTCAGGCCCCTGCCGGGAAGATCCAGGGTATTATTAAAGATGCCGAGGCTAATTCCTTACCCGCGGCCTCTGTTACCCTTAAAAAAGCCAAGGATTCCAGCGTGGTGAAAATAGAAGTGGCCGATAAGAACGGTGCTTATGCGTTTGAGAACCTGCCTTTTGATACGTACTTTTTATCGGTAAGCGCAGTGGGTTTCCAGGGTAGCAATACCGGTCTGATAACATTGACCGGCTCAGCGCTTAACCACACGGTTCCTGCCATTAGTATGAACCCGGAGGCAAAGGCAGTAGGAGGGGTTACTGTTACCTCACGTAAACCCCTGGTGGAAGCAAAACCCGGTATGATGGTGGTGAATGTTGATGCATCGCCAACCAATGCAGGTTTAAATGCTTTGGAGTTATTGGAAAAATCACCGGGTATTACGGTAGACAATGACGGTAATATTAGCTTAAAAGGTAAACAAGGTGTGCTGGTATTAATAGATGGTAAACCTACTTATATGAGTAGTGCCGACCTGGCCGCTTTTTTGAAAAATATGCAGGCCAATAATATACAGTCGGTAGAAATTATGACCAACCCTCCGGCCAAGTATGATGCTGCCGGTAATTCAGGCATCATTAATATTAAAACAAAGAAGAACATAGTAAAAGGTATGAACGGCAGCGTGGGCCTGGGTTACACACAGGGCGTTTATCCGCGTGGTTTTGCCAACCTTAACCTTAACTACCGTAACGATAAGTTTAACCTGTTTGGCAGTTATAATCCTTACCGTTTTGCGGGTTTTAATGAGCTGAATATCCAGCGTACCATCTTTAAAACAGACAAAGTAACTCCCGAGGCTTTTGCCGACCAGATATCGCATAATAAGTACTGGGGTTTTGGCCAGAATTTTAAAGTAGGCCTGGACTACAGCATTAAAAAAGATGAGATCATTGGTGTACTGGTAAATGTGAACCTGAATGATAATGATGAAAAAAGCAGGAGCGACCTGAATATGCTGAACAGCGGTAAACAACTCGATTCAAGGTTTAAATCGGCAGGTACCGAGGGCCGGAAGTTCCTGGGCGTTACCACTAACCTGAACTATAAAAAAACATTGAATAAAGAAGGCCGCGAGTTTTCTGCAGATGCCGACTATGCTTTCTATGATTCGCGTAACAACAATACTCTATATACTAACGTTGTGGATTTTGTAAGGGATACGGTGTCCAACACCTGGCTGGAAACAAAAATGCCTTCAAAGATCAATATCTATAGTTTCAAAGCAGACTATGTACACCCTTTTACAAACAAATGGAAACTGGAAACAGGGTTAAAATCAAGCTGGGTAAATACGGATAACGTGGCTGATTATATCCGCAAAGATGCACACGAGTGGATGCCGGATGACAGGAGCAATGCTTTTGATTATAAGGAGAATATTAATGCGGCTTACGGATCATTATCCGGCGAGGTAAATAAATGGAGTATCAGTGCCGGTTTACGTTTGGAGCATACCAATGCAAAGGGTAAACAAGCGGTTGGCGACTCATCCTTTAAGCGTAATTATGTAAACCTGTTCCCGAATGTAGGTGTAGGCTATAACTTTAACGAGAACAATCAGCTGAACCTGGCTTATGGCCGTCGTATAGAGCGCCCTTCTTATGATAACCTGAACCCTTTTGTTTTCTTCCTGGACTCCTTAACCTATAACCAGGGTAACCCTTACCTGAAACCACAGATCACGGATAATATTGAGTTGTCGCATACCTTCCTGAAGTTCATTACCACTACGGTAAACTACAGTGTAACCAACGATGTGATTGCCGAGATGCTGAAACAGGAAGGTAGAAAAACTTTCCAGACAAGAGAGAACGTAGCTAAGTTGTCGCAGATCGGTATAGCAGTGATGGTGAATACGCCCATTAAAAAATGGTGGACTATCAGTACTTACTTAAATGCTTACAATAACCATTTTGAAGGTTTTTATAATGGCGACCCCATCGATATTCAGATGACTACTTTTATGGGTAATATGAGCAATAGCTTTAATTTGGGTAATGGATGGAATGCCGAATTAAGCGGCTGGTACCGTAGTAAAGGAACGGAAGGTTTACTGGTACTGAATGATCTGTGGGCTATGAATGCAGGTGTAAGCAAACAGGTGTTAAAGAAAAAAGGCACTATCCGTTTGTCGGTTAGGGATATGTTCTACACGCAGAAAGTAAGCGGTCATGTACTATACAGCGATATTGATGTGAATTTATCCAATGTGCGTGATACCCGCCAGGTGAGTATAGGCTTTACCTACCGTTTTGGTAAAACCAATATTGCCCAGGCCCGTCAGCGTAAAAGCGGCGCCAGCGATGAGCAAAACCGTGTAGGCGGTGGCGGTGGCCAAAATTAAAAAGCATTTTTAGTTCACCGGCTGCGGTTCCCTGATCAGGCTGCTGTTGCGACGCTCCGTTTAACATTTGTAATGCTATTGAACAGTTTTATATAAAAGTTGAGCAACATTTCTTACTCAGCATATATCACAACAAAGGGGCTGATTCATCAGTCCCTTTGTTTATTATAACAGGCAAAGATCATTCCTTGTAAGGAAATAACCGGAGCAAAGCCGCATAGATGCTGTTATGTAAAATAGTAGCATGGTTCTCGCTCTCCATCACATTCAGGTGCAGGCTCAGGTTTTTGTTTTTGGCTGCCAGTAATAGCTGGTATAATTCCTTTGCTTCTTTTACCATGGTCTTGTGTTCGTTTTTACCTACTGCAATATATACATAGGTGGCACTATCTGCCTGTTGCTGTAAAAGGGTAGTTGCTTTTTTTAGCATGCTTTCATCATCCCACCATAAACTGGGGCTTACAATAAGATAATGGGAAAATAATGAGCGTTTGTGTAATAATATTTCAGTAGCCAATAAACCGCCCAGGGATTGACCAATGATGTAACGGGTAGCAGTAGTTTTATAATTGGCCGAAACATAAGGTAATAACTCTTCTTCCACGAAACGTATAAAGGGTGCTGAATGACCCGTAGTAGGATAGTCTTTTTTCAGGTCCTTCAAATCGGTATGATGGGTAAAATCTCTTTTACGGTCTACATTGGCAATGCCTACCATTATACAATCCGGCATTTGCATCTGCAGGTTGAAAAACTGTACTAAGCCGGCAATATGTAAAAAATCTTCGTGCATACTACCATCCAGCAAATAAATAACAGGGTAGGCTTTGGTACTGTCATAATTTTGTGGCAGGTAAATATTCAGCGTTCTGTTCTCATTGAGTATAGTTGAGTGGATGGTTCTTATTTCACCAATAGTTAAAGGTGTTTTGTTATTAGCCTGTGTATACCCTTTAAAAACGGTGGTTAATAAAAATGTAAGTACGAATAATGCTCTCATATATGTAAAATAAGGAGCAAAATACTTAATTAATTACAAAGGAAGCTGACACTTAATTTCCACTGATCACGAAACTTGTTTCTTTCACCGCCGATTTATCCTTTTTAATGAGCTGGAGCTGGTCTGTATCAAACCGGAACTGGTCGGTTTCGGTCCAGCTCCAGCTTTTACCCTCACGAATATTGATAGCTTCTACGGTATACGTAATATTGATGGTATTGCCCTTTGTAGTGATATTGATATTTTTAAAACTATCCTGTATGGTAGCGCCATCCGGTGTGGTAGGACAGTTTTGCAGCTCTTGTAAAACGGTATTGTCTTTACGGAACCAGTATTTCAAAAAATCAAGGTGTGTATGGGAGCATTGGTAGCCCAGGTCCAGGGCCGATAGTATTTTACATTTCAGGTTGGATCTTTCCGGTGTAGCCTGTCCGTCCCAGCTGCATTCATTACCCACAAAAGTAGCTACATAAGCCAGGGCAGCTTTTTCCGGGTCGGTGATGGTTTTACAATAGGCTTCGTTGATCACCATCGTGTTTAATGAATCTTTTATGGTGGCGTCATACTTTTTTGTTCCGGAGAGAAAACTGATGTTTTTATCGGTGAGTGTAAGCCCTTTTATCCTTTTAGCAGCTACCAGGAATGCGGTATAATCCAGCACTTCGCTGTCACCGGCATACCTTATACTATCCATTTTCCAGGTTATAGCAATTTCATCGCCCCGTACAAAATGGTATTCACTGTCGTAAATTAAACCGATGGTATCCGTGTTCTTTTTAACGAAACACAGGTAGTAATCGCCATCATCGTTAAACTTAATAAACTCCAGTGTATCGGTATAGGGTTGATTGAGGACAATGTTTTCGCCGGGGCGTAAAGGTGTGGTTACTGTAAAAGTGGTAACACTATCATTTTTTGATGCAGGATGTTGACTGTTATTTGGATTATTACATGCCAGCAGCGATAGAAGGAGCAATACGATTATAAGCTTCATCTGACTTTTATTTAATGAAATATTATTCCTGTTGTATCCATTCAAATTTCCCGTCTTTAAGATAGATCACACCACCGCCGCATGATTCGGCGGCATGGATAAAGATACCGTCGTTTGGCAGCCGGATCTTTGCTGTTTCCGGAACCTGGTCTTCACCAATGATCTCACCTTCATCGTTCACGTTGTTCCAGTAAATATCGCCCTTTTGTGCTTTTTCAAAAACACCTACCCAGTCAAGGTCATCAAAGCCCTGTTGCAATACATCCTTGCCTGCACCCAGGAGGGTGGAGGTATGGTTGCCGAATTTTATCAGCAGCCCGTATTTTTTGTTGCTGGTATGTTGTATGAGTTGTACACTGTCAGTTAAGTTATCTCCATCCAGGTCGGCCAGGATATAGTTGGGTTTGTGCAGGGGCGATAAAATAATGGTATCCTTTGTACCGGCGGTTGTTACTGCCGGTTTGGGAGTAGTATTAGTAACAGGAATGCTGTCCTTAGCTGTTGTGGGCGGTGTTTGTTTTGTATCGCTGCAATGCGTGAATATAAAAAGCAGGGCCGTGAAATATAGTAAGCGCATGAAGGTATAAATATTTTATAGGGTGAATTAAACCTGATCCTGCAAAAATAAGACCGGTTCTTTTTCCGACCATAAAAGGTTGCCCGGTAGTTCCTGGCTGGATAATTCAATATGAATTACCCGGCGTTTTTTGTGATTCGTACTACGGCCGGAGCTGTGCAGGGTTAAGGGTTTCATAAACATAATGCCACCTTGTTTTACCGGGCAGTCAACCTCTTGTTCAACAGACCAGTCAATGGTTTCGGGGCGATATATTTTTTTGAGGTGTGAGCCTGGAATGACTTTCAGGGCGCCATTGTTTTCATCCGTATCATCGAGGTGAATACGGATGGTAGTAATGTTTTCCAATATTTGTACCGGAGGTTGTACAGCAAACTGGTTGTGTTTCTGTGTCCAGTTGATAAAACCCTGTAGTTCCTTTTTTTTGTCAACCGAGATGGTGAGATCCTGGTGGTAAGCCACATACCAGTTGGAAGAACCTGGTTTGTCGAAGTAAATACTTTTTACCACGAAATAATGTTGCCCCATTATACCAGTGAGGAGGTTTTTTACCTTTTGGGTAAAGATAAGTTCAGCTACCTGGGGTACTTCTTTTAAAAACTGCCGGATAGCAAAGAGATCGGCCGATTTACGGAAATTTGTTTTGCCGGTATCCGTGTTTTCAATTTGCTGTATTATATTGTTTACCTCTTCCGTTGTATACAGGTTGTCAACGATAACAAAACCATCTTTCCGGAGTTGTTGCTGCACTGTCATGCTTGGTTACTTTAATCTTGTCTGATGCGTAACAAAGGTAAGCTTGTTATAGCTGGTGTTAGCAGTTTAACATTGATAATATATGATGCCGGGGTAGTTGCCTGGCCATGTACTGTAGCTGAAAGGCTGCACGACTGGCAGTAGTAGCTGCAATGACAGGCCGGTGCGTTGGCCTTGCACTACTACCAAAGGCGTGAACAGTAGCTGAGCAATGCAATGAAGCAGACAGCCCCGGACGGGGAGCCTGTAAAATGACAGGTGGTATGGTAAAAAGATGTTTACTTGGTAATAGTGTTTATATTTGATGTTTAAATTAGTTTGTTATGCCTTCATTTGATATTGTAAGTAAAGTAGATGCGCAAGCATTGGATAATGCGGTGAATGTGGTTACAAAAGAGATTGGTAACCGTTTTGATTTTAAAGGTGCACATATTGTGATTGACCTGGATAAGAAGAGCTTTTTAATTAAGCTGGAAACGGATGATGATATGAAGATGCGCCAGTTACTGGATGTACTGGTGAGCCGTGCACATAAACAGGGAATAGCTCCCGAAGCTTTTGATTTAAGTAAAGAAGGCAGCCAGGTAGGCAAGGCCTGGAAGAAGGAAGTGCAGGTGCGGAATGGCCTGAAACAGGAGGATGCCAAGAAGGTGGTAAAGTTCATTAAAGACGCCGGTTTGAAAGTGCAGGCTTCCATTAACGATGACCTGGTACGGGTTACCGGCAAAAAAATTGATGACCTGCAGACCGTGATACAGGCCGCAAAGGGCTGGGACCTGGGTGTGCCGCTTCAGTTTGAGAATATGCGTTCATAACCTGTGCATAACTGCCTGTTTTAGCGCTTTTCCGGTGCATAACCTGGTGCATAACCGGTGCATACTAAAGTAGCAGAATATTTGGAAAAGGTCGTTATGTGATGTAACTTAGACTTAATAAACGTTACGATAAATGTAACCACAAGACGGATAATAATCTATTGTTAATCAATAAGTTTTAGCTGTCGTAAATTGTAGTAACAGGAAATTGTAATGCGGATGGGTAAAGCTTTGAAAAAAGTAATATTCATTCAAAAAGCATCGGGTTAATTATGTTTTTTATTACGATAAAGAATGTAAAAAACTTGATGCTTTTTTTATGCCCTGTAACAAGCCCTTGTTTAATACGCTGTTAAACAAGGGCTTGTTGTGTTTAAGGGCTTTAACCTACTCTTCGGCTGTATTTTTAAGCTGGCCTAAAATACTGTAAGCATTTTGTGTGGCAATAATGCTTCCCCCCGGCAAATTATCACTGTTTATTTCTACCATACCATTATTGTTAATACCCGTTTCAACAGGCAGGAGTTTAAAAGTGTTATTGCCCTGGTACAATAATACCATTTGCTCGCTGCCATGTCTTACCAATGATTGTTCAGGCACTGCAATGGCTTCTTTATTTACAATATGAATACGGCCCTGTATGAACATACCGGGTAATAAACCGGGCGGGGTGCCGTCAAAATGACAATGCACTTCGGCATTCCTGCTATCGGAAATGTTTTTGTTAATAAGGTGAACGCTGGCCTTATAGGATTGTTGAGGATCGTTAACAGCCGCAATTTCCACTGACTGTCCCTTGTTGATAAAGAGCAGGTCTTTTTCGTACACATTGAGGGTAGCATGAATATCACCGGGATCAATAAGCTCGAACAGGATATCGGAAGCTGTTACATATTTACCCGTGTTTACATTTACCTTGCTTACATAACCGCTGATAGGCGCCCGTAATACCACAGACCTTGATATATTATTTTCGTTTAAGCCGGCAGGGTTGATGCCAATAAGCCTGAGCTTTTCATCAAAAGCTTTTACCAGTATCTGTTGTGTTTTTAATTCACTGGCTACCTGCTGGTATATTTTTTCGGAGTTGGCATTGTTTTCCTGCAGGGTTTTTTGCCGCTGATGGTCCAGCTCCAGGTAAGCCTGCCGGGCTTTTGCTATCAGGTAATCCTGTTGCAGCTGAATGATGGCAGGATCTTCCATAGTGGCCAGCACATCGCCTTTGTTCACTTTCATGCCCGGGATAAGCCGGGTGCTTTTTAAATAGCTGTTATAGGGGAAGCTTACCGATACAATGTTTTGCGGGGGCACATCTATCTGCCCGTTGACTTCCACTGTGCCGTTAATGGCCTGGCGGCGCACAGTATCCAGTTGTATACCGGCATGTTGCATTTGTTCGGCCGTTAAAGTTACCTGGTCTTTTTCTGTTTCCTTTTTTTCAGGAGCGGCTTCTTTTTTGGAAGAACAACTCATGAGGGTAATAAGGATGATCAAAAGATTTATATGCTGTTTCATAACTGATCGTTTTGTTGTAGTTGCGGTTAGTTGGATAATAAATATTCCAGCTGTATAATATTGTAGTTATAGTTTTTTATGGCCTGCTGGTACTGTATCCGCGTGTTGATAGCATTACCTGCAAGCGCTGTCCATTCGGCATAGCTTATATTACCTGCCCGGAAGTTTTGCTGCGCATATTGCAATACCTGCTGTGCCTGGGCCAGGCCAATGGTTTCATATTGTGTGATCATATTGCTGTTGATCTGCAGTTGCCGGGTAGCCGTTTGCAGGTTATTGTCCAGCTCCTGTGCGGTGGCGGCTGTTTGTTTTTTTGCAATTGTTTCTTTGGAACGGGCTGCTTTGATTTTTGCTTTGGCCGCCTGGTTAAAAATAGGTATGGCCACTGTGGCATTGACCGTGTGAAAACGGTGACCTGCGTCATAGTATTGCTGGTTAACACCATCAGCGCTCTGGTAACCGATAATAGACTGGTTGCTGTAACCAATACTGATATCGGGTGTTAACCGGCTTTGTTCAGTTTGCGTAAAGGCATTGGCTGCCATCTCATTGCTTTGGGTATAAGCCAGTAAGCTATGGGCTCCCGTGCCTGTGTTATCATTTACCTGCATTTCTTTTTTAAAGCTGGTATATACCGGCAGTTGCGGCGCGGCACTATTGCATAACCGCTGCAGCTGTAACAAAGCGGCTGTTTTATCTTTTTGCAAATCTTCTTTTTGCAGGCTGAATTGTAATAACTGCATATTGATGGCGCTTACATCCAGCTGATCGGTTTCGCCCGTCTTTTGCCGGATATTGGCGGTGTGCAACAGGTTTTTATAGGTGCTGTCCAACTCAATGAACAGCTTCTCGGTTTCCAGCAGGTATACCAGGTGGTAGAAAGTATATTTCACTTCCTGAACCAATGCGGCTTCGCGTGAGCGGGTATAGTGCCCCTGGGTGTTCAGTTCTGCTTCGTAGTATTTTTTTTGACGGCTGTAAATTACCGGCAGGCCAAAGCCCTGGCTGATAAAAAAGCGGCTGTCATTTTTAATACTGCTGATGCCTCCATATTCGGCTCCTATTTCTGTTTTCGGCAATTCCACTGTGTTACTTGCCATGGCCTTCCAGTAATGTTGCTGTTCCTTTACCGCCTGCAGGGATAAATTATTCCGCAGGGCCTGCTGTATGGCACTATCCAGGCTGATATTGTCCTGGGCGTTAGCAAAACCTGTAAGTAACAATGCCGGTATTAATATGGCTGCTGCTGTTGTTTTTGTTTTGCGTTTTGGTTTACGCTCCATTAAATTGTAAATAATAGGCAGTATCACCAGTGTTAAAATAGTGGCGCTGATCAAACCACCGATCACTACCGTTGCCAAAGGCCGTTGTACTTCCGCACCGGCACCCTGGCTGAGTGCCATAGGTAAAAAGCCAAGTGAGGCAACGGCAGCGGTCATCAGTACGGGCCTTAGTCTTACCAATGCTCCCTGCATAATGATGTTTTTTATATCTGTTTGTTGTTCTTTGAGTTTATTGAATTCTGCTATCAGTACAATGCCGTTCAGCACCGCCACGCCGAACAGGGCAATAAAGCCTACGCCGGCTGAAATACTGAAAGGCATACCTCTAAGCCATAAAGCAAATACACCACCAATAGCAGATAAGGGAATAGCGGAAAAAATGAGTATGCTGTATTTTACAGAGCCAAATGCGAAGTAGAGCATCACCAGTATCAGTAATAATGCCGCGGGTACGGCAATGGATAAGGTAGCTTTTGCGTTCACCAGGTTTTCAAACTGACCTCCATATTGAATACTGTAACCGGGAGGTAGTTTTAATTGTCGTTGTACTTTATTATCCAGCTCATGTACCACCGATTCCACATCGCGGTTGCGTATATTAAAGCCTACCATGATACGCCTTTGCGCATTTTCCCTTTGTATCTGGTTGGCGCCTTCTTTAATGCTTACATCTGCCACCAGGTATAAAGGTATCTGGTCGCCCGACGGGGTGGCAATAAGCAGGTTTTGTACAGACTCTAGGCTATTGGCCTGTGACTTATCCATGCGTACAACAAGGTCGTACCGTCTTTCGTTTTCGTAAACGGTACCCGCCACATCACCTGCAAATGCCGCACGTATCAAACGGTTTACTCCGGCAATACTCAGGCGGTACTGAGCAAGTAATTCCCGTTTATACTCCACAACTATCTGTGGTAAACCGGTTACTGTTTCAATATAAATATCCTTGGCCCCGTCTACTGATCCAACCACCGTGCCCAGCTTGCCGGCAATAGCAGCCAGGCTGTCCAGGTCTTCGCCGAATATTTTACACACTACATCCTGTTTTGCGCCGGAAATGAGTTCGTTAAAACGCATTTGTACCGGGAACTGGAAGCCGCTGGTAAGTCCCGGTATCACTTTCATGGCATTACTCATTTTATTGGCCAGCTCCTCGAAACTGCTTGCCGATGTCCATTCGCTTTTGGGTTTCAGACTGATCATGATATCGGTCATTTCCAAAGGCATAGGATCGGTGGGTATTTCACTGGCGCCAATACGGGTGACTATTTTTTCTACTTCCGGGAATTTATTTTGTAAAATATGTACGGCCTGCTGCGTTACTTTGATGGTTTCGGTCAGTGAGCTGCCGGTCAGCAAACGGGCATCCACAGCAAAGTCACCTTCCTCCATCTCCGGTATAAATTCACCACCCAGGCGGCTCATCGTAAAAATGGCCAGGGCAAATAAAACAATAGTAGCTGTGATGATGGTTTTGGGGAACTGCAATGCCTTGCCCAATACCGGCTGGTATAGTTTTTTAAGCCGGTTCATCATTCTGTCGGCAAAGTTTTCCTTTGTTACCGGTTTTCTCGATAGCAGCATCGAGGCGATCATAGGGACATAGGTGAGCGATAGAATAAAAGCACCTATCAGGGCAAAGGCCACGGTTTGTGCCATGGGTTTAAACATCTTGCCTTCAATGCCGGTAAGGGTAAGTATGGGCAGGTAAACAATTAAAATAATGATCTGGCCAAATACGGCTGCATTCATCATTTTTCCTGCCGCCTGTTCTACTTCGGCATTTAACTGTTCCTTGCTGATGGCGTTGGTGCCGGGTAATAAACGGTTATGTGCCAGCCGGTGTAATACGGCTTCAATAATAATTACAGCACCATCTACGATCAGGCCAAAATCCAGCGCCCCCAGGCTCATTAAATTACCTGATACACCAAAGAGGTTCATCATAATGACGGCGAATAACATGGCCAGGGGAATAACGGATGCTACAATGAGGCCTGCCCGCCAGTTGCCCAGGAACACTATTAATACCAGTAAAACAATTAATGCTCCTTCGATCAAGTTGGTCTTTACCGTTTTAATGGCCCTGTCCACCATCTTGGTCCGGTCATAAAATGTTTCCAGCTCAACTCCTTCGGGTAATGTTTTTTTTATTTCCTCAACCTTCATCTTTACCAGTTCTATTACCTGCGAGGCATTGGCGTTTTTTAACATCAGTACCACTGCTCCGGCTACCTCTCCTTCATCTTTATAAGTCATAGCGCCGTAACGGACAGTATGCCCGGTCTGTACTTTGGCCACATCCCGTATAAAAACAGGCGTGCCATCCGGCGTATATTTTACAACGGTCTGTTCAATTTCTTTGATGCTTTTGGCCAGGCCTTCTGTTTTAATGAACAGGGCAGTAGGACCATGCTCAATATAAGCGCCACCGGCATTCTGGTTGTTGTTTTCCAGGGCTTCAAATACTTCGGCCATGGTTACGTTCATGCTTTTTAACTGGCCGGGAATAACGGCTACTTCATATTGTTTCAGGTAACCGCCAAAGCTGCTTACATCGGCCACCCCGGGCGTACCCAGCAATTGCCGTCTTACAATCCAGTCCTGGATAGAACGTAATTCCGCCAGGTCGTATTTGCCTTCATAGCCTTTTTTCGGTTTCAGGATATACTGGTAGATCTCTCCGATACCCGTTGTGGGCGGGGCTAATTCGGGAGTACCTGCTTCGGGCGGGATATTCTCTTTTGCCAGCATCAGCCGTTCGGCTACCTGCTGCCGGGCCCAGTACACATCGGTATGATCGTTAAAAACAACGGTTAATACAGAAAGGCCGAAACGGGAAATGGAACGCATTTCCGTAATACCGGGAATATTGGCACAGGCCTGCTCTAAAGGAAAAGTAACCAGTCGTTCCACCTCGGGAGCGGCCAGCGCAGGGGAAACGGTTATAACCTGTACCTGATTACTGGTAATATCAGGCAAGGCATCGATAGGTAGTTGTTTAAGATGAAAGATACCTGCTACTAACAGGCCCAATGTACATAAACCAACTAACAGCTTATTCCTTACGGAAAAGCGGATAATTGCATTTAACATGAGTAAATGATTTACGCCTTAGAAAATAAATAGTAATAACGCGGACTATATATGGGCGTAACGGGGCGGCTGAAAAACGCCGAAGGCTTTATGTTCGGGGATATAAACAATGAGCGGGGTAAACACTTTTTCGGTTGTACACTCAGGGCGCTCTATTTCAATAGTAACAGGTGCAGTGTAACAGAAAGACGCAAAAAGCATATTGCAGTCAATGGTCCGGAAAGGTAATTGCTGGTCCTGCTGAAAATCATCATCTACCTGTATGGGTTGCAGGTAATGGATCCTGATGAACTTGGTAAAGGCCATTTCCGGATCGGTTTGCTGATGCACTTTGAAGTGTTTTACCAGGTATGGTATGCGCAATAACTGATGCCCTTCACCATAAGCGGTAAGGTACACCAGGAAAAATGTTATGGCGAAAAAACGTTTCAACGGGGCGAATGTACATAAAATGATTAAAATACAAAAAGCGGGGGTATAATTAGCCTATGCGTGTGGAAATAATAACGGTTTGAGGGACTGCTGATGCACTCTTTGTATAATGTTGCCTGCAGTTTGTTGGTAGCCAGGTTGCTATAAGGTGAGTGCTTCAGGTAATGCAAAAGGGATCAGGTGCGGTCAGTAATATAAAATACGGTATCAATAAAAAATAAGAGTCCTTCTTTTTTAATTATATTTTCATCGTGCATGTCTTCTAACAATAAATTGAATTCATTGTTGTAATAGTCGTGTCTTTTGAGATGCTTAAAACCATTAAAGGTAAGGAGCTCATCAATGTTTTCGAGAGATGCCTGGTCGCCTTGAACATATGCTTGCTGGAGGATGACACATAAATCTGCTTCTTTGTTGTAAGTGAAGCCGTTCAATTGGTAGGCTGTTGAAGGGAATAGCAGGTTGTGTATAACTAAACTCGTAAAGTATTCGCTCCATGTGGCGTAATAAATGGCATCATTAACTTTAAGAACATGCTTCAGATCCGCAGATAAGTATACTAAAGGTTCTCCGCCTCTGGTTAGATATAAAGCGTCCGGAGGTAGCGATTCGCTCCAGACGCCATTACGTTTTGCGTAGTTTATGAGAAAGTTTTTCTCGTTTTCTTTAATGAGTAATCTACTTTCGAATTCGCTTTTAATAGTTGTACTTGCGCCAAAGCTTTGGATAAGGTGGTTGCGGATTGTTGCGCAAGAATCCGTTGTCCCTTGAAGGATAACTCCGTTAACGATATTTTGAAGTTGTTTTCGGATTTCATCTGGAATCATTTTAACAAAATTACGAAATTTTTAAAATATCGGTTGATAGGGGGCGAAAGCGGCTGTGTAGCGGTCGGGGTTATAAGTTGAAGGGTGTTTCCGCTTTACGACAGAAACACCCTTCTATTAAGTGCTAACTACTTTTCGGAAGCACTAAAATGCTTTTGTACCTGCTTTTTTTAATGGTTGAGCCGGGGGATTTTTTACATATTTTTCCAGCCACTCAAACTGTTCTGCCAGTGTGTGCATAATGCTTTCTTTAGCCTGGTAACCATGACTTTCAAATGGCAGGCTTACAAATTTTACCGTACCACCATGGCCCTTAATTGCATTGAACATGCGTTCGCTTTGAATGGGGTAGGTGCCGGTATTGTTATCGGCTTCGCCATGTATGAGTAATAAAGGTGTTTTTATTTTATCCGCGTAACTGAACGGGCTCATGTTATTGTACAATTCAGGAGCCTGCCAGTAGGTACGGTCTTCATTCTGGAAGCCAAATGGCGTTAAGGTCCTGTTATAAGCACCACTGCGGGCAATACCACCTTTAAAAAGGTTGGTATGGGCCAGTAAGTTAGCAGTCATAAAAGCACCATAACTGTGACCGCCAACGGCCACTCTTGTACTGTCGCCCACACCTAAGGCGGCCAGTTTGTTAATAGCTGCTGCAGCATTCATGCGTAACTGCTCAACAAAATTATCGTTTGGTTTTTTAGCCGTATCGGTTGCTACAATCGGCATTTCGGCATTGTTCAGTACGGCATAGCCCTGTGTAACATAATAAACAGGTGAACCCCAGTTTAATAAGGTAAAACGGTGTTTACTGCCACGTATCTGGGCGGCATCGGCTGCAGAGTTATACTCGGCAGGGTAGGCCCAGATAAATACCGGCAAGGGACCATCACGTTTAGCATCATATCCTTTGGGCAGGTAGAGGTCACCGGTCAGGGTTACGCCGTCTTCCCGCTGGTATGATATTTTTTCCTTGCTTACACCTTTAAGCTGCGGATAAGGATCGGTAAAACTGGTGAGCTGCTGATCAGCCACACGTAACCGTAAATTCTTTAACCAGTAATTGGGTACTTCATTCTCAGTTTCCTTACGGGTAATGATGGTGAGTTTGTTTGGGTCCAGTACCCGGGTAATGCTCTCAAAAGTTCCTTCTTTACTGCGCCATAAGGTATCTGCTTTTTTGGTATGCAGGTCAAAAGAAATTAAAAAGGGCAGGTCGCCTTTAGGTGAGCTGCCGGTGGGATTGTTGAATAATATTTTATTGCCATTATCAATGGTAACGGCCACGTTGCGGCCATATTGATTGGGAGCGGTTACTACCATACCGGGGTTGTTATAGGCATCGGTGGTATTACGGGTGATCAATGTTTCCAGGTCGCCGGTTACGGTAAAGTAACGGTCGATCTGTGTTACCTGCTTGCTGCGTAAACCTTCTGTTACCAATGCATTTTCGCCATCGCTCCAGGTAGTGCCAAAATAACGCATCCTGGTTTTAAACAGCTCGTCGGCCTTACCGGTGAAGGGCGCTTTTAATTCATACACCGCATCGCGGAATTCGGCTTTGTTTTTTATCAAACCACTGTCCAGCGCTTCGCACCAAAGCAGGGAGGCAGGAGCGTTACTGCGCCAGGTATAACTGCGGGGCCCAGGTTGTACATTATCGTTACCACCCGGCGCCGTTTCACTGGAAGGTAAGTTAGTAATATGTTTTACCAGTTTACCGGTAGCATCCAGTACCTGTAAGCTGCTATTGAAGCCTGAAGCCGGTACCAGGTAGGAGAAAGGTTTTTTCAGGGTGCGGGTGAGTAAGTATTTTTTATCGGGGGATATATTTACATCCGCATAAATAGCCGGTTGTCCTATTTTGGTTTCTACGCCATTTACATTTTTTACCAGTTGGGTGGTGGCATAAAAAGCAAATAATTCTTCATCGTAGGGCGATTTGATCATATCCTGGTAAGTGGGGCGGGGAGAGGCTTTGCCATAGTTTTCCTGGATGGTTGGTCCTTTGGGTGCCAAAGGCTTGGCCGGGGCAGCTGAAGCCGGCTTAACGATTGTATAGTACAACAGGGTATTGTTATCAAACCATTGCATGCCGTTCATGATGGTATTCAGCGGCTGTTTATTCACCTTAACTGCTTTGCGGGTGGCTACATCAATAACATAAAGATCAGTGCCGCTATTGGTGGTATTGGTAACGGCAATTTTTTTGCTGTTATCACTCCAGCTTATGCCGGATGCAGAAAGCGGGCTGGGTAAGCCGGTTATTTTCAATTCCGGTCCGCCTTTCAGGCTTTTTAAGTATAAGTTATTGATAAAGGTTTGCCTGCTGGGTGCAAAATTCTTCGGGTTGATCCTTAGCCCCGCGATCTTTAATTCCGGCTGGGCCAGCTCTTCAATCGAGGGGTAGCTGTTCCTTTCGAGGAACAGCATCCATTCGCCGTTTTCACTGATGCTAACGGATGGCGTGGGTTTTACCGAAACCAGGTCCACAATATCTTTGGGCGGGGTTTTGTAACCTGCATCGTCCTGTGCAGTGGCTGATTGTGCAGCAATCAGCAATAAAGCAAAGAGGCCTTGTTTTATCATGCTTGGTTGTTTTGATGAGTAGGTTGCAATTTAAGTTAAATAATGGAGCATAACGCAGGTTTGCATACGTCGTTACGGTTAGCAATATATGGAAATGGTTGTTTCGTAACTAAAACTTAGTAACGTTTATACATAAAAAAGCCATTTCTTATTAATAAGAAATGGCTTTTATTAAAAAATATGGAATAGTCAAACTACAGTTCTCCTAAACGTCCTTCTCCTTTAGCTGTAATAGGGTTTCCTCCGAAGATTGATGTACCTGTAAAAGAGACATCACAAAATTCAACATAAGCGTCTCCGGCAGAGTTCTTTACAACGTAAATTCTACCGCTTGTTGCTTTCCAGGTAATACCGTTTGTTGTAAAATTTTCGTCAATAACCTGCATGGTAACTGCGCCTATGTTAAAGGTTCCGTATCCGGGGAATGTACTGGTCGGGAAAAATATATCAAGTTGTTTTATGCCGCTAACTAGTGAGATTTGGTATTTGGGACCCATAGTACTGGAGAAACTTATCCCGGTAAATGAAAAACGTCCGATTAAATTAAATTTATCATCCGATAAGTTGGTACAAGGCGTTGGAGAGCCACCATATGTAATACTGAATGTACAAACAGGTGTTGTCGGGAACCCGTGTAGGATTGTTGAACCTCCGGTACTTGGTGTGCCAGAACCGGCAAGTGTAACAGTTTGTGCACCAGTGGCAGTAAATTCGCCTGTTCCGCTAAATGTTATTCCGTTGGTTGTAGTGGTTGAAATACTATAAGGGCCTGTGCTGGTTACATTTACTCCTACTGTAATGGTATTTGTACTAGTGAGTGGTGTGGAGCCTGTGTATGTTCCGTTAACAACTACACTGGGACAGTTAATTGTATATTGTGCAGGAGCCTTTGTAGTTACAGAAAAACCACAAGATGAACCGCTAAAAGGAAGAGTGAAGTTTACTGTACCCGGAGTTCCTGAAGGTGTGCCGGAGGCAACTAACTCAACATTATAATTACCGACAGTAGGGAAAGAGCCTGTAAAAGAAAACTTGATCCCATTTACGGTACCTGTGGTAATATTTGCTGTTCCGGCTTTGGTAACATTTGCTTTGACTGTTACTTTATTAACTGACGGATTTAAAGCCACGCCAATTAAATACTCACCGGTAGGTGTAGCACCTGAACAAAGCAAGGGAGACCCGGTTCCTTCAATAGTGTAAATAGCAGCACTGGGATCCGGGGCGCCACTAACAACAATATCCCCTGTACAGGTTTGGCCATTTACACCATTAATGGTAATTGTTTTATTACCGGCAGAGCCAGGTTTACCTGTACCGTTTAAAGTAACGTCAGTAAGACCGGTAGCTCCGAAGTTACCAGATCCGGTAAATATCATTCCGTCAACAGCTGCCGTGGTAATACTGTAAGGGCCAACCGAAGTTACATCCACTGTTAATTTTATAGTATTTGTAGCGCCCAGATTGGTGTTGGCGGCATAAGTGCCGTTTACAACGATGGAACTACAGTCCATTGTATATGTAGCAGGTCCAACAACTGTAACATCAAAAGTACAGGAGTTAGGTCCGGCAATAGGTATAGAGTATAATCCGGCAGGACCTGGCGTGCCGCTACCTGTTAATACAATTGTGGTTGGACCCAGGTCAATTAATGCACCGGTACCTTTAAAAGTAATACCATTGGTGGTGGTAGTGGTAATATTATATACACCAATAGTAGTTACATTTACATTAAGGGTAACCGTATGCGAGTTGTTAAGGGCAATACCTTCGCCGTATACACCGTCTACAATGGCTCCCGAACAGCTATTGGGAGAACCTATCAGTTCAAAAGCGGCCGGGCCGCTGGCACCTTGGGGTAATACACTAACCGAAACTACACAGTTCGTACCGGCATAGCTTACGGTAAAGTTACTGATGGCTTTATTGGCGGGTGTACCGCTACCCATTAGTTTTACGGTTTGTTTCCCGGTTGCAGTAAAATATCCCTGTGCTTTGAATGAAAATCCGTTTACCGTATCGGTACGGATGGTATAAGAACCGGCAGTAGTAACGTCTACGTCCACTTCAATATAATTATCTGCAGTTAAGGCTACAGTAGCTTCATAAATACCAACAACATTCTTGGGTAAACAATCACCCGTTGTTTCACTTTGTAAAGACCCTGCCGAAGGGCCAAAGCCGGTCTCAAAACTTTTTTCTTTAGCACAGCCCGCAAAAAACACAGTTAAACATGCCAAGGTCAAAAACGCCAGTACTTGTTTTCTCATATAAGGGTTTAAATAATTACTGCGAAAATATAAATATTTAGTGTAAACTGGTTTTTTAGGATACGGAGACTATGAACAGTGGAAAGAACTCATTACTTTACACTTTATTGTTCAATATGCAGAAATATTACAAAATAATCGGCTTATTACTGTTAATAGCAGGCAGCGGACAGTTATTTGGCCAGAAAAGAGCAGTGGAAGTGCTGACCACCGGCACAAAAACCAGTTTACGGGGCTTGAGCGTGGTTAATGATAATGTGTTGTGGGTAAGTGGCAGCCAAGGCAAAGTAGGGCGTAGTACCAACGGCGGCAAAAACTGGAAATGGATGACCGTCCCCGGCTTTGAAAAGGCGGAATTCCGCGATATAGAAGCTTTTGGCCCCAATACGGCCATCATTATGGCCTCGGGCGATTCTGCCTATATCTTAAAAACAACCGATGGGGGCGATAACTGGCGTATTGTGTACCAGAATTTTACAAAGGGGATGTTTTTGGACGCCATGGATTTTTATACCCCCGAACATGGCATTGTAGTGGGCGACCCCGTGAATAACCGCTTTTTTATAGCCGAGACAAAGAATAATGGTGATACATGGGAACAGACCAACCTGCAACATCCTGGCGCTGTAGCCGACAGCGGCGAAGCGTTTTACGCTGCCAGCGGCACTAATGTACGCCTGTTTCCTGATGGAAGCTTTTACCTGGCCAGTGGCGGCAAAGCCTCCCGGTTGATCACCAGAACATTGGCCACGGCTCTTCCCCTGGTACAAAACACCCCGGCATCAGGCGCTTATTCCATTGCCGTATATAAAAGAAGTCAAAAAACGAAACGTACGCATATAGTGATAGTGGGGGGCGATTATACCCGGGATACGGTTAATACCCAAAACTGTATATTCAGCGTTAATAATGGTAAAACCTGGCAAAGGCCCAAAACACCTCCCAGGGGGTTCAGGAGTTGTGTTGAGTTTATTACAGATGAAGTATTAATTGCCTGTGGTACCAGTGGTGTGGATCTGTCATACGATGCCGGTCGCCGTTGGGTCAATATATCGGGCGATAGTTATAATGTATGCCGCACGGGCAAATTCTCCAACGTGGTTTTTTTAGCCGGTAATAATGGCACCATTGGTAAGCTGGTGGAGACCAGCAAGATGGAGAATTAATGCCGGACACTACCAGGCTCTTATTTTAACTTACTCACCAATTCTGTAATGGTCGGCCTTTTCTTATAATCGTTTTGAAAAAAGCGATAGATCACCGTGCTTTCCTTATCAATAATATAAGTAGCCGTAACAGGCAGGTTAAAACCGTTTTTACCGTTTATTTCATCCAGGTTAATATTGGTACGTTTAAACTGGGTAATCGTATTCTGCGGCACTTCATAGTTCACATCATAGGCTTTGGATATTTTCAGCTCCTCATCATATAATACCGGGAAAGTGGCTCCTGTCTTTTCTACTGTCTTGGTAATATTTTCAGGTAACTCCGGCGATACGGCCACTACCGTTGTTTTTTTGGCGGTAAAAGCGTCCAGCGAATCCTGTAATTGTTTTAAATACCTGGTACAATGAATGGACCAGTTGCCGCGGTAGAAGACCAGTACCACAGGGCCTTTTTTTAAAAGGTCTTTCAGGCGAACACTATTGCCATTCTGATCGGTTCCTTTAAAGTCTTTGGCCTTTGAGTTCAGGAACATGCCTTCAGGTGTTGCCTGTGCAAAAACGCAGGATGTTACCAGAAAGAAGGAGAGTAATAGTGCAATTTGTTTCATAACCTGTTTGATTAAATACGTTAACATAGATGGCCGCTAAGGCCTAAACGTTGTACGCCGAATATCCTGTAAAGAAAACAAAGTTTATTTAAACAATTAGTTAATTTGATTTACTGAGGGTTATTGAAACGGGCGATAATTGTTGTCCCAGCATTGATGTAACATGGTAATGAACCATGAATTATCAGCTATTAACTACCTCCAGCGCCGCCCTCAGTAACCTCACTTCTTCCGGGTCAATATAATTATTGGTATAACTTTCTTTATCCTGTGTAAAAGCGGGGTGTACAAATTGTGAAGCGGATGCGCGGGTACTGCGTAAAGAAGTGTGAAATTCGGTACAACCTGTTTCGCTGGCAAGGGTGGCTATATTCTCTTTCCTTACACCGCTGCCGGGCATAATGATAATGCGGTCCTCCGCGGCTTGTTGCAAGGTTTTTAGTAAAGCTATTCCATCCATAGCATTGGGATGCTGTCCTGAGGTAAGTATACGTTCACAACCAATACTGATAATTTGTTCCAGCGCCTGCAGCGGGTCTGCACAACGGTCAAATGCCCGGTGAAAAGTAACACCCAGCGGATAGGCCAGGTTTACCAATAGCTCCGTTCTTCTTACGTCAATAGTACCATCGTTATTCAATAAACCTACTACTACACCATCGCAACCTAACTGTTTGGCCAGCTTAACATCCTGCACCATACAATTAAACTCTTCATCGGAAAAAATAAAATCACCGCCCCTTGGTCGTATAATGGGGTAAATGAGGGTGTCAAATTTCTCCCGGCAGGTTTTTATGACACCATAGGATGGGGTAGTACCTCCTTCCGCCAGGTTCGCACAAAGCTCTATACGGTTGGCCCCGCCTGCCACGGCGGCAGCAGTGGTGGCATAATCGGAGGTAGCGATTTCAATGATATAATGGGGCTGCATATACTATTTGAAATAATGTTTTGGTTTTATTAACTGCTCGCCTTTGGTCGTACGTACGGCATAACTAAAACCTTTATGCAGGGCATAAGCGCCTACCACGCCTTTTTTATTAATCGCAATAAAAGCCACCTGGATATCTTTTGCCTGCTCTTTTTTAATGCGTACGATACGCTCGATGATCTTTTTGCAGGCGGCTTCCGGTGATAGTCCTGAGCGCATAGCTTCTACTACCGAATGCGAGCCGGCCACACGTATCACATCTTCGCCCTGGCCGGTAGCGGTACAGGCGCCTACTTCATTATCTACAAACAGGCCGGCACCGATAATAGGTGAGTCGCCCAGGCGTCCACGCATTTTAAACCCCATACCACTGGTAGTACAACTGCCGCTTAAATTGCCTTTGGCATCCATTGCTACCATGCCGATGGTATCATGATTCCAGTCGCCGTTCTCTAACTGTTGAGGGGCAAATGGGCCATGGCCTTTATTTTCTATATTGATCACCGGTTTATATTCCGATTTTTTAAGCCAGTTTTCATAAGCTTTTTTTGCATCGGGTGAAAGTTCGCCCGACTCCAACGGGAAGCCCTCTGCAACAGCAAATTGCTGGGCGCCGTCACCTACCAGCATTACATGCGGGGTTTTTTCCATTACCCTGCGGGCTACAGAGATAGGGTGTTTAATGCGTTCCAGGAATGCTACACTGCCGCAGTTATAGTTTTCATCCATAATAGAAGCATCCAGTGTTACACGGCCTTCACGGTCGGGGTTTCCGCCTAATCCAACACAACAATTAATGGAGGCTTCGGTAACCATTACTCCTTTCTCCACGGCATCCAGGGCCCGCCCACCGGTACTTAATACCTCCCAGGCGGCTTTATTGGCTTCCAGTCCGGCATCCCAGGTGGATATCACCACGGGGTTATTCAGTACAGCCTCTTCAGGCTCATTGGTCAGCAATTGCTGCGATACAAGACCGGCTACTGATGTAAAAGCGGACGCTTTAATAAACTTTCTTCGATTAAGCATGTTATCCCAGTTGTTTTTGTGTTAATACGGGTACTGATGATCCGGCAGGTAATATCCCCATAGCCTGTTACCGGTGATCATACAATCGGCAATAAAATTATAGGTTTAAAAATTAGTAACGGCAAAATGCGTAAAAGTTTTAACCTTTGCCCGTGATTTTAATATTGATATGCGAATTGAAATAATATCCGGTAGTCCGAGAGCAAACAGTTTAACCAGGCGGGTGGCCATTCACCTGGCGCAGCAGATAAACGTATCAGGCAGGCATGAAGCCAGTATTATTGATATGCGTGATTTTGAACTACCGATGGTACAGACTGTTTTTTCATCGGTGGATAATACCCCCGATCCGTATAAGCCCTTAAGTGAAAGGATATTTGCCGCCGATGCCTTTATATTGGTTACACCGGAATATAACGGCAGCTATTCACCGGCAATGAAAAACCTGCTGGATCATTATCCCAAACAAAGCCGCAAAGCCTTTGGTATTGTTACCGCATCGCCGGGAGCATTGGGCGGCATCAGGACCACACAGCAATTGCTGCTTTTAGTGGCCGGGTTATTTGGAATTGCTTCCCCGGTATTACTGGTAGTGCCTTCTGTAGACAAAAAGTTTAACAGTGATGGCTCACTGGCCGATGAGAATTTTCATAAACCGGTTCACCATTTTATCAGTGAATTTACCTGGCTAATGGAAAAACTGAAAACTGAATAGTTGCCTTACCTGCCCTGCTCGGTTATTTCGGCATGGTGTTTCAGGTACAAGGGGAGGGCTGCTGAGCCGTACCAGTTAAACAGCTCCGTATCCAATAGTTTAGCCTTGATCGCCGGGTCGGTCTGTAATAACGCTTTAGCCTCTTCCAGCGATTTTGTATTTAAAATAAAAATGCCTCTGTATTGTTTGTCATTCTTTTGGAATGGCCCTGCAACAATTAATTTACCCCTGTCGGCAAGGTGACCGATATTATCCATATGGCCTTTGAACAAGCTATCCACAGTGGCTTTATCGGTAATGTTGGCACTGCCTGTTTTCAGTATGGCCATAACATACATCTTCATACCATATTTATCGGCATCCAGTGAATCAGCCAGGGCTTTATTAAAAGCAGGGGGTTGTGTTTGTGCGTAAGCCATTTGACTACCCAACAGTAGCATAGCTATCAATATCTTTTTCATGTTTGTAAGGTTAAGCCGGCTGGTATAGCCTGGTGTAAAGTTATTGTTTTTCCAAACGAATACATGAGCCCGGATTTACCGGCTCCGGCAACGGGTGTTATATATTCTTCTCCATATAGTCCAACAGGCTCTTTTTAGCACTTAGCTGTACTTTACGTTTCATGAAGCCTGTCCAGCCAAATAACTTGCCGGGTATACCTAATGCCTGCCCCATCCATGTGCTTAACCGGAAAGCATCACTATGCTCAATGATCTTACCATCTTTGATACGCATAAATGCCTTTACATTATTCTGTACTTTATTACCCGTTTTGGAAAAAATATAATTGGCGGTCCAGTTACAGGTAGCATATTCATGATCTATTAACTGGATATTGCTGAAGCTGAGACTGAAATCTTTGGCATTTTCGCAGAGCATCTGCCACATGGCACGTACCTGGTCGCCTTCCAGCAGCATAAAAACCGGGTCGCTGAAAACGATATCCTCGCTGTAACAGCTATTCATGGTAGCAGCATCCTTTTGCTGAAAAGCAGTATAAAATTTTGCAATTATTTCCTTATTGGCTTCCATATACTAAATATTAATGCGGCAAAGTACAATTAGTTGCCAGTATAACAAACTTATTCTAAGGCCCCGTACTGCCATTGCTCAAACTTTCGTTGCGTTTTTAAATACTGTATGTAGTTTTGCCGGAAGCCACCGGAGTAAAGACAACCGGCATGAAACTAAATTATGTTACCAAAATTAACTGATTCTACATTGAGGTCAGCCATGATAGGAATGGTTATACTGTTCCTGGGCATATCCCTGTATACCGCCTTTAAAAATACGGAACTGGTATATGAATGGGCGGGAATTGTGGATCATTTAATAGAGACCGGTGAATATAAATACATGGGTAACTATTCTGCCTTTATGCCGCCCTTATACCCCTGGTACCTCGCTGGTGTTCATTGGTTAACAGCCCGGTTTACAACGGGCACTACCTGGTTGGGAATTGCCAATTTTTTACAGGCGGTTATTTTTATCAGTGCCGTTTATTTCACATTCCGCAGTTTTTTTTATGGAAAACTCAGTCCAAGGTTATTAGTTTTTTTTGGCGCGGTCATCTTTTTTCCTCCTGTATTATTGTCCGTAACAAAAGTCAGTTCTTTTGCTCTCTCCTTAAGTCTTGCCCTGTTTTTTCTGGCCCTGGCTTACCGGTTAGTTGTCTTAAAGAAAAAGAAGGTGTTAGGGCCGTTCATACTGGTACTGACACTGGCCATGTATGTCCGTTTTGAATTTGGTTTGTATTTTCTCCTGCTCAGTTGTTTTTTATCTTTTTTTAGTAAGCAAAAGCATTGGAATATACTTATTGCTGCAGGGCTTTTTGGGCTGATCTATGCTCCCTGGGTATTACGTAATCATGTTAAAATGGGTATGTTCACTTATTCCACTTCATTTCAATATAACTTTTCAAAGGGTAATAATATCCGGTATGATCTTTTTTCCACGCATAATATGCCTTACGATGAGCAAAATGATCTGCGCGTGGAGGATGAGGTGGTGGCTGGCAGGTTTTCTTCGGAAAAGGCCAAGGATGACTATTTAAAGAAAGTTAACAGGTACTACCTCCATCATCATCCCGGTCATTTCTTTTCCCAGAGTGTTAAGAAAGTAGGCATCAATTTCCTGCAATACTTTCCTGATTACCACTTATTCACTAAACCGTTATTTGCGGTGTTGTATAGTATATTCTTTACGCTGTTATTCCTGGCCGTATTGGCATGGAGTATCCGTGATATATTTTTCGCTTCAAAAAAGCATCCTAACTTTTTAAGCGTTTTTACATTGGTGAGCTTCCTGTTTTTCCTTTTCTTTTACAGCGTGGCGCCTTTGCCCCGGTATGCTTTGTTCTTTTACCCGCTTTTTATGGTGTATATACTGTATATGCTGAATAATAAACAACAACAATTTTCATAATATAGACAGAAACTACGCTACGGCATACAGCGGCATCCCCCCGATACGGATACTTATACGTTATACCATTAGTACCCGTTTTACAGGTGAACAATGCTCCGGTAAGTACTTTTCTTAAAATAGTGCAATGGTTTGCAATTGAACATACCCGGCAGCTTGTGTGCGGTTGTCAACCGATTGTGTTATAAATGGTCCGGGATCAGTTTATAAAAGTCCTGTGTGTTGAAATGCTTACCGGTAAAGCTTTTTAACCGGTTGTTGTATTTTATTGCGTGTTTGTTCTTTAAAAAGTTTTGAAAAAAACGGCTGGCTTGCAAAATGCTGCAACATATGAAACAATTAGGTTATTTGTGAATAAAACTGAGCAAACCAGCCAACAAATTATTAATTTGCCATCTTATTTAATCAATGATGCTATGCTGAAATCCCTGTTCTTCTCTTTTGCCATTGTTATGGTATTGACTACAGCAGCCCAGAAGCCTGTCATTATTCCCGAGCCTGTAAACATGGTGATGGAAACAGGTGCTTTTACCGTTACGCCCAAAACAAAACTGGTAACAGCTGCAGCCAATAATAAACATGCAGCATTCATCAACGATTACCTGATGAATAACTATGGTTATAAACTGCAGGTGAGTAATAAACTTTCGGATGCGGGCATTAAACTGGTTACAGAAAAACACGCAGGTGATTTAAAAAAAGGATATGAATTACTGGTAACACCGGGTGGCATAAAAGTCAGCGGTGAAAACGAAGGACTTTTTTACGGCGTGGTAACCTTATTGCAGTTATTCCCGGCAGAAAAAGATAAGCTCAGCTTTAGTATACCGGCGTTAACGATCCAGGATTATCCGCGTTTTGGTTATCGCGGTATGCACCTGGATGTGGCCCGTCATTTCTTCCCCGTTGATTTTGTAAAACGTTATATAGATTACCTGGCCCTGCATAAGATGAATTATTTTCACTGGCATTTAACCGATGACCAGGGCTGGCGTATCCAGATAAAGAAATACCCTAAGCTAACCGAAGTAGGCGCCTGGCGTAATGGTACCATTATCGGGCGTTATCCCGGTACAGGTAATACAAATACGCGGATAGGTGGTTTTTATACGCAGGAGCAGGTAAAGGAAGTGGTTAAATATGCAGCTGAAAGATTTATAACCGTTGTGCCTGAAATAGAAATGCCCGGTCATGCGGCAGCGGCTATTGCGGCCTATCCCGAACTGAGCGCCTTTCCCGATGAGCCTACGATTAAATACTATCCCAAAGAATCGGCCTGGGGCGGCGACAGCACCGGCAAACAGGTTATCCAGAGCTGGGGAGTATATGATGATGTTTTTGTTCCCTCGGAGCATACTTTTAAATTCCTGGAGAATGTAATGGATGAAGTGATCGCTTTATTCCCTTCCAGGTATATTCATATCGGTGGCGATGAATGTCCCAAGACCAACTGGAAGCGTTCGGCTTTTTGCCAGCAACTAATGAAAGAAAAGGGATTGAAAGATGAACATGAACTACAGAGTTATTTTATCCAGCGGATGGAACAATACATCAATAAAAAAGGACGTACCATTATCGGCTGGGATGAAATACTGGAAGGCGGCCTGGCACCCAATGCCATTGTGATGAGCTGGCAGGGTGAGAAAGGGGGGATTGAAGCCGCTAAACAAAAGCACTATGTAATTATGACACCCGGTAATCCTGTTTACTTTGATCATTCGCAAAGTACCCGGGAAGATTCGGTGACCATCGGCGGTTATAATCCCATTGAAAAAGTATATGCTTACGAACCCATACCGGCTGAATTAAATGCGGAGCAGGCTCAATATATTTTAGGGGCACAGGCCAACCTGTGGACAGAATATATCTCCAATCCTCGTAAAGTGGAATACATGGTTTTCCCCCGCATGAGTGCATTGAGCGAAGTATTATGGACGCCCAGGGAGAAGAAAGACCTGAAAAACTTTGAGCAAAAACTGCTTACCCAGTTTAAACGGTATAACCTGTGGAACGCAAATTACAGCGAAGCTTTCTATGACCTGCAGGCTTCAGTGATCCCCGGCAGGAGTGGTGACGGTGTATTGTGGGCCCTGAATACAAAATTTGATAATGCTAAAGTTACTTTCAGTAAAGGAAATGCAGCAGGTGGTTCGCAAACCTACACGCAACCTGTGCCGGTAAATGAAAATGGTGTATACACTGCTTCTTTATGGATCAATAACAAGGAGAAAAGTAAAGTATCACAACAGTTCTATTTCAATAAAGCCACCGGTAAAAAAATTACCCTGGTGAAGGAGCCCTCAAAATCTTACCCCGGTAGCGGTGCATTCACGCTGGTAGATGGGGTGCAGAACAGCAAAGGCATGTCTTTATCGAGGGAGTTTATCGGTTACAACGGGGAAGATGCTGAGGCATTGATAGACCTGGGAACTGCACAACAGATCAGTACCGTTACTTTACATACTTTTGAAAGCAATGGCAGCTGGATCTATGCGCCTAAATATTGCAAGGTATTGATCTCAACGGACGGGCAAACCTTCACCCAGATGGGCATTACCGATGTGGCCAATAAACTGGCTAAAAACGGTGACCTGACCATGACCGTGAACCCAAAAGCAGTGACGGCCCGTTATATCAAGGTAATTGCAGGCAACTATGGTGTTATTCCGCAGGGACGTGAAGGCGCGGGGCACAAAGCCTGGTTGTTTTTAGATGAAATAGTGGTGGAGTGAGGCAGCGGGTAGAAGATGTAGGGTGTAAGGTATAAGGTGTAGGGTTTTAGTTTTGCCGGTAAAGGATAACCGGGTTATCAATCAGATCGTATAATTAAACTTCATATAAAAGCCATGAGCAAGCAAAACACAGCTTTGGATTTACTGGATAGCTTTGAAAAAATTCCGGTGCGTATTTACCCTGATCTGTACCAGGGATCACAGGCCGTTGCACAGGAAATAGCCGCACTTATTCGTGATAAACAAAAGAAAAAACAAAAGTGCGTATTAGGCCTGGCCACAGGATCTACGCCTAAGGCCTTATATGCCGAACTGGTACGTATGCACAGGGAGGAGAAACTGAGTTTTAAAAACGTGATCAGCTTTAACCTTGACGAATACTATCCCATTAGTAAAAACGAGCGCCAGAGTTATAACCGTTTTATGAAATACCATCTTTTCGATCATGTGGATATTGATCCGAAAAACATTCATATTCCCGATGGTGAAGTGGCGAAAGACGATATCAAAGCCCAGGCGGCAGCTTATGAAAAAAAGATCGCTGCGGTAGGTGGTATTGACCTGCAGATACTGGGTATTGGTAAAAACGGCCATATTGGTTTTAACGAACCAGGCTCCAGTGTACTTTCAAAAATGCGTTTGATAGCATTGGATAATTCTACCCGTATTGCCAACGCTTATGAGTTCAGCAGCATGGCCGAAGTGCCACGCCTGGCCATTACCATGGGTATCAGTAATATCCTGCAGGCTAAAAAAATTGTCCTGCTGGCATGGGGTGGCTCCAAAGCTAAAGTGATCCAGCAATCTGTTGAGGAAGATGTTACCGAACGTATACCGGCTTCTTTATTGCAGAATCATGATGATGTGACTTTTGTAATTGATGAATCGGCCGGTGTGGAACTCACCCGTAATAAATCGCCCTGGTTAACCGGAGAGTGTGAGTGGACACCCTATATGATTAAAAAGGCGGTGATCCACATGGCCCTGGATTCCAAAAAAACATTATTGAGTCTTACTAATTCCGACTATTTACAATATGGTCTTAGCGATCTGTTGATTGAAAAAGGCGATGCTCATGATATTAACCTGCAGGTATACTATATGCTGCGTGACTCTATCACAGGCTGGCCTGGCGGTAAACCCAATTTTACTTTAAGCACACACCCTGAACGTAGCGAACCGGCTAAAAAAAGAGTAATTATCTTCTCTCCGCACCCCGATGATGATATCATTAGCATGGGCGGTACTTTCCAGCGCCTGCACGACCAGGGGCATGATGTGCATGTGGGTTACCAGACCTCGGGTAATATTGCCGTGAATGATGAGTTTGTAACCCGGTTTATTGACTTTGCTGTTGGCTTTGAAAAAATTGCCGGCATTGATACGGCTAAGTCTGAAAAGATATTGAAGGATGCACGCAAATTTGTGGCGGCAAAGAAAACCACGCATGATATTGATACGCCAAAGATCAGGGCTATCAAAGGTTTGATCAGGAGGGGTGAGGCAAGTGCTACCTGCCGTTATGTAGGCATACCGGATAGTAATATTCATTTCATGAACCTGCCTTTCTACGAAACGGGTACCATTGAAAAAAATCCGATGTCACAAAAAGACGTGGACATTACCAAAAAACTTTTGCGTGAAGTAAAGCCACAACAGGTGTATTGTGCAGGTGACTTTGCCGATCCGCATGGTACCCACCTGGTTTGTTTTAACGTGGTACTGGAAGCGCTGAAACAAATCAAAGCCGATGGCGATGAATGGATCAATGACTGCTGGTTATGGTTATACAAAGGCGCATGGCAGGAATGGAAGATTGAAGAGATTGAAATGGCCATTCCGATGAGCCCTGACCAGGTAATGAAAAAACGTTTTGGTATTTTCATTCACCAGTCACAAAAAGATGCCGTTCCTTTCCAGGGTAGCGATAACCGTGAGTTCTGGCAACGTGCAGAAGAAAGAAACGCGGCTACGGCTAAAATTTATGCTGACCTGGGACTGACACACTATGCAGCCATGGAAGCTTTTGTAAGGTGGCAGTATTAAAAAATTAAAAGTAAAAATTAAAAAGTAAAAAGGGCTGTCATCGGTTGATGTTAGCCCTTTTTACTTTTGCCTTTTACATTTTTACTTTAATTCAACACATCATGCCATTCGGTCTTTTTCTTTAAAACGGCATTGGCAAAGGGACATAGGGGGATGATCTTGATGTTTTTCTCCCGGGCATATTCCACGGCGGCATGCACCAGTTGCTGCCCTACGTTTTTGCCTCTTAACTGGTCATCTACTTCTGTATGGTCAATGATCATCTTGTTTTCGGCAGGCATGGTATAGGTCATTTCTGCCAGGCGTTCGCCGTCTACCTTTACAATAAAAGCGCCTTTACTGCCACTGTGTATGTGTTGTATATCCATAATTGGTCTGTTTTTCTGGTAATTTATAACATTCTCCATAAAAATTTGTTCGTTCAGAAATTCTGCTCCATATTTGCTTCCGGTATGAAACAAACAAATACATTTTTTTGGTGGTGGCAGTACAACTCTTCAGGGGTGCTGTAATGTCATTGCTTTAACTATAAGTCATTTCATGGGCCCCGATCAGTTCGGGGCTTTTTTATTGTCTTAGTTCAACAAACGATCATGAAAAAAATTATTATCAATACTACGGTTAAACGCCTGCTGGCCGATGTGTATACACCGGTGGGCATCTACCTGCGCCTGCGCGACCGTTTCAGGGATACTATTTTATTGGAAAGTACCGATAGCCATGCGGCAGAGAACAGTTATTCTTTTATCGGAGTAAATGCTATCGGCGGTATCGAGATCAGTAATACAAAACAGGCCGAATTTAAGCTACCCGGTCAAAACCCCGAGCAGGTTACCCTGCAACAAACAGGTGTGGTGCCACAGCTTATCTGGGATTTTATGAACCGCTTTGATATTGTACAGACTGATGCCAGGGAGGCTGTATTTGCACAGGGACTGTATGGTTACAGCACTTACGATGCGGTACAGTTTTTCGATACCATATCTTTTTCAAAAAAAGAAGATAAAAGCAACCAGGTACCCCTGATGCGTTACCGTTTATACCAGTATGTGATCGCGTTTAATCATTTCAAGGACGAATTGTTCATATTGGAGAACCAGGTAAACGGTATTAAGAGTGATTTAGCACTTATCGAAAACCTCATTCGTGGTAAGGATGTGCCGGTATATCCCTTTACGGTTTCCGGTGTAGAAACTTCCAATATTACCGACGATACATACCGCGATATGGTGAGCAAAGGTATCCAGGCCTGCCAGCGGGGTGATGTGTTCCAGATTGTATTAAGCCGCAGGTTTCAGCAGGGTTTTAAAGGTGATGAGTTTAATGTGTATAGGGCTTTACGAAGCATAAACCCTTCACCTTATTTATTCTTCTTCGATTATGGCGATTATAAGCTCATGGGATCTTCACCAGAATCGCAGTTAATTATCCAGCAAAATAAAGCCGTTGTACATCCCATTGCCGGCACGGCAAAACGTACAGGCGATGTGGATACAGATAAAGCTGCCATCGAGCAATTGTTACAGGACGCCAAGGAAAATGCAGAGCATGTAATGCTGGTTGACCTGGCCCGTAATGACCTGAGCCGTGTTTGCGATGAGGTACAGGTGGCGCATTACCGTGAAGTACACCAATACTCACATGTGATACACCTGGTAAGCGAAGTGGTGGCCAAAGTGCGTGAAAATCATAACCCCTACCTGCTGATGGCAAAAACATTCCCGGCCGGCACACTCAGCGGCGCGCCTAAATTCAAAGCCATGCAGCTGATTGATAGTATGGAGCCCACCAGCCGTGGTTATTATGGCGGGGCAATTGGCTTTATAGGTTTTAACGGCAGTTGTAATCATGCCATTATGATCCGTTCCCTGCTCAGTAAAAACAATACCTTGTTTTATCAGGCAGGTGCCGGGGTGGTGGTGGCCAGTAAACCCGAGAATGAATTGCAGGAGGTGAACAACAAACTGGGGGCATTAAAAAAAGCGATCCAGCTGGCCGAACAGATCATGTGAAATAATGAATGATGAATTATGAATTATGAATGATGTTTAAGCCATACTATTAACAAATAACTTTTGACACAAAATGAAAATATTGGTTTTTGATAACTACGATTCTTTTACCTATAACCTGGTACACCTGGTGGAGAAGATCATACACGCTAAGGTAGATGTATTCCGCAATGACGAAATACCCCTGGAGAAAGTGAAGGATTATGATAAGATCATCCTTTCACCGGGTCCGGGTATACCGGAAGAAGCAGGACTATTATTGCCCCTGATAAAAGAATATGCGGCCAGCAAATCCATACTGGGTGTGTGTTTGGGGCACCAGGCCATTGGCGAGTCGTTTGGTGGTAAGCTGGTTAACCTGTCAACCGTATACCATGGTGTGGCCATGCCCTGTACATTTATAAAAGATACTCCTTTGTTTAAAGGACTGCCCCGGACCATTGATGTAGGCCGTTATCACAGTTGGGTGGTAAGCGAAGAAAAATTTCCCGAGGAGTTGGAAATTACAGCAGTGGATGAGCATAATTATATCATGGCCCTGCAACATAAAAACCTTGATGTACAGGGAGTGCAGTTTCACCCGGAAAGTGTGTTAACGCCGTTGGGTGAAACAATTTTAAGCAATTGGATAAAGGGGTAATGTTTATTGGTAAATCACAACCCTGTATATGGTAAAGATGCAATGCTTGCATCTCTACCATGTATAACACCACCCCCAAAAAACAAAAAAATGAAAAAGTTATTACAATTATTATTTGAGCATAAAACCCTTGACCGGGAAGGCGCCAAACAGGCGTTGATGGATATTGGCAAGGGTATATATAACGAACATGAAGTAACCGCCTTTATGACGGTTTACCTGATGCGTAGCATCACCATCGAAGAGTTACAGGGTTTCCAGGATGCCTTGCTGGAGCTTTGTGTACCGGTAAATATGGATGGCTTTAACGTGGTGGATATTGTGGGCACCGGTGGTGATGGTAAGAATACGTTTAATATATCTACCCTTAGCTGTTTTATTGTGGCAGGTGCCGGGCAAAAAGTAGTGAAACATGGTAACTACGGGGCATCATCCGTAAGTGGCGCTTCCAATGTAATGGAGCAACTGGGCTACCGGTTTAAAAACAACAACGATCATTTGCGGAAGGAAGTGGAAGAAGCCAATATCTGTTTTTTACATGCGCCCATGTTTCACCCGGCGTTAAAAGTAGTAGGGGCCATCCGTAAAAACCTGGCCATGCGAACCTTCTTCAATATGCTGGGCCCTATGGTCAATCCTGCTAATCCTGCTTTTCAGCTGGTAGGGGTATATAGCCTGGAAATGGCCCGTATTTATAACTACCTGTTGCAGTTATCCGGCAAACCATTCTCCATTATTCATAGCCTGGACGGGTATGATGAGATATCACTGACGGGTGATACAAAAGTGATCACACAGGATGGTGAAAAAATTATGACCCCATGGCAGTTAGGTAAACGCATGGTGAACCCGATTGATATTTACGGGGGCAATACTGTTGACGAAGCTGCTGAAATTTTTAAAACCATTATTTCCGGTAATGGTACCTGGGCGCAGAATGCGGTGGTAATGGCCAATGCGGCCATGGCATTACATTGTACGGGCGCCTATAAAACCTACGAAGATGCTTATCTTGCGGCGGTTGAAAGCCTGGAAAGTGGTAAGGCCTATGCCTGTTTACAAAAACTAATAACATTACAATGAGTACGATACTGGATACCATTATAGCACACAAACGCAAAGAAGTAGAAAAATACAAACCGCTGAGCAGTGTGGAGCGTTTTGAAAAAGAAGGTTTTTTCTGGAATTTTACGGTAAGGTCGTTAAAACAAAGCCTGTTAAAAGAAGGTAGCACCGGCATTATAGCCGAGTTTAAAAGAAAAAGCCCCAGCAAGGGCTGGTTAAAAAACCAGGAACTGGAAGCGGAAGTAGTGGTTGTGCCCTACGATAAATTAGGTGCGGCCGGTATATCGGTATTGACCGATACGGAGTTTTTCGGCGGCGACCTGGACGATCTGATACAGACCAAGATCATTACCGATACACCTATTTTACGGAAAGACTTTATTATAGATCCCTGGCAGATAGCGGAAGCCAAAGCATTTGGTGCGGATGTGATATTACTGATAGCGGCCTGTTTAACACCTAAAGAAGTAAAAGACCTTGCGGCTTATACGAAAAGCCTGGGGCTGGAAGTATTACTGGAAATTCATAATGAGGAGGAACTGGGGCATATTTGCGATGAAGTGGACCTGGTAGGGGTGAATAACCGTAACCTGAAAACATTTGAAGTGAATATTGAGCATTCCATGGAATTGATTAAAAAAATTCCATCGGATAAGGTAGTTATTGCAGAAAGTGGTATCAGTAATGTAGAAACTATTGTAACTTTAAAGCGTGAGGGTTTTAAAGGATTCCTGATAGGAGAAACTTTTATGAAAGAACCCGAGCCGGCGGTTGCTTTTGCCAATTTTGTAAAACTACTAAACGCAACAAAAGCATGAGAATTAAAGTCTGCGGAATGACTTTGCCCGAACAAGTAAATGCCCTGTCTGAGATGGGAGTTGATTTTGCAGGATTTATTTTTTACCCTAAATCACCCCGGTACATGGGGGATAAACTGCCTCCTGAAAAGTTTAAAAAAATGGGAGGCAATATTGCTAAAGTGGGCGTATTCGTTAACAAGCCTTACGACGACCTGTTGAAAACCGTTGAGGATTACCGCCTGGATATGGTGCAGCTGCATGGCGACGAAACACCCCGGTACTGCGAGCAGGTAGCTAATTATGTAACCGTGATCAAGGCATTCAGGTTAACCGACAATGACCCCATTGAATGGATGGCCAGGCCTTTTCATGAAGCCAGTGATATGTACCTGTTTGATACGCTTGGCTCCGGGTATGGCGGCACCGGTAAAAAATTTGACTGGAACGTGCTGCAGCAAACCACTATTGATAAACTATTTTTTTTAAGTGGCGGCATTGAAAGCGGTGATGAAGAACAGATAAAGGCATTCAGCGAAACACCGGCAGCAAAAAAACTTTTTTCCCTGGATATTAATAGTAAGTTTGAAGTAAGTGCCGGTGTGAAAGATATAGCTAAAGTACAGCAATTTGTACAGGCTATAAAAATGTAATCCACCCATGTAACATTAACCTTACCGTAAAAGTAAATGGGCATAGCCCGGGCTCGTGAATTAACTCTTGATCATTTAGCGTTTCAATGGTTTTAACACTATGAATTGGGTAAGGCTGGTCCACATTTTTATTTTCTCTCTTCCGTTTTGCTTTGCCTATGCCCAGGCAAAGCCTGCTGACTCTGTGGCTGTGATACAGCTCATCAGCCAATCAGGTAAACTGGGGGCCAAAAACAAGCAGGCCCAGGACAGTGTAATTGGCGCTGCCATAAAACTGGCTGCAGCCATCAACCGCCCCGATTATTTACTGCGTTTCTACAATTACTGGTCCTTTCAGCGTGTTGTGCAAAATGAATTCAGGGAGGCCATATCCTTATGCCGTAAAGGCATGGCTGTTGCAAAAAATAATACAAACCTGCAGCAGAATGTGTCCTATCGCGATATACTGGCACATGCAGCCATGTGTTATTTTTATACAGGCGAAAGGGATAGTTCCCTGTACTGGACAAAAACACTGAAAGAATTGTCTCAAAAACATAGCGACAACTTTAACCTGAGTATTGCCTATGTTTTTGAAGCCATCAACAATGTACATGTTTTGCCTGATGAAACGGTGATCGCTTTATTTGATACAGCGGCAGTCATTGCACAAAAAACAACAAACCTGCACGATGATGCCCTGGCCCTGTATAATAAAGGTTATTTTTTGCAGGATAAAAAACAAAAGGACTGGCCGGGTGCGGTAAGTGCTTATATTGCTTTAAAAAACCTGATTGCTGATGAGACTATGGAGGAGTACCAGGTAAAAGTACATGAGCGGGTACCCTTCTGGTTCAGGAATGTAAAACTTACCTTATATGGCAGCCTGGCTATAGTATACTATTACCTGGCTAACCTGGATGATGCCTGTTATTACCAGGAGTTGGCTTACCGGGAACAGGTGCAACGCAATAATTACATGTACCTCCCATACGGATGGAGTACATTGGCTGAGATCGAGACCTTCCGGAACGATTATGGGAAAGTAAAACATATTTATGACAGCTGCATCGTATTGCTGAAACAATATCATGAAACGGCTGACGTGCCTATTCCTTCTCTTTATTTTGCAAGAGGATGGTTATACGAACAGGAAAAAAATACGGCGCAGGCCGAACAATCCTATAAAAAGGTTATGGACATTACGCAGGGAGGCTTTCACCCGGCGGCCCTGGCTTTGCTGCGGTTGTATACCAATACGCGGCAGTTGCATAAGGCAACATTAACAAAAAGAAACCTGGATAGTATTGTGGATAAAACAGGCCTGTTGTTTTTCCAGGCGGAATATAGTAAGGAGCTGGCAGGGTATTTTATGGCCATGGGTGATAAAGCAGGAGCATTGAATGCACAGTTACAATACTACCGTTATAAGGATTCGCTGAACACCACTGCCCGGTACTATATGGTGAAGGAGGTGGAAACAAAGTTTAAAACAGGGGAGAAGGAACAACAACTGGCCATTGCCAATGAAAAACAACGGCTGCAACAGAAATTGCTGAAAGAATCCCGGCAACGGATATGGATACTGAGCGGGGCCATTGTACTGCTTACCTGCCTGGCCATAGCCCTGTACAGAATATATAAGACCAAACAAAAACAGACCAGGCTGCTGGCTTTGAAAAACCAGCAGATAGAAACGCTGATGCGGGAATTGCATCACCGGGTAAAAAACAATCTCCAGGTCGTGTCCAGCCTGTTGAACCTGCAATCGAACCGGATTGAAGATGATACGGCCCGGGATGCCCTGGAGCAAGGGAAAAGCAGGGTAGATGCTATGGCTATGATTCATCAGAAGCTGTATATGGATGAAGTAGGAGCCTCTATTAATATGACCGATTATTTGCAATCACTTTGTTTATCTTTGGCAGCCAGCTACGGGCATGACAGCAGTACGGTTGAAGTAGATGTGTCCTTGCCGGATACCAAGATCGATATTGATAAAGCTATTCCTGTGGGATTAATGGTGAATGAACTGGTGACTAACGCGTTTAAATACGCTTTTAGCAATACAGCTGCTCCACGCGTAATGGTTCGTATGAACCAGGAGGGTGGCAAGGTTAAGTTAATAGTGGCCGATAATGGCAGCGGTTTTGATCCCGCATTGATCGGTAGAAAAAAAGAATCCTTTGGTATGAAGCTGGTGAATATGCTGGTGAGCCAGTTAAAGGGGGAAATGACAATAGAACAAAATAACGGTGCCGTGTTTACCGTTATATATAAATCCTGATAAATGAAAACAACTACGTCCATATTAATTGTTGAAGATGAAGCAATAACCGCGCAGGATATAGCGGAGCTGCTGGAGGACGAGGATTATATCATAGAAGGAATTGCTGCAGATGCCGCAACCGCCCTGCAGCTATGCAGTAAGGCTAAACAACCTCCGCAGGTAGTGATCTGCGATATCAATATTAAAGGAAACATAAAAGGAACCGAACTGGCCCTGCAGTTAAAAACTTTGTACAAATGCCAGGTTATTTTTTTAACGGCCTATGCTGATAACAGGACCTTACAGACGGCTTTTGGTACCGACCCGGTAATGTACCTGGTTAAGCCTTATAATAATACACAATTGCTGGTAGCAGTGCAGATGGCTTTTCATAAACTATTGGCCCTGCAAAAAATAACGGGTTCTACACAGTTAGACCTTACTGAAAGGGAAGAGGAAGTAGCCCGGCTGGTGGCTCAGGGCTTTACCTCAAAACAAATAGCCCGTAAACTGGCGATCAGCATTGAGACGGTAAAAACCCATCGCCGGCGCATGCTGCAAAAGAATAACCTTAATAATTTCCCTCATCTTATTTATTTACTGAACCAGACTTTGTAAGTATGGTTCTCTCTTTTACTATGTCCCCCATTGGGGGTATTGTCATTGGTGGCCGGGGTATTTATCTTGCGCTCCTGATGCTGATATTATGTACTACACCTTCTTTATTGAATCCACCCATATGGTTGTAGTATTACCCGCAATATGATCCTTGGCAGTGGCTTCACTATTTAAACAAATAACCACCATAATCAGGAATTGTATGAAAACTTTATTGGTATCCCTCTTTTTATTTATTATTATTTTACCATCATATGCCCAGTACGAACGCAGAGAGAGCAGGGCCGGAGTATATGTAACGGCTGGCGGAAACTTATCCGGTGCAACAGGCTGGGATGAGAGCGATACGGGAGCCGAACGTATCTGGGGTTTTAATGCCGGACTTACCTTTTATGCCTCGTTTGATCCTAAAAGTAAATGGATGATCAATATTGACGGCAATTTTTCACAGCAGGGATTTGGTAACAGTGAAGCTACGGACCCCGCCGATGTTAAAAGGCTTGTCATCAATTATATTAATGTGCCGGTTATTCTAAAGTACAGGCCGTTCAAAGGGTTTCAATCGATGTTTATAGGAGTGGGCCCGCAAATCGGCTTCCAGGTTGGCGGCCATGGAAAATTGGTGAACGGCGAAAAATATGACCTGAAAAGTGAAGCGGTTACCAAAAATGTATGGAGTGGTGTAGGCGTGCTGGGTTTTAATTTTGATAAGTTGATCAACGTGGGTGTTGAATTCAGCTACCAGCATGGCTTAAGTAAGTTTTTAAATACAGCCACTGATTTAAGGCACTCGGTTTTCCAGGGACGGTTAATTATTCCATTAGATTTTATCGCCGACATGATGTGATTTGTTAGACAATTTATTCTACATACCATTATGAAAGGAGCAATTACAGGATTTTTATTGTTTTGTTGTGTTACGGTTATAGCGCAGAAAAATTCTGTTACCCGGATATTGAACAAGGCTTTGCTGGCAGAACAAAAACGGCAGAAAAACAACCCTGAAAACTATTGCGGAGGGATATATGAAATAATAAAGGGGTATCATATATTGAATGATAGCTTGCAGATACAGTTAAAACAGGCATTGATATACGAGGAAGGATATGAAATGGCAACTTATACGGTGGCATTAAAAGATGTTCATGCAATTGCCAAGGATATTAATATATTACTTGAAACAGGCAAGGATAAAGTAAAAATGGTAAGTCATGTTTTTTATAAGGGTGGAGGCGATACTATTGTTACTAATTATAGTAGTTTATACTTTCTTCATCTGTGCGATGAAAAAAATAATGAAGATTTTGCTGATGAACTTGTCCGGGCATTTAAAAAATTAGATATAACTATTATAAAATCGCATTGGTACGATTGAACAATTGACAAGGGACAATTGACAATGAAAAATCAGCAATATTTAATAGACAATATTCAATAGGCTTTACAGCGAGGGCCGGAGGGTCAGGTAAAACGGTATTTCAATATGCCGGTTCGACCTGTCCAAAATCAGTTCTGCGGTTTTTTCGCCCATCATCTGGAAATCGGTTGAGATAGTGGTAATGCCGTTCAGGATGATCTTTTTCATGGGCGTTTCGTTATAAGAAATAACGCCCACATTTTTTCCCACTTTCAGTTTGGTTGCCATTATTTTTTCGATCAGAAAAACAAGGTCATCTTCCATTAAATTGATATAGGCTTCCCCGTCTTTTACCGGTTCATTTTCTATTTTGTGTACTACTTTGGGATTAAAAGCATACTGGGCACAGAAACGTTTAAAACCGTTTACGATCTCATCGGGGTGATAAGTATAAGCCGGTAATATGATCTTTAAAGTATGGTATTTCTCCAGGGCGGGCAGGGCCTGTTCCAGTGCATTATAAATATCCTTGTCAAAATTTTCGTATACGGCACCGTATTCACCGGTTACATCGGGCACCAGCTTGTCTAACAAGATCAGTTTATCCTTAGGTATCTGGTTGATCACATGATGCGCATTCTCACCGCCTTCCAGGAAATGGGGTATGATCACATAGTGGGTATAATCGTTACCGGCATTTTGTATCAGGCGTTTGAAGAAATCAAAATCGTTATTGTAGATATAAAAGTCGATGGTGGCTTTTTCGCCAAGCGCTGTTACCAGCGAATCGTAGATGATCTTTTTATGGGTGCTGAGTTTGTTGAACAGTAAAAATATTTTCAACTCCTGTTTTACATCGGCGCTTTTTACATAGTAACCTTTGCCGGGCACAGAGCCTAGTACACCAATATTTTTTAAGTATTTATAACCCTTTTCAGCCGTATCCCGGGATATTTCAAACTCAAAACTCAATTCATTGATGGAGGGGAGTATTTCATCTTTTACAATATTGCCTTCGCCGATGGCCTTAATAATAGCATTTGCTAATTGCAGGTATTTTGGGGTGGCCGAGTAGTAATCGAAATGTAAATACTGGAATGCACTGTTCTTTTTCATGGCAACTAATCAGAGTCAAAAAAAGGTGGTCAATGGCCAAAGCTACTAAATTGTTATTGAAAATGTTCAGGGGAATGATGAGTTGTGAATTATGAGTTATGAATGTTGAAACGCAATGCCTGCGTTTCCAATACTTCCTGAAACGCAATGCCTGCGTTTCCAGTACCGGTTGAGACACAATGGCTGCCGGATACGGAGGGCGCCGACGCAGGAGGCGGTGCGCAGCACGGAACCCCGGAGCAGCCGGAACTGCAGCTGATCAGGGCGCTGCAACTGACAGCCCCTTTTGATCCTGTTCTGCTTTGCCGGTTTTGCCCTGCCGTTCAGGTAGAAAAACGCCCCGGGATATTTTGTATATTTATGATAACCATTTTGTTGCAGCACATGACAGTACATGACGGGTTGCAGGGGGTACCAAGGTAATTTTAACGGATATTTTTTTATTGCTTAGGCCATTTGAAACAATTATTTACATGGGTAGTTTCTTCGGTGTTATATTTCATTTCCTGGGCGGTTTTGCATCAGGTAGTTTTTATATTCCATACAAAAAAGTTCGTGGCTGGGCATGGGAAAGCTATTGGATCGTGGGAGGTTTATTCTCATGGCTGATTGTACCACCTTTAGCAGCCTACCTTACTATTCCCAATTTTGGTGATATTATTTCCGCCACCTCCGGTAAAATTGTAGGCCTAACCTATATGTTTGGTTTACTGTGGGGGATAGGGGGCTTAACCTATGGGTTGGGTGTGCGTTACCTGGGCGTATCGCTGGGCAGCAGCATTATGTTAGGATTGAGCATGGTGATCGGCGCACTGATCCCGGCATTTTATTATGATGCTTTTCCGCAGGAAGGCAAGGATAGTTTTTCTTTACTGACTGATAATAACTGGGGACTGGTAGTACTGGCCGGTTTGGCTGTTTGTATTGTGGGTATTATACTGTGTGGCAAAGCCGGTATGATGAAAGATAAGGAACTGGGCGCTGCAGCGGCAACAGACCCGCATGGTGGTGAAGTAAAGACCGAGTTTAAATTTGGCGTGGGTATTACCGTAGCCATTATATCGGGTATATTAAGCGCCTGTTTTAATTTTGGACTGGAAAGCGGTAAGGATATGGCCATTGTGGCTAACGAAGCCTGGAAGCTGGCCAACCCCGGTGAAGGTGAGTTTTTGTTCCAGAACAACGTGGTATATGTGGTGGTATTATGGGGTGGACTGACCACCAATTTTATCTGGTGTATGTACCTGAACGCTAAGAACAAAACCTTTGGTGATTATACCAACAAACAAACTCCCATACTAAAAAATATTGCCTTTGCCGCGCTGGCAGGCACCACCTGGTTTTTACAATTCTTTTTCTATGGCATGGGCGAAAGCCGTTTAGGTAATGGCCCGAGTTCCTGGATATTGCATATGGCCTTTATTATTTTAGTGGCCAATATGTGGGGCCTGATATTAAAAGAATGGAAAGGTGTAAGTAAAAAAACGATCAGTACCATTGTTGCCGGTATTGTGGTGATCATTATATCCGTTTTATTAGTGGGTTATGGCAACTCTTTAAGACCTGATAAAGCAGCAGGCACAGCTGTTCAGGAAACCGTATCAATAAAAAATTAGCATTAAAATAGAGAATTATGTCGTCAACAACAACCTTATCGTTTAAGCATGTGAGTTACCTGTGGGATGAAGCTAAAGCAGCTGAACTGGCGGGAGACGAAGTAGCGTTGCTCGTGTACAGGTCAAACCTGTTAGGGGCTGATCTGAGGCTTACCAATTATGGTGGTGGTAATACTTCCTGCAAGGCAATGGCAAAAGACCCGTTGACCGGTGAGGAAACAGAAGTAATGTGGGTAAAAGGTAGCGGTGGCGACCTGGCCAGTATGAAACGTAATGGCCTGGCAGCATTGTATGTAAACCGTTTACGCAGCCTGAAAAATATTTACCGTGGTATTGAGCATGAAGATGAAATGGTGGAACTGTTCAACCATTGTATTTATGACCTGGCTTCCAAAGCCCCGTCTATTGATACACCTTTACATGGCTTTTTACCCTTTAAACATATTGACCACTTACACCCGGATGCAGCCATAGCTATTGCAGCTGCAAAAGATGGTAAGAAAATTACCCAGGAACTATTCAGCGGTACTATTGGCTGGGTAGAGTGGCAAAAACCCGGCTTTGATCTGGGTTTGCAGTTAAAGCAATGCCTGGATGAAAACCCCGGCATCCGTGGTATTATGCTGGGATCGCATGGTTTATTTACCTGGGGCGATACAGCTTACGAAAGTTATATCAATACCCTGGAAGTAATTGAACGTTGTGCAGAATACCTGGCTGATAATGTAGGCAAGACCAAACCTGTATTTGGCGGTGAAAAAATACAATCCTTAGCTAAAGAAGAAAGACTGCAGAAAGCCGCTGCTTTGGCGCCGGTATTAAGAGGCTTTTGCTCGGGCGCTGATATTGCAGCAACAGAAGGTAAGGGCGTAAGTAAAACCATGGTAGGTCACTTTACCGATGACGACAGGGTGTTACAATTTATTAACTCCAATGACCTGGACAGGCTGGCTCCATTAGGCACCAGTTGTCCCGATCACTTCTTGCGCACCAAGATCAGCCCGCTGGTGTTGAACCTGGGCAAAGAAGAGGACCTGTCTGATGTAGCGGCCGTAAAAGAAAAATTAGCGCCATTATTTGTTGCTTACCGCAACATGTATACTGAATATTACGAAACCTGTAAACACCCTAACAGCCCGGCTATACGCGATGCTAACCCCGTGGTGATCTTATACCCCGGTGTGGGCATGTTTACTTTTGCCAAGGATAAACAAACAGCACGGGTGGCTGCCGAGTTTTATATTAATGCTATTAACGTAATGCGTGGTGCCGAAGCAGTGTCTGAATACACCTCGCTGCCCCGCCAGGAAGCTTTTAATATTGAATACTGGTTATTGGAGGAAGCCAAACTGCAGCGTATGCCCAAGCCAAAAGCATTGAGCGGTAAAATTGCATTGGTTACCGGAAGCGCCGGTGGTATTGGTATGTCTATTGCCAAAAAATTTGCCGATGAAGGCGCTTGTGTAATTATCAATGATAATGATGCGGGACGTTTGGAAACTGCAAAAGCCACTTTTACCAAAGAGTATGGTAAAGATGTGTTTGATACGGCTATACTGGATGTAACCAAACAGGACGATATTAAGAAAGCATTTGACGTTGCCGCCTTGTCATTTGGCGGAGTGGATATTGTGGTGAATTGCGCCGGCCTATCCATTTCAAAACCTATTGAGGAGCATACGGCTGCTGATTGGGATCTGTTATATGATGTACTGGTAAAAGGACAGTTCCTGGTAACACAGGCCGGTGTGGAAGTATTACGTAAGCAGGCAACCGGTGGTGATGTATTGAATATTGTAAGTAAAAATGCCCTGGTTAGCGGACCTAATAACGCCGGTTACGGTTCGGCAAAAGCGGCCCAGTTACATTTAAGCCGTTTAAATGCAGCGGAATTAGGTAAGGATAAGATACGGGTGAATACCGTAAATCCTGATGCCGTTATCGGTAACAGTAAAATATGGGAAGGTGCATGGGCCGAAGGCCGTGCAAAAGCCTATGGCATTAAAGTAGAAGAGCTGCCGGCCTTCTATGCCAAAAGAACATTGTTGAATGAAATTATTCATGCGGAAGATATCGCCAATGCCTGCTTTGCATTTGTTGGTGGTTTGTTACACAAATCAACAGGTAATGTATTAAATGTTGATGGTGGTGTGGCAACGGCATTTGTCAGATAAGTTTTGTTTTTCACTAGCAAGCATCGTGGGTTGATGATTGTCTAATCTGTCAACCCATTTTTTTTATTTTGTCAGCAGCATCACTATGGGCATCGTCCCTTGCGTCGCACACTTCAGCAGTAATAACACGAATGGGCAAGGTGCAAGTGGCCTATATTTGTACAGGTAAATTTGTGCTGCCGTTTTATTAACTATTTAAAGCAATTTCATAATGATATTGGATAAGAATATAATTGCCGGTCATAACGAAAAAGAATTAGCTAAACACCAGCAACAGTTTAACTTCCTGTCGGAACAAACCGGCCAGGCAGCCGCTATACTGGAAAAATTAAAGGCATTCCAGGTGGCTATTCCTTCCTGGGCATTAGGTACCGGTGGTACAAGGTTCGGACGTTTTGCCGGAGCCGGTGAGCCCGCCACCCTGGAGCAAAAAATTGAAGATGTTGGTTTATTACATGCGCTGAACCAGAGCAGTGGCGCTATATCCCTGCATATTCCCTGGGACATTCCTACCAACGCAACAGCCATAAAAGAACTGGCGGCACAACATGGTCTGCAGTTTGATGCCATGAACTCCAATACTTTCCAGGATCAGCCTAACCAGGCTCATAGTTATAAATTTGGTTCATTACAACATACCGATAAGGCCGTACGTAAACAGGCCATTGAACATAATATTGAAGTGATCAACCACGGTGTGAACCTGGGTTCAAAATCACTGACCGTTTGGTTAAGCGATGGTTCCAGTTTTCCCGGCCAGTTAAACTTCCGTAAAGCCTTTCAGCGTACACTGGAAAGTTTACAGGAAATATATGCGGCATTACCGGCCGATTGGAAAATATTTGTTGAGTACAAAGCCTTTGAACCCAACTTCTATTCCATGACCGTAGGTGATTGGGGCCAGTCTTTATTATTTGCCAACAAGCTGGGCGATAAAGCCTACACTTTAGTAGACTTGGGTCACCATTTACCCAATGCCAATATTGAGCAGATCGTTGCTTTACTGCTGAATGAAGGTAAACTGGGCGGTTTTCATTTTAACGACAGTAAATATGGCGATGATGACCTGACTGTGGGCAGCATCAACCCTTACCAGTTATTCCTGATCTTTAATGAACTGGTAGAAGGCCTGGATGCTAAAGGGTTAAATCATGCAACAGACCTGGGTTGGATGATCGATGCCAGCCACAATATAAAAGATCCGCTGGAAGATCTTTTGCAATCGGTAGAAGCCATACAGGTAGCTTATGCACAATCGTTACTGGTTGACAGGGCCGCACTGGAAGCTGCACAGGGTAACAATGATGTGGCATTGGCACAGGAAATTTTACAACAAGCTTATCGCACCGATGTAAGACCCCTGGTAGCGGAAGCCCGTTTACAATTGGGTGGTGCATTAAGCCCCATCAAATTATTCCGTGAAGGAAAAGTAAGGGCTGCCCTGATCGGCGAAAGAGGGGAGAAGTCGGTGGCAACCGGTTTATAATTGCCGTTCTATCCATACGGTTGGCTATATAACTGTTTATAGTCAACCGTATTATTTAAACAATGTGTGTACCGGCTTTTGTAATTAAGTATTACCTAAACCAATATAGCCGTTATTGTAACGGCCGGATGATATAAAGATGAGTGAACAACAACCTGTAGCAGCGATTTTTGATATTGGAAAAACAAACAAAAAGTTTTTTTTAATTGATGAGTCGTACCATATTGTGTACGAAGTAGCGCAACAGTTTGATGAAGTAACGGATGAGGACGGTGATGCCTGCGAAAACCTGGAAGCGCTCACCAATTGGGTGAACGATACTTTTGAAAAAGCACTGCAATTGCCGGCTTACCAGGTAAAAGCCATTAACTTCTCCACCTATGGCGCCAGCTTTGTTTATATTGACAAAGCCGGGAAACCCTTAACACCTTTATACAATTACTTAAAAAAATACCCCGCACAACTGGCCGAAAAATTATATGCTGCGCATGGAGGCGTTGACCTGTTTAGTAAGGATACCGCTTCCCCCGCTTTGGGCAGTTTAAATTCGGGATTACAGTTATACCGCTTACAGCAACAACAACCTGCCATATTTGCGCAAACGGCTTATGCATTGCATTTGCCCCAGTTCATCAGTTACCTGTTGACCCGAAAAGCGGTGAGCGATATTACAAGTATCGGTTGTCATACCGCATTGTGGAATTTCAAACAGCATCAATACCATAACTGGGTACATACCAGCGGTATGCTTGAAAAGCTTGCGCCTGTTGCAGCTGCAGATGAGGTGCAGGAAATAGAATATAAGGGCCGGCCGATCCATGTAGGTACCGGCTTGCATGATAGTTCTGCCGCACTGATACCTTACCTGCGTAATTTTTCCGATGCTTTTATACTCATCTCCACCGGCACATGGTGTATCAGTCTGAACCCTTTTAATGAAGAGCCTTTAACGGCTGATGAGCTGCAGGCGGACTGTTTATGTTACATGAGTTACCAGAACAAACCGGTGAAGGCTTCCCGTTTATTTGCCGGGCAGGAGCATGAGAACATTACTAAAAAGCTGGCTGCTCATTTTGGAGTGACACATGACTTTTATAAAAATGTGGCTTTTGATTATACAATGGGTAAATGGGCCATGGAAGAATATACTAACGGCAAAAGATTTACCACTGCCGGACTCAATGGCTTTGATACTTATGAAAGGGCCTATCATTTCTTTTTGTACGACCTGGTACAGCAACAAAAAAAATCTACTTCACTTATTTTAGGCGCTAAAAAAACAACCCGTGTATTTGTTGATGGCGGTTTTAGCCGTAATCCCATTTTCATGAACTTTTTAGCATGGGCTTTTCCTGCCATGGAAGTGTATGCGGCCTCTGTTTCGCAGGCTACGGCCATTGGTGCGGCCCTGGCCATTCATGAGCATTGGAGCCGTAAACAAATTGCCGGCGATATGGTGGAAATGAAATTATTTCATATTTAATATATTATAAAATATTTTAATATATTTTTCTGCCTCCTTTTCTCCCTTTTTACTTCAAACTACCTTGCAAAACTGCGGTTATTTTGTTTCATTGTGTGTGTGCAAGGCGTACAACATGAACTTTTTAAAATTTGCCGGAGATTTGTTACCGCCGTCACTCTTACTGGTTTGTTTTCAAGCTGATAAGCCGGGAACGATTGCATAACTTATTTTTAATATTCAGGATGCTTCAGGATGGTTCAGGGTAGCAAAAAACTACTTTTAAGGTGTTAAAATTGTGCTTAGGATTGGTGCCTTTACTATTGAACCGGTAACGAGGGTTCAACATGTTCCAAAATTAATTAAACAGCTTGCCATGCTTCAATTGATCAACTTTACAAACAATCTGTTCAAGGTTGTGTCTTCCCGTCAGATTTTAATCTTCCGTTTTCCTTCATTTGAATGTGCATATGCATTTGCTGTAACAGGTAACAAGCGCTAACTGCTTTTGTTTACCCGCTGATAAATATGTTGTAGTAGTTTAAAAAAATACCTGGCTTGAAAGAAGCCAAAACATAAATAAAATATGAAGAGGTTCTGCTGTTCTCTATTATTGTTTGCTGTAGCATCGGTACTGTTTACTGCCTGCCGTAAAAAAGCATTTGATGAATATTATGGGCGTCCTGATAACCTGGCCGATCCTATTTACCAGCAACTGGTAAGCAGGGGTAATTTTCAGCACCTGGTAAAGCTGATCGATAAATCGGGATATAAACAAACTTTAAGCGGTGCAGGTTACTGGACCTTTTTTGCGCCTAACGATAATGCCTTTCAAACTTTCTTTACTGACAGGGGTATCAGTGGGGTAGAGGCCATTGATTCTTCTACAGCCAGGAATATGATCCAGTTTTTACTGGTGTACAACTCCTACAAAAAAGAAAGACTGGATGATTACCAGGCTACTGCCAGTGCCAATGCAGGCTGGCAGCCTTCTTCGGCCTTTCGCCGCCGTACGGCTTATTATACCGGTTTTTATAAAGATACCGGCATTAACAACCGTACTTTTGTAGCCCTGGCTAATAACCGCAATACTACTGCCGCCAGCATAGGATATGCCCCGGCTGATTATAACAATAAACATATTCCTTACTTCATTGATGACTTCTTTGCGGCACATAACCTGTCTGCTACTGACTATAATTATTTTTATCCCAACAGCACTTATTCAGGTTTTAACGTAGCCCAGGCCAATGTGGTAAATAAAGATATTCCTGCGGAGAATGGTATTATTCATGAAGTAGACAAAGTGATCACTCCGTTATTGAGCATTGATGAATATATCCGTTCCAAACCGGAGTATAGCGTATTCAAAGCCATGCTGAACAGGTTATACCTGAACAATATGGTAACCTTTACCTACAGCCCGGAAGCTACGGCCAGGTACCGCCTGGTATCTAAAACCACTGACTCTGTATTCATTAAAGTGTATTCTAACCTGCTTACCTTTTCTCCTAATAATGAAAATCATCTGAAGCTGGAAGATAATGACGGGCAGAAGGATTGCTGGACCATGTTCATTCCGCGTAATGAAGCGGTATCTAACTATGTGAACACGGTACTGTGCCAGCACTATCCCTCACTGGATGCAATGCCGATACAGATCATCGCTGATTTTTTAAACTCGCATTTATTCCCAACAGCCGTATGGCCTACACAATTTGCCAGCACCCGTAATAATGCCGGTGAGGAAGCAAGGTTTGACCCCGCAACGGATGTATTTGATAAACAGTTTTTAAGTAATGGTATTGTGTATGGGGTGAACAAGGTAATGGAGCCAAATGCTTTCAGAACTGTTTTTGGAAAAGCTTACCTGGATAATAAGTACCAGTTCATGACCAGGATACTGGAAGCTACCGGCTTAAAGATCATGGTATCTCAACCTACTATCCCTGTTACCATGTTCCTGATACCGGATAAAGTATTTGCCGACTCAGGATATAGTTATAACCTCACCAGTAATACCTGGAGCAGAACAACTTCTTCCGGTACCAGCTCCAATGGCGTGTTTGATGCCTTGTCAAGGCTCGTTAGGTCCTGTGTATTCCAGACACCTTACCGCAACATGCTCGATGATCTTTCCGGAACTGGTGTGGTAAAATCGGGTGAGAACGGAACCGAAGGAGAATATATCAGGTTTGACAACTATTCTATACAAACAGGTGGTTTACGTGATTTTGGTAAATGGGCGCATGTAGACAGCAGTGCTACCGCGGTTAACGGTAAAGTATATTACCTCAATAACCTGCCCAGTGCCAGTAGCAACCCTGTGGGCTTCCATATCCGCCAGCTGGGTACACCTGCTACTTCGGAGTATAACTATTTCTGGACCTTACTGAACACATCGAGCGTGTTTACACAAACCACCAATGCGATCGCAGGTATTGTGGGTAGTTTTTATACCATACTCGTACCCAGGAATGCAGCGGTAATGCAGGCGGTAAGAGATGGTGTGATACCCGGTAATGTAACTACGGGTGCCCCTACTTTTAACCCTAGTTCACCGGAAGATAAACTGAAAATAGCCAACTTTATTTTATATCACTTTATTAATAACCGGTCCATTATTCCCGACGGACAGGTGGATGGCGTGGTTGAATCGGTATTGAAGAATGCATTGGGTAACGGTTTAAGACTTACCGTGTATAATGCACCGAACGATATGCAGGTAGTGGATCAGCATAACAGGGTGGCCAATGTGATCACCGCACAAAGTAATATCCTGTCCAACATGGCGGTTATTCACTTGCTGGATAATTATTTAAAGCCTTAACTGTAATTAGTAAAACCTAACAACGATATCTGTAAATTATTTATATAACTGCTGTATGTTTAAGTTTATTTCAAAACGTTTTTTTCTGTTAGTAGGATTGGTAATGGCCCTGCAGTTTGCTGCGATAAGGTCGGTTGCCCAGTCTGCAGTTACGATAACGGGTAAAGTAACAGATAAAAACAATAAACCGCTTGATGGTGTTTCGGTAACGGAGGTGGACAGCGAGAAACGTATCATAAAAGGTGTGAATACCAATGTGGACGGTAACTTTTCTATTACCATTACCAATGTGAACAATACACTTTCTTTTTCGGTAATTGGTCACCAGTCTGTAGAGAACGTAAAAATAGGTACCAAGCGTGTTTTTAATGTTTCACTGGAACAGGGCTCAAAAGATATTGATGAAGTAGTGGTAGTAGGCAGAAGGAGAGTGGATAATGGTATGTTGCCGATCGCTGAGCGCAATATGACAACTGCCGCGGTTAAAATAAATGCAAAAGACCTGGAAGAAATGCAGGCCACTTCTATTGACCAGGCTTTACAGGGACGTATGAGTGGGGTGGATATTGCTGCCAACTCCGGCGACCCCGGTGCCGGTATGCAGATCAGGATCAGGGGTACCTCTTCCATTAACTCCAGCACACAACCGCTGATCGTTGTGGACGGTATGCCTTTTGAAACCCAGATCCCCTCTGACTTTAACTTTGGAACAGCCGATGACCAGGGCTATGCGGCTTTATTAAATATTGCACCTACCGATATTAAGGATATTACCATTTTAAAAGATGCTGCTGCAACAGCTATCTGGGGTTCCAGGGCTGCCAGTGGTGTACTGGTGATCAATACAAAACGCGGTACCCGGGGTAAACCATCTATCGGTTATAACTTCAGGGGAAGTCTTTCTTTAAAAGCAGAACCTATTCCTATGCTTACGGGTGATGAATATTCAACACTGATACCCGAAGCATATATGAACCGTAACGGTGTGCCGCTGAACTCACAATCGGTAAACGAATTTAAATTTGATCCCAATGATCCTTACTGGTATAATAACTACAGCAACAATACCAGCTGGATAGATGCCATTAACCGTAACGGTATTGTACAGGATCACAACGTTTCTATCACCGGTGGTGGTGAAAAAGCAAGATATTATGCTTCCTTCGGCTTTTTGAATAATAAAGGTATCACTGTTGGTACCGATCTTAACAGGATCACCAGCCGTATCAACCTTGACTACAATATTTCTGAACGTATTAAGATCAGGACAGACGTTGCCTTTGCGCATTCTGTTAACAACCGTAACTATACCGACCAGGTAAGAAAGATCGCCTATATCAAAATGCCGAACATGAGCATTTATGAGTATGATGAATTTGGTAATCTTACGCCCAACTACTTTTCCCCGATGCAAAATATCCAGGGGCAGTATTCAGGTACCTATAACCCGGTGGCCATGTCATCGGTGGCAACCAATAATATCTTAACAGAAAGGGTAACACCTAAATTCAATATCCAGTACAGCATTATACCCCGTGTATTAAATGCCACCGTGGATGTGCAGTTCGATATCAGCAATACCAAGAACAAAACCTTCCTGCCGCAGGTAGCCACCGGCCGTCCGTGGACAGAGGCGGTAGTGAACCTGGCTTATGATGGTGATAATGATGGCTTCAACGTACAGACCAAGTCCATGCTGATCTACACACCTGAAATTAAAAACCCAAAACATACTTTTTCCGGTTTACTGAACTGGATGACTTATGATAATAAAAGTATTGCCTTCCAGTCGAGGTTGTCCAATACGGCTTCTTCTAACCTGACAGATCCTTCTAACCCCGGCAGGCCCAATGGCAGCAACTCTAACTTATCGGCCCGTACCGTGCAGACCAGGACCCTGGGTGCAACCCTGAACGGCCAGTATGGTTATGATGACAGGTATATTGTAAGCATCGGTTTAAGGGGTGATGCTACTTCGAGGTTGGCCACAAAAAACCGCTTTGGTATTTTCCCTTCTTTCTCCGGTCGCTGGAGAGCTTCTGCGGAAAAATTCATGTTACCCTGGCAGAAATATATTGATGACCTGAGTTTCAGGGCCAGTTACGGCCAGGTAGGTAATGCGCCTAAAAACGATTATAATTTTTATAATACCTACAGCACTTTTGACTGGGATTATATGGGTCAATCGGCTATCTATCCTTCCAGTATGCAGTTGAACAACCTGCGTTGGGAAACCGTGCATGGTTATAACTTCGGCGCCAACTTATCGATGTTTAAAAACCGTATTGGTGTTGACTTTGAGGTTTACCGTAACAGGACCAAAGATCTTTTCTTCAATGGTTTACAGATCGGTGGTATCAATGGTTTCAATGCCGTGAATATGAATGTGGGTACCATGGATAACCAGGGCTGGGAATTAGCTATTCAAACCACACCCTATAAATCCAAGCTGTGGACGGTTGATGTGAATTTCAATATCTCGAGGAATGTGAATATGATCCGTGAGATATCAGAATACTATCCTATTGAAAGAGGTAATGTTACCGTAAATGGTAATTACTTAACCTACATGCAGGTGAACAATCCTTTCGGCTCTTTCTATGGCTATAAATTCAAAGGCGTATATACAGATAAAGAATCTACCATTGCCCGCGACTCCAAGGGTGACCCGATCATTGGCCCTAACGGCCAGGTAGTGTACATGCGCTTTAACTATCCCGGTACCGATTATGTTTTCCAGCCAGGGGATGCTATGTACGAGGACCTGAATAATGACGGTAATATAAACCATATGGACATTGTGTACCTGGGTAACAGTAACCCCATGTTCACCGGTGGTTTTGGTATCAATGTAAGCTATAAAAATACCTGGAGTTTCAGGACCTTCTTCAACTTCCGTTATGACTATGATATTATCAACGGTACCGAAATGAACGGCACCAATATGTATGGTTACGACAACCAGAGTACAGCCGTATTAAGGCGCTGGAAACAGGAAGGTGATGTAACGGATATTCCCCGTGCCTTATACCAGACCGGGTACAACTGGCTGGGTAGCGACCGTTATGTAGAGGATGGCTCTTTCCTGCGTTTCCGTACAGCGACACTGCGATATAACGTGCCTAAAAAAACAACGGATAAGTGGAAAATGAAAAGCCTGAGTGCCTATATCACTGTTGAAAATATTATGACATTTACCCGTTACAGGGGACAGGACCCGGAAGTAAGTGTACAGGGTAGTGATCCTTTCAGGGTGGCAACAGATAACTCTTTAACGCCGCCGGTGCGAATGATCACCCTGGGTTTAATGACAGCGTTCTAATATTGAAAATTTAAAAACCGAGTTGAAATGTTACTCAACAGACTGAAATATATTATTGTTTTATTTGCGCTTACAGCCTTTTTGGGTTCCTGTAAAAAATGGATGGACCTGAAGCCAAACGACGGCATTATCCGCGAAGACTTCTGGAAGACCAAGGAAGATGTGGAAGCTTCTGTGGTTGGCTGTTATGCGTCTTTATTAGGTTCTCCTTCCGGGGGCGATACGCATGCGCCTGCAGAGCTTTTTTTCCTGTGGGGCGAATTAAGGGCCGATATGCTGGCCTCTTTCCTGGGTACCAGGGATAATGAGTTCGAGATCATGAACGTGAATACAACAGCGGCCAATACCATTACCAACTGGCGTCCCATATACAGGACCATTAACTACTGTAATACCGTATTGCGTTTTGCACCGGCGGTGAGAGGGTTGGATAATACTTTTACCCAGGAGCAACTGGATGCCTGGATGGCGGAGGTGAAGACGCTTCGTGCTTTAATGTATTTCTACCTGGTGAGAAGTTTTAAAGAAGTGCCGCTGAAACTTGATCCGACCACCAGTGACGATGAAATTGTTATGCTGCCAAAGAGTACGGAAGAAGTGGTGATCGCCCAGATATTAAAGGATCTGAGCGAGGCCGAATCAAAAGCAGTACTTACTTATGGTAATAATATTACTGATAAAGGCCGCATTACCCGGTATGCCGTTAATGCTATCCAGGCAGATGTGTTATTATGGAGCAGTAACTATCCTGCTGCCATAGAAGCAGCTAATAAAGTAATCGACTCCCGCAGGTTTGGCCTGGTACAGGGCTCGCTGGGCGGATGGTTTAATTCGTTATATGTAGTAGGTAACTCGGTTGAGTCTATTTTTGAACTACAATTCAATGTGCAAAAATTAAATCCTTTTTACTCCATGTTCGCGGTAGGTAATAAAAGATTTATTGCTGCGCAGAAAGTAATGGATGCGGTGTATACCACGGATGCCAGTTCGGATACCACCCGCGATATACGTGGTGACGGTGCTTCTGTACAGGCTTCTACGAGTACTATCTGGAAATATGTAGGCCGTAACTATGATGACCTGCGGGCACTGGATGAATCCTATGCCAACTGGATATTTTACCGGTATGCAGATGTATTACTCATTAAAGCCGAAGCTTTGGCACAAAGGGCCAATGGCAATGACCTGCAGCAGGCCCTGGATATTGTATACAATGTAAGGACAAGGGCCCGGGCATTACCGGCCACAGATGAAGCGCCGCCCGTAAACGATGCCCATGGTGTATCCATGTTCATCCTGAATGAAAGGTCCAGGGAGTTTATGTACGAAGGAAAACGGTGGTATGACCTGTTGAGAAATGCAAGAAGAAGCGGGAACCTGAGTATTTTAAAGGACCTGGTGGCTTCTACTGTTCCGGCCAATATGGTGGTATCGGCGCAGGCAAAAATGGATGATCCGTACAGTCATTTCTTCCCGATCTACGAATATGAGATCCAGACCAATAAACAATTAATACAAAACCCCTTTTACCGATAATCTAAAACGCTTGTTATGAAAAGATTCACTCCATTTTATGTAGCGGTCTTGCTACTTTCGGTGGCTTTGTTTACAAGTAATTGTAAAAAAGCCAACATCGTATCGGCTACCACCGATGATGTTAACCTGTACCAGTATTTAAAACAAAACGATACCCTGTTCTCCAGCATTGTTAAAATCATTGATAAAGCCGGGTATAATGCTTTTTTAAATGCTTATGGAACCTACACTTTTTTTGCGCCAACCGATGAGGCTGTTAAAACCTATTTAACGGCAACCGGTAAAGGATCTGTAGAGCAACTGACCGATGCGGAGTGTAAAGACTTATTAAAATTCCATTTACTGGAAGAGGAAGTGATCAGCAGTGCCTTTACCGATGGTAAACTTCCGGCCATTACCATGTATGGTCAATACCTGACTACCAGTGTTGAAAACCTGGAGGGTTCATCGTTATATAATATTAACCGCCAGGCTTTGCTGAAAACACCGAATGTAAAAGTGGGGAATGGTGTTATACAGGTGATCAATAATGTGCTGCAACCATCCAGGCAAACTGTGGCCCAGATTGTAGAAGGCAATGCTGACCTGTCAATTTTTACCCAGGCCATGAAAGAAACCGGCTGGTATGATAAATTGAATAAGTTGCCCACCGGTCTTACAGAGGGCTGGTACACGGTGATAGCTGAAAATAACAAAGCCCTGCAGGATGCAGGATACAATAGCTATGCCGATTTAAAAGCACGTTATAATAATACCGGTAATCCTACTACTGTTACCGATAGTTTATACCTCTATGTTGCCTACCATATTCTGCCCGATATCAAATACCTGGCAGATATAGTAATGGCCGGGTCTCATGCAACCATGGCGCCACTGGAAGTAATTACCAATAAAGTGGTGAATAAAGAGGTATTGATTAACGACGATAATTTTAACGGGGTTCATGAGCCAGGTGCACCCATAGCACGTAGCGCCAGCGATTTATCGGCTACCAATGGTGTAGTACATGTAGCTACCGTGCATTTTCCCATGAAGCAACGTTCGCCTTTTCCTGTTTACTGGGATGTGGCCATGTTCCCGGAACTGATGCGTTTGACCAATTTTTATAGAAAGGCCGAATATTATTTTGAATATGGCGATGGTAATACCATACAGGATATTAAATGGGAAAAGGGCCGTTTAAGATACCAGGCAAATAAAAATGGCTTTAATAAAGATTATTTACAACTGTTCTTTAACGCAAGCGGCGGCGGCTCATGGTATGAATTCAAAACCCCCTTACTGGTTAAAGGTCGTTACAAAGTATGGGTATGTTATCGCCAGGAAGGCTCCTGCACCAACCTGGTACAGGCCAGTGTGAATGGAACACCTTTAACAAGTGCCTTAATCCAGTTTTCAACCAAGAATGCAACGGTTGACCTGGCCAGGGATGCTGCACAGGAAGCATTAGGGTGGAAATCATACAAAATTCCTGCTGCAGGCTATGCTGCCGGCCGCATGGTAGGTATTGTTGATATTGCAACTACCGGTCGCCAGACGTTTCGACTTGACCTGGTATCAGGGACCTGCGCTACCAATAATGTGGATATGATACACTTTATTCCTATTACACAAAACCAGATATGGCCCCGTTTCAGTGATGAGGGTACCTATGTGTACGAATAGATATAAAACTAAAAGGTAGTTGCTTAAACAATAGCGACGGCAACTACCTTTTTATAATAATAGTTTAGTTGTTGTATAGGTAGTTTTTAACAGACAACCATAGATCCATAGTTTTTGTTTGATGATACAGGCCTGTTACAATGTGTGTATAATGGCTTAAAATATATTATGATGACACGCTTTAAGTTGAATACTTTTTTTACTGCTGCATTGTTTCTGGCTGTTCTGTTTTTTACAGGTTGTAAAAAATGGGATGATCATATAGCTACCAACGATCCGAAGTCTGATGAAACCCTGGTGCAGGAAATTGCCAAACAAGCCAATCTTTCTGTTTTCCTGGATTATATTAAACGCACAGGCCTGGATGTTTTATTAAACAGTTCAAAAACCTATACGGTATGGGCACCGGATAATACAGCCATGGCTGCTATTCCTGCTACGGTGGTGAACAACAACGATGAGTTGAAAAAATATTTGTCCAACTTTATTGCCGAGCAGTTATTTTTTACGCGTGATGCGGTGGATAGTATCCGGGTGCCGATGCTGAACGGTAAAAGGGTATATTTTTATAATACCAAACTGGACGATGCAACACTGACCTCCAAAGATGTGGCGGTTAAAAACGGTGTACTGCATATTATTAATGCAGTGGTGGCGCCTTTGCCTACCGTATGGGAATACCTGGAGAGTACTAAAACAACTTACCGGCAAAACGAATTTATCAGTTCTCTGTCCTTCCTGCGCCAGGATCCTGCGCTGGCCGAAGTGCAGGGTATTGACCCGTTTACGGGCGAAACCATTTATGTACCGGGTACCGGTATGGTAACGGATAACCGCTTTAAAGATAGAATAGCTGATCTTACAAAGGAAGACAGCGTGTATACCTATTTTATACTGGCCAATCCGGCTTATAACAGTGAGAAGGCAAGGGTAGCGCCTTATTTTAAAAGTGATGAAACGACTATAACAGATACCAATGCTGCCTGGACTGTAGTAAAAGACCTGGTAGTAAGCGGTTATGTTAACCCCGGTAATTTACCGGCAGAAGTAATGGCTACATCCGGTGCAAAACTTCCCCTGAGCCAGGCTGCAATAATAGCTACCCATAAAATGAGTAACGGGATAGTATATATTTTAAATGCCTGCGAACCCGCACTGGAGGAGAAAATAAAACCGGCCGTGGTAGAAGGTGAGCATCCTTACAGCTTCAGTTCTGCCAATGGAAGAAGGTATTACCGTGAGCGCTACAATCCTTTAACAGGATTAAATTTTAACGACCTGTTTATACAAACAACAGGAAGTGCCAATTACATATCCTACCTGTCTAACCAGGTGTATACCATGAAATACAAGGTTTATTGGGTAGCTCTGAATGATTATACGGCTAAAACAGATAACGATAATAACTCGTACGGAAGTTTAACAGCCTTTCAGCAAAAACTGGTAATGGATACCATTACTTCTGCCACTTTTGCTTACAGGAATGTAGAGCCAAATAAATATGAGGAAATATATATCGGCGATTATATAAACGACAAATACGATTATAAGATTCCCTATCTATCCGGATCGGGTAACCAGGTTACACCGGCTACCACAAAAATGTTTTTGGTGGCCAATACAGCTGCTCCTTTTCACCTTAGCCTGGACTATATAAAGCTGGTCCCGGTTTTTGAATAGGAACATACTGTTCAGCAGCATTGGTATAGCTGAAGGGAGCGTCGCAACAGTTGTTGATCAGGGTACTGCTGCCCGCACAATAAAAAATTAACCGGCTCAGGTTATTAATATAAGTTTTGGAATGAAGCGTAATAAAATAAGAATTAAAATGAAGCCTATTACAAAATCGGCATTTCTGTTACTCGTAGCGTTAACTGCAGGCTTATTCATCTTTGCTCAGGGCAATAGCAACGAATTCAGTGTGAAAGGCAGGGTAGTGAATGCGGCTACTAAAAAACCTGTTACCGGCATTAATATTACTTACCTGAATATTGCAGCGGCATTGACCGATACGGCCGGTGGCTTTAGTATTAAAGTGCCCGGGCCCAATGTTACGCTGCTGGTAGAAGGGGAGGGTTACCAGGCTAAATATATTCCTTTGAACGGAAAACAGGAATTGCAGGTAGAGATTTATGAAGAAGGCTTTAAATCGGTATATGGCAATACCTATAATGCTTTTGAAGCCAGGCCGCTGTTGTTTAACTCACAAGCCGTTAACTCGGTAAATACAGGTGGTAACTGGAATTCACTGCCTGAAACAGGCGATGCCTGGTTACAGGGCAGGGTATCGGGTGTAAATATTATCAGGCGTTCCGGAACAGCCAATGCCGGCGCCAATACTTATATCAGGGGCCTGAATTCTTTATATGCTACTACGCAACCTTTGGTCGTAGTGGACAATGTGATCTATGACAACCATGAGTTTGCGCCTTCCATGTTGTCCGGTTATACCAATAACCCCATGTCCTTTATTGATATCCGCGATATTGACAATATCAGTGTAATTAAAGATGGTTACTCTACTTATGGTACCAAAGGTGCTAACGGTGTAATTGTTATCAATACTTCCAGGACCTCGCAGCAGGCTACCAAAATTGATGCGGGTGTATATGGCAATGTAAACTTTGCACCGCAAACACTGCCGGTAATGAAGGCTTCGGATTTCAGGAGCTATTTATCCGAAATGTTACAATCAGCCGGATATACCAGTGCGGATATTGCGGGTATGCCGTTTATGAGTGATGATCCTGCATCTGCTGATTACAAACGTTACCATTATAATACCAACTGGCAAAAACAGGTGCTATCGGCCAGCTCGGGACAAAACGGGTACCTGAAAGTAACCGGTGGTGATAATATTGCCATGTATGGTTTGACCATGGGCTTTTTGAATAATAAAGGTATTATCGATAACAGTACCAAACTGTCCCGTTACAATATGCGTTTCAATGCCGACTTTAATATCAGCCCTAAACTAACTGCTAAATCAAATATTGCGTATACATTTAATGACCAGACGGTTGCCCTTACCGGCATTAACCAAAAGATCAATCCCTTACAGGCGGCCCTGGTAAAACCTCCTTTCTTACCGGTAAGAGCCGTGAGTGATGCCGGTGTGGAATCGCCCAGTTTTGCGGACAGTGATATATTTGGTGTAAGTAACCCGGGAGTACTGACCTCAGATGCTACCGCTACTGCCAAATACTATCGTTTCTTAGGTTCACTGGTGCTGGACTATAAGTTCTCTAAATATTTATCCTTTAGCAATACCCTGGCCATTACCATGGACAAATACAGGGAGGAGTTTTTTATTCCTTCACTGGGTGTGGTGCCTGATACATTGGATAATGCGGTTGTTTTTAACCGTTCAGGTGCACAGGTATTAAGGCTGTTCAATATCTCCAACGATGCCCGTTTAACTTATGACAGGTTGTTTAATAAAGCGCACCGTTTAACAGTACGTTTGGGTAACCGTTATATTACCAGCAAAACCGAACAGGATTACGGACGTGGTTATAACTCGGCTACCGACCAGATGAAAGGTGTGGGCTTTGGTCTAAATTCCTTACGCCGGATCGGTGGCAGCCTGGGTGGTTATAACTGGATCAATAATTACTTAAACGTTGAGTATGGTTACAACCAGAAATACTTCCTGGGTGTGAATGCCGCGTTGGATGGCTCCTCCAGGTTTGGCAAGGATGCGGAAAACAATGCCGTTAAGATCGGCGATAACAGTTATGCCTTTATGCCATCTGTTTCCGCGGCCTGGTTATTATCTTCTGAAAAATTTCTGTCTGGTGTATCCTGGCTGGAAATGTTTAAACTGCGTTCCTCTTATGGTTTAAGCGGTAATGATGATATTGGTGATTATACTGCCCGTAAATACTATACCTCGCAAAACCTGTTAGGCATGCAGGGCCTGGTACGTGGCAATGCCGGTAATGCCGCCTTACAATGGGAAACCGTGGAAAAATTTAACGTAGGCCTGGATGCGGCTTTCCTGAAAGAACGTTTAAGTGTAAGTTTCGACCTGTTCAGTAACCACACTAAAAACATGATCGTTTACGAAAATGCACCAACTATCAGTGGTTTATCATATATCGTTACCAACTCCGGCGCCTTAAAAAATACAGGATGGGAACTGGCGGTTAACGGCAGCCCCATATATACAAAAGACCTGCGGGTTGACCTGGGCGTAACCATTTCAAAATATAAAGCAAGTATTACCAGACTACCGGGTGATAATATTAAGACCGACTTTGCCGGCGCTACTTATTTAACCCAGGTAGGAGGGGCTCCCAATCTATTCTACGGTTACAAATCAAATGGGGTGTTTGAAAGCAATGCGGCCGCAGCAGCAAGTGGTTTAAGTATCCGCAATGCCGATGGAAGTTTAAGACCGTTCACCGGTGGTGACATTCATTTTGCTGATCTGAACAATGACAAGATCATTGATGATGCCGACAGGCAGGTAATTGGTAATCCTAATCCTGATTTTGTGGGAAGCGCTTATGCCAATGTAACCTGGAAAAATATAACCTTATCAGCCCTGTTCACCTTTGTAAAGGGTAATGATATTTATAACTATCCGCGCCGCATGCTGGAATCCATGTCGGGTTATGCTAACCAGACAGAAGCGGTGCTGAACCGCTGGAAAAACGATGGCCAGCAAACGGATATGCCTAAAGCTACTTATGGCGACCCCATGGGTAATGCCCGTTTCTCTGATCGCTGGATAGAAGATGGCTCTTACTTCCGTTTACGTAACTTATCTGTAGTGTACAATATTCCTGTAAAATCGGGTTTTGTAAAATACGCGGCGGTATCTGTAACCGGTAATAACTTATTTACCTTAACTAAATACAAGGGTTACGATCCTGAATTTAATGCTACATCCAGTGTGTTCGGACAAGGGGTGGATATGATGCTGGAGCCATTACACAAAGTAGTACAACTGGGTGTAAGACTGGGTTTATAATTTTTGTTTGAAAATAATTTTTTGTTAGCCGGCGATCAATGGGTAAGTAAAATTGTATCAACGGCATTTGATAAAATACAACGATATGCAGCGGTTTAAGACTGTGAAATTAGTAGGTTTATTAAGCTTCTTCTTTATAGGCGTTTCATCCTGTAACAAAATGCTCGATGTTAAACCCGGCGATGTACTGGTAGACGAGAACATGTACCAGAATGTGTACGATGCGGATGCCGCTATCATGGGTATCTATGGTAAGCTGATGAACCTGTCGGAAACTTATGTGGTATTAAACGAATTAAGGGCCGATCTGACCAGTGTTACCGCCAATGCTTCCAACGACCTGGTAGAGATCAATGAGCACCGGGTAACGGCCAATAATGCCTATGCCAATCCCAGGCCTTTTTATGAAGTGATACTGTCCTGCAATGATGTGCTGAAAAATTTTAACAGCATGCGGCAGCAAAATAAATTAAACCTGGAGCAGTACTCCACCCGTTACTCCGATGTAATGGCCGTGCGCAGCTGGGTATACCTGCAACTGGGCATTCATTTTGGCGCTGTACCTTATGTTACCGATGCCATTGAAACGGTAAAAGATGTAAGAAACCTGAACAACGCACCAAAAATATCTTTTGATGCATTGTTAACTAACCTGATAGCCGATCTGACCAATGTGCCTTACCTGGCGCAATACCCTGCCGGTACTTCACTGGTAACAACGGTGGATGGCTGGAATACAGAAAAATTCTTCATCAATAAAAAAGTATTACTGGCACAGCTGCATTTATGGAAAAACAACTACCTGCAGGCTGCCACATTATTTAAAGAGGTATTAGATGGCGCTGGTGCAACCGGTTATGATCAGTACCGCATCCGTTATGCCGATGTAATTGATCACAATGACCTCTCGGTTGGTTATACCCGTTACTATGAGTGGGACGAGAACGCTCTTGTAAATACCAACACGCAGGGCTGGCGTTCTATCTTTGCCCGTAGCCAGGATGCCATCTTTAACTGGGAATGGGTTTGGTTCCTGCCTTTCAGTAAAGACTTTGCCCCTGCCAATCCTTTTATCGACCTGTTCTCTAACCGTGGTGGTAAATACTTATTAAAACCTTCGCAGTTCGCTATTGATTACTGGAACAGCCAGGAACAGAAAAATAATTTTCCTTATGATGCCCGCGGTAAAAAATTCACCTGGCAACTATTAGATGGTCAGCCGGTAGTAGTAAAATATTTATACAACTATTTAGATCCGAATACTTACCAGCCTATTGATCCCTTGGCTAAAAACGGTAAATGGTTATTATACCGTGCTGCGGCTATGAACCTGGAATACTCTGAAGCGGCCAACCGTGACGGGTATACCCGCCTGGCCTATGCGCTTACCAACTCGGGTATCAATATCAATGGTGGTAGTACCTACCAAACACCGGAGCCTTACCGTTTTGATGCAAGGATCGTTAACACACCCACTTACCGCGGACCATGGCATCGTAACATTGGTATCCGTGGCAGGGCCATGTTAAAATCAGATACCATTCCTACGAGCTCTGTTGCCGATAGTGTGATTTTTGTAGAGAACCAGATCATCAGGGAAGGGGCACTGGAACTGGCATACGAAGGAAAACGCTGGCCCGACCTCTTAAGGGTGGCCCTGCGTCGTAACGATGCATCCTTCCTGGCCGATAAAGTATACCAAAAATTATTACGCGAAGGCAATGGCCAGGCGGCAGCGGTTCGTAACAAATTAATGAATAGAGATAACTGGTACTTACCTTTCCGGTTGTATTAAAAAGCAACCTGTAGTATAATCTTTTTATTACGCAGCGCTGCTATTGAAATAAAATAATAGCAGCGCTGCGTATTTTTATTTTGGGGCTACGGGCAGCAGTACAACCATCAACCCATATGCGGCTGTACGCTTGTAGTGGCTGCCCCGCACCAAACCAGCGCACATAGCCAGCTACCGCTTCCATCCGCCAGCCCTTCAGCAGTAAAAAAGGGCCGGGCAATAAGGGATAATTATTTACTGGATTTATTATGATGAAGACATTAAGACCTGCTATATTTTTTATGTTGCTGTTGATTACAACAGGGCAAATACTATTGGCGCAACAGGCCCAACAGGTGTACTTATCCGGTACCGGCTTTGGTGATACAAAAACCTGGGACTTCTACTGTACCCGTGGGCGTAAAAGCGGTTACTGGACAACTATCCAGGTGCCTTCCTGCTGGGAACAGCAGGGCTTTGGTAATTATAACTATGGCCGCGATTACAAAACCTTTGGAAAAAACTACCGCTTTCATGATGAAGAAGGTATTTACAAAAAGAAATTCTTTGTCCCCGCCTCCTGGAAAAACAAACAGGTGTCCATTGTTTTCGAGGGAAGTATGACCGATACTGAAGTTAAAATAAATGGCAGATCAACCGGCAGTATTCACCGGGGTGCATTTTACCGTTTTGCTTATGATATCAGTTCTTTACTGTTACCGGGAAAAGAAAACCAGCTGGAAGTTATTGTTAGTAAAATGAGCAGCGATAAATCGGTAAACAATGCGGAACGTCTGGCCGATTACTGGGTATTCGGTGGTATTTACCGGCCCGTGTACCTGGAAATAAAACCCAAAGCAAATATTGCGCATGTAGCTATACAGGCAACTGCCGGTGGTGAGTTTACGGCCAGGGTTGATGGTAAAAATCTTACGGCTGCTTATCAATTACAGGCAAGCTTATATGATCCCAAAGGGAAACTGGTAACGCAAATACAAACGCCGGTCAATAACAGGGACTCCGTATTTACCCTGCAAACAAAAATAAACAACCCCTTCACCTGGACCAGCGAAACACCATACCTGTACAGTGTAAAACTGCAGCTGAAACAGGCAGGCAAGGTATTATACCGGCACGACGAAAAATTCGGCTTTCGCACCATTGAAATAAAACCAGGCCAGGGCATATTTGTAAATGGAACACAGGTAAAAATGAAAGGGGTGAACAGGCATTGTTTCTGGCCCGAAAGCGGCCGTACCTTAAATGATGCCATTAGCCTGCAGGATGTACTGCTGTTAAAACAAATGAACATGAACGCGGTGCGTTGTTCACACTACCCGCCCGATAAAAAATTCCTGCAATACTGCGATTCATTGGGTATCTATGTTATCAATGAACTGGCGGGCTGGCAAAAAGCCTACAGTACGGCAGCAGGTGAACCCCTGGTAAAAGAAATGGTATTGCGTGATCGTAATCATCCTTCCGTTATCTTCTGGGCCAATGGTAATGAAGGTGGTACCAATAAATCACTGGACGCTCATTTTACTAAATGGGACCCCTCACAAAGGCCTGTCATCCATCCGCACCACCGGCCGGGTAATGCATTCAATTTTATTGATACGGACCATTACGAAGATTACTACAGCACAAAAAAAAAACTACAGCACGATACGCTCATCTATATGCCTACCGAAATGTTACATGCGCAGGATGATGGGGGTGGAGGAGCGGCTATGTACGATTTCTGGGAGCTGCACTGGAACAGTAAAGTTTCCGGAGGCGTATTTATATGGGCCATGGTGGATGAAGCCATTCAGCGTACTGACTTCAACAACCGGCTGGATGCAAATGGCCTGAATGCCAATGATGGCATCCTGGGGCCTTACCGCGAAAAAGAAGGCAGTTACTATGCATTAAGGGAAATTTTCTCACCGGTACAACTGGTGAACAAAAACCTAAACCAGTTAACCCTGCAGAACCGGTATCATTTTACCAACCTGAAAGCCTGCAATTTTAGCTGGCAACTGGTTAACTATATAAAACCTTTTAGTTCCAGCGATACTGTCTTTGCCGTACAACACAAAGGAACCATACCGGCTCCTGATATAAAACCCGGGGCTACGGGTATATTGCCCTTGTCTTTACCCGCAGGCTATGAGCAATACGATGCGCTTATGTTACAGGCGAAGGATAATGCCGGCAAAGAAATATACACCTGGCATATACAGTTAAAGCCTGCTTCTCTAGTGACAAAAGAGGTGGTTCAGGAACTTACAGCCAAAGTAGCACAAAAGATAACAGTACAGCAAACAGATTCTGTGGTAAAACTAACCGCCTCCGATATAACCATAACCCTTGATAAACTAACAGGGCGGCTTACCGATGTAACAAATACTAAAGCGGCAAAACTCTCTTTCAATAACGGACCGCTGTTAATTAACGGGCAATATACTATCAAGGCTGTGGCCATTGAACAAACAGAAGACAGTATAACCGTGAAGTTTACTACCGGCGGTGCTATGCAACAGCTTGCCTGGACCATCTATCGTTCGGGCTGGGTGCAATTACAATATGAATATAACAATACCGGGCCGGCCTACAATATGGCAGGCATTAGCTTTAGCTATCCTGAAAACTACATACTCTCTGCAAGCTGGCTGGGCAAGGGTCCTGCCCGCCAATGGCGTAACAGGATAAAGGGTACGGAAAAATCGGTGTATACTAACCTATACAATAATACACAAACAGGGTACGGCCCGGTGGTGTACCCTGAGTTCAAGGGTTACTATGGCGATATCAGCTGGATGCAGTTCAATACAGTGGAAGGCAGTTTCCTGGTGGCGGCAAATGAAGCCGACCTGTTTATACGCCTGTTTAATTTTTATGGCTTAACCGGTGTAAAAGGTACACCCGATCTGCCCGCCGGGGATATCTCTTTTATGGATGTGATCCCGGCAGTTGGAACAAAACTGGCCTTGGGTGTTAATAACAATACAACCGTATTGGGGCCGCAGGGACAATTACCGGTCTTGGCCAATAATATAAAAAGAAGCCTGTTCTTTTACTTTGGTACACCCGAAACAAGCAATAAAAAAGAAACCTACAGCCGGCCGGTTGTTGATGAGGTTTTTTAACAATATGCATCACTACACCGGTAATGGTTTTAATATCTTTAACGCATTATATAGCAGCAGTAAAATGGATAGCAGGATGAAGTTGGTAAAAGTATTTTTTCTTCTCTTAACGGCAGGTACGATCGTTGCACAAAATCCCGCTACACAACGTAGTTTAAGGTATCGTCCCGAGGGCAATGATTTTACCATTGTAAACGGGACAAAAAAGTTTAACCGGGCACTCTATGGTACCAATACCGCCTTTCGGGTGGAGACAGGCGATCTGCCGGAGTTTGCCCTGTACCTGCCTGGTGTGGGCGGTAACTGTAAAATAGGTATCACTACCAAAGATGGTATGAGCAAATGGCTGACCGCTGCTACCACCATCAAAACCAGTTACAGGCCGGGAAGTATGTTGTATACCATCAGCGATCCTTTATTGGGTAAGGGGCACCTGGAGCTGACTGTATTGCCTTTGGCTACGGAAGAAGGAATGATCGTAAAGTTATTGCCGGTAAAGCTGGATGCCGGTATAACATTGAGCGTGATTTATGGCGGTGTTACCGGTAAAAAATTAAGCCGCGATGGTGATATTGGCGCTGACCCTGAATCCTCTTTTTACCTGAAGCCCGAGTACTGTAAAGACAATACGGTTACGTTGGTTAAAAATAATTTTCAGTTAAACTACAATACAGCTAATAAAGGTACTACTACGGTCAATAGTGTATCAGGCGTGTTCCCTGTTAATGCTACCACTTTTGTGGGGAACGCGGTTAACCAGGAAGCACCAACATTCTTACGCTGGGGAATCAAAGATGGGCAGAACCGTGACCTGGAGATCGTTGCAGGCGAATGGAAGCTAACCGGTCAGCCTACTTACTTTGTCATTAAAAAAGGGGCACACCTGGGTAAGCTGAATTATGCTAACCTGGCCAAAGACTTTGCTGCGGCTGAAGCTGCCCGGAAAAAAATTACGGATCGAATTACCATCAATACCCCCGATAAATTTATTAATCCTGTTGCCGGTGCATTGGCCATTGCTGCCGATGGTATCTGGGAAGATCCCACCTTCCTGCATGGAGCCGTTGCCTGGCGTATGCGTTTAAATGCCTGGCGTGGTGCTTATGCAGCCGATCCTTTGGGCTGGCACGACAGGGCTAAAATGCATTTTAGCAGTTATGGTTTATCGCAATTAAAAACACCGGCCACCGGTCCTGTAATAGCTGATACTGCTTTACACATTGCCCGCCAGCAGGAGAAGATCGGTAACTCCATGTTCAGCGAAGGATATATTACCCGCAACCCCAATGGCGATGTGCGTCCGCACCACTACGATATGAACCTGGTGTTCATTGATCAGTTGCTGACACATTTTAACTGGACCGGTGATACCAATTATGTACGGGAGATGTGGCCCCTGCTGGAAAGACACCTGGCCTGGGAAAAAAGAAACTATGATGTGGATGGTGACGGCTTATATGATGCCTATGCCTGTATCTGGGCCAGTGATGGGTTGCAATATATGGGTGGCGGCGTAACACATTCTTCTTCCTATAACTACCGTTCCAATAAACTGGTAGCACAACTGGCTACACTTATTGGTAAGGATGGAAGTAAATACGAGGCGGAAGCCAATAAAATACTAAAAGCCATGAACGAAAAATTATGGCTGAAAGATAAAGGCTGGTTTGCTGAGTATATTGACAAAATGGGTTTACAACTGGCACATCCGAATGCAGGTTTATGGACCGTCTATCATGCCATTGATTCGGATGTACCGACTACCGAACAGCGTCACCAGTTATTACGGTACGTTGATAAACATATACCGCATATACCCGTACAGGTAAAAGAATTACCCAAAGAACAATTCTACCTGCTGGCAACTACCAACTGGCAGCCCTATACCTGGAGTGTGAACAATGTGGCATTGGCCGAAAATCTGCACACGGCCCTGGCTTACTGGCAGGGTGGTGAAGCAGATAACGCCTTTTCTTTATGGAAAAGTTCATTGATGGAAAGTATGTACCTGGGTTCCAGTCCCGGTAACTTTCAGCAATTATCATCATTTGATGCGGTGCGTGGTGAGCTGTACCGCGACTTTGCCGATCCTGTAGGAATGGCTGCCCGTACCTTGGTGGAAGGTTTATTTGGTATAAAGCCCGATGCTTTGAACAACAGGCTGGTGATCAACCCGGGTTTACCATCGCACTGGCCTTATGCCAGTTTAAAAACAACCTACCTGCAATTTGATTTTAAACAAACCAATAATACCAGCAGGTACACCATAAAACCTTCCTTTCACAAACCATTACAGCTGGTACTGGAATTGCCTGCACAAAAAAACAAAGTGTTGCTGGTAAAAGTAAATGGTAAACTGGGTGTGTGGAAATGGACCAAACAAAATACCGCGATAGAAATTGAAGCCGGTACCGAAAAACAATATGATATTGAAATAACCTGGGGAGGTGACATGATACAGCAGCCTGTAAAAGCGCAACCTGAAAAAATAACCATGCCGGTAAATACCGCAACGGTAAATATTACACCCAATACGGTGTTTGAGCCGGTTAACCTGCAACCTTATTTCAATGATAAGGTAACGCAGATATTCAGGAACAAATACATGTCGCCCAGACCTGCTACGCCAACCCTCATGATACCCTGGCAGGGCATTGGTAACTGGTGTTATCCTTTGATAGAAGCGAATATTGATGACAGTGGCCTGCGCAAACTGGCAGGTGACAGCAATAAGATATATTTTAACCGGGTGCCTTATCAAACACCGGGTGGGAAGGAGCAGTCCAATATTATATATACCAGCCGCTGGGATAATTACCCCGATACGGTAACCATTCCTGTAAGCGGTAACGCGGCACAATTAAATCTCTTAATGGCGGGGAGTACCAATCACCAGCAAAGCCAGATGATCAATGCTAAAGTAATTGTTCGTTACCAGGATGGTACGATAGATAGTTTAAACCTGGTGAACCCGGTTAACTGGTGGCCGATTGAACAGGATTTTTTTGAGGACGGGCTGGCCTTTACCACCGGTGCACCCAGGCCTTACCGTCTACTATTGAAAACAGGGGAAATCAGTAATGACTTTAAAAGTTATACAAGCATTAAAGGATATTCCAACCTGGCCATTGATGGGGGAGCAGCTACCTTCCTGCAATTGCCGCTGCAGAAAAATAAAACATTACAATCGGTAACCTTAACCACCCTTACCAATGAAGTGGTGGTGGGTTTGATGGCAGCGACCCTGATACGGTAATAAAAAGTATGTAATAGTAAACAAAAAGGTGTACACATGGTGTACACCTTTTGTATATAAAAGCGTCGAAGGGTTAGTCTTTTAATTTCTCTACCAGGTTAACATACTCCTGCATGGCATCTTCCTTTGTCTTTCCTTTCAGATCGCTCCAGGCCTGGTACTTAGCTTTATTTACAAAATCAAAAGGATTGGCCGGCGGCTCCGTGTTAATATCTCCTTCTGTACCTTGTTTGTACAGGGAGTATAACTGTAATAAAACTTCGTTGCTGGGCTTGCTGGATAGCTCTTTGCTTTCTTTAACTGCTTTTTCAAAAAGTGTTTGTAATTCCATACTATTAGGTGTTGGTAACGTAAATATATACTTTTTCGAATGTAGATGGGGAAAATTATTAAAGAGTTGTTCCGGTGGACAAATGTTTGTGCTTTTGACAATGAACAGCTTACAAATAAGGGGACGGGCCGGCTGTTATAACAAAGCCGGAGATCAGTTGTCCCCGGCTTTGTTAGGTTGTTTCAGGTAGTTATTATCCTTAACCTGGTATTGGGTTATTTATTTTAACACCTCCGGTATCACATCACCAATGCAACCATTGGGCATCTGTATTTGCAACAAGGCTGCAACAGTGGGAGCAATATCGGTCATATACGTTTCGCGGTTGGTTTTACCGGGTTTAATATTAAAGCCATACCATAACAAGGGGATATGAGCATCGTAAGGATTCCAGGCGCCATGCGTAGTGCCTGTTTTACCGCCGTCAAAATATTGCGGCATAAATACAAACTGTATATCACCGCTTAGTTTGGCATTATAACCATTGGTCACCCGCTCTTTAATTTTAGCGGGGATAGGCGTGCCGGCTAAATTATTCAGGTCAAAAGCGGTCATGATGGCCGGGTGTTGTTTTAATAAGCTTACTACCCATTTTTTAAACTCCTCTTCATTTACTTTGCCGCTTTCCAAAGAAGTATAATCAACAAAAAGCTGGTAGTTGATCACCTTTTCAATCGCATTCTTAACCGCGAACTTAGCTTCTGCTTTTTCATTCACCCATTTACGTACATCTTCATCATCAAATACGCCGGCAGGTATTCTATTCTCGGTCATAAAGCCGGGTACATGTGCTACTGCGTGGTCAGCCGTTAAAAATAAAGTGTACTGACCTTTACCTATTTTGGCATCCAGGTACTTTAAAAAATCAGCCAGGTCGCGGTCATAACGCAGATAGGTATCTTCTACTTCAATGGAATTAGGCCCGAAGGTATGACCGGTATAATCGGTGGAAGAAAAACTTACCGCCAGGAAATCGGTGTTGCCGGTTTGACCTAATTTCTCGCCTTCAATGGCAGCTTTGGCCATATCGAAAGTGTATGTGTTACCATAAGGCGTTTTTTTGAAGGCTTCCCATTTATCGGCATCCTTTAAATTATTGGTGATATGGGGGAAGGTATTGTCCTCGCCATTGATCTTTCCTTCATAAGGCTTTTCATCGGCCGTACTCTGGGTATAGGTTTTTATATCAAATAAAGTATTCCAGTTCTGCGCCAGGTATTTGGCAGGCAATTCTTTTTTATTAAAATTAATCACCCACTCCGGTAAGGCATTCATGTAATAAGAGCTGGTGATCCAGCCGCCTGTTTTATTGTCAAACCAATAAGCGGCATTGGCCGTATGGCCTGCCGGTAAAATACCGCCACGGTCTTTAATGGCAATACCAATGGTTTTACTTTTAAAATTGGTGGCCAGGCGTAACTCATCGGTAATAGTAGTGGTCCATAAATTAGCCGGCGACATTTTGCCTGCACTGGAATTACTGCCTACACCTACAACTGTAGAGTCATCGGTGCAATACCATGTTTTCTTCAAGTCTTTACGGTACCAGTTATTACCTACAATGCCGGTAATGGCCGGTACAGAGCCGGTGTACACGCTGGTATGCCCTACGGCTGTATAAGTAGGTGTATAAGGAATGAAAGTATTTTCGCAGGTATGTCCCTGTTGTAATAAACGTTTGAAGCCGTCATTGGTAAAACGGTCATTAAAGCGGTATAGATAATCCCAGCGCATCTGGTCGATCATAATACCTACTACCAGTTTGGGACGGCTCACCCCTTTGGCAACGGGCGCCTGGGCCGAGATATGGGTATAACTGAAAAGGGCTAATAAACTGAGCGCAATAAATTTCATACGTACAACATTTGTTGCAAAAGTAAGGGTTTTGTTTACTATGGGGATTGCAGAAAAACAGGGATAACATTGAGTTAATGTGTTCCTGAAAAGATTGCTGGTGAAGTAGTTGCAGGCTATTGCTGGGAACGGAGTATTTTATATAACAGTATGGCGGTAATAATGGACAGCCCTGCTACAATATACCAGGTAATGGTAAAGCCGGCATGCTGGGCCAGGTAGGAGCCCCCGATGGGGCCAAGGGTTTGTGCTGCCGACCAGGCCATGGTATACAGGGCGGCATACTGACCCCGGTTATGGGGCTTAGCCCTGGCTATCCAGTAACTGTTCATAAAAGGCATGGCATACATTTCACCGAAGGTGATGAACAGGATCATGATCACAGCCAGGGAATATTCAAAAAAAGGAAGGTTGAGTAATAAAAAGCCGATGCCGGTTAAAGCCATCCCGGTGCTCATGTATAAAATATTACGCCCTTTTGTCTCCAGTTTGTACACCATCACCATTTCCACCACGGCAATGGTGAGCCCGTTAATAGCCATCAATGCGCCAATAAACTGTTCCGAAAAACCTTTCTCCTTTTTCATGAATACCGGGAAATTGGTAAAAAGCTGGAAAAAGCAGGCCGCAAATAAAATGGTCAGCCCGATAAAAATTAAAAAGGTCTTATCACGATAGGCAGAGCCGGTTTTGTTATCAGCAAGGGTAACTGCTTCTTTTCTTTCTGCTACTATCTCCTTGCTGGGTTTTAAATACAGGAATAATAAAATACCGGCTGATATATTGGTCACCCCATCAACCCAGAATAGTAATTCATAACTATGTGCGGCCAGCACACCCCCTACGGCGCTACCAAAGGCCCAGCCCAGGTTAATGGCCAGCCGGTTAAGGGAGTAGGAGCGGGTGCGGTTCTCAGGTTTACTGAACAGGGCAATAGCCGTGGCATTGGCCGGGCGGAAGGCTTCGTTCACAAAACTCAGCAGGAAGGTGAACAGGCAGATGAGGTAATAATCCTTTAGCTGTCCCAGTACAAAAAATAACAGGCCGCCACCGGCAAGCGCCACCAACTGCACAGGGAAGTGCCCCAGTTTATCCGTGGCCTTACCACCTACATAGGCGCCGCAAAAAGCGCCGAAGCCAAATAAGCCAAACACAATACCGGCATCGGCAATACTATATCCCATGGCCGGGCTGGTGAGGTAAAGGGTCATAAAGGGTACTACCATGGTGCCGGACCGGTTGATGAGCATGATCACCGATAACAGCCAGGTTTCGCGGGACAGGCCGCTGTACGCATTTTTATATGTTTGTATGGCAGATTGCAACATGGGAAGGCCTGGAGGCCGCTGCAAAATTAGGAAACGGGCTCTACTAAATTGTAAAATAGGTTATACGGTAAAAAAGCCTTTTAAAACGTATTAACAAAATACCAATGGTGCTAACCGTACATTTTAGCTAAATTGCCCCTGTTTACTGTTTAACGAGGTTATGATCAGAAAAATTTTACTCGCCGCCTCATTAGCGGCAGCCAATATTTGTATGGCACAGAAGGAAATAGTATTTGCGGTGAAGGAATTGCCTGCTTATCACCCGCAGGGTAGCAATATATACCTTGCCGGCTCTTTCAATGGCTGGAACCCGGCCGATGATCACTATAAATTTATAAAAGACAAGGAAGGGCACTATTCATTAAAAGTATTACTGTCTGCCGGTAAGTATGAATATAAAATTACCCGTGGTGACTGGGATAAAGTAGAAACGGATAAGTCCGGCGCCAATCTTACCAACCGCAGCCTGGAAGTGCAGGATAATGTAACCGTTCCTTTATCCGTTACCGAATGGGCGGACAGGTTCCCGGCAGTTAAAGCTAAAAGTACGGCCAGCAAAAATGTACAGGTACTGGATACCGCCTTCCTGATCCCGCAGTTAAAGCGTACCCGCCGCATCACCGTTTATTTACCGGCGAGTTATGCAACGGATCCTAAAAAGAAATACCCGGTGCTGTATATGCAGGACGGGCAGAACCTGTTTGATGAGGCCACTGCTTTTTCAGGTGAATGGGGTGTAGATGAACACCTGGATACGCAAACCTTTAAGGAATGTATTGTAGTGGGCATTGACCACGGGAATACCAAAAGGTTAACAGAATATAACCCTTACAATAATGAACGTTTTGGCGAAGGGGAGGGTAAAGCCTATGTTGAGTTCCTCGCCAAAACCTTAAAACCTTTCATTGATAAAAACTTCCGCACCTTAAAAAGCAGGGAGAAGACCTTTGTAGCAGGTAGCTCTATGGGCGGGCTGATCTCCTTATATGCTGTAATGGCTTATCCTAAAGTGTTCGGGGCGGCAGGTGTTTTTTCACCTGCTTTTCATGTAGCCGGTGAACAATTGTTGAAAGATATAGAAGCGGAACCTTTTAAACAGGATATACGTTTATTCTTTTATGCCGGTCGTATGGAGAGTGATAACCTGGTGACCGAAGTAACCAAGGTTGCCGACAAATTAAGGACCCACGATAATATCCGTATCTCCACCCTGGTTTCCGATTATGGCAAACATACCGAAGCTGACTGGCGGAAGGCTTTCCCGGAGTTTTATTATTGGTTAATGCGCTAACACAGATGATGGCTGTTGAAACAGGAAAGTAATAACTGAATTTATGCCCAGGACGGAGGTTACTATAAAAGTTTTTACTAAGTTTATTATATGCGAACCAACCTGTCACTAACCATTCAACTTAATACACCCTGCCATGAGGACTGGGAAAAGATGGATGAGCTTGAAAAAGGACGATTTTGTAAAGCCTGTAATAAAGAAGTAATTGATTTTACCGGTTATTCTGATAAAGCGTTGCAAAACTTCTTTTTAAAACATCCTATTCTTGTTTGCGGAAGATTTACCAAAGAACAAACTGGTAAAGCATTATATTTTAATGAAGCCGGACGAAAAAAAACAGACCTGGTTGCCACCCTTGCTGCCTCTGTTTTAACATTCTCCACTATTTCGGCCAATGCTGCCCCTGCTCCTTTATTCAATACACCGCTGGTGAACGCTGTCTCGCATCATGAACATGTTATGGGGACGCAAAATGATTCTACTATTATTAGCGGGAGTATTACGGATGTCATGGGAGCGCCCTTACAACATGCTACTGTTTTTTTCGAAGGTAAAAAATACATGACGGATGAAGAAGGTAGGTTCCGTGTAGTATTGTCTTCTTCGGAGGCTGTAAAAGGTGTATTTATATTTTCGTATGGAGGTTTTGTTAACGAAGTAAGGAATTATAACCCGGTGATGGGTTCTACTAATTTTTTCATCCGGTTGCGAAAAGAGGCTGACCCCTCATCATTCGTGAAGGGAATGCCTTCTATTCTACTTAATTTTCCGGATTTAATAGTACCTCAATTGTTTAAAAAGGATAAGCTTAGCGATGATGGGATAATGGTGCTGGCAGAGTTGGCAAATACTTTACGTCATTTCCCAGCTGTTGCGGTTAATATCAATACACAGTATTATCAATCAAAAAAAGAAGCTTTGGAGAAAGCAAAAAAACTGAAGCATTATTTAGTTGAAAAAGAAGGTGTTTCGGAAGACCGTTTACTGATTAAGGAACCGAAAAGGGTGAATACCAAAAAAGAGGCGGATATAATATTGTTTACGGCAAATGATGAATAAACCTATTATTCCATCTAAAGACAATAAACGAAATAAATTTCCCAGCCTGTAAAATTAAGCCGGGAAATTTACTTTATAATTGATCTATTGTTTTTGATAGGTTTCTTTTATCAGGTTGCTGTCCTCGTCTCTGTAAGTTACTACCAGGTAAGTACAGTCAAAGCTTTCAATATTGGAAAAACCGCCATTCAGTCTTAATGATCTCCCGGATACATCCCAGGTGCCGCTTTCGTTATTACCGGGCACACAGCTTACGCCGGCGTCGGTATAAATAAAGGTTTTATCTGCTTTCAGTTCGTTGATATCGTCCAGCTCACAAGGCTCATAAATATCTCTTAATACGTCAATCTCGTTACTGCCTTGCAGTAATTTGGCGGCTACGATCTTGTATTTACCGGCAATGGCCGTTACGGTCAGCTCACATTCTTTATCCTCATCCTCGCCGGAGTTTTTTTTACAGGCGGTGAACAGCAATCCGGTTAATAACAGCAGGCTGATTAGTTGCATGTTGATTTGCATGGTCTTTTTTATGATACATCGTAATGCCTGGACTAATGTCATCAGCGGAGAATAATATTATTTTGATCTCCATAAGTGGCTGTTGGTTGCCCGCGGTTACAGGTATATAATAAACATTCGACCCCTACGGGGTCGCAGATTGGTATGCTGAGAGATTGTTATTAATATATTATCCCTCCGGAATAAAGGAATTGTATGTCGTATAGTGAGGAGCAGTATTACCTGATGCCAGCGGTATCATAAATTTATAGGAACAGATAGAAAACGAATTTTCGACCCCGTAGGGGTCGCATACCAGTATTGTTGTTTTACAAATGATGGGTCGAATAATACCGCAGAGGTACGCAGAGGTTTTTCACAGAGGGACACGGAGTTTTATCTGTTAATATAGGAAATAGTGTTTTGGTTGTTTGTTGATGCCAGCGACATCATAAATTTATAGGAATAGATAGAAAACGAGTTTTCGCCCCCGTAGGGGTCGCATACCAGTATTGTTGTTTTACAAATGATGGGTTGAATAATGCCACATCGGTACACAGAGGTTTTTTAGATGGACACGGCGTTTTATCCGTTAGAAGAGGAAATGGTGTTTTGGTTGTTTGCTGATGCCAGCGACATCATAAATTTATAGGAATAGATAGAAAACGAGTTTTCGACCCCGTAGGGGTCGCATACCAGCGTTGTTGTTTTATAAATGATGGGTTGAATAATGCCACAGAGATACGCAGAGGTTTTTCACAGAGTGACACGGAGTTTCATTCGTTAAAAAGGGAATGGTGGTTGTAGTTTGGTTGCCTGATGCCAGCGGCATCTAATGTTATTAGGACATATGTGGCGAAATGAGTTTCGACCCCGTAGGGGTCGCATATCGGTGTTGTTGTATAACAATATTATAGTATAGCGGTTATTTATCCAGAAGGAATTGCTTCATACGATTGGTTTAAAAATGTTGCCTGCCCTTAATTATGTATATAGCTCAAAGGCTGCACCGCTTAGGCGGAAATATTTTGCAGGGTGGTAATGGGTGCGGGCAAAAATATTGCAGACGGGCGGTGGACTGCTGATGAACAGCGATATGCAGCCGACAGCCCCAGGTTATAAAACCCGGTAACAAACACCTTCCAGCGCCAGGTGTGAATTGGGGAATACTTCACGGGCCTCGGTTTCGAACTCGTCCAGCGTATCATATTTGCTGCTGAAATGACCCATCAATAGTTTTTTTACCCCTGCTTTTTGGGCAATGGTAGCAGCCTGGCGGGTAGTGCTGTGAAAACGGAACTGGGCCAGGTCGCGGAGATGATCGAGATAGGTGGTCTCATGATAGATCATATCGAAGCCGGCAATATGTGGTAACAGGCTTTCATCGTATTTGGTATCGGCACAGAAGGCATAACTTTTGGGAGCAGGCGGATCGGCCGTTAAGACGGCGTTGGGAATAACGGTGTTATCCGGGGTAATATAGTCCTTGCCGGCTTTAAGGGATGCGTAAAAGCTATGCGGTACCTGTAGGGCCTGCACTTTATCAATCAGTAATTTGCGGGGTGCAGGTTTTTCGGCAAAGGAAAAACCATAACATTCAATACGGTGATTGGTACGGAAACATTTAACGGTACATTGTTCATCATCTACCAATATACCTTCGTTGCGGATGGTGTGAAAATGGATGTCGAAGGACATATGGTTATCGGCCACTTTTAATTGCAGTTCGATCAGTTGCTGTAAAGGAGCAGGGCCATACACATGCAGGTCCTGTTTACGGCCTAACAGGCTGAAGGAGTTGATGAGGCCGATCAGGCCAAAATAATGGTCGCCATGCAAATGGGAGATGAAGATACGCGATATTTTACTGCGCCTGATCTTGTAATTGATCAGCTGTATCTGTGTGCCTTCGCCACAGTCCACCATAAAATTATCATTGTTCAGGCTAACAATCTGGCTGGTAGGGTGCCGGTCAAAAGCGGGTACAGCGGAATTATTGCCAAGTATGGTTACAGCTAACATGTGTTAAAGATAATACGAATGCCGTTTTTTTGCTAAAGACCGGTAAATATGTTTTTTTGCTGCACCGGCTGCCGTAATTATTTAAAGATACTTTGGTTATAGGAGTTTGTGCTGGGCCGCCACTTTCAGCAGTTGCTGGGTATTGTTTACATTCAGTTTTTGCATCAGGTTTTTACGGTGTGTTTCCACGGTGTAGGGGCTCAGGAAAAGTTTTTCGGCTATCTGGGGGCCATTCATGCCTTCATGTAAAAGGACGATGATCTCTTTTTCCCGCCGGGTGAGTACCGGCGTGCTGTGTATGGCTTCGGATACGGTTTTGAACTGTTCCAGTAATTTCTGGTTGGCCGATTTACTCAGGAATATTTTATTGTCCATGACCTCGTCAATGGCTGTCAGCAGTTCATCCCTTTCCATATTTTTCAGCAAATAACCGTTACCGCCTTTGGCTAAAAACTGGGTGATGATACCGGCTTCATTGGTGGAGGTGAGGCCGATTATTTTTACCTGTTTATTTTTTTTACGGATGGTATCGCATAGTTCCAGGCCGTCAATATCGGGTAAATTGATGTCTAGCAGGATAATATCGGGAGAACCGTTTTCGAGGTACCGGAGGGCTTGCCTGCCTGTGCCCAGGCTGGCATCTATCTGCACATAATTCACATCTTTCAGCATCATGGCAACGCCGCCGCTTACTAAAGGATGATCATCAATAATAACCAGTTTAATCATGGTACAACACTATGCCATGAAAGTACACCGAAAATTGTTCGGATGCTAGTATAACCGGTAAAAACTTTTATCGTATTGTTGGGAGAACAGTTGTTAGTCGTTAATTAAAAAATCCATCATCACGGTAGTGCCTACTTCCTGCTGCGAGTCGATGGATAACTGGCCGTTGAGGTAGGTTACCCGGCTTTTAACCGATTCAAGGCCGATGCCGTTTTGTACATCCCCGGCTTCGGTGTTAAAACCACGGCCATTGTCTTCTACGGTAACTGACAGGCGGTTCCCGTCTTTGTTGAACTGCAGGATGGCTTCGGTGGCATGCGCATGTTTGATGATATTATTCAACAACTCCTGTACAATGCGGTATAACATGATCTCGGTAGATGGGTTCAGTCTTTTATCCATACCATATACCTGCAGGTTGGTATGTAACAAACGGCCGGCATTAATACTGCTGCATAGTTCCTGTACTGCCGGTATCAGTCCTATTTTGATCAATACTTCCGGCATCATATTGTGGGCAATACGGCGCACTTCCTCCGAAGCGGTGTTGACCAATTCATAACTTTTAATAAAAGCGGCATTTTGTGCCAGGGCTTCCTGCTCGTGCTGCAGGCTGCTGAAATGCATTTTTACGGTGGAGAATAAACCGCCCAAGCCATCGTGCAGGTCTTTGGCAATACGGGTGCGTTCGGTCTCCTGCCCGTTGATCATACTTTGCATACTCACTACCTGTTGCTGTTGTTGCAGGAACAGGATATGTTGCTGCTGTTGTTCATTATCTTTTTGAATAAGTAGTTGTTTCTGCTTGCTGTTTTTGTATAAAAAGAAAAGTAACAGCAAAACAACGCCGGCAATGGCGCCGCCTGTAATGAGCCATTTATTACGTTGTAAGATCTTTATCCGGTTAAGGGAATTGGTCAATGTTAATTCGGTAATGGCTTTTTCTTTTAACTGGTTCTGGTATTTGCCTTCCAGGAAATTCAGTTCGTTGGTTTTAGCCTTGTTGTAAATACTGTCGGCCAGGATATTGGCCATGGCATAAAAATCTGCAGCCTGTTGGTGAGATCCCTGTTTATAATAACTATTGGCCAGTAGTTTGCTGAGCTCCAGTTCCTGGTCGGTCAGTTGTTCGGCTTTACTTAACGTATAGGCCGGTAATAAATGACTGATGGCGGCACCGGTATTGTTTTGCTGTAGCTGTGCATTACCCAGCTTACTTTGTATAAAAACGATCTGCCGGTTATCTTCCAGTTGTTGTGCTTTTTCCAGTGCCCGGGTATAAAAGCTAATAGCGGCCGGTATATTTTTATTATAACTAAGTTCATAATCGCCCTGCATATAAGCGGCCATATATTCCCCATCCAGTTTTTGGGCAACACTTAAATTAGTTGCAGCTAACAGTGTTGTGAGTTTACTGATCGTTTTTTTTATACTATCCTGGTTGCGGGTATAACTGTAAATATCATAAAACTGTGAATAGGCGGTCAGTTGCAGCGGTGCTTTCAGGCTGTCAAATATTTGTTCTACTTTTTGTGCATATTCAATGGCTTTATCCGGCATTTTAAGGCTCAGGTAATCGGTAGAGAGGTTAATATAGACAGTGCCGAGGTTGGTATAGTTCAGGGGGGGGTGCTGTTCCACCAGTTCCAGTGCCTGCAAGCGGTATTCCAGTGCGGTTTTGAAATCGCCGTTGACCGTGTAGATGCTGCCTATATTGGAGAGCAACATCATTTTTACTTTGTTACGCTGGTTGTTATCCTTCAGGTTTCCGGCAGCGGTGAAAGCTGTATTAAAAGCATCTAGCGCACCGGGCCAGTTATTGTTGCTTTTGTAAAAGTTGCCGGCAATATTATAGCCCTGTATCTGCAGGGTAGGGTATTGCTGTATGGCCGGCAGTTTTTTTATACTGTCCAGTACCCGGAATCCCTGTTCGGTGGCCAGTTTATGGTTTAATAAATAGTTCACCCATTTTAAAGCGCCATAGATACGGATGCTGTCATTCTTTTCTGTCCGGAAACTGTTCACCAGGCTGTCCTCGTTGAGAGTTTGGGCTTTAAGTGTATATAACTGCACGCTTAAAAAAAACAAGGCGAGGCAGGTGGTTAAACGGCGTGGGCTCATGTAAATTTTATTAATGAATAAAAGTAGCCATTCTATCCACTTTTTTATTACTTGAATTCAGGTATTTTTCCGGCTGTTTTTTCAACCGGTTCAAGTATAGTTACCGGCACCTGTTGATGTTAGGTTTGCTTTATCGCAAAACAAACACTGACATGAAAAAAACGGGGATCATTGGTATCGGGCTGACACTCCTGTTACCTGTTATACTGACGGCACAGGATAATGCCGGCAACAAAGCCGGCCGGCTTTCACCCAAAGAATTTTCCATCCCGCCTTCACCTGTATTTGATTTAATGGGGGTAACACCATCACAGATCAACAGGACATCGGATATTAAAGATTTTAAAGTGGACTGGTCCTTTAAGGACTGGAAGCTGAATCCCAACCTGGCCATACAATCGCAGCCTGTGTGGGAAATATTTTATAACCGTAAGAACCTGGATCGCTACCAGCAGGCATCGGCATTTATGCGGAAGCTGGCCTCCATTGATGTATCGGTAGGTACAGTACAAAACGAGGAAAGTGACCGCCGGATAGGCTTTGCGGTAAAGATGAATATCATCCGGCAAAAAGACCCTTTAATGGCCACCGAATTATACGAGGATATCGGCAGCCGTTTTACTGATGAAAAAGCACAATTGTTACAACAGTTAAAAGAACTGGAAATAAAACTGGATACAACAAAAAATATATTAGAAAAGCCGGATTTAAGAAACCAGATCGCAGCAACCCGCGAAACATTACTTTCCCTGAATGCCAGGCGAAACGAAGAGATCAATAGCCGGGCCGCCATATTTGTTACCGAGCACTGGAATGCCGCTTCGCTGGATATAGCTTTTGGCCGTGTATATACTTACCAGACAGACAGCGCCGGGTCGTTAAGAAAACTGCGCCTTAACCGCAATACAGGGATGGGGCTTTGGCTGAACGGCGGCTTTCCGCTGGGTAAAAAAATCATGGTATCGGGCCTGGCCCGCATTACCCAGTACGATGAGCAGATTGATTTTTTGTTGAGAGACCGTAACACCCTGGAAGAAACAAATGAAACAGCAGTGGCGGAGAATAATATTTATTCTTTAGGGATTAACCTGCGTTATGGCAGTCCTGTGTACAGCTTTTTTGCCGAGTTCTTACACGAGCGAAAATCGACCCGGTCGGCAGTAGCAGCTTTACAAAAAACATTTGACGAACCTGCGGATAGGGAGATCGTCAGTTCTTCGGTTAACTGGACCGTATTACACCCCAATAACCTCACCATTGGTGGCGACTGGCGTATTGGCAAGAACCTGATGATCAATTATGGTATGCGCTGGGTATTTGATAACAAAGGCAAGACACAGGCCTTTATTCCCGTGGCCGGGGTTTCCTGTATGATGCGGTAATTTTTTAAAACTTAAACCTTAAATAAGACGACTATGAAATCAAAGTTAGTATGGAGTATGGCAGCGGCCGCTGTTCTTTCGGGGGTAGTTGCCGGCAGCAGCCAGGCACAGGTAAAGCCAGTGGTAAATAAAAGGCTGGCAACACCGGCTTTGCAGAAACAGTTTTTAAATCCCCGTATTCAGCCGCAGACAGCTCAAAACCTTCAAAAGAAAGAAGCTTTGCTGAACTCTTTTAAATTCAAAGGCCAACCGGTGAAAGTAGGATCGGGCCTGGCTGTGAAAGGTAGCGAGTTTAAAACGGTGAGAAATGGCAGAACCGTGGAAGTTGTACCCAATGATGGCAACCTGGGCGTACAGGAATCGGAAGGCACCTCCAGTACTGTAAGTGATAACGGTTCAGTTTGTACGGTACAACAGGTAACCTTAACAGCCGGCTTTAATGAATTGAATTTACTGGAACCCTCGGCTGCAGAAATATGGCCGGGCCGGATCATTAATATCTCTTCGATGGATGAAGGCTCTTACCAGAGTTTTAACGGTTATACCAGCAGGAAGGACCTGAGTATTGCCCTGATCGCCGCCGGTACTTCCAGGGCGCCTATCATGAAAACAATCCCCGGTACGGGTGTTACCCAGGGCGCTGTTATTGAGAAGGTAAATGAAATTAAAAACTCTTTTGGCAGTAATCCTTTTGGCAGCCAGGGCTGGATGTTCGAGGATATTCAATACTCCAATATGGAACAGTTTTCTATTGAGGCCGGTTTAGGCGTTATGGCCACACCCATTAACCTGGATATCAGGGCCACATCGGGGGCCGGTAACGGCGTAAAGAAGAACAAGATCGTGTTGAAATTTTTAAGAGATGCTTTTACCGTTAAAGTGGATAATGACCTCAGCGATGTGGTGGTGGCCGATAACCTCTCTGTCAACGCCGGTATTATTGCTACGGTTACCTATGGTTCTTTTGGTATTGTGGAAATTGAATCCGACTCTTCTTACAGTACCATAGAAGCTACGCTGAATGCGGCTTTCCAGGCTTCGCCAACAACTGCTATTGATGCAAATATGACAATGGAACAAAAGCAGACCATGAGCAGTATGTCCATTAAAGGTATTTTTAAAGGGGTGGATGGTAACCAGAGTCTCCGTAACAGCCTTACCTTAGATGGTGTGCGCCGGATACTGACCAATGAAGTAACCGACTTTTCGGCCACTACACCGGTAGTACCTATTGCCTTTGGCATTAAATCATTAAAAACCGGTGAAACCATGATGCTGAGAACCACCATGACCTACCCCCGCAGGAATTGTGTACCCCTGCCTGAAACACCGGCTGATATTAAAGTGCGTATAAAGATGATCGCTTTTACCTGTCCTACAGTGAATGACGGCTTTAGCAGTGATGAAGATATTTATGGAAAAATAATTGTGACCAATGGCAGTAAAACCGTTGATGTATGGAACAAACCACTATCGGCCAATGTAAAAGTAAAAGAATCGGTACGGCCTTCGGATGACGGCGCTTATTCGCTGAACGGACGGGCTACGGATTTTGTATTTACCATGCCCACAGATGCCGCCTCCTTGGCGAGGAACGAGATAACCGTGCGGGTGGAATTATACGATGAAGAATGGAATAAAGGCGTGCCTTACGAGTTCAGAACCATACGTATAAAACACAAGGATATTTACAGTGTACTGAAAAGCCCGACAACCGCGCCTGCGAGTATTGACTGGGATGCTACTGAAGGTATGTTTAAACTGGTGACCAATGAAAAAGGCAATACCAATAAAATTGTGACCTGGTTTGATGTGTTTGAAGAGTAGTAGTTAATTAACATTCTTTTTTACCGGTATAAAAGGACTGTTTCCTGATGGAGGCGGTCCTTTTGTTTTTGGATGTGCCGATCTGCCGGGATAATAATTTGCTAAACTTTTGTAATGCTTTTTTGTTACTAACGCAAACTATCGTTTGGTTCCTTAATTTTGCTCCCTGCTATGGATTGTACAACAACAAAGCTATCATTTAAACAAACCGGCTATTTCTCAGCCATTGTTAACGATTATTTGCAAAATGCTGAGGCTTTACAACCTTTTTATGCCGCACGTCCGGATGTGGAGGGGGTTAAACAGGCTATTGCCAACCGGCAGGCTTTTGCAACTGACCGTAAGGCTTTGTTAACCGGCTTGCAGCAACAGTATAAAGGTTTGAATAAAACCGTTGAACTCGAGAAAAACCTGGAGTTGTTGTTACAGCCTACTACCTTCACTATTACCACGGCACACCAGCCCAATATATTTACAGGTCCTTTATATTTCTTATATAAAATCATACATGCTATCCGTTTAGCTGATAGCTGTAAGACCATATTTCCCGAATACGATTTTGTACCGGTTTATTATATGGGCAGCGAAGATGCTGACCTGGATGAATTGGGGCATTATTTTATTGATGAAAAAAAATACAGCTGGGAAACCGGGCAAACCGGGGCTGTGGGTAAAATGATCGTTGATGATGCTTTACTGGGCTTACTGGAAGAAACGGCCAGCCAGGTAGGTGTAGAACCATTCGGTAAGGAGATCATTGATATTTTAAGAGCTGCATATAAAAAAGGAGAGACCATCCAGCAGGCAACACTGTCATTGGTGAATACCTTATTCGGCCGTTTTGGCCTGGTGGTACTAATTCCCGATAATCCTGTATTTAAACAACTGCTGATCCCTGTATTTAAAGATGATCTTTACCAGCAAAGCGCTTTACCCCTGGTAGAAGAAACCGGTAAACGTTTACAGGAGGCCGGTTATAAAGAGCAGGCGCATCCGCGTGCTGTTAATCTTTTTTACCTGGCTGATGGTATCAGGAACAGGATTGAAACAACGGAAAAAGGATTCAGCGTAGTAGATACCGATCTGCAGTTCACCGGTGAGGCCATGTTGCAGGAGCTGGAACAACACCCGGAAAGGTTTAGCCCGAACGTTATATTGCGTGGTATTATGCAGGAAACGGTATTGCCCAATATCCTGTTTGTAGGTGGTGGGGGAGAGCTGGCCTATTGGTTGCAACTGCAGGGCGTATTTGCACATTATAAAGTGCCTTTCCCTATACTGTTGTTACGGAACTCTTTTTTGATATTTGATAAAGAACAGCGAAAAAAAATAGAGAAGCTTGGCCTGGAAGATGCGGATATATTTTTACCCGAAACGGCGTTGCTGAACAAGCTGGTAAAAGGTGATACGGCACATGAATTGAGCCTGGCCAATGCAATAGAAAAAATTAAAGCGCAATACCAGTCCATTAAACAGCAGGCAGCAGCTATTGATGTTACATTGACCAGGCATGTAGAAGCCCTGCAGACAATAGCCCTGCAAAAGATAGAAAAGCTGGAGAAAAAAATGTTACGTGCCGAAAAACGTAAATTTGATACTACCAAACAGCAGATCAGTCAACTTAAAAAAGCACTTTTCCCTCATCATAACTTACAGGAAAGAGTAGAGAATTTTATTTCCTTCTACGCACGGCATGGCGAAGCGTTTATCCTGCAGCTGAACCAGCATTCACCTGCCCTGGAAAGTGAATTTGTATTACTGCAAATAGACTAACACTATTGCTGAATATAACTCTGTAAATGATCGATGGTCTCCTTCTGGGCCAGGATGGTTTCCTTTACCACATCACTCATAGAAATAATACCTGCCAGCCGGTCATTATCAAATACCGGCATATAACGTATATGCTGATCGGTCATCAGTTGCATACAATGTTCAATACTGTCATTGGGTGAAACCCGGGGCAGGTCATCGGACATGATATCTGCAACCTTTGTTTCTGAAGAATTCCTGCCTTTCAGAATCACTTTGCGGGAATAGTCACGTTCGGTCATAATGCCCAGGTAGTTACCCTCCTTTAATATTACTACCGACCCGATATTATTTTCGGCCATTAATGTCAGGGCATCTACTACAGAGGTATCGGGGCTAACAGTGGCTAGCTGACTGCCTTTGCGGGATAAAACAGCGGCAACTTTTTTCATATAACAATCAGGTTTAGTTAACTGAATATACTGAAAACTTGGGTAAGAATAAATAAAATTGCATAACGGGGACAGAGATGGCTTGGTGTTCTGGTTTTCTGTGCTTAGATTATTGAATATTAATTACTTGTAAAGTGTCTTAGTATTCGGGGCTATTTCAGGTTAGTGCCTTTGCTCCTCTATTATTGTTTCCTTACTTAGCTTTTGCTGTATTTTGTCCAGGTTGTTTTTAAGCCCCTGGATCAGGGGCGCCCATCTGTGGTCTTTTTGTAAGGGATTAAAACATTCATTTGAAGATATTTCATATATATTATGAAATTGAGCGTTAAATACTACTTTGTTTAAATTCTCAAAAGCTTTATCTACATCATTTATTTTAGTGAAACAACATGCTGCATTCAGTCTGTGTTTTACTTTTCCTTTGTTGTTATTTAAGGTAAATGCAGAAAAGTATAACAAGGCGGCGTCGGAATATTTTTTGTTTTTGTAGTAGGTGTCAGCTTTGCTTGTTAAAGTGTCATAGCAGTCTGCACATTTCCCATTTTCTAAAGTACGTTCAAACAAAACTTCTCCCGTTTCCTTACTTTTAAGAATGACATAGGGCGATACATCATTAGGTTTATTCTTAAAAATATCATAACTGTCTCTCGGAACAGTGTCACATAATGAAATTCCATTTGCCCGGCCCTTTGTTTTTGGAGCAAGCAATATAATAGATAATAGCAAAAGCAGCCTTATTTCTGATATGTATAAAAGCATTGTTAAGGGTGTTTGGGGAGTTAAAATAAATGGATACTTGTCAGCACATTGCTTCCATTTGATCTTTGGTATATATACAATTCGTAGTGGGGCCAATATAGTTTGACCAGCCTAGTGCTGTCCAGAATTCTAAAATGCCGTCCACAATCACAACTTTATACAAGCGAAAACAACCGTCATTGTGGAGTATCCACCAGTATTCAATTTCATTTATTGTGCTTACTTTAAACTTATAAAGTGTATTGGTCGGTGAGTTTGGGGTTACTTCAGGAGCAAGCGTTTCTGGAGAAGCAAAACTGGTATTGGTTATGATAATAAATAACAGTACTGCTGAAATTTTTTTAAGCATAGGTGATGTTTTAATGGTGGATATAAATAGTTTAATTATCAGTCGATTTTTCTACTAATATTCGGGCTGTAACCTGTACCCCTGTTTTTTTATATTAACAACTTTGAGGAGCTGATACTCCTATAAGTTGTAGTATTTACAATGGAAATGATAAATCTAACTATCGGTTTAGAAGAAGAGATGATGTTTTTCTCGTGTAAAAGTTAGGGCATTCATTTGGATAAAATATCTGGCAGGTGTGTTGCTGTTTATATTTAAAATTTATCAATATATAACATGCCTGTTTTACTACCGAATAGTAAGAGAAGAGAAAAAAAGAAATAGATGTGAATAACCGGGAAATGCATCATATTTTTCCCGGTTATAATATGTAGAAAATAATAAGCGTAATAAAGTGGCTACAGATAATTTGTGATAAACTATTTATCAAACCCGTTGGTAAAACTGACCTGCAGTTTTTCGGCCTTGGCCAATACCTCGTTCTGTAAATTGGTTTTATAGGTCTGAATGGCCTGTGCAACGGTAGCATCGCTGCTGCCGATGATCTGTGCCGCCAGGATGCCTGCATTTTTACCACCATTAAGCGCCACGGTAGCTACGGGTACACCGGATGGCATTTGTAAAATGGATAATACCGAATCCCAGCCATCAATACTGTTGGATGATTTTACCGGTACCCCTATCACCGGCAAGGTAGTAACCGATGCCACCATACCCGGCAGGTGTGCAGCGCCGCCGGCCCCGGCAATAATTACTTTTAATCCGCGGGAAGCTGCGCCGGATGCGTAATCCATTAAACGCTGCGGCGTACGGTGCGCCGATACAATGGTCAGTTCAAAAGGAATATTAAACTCCTTCAGTATGTCGGCAGCAGGTTGCATTACCGGTAAATCACTATCGCTGCCCATTATAATACCAACTTGAATATTCATGCTGCAAAGAAAGGAAAACAATCAGATACTCCGGCCATACCGGCCAATTTGTTGAAAAGATTGACCCAGGTATTCAATGATATCACCGGCCGTCATGGCTTCCATACTGTTGGCAGCGGCAGCCAGGTCGCCGGCCAGGCCATGCAGGTATACGCCAAAAATGGCGGCATCTTCAGGTGTATATCCCTGGGCCAGTATACCGGTAAGTAAACCCGTAAGTACATCGCCGCTGCCGCCCGTGGCCATGCCCGCATTGCCTGTGGTATTGTAAAATCCTTTGCCTGCCGGTGTGGCAATAAAACTATGGTGTCCTTTTACTATGATGATGCAATTCAATAGTTGTGCTTTTTCAAGCGCTAACTGCTGCTGGGTAAAATTATTGGTGGTAGCGCCAAAAAGACGTTCAAATTCTTTGGGATGGGGTGTTAGTATACTTCCCGATGGGATCAGATCATACCAGTCCGGGTGTTTAGCCAGTATATTCAACGCATCGGCATCAATGACCATGGGTTGACGGTATTGCTGCAGTAATTGATAAACAGCTTTGATAGTGGCGGGTTGGGTGCCAATACCGGGGCCAATACCAACAGCACGGTAGGGTGTTGTATCCAGCTGGAGTTCTGTAATATGATCAGGGTCAGGGTCGGTAATAAGCATCGCTTCGGGCACCGAGGTTTGTAAAACTATATAACCGGAGTCCTGGGTATAACAGGTTAGTAAACCTATCCCTGACCGTACCGCAGCGCGGCAGGCCAGTACGGCTGCACCGTTCTTACCATAACTGCCGGCAATAACCAGTCCATGACCATAATTGCCTTTATGGGCAAAACGTAAACGGGGTTTATAAATGGTAGCGATCAATGCTGCATCAATCACTTCAAAAGGCGTATTGGTCTGGTTATAATAATCGGGGTCAAGTCCAATGGGCAGCACATGTACTTCGCCAACGGCCCCTGCATTATCGGCCATTAACAAGGCCCTTTTATAACCCTGGAAACTTAAGGTATGATCGGCCTCTATAACCGGGTTGTTATCACCGGCCTTATCGGCATACAGGCCGCTGGGCATATCAATAGCAACAACAATATTGCTGAGCGAGTTAATATAATCAAACAGGGCCGCGGTAAAACCTGTGGCCGGGCGGTTGATACCCGTACCCAGTATCGCATCAATAATAATATTACCGGTTGCTACCAGGGGAAGCTCTTCCGGCGTTTCTATAAACTGGATAACTTCGGGATATACCTGGTTAAGCCGTTCAAGGTTTGCCTGGAAATCATAGGAGCCTTGCTGCCCTGATTCAGGAATGTATACTGTAACAGAACAATTGCGTGCCATTAATAAACGGGCAATAGCCAGCCCATCGCCGCCATTATTACCCTTACCACAAAAAATAGTATAAAACTCCTGTTTGGGAAAACGATGCTGCAGCCAGTCCACGCAGGCTGTTGCCGCTCTCTCCATCAGGTCTATGGATGCAATGGGCTCTTCCTGCATGGTATAACTATCCCAGTCCCTGATCTGTTGTGCGGTAAAAAGTTTCATACCGGTAAATTAAACAATTTATTACTGGTTTGCCGGTGTATTTATTAAGCAGGCATACTTACCGGTATTACTTTTTCTTAACGGTTTTTTTAGTGGCAGGCGGGGTGGTCCTGCTTTTTGCCGTTGCCTTTTTCTCCGTCTTTACTGTTGCTGTTTTTTTAGGAGCCGGCTTTTCCTTTCTAACGGTCTTTTGTTTGGATGCAGGGGCAATTTTGGGTTCATCAGCCTGTTCTTCCTTTGCAGGGGAACGACGTTGCTGGTAGTCGCCAAAAATATCGTACAGCTGGTGGCCGGCACTGTAAATATGCCGGTTAAACTTATTACCTAAAATAATAATAGTTGCTTTTTCATCTGTCAGGCGGGCAAAGGCAGGTGTAAAACCATGCCAGCGGCCAAAATGGTATACCACTTTCTTACCATTAGGCAGCATTAATAAACGCCAGCCTAATCCGTAATTATGAATACTGGGTTTTTCGTGGCTGTAAGGTGTAAAGGCAGAGTCCATCAGGGTAGGGCGTATCAGCTGACCACTATACAATGCCTGGTCAAACTTTAGCATATCCTTAGGTGTACTGTAAATGTTTTTATCGCCATATGTTCCCTCCAGGTGATCATCGGGCCAGAACTCACGGTTTATTTTAAAGGAGGGAGTAGCATGGTTACTGTCGGCCAATGTGTACACATAGGTATGCAACATTTGTAAAGGGCCAAACACATGCTGTTTCATGTATTCCGGGAAGGACATGCCGCTTACTTTTTCAACGATCATGGACAGCAGCACAAAATTGGTATTACAATAGCTGAAGCCACGGTTGGGAGAGAAGTTGGGCTTTGGTTGCTGGTCATATAAAAACTGTAACATCAGGTCATTGGTCACCATCGTCTTTATATCCCACTTCTTGCTATCGCCCATAAAATGCACATAATCGGGTAAGCCACTGCGATGGGTAAGTAACATGAATACACTGATATTGGGATAAGGAAAGCCCGGGAAAAATTTGCCCAGTGTATCGTTTAAGGAAAGTTTGTTTTGTTGTACCAGCTGCAATACGGCTGTGCCGGTCAGTGGCTTGGAAGTAGAAGCCAGGTGAAAGCTGGTAGTATCGGTTATGCTGTCTTTCTTTCTCAGGTCACGGTAGCCTACATAACGTTCGTAAACAATATTACCGCCTACAGCTACCAGGCAGGCGCCGTTAAAATCTTTATTCAGCAAATTGGTGTCTAAAAAATCCGAAACCGCTTTGCCATACCGGTCTAAAGAATCCTTACTGATGGTCAAAGGCTCGGGCAGCTTAAATATAGTACTGTCAACTGTTTCATCCTTGTTCGGGCTAATGGCGCCACAGCCATAACTAACTATCGTTATTATTCCTATCCAGGCGCTTTGCTTTATGCTTGTCATCCATGTCATAGCTGCAAAAATAACAAGGCAGCACAGGCCATGATACCTTAATTTTTCCCCATTTGTTGAATAGTCTTAATAACTATATTTGCAACCATTATGGCAACCGCTCAACAGACCAGCTATCCAAAAGAAAAAATAAAGGTGCTGCTTTTAGAAAACATCAGTGACCTTGCAGTAAAAAACTTCCAGAGCCAGGGATATGTTAATGTAGAAAAGCTTTCAAAAGCTTTAACAGAAGACGAACTGGTAAAAGCGATTAAGGATGTACATATCCTGGGCATCCGTTCCAAAACAATGATAACGCCTAAGGTATTAGCCGCTGCTACCAAGCTGCAGGCAATAGGTTGTTTTTGTATCGGGGTTAACCAGGTTAACCTGCAATCTGCAACCGAGCATGGTGTAGCCGTGTTTAACGCGCCTTACTCCAATACCCGTTCCGTTGCCGAGCTGGTGATCGGTTTATCCATTATGTTAATACGTCGTATTCCCGATAAAAACAAAGCCGCCCACCAGGGTATCTGGATGAAGGATGCCAAGGGAAGTTTTGAATTACGTGGTAAAACCCTGGGTATTATCGGTTATGGTAATATCGGCAGCCAGGTAAGCGTACTGGCCGAAGCCATGGGTATGAAAGTATTATTTTATGATGCCGAAACCAAACTGCCTTTGGGTAATGCGGTAGATGGCAAAACATTAAAAGATGTGCTGGGCAAAGCCGATGTGGTGACCATGCACGTACCCGATACCACGCAAACCCGTAATATCATTAATAAAACCACCATCAAGTATTTTAAAAAAGGTTCTATCCTTATTAACTATGCCCGTGGTGAAGTGGTTGACCTGGATGCTTTGCGTAAAGCCATCATTGATGAACATATTGCCGGTGCTGCTATTGATGTATTTCCCTGGGAGCCTGAAAAAAACGGCGACCGTTTCCAGTCCCCCGTACAGGACCTGCCCAACGTGATACTGACACCCCATATCGGTGGCAGTACCGAAGAGGCCCAACAAAATATTGGCGAGGATGTAAGTAATAAAATGCTGAACTTTTTGGAAAAAGGCATCACCTTTGGTTCACATTCCGTTCCTGCACTGGCCCTGCCGCCACAGGAAGGTTCGCACCGCATACTGCATATACACAAAAACGTACCCGGTGTATTATCGGCCATTAATACGCAATTATCCAAACACAATATCAATATCGTTGGCCAGTATTTAAAAACCAATGAAACTATTGGTTATGTGGTGCTGGATGTAGACCGTAAGCTCTCCAAACAGGCGGTACAACTATTAAAAGAGGTAAAAGAAACGATCAAAGTGAGACTGTTGTATTAATTCTAGTATAAACTATGTAGTATATAGAAGTTGAGCCTGGCTCAACTTTTTTTATGTTACCAACAACAGTGCAGATGGCATCGTCCCTTGCGTCGCACACTTCAGCTGTAGTAACACAGATGGTCATGAAGAAAACGGTTTATGGTATTATGGAGGTCCTCATTTCCAAATTATCTAATTCCCTGATTATCTAATTAAGTTAGCTTTGTTGTATGGAAGAACAACTATCACAGGATGCCAAAAACATCTTAGGCTTACAATTACCCACTGATCCGCGTTGGGTAAGCCTGGCCGAAATGTCGCTGGAAGATATATTGACCGATCATGCCTATTGTGAGCAAAAAGCGGCCACTACCTGTATTACCCTGGTACAGCGTTACAGCGACTACCCCAAGGTGGTGACCGAATTGGCGCCGATTGTAACGGAGGAGTGGGGGCATTTCCGCCTGGTACTGGCCGAGCTGCATAAACGTGGGCTGAAACTGGGCCTGCAGCGTAAGGACGAATATGTGAATAAACTGATCAGCTTTCAGCAACGTGGCGGTTCCCGCGAAGGCCGTTTTCTGGATGCTTTACTCACCATGGCCTTAATTGAAGCCCGCAGCTGCGAACGTTTCAAAAGATTAAGTGAAGGGTTGGAAGATGAATACCTGCGCAAATTTTACCGCCGTTTTATGGAAAGCGAAGCCGGGCACTATACCTTATTCATAGAGCTTGCAGAAACTTACCTGGACAAAGACCTGGTGCGTAAACGCTGGAACGAGTGGCTGGTGTATGAGGCAGAAGTGATCAAAAGTTTAGAGGTAAGAGGAGATAGGATACATTAGGGAGGTTCAAGGGTTTAAAGTTTAAGGTTTAAGGTTAGCGCAGCGGTGTGATATTAATAAACTTAGTGTTTAATTAGGTAATTAACCTTTTAATGCATCTATTTTATTGAGTTACACCAATTCAATATGAAAATAATGACTAAAAGGTTTGTAAATGTTATCGTTGGAATTGTATTCGCAGGCCTGTTAATTGGCACGGCGATTTTGCAAACACACTTAAAAAATAAACCACAAATATTTATGTTAGTCTTGGGCGTAGTAACATTCTCAAGTTTTGTTTTTAGAAAAAAGCTACTCTCTACTATACTTTTTTCTATTATTTTGGGAGTCATGTTGTATGTTAACCTGTTTTTACTGACAAACTTTATCGTTGACACTTTCAACCCTGATAAAGAGTGGGGAGATCTGGATGAAGTGAGGCATAGAGGGATGGATATGAATTGGATATGGGGTGTTCAGGCAGGTATTATCTTATCGCCATTGATACTATTTTTCTACCATATTTCTAAATTAAGAAGTAGAATGATAGAAACTGTTGTGACCGCTCTTTTTGTAATAACAACGATCGTGATTTATATAATTTACGAGTGGTGATCATAATAATTGGTTTGTTGCCGGGGTTCGTGTCTCACGAACCCGTGAAAGATTCATCGATGAATAAAGAACGGGACGATGAACGGAGCGTCGCAACCTCAGCCCGATCAGGGAACTATAGCCGGCTATAAAATTTTAATTCCTAATTCATCATTCATAATTAATAATTAATCGACAGGCAATCAATTATTTAATAATAAAATTACTATTTTTGTTAGCTAATTTATTGCTATTCGGCAATCTTGTTATACCTTTGCCGCCACAAAATATATATTAGGATAAAAATCGGATGATTTCTTAAAAAAACAAAGATGCCTTTAACAAAAGAAAAAACAGCAGCAATTTTTACAGAGTTTGGTGGTAAAGCTACCAATACAGGCTCTATTGAAGGACAAATTGCACAGTTGACTGAGCGTATCAGCCAGATCAGCGGTCACTTACAACAAAATAAAAAAGATTTCTCTACTCACCGTGGTCTGATGCAACTGGTAGGTAAACGTAAACGTTTATTAAACTACATGCAAAAGCATAACCTGACCGGTTATCGCCAGCTGATTGAGAAATTAGGATTGAGAAAATAAGGCTCCCCCGTATCCGCAAGGAAAACTGGGAGAGTGTTTATATAACGCCGTTTCTCTTCGCCGATAACGCAGAAGAAATACATATATAATTACTATTCCCAACTTGTTAGCATGTTGGGAATAGCTGTTTTTGGGCATGTATATTTTTGCCCCTTGTAGCTTGCCTTTTTTGCCCCGGATACTCCTCAACGCCTTGTAAGTACCACCAAAATTAATAGATGACCTAAACAGGAATTCGCCTGTTTATAAAATGAACTTACATGTTAAAACAACCCATTAGTAAAACATTTGACATAGGCGGTGGAAGAGAAGTGACCATTGAAACCGGTCGCCTTGCCCGCCAGGCCGACGGTGCCGTTACGGTAACTGCCGGTAACTGTATTATTTTAGCTACCGTTGTAGCCAACAAAGAACCAAAAGAAGGCCAAAGCTTTTTCCCTTTATCGGTTGACTACCAGGAGAAATTTGCTTCAGCCGGCCGTATCCCCGGATCTTTCTTTAAACGTGAAGCACGTTTAAACGATTACGAAATTTTAACCAGCCGCTTAGTGGACAGGGCTTTACGTCCCTTATTCCCGGAAGATTATTTCTGTGATGTACAGGTACTTATAACGCTTGTTTCAAGTGATGCTGAAATTATGCCTGATTCAATGGCCTGTTTAGCTGCTTCAGCAGCTTTAGCTGTTTCAGATATTCCCATTAAAGAAATTATCTCCGAGGTAAGAGTAGGCCGTGTGAACGGTGAACTGATCATTAACCCTACCCGCAGCCAGATTGAAGAAGGTGACCTGGAATTTATTGTAGCCGCTACCGAGAAAAACCTGATGATGGTGGAAGGTGAGGCCAAAGAGTGCAGCGAAGCCGAGCTGGTAGAAATTTTACAGGTAGCACACGATGCTATCCGTATACAAATTAAAGCACAGCAGGAATTAAGGGCGCTGAAAGGTGTTACTACCAAGAGAGAGTATACCAAGCCTGTAACCGATGAGGCTTTAGAAGCCAAGGTAAAAGCATTTGCCGGTGCAAAAGTGCTGGAAGTAGCCAAAGGTGCTTTAGCCAAGCATGACCGCAGTGACAGGTTCTCTGCTATTCATGATGAGCTGATCGAGTACCTGAAATCTGAACTGCCTGAAGGTGAAACCGAATTGCCGGCTTTAACTAAAAAATTAGCCTCTACTTATTACAGCGACCTGCAGTATTATGTAGTGCGTGATATGATCCTGAACGAACGTGTACGTTTAGACGGACGTGGCCTGGAAGATGTACGTGCCCTGGATATGGAGGTAGATGTATTACCTTCTCCACACGGTTCTTCTTTATTTACACGTGGTGAAACTCAGTCACTTACAACAGTTACCTTAGGTACTGCTTTAGATCAGTTACTGGTTGAAAGTGCCGCTCATTCTTATGAGTCTAAATTCTACCTGCATTATAACTTCCCGCCGTTCTCAACCGGTGAGGTGAAAATGATGCGTGGTCAGAGCCGTCGTGAAGTAGGACACGGTAACCTGGCTTTACGTTCTTTAAAACAAATGATGCCGGGTGGTGATTTCCCTTACACCGTTCGCGTGGTAAGTGATATCCTGGAATCAAATGGTTCTTCTTCTATGGCTACTGTTTGTGCCGGCTCCCTGGCATTAATGGATGCGGGTATTGGTATTCCAAAACACGTTTCTGGTGTAGCTATGGGATTGATTACCAAAGGTGATCAATATGCTATCTTAACTGATATTTTAGGTGATGAAGATCACCTGGGCGATATGGACTTTAAAGTTACCGGTACCCGCGATGGTATTTGCGGTGTGCAGATGGACATTAAAGTAGATGGCCTGAGCATGGAAGTAATGAAAGAAGCATTAGACCAGGCTAAACGTGGCCGTTTACATATCCTGGATGCCATGTATGCTGCTATGCCAGCCGCACGTCCGGAGGTTAAACCACATGCTCCGCGTATGGTTAAACTGTTCATTGAACGTGAGTTCATTGGTGCAGTGATCGGGCCTGGTGGTAAAGTGATACAGGAAATGCAGCGTGAAACCGGCACTACCATCAATATTGAGGAAGTGAACAACCGCGGTGAAGTAAGCATCTTTGGTATTGAAAAAGAAGGTGTGGATAAAGCCGTTGCCTGGATCAAAGGTATCACTGCAGTACCAACTGTGGGTGATGTGTATGATTCAGTGGTTAAATCGGTTGTGGCATTTGGTGCTTTTGTTGAATTCTTACCTGGTAAACAAGGTCTGGTTCACATCAGCGAAATAAGCTGGAAACGTTTGGAAACACTGGAAGGTGTGGTAAAAGAAGGTGATACCTTTAAGGTAAAACTAATCGGTACCGATCCTAAAACCGGTAAATTCAAACTTTCCCGTAAAGCTTTAATTCCAAAACCGGAACAAAAACCCCGTGAAGAGCAGCAAGCGCCGCCAACACAAGGTGAATAATAAATTTGGTAAGCCCCTCCGCAAGAGGGGCTTTTTATTTTAGCTAAAACCCAGTCAGCACTTTCATAAATCGGTAGCGGCAAATATTGCGGTTAAAGCTGTAATGCCCTGCTGCTATTATATTCCCTTTCTTGCGATAGCGAATAACATTTAAAATTTTTTATGATCGATTTATGCCTATTTTAGAGTAAAACAGTGCTTGCATGAAAATCACTTCAGTCCTTCGTTACTTTACACTGATCCTTTTATTATCTGCCGGGTTAAACCTGCATTCGCAAACCGTATACCAGCCTGACTGGAAATCTTTAGACAGCCGCCCGGCTCCCCAATGGTTCACCGATGCCAAGTTTGGTATTTTTATACACTGGGGTTTATACAGCGTACCTGCCTGGGCTACCAACTCCAATGCCGATGGCTTTGGGAGTAACTATGCCGAATGGTATTGGGAAAGGTTGAACAATAAAAATTTAAAGATCCATAAAGAGTTTGTTGACTTTCACAAAAAGAACTACGGCCCCAACTTTAGTTACCAGGATTTTGTAAGCGGCTTTAAGGCCGAACTGTTTGACCCGCAGCAATGGGCTAAAATATTTAAAGATGCCGGCGCAAAATATGTGGTACTTACCAGTAAACACCACGATGGCTTTGCCCTGTGGCCCAGCCGCGAGGCATGGAACTGGAATGCCATGGATGTAGGTCCCCGGCGCGACCTGGCCGGTGACCTTAGTAAAGCGGTAAAAGCTTCCGGCCTGCATATGGGTTTTTATTATTCCCTTTATGAATGGTACAATCCCTTATACCAGCAGGATGTACATAAGTATGTTGATGAACATATGCTGCCACAAATGAAAGACCTGGTAAACCGTTACCAGCCCGATATTTTCTGGCCCGATGGCGAATGGAGCCAGAGCGATACTACCTGGAAGAGCAAAGAATTCATCAGCTGGTTATTCAATGAATCACCGGTGAAGGACAGGGTGGTGGTGAACGATCGTTGGGGTACAAAGGACAGGATACACGGAACTTTTACCACAACGGAATACGGACAGGGTAATGCCAGCTTAAACAAGCCCTGGGAAGAATGCCGGGGTATCGGAGAGTCATTTGGTTATAACCGCAATGAAAACCTGGAACAATACTTAAGCAGTGGTGCTTTGATCAACTTACTGGTTGATGTGGTATCACGTGGTGGTAACTTATTATTGAATATCGGCCCCGCTGCCGATGGCACCATACCAGTGATCATGCAGCAGCGTTTAAAAGATATGGGCGATTGGTTAACAATTAATGGGGAAGCGATCTACGGCACAACAGCCTGGAAAGAAGCACCCGTAAAAAAGGATATACCTGTATACTACACACGAAAAGGTAATGACCTGTATGTGATCAGTACCAAATGGCAGCCTGCTATTGCAGTACCTGGTATTAAAAAAGGTAAAGTGACCATGTTAGGTTACAAGGGGGCTGTAAAACACCAGCAAAAAGGAAATGTTATCAGTATAACGGCGCCGGCATTAACGCCTGCTGATAACCCGAATAGCTATGCCTGGGTATATAAAATTACGGGAGCATTTTAATTAGCCTGCATTCTTGCCTTTGGCAGCGCCTGGTTTTTTGGCGGCGGTATCGGGTGTATTATCTTTCCAGCGCCATAAATGCAGGCAGGCATACGTGCGGTAGGGCGACCATTTTTGGGAAATGCGCAACATATCCTGTTTCAGGGCTTTTTTATCATCGGTATTCAGCTTGTATAGCTTTACCATGGCCTGTTGTATACCCAGGTCGTCTACAGCAAAAACATCCTCGCGGCAAAGGGCAAACATGAGCATCATTTCTACGGTCCAGCGGCCAACCCCTTTTATCTGGGTGAGATAGGTGATGATGGCTTCATTATCCATCTTGTTCAGCACTGTATAATTAATGCCATGCTCCATATCAAACCGGGCTACGTTTTGAATATAATTCACCTTGGCATTGGACAGGCCGATACCTCTTAAGGTTTCAAAAGGAGTGGCTTCTATTTGTGCAGCGGTAGGAATTTTGTTATCATACAACGCTAAAAACCGGTCATAAATAACAGCCGCCACTTTGGTAGACAGTTGCTGGCTCATGATGGAGCCGCAGAGATACACGCATAGATGTTTTTTCTTTTTCAAACTATGTGTAGTGCCTCCTGCAAACAGTTGTTTGAACTTTTTGTCTTTGGAAAGGTGTAATACGTAATCCATAAAATATTTCTTATTCAAATATAGCTTATTACAATAGCAAAACCGGTGGGGATTATTGGTGAAATTAAACTGGTGGAAGCGCCAGCATTTATTGGATGTGCTGTGATAATAATTGCTGGAAAACGTCTCCTTCAATCATCCTTGCCCCCAGGCTTTCCAGGTGGGGCGTATAAACCTGGCAGTCTATCAGCTGTATACCTGCGGCCTGTAGTTGTTGTACCAGCGTGATAAAAGCAAACTTGGAAGCATTGCTTACATGGGCAAACATACTTTCGCCAAAAAAAACATTACCCATTTTAATACCGTACAAACCTCCAGCCAGTTCGCCATCCAGCCAGGCTTCGGCGCTATGCGCATGCCCCAGTTCATGTAAACGGGTATAAGCATTCTCCACCTCATCCGTTATCCAGGTGCCATCCTGTCCGGGACGGAAGGTTTCCTTACAGTAATGTATTACCTGTTTAAAGGCTGTATTGGTGGTAAAGGAGAAGGTATTATTTTTTAACACCTGTTTCATGCTCTTACTCACGTATAACTCTTCCGGGAAAAGTACAAAACGGGGTGAGGGGCTCCACCACAATATGTCCCGCCCTTCGTACCAGGGAAAAATGCCTTTACGATAGGCCAGCAACAAACGTTCAACGGACAGGTCGCCGCCAATGGCCAATAAACCATCAGGCTCTGCTTCTTGTACAGGAGGAAAAACTAATTTATTGTCTAAAATATGAATGGGCATACCAGGATAAAGCCCTCTTAGCGGGAATAAAAATATTAAGCCATTATTTCCAGTGTGGCGCCGATACCACGCTCGGTGATGGCATCACACATAGGTTTTAAATCGTCGTACTCGCCTTGTTTAACGGCATACTTGCCTTTATAATGGATAAAATAAGAGCATTGTTCGGCTTGTTCGGGAGTATGGTTGCAAACGGCAATCAATGTCTCAATCACCCACTCAAATGTATTCACCTCATCGTTCCACACCACCAGGCTATAAGGTGGTTCCAGCATGGTAAGTGTATCCACCGCCTCATTTTCCTGCGTGCTGGTATTGCTGTTATAAAAATTCATGACATCAAAGTTAAAAAAACTATAGTTAAAATCAGGCTAACTATTTTAAAGCTGAAATATAATTGATTAACAAATGGTTATGGGGCGGGAAGACGGTAAGTCAGGAAGTTGGCAGGTCAGGAAGACAGCAAGTGGGAAAGGCAATAAGCAACTGGCAATGTGCAATGTAAAACTACAGGAAATGCTGCAGAAAGTCAGGAAGTCAGTAAGTCGGAAAGACAGAAAGCAGAGAGTCAATAAGCAAGAGGCAATGTGCAATGTAAAACTATAGGAAATGCTAAAGAAAGTCAGGAAGTCAGAAAGACAGAAAGCAGAGAGTCAATAAGCAGGAGGCAATGTGCAATATAAAATTATAGGAAATGCTGAAGAAAATGAGTTAGTCTGTAAGCAAGAAAGCAACTGGCAATTTAAATGCAAAACTATAAGCAACTTGAGAAGGCGAGAATTGTCCAAATCCTGAAATCTCAAACCTAAATCCTAAATCTCAAATCTTAAATCTTACCTCTTAAATCTTACTTCTCAAATCTTACCTCTCAAACCACCTCTCTCTTCCCGTTCGTATGAAAATCCAGGAAATAAGTAAACAGGTTGGTCTCTGTAGGGATGTTCAGTTTTTTACGCAGGCGGTAACGGCTGATCTCAACACCACGTACGGAGATATTCATCAGTTGGGCGATCTCTTTTGTACTCAGGTTCATACGTAAAAAAGCACATAACTTTAGTTCATTGGCTGTAAGATTATCATGTTTAGCTTTCAGGGCAATAAAAAAATCGTTGTGTACTTTATCAAAGTGGATGGTAAAATGTTCCCAGTCCTTATCTGTCTTCTCTTCCTCATTCAGCGATTTGATCATGCGTTTAAAAGCATCTAAAGCATTTTCATCACTGGTGTTTTTAGATAGCTGCTGCAGTTCCTCTTTCAGTTTATGTATCAGCTCTCCTTTTTTTAACAGGTGCATGGTGGTGGAAGCCATTTCCTTGTTTTTGAACTGTATCTCCGATTCCAGTTTCTCGTTCTTTAAACTGATGATCTCTTTTTCATTCTGCTCCAACACGATCTGGTGCTGGTACTGCAGTTTATTTTGTTCTTCGGCATACTTATCTACTTCCAGCTGGTGTAAATACTGTAACCGTTTTTGTTCTTCCTCATATGTTTTGCGTTGCCGTGCAAACTTTCTTTTCTGTAATTTATACAGCAGGTAAAGCCCATACAAGGCAACCAGGCAATAGATACTGTAAGCCCACCAGGTAAAATACCAGGGGGGTAAAATGGTAAAACTATAACTATACTCCTCCGATACATTGCCCAGGTTATTGCGGGCTTTTATATAAAAGGTATAAGTGCCTGCGGGTAAATAAGTATATTCTTTCTCCGTTTTATTATTCCAGTCCGACCATTTTTTATCATAGCCCCTTAAAAAATAACTGTATTCAATATTCGATTGCTGTTCGTAAAACGGTGAGGAAAACTGGAAATAGAAGGAGTTGGAATGGTAAGGTACGGTCGGTTGCTCCACTTCAGGTCCCTGGGCATATCCGCCAAATATCAGGCTATCCGTTTTGCCCTGGGTAAGCACGCTACGCAGTTGTACAATGGGTGTTAAGGTCTGTTGTTTATACTTGGCATAGTTAATATGAAAATAACCTTTCTCACCACCCACAAATATATTATGCTCATTGGCCGGGTAAACCTGTTCAAAACCACTTACCATACGTCCGTTCAGTTCGGCAATATAAATGATGCGGGGAGAGGGGCCGCTGAAATCAACTACGCCCAGGTTTTTATCATATACAAACCACAGGTTTCCCTGGGCATCTTCTTTCAGATACCGGATAATGGTCTTGCCAAAAATAGCATTGAAATAGGCAGAGGCAATGAATTTATCGGTAGTTGAACTGTACTCAAATATACCCTGTTCGGTAGTGGCAATGATCTGGTCTTTGATCTTGAAAATATAATTGCCGCTTTCTCCCAGTCCATGTTTTGCCAGGTTATTATAAGCTTTTACGGTGGGAGAGCCGTTCTGGTAATCTACCCGGTACACACCTTTATAGGGGTGTGATACCCAGATAATATTATTATGAATGGCTACAAAACGCGAGGACTCGAAAGGCACTTCAATATGCGCTTTGTTGATACTGTTGGTAACGTAATCATATAACCGGATACCATGATAAGTGCCGGCTACTATAACAGGGGAAGGAGCGATGGAGGATAAGGGCAGAAATGACCAGAAGCCGCTGGTCTTATCCAGCAGGGTGGCCTGGTTTTGCTGAATGGTAAATAACCCTTCATGATGGCCGGCCAATAGCTGGTTGTTAACAATGGAAAGGTTCCAGGTCTGCCCCCGTGCATTATTCACTTTCTCAAATACTCCTTTACTAAAACTAAAATCCTTTTCCGGTTGCAGAGGCGCGGTATACACACCATTGGTGGTAGCCAGGTACAGCTGTTTCTGGTAAATGATAGCTGAATAACCGGATACATCATTGTCGGTTTCCGGTTGTATGTTTTTAATGGCGCTGTTGTAGGCGATAAAATCAATACCATTATCCAGGCCCAGCCATATATTTTTATGTTTATCGGTAAAAACACTCAGGATATTGTTGTTCTGCAGACCTTCCTGCCGGGAAAAACTTTGTATGGTCTGCAGGTTTTTGTCAATAATGATGCATCCATGGGTACTGGTGGCCAGGGCGATAGTGTTCTCATCAACCAGGGTGGCATCATATATATGGTAATTGGCAATAACATTCAGTTGCGGGCTTTGTACCGGCTTGATGGTCCGGTTATGATAAAGATAGAGCCCGTTTTTAAGGGTTACGATCAGGGTACTGTCCTGGCCAACCGGCAGGGAGGCTGTTATCAGGTAGCCCTCAGGCATTTTTGCCGGGTCAACGATCCTGGTCCAGGTACCATTATCAAATTGCACAATGCCGTTACTGTATTCCTGGGCAATCAGGTTATTACCGGCTGCTTTACCTATATATAACCATATCGGGGCGGGATAAACATTAATATGGTTATCGCGGAGTTCAAAAATGGCTTCGGTGGCCCTGAAAAAAACGCTTTGTTTGTGGCAGATGATATCCCAGACATCAGTAATGGACCTGTTTTTCTCCGGGATCAGCGGTTTCAGGCTTTTATAGGTAAGTTGCCCGTTTTCCCCGGCCTCAAAATAACCGATCTCGTTTTGTGCCCCTACATAAATGGTATTATTGCTGTCAACCGCCACTGAACGGGTAATGGTTTTATTGGGAACGGGATAAGTTTTCCAGTAGGCCCCGTCAAAACTTACAATTCCTTCATTATTAGCAAAATAGAGTAGATTGTTCTTGTCCTGTGCGATACCCCAGTTTTGGGTGCCGGCTTTGTAGGTTTGCTTGGGATAGTTAATAATATCGGGCAGGCCAATCGTATTCTGGCCCGAAATAAGGCAGGTACCCCAAAGCAGTAAAAAGAGGGTTAAATAAATTTTCATTGACAACAATCAATCTCTAAAATAAGCAATTAATTGATTGATGTATCATTGAAGGGGCATTTTTGACCGTTTTAAACGGGTTGATGTAGTAGTGATGTAGTGCAAATAATGGAAAAAGTTCATTTACAGGCTATTTTTATCACCGATTGTTCTAAACCATAATGGGGTCTTCCCATAACACTAACTAAAAGCTTGTATATGAAATCCAAAATTGTACTGTCCGTTTGGGCACTACTACTGCTTATTATTAACGAATCATGGGCTCAGTCGGTAAAAATTACCGGCAAAATCACTTCCAAAGCTACAGGCGAGGTTTTAGCCGGCGCCAATGTATCGGTAAAAGGTACAACCACCAACACAATTACAGACGAAAGGGGTAACTATAGCATTAATGCATCACCGGGTGATGTATTGATCGTTAGTTATGCCGATATGATCACTGTTGAACAAACCGTAACCCAGGGTGGTTCCCTGGATTTCATCCTCGATCGCCAGCAGGGCAACCTCGATGAGGTGGTCGTGGTTGGTTATGGCACCCAGAAACGGAAAACGATAACGGGGGCCGTATCCAGCGTAAAAGCGGGTGACCTGGAGAATATGCCGGTGGTAAGGGTAGAAAACTCCTTACAGGGCCGTATTTCAGGGGTACAGGTAACCGCCAACTCGGGTCAGCCGGGTGATGCATCAAAAGTAAGGATCAGGGGAACCTCCAGCCTTACGGCCGGTACCGATCCCATTTACGTAGTGGATGGGGTGATCATCGGTGGCGGTATTGATTTTTTAAATCAATCGGATATAGAGTCAATTGATGTACTGAAAGACGCAGCATCGGCAGCTATTTATGGTACACAGGCTTCCAATGGTGTAATATTGGTAACCACCAAAAAGGGCCGGTCCGGTAAAGTTGCGGTTAACTACAATGGGTACCTGGGTACGCAGGCTCCCTGGAGAAAACTGAAACTATTAAATGCGACAGAGTACGCCACGCTGCAAAATGAAGCATTATTGAACGGTGGCAAGCCTATCCGTTACTCCGATCCTGCTGCTTTGGGCGAAGGCACCGACTGGCAGGCCGCTATTATGAATAATAATGCCTTCATCCAGAATCACGAACTATCACTTTCCTCATCAACCGAAAAATCTTCCTATTATACATCCTTCGGTTATTTTGACCAGGATGGTATTGTGGCCACTTCCAACTCTTTTTATAAAAGGTTTACGGCCCGTTTTAACTCTACCCATAAAGTAAACTCCCGCATTACATTCGGTAACAATATTGCCTATGCTTTTGTGAGATCAAGAGGGGTAGGCACCAACAGTGAGTGGGGTACGCCGCTGAACCGTGCTATTAACCTGGACCCTTTAACGCCTTTAGTGGTGACAGATCCAGCCATGGCCGGCCAGGCGCCTTATACCAATAGTCCTTATGTGGTAAGAGATGGATTTGGTAATCCTTACGGCATCTCTACTGTGGTTACTTCAGAAATACTGAACCCGCTGGCAGCTTTACAGATCGACCAGGGTTTTGGCTGGTCGCATAAAATAACCGGTAACATTTTTGGCGAGGTTGAAATTATTAAAGGATTAAAATTCCGCTCACAGGTAAATGGTGACCTGGCGTTCTGGGGCAGTGAAGGCTTTACACCATTATATTATTTAAATACCATCAATAAAAACGAAGACCTGAACAGTTATACCAGGTCACAGAGCAGGGGACTTTTCTATATCTGGGACAATACCCTGACCTACGATAAAAAAATTGGTAATCACTCTATCAATGTACTGGCAGGTACATCCGCTCAAAAAAACAGGGGCGAAACGATCTCTGCAACTAAAAGAGGAATTCCCGTTAATAATATCCGGGATGCTTCTATGATCTTCCCGGTACCGGTTGAAAACCAGTCCAGCGGTGGTAGCGAATACCTGAATACACTGGCATCCCTATTCGGCCGTATTACGTATGACTATAACCAGAAATACCTGCTTACCCTCATCTATCGCCGTGACGGGTCATCGAAATTCGGACCCAGTTATAAATTCGGTCATTTCCCTTCGGTGTCTGCAGGCTGGGTAGTATCTGAGGAAAATTTCTTTCAGAATGTAACACCGGTAAACTTCTTAAAACTGAGAGCATCTTATGGTGTAAACGGTAACGACAGGATCAGGGATTTTGCTTATTTATCAACCGTAAGCGGTGGCCGTAACTATACCATCAACGGGCAATTGATCAATGGTGTAAGTCCTAACGCATTAAGTAACCCTGATCTGCGCTGGGAAGAAACCGCACAAACCAATATTGGTTTGGACGCAACCGTGTTTAAAAACTTCTCCGTATCACTGGACTGGTTCAATAAAAAAACAAGTGGTTTATTATTACAGGTAGATGTACCGGGTTATGTAGGAAATGTTGGTCCTGTACAGAATATCGGTACCATGGAAAACCGTGGTGTTGAATTAGAACTGGGTTACAGGAAAAGACTGGGTGAAGTGAATCTGGCTGTAAACGGTAATATTTCTTACTTAAAAAATGAAGTTACCTTCTTAACCGATAACAACCTTTACTTACCTAACCGCCAAACTTTTAGCCCGCAGGGTGTAGAGATGGCCCGTATAACTGTAGGCCACCCGATAGATTATTTCTTTGGTTTTAAAACGGCCGGTCTTTTCCAGAATAATAAAGATGTGGCCAGCCATGTAAACAAAGACGGCGGCTTATTACAACCGGCTGCCAGGCCTGGTGATATCCGTTTTGTGGATACCAATGGTGATGGTGTGATCGATAATAATGACCGTGTACAAATTGGTAACCCAACGCCTAAATGGACCTATGGCTTTACGCTGAACCTGGATTATAAAAACTTTGACCTGGTGATATTTGGACAAGGTATTGCAGATGCCGATGTATTCCAGGCTATCAGGAGGTTCGACCTGCCAAATGCCAACTACAGTACGGTGGCTTTGGGCAGATGGACAGGTGAGGGATCCTCTAATTATTTCCCCCGCCTGGTCGACGGCGATCCTAATAACAACTTCAGCCGCAGTTCTGACTTCTATATCCAGGATGGTTCTTACTTCCGTATTAAAACCTTACAGATCGGTTATACAGTACCTGCACACTTAATAAAAGGTGCCGGTCTGAACAAGCTGCGTTTCTATATCATGTCAAACAACCTGCTCACTTTAACCAAATACAACGGGTACGATCCGGAAATAGGTAGCAGTAACGGTATTGACAGGGGTATTTATCCGCAGGCACGTGCTTTTATGGGTGGTATTAATATTGGGTTTTAATATTTAAAAAACTATTGCAATGAAAAAGTTATTATATATACATATATTATTAGCCGGCCTGTTTGTAACAGCGATAACCGGTTGCAGTAAAAGCTTCCTGGAGCTTCAGCCTAGGGGCACCGACCTGGAAGATAATTTTTATAAAAATGAAGAACAGTTATTCTCAGGACTGGTAGCCGTATACGATGTAATGCAATGGGGTACATCCGGTGGTTATACCATGACCATGCCCTTGTTAACAGTAGCATCGGACGAAGCACATGCCGGTGGTAGTGATGCATCGGACCAGCCGAGATGGGTAGCGTATGACAATTTTAAATTGACTGCCGAAATGGGTCCCCAGATCGGTATCTGGGAAAAAAATTATGCAGGGGTTTACCGTGCTAATTTATTACTGTCCAAAATTGAAGGAGCTACCGCAAGTGCCGCTTTTAAAGCCAGGGTAACGGCCGAGGCAAAAACTTTAAGGGCTTATTTCTATTTCAACCTCATCCGCTGGTTTGGTAATATACCTTTGATTGTAGGCCCCATTCCTACCAGTGAATTATATACCCAATCGCAGGTACCTGCTGCTGAAGTATATGCCCAGATCGAAAAAGACCTGACAGAAGCTATCCCTGAACTCCCCCTTACGATCCCGGTAACCGAGTCCGGCCGTTTATCAAAAGGCGCTGCCAGGGCTATCCTTGCTAAATCGATCATGTACCAGAACGATAACAGCCGTATGGGTCAGGCTGCTCAGTTATTAAACGAGATCAATACTTCCCCGGTTTACCACCTGTTGGATAACTATGGTGATATCTTCCGCCCTGACAACCAGTTTCACGCGGAATCAATTTTAGAAATACCGCATTCCAACCTGGCTTTATGGGGCGACTGGGGCTGGATAAATGGTGGTGAAGGTAATGTAGGACCGCAATTTATAGGCATAGCCGACTATAATGGTCCGTTGTATTCCGGTGGCTGGGGCTTTGCACCCATCTCCATGGACCTGGTAAATGCCATGACAGGTGATCCCCGTTTTCAATATACCATTATTGATGGCCTGGCGCTGAAAGCCGGTGGCGCTTCTTATACAGAACGTTACCAGAATACCAACTACTTTATTAAAAAATATGCACCATTATCGGCCTACAGGGCCACAGCGGGTACAGCAGAATTAAACTGGCCTATCAATGAAATCGAGATCAGGCTGGCGGATACTTATTTGTTAGAAGCAGAAGCTTTATTACGCAGTGGTGGCAGCGCTACCCGTGCAGGCGAATTATTAAATGCAGTGAGGGACAGGGTTGACCTGCCCGCAGTGGCCGCCACACTGGATAATGTATACAGGGAACGTCGCCTGGAGCTGGCTACCGAAGGCCACCGTTTCTTTGACCTGGTAAGAACCAACCAGGCAGAAGCTGTATTAGGACCTTTGGGTTTTGTAGCACCTAAAAACAATGTACTGCCTATCCCGCAATCGGAAATTGACAGGACAAAGAAAAACCTGAAACAAAATCCAGGTTATCAATAAACAGGGATATGTTTATTTGCTTACCGGCAACAGTACTACTATCGGCTTTGGTTGCGTCGCACACTTCATCTGCTGGTAATACTGTTCGGCAAAGAGTAAGGACAATTGATAAAAACAAACGTTAAACGTAAAATAAATAACTATGTTATATACAAAACAACTTACAAAAATGATGTCAGCCTGCTGTATCATTTTACTAAGTATAGTGGTGGCATCCTGCACCAAACGCGGGGATAACCTGAAACTGAACCCCATTCCCACACCTGCTTTTGATATTGTGAATGGCAGTAACGGTAACAACTTTATCCTGGTAAATAAAACACCAGGGGCCTCCATTCCTAACTGGCGGGTAAGCACCGGCCAGAGTTTCAGCGGTGACTCGGCAAGGTTAAAGCTGATTTTCAAAGGTACATACGAGATCAAACTGATCGTGGTAACACAGGGTGGTCTTGATTCCGTTACCAAAACGGTTACTGTTGCAGCAAGTGATCCTACTGCCTGTGATCCGTCTAACGCTATCGGTTTTATAGCCAGCTGTACGCAGAAAAAATGGAAGCTGAATCCCGAAGCCGGTACTTATAAAGTTGGTGAAGGCGCCGGCAACGGTAACTGGTGGAGCAGCGGTATGGATGCCGTAACCGGAAGGGCCTGCGAGTTCAACGATGAATACATTTTCTCCTTTGATGCCGAAGGCACATTTGTATACGACAACAAAGGTGATTTCTTTGCCGATAATAACTTAGGTCCGCAGGATGGCGGCTGTCACCCTAACAGTGCCTTTAAGCCGGTTCAAATGCCCTGGGCATCCGGCAACTTCACCTTCTCGGTTGTAGAGGGCACCGGTGTAAGAGGCCTGGGACAGTTAAAGGTAAACGGATTGGGTGCACATATAGGTTTACAGAAAGCATATAATGGTGGTGAAATTGGCGTGGGCCTTGGTCCTACGGCCACGTCCATTACCTACGATATTTTAGAAATGCGGAAAAATCCGGGCGGAGCAACGTATGATATACTGGTGGTAGGCCTGAATATAGGCGGCGCCGGCTGGTGGACTTTTACTTTACGTTCTTACTAATTCCTGATGACAGATGCATACTGACATGGTGGTATAATCCCATGGAGGGTATGCTTTGGCTTAAAAATATTCAGCTTCGTTAAGTACGCTAAGCATGCAAGTTAGCAGTTAGTGTGGGGCGGGTGATCGGGTTAAGCAGCCCGCCCTCTTTTTTAAATGTAGTAACTATGAAACATATATTATCGTTCTGCCTGTTATGGTGTTTGCAGCTGTCGCTGGAAGCACAATTTAAAAAACTGGTCTGGAGCGACGAGTTTAATTATACGGGCTTACCCGACAGTACAAAATGGGGCTATGATGTAGGCGGACACGGCTGGGGGAATAACGAAAAACAATTTTACACCTATGCAAGACAGCAGAATGCATTTGTAAAAGACGGTAAGTTGACGATCAAAGCCATCAGGGAAAAATATGAGAATAACGGCTACACATCGGCCCGGCTGATAACCAAAAATAAAGGTGACTGGAAGTATGGACGTATTGAAGTAAAGGCCTTGTTGCCGCATGGACGGGGTATCTGGCCCGCCATTTGGATGTTACCTACCAACTGGGAATACGGTGGCTGGCCACATAGCGGTGAAATTGATATTATGGAGCATGTTGGTTATCTTCCTGATTCGGTTTTTGGCACCGTGCATACACTGGCTTATCACCACAGTATTGGCACACATAAATCGGCCAGTATTTTAAAAAAGGACCTCAGTAAAAAATACCATATTTATGCATTGGAGTGGACGGAGAACGAAATGAAAATGCTGGTGGATGAACAGGTGATGTTCACTTTTAAAAATGAAAAAAAAGGCAGTGCGGTATGGCCTTTTGATAAGGAATTTCATTTGTTATTAAATGTAGCCGTAGGGGGCGACTGGGGTGGTTCCCGCGGAATTGACGAATCGGTTTACCCGCAGGAGATGGTGGTAGATTATGTGCGTGTATATCAATAATTAAAATTATAGCATGAAGATATTATCCGTATTAAGCCTGGTATTGTTAATCAGTTGCAGTAAAGGTGGCAGCGGGGGCGGGGGAGAAACTCCCACACCGGCGCCGCAGATCAGTATTACCGATCTCTCGCTGTTCGAGGGGAATGGCGGCACTACTACTTTCCCCGTGGAAGTAAAACTGAGCAACAAATCATCAAAGGAAGTTAAAGTACAATATAGCACGAACGAAGGTTTTGCAAAAGCAGGCGAAGACTATACGGCTGTTACCAATCAAACCCTGACCTTTGCACCGAACGAAACAACCAAAACCATCAACATAACGATAGTGGCGGACCTGATAAAAGAAGGTGACGATGATTTTACGGTGCAGCTTTCGGCTCCGGTAAATGCGACCATCTCAAAAGCTGATGCCAAAGTGATCATTCGGAATGATGATACAAAGATCAGTTTTACCAATACGGGTTACGACGCGCCTACCACTTATCCCGGTTATACGCTGGACTGGGCCGATGAATTTAACAACACCTCACTGGATGCATCCATATGGAGCAACCAGAATGGCGATGGCTGTCCGGGTAACTGTGGCTGGGGTAATAACGAATTGCAATACTATACCAACCGTCCTCAAAACATTTTCTTCCAGGATGGTAAACTGGTCATTGAAGCGAATAAAGAAAGTTTCAGCGGAAAAAGCTATACCTCCTCTAAAATTTTAACCAGCGGTAAAAAGAAGATCAAATACGGCCGTATCGATATCAGGGCCAAACTGCCGACAGGGCAGGGTATATGGCCGGCTTTCTGGATGATGCCGCAGGACGATGTGTATGGCGGCTGGCCGGCAAGCGGTGAAATTGATATTATGGAGATGGTGGGCCACGAACCCAACCGTACGCATGGCACCGTACATTACGGCACTGGATGGAACGACCGTAAAAACATCAGCAAAAGCACTACTACTTCGACAGGTACCTTACATGATAAATTTTATGTGTATTCATTGGAGTGGAAACAAGATGAAATAAAATGGTTTCTGGATGGTAATCTCTTTGCTACATTGACCAAAGCAGATCTCGGCGCTTACAATTATCCATTCAATGAATACTTTTACCTCATCTTTAACCTGGCGGTAGGGGGTAACTGGCCTGGCAGTCCGAATGCTGCTACTTATTTCCCGCAATGGTTGATTGTAGATTATGTGCGGGTATACAAACCAAACTAAACAATACGCATAGTACAAATGGCATAACTCAAAACAGGTGAAATAATTTTTAAAAATTTTTCTGTTTTTTTTGAAAAAATATTTGGCAGTAAATCATACTCCCTTATCTTTGCACTCCCAATCGGGAAAAGGGGAGTTTAGCTCAGTTGGTTCAGAGCATCTGCCTTACAAGCAGAGGGTCGGCGGTTCGAGCCCGTCAACTCCCACGAAATTAAAAGCCTTCACATTTGTGAAGGCTTTTTTATTATTGTTATGTGGACAGTTTACATATTATATTCAGTAAAGCGTGACCGTTATTATATCGGGTACACTGGTGACGATTTAACTGAACGCATACGAAAGCATAATAGTAATCATAAAGGATTTACGGGAGGTGTTGGTGATTGGGAACTGAAGTATAGTGAAGTTTTTGATGATAAATTATCAGCGCATCGCAGGGAACTACAGCTTAAAGGTTGGAAAAGCCGTATAAAACTGGAGTCGTTGATCAGTGGTTCAGGGCACTCCGGCTTGTAGGCCGGAGGGGTCGGCGGTTCGAGCCCGTCAACTCCCACGAAATTAAAAGCCTTCACATTTGTGAAGGCTTTTTTATTATTGTTATGTGGACAGTTTACATATTATACTCAGTAAAACGCGACCGTTATTATATTGGTTATACCGGTGATGAGTTGACTGTCCGTATCCGTAAACATAATACTAACCATAAAGGATTTACAGGAGGCGCTGGTGATTGGGAACTGAAGTATAGTGAAGTTTTTGATGATAAATTATCAGCACATCGCAGGGAGCTACAGCTTAAAGGTTGGAAAAGCCGTATAAAACTGGAGTCATTGATCAGTGGTTCAGGGCACTCCGGCTTCTAGGCCGGAGGGGTCGGCGGTTCGAGCCCGTCAACTCCCACGAAATTAAAGCCTTCACATTTGTGAAGGCTTTTTTTATTACTATGTGGACTGTTTACATACTCTATTCAGCAAAGCGTGACCGTTATTATATCTATGAACTTTTAAAAACAATGCTAAACCTGGTATAAAGAAAGGTATGGTATTGTGAAGGCTATGTTATTTCTTACATGTAATCTCTTTGCATCAGTAAATTTGCAGGCAAAATAACAGAAAGGTATATGCAAAAAACGATAGCAGTAGATATGGACGGAGTTTTGGCCGATGTAGAAGCGCATGCATTAAATTTATACTATAAGCAATCAGGCATCCTGTTAACAAAAAAAGATATTGAGGGGCGAAAGGAAGCAGAAATGTTACCGGACGGACTATTTTACAAATTGGTAAGAGAAAAAGGATTCTTTAGAGAAGTACCGGTAATGCCGGGTGCAATAGAGGCAATAAAAAAGCTTTCTGAAAATTTTACCATTTATATTGTTTCGGCTGCTATGGAATTTCCACAATCACTTCCGGAAAAGAGGGAATGGCTGGCCGAATATTTCCCTGATATTTCCTGGCGTAATATTATTTTCTGTGGCGATAAAAGTGTGATAAAGACAGATTATATGATCGATGACCATGCGAAGAATTTAGACTTTTGCCAGGGCAAAGCAATTATGTTTGCTGCATTTCATAACCAGTCGCAAAACCAGCATCTTAAATTCGGGAACTGGGATGCGGTTACCGCTTTTTTTGAAAACGAATAACAGGGAGCAGTTGGTTTTGTACTGTAGGTGATTATATGAGCTTGTCTCAACTTTACCCCGCTATTTCTTTTCTATGATGAACGATCCGGCTGATGGTTCGCTCATTGTAGTAATAGCTGTTAACTAGCTGGTCGAAACCTCTTTCTTAGTACCAGGAGTTTACATGTATGGTGAAAACAGCGTTCTTATTAACCTCCGATTTTACAAATAATTCCTCATTGATATTACTTAGTATTTTCGGGATGATCACGTTGCCCATACGACCATCTTTACTGCTTTATCTTTATTTAAAAAGGTTTCAATTTGGAAATCGTTCCCCCTTTACCTGTATCCGACACCTATATTTAAAGTAAGTAGTTTACATGTATGCCACTTCCAACAACTCATCTCCATTGACGATAGTCATCAATTCCTCGCCTGGTTTCTTCTTGTAGGCCTTTGCATGACGCATTTCTACAAAGTTATACTGGTTCTTTAACTTCAATTTCTCCGATTCCGGGGTACGGTAAAAAAAACCAACCTTTGTACTCCGGTCTAAAAAGGTTAAAGTAACGGGTTGCTTTGCGGCTGTATAAACACCAGGGTGTTCGGGATCGATAACCTCGCTGATCATTTGTTCAGTCATTCCTAAGCGAGCCAACCTCTCCAGGTATTTTTGCGTATAATCCTTTTTTATGGCTCTTGGTAAAAACGATTTTTCAATTAGTGCCACCACTTCGTTGCGTTTGCTTAACAGTTCTGTAATCAGGCGCCTGGCTCTTACAGGTTGTAACCCCAGTTTATCGGCAAAAGTCCTGAAATCTGCCCGTCCGAAAAATCCATGCTTTTCATAAAAAGTACTTTGATGATCACCGTTATATAAATCAAGTGCCATATCTGCTTCAGTAGGTACATGAAGCAGGGTACACATTACATCGTAGGCTGGTGTTAAAGTATAATCGCCCATGGCGGTTTGTATCAATGAAAAGTTTTTTAAGTGGGCATCTCCGTTGGAGAAAAGATAGTTAAACAATACCAGTTTAAAATAACGCTCTAACGTGGGCGTATAAGCGGCTACATACTGTTTTATCAATGCCCCGATTTCCTCGTAGGTACCATTATATTTAAAATCTTCACCCTGGTTTACAGTTTGGCGACTTCTACCACTTAACTGCGCCATATCTTCCTGTAAGTACTTGGCACCATCCGGCTTCACATCAAACCTTCGGGTTATATAGGCAGGGGTGCCATCCTCGAAATAAATGAGTGCATTAGCAGCAGTTTTAATGTTAAATACCTGCCGGGCAAGTTGCATGGTCAGGTGCTCATTTTCCGGGGTAATCTCCGGCATGGCCAATAGACTACCGGGAGGGATGGGTTTGATGATATATTGTCCCCCTGTATCGGTCAGTTCTAAAACTTTGCCGGTTAAGCGTAAAGAATATTTCAATTGTACACCGGAAATGGATAGTCTTTTTGTTTTTTCCTGGTAGTTCGCAATCGTATCTAGTGCCGGCGCTTTAAAGGGTAAGATGGGAGATACTTTTACACCATCAAACATTTCTTTCCTGCAGGCGGTGCAATAACCTTCAACATTTATTTTATAACATCCCGGGCACATCATTAATCATTTAATTCGGTTACGGTAATAGCACCAATGGTATCTTCTCCGGCCGTTCTTAATAAACGGGTAAAATCATCAGTCTCATCAATCTTCAACAGGCGGCACTGTATATCTTTATTAATGCCTTCGGATAACAGGCCGGCAAAAAACGGGAATAAGATAGGGTTTTCATGCACCTGCCTGGTTTTGGCTATGGTTAAACTAATAGCGGGCATTGCCGGATTATGAAAATAAGTTTCTGTATAGCTAAATACGTACTGGTCGGTCGCTATTTTTTCCAGGTAGCCTGCTAATATGCCGTTATAATATACTGCTCCCTTTGCCATCTACTTTAATTAACTTGTTTTACCTGTACCAGCAACTCCAGCCCTAATACCTGGGCCAGCTTTTCCAGCGTGTTTATCGAAGGATTACCGGTACTATTTTCTACCTGGTTAATGGTTCGGGTATTTACACCACTCATTTCTGCCAAATCTTCCTGGCGAATCTGCAAAAACTCACGCCTTTGTTTGAAAATTTTCCCTATTTGTTCAATATTCATCTGAATTATAATGCTGATTTTAGGTAAATTTAGTAAGTATTATTGGTATTATCAATAAAATAAGAATTATAATACTGATTTTTATTTATAAAATAGAAAAATCGCTAAAAAGAGTATTAATCGGTATTATAGTTCTGATTAATAGACTGTGTTATACAACAGATCAGCAAACAAAGAGAAATGAATTTTTTGCCTAAAAGGTTGGGTTAGGGTAATCAAAAACTCGTTAGTTAGAAACAATCTTACAGAAGCAGCTAGAAAAGTTCCTGGCGTCCTGGAAAGTACGAAAGGAAAATTCATGTAGGAGGCAGCCTTATTTTATTAAACATAATGATAGTTATAAAGGGTTTACATGTGGCGCTGGTGATTGGGCGATAAAGGATAGCGAAATTTTTGATGATAAATTGTCGGCTTATCACAGGGAGTTGCAAATTAGGGGTTGGAAAAGCCGGATGATCCGGGGCTATCTTCAGAAATGTCCGAATCTGTCAGTATAAATAAGAACAAGTGTGATAGTATCGAAAACAGCGTGTGAAATAACAGGTATCCAAAGATTATTATTCACTTTTTTGTAAAGGATGCCCCAGAATAATCCACCCAAAACAGCCGCCACTATACCATAAATATCCTGCTGCCAGTGATAAAGCCCAAAGAGTAAGCTGGTAAGCAAGATGCTTATTGCAATGGAAAACCTGCTTACAATTCTTTTTTGCAAAAGGTTTTGAATATATCCCCGGAATACAATCTCTTCGTAAAGTCCTCCTATAAGCCAGGCTGCAGTAATCGTCATTATCAGTGTGGAGGGATTTTCCCTGATAAAGTTATATTCCGTATAATCAGGAACAGTAAATAAATGTTTGATGAGGGGAATGTATAACAATTGCATAAATCCTACCCAGGCTAATGCAGACAGGATCCCGATGGCGACAGCCCTAAGGGTAAAACCCTTTTTTAAAAGCCCGATATTACGGAACATCCCTCCCTGATGACGTAACCAAAAATATAAAACAAGCAAACAGGCAATTGCGTAAGAATAAAAAGGCAAAGGAACCAGGTGTGGAAAAACTACAAGGAGTATTACTACCAGGAATTCTTTCAATATATGGAACTTTTTATTTTTCACGTTTTAGACTAACCGGTTATGCTGTCAAACACAACGGCACACTTATTAAGCGTGTGCAGTTGCTTTGTCTTATAAAGTATTGGTACTGTTAAGTCAATGACAATATTACTTATACATCTACCGGCATCGTTCAAACCATCAGTAAAATCATTATTACTTTGAAATACTGTTATGAATATGATCCCATAACTGGTAACGACGAACCAAGGCTTCATGGGAGGCTTCTGTGGCTTCCTTCCATTTTTGTTCGTCCTGGCCACACAAACGGGAAACCATCTCCAGGCCAAGCTGGCTATGATGATCACCGTCTACTTCAATATGTCGTTTGATATAATATTTAAAAATGGAAGTTTTCTCCGGGGCTTCTGCGTAAAGTTTTTCAAGAATAAGTAAAAACATATTGGGGATCAGGTCTTCCCTGCCAAAAGTAAATACTGCGGCTTTTACATGTGCAGGAGCCGTGGCAGCGATCCGGAAGGTGAAGCCGAGAAAAGATTTTACGGCTTCTGGAAGTGAAGACTGCAGAATATATTCGTCCAAGCCCTTAATATCAGGCAGGCGGGAAAGAAAATCTTCTATCGCTCCCGTACTGGCCTCCAACTGCTGCATGGCTTGCAGATACAGCTCAAAATGGCTGATCCTGTTACCTGACTCGTCCACATCAGATTCTTCACCTACGACAATCTCGTTAATCAGGTAACGTGTATCAGCATTCCCTACGGGTTTCCAGGGAAGGGTAACTGAGGTAAGTTCCAGTTGCAATGATTTAAGCAGACTCATAAAGTCCCACACTGCATATATATGGGTTTCTGTAAATAATCTTAGCGCAGGCAAATCATTGATGGCGGTATAAACCGGGTGTGATAATAAGGCATTGCGTTGATCAGCAATGGCTGCCTGAAGTTGGTCAAGTGAATTGTTCATCGGGCAAAGTTCGGGGTTTTGCTGCAAGTGAAAAAGTGCATAAAAATTCGGTGAAAAAGAGAAGGCCAGCGCTTGTTTATAAGCGGCATCCGATCCGGGTAAGGGTAAAATAAAGGCATGATAGCAATGAGGCAGGTGTATAATCTGGCTGAAATGTTGAACAATGTTATGGGAAGCTATAAGTTGGCCGGCAAATACTATTACGTAATAATATAGCAATGGCGATTGTATATCTTTGCACGGGATAAACTGCAACGAACAAAAGGTTTTGAGATCAGGATGAGGCTGTTTGGGTCAGCGTGTTCCCGTCGCAGGCTTTCTTTGGCTTTCCTTGAATTAACAATTATCTTGGTAAAGCTTATCTGAAGGCCCGGAACAAACCCCAACAGTATAACCACCACGGGGATCAATAAGATATAATGAAAAAAATTGCTTTAATAAACGCACATCCTGATGCTGCGTCTTTCAATTCAGCTTTGGCTGAAGCCTATACCAAAGGGGCTGCACAATCTGGCGCTGAAATAAGAACAATAACGATCAGAGAATTGGATTTTAATCCCAATCTTCAATTTGGTTACCGGAAAAGAATGGACTTGGAGCCAGACCTGGTTACCTCCTGGGAAACAGTACAATGGGCTGACCACCTTGTCTGGTTACATCCCGTATGGTGGGGTGGTCTACCGGCCATCGCTAAAGGCTTTATAGATCGCCTCTTCCTGCCTGGCCTGGCTTTTAAATATCGTGAAAACTCCGTTTGGTGGGATAAACTACTCAAGGGAAAAACAGCGCATATTATTACCACAATGGATCAGCCGGGCTGGTATTACAGGTTGGTATTTGGCAGGCCCAGTATTAACCAACTCAAAAAATCAACACTGGAGTTTTGTGGCGTAAAACCGGTAAAAGTGACCACTATCGGTATTATTAAGACAGCTGATGAGCAACAACGTAAAAAATGGCTTTCCAAAGTGTATAAATTAGGGCAGCAACAAAAATAATGCGTAGCCCTTTCTTCATTGTCATTAGTCAGCCTGTTAATAGATGCCGGGGCCGGTCATAGCTCATTGCCAGGTAATAACACATGGCAGTCTTTAGCTTAACGGGTAAATTTATTACCCGGTTGAATGCGACTTTTTTATTTAAGGCTCCAGCGATAACAAAATAATTTTTTCTTCGTTTTAAGGGTCTGGTAAATATATCAAATGAAAATAAACAGCATCTTTTTTATCCTGGTCTTACTTTCAGGCCCCATGGCGGCGCAAACAAAACAAATCCGGCAAATTGACTCATTAATGCAAACCGCATACCGGCGGGGAGTTTTTAACGGGAATATATTGGTGGTGCAACACAATAAAACCATCTATGAAAAATCCTTTGGTTTTGCCAATGGTAACAAAACCATTCCACTGCAAAAAGAAAACAAGTTTGATATAGGCTCCATTAGTAAAGAATTTAATGGCGCTGCGATCATGGTACTGGAAGAAAAGGGAAAACTATCGCTGGAAGATAACCTGCGCCGGTTTTTTCCTGAGTTTCCCGATTGGGCGGATCAGGTAAAAATAAAACACCTCATTAATTATACCAGTGGCATTCCTGTGTTAGGACCTGCTGCAGATGGAACAGACAGTCTGATCTATCAGAGTCTGCTTTCCTTAAAAACGCTGTCAGCTGCTCCGGGGACAGTGTATATATACAACCACATTAATGTCTCCTTGCAAAGGCGTATTATAGAAAAACTAAGCGGTCTTTCTTATGCTGAATTTGTGAAAAGATACCTTTTCAAACCCGCTGGTATGAAAAATGCTATCGTGGATTACCCGGTAACGGCAAAAGGTATGGCACGTGCATTTGACAATGAAGGCAACGATGTTCCTTATTTGCAGGCTACCAACGGATGGGTAAGATTGCCGGTGGAGGACCTGTATAAATGGATTCGTGCGCTGCATGCACATAAAATAATCAACGCCGTTTCGCTGAAAAAATTGGGTGAGAATTTTCCGGGAGGGGAGAGCAGTCTGGGAACCACCGTTTTTAGTAAGGATAGCCTGTTATGGCACCAGCACCAGGGCTCAAATAGTAATTATGAAGCGGCTTTTTATAGTCAGGCCGCTGACAATATCACGATTGTGATGATGACCAACAACCAGCAAATGAAGGTTTGGCCAATAAAGACGGCTATCCTGAATATTTTGAAAGAAGAGCCTTTTATCATTCCTAAAAAATCGCTTTATCTTTCTATTCGTGATAAAATGCTCAGTGATGTGGAAGAGGGGATGGATTATTACAAAACCTTAAAAGCAAACGGAACGGAGGATTATGATTTCAGTTTTGAAATTGGCGATTTGATCAGTACCGGCAAATACCTGTTACGCAGGGACAAATTTGATGCAGCTATCACGGTTTTTCAAACGGCGGTGGAACTTAAAGCCAAAGAGCAGGACATTTCCTATGGGTATGAATTGTTGGGTGATACTTATCGTAAAAAAGGGGATAAACCTGCGGCAATTGCCAGTTACAGCAAAGCGTTGAGCATATTTCCCGGCAATAAAAACGCTGCGGGGGTATTAAAAGAACTTACAGAGAAGCCCGGCGAACAATAATGGCTGATCTTTTTCACTGGCGTGTATAAGCCACGTAAATGTAATGAGAACCGTATCAGGTCGGATCATTGGGTGGCTATACCCCGAATTTAAAAAGATGGTATAGCTGAGAATATTTCAGGATTATGATGAATAGATATGTATTGTAAAAACAGCGCCTTTACCAGGCTCCGATGTTACAAATAGTTCGCCATTGATATTACTCAGCATTTCCAGGATGATCATGCTGCCCATGCGGCCGTTTTTTACCGCTTTATCTTTATTTAAAAAGTTTTCGATCTGGAAATCGTTTAATCCTTTGCCGGTATCTGATACCTGGATCTTTAACCCGTCCGGTATAGCGGAAGCCTCAATGGTGATGGTACCGTTCTCCGTATTTTTATTGGCATTGTCCACCAGGTTCCGGAGAATTAATACCAATATATTCCTGTCAGTAAAACATTCAATAGCCGTTTCACGGATATGAAGTTTATTATTATTGATCAGTAATATTTCCCTGAACAAGGCTTCAATATCTGTGAAAAGTTGCTGCAGCGGGAAATGCGTTTTATCCACTTTAAAGTGTTCCTGTTGGGTCACAGCCCAGGAAAAGAACTGATCGGTGAACCTGCTTAATTCACCTATCAGTTGGTTCAGCCCTTTTATCTGGTTTAAATTCTCCGCGGTATTATTGTCCCAGTTTTTTTCCAATGCTTTTCCGGTAACCCGCATAGAGAACAGCGGGGACCTTAAATCATGTAAAACGGTGGTGATGATCTGCTCCTTTACCTGGTTGCTCTTCTTTAAAGCGGTCCTTGAATCCTCCAGTTGTTCAACCGCAGTGCTCAGTTCAGCCGTTCTCAGTTCTACAATTTTTTCAATCTTAAGCTTCTCTTTTTTCAGCTTAATCAGCCGTCTCCTGGAGTACCAGAAACCGGTACAAATGATCAATAACAGGATACCCAGGAAAAACCAGATGGTCTGATAAAAAAAAGGGCTTACGGCAATCTTTAAAGTAATATTGCCATAGGGTGTAAAACTATGGCTGCCCGCTTTACGGATCGTTAAGGTATAATCATTGGCCGGTAAACGGTTGATGGAAATAATGCCTGAAGAAGGAACAGGCACCCATTCTCCTTCCTCACTGCCTATTTTATATTCCAGCTTCAGGTTTTCGTTATTACCAAAATAAGGGCAGGTCACCTTTATATTCAGCACCCGGAAAGTGGGGGCTAACATTATTTTTCCCCGGCTGTTCAGGCTGTGTGGTTGTCCGTCAATGGTAATTTCATCAATGAAGATCTTCTCCTGTGGAAAATCAGTTTTAAGCTGATGGGGATAAAACTTAACCAGCCCGTTAATGGAAGGCAGTACCAGCGCCCCATCCTGCAGCCATTGGTAATTGGGATTGGCGCCGCCATTGAACTCGGTTGTCCGCAAGCCATTTCGCTGGTTAAACGTAAACCAGAAAACATTATTGGTTAAACCGGTTCCAACATCGGCAAACGTTTTAACGGGTATCATGTACAATCCCTTATTGGTGGGCAGCCAGAAATTACCCCGGCCATCTTCAATAAATGAATGAATGGACTGGAAGGCACCCCCGGGGCCGTCAGGTAACCGGTGTAATTTTTTATTGACATATAAAAAGGACCCTTTCCCGTCTGTTCCGATCCATAACCTATCTTCTTTATCACGATAAACCGTACGTATATGAAAAGAATCTAGTATGGTTTGGGTGATCTCATGTTTACTGATATCATACCATTTTAATCCCACCGAAGTAGATAACAGGTACTCCGTATCATTCACAGGTAATAAGCCGGTAGCTTTCATGCCCGCCGGGAATTTTTTTTGCCAGATAACAGTCCCCTCAGGTGTTATTTTGTATAAGGAAGTATGCGTGCATAAAAGCAGGGTTCCATCTTTGGGCTGCGGTACAATGTCCAGCAACCGTTCATCCAGAACAAGCAGGCTCTTGTCTATTTTGCCCGTCCGCGACCGGTAACGGGATAACGAAAAATAACTTTCATAATAAACGTTGTCTGCCGAATCGGTATAACTTGCCCTGCTATCCCCGTTCTGCAAAGCCACATAAAATGAAGTGTTATCGGGTTTTATGTGTACATTGTTTACAATGATTTCATCCCTGGAAGTTTTGGCAACGGTATAATAGTTCTCTGCCCCCGATTCCTTCGGTATTTCCGGGTAAATAAAATCGGACAGTTTAATGGTGAAAAACCCCTGGGTACCCGTACCGATAAAATAGGTATTGATATCGGGCCGGTAAGCAATACAAAGAGGAACGTCAATATTTAAATTACTGGCAACACACTTGCTTTTTATACTTCCGCCCGAATAGGTAAGTTCATACAGGCTTCCTCCGGCAAATATATAGGCGCCTTGTTCGCACCATAATGTTTTGAATTGTCCCTGCTGATAGGCTTTATTGTTCACAATATCCCCTTCAATATGTACTGCCTGGCCAACGCCGTTATTCCAGAATCTGGCCTCGTTGTTACTCCACAGTTGTAAATAATACCGGTCATGTAGTATTAAGCTGCCTACCGGCTCCATATTATTGGGGGTTAGCCTGGTGATGGTGGTTTTATGAATAAAATAAGCGTTACCCCCGAAGAAAAGATAGATATCGCCATTCCTGAGTGCACCGGGTTGTTTCAGCACGGGGATACCCGCTTCACTGGCAATAGTTTCCCAGAGGCTATCCAGTTGGGTGTTTATGGTAATATATCCTGTACTTACAAAACTTACATCGTTACCGGTAAGGACCGGTACTGTTGAATGAAGGGTAGAAGAACTGCTGATCTTAAAATTCTTATGGTTGATCGTTTGTATGAAAATATTGCCGGCTGTATCGGTCATCATCGCTGAAATGCGTTCATTGGTAAGGCCTTTTACCTGCTCGTGTCCATAGGATTTGAAATTGCGGTTGTCGAAACGTACAATGGCCATTTCTGTTGCCAGCCAGCAAAAGCCGTTCTGGTCAAAGCGAATGGATTTGACGGTATTTTGGGGCAGGCCGTTTTCCGAATTATACTGGTTTAATATATACCGGTTGGACTGAGCCTCCAGCAAGGTGGGGAAAGAAAGAATGAACAAGAATACACTTATAATGATCCTGTTCAGTAAAAAACGAAAATAGGGATGCAGCATATTTATTGGGACAAATATCACCTAAAGATATAATTAATAGATATACCATGTAGTTTGTTCGTACAGAAAGTATGCGGTAAAATTGAGTGGGCTTTAAAAATGTATCACATAGTGAAGTGAAATATAAGCAGCTTCTTTTTCAATAACGTTGATGTTTGTGGTATATTAAAAAAACTTCTTTCACTGTTCCGGTTTAACATATTTTACCGTCCGTAATTTTAATTGGTTTTCAGTAAAAAGGTATTGTCTTTTAACTTTAGCTTTGCGCTACTATCAATAAAAAATGTGTATGCGATCTGCTAGGTGTATATTCCTGTTATCTCTTTTATTTTCTTTTCAATTTGTTTTTACACAAACTATTTATTCCAAAGCTTACGGCAAAAAAGCAGATCCGGCCCTGTTGTATGTACATGGTGGCCCCAGGGGAAATGCTACATTGTTTGAAGGTACTACCGCGCAGGCCCTGGCAGATAAAGGGTTTTATGTGATAGTGTATGATCGCAGGGGTGAAGGCCGTTCCATTGATACAACCGCTACTTTCACTTTCCGGGAAGCATTTGACGACCTGAATGCCTTACTGGTGCAATATGAGCTTAAAAAGGTGACCATCATTGGCCATAGCTTTGGTGGTATAGTGTCCACCTTATATACGGAAAAATACCCGGAGAAAGTAGAACGTTTAATATTGCTGGGTGCTTTATTTGCACAGCAGGAAACCTATGACCATATACTGGCAACAGTAAGTAAAAAAGCAGTTGCCAAACATGATTCGGCAACACTGCATAAGATAGCGGCCATTAAAAAACTGGATAAAAACGGGGCTGCTTACCGTAAACAATGTTATGAAGTAGCAGCGGATTATGCTTATTTCCGTATGCCTTATCCAACGGAGGAATCAAAAAAAGTGAACGGGTTGTACGAAAACGGCCTGGCTACACAAAATATCCGTAACGACCAGGCGCCGCTCCGGTTTTATAAAAATGAAAGCCGGGTGAATATTGATACGAAGCCGGTACTAAGGACTATAAAAAATAAAGGTATAGCCTTGTTTGCGGTATATGGTAAACAGGATGGTATTTTTTCCCAAAAACAAATTAGTGATATAAAGAAGCTGGTTGGTGAAAAACGTTTTTATAGCATTGACAATTGTTCCCACTATCCCTTTGTTGACCAGCAAACGGAGTTCATTAAGGTAATTACACAAATAATGACTGCTAAAAAGTAGCGGCCCGGTTAAAACCTTTCCTCCGTCAGCTCCCTGTTAACCACTGCTCCTGTAAAATTACCGGTAGCAACCGCATTGGCAACAGAGCGCATGAAGTGGCTGTTATCGCCGCAGGCATATACACCGGGTATGGTGGTTCTTTGCATATTATCTACCTGTATATACCCCTGTTCATTTATAACACAACCCAGGCTTTGAGGAATGGGGCAGTGCTGCTCAAACGCTACCCTGGCATATAAAGCATCCAGCTCCCGTTTGCTGCCATCGGCCAGTAACACGCCCGTAATATTTCCATGCTGTTGTATGATCTCTGTAACAGGCGTTTCAATAACCGGGATATCATGTTCCTTTAATTTAGCTACCTGTTCCGGTGTAAGATCAGCCGGCCCGTTGGTGAATAGGGAGAGATCCTTACTCAGATTATTGACCAGCGAGCTAAGGTGGAAAGCTATTTCCCCGTTGCCCATAATGCCGGTTTTTTTGCCACGGAATTCATAGCCATGACAGTACGGACAGTGTATGACCGATTTGCCCCAGCTTTCGGCCAAACCGGGTATGCCGGGCAACAGGTCCCTGATGCCGGTAGCAAAGATCAGTTTGCCGGCCAGGAATACATCTCCTTTTTCGGTGGTGACAGAAAAGCCATTTTCCACCATGTTTCCTTCCGTAGCCAGGCCATCATAAAATATTACCGTATCATATTGCTGTACCTGTTGTTTGCCTAAGGCAGCAATTGCTGCGGGCGTCGATCCATCCTGTGTAAGAAAATTATGCGAGTGTGGTGTAGGGGCATTACAGGGTTTACCACTGTCAATAACCAAAACCTTTTTTAAAGAACGACCTAAAGCCATGGCGGCAGAAAGGCCGGCGTAACTGCCGCCAATGATGATAACGTCATACTTATTTGCAAATTCCATAACACTATTGTTTGAAGCAGCAAAGGTAGGGTGTTTGTTTTAAATTGCAACATAGTTGCAATAAATCGTATGCAATAATCTTGAATGATGATAGTTGTTGATCTGCTGATAGGCTGCCGGATTGCAGCGGAAAGCCCGCTGAAGTTTTGTGCGCAGGGCTGTGGCGGACTTGCAGCGTAAAGCCGGGACTGCAGCTGATAGCAGCACTACAGTTGACAGCCCGTGCCAATTAAACAATTAGATAATGAGATAATTAGGAAATGAGGTGATCAGGCAATCAGATAATTTGTCGAACGATCCATTCATCATTAATAATTCATCATTCTTATCAGGCAAAAAACAAGTAAGCCAGTATCACCGATGTAATAATACCTGCAAGGTCGGCCAGTAGCATAGTGCCTACAGCATACCTGGTATTTTTAATGCCCACAGCGCCAAAGTACACAGCAATAATATAGAATGTTGTATCGGCAGAGCCGCGGAAAACAGATGCCAGGTTACCGGCAAAGGAATCCACGCCATGTGAATTTAACGTGTCGATCATCATGGCACGGGCGCCGCTGCCGCTTAAGGGTTTGATGATGGCGGTAGGTAAGGCATCCACAATACGGGTGTCGCCATTGAACCAGCCAAAGACCACCTTGATGCCATCCAGTACAAAATCAAAAGCACCGCTGTTGCGTAATAAACTAATGGCTACCAGCAAACCCACCAGGTAGGGTATAATACGGATGGCCGTTTCAAACCCACCTTTGGCGCCTTCTACAAAAGCATCAAAAATGTTTATTTTTTTATACATGCCACCCAGTACGATCAATACAAATATCAGCAGGATGATGCCATTGCTTAAGCTGCTGGAAAACACCTGCACACCTTCTACCGATAATGTTTTAATATACATGACCAGCGCGGCTATTACGGCCGATACGCCCAGTATCCAGGCTAATATAACGGGTTGAAATAAACGGATACGTTGTTTAAATGCCACAATACTCATGGCAGCCAGCGTGGCTACAAAAGTGGCGATCATACAGGGAATAAATATATCGGTAGGATGAGCCGATTTTAAAGATACCCTGTCGGCAATAATGGCCGTAGGTATTAAGGTAAGCCCCGATGCATGCAAACACATGAACATTACCTGCGCATTGGAGGCGGTGGTTTTATCGGGGTTTAACTCCTGTAAACTCTCCATGGCTTTAATACCAAAGGGGGTGGCGGCATTATCCAGGCCCATTAAATTGGCCGAAAAGTTCATGACCATATGGCCCATGGCCGGGTGATTTTTGGGCACTTCGGGAAAGATGCGGGAAAAGAAGGGGCCAATGATACGCGATAAAAACCTTACCCCGCCTGCTTTTTCCGCAATGCTCATAAAGCCCAGGAACAGTGCCATTACACCAATTAAACCAATACACAAGGTTACCGCATCCTTGGTGGTTTCAAACACGCCATTGGCCGGTAGTAACCTGAAAGCGCGGTACTCACCGCTATCGGTCTTATATACTTTCTCTTTATTCCAGCTGGCAGTTTTTTGTATACCTAACTGCTGGTGAACGGCGGCCGGTAATAGCGTAGAGTCAACCGTACGTACCGACATGGTATCGGTATTACGTCCCGCTACCAGCTGGCTGAACAATTTATCCTGTCCCGGCTCAAACGTAAACTTAAAAGCAGCTACCAACACTGCTATCAAAATAAATGCTGTCCAGATCCTGCTTAAGGCCATAGTGTTGCAATTGAGAAATAAAGGATTGAAGATAAGGGCATTTTATAAATACAACAAGATATTTCATGTTAAGGTCAGCAGCAAAAAACGGCATCCTTCCTCTATTCAAACCGCTTTTGTATTCGTAGGTCATTATTCATTATTCGGTCCCTATCTTTTTTTACCTTCGCAGTATGATCGGCAAAATAAAACAACTGGCAGCGGCATATAAGAACGAGTTTATCCAGGTGCGTCAGCATTTACATGCGCACCCTGAGCTGAGTTACGAGGAGTATGAAACATCCCGTTATGTACAGGAAAAGTTAAGTGGCTGGGGCATTCCTTTCGAGGTAAAAGCTACCACCGGTGTTATTGGTATTATTAAAGGCAAAAACCCGGACAGCAGGGTAGTGGCTTTGCGTGCCGATATGGATGCCTTGCCCATTCTCGAAGAAAACGATATCAGTTATAAATCCACCAATACCGGTATCATGCATGCATGCGGGCACGATGTACATACTACCTGCCTGCTGGGAGCGGCCAAAATTTTACAGGAATTGAAAGAGGAGTGGGAGGGAACGGTAAAACTGATCTTTCAACCCGGCGAAGAAAAAAATCCCGGTGGGGCCAGTTTACTGATCAAAGAAAATGTACTGGAGAATCCACGTCCCTCGGCCATATTCGGCTTGCATGTGCACCCTGGTTTGCCCATTGGTAAACTGAGTTTTCGTGCCGGTAAAGCCATGGCCAGCGCCGATGAATTATATATTACGGTTAAAGGTAAGGGTGGTCATGCCGCAGCCCCGCATTTATGTGTGGACCCTATTTTAATTGCTTCACACCTGATCATTGCACTGCAGCAGGTGGTGAGCCGTAATAACGATCCGCATAACCCTAGTGTATTATCTATAACAGCTTTTAATGGTGGCTCCACCACCAATGTAATACCCAATGAGGTAAAACTGAAAGGTACTTTCAGGGCCATGGATGAAACCTGGCGTTTTAAGGCGCATGGTTTAATTAAACAGATAACAGAAAACCTGGTGAAGAGTATGGGCGGTGAGGTTGACCTGCTGATTGATGTGGGCTATCCCTGTGTATACAATAACGAAGGCCTGCATGAAGTAGCTAAAAAAATAGCGGTTGATTTTATGGGCGATGCCCTGTTGGTGGAGGAAACGGAGAAACGTATGGGAGCGGAGGATTTTGGTTACTATTCGCAGCAGATCCCCGGTTGTTTTTACCGGCTTGGTGTAATGAATAAGGAAAAAGGTATTACTGCCGGTGTACATACGCCAACTTTTAATATTGATGAAAATGCCATTGAAACGGGTATTGGTATGATGGCCACGCTGGGGGCAACCGCTAAGTATGATGTTTCAATTGACAGTTGACAAGTGACAAATGACAGTTTTAATTTGTCCATTGTCATTTGTCAATTATTTTGGGGCTGTCAGCTGTAGTACTGCTATCAGCTGCAGTTCCGGCTTTACGCTTGTACGCCGCCATGCTTCCCGGAATATTCTTTCTATACGTTTTGCTGGAAATGCGAACGAAGTACACGAACACAAACCTTGAGCGGGGTACCGCTGCAATCCGGCAGCCTCTCCGCAATTCCTAATTTATAATTCAGAATTCATAATTCCCCCTTCATAATTCCTTTTCCAGTTTTAGGTTTTATCCCGTATCTCGCTTACATTTGCCACACTTTTTAAACTAAGTAGCAACATGGGTAGAATTATCGCATTTAGAGAAGCTTTGCGTGAGGCAATGAGTGAAGAAATGAGAAGGGACGAACGCGTGTATTTAATGGGTGAAGAAGTGGCGGAATATAACGGTGCTTATAAGGTAAGCCAGGGTATGTTGGCCGAATTTGGCCCTAAACGTGTGATTGATACGCCTATTGCTGAGCTGGGTTTTGCTGCTGTGGGTGTGGGTTCTGCACAAAATGGTTTACGCCCTGTTGTTGAGTTCATGACATGGAACTTTGCGGTTTTAGCCCTTGACCAGATCCTGAACACAGCTTCTAAAATGCTGGCGATGAGCGGTGGCCAGATCTCCTGTCCCATCGTTTTCAGGGGTGGTAACGGTTCGGCCGGCCAGTTAGGTGCCCAGCACTCTACTGCTTTTGAAGCCCTGTATGCCAATATTCCCGGTATTAAAGTAGTTTCCCCCAGTAATCCATACGATGCAAAAGGTCTTTTAAAGCAAGCCATCCGTTACGAGGAAGATCCCGTAATGTTCATGGAAAGTGAGTTGATGTATGGTGATAAAATGGAAGTTCCTGAAGAAGAATATTATATTGAATTAGGCAAGGCCGATGTTAAGCGCCAGGGCACTGATGTAACCATCGTGTCTTTCAATAAAATGATGAAAGTGGCACTGGGCGCGGCGGCTGAGCTGGAAAAAGAAGGCATCAGCGCCGAGGTGATAGACCTGCGTACCATTCGTCCGCTGGACTGGATGACCATCCTGGAAAGCGTTAAAAAAACAAATCGACTGGTAATTGTAGAGGAACAATGGCCGTTTGCTTCAGTTTCTTCCGAGATCAGCTACCGTATTCAAAAAGAAGGCTTTGATTACCTGGATGCCCCGATCCGCCGTATTACTGCGGCTGACGCACCTTTACACTATGCACCAAACCTGGTGGCTGCCGCCTTACCGGATGTAGCCCGTACAGTAAAACTGGTGAAAGAAGTAATGTATGTAAAAAAATAAACTCCTGCCAATTGCTTATAGAGGCCGCAGTAATGCGGCCTTTTTTTATGCCCGGAGCCTAAGTTCCTGCTCTGCCGTGCATTACACCGAAGAAACAAGCAGGAAAAAGCGGGTATTAATCGCAATTTAATGGTTCAACCTTATTTATTTTGATGAACGGTAAAGAGTTATGCAGGGCTGGAATATATATTAATATTCTGATAATCAAATTTTTAATTAGTTTTTAATATTGACAATACTTTATATCGTAAAATTACTGGTAATAAGTTTTTTCCATTAAATGCAGCGTTTTGCGTATCAAAGTGCATCTTTGTTATGGTTTTTCATAGGATATTGGATTTTACAACGAGGCTGGATTTCTATCCGGCCTTTCTTTTTGTATCATCCGTCCGTTTAACCTGGCTACGGCCCCGTACATAACAAACTCCCACCCATTTTTTCTTTTTTACTTTTATTCTCTTATTTTTAATCACATTTACAAATTTTTTTTATTTATGTAGTTGATTGAGAATACTTTGGTATAAGTATTGTCATAAAAAAAGCCTACAAGAAACCTCCTTAACATTTTAAGATTAAAACATTTATGCCCGACATTTTAATTATTGACGACGAAAAGGCCATCAGGAAAACATTATCCGAAATTTTATCGTACGAGGGTTATTCGCTTACAGAAGCGGCTGATGGGGAAGAAGGATTGACGCAGTTTAAAGCAAAGAAGTTTGACGTTGTTTTATGCGATATTAAAATGCCCAAATTAGATGGCATTGAGTTTTTGCAGAAAGCCGGCGAAATTAACCCCGATGTACCCATTATCATGATCTCCGGTCATGGTAATATAGAAACGGCCGTGGAAGCGGTAAAAAAAGGCGCTTATGATTATATCTCCAAGCCGCCTGATCTGAATCGCCTGTTAATTACCATCCGTAATGCGATGGATAAAAGTAACCTGGTTACCGAAACCAAGGTATTAAAACGTAAGGTAAGCAGGGTACAGGAAATGATCGGTGATTCCGAGCCTATTCAAAAAATAAAAGAGACCATTGAAAAAGTAGCGCCTACCGAAGCCCGTATACTGGTTACCGGCGAAAACGGAGTAGGTAAGGAACTGGTGGCCCGCTGGGTACACGAAAAAAGTAACCGCAGCAATGGCCCCCTGGTGGAAGTAAACTGTGCCGCTATCCCAACTGAACTGATCGAGAGTGAATTATTTGGTCATGAAAAGGGCTCTTTTACTTCGGCCATCAAGCAACGTATCGGTAAGTTTGAACAGGCTAATGGCGGTACGCTGTTTTTAGATGAGATAGGCGACATGAGCCTGAGCGCCCAGGCCAAAGTGTTAAGGGCTTTACAGGAGGGTAAAATAACCCGCGTAGGGGCCGATAAAGACATTAGCGTGGATGTAAGGGTTATTGCCGCTACCAACAAGGACCTGTTAAAGGAAGTGGAGGATAAAAATTTCCGTTTAGACCTGTATCACCGTTTAGGTGTGATACTCATACACGTTCCTTCTTTAAATAACCGTAAGCAGGATATTCCTTTGCTGGTGGCACAATTCCTGGGTGATATCTGTGCCGATTATGGGGTAGCTAAAAAAGGTATCGATGAAGACGCATTAAAACTATTACAGGAATACGACTGGACGGGTAATATCCGTGAATTACGCAACGTGGTGGAACGCCTGGTTATTCTTTCCGGCAAAACCATTAGTGCCGATGATGTACGCAACTATGTGATGCCGAAATAAGATGACAGGATAAAAGATTTGAGGCGTAAGGTAAATCCTTACGCCTTTTTTATTTTATACCTGCTTACCAAGCCAGGTGGCGGCATCCATTTCAAATTTAATTTCTGTCTTCCCGTACTTCCCTGTTTCTTTCCAGCCTGCTTTGCGGTAAAACTGTTCGGCACGGGTATGGGCATCGGTGCTCAGCCAGGCCGTTATGTTTGTCTGGCTAAAATACCAATCCATCATGGTATCATGTAATAATTTACCAATGCCTTTATGTTCGTGACCGGGGTGTACAAATAAGGCCCATATATTGTGATCTTCCAGGTCGGCAATGGCAAAGCCCGTGATCATATCACCGGACAGGCTTACCCATCCTTTGCCGCGTTGGGTCAGGTAGGCTATACAATCCGCATCGGTTACCACTGAAGGGTCCGATAATACATTTTCCTTAACAGCATGGCGTATTACCTGTAAGGCGGGTATATCTTCAATAACAGCTTCTCTTATGGTCATAATGATGATGGGGTTGGGGCAAAGTTATTTAAATAATAAAGGGACCGGTTTAGGCGGTCCCTTACAGTATATGCAATTTGTGTTGAGCCTATCTTACATTGGCCACTACTTTGGCGCCGGCACGTTTGGCCGATTGCATGACGCGGAACACTTCGCCATAATAGGAAATAGTATCGGCATTGATCACCACCGAAGGCGTATCAATAAACTTACGTTTGGCCTCCACTTCGGCACGTATCAGGCTGTCCAGCATTATGGGGTCCACCTGTTTCTGGCCTATAAAGAAGTTCTGGTCTTTATTAATTGATACCACGATATTTTGTTTTGCCTTGGTATCTTTTGAGCCCCGGGGATTGTTCACCTTCACCACATTGGGGTTGGCCATGGTGGTGGTAATGAGGAAGAACATCAATAGTATGAACAGGATATCGTTCAATGAATCTGTAAATACTTCCGATTCCTCCCTGTGTTTTTTTCTAAACTTCATAATACACGGGTTTTATCGGGTAGTAGGTTCTTGTAATACGTCCAGGAAGTCGGCGCTGGCCAGCTCCATTTTATTCGCGGTCTTATCTATCTGCGTATTTAAAAAATTATATGCCAGGTAAGCCAGCAAACCTATTACCAGTCCGCTGATAGAAGTGATCAGTTTGGTATAGATACCCTGCGATATTACACCGATCTCCACTTCGTTGGCATCATGGATATTGGAGAATAACTGCATCAGGCCTATCAGTGTACCGACGAAACCGAAAATGGGTGCTGCTTTGGAAACAACCGACAGTATACCCAGGTTCTTTTCCAGTTTATACATTTCCAGCTGGCCCACATTATCCATGCTGCGCTCAATGGCCTCAATGGGTTTACCTAAACGCTGTATACCTTTATCAATGATACGGGCTACCGGGTTGGCCGTGTTTTTAGCAAAGCTCCTGGCGGCTGCTACATTACCCGATACAATATGATCGCGGATAATGTTCATAAAGTTCTGGTCAATTTTGGAGGCATTTTTTATGGCAATATACCTTTCGGCAAAAACATAAATGGCCGCCAGCAACATCAATCCCAGTGGCAGCATGATCCAGCCACCCATGGTAATAACTTCAAAAAAGCTCAGACTTCCGTCTTTGTTCTTATCAGATGCCGTATTGGCTACCTGCTGAACAGTATCAACGATCTGCAAAAAATCAAACATGTGATTATACTTTAAGTGCGTAAATGTAACAAAGGACTTGGATACTCATTTTCTTTTGTTATCAACATCTGTCAATAACAGGGTAGGAACGGAAAATAAAAAAAATGCGTGTGCGCACACCCCAAGTTTTTAAATATTTTAACAAGCATAAAAAAAGCCGGTTGCAATAACCGGCTCTTATTGAATGGGTTTGTATATTAATGTTTTGCAGGGCCATCTGTACCGGCCTGTTTAACCATTAAAGCCTGTATCTGCTTCATGGTGGCCTCCATTCCCTGGGCGCTGCCATCCAGGAATATCACGTTACCATCGCCGTATTCGGCAAAGTTTTTAATGGCTTCCGTCCACATACTGAATAAGATCACATTGGTATCCAGATTGGCCTGTTTCATCTGTTCGGCCGCTTCGCTCATACCGGCTGCTACTTCCTTACGGAACAGGGCCACACCCTGACCACGTAAACGGGCGGCTTCTTTTTCGGCTTCTGCCGAAATTTTAATGGAGTTACCATCTGCTTCCGCCTGCTTGGTTTTGGTGATCAGTAAAGCCTGGCCTTCGTTTTCTGCTGCGGCTTTCAGGTTGTTGGACGCAACCACTTTACTCATGGACTCCAGGATCATTTTATCAAAAGTGATATCATTGATCTGCAGGTCCTGTAAATGATAACCCCATTCTTCCAGGGTCTGGTCTACTTCCACTTTTACGTATTGTACTATCTCACGGCGCAATCCCAGAACTTCAGCCTGTTTTTTGGTAGCAACAAAGGAACGCACATTACCTTCAATGGTCTTGATGAGGGCCTGCATCAGGTCACGCTCACTGATAAATTTAAAAGCTACTTTTTTTATGGTTTCTTCCGATTCGTTCTGTACCGCAAACAGTAACATGCTTTTAAAATACACATTGGCCTGGTCCTGGGTCACCGCCTGGAACTCTAATTCCACGGAACGGTTTTGAATGGATATTCTTTTAAAAATCTGTTCTAAAACGGGGATCTTGAATTGCAGGCCCGGCCGAACCACGCGACGGTATTTACCGAACATCGTAATAACGCCGATATAACCCTGGTTCACGGTAAATATACCGGTAAGCAAAAAAAGAATGATTAAAATTAACCACCAGTAACTGGAGAGGAAATTTACAATGTCCATATGACTTTAAATTTAGGTTCGTGTAAAGATATAGAATGCGGCTTGCATTCCGGAATTAACGCATGTATATATTTCTGTCCGGGTATTTAATGGAGCAACTAAAAAAAATATAATTATCTTTCTGCACTATTATTAAAACAACTTTGGCAGGAAAGGGAAGTATGTCATTGGTTATTTTTCCTTTATCTTGCATTATCGTGTAAAAACAACACATTAATTATGAGTTTTAAAAATTACAATGTCCCGTATCCTGTAGAACAGATGTACAGTAAGAAAGTAGCTTATTTTTCGATGGAGTTTGCCACGCACCAGCCATTAAAGATATACAGTGGCGGTTTAGGTTTTTTAGCAGGTTCGCATTTGAGAAGCGCCTACGAGTTAAAACAAAATATGATAGGCATCGGTATACTGTGGAAGTACGGTTATTATGACCAGGAGAGGAACCAGGACCAGACCTTACAACCATCCTGGAATGAAAAACAATACAGCTTTTTAGAGGATACCGGCATCAAGTTCCAGATATATGTACACGAACACCCGGTATGGGTAAAAGTATGGTACCTGAACCCGGAAACTTTTAAAACTGCTCCGCTTTTTTTATTAAGCACAGATGTTCCGGAGAACGATTATGTATCGCAAACCATCAGCCACAGGTTGTATGATGCCAATGTAGCTACCAAAGTAGCGCAATTCATTTTACTGGGTGTAGGTGGTGCCAAGTTAATTGATGAGCTGGGCTTTAATCCCGATCTCTATCATATGAATGAGGCCCATAGTATTTCTGCAGGCTTTTACCTGTACCAGAAATACAATAAGAACCTGGCGGAAGTAACCAAACGCCTGGTGTTTACCACGCATACACCGGAAGAGGCGGGTAATGAAAAACATGATATATACTTATGTCATAAGATGAGTTATTTCTGTGGCTTAAGTGTAGATGAGGTAAAACAACTTACCGGCAATGACAGTGACCAGTTCAACCACTCTTTAACGGCCTTACGTTTTGCAAAACTGGCCAATGGTGTATCCCGGTTACATGGTGAGGTATCGCGGGAAATGTGGCAGAAATACCCGGGTATCTGTCCGATTATTTCTATTACCAATGCCCAGAACTGGCGGTACTGGGCCGATAAACAGTTGTACCGTTTTTCTGAAGCCACCGATAATTATGGTTTTGACGACCGCAAAAAATACCTGAAGAAAAGAGCCTTTGATATTGTGGCCGACCAGACGGGTAAAATATTTGACCCGAATGTATTTACCATTGTATGGGCCAGGCGTTTTGCCGGTTACAAAAGGGCGGGCCTGATCACCAGTGACGAAAGACGTTTTTCGGACCTGCTGACCAATGCAAAATACCCGGTACAGATCATCTGGGCCGGTAAGCCTTATCCTATGGATCATGCGTCGGTTACCGATTTTAACCAACTGGTATACTTAAGCAAACATCATAAGAATATGGCGGTACTGACCGGTTATGAGCTTACTTTATCCAAACGGTTAAAACAGGCTGCAGATTGCTGGCTCAATAATCCCAGGGTGCCCCGCGAAGCATCGGGCACCAGTGGTATGACCGCTGCCATGAACGGCGCGGTGAATTTTTCCACTGATGATGGCTGGATCCCGGAATTTATTAACCACGGCCATAATGGTTTTGTTATTCCCAAAGCCGATTACCAGCATATGGCTACGCATGAGCAGGACCAATACGACCTGAATAAGTTATACGAGATACTGCAAAATGAAATATTGCCCCTGTATTATGAGAATTATGATACCTGGCGGCAGATCATTAAAAACGGGATGCAGGATGTGCATTTCCAGTTTAACAGTAACCGTATGGCGCATGAATACTATGACCTGTTATACAAATAAAAATTACGGCCCCTGCAAAGGGGCTTTTTTTATGTTCTTTCCTTCTCATGTCTCTCAGCAGGCCGGCTATTTTAAACCTGTTATATTTGCACCATTAATTGAAGTATGGAGAATTTAGTAACAGCATTTCAGCAGTACATAAAAGATAAAAACCTGTTCCCCGCTAAGGCGGAACTGTTTATTGCGGTGAGCGGCGGAATAGATTCGGTGGTGCTTTGTCATGTATGTTCCCTGGCAGGTTACGATTTCACCATGCTGCACTGCAATTTCACCTTAAGGGGAGAGGATAGTGATAAGGATGCTTTATTTGTGAAGGAGTTGGGTAAAAAGCTGGGAGTACCTGTAATAACAAAACGTTTTGATACAACGGCCCATGCCGCAGCACATAAATTATCCATACAGGTGGCGGCCAGGGAATTACGATACAACTGGTTTAAGGCAATAATGGAGGAGAATAAAACCGCAGCCGGTACTTATTTATTAACGGCCCATCATAAGGATGATGATGTAGAGACCATGCTGATGAATTTTTTTAAAGGAACGGGCATGGCAGGTTTAAAGGGCATTCCGCAAAAGCAGGATAATATTGTAAGGCCTTTGTTATTTGCTACGAAGAAAGACCTGCTGGCGCATGCTGCCGCTTATAACTTAAGCTGGGTGGAAGACAGCAGTAACGCGGAGGTCAAATACACCAGGAATTATTTCAGGAATATGGTATTACCGCTGGTGAAAGAAAAATATGCTGCAGCCGAAGAAAACCTGTACCACAATGTGCAAAGGTTTAAAGAGGCTGAAATGCTGTACCGGCAGGCAATGGCGGTGCATAAGAAAAAGCTGTTAAAAGAAAAAGGCGCTGAAATACATATACCCGTTCTGGCATTACGGCATGCAGAACCATTGTCTACTATTGTATATGAAATAGCAAAGCCTTATCATTTTACGGCTGCACAAACAGGTGATATTCTTTCCCTGCTGGATGCTGCAACGGGTAAGTATGTACAATCGTCAACCCACCGTATTTTACGTAACCGTAACTGGTTAATTATTTCGCCTTTGCAAACAACGCAGGATGTACACTTAGTGATTGACGGTGAAGGGGAATATGCTTTTGCTGACAGGGTACTGCATATTGCTGAACAGTTAAAGCCGGTGGATATTACGGGTGCTGATAAGAACAGCGCTTATATTAATGGTAAGCTGTTGCATTATCCCTTATTGTTGCGGAGGTGGAAGCCGGGGGATTATTTTTACCCGCTGGGCATGCGTAAAAAGAAAAAGCTGGCCAGGTTTTTTATAGATCAGAAGGTACCGGCCGGCGATAAAGAAAAAATATGGGTGCTGGAAATGAATAAACAGATAGTATGGGTAGTAGGGCACCGTATTGATGACCGGTTTAAGGTAACCGATACCACTGCTGCCATGATTGCTTTAAAAGTTGTATGATGCCCGGATATTGTTTTGTGTATAACTGAATAGTATTGGCTGAAGGGCTGCTGGATTGCCATGGAAAGCCCGGTGAGGGGATGGGCGCGGAGGAAGACGGCCAAAGGAAATAAGCCTGGTTTAATAAGGTTTTACCTTGGGTATATATAACAAGCTACTATGTGCCGGACTTGTAATGAAAAGCCGGGACTGTAGCTGAATAGTATTACTGCAGCTGACAGCCCCGGCTATTTTATAAGTTATTACCGTTTTATATAAGGTATGCGGCCAGTAAGCGGGCCCCTTCCTTTCCCCAGTCTTTTATCAATTTACTGATGGTATCGGTATAAGCTTTACGATTTGTTTTTTTACCTTTTGATGGTGGTGTAATGTCTTTGTTAGTGCCCAGCTCAACCTTGGTGGCAAACCAGGTGGTATGCAGGCCGGGAACAGCCAGACCCAGGATCATACCTGGTAAGCCGGTGATACTTTCCGGACCTCCGGAGATCATGATCTCGTCGGTATAGAAAGCATAAAAGCCGGTAGTGTCGTTTAAAAAGCCCACCACTTTACGACATTCAAAGCCGGCAATATTGCGGGTATCATTGGTATATTTCCAGGTAACTTTTTGTATACTGTCCTGCAACAGGAAGGTTTGTTCAAATACAGGTTTACTGGCGGTTACAGTGGCAGCCTTATAATCGTTATATACAACGCTGTTTTCCGCAAAACTTTCGTACCACATACCTCTTGGGATAACAGGCTCCTTGGTTTGTTTGTAAATGGAACGGCTGGCATCGCCGGTAAAATTATAATAACTGATCACTTCCTTGGGAGAGCGATCTTTTGACCGTTCAAACCATTCGGGGTTCAGGTCTTTGATAAGACCCCAGTAAGACACTTTTTTTTCAAACTCAATGCTTACTTTATCCAGGAAATTGGTTTGGGCTGTAGCGGTAATGCTGATGAACAGGCTACAGAAAAGAGCAGTATAGATGATGACAATTTTTTTCATATAATAATTATTTTCCGGGCATTTTATTGAATGTCCAGGTTGCCTGTAACATAAAGTAACGGCTAAGCCTGTCAAAACGTTCTTCGTTCATAAAGTTGCTGCTGATATTACGGCTGAAACCAATGTTCTGGTTAAACAGGTCGCGGGCCAGGAAAGCCAGTTTCAGTGCATTGTTCTTCAGGAAGGTCCTGCTCAGCTCGGCATTCCAAACCGTAAAGTTGTTATTATCGGGGAATACTTCTGTTTTCTGACGGAAGTCGAACCGGATATCGGAGCGTAATGAGAACTTATAGGGCAGCTTAACAAAGCCGTCGATTTCGCCGCCATAACTCCAGAAATTATTATTGGCATCGGGGCGCAGGGATGATTTGGATGTATTCCAGGAAGCCTGGGGACGTACTGCGAAATTATATTTCTCCCCTTTGTAATAGAAGGTGCTGATACCAAAGCCCAGCACATTGTAATTGTTCTCGTTTAAGGTGCTGTCAATAAAATTGTAATTCCTTCCGCCATTCGTGTTTAAGGAGAAGCCAATACCCGGTTTATTCTCCCCGCCTTTTTCCCAGTTTACATAACTCCAGTAACTGTAGTTACCGTTTACATTTACGGGCCTGGAAGTAGTAACGCCTGTTTTACGGTCAATAACACTCAATGTGGTAATGGCATTGTCCTGGAAGGATATGCCCACGTTCGCATACATGTACTGGTTGCTTAATACTTTATAGTCATTAAAGTTCAGCTGCAGGTTATGGTTAAAGCCTACTTTCAGGTCAGGGTTACCCAACTGTAAGTACAAAGGGTTATTGTTGTTGGTAATGGGCTGTAGTTGAGAGATACTTGGCTGTAAGGTACTGCCATTGTATGAAAAGCTTGCATGGGTCTGGCTTTTCAGGCTATAGCTTACATTGGCCTGGGGGGTAAAACGGGTGAAATTATATTTATTGGTCGTTAACTTATCCAGGTTTTTGAGTTTTAATTTAATATCTGTTAAGCCGGTACCAAAACCAAAGCGGAGTTTTTTACCCATATAACGGGCAACAACAGTACCGGTATTGGAGGTAGCGGTAAAGTCAAAATTATTACTGAACAAAGGATTTAAGATGGTGTATGCACCGTTCACGTCCTTATCATAACTATTCTGGTAAGCATTGGCATTGTTGTAATTGATGCTGTACTCCGTTACCAGGTTCCAGGTTTTGGTTAAAGGCTCGTTGTAGGTAAATTTAACGCCCAGGGTGCTGGATTTACCGGTGTTGATCTTTTCCTGGTCGGTACGTGCCGTAGAGTCATTTGTTTTAAAAACAGCATAGGAGTTCAGTAAGCCATCACCGGTATCTTCCATATGTGTATGCCTTAACGTGGCAATGAACATACGACCGGCTTTCATAAACATTTGTTTATAGGTAAGCTGGTTATTGATGGTTTTATTGGTAGCGTAGTTGGCATTGGTACGCTGGTTGGTGTTAACGGTGTCCCTGTTTTCACCTAAAGCGGTACTGAATGTTTCGGTAATATTATCTGATGTTTTAAAAGACGTACCCACCGTGTATTTGATAGAGGCCAGGGAATCTATTTTCCATTCATACTTACCGTTGGCATTATGGCGTTGTACCAGGCCTTTGGTATATGAACTGCTGTTGTTGTAGAAGGTGGTATCTTCCAGCAGGGTCTGGTTAATGGAAGAAGCCCTGTTGGTGGTGCCTAAACGGTTATACAGGTAAGAGAGGTTGAGGCTGTGTTTTCCTTCTTTCCATTTATCGGAGTATAAAGCGCCGGCGGTGTAGGCGCTGGGTAAGCCCCTTAATCCCCAGTTACTGAATTCATCACTGCTGCCAAAGCTGTAGTAATAGCCGGTCAGCTCGTCGTATTCATAGTCGTTCTCTATGCCCAGTTTATTACGTTCTTCCCAGCCGATGCTGCCGGTGCTGGTATTACTTTTGGTGCCATATACCGATACTTTGCGGCTGCCTTTAAAGTTATTGAACATCAGTTTGCCGTCGTGCAGGTTATCAAAGTTGCTGCCGGCCTCTACTTTGCCGAAATAACCTTTTTTTGCACTGGCTTTTAATTTAATATCGATGGTCTTACCTACATCACCGTTACTGATACCTTTTAGCTGGTCCTGCTCCGATTTTGCTTCATATATCTGTACTTTATCCACCGCTTTGGCGCCTATATTCTGTGTGGCAATGGTGGGGTCGTCACCAAAAAACTCTTCCCCGTCAACCAATACTTTTTGTGCTTTTTTGCCCTGTACGGTAATCTCCCCTTTACTGTTTACCTGGAAGCCCGGTAAGGCCCTGAATAACTCTTCCACCGTAGCGCCTTCACGTACTTTAAAGCTGTCGGCAATAAACTCTGTTGTGTCGCCTTTGATCCTGATGGCTGAGCCGGAACGCACCACCACTTCATCCAGTAAGGTACTGGTTAAGGTGAGGGCTATATTACCGAGGTCAATGGTCTCACCTTCTTTTAAGGTTATTTTCTCAGCATAATCGGCATATTTGGGGTAACTGATGAGGTAAATGTAATTACCTGCTGATAACCTGGGGGTGGTAAACTCACCTGTTTTGGACGAACGTGTGAAGCCGGCCAGGGTTGAGTCCTTTTCATTGAGTACACTAATTACAGCGTTGCTTAACAGTTTGTTATCGGCTGTGTCTTTAATAATACCTTTAATGGTTTGTCCAAAGCTGTTAGAACAGATGAATGCCAGCAGCAGTAAAAGCAGCAGGCGGGTGGCAGTTGTTTGTTTCATTATTGTTGATGGTAGCTATGTTGGTTTGCTAGTTTTCCCGGCGCACAATTTCCATTTCACAAATATGACTCACAAAACGCTGGGTGGGTTACCGTTCATGTATATATAATGTTAATTATTGTTTAATACTTGGATAAAAAGGTGTAATATGTGATGCATCGCTTCACTATTTCCATAACATTTTATGAAGAAAAAATTTGAAGAGGAAAATTTTATTGATACCAGTAAGCCGGTATGGTCCTATTCTTTGTTAAATGCGGAAGATGTCCGGAATTTCCAGCACGGAACCAACTACAGGTTGTATGAAAAGTTCGGATCGCATCATATAACGGTGAACGGAACAGGGGGTATGTATTTTTGTGTATGGGCTCCCAACGCTGTCAGCGTAAATGTGATCGGTAATTTTAATGACTGGCATGCAGGCACACATCCCTTAACGGCAAGATGGGATAAAAGCGGGATCTGGGAAGGTTTTATTCCCGGTGTAGGTTTTGGCGAGATATATAAGTACCATATTACCGGGGTAAATGATATTATTACGGAAAAAACAGATCCCTTCGCCAATTACTGTGAGTTGCGCCCCAGGTCGGCAGCCATTACCTGGGATATTTCCTACCAGTGGCATGATAAGAGCTGGATGCGCAAGCGTAAAAAGAATAATGCACTGGATGCACCCTGGAGTGTATATGAAGTGCATTTAGCCAGCTGGCAGCGCCCGGTACCCGATGATGAAGAAAGTTATAATACCTACGACCAGATAGCGGAACGTTTAGTGCCTTATGTAAAAAATATGGGCTTTACCCATGTGGAGTTGATGCCTGTAATGGAATATCCCTTTGATGGCAGCTGGGGCTATCAGTGTACCGGTTATTTTGCGGCTACTTCCCGCTTTGGTGATCCGCAGGGGTTGATGCGCCTGGTAGATGCTTTTCACCGGCAGGATATAGGCGTGATACTCGATTGGGTGCCTTCACATTTTCCCAATGATGCCCATGGGTTGTATATGTTTGACGGAACACATACCTATGAGTATGCCGATATGCGGAAGGGGTTTCACCCGGACTGGAACAGTTATATTTTTAACTATAAACGCGGGGAGGTAAAATCATTCCTGATCAGCAGTGCCATGTTCTGGCTGGATAAGTACCATATTGATGGCATAAGGGTAGATGCGGTAAGTTCTATTTTAAAACTGGATTATTCGAGGAATGAAGGGGAGTGGGAACCTAATGAAATGGGCGGCAACGGAAACCTGGAAGCCATTGCTTTTATCAAGGATCTTAATGAAACTGTTTTCCGCGATTTTCCGGATGTGCAGACCATTGCGGAAGAATCAACGGACTGGCCCGGTGTATCCACACCCACCTGGGAAGGCGGGTTGGGATTTGGTATGAAATGGATGATGGGCTGGATGCACGATACGCTTGATTTTTTTAAAGCCGACCCCATATCCCGTAAGGACCTGCAGGATAAGTTTTGCTTTAGTATGATGTATTACTATGATGAGAACTTTATGCTGCCCCTGAGCCATGATGAAGTGGTACACGGCAAAAGCCCGATGTTATATAAAATGCCGGGTGATGAATGGCAGAAGTTTGCCAACCTGCGGCTGATGTATACGTATATGTGGACGCATCCCGGGGCCAAGTTATTGTTCATGGGTAATGAGTTCGGGCAAACCACCGAATGGAATTATAAAAGCGAACTGGACTGGCCCTTATTGCAGTATGATGCACACCGTTTATTACAGGATTGTGTAAAAGACCTGAACGCGTTATTAACCGGGCATCCTGCCTTTTACCAGCAACAGTTTGATACGGCGGGTTTTGAATGGGTGGACCTGAACCACCGGGACGAATCGGTAATGGTATTTAAACGCAAAGCATTAAAAGCGAATGAAGATGTACTGGTAGTGTTGAATATGACCCCCGTAGTACGCCATGACTGGGAGATAGAGGTAACCGGCAAACAATTTACCAAAGAGATCTTTAACTCGGACAGTACAAAATACTGGGGTACCGGCACGGTGTATAACCCGGATATAAAGAGCCAGATTCTTGATCGGGAACAAAAAAAGTACAAATTAATCGTAAATCTACCTGCACTTTCCGCTATAATCCTGAAATAGTGCGGTTTTGGAGAGATTATTGCTCTTAAAATCCGGTATATTGGCGTAATTTTATATAAATTCTATATTCATAATCCATAATCGGAAAAACCCATGATCTCTAAACTATTTTACTTCCTCTGTTTGTGCGGTTTGCTCTTTGTAGTTTCCGCAACGGCTAAAGCCGGGAACGGTTTCCAGGAGGATAGTACAATGCACTACCTGGAACAGGGACGTATTGAAAAAAGCAAAGGTCGTAAACTGGAATCGTTAAAGCAGTTTGAAAAAGCCTATGAATACGATTCTACCCACACCGAAGTTATCACTGAATTAGCAACAACTTATTACGAATTGCGTAAGTATGCAAAGTCGAAAGATATGCATGCCAAACTGATAAAAGCCGGTAAGGCTGATGTGAGCCATTACAAACAGGCTTTCCAGCTGGCATTTAACTTAAAGCAGTTTGATGAAGCCCTGCAATATGCCAATGCCCTTAAAAAAATAGCACCGGATGAGCCTATCGCATTTATGGTAGGCCAGATCTATCATAAAAAAGGGAATTTCGGGGAGTCGATCAAATATTTTAACCAGGCTATAAAGGAGGAACCAAAGAATGCGGAAGCTCCCTACCTGATTGCCCGTGCCTATACCGACATGATGAATTACAAAAATGCCATCCCTTATTTTAAACAAGCTATTGAACTGGATGCTACCAAAGCACATTGGGTATATGAACTGGGACTGGTATACTATGCCATGAACGATGATAAGAACTCGCTGACCTATTTGCTGCTGGCAGGGGAAAGAGGTGTAAGAAAGGATAATACCTATATGGAGAACCTGGCTATTGCCTACCTGAACACCGGTAAGCTGAATGAGGGTGTGGGTATTTTAAAGGAAGCACTGGAGCGTCGCCCTTCGGACCAGAACCTGCTGAACATGCTGGCCGAAGCTTATTACGACAAGGGTAAGTATGCGGAAGCGATGGAGTATTGGGATAGGATGCTGGAGTATGACAAACAGAATGCCTCCGCCTTGTATATGATCGGTATGTGTTACCAGAAACAGGGTGATAAACAAAAAGGCCAGCGTTTATGCGATAAGGCCATTGAGATTAACCCCGGCCTTGCTTCTTTAAAAAATAAAAAGGAATTACCGGCTATGTAAACGGCCCTTATAATAATTGTAAAGCCTGCTGATGCAGGCTTTTTTAATGCCCACAGGATATTTTACCCATTTGGCTGAAGACAAGAAGGCATCCTGCCTGCGCGTCACGGGGAAACAGCTGCAGGACCCGGGTTGGGCCGCTCTTTCATTTATTCTTATTTTATTTGTAATTTTGCAGTATGGATACTGTAGTTAATATACCGATCAGCCTGACCCCGTCGGCTGTGACAGAAATACATAAATTAATGACCGCTGAGGGGTTTGATACTACCCAGCGCCTGCGTATAGGCGTAAAAGGAGGCGGTTGTTCGGGAATGAGTTATATTTTAGGTTTTGACCATACCAAAGAGAATGATAACGAATTTGAAGCAGGGGGTATTCCCTGTGTCATGAATAAATCGCATGAACTTTATTTAGAGGGTATTCAAATTGACTGGCTGAACGGTTTAGAGAACCGAGGTTTTGTTTTTTCTAACCCCAATGCCAGCAGTACCTGTGGTTGCGGCACTTCTTTCGCAGTATAATACTACATGGCAACTACCATTCATTACGCAACCTGTCCCGTATGCGGTTCAGGTGATCTTCACGAGGTATTACAGGTAAAGGATTTCACGGTGAGCCAGGAATTATTTCCCGTGGTGGCCTGTAAGCACTGTACTTTATTGTTTACCCAGGATGTGCCTGATGCAAACAGCATTGGCCCTTATTACCGTTCCGAGGATTATATTTCCCATACCAATACCTCCAAAGGGTTGGTGAATAAATTGTACCAGGCTGTTCGTGGTATTACCATGAAAACCAAACGGAAACTGATAGAAAAACAAAGCGGCCTGAAAAAAGGCAGCCTGCTGGATATGGGTTGCGGCACGGGTACCTTTATTCATTCCATGCAGCAAAGCGGCTGGCAGGTTACCGGTATGGAGCCCGATGATACTGCCCGAGCAGCCGGTAAAAAGGCATACGGATTGGTTATTGATTCGCCCGACCAGTTTTACAACCTGCCTGCAGCAACTTTTGATGTGATCACATTGTGGCATGTACTGGAGCATGTACATGACCTGCACCAGTATATAGCACAGCTAAAAAAGATATTAAAGCCCAATGGCCGTATTTTTATTGCGGTACCTAATTACCAGGCAGGAGAGCAGCAGGTGTATAAGGCCTATTGGGCGGCCTATGATGTGCCCCGCCATCTTTACCATTTCTCCCCCCAATCCATCAGGGTATTAATGCAGCAGCACCAGTTAACGGTGGATGTTTATAAACCCATGTGGTTTGACAGTTATTATATTTCCTTGCTGAGCAGCCGGTATAAAAACGGCCGGTCCAACTGGCTGGGTGCTTTCTGGCATGCCAGTATGTCCAACCTCAAAGCACTGGGTAACGCCCAGAAATGCAGTTCCGTTATTTATGTAATAAAGAAATAATGGTTTAGTGACTAAACTCTATTTCGTATAGCGAAGGCCACCATTTGCCCGTGATATAGGTTTTCTTTGTGTCTGCATCATAAGCAATGCCGTTAGGAACATCGGCGTTGGGGGCATCTTTACGTACATTATTCCAGGTATCCTGTAAATTCATCTGGCCTACAATGCTGCCGTTGGAAGGATCTATTTTATAAATATAAGGTGCCTGCCATTGATTGGCATATACATAACCGTTGATATACTCGAGCTCATTCAGGTTAAAAGATAATTCACCATTAAAACGAACAGATTGTGTGCGCAGCAGTTCAAAGGTGGAGGGCTCATAGAAGTACAGGTTGCTGGTGCCGTCGCTCACGATCAGGTCTTTGCCATTGGTCGTTATACCCCAGCCTTCAGTGCCAATTGGGAACTCTTTTACTTTTTTAAAATCGGGCAGGGTGTATACAAATACTATCTTGTTTTTCCAGGTCAGTTGATACACCGTATCGTTTAACACTGCAATACCCTCACCAAAATACTTTGCATCCAGGTTAACGCTTTTAATGGCTTTACCGGTGTTGATATCTACTTCCATTAATTTTGAAAAGCCTTCATTACCGGTACCCTCATATAATTTGCCTTTATAAATAACCAGTCCTTGTGTAAAGGAAGTAATATCGTGCGGGTATTGTTTAACGATGGAATAATTAAGGGCCTGTACGGGAGAACTACTGTTATCGGGTGTTTGCGGCTCGTTGCCGTTTGATTTATCTCCACCATTACATGCTGCTAAAAAGAATAAAACGGTAAAAAGTAAAACGGTATATCTCATTGAATGGTACTTTAATATAATGTGTATTGTAATTTTAAGCTGTGAAACTAAGCAAAGAAAATAATTTTTAGCTTATCGTAGTTTTACTATAGGATAAAATTAACTACTTATTGTAAAAACCTCTATATTTGACCAAGTTAATACCGCTGCTGTTTTACGAAGGCAGCTAAAATCTCCTAATCTCCTGAGAAAGCTATCCGTTTTCCTCGACACCATTTAGTTAAGTTATAGATTTTGTTTATTTACCTGTAACAGGGTTTGTCATCCTGAAAAGGTTTATGAAAACAACCATACTGCTGAGCAGGGTATGTTTATGTTTTTGTAATGAGGATCGTCAGGTCTTTTGTTATAAACATGTGATAAGTATAATATATCTCCAATCTCTTCTTGAATCCGTTCCCAAATCCAGTTGAATAGAACCGCTTGTTTTTGTAACGCTATATCAACTACTTATGCGGATTATTTTATTACTGTTCACGCTTATTACAGGATCTGTGGCCCATGCACAGCTTGCCTGCAGTACGCAGGGGCAAAACCGGCAGGGCGGTGTTATTACTCCTTTCATATCAACAGGCACTCCTGCAGCTGATGCTGTTGTTAACGGCGGGTCCGGAGCCGGTACTGCGTCAAGGTATATGGGTGACGGAAAGGGGGTGATCACCATTCCCGTGGTATTTCATATATTGTATAATAATGCCGGCCAGAACCTTGATGAATCTCTTATCCGGCAACAACTGGTAGTTTTAAATACTGCTTTCCGTAAAAAAAATGCAGACACTGCCAATATTCCTGAGGCGTTTAAAAGCGTAGCGGCTGATTGCGAAATTGAGTTTAAGCTTGCGGTGGCCGATCCGTTAAGGAGGTCTACGAATGGCATTGTACGAAAATATACTTCCATTAAAAACTGGCTGGATGATGACAAAATGAAGTTTGCCGCTTCAGGAGGATCTGATGCCTGGGACGCTACACGGTATCTGAATATATGGGTATGTAACCTGGCTTTATCCAGCGGTTATTCCAGCTTCCCGGGTGATGCAGCGGCCAAAGACGGTATTGTACTCAGAACAGGCTTAGTGGGGTCAAAAGTACTGGTACATGAAACAGGGCACTGGCTGGGCTTAAAACATTTATGGGGCGATACCTATTGCGGCGATGACCAGGTGGATGATACTCCCAAACAAAGCACTTTTACCCCGGGCTGTCCCACAGGGGTACGTCCGTCCTGCGGTGGCGGAGCACCGGGCGATATGTATATGAATTATATGGATTTTACTTCCGATGCCTGTTTGCTCATGTTTACCCAGGGACAGAAAGCAAGAATGTGGAGTAATTTTGTAACCAGCGGTAAAAGGGCCGGTATTATTGACAGTAAAGGGTTGACCCCGGCGGCCAATGATGAAATTCCCCTGCCCGGTGAAGAGAACCCCCAAAAGCCGGAGGAGCCGGTGACAGCAGCTTTGAAACTTTATCCTAACCCTGCCATTAACAGGTTAACGGTAGATGTGGGTGCAGATGATCGCTGGCTGGGAAAGACAATCAGTATCTATAATACAAACGGAGAACAGGTGTTACGGAGTATCATCAATGGCAAACAGCAGGCCATTGATATTACCCGGCTATTACCGGGCTTGTATTTTGTGGCGGGTAAACAGGAGAACGGTGAACAGATACGGGTAAAGTTTATAAAGAACTAACGCTATATTATATTTATTAAAATGAAAGCCGGTGCATAGAAGATGCACCGGCTTTTTTGTTACTGTTATATGTGGTATTAATGGTGGCGTTACCTGGCAAACATGACATAGAATGAATACTCATTGGGAGAGCCCAGGCCATTTTCAAATGAGCCGGAACCTCCTTCTGATTTGAAATAATGTTCGGCGCTGTTATGAAATACATCCGGTGTACCACTGCCTATATTTACATTTTTACTATTGCCGTTCAATGTGGCCGAAGCGGTTATCTTATAGTGTGTGGCAGGAATGTCGTTGATATAATAGGCCTGTCCCACACCCGCTGCAATGGTGAATTTTTTTTCCACTATTTTACCGGCTGCTGTACTGCCATCGAGGTACCTGGCGCCAGTTGTTGGGGTGAGTTGAATGGTTACCTGTGTACCGGCAGGCATTTCATCGGCAAGGGAATTGTAATTAATGAACTTGATAGTGCCGCCAAAATATCCTGTGCCGTTCTCCCTGCTGATGGTCCTGTCAGGAATACGGCCGCTTAGCTTCCAGGTAAAATTTTTTACTACACCGCTGGCTGGTACGCTGAATGCATCATAATCGGCATCTTTTTCCATGCCTAAGCGTACCTGGTATACTTCGTTATTCAATTCCACTTCTTTCCACGCATAAATTTTATAGCCACCGATAGCGCTTACGGTAACGCTATACCGGCCTGCTTCATTGGTGCGTGCTGTAAAATGTATATTATCACCGGTTGGATTTTCTACCCTGATCCGGGCACCCGGCACCGGGTTACCGGAAGCATCTTTAATAATACCACTGATGGTATATGCTTTTTCGGGAGGTGTAGTACTGCCACTGCTGCTTTTACCTTTGGCGCAGGAGAAAAGGACGATCATCACTATTGCCCATACGATTTTTGTTGCTGTTTGTTTCATGTTTAATTGTTTTAAAGTGTAAAATTATTCAGCAGGGATAGGGTAGTGTATGAGCAATGCCGTTCAATTGTATGGGTATTAATGCTCATCTGTTTGTAAGTAAAGTAAACAGTACCTATGTTTTTGAATAGTACTACCTATAAAAAGGACTTTATGCGTATGGTAGTTTTGTTACTATTCAATCACTATTGTTATCAAGAAACATTATGAAAAGGCTTTTAATTTTATTCGTATTACCATTGTTATTTGCACATTGCCGGAAAAAATGTGGTACTCTTAATCCCAAACAGGTTTATTATGATTGTGTACCGGCCCAGCAGTTAAGCGAGACTTTCCTGCCCACAGAAAAAATTACGGACATACTGGAAAAGTATGTAGAAAGAGGTCTGCCGGGAATTACTTTTTTAGCCAGGAAAGGAGAACAGTACTGGGAGGCGGAGCAAGGAATAGCAGACCGGAAAAAGAACAGAACGATAAAATCTTGTATGGTTTGGCCCGGATATAGTATTACTCAAATGTATACAGCCACGGTTATACTGAAGCTGAAAGAAGAAGGGAGGATTAACCTGGATAAGCCGATAGCAGGTTATTTACCGGCACATATTGTGGCCCGGGTACCGGGGGCGGCTAAAATTACTGTCCGCCATTTACTGAATCATAGTTCGGGGATTGAAAATTTCTGGAATAACAGCCGTTATATATCTGGATACCTGGATGATCCTAAACGTTCCTATACGGTTAATGATTACCTGGATGCCGCGCAGGAAAGATTGTTTGAGCCAGGTACTGATGCAGGTTATTCCAATACCAATTACCTTCTCCTGGCTTTGATCATTGACCAGGTTACAGGTAAGCCCCATCAGCAGGCATATGAAAGGTATATTATGCAACCCCTGAGTTTAACTGGTACCTATTATAAACAATTGCCGGCTATTCAAATGAATAACAACAGCCCTAAATTATATGCAGATACAGATGGAGAGGGAGAATTAACGGATTACACAGACAATTCTTTCATACAATTTAAAAATGAATTTGGCAGCAATGGTATACTGGCTACACCCAAAAATTATGTTGATTTTTTATACGCACTTTCGCATGCCAAAGTGCTTGCCAATACTACATTTAATGAAATGAAAACCTGGGTAAGGGGCAGGGTGGGGTTGGAAGTGTATGGACTGGGTTTTGAAAAATTTAATATTGAGGGTAAAGAAGTATATGGCCATAGCGGCAACAGTTTTGGCGGCCGTATGCTATTGGTATATGCGCCCGAAAAGGAGCTGGCTTTTTTTATTGGTGTGAATGCGGGTGCCGAGTTTGGAGGCCCGGTTTTGATTCATTTTGCTCATTTAATTGCAGATATTGTTGCTGTATTAATCAAATAGTATTAAGCGACCGGTTGGTGGGAATATAGCAAAGCGGGTAAAATGGGTAGCAGTACCTATTTAAAAAAGTGTAATTATAAAGTATTTTTGTATGGCATGCGGATATTAGTACTTAGTATGTTAATATGGTTATCCTGCCTGACCGTAACGGCCCAGGAGGTGATACTGAACAGTACTTCGAAACATCATGCCGTAAATTACCCGCCCTACCTTAAGGATAAAAATGGAACCTTTGATTTAATAGAAGCAAGAGCAGGTGATGTACATTATAAGGTGCCCGCCAATAAAGTACCCGATTTCCTGGGTGATTTTTCAAAAGCCGTATGGTTCAGGTTTGAAGTGCGTAATGATACGGGTACCGAGGATTGGTACCTGGAAATAAAAGATGCCTATATGCATCAACTGACACTTTACCAGGTAGACTCTTCCGGTAAAGTGGATTCCCTGTCGCTTACAGCAGATGAAAATTATATAACAAGGCCTGTTTACTCCAATAACCCCTTGTTTCCGGTAAAAATAAAAACAGGGGAACAAAAACAGTTTTATTTAAAAGCCACTACCCGGACGCTGATCAGGGCTTCCATGAGCTTTAGTACCATGCAGCATTTGTACGAAAGCAATATGTTCACTTTGTATGGCAATGGCTTTTTTTCGGCTATCGCTATTGCCCTGTTGCTCTATAATTTGTTTGTTTATTTCTGGTTAAGGGAAAAAGTATACCTGTATTATATTGGTTATATTTTTACAGCTATACTGCACACCAATTTAGTGGCGGGTCATGTACAGGCATTTTTTCCCTGGCTTGACTGGCTGAATACGACACTGATATTACCTGTTGTTTCGCTTTTCAGCATTTTATTCACCAATTCGTTTTTACAAACAAAAAAGTACGTGCCCTTTATTTACAGGATGCGTTATGTGGTCACTGGTTTTTGTCTTTTGCCATTGCCAGCTTATGCATTCGGCATGTACGGGTTGGCTATTCTGTTAATATCGATCTCTGTTCTGGTGTTATTTGTGTATTGGCTGGCAGCCGGTATAATAGCCTACCGCAGGGGATTTCAACCAGCTGTTTTTTATATCACCGGCTTTGGCGCGTTGGTGGCCATGAGTGTGGTATTTGAGCTGAAGATGCAGGGCCTGTTGCCGGAAACCTACTGGACGGAATCTTCCCTGTTCATTGGCGCGGCGATAGAAGCGGTTGTATTGTCTTTTGCCCTTGCGAGTAAGATCAATTTTTATAAACAGGAGAAGGATGCAATACAGGAACAGGCTTACCGGCAGGCGGTTAATTTTTCCCGCGACCTGATCAATATGCAGGAGGCGGAAAGAAAACGGATAGCATCGGAATTGCATGATAGTTTGGGGCAAAAGCTGATTGTTATAAAGAATAAAGTGTTCAGGTTTACCAAAGCAGGATCAGCGGGCTTTCAGCAAAACCCCGAAGCGCTTACCGCCAGTGTGGCCGATGCGATACAGGAAGTAAGAAGCATTTCTTATGGATTAAGGCCTTACCAGATAGACCTGCTGGGGCTTACCCAATCGATCAGGAGTCTGGTGAGTGAAACCTTTGATGCCGCTGCTATAGAGTATGTATTGGATATAGATAATGTAGATATGATCAGTGACGCGGAAATGCAGATCAATATTTACCGGATCGTACAGGAGTGTGTGAATAATATTGTAAAACATGCGCAGGCTACTGCTACGGTTATTCAGGTAAAGATGATGAAGACCTGCCTGCATATCAGTATAACTGATAACGGTTCGGGTTTTGATACGGATAAAATACATAGTGGTTTTGGGTTGAAAGGCATTAAGGAGCGGTTGCATATTTTAAACGGTAATATTCATTTTAAACAGGCAGAGCCGGCGGGAACGGCTATTACCATTGATATTCCAATAAAATAAATACTATGATGAACAGTGAAAAGATAAAAATATTGATTGCCGATGATCATCCCATTTTTTTAAAGGGATTACAGGAGGTGCTGGAGGAAGAAACCAATATTAAGATTGTATGCAAAGCCAATAACGGTACAGATGCTATTAACGGCGCCCTTGACCGGGAAGTGGATATTGCTATACTGGATATTGATATGCCCGGTGCAAACGGTTTGCAGGTGGCGGAAAAAGTATTGGCAACCAAGCCGGCGGTGGCCATTATTTTGTTAACGATGCATAAGGCAAAAGATGCTTTTTTGAAAGCGCTGGAAATAGGCGTATCGGGTTATGTGCTGAAAGAGAATGCCGTGGTGGATATTATCCATGCCATTGCGGCCGTATCCCGTCACCAGTCTTATATCAGCCCGGAGATGTCCTCGTACCTGTTACAGCAACGTAATAGATTACGTGGGGGCAATCCCGGCGATCAACTGGAATTGTTAACGGTATCGGAGAAGAAAATTGTACAGTTAATAGCCAGGTATAAATCTACCCGGGAAATTGCTGAAGAATTATTTATCAGTGAAAAGACAGTGTCCAATCACCGGATGAATATTGCTAAAAAATTAAACCTTAGCGGCAAGAATAGTTTATTGCGCTTTGCTATTGAAAAAGTAAATGACTGAGCCACTTAAGCTACTGATGATATAAGTGAAGCTGAAAAGCTGCCCGATGGAAGCGGCACCCCGCTGAAGGTTTGTGTGTGGCCGCGTGGCGGAGTACAGCGGACAGCGGGAACTGCAGCTGAATAGTATTACTGCAGCTGACAGCCCGGTAATTACAGATCAAACTCCCACACGGTCTGGTACACCCCATTTTTTTCTACATATTCCAGGAACCTGCTGTAAAAACTATCGGCACCAATAGTGGCGCTATCGCCAATAACAAAAAGTTTTTCTTTGGCGCGGGTAATGGCCACATTCATGCGGCGGTAATCTTTTAAGAAGCCGATAATACCATCATCGTTACTGCGCACAAGGGATAGGATAATGTTTTGTTTTTCCTGCCCCTGGAAACTATCAATGGTACTGATCTTAATGGCTGCCGGTAATTGTTCTTTGGCGGCCATGGTCTGCCCCGAATAAGGAGAAATGAAAGCCGTTTGCGCCGGCTCCAGTTGGTGGGTTTCAATAAGATGTTGTACAATTTTCAGTTCACCATTGTTTTGCAGGCTCATACCATCAGGGCCCTGCTCTTCGTTATAACCGGCGCCTGCAGTATCAATAAAATAAATATGGTTATCGAGGTTGGCCAGGTGAGCAGCCGATAATAATTGGTTATTGTAAAAATAATCGCTGCTGAAGCCTGCAATAGCCTGGCGCATGCGGTATTGTGTATTGAGTAAATGAACCTGGGGCAAACGGGCAACAGCTGTTTCCAGTATAGATTGATTGAGCCCTTTAATAGCCGCTTCATTGCTTAAAACGGTAGGAGGTAACTGCCAGTGATCGCCCGCCAGTACAAGGGTAGGGGCTAAAGGAATGATACACCAGGCCAGGGGCTCAATACATTGACCGGCTTCGTCAATAATAAGTGTATCGAAGTTTAGTTTTTGGAGTTGACTATCATATAAACCAATGGGTGTGCCGGCAATAACGGCGGCTTCGCTATATAATTTTTCTTCGTTATAGGCCTGCAATTGTTTAATGGTTGCACGAATGCTTTTTACTTCCCTGAACAAGAGGTTACGCTGCTCCCTTTCCGCTTTACCAAAGCTGCGTTTATATTTCAGGGCCATGCGCCTGAATTCCTCCGCACGTTTTTTCAGCTCCTTGATCTCTTTCAGTTGTTTACTGTTCTGTAATTTACCTTCGGGCGTATGCGGAAAAATATTGTCGCTTACCTTACTGGTATTACCTACCCTTAATACGTTGATATTTTGCTGTAATAAACCTGCCACAATATTATCTACAGCCGTATTACTGGGCGCTGCTACTGCTATTTTCTTTCCCTGCTGTGTAAGTTGTTTAATCGCTTCAATAAGCGTGGTGGTTTTACCGGTGCCGGGAGGTCCGTGTACAATGGTTACGTTTTCGTTTTGTACAATAGCTGCTACGGCCTGCTGCTGGCTTGTGTTCAGGTTTTTGTTATAATAATGGGTTACGCTTGTGTGGTTAAGGATGGTTGCCGGTGTTATGGGCGTGTCGCTGTGCAGCGTTTCAAAGAGCCGGTATACCGGCTTATTTTGTTCCAGTTCATTCAAACACTTTTTCATTACACCGGTGGTGCGGGTATCGGGCGATAGTTTAATACCTACGCCATGGTCCTCGATCCAGTCGGGGAAGTCGGGGGCGAATAAACGGCATTCACCGGCTTTACCATCCAGTTGCAGCAGTACACCTTTAATAGGCTCTTCGCCGGTAATGAAACATTCAATTGCCGCACCGTCCCTGAACATGCTGGCCTCGGGCGGGAAGTTTATCCTGAAACTTATTTCGGGGTAGTCGGCATACCCAAAATTTTTGCGGGTGATGGTAATGGGATGCAGGGCCAGTCCCTCGGCCTTCAGCTGCTTTAAGGAATGTGTCTGATCTAACTTATATTTGTTTACCTGTTCTTTCTCTTCCAGGTCAATACAGGTAAGTAAAGTTTGAATATAGGGATGCATGTAGTGAATTAAAGCTTGCCGGTAAATAAACCTGCAATTTAGGAAAGAAACAGGCCTGTTACCTGTAAAAAATAATAGTGATGCACAGTATGATCATAAAATTCCGGCAGATCATTGTAACGGTAGCATGCTTCAGCCTATTACTGGCAGCCTGTATGGCGGGCAAAACAAAAAGCACGAGTTACCAGGCATTAACCTTGAAAGCCCCGCCGGGCCTGACCGGCAGCTTTATAGATGATTACGGCATTACCTATACCCTAACAGATTCTTTGTTCATACAGGCGCCTGGTATCCGTTACCATATTATCCGCTGGGATACGGCGCAACAGTTTTTTATTGCCTACCAGGTACCTAAAAAAACACCTGATAGTCTTGTGTATACCCGTATAGACTATATGCGTTTCACTGGTATGCAGCCCTGGTCATGGGGTTATTGTTTTACTACCTACACTGCCAAAAATGAAGAAGAGGCATTGAGCCACCCGGCAGCAGACCGGCAGAACCCCAAAAAAGGTTGTAACGGTTATCCTTTTTCCAGGATGAAAAGACAATAAATACCAACACCGTTTTATGTGTAATTTTGCCTCATGATAGTTGCCGCCAATCCCGCTATGTATAAAGAGCTGATAGCCGTATGGGAATCATCCGTAAAAGCTACCCACCATTTTATTGCAGCAGATTATTTACAGGAGATCAAAGCCTTATTGCCCGATATATTACCACAGGTAAACCTGGTGGTGTACCAGGATAATGATAAAATAGCGGGATTTGCCGGTGTGGCAGGCGAAAAACTGGAAATGCTGTTTGTTTTACCCGAGCTGATGGGGAAGGGTATCGGCAAAGCATTATTATTGTATTGCATCGATCAGTTGCAGGTAAATACAGTAGATGTAAATGAGCAAAATGAACAGGCTACCGGCTTTTACCAAAATATGGGTTTTACAATTTATAACCGGAAACCACTGGATGGCATGGGTAAACCTTACCCCATATTGGAAATGAAGCTGTAACGAATACCGGAACTTTAAATTTCGTGGTAATTTTTTTTAGTTTTTTTACTTATCAGAACAATTTTGTTGTATTTTTGCCGCCCATTAGCCAAATGGCAACTACAAACTAATTGCTTTTAGTTTTTAATCGTTGTCACCCTTATGAAATGTGGATGCCGGGGTAGCTCAGCTGGTTAGAGCATCGGATTCATAACCCGAAGGTCGGCAGTTCAAGTCTGCTCTCCGGTACAAAAGCTTCCAAAAATGGAAGCTTTTTTTGTTATGTCAAAAAATGTACTTGTTATAAAACTGGGTACTGCCGCTATTACCGGTAAAAACGGCGCTATCAGTACTGCTATCGTTAAAAAACTGGCAGCAGAAATAGCGTTGCTGCGTAAGCAATACAATATCGTACTGGTATCGAGCGGAGCGGTAGGCAGTGGTAAAAATTTTATTCATCATTACCAGGGCACTATTACCGAACGTAAGGCAGCAGCGGCCATTGGCAATCCTATCTTAATACGTTTATACCATAAACACCTGCATCCTTATGGTATTACGGTGGCACAGGCGCTTTGCGAACGTCATCACTTTGCCAACCGTAAACAGTTTTTACAATTAAAAGAAACTTTTGAAACCTTCTGGCGGCATGATATTTTACCGGTAGTGAATGAGAACGACCTGGTGAGTAACCTGGAGTTAAAATTCTCTGACAATGATGAGCTGGCAACTTTACTGGCCGTAGGTTTTAATGCTGCTACTTTATTACTGGTTACCACAGCGGGAGGTTTTTTAAATGACCAGAAACAAGTGATACCGGTTGTTGAAAAAATTGATGCGGGTATACTGGGTTATGTAACTACCGATAAAAGCAGTGCAGGACTGGGTGGTATGGTGTCCAAGCTGGCTTCGGCCAGGCTGGCTATTTCGCTGGGCATACCGGTAATTATTTGTGGCCTGGGTGGCGCCGATGCAATTGCCAATGCATTGAAAGGAAAGAACGGTACACAGTTTTTAGCAAAGCCTTCCAATTTAAAAGCCAGGCAAAAATGGCTGGCCAGCGGGTCTATTACACCAGGCAGCGTAACCATCGACAACGGTGCGGTAAAAGCTTTGCAGCATAAAAAAAGCTTACTCACTGTAGGCATTACACAGATCAGCGGTAAATTTTTAAAAGGCGAGGCCATACAAATTAAAACAACGGAAGATGAAGTGATCGGCGTGGCCAAGGCAAGATTTTCTGCTACTGAACTGCAGCAAAAGACCGGCGAAAAAAATGTGATCGCTGCACATGTGGATGATATTGTTTTGCTGTAATGAACAGTACAATTTAATCAGTAGTTTTTTATGTTACCGGCTTTTGAATAAAGGACCGGCAGTTGTTGCGACGCTCCCTTTTACTTCCTGTTCGCTGATCAGCAGTATTTAACCCGTCACATATAAAAATTAACGCTTACCGGTGGGGTAACCTTTAAGGTTTACTTAACGATTCTGTAACATTGCTTAGCGTATAATGGTTACCTTTGCCGTTCATTTAAAAAGCCTTTAAATGAGTGTTTTTGCTTACACTGTTTGTTGCTTGCACAATACCCGGTATAGATAGGTACGGGTGAGAAAAGGCATCGTACAGGCAGACTCACCCGGTTCACTGAAACTCACCTTGATCATTTACCATATTTTTCATTCCACCATAATTTGAAGCGAATAATGAAGACTACTTTATTTACCCTATGTTGTTTATTGATAAGCGTTTTTGGTTTTGCCCAGGTAGACCAGGAGCCTGAGATGCCCGCCGGCGCCAAAATTGATGTACAATCAAACACCATTTACGGTAAAATTGTAGAGGATAACAGCAAGAAAGGTATTCCTGCCGCCTCGGTACAATTATTTATCAAAAAAGCGAATGGTACCGACTCCCTTATAGCCGGTATGCTGACCCAGAATAATGGTGATTTTAAGTTTGCCAACCTGCAGCAGGATTCTGTTTTCCGGATATTAATTTCTGCTATTGGTTATGAGCCCTACGAACAAACCATCACCGTTAGTCCGAAAGCTAACCAGCGCTTTTTTTTGAACGATCTGGGTAATATTGCCCTGATACAGGAAGTGCAGCAATTGGGCGGCGTAACGGTTACTGCCAATCGTCCTGCGCTGGAAATGGGTATTGACCGTAAAGTATTCAACGCTTCCAAAAGTTTAGTGGCAAGCGGTGGTACAGCAATTGACCTGATGAAGAATATTCCCTCAGTATCGGTTGACCTGGAAGGGAATGTACAATTACGTAACAGCTCGCCGCAGATATTTGTAGATGGCCGTCCCACTATTTTAACCCTTGACCAGATACCGGCTGAAAATATTGATAAGATTGAACTGATCACCAATCCTTCTGCCAAATTTGATGCCGCCAGCTCGGGTGGTATCATCAATATTGTTTTAAAGAAAAACAAAAGAATGGGTCTTAACGGTATAGCCAGTGCCGGCATTGGCTGGCCTAAAATTTTAAATGGCAACCTGAGCCTGAACCTGCGTGAAGGCAAGTTTAATTTCTTTTTAAACGGTGGCTTTAACCAATCGGGCGGGGAAGCAAAAGGCGAGACCGAAAGACAGAATAAATCGGGTGGGGTAATACAGAATTATTTTAACCAGACCAGTGTAAATGACCGTACCCGCCGTTTCGGGAACGGGCGTTTTGGCGTGGATTATTTTATGACCAACCGCAGTACCATTTCTTTATCACAACAGATCGGTGGCGGTAGTATGCGCAGTGATGAAAACCAATACCAGGAAAACCTGGATAACAGTAAGGCCATGATCTATTACGGTGAACGTTTTTCTGATTACCGTAACCGTATGAACCGTAACGGCACAGCCCTGAACTTTAAACATACTTTTCCTAAAGAAGGCCGTGAACTGACGGCAGATGTAAGTTATAACTACGGTAATAACCGTGGCGGCTCCAATATTTTAAATAACTACTATAACCCGGATGGAACAGCTTACCAGCCATCCAGCCTGGTGCGGAATGATAACAGGGGCAGTAACCGCCAGTTAACGGTGCAGACCGATTTTGTAAACCCCATTACCGAAGATATAAAGCTGGAAGGCGGACTACGCAGCTTTACCAATTGGTTTAAAAGTAAGTATGATGCCTTTGGTGTAAATGGTAACACGGAAACAAAATTGCCGCTGAGTAATAACTACGAGTATACCGAGAATGTATATGCCGGTTACCTGACCTACTCGCAAAAAATTAAAACATTCTCTTACCAGGCGGGTTTACGTGCTGAGTACTCTAAGTTCAATGGTTTACTGGTGGACAGTGCACAGAAATTTGGTTATGAATATCCTTCAAAATTTAAAAACATCTGGAATGCTTTATTCCCCAGTTTATTCTTGACCAAGGAGCTGAATGAAAAAGCGCAGATCCAGGCTAACTACTCCAGGCGTATCCGCCGCCCGAATTTCTGGAACATTAATCCTTTTGTTGATATTTCTGACCCGGTTAATTTACGCCAGGGTAACCCGGCATTGCGTCCCGAATTCATTAATTCATTTGAAGTGAATTACAGTCAGAACTATAAGGGCGGTAACTTCCTGGCCGTATTATATATGCGTAATAATCCTGATGATATTATGCAGTACAGCGATACCATCAGTGCACAACAATATGAGCAGTTAAAAAACGCCGGGGTTGACCCGAACGCTATTTTAAATACTTATATCAATGCCGGTGTAACCAACCGTTATGGCGCTGAGTTTACGGTACAACATAAGTTTACCGAGAATTTTGATATTACCCCAACGGTGAACCTGCAATACCGTACCGTAAAAGCCAATGTAAATAACCAGGACCTGAGTAATGAAGGCTTTAACTGGGAGGCCAAGCTGATAGCCAACTATAAGCTGGTAACACCACGTAATAAAGTATTCAATAACCTGGGTTTCCAGTTAACCGGTGAGTTTGAATCGGCACAGGTAATTGCACAAGGCCGTGAGAAAGCGCAATATGGTTTTGACTTTGCCATGAAAAAAGATTTCCTGAAGAACAACAGGGCTACGGTGACTTTTGCGGTGAATGATGTATTGAATTCTTATCGCTGGGGAACTATTTATGATACCGAGAATTTTTACCAGGATTCTTACCGTCGCTGGAATGTGCGTAGTTTTCGTTTAACTTTTAGTTACAAATTTGGTGACAGCAATTTTTCATTCACCAATAACCGCCGTAACGGTGGCGGGGGAGATGAAGGTTAAGCTGTTGAACAAAATGTAGTTGGTTAAATATGGGTAGCTTTTGTTTTAATATCTGGTAATTTGTTTTACATTGCTGCGGCTTATGGTGTTTCATTTTTAAAAAAACTGTAACGCTGCCATTAATTAATGTAAAACTGTTTTTATGAGTCACCAGGTTTTTTCTTTACTAGGGATGTTGGCAAATATGGAAATCATTGTTTTGCTGATCGTCCTTGGTTTTATTTTTTTATTTTTCCGAACATTAGTTTCCATTATAAACTTTCCTTTCAGGAACTCAGATTCTAAAATGGTATGGATCGTGTGTTTGTTTCTTTTCTGGATACCAACTATGCTCGTTTGGTGGGTAGGGAAGAGCAGCAGGTAAATGTAGCCTGTTTTATAGCCTGCGGATTTTATAAGGTTCTGCATAAACTGATACCGGGCGTCCATAATATCTGGGCGCCTTTTTCTTTTATCATCATCAGCCTGGCAGCAATGCACCATTGTTCATTAATATAGTAAGTGCCGTTTAAAACAGAACAAAGGGTAATGGCATGAGTGCCCTGGTAAATACCCCAGCCGGGGCCAGCCTGTAAACTTACCTGGGTTTGTACAGAAGGATTAACTATAATACCACCTGATAAACGGGAATGCAGGTAGTTGCCATTTTTAAAAGAATGCCCTGCCTCCTTATCCTTCCGGCCTATATAATAATCCACGCCAACACTGCCGACCCAACCGATGTGTTTTTTAGGTGCTGTTATACCAAAACGATGATTGGTAATGGCATATTGAACGCCGGCCCCCATAAGATGCGTTTCGTTGAAATTACTGACCGGTAACTGCAGGCCTGCGCTCAACTCCTGCCGGTAACCGGAACTCCTGTTTTGTGCTTTTAAGCACGAAACAGTGAACAACAATAAAACGGGTATGTATAACCGGGTAAAAGAAACCATGATAAGGCAAGATACAGCAAATTAAACAGTAAATAAGCTTTGAAGGCAGGAGTATAGCGGTGCGCTGTGTTAAGGCCAATGAATTAATTTTGTTCACTTTAGCCTGTAAAAACGCAATAAAACACCGAATTTTACGCTTACTAAAAAACGTACTGCTATTGGGTCAGTTGTGGCGTATATGTGTTTGTCTGGTCATGCTGCTTATCTTTTTCTCAAAAGTTAATGCACAGGCGCCTGCGTCTTCTAACCTGCGCCAGAAATTACTGCCCGTACAGGCTGACAGTATTGTTTTAGATACCTTGAGCATTATTCCCAACACATTACGGATTGCCCAACATGATACCACTTATTACCGGGTGGATTATGTCAATGCCATCTTATACTGGAAGCAACGACCGTCCACTGACATGGTCACTGTGGAATATAGGGTATTCCCTTACAAATTAAACCCGGTGGCACAGCGGATGAATTATGACAGCCTGGTAAGGTTCAGCGGTACCTCCTTTGTGTACAATATCAACGATGACCTGAGCGATGCCCAGCGGGGTATTTTTAATTTTGGTAATATACAGGCATCCGGAAGTTTTGGCCGCCAGATAGGTTTTGGTAATAACCAGGATGCGGTGCTGAACTCCACTCTGAACGTGCAGCTAAGCGGTATGCTGGGTGATAGTATTGAGCTGCAGGCAGCCATTACCGATAATAATATCCCCATCCAGCCTGATGGTAATACACAGCAGTTAAATGAATTTGATGAAGTGTATATCCGCTTCAAAAAGAAGAACTGGCAGCTCAATATCGGTGATATTGACATTCGCCAGGACCAGGCCTATTTCCTCAATTTTTATAAACGTTTACAGGGCGTATCTTTTAACACCACCAACAGGGTAACGGATAAAATACAATCATCTACCCTGGCCAGCGCTTCTATTGCGAAGGGGAAATTCACCCGTAATGTTTTTGACGGCCTGGAAGGCAACCAGGGACCATATCGTTTACAGGGCGCTAACAGCGAGATATTTTTTATTGTACTGGGCAATACCGAAAGGGTATACCTGGACGGTGAATTATTGCAAAGAGGCGAGGACCAGGATTATGTGATCAATTACAATACCGCGGAAGTGACCTTTACGCCCAAACGTATGATCACCAAGGACAGCCGTATACAGATAGAGTTTGAGTATGCCGACCGGAATTTTTTAAATGCCAATGTGTTTTTAACACAGGAGTTTGACCTGAATAAAAAAGCGAAAGTACGTTTCGGATTTTTTAATAACAGTGATGCTAAAAACTCCTCTATCAACCAGGTACTGGATGCACCGCAGAAACATTTTTTATCGCAACTGGGCGATAGTATACAAAAGGCTTTTTATTCATCCGCCACCCTCGATACTTTTTCGGCGGGTAAAATTTTGTACGAAAAAATATATGTGGGCACGGATTCATTTTACCGGTACTCCACCGATCCCAACCTGGCCAAATATAGCCTGGGTTTTATTCAGGTAGGTTTTGGTAATGGTAATTATGTACCTGATTATAATGGGGCCAACGGTAAGGTATATGTGTATGTGGAGCCGGTAGGTGGCGTAAAACAGGGTAATTATGAGCCGGCCGTATTGCTGATAACGCCTAAGAAACAACAGGTATTTGACCTGGGTGTGGATTATAATTTTAATGAGAACACGATACTGAAAGTGGAAGGCGCCATGAGCAATTATGATATCAATACTTTTTCCAGGCTGGATAAGGGTAATAATAATGGCTTTGCCGGCAAACTGCAGTTTGCCAATAAGGCTAAACTATCTGCCAAACGCGGCACATTTTTGCAAACCAATATTGATTATGAGTATGTGCAGGACCGGTTTAAGCCACTGGAAAGGTTAAGATCGGTGGAGTTTACCCGTGACTGGGGCCTGCCGATTGTTACTACGGTTGCTACAGAAAATATTATCCGTTTTGCCAGTGGTTTGCTCAATAAAAACAATGAAGGCATTACTTACAAGTTCACCAATTACAACCGTTCCGACAGTTATAACGGTTACCAGAACAGTATTTTACACAAAGCCAATTATGGTGGCTGGGTATTTAATAATGATTTTACCATCACTAATTTTTCAACCGCTGCTGATAAAGGCCATTTTTTAAGGCCGGTACTGGATGTGAGCAAACAATTTAAAAAACTGAATGACTGGCGTGTGGGTGGGCGTTATACCCTGGAGCAAAATATCACCCGGTCAAAGGATACAGATACACTATCGGCCAATGCTTTCTCCTTTGATACTTATACGGTATATGTAAAATCGGATGAAAAGAAAAAGAACCGTTATGGTATTAACTTTTTTACGCGTTCTGATAAATATAAGATGCCGGGTGTACAGGACCTGGTAAGGGGCGACAGGAGTTATAATGTGAATGTGCAGACCGACCTGCTGGCCAATGAAAAAAGACAGTTATATGTAAATGCCACCTATCGTAAATTAAAAGTTTATGAACAGACGCTCAGCCGGCAAACAGCCGATGAGAGCATCCTGGGCCGGGTGGAGTATATGATGAATGAATGGAAGGGTTTTATAACCGGTAATGCTTTGTACGAAGTAGGGGCGGGGCAGGAGCAACGCCGCGATTTTGCTTACCTCGAAGTGCCGGCCGGTCAGGGCCAGTATGCCTGGATAGATTATAATGAAAATGGTCAACAGGAGCTGAACGAGTTTGAGCTGGCCATGTACCCCGACCAGGCCAAGTTTATCCGCCTGTTTACACCCACCAACGATTTTATAAAAGCCAATTATACCACTTTCAACTATAATATTGCGATTAACCCGCGATCGTTATGGGGAGGCAATGATATAAAAGGCTTTAAAAAGGTATTGGCTAAGTTTAATTTAAACAGCTCGCTGCAGATCACCAATAAAACCGTGGCCAAGGGTACTTTCCAGGCCAACCCTTTTAAGCTGAATGTAAACGATACAGGTCTGATCACCTTGAATACGGCTATTGTAAACACTTTATCCTTTAACCGTTTCAGCCATGTATGGGGGCTTGACCTAAGTAATATTAACAACAGTGGTAAAGCCTTACTGACCTATGGTTATGAAAGCCGCCGCACCAATGACTGGACCAGTAAATTCAGGTGGAATATGTCCAAATTATTTTTGTTTAACCTGAACCTGCGAACGGCCAGGAATGAACTGTACACGGCCAATGCGCAGTTTGATAACCGTAATTATGACCTGCATATTTACAGCGCTGAGCCGGGACTGTCATTTATTAATGGTACTACTTTCCGGGTTGCGGGTTTATATAAATTAGAATCAAAAAAGAACAAGCCGGTATTTGGCAATGAAAGTTCTTTGTCACACTCCTTAACCGCCGAATCAAAATACAACCTGTTACAAAATACAGCGGTATTAGGCAAATTCACTTTCCAGAATATCAATTACAAGCAGGGTACCAATAACCTGGTGTCTCCGGTAAGTTACATGATACTGGAGGGCCTGTTGCCCGGTAAAAATTATATCTGGAATATAACCATCACCAAACGCCTGATGAATAACCTGGAACTCAATTTTCAATACGATGGCCGTAAATCAGCCGACAGCAGGACCATTCACTCGGGCAGGGCAACGGTAACGGCGATTTTATAGGATTTAAGATTTTTGATTTAAGATTTGGGATTTATAAGGAAGGGATCATTGTTAATAGTACCCTGGTAACTATTCATAATTCATCATTTATAATTCTCCCCTTTCCCGCATAAAAAAAGTACCCGGTAAAAACCAGGCACTTTACTTATAACTTAAAACTTATTACTTACAGCTTAACTATACATTAAAACGGAAGTGCATCACATCGCCGTCTTTCACAATATACTCCTTGCCTTCAATACGTAATTTACCGGCTTCACGGGCAGCGGCTTCGGTTTTGTATTGTACATAATCGTCGTACCCGATTACTTCGGCTTTAATAAACCCTTTTTCAAAATCGGTATGTATCACACCGGCAGCCTGCGGGGCTTTCCAGCCTTCGTGAATGGTCCAGGCGCGTACTTCCTGCACGCCGGCAGTAAAGTAAGTGTACAGGTTTAACAGTTTGTAAGCCGAACGGATCAAACGGTCCAGTGCAGGCTCGGTCATTTTATATTCGTCCATGAACAGGGCTTTGTCATCTTCATTATCCATCTCGGCTATCTGGGCTTCAATGGAGTTGTTCATGATAATTACCTGTGCATTTTCGTTCTGCACGGCAGCGGTTAAAGCTTCCGAAAATTTATTGCCGGTATGCATCGAGCCTTCGTCAACGTTAGCCACGTATAAAACCGGTTTGTCGGTTAACAGGAAAAGATCGGCTACGGCTACTTTTTCTTCTTTGCTTAAACCCAGTTCACGAATGCTGCGGCCTTGTTCCAGGTGGGCCTTACAGCGCAGCAGTACTTCCAGTTCGGCTTTTAATTTGGCATCGGTCTTGGCGCCTTTTTCTGTTTTAGGAATTTTTTTCTCTATGCTTTCCAGGTCCTTTAACTGTAATTCGGTATCAATAATTTCTTTATCGGCAACCGGGTTAATGGCTCCTTCATCACGCAATACATTCTCGTCCTCGAAACAGCGGATCACATGAATGATGGCATCTACCTCACGGATATTGCCCAGGAATTTATTGCCGAGTCCTTCGCCTTTGCTGGCTCCTTTTACCAGGCCGGCAATATCAACGATCTCGATCTGGGTAGGCACAATGCGGTCGGGTATTACCAGCTCGGCCAGTTTATTTAAGCGGGTATCGGGTACATCTACCAGTCCCACGTTAGGTTCAATTGTACAAAAACGGTAGTTGCTGGCCTGGGCTTTAGCGCTGTTGCTGACAGCGTTAAAGAGGGTTGATTTTCCAACGTTGGGTAAGCCTACAATTCCTGCTTTTAAAGCCATAAAAGAATATTTAGTAAAGTGCCTGTTTAAAGTGTGTTGTACTACACCAAAAACAGCGTTTAAAAAGTAAAGGCTACTCGTTTGAGTAGCCTTTGTTGTTAGTACCCCGTAGGGGAATCGAACCCCTGTTACCAGAATGAAAATCTGATGTCCTAACCCCTAGACGAACGGGGCGTTCTGTTTTTGGGATTGCAAAGATAAGGACCTGTTTTTTACCAGCAAAAAAAAATGAAAAAATATTTAAAAAAAATATTTGAGGCCGCTGCCGCAACTACACAAATAGCTACTTTATTAATTCGTATATTTGCGAGCCTTAAAAATATTGTTCAATCACAAAACAAAACTATGAGTACTGTAAAAGTAGCCATTAACGGATTTGGAAGAATAGGTCGTTTAGTATACCGTCAGATTTATAAAATGGAAGGGATTGATGTTGTTGCCATCAACGACCTTACCAGCCCTAAAGTTTTAGCGCATCTGTTAAAATACGATACAGCTCAGGGGCGTTTTGATGCTGACGTAAAAGCCACCGAAAACTCCATTATTGTTAACGGAGACGAAGTTAAAATATACGCACAAAAAGATCCTGCTCAGATTCCATGGGCTTCTCACGAAGTGGATGTGGTATTGGAGTGTACCGGTTTCTTCACCGATAAAGCAAAAGCGGAAGCCCATATCACCGCAGGCGCTAAAAAAGTAGTGATCTCTGCACCGGCTACCGGCGATCTGAAAACAATTGTATTCAACGTAAACCACAGCATCCTGGATGGCAGCGAAACAATCATCAGCTGTGCATCCTGCACCACTAACTGCCTGGCGCCAATGGCACAGGTATTAGAGGAGAAATTTGGCATTGTTAATGGTTTAATGACCACTATACACGCTTATACCAATGACCAGAACACACAGGATGCGCCGCATCCTAAAGGTGACCTGCGCCGTGCCCGTGCTGCTGCACAGAACATTGTGCCTAACAGTACCGGTGCCGCCAAAGCTATTGGCCTGGTATTACCTTCTTTAAAAGGTAAACTGGATGGCAGCGCACAACGTGTTCCTACACTTACCGGCTCTTTAACCGAGGTAACAGCGGTATTAAATGCCAAAACCAGTGTGGAAGAAGTAAATGCTGCTATGAAAGCCGCCGCTAACGAAAGCTTTGGTTATACCGAAGACGAAATTGTAAGCAGTGATATCATCGGTATCAACTTTGGTTCATTATTCGATGCTACCCAAACCCGTGTACAAACAGTTGGCGATACGCAACTGGTACGTGTGGTAAGCTGGTACGATAACGAAATGAGCTATGTAAGCCAGTTGGTACGCACCGTACATTATTTTGCACAACTGATCAGCAAATAAGTTCTTAACCATATTATGGCGTGCCCCCGTGTCGGGTAAAATAATAACGATAAGTTATATTCACTGACACGGGGTCGGGCTATACGCTGCTACTCCGGCACACCCCCTGACCCCCACAACGGGGGAACCGCTAAGCACAGGGCTTCACCGGGGTATCCGCGGCTATCCCTCACGCATGTTGAAAAACTAACTCACTTGTCATACTTTTACTTAGATCTGAGCCCTCTCATATTGTTTTAAAGAAAAACATTACAAACTATATGAGTAAGAAAAATGTAAAACGATTAAGCGCCAAAGAAATTCAAACCGAAATTGAGAACGGGGGAAAGTTTGTGCACTATCAATATGTTATTTCCTATATTATCGGTACATCCAAGAATCAATCTGAATTAAAACTGATAAAACAGGGACAAAGCACTTTTTTGCATAGTTTTTGGTACAACCTGGGTACCATCATGTTTGGATGGTGGGGATTTCCTTCCGGTCCGTCAACTGTCGTAAAAGCATTGCGGACAAATATGAAAGGCGGGGTTGATGTAACCAACCAGATACTGGCGGTTTCCGCGGGATACCTGATGTACGAGGAAGCCAACAGCGAAAAAGCATAAGTCCGGTATTATCATAAATTATACAACAATAATCATGAGCAAGTTTTCCGATTACAATTTTAATGATCAAAAAGTGCTGGTAAGGGTTGACTTTAACGTACCCCTGAACGAATCATTAGAAATTACCGATGATACCCGGATCAAAGCGGCTATACCCACTATTAAAAAAATAGTGGAAGATGGCGGCAAAGTGATTTTAATGTCCCATTTAGGCCGTCCGAAAGACGGGCCCACGGATAAGTATTCGCTGAAACATTTAGTACAACATATCCATACTTTATTAACGGATGCGCTGGGTAAGCCGGTACCGGTATTGTTTGCCGATGATTGTATTGGCGAGCAGGCGGCACTTACGGCCAGTATGATGCGTCCCGGTGAAGTATTATTATTGGAGAACCTGCGCTTTTATAAAGAAGAAGAAAAAGGAGATAAAGCGTTTGCCAAAAAGCTGAGCGCTTTAGGTGATGTATACGTGAATGATGCCTTTGGTACAGCACACCGGGCACATGCTTCTACAGCGGTAATGGCTGAGTTTTTCCCTGCCGATAAAAAAATGTTCGGCTTGTTAATGGAAGGGGAAGTAAGCAGTGCGGAAAAAGTACTGCATAGTTCAGAAAAACCTTTCACGGCCATTATTGGTGGTGCCAAGGTTTCTGATAAAATACTGATCATCGAAAACCTGCTGGAAAAAGCTACTGACATTATTATCGGTGGTGGTATGGCTTACACTTTCTTTAAAGCAAGAGGGGGTAATATCGGCGCTTCTTTATGTGAGGCCGACCGTTTAGATACCGCTAAGGCTTTACTGGAAAAAGCAGCAGCTAAAAATGTAAAAATTCATTTACCCGAAGATTCCGTGATCGCTGATAAATTTGCGGCAGATGCCAATACTGATACGGCTGCATCGGGTAATATTCCCGATGGCTGGATGGGCCTGGATATAGGGGCTGTTGCCATTGAAGCATTTACCAATGTGATACTGGCTTCCAAAACCATTTTATGGAACGGCCCGATGGGTGTTTTTGAAATGGAGAAATTCCAGGCAGGCACTAAAGCTATTGCAACTGCAGTGGCCCAGGCTACACAAAACGGCTCCTTCAGTTTAGTAGGCGGGGGTGATAGTGTGGCTGCCGTGAACCAGTTTGGTTTTAGTGATAAAGTAAGTTATGTATCCACCGGTGGTGGTGCTATGCTGGAATACTTTGAAGGTAAAACCTTACCGGGTATTGCTGCGATTAAAGCATAATAATTATCGTTTAATGATATACAAGGTCCCCTGTTTTATGACAGGGGATTTTTTTATTAAGCAGATTACCGGTCCGGTTTCTTAGCAATGGTTAAGAAATCTGTTTTTGTTCATAGGTAGTTTTGTGTGCTTACTTTTTAATAATGAATAAAGACGAACAGTATATGCGCAGAAAACTTCCATTGTTCACCGGCATCTCTTTGTTAACTATGGCTATCCTGGCGGGCATTGGTTATGGATATGCTTTTCCGCAAATTTATATCCGTGATAATGCACCTGCAACCTTCACTAACCTTGCTGTAAATAATGATCTGTTTATTTGTTTTATAGTATGCTTCCTGGTTATATTTTTACTCGACCTGTTGCTTTGCTGGTTCCTGTACAGGCTTTTTCAGCAGGTAAACAGCAGCCTGGCTATCCTGATGGCGCTTGCCCGGCTGGTGTACAGCACGGTTTTGGGATGGGCAATTGTACACTTGTTAATGATCCCCCCGTTTATACCCGGCCATACGGGGTCCACTGCGGTTATGTTTCATTTCGAAAGCTTTTTAACAATATGGTCGCTTGGCCTGATTGTTTTTGGGGTACACCTGGTATTACTGGGATATCTGTTGATCAAAACACCTGCTGTACCTAAACTGATCGGGTATATGGCCGTTTTTGCAGGGCTATGTTATTTACTCACCAATATGGCTGCCCGTTTTTTACCTGGCTATGCAGCTTATAGTGATACTGTTGACATGGTTCTATCCCTGCCCATGGCATTGGGTGAGTTATTATTAGCAACCTGGCTACTGGTGAAGAAAGAACGGTGGAACAAATTACCGGGCCCGGGTTATGTTTCCCCGGATATGGCTTAATTGTTCGGGCGTTCAGTGTAACCATATACTGGCCTATTTTTCACCCGTTTTGATGCCGGTATCTGGTACCTTCTGTACGGCATAATCAATCAATTTCACGGTTCTTCCATCTGCCGATACATTTAATTGAGCCCAGCCATAATATTTTTTATCACTGTCAATAGTATAAAAACCTATATACAGGTTCCCCTTCCCGGCAAAATCACCTTTCGAGGAAGTACTGTTGGTTACATAATCGTAGCTAATGGCCGGTGAGCTGGTATTCCAGCTTATAGAAGCACTATTGATAACAACACCGGCCGGCATTCCTTTAATTAAACCGTGGGTATTGGTTAAAATAGCCCCTGCGCTGTTATTGGGGTGGAGATAAATACCATTAGGGCTTGTTTCCCAGCTCATCAAAATGCCGATAGCTAGTTTGGGTACGGATGCACTGATGCTGCCGATATATTCGAACCGGTCAGTGGGGGCCGGTTTGGGCGTATAGGTTTTCAGTGTTTCATTCACTGACTCATAAATAATATTGGGGTTAGGGGCCGGGTCGTCCTTGCTTTTTTTACAACCATAAGTAGTGGCTACAGCAATAAACAGGACTGCAATAATAAGTTGTTTCATAAAGTTTTAGTTTATGTTGCTAAGCTAGTTGTAAAAAGGGGAGACAATAAATCAACTCGTTAAAGGGAGGCCTGAAATCGATAAAGGGAAACGGGGCGCAGCGGATTAGTACACTTTACCCTTCTTTTACGTTTCAATCTGCCTTACCTTTGCCACCTTTATGAAATATCACAACGAAATTCAGCGCAGGCGAACCTTTGCCATTATCAGTCACCCGGATGCCGGTAAAACCACCCTGACGGAAAAATTCCTGTTATTTGGTGGCGCCATCCAGATAGCCGGTGCGGTAAAGAGCAATAAAATTAAAAAGCATGCTACTTCCGACTTTATGGAAATAGAGCGGCAGCGTGGTATATCGGTAGCCACTTCGGTAATGAGTTTCGAATACAATGATATTCTCATCAACCTGCTGGATACACCGGGTCACAAGGACTTTGCGGAGGATACCTACCGTACCCTTACGGCAGTGGATAGCGTTATCCTGGTGGTGGACAGTGTGAACGGAGTGGAAGACCAGACCCGCCGACTGATGGAGGTATGCCGGATGCGTGATACGCCGGTAATTGTATTCATCAATAAAATGGACAGGGACGGTAAAAACCGTTTTGACCTGCTGGAAGAGATTGAAAAAGAGCTGAAAATTTCCCTGCACCCCATGACCTGGCCCATTAACAGTGGTAAGGATTTTAAAGGGGTATATAATTTACACGATCATAACCTGCGGCTGTTTACGGCCAATACCAAGGCTGTAGACGAGGATGATGTAACGGCCATTGAAGATATTAATGACAGCCTGCTGGAGAAAAAGATAGGAGAAGCGGATGCGGCAATTTTAAGGGAGGATATTGAACTGGTGGATGGCGTAAATGGCCCGCTGGATGTTGAGTACTACCTGGCCGGACAGGTAGCGCCGGTTTTCTTTGGCAGCGCCATCAACAACTTTGGTGTAAAGGAAATGCTGGATACGTTTATTGAAATAGCGCCTACACCACGCAGCCGCGAAACCACCAGCCGTTTGCTGGATGTGGAAGAGGAAAAACTGAGCGGTTTTATATTTAAGATCCACGCCAACCTCGACCCCAAACACCGGGACAGGATCGCTTTCTTAAGGGTATGCTCCGGTAAGTTCCAGCGTAATAAATATTTCCACCATGTACGCCTGGACAAGGATGTGCGTTTCAGCAACCCTTATTCCTTTATGGCCCGTGACAAAAGTATTATCGAAGATGCTTATGCGGGTGATGTGGTAGGTTTGTTTGACACCGGTAATTTTAAGATAGGTGATACCTTGACCGAAGGTGAGAACTTTTATTTCACTGGTATTCCTTCTTTCTCACCTGAAATTTTTAAAGAGGTAGTGAATAAAGACCCTTTAAAAACCAAACAGTTAGAAAAAGGATTGTTACAACTTACTGATGAAGGTGTAGCCCAGTTATTTACCCAGTTTGGCGGTAATAAAAAGATCATCGGTTGTGTGGGCGAACTGCAGTTTGAGGTAATTCAATACCGTTTGCTGCATGAATATGGCGCTTCGGTAACCTTCAACAGTATGCCCTTTTACAAAGCCTGCTGGTTAACCAGTAAGGACCCTAAGAAATTACTGGAATTTACCCGCTTTAAACAGGCCAATATTGCAGAGGATAAAGATGGTCACGTGGTGTACCTGGCACAAAGTGAATGGTTCCTGAATACCGAGATCACCAATAACCCGGATATCACTTTCCACTTTACCAGCGAGATACATAAGGCGGAAATGTAAAGCCATAGCCATTACCTCGCCAGGGTAATGGTATATTCATCCGTTATATTATTATTGGTTCTCCATATCCGGAATGTAGCCCCACGCAATAGTGTGTAATTATAAGTGCCGTTCAATACAATAGCACCTGTTTCGTTACAAGCATTGGTAAAACTTACCTGGTTGGTATTGATGGTAAATGTGCCGTTACAAATTACCGGGTAAGCGGCAGTGCTGCTGCCGGAAAAATTATTGCCGGTAAAGGCAATGGTTATATCCGTAGTTGCCATACCCGTACGGCTGAAATTACCATTATAGGTGCCTGCCAATACAGGCGGGTCCTGTGTCCCTTCCTCCTGCACATCTTTTTCTTTTGAACATCCTGTTATTATTGTTGCCCATGTTAGGCCTGCCAATAGTATTTTATATACCTGTTTCATAACAACCTGTTTTAGGTTAACCAATACCCTGGACGGTTATACCCATAAACTTGCACGAATCAGGCCAAAAAAAGTCCCGGTATAACCGGGACTTTTTGTTAAGCTATCTTACTGTATTTCTTATTGTTACCAAAAGTTAGGGCTAGTGTTTTTTCTTATTAAAACTTAGCAATAACACCGGTATAATTCTGAGGGGTTATTTTCTTCAGCTCTTTTTTGAGGGTAGCAGTAATATTTAACCCGTCAATAAACTGGTGTATGGCTGCTTTATCTATCTTGTCCTTACCTCTTGACAGCTCTTTCAGTGCCTCATAAGGGTTAGGGAATTTTTCACGGCGTAAGATGGTTTGTATGGCTTCGGTCACTACCGGCCAGTTATCTTCCAGGTCGGCATTGATCTTGGCGTTATTCACTACCAGTTTACCCAGGCCTTTTTCCAGAGATTTAATCGCAATAAACGTGTGTCCCAGGGGTACACCGATATTTCTTAATACGGTTGAATCGGTCAGGTCGCGTTGTAAACGGGAAACCGGGAGTTTGGCCGATAAATGTTCCAGTAAAGCATTGGCAATACCCAGGTTGCCTTCGGCATTTTCAAAATCAATCGGGTTTACTTTATGCGGCATGGTAGAGGACCCCACTTCGCCTTTCTTGGTTTTTTGTTTAAAGTACTCAAATGCAATATAGGTCCATACGTCACGGGAAAGGTCCAGTAAAATATTATTAATCCGTTTGATGGCATCAAAATGAGCAGCCAGGTTATCATAATGTTCTATCTGGGTAGTAAATTGCTGGCGTTGCAGACCTAAGGAGCCAATAAATTCATTGCCCCATTTGATCCAGTCGTTTTTAGGAAAAGCTACATGGTGCGCATTAAAGTTCCCAGTGGCACCTCCAAACTTGGCTGTGTAAGGTATATGTAATAACTGTTCTACCTGGTTATTGATCCTTTCCACAAATACCATAAACTCTTTACCCAGCGTAGTAGGGCTGGCAGGTTGCCCGTGTGTATGGGCCAGCAGGGGAATGTCTTTCCACTCTGTTGCCAGTTGTTTTAAATGGCCGGCCAGGTTTAACAGGGTGGGGAGGTATTCCAGTTCCAGGGCATTTTTCCAGGATAAAGGAACGGCGCTGTTATTAATATCCTGCGAGGTTAAACCAAAATGCACCCATTCCGTCAGTTCACCGGCCTCGTTATCCTGTAAAATGTTTTTCAGGAAATATTCCACGGCTTTTACATCGTGGTTGGTGGTAGCTTCAATATCTTTTATTGCCTGGGCCTGTTCTACGGTAAAGCCTTCCAATAGTTGTTTTAAGGCTTTTTTAGCTTTGAGCGGCAGTTTAAAGAACTTCTTTTTTTCTAAAAAAAACAGGTATTGCACTTCTACTTCAATACGGTATTTAATTAAACCATATTCGGAAAAATAGGCGTCCAATTGTTCACTTTGTTTACGATAACGTCCGTCAACGGCCGAAACGGCTGTAAGAGAAGATAGTTGCATGAATACTTATTGTTTTATCTTTGAGGTTGCAAAAATAGTTGAATTGGACAAGAGAATAAAAGTAGGAATTGTAAGTTACCGGAATACCCGTCCTTTAATTTACGGATTGCAGCAGGAGCCTGTATCGCAGCAGATCGATTTGGTGGAGGCCATACCCTCGGAACTGGCCAATATGCTGGTAGGAGGGCAGATTGATGTGGGCCTGGTACCCGTGGCTATTTTACCGCAACTGGAAGAGTATCATATCATTGGTAACCATTGCATTGCCACCGATACAGAAGTAGCTTCCGTTTGCCTGTTCAGTGAAGTGCCTTTGCAGGAAATAGAGACCATTTACCTCGATTACCAGAGCCGTTCCTCGGTAGCGCTCTTAAAAATACTGATGCGGGAATCCTGGGGTATTAACCCGCAGCTGATCATGGCCAAAGACGAGAGTTATCGTAAGGAGATCAAAGGCACTACAGCCGGCCTTGTGATAGGCGACAGGGCCCTGGAGCAGCGCCGCCAATCTACTTTTATTTATGACCTGGCCTCTGAATGGCGTGCCATTACGGGTCTGCCTTTTGTATTTGCCGCCTGGGTAAGCCTGAAACCCTTACCGCCCGGTTTTATCGCCACTTTTGACGCGGCCAATGCTTTAGGCCTCGATCATATTGATGAAATAGTAGCCGCGCATCCTTATCCCTACTACAATCTGAAAAAATATTATACCCTGCACCTCAGTTATACTTTAGATGAACGCAAGCGTAAGGGCATGGAATTATTCTTATCTTACCTGCAGCACCAGCAACCGGTATTGGTTGGTTAATAGTTCATGGTTAATAGTTAATGGTTGATGGTGTTTAGTGAATGCATCATTTAACATTTATAATTCATCAATCTCACTAAGAATGTGAAAGATGAATCGTAAATTGGTGATCTCTAAATCATAACTATTCCCGTTAACACTCTCATGAACCAGCATTGCCTGAAACATATTTCCCTGTTTTTAACTATGGCAGCCATTTTTGCTGCTCAACTTGTTTCTGCCCAGGATACGGCCGCATTACGGACTTCAATAAAAGAGCAGTTAACAGTTCCTTTCGGTACTCTAGTTAAAATGGAGGTCGAAGTTGTTGACGGAGACGATCTCCGGAAAAAAGAACTGCAAGGTGTTTTCCTTTTTAAAATAAAAGCTGTTGATAGTGTTGTATTACATGAACCTGTTATTATGATATTTAAAGATGAGACGGATAGGTTTCCTGACGATGGATTCAGTTTGTACCGACACCTGTATGGTAAAAAAAGGAACAAGTTAACGACAGCGGAAAATGACGAGATGAAAAGAAAGTATGTTGGCAAATCGTTTACAATAATGGGATATGAATCCGGCGCATTCACCGGGATACCCGATGACTACTTTAAATACCAGCCTGTCCGCCAGGATAATAATTTTTATTTCCGGCATTATTTGGTAGTGGTGGCCGATTTGTCTAAAACGGGTCAATGATATAGAACACAACTAATAAATTATACCATGGATAAAGTTAGCCTCGTACAGAAATTTGCGCTTTTTTCTGAGCACTGGTCGCCAAAGATCGTTGGGGAATTAAACGGGCAACATGTAAAACTGGCCAAATTTGAAGGGGAGTTTGTATGGCATAAACATGACCATGAGGATGAACTGTTTTTTATCGTGGAAGGTGTATTAAAGATCGAGTTCCGGGATAAAACCGTAACCCTGAAGAAAGGCGAATTTATGATCGTTCCCAAAGGGGTAGAACATAAGCCCGTTGCCGAAAGCGAGGTTTGGGTCATGCTTTTTGAACCGGCCACTACTTTAAATACCGGGGATATAGAAAACGAATTAACAAAGCCTGAATTGGACCGCCTGTAAAAAACTGATTAAAAACAGCTGTAATGAAGAAAATAGTGTTAGACCTGGCAGTAAGCCTGGACGGATTTATAGAAGGGCCCAATGGCGAGATTGACTGGTGTATTATGGATGATGATATGAATTTTGAAGGTTTTTTGGACAGTGTGGACACCATATTTTATGGCAGGGTAAGTTATGATATGTGGGGCAACTATCAACCGGCCGCTGATGCGGCCCCGGCAGAAAAGACCATGTGGGCAACCGTACACGCCAGGAAAAAGTTTGTTTTCTCCCGTGAGATCAGGCAGGATGATAAAGCAAGTTTCATTAAACCCGACGACCTCGTGAAAGAGGTGAACGCTATAAAACAGCAGGATGGAAAAGATATCTGGTTATATGGTGGCGCAGGCTTAATTAAGACCTTTATTCAGCAGGGTTTGATCGATGTATACCGTGTATCGGTGCATCCTGTAGTACTGGGAGCCGGAAAGCCTTTGTTTGAGGACATGCAGGGCAGGCTTAATTTAAAATTATTACAAACCAATGTTTTCAGATCGGGTGTGGTGCAATTGATTTATGAACCGCTACCGTAATAATAAAATACAGATCAATAAAAAAACGGCACTGTTAGGTGCCGGCCTGGTTTTTCGAAACAGTATTAAGATAAATTAGTGAAACACACTAAGGGTGGGAAAGTAAATTTTTTGAAAATCAAGGTTGGTCTCATCACCGCCATATACTATCTTCTTCACCAGGCTGCCATTACTGGCATTGTATATCAGTAAATAGTTTATAGTAGAAGCATTGCCATACCCTTTAATGCCATTTACGATCAGGTAGTCTTTGTTTTTATCGTAACGGATAGCGCCGTATACCATAAACGGTGACTCGTTAATGGTAATAAAAGGTTGATCCAGTGACCCGGGGTTACCATCAATGTATTTGTAAATTTTAGTGCCGGAGTGATAGAATACCGCATTCTCTTTCGTAGAAGCCGTAAGGATGGTTGGTGCGTCCAGTCCCCATGAGCTAACGGCTACCGGTATGGTTACACCGGCTGTATCCAGCTTGCTGTCAATAGCTACCAGGCGTGTCCCCACAGCACCCCATACTTTACCATTGGGAGTAGTGGTTAAACCACGGTTGATATTGGTAAAACTCTTAACAAAAGAGTTGTTACTGCTTACATTGATGATCTTTACACCATTGCTTTGTAATACAAAAATGTAATTATCCGTTTTGATCATATCACCGGAGTTCACGGCCGATACCGTCTGCAGTTTTGATTGTACCTGTAAAGTGGTAAGATCAATATAATACACACCGTCATTGGCGCTTACCAACCCGGTATTACCACTGACGTGTACAATGCTGCGCCAGTTGCTGGCTTCCTGGGTGTAGCGGGCTTCTTCCTTTAACGTACCGGCATCTACTTTAACAATAGGGCCGTTTATTTTACTTAACAGGTATAATTTACCATTAATGATGCCGGCAAATTGCAGGGTGCTGGTCATGGCGGCATTAGAAGTGACCTTACCGGGATTCTCCTTTTCATATACCCTGGTAGCTACCGTATCGGCGCCATAGGCGTAAAAGTTAACTGTTCCTGCCGATTTGCCATAGGACCCTTCGCCGATGATAAAAAAACCATTGTCATAAGGCCGGGCAGGTACAGGCGGTTCGGGGCCGGTGATACCATCGCTGTCACGTGAACAGGAATATAAAGTAATGGCCAGTATACCTAAACAGGCCCATTGTTTTGTTTGTTGTAAAAATTTCATTGTTGTTAATTATCAGGTTAGGTGGTGTTGGGTTAATTATAATGCAGGTCTTTAATACCGTTTACTTCAGTGGATACTTCTCCTAACCAGCCACCGTCGCCTAATACGGCTGTTTGTACCTTGATAAAATCAATGGCTTTCAAATGAACCTTATTGCCTTTTTCATCAACAGCATTGTCAATATCCAATAAATTGCCACCTACAATATTATCGGCGTAACCCCAGGCATAAGGCATGGATTTAATATAGCTAGGAACGGTAAGGTCTAACTTCCCTTTTAACCAGGCACCTTTTAAGGTATAACTGTTCGCGGTGATCCATTCAGGATAATATGCCTGTGTATGGAAGCTGTTTTTCTTTACAAAGCCGCTGGCACCTTTATTGTCAGTCCAGGGTACATCTTTATTGGGTGCATCCGGGCGGTAGTAGGTCACTTCATAATTTCTGGCATATTCGGCAGGGCCTTTATCAAATTCGCTGCCTGCCAATTCATACCATTTATCATCGGGTAAACCGTTGCCGTTATCGTCCTGCATAACGTATACAATACCGGGCTCGCTCCATTCGGTTAAAGCATTGCCCAATACCTGTATATCATTGCCTTCCTTGTTAGGTACACTGTGATCGAAGCCCATTACAATATAGCCGCCAAATGCACCCAGGGTAACCATACCGGTTTTGCCCACAATACCTTCGGCGCTGGCCAGGTTGCCCGGCGCTTTATTGATAAACTGTCCCGGTGCCGGCAAGTATTCAAATAATTTTGTTACGTACGCATTGGCACCGCCGCTGCGGATAAGGGCATTTACTTTAACGGTAAAGCTGTCGCGGAAAGAACCATACTGGTTGGCGGCCAGGTAATATACTTTGTAGGTGCCTGCCACATCAAATGCATGACTGAAAACACTGTTGATAGAAATGGCACGGCCATTTACATACCATACTTCATTCACCTCTTTACCGGCGGTGATGGTTGCGTTGATGGTTACAATTTCTTTGATATTGGTCTCAATAATTTTCTCCGTTACAGAGAAAGTGGCATTGGGGACAGCCGTGTCTTCTTTTTTACAACTGTATAAAAGAACGATAGTTGCTACAGCCCATGTTAGTTTTTTTAACTGTTTCATTTGTCTGGTTTTGTTGCTTATTTTGTTTTTGTTTTAAATGCGATATGTGCAGGGATATTACCTGTTGTGGTAGATAAGAACCGTTTACCTTCTTTCGTATACCCGTACAGGGTGCCGGAGGATACATAGTCTTTGGCATCGGTGATATATATGTTACGGCTTACAGGGTCAACGGCTAAACCGTAAGGTGTATGGATATCAGTATGTGTATTATCGGTAATAAAATTCTTGTTCAGCAGGGTTTGTGTTTTAACATTGATCATGTTATAGGTAACGGTCCAGGATAGGGTAGCATAACTGAATTGAGAGCCCACGATGTAGGCAGTATCACCGGTGATGGCCAGGTTGGCTGCTGCAATATCGAATGTTTTGGTAATGGCTTCCGTTTGCGTATTCAGCACAAATAATTTGGAAGGAATATCCTGGTAATCGCCACGGGAGGTTACATATAAATTACCGCTGCTATCGGCTTTTAAACGATGCAGGTTAATGGCCACATCAATATCTTTTATTTTTGTAAAACTGTTCAGGTCGATAACCGAAACGGTACGTTCGTAATGGGCCGGGTCATACCCCCCGGAATTGGTAATGTATAATTTGTTACCGACAATGGCCATTTCTTCCGGCTGGCGTCCTACGGTTACTTTACGGGTTATTTGTAAAGTATTGGTGTCGATCTCTGCTACAAATCCGTTGGGTGACCCTGTACCTAATTGAATATTGCCATCATAGGCGCTTACATAGGCTTTGCCTTTTGCAAAAGTTACATACCGGCAGTTTTGTATGGTAATAATGCCCAGGCGCTTGGTGGTTCCGGCATCCATTACCTCTACTTTATTGGAAGCATTGATCACTGCATATAACTTGCTGCCATAAATGCCTATATCGTTCCCTACATCGCCTAATTCCTTTACCGCACTTGGGTTAGCAGCCGCATAAATATTACTGCGGTATATGCCGCCGGCATAATCATAATAATCGAGGGTAGACATGTTTGTACCCATATTACCTTCGTTCAGCAGGTAAAAACCTTCTACGGTAATCACCGGTTGTTCGGGCACGGGCACTACTTCCTCTTCCAGTGTTTTATCATCTTTTCTACAGGAAACAAGCGTGATAACTAAACAGGCTATTACATAAATTGATTTCATTGTTCTACGCATCATGTTAAAGGGTTAAACTAAACGTAGTTCTGAAATTGGTTCCCGGCATGGGATAATTCAGCACTACATCATAGTATTGGTTAAATACATTGTTTACTTCAAGGGAAATACGGTATTGTTTATTTTTTACTTTTTTCTCCCATACAATACCCAGGTCGGTAGTGTACCAGGGTTGCATATAGTTGACCGGCTTGTTCTCGGGGAGTACATAACGATCACCTGTATACAGGTAGCTATAATTAAGTGTCCAGCTGCGCCATTGTAAGGAGCCGTGCAGGGAACCGCTGTGTACCGGTGTATAAGGGATCTGGTGATTGTAAGATGATTCTCCGGGTGTTTTATTGAGTGCTTTTTGATACGTATAGCCCACACCAAACTGTAATAGGATTTTTGACCATAACAGCCGGTTATACTCAGCATTTACATCAATACCTTTGATGGTGACCAGGCCCTGGTTGATCATCATCCACCGGAAAAGATTGGTGGATGGTACGGCAATGATCTTGTCTTTTATACGGTTAAAATAGGCATCGGCCTGTATGGAAAAACTTTGTTTGTCTCCCTGTGATTTATTATAGATAAAGCCTGCGTTCCATTGTCTGGTATACTCCGGGTCCAGTTTTATATTACCGATCTCGGTATAATACAGGTCGTTGAAATTGGGCATACGTAAGGATTCTTTGTAAAATGCCCGCAACCTGAAATGCCTGGAGCTGGTAGGTTGAAAGGAAAGTCCGATATAGGGGAGTAAGGCTTTTCGGTCTTCGGAGGTGGTATACTGCTTTACATACTCATCATAATAACAATATACCAGGGAAGACTGTACAGTAATACGTTCAAAATTAAAATTGCTGGCAAAAACACCTACATAACTGTTCCGCCTGGGGTAGGCAAAACGATAGAGGTTAGCGTTTAAAAGGTTGTAAGAATAATCAGCAGATAAACCCAACTGCCACCAGGGCCTGGCAAGGTATTGCTGGGCAACCGATACATACCATTCAGTCTGGTAATAACGATTGGTAAGGGCGCCTTCCAGCGTACCGATCCTGGGATCAACATATTTTAAATAATCACGTACATACTTGGCATTGACCAGGATACTATAACTGGAGTCAAAATTGTGTTTGTAATTGCCCTGTATAAAAATATTCCTGTCCCACTGCCGTTGCGGGTTATAAAAAACATTGGAAACAATGGCGCCGGGCAATCCTCTTTCCGAGTTATAAAAATAACCTTTGATAAAGCCATCATTTTGCTGGCCTTTATAAAATAAACCGGTCTCGGCCCTGAATGCTTCAACGTCTCCGTTGTGCCTGGTGGCAGTAGTATCGTAGCCTCCACTTTGTCCTTTTTTAATATCCCGGTACCTGTATTTACCATGGGCATTTATATATTCAGTGCTGACAGCGGTACTCCATTGATTGTTTAGCTTTTGATGCCAGAGCAAGGATGGGTTAACAAGGCCGAAGGAACCGGTTTTAAAACTGGTCTTCAGTAAATGATGGCTACTATCAAACTGGGGGATTTTTGTTTTAATAAAGATGGAACTGGATGCCAGGTAAGCACGGGCCGGTTGCGGTAAAACCGTTTTTTGCCCGTTGTATAATTCAATGCTTTCAATATTATCCAGTGAAAACTTGCCAAGGTCTACCGTACCGTTTTGTGCATTACCCAATAGCATGCCGTCAAATATTACGGCTACATGCTGTGTGCCCATGCTGCGCACATTGATGGTCTTTAACCCGCCAACCCCTCCATAATCCTTCAGTTGTATACCGGAGAAATAACGTACGGCATCGGCTACTGAAAAACTGTTGAGTGAGGCCAGTTTTTTGCCATTTAGTATTTGTGAAGGGGTAGGCGAGACGATCCTGTGCATGGCATTGTTGCGTACTACCACTTCATCCAGTTGTACGTGCAGGGAATTCTGTACATGGCTTTGCCCATTTACGGTGATGCCTGTAAATAATAAAACAAGGCAACAGCATAGCTGTTGTGCACAACGCTTCATTCAGTTACTATTTGATAAAAAAATCAAACAGCTTGCAGGATGTTAAGAAAACAAATGGATGCTAATTTTTTCAGCACTTGTTATACTCAAAGCTTCATGTCCCGAAAGCTTAAAATTTATAATGCGCTGGCAGGTCTCCTGACTTGTCCTCATTTTGAACGGCCTTCCCATAATACCGGGTATTACAGTGGCAAAAGATTGTCAAAATGTTGCATTAGGACTTACAGTAGCGGGTCTGTTCAGGATTTGCACCTGATTCCCTTTTAATTGATAGCAGCCGGTAATGCTGTTATCAAACCAATGCGCCGCAAAGATAGCTTAAAATAACACCGCATGAGAAAATAATTTGAAGATGTTATGATCTGTTACTAGTCAAATTGTTATATAGTTTGTAATGGGGGGGAGCGTAAGTCTTTAATCAAAGATCAACCGGTCTTGAATAGTTAAGAAAAAAATAAAAAAATAAAAAAATAAAAGACGTTTTAAAACCGTCTTTTTTTATATAATTTATGGAATTATTCACCAGTCTTGTCTTATCAACCAGTAAACCATCATCCATGTTACGAACAATTGCACTGCTTATATTGACCTGGCCGACTTTTTTTACGGCTATTGCCTGTTATAACGAAACACATATTAATAAAAACGGCAAAGTGACAGGACGCTCTGAACCGTTTTTTGGTTTTTATGATAGTCCTGATACAGCCAGGGCAACAGCATTTATCGCCAACCATGATTTAAGCAAAATACATACTTATGATGTAGATACACAGTCAGACCTCGCTGTAAATTTCGCATACCTGGGCAGGTATAAGGAGGCATTAACGATATTACGACGATTATATAAAGAAAATCCCGGGAACTATAATGTAGTAGCAAACTTAGGAACCACTTATGAGTTAACTGGGAAAAATGATTCAGCCTTATTGTTTATTAAAAAAAGTTTGGCTATTGATCCGGAGTCCCATGCTGGCAGTGAATGGGTACATGTTAAGATATTGGAAGCAAAACTGAATATGGCAAAAGACCCCAATTGGCTGTTAAAGAACAGCGTTTTACAGACCGGGGTAACAGCCGGTTCGGCAATAAGTGATGATTTGGTAAATAAGGCGTTGGATATCGAGTACCAGCTTAAGGAGAGAGTGCCTTTTACACCTTTCCCTGAAGCCATACTGGCAAATGTATTTAATGAGTTAGGCGATTTACTGGCCACACAGTTATCTGTTGAGCATGCTTATATCGCTTATGATTTTGCTTTACAATATGGAGCTGTTGAGCAATATGGTGTGCAACAAAAAATGGACGAGTTGAAACGTATGTTAAGAAAGGAAAAGATCATACTTCCATCCTGGCGGGCATACTATCATAACAGGCAATCGGAAAAAAATATAAATGATGTTGTTGAGACGGTTACTAAGGTAGTGTCGGAGAATAAGGATATCGTATCAGGTTTTTATGATCAGTATAAAGAAAGGCAACGTGAAAAAGAAAGAATAAAAAGACGTAATAATTTATTAATAGGCGGTGGCGCTTTCCTGGTTGCAATTACTGGTTTTTTTGTCTGGATGAGGCGAAAAAAATAATTATATAAAAAAGGCTGTCTTTACAACAGCCTCTTTTATTTTATGTGATGGGTAAATAGTTTTAACATGGTAAGCTTAGTATCATGATATCAATAGTACTCTCATCATAATAATCATAACACTTTTTTGTTTTTAAATCCCGTAAAGCGTTTTTGTAAGCACGGCAGTTGGAAACATTGGGGTTGTCGATATACTTTTCCTGCGCTGCTATCATGGCATCCTCTAGTTGTTCACAGGTATAATTTTCCAGATCTTTTTTACTCTTTTTACAGGCAGCAAAAGCCGTGAGCATGATAACGGCTAAAGCAAGGACGGCGGCTATTTTTTTCATATTACATGTTTAATGGGTACAAGAATAGAAAAAAATATATAAAAGGAAGCATTTGCAGGTCAAAAATTATCCGGCCCATCCTTCCCGGTCCAGGCTCCGGTATTGTATGGCTTCTGCCAGGTGTTCGGCTTTAATCTGTTCACTGCCGGCCAGGTCGGCAATGGTACGGGATACTTTTAAAATACGGTCATAGGCCCGGGCAGATAAATTGAGTTTATGCATGGCGGCTTTCAATAAATTTTGTCCTACGGTATCAATGATACATATCTCCTTTAGCTGCTTGCTGCTCATCTGGGCATTGTTATAGGTGCCAGGTGTGTCCTTATAACGTGTCGCCTGTATATCGCGGGCCACAATCACCCGTTCACGGATGATAGCCGACCCATCGGGTTTGTCAAGTGATGATAACTGGGTAAAGGGCACGGGTGTTACTTCCACGTGCAGGTCAATACGATCCAGCAAAGGGCCTGAAATTTTATTCAGGTACTTCTGCACTGCACCGGGCGGACAGGTACATTCTCTTTCAGGATGATTATAAAAACCACAGGGGCATGGGTTCATCGAGGCGATCAGCATAAAACTGGCCGGGAAATCCAGCGCCACTTTCGCCCTAGAGATGGTTACCCTTCTTTCCTCCATCGGCTGGCGCATTACTTCCAGTACGGTGCGTTTAAACTCCGGCAGTTCATCTAAAAACAATACACCATTATGTGCTAACGATATTTCACCAGGTTGTGGTACGCTGCCACCACCGATCAGGCCGGCATCAGAGATGGTATGATGCGGACTTCTGAAAGGTCTTTTGGAAACAAGGGTAGCATGCTCGGGTAATTTGCCGGCAACAGAATGTATCTTGGTTGTCTCCAGTGCTTCATGTAAGCTTAGCGGAGGGAGTATGGTGGGAATACGTTTGGCCAGCATGGTTTTCCCGGCGCCGGGCGGGCCGATCAATATGGCATTATGACCTCCTGCAGCCGCTATCTCTAAGGCCCGTTTAATATTACTCTGTCCTTTTACATCGGCAAAATCAATATCAAAATCATATTGCGAATAATAAAACTCGTCACGTGTATCCACTTTTACCGGTTGCAGGCCGCTTTCATTATTGTCGAAAAAATCGATGACCTCTTTTATATTGCTTACACCGTATACCGCAAGATTGTTTACGATGCCGGCCTCTCTTGCATTTGCTGCCGGCACAATCAGCCCTTTCATCGTATCCTTGCGGGCCTGTATGGCAATAGGTAAAGCTCCTTTAATTGGCCTGATCTCTCCATCCAGGCTTAACTCACCCATAATAACATACTGGCTTAAAGCTTCTACATTGGTGAGTTGTTCTGTTGCGGCTAAAATGCCCAAAGCAATGGGTAGGTCAAAAGCAGTACCGCTTTTCTTAATATCGGCAGGCGCCATATTCACCACTACCTTGGTGCGTGGCATATCAAAGCCATTGGTTTTAATGGTGCTCTCCACCCGTTGCAGGCTTTCCTTTACGGCATTATCAGGCAGGCCCACAATCATCGGGTCTTTGCCACTGTTCATCCAGTTCACTTCTATCGTAATAGGTATAGCATCTACGCCATAAACGGCACTGCCGTTAATTTTCACAAGCATGTGATGAAGATAAAATTTTATTGATTAAGAATGAGGAATTAGTATTTAATAATGAAGGAGCCCTTTAGTAATAAGGTTTATTATATATTATTTTTTATATAATATTTAATCTTTAAGTAAGCAGTATGGTCTTTAAAAATGATCATAAAATTTAAGCGCTTTACAACTAGGGAATTTAAATAGATATATATAATAAACACCGTACATATGTTGGTGTTAGATATTGAAAATTTACAATTGAGTATTAGAAATAATTGTAAATGTTTTGTGAAATGGTTTTTCGTGTAAAATATTTTTATATTTTCAAACAAAATTAAACCATTATGCACAAACATTCCCGCCTATTCCTGCTATCCGCAGGTTTTTTAATGCTATTTGCTAACTGTACCAAAAATGACATTGATCAACAACCTGTAGAAACACCGGTGGTTAAGCTCACAAATGATTGGCTAAACAGCCGTATTAAAGAAGGTTCCGCAGCCAGAAACGCAAGAATAGAAGTGTTAAGAGAGCATATTTTATCAGCGCAATCTTTCACTGAAGCGCTTGAAGATGGAGAAAAACTGATTATTGTTCCCATTGCTAAGGAGTTTAAAATGAATACTAATAGCGATAAAGATGCAGACCATTACCTTCTTCTGTTTGAGAATAAGACCAATCAGGTTTATAAAGGAAATATTGTACAGTTTATTCCTTTAGATGTTCAACAAAGAAATTTACCCAAAAACACATTGAGCAGATTATGGAACTGCGAAAATGTAACTGCGAACGGCACTTTTACCGTATTAACCATTTTTGATAAACATTTATATGAAGTGGATTTTAATAAAGGTGTTAAAACAAGATATGCAACATTAGAAAAGGGTACTAAAAATAGTAATGGAAACGAAGTTTTAGAGTCAACTGCTAGTAGTGTAACTTGTGTTGAGTGGTATAGAGAAACAACCTATTATTATAGTGATGGTTCCTCTTATACTACCCAGGATTATTTGGGTACGACTTGTTATAATAATTGCGGCCCGACAACCGAGGTGTGTGAGCCGAGTAGCACCCTTGACCCTGATGGTGGGGCAAATGATGGGGATGATGAGTATGAAGTTGTAACTACTGTTGATTGGAATGTATATACCCATAGTTTATTTACATACATTTCTTCAACAGAAAGATTAAAAGGAAAGAGAAGAGCAAGCTTACCCAATGGTGGTTATTTTACAAAAATTACTCATTTAGGAACGTCAAAAGTAGGTAGTGCAATAGCTACTTGGGATAAAACTTCTGTAGAAGTTAATTATAATCAGCATAATGCTTCTAGCCATATCATTGGAAGGTACACGCTTTCTTCAAACCCTACAGTTATTGTACATGCAAATAAAACCAAAAACTTTACAGTTGCAGACGATTTATAGCTTTTATAAAATGGCACTAATTTTTATAAAAAGTGCCATCTTATTTGTTTTTTTGAGCTGTTCAATACCGACACAAAACGTGTCTAAGAATGAAGGCGTTATTATTGACAACACTTTTTTATATGAAGTTCGAGATTCCATTACATCAATAGATTCAACAATGAAAAAAAAAATGTGGTTTAAAGATAGTACGGTTATTGATGAAGTCCGGAGCCTTTATTTCATTGAAGATGCAAAAAATACTACTGTAGATTTCAAACTTGAGTACTATCGATTTACTGATTTAAGAACAAAGAATGTATGGATATTTTCAAGCTTTTCTGATACAGCAACAGCTATGAGAAGATATAATATGTATGATTCTACTGATATTGTGGGGGGGTGGGACTTTAAGAGAAAATGGGAGGATAAGACATTTGAGTTCAAACAACTCCGTGATACTGTAATACACAATGAAAAATATCACATATATGTTGCAAAAGGCCCCGATTCTACAAAGAATGATGCAATATTTGCTTATGCTGCAGTTAGCAGTATTTATCCTATATTTTCTTTAGACTATAATTTATCTAGTAAAATAAAACTGCCTATACTTAAAACTGATTATTCTACTACTCATGAGGTTGCCGATAGAATAATTAGTTCATCTCTTAGTCTTTTACGTGATACTTTGACAATAGAAGAAAAAAGAGTTTTTGAGGCGTGGGAGCAATATGCTAAAAAACATCCTCCCAAGTAAAAATACTCATGTAAATGAACTTTGCTATTTGCCACATATTTATATGAATTACAGTTTTTTAATAAGATTTCAGAATCGGGAGGTGTTTCTACACTTCCCTTTTTATTTTGATAATGTGTCTTTCGCTGGTTGCATTGACTTTTGAAACCTCATCTTTTCAAGTTCAGTTTTTATGTTTTGAAGTGCTGAACTTTTTGTATCACTATGAGGGTTCTGCCATGCAAATCCAATTTGCTAATATTTTTAACTCAGGTTTGGTTGATAGCATTCCGAACGATGCAGTGATAGTATTTAATTCACTTCCACTGGAAATAAATTAAATCCCAGCCCTACCGGGTTGCAAGAGCCGGTAAAATCTCAGATCTTAGATCTAAGATCTGATCCAATGTTCTCCAGCATCTCCACCACTTTCTCCCTTTTTAAAATAACATACCCGATCCGGTCATTACTGATGCCTTCTTTTAACTGGTAACTGAAAGAAAGTTGTTCGCCTGATACATCAGTTTCAAAATAGCGGAAGGTAATAGATTTATTGTCTTTTAACTCATCGCCAATTTCGTATAAGTGGGTAGAGAGGATAAATAATGAGTTCCTGATTTTTAATAGGCCATTGATAACAGCCAGCGAACATTTCATAGCATCCTGTACATTGGTGCCTTTAAATAATTCATCTATCAGTACCAGCCATTTTTTCTTGTTGTTGATCTTGGTGATGGTATTCTTGATCCTTTGCACCTCGTTGTAAAAAAAGCTTTCACCCTTGCTGATATTGTCCACTACATTAATATTACTGATCAGTCCGTCAAATAGGGTAAGCTTTAAGCTTTTGGCCGGTACTCCCATACCAATATGCGCCAGGAAAACCGCAGCGCCTACCGATTTGATCAATGTGCTCTTACCGGCCATATTAGCACCGGTGAGGAAGATGAAATTATGATCAGGGTTCATCTGCATATCATAAGGTACCGGTTTGGGTAAAAGGATATGGAATAACCCTTTGGCTTCTATCAGTGGTGAATCCTGTTCTATAAATTCAGGGAAGGAAAGATCATAGGTTTGTACCGCTTTGGCCATGGAGTACCAGGCGTCCAGGCGATAGAAAATTTCGGCCAGTTCTCTTGTCTGTGCTTTCTTGCTGCCTTTTAAGTAATAGGCACACTGCAGGTTCTGTTTCAGGCTGATGGGTTGATGCCTGGGCAGGGCTGCCAGTTGGACAAAAGGTGTAACACTCATCAATTGTTCAACCCGTTCAATATAGATCTTAATGGCCTTGGGTAGGTCCACATCCTTTAATAACAGGTATATCTGCTGCAGCCCCCTGAAAAAATCGGCGAAGTGGGGAATGGAGTATTTGATCATGGAGTAGTCGGCACTGTGTAACCAGCGATAACTATAATCATTTAAAAAATGCCGGTTGGCACTTACCGGGTCCAGTGCATAATCCAAAAACTTCTCCATCACCAGCAGGGTACCGTTACTGATATCGGTTGGCCATTCGTCCACATGTTCCATTAAAGTGCGGATGATATTCTGTGTTCCTCTGATCCGCTCAATATCACCATGCGGCTGGCTGAAATAATGATGCAGCCATGCTTTCCCGCCACCGGTAAGCGTGAAATTGAGTTTATGGAAAATAGAAAATTCCTCTTCCTGGTTAAAAATGGAAATATCGTTAAATGATATATCGTCTATCTGCATGCCATTAAGTTAATAGTTCATTTATTCAATTGACAGTTGATAATTGACAGTTGACAATTTGTAATGAGCAATAAGTAATGAGCAATAGGCAACTGGCAAATAGGATTGCTGTTGCTCATTGCCTGTTGCTTTTATTTCTCCATTTTCTGACTTTCAAACTTTATTCCTGTAAGCAACTATATTTATTGCTCTTTGCTCATTGCCTGTTGCCCTTATTTCTTCACTTTCTGTCTTCCCGACTTTCTGTCTTTCCATCTTCCTGACTTTCTCTATCTATCTCTTAAACCGCAATCTTTGTCCCTGTTGTGATTCATCCCATACCCCGTTTCCATAAACCAGGTGCCCGTTTACAAAAGTATGGGTTACTGAAGCGGGCAGGGTAGTGCCTTCCAACGGGCTCCAGCCGCATTTAAATAATATATTGTCCGCCGCAATGGTGAAAGGGCGGTCCATGTCCACAATCACCAGGTCGGCAAAATAACCTTCCCTTATATAACCACGGTTTTCAACCTGGAAACAATCGGCCACGGCATGCGACATTTTTTGTACCACTTTCTCTATACTGATCTTCCCTTGCTGACAATAAGATAACATCAGCGGTAACGAATGCTGTACCAGCGGTAAGCCTGCATGGCCGCTGAACTCTTTACCGGGAATGGGAACAATGCTGCCGTCACCCAGCCGCTCAAATCCTTTTTCTTCCAGGGTATGCGGGGCATGGTCGGTGGCAATCACATCCAGGCGGTCATCTAACAAGGCCTCCCATAAAGCCGCTTTATTATGCGCCGCTTTAATGGCAGGGTTACATTTAATACGATTGCCTAACCGGTCATAATCATCGGCCGTAAAATGTAAATGGTGTACACATACTTCCGCAGTGATCCTTTTTTCTGTCAGCGGTAACATATTGCTGAACAACTGTAACTCCTTAGCTGTGCTGATATGCAAAATATGTAAACGGGTATTATACTTTTTGGCTAACTGAACGGCATAAAAGGATGATTCAAAACAAGCTTCTTCATTCCTGATAATGGGATGGTCTTTTGCAGTGAGTGGCCTGCCTTCAGCCTGTAAACGGGCCAGGTTCTCTTTAATTATCCGTTCATCCTCGCAATGGGTAGCTATCAGTAATTCACTTTCACCAAATACTTTCTCCAGGGTCAGCGGGTTATCTACCAGCAGGTTGCCGGTGGAGGAGCCCATAAAAATTTTAATACCGCAAATATCATTTTTATGTTCGTTAGCCGCCAACGCATCCTGGGCATTCTCGTTGGAGGTACCCATGAAGAAAGAATAATTGGCCAGGGATGTTTGCTGTGCAATACTATATTTCTGTTCCAGTAATTCCAGCGTATAAGCAGGTGGTGCAGTATTGGGCATCTCCATAAAGCTGGTAACACCGCCGGCTACAGCAGCCTTGCTTTCGGTATAAATATTGGCCTTGTGGGTAAGGCCCGGTTCACGAAAATGTACCTGGTCGTCTATTGCACCGGGTAACAGGTATTTACCTTCACCGTTAATGATGGTCACTTTTTCCTCACCAACACTGATCTGCGGCGCTATTTTTTCAATGCGCCCATCTTTCAATAAAACATCCGCCACAGTAGTTGTTCCTTCATTTACTACCTGTATTTGCTTAATCAAATATATTTGCATAATTCTGTACAATAATTTTTACTGACATGCAATTTACGCAAACCCTTCTCAGGCTAAGTCTAATTTTATTATTACCGGCTGCTGCTGCGGCACAAACCACTTATTTACAGCAGGGCGATAAACAAAATACTTTCCTGGAAAGGCTTGAAATAAAAGCACAGACAGATTCTGTTCTCAATTTCTCCAAAAATAGGGCATATAGCCGCAAGTATAACGTTGCCGGGGTAAATAGTTACCTGGCCAAATATGGCGAAGCTGGCTTGTCAGCAGTGGATAAATACAACCTGCGCAGCTTTTACATGAATAATACAGAGTGGCTCACCGACGAAGAAAGGGAACAGTACAAAAGCAAAAAGAGTATCTGGAATACTTTTTATAAAACACCGGCTAACTTTTATGAGGTACATGTAAAGGATTTTGATATGGTGGTCAACCCCATATTGCAATTAACCTTATCCAAACAAAACGATAATAACCAGCGACTCTTTCAAAATACCCGTGGCCTGAGCATACGCGGTAAAATTGCCAATAAAATCGGCTTTACCGCCATGGTTACCGAAAACCAGGAGCGTCCGCCCAGTTATGTACAGCAGTTTATTACCGATCGTTCGGCCGTACCGGGCGCCGGTTACTATAAAGAGTTCAAGGCACCGGGCGGTGTAGATTATTTTGATGCCCGCGGCTATTTTACCTTCAATGCCACCAAATATATTGATGTAAGTTTTGGTTACGATAAACATTTTATCGGTAATGGCCATCGTAGTTTATTCCTGAGCGATTTTGGCAACAATAACCTGTTTTTAAAATTAAATACCCGTATCTGGAAATTCAATTACCAGAACATTTTTATGGAGCTGAACAATGCCTATCAACGTGGCGGCGACCGTTTACTGGGTAAAAAATATGCGGCGGTTCATCACCTGGATATCAACGTTACCAAATGGTTGAATGTAGGTTTGTTTGAAGGGGTGGTATTTGGCCGGGAGAACCGTTTTGAATTCGGTTACCTGAATCCTGTTATCTTTTACCGTTCTATTGAACAGCAAAATGGTAGTGAGGATAATGCACTGGCCGGTCTTGACCTGAAAGCCAATATTGCCAAAAGTGTTCAGTTGTACGGACAATTATTATTAGATGAATTTAAACTGAAAGAACTCACTTCCAACAGTGGCTGGTGGGCCAATAAATGGGGTATACAGGCCGGTGTAAAATACATTGATGCCTTTACCATTAAAAACCTTGACCTGCAGGTGGAGTATAACCGTGTGCGTCCTTTCACCTATTCGCACCGCGATTCTGTTGCCAACTATACCCACTATAACCAGCCGATGGCGCACCCTTTAATGGCCAATTTCAGCGAGGTCATCGGTATCCTGCGTTACCAGCCAATACCCAAACTCATGATCACGGGTAAACTGATCGCCTATACACAGGGACGTGATTCCAGCGCAGCCAGTTATGGCAGTAATATATTCTTACCAAGCCGCCCGCCTTATCTTGTGGGCGAGTATGGCTATAATGTTGGTTCTGGCTGGAAAACAAATGTTATCTATGGTTCGCTGTTGGCTTCGTATGAGCTGTTCCAAAACATGTTTATAGATGCCAGTCTTGTCCTGCGTCGTTTAGAGACCACCACACCGCCGGTAATGACAGATAATACTTCCATCTTCACCATTGGCTTCAGGTGGAACATGATGCGCCGCGAATTTGATTTTTAATCTAGGGGCGTGTCCCCTTTAATATAGGTTTACGGCTCCTTCATCGCCCGCAACAACCGGTCGGGGCCGGGCTGTCCGCTATATCTTTTGCCCTGCGCTACCCGGCAACCCTTCGCAAAAGGATGCCGCTGCCATCCCTCACGCAAAAAAGTGGATTAAAAAAGCAACTGTTACTCATCCATTTCGTCAAAAGATTGTTATACAATCAGGTAAATATCAGTTTGTAAGGAGTGTTAAAAATGTGGATTACTTGTTAATTACTTACAAAAAATGTTCATAAAGAAAAATTTTTTTTTACCCTTTTTTGGGGCTTATTTCGCCATTCTGACGTTGGGAACGACACTCGGTTTACAAAGAATTTTTTTCTTATAACAAGGCTGGTTTTACCCATAAGTCATTGGTGCAAACTAATGGTATTACTACTTTACGCTATTATAAAAAATGGATAACCTCTCGAATTTTAATAAGGATCGCAAACAAAAACGTAAACCATCCATTGATCTGGGTACCATGGTATATGGTAAGGTGCCCCCGCAGGCCAAAGACCTGGAGGAGGCCGTACTGGGTGCCATCATGCTGGAGAAAAACGCTTTTGACGTTGTGATCGAGATCTTAAAATCGGAGTGTTTTTATGTGGATGCCAACCAACGGATTTTCCAGGCCATGAAAAGCCTGGCCGATAAAAGCCAGCCCATCGATATCCTCACCGTAGTGGAGGAGCTGCGTTCAAAAAGCGAACTGGAAATGGTAGGCGGCGCCTACTATGTTACCCGCTTAACCAATATGGTGGTTTCATCGGCTCACGTTGAAGCGCACTCTCGTATCATTCTGCAAAAATTCATCCAGCGTGAGCTTATCCGCATCAGCGGCGAAATTATTGCCGATGCCTACGAAGATGCGGCCGATGTATTTGACCTCTTAGACAGTGCAGAGGGCAAACTGTTTAAAATTACCAACAACCACTTACGTAAAGACTATAATCCCATTGATGCGGTTTTAATTAAAACCATTCAAAGGATAGAAGACATGCGTCACCGGAACGAAGATATTACCGGTGTTCCTTCCGGCTTTGCCCCATTGGATAAGGTTACCTATGGTTGGCAAAACACCGACTTGATTATCCTGGCTGCACGTCCTGCCGTGGGTAAAACGGCATTTGCCCTTAACCTGGCCCGTAACGCGGTAATGAGTGCTACCAAACCCACACCTGTTGCCTTCTTCTCCCTGGAGATGAGCGCCAGCCAGCTGGTACAAAGGGTACTTTCTGCCGAAAGCGAAATATGGCTGGAGAAAATTGCCCGTGGTAAACTGGAAGAGCATGAAATGAAACAACTGTATGCCCGCGGTATACAACGCCTGGCACAGGCGCCTTTATTTATTGATGATACTGCGGCCTTAAATATTTTTGAACTGCGTGCCAAATGCCGCCGTTTAAAAAACAAACACAATATCGGTATGATCATCATTGACTACCTGCAGTTAATGAGCGGTACCGGTGCCGATGGTAAAACAACCAACCGTGAACAGGAGATCAGTAATATATCCCGTAACTTAAAAGGCCTGGCAAAAGAATTAAGTGTGCCTATCATTGCCTTATCACAGTTAAGCCGTGCGGTAGAACAGCGTGGATCAAAAGAGGGTAGCCGTGTACCGCAATTAAGTGACCTTCGTGAATCGGGTGCCATCGAGCAGGATGCCGATATGGTAATGTTCCTGTACCGCCCCGATTATTATGATATTACCCAAAGTGCCGAGGGGGAGAATACCAAAGGCCTGACCGAGGTAAAAATAGCCAAGCACCGTAATGGTTCACTGGAAACAGTAAAACTCAAGGCCTTATTACATATCCAGAAATTCATCGACTGGGATGATGATCCATACCAGAGTATTGGCTTGCCTGCAGGTGACTGGAAACCCGTTGATGCCGGTGACGGCAACGGCGCTTCTTTAAGCATCCAGGTGGGTAGCCGTATGAATAATATGAATATGGATGACGATGACGCTCCTTTTTAAGTTGACTAATATTGTAAATAAGTTAACCGTTAAAATTCGGCAACATACATTTTTAGACATCATACATTTTAATAATTCAGAATGAAATCTGTTGACTTTTTTATTGATAAAGCGAACGAGTACATAGAGACTGCTACAAGTCTTTCGTTAAACTTAATTCCAAGATTAAAATTCTCAGATGGGATCAATAAATCATACGAATTAGAGGCGCAAGAGCGGAATTTGTCTGATCTCTATCTTAAAGTGAGGCTTTTATTTTCAGAATTTGAAAATGGCGATATATTTTTTTCAGAATTAAAGCCAATGTATGATGAGACTGGTTTATCTAAGTTGTTTCCAAACTTCGAGGAAGATAAACTAACCAAAACAAAACATATTCTTGAATTATTTATCGGTCATATAAACGAGTTTAAGAAGGAAGCACTGTAAATAGTTGTGCAATTCGTTTTCGCTCTTCTTTTAAATTACGTTTTTAAATATTATTGAAGAAGATTACTAAGTTGGCCTTTATAATTTCACTTTTCAACTTTATTTCTAATTAATCAACAAGAGTTACTTTGTGAATAGCCATTAGGCTTTAATATCTTTATTAGGATTGTTATAACGTAAAAGAAAACATAACATAACGATAAAACATCATCAATATTAAACATAGTTTTTATAATTATGTCAATTCCGTTTTTTTATTACGCTCATTACCAAAAAGGGCAGCGACAAATTACACTGGACGAAGATACCAGCAAACATATTGTGCAGGTATTAAGAATGGTGAATGGCGAAGCTGTTAACCTCACAGATGGTAAAGGACACCTGCTGGAATGTAGCATTACTGAAGCACACAAAAAACACTGTACGGTTGCCGTTAATACAACTGGTTTTACGGCTGCTCCTTTAAGACAAATACATATCGCGATTGGCTTATTAAAAAATGCTAACCGTTGGGAGTGGTTTCTGGAGAAAGCCACTGAAATTGGCGTAAGTCATATCACCCCTTTATTAACGAAGCGTACTGAAAAAGATAAATTCCGCTACGATCGTATGCAGACCATCTGCATCAGCGCCATGCTGCAATCACAACAGGTATGGCTGCCTGTACTGCAGGAGCCGGTAGGGTATGATAAATTTATTACTGCACATAAAGGCGGGTTACAATTAATTGCGCATTGCGAAGAAGGGCAGGAGCGTCAGCAATTGGCTGCCATGCTTATCCCCGATGGTGAAACCACTTTGCTTATTGGCCCCGAAGGCGATTTTACAGTGGAAGAAATTGCCCTGGCGCTGGAGCAGCAATACAAGGCTGTGAGTCTTGGCGCTACCCGTTTACGTACCGAAACTGCGGGTATTGTAGGTGCGGCATTATTATGTGTACGCTGAGTTTATTTTCCCTTTCCTAAAAAGATGATACGTAAGGTATGGATCATGATCTTGGCATCCAGTCGCAGCGATATGTTTTCCAGGTAAAGCAGGTCAAACTTACAGCGCTCAATCATCTGTTCTACATTTTCTGCATAGCCAAACTGTACCATGCCCCAGCTGGTAAGCCCCGGTTGTAACTTTAATAAATACCGGTAATAGGGAAAACGTGCAATGATCTGGTCAATATAAAACTGTCTTTCGGGCCTTGGGCCTACCAGGCTCATATCACCAATAAGCACGTTCCATAACTGCGGCAGCTCATCCAGGCGCCATTTACGCATCACCTTGCCCCATTTGGTAATACGGGTATCATTATCCGATGATAACATAGGTCCGTTTGCTTCTGCATCCACGTACATCGAGCGGAACTTGTACAGGTAAAAAGGTTTGCCCTTATAGCCAATGCGTTGTTGTTTAAAAAATATACTGCCGTGTGATGAAAACCTCACCCTGATGGCAATATAGATCATCAAAGGAAATAACAGGATAATGAACAAGAGGGAAACAAAAATATCGGTAAGGCGTTTAATGTGTAATTCCCAGCGGGGCATGAGGTCAGTACGTACATCAATCAGGGTATCGCCTAATACATTGATGGTTTTTACCGATCCCGATAAAATATCTAGTACATCGGATTGTATCTTAATATCAATATCTTTTTCACCAAGCCGGGCAATCAACTCCTGTATCAATGGCTTCTCCTCTTTTTCTACTGCCAGTATCACCAGTTTAATATGGTGTTCATCTATTACTTTTTCCAGGTTATCGATATTGCCCAGGTAGGGTAATAGCTGGTGTAATGCAGCTGTTTGGTCGTCATCGCTATCCGTTTTAATAAAACCACTGTAATGAAAACCGCCATCCAGCAAATGCTTTTTGGTTTGCTGCAGTACCTGCAGGGCGTTCTTATGGTTGCCTATCAACAATACATTAAACTTAATATGGCCTTTTAAAAGCTGACCTTTTACCAGGTTTAAAATAAACCAGCGGCCGCCGAAAGTGATCAGGCCGTGAAATAAGCCGTACAAGCCAATCAGTATCAGGATGTCGCGGGTCTTATAATCTTCCGTCGTATAAATAAGCAGTAAGGTAAATATCACAACGCCTAACAGTGTAGAAAAAAAGGTAACGGAGAATTCTTCCAGCCGCGACTTTTTATACAGGTCCTGGTAGGTACCTGCTAACAGGTACAATAATAACCAGCAGGCAGGTATTACTATAATGCCCGCCCACCAGGAGAATAAATATATATCATGATCCTCGGTGCGGATAAAACGGGGAATAACCAGCCACAGGCAGGCCCAGCTTAAAACAGCGGTCAGGTAGTCTGCAAGTACATACCAGCGTAAGGATATTTTATTACGCAAAGCCATTAACGGGTAATGACGGCATCGCCGATTTTTTCCAGTATCTGGTGGGCAACATCCATGGCCATCAGTCCGTCAATTTCCGATACCACCGTTTTGTGATTGTTAACAATAGCATCCCTGAAGGCTTCCAGTTCTTTCTTAATGGCGTTCACTTCCGGAACCGGGGGATTGGCTACGGCAATTGTTTTTTTACCGTTATGGGTATCAATATCAAATGAAAAAACATTCAGGTCGCTGGGTTGTTTCAGTTTGATGATCTCGGTTTTTTTATCCAGGAAATCAACACCTATATAAGCGTCTTTCTGAAAAATACGCAGTTTGCGCATCTTCTTCATCGAAATACGGCTGCTGGTCAGGTTGGCCACACAACCATTATCAAATTCAATGCGTACGTTGGCAATATCCGGTGTATCGGTCAATACGCCAACACCACTGGCCGATATATTTTTTACGGAACTTTTTACAATACTTAAAATAATATCAATATCGTGTATCATCAGGTCCAGTATCACACTCACTTCCGTACCGCGGGGATTAAACTGTGCCAGGCGATGCACTTCAATGAACATGGGGCTCAGCGCAACATCCTTTAAGGCCAGGAAGGCGGGGTTAAATCTTTCCACATGGCCTACCTGTATCTTTACATTCGATTCCTTAGCCAGTTTTACCAGTTCCCGGGCTTCGGTCATGGTATTGGCCAAAGGCTTTTCTACAAATACATGTTTACCTTTTTTAATAGCTTTTTCACACCATTCAAAATGGTGGTTGGTAGGCGTTACTATATCCACTGCATCAACAGCGTCCAGTAAGGCATTGGCATCTAAAAACCGGGGTATCTGGTACTTCTCGGCCACCTGGCTGGCGGTTTCATCATGCGGATCGTAAAAGCCTACCAGCTCAACGCCACTGATCTCCTGCCAGTTGTTTAAATGAAATTTACCTAAATGTCCTACTCCTAAAATACCAACTTTAAGCATAAGGGTGCAGTTATAATTTGAATACCCAAAGATAATATGACTGGTGCAAAGGCATGGATATTTTCATACACGTATGTGAACAACTTAGCGTTATTCAGTTAATAGTTAACGGTTAAGGCTTATGCGTCAGGAGAAGTATTCAGTGCTGTCGGGCTGGTGCGACTGGCTGGGCATAGGGGTGGTATAGTAATAAAACAGCCGGTAGGCTATGCGCTTACCGGCTGTTTTAATTAATTTTTTAAGTAGCTTTTTATTAAAATGCTTTTTTCTCTTCCAGGGATTTATTCCGTGCTTCCAGCCTGGCATTATAACTTTTTAGTGCATTGATTATATTACTCACTATTTCCTGTTGTCCCTGCTCACTGTTAATATACTTTTCTTCCTCGGCATTGGAAATAAAGCCTATTTCAATCAACACACTCGGCATACCGGTGGCCTGTAATACCCATATACCTTTATCGTTCCTTTGTTTTACACCACGGCTTACACGTCCAACCGATTCAAATTCTTTTTCAATAAAATCGGCCAGGGAAAGGCTCTTGTGAAAATAATTATTGGCGTATACCAGCATCCGGGCCATCTCTACCGGGTCCGATGGATCGGGCAATTGCACTGAAGAAGTAGAATCTATCTCACCATAAAACTCGTTATTATGGGTCAGCGATTTTAACTTATCATCGTTCTTGCTGGTAGCCCAGATATAGGTTTCAGTACCGCGGGCTTTATTCTCACGGTATACGTTCTCGTATTTATAAGTGTAATAGGTTTTCTTTTTCTTGTTTTTACCTTTACCCACATACTTGGTATGGGCAATTTTATCCACCACCACTTTCTCATACCAACCGCCGGCTTTTTTACCGGCCGAGTTACAGTGTACCGATATAAACAGGTCGGCGCCGGATGAATTGGCCAGGTCGGCACGATAGCGCAGGCCGGCATCCTTATTCGGCTTATTACCCGCCATTACATCGGTTGTACGGGTGTAAATGATCTTCATATCCGGGAACTCCTTTTGAATGGCTTTTCCCAGTTTCAGGGATACAGCCAGGCTTACCTGGGCTTCGGTGGAAAAAGTGCCTTTAGCGCCGGGGTCAATACCGCCATGGCCGGGGTCAATGATGATCTTTTTAATGGCCGATTTACCAAGGGGCAGACTATCATCGTAGTTTTTATTAATAAATGATACCAACGTAAAGAAAACAAGGACCAGGCTACCGAATTTTAAAATGGACTTCATGAAAGGATAGTATTTTTATAAAACTTCTGCCTTTTTGCCACAAAACAAAACAGGCGGAAAGTAAAATATTTAAAAGGTTATTTAAATCTTCACAATTTGTTTAAGAACTAATCATTTACATTTGCTGCTTACTGTATGCACCAACCGTACAAATTTAAAGTAAAAAATATTTTATCCGCCATACTGACGTTAATATTAATATGTTCAGTAACGCGGAACCTATCCGCTTTCCATACACCTAAGCCTAACTTTTACAGTCCTTTAACAAATCTGGCCGATACCATACCGCCTGTTAAAATAGATAGTGCCGCAAAAATCAAATTCGAAGGCTCCGATACAATACCTCCTAATAATACTACAGATAGTGCAAAACTGCAAGTGGTTGACAGCTTTTCGTTAAAACTATCCAAAGATACCTTATCTGCTCCCGTACATTATTTTGCCGAAGACTCGGTGGTTACCCTCATCCGGTCAAAAAAAATAAAGATGTACGGCAAAACCAAAACCGAGTACACCGATATTACTTTAACGGCACCAACAGTTGAAATTAACCAGGCTACCAGTGTATTAACGGCTGTACGGTCTGTTGACTCAACAGGAGCAACGGCCGATTATGCCAACTTTAAACAAAGCGAGAACGAATTTAACAGCGATACCATCCGGTATAACTTTAAAACACAAAAAGGCCTTACCAAAAATACCATCAGTGAACAGGGCGAGTTTTTTGTGCATATGGAAGATGCCAAAAAAGTAGATGCAGCCACCACTTTTGCCCGCCGTGGTTTTTTTACTACCTGTAACCTCGATCATCCGCATTTTGGTTTCCGGGCGGGTAAATTAAAACTGGTTAACCAGAAGCTGGCCGTTACCGGCCCCGTGCACCCGGAGTTTGAAGATGTGCCGGTACCCATTTACTTACCTTTCGGTTTCTTCCCCTTAAGTAAAGGCCGTCGCGGCGGCTTTATCGCACCTTCATTTGAAACCAATGACTACTGGGGTATCGGTTTAACCGGCGGTGGTTATTATTTTGCTATTAACGATTACTGGGATGCCCGTGTTACCGGCGATATCTATTCTTATGGTGGCTGGTCTTTAAATGTTAATCCCACCTACCGTAAACGTTACCGTTATTCGGGCAGTTTTAACCTGGGTTACCGGTTTACCAAAAACAACTTCAAAGGCGATGCCGATTATAGTGCACAGCATAACTATTCCATTGTATGGTCGCATGCTACCGATCCACGGTCCAGGCCCGGTACAACCTTCAATGCCAGTGTAAATGCCAGCTCTACCAGGTATAACCAGAATATTCCCAACAATACACAACAGAACTTATTGGGTAATATGGGATCTTCCATTACCTATACCAAAACATGGATTGATAAACCTTTTAACCTGACGGTGAGTGGTAATCACCAGCAAAACAACCAGACCAATACCGTTACCATCGGCTTACCCGATATTGCTTTTTCTGTAGGTAATGTCTATCCTTTCCAGAAAGAGGACTACTCCGGCCCCCGCAAATGGTATCACCAGTTAAGTATTGCTTACCAGGGTAACTTCAGGAACGCTGTTACATTTAATGATACCGTTAACTCCAAGGAAGTATATGGTAAATCATTCTTTGCACACCTGTTAGATACACTTCAATGGGGTGCCCAGCATAATATTCCTATTACGGTGGCTTTGCCATCTATCTTAAACGGGGCCGTACAGGTAGCGCCTTCTGTTTCTTATTCGCAGGTATGGTTAAACAAACGCACCCAATACCGTTGGAACGATGTACTGGACACCCTGGAAACCGATGTAACCAAAGGTTTCTTCATTGATCAGCAGGCAAGTTTTGGCCTTTCCTTCAATACCAGTTTATTTGGTACGTTCAACTTTAAAAAGGGCAAGGTAAAAGCCATGCGCCATGTTATCAGGCCTACCTTGAGTGTGAACTATCGCCCTGATCTTTCCAAACAATACTACAGTACCGTACAAATTGATACCAATGGCAATACCAACCGTTTCAGCCAGTTTGTCGGCAATGTATATGGCGGTTATGGCGAAGGCCGTTTCGGCGGTATGAACTTTGGTATCGATAATAACCTGGAGATGAAAGTACGCCGCAAAAAACCAAAAGACGGCGACACCACCACTACCGCTTCAGAGGAAGATCCGAAAGTGCGGCTCATAGATGGTTTAAGCATTACCAGTGCCTATAACTTCTTTGCCGACTCTATGAAGCTAAGTCCTTTCAACTTAAGTTTCCGTACCACGCTTTTCGAAAAGATCAATATCACGGCCGGTGGTCTATTAGATCCCTACGAGGTAAATGCTATCGGGCAGCGTATCAATAAACTTTATTGGAAGAGCAGCGATTTCAAGATCGGCAGGCTGGCCAACGCCAATGTATCTATGTCAACCAGTTTCCAGAGTAAGCCCAAGGATCCTGAAAAGGAGAAGAAAAAACAGGAATACCAGCGGCAGCAGATCAACGATCCCTTACTGGCAGCCGAACAGCAAAGACTATTGGAGTATATGCGCCAGAACCCGGCAGAGTTTGTCGATTTCAATATCCCCTGGTCTATCAACATCAACTACTCCCTAACCTATACCAACCAGTTTAATACGCAAACGGCTAAGTTCGATAATATATTTACCAATAATGCCAGCTTTACCGGCAGTTTCAACCTCACGCCTAAATGGAACTTCAGTGTAAACGGGTATTACAATATCAGCAATACCAAGCTGGAAACCTTCTCTATGGCTATCTCCCGTGATCTGCATTGCTGGCAAATGGCCATCAATGTTACGCCGCTGGGGCCATTCCGTTTTTTCAACTTTACCATCAGTCCCAAATCATCTTTACTACAGGATCTGAAAGTGAACCGTACCCGTACGTTCCAGAATTAATTATTGTTGTGAATGCTGCTCAGCTGTTATTTTTTTAATAGGGGCTGTCGGCAGCAGTAACCATGCCCGGCTATAGTCCCCGCTTTCCGTTACAAGTCCGCCACAAACCTTACCACAATGCCTCAGCGGGCTTTTCACTGCAATCGGGCAGCCCGTCAATAGTACCACCAAAACATCATCCTGGTAAATTAAGCCCTGGTTCGTGTCGTACGAAATAAATTAATATTAATGAACCAGCAACGTCATGCCGACGCAGGAGGCATCTTCAACATGCGGAGACTTACTACCTGATTAATAAAACCTCTCCTTCGCCGGGTTGACGGTTTTGGCTTTATAGCGTTTTGAGAAGAGTGGGTAAGCCCTGGTTCGTGTCTCACGAACCATTATGTGAATGGAAATCCTTTATTGATGCTCATTATAATAATTCCACATCGCCGCAAAAGTCTGTTCTTTTATTTCAGTAACCGACAAACCCGCCGGGTCAACAGGCGGTAAAAAATGTATTTCCAGCCGGCGTGGCAAAAAGAAAAAAGGTTTATGAATAGGCACTGCTTTTTTGGTATTAAAGATCACTGCTGGTATAACCGCATGGCCTGTATCCACCGCTAACTTAAACGCACCATCATAAAACTTCTTCAGCGGGTCATTGGTGCGGTTACGGGTACCTTCAGGATAAATACACATATGCATGCCCAGCGATAATACCTTCTTCATCTCTTCAAAACTCCGGCGGCGGCTGATCTCACTTTTCCTGTCTACTAATACGGAACCCTTTTTATAATACCAGCCAAACAAAGGGATCTTTGCAAACGAGGTCTTAGCAATGGTTTTATTGGCGCCGGGTATAAATGCCGAAGAAAGTGGTATATCCATCAGCGAATTATGGTTACAGGTAACAATGTAACCTTCCCCTTTTTTAAAATGCTGCCTGCCTTTTACCCTGATGGGGCAGGCCACCAGGCGCAACCATACTTCCATCCATATACGGGCAAGTTTAATAAAATACCGCATACCCATCGGGTCGGGTATCAGGTAAGCCAGCATGGAAGGAATAAAAACAATTAAAAAGGTAGCTACAAAACTGATCAGGCCCCAAACGGCCCAGATACGACCTGCTATTTCCCGTAACCATTTCATGGCCGCAAAGGTAAGTGATAGTTATAAGCCGGGTAAAGTAATCCTGGCTTATTTATGTTGCAGTAACTTCTCCAGTACGTAATAGGTGATAGGACAAAAACTGGCATTCTTCAATGTCAGGTTTTGTCGTTTTATAATAATATCCTCATCCGTATAAGGGAACCTCCTGCAGTCCGAAGGCCGTTCGTCGTAAATGGTGCAGGTATTATCGTTAAGATCTAAAAAAGGGCAGGGGGAACTTTTAACCACAAAATCACCTTCTTCATCCACTTTCAGGTAGGTATCTATAAACACGCTTTCACGCATGCCCATGTACCTGGCAATTCTTTTTACATCGGGTGTTTTAAAGCGTGGTGAGTAGTTTTTACAGCAGTTGGCACAACTGAGGCAGTCCACCTGTTCAAAAGCTTCTTCATGTAAGGCCGGTAACTGTTTCAATACCACATTCTTATTGGCCCGTTGTAAATACTGTTTATACAGCTTACTCCGTTCACCCGATTTCTTTTGCCAGTTCTTTAAAATGTCAGCCGACATGTTGTGGTATTAAATTTAAAATACAAAAATAGTAAGAAATAAAGGAACGGAACATGTAAGTGCAGTATGGTTAATAGGAGAAGGGTATAGGAAAAACGCTGAAACAGGCTTTAACAGGGTAATTTGCGCCTGTACCGGCTACAGCCTGCTGCGGGTAAAAACTGTTTAGGTTTTACCGCTTACATTTTCAGCATTTTATCTTAATTTCGGCCAAAATTTTAAGGTACATGGCTGAAAAGATATTAATGCCCCGACTTAGTGATACGATGACAGAAGGTGTAATAGCTGCCTGGCATAAAAAAGTGGGTGATACGGTTAAAAAAGGCGATTTATTGGCAGAAGTAGAAACTGATAAAGCTACCATGGAACTGGAAAGTTATAAAGATGGTGTGCTTTTACATATTGGTACGGAAAAAGGCGGTAAACTACAGGTAGATGATCTCCTGGCCATTGTAGGTACTGCCGGTGAAGATATATCCGGTTTATTAGGCGGCGGATCAGCTCCGGCACCAGAGAAGAAGGAAGAGAAAAAAGAGGAGAAAGCCGAAAAAACGGAAGAGCCGAAAAAAAAAGATGGTGGCAGTTCTTTGGACATTTCTAAAATGGACGAAGTAGTATTAATGCCCCGTTTAAGCGATACCATGACAGAAGGCGTAATTGCCAGCTGGAATAAGAATGTTGGCGATGATGTGAAGAAAGGGGATGTGCTGGCCGAAATTGAGACCGATAAAGCTACCATGGAGCTGGAAAGCTACAAAAATGGTAAACTGTTATACCAGGGTGCTAAAAAAGGTGAAAAGATACAGGTAAACGACCTGCTTTGTATTATAGGGGAAGAAGGAAAAGTAGATGTTGACGCTGTGGTGGCTGCCGCTAAAGGTGGTGGTGCAGTAAGCAGCGGTGAAACAGCAAAAGAAGAAAAAGCAGCTCCTGCTGAAGCAAGTGCAAGTGCTGAAAGCAATGCAACAGCAACTGAATCAAACAATGAAGGCGGTCGTGTAAAAGCCTCTCCTTTAGCTAAAAAACTGGCATCTGAAAAAGGTATCGATATCAGTAAGGTAAAAGGTTCCGGTGATGGCGGACGTATTGTTAAATCGGATATTGACAACTTTAAAGAAACTGCTGCTCCTGCAACCAGCGCTCCTGCTGCAAAAGCTGCCGTAAGTACCGTACCTGCCGGACAGGTAAGTTTTGATGAGGTTCCGGTATCGCAAATGCGTAAAGTAATTGCCAAGCGTTTAAGCGAAAGCCTGTTCACTGCCCCGCATTTCTATTTAACCATGCAGATCGATATGGATGCTGCCGTAGCAGGCCGTGCCAAAATCAATGAATTCAGCCCGGTTAAAGTATCCTTCAATGATATGGTGTTAAAAGCCTGCGCTATTGCCTTAAAACAACATCCTGCTGTTAACAGCAGCTGGTTAGGCGATAAGATCCGGGTCAATCACCATGTAAATATCGGGGTGGCTGTAGCCGTAGAAGATGGTTTACTGGTACCGGTGGTGCGTTTTGCCGATGGTAAATCTTTATCCGCTATTTCCGGAGAAGTAAAAGAATTTGCTAAAAAAGCAAAAGATAAAAAACTGCAGCCTTCCGATTGGGAAGGAAGCACTTTTACCATTTCTAATCTGGGAATGTTTGGTATTGATGAGTTTACTGCTATCATTAACCCACCTGATGCCTGTATACTGGCAGTAGGTGGTATCAGCCAGGTACCTGTAGTGAAAAATGGTCAGGTTGTTCCAGGTAATATTATGAAAGTAACCTTAAGCTGCGACCACAGGGTAGTAGACGGAGCTACCGGTGCTGCATTCCTGCAAACATTAAAAAGCCTGTTAGAAGAGCCATTGAGAATGTTAGCTTAAAATAATTGACAGTTGACAATGGACAACTGATAATAAAAAAAGGACAAAATGTACATTTTGTCCTTTTTTTATTTGAATATTTTATCATTGTCCATTGGCAACTGCTCATTGTCAATTTGGTTGTACTGCCGGTAAACGGTAATGCTGGCCATCCCACAGAAAGATCTCATCCAGTTCATAATCCCAGAATTTGAACATGGGTGAGCGTTCCAGTATCTTTACCACTTCTTCGCGGTTCTCGGCATTTAGGGTGATCCATACTCTTTGGGTTTCCATACTTACAATATACTGTTCCACCACTTCCTTATTAATTAAAAAATTAATATAGGTGCGGTGCGGCGGTACCAGCTCGTTAAAGCCGTCGCCCATAGTAAAGTGTATAGTAACCTGGTATTTCTTCATACTGTAAAAAAGACAATTGAAACCAACAAAAGTTGCATTGGTATGAAAATAATACTTTTTGGGATAGTAACAAATCCGGGTGTGAAATCTTGTATGTTAAGCAGTGAATATACCGTTACTGCAGTTTCCAGTCCACAATATTATTGGCCCATTCTGCGCGGTAAGGGGTGCTGATGCGGATATAATTATCGGTATAACCTTCCATCATGCCGTTCTTATTGTGGTCCTCAAACAGTACTTTACGCGTTTGACCCTGGTGCTGGGCGGTAAAGTATTGCATTTTCATGTAAGATAGATTACGCAGGGTTTTATTACGTTCATGACGTACCTGCATGGGTACTACCGGTTCAATATCCAAAGCAAGTGTATTTGCCCGCTCAGAATAAGTAAATACATGTAGGTAGGAAATATCCAGGCTATGTAAAAAGTCGAAAGTTTCTTTAAACAGTTCATCCGTTTCACCGGGGAAGCCTACAATAACATCTACACCGATCGCACAATCGGGCATCAGCGATTTGATCAGCTGCACCCTGTCGGCATATAATTCACGTTTATAACGGCGGCGCATGGCCCCTAAAACCTGGTTGCTGCCACTTTGCAGGGGAATATGAAAATGGGGCATGAATTTATTGCTGCCGGCTACAAAACGGATGATCTCGTCGCTTAACAAATTAGGTTCAATAGAGGAGATACGGTACCGGTCAATACCCTCCACTTTATCCAGTGTTTGTATCAGTTCGTAAAAATTCTCTTCCCGGCTATTCATACCAATGGTAACGCCGGCGCCATCGGGGCCCTTGCCAAAATCGCCCAGGTTAATGCCTGTTAATACGATCTCTTTGGTGCCTTTTTGCGCCAATTCCTCGACGTTGGTCACTACATTTTGTATCAGGTCGCTGCGGCTTTTGCCCCGGGCCATGGGAATGGTGCAGAAGGAGCAGTTATAATCGCAGCCATCCTGTACTTTTAAAAAAGTACGGGTACGGTCGGCAAGGGAGTAGGATGTATTAAAACCGGTTACCTCGCCAATATCACAACTGCATATTTTAGCCGAATCACCTTTACTCAACTCACGTATATGCTGGGCTATATTAAATTTTTCAGCAGCACCTAATACCAGGTCAACACCGGGTATTTCAGCAATTTCCTTGGGTTTTAACTGGGCATAACAGCCGGTGATCACTACAAAGCTTTCCGGCGCCTTACGTTGTATGCGGCGTACCAGCTGGCGGCACTCTTTGTCGGCATTTTCGGTAACAGAGCAGGTATTGATCACATACACGTCGGCATGGTCAGTAAACTCTCTTTTCTCAAAACCTTCATTCTCCATCAGGCGGGAGATAGAGGAGGTTTCGGCGTAATTGAGCTTACAACCCAGGGTATGAAATGCTACTGTTTGTGCTGTTGCCATATTAAATAAGTGTGCAAAGGTAACTAATTAGCTGATTTGGAAATTTGGAAATTTGAAAATATAAAGGTTTGTGCTGGTAATGAATTGTTTATAGGAGGTGGTATGCCAGGGTTACCAGGCTGTGAACTATCCATACCAACGCGGAACGGCAGGAGTTTTACCGGAGCTGAACAGGATTACAGGTGTACAAGTGTGCGACGCAACAAAAGCTGATAGTAGTACAATAGCCGGGCCCACAAAATATAAACCCCTCCGGAGAGGGGTTTGTGAGATGGGTTTATTTTTTCTTCGTAGCTGTTTTTTTAGCAGCTGCTTTTTTAGGCGCTGCCTTCTTTTTAGCGGCAGCTTTTTTCTTGGCCGGGGCTTTCTTGGTAAAGGCGCCGGGTATTTCCAGCTCTATCATCTGTTTTACCTGGTCCAGTGTAAGGGTTGCCGCTTCTTCAGGTGTGTATTTCACATCATCCTTTTTACGTGGCATCTTCACCATTTTTTTACCAAAACGGATGAAAGGGCCCCAGCGGCCATTCTCCAGAGCTATTTTCTCATCGGCCCAGCGTTGTATATAACGGTTCTCTTCTTTTTTAACCTTGGCTTCGATCAGTTCATTGATATCGGCCTGTTTTAAATTATTAAAATCGTAACGCTTGGGAACATTAATGAACATGCCGTCCCATTTAATAAAGGGACCAAAACGACCGGTACCCTTTGTTACAGGCTTGTCCTCGTAACTGGCAACAGGAGCATCGGCTTTTTGTTTTTCTTTAATAAAGCCAATGGCTTGTTCTACGGTAACTGATGCAAGGTCAGTGCCGCGGGGTATGGAAATAAAATCATCACCCCATTTCACATAAGGACCAAAACGTCCTACGTTAACGGATATGTCTTTACCCTCATACTGGCCCAATGTGCCCTGTATCTTGAATAACTCCATCGCTTCATCAAACGTAATGGTCTCAATACTGGAACCGGTAGGGATCTTGGCAAAACGCGGTTTGTCCTCATCATCCGCATTGCCAATTTGTACCATGGGGCCATAACGTCCCATACGGGCAACCACCTGCTTGCCGCTTTCAGGATCAATGCCTAATTCATGCTCTCCTTTAATGCGGTCGGCATTTTCAATGGTATTATCTACATCCTTTTTAAAGGGGCTGTAAAAATCATCGATCATTTTGTTCCACTTCAGTTTTCCTTCTGCTACTTCATCAAACTCACCTTCTACTTTAGCGGTAAAGCCATAGTCCATAATATCCTGGAAATACTGTTTCAAAAAATCAGTAACTACCAGGCCCAGGTCGGTAGGGAACAATTTCCCTTTTTCAGCCCCGGTCATTTCATAGTCCTGCTTCTGGGTAATGGCATCATTCTTTAATACTAATATCCTATAATCGCGACGCACACCTTCCTTCTCTCTCTTTTCTACATATCCTCTTTTTAGAATGGTAGAGATGGTTGGAGCATAGGTAGAGGGGCGGCCAATGCCCATTTCTTCCAGTTTTTTTACCAGCGAAGCTTCTGTAAAGCGTGGCTGCGGGCGGCTGAAGCGTTCGGTCGCTTTCATCTCCTTTAAAGGGAGGGCCTGTTTTACCTGTAATGGCGGTAACATGCCTTCCTGTGTATCTTCTTCCTCATCGTCGTCCTTATCCTCGCGATATACTTTTAAAAAGCCTTCAAACTTAATTACCTCGCCACTGGCCGTCAGTTCTTCTTTATTAGTGGAGATATCAATCTTGGCAATTGTTTTTTCCAGTTCAGCATCGGCCATCTGGCTGGCCATGGTACGTTTCCATATCAGTTCGTACAAACGACGCCAGTCCGGGTCATCCACCGTTAATTTCTCCATATAGGTAGGGCGGATGGCTTCGTGCGCTTCCTGCGCTCCCTGGTTCTTATTCTTATACCGGCGAAACTGGTGATACGCTTCACCGTACATACCTTTTACGGTACGGGTAATATCGCCCAGGGCTGTGTCACTTAAATTAACACTATCGGTACGCATATAGGTAATATGACCATTCTCATACAGTCGCTGAGCGATCTGCATGGTACGGGCCACACCATATCCTAATTTACGGGAGGCTTCCTGTTGCAGGGTTGAAGTGGTAAACGGCGGGGCCGGTGTACGTTTACCGGGTTTAACCTGTATATCCTTAACGGCATAACTGGCGCCGATACAACTTTCTAAAAACTTCTGCGCATCTGCTACCTGGTCATACTTGGCTCCTTCCGCTTTAAACGTAATGTTTTTGCCCGCTGCATCATTGGCGGTAAAAAAGGCATCGATCTTAAAACTGCTTTGCGCGGCAAATGCATTGATCTCCCTTTCCCGCTCTGCAATTAAACGTACGGCAACACTTTGTACACGTCCGGCACTCAGGTTATTACGCATACTCATCTTGCGCCATAAAACGGGGCTTAGTTCAAAACCCACAATACGGTCCAGTACCCGGCGGGCCTGTTGCGCATTCACGAGGTTCATATCCAGCAAACGCGGATTCTTTACCGCATTTTCAATAGCGGGCTTGGTGATCTCGTGGAACACGATACGTTTGGTGGTGGATGGGTTTAAACCTAATACTTCACATAAATGCCAGCTGATAGCTTCTCCTTCACGGTCCTCATCCGTTGCCAGCCATACTTCTTCCGATTTTGATGCCAGTGATTTCAGTTCCTTTACCACTTTCTCTTTATCGTCAGATATTATATATCGGGGTTCAAAATTTCTTTCAATATCAATACCCATTCCTGCCTTCTCCAGGTCACGTATATGCCCGAAACAACTCTTTACCTGGAAGTCTTTTCCAAGTATTTTTTCAATTGTTTTTGCCTTGGCCGGGCTCTCTACTATTAACAGGTTTTTCGCCATAATTACTCCTTTATTATATATATCACTATCTCCTTGGGAGGGGGCAAGTTAAACAAGAATACCAAATTTTTTTTCTTTTTATCAAATTGCCGGTCATTTTGACACCATTCTGTCAGCAAAATGGGAGCCTGTTTTCCCGGGTTTAAAAATCGATGAAATGCCCTGCTGTATTGATTTATATAGTTTTATTGATATATTCCTGCCATCGGGGTTGGCCGTCCGAAAACTTTTTTAAAAATTTTTCTGCAGCTGATTTTTCTCATGCTCCCGGAAATCGCGGCACATAAACTATAAACAATTAACCATCCACTATGAACTCCTCCACAACTTCCATTTTTCAATATTTATAGGAATGGTTAACTTTGCAACGCTTTTATTTTAAACAATATTTGAAATACACATAATGAACAGGATCTATTTTGATAATGCTGCAACTACGGCCCTTGATAAGGATGTGCTAGATGCGATGATGCCTTATATGACCACCCAGTTCGGAAATCCTTCTTCCATTTATTCATACGGTCGTGAAACCAAGCTGGCCATTGAAAAAGCCCGTAAGTCGGTTGCAGCCCTGTTACATGCGCACCCCAGCGAAATATTCTTCACCAGCGGTGGTACTGAAAGTAACAATACAGCTATACTGTCGGCTATCCGTGACCTGGGATGTAAACATATTATCAGCTCGCCTATTGAGCACCATGCGGTATTACATACAGTAGAGCATTATACACACGCAGGCCTGGTAACCAGCAGCACGGTAAAACTGAAAGCAGACGGGCATGTTGACCTGGAAGATCTGGAGCAGCAACTGGCCAATGCCAAAGAAAGATGCCTGGTCTCTTTAATGCATGCCAATAATGAGATCGGTAACCTTTTACCCATCAAAGCGGTGGGTGAACTGTGTGAAAAATACCATGCTATCTTTCATTCGGATTGTGTACAAACGGTAGGGCATTATCCTATTGATTTAAGCCGCTTACATGTGCACTTCATCTCCGGCGCAGGCCATAAATTTCATGGACCAAAAGGCGTGGGTATTTTATATATCAACCAGGATGTAAAGATCAAACCATTCATCTTTGGCGGTGGCCAGGAAAGAAATATGCGTGCCGGTACAGAAAACCTGTATGGCATTGTGGGGTTTGCAAAAGCACTGGAAAATGCAATGGCTAATTACGATACCGACAGTGTGGGAATTTTATCGGTAAAAAAATATATGATTGAACAGTTGCGCCAGCATGTTCCGGACGTAGCTTTCAATGGCGACCAGGAAGGCAGTTGTTTATATACGGTTTTAAATGTGTCATTCCCTAAAACCGAAATGTCTGAAATGTTATTATTTAACCTGGATATGAATGGCATTTGTGTATCGGGCGGTAGTGCCTGCAGCAGTGGTGCCAACCAGGGATCGCATGTGATACAGGCCCTTAATAACGACCCGGACAGGGTGGCCGTTCGTTTTTCTTTTTGTAAACACAATACAAAGGAAGAAGTAGATGCCGTGATAGCAAAAGTAAAAGAACTGGTATAAAACAAAGGCCCGGAATGTTCCGGGCCTTTGTTTATGCTAAATATTTGCTCATCATCTCCTTTACAAAAGCGGCATAATAGTCGGTGGCTGCCTGGTAATGTCCTGCTTTTACCAATACCACAGAAGGTTGTACCAGGTGATCATGAAGATAATCCAGGATCTCGGGCCGGTTGTCAAACTCCCGCATTGCCTTTAGCATGCGCGGTCCTTCGGTTCTATAAGCTTTCAATAAGTTCCTGCCTTCGGCGTAATTTGCCATATAATTATCCCGCAACCAACGCAGGGTTTGCAGTTCATCACAATCATCAGCCATGCCTTTATGGTGTACACAGGCCGTTGTTAAAAAACATACATCATCATCATCTCCGGAAGAAGTACTTCCTCCTGTTTCATATTTCAGCGATAAGGATACCTCGTTGTTCTTTTTCAGGATGTTTAACACGGAGAAGGTGGTACAATCAATAAGTAAAGACTTGCCTAAGGCATCAGCAGGTTTACTGTCACCCGAAACTTTTTCATTGAACTTCGCTTCAATCCTGTAAGTGCTGCTGCCGTTGCTGTTTTTGGTAACCTGTGTAATATCGTAAAACACGGTAACCGTCTTGGTGGCGCCGGTTGTTTTGTCGAGTAAGGTAATTACCTGTACCTCTAATAATTTTTCAGCGGGTTTTGCTGTTGCAAAGCCGGTAATACCATTATGGATCACCTTAAAAACATAACTGACCGTTTTATTCTTATCAGTTACATTCCTGAGTGCATAGGTACTGGAAGATTGCTGGTTATTACTGCGAACAGCTAACGGTATGGCGGCAATAGAGGCAAGTGCCATGCTGCTTCTTTGTAAAAAAATCCTGCGGTTCATATTGTGGCGGGTTTTAGATAACAAGGTTAGTAAAGTTTAACATAGGATGCAATACCCTCTAATGGGTATTCAGCCATGGGGCATCCTGTACACAGGCGATCGTTTTCCGGGATAAATGTTAAAAGTTTTATATAAGTGGTAGATTTCTGTGGGTAAACCTTGTTATATTTATGGTTTCCTCTAATAACTCAATATTCAAACCATTCATGAGAAAAGTTTTATTGTTGGGTTTTGTGTTCTCGGCTCTGATTACGCAGGCACAAAATACCCCACCTGTAAAGGCTAATTATGCATTAGCTGCCCGATTTTCACCCAATAAGGTTAATAAAATGTTGTTCAGTACCAGTGTTGATCCGCATTGGTTAAAAAACAGCGACCGTTTCTGGTATGTGTACGAAACCCGCCAGGGTAAACTGTGGTACATAGTGGACGCAGCCCGTAAAGTGAAAAAACCTTTGTTTGACAATGCTAAACTGGCGGCTGAAATTACCCGCATTGTGCGTGATCCCTTTGATGCGCAACACCTGCCTATTCAAAACCTGAAGTTCATTAAGGATGAGAATACCATCAGCTTTGAAATAAGAAGCACGCAGGACGTGGTGAAAAAAGACACAGCCGCTAAAAAAGATACGGCTGCCACAACGGCAAGAGGCAGGGGTGGAGCCGGTGGCCGTGGCGCGGGTGCTCCCGGAGGAGCGGCAGGAGCAACTGAAAAGAAAATATTCTATTTTGAATATAACCTGAACAGTGGCGTACTGACCGAACTGAAAGATTATGAGAAGCCGAAGGACAGGACCATGTGGGCATCTTTTTCACCGGACAGGAAAACCATCCTGTATGCAAAAAACAATAACCTGTACTGGATGGATAGTGCCAACTATGCCAAAGCACAGGTGAAGGATGATGATAGTACGATTGTGGAACACCAGATCACTACCGATGGCGAAGAAGAATACAGCTATGGCGGTGGCGGCGGTGAGAACAACGTGGATAAGGAAAAAAACAAAAACAAACGTAAACGGGCTTTTGTACAGTGGTCTCCCGACGGTAAATACTTTGTATTGACCCGTTCAGATAACCGCCTGGTAAAAGACCTGTGGGTATTGAACAATGTATCGGAGCCAAGGCCAACCCTGGAAACCTATAAATACCAGATGCCAGGCGAAAAAGAAGCACCGATAAGAGAACTTTACCTGTTTGACTTTGCTACCAAAAAAGGTAAAAAGATCAGGATAAACGCCTTTAAAGACCAGGAAGTAAGTGTGTGGAGCAAGCCACCACTGCAAAAGGAAAGGGATGATGAGTTCCGGGCTTCTTTCTGGCATGGTACCAATGATAAATTCTATATCAGCCGTACCAGCCGCGACCTGAAACGTATTGATGTTTGCGTAGTGGATGTTAAATCGGATACTGCCGTAACATTAATTGAAGAGCGTTTGAATACCTACGTGGAGAACCGCCGTATAGGCCTGGTAAATGGTGGTAAAGAGTTAATTCAATGGAGCGAAGCAGACGGCTGGGCACATTTTTACCTGTACGATGAAAAAGGTAAACTGAAAAACCAGATCACCAGCGGACCTTTCCACTGCGAAGACATTGAAAGTATTGATGAAAAAAACAGGGTACTGTATTTCACGGCCAATGGCCGCGAGGCAGGCGAAGATCCTTACTACCTGCATTTATACCGTGTAAACTTTGATGGCAGCGGCTTACAATTACTGAACAAGGGTAACTTTGATCACAGTGTAAGCATGGATGACAACAGCCGCTTTTTTGTGAATACTTCTTCAAGGGTAAATACAGCGCCTGAATCGGCATTAATGGATAACACCGGTAAAGTGGTGCTGCCATTGGAAAAAACTGATATGAGCGGTTTATTTGAAGCCGGTTATAAATTCCCCGAGCCATTTGTGGTAAAAGCTGATGATGGCATTACTGACCTGTATGGTGTAATGTATAAACCATTTGACTTTGACAGCACAAAGTCTTACCCGATCATTGAATATGTATATCCCGGACCGCAAACCGAAGCCGTAAATAAAGCTTTTGGTAAAGGCATGGACCGTATTGACCGTTTGGCCCAGTTAGGCTTTATCGTGATCACGGTGGGTAACCGCGGTGGTCACCCAAGCCGTAGCAAATGGTACCACAACTATGGTTATGGTAACCTGCGTGACTATGGACTGGCTGATAAAAAAGCAGCGATAGAACAATTAGGCTATCGTCATAAATTTATTGATGTGAACAGGGTAGGTATCCATGGACACAGTGGTGGTGGTTTTATGAGTACAGCTGCCATGCTGGTATATCCTGACTTCTTTAAAGTTGCGGTGAGCAGCGCCGGTAACCACGAAAACAATATCTATAACCGCTGGTGGAGCGAAAAACACCATGGCGTATTGGAGAAAGTGAGTGATAAAGGTGATACCAGCTTTGTGTACAATATTGAACGTAATCCTGCACTGGCCAAAAACCTGAAAGGACATTTAATGCTGAGCACAGGTGATATTGATAACAATGTACACCCTGCCAATACCATCCGTATGGCCAATGCACTGATCAAAGCCAACAAAAGATTTGAACTGGTATTATTACCGGGGCAGAGACATGGTTATGGCCCAATGACAGAATACTTCTTCTGGAAGGGTTGTGATTACTTTGCGGCGCATCTGCTGGGCGATACCGAAAGGCCGGTAGATATGGAGGAGATGAACAGGGAAGTGGAACAATCAAAATAAGGAGTACTTATACAAATAATAAAAGGGGCAATTGCCCCTTTTATTATTTTATGCATTAAACGTTTTTATTACCGGTACATTATATTTCACTGTTGGTCTGTTCAGCATCCGCTTTCTTTTTCCTTCTTTTGCTGATCCAGTGTTTTAAAAGCGGAATCACGGCCGGTAATATAGAAAGACCGATGATGATCAATACCACTTTACCGAAATTCTCTTTTACAAAACTTATCTGGCCCAGGTAAAAGCCGGCCAGGGTTAAGCTTACCACCCATAAAAATGCACCCAATACATTATAGGTTAAAAATGTAGAATACTTCATCTTACCCACACCGCCTACAAAAGGAGCCAGGGTTCTTACAATGGGTATAAAGCGGGCAATGATAATGGTAGTAGGACCGTATTTTTCGTAAAAAGCATGTGTTTTTTCAATATGCTCCGGTTTAATAAAACTTTTGCCGAAAATTTTAATATTGGTTACCCGCATCCCGAAATACCGCCCGATGGCATAGTTCACCGCATCACCGGCAATGGCGGCAATTAAGAGTAAAACCAGGACGATCCATATATTTAAAGAATCAGGGAACTGGGCTGCCAGCATACCGGTTGCGAATAATAAGGAGTCTCCGGGTAAAAAAGGCATGATCACCACACCTGTTTCCACAAAAATGATGGCAAACAAAATGGCATACACCCAAATACCGTAATCATCAAGAATAACTTTCAGGTGATCATCAATATGCATTATAAAGTCAAACAACTCCATCATAAACGACACAGGTTTTAAAAGTTGCGCAAAGGTAAGCATCCGGCCCTTGTGATAACCATGTATATGTTTTTTTAACAGAAATAACTTATTGTCACCTTTTTAGCAACACAGATTATAAGGGCCATGCATTGTTTTTACCTTTAAATTTTTACTTTTGAAAAATGAGTACGAATACATCCATTGCGTTTAATTATGGTATTGATGTTTTAACGGTACAAAAAACGATTGCCATTGCCAGCGGGAAAATAAAAGCGGGATTTAATGCCAAAGCCATCGAACAGATCCGGGCCTCTCAACAGGCGGTACAGGATATTGTTGACAGTGAACGCACGGTTTATGGCGTAAATACGGGCTTTGGCATATTGGCCAATAAACCCATTTCTGCGGCAGATACAGCCACTTTACAATATAAGATACTACAGAGTCATAGTGTAGGTGTAGGTGATGCCATATCCACCGAAGTAGCCAGGATCATGCTTATTACCAAGGCCCATGCCCTGGCAAAAGGTTTCAGCGGGGTACAGCTTACTACTTTACAGCGTATTGTATGGCATATTGATAATGATATTATTCCCGTAGTACCCGAAAAGGGTAGTGTGGGTGCTTCGGGCGACCTGGCACCACTTTCTCATTTATTCCTACCACTGATTGGTTTGGGTGAATGTATGTATAAAGGTAAGCGGGTACCCACAGCAGAAGTGTTTGCAAAAGAAGGGGTAGTCCCTATACAACTGGGCCCCAAGGAAGGCCTGGCCCTGATTAATGGTACACAATTTATACTGTCATTTGCCGTAAAAGCGGTACAGCGTATGCATAACTGCCTGGAAGCTGCCGATATTATCGGTGCTATGACCCTGGAATCGCTGACAGGCACCAATGCGCCCTTTGACAGCCGCCTGCATGACCTGCGCCCCTTTGCCGGCAATAAACTGGTAGCACAACGCTTACGTTTATTACTGCAGCACTCCGATATTATGCAGAGTCATATTGATTGCGGCCGCGTACAGGACCCCTATAGTTTACGTTGTATGCCGCAGGTACATGGGGCCAGCCGTAATGCCTGGCTGCATTTAAAAGAGTTGACTGAAATAGAGTTGAATGCCGTAACAGATAACCCCATTATCCTATCGGCCGATGATACCATCAGTGGCGGCAACTTTCATGGCCAGCCCCTGGCCCTGCCTTTGGACTATGCCTGCTTTGCGGCTGCCGAACTGGGCAATATTGCCGACAGGCGTTGTTATTTATTACTGGAAGGCAAATGGGGCCTGCCTATGTTATTGATGAAAGATGTAGGCTTGAACAGTGGTTTTATGATCCCGCAATACACCACTGCGGCACTGGTAACGGAAAATAAAACCCTTTGTTTCCCGGCGAGTGCTGACAGCATTCCTACTTCGCTGGGCCAGGAAGATCATGTAAGTATGGGGAGCATCAGTGGCCGTAAATTAAACAAGGTATTGGATAATTTAGAATACATACTCGCCATTGAATTGCTGAGTGCCTGCCAGGCCATTGAATTCAGAAGGCCTTTAAAAAGCTCCGCTATATTGGAATTTGCGCATGACTATATCCGCCGTTATGTGGGCTTTGCCGAGGAGGACAGGATTTTTGCCGATGATATCAACAAAGTAGCCGGCACTATCAAGGACTTTAGTTTTGTGAATGCAGTAAATGATTTTGCATCTGGTAAGAACATTGCATTGAACCAGGGTTACGGTGTTTTTGATATCGGTTAATGTTTTTGTTACTGGCCGTAAATTTTAAAGCTGCATGGTATGTAGCTTTTTTTATGCGTAATAATAATTGAAAGGAGCTGATAACCATGAGAAGGAACAGCATAGTGATTTTATATTGATGAACATACTGGTAGTGTTGAACGTGTTTCTGAATTCGCTGTTTTTGTTTGCTCTGTGCACTTACTTTGTTAACAGCCGGAAATGGCTCAGTATTTGACTTGTGTTTTAGGGAGTGGGTTAAGTATGGATACCCGGACCCCAAAAGAGCGCTGAATAGCTGGGTAAATGGGTATTGTTTTTACCAAATGATAACAATTCAGAAAATGTTTTGTTGTAATTTTGTTCTTATTATATTTTCAATATTTTTTGAAAATATTGTAACTTTGTATTCAAATTATAGGTTATGAAAATAGTAATTGTTGGCGGCGGCTTTGGCGGACTTAAACTGGCCAGGAAGTTAAATAACAAAAAGGGGATAGAAGTGGTATTGGTGGACAAGGTAAACTATCACCAGTTTCAACCCCTGTTTTACCAGGTAGCCACGGCCGGCCTGGATGCCAGCAATATTTCCTTTCCCCTGCGTAAAGTGTTTCATAACAGTAAAAATGTGCGGGTGCGGCTGGCGGCATTACAACAGATTGTTGCAGCCGAGAATAAAATAATAACTGATACGGAAGAGATCACTTACGATAAACTGGTACTGGCCACCGGTGCCGATACCAATTTTTTTGGCAACCAGCAACTGGCCGATCACGCCTTCCCCATGAAATCGAGCGTAGAAGCCATTAAACTGCGTCATAAACTATTAAGCAATTTTGAGGAAGCTACAGTGAGCACCGGTGCCGATCTGCAACGGAAGATGAATATTGTGGTGGTAGGCGGTGGCCCCACCGGCGTAGAGGTTTCCGGTGCCCTGGCCGAGATGAAAAAATACATCCTGCCCAAGGACTTTCCGGAGCTTGACTTTTCTAGTATGAATATTTACCTGCTGGAAGGATCGCCCAAAACCCTGGCGGCCATGAGTGAAAAATCGGCTAAGGAATCGCAGCAATACCTTACCCGGATGGGTGTAACGGTAATGACCAATACCATTGTAAAAAATTACGACGGGCAGCAGGTGGAACTGAATAGCGGTGAACTGATACCTGCCGCCACCGTTATCTGGGCTGCCGGTATTAAGGGCAATGTACCGGGCGGTATTGATCCCGAGCTGATCGTAAGGGGTAACCGTATTAACACAGACCGTTATTGTAAAGTAAAAGGCAGTAATAATATTTATGCCATCGGCGACCTGGCCTATATGGAAACACCCAAGTTTGAAAAAGGACATCCGCAGGTAGCGCCGGTAGCCATGCAACAGGCCGCTATGCTGGCGAAGAATTTTATTAAAGAGAGTAAGGGCAGTACCGATTTGCAGGAGTTTGAATATTTTGATAAAGGCTCCATGGCAACCGTAGGCCGTAATAAAGCCGTGGTGGACGTGCCCAAACCCAAGTTACATTTTAAAGGCTGGTTTGCCTGGCTCATCTGGATGAGCCTGCACCTGATGATGATATTGGGCGTGAAGAACCGTTTTTTTGTATTCAACCACTGGCTGTATAAATACTTTACCTATGACCAGAACCTGCGGTTGATATTCCGGTCATTTGATAAGGAAAAGTAATAATCTTGTATGATAATGCTGTAAGGCTGCCGTATGAAAATATTAACCCGCAGATAACTTACGCAGATTTTCGCAGATCAGTACATAATCAGTGAAGATCTGCGTTTATCTTTTCTGCGAAGATCGGCAGGGAAAAAACTGGTGATGCTGAAATGCCGGATAAAGCTGATTTTTAATTAAAAGCTGAAAGGCTGCCGGATGCGCAGGGGCAGTGTGCAGCAAAGCGGAACACCGGAGCGAAGCGAAGCCCGCAGCAGCCGGAACCACAGCCGGGAAATAATAAAAAGCTGACAGCCCCGCCGTTTATGGATAATACCATATCAATTTGCAGGACTTAGCGAGGGTTTACGTATTTTCGCTTTCTTACATAATTTATTAGCTACTATGTATCCCAACCTCTATTACGTATTCAAGGATTTTTTTGGTGTTGAGTGGAAGTTTTTAAGCATTGTTAATTCCTTTGGTTTTTTTGTAGCCATTGCATTTATTTTATCGGCCATGGTATTGGCCAAAGAACTGAAACGTAAAAGCAGCGAGGGATTACTGCAGCCTACCGAAATGACCATTACAGTAGGGCATCCGGCTACTATTGTGGAGATACTGATGAATGCTTTTTTCGGCTTTTTATTCGGGTATAAGATACTGGGGCTGTTTTTACTGAACAGTAATGTGACCGAAGATCCGCAACAATATATTTTTTCAGGCATCGGCAGCTGGCCGGGTGGTATTGCCCTGGCAGTATTATTCGGCTTTTTAAAATGGTATGAAAAGAACAAGCAGAAACTTCCCAAGCCCGAGAAAAGAACGGTGCGTGTATGGCCACAGGACAGGGTAGGTGAGATCACTATTTTAGCCCTGGTATTTGGTTTACTGGGCGCCAAGCTGTTTGATACATTTGAGAACTGGGACACATTTGTAAAAGACCCTTCCACTTTTTTCTCGGTAAGCGGTTTAACTTTTTATGGCGGTTTAATATGTGCTGCCCTGGCTATCTGGTGGTATGCACGTAAACATAAAATTGGTTTCTGGCACCTGAACGACGCGGCAGCGCCAACCTTAATGCTGGCCTATGGCCTGGGGCGTATTGGCTGCCAGGTGGCAGGTGACGGCGACTGGGGCATTTATAATGCCGCTTTTATGACCGATGCGGCGGGTAATGTAATGGGTGGCGGTACGGTAGAAACCTTTAACCAGGCTTTGCAGGCCAATACCCAGTTTTTCAGTCATACCGGAACGGAACATGCCTTTTTTGCCAAGCCGGGCTTTTTAAGCTTTTTACCGGACTGGATGTTTGCCTATAACTACCCGCATAATGTGAACGAGACCGGAGTACAACTGGCCAATTGTACCGGTAAATTCTGTAACCACCTGCCGGTACCCGCTTTTCCTACTCCCTTTTACGAAATAGTGGCCTCCCTGATCATTTTCGGTATTCTATGGAGCCTGCGCAAGAAGATCAAAGTACCGGGCGCTTTATTTGCCCTTTACCTGATGTTTAACGGGCTGGAACGCTTCCTGGTGGAAAAAATAAGGGTGAATACGAGGATGAATATCCTGGGTTTTCATCCCACACAGGCCGAAGTGATCTCAACCCTGCTGTTTTTAACGGGGCTGGTGCTGTGGTTCTGGCTGCATAAAAAACACCGGGCTCAGCCGGTAGCCGGCAAGTAATGCACATTCTGACCGTTTTTAAGCGGTTATCCTGACAATTATTATTTGACCTGGAATGCGCTGCTATGGCAATTTTGCTGTTTTTTTCGGGCAAAAACGGCAGATTTTTGCGTCAATTTATTAACAAAGGTTATGAGATTCCGCAATTGCGTTGTACCTTTGTATTTAGTTGACCTTTAGCCATCTTAACCGAATTTTACCAATATCCTGCAAACAAAACAACTTCTTTATTCGTTTTATACAATAAAACAGACATTTTTATAATATGCGGCAGTTAAAAATTGCAACCCAGATTACGAACAGAGATTCTCAGGCGGTAGAAAAATATTTGCAGGAAATTTCTAAAATCTCCATGATCACACCAGAAGAAGAGACTACGCTGGCTCAGCGTATTAAAATGGGTGATCAGCGGGCTTTGGATAAATTAGTGCAGGCCAACTTACGTTTCGTAGTATCGGTAGCAAAACAATATCAACACCAGGGTCTTTCTTTAAGTGACCTGATCAACGAGGGTAACCTGGGTTTGATTAAAGCAGCGCAACGTTTTGATGAGACCAAAGGTTTTAAATTCATTTCATACGCGGTTTGGTGGATCCGTCAATCTATTTTACAGGCTTTAGCCGAGCAGGGACGTCTGGTACGTTTACCCCAGAATAAGATTGGTACCTACAATAAAGCTAACAAGGCCTATATGGCTTTTGAACAGGAGCATGAGCGTGAGCCATCTACTGAAGAATTAGCGGAGTTGCTGGAGATGAGCGAAACCGAGATCAACAATATTTTCCAGAGCAATACCCGTCACACTTCACTGGATGCCCCCGTGCACGAAGCGGAAGATGTGGCCATGGGTGACTTACTGGAAGGCAGCGACGATACTGATGACGATGTAATGAAAGATTCATTACGTAATGAGATCCGTCGTGTGTTAAAATCTTTATCGCCACGTGAGGCTGAAATAGTAAATGCTTATTTCGGTTTGGATGGCGAACAAGGTGTAACTATTGAGCAAATCGGCCAAAAGTATGATCTGACCAAGGAACGTATCCGTCAGATTAAAGAACGTGCCATTAAACGTTTACAGAAAGCCCGTTATAGTAGCGCCTTAAAAGCGTACTTAGGCTAAACATAGCAGCTTCTTTTGTTCCGTACATCTGTTTGTACCGGCAATAAAAGAATTTCGGTGGATTTATAAAGCAGCCCTGATTTAATCGTTGGGGCTGTTTTTTTGTTTAAAGACGTTCCGGAGGTTCAAAGTTCAAAAGTTCAAAAGGTTAGGGGGTAATGATGAAAAGATTACTATCTGGTTCATCATTCATAACTCATGAATCCATAAAGTGATCCCCATTCATCATTCATAATTCATCATTCAATAGTGAGTCCGCGTTAAATCTAAAATCGTAAATCTTAAATTCCAAATCGTCCCCGTTTCACCGTTCATCCCATAGACAACCTACAGGAAAGGTTGACTTTTTACGCTAACTACTTGCCTCTCATCAATTTTTCATAAATTTTCCCCATATAGTAAACTTAGTTGTCTATTATCTACTATCTTTGCGCCTTGTCAGAACAAATCATGTAGTAACTTGTTGTACTGTCTTTTGTGTAGTTAACTGTTTTACTGCGATTCTTGCCAGCTTATATTGCCGGTTTACCCGCCGGGAATAATTTTTTATTCAGTCCAGGATTTTTGATAAACATATATATGAAGATGATATTTTCCCGTAAAGGCAGCCGTATGGCTGTATTAGGTATATGCGTATTGTTGATAGGCAGTTCAGTTGCTGCCCAGCAAACCGCCAATGATAGTATTTTACAAAACCCCACACTTGACAATGTAATTCGCTATGCCATAGAAAGGCAGGCCATTGTGAAAAAGGCCCTGGCCGATGAGCAAATTACCGAAGCCAATATCAAAAGCCGGCTGGCCGATTGGTATCCGCAGGTAAACTTTGGCTATACTTTCCAGCATACATTTGATGTACCTACCAATATCATTGGCGGTAACCCTATCCAACTGGGTGTGGAAAATACTTCGGCCTTACAGTTGTTAGCTACGCAGAATATTTTTAACCGCGACCTGTTACTGGCCCGTAATACCAAAGCCGATGTACGTAAACAGGCACAGCAAACCACCACCGGTAATAAAATTGATGTGGCGGTAAATGTTTCCAAAGCCTTTTACGATGTTATAGCTACCGAACAACAGATTAAAGTAAGCAATGAGAATATCGTACGCCTGCAACGCAGTTTAAAGGATGCAACCGCCCGTTATGAAGCGGGTATTGTGGATAAAACCGACTTTAAACGTGCTACCATTGCTTTAAATAATGCAACGGCATTAAGAAAAAGTAACGAGGAGTTACTGACTGCCAAAACCGAGTACCTGAAAGCTTTGATGAACTACCCGGTAAATGAGCAGTTGAAAATTACTTACGACAGTACTTCTTTAGATGACCAGGCACAGCTGGATACTTTATCATTACCGGATTATACCCGCCGTATTGAGTACCAGTTACTGGCAACACAAAAAACTTTACAGGAAGCTAACCTGCGTTACCAGAAATGGTCGTATTTACCAACGGCCAGTGCGAACGGTGCTTATATCCGCAACTTTTTAAATAACGATCTGGGTAAACTGTATAACCAGTCTTTCCCCAACTCTTATGTAGGGCTAAGCCTTAGCTGGTCCATCTTTCAGGGTGGTAAACGGAAGCAGGGTATAAAAGCCGCTGAATGGCAGCTGGCCAAAACCGTGTACGACTTGGAGAATGTAAAAAACACCGTGAACTCACAGTATGCACAGGCCCTGGCATCGTATAAAAGTAATTACAATACCTACGAGGCATTGAAAGAGAACGTACAGCTGGCCCAGGAAGTGTATGATGTAATTAACCTGCAATATCGTGAAGGAATTAAAACTTACCTGGATGTGGTTACGGCAGAAACTGACCTGCGCAGTTCACAGATAAATTATTTCAATGCTTTATACCTGCTGCTGGCCAGTAAGGTAGATGTGGAAAAAGCATTGGGTACTATTGTTTATTAAAACATTACTAACGTTTAAGATGAATTTATATATGCAAACAACAATGAAATATTCTTTATTGGCATCCGCAACAGTTTTGTTTTTAGCTGCCTGCGGCGACAAAAAAAATCAGCAACAGGGCCCGCCGCCGCCAACACCGGTAACGGTAATTGAGGTACAGGCCAGTGATGCTGCGTATTATGATGAATACCCCGGTACCGTAGTGGCTTTGAACCAGACCGAACTGCGTCCGCAGGTAACCGGCTATATTACCGGTATATATTTTAAAGATGGTCAGAAAGTAGTAAAAGGGCAGAAGCTTTATTCTATTGACCAGCAGTTATATTCTGCCAATTACCAGCAGGCTTTGGCCAATGTACAGGTACAGGAAACCAACCTGTTAAAAGCCCAGCGTGATGTGGAGCGTTACAGGCAGTTAGACAAACAGGAAGCCATTGCCAAACAACAGGTTGATTATGCAGAGTCGGCTTACGAAGCTGCGAAAAAACAGGTAGATGCGGCAAAAGCGGCTGCTAATGCCGTAAGGGCCAATGTGGGCTTTGCTACCATTTATGCCCCTTTCAGCGGTACCATTGGTATTTCCCAGGTGCGTACCGGAACATCGGTGGTTGCGGGGCAAACTATTTTAAATACCGTATCCAGCGATAATCCTGTAGCGGTTGATTTTGCCGTTGACCAGAGCGAGATCTACCGTTTTTCACAACTGCAGACTGCAGGTGGTAAAAAAGACTCTACTTTCTCTTTAGCCTTTGGTAAAGAGGTGTACCCCTTCTTTGGTTCGGTTAGTGCAATTGACCGTGCCGTAGATCCGCAAACAGGTACTATTAAAACACGTTTGAGTTTTCCTAACGAAAAAGCGGTTTTAAAACCAGGTATGAGTACTACCGTAAGGGTATTGAGCAATAGTAAAGAACCTTCCATTACCATTCCGTATAAAGCCGTTACCGAACAACTGGGTACTTATTTTGCCTATGTACTGGGCGATAGCAGTAAAGTATCGCAACGCAAGCTGGTATTGGGCCGTACGGTTGGTGCCAATGTAATTGTTAAGGAAGGTTTACAGGCCGGTGAAAAGATCGTGTTACAGGGCGTGCAGAGTTTACGCGAAGGAGCAAAAGTGAATGCCGCACCAGATACAACGTACAGGAAATAGTTCATGGTTCATTGTTAATGGTTCATGGGTTTATGGAATGGAGACACCATGCTGGTGGCTCAACAGAAATAATGGTTTATAGACATAATTAACAACTAGCAACAAAGACATGATTGCAGAAACTTTTATAAAACGGCCGGTAACGGCCATGGTGGTATCGATAGTGATTGTGCTGGTAGGTATTATTTCATTGATAAATTTACCTATTGCACAATACCCCGAAATCACCCCGCCAACCGTATCCATCAACGGTAACTTTACCGGCGCCGATGCGGAGACGGTTGAACAGACAACAACCACTGCTATTGAAACGCAGGTGAACGGTACGCCGGGCATGACTTACATGACCAGTAACAGTACCAGCAGCGGACAAAGCAGTATTACATTAAACTTTGAGGTAGGTACCAATATTGATATTGCTACCTTGGATGTACAGAACAGGGCCAGTGTGGCTGAACCTACCTTACCCGATGCGGTAAAACGTTTGGGCTTAACTACCCGTAAGCGTAACCCCAGTATTATGGCGGTATTGGCTTTTTACTCCCCGAACGGTACACATGACGCTACTTTTATTGGTAACTATGTTAACCTGTATGTAAAGGATGCGGTATTGCGTGTAAAAGGGGTGGGTGATGTAATGACCCGTGCCGATGACTTTAGTATGCGTGTATGGCTGAACCCCGAGAAAATGGCGGCATTGGGTATAACACCGGCCGAAGTGAATGCGGCTTTACAGGAGCAGAACTTACAGGTAGCTGGTGGTACCGTGGGTGGTAATCCACAACCCGGTGTACAGACTTTTGAATACAGCGTACTGACCAATAGCCGTTTAAATAAACAGGAGGATTTTGAGAACATTGTGGTACGTACCCGCCCTGCAGACGGAAGTATTGTTTACCTGAAAGATATTGCCCGTTTACAATTAGGTAAGTTTGACTATGGTATCAATGCTTTTGCCATGGGTACCAATGGGGTAAGGGAAGCGGCTTTTATGCTGATCTACCAGGCGCCAGGTGCCAATGCCATGGATACTTACGAGAACCTGATGGCAGCGCTGGAAACAATGCGTCCTACTTTCCCCCCTGATATTGATTTTTCTATTCCTAACGAAACCGTATCGGTGGTAAAAGCTTCTATTGATGAGGTAATGCATACACTGGTAGAGGCGTTAGTGCTGGTGGTACTGGTGGTATTCCTGTTCTTACAGAACTGGCGTGCTACCTTGATCCCGGTATTAGCCATCCCGGTTTCGCTGATCGGTACTTTTATATTCTTCGGTCCTTTGGGCTTTACCATTAATACACTTACCTTATTTGCCTTTGTATTGGCCATTGGTATTGTGGTGGATGATGCGATTGTGGTGGTGGAAGCGGTACAGCATAATATTGACCATGAAAAAATGTCGCCCAAGAATGCTACCATTAAAGCCATGAAAGAAATTTCGGCGCCGGTAATTGCCATTGCCCTGATCCTGGCAGCGGTATTTATCCCGGTAGGCTTTATTCCCGGTATCGTGGGGCGGCTCTATCAGCAGTTCGCCATTACCATTGCGGTATCGGTGCTGATTTCGGCTTTTGTGGCTTTATCCCTGACACCGGCACTCTGTGTGCTTATGTTAAAGCCTACCAAATCGCCTACTGCTAAAAAGAACATACTCGATAAATTCTTTGCCTGGTTTAATAAAGGGTTTAATAAACTCACCATGGGTTATACCAAAGGTGTAGGTAAATGGGTAAGGGCAACGCCGTATGTACTGGTAATGTTGGTGGTGATGTTTGTGGGCCTTTTCTTCTTATTTAAAAACAAACCTACCGGCTTTATTCCCCTGGAAGATGAAGGCCGTGTGATGGTAACTTATGAAATGCAGGAAGCCGCGTCTACCACCCGTAGTGTGGAGCTGCTGAAGAACCTGATTGAGCGTGTGGCTAAGATACCGGAGACAAGGGTAGTGGGTGGTTTGGCCGGATTGAACATTGTTACCTTCTCCAATAAATCCAATGCCGGTACCATGTTTGTAAACTTACAGCCATGGGATAAACGTAAAGGTAAAGGCCAGCATGCGCAGGATATTATTAATAAAATACGTGCCGCTACGGCAGATATCAAGGAAGCAAGGATCGTGGTAATTGCACCGCCGGCCATCCCCGGCCTGGGTGCGGCCGCTGGTTTCACCTTCCAGTTACAGCAACGCGGAAGTACCGATAATGCCTCGCAGTTTGAAGGGGTTGCCCGTGAATTTATCGGCCGCCTGAACCAGCGCCCTGAAATTGGTATGGCTTATACCTTCTTTAGTTCGCGTACACCAAGTTATAAGGTAGATGTGGACAGGGAGCAGGCCAAAAAATTAGGCGTGTCGGTTGCGGAAGTGTATACTACCATGTCCAACTTCTTAGGCAGTAGTTATGTAAACGACTTTAACTTATACGGGCGTAACTTCCGTGTAATGTCGCAGGCCGATAGCAGCTACCGTAGTTCGCTGGAAGGCATGCAGAAGTTTTATGTACGCAACAGCCAGGGTAATATGATACCGCTGGGCTCGTTAATTACCACCAAGGTAATTGAAGCGCCAGCTGTATTATCACACTTTAATATTTACCGTAACATCGAGATCAACGGTACACCTAAAGATGGTTACAGTAGCGGCCAGGCCATACAGGCTTTACAGGAAGAGGCGGCAAAACTGCCTGCCGGTTATGGTTACGAGTTCAGTGGTATGAGCCGTGAGGAGATACTGGCCGGTAATCAGCAAACCACGGTATTCATGATCTCCATTGTGTTTGTATTCCTGTTCCTGGCAGCATTATACGAAAGCTGGAGTGTTCCGTTCTCCGTACTGTTTGCGGTGCCTATCGGGGCCCTGGGCTCAATTCTTACGCTTACCTTTATACCGGCGCTCACCAATAATATCTATGCACAAATTGGTCTGATCACCCTGATTGGTCTGGCTGCCAAAAACGCCATCCTGATCGTGGAATTTGCCAAGGAAAGGGTAGATAAGGGCATTGACGTGGTACATGCTACTTTACAGGCGGTACGTTTACGTTTACGTCCTATTGTAATGACCTCGCTGGCCTTTATCCTGGGTGTACTGCCACTGGCTTTTGCTAACGGTGCTGCGGCCGAAAGCCGTAAAACCATTGGCTGGACCGTGTTTGGTGGTATGATCTCGGCAACCACCCTGGCCATATTTGTGGTGCCTGTATTGTTTGTGTTAATTACCAAGCTGAGCTATGGTAAAAAACTGAAAAAACTACAGGAAGAGCATAAACTGGAGGAGGACATTGATAAAAAAGCGATGGACCTGGGTTAGTATAATTAAAACTTACATATTAATGGCATTGTGTACTTGTATACAATGCCATTTTTTTTATGGGGCTGTCGGCAGCAGTACTACTATCAGCCTATATGCGGCTGTACGCTTGTAGTGGCCGGCAACGCTGCCATAGCCGCCACACCCGGCCAGCTACCGCTGCCATCCGCCAGCCTTTGGGCAGGGGAATAATTAAATATGATAATTAAAAAGTAAAAATTAAAAAGGGAAAAGCAGCTTCGGCAACAACACGGCACGGTACTTATACAGCGGCTATCAGTATAAAAAACCTTTTTACTTTTGCCTTTTAAATTTTTACTTCCCAACTTCCGGCCTCTCTGACTTCCCGACTTTCTGACTTCCTCCATTTATACACATTTTTACCGCCAAACTGTATACAAAGCCATTTGGCATTTCGGGCAAATAAACTTTCTTTTGCAATTATTGTTTTTATAGTGTACAATTTAAAATTATGTCAGTAGTCGTATCAGAAAAAACAGATGTATTGATTATCGGTAGCGGACCTGCCGGTTATACAGCCGCTATATATGCATCCCGTGCTAACCTTAACCCCATTTTGTACCAGGGTATACAACCCGGTGGCCAGTTAACCATTACCACCGAGGTGGAGAACTATCCCGGTTATGCGGATGGTGTACAGGGGCCCGAGATGATGGTGGATTTTGAAAAACAGGCTAAAAGAATGGGAGCCGATATCCGTTTTGGTTTAGCGACAAAAGTTGACCTGAGCAGCAAGCCTTATAAAGTACAGATCGATGATGATAAATGGATCGAAACCCAATCCATCATCATTGCAACCGGTGCATCTGCCAAATGGCTGGGCCTGCCCAGCGAAGAACGCTTGAACGGCTTTGGTGTAAGCGCCTGCGCCGTGTGCGACGGTTTCTTTTTCCGCGGTAAAGAGGTGGCCATTGTAGGCGCCGGTGATACAGCGGCTGAAGAGGCTTTGTATTTAAGTAAATTATGTACCACCGTGCATATGTTCATACGCAAAGATGCCATGCGTGCCAGCAAAGTAATGCAGGACAGGGTATTGGCTACACCCAATATTAAAGTGTACTGGAATACTGAAACGGATGAGATACTGGGAGATAAAACCGTAAGCGGTGTACGTATCAGGAACAACCAGACAAATGCGGTAACGGAAATTGCCATCAATGGTTTTTTTGTGGCTATTGGTCACCAGCCTAATTCCGATATATTTAAAGGATTGCTGGATATGGACGAGGCCGGTTATATTTTAACTACCCCGGGCACATCCAAAACAAATGTAGAGGGTGTTTTTGCTGCCGGTGATGTGCAGGATAAAATTTACCGCCAGGCGGTTACCGCTGCAGGAAGTGGCTGTATGGCTGCCCTGGATGCAGAACGTTATTTAAGTGCTTTAGGACATTAATAAAACCCGGTTACCGGGATAATATACTACCGCCATTCAACAACAGGATGGCGGTACTTTTTTGTCCTGATCTTTATCAGGCTCTATGTATAAGAGTTTTGCTACATTCGCGGCAATTTAAAACGGTTAACGAATGAAACTGGATGAGCTGTTAAAAGAACGAAGTGGTAATGCCTGCGAATTATGCGGTGCGGTAAATGATCTCAAAGTGTATGAAGTGGCTTTTGCGCCCGGTAACGCGGAAGAAAGCAGCATTTATATCTGTCCGAAATGCCAGACCCAGATCGATAAAAAAGATGTGCTGGACAATAAACACTGGGAATTGCTGTCCACCACTATGTGGAGCGAAGTACCGGCCATACAGGTAGTATCCTGGCGTATGTTAAACCGCTTAAGGAACGAAAGCTGGGCTGCCGATAACCTGGATATGATGTACCTGGCCGACGACCTCTTAAACTGGGCAAAAGCTTCCGGCGATCATGAAAGCGATGGCAGCGTGGAATTACACCGCGATGTGAACGGTGCTTTATTACAGGATGGCGATACGGTGGTACTTACCAAATCGCTGGACGTAAAAGGTTCAACCCTGAATGCAAAAATGGGAACCGTGGTTAAAAACATCAGGGTAGTGGCGGATAATACGGAGCAGATCGAGGGAAAGATAGAGGGGCAGCTGATCGTGATACTGACCAAATACGTGCGTAAACAAAACGCATAGATGATAAAATATTAGTTATACTAAGGTGTTTTACTATTTTATAAATATGGGCTGCATATTATCTTGCGGCCATATTTATTTACTATGAAAGCTATAAAATTGATTGTTGGACTGGCCTTAGTTGTTTTGCTGTTACAAGCCTGTAGCAGAAGTATGACACCTTATGAAGCGGCAAATAATCCCCGTGGTAAAAAATGCAGGAACATAAGATAACTTGCTCCTTAACGTAAATAGAGACATACCAAATGTCTCTATTTTGTTTTAATATGTTGTATGATCTTTACTGCATGTTCCCTTGAGTTTTCAATAAACAGCCGGTGCGTATTCATACCACCACAAATAACACCCGCCAGGTAAATGCCCGGTACATTGGACTCATGACTGTCCTCATCAATAAAAGGTGTACGAATGGCATCATCGCTTAACAGGATGCCGATCTTTTCCAGGAACTGTAAGTTGGGCTGATAACCGGTGGTAGCTATTACCGCATCATTTTGAATGGTAATCACGCCATCCGGGGTTTGTATACTTACTTCAGTGTCGGTTATTTTTTGTATGGTACTGTTATAATACGCTGTAATGGAGCCCTCTTCAATACGGTTAATAATATCGGGGCGTATCCAGTATTTTACCCGCTGACCAATTTCATTACCCCTGATGACCATGGTAACCCTGGCCCCTTTACGCCAGGTTTCCAGGGCAGCATCTACTGCCGAGTTCTGCGCACCCACCACTACCACATTACGAAAAGCATAAAAATGCGGGTCTTTATAATAATGGGTTACTTTAGGCAAATCTTCGCCCGGTACCTGCAGTAAATAGGGTATATCATAAAAGCCGGTTGCTACAATAATATTATCGGCCGTATATAGCTCCTTGCTGCTGGTAACAGAAAATATTCCGGCTTCTTTGGTAATATTCTTTACCTCTTCAAATAATTGAATATTCAATTCAAAGGCAGTGGCCGCACGCCGGTAATATTCCAGCGATTCACTGCGGGTAGGTTTAGGGTTATTGCTGACAAATGGAATATTCCCGATCTCCAACCTTTCCGAAGTGGAAAAAAAGGTCATGTTAACTGGATAATGATACAGGGAGTTCACCAGGCAACCTTTTTCCAGTATAACATACGCTATGCCGGCTTTTTTTGCTTCTATAGCACAGGCCAGGCCAATAGGACCGGCACCAATAATGATCAGCGGAAAATGGGTTGCTTGCTTCATTTGTCAAAAATAGTATTCACTGTTCATAACAGGTAAAGGCAGGCAATAGTTGTAAACAATCGTGCTAAAGGGTAAACATTAATCCAGCAAGGCAGAAAGCTGCAGGAGTTCGTTGTGTTTGTACATGTTCTCGTCCTTGGTAAAACATTTACTGAACTCGCCCAGTAATACTTTTATCACCTCCTTATTGCTCAGTGGCCTGAAATGGGAAGGTGAGGGTGGCACCGAAATACTTTTAAAATAAGCCTCCACATCGTTATGGGTGTATATTTGCCCGGCAGCGGGATCTATATAGTACTCGATCATCTTTTGCGGATCATTGATATTGTCTACGGTGTACCCGGGCCTGAAATAAGCCAGTATAAATTGACGGGGTATCTGTACCAAGCGGATGGGGAGGTCCAGCATTTCACATAAAATAAGGTATAAAATGCCATTGCCTACCTGGTTGCCTTTTTTGGCTTCGAGTGTTTTGTGTATGAGGAACTCGTTGGGGTTGGCATAACTCATCTCGCACCCCTTTAAACCATAATAGCTGTACAGGATGCTGGTGAAAACATTGATCTGCTCTAAGGGGGTGAGGTAGTTATTTAACTCCAGCCAGATATTACGTTTGATCTTTTCTGTTTCACGTAAAGTGGCGGAGCTGGCAATATCGGGGTATAAGAATTTAGAAACCAGTAAAGCACCCAATAAAAGATCCTGGTGACCGGCAGTGCCCCATTCACGCATATCATTGGCCAGGTCGCCGTAATACAGTTTATGGATCAGTATTTCAATGCGTTCCTGCGCCATGCTATCCGGTGTGTTTTCCCAAAGATCTTCCAGGTTGGGAATAATGGGCTTGCCGTAATCGATGATACGTTGTGAGATCACATCAAACACCTCTTCATCGGGATCGTCAATGAGGTGGAGCAGGGCTAATATTTCTTTATTTGGTTGCATTGATTCACCTGCAATATCATTATTCAATTACATAATTTTCGTTAAAACTTTTCCACAGGTGTGTGCGGGTATACAATGGCTGCTGGTAGTAAGCATCGTTTGTAAGGCTTTTTACTGTATTTTTAAGCTGTATAATTTTTTGTATTACAAGGCTTCATGCATGAGCCATTCATGTATAGGTATGTCCCTGTTAAAAAAAGCCCGATGTTAAAAAAACTAACTGTATTCATCTGTTTAAGTATTACTATCAGTTGCCAGGCGCAAAAGAAAAGCGGTACAAAGGATACCATTTTTTCCGGCAACCCCATTTTTAAAGGCTGGTATGCCGACCCCGAAGCAGTGATATTTAATAAACAGTATTGGGTATTTCCCACTTACTCGGCGCCGTATAAGGAACAGCTTTTTTTAGATGCCTTCTCCTCCGATAACCTCACAAACTGGAAAAAACATAGCCGTATTATTGATACCAGTGTGATTAAATGGGCCTGGCGGGCTATATGGGCGCCGGCCATTGTAGCAAACAACAAAAAGTATTATTTATTCTTTGCAGCCAATGATATACAGAGCGATAACGAGCCCGGTGGCATTGGCGTAGCAGTAGCTGATAAGCCTGACGGACCTTATAAGGACCTGTTGGGTAAACCGCTGATCGATAAGTTTTATAACGGTGCCCAACCTATTGACCAGTTTGTATTTAAGGATAAGGACGGCAGCCATTACATTATATACGGGGGCTGGCGTCATTGTAATATTGCCCGTTTAAGCAATGACTTTACTAAAATTGAAAACTTTGCGGATGGTACAAAGTTTAAGGAGATCACCCCGGAAGGTTATGTGGAAGGGCCGGTAATGTTCATTCGCAATAACAAATACTATTTCATGTGGTCGGAAGGGGGCTGGACAGGGCCTGATTACAGCGTGGCTTATGCCATTGCCGACTCTCCTTTCGGACCTTTTAAAAGAATAGACAAGATATTAAAACAGGACCCGGCCATTGCCAACGGAGCCGGCCATCACTCCGTTATTCAGATACCCGGTACTGATGAATGGTATATTATTTACCATCGCAGGCCGATAACAGAAAAAGGAGGCAACTCCCGTGAAACCTGTATAGAACGAATGTATTTTGATGAGGAAGGGCTGATAAAGCCGGTTGTGATTACACGCGAAGGCGTACCTGCAAGAAAATTAAAATAGTCCTTATTTCTTTTTCTCCAGTTGATGCAGCAGCTTTTTTGCCCGGGAATAAAAAGCGGCCGTCTGGTGCTCCCACTGGTCTTCAATGATCAGTTTTATCTCCGGGCCAATCTCCGGGTACTGCTGCAGCATATTGCCCAGCACGGTAAGCGAAAAGGCTTTTACCGCTACTTTTTCCTTGGGGTCCATGATATAATTAAAGCTGATATCCATTACCTGTCCATGGTATTGTTCGGGTATAGGCATATCCTGTAACAGCCGCATGGTATTACGCCTGATGGCATTGTGAATACCGGGACGGGAGAGATTGTCCAGCAAACTGCTGAAATGTTTATCAATAAAACGGGGGTGTTGACGCACCGCATAACTCAAAGGCCAGGCAGCTCTTTGTGTAACCAGGGCTTTACCATGCAGGAACAGGTGGAATAACTGGTCGAATTTTTTTTGGGAAGCACCAATCCAGTTCACGATTACATCGCAGTTGGCACGGGAGTGTTCATGCAATAGCTGTGCTTCGAGATCCACGGTTCAGAATTATGAATGATAAATTATGAATTATGAATGGTGAATGATGAATTGATGAGCAGGATTACTGTAGTACAAGTGTGCGACGCAAGGAACGATGACGGGTGTTACTGTTGCCTGTAAACAAAAATAAAAACAACTGTTTACTCGTCCATTTGTTCGCGGATACTGTCGTTGATGTTAACCAGTATCTTGTCAATGCGGTGACCGTCCATATCCATGATCTCGATGGTGAAACCCTTCCATTCAATTTTGTCACCGGTATGGGGTATACGCTCCAGTTCGTGGAGAATAAAGCCGGCCAGGGTATCGAATTCCTGTTCGCCTTCATTCATCCATTCGGTCTGCTCAAAACGGGCCAAAAAGTCGTAAAACGGTATCTGGGCATCAATCAGGTAAGAGCCGTCCTCGCGGGCAATGATCTCGTAATCGGGAACATCAGGCTGTGGCATATCGCCGATAATAGCCTCCAGAATATCATTCAACGTGATCATTCCCAATACACTGCCATATTCATCTACAATAAAACATGAATGCAGCTTGGATTCTTTAAAACGTTCCATTACCTGGAAGGCCGTATTGTTTTCCGGCACAAATAAAGCCGGGCGCATCAGGTCCCTGAAACGGGTATAGTCGGGACTCACGTACAGGTCTTTGATAGATACCACGCCTTTCAGCTCATCAATATTATTATCGCAGATGGGGTAAATGGAATGGGGCTCATTCATTATTTTCTCCTTGATAATATCTTCGGTATCGTTCAGGTTAAACCAGATAATATCGCTGCGGTGGGTCATTAAGGAAGTGATGTTCCGGTCGCTCAGGTGAAACACCCTTTCAATGATCTCCTGTTCGGTCTCTTCAATGGTACCCTGTTCAGTACCTTCACTGATAATGGCCTTGATCTCTTCCTCCGTTACCTGGTTGTCGTTTGATTTAAGGCTGAAAATATTTACGATCAGGTTGCTGGATTTACTCAGCAGCCAGATAAAGGGATGGGTGATGATGCTTAATATCCGCATGGGGCGGGCCACCAGTTTGGCAATTCTTTCCGGTTTGGAAAGGCCGATACGTTTAGGCACCAGCTCGCCGAAAATGATGGTAAAATAGGTAACAATGATCACCACGATGGCCGTGGCAATGCCATAGCTGTATTTGGCAAATACGGGCCATTGCGCCAGGAAGGCGGCAAAATCATCAGTAATTTGTTCACCGGAGTAAATACCCGTTAAAATACCGATAACGGTAATGCCCATTTGTACAGTGGAAAGAAAATTTTCGGGTTTGCTGGCCAGTTTTAAAGCTTCGGCAGCTTCTTTGTCCCCTTTGTTGGCCTGGCCTTCCAGTCTGGATTTTTTTGCAGATACCAATGCGATCTCAGCCATTGAAAAAAGACCATTTAGCAGGATAAGACCTGCCAGTATAAATATTTCCATTAATAGTAACTACATTGGTTATTTATCGAAGATACTAATTCCGTATCGTTTATTATACAACTTGCCGGTAAATGTTCCAATAATCAGGCCCAGGGCGGTGCCGCCTAAAACATCAAAAGGGTAGTGTACCCCTACATACACCTGGGCATAGCCTACCAGTGCGGCCCATACAAAGCCTATCCAGGCATATTTAAAGAAGGGGCGGGCGGTAAAGTAAAAGAAGGTGGCCATACCAAAATGGTTGGCGGCATGGTTGGAGGTAAAGCTGAAACCACCGGAACAATAATCCACCATCATGCGGATGGTAGTGCCCAGTTCGGGGTTGTTACAGGGACGTAAACGCTGGAAGTTATGTTTAAAGCCGTAATTGCCGATCAGGTCGGTCATGGCAACAGTGGCTAAAAAAAACAGTACCCACCACCAGCCGTTTTTCTTAAAATTGATAACGGCAAAAGCGGCCACAAATAAATAAAGCGGGGCCCAGTTCATGGCATTCCGCATAAAAGGCATCAGTGTGTCAAAAAAGTCATTGGTCAGTTTGCCGTTAATAAGGGTGAACAAACTGTTATCCCATTCTTTCAGGGTTTCTAAAAATGATGATGCTAATAAAGTAAGGGTCATTGCAATGCCTGGCTTTGAACTGCAAAGATGTAGCTATTCCGTATACAAAGAAATTGGACGCCGGGTTTATTTGCTAAAATATTGCTGCTGACCGTTACCCGGCCTCAAAAAACCGTATTTACCGCTTGTACAAAGCTTTTACCGGCTGTAACAGTAAGGGCAGCATTAACATTTCTTTTGCCAAATTTGCTTGCATATGAAGCTAAATGGTGGTACCTTTGCACCGCAATTGAGCAATACCAAGTACTTGCACAAGTGATAGTTCAGAGCCTTTTCTTACTTTAACGATTCTTCAGGTTTCTTCTTCGCACTTTATAGCTCACGGGGGGATTTATTTTTAACAACAAAAAGAGTTTTTAGATGAAAACAAGTGTACTGCCATCTGTAATACAGATGGAGCCAGAAGCGTTGCAACAATTAGTTGCTGAAGTAAAAGAAACAATAGCTACAAGCGAACATTTCGTACCAGCTGCCAGGAACACCCGTTCTTTCACAGCCGGTAATTTATGGAATATTCGCCGCCAGTCTAAAACTGCCATGGGCAGGATCTACAGGAGCTAATTTCTTTTCACAAATCATGTATTACACAAAGTGTACTACCTGATTTTTTATTACAACAACACAACCATTCGCATATACGGCCTGTTTTTAAACGGGTCAAATGTAAAATGTATTAAAGCCCGATTTGTTTCGGGCTTTTTTTATACCAATGTGGCTGAACGGTATGGTAAACAAATTTTTTTTGCTTTGCTTTGTAGTTGGTAACCTGTTACACCTCAGCGGCGTATCATTGTGCAGGGCCAGGGTCAACAGGATTCTGCAGCAGGGTACCGGTTATAGTGCAGGTAAAATGTAAAAGGCAAATGTTAGTTAAGTATAAACTACCTAAAACAATACTGTGGGTCACCAATTTACTGGTGCTCTTTTTTGCCATATTTACACTTTTCCGGCTGGCTACTTTTTTTGCCTTTAAACCCGGGCATGTTTCTTTTGCCGATGTGATACCTTCTTTCCTGATGGGTATACAATACGATATGCGCTGGATAAGCATTATCCTGTTACCCATTGTACTGTGCAGTATTGTACCCCGCCTGACGCCTTTTTATTCCTCGCGAAATAAAGCCATATGGACGGGTTACCTGGTATTCATTACCTTCTTTGTCTTCTTCTTTTTTGCAGCCGATATGGGCAGCTTTTCCTATAACCAGACCCGGCTGGATGCCGGCGCCATGAACTTTGTGGAAGATCCGGGCATTTCTGTAAGGATGATGTGGCAGACCTATCCCTTGTTTTGGATGTTACTGGGCTTACTGGTGGCTGTACTTTTATTCCGCTGGATGTACTTTAAAAGTCACTGGCATATTATTACCCGTACTGACGGGCATAAAATTCCACACCGCAGAAAGTATTTCATTATCGGCAGTATTATCTTGTTATTTTTTATCTGGGGACGTTTTGCCTTGCAACCTTTATCTGCCAAGGCCTGTTTTTCTTTGAACGGCAGTTTCAGCTCATACCTGGCCCTGAATCCTTTGCAGAACTTTTTCTCCACCCTGCAATTGCGCCAGCCGGTATACAGTGAGGAACTGGCCCGTAAAAACTTCCCGGTAGTGGCCGATATGTTAGAGTTAAGGGATAAGGAAAAATTCAATTACAAAAGGATCATTTCGCCCGGCAGTAATGCACTGGAGAGCAAGCCCAATGTGGTACTGGTGCTCTGCGAATCGTTCAGCATGTACAAAAGTACCATGAGCGGGAATCCTTTAAATACCACACCGTTCTTTGACTCCCTCTGTAAAAACGGTATTTTCTTTGAACGTTGTTTTACCCCTCACTTTTCAACAGCCCGCGGACTTTTTGCTACCATTACCGGCATACCCGATGTACAGCTGTTCAAATTTTCGACCCGTAACCCGCTGGCCATAAAACAACATACCATCATTGATAATTTTGAAGGGTATAATAAACACTATTTCTTAGGCGGCAGTGCCGGCTTTAATAATTTTGAAGGCCTGTTGAAAAATGTAGATGGCCTGCAGATGCATACCGAGGGGAGTTTTACCGCCCAGCCGGTGAATGTATGGGGCATTAGTGATAAGGACCTGTTTTATGAAGCCAATAAAGTATTTAAACAGGAGAAAAAGCCATTCTTTGCCATTGTGCAAACGGCCTATAATCACCGGCCTTATATGATACCCGCTGCCGATACTGATTTTGTGAAAAAAACGGTGCCGATAGAAGAGCTGCTGAAATATGGTTTTGAATCGGAGGATGAATACAATACTTTCCGTTACTCCGATTACAGCTTTCAAAAATTCATGGAAGCTGCACAGAAAGAAGATTATTTCCATAATACCATCTTTGTGTTTATTGGCGATCATGGTGTGGCAGGTAATGCTACGGAAATGTATCCGCCGGTATGGACAACAGCCAGGCTTACCGATGAACATGTGCCCTTCCTGATCTATGCGCCACACTTATTTCAGCCCAGTGTAAGAACTGAAGTGGTTTCACAGATAGATGTACTGCCCACCATTGCGGGGCTTATTCAGCAGCCTTATGTGAATACTACACTCGGACGGAATGTGCTGGATACAGCCAAGAAAAATAATTTTGCTTTTATCACCAATACGGCTGGTACCATCGGTCTGGTTACCGACGAATTTTATTTTACCAAAAACCTGAATTACCCGCAGGGACAGCTGATGTATATGAGCCGCTCGCCTAAGAACTATACAGATAAACAGCTGGATTCCATAAAAAACCGTTTATCGCAGCAGACCACCGCCATTTTTGAAACGGCGCGGTATATGCTGATGAATAATAAAGATTATTGATCTGATTGTGTAGTGAATATTAAAAAATAGTCATTAACACTGCTGTGCAAACGTTTTTTCGAAAAATATACCCTTACAGGGCATCTTTACTCCTTCCAAATTGCAAGAAAGACTTATTTTTGGGCTACTGAAAAAGTTCTTTGCGTATTCGGATGATATGGTGCTGTAAGAAGGAAAGATAGGTTATTCTTCCGGGGATAATTACACTTTTTTACAGGATATTGTACCGGCATGAATAAGCAGGCGCTTTTTGCAATCAATTTATTAACACTAGCTGTTTTAACCGTTTAATATTTTATACTGTGTCGTTGATCAAGAGTATTTCCGGGATTAGAGGAACTATTGGTGGTAGATCTGGTGATAACCTGACCCCCTTGGATATTGTGAAGTTTACTGCTGCTTTCGGCAGTATGATGCTGGCAGAAAATAGTACTGGTAACAAAAAAATTGTAGTAGGACGCGACGGACGTATCAGCGGCGCCATGGTGAATAACCTGGTGACGAATACATTGGTTGGCCTGGGCATTGATGTGGTAGACCTGGGTTTATCCACTACGCCTACCGTGGAAGTAGCAGTAAAAGCCGAAGGTGCAATTGGCGGCATTATTATTACTGCCAGCCATAACCCCAAAGAATGGAATGCCTTAAAATTATTGAACAGCGAGGGTGAGTTTATCTCTGCTGACTGGGGTAAAAAAGTACTGGAGCTGGCGGAGACCGCTGATTTTAATTATGCATCCGTTGATAAACTGGGAACGGTTATAGCCGACGATACTTATTTACAAAAACATATTGACGCCATTTTAGCTTACCCGCTGGTAAATAAGGAAGCCATTGCTGCCAAGAACTTTAAAGTGGTGGTAGATGCGGTTAACTCAACCGGTGCAACCTATGTTCCGGCTTTGTTAAAGGCATTAGGCGTGGAGCAGGTAATTGTATTGAATGAGGAAGTGAATGGCAAATTTGCCCATAACCCGGAGCCCTTACCGCAACACCTCACACAACTGACCAACGAAGTCATTAAACAAAAAGCCGACCTGGGTATTGCTGTTGACCCCGATGTGGACCGCCTGGCATTAGTTTGCGAGGATGGCAGCATGTTTGGTGAAGAATATACCCTGGTGGCGGTGGCTGATTATGTATTGCAGCATAAAAAAGGCAATACCGTAAGTAATATGAGCAGCACCAAGGCCTTAAAAGAAATTACCCTGAAACATGGCGGCGAATACTTCCCTTCCTCGGTAGGAGAGGTGAACGTGGTGGAGAAAATGAAAGCCCATAATGCTGTTATAGGCGGCGAAGGCAACGGAGGTATTATTGTGCCTGATTTTCATTACGGACGTGATGCCCTCATCGGGATCGCGTTATTTTTAAGTCACTTGGCAGGCCATAAAAACGGGGTGAAATCGCTGCGTTCCAATTACCCGGATTATTTTATTTCCAAAAATAAAATTGAACTGGAAAAATCAATTGATGTAGTGACCCTGTTTAAAAAGATAGAAGACAAATACAAGAAAAACCCGATCAATACAGAGGACGGTATTAAAATAGAATTTGATAACGATTGGGTACACCTGCGCACTTCCAATACGGAGCCCATCATCCGTATTTATGCCGAGAGCGATTTTGAAAGCAAAGCCAATAATATTGCTACCAAATTAATGCAGGATATCAAGGAATTTATAGCCTGATCTGGTCATCAGTAACACATAAAAGAATAAGGAGGTAATCATTACCTCCTTATTCTTTTATATCCACTTTATGAGGATCTTTGTAAATAATTCTTACCATCGCATTCTTTTTTTCATCAGAGGAGAGATTCAGTTTATGCCGTTCCTCCCCGGCCGTTATCACCATTAAGGCTGTGTTAGGCGGAATACTGCCCAGGTTTTCACCCACCATCACTACCTCATGCACCTGGTTTTGCCGCGTTACATATACTTCAGTGGTCACTGCTTTTAAGGATAACATCTGCCGGCTGATCACCGGTATTTTATTCACATATACCGATATGGTATCACCATCAATATGGCCATTGTCATAAAAAGCGATCTTCACAATGCCGGTATCCACATATATCTCTTTTACCAGTTCGATCAGTTTATTATCAATTTTTGGCGGTGGTGGTTCAAAGGAGGATTTCTGGAATCTTGTTAGCACAATGCTTCCCGGCGGGCAGTCGGTGTTTTTATCCAGTGTTTTGCCCGTCCACGAGCCACGCAATTGTTCTTCCTTGCCATCCGTATGGTAGGTAAGGGTAAATTTTTTAATACAGGGGGTACAATCGGCTGGTATGCGGAAGGTGGCTACGCTCAGCTCGTTCAGTAATAAAACCTTGGAAGTGGAGTCAAAACTGCCTTCAAATATTTCTTTTACAAAATTGGTAGTATCGGAAAAATGGTAAGAATTGCCGCTGATCCGGGAGCCGGTCAGGGTAATTTGCAGTTCAATATTATACACCGGAAAACAGCCGCCTGGTTCCATCACCAGTTTCCCTTTCCAGATACCATTGATATTCTGCCCGAATACCATCGGGGCAGTACATAAGAGTAAAAGGAAAAAAGCCGTTCTTTTCATGAAAAATGAAAATAAGCAAATAGCCATTACCAACTGCTATAAATTACAGCAACGGTTATAAAATTATAATAAATGTAACAAAGCCGCTTAGGAAGTTTAAAGTTCTGTGTTTAATGTTTTGGCCACCGTTATGGTTTTAAGTATTAAAGTTGGGACTTTAACCAGTTGATTAATGGACAGAACGATGCAGTGTGCGACGCAACAGGTGATTCATCAGGGAACTGAGGTTGGGTACATAATAAAAATAATGTTTCATAGAACCTTTTAAGTAGCCGCTTCCGGCTTTTAGCTTTAAGCGTTCAGCGTTATATCTTAATTATGGTTTTTCGTACCGCAGCCTTACCATCGCATTTTTCTGTTCATTGGAAGTGATCTGCACTTTATAGGTCTTGTCGCCGGCGTCTACTACCATTAAGGAAGTGTTTGGCGGTATCCGGCCCAGGTTTTCTGCCACCATCACGATCTCGTATTCGTCGCCCTCATTATCCAGGGTCAGGTTAAGGGTAATGGGCACAGTGGATAAACGTTTTTTCGCCAGCATCAACTTATTATCAACATATACCGAGATGGTATCATCATCAATTTCCCCGTTATCATACAATTTGATGGTAACCTGGTTGGTGTTCACTACCAGCGATTTCATCAGCTCGTTGCTCCTTGTTTTCAGGATGGCCGGTTTGGGCACCGGCAGGTTATTGGTATTGGCAACGGGTGGTACCGGCTTCAGCTCCGTTTTCGTGTCAGGTACATTCACCTGTGTGTTTACTTTAGCCGTCGCTTTTTCAGCAGGCTTTTGTACAGGCTGCGTTTTTTGTACCGCTGGTTTATTCACAGGCGGAGGAGTTGTTTTATTGTTTTTTACCGTGGTATTGGTGCTTGTACTGGGCGTTTTAGGTTTTATGGTAGCTGTTTCGGTTTTATTGGTATTGGGCGCATTAGGTTTGGGCCTGGTAACACTGGGCGTATTGCGTAAAAAAGGTTCTACGTAAAAGTTGGACTCTATTACCCGTCTTAAAAAAACCTTACCACCACCGCTCTGGCCCCATTCATAGGGGTTGGGCATGCCTTTTACTTCCGACCGGCCTAAATAAGTGCCTTCCAGGAACTCCTCCTTACCCGATTTGGAATACTGCAGGTCATAATTCATAATGGCCGCACCATCGCCTGTGGAACTTTTAATTTCCACTGTTTTTATCTCGTAAACCCGTAATTTCTTTTTGGCTTTGTCGTAGGTGCCGGTCATGGTAGCTTTACCGTAAAACCGTACGTCTAAGTAGGAGTAGGAAACACCCTGAACGGCATTGGAGGCGTTTCTTTTCACCTGTATTTCCAGGCGGTATTGGTCCCCGTCATCGGTAATAAAGTACCCGCGCCAGATCCCGTCAATATTTTGAGCGTTTGAAAAAGTGGTGAAACCAAGCAAAAACTGGCTTGTTAGCAATATTGATAACAAAAAAAACCTCATAACAACCCAAAACTAATGAATTTGTAACGATTGACTCATTGCACTCCGGAAAGACTTTGTTAATTTTGCCAACTTTTACTACTTTCTTATAATTGGGCAATCAGGCAATTATGGGCAGGTACAGGAGTCAATTTTAATATCAAAAGATTACTGTTAGGTAATACAGACGATTCAATCAGCAACAAATGAATATTACGTTTCCGGATGGTGCGATCAGATCTTATGCCGAAGGGAGTTCGGCATTGGACATTGCCAAGTCTATCTCAGAGGGGCTGGCCAGGAAAGTACTGGCAGCAAAAGTAAATGGTGAGGTTTGGGATGCAACCAGGCCTATAACGGGCGATGCTGCTTTAAACTTACTGACGTGGGACGATAAGGAAGGTAAAACAACATTCTGGCACTCTTCGGCGCACGTAATGGCCGAAGCTATCGAATCATTATATCCCGGCGCGAAATTCTGGGTAGGCCCGCCTACCGAAAACCCTCCCGGCTTTTATTATGATATTGACCTGGGCGATCGCAAGATAACCGAGGAAGACCTGGCCACACTGGAGAAAAAAATGAACGAACTGGTAAAGCAGAACAATGCTTTTGTTCGTAAAGAAATATCGAAAAATGAGGCGGTAGGTTATTTCACTGAAAAAGGGGATGAGTACAAACTGGATTTGTTACAAAACCTGGAAGACGGTGGTATTACCTTTTACAGCCAGGGCCAGTTCACTGACCTTTGCCGTGGGCCACATATCCCGCATACCGGTTTTATTAAGGCCATTAAGCTTACCAATGTAGCGGGCGCTTACTGGAAAGGCGATGAAAAAAACAAACAGCTGACCCGTGTATACGGTGTTACCTTCCCTAACCAGAAAGAGCTGGACGAATACCTGCATATGCTGGAGGAAGCGAAAAAACGCGACCACCGCAAACTGGGTAAGGAATTAAGCATCTATACCATGGATGATGATGTGGGCCAGGGTTTAATTATGTGGTTACCGAATGGTACTGTAGTGATTGAAGAACTGGAAAAGCTGGCCAAGGAAACTGAATCCGAAGCCGGGTATAAAAGGGTGGTAACCCCGCATATTGCCAAAGAAAATATGTACCTGACCAGCGGTCACTTACCTTACTATGCCGACAGTATGTATCCCCCCATGGAAATGGACGGTGAAAAATACTATCTCCGGTCTATGAACTGCCCGCACCACCACAAAATATTTGCGGCGGAGCCTAAAAGTTACCGTGACCTGCCTTACCGTATTGCAGAATATGGTACCGTCTACCGTTACGAACAAAGTGGTGAGTTATTTGGTTTAATGCGGGTACGTTGTTTACATATGAACGATGCGCATATTTATTGCACCAAGGAACAGTTTAACGACGAATTCCGTGCGGTAAATGATATGTACCTGAAATACTTCAAGATCTTTGGTATTGATAAATATGTAATGCGTTTATCCCTGCACTCACCTGAAAAGCTGGGTGTAAAATATGTGAACGAGCCGGAACTGTGGAAAGAAACAGAAGCCATGGTACGTAATGTATTGACGGAGTCCAACATTCCTTTTGTGGAAGTACAGGACGAAGCGGCGTTTTACGGCCCCAAAATTGATGTACAGATTTATAGTGCTATCGGCCGTGAATTTACCCTGGCTACCAACCAGGTCGATTTTTCACAGGGCCGCAGTTTTAAATTACAATACACATCGCAGGATAACAAACCCGAAACCCCGCTGATTATTCACCGTGCACCATTAGGTACACATGAAAGGTTTATCGGTTTCTTACTGGAGCAATATGCCGGCAAATTCCCGGTATGGCTGGCGCCGGTACAGGTAAAGGTGTTGCCGATCAGCGATAAATTCCTGGACTATGCCAAAGAGATCCAGGCCAAACTGAAAAAAGCGGATATTCGTGCCGAGGTAGATGACCGCCAGGAAAAAATTGGTAAAAAGATCCGGGAAACCGAGTTATTGAAAATACCGTATATGCTGGTGGTGGGTGAGAAGGAAATGAATGAAAAGCAGGTGTCTATCAGGCGGCAGGGCAAGGGCGACCTGGGAGCAAAACCGCTGGAGGAGTTTGTGCTGCAGGTAGTAGAAGAAATAAAAGAACGCAGGGCCGATACCCCCGAAGTAACTGCAGGCTAATGACCGTTTGTTGCCGGATAATTTAAATCCGGTAAATAAAAAAAACGGTTATCCAAAAATGTAGTAATTTCAAAAAATAATCAACATAACCAACCTCGTATCCTGAATTGAGGGTTTTAAAAAACAGCAAAAACGTTTACCTGCAGGAGGTAGACTTCATTTAAAAAACGTAAATGGCAGTACCACAAAAACCCGGTGGCGGGTTCAGCAGACCACCCGGCCAGGGCGGATTTAAGCCCGGCGGCGGCGGTGGCGGATTTAACAAAGGCGGCAGAGGCAGGTTTATTCCCCGCAAAGAAGCCGAGCACAGAATTAACCATCATATACGTGTACCACAGGTCCGTCTTGTGGGCGACAACGTAGAGGTAGGTATTTATTCTACCCAGGAAGCGCTTAAAATGGCGCAGGATCAGGAGTTAGACCTGGTGGAGATTTCTCCGCAGGTAGATCCCCCGGTATGTAAGATCATCGACTACAATAAATTCCTTTACGATAAAAAGAAAAAGGAAAAAGAAATGAAGGCAAAGAGCAAGGTCTCCGAGGTAAAAGAGATCCGCTTTACGCCTAATACCGACGATCATGATTTTGACTTTAAAGCAAAACATGCCGAAGGATTCTTAAAAGACGGCAACAAGGTAAAAGCTTATGTACAATTCAAAGGCCGTGCTATCCAGTTCCAGGATCGCGGGCAGTTATTGTTACTGAAATTTGCCGAACGCCTGGCCGAAGTAGGTATCCTCGAAAACATGCCTAAGCTGGAAGGCCGCCGTATGCTGGCCATGTTTGCGCCAAAAGGTAAAAAGAAATAGTATCAAACATACTTCTTATCAAAGCTCCCGTTTACGGGAGCTTTGTCGTTTTTGCCTTTCTGTTTTTCATTAGCAAATTATCAAATCAGCAAATTAACGCATTAGTATTGGGGCTGTCAGCTGTATATCCCTGTTCAGCTATAGTCCCCGCTTTTGGCAGTAGTGCAACGGCTATGCTGCCTATCCCCGGCACGGTGCAGCTACTGCTGCCAATCGGGCAGCCTTTGGGCTTTAAATATAGAATCACTTATTGCTTAATTTTGTGTAATAATGAAATGGTTTATAATATTCGATTTTTTGTTATATTAGTTATGAGTTAAATGACTCCTAGAGTTATGGTGTACTTCATTTTAGAAATTTGATTTATTATCTCAGATGTTAAAAAGAATAAAAACAATGACATATGATAGCTGGGCAAACTTTCTTCAAATAGCTACTGTAATTTTTGCTGCGATACTAATTTGGGTTCAAATTCAGTCAGGAAAAGAAAAGGATTTAGCAGCAAAAGCGGATAAAAAAATAATTGCGGAAATTAACCTCAAAGTCGAACAGGAGTCTTTGAAAAGAATTGAAGCAGAAACAAAATTATTAAACTTACAAAAGCGAATTGCATGGAGACATTTTGACAATGACAAGTTTGTTAGAGTATTAGAAGGGCGGGATAAAGGTAATGTTGAGATTTTATACTTCAATCATGATAACGAAGCTTACTTACTCGCTTATTCTATTTGGATGGCACTTCAAGCCGCAGGTTGGAATGTTAACTCACCAGTGACTGGAAAAAATGACGATCCTTTAGGACATCCTCTCCCGTTTGATTTAAGAGAAGGAGGAATGATAATGTCTGACGATGCTCGGATAATTGTTGCTGTCTCGGATAAGACTGAGCCAAAACCTTATGATAAAAATACACCATTGTCCACACTCTTGGCTGCGTTTGAAACTTGTGAAATAAAATTTATACAGACAATTCCGCATGAACGAATTCGACCTTCTACAGGAACAATTAAAATTATTGTTGGGTCGAGACTATGAAAAATGTGGTTAAGGGCAAAAAATTACTTCTTACAACTCAGCTTAAATTAAGTCGGACTTTATTTGTATCGAATAAGTAATGAAAATAGAGGTAATTATTAATTAAGGCTCCAATAAGACATTAGACGGGCAAAAAAGAGTACTCTCAAAATGCAAACAACAACAGATACATTGGCTTTCAACAGCGGTTACGCCGAAGTAAATGGGCTCAACATGTATTATGAAGTGTACGGGCAGGGTAAGCCCATTGTGCTCATTCATGGCGGTGGCTCCACCATTCAATCCAACTTTGCGAAACTTATTCCCCTGCTGGCAAAAAACAGGCAGGTGATCGCAATGGAACTACAGGCGCATGGCCGCACCAGCGACCGGGATGCCGATTCATCCTTTGAACAGGATGCGGATGATGTGGCTGCACTGCTTAAAAACCTGGGTATTGATAAGGCAGATTTCCTGGGCTTCAGCAATGGTGGTACCACCACTTTACAAATAGCGATCCGTCACCCGGAGCTGGTTGACAAAATGATTCTGGGTTCAGCCCTTGCCAAACGCAATGGTGTTCCGGAATGGTTCTGGGATTTTATGAAACAGGCAACACTCGAAAACATGCCAATCCAACTGCAGGAAGCATACAAACAGGTGGCCCCGGATACCGGTGGATTACAGGTTATGCACGACAGGGACGCAAAAAGGATGGTTGATTTTAAAGATATTCCCGATGAACAGCTTAAGGCAATTAAAGGACCTGCTTTAGTGATCATTGGTGACAAAGATGTAATTACTCCTGAACATGCTATTGAACTATCCCGGAAACTGGTAAGTGCCGAACTGGCTATTATCCCAGGTGGGCATGGGGCTTATATTGGTGAAATAACGACCATAACACCCGACTTTACAGACTCTGACATGGTCGTTCCGATGATCGAAAAGTTCTTAAACAAAAAAGCCAAATGATATAGTAAGCTTATAATAAGCCATGAAGAAAACATTTATTGCAATTATTATTTTTTTCGCCCTAGGACTGATTGCCTGTGCTGGTTCGGATAGTCATGAAAAGGAAAAGTCTACAGAATTAGATAAACAAATTACCCAATCGTTGAATGATTTTGTAAACAGGCCTGTATACAAAGAATTAACAGAACAAATCATTGATACGATACCGGATAATAAATTAATTCAGGTGATTTTTGATAACCTATCTGGGAAACAACCTGAAAATCATCAAAATGTTTATGCCACGGTGATGAGTTGGAATAAATCAAGGCAGGCTATTTACATGATATGGATGTTAGAAGCCGAGGTAAACAATGGTGGTTTTAACCAGTTTTATTTTAACTTCAGCGGACAGTTCTATAAACAGCTTCCGGCCGCTCTAAAACTTGTCGGGGCTAAACAGTTTGCCGGATTAATGCAAAATGCCAACGATCTATTTGAAAAAGAAAACGCCAAAATAACACAACATCAGGACGGAACATTAGAAGGGTTTAGTGAGTCTTATGTTGATAATCCATTAAATAAACTTGATGAAAGATTTTACGATCTTTATAAAAAAGAAAGTTTATCTGAATTACAAATAGCGTACATACGAAGTCATAAGACTGATTTTACAGATAAGTAAGTAATATAGTTGCATAACACCTAACTGTGTAATATATGGTAGATAATAGTATAATATTATGCGAAACTGAACAGGAAGATTTGAATACCTTCTTTCAATTTCAACTGGACCAGGAAGCCAATTATTTAGCCGCATTTACCGCTAAGGATCCCACTGATAAAGCCGCTTACCTGGAGAAATACAGTAGACACCTGGCCGATCCTACTATCCATATGCGCACCATAAAACTGGATGGCGTGATTGTCGGCAGCATCGCAAAATTTATACTGCAGAATGAAGCCGGGCTTACCTATTGGATCGACAAGGAATACTGGGGGCGTGGTATCGCTTCTGCCGCCCTGCATCATTTCTTGAAAATAGAACCGGCCAGGCCCATTCATGCGAGTACGGCATTTGACAATTATGGCTCGCAAAGAGTACTGGAAAAAGCAGGCTTTGTAAGAGTTGGAACGGACAAGGGTTTTGCGAATGCAAGACAGGCAGAGATTGAAGAGTATCTTTATAAACTTGTCTGATATATTTAGTCGCCTATCGTTACGCATTTGCCAAAATGAATTGTATATTTATTCTGTTACACCAATTCCACATCTGCCAATATTATAGTTAAAAAGTTTATGGATATTCCTGTGTTCGATCTTAAGTCACTTAAGAAATACTTTACCGGTTTTTTTGTTGTATCAGTCATTATTGCTGTTCTAAGTTATGTGGCTGTGATTTTTGTTGTTTCCGGTGAGGCCGGCCCTAAGTTAAGACAGATAAATACCTGGTATCTTACTATTCCTCTTTTTGTCTGGACTTATGTACAAAGTCTTAACAGCAAGACAGCATTGAACGAAATATTAGAAACTACCGATTATGAACAACGATTTAAAAAATATGAAGCTCATTACAAAAAAAGACTAGGCTGGAACTTAGTATCTATTGCCCTGACCGGTGTTTTTCTTATTATAACACAAAAGAATTTTGTATTGTATTTTATGATACTACAACTGGTACTCACTTCGGCCTTTTACCCGAGAAAAGCGATCATCGCAAAAGAGTTAAAGGATGATACGATTGTTTTTACCTAGTATGCTTTTTTTACTATATGACTCACAAGCATAGGGCTGAGTAGTTTAACGATAATGCGATAACCAACACTATGAAACAAATTTTAATTATCCTGCTGACTGTTTTGCAGGTGAATAGCTTTGCAAAACCGGACACCACACGGTATAATTTTGATCATACTATAATGACCGTTACCGGTGATTTAAATAAAGATAATTTACCGGATAAAGTAATAGTAACCCAGGACACTTTAAGCGAAACGGCACCATACCAGGTGCAAATATTTTTTAAAAAAAATCCGGGAGCTATAAACTGGTAACGGCTTCCTCAAAAATAATTGAACCGCAATACCCCGAAGGCCGGGGTGGTTATATAACAGGAAATGGCTTTGGGGATGTGACTATCAGGAATGGTACACTAAATATAAACTTTCAATTATTGCGTGGACATTTTGAACATACATTCAGGTTTCGTAACGGGAATTTTGAATTGATAGGCTTTTCCATGGTAAATGCGAATGGTATCGGCGAGATGACTACCACAGATTTTAACCTGTCTACCGGCATCAGGGCCGAAAAGACTGAGCGATCAGACAATGGTAAGATACTAAGTAATACCAGGAAGAAAATATGGATAAGGCCGCTGCCCAAACTGCAGGACCTGGTACCAATGGAAAATGAGTTTTATTGAAATAGTGGTTAGTTATAGTATGCTATAAAATCTAAATCCTGACGGATTTTGCGGTTAGGGTACCAGTTGGAAAGTTATAAAAAGTAAAACCTGATTAAAGCTGCATATATGGTTTATTCTTTGTTTAGTTAACAACATGGCATTACGATAATCACTTAACTTTAGCGTATTATTTTACCTTGGTTATTAACTGATGCAGGTTATAAATTACTACCCTTCGGTTGGCCATATGCAAAAATGTATAACGATGAAATATCTAATTGCCGTTGCGCTGGTTTTAAGTCTTTGTATTAACCGTAATGATCCGCCGGCGGCTTTTGATCTGCCCGCGGAAACAAAAATTAAAACCGGCGCAGAGCAAACCGATCTGTACCTGCCTTACCTGAAAGGGAAAAGGGTAGCGTTGCTGGCTAACCAGACCACGATCATTGGAGAAAAACACCTGGTGGACAGTCTGCAATCATTGGGCATTGATATTAAAAAAGTATTTGGTCCTGAACATGGTTTTCGTGGTAATGCGAGTGCAGGTGTTGTAGTATCAAACGAAATAGATAAAACAACGGGTATTCCTATTATCTCCTTATACGGCAAAAAAAATAAACCTACCAAAGCCGATCTGGCCGATGTTGATATCGTTATTTATGACCTGCAGGATGTGGGTTGCCGTTTTTATACCAATATCAATGCACTGTCCCGGTTAATGGAAGCCTGTGCAGAAAACGGTAAAGAATTGCTGATACTTGACCGGCCTAATCCCAATGGTTATTTAATTGATGGCCCCATACTGGATATGAAATACAAATCGGGTATTGGTATGTTCCCCGTGCCCATGTCGCATGGACTGACCGTTGCCGAATTTGCCCAGATGGCGAATGGCGAAGGCTGGCTTACCGGTAAAGTAAAATGTGCGTTGAAAATTATTAAAGTGGCCAACTATAACCATGATATGCCCTATGTACTGCCGGTGAACCCTTCGCCCAACCTAAATACGCCTCAGTCTATTTTACTATATCCCTCTACCTGTATGTTCGAAGGTACCTACCTGAATCACGGCCGCGGTACGCAGTACCCATTTACCGTATTTGGCAGTCCTTACCTGAAAGGTAAATATGATTTCAGTTATACACCAACCAGCATTAAAGGAATGTCGGAAACGCCGCTGTTCATGAATCAGCTTTGTTATGGTCTTGACCTGCGCAATTATGATGTTGAAAAATTACGTAAAACGAAAAAGATCAACCTGCAATGGATCATGGAGCTGTATAAAGCATCACCCAATAAGGAGCAGTTCTTTAAAAGCGAATTAAGCAAGGAAATGGGGGTGATTGAAAGACTGATCGGCTCCGGTTTATTCCGCCAGCAGATCATTGATGGTAAATCTGAACAGGAGATCCGGGCAAGCTGGGAGCCTGGTTTAAGTGAATATAAAACCATGCGTAAAAAATACCTGCTGTATCCTTAATAGGCTGGTCTCGGATAATTATTCATTATTAGCAAAAACGGAAAGGAAAAAATGTCAAGGCTTATTTGCTCATTGCTTATTGCCAGTTTATTTACTGTTAATGTATTTGCACAAACCCTGGTGAGTGATACAATACCTTTAACTATTAATGAACAGAATACCATTTTTGTAAAAGCGGTTTTTAACCGGCAGGATACGTTTAACCTGAATTTTGACACGGGCACAACTGAGCTGGTACTTACCAATCAGACCCTGAAAAACAGGTTGAAGGGTACAACAAAATTATACGACACTTTTTACAACCTGGAAATAGGCAGCCGTAGTTACCAGTCAAAAGTGTATGATGCGGAACTTACCGGACATGGTACGGACGGGCGTTTTGGCTGGGACCTGTTTAAAGATAAAGTGGTGGAGCTGAACTACGACAAAGGATTAATGGTAGTGCATGAGCGAATGCCCGGGCAGGTAATAAATGATAATACCTATACAAGGCTTGCGATAAACTATTTTGACAATGTTTTTACCGTGCAAAGCAGTATGATACAGAACGGCGTAACCAGTAAGGACTCCTTCCTGTTTGATACCGGTTACCAGCGTACAGCCATGCTGGACAATGACCTGCTGCAAAAAGCAGGTTTCCCTGTAGAAACAATGGAAGAGATCAAAAAAGTGGTCATGAAAGGGGCGAAGGGGAATGAGGTACCGGTGATCACATCTAACCTTGAAAAATTAATGATAGGGAACTATGCCCTGCAGGATGTTCCGGTACAACAGATAACGGGCAGTAAACCGATGCGGGGACATGATATTCATATTTTAGGAAATGAAGTATTGAAACGGTTCAATACTTTCCTCGATTTTACCAATAAGGTGATTTATATGAAGCCGAATAAATTATACGATGTGGAATATGTAGAGAAGAAGAAAAATGTATAGTTGTCCATAATCCCTTGCACTATCCTTCATACAAAATTTTAGGGTTCTGTTTTCTGCATTGAACATATTAAGACTTACTACTATCTCACATCTTATCCCCAAAAATCACCCGTTTTGGGGGAGTTCCGGGAAATTCCCTGTTTTTATTATGAATGGTTACGAATGATTCGCAGGAATAATCTATTTTGGGCGTCTAATCGTCAGATTTAACTGCTTATTAAGTAGCTATTTACGTCACATGGGATTCAAACTTGGTAAAATACAGGCCCTTTAGGTTGTTTTGGTAAAGCTTTTTGCATTATTAAATCCTTTAGCTGTTGTTACTGCGGTTGATAACCGTAAAATTAAGTGGCTGCTTGGTTGGTAGCGTAGTTCTTATTATTTTATCAAACCGTTTTTTTCACTTCAAAAACTAGCTATGCATAAGGTTTTTATCGGAGCAATTGCTTTGCTTACCACTGCTACAGTTGTTGCTCAAAGACCGGGTCAGTCTGGTCGCCCGCCTGCCGGTGGTGCTGCCCCTGATACGGCAAAAGGTCCTGGCATGGGCGCTCGCCCCACTTCAGGTCCAAAGGCTTACAGAGATGTAATTACTGCCAAAGCCAAAACGTCTAAAGGTATGTTTGATGTTCACTTTGTGGACAACAAGTACTATTTCGAGATTCCCGGAAGTTTATTAGGCCGCGAAATTTTAACCGTAGCCCGTTTAGGAAAAGCGCCTACCGGTTTAGGCAGCTATGCCGGTGATGCCATTAACCAGCGCACCATTGCGTTTGACAAAGGTCCCGGCGACAAAATTTTCCTGAAACTGTTATCATTCATTGAAACAGGCCGTGACAGTACCGAAGGGATGTACAAAAGCGTACTGAACAGTAACGTACAGCCTATTGCTGCTGCTTTTGATGTAAAAGCTTTCGGCCGTGATTCTTCTTCTTACGTTATTGACGTAACTGATTTTATTACCGGTGATAATGATGTATTCTTCTTTTCTGCCGGTTCTAAAAGATCCATTGGTTTGAGCAATGTTTTTGCAGACCGTTCTTTTGTGATCTCTACAAAATCTTTCCCTACTAACATTGAAATTAAAACCCAGAAAACCTACAACCGTACCCCAACAACCAGTGGTGCAGGTGGTGGTGGTATGATGGGTGGCGGTAGCTCACAGCCTGTTACCTACGAACTGAACACTTCGCTGGTATTATTGCCTAAAGTACCGATGAAACCCCGTTATTTTGATGACAGGGTAGGTTATTTCACTACACAATCCATTACCGATTTTGACATTAACCCACATGGTATTGAGCGTTTCCGTTATATTGCCCGTTACCGTCTGGAGCCAAGAGATGAGGATGTAGAAAAATACAAAAGAGGTGAGCTGGTGGAGCCTAAAAAACAGATCGTTTATTATATTGACCCTACCACGCCTAAAAAATGGATACCTTACCTGATTGCAGGTGTAAACGACTGGCAGGCTGCTTTTGAAAAAGCCGGCTTTAAAAATGCCATCGTGGGTAAAGTAGCGCCTACTTATGAGCAGGACAGCACTTTCTCCCTGGAAGATGCCCGCCACAGTGCTATTGTTTACAAACCTTCCGATATTCCTAATGCCAGCGGTCCGAATATTCATGACCCACGCAGCGGTGAAATTATCGAAAGCCACGTAAACTGGTACCATAATGTAATGAGCCTGGTGCGTAACTGGTATATTGTACAAACCGGTGCTGTTGACCCTGCTGCACAAACGATCAACCTGAGCGATGAGCTGATGGGACAATTGATCCGTTTTGTAAGCAGCCACGAAATTGGTCATACACTGGGTTTACGTCACAACTTTGGTTCTTCATCAACTGTACCGGTTGAAAACCTGCGTAACAAAGCATGGGTTGAGGCCAATGGCCACACACCTTCTATCATGGACTATGCCCGTTTTAACTACGTAGCACAGCCTGAAGATAAAATTTCCCAGGTAGGTTTATTCCCCCGTATCGGAGACTATGACAAATGGGCTATCGAATGGGGTTACCGCTGGTTACCTGATCAGAAAACTGCTGATGACGAAGTTGCTGTGTTAAACCAACGCGTTATTAAAGAGTTAACCGCCAACAAACGTTTATGGTGGGGTGATGGTGAAGGCAACAGGGGAGATCCCCGCAGCCAGACTGAGGACTTAGGCGATAATTCAATGAAAGCAAGCTCTTATGGCTTGAAAAACTTAAAAAGAATTATTGTTAAGTTACCTGAGTGGACCAAACAACCTAATAAAGATTACACTGAGTTAGCAGAAATGTACAGCCAGGTTACCAGCCAGTTTGGCCGTTATATTGGTCATGTTACCAATAATGTAGGTGGTATTGAACGTACACCAAAACGTGTAGAGCAGGCGGGTCCGGTTTATGGATTTACAGCCAAAGCCACACAAAAAGAAGCCGTACAGTGGGTTAAAGACAATGTATTTACTACTCCAACATGGGTTATCCAGGAAAATGTAACTGCCCTGACCAACCAAACCCCTTTAACTGTTATCGGTGGTTTACAGGAAAGAGCGATCAGTGGCCTGGTAAATGTAAGCACTATCAATAATCTGTTACGCTTTGAATCGGAAAGCCCTGCTACAGCTTATACTGCTACAGAGTTACTGACTGATGTAAGAAAAAGCGTTTTCAGCGAACTGGCTACACGTAAGGCTACGGATGCTTACCGCAGACAATTACAGAAAAGCCTGGTGAATAAACTGGCCGACCTGGTGAAAGTAACACCTCCACAGCAGGTTAACCTGGGCGGCTCTTTTATCTCTCTTTCTTCAGGTTTTGATAAAAAGAGTGATGGTCCTTCTTTAATTAAAGCACAATTACGCACTTTAGCAGCTGAAATTAAAGCAGCAACGCCATTGGTAACCGATGCGGCCACTAAAAACCATTTACTGGATTTACAGGACCGTATTAAGGAAGCTTTAGAGCCTTCTAAATAAAAAGACTTATAAATGTTTGATAAATAATTGGTTATAATTTTTAATCTTTTCTTTGTCAACATTTTAAAGTGTATTATCTTTGCAGCCCGAAATCTAACAGGTTTCGGGCTGTTTATTTCCTGAAGAGGCTCCACAAGCATCCCCCCGTGGGGAACGCCTCAAGGGTATCATTTATAATTACAAGGTAAAATGCCTAAAGTAAAAACAAACTCCAGCGCAAAAAAGCGTTTTAAAGTAACCGGCACTGGTAAAATCACTCACCAGAAGAGTTTCAAACGTCACATCCTGACAAAAAAATCAACCAAGCGCAAACGTGCTTTACGTATTGACGGAACAGTAGCAAAATCTAACGAAAACTTTGTTAAACGTTTATTACGTCTGAAATAATGGAACCCGGTTCACATTATTGTTGATTCATTTTTAAATTTTAAACTCTTTATAATATGCCTCGTTCAAAAAATGCAGTAGCTTCTAAAGCACGCCGCAAAAAAATATTAAAACAAGCCAAAGGCTTTTACGGTAAACGTAAAAACGTATTAACCGTTGCCAAAAACGTAGTAGAAAAAGGTATGACCTATATGTATGTAGGTCGTAAACTGAAGAAAAGAGAGTACCGTGCTTTATGGATTGCCCGTATCAACGCTGCCGTTCGTGAAGAAGGATTAACTTACTCTGTTTTCATTAACAAATTACAACAAAAAGGTATTGAGTTAGACCGTAAAGTTTTAGCTGACCTAGCTATGAACAACCCGGAAACTTTCAAAAACCTGGTTAACTCTGTAAAATAATTTTACAGGTTATAAAATATACAAAGCCGGCTTTTAAGCCGGTTTTTTGTTTTGGGACCGGCCATAGTAATACTATTGATCGTCCCTTGCGTAGCACACTTGTACTGTATATCGCTTATCAGCAGGGGGACGTCACCTCGACGCAGGAGAGGTCTCCTGAACAATCGTCATTTTTAAAACAAAAAATACCCCTGCTGCCTGCATGACGGTGTCTTGGACTGCTGAATGGTTCGTGAGACACGAACCATGGCACTTGAGAGACACGAACCATGGCCTCGGGCCATAAATCCTACATCTTACATCAGCAATCTTAACTCTGTACTATCCCTGACGGGCTGCCCGATGCGCAGGGGCAGTGCGCAGTGAAACGAAGCACCGGAGCGTTGCCTGCCGACAGCCCCAAATCCTAAATCCTAAATCGAAAATCTTAACTCGAAAATCCCTTCTCCTGCCTGCTGCCGGATTTTTAATTTTTAATTTCCAGTTTTTATTTTTCAATGTTATAATTTTGCTCCTTTATTAATAAAATTCATCACAGGAAAAAGCGTTCGCCGTTATGCGGGCATCATAACATGAATAATACTTACCACGACCTGGTTAACCAAACATTTAATTTTCCGCAGGAAGATATTAATGTAAAAGATGGCCACTTGTTTTTTAATGGTTTGGATATAAAAGCTTTGATTGATAAGTATGGTACCCCCATGAAGCTGACCTATTTACCCAAGATAGGCATGCAGATCAACAAGGCGAAAGAGATGTTTGCCAATGCCTTTAAAAAACACCGGTACGAAGGCAATTACTTTTACTGTTATTGCACCAAGAGCTCGCATTTTTCGTTCGTGGTAGAAGAAGCATTGAAACACCAGATACACCTGGAAACTTCCTATGCTTACGATATTGAGATCATTAAGAAATTATACGAGAAGAAGAAGATCAATAAAGACATCCATATCATCTGCAACGGTTATAAGGATAAAGGTTATACCCGCCGTATTGCCAGCCTGATCAATAACGGTTTTCATAATGTAACACCGGTACTGGATAATAAAGATGAATTAAAAGAATATGCCAAAACGGTGAAAGTACCATTTAAACTGGGTATCAGGGTAGCGGCGGAAGAAGAACCTTCTTTCCCTTTTTATACCTCCCGTTTGGGTATCAGGGCTAAGGATATACTGGAGTTTTATGTGGACAGGATTGAAGGCTATGAAAGCAAGTTCCAGTTAAAGATGTTACATATTTTCCTGAACAAGGGTATTAAAGATGATATTTATTACTGGAGCGAACTGAATAAAATTATCAACCTGTATTGCCAGTTAAAGAAAATTTGCCCTGAGCTGGATTCCATCAATATCGGTGGTGGTTTCCCCATTAAACATTCGCTGGGCTTTGAGTACGACTACCAGTTCATGATCAACGAGATCGTGCGGAATATTAAAGTGGCCTGTAAAAAATCGAATGTGCCGATGCCGAATATCTACACCGAGTTTGGCAGCTTTACCGTTGGGGAGAGCATGGCGCATATTTATAAAGTTACCAGCGAAAAGGTACAGAACGATCGTGAGACCTGGTATATGATCGACTCATCCTTTATTACTACCTTACCGGATACCTGGGGTATTGGAGAGAAGTTTTTAATGTTGCCCATTAATAAGTGGCACGAGGAATACCAAAGGGTAGTGTTGGGAGGCATTACCTGTGATAGTCATGATTATTATGATTCGGAGGAACATATAAATGAAGTGTTTTTGCCCAAGGTGAATGCCGAAGAGCCTTTGTATGTTGGCTTCTTCCATACGGGTGCCTACCAGGACCAGATAAGCGGTTACGGGGGTATTAAACACTGCCTGATCCCTTCGCCACAGCATATTATTGTGGAGCAGGATAAGAATGGTAAGCTGGTAGACTGGGTATATGCCAAACAGCAAACCGCCCAAAGCATGTTGAAGATATTAGGATATATGAAGTAACCTGTTGGGGTTACTTTGCCAGGAACTTTCGATAGGGTAGCAGGGCTACTTTATCGAAAGTTTTTTATTTTTATGCCTTACTATATTCTATTCCTTTCAATTATTTACCATGGCCACTCAACCTGTATTTACCATATCGTTACAGAACGTTCATTTCAGGGCTTATCATGGATTGTACCCGCAGGAGAGGGTAGAAGGAAATGATTTTATTATTAACCTGGCGGCCCAATATTCCACCGCTAATCCGCAGATCGTATCACTGGACGATACGATTGATTATGGTGCTTTGTACGGCATTGTACAGGAAGTGATGGCCCGGCCTGTTGACCTGCTGGAGACAGTGGTGCAGCAAATTGCTCAATTAATATTAACGCAATACCCGCAGGTTTTGGAAGTGCGTGTATCGCTGGAAAAAACAAAACCACCGATCGCTGATTTTAATGGTAGCGCCGTGGTGGAAATTAATCTTGTTCGCTAACTTTTTTACCTTATGTTTATACCATAAACCCATTTGATAAATACCCGCTGATCTTATGACCCGAAAACTATTCTTTACAGACCAACAGCAGCCATTGGTAGCTAATATAAAATGGCTGGTCATCTTTTGTTTTTTATTACGCCTGGTATTGTTCTTTACCTCTTTTGTGTCGGCGGAGCTGGGCGAATCGCGTATATTCATTAACAGTAACTTTTTTGTACTGACTACCGGCATCTGGGGCGCTTATTTCCTGGCCCGTAAAAAGTGGCTGCCCTTTGTGATCATTGCTGCATTTGTTTTTACTGACCTGCTGCTCAAAAGCGATATAAAAATATCACTGGACTATTACCTGAGTTATATAATAGATAAAAATACCGACACGATAAAAACCTGGACCGATCGCTTTTTTATGGCCGGTTATTTTATCCTCATTCCTTTGTTATATGGTAAAGCGGAAGGTATTAAGGGACGTAAAGCCTGGTTATATACCTTTTTGATCGGTATTGTGACCATTGTTACCGTAGAGAATGCCAACCTGGGCATACTGGAGCGTATGGATGTAACCGGCGCCTGGCAGGAAGTATTGTATTATTTGCTGCTGAGCATATTGTACACTATTAAGGATATAGCTTTTTTACTGGCTTTTTTACATCTCTTGTTCCGGGTAAAGAACAGGTTACATTTCTTACACCTGCCGGCGGAGATAAGTATGGAACGCAAACAATTTTTTCCTGCTTTTTTTGTGGGCTACAGTGTGTTTGTGTTCTCGGCTATGACACTTGCCTTCACTTTTATAAAAATGAGCTTTTCCTTTTTTTTTAATAGCAACTGGTTTATTTATTTTGAAGCGGCCTGTATTGCTTTACCCATATTGGTGAGTGCTTATTTTATTGGTAATGCCATTCAGCGCAGGAATGAGCATTTGGGTAACTATTATGGTTTTTTTGCTTTTATCAGCTGGACGCCGGTGGTGAATATTATAGGTTACCTGGTAATGGCTTTTGTGGAAATGAAGAGCTGGGTGAAGGCAAAACCAAATGACCTGGCTGGCAAGCAAAGATTGCTGCATACTGTTTTATCCTGTTTGTTCATCCTGGCTTTATACCTATGGATGTTTCGTAATACACCGGGTTACAGCGATGTTATCTCCGGTACCATCCTGTACAGCATAGTTACTTTTATACTGGCTTATTTTAACCGGAAGGTATTACTGATGGCCATACTGGCGTCCTGTTATTATATTGTCAGCGATGCATTGGCATTATCCAAATATTATGACGATCCTATATGGAAGCTGCTGGGAGATAAACTGGAGATGGAAAGTTTACTGCTTGTTATCTTTTACTCCGTTATCCACTATGGTATTTTTTATATTGTGCATAAGGCTCTGTACCGGGAAACGGATATAAGCGATAGTTTACCTGCAGAAACGATCACCGTAACGGAGTAGACTATTTTTTTCTTACTACTACAGCCACATCCTGACCAAAAACGGCTTTATACAACTTAGTATCTACACTGTACTCACCGGTTTCTGTTGCCGTATACGTAAGCGCAAGGGTTTCGTATTTTTCAAGGTAACCACTCTTTTTATCGTAGCTGGTATTGATCATGGGCCTTACCGGCAATACCCGTACTTTGTCGTGGAATACTGATTGGTCTTTTAACTGTATATTGATGCCAACGGAAGCAATGATCTCTTTTTTCTCTTCCGTGGTTTGTTCTTCATTTTCTTCTTCCTTATCCGGTTCAACGCCGGTGGTCTGTAGCCATACACCGATCTTATCACCTTTTTTCAAGGTAATAACAGCAGAACTGTTAATGTATACTTCGTCGCAGGGGACAGTGTCCACTGTTTCACCTACAGGATTGCAGCCACTGATAAGGGTAATTACCAGGCAGGCTAAGATCAATATATACTTTGTGCGGAACATGCTTAAATTTTTGATTGGATCAATTGAATCAGTTGGGCATAAGCGGCCTGGTCAAAAGGGTTTACCTGGTCATCGCTGATATCTAACCACAACAGGAACTGTTTATTATTTTTGGTAACCGGCGCCAGCAGGTGGTAACGCTTACTGCTATTAATATTGGAGGAAGGAACCACCTCCAGCACCATGATATTGCTGCCATCCGGCAGGGGTGGTAAGCTACGCATGATGCTTTCCTGGCGCCAGAAGTTGATAAAATTCATATCAACGGCATCACAGAGCTCGGCAAGCGTTGTAACCGGTGTGGCCTGGTTCAGAGGCAAAGAGCTGATATAAGTGCTGATCTGTCCCGATAAGGAGGCCGGCAATAAATGCAGCACAGCGCCCTGGGGGAATAATTTATAGCTGACATAACTTTTGTCATCTAAAAATACGGCTGCCTCTTTTTGCAGGGAATGAATAGTTTTGGCTACTATTTTATACTGCGCTTCGTTTAACTGGTTGGCAAAAGGCTGCGTAACTGTAGTAGTAGCATAGTTATTTAAAAAATATTGACCATGTTGTGCCAGTTGAAAAGCAAGGCGTACCGTTTCTTTTTTTGACAGCCCTTCGGCTTTACATTTTGCGTAATAAAAGAAACGGTTGCCGGCTGTGGTATCTGAAGAGAAGCTGAATACAATGATGTCGTCAAAAGAACCTACACCAATATAGTTGGTCGCATCTTCATAAATCAGCTTTGCAACACGATCGTAATTGTTTTCTTTAAAATAAGAAAGTACGTCTTCATTTTTGACCGGCGTACGGGCAATCACGATATTCTCCTTGAAATCATATTTGTCAGATAAAGTAGGGATCAGGTCATAAGCTTGCATACGGAGGCCTGTAGTAGCTGTGTTGCCGGTCGTATCATCTGTTTCGTTGTCATCTGTATTTTCCCACTGTTCCAAAAAAGGCAGGGTAATATCCGGGGTAGATTCTTCGTAATAATAGAAGAGGGGAATACGAACATGTAAACCTTCTTTGGTGGATAAGGCCTGGGTTACAGGAGTACTGCCCAGTATTTCTTTCCTGATGCCGGCAATAGTATCCGCATGAATGAAAGGTTCCAGCTGGAATACTATTTCTTCATCTGTGGCCGCATCATCGCGGGAAGCATTGTTGCAGGCCAGCAGGGTGGCAATTGCCAATAAAGAAAGTACAGATCGTTGTATCAATAGGGTGCAATTAAAAAGGCGCATATACCAAAAATATTAAACGGAATGTTACTGTACAAAAAAAGAAATACAGTAACAAGGATGATACACTTATTAAATAGAAAAAGCCTTGCAGCAATACTGCAAGGCTTTGATATGTAAACAAGGTTATACTATTTTTTATTCCCGCTGTCGGCTGCCTGTGTTTTAATGGTGCCGGCATTGGTTTCTTTGGAAGGTGATACAGCCGGCGCCTGTTGCTGTGGCTGAGACCCATATTGTTTTTCCAAACCATCCAATACCATCAGCATAATTTCATTCAGCTGAACCTCGGCGCCTTCAAATCCGGCTACCGATTGGTAATACCGTTTTTGCTGTTCAATGTCGGTACGTAATGCTTTTCTAACTTTATCAGCCAGTGCAATATTACCTGCTTTATAAGCAGCTTCCAGGTATACCAGGCCATTCTGGTTATGGCTGCTGTAACGGCTTACCATAGCATAAGGCAGGTTATTGGTGTTGATACCTTTCTCCGCTTTTTCCAACAGCTTATTGGCTTCTTCTTTTTTACCGGCATCGGCCATATTACCAGCAGCTTCGGCATAGGCGCTACGGATATTCAGCAGGTGGCGGCGGTTTTCTTCATCATAATAAACACCCTGTAATTCTGCACCACCAAAGCCGAATTTTTCCATCAGGTTCTTATACATGAATTCCTGGTTATTATCTCTCAGGGCTGTTCCGCCGGCGCCTGATTGACGTAATATTCTGTCGGCTAACCAGTTTTGCTGAGGTTGTTTGGGACCCAATGGTACCAGCCTGTAAGAAAGCCCGTCCTTACGTAAGTAAAAGGCGAGTCCTGCAGGGGCTTGCGGCGATGTAAAGTAAATAGGACGTTTCCACTGGTTGGCGGCAATAATGTTCAGTACCACCATATCATTACGGCCTATCGCACTTTGACCGGCAGGAATTTCAAATAATAACTGGGACAGTACATTGCTGTCATTGGCATTCACTGTACCGTTTTTACGTACAAGGTCAATATCCACCGGCAGGCTGAATTTACGTACCGGCATTACATCCGGGCCGGCATCACGGCCTTCTTCATTTTCCCTGCGTTTACCCAGGTTATTCTTCATTACATCATACAGGTCATAATGTGCGTTTTTATCGATCCTCGGATCTTCGCGGATGAATAAGTATTCACGGTTCTGGCCTTCTATCTGTTCAGGCGTCCAGATCACATCCAGTGAATCAGCTTCGTTTACACGGTAACGTAACTGGTTAATATACCAGTCAATACCCAGTAAGCTGGTGTTGATGATACGGATGTCTTTCCTTACATTCTCTACTTCCTGTGCATACCACAGCGGGTAAGTATCATTGTCACCATAAGTGAAGATAACCGCATTGGGAGCACAGCTTTCCAGGTAATCCTTGGCCAGGTCAGGGGCCAGCGTTTTATGACTACGGTCATGGTCGTCCCATTCCTGCTGGGCCATTAATACAGGTACCAACAGGCATAATAAACCGGCAGACAGGTTCAATACTGAACCATTATTGCCACCGGATGAAATAGCCCTGGTGAGGTAAACCACACCTAAGGTAACAATGGCAAACAAAGCGGTTGCACCAATGGCGGCTGTAAATATACCACCAGGACTGCCATAGGTAAAGCTCAGCGCCGTGATCACAAAAGTGGAGGCGCCACCCCATATCAGTACATTCTGTAGTGTAAGTTTATCCTGCTTCTCCCTGGCCAAACGAACAATAGCCACTACTGCTAAGCCTATCCAGATAGCAAAGGCATAGAAAGAGCCTACATAAGCATAGTCACGTTCCCTGGGCTGGTTACCGGGCTGGTTAAGATAAATAACCACCGCTAAACCGGTCAGGAAGAATAAGAGGAAGCTGACGATCCAGTCTTTCCTGGTTTTAAAGAACTGGTATATACAGCCGATCATACCCAGTATAAAAGGCAACAGGAATAGTTTATTGTGGGCCTTATTGTTTTTAATACTGTCCGGCAACATATTCTGGTCACCCAGCATGGCGTTATCAATAAAGGAGATACCGGTTATCCAGTTACCATCTCTCTTATTACCATAGCCCTGTATATCGTTTTGTTTACCGGAGAAATTCCACATGAAATAACGCCAGTACATAAAGCCATTCTGGTAAGTAACAAACCAGTTGATGTTTTGTCCATAGGTAGGCGCTTCGTAGGTTTCCCTGCCGGTTTGCGGATCGCGGCTGCGCCCTATATCCAGCCAGTCGGCATAAAACTGTGCGTGGTATTGTTCTGTACTGGCGTCCCAGATACGGGGGAATAATCTTTTATCTTCTGATTTATAACGTACTTCCTTGCTGCGCCCGATGATAATATAACGGTCTTTACCGGTTTTGCTATCCGTGCCTTTTGAGTAACGGGTTTCGCCATACTCGTAAGGATCGCCATCTTCACCGTAATCCACCTGTGCTGCAAAGTGTGGTCCGTATAATAGTGGGGCGCTGCCATATTGCTCACGGCTTAGGTAATAAACCAGGCTGATAGGATTGTCCACGTTATTCATGTCAATTACCGGGTTGGCATTGGAACGGATAATGGCCGTGAAATACATGAAGTAGCCTAACATGATAAAGGTGTAACACCACAATGACAGTTTTAATATTTTTAAACCGCCGGCTTTAAAGAAGTAACCTACCAATGCACCTACACCGGCAACCAGTAATACCTTAAAGAATTTCATACCGCCTACCGCTACAAAAGGGAAGAAAGACAGTGTAAGGAAAAGTATGAACCAGATGCTCAGTTTGGTGGGGTTAAGGTTTTTATGGTTGAAGCCTAAAGCCCAAACGATCAGTACAGCCAGTAAGAGGAAGTAAATGGCAAAGCCTGCGAAGAAAGGCATGCCCAGTTGGTTTACAAAAAATACATCAAATAAACCGGCCGCTTTCATGGAGTATTGTATAACACCTACCTGTACAATACCGGTAATGATACAGCCTATAACAAAAGCAATGGCTGAGCCTTTCAGGGTTGGCGTGTAACGGCGGTAATAATATACCATTACGATCGCGGGAATGGTCAACAGGTTCAGGATGTGCACACCTATTGATAAGCCCATCATGAAGAATAAGAAGATGATCCACCTGTCCGAACGGGCACGGGCGCCGGCATCCACACCGGCTTTTTCATCGGCATGATCCCATTTCAAAATAGCCCAGAATACCAGGGCAGTAAAGAAGGATGATAAAGCGTATACCTCACCCTCAACAGCGCTGAACCAGAAGGAATCACTAAAGGTATAAGCCAATGCACCTACTGCACCTGCAGCCATAATGGTGAAGGTATCACGACTATTCAGCTGGTCTTCGGTGCTGCCGAATAATTTACGGGCAAAGTGTGTAATGCTCCAGAATAAAAAGAGTATTGTAGCCGCACTGGCTATGGCACTCATAAAGTTTACCGCATTGGCAGCAGTCTGCGGGTTATCGCCAAATAAGATGATGAAAAAACGTCCCAGTAAGGTGAACATGGGCGCACCGGGAGGGTGGGGCAGGCCTAATGTATAAGCAGTAGCCACAAACTCACCACAGTCCCATAAACTGCCACGGGCTTCACGGGTAAACATGTACGTAAGCATGGCCACCAGGAAAACGGCCCATCCGGTAATATTATTCACTTTTCTAAAGTTCATCATATTTGGTCTTATTTGAGGAAAGCAAAAATAGGGATTATCGGTTCAAAATGTACTACTTATCAGGCTTGTAATAGGTAATAAAATACACAATTTAACCATAAAAATGAGGATAAAGCCCGTTTAACAGCTCATATTCACCTTATAAACTGTTATCAGGGGCTTCCGGGTACCTGCCAGGCTAAATAAATGGCAATAAAAAACCCGGCTTAAGCCGGGTTGTATTGTAAAGTTGAAATCTTTAAATCACATAATATCCATTGCTTTTACAAATGCAGTGGTAACGAAAGGAAGAATTAATGTTAACCACTCCCAGTGCGCAAAACAAGCAAACACAAATGCAGCGGTAGAAACGAAGAATAATAACCAATAAAGTCCTGTATATTTTTTTGTTTCTTGCATGTTTGTAAATTTTTAGCAAAAGTAAGGCAGCAGTCCCAAAAAGTAAAATCATATTTTACATTTTTATTACAAAATAATTACTTAACGGTGCAGCGGTTCTTTTGCCTTATGCCTCAAGCTTTGCTATAATAGCTATTGTACAAACCCGTTCAAACTCCCAGGTTATGCCTTCTAAACAACACCTGGCACCGGCTTGAATGATCACCACTTAAAGAATACATGATGCTTTTAAAAAAACTATTAAACACAGGATATATTATCCTGGCAGCGGGATTATTATCCTGCACTTCATCCACGCTCAGGGATATACCTGATAGTGTAACCGGCTTCAAGCCTGTTTACGCCGGCAGTAACCAGGAGCTGAAACAGGTATATGCCAGGGGTGAACAACCTACTGTTAAGGCCGGTAAAATATATGTGACCGGTAACCTGTTGTTCCAGGTAGAGCAGGATTCGGGCATACACGTTATTAACATAGCTGACAGGGCCAACCCCGTTAAACTGGGTTTTATACAATCGGCCATGTGTCGTGAAGTGGCAGTAAAGAACGGCTATGTTTATACCAATAACCTGGCCGACCTGGTAGTGGTGGACATATCCAACATTAATAATGTGCAGGTAAAAGCCCGGATGGAGAATGTCTTTCCCGATCTTATGCTGCAATCGCCACCCGCTTTTGCAAACGGGCAGCTTACTTATTTTGAATGCCCCGACCCCGCCAAAGGAATAATTATTGGCTGGCAACAAACAACCATTAACAAACCTAAATGCTGGAAGTAATGAAAAAAATTACACTTTATATTTTTTATACCTGCTTTTTACTCAGCGCCTTTAATTGCAGTAAAGAGTCTGCCTCCCATAAGGAAAGCGCAGCTGCCGGTGGGGCGGGAGGCTCTACGGCACGCTTTACCATCAGCGGCAATTATTTATATGTGGTAGATCATACGGGATTAAAAACCTTTGATATTACCAGCCCTTTGGCACCTGTGTATAAAGGGAAAAAAGAGCTGGGGTTGAATATTGAAACCATCTTCCCCTACGGCAATAAGTTGTTCATCGGTTCTTCCACCACCATGTATATTTATTCGGTGGCTACCCCCGATAACCCTGTTTTAATAGCAAGCGCACAATACCAGATACGTATGGCCTGTGACCCTGTTGTAGCCAACGAAACAGTAGCGTATGCTACCTTACGTGCCAGCGGGCCCTGTGGCGGTGGAGTAAGCCAACTGGTGGTATATAATATTCAAAACCCTTCTTCGCCGGTGTTAGCCAATACCATTGCATTAAACAATCCTTATGGCCTGGGTATGCAGGGCAATGCTTTGTATGTATGTGAAAGTGATGGTGGTTTGAAGGTGTTTGATATCAGCAGCCAGTATACCCCCTTGTTTAAAACCACTGTTACCGGCGAACGTTTTTTAGATGTAATACCCTATGGCGATGTATTAATTGCCCAGGTACAGGGCGGGATGGCTTTATATGATATTGCTACCAACCCTTTAGCGCCCGTGTTTATTGCTAAAATAAATAATTAGGAATTTTTCAAACAGCATTTTCAGAAAGGATTTATCAGCCCGTATGTTTAAAAGAATTTTAGCCTTGTATATTGGCGTCCTTATCAGCCAGGGTACCGTAATGGCACAGGATGTTAAGCATTTCCCCGCATTCACCTTACGCACCAACCCTTTGAGTTTACTGGAGAATGATGCAAATATTATGGTAGGCCTTGGTATACATTTTAGTCCAAGGTTTGCCATATCTGTTGAGCCCGGATGGGTTTTGTACACGTTGTACGATCCGGACAATGGTGTTCCTTCGGCTAAGGGTATTAAACTGCGTACCGATCTTCGTTATTTTTTGCGTGATTTTATTCCCATGGGTGATAATCGTTTTATTCCTTTTACCGCATTGGAGTTTCATTATAAAAATGTAACCAGTAAAAAAACGGATGATTTTGGTATTAACTGTGTAAATGGTGATTGTGAATATTACCAGCAGGGTAATTATAATATACATAAAACAGAGATAGGGGGGCTGGCTAAGTTTGGTGCCGTGTTTCCGTTAAGCAGGTCAGGGCGTTTTAACGGTGAATTTTTTATGGGCCTTGGCGCCCGTACCCAAAAGTTCAGGTACAAAAATACGCCGCTTGGCAGTACAGTGTTTTTTAACCCGGTAGACCCGGCTGCGGATTTCCCTTATATACCCCTGAGCGAAGGCGACAATCCTCCTACCTTACTGTTTGCTTCGGGTATTAAGTTTTTATACTTCCTGGGTAAAAAATAAAGACGAACCATACAAAAACAAAAACCTGCATCGCTCCAGCTGATGCAGGTTTTTTTATTGAATCAGTATTTTTTTACAGTTCTACAATTCTACGTTTTTTTATACTGTCCATGACCTGCAGGAGGTTGGTAACAGTTTTCCGCTGCTCGTCAATAACAGATAAAGTAATATCACTGTCAGGTATTCCTTTTTCTTTTGCTTTCTGTAATTCCTTCGACGCGATATTTAATTCGGTTAAAGCGTTGGTAAAGGATTTTTTAAGGCTGTCTATACGTAAATGAAGTACTTCGGCCTGTAATTTATCGCTGATTTTTTGTAATTCCGGCTGGTTATAGGTCGCTTTTAATTGTAAATCAGTTTCCAGTTTTTTCCAGTTCTCATCTTTTGTAAAAAGGTATTTAGCAAAACTTTCTTTTGCTTTTTCTTTCTCCTGGCTGGAGAAGGCATCAGCAAAATTTTTCTCCATTTCTTTCCATGAAATTTCTGCAATTACTTTTTTAGAAGCCGCTAGTGCTTTTTCTACTTCCTCCTGCTGGGCTTTATCCAATTCAGGTATAACAGTGGTGAAGTTGCTTACGGCATGTACCAGTGGGTTAAAACTACCGTTTATTTCCTGGTCATCACCTTCTCCCTCATCATTATTACCCTGAACATCAGGCTTAACGGAAGTAAGTATATCATTAATATCTGAAGCCGGGGTCAGATATTCTGTTTTGTTGCTGGCTAACTCCGGTTGCGCAGCATCAAATATGAATAAGTTGTTATCGGGTAAACCGGCATTAGTAAATAAAGGACTATTGTTGGCCTGGCGTACGGCAAAAGCAGGTTCCGCCGGTGTATTTACCTGTTGTAACAAACTGTTGATGCCGGCAAAAAATGCAATAACAAGCAGCGGTGTAACAATAGCACGCAGGCTCAATTTATTACGTTTGCCAATGCCCATGATCCACTCAACACGCTGCAATAACTCATTTTTGTTGCCGGTAGCTGCCATAGTAAAAGGCAGTGGCTGCAAAGCCAGCTGCTGTAAGGTTACCAATGCGCTGGCATAAGCATGGGCATCATATTCAAACTGTAAAACCAGTTGGTCTGCTGCTTTTTCCCGCTCTGTTTCATGTTCCCGTACAAAATAACCGGTAAAAGGGTTGCAGTACAATATGGTTTGTATAAACCGGCATAATAAATTCACCAGGTAATCAAAACGGCGGATATGTGCCAGTTCATGTAAGATGATCGACTCGATCTGCTGTGTTGTTAACTGGTTCACCGCCGCAACAGGTAATAATATGATGGGTTTTAAAAATCCAACGGTAAGCGGCGATTGTATAATAGAAGATAAACGAAGCGTTACTTTTTTAGTAATACCAATATGAGCGGCAATTTTGCTGGTGAACAAACGCCAGTCATAGGCCGGTTTCTCCAACCCGGTTGTACGGATAACAGTTACATACTTGTAATTACGGTAAAACTGCCACAGGGGTACAAATAATAACAGTAAATAGCCAATGGATGCATAGGGTAGCAAGGTATTGATCCAGGTGCTGAAATTACTGTTGCCCGGGAATATTACCTGGTACAAAAAACTATTGTCATGACTGTACACGAGGTTGCCTGCAAGGCTGCATACAAACCATACAAATCCTGTTATAAGTGAGGTAGCAGCCAAAGCACTTTTATGGGCTGCCTGCATATTTTTATACAGGTTAGTAATGAGTTGGTAAACCAGCCATATAATGGCCATTTGCCAGAAGCTGTCTAAAACAGCCCAGCCTAATCCCTGCAATAGATTTGATTGAAAAACTGGCATACGTTATTAGTGACGTTTAAGGCCGTTTAAAATGGATTGAATTTTCTCCAACTCCTCGGGGCTTGCTTTATGCTCGCCCAATGCCTGAATCACTAATTGTGTGGCCGAGCCACCAAATAACCCGCTGATCATTTTATCCAGTAAATGCTTTTGGGTCAGTTCCTTGTTCACTGCTGCCTGGTACACGTGGGTACGCATAGAATCGTCGCGTTTTACCAGCTTTTTTTCATGCATGATCTGCATTAACTTAAGGGTAGTGGTATAACCAATATCTTTGGAAGAAGTAAGCACTTCATGTACTTCCCGTACCGTAGCCAAACCTTTATTCCACAATACCTGAAGTATTTCTAATTCGCTTTCCGTGGGTTTTATTGTTTTTGATGCCGGCATTCCTTTTTACATTTTCAACGAATATACGACCAATTTCGTAAATAAATGCATTTTTAAGGTTTTTTAACGTTCAGGGTTATTTCTTGGCCGGAAACTTAATAGTTGATAGTTAATGGTTATTAGTTAACCGGTAAAAGGCCATGAATTACTTTTTGCTCATTGCCTGTTATGTATTGCTAATTGCCTATTGTCCATTGTCAACTGTCCATTGCTATGCTTAGCCAAATTTTACCGAGGTCATATTCAGCGAACCGGCTACCAGCTTGTCATTGAAAAAAACGGGGTCTTCATTTTTTTCCTGTAATCCTAAAATGTACATCAGCGGATAATAGTGGTCAGGAGTAGGGATGGCCAGTTTGGCCGATTTGCTCAGCTGTTCATAATTGATCAATGCCTGGTGATCACCATCGCTGATCTTATTTTTAAACAGTTCATGCATTTCAATGGCCCAGTCGTACCCGTAATTATCGGTGTCCATATTTTTCCAGTCAATCATGCGTAGGTTATGTACCATATTGCCACTGCCGATAATCAAGACGCCTTTTTTACGTAGTGCTGCCAGTTCTTTGGCCAGCTCATAGTGGTAGGATGCAGGTTTGCTATAATCGATGCTTAACTGGATAACAGGGATATTGGCCTGCGGGTACATATGCCTTACCACTGTCCAGGCGCCGTGATCAAGGCCCCAGTCGTGGTCGAGACCCACATTAGTGGATTGTATCAGGCTTTTTGTTTCTCTTGCCAGCTTACTATCGCCGGGTGCAGGGTATTGCACGTCAAATAATTCCTGCGGAAAGCCACCAAAATCGTGTATGGTCTTTGGGTGATCCATGGCTGTTACATGCGTACCATTGGTTAACCAGTGCGCAGATATTACCAGCACGGCCTTAGGTGTTTCCAGGCTGGTGCCAAGGTTTTGCCACTGCCGGCTAAACCCGTTGTTCTCTATACCGTTCATGGGTGAGCCGTGGCCAATAAATAAGACCGGCATTTTTTCATCACTGGGTGAAAGATCGCCGGTAAACCGGTTAAACGCTCCTAAACTGCTCATAACTATTCCTCCTGCTATTGTGGTAATAAATTGTTTTCTACGCATGTTACAACTTTGTGTGAGTGATGGGGTAACACTTTCAAGACCTATCTGTGATACGTATTAATAGAGTGTTTCTATCATAGGCACAATAGTATCCTTTGTTGCCTCTTTTATATTGCAGTGCGGTAATGCAGCCGCTACATCCTGTACAGGGATATCCTGTTCACCGTCCTGTAATATAATAACCGGCTTACGGGTTACCACATTTTTTACATGCGTGGCTATTTCCAGTACATGCTCCCTGGTTTCGTTCAGTACCAGGATATCGGCCTGCCAGGAAGCATCATAAGAACATTGCATGCTATCGATATTTACACGGGGAAATTTTTCCTGTAAACCGCTGTTCCATGCTTGTAAAGCTTCTGTATCGGCCGAAAGTAACAATAATGAAAAACCTTTAGCCGCCAATTGTTCACTTAACAGTTTACCTGCTGTATTGGTAGCGCCGGTGATAGCTATTGTACTTTTCATGCCTGTAAATTTTATAACACAAAATTACGTTATACAGCCACGGCTTACCATTGATTGCGGGCAACAAATAGCGTTGATGTAGGTCAAGGGTATTTAGGATTTTTGATTTAAGATTCAGGATTTAAGATTGTTTATTCACGCGCTATTCGCTGTTCGCTAATGAGAGAGGAGTGATAAATTATGAATTATGAATGGGGTATCCTGCTAACCCCTTGAACTTTTTGAACCTTGAACTTTTGGAACTACTTAGTGCTGGCCATTTGTTTACGGATACGGCTGAGGGTTTCAGGAGCAATACCCAGAAAAGAGGCGATCATGTGCTGGGGTACCCGTTGAAACAGGGCGGGCCGCTGTTCCATGAGTTTTTTATAATTCTGTTCGGCGGTCAGGGTCATTTTACCGCTGATACGGCGTTGCATGGAGATAAGGCTGTTTTGCGTGAGTATACGGAAATAACGTTCCATTTTAGGCACAGCCAGCATCATATTTTCGTAATCTGCTTTATTGATGAGCAGCAATTCTGTTTCTTCCAGTGCTTCAATGGAGTAATCGGAAGGTTCTTCGGTTAAAAAGCTGTAAAGATCAGATATCCACCAGTCCTCCGTAGCAAACTGCATGATATGTTCATGGCCTTTCTCATCAATGGTAAAGGAACGTAATACGCCTTTTTCCACGAAAGCCGTGTAATGACTGACATCTCCTTCCTGTAACAGGTATTGTTTTTTACGCAGCTTTTTTGGAGTGAAAAAGGTTTTCAGCAGCTCCGCTTCCTCATCGTTAACGGCTACTTTCTTTTTTATATTGCTGATAATAACTTCAAACATAAGGGAAGTTACAGGTTGTGGGTTGTAAGTATAAGTTTTGTATGAATGTAAACCTTTCTTTTTACTTTAAGTAACGTTTCAGGTCCCGCTCCACATCTTTTTGTTTCAGGGTTTCACGTTTATCATACAGTTTTTTACCCTTGCCCAGGCCAATTTCTATTTTGGCAAAGTCCTTATCGTTAAAGGAAATCCGGATAGGGACTAAGGTGTAACCCTTTTCTTTTAGTTTGGACTGTATTTTCCTGATCTCCCTTTTTTGTAATAAAAGCTTGCGGTCACGCACCGGGTCGTGATTGTTTACTGTGCCGTGTGAGTATTGTGCTATGTGCAGGCTTTTGATCCAGATCTCATTATCGTAAATAACACAGTAACTGTCGTTAAAACTGGCCCTGCCGGCACGCAGTGATTTTACTTCGGTACCCAACAATACAAGCCCTGCCTGATATTTTGTATCAATAAAATATTCGTGGTAAACAGACTTGTTAACGATATCGGGCATTGTTTTAATTAAGAATTAATATTTAATAATGAATAGTTATTGCTGCTTATAATTTGTTGTCCCAAGCAGTGTTGCGGCTGTTTGCTCAATAGCATTACCAAACGTACAAGTGAGTGACACAACAGACGGTGATAGTAGCACTGCTGCCGGTAACAAAATAATACTGGCTAAAGTTTAGTTTTTAAACAATTTCAGTAAAGTGGCTAACCTGCTTTTTAAACTTTTACGGTTAATAATGAAATCAAGGAAACCGTGTTCCAGTAAAAATTCGCTGCGCTGGAAGCCTTCGGGCAGATCCTTACGGATGGTTTCTTTAATTACACGGGGACCGGCAAAGCCGATAAGAGCGCCGGGTTCGGCAATGTTCAGATCGCCCAGCATACCAAAGGAAGCGGATATACCACCAAAGGTAGGGTCGGTGAGCATGGAAATATAGGGCAGGCCTGCATCGCTTAACTGCGATAGTTTGCCGCTGGTTTTGGCCAGCTGCATCAGCGAAAAGGCACTTTCCATCATACGGGCGCCGCCACTTTTGCTGATGACCATATAAGGCATATTGTGCTGGATACAATGATCGACCGCACGGGAGAATTTTTCACCCATTACACTACCCAGTGAGCCGCCGATAAACTCAAAGTCCATACAGGCAATTACCAGGTCGTAACCATTTACTTTACCTATCGCTACCCGCATAGAATCCTTCAGATCGCTTTTGCTCCAGGTTTCTTCTAACCTTTTCTGGTAGGGCTTCAGATCGGTAAAGCCTAAAAAGTCTTTACTGCGTATATTATCAAACAGCTCGGTAAATTCGCTGTTGTCAAAAATAATATCAAAGTATTCATCGCTGCCTACACGGTGGTGGTGGTCGCATTTGGGACAAACAAAGTAGTTATCCCTTAATTCGGTTACCGTACAGATATAGTTACAGGAAGGGCACTTGGTCCACAATCCTTCAGGAACTTCTTTTTTTTCGGATGTTTTAGTGTCAATATTCTTTTTGATACGTTTGAACCAACTTGACTTGGTTTCCTCACTGGTTCCTTCTTCACCGGTCAAATTAACATCAAAGTCTTCAATTTTTTGCGACATATTGGAGTGGGTTAAAATACAAATATAGGGCTTTGGCCGAAAACACCATTTTTAGCCTCCATTTCCTTTTAATTGTGTAAACGGTTGTTAGTCAGCTGTTATACTCTGTTGTTCGGGCCATTTTATTTTTTGCGCCAGCCAGTTTTGTGATGCGGGTATCAGCCATTCGTTCTCCAGTTGCTCTTTGGTGAGCACCATATTATTGAAATACAGGGTTTCGGGTGTAATAAATTGCTGGTTTACTGCGTACTGTACCTGGCTCAGCGGTAATAACTGGATCTTATCCTTTACCACAAAAGCTATATTGGTGCGGTCAAAAAAGCTGACCTGGTAGATGTTTTCCAGTTGTTTTACAAACCTTACCGAGCTATCGGTGCTGCAGCCACTCACGCCGGCCTGTGTTTCATCGGCCATTAGTATTAAAAACTGGCCAAAGAACAGGTAACCGGCTGCTTTTACATCGGCACCATGACTTTGCCATTGGTTCGTAAATACATTGATCTGCTCCTCAATATTCAATGCCTCTGATAAGGTAAACATGCGGCTGCTCTGGTATACCCAAACCCTTGATTGCGGGTGAAAATCTGCCGCCAGTAACTCTTTATATTCAAGATTCATGCTACAAAATTACGAGAATAAGAGGAATTAGGAGTGATGAGTTATTTTCTGTTACCGGTTGGCAGATATTGATTGCCAGTTAAGAACTACGTAAACACTTATGGCGATTAATCCTATACAATGCACTAAATGTACGATATTGTGTAACTATGTTTTTTTTGTTAGCAAATGTTTAAAATGATGTTTTAAGGCTCAAGATATATGCTGATTTATACTATTTTTAAACTGCACTGACAATACCAAACTAATAAGGCTTCCGGCTATTATTTTTATGAGATTTAAGATAAGCGCATTACTATTTGTATATTTTTTCATTGTAAAAATAGCCTGCTCACAATCTATTTTTATTAATTCACCAGATGAACTTTTCTCTCTTAATGAGGAAGCTGTATGTACTTCCGAGTTGTTTTCGCATTGCCGTCCTGCAGGAGTCGATATTTTCAGCACCGCAATTTTTAAGGATACAATTTATGTCTTATTCTCCAATAGCGGTTTATACAGCTTCGTAGTAGGCAGGCCATGGGAGTGTAAATTTTTGACTAATCTTCCAGGGTCTGGCAGGTTTCCCAGTGCCAGGGCTACCATTAACTCTTTAACTACAGATAAGAATGGAATTATTTATGGAGCCGATGGTGCTACTAATCAGATAATCAGGTATAATCCTTACACCGATCAACTTACCGTATTAGGAAGTATTTTACCAAGACCGGGAGGCGATTTGATCTTTTATAAGGATAAGCTGTTATTAGCTACATTAGGTGACGGAATTTATGAAATTAACCTTGTTGATCCTTTATTAAGTACACAATACATGCAAACCGGCGGATATACATTTTATGGTTTAATTTCTGTACCATTCGATTGCAAAAAAAATAAATATTACGGATTAAGTGACACTTCTTCATATGGTACAAGGTTTATAGAGCTTGATTTGGAGAATAAAGTGGTTATCGGTGAATATTGTACGCTTCCGTTAAATGTATATGACGCCGCCAGCAGTGTAGATAACGGTAATACGATTGGAGTTACGGTTAATGAAATAGCGCTAAAATCCACCTGTACAAATGATAATCTTGCGAATGTTACTATAAAAGCTACATCAGCTTCGAATAGTGATTTAACCTATTGGCTGAATGGTGTTAGCTCAAATAAGACCGGTATTTTTAATGCGTTACCGGCCGGTCTTCATTCAGTAAGTATTGTTAATGAAAAGAACTGTCGTTTGGATACTACTTTCACTGTTTTTCCTACTACAAGTTTAACAAAACTGGATATTGTTGATCCGTTGGATTGTGGTACTGATGACGGATCAATAGCTATAACTGTGGAATCGAATTATACCCCTGTAATTTATAGACTGAATAATGGTAGTTTTCAGGCTAACTCGCGTTTTGATAACCTTACTGCCGGTGAGCATAAGATAATAATAAGGGATGGAACCGGTTGTGAAAAAGATACAATGATTTTTTTGAGTTATCAGAAAAGACCTGAATTTGTTCCTCAATTTAATCTGCAACCTACTTTGTGTGACAGTAAAACGGGTGGCATATCTTTAAAATTTCCAGAAGATATCGTGTTGGCAGATATAAAGGTTTCTTTAAATAGGGGGCTACCACAACAAAGTATCAGTTTTTCAAACCTTGACGAAGGAAGGCACCTGGTGTCCATTTTTTATAAAGATAATTGCCGGTTTGACACTTTAGTGACTTTACAAAAGTTGCTTAATAAAAGTCCGGAAATAATGTTTGCTGTTACTGATCAACAATGTTTTCTTGCTAGCGGAAAGGTGGACGTATCTCTTACCGGAAATTTTGGGCCATATGTGATAAGCTTTAACAATGAGAGTTTTGTCACTAATCCTTCTTTTAGCAACCTTAACCCAGGTATTTATACGGTTAGAATTCGTGACAAAAATTTGTGTTATACTGATACTTTAGTTGAAATAAAACCATATCATGCTGAGAAGATTGAGGTCGCAATCAATAAAACTGATCCTTTATGTACATATCCTAATTCAGGGCAAATAGCAACAAGTATAACCGGATACCAGTCGCCTTACAAGTTTAAACTGGGGAACACAGTGTATAATAATAATGAAGTAGTACGAAATTTAAAAAACGGTAAATATACCATCAGTATATTAAATAATGATAACTGTGTCATTGATTCAGTTATTGTTGAATTGAAGTTACTGGAAGCTCCGGAATGCGATTATGTTTTTATACCTAATGCTTTTACTCCCAATAATGATAATATTAATGATGTATTATCATTATCAATAGGTACGGGCGTAAGTGAGTTTGAGTTTTCGGTATATAACAGGTGGGGCGAAGAGCTGTTTTTTACCAATAACAGAGATCGAAAATGGGATGGTAAGTATAAGGGAGCTTTTCAGTCTTCCGGGGTATATATTTGGACATTACGATATAAGACTTATAATAATCCTCAGAATAAACATTTAAAAGGTACGTTAAATCTTATCAGATAATTATTGTTAGGATGGACAAAAACTGCTAATGTGGTCAAAGCCAGACATTCGGGAAAGAATACATCAGGCTATTCGGTAAGCTTCAAACAGCTTAACACATTCCACCGCTTCCTTTACATCGTGCACCCTTAAAATATTTGCCCCGTTATTCAGTGCCAGCATATTTAATGCAGTAGTTCCGTTAAGGGCCTGATCGGCTGTTATACCCAGTGTTTTATATACGGTTGATTTTCGGGAAAGACCGGCCAGCAGGGCACTGTCCAGCATGGTAAAAGAATGCAGCTGTTTTAATAACTGCAGGTTGTGTTGTATGGTTTTACCAAAGCCAAAGCCGGGGTCAATGATAATATCTTTAATGCCTGCATCCTGTAAGACGGCTTTTTTAGTGATTAAAAATTGTAATACTTCCTGTACCACATGCCCGTATTGCGGTTGTTGCTGCATGGTTGCCGGGGTGCCCTGCATGTGCATGAGGATATACGGCACATTTAGTGCGGCCACAACCGGCAGCAGGTCGGCATCGATAGAGCCGGCACTGATATCATTAACAATATCCGCTCCCAAACGAACCGCTTCCCTGGCGACAGCGCTGTAATAAGTATCAATAGAAATAAAACTGCCGGGGAAGTGCTTGCGGATAGCTTCAATGGCAGGGCCGGTGCGTTCCAGTTCTTCCGGGGCGCTTACCTGCTGGCTTCCGGGCCGGGTACTTTGCCCGCCAATATCGAGGATGGTAGCGCCGTCATGTATCATCTTGCCGGCTGTATCCACTATTTCCTGTAGGGCATGGTGCCTGCTGCCTTCAAAAAAGGAGTCGGGGGTGGTATTAATGATCCCCATGACAACAGGCTTTTCCAGTACTAAAAGACGGCCTTTACAATTAAGCGTTATCATCCGCAATTTGTTTGTTATTTTTGAAGCGAAGATAGTTTATTCGTATGCAGTATATAGTATGTAGTATGTAGTATTCAGATAATAGTATGTAGATAATTATAGCTGTAGAATATAGATAGTAGCATTCAGGTATCTGGATTGTGTACGTTGAGCAAAATGCGGAATTATTAATAATAAACAGAAATGTCGAAAACAAATAGCCAGTACGATAGCGTTATACAAAGGTGTAAGGAGTTATTTTTAAAAAAGAACCATGATTATGGCACGGCCTGGCGTATTTTACGTACCATATCCGTAGTGGACCAGATCTATATAAAAGCACAGCGTATCCGGACTATCCAGGAGAAAAAGAGCCAGTTGATAGGCGACGATATTCCAGGAGAATTTATAGGCATTATAAATTATTCCATCATCGGTAATATACAGTTAACACTACCAACCGATGCTCCTGAAGAGATGGATCCTGCCGTGGTGAAGGAACAGTATGAACATTTCAGTGCCATTGCCAAAAGGTTAATGGAAGACAAGAATCATGATTACGGGGAAGCCTGGCGAAGCATGAGCCAGGAGAGCTTTGTGGACCTGATATTGATGAAATTGCAGCGCATACGCCAGATACTGGCCAATGACGGCAAAACCATCATTAGCGAAGGTATTGACGCCAACTATAACGACATTATCAATTACGCCGTATTTGCCCTGATATTACAAAGCGAGCAGGCGGCTTAATAATTTATTCATTAATACTGATAACTCATTATGAAGGTTTTATTACAATTTGTTCGAATTTTAGTTGGAGTACTATTTATATTTTCCGGCCTGGTGAAAGCCAATGACCCGCTGGGATTAAGTTATAAAATGCAGGAGTTTTTCGAGATCTGGGGCTGGCATGGCCTCAACGACTGGACCCTGCTGTCATCGGTATTGATGAACGCTTTTGAGATCATTGCAGGCTTTGCCTTATTAGTGGGCTGGCGTATCAGAATGTTCAGCTGGTTATTATTGCTGCTGATCATTTTCTTTACCTACCTGACCGGCTATACCTATTTCACCGGTAAGCCCAAAAACTGCGGTTGTTTTGGTGATTGTTTACCCATCACTTCGCAAACTTCGTTTTTAAAGGATGTGGTATTACTTATATTACTCGCTTATATATTCTATTACCGCAATAAGATAACGCCATTGTTCCGGAGCGGACTGAATACAAGCCTGATGTTATTGGTTACCATTTTAAGTTTTGGCATGCAATGGTACGCTTTGCGTTACGGACCGTTTGTAGACTGCCTGCCTTACAGGAAAGGAAATAACATTGCCGAAAAAATGAAGATGCCGGCTAACGCCATCCAGGACAGTATGGATATTTATTTTGTGTATGAAAAACAAGGGAAGAAAGTAGAGTTCACGGCTGATAAATTCCCCGCTGATTTTAATGACAGTTTGTATACCTATGTGGACAGGGTAGATAAAGTGGTAAAAGAAGGTTCTAATAATGTGCCGCCTATTACCGGCTTTGCCTTAACAACCGCCGATGGTGTGGATAGCACCGGTTACGTTTTACAGGATAAATATGCCGTGTTATTGTTTGCCGAAGCCCGCACTGCTGCAGCAAAAGACTGGGCTGCCGACTTTAAGAAAGTGTACGAACTGGCCCGTCAAAAAAATATCCCCGTTTATATTGCTACTTCCAGTTATACCGAGTTAAAGCAACAGTTAACCGAGCAGGGTTTACAAAATATTCCTTTGTTTAATTTTGATAATACCGCTTTCCGTACAGCTGCCCGTACCAACCCGGCCTTGTACGTACTGAATGAAGGGACTATTGTAAACAAATGGAGCGGTAAACGTATGGAACAGGCCGTAAGTGTTTTAGAACCTTTGGCTGCTTTACCTGTACCTGTTGTGGTACCGATAGTGCCTGATACGTTGAATACAAGTACCGATAGTTTGCCTCCTGTACAACCTTAATTTTAATTATACCGCTGCTTGTTTAATTATACCATAAAAAAACTACTGTATAGCCTGCTTGTACTGGGCGGGGTAGTGGTATTGGTTTTTTTCCTGTTCCAGGGCTTTGGCGATCCCTCCCGGATGATTATGGGCCAGAGCGGGGATGCCAAGACACAGGAATCGATCCGGAAAGAGTTGTACCTGGATAAACCCAAATGGCAGCAGTTTTTTTTATATGTGAATGATATTTCACCCATTGCCATACATCATAAAGAGGAGATAGAGCAAAAACAGTTAAAGGGCTTTTTTATCGGCGGTGATACCAAGCTGGCGTTTAAAGTACCTTATCTCCGTAAATCCTACCAGAGCAAAAGAGATGTGTGGAGCATATTGATGCAGGCATTGCCCGGCACTATTATGCTGGCCCTGGCCGCCATGCTGCTGGCTGTATTGGTGGGTATACCCCTGGGAGTATTGGCGGCTGTAAAGCAAAACACCTGGTGGGATACAACGGCCATTTTCTCCAGTATCATCGGTATTTCGGCGCCTTCATTTTTCATGGGCATTATCATTGCCTATTTATTTGGGTTTGTACTGAGTGACTGGACGGGGCTGCACATATCAGGTAACTGGTTTAACGTGGATGCAGTGACCGGTGAGAAAACATTATCGCTTCAGAACTTATTATTACCAGCCATTACTCTTGGCATCAGGCCGCTGGCTATTATTACCCAGCTTACCCGTAGTGCGATGCTGGATGTATTGGACCAGGATTATATACGTACTGCTTATGCCAAGGGCTTAAGCAAACAACAGGTGATATGGAAACATGGTTTGCGTAATGCATTAAACCCGGTGATAACGGCTGTAACCGGCTGGTTTGCCGAACTGCTGGCCGGCGCTTTTTTTGTGGAATATATTTTTGGCTGGCAGGGTATAGGTAAGGTAACGGTAGATGCATTAGAGAAGCTGGACTACCCGGTGGTAATGGGATCGGTGCTGATCTCAGCCGCTTTTTTTGTACTGATCAATATTCTTGCAGATATTTTATACGGGGTGGTGGATCCGCGTATCCGTATGAAGTAAAATTCTAATAAAATGTGTCTGTATGAAAATGATTCAACCTTTTTTAAAACAATTAAGTTTAGTATCAATTAGAAGTATATAAAGAGTTTTTTAATGTGTTTATCAGAGATTAATTGTTCTAATTTTAAGAGAGCTAATCTTTTTTTAACACTAAAAACTCTGTTATGAGGAAATGTTTTAAAGTGAGTCTTGTTATTTTGATTTTACTCCTCTTTTTTGTTTCCTGTAAAAAGCAACACGAACTAAAAGAGTTCTCCAATCCCTCGTTTAAATATGATGAACCTTCAAGTCTTAAGAGGGAGTTTGGTCTTGCCTTGTTAGCGGGGTTAACCGAAAGTAAATTATTAAGAACTATTATTAAGGAGGAAGCCATTAAAATGTTTAATGGCGATTACGATGTTCTCTTTTATACTATCGCTGATTTAAAGATAGAGAATAATAAAAGTGTGTATGATTTTTTATCAGGCAAATTTAATTCCGAGAAAAGGTTGACGCAGATTTTAGAAGCTTTTCCCACGCTGACTATTTTTGTACCAAGTTTGCCAGAAAACACATTTTCTGCTCAACGTTGGAATATTACCACTGAAATACCTGCAGTTGCTATCCGCACAAACAACTCAAACGAAATTCCACTTATTGATAATACTGGTAAAGAAGTTGTGTTAAAAACCGATAAAGTACCAGCGTTCCCCGTTGTTGTTATTAAAGAGAATGAGCGACTTATTTCAAATAAATACAACGATTTGTTTGATAGATACAAGACTAGGATTGTTTACAATAAAAGAAGTGTTAAAATACGTTTTTGGGACGATGCATTTGATTGTATAAAAAATGATGGGGCAGCGTTAAGAAAAGCTTATACCATGGACAGTAAAATAGTAGATGCGTATAATATTTACAATACGGCTGATGGCTGGCAGCGAGATTATATTTACTATGATATTCAACCGGCATCAACTTCAGGAAGCTTTAAGTATGACTTTCAGGAACATATAACAGATTTTAAAATGCTCGGAGATGGCAAGGCCGCTTTGAATTTAATTGCTGATCAAACTGGTGATCCTAAATCCCAAGCTGGCACGGGAGGGTATACATTAATACCCTGGACCGATGGATTTTTTGAGTTTAAAATAAAATTATCTGTTAGCTCATCAAATCCAGTTACATCTGAGGTTGTAAAAGGAGTTAGTGTGCATCCCAGCTTACTTTTTGATGTACCTTATTTGTTTATTGCAGAGCCATGGAGGGGAGGTCCTATGTGGTTACGTGATGAACGTAAACCAATTCTACTTCGCACAACAAATATCTCTATACCTTTAATTAACTGGGATTTGAGTATGTACTCAAGTACAATGAAAATTAGTTTTGAAGAAGTGGATTTGACTACCACAACTATAAATACTACCAGCAGAACTGATAAATTTGCAATTAATTTTGAAATATCTTCAGGATCTTTATTGAAAGCTGGGTTAAAGTTTGGATTAGGGGGTGAATCTTCTAAGATTAGAACAATTCAAACGTCATTTACTCAGGGAAATGATGTTTTAGGTGATGCCCTTATTAATTTTGGTGACAAAGTTATTATATCTACAGGAACAGATCTATCTGGAAATTATTTTAATACCAGAAGTTACTCTACCGGATGGTGTGAGTTTTCTGTTGAACCCAAAAGAGTGCAATAATAGTTATAGACAATAAAAAAGATGCTTAATTAAGCATCTTTTTTATTGTCTATTTCAAACAAAGAATTTAGAACCTGTAACCGATAGAAACACCAAAAGTTGTGTTTTTATAATTCGCTTTACTGGATACACCTTCTACTTCAGTACGAATATCTACTAAACCTAAACCGGCATTTAACTGGGCCGAAAGTTTATTAGAAAATTCATAACCAACCAGCACATTTGCACCGGCGTCAAAAGGTTTTGAATAAATACCGCCATTTGTCGCTGCTTCTAAAACGGTTATTTCTTTTTTAAATTTGATGCTTTTACTATTATCTCCATCACTTACTTTTCCGGTAACACCATAAGCTACATAGGGTCCAACACCTAGTAATAATTTGCCGGTGCCTAATTCAGGTTTATACAAAAAGTTAATGGGGAGCTCGATATAACCCAATGTTGTTTTGCCATCACCTTCTTTAGCTTTGGCGCCTTTTGTTGTAAATAACAGACCTGGTTGTACAAAGAACTCATCAGCAACCGGGATTTCTACGTTTACACCGGCGTTAAAACCAGGTATAAGTTTGTTCTCCAATTTATCATCTGATGCGTCTTTACCGTTGATATTAGAGAAGTTTACACCACCCCTGATACCAAATGATACCTGTGCCTGTACGCTTGTGGCTACCATGGTAACTAAAGCCAATAAGAAACTGATTTTGATTGTTTTCATAAATTTCTGTTTAAGATTAAAATTCAAACTACCATAGAGGTGTTGATCTTTAAAAAGGTTGTAAGCTATTTATATTTCAATGCTTATTTAACAATTTATTACTGCCCTTGTTTAGCTTGTTTTTCTGCGTCGGCTTTCATTTTTTCGTTCGCAGTAATTAAAAATTCCACACGACGGTTCTGGGCACGGCCGGCTTCTGTGTCGTTAGTATATTTTGGTTTGGTTAAACCGTAACCAATAGTACTTAAACGCTCCAAAGCAATGCCATGTGCACTCAGGTAGTTAGATACAGTAGAGGCTCTTTTTTCCGATAAGCCCTGGTTGTATTTTTCTGTACCCTTGTTATCGGTATGGCCCTGGATCTCCAGGTCAGTATCAGGGTATTTTTTCAGGATAATGATCAGGTCGTCCAGTGTTTTTTGTGCTGCAGCAGAAATATTTGACTGGTCAAAGCCAAATAAAACCGCACTGCTGAACTCTACTACAATACCTTCCTCTACACGTTCAACTTTTGCACCTGGCACTTCGTTTTTGATCTCTTCGGCCTGTTTGTCCATTTGTTTACCGATCACGGCGCCCGCAACGCCACCCACGGTAGCACCAATAATAGCACCCAGTGCCGTATTACCGGTTGCACGGCCAATAATACCACCTACTACTGCACCACCACCGGTTCCAATGGCAGCGCCTTTTTGTGTTTTGTTCATGGAATCGCAGCTGGTAACGGTTATTACACTTAATAAACCCAGACTAAGAACACATTTTTTAAATGTTGTCAACATAAAATAAAAATTTGGTTAAGTAAGAAGGTTTGAAGGGGGCTTGGTGTTTTCAGAAAGCATCTTTTTAGCTGTTATTGAACAGTAAAGAAAAACGCATATTGAAAAAGTTTTGCAAAGTTAAGCGTTTAATATTTATTTTTTGTAAGTTAAACAAGAAAAGACTGTTTTGTACAGCCTTTTCTTGTTTACTATAAGGTTATAGTATATTTATTCTGAAGCTGTTGCAGGTGCAGTTTCTACTGTTTCCTGCGTGGTAGCTTTAGCCCCGGTATATAACCATGTTTTGGCAACCGGTGCTTTTTTTACCTTAGCTTTTGTTGTTTTTGATTTTTTTGCAGTTACTTCAGCTTCTTCCGTTGTAGCAGCGGCTTCATCAGTTGTGTTGAACACCTGTAAAGGCTCCGCTTCATTAAACTTAGTACCTAATTGTATCTGCATAATATTATTATCCCTGTCATAATATAAAGTACCTTCTGGTAACAGGTTTGCTTTAGGCGCTGTGGTTTTTTGTTTTTTCGCTTTAGGTGCTTCTTCTACTACAGCTTCTTCCGCTACCATATCTTTTACCGGCTCCTGTGCAGGGATTTTATACACTGCAGGCGATTGTTTTAAAAAGGCTTTGATCTTTCCCTGTGGTAAACCCTCGATCCACACGATACCTTTATTATCTGCATCCTGTGTAACGGTTACATGAGCGGCATTACCGTCTTTATCTTTTAATTCATACACACCAATAGCCGGGAAAATAGCTTCGTTGGTGATTGCTGCCGGCATGGGCAATAACTCGGCTGATTTAGGTCTGTAATTCTGAGGAACTTCTACTGTTTTTGTTTGGGTGGTGGTTGGATTTTCTTCTTTTACGGGTGGCGTTTCCTGGGCAAAAGCAACGGCGTTCATTAATAAAGCTACAGCGGTTGCATAGATCACATTTCTTTTCATATACTTCAATTTTGTTTCAGATTTTGTGTTTTCATTCATACCCTTTAAAATATTATGCCAAAAACTGTGTTTGGATAAAAAAAGTGAAGACTCCCGTTTAAAATGGCCCTAAAATAGTTATGCACGTTTGTGATTAAAACCGTGTAAAGCTTCCGGCTTCCCACAAGCCCCTCCGGAATGTATTTGCCCGGCATTGCATTTTTTTAACATTTCGGGACCGGTAGTTGGGGCACTTCGCGGGGAGTAAGAAAAAATGGTAAAGAATAGGGGGGAAGGCGGGAGGTTTGAAGACTGAAAAAATGGGGTGCAAGAAATGCCTGCCTGGGCCGGGGCAAAACGGGTCTGGTGACGGTAAAAGGGTAGCGGACGGAAGCCGGTGCAGTTACCTCAAAACTATAAAAATGTGAACAAAGAAACACTGGGGGCGTTTCTGTTTGGAAATCAGTATCGGCTTTTGGATCGTATCTTTGCAGCCGTAAGCGAAAAACAATTATGGCTAAAAGTGCGGATCAAAAAACGAACAACCAGGAAATAGCAGTGATGGGTGCCAAAGTGCACAATCTCAAAAATATCAGTCTAAATATTCCCAAGAATAAATTAGTGGTGGTTACCGGCATCAGCGGCAGCGGAAAATCGTCGCTTGCCTTTGATACCATTTATGCTGAAGGACAGCGCCGTTATATGGAAACATTCGGCGCCTATGCCCGCCAGTTCATTGGCGATATGGAAAGACCCGATGTTGATAAGATAACCGGCTTATCACCGGTGATATCGATTGAACAGAAGACAACCAATAAAAATCCAAGATCTACGGTGGGTACCATTACCGAGCTGTATGATTTTTTCAGGTTATTGTATGCCCGTATAGGTGAAGCTTATTCGTACAATACGGGTAAGCGCATGGTGAAGTGGAGCGAAGAACAGATCGTAAATGATATACTGGAAAAGTATGCCGGACAAAAGATAACCATACTGGCGCCAATGATCCGTGGCCGTAAAGGACATTACCGGGAATTGTTCGAAGATATACGCAAGAAAGGGTTTTTAAAAGTAAGGGTGGATGGTGAGATACAGGATGTAGTAGCAAAAATGCAGGTAGATCGGTATAAGGTACATGATATTGAGTTGGTGATCGACCGCATGGAAGTGTCGGATGAATTAAGGACCCGGTTGAGCCAGAGTACACAGCAGGGGTTGAAAACAGGCAAGGACCTGTTATTTATTTTAGTGAACGATACCAATAAACTGGTACAATACAGTAAGATGCTGATGTGTGAGGATACCGGCATTAGTTATGAAGAACCCTCGCCTAATTCCTTTTCTTTTAACTCACCTTACGGAGCCTGTCCTACCTGCCGGGGTTTGGGTACTACTTATTCCATTAATATGGATGCTGTAATACCGGACAGGACGGTAACCATTAAAGACGGCGGTATAGTGCCGGTAGGTGAGGAAAGAGATGCGCATATTTATAAGCAGGTACAGGCACTGGCCAAGAAGAATAAGATACCCCTGAATAAACCCATTGCGGAGATACCGGAAAAATTGCTGAACCTGATATTGTTTGGTAATGAAGGTGGGGATGTAACGGATACGGATTATGACCAGTACCAGTATGATCCGCAGGCGCCTTTTGAAGGGGTGGTGAATATGCTGAACCGGTGGTTTCATGGGAATACCACGGAAAATATTAAAGAGTGGGCCGAACAGTATATGCAAACCCAAACCTGCGAAAGCTGTGGTGGTGCCCGGTTAAAAAAAGAAAGTCTTTGGTTCAAGATAGCAGGCCGGAATATATCCGAGTTAAGTGATATGAATCTGGATAACCTGGCGGCCTGGTTGGATGGTATTGAATTACGGATTGATAACCGCCAGAAAACCATTGGTAAGGATATATTAAAAGAGATAAGGGAACGGTTACAGTTTTTGCTGGATGTGGGATTAACCTACCTGGCCTTGAGCCGTACTTCCCGCACATTAAGTGGTGGTGAATCGCAGCGTATACGCCTGGCCACACAGATAGGCTCGCAGTTGCGCGGTATAACGTATATATTGGATGAACCCTCTATTGGTTTGCACCAGCGGGATAATCATAAACTGATACAGGCTTTACAATCCTTACGGGATATAGGTAACAGCCTGATAGTAGTGGAGCATGATAAGGATATAATGCTGGCGGCAGATTATTTAATTGATATTGGTCCCAAAGCCGGTATACATGGCGGTAAAGTAGTAGCAGAAGGTTTACCCAAGGATATTGTAAAACTGGATACCATTACGGCCGGTTACCTGAATGGCAGCAATAAGATTGAAACACCTGCTGTCCGCAGGAAAGGGAATGGTAAGAGCCTGGATATTAAAGGGGCAACGGGGAATAATTTACAAAATGTATCAGTGAGTTTCCCCCTGGGAAAGATGATCGTGGTAACGGGGGTAAGCGGCAGCGGCAAATCGACACTGATCAATGAAACCCTGTACCCGATACTATCGCAGCATGCCTATAAATCCAAGCAGGCGCCCCTGCCTTATAAATCGGTAAAAGGATTAGAACATATTGATAAAGTGATTGAGATAGACCAGCTACCGATCGGACGTACACCAAGAAGTAACCCGGCTACTTACTGCGGCTTTTTTACTGATATACGGACTTTGTTTGCTTCCTTACCCGAAGCAAAAATAAGAGGGTATAATGCGGGCCGTTTTTCGTTTAATGTAAAGAGTGGCCGTTGCGAAGTTTGTGAAGGGGGCGGTATGCGGGTGATAGAAATGAATTTTTTACCCGATGTATATGTGCCTTGTGAGAAGTGTAATGGTAAACGATATAACCGCGAAACACTGGAGATACGGTACAAAGGTAAATCCATTGCCGATGTACTGGAGATGACCGTGGAAGATGCAGTTCAGTTTTTTCAGCCGGTGCCTTATATATACCGTAAAATAAAAGTGTTGGAAGAGGTAGGCTTGGGTTATATTACTCTGGGCCAATCGGCTGTAACCCTTAGTGGCGGTGAAGCACAGCGTGTGAAGCTGTCTACTGAATTAGGCAAAAGAGATACCGGTAAAACCTTTTATATACTGGATGAACCTACTACCGGTTTACATTTCGAGGATATAAAACACTTGTTGCATATATTGACCCAACTGGTAGAAAAAGGAAATACGGTATTAGTGATTGAACATAATATGGACGTGATAAAAATGGCCGATCATATTATTGATATTGGCCCCGAAGGCGGTGATGGCGGTGGCCAGGTATTGTTTGAGGGTACACCGGAGAAGTTAGTAAAGGTGAAAGAAAGCCATACGGCGATGTACCTGAAGACTGAATTGTAAAGTTATATTCCATTACCATTACTATGGACCATAAGAAGAACCCTGGGGTATAAAAATAAAAAAGAGGTTTGATAGCCTCTTTTTTATTAAATAGTTTTCAGGTTGGGTATAATGATAAATCTTTGGGGGAATAATGGTTAAATCCCGTAGGAAACAGGGAGCATCAGAAAATCTTTTCGGGTGTGGTATGGTACCATGTTTTTCATCCGGATATATTGGATTTTACATGAAGTCCCTGTTAGTACGGGTCCTTAGTTATGAGAAAAAAAAGAACTGCCAAAGAAAAATCCGGTAAAAATGAAATGACAACGTTTAATAAAATTTTTAAAAAGAAAGACCAATAGAGAACGGATTAGGTTTATTCAACCAGGGTATCAGATTTTATTAAAGTATCAGTTCATATAATTTACCGGACAAAGTGGTTTTTGTGGTTAATACAGTATGTGCGACTTATAAAAGGGTACCTGATTAATAAAATACCGGGCATCTCAACTGCTTGCGGGCACGTTTGTTAGGTGTATCACCTTCATTGAAACGGATACCTACTTTCAACAGTGTTGAGAAAAATGAGTCATTGTCTTTAGGGTCACCACGCTGAACACCTTCACTGTTACCAGGGTTGGAACCCGGGGTGTTGTTTAACTGGCGGTAGTGCATTTGTTTGGCTAATGCCGCCTGGTCAGGTGACAAGTAAGTATCAAAATGAATAGGGTCGATATAATTTTTACTTACATCATCAATATAGTCTGTAAACAACTGACGGTGTAATAATTCAAGGCCAACATACATTTTATCCGTTACGTAATATTTAATACCCAGGCCCATTGGTATCTCCAGCTGGAAAAGACTGTAAGGCTTCCTGTCGGGGTATTCGGCCATTCCCTGGCCCTCGGTTCTTAAGGGTTGTAAGGCTACCCAGTTCCCGTTATTATCTTTGGCTTTTGGATTAAACCTGAAACCGCCGATACCGATCACCCCGTAGGGTCTTAATTTGCCTTTTAAACCATCGTAACGCTCCAGGAAAACAGTAGGGTATACTTCGGCAGCTACATAGGCTTCCCAGATATGAGATTTAAAATGAAGATTCCTGTTGATACGGTAAATTTCATCACCCCCTTTGTTTGGAGCCTGTGCGTCATTACCCTCTACCACACCATGATTCAATGCTAAACGAAAGTTCAGCCATTCATTGGGATGATAAGAAAGGTAGGCACTTGTAGCCAGTTTTGTCAATGGAAGGTCAATGTCTTTAATAAAGCCTCTACCGGTTCCGGCAGATCCACCCAGGTCACCTAAAAAAAACATAGGGCCAAGGCCGATGCCGGCTTCTAAATTTCCATTTTGACTAAAAACAGACTGGGCTTTTGATTGGGGGGAATAGAAAAAGGAGCATACAGCAATACTCAGCACGCATAGGCGTGCTTTCAAAATAGCTCGGTTCATAGATATCAGATTTTCGGTTTCTCTTATTGGTTTCGGATGCTAAATTAGAGAAAGCTCAAATCCTGACAAGAATTGATATAATTTTTTTTAAGTATTTGGTCTTTTTCTGCGTGTAGTACTTCGTTAATTTACGAGTACCGGCATGTGTTTATACTTTTTCAGGCTCAGGAACGCAACATTTTTATATGGTCAATACCGTCTTCATCATAAATATCACTTACCTGTGCAAAGCCGAAAGATTCGTAAAATTTTTTCAAATATAACTGGGCTCCTATCTTAATGGCTGTTTCTCCATATAACTGTAAAGTAGCGTCAATACTACGTTGTACCAGTTCTTTTCCATAACCGGAACCTCTTGTTTCGCCGGCAGTGGCAATGCGGCCGATAGATGGTTCAATATAGGATAAACCGGGCGGTACGATCCTGGAGCAGGCAATTGTTTTATTATCCTGTTCAGCAAACAGGTGAAAACACTCGTTGTCTTTTCCGTCGAGATCAAGGTACACACAGTTTTGCTCCACCACAAAGACCTCTGAACGAAGGCGAAGTATATTGTATAATTGAACAGGTGTAAGATCGTTGAAGTGTATGAGTTGCCAGCTGGCCTGTTGATCAGTAGTCATATTTATCTTTCCACAGTTTTTTTAAATAGTTTCTTAATTCATTTTCCCTGGCATTGTTACCCGGTTCGTAAAATTTGGTGCCTGCTATTTTATCAGGGAGAAATTCCTGGTTAACAAAGTTGTTATCATAGTTGTGTGCATATTGGTAATCGGCGCCATAATCCAGCTTTTTCATCAGTTGGGTAGGGGCGTTGCGTAAATGCAGGGGAACAGGCAGATCGCCTGTTTTTTGTACCATGGCCGCTGCACTGCCAATAGCCATATAGGAGGCATTACTCTTGGCCGAACTGGCTAAATACACAGCACATTGTGATAAGATGATACGGGATTCGGGGTTGCCTACTTTATTAACGGCTTCAAAAGTGGCATTGGCCAGCAACAAGGCATTGGGATTGGCATTGCCTATATCTTCACTGGCCAATATTACTAAACGGCGGGCTATGAATTTAATGTCCTCACCGCCATCCAGCATACGGGCCAGCCAGTACACTGCTCCATTGGGATCGCTGCCACGGATGGATTTTATAAAAGCGGAAATAATATCATAATGCTGTTCCCCGGCTTTATCATATAAAGCTACTTTCCGTTGCGCAATTTTCATTACCTGCTCATCGGTAATAATGGTTTGACCCTGTTCATTAAAAGGGGTACTGGTTACTACCAGTTCAAATAAGTTGAGTAGTTTACGGGCGTCGCCACCTGAGATGTTCAACAGGGCAGCTGTTTCCTGCAACTGTACTTTTTTTACTTTAATATATTCATCCTTTTCCATGGCCTTATGCAATAAAGCAATAAGATCATCCGGATCCAGTGCTTTCAATACATATACCTGTGAGCGGCTTAATAAGGCGCTGTTAACCTCAAAGGAAGGGTTTTCGGTAGTTGCGCCAATGAGGGTGACCGTGCCTTTTTCTACAGCACCTAATAATGCATCCTGCTGGCTTTTATTAAAGCGGTGGATCTCATCAATAAACAGGATAGCATTATGCGCATGCCTGGCATGGTCAATTACCTCCCGGATATCTTTTACACCTGAGCTGATGGCACTGAGGGTGAAGAAAGGAACTGATAAAGTATTCGCGATGATATTGGCCAGGGTGGTTTTACCGGTGCCCGGCGGCCCCCAGAGGATCATGGAAGGGATCTTACCTGCTTCAATCGCTGTGCGTAAAATACTGCCCTTGCCAACAAGATGTTCTTGTCCGGTAAGTTCGTCCAAATTGGCGGGTCTGATTCTTTCGGCGAGGGGAGTCATTAATAATCATTTAAACTATATGTAAAGGTCACATTTTTTTAGCAATCGGAGGGTATAATTGCTATTAAATTTAGTTTTTTTGCTGAACCGTGTTACAACAGCCGAAGTGTGCGACGCAAGGAACGATGCCCAAAGAACCATATGCCCGGCCCTAAATAAAAAGACCGGCAAAAACCGGTCTTTTAAAATTATAGTAAGGCTTATTAAATTAGTCTTTAGCTTTTGGCTTAACAGACGATTTAACAGGCGCTTTAGTTTCTTTACGTTCACCTTTTAAGGTAGAGGCTATTTTGATAGCTTCATAGGCATTAACGATTCCACCGTTACGGCTTAATTCACTGAAATCAACTTCTTCTTTGGTACCGGGGTCCAATACTTTGCCATTAGGTACGGTAACCGATTTTTCAATCGCATATTTTACCTGCTCGGCAGTAAGTTTAGGATAGTAGTTTAAAATAAATGCCGCTAAACCTGCCACCACGGGTGAAGCCATACTGGTACCCTGTAAATTGGCATAAGTATTACCACCCGGAACGGTTGCATAGATCTTCACACCGGGCGCAAAAACGTCCACTTCTTTTTTACCGTAGTTAGAGAAGTTAGCGGTTAAACCACCTTCTTTAATGCTCAGGCTGGGTCCGCTGGCACCAACAGTGATCCAGTTAGAAGCACGCTGGCCGTTTTCATAAACCGGGGTAGGGAAGTTAAAAGTGGTATCCAGGTTTTTAGCACTGTTACCGGCCGCATGTACCAGTAATACACCTTTGCTTTGTGCATATTGAACCGCTTCATCCACCCATTTTTTTTCAGGAGAGTAGGATTTACCAAAGCTCATGTTAATGATCCTGGCGCCATTATCTACTGCATAACGGATAGCAAGGGCAATGTCTTTATCATGCTCGTCACCATCAGGTACAGCTCTCACCGTCATAATTTTTACATTATCGGCTACACCATCCATACCTACACCGTTGTTACGGGCAGCGGCAATAATACCTGAAACGTGTGTGCCGTGCATAGCGGCACTGTTAGATACCATCAAGTTGTTGTTGCCGTAAAAACGGTCATTGATGTCATTGTAGTTATCGTTTACAACATTCCCCCTGTAATTGGTAGGTGGAGTGTCCACTGCTTTTAATTTTTCCACTTCACCGGATAACTGGTTCAGGATGGCCACATTGCTGATCTCATCTGTTTCGTTCATTTTACATAAAGAAAGCAGTTGTCCTTTTGCTTTTAAAGCCGCGGCATTGGTGGTGGTATAGGTAGCCAGGTCTTTACAGGTATATTCCTCTTTATCTAATTCTTTTTTAATCACACTGTCGCCATCCAGCAGGGTTTTATACATACGGTTTAACATCATCACCGAAAAAGCATCCATTTCGCCGGCTACTTCTTCTTTGGCCATGGCCCACATTTCATATTCCTTTGCTTCGGCACCGGTAAAACTGCTGGCAGATTTACCCTCGAATTTGGCTTTGTATTTATGGTATACCCTTGCTGCTTCGTAGGAGTCCTTATCAACATTGGTATTGTTTTTACCACCCAGGAAGTTCCAGCCGTGTACATCATCTACATAGCCATTGTTATCATCATCAATACCATTACCCGGAATTTCTTTGGTGTTTACCCATAATACCGATTTCAGGTCCTCGTGCAGGGTATCAATACCCGAATCAATTACGGCTACAATAACCGGCTCACTTTTTAGCTTTTTAGCTTTCACAAAAGCATAAGCTTTGTCCATACTGATACCATAGTATCCACTATCCTTACTGTCCAATAAATGCCAGCCTTGTGGTACGTCCTTTTTCTGGGCTACCAGGTTTAAGCTAAACAGGCCAGCGGCAATAAATAAAGCAAATCGTTTGAAAGAATTAATCATATTGTGTCTTTTCATGCTACAAATTTGATAAATATGCGAAATTAATGTTTACCATTCATACATTTTTACAAAACAAAAAAACCTCTGTTTTATTTATAACAGAGGTTTTGGTTATGTTGTTGACGGAAAACTGCCTGGTTTAGTTGCTTATGGTTATTTCAACCCTCCTGTTCTGTTTACGGGCCTGTTCGGTTTTGGCAGGATTAAGTGGTTTATCTGGTCCGTAACCCTTGCTATTCAACCTTTCAGCATCAATTCCTTTGCCGGTAATATAATCCTTCACGGCATCGGCACGTTGCTGTGATAAACGCATATTCACTTCACGCTGACCTTCATCACTGCTGTGTCCGTCGATCTGCAGGTGTACAGTCGGGTTTTGTTGCAGTATTTCCACCACTTCATCCAGTACTACAGTAGAACCCTGGGTCAATACCGCCTGGTTTTTAGTGAACTGGATCTTTTTAGCTACAAAAGTCAGTTTTTTAACAATTTCTTGTTTCTTTTCTTCGGCAATGGCCGGGCAACCCTGTAATGCTTTTAAGCCGGCAACCTGCGGACATTTATCTTCCTCGTCATTTACACCATCCCCATCGCTGTCGGGTACAGGACAGCCTTTATACCTTGCTACACCGGCCACTGTGGGACAGGCATCATCTTTATCCAGTATACCATCATTATCTGTATCAGGCCATGGACAACCATTGTTTTCTTTAGGACCAGGAACAGCAGGACATTTATCGTCTTTATCCAGTACACCATCTTTGTCCGTATCGGCATAAGGGCAGCCATGGTTAGCGGCAGGACCGGCTTCCAGCGGACAGCCATCCTCGTTATCAGGCAAGCCGTCATTATCGCTATCCGGGCAACCGGCAAATTCAGCCTTACCGGGAACAGTAGGACATTTATCCTTATCATCCGGTACGCCGTCCTTATCAGTATCTTTTTCGGTTTTATTGATATTACCCAGGTATAAACCTAAAGTGCCGCCAATTACCTGGTGGTTATATTGACTGGCTGTATAATCTTTAGGTGTAAAGAATTTATTCAGTCCCTGGCTGTAATTAGCAGTTAAGAATACCCTGCCAAATTCAAAACCTGCCAATGCATTAAAGCCGAAGTCAAATATCTTATAAGCATCGGGTTCGTTGCCTACCTGCAGGTCTTTGTTCTCATCTTTCTGGTATGCGCCATTTTTAGCAAAGGTTTCCTTTTCATGCCGGCCATTGAAGAAGAAAGAACCGTAAGGCCCGGCGCCGATTATGAACTTGCTTTTTTTACCCATCGGCAGTTTGTATACAATATTCAATGGGATATCTATATAGTTAAGCAATTGTTTGGAACGGATATTGGCAATATCGGAAACAGTAGTATCAAACAGTTGGTTGAATTTGCGCCCTTTCTGGGTAAAAAGTACACCAGGCTGGAAGAAGAAACGGGAGCCCTCTTTAAAAGGGAGATCGGCAATAACGCCGATATGTATGCCGGTGCGGCCCTGGTAATATCCCTTGGTCTCATCCCAGTCGGGCAGGTTGTTTTTTTCTAAAATGTTGGAGGAGTGACCACCTATTTGTAAGCCTACCCGGGATTGTGCCATTGCAGTAAAAGTACCCAGCAGCAGACCAATAGCAACAATAGTGTAACGAATCATGCGATAAAAGTTAGTTTCAGGGATATGATTTCGGGTGTAAAAATTGCAATTATTTCGCAAACGGCAAAAGTATTATGCTAAAATTGCCGCTTATACAACTGTATATCAGCATTTTTAGTATAAAGTCAGCTGTATTTATTTTTTAATTGCCTGTAGCCGTAACCTGTTTTTGCTTCCGGTATTTTGCCAGGTTAATGAGTAAAACACTGGTTAAAATAATGCTCAGGCCCAATACCTGCATCCAGGTTATTTTTTCATGGGCAAAAAATACACCTAATAGTACGGCTACTACCGGGTTAACATAACCGTATGTACTTACTTGAGTTACTGGCCTAACGCTTAATAACCATACATAGGCACTGTAAGCGATAATGGAGCCGAAAAACACCAGGTAGAGTACCGCCATCCAGGCTTTGGTGGGTACGGCCTGCCATTCAAAGTTTTGCCATTCGTTGGTAAACAAACTGCATATAAAGAATGCAAAAGCTGCAGCTAACATTTGCCAGGAACTGTTGACCAGCGCCGATCCGCCGGCATTGTATTTTGAATATAGGGAACCGCCTGCCCAGCTTATGGTGCCTATCACCAGTGCCAGTAACGCTGCAATGATGGGGCCGTTACTTCCACTCAGGTTCATATTGGAGAACTGGTCGCCAAACAACAACAGTACGCCGATAAAGCCTATCACCAGGCCGATAATGGTTTCTTTGCTGTTGAAGTTTGTTTTCCATTGCGGCTTATCAAGTATCACAAACCATAAAGGAGAGGATGATACCAATACCGCAGCCAATGAACTGGGAATTATTTTTTCCGCATAAATAACGGCGCCGGTACCAATGAATAACAATAAAAAACCGGTAACAGCAGCTATCCGGATATTTCTTTTGTTCCAGAACTGCTCTCTTTGATAGAAACACCAGCTTGCCAATATCAGGCCCGATGCAATAAAGCGCAGGAAGCCCATGATAAAAGGCGGAATATCGTGTATGGCTACCTGTATAAAGAAATAAGTGGATCCCCAGACAATATATAAAATGGCAAAAGCCAGTATCACCATGGCAGGCGAGGCCTGCGTGTTTTTTGTTGACATGTTAATAGTTATTCCCAGATAAACAAACCCTTCCTGTAAATGTTGTAACGCCTGCAAAATTAGGTTTGTCCTGTTAACTATTAATAAACATTTTAAGAGCGGTTGTAGTTAAGTTTTGTCCCGCAGATAAACGGAGATTAAAATACAGCGCAGATTTACGCAGATGGTAATTGGAGGGTATGTATTTGTTGGGTGCTGTATTGAGTTTTGTCCCGTAGATCAACGCAGATGAAAGTGCAGCGCAGATTTGCGCAGATGGTAATTGGTGGGTATGTATTTGTTGGGTGCTGTACTGAGTTTTGTGCCGCAGATGAACGCAGATTAAAATACAGCGCAGATTTGCGCAGATGGTAATTGGTGGGTATGTATTTGTTGGGTGCTGTATTGAGTTTTGTCCCGCAGATGAACGCAGATTAAAATACAGCGCAGATTTGCGCAGATGGGAATTGGAGGGCATGTATTTGTTGAGTGCTGTACTGAGTTTTGTCCCGCAGATGAACGGAGATTAAAATACAGCGCAGATTTGCGCAGATGGGAATTGGAGAATAATGATGTGCTACTTAAAAAAAATCAGCGAAAATCTGCGAAACAAATCCCCGGAAATCTGCGGGATAAAAAAAGCCGGCTTTCGCCGGCTCACTCACCATGGCAATCCCACTTATTGCCATCCACCACCAAGGCTTTTATAAATATTCACTGTTGCGATCAATTGTTCTTTAATGGTATCTACCAGTTCCAGTTTTGCATCCAGTGCGTCACGCTGTGTCATTAATACTTCCAGGTAATCGGCCCTGGCCGATTTGAACAGGTCGCCGGAAATAGCAATGGACTGTGTCAATGCTTCCACTTCTTTTGATTTTAATGCATAACTCTTCTGCAGGTTTTGAATGTTGGACAGGGTAGAAGATACTTCCACACAGGCCGTTACAATACTGCGTTCATATTCATACATGGCCTGTAACTGCCGTGCATTGGCATTATAAAATTCTACTTTAATAGCCCTGCGGTTGATCAACGGACCTACCAGGTCGCCTGCAAGAGAGTATAACAGGGATTCGGGTAAACGGGTAATATAGGCCGGGTTAAAAGCCTGTACACCAAAGGAGGCAGACAGGTCCAGTGAAGGATAGAATTCGGCCCTCGCTACTTTTACATCCAGTTTAGCGGCTGCCAGTTCCAGCTCGGCCTGTTTAATATCCGGACGATTGGTTAATAACTGTGCCGGTATGCCACTGTTAATGGATTGCGGTAAAAGGCTGGTGGCAAATGCCGCCGTACTTCTTGTAACCGGCTGTGGAAAACGGCCCAGTAAAAGATTGATACGGTTCTCCGTTTCTGTTATCTGTTGCAGGATATTGAACTCAAGGCTTTGCGAACTGTATACTTCCGCTTCAAATTTTTTAACGGCCAACTCTGTTGCCTTGCTGGCCTCTTTCTGCACTTTTACAATCTCCAGGGCATTGTTTTGTAAGGCGATATTCTGTTTTACAATGGCCAGTTGATTATCCAGCGCCAGCAGTTCATAATAAGAACTGGCTATTTCGGCCACCAGGTTGGTGATTACAAAATTTTTACCTTCAATAGTGGAAAGATATTTTGTAATAGCTGCTTTTTTTGCATTGCGTAATTTTTTCCAGATATCCACTTCCCAACTGGCCACGGCCGACAGGTTAAAATCACCTAAGGGTTCGGGCATGGCTTTACCTGGCTTGATATCGGTACCGGCATCACCGGCCCCCTGGCTGGTATAACGACCTACTTTTTCAACACCCATAGCGGCGCGGTAGTTTACAGCGGGTAATAGTTTACCCTGGCGTATACCTATTTCATTACGGCTGATCTCGATTTCCTGCAGGGTGATCAATAACTCCTGGTTGTTTTTTAAAGCCGTATCAATCAGGTTGATCAACAAAGGGTCAGTGAAAAATTGCCGCCATTGAATAGTTGCCGTATTCGCAGTATCACGGTTATTTGAAAATGATTGCGGTACTGTTTTGTTTTCCTCCCTCTGTGTTACTGCCGGTATTTTACAACTTACCAGTATAAAGCAGATACCGGCGAAGAGTAAAGGGACATATATTTTTTTGTTGAACATAATATTAAAATTCTTCGGTTAACGGATTTTCGTCTTCATCTTTTATAAACTTGTGCCTGGCTGCAATGCTGCCGAATATATAATACAGGCCGGGTATGATCACCACACCAAATATGGTTCCCAGTAACATACCACCAGCTGCAGCAGTACCGATAGTACGGTTACCTAACTTACCAGGGCCATTGGCAAATACCAGGGGTATCAGGCCGGCAATAAAGGCAAAGGAGGTCATTAAGATGGGACGGAAACGGGCTTTGGCACCTTCCAGTGCTGCCTGTAATACGGTTAATCCCTGTTCACGGCGCTGCGCTGCAAACTCAACGATCAATACTGCATTCTTACCCAATAAACCTATCAGCATCACCATGGCTACCTGGGCGTAGATATTATTCTCCAGGCCAAATAGTTTTAACAGGAAGAAGGCGCCGAATATACCGGCCGGTAAGGATAGTATCACCGATAAGGGTAAAATAAAGCTTTCATATTGTGCGGCCAGTATGAGGTACACAAAACCAAGACAGATCAGAAAAATGTAAATGGCCTGGTTGTTTTGTGCTACTTCATCGGCAGATATACCGGCCCAGTCAATACCAAACCCCCGGGGTAATGTTTTATCCGCTACTTCCTTTATCACTTTGATGGCCTCACCGCTGCTGTAGCCCATCGCTGCCGAACCACTTATCTCCGACGAATTGTACATGTTATGACGGGTTATTTCCGACAGGCCATATACTTTCTCCATACTCATAAAGGCCGACAGGGGAACCATTTCTTCCTGGTCGTTCTTCACGTATATTTTCAGAATATCCTCCGGTAATGCCCTGTACTGTGCCGCTGCCTGTACAATTACTTTATACTGGCGGCCAAACTGGATAAAGCTGATCTCGTAGTTACTGCCCACTAAGGTGGATAAAGTATTCATTGCATTCTCTATCGACACTCCTTTCTGTTGCGCCAGGTCATTATCTATCTTCAGCATGTATTGCGGGTAACTGGCACTATAAAAACTAAACACCGAAGTAAGCTCGGGCCGTTTACTGAGTGCTGCCACAAACTCGTTGTTAACCGTCTCCATTTTTTTATAATCACCGGAGCCTGACTTATCCAGCAGCCGGAGCTCAAAGCCGCCCGCAGCACCATAACCCGGTACAGCCGGTGGCTGGAACAGTTCAATAGTGGCACCCGTAATATCTTTTGTCTTCTCTTCCAGTTCATGCATAATTTCCTGTACCGAGTGTTTACGTTCGCCCCAGTCTTTTAGGTTAACCAGGCAGGTGCCGGAGTTGGCGGCCGTGCCCTCTGTCAATATCTCGTAACCGGCCAGTGCCGATACGGATTGTATACCATCAATCTCCTCGGCTATTTTCTGCACCCGTTCGGCTATTTCGTTTGTTCTTTCCAGCGAGGAGCCCGGCGGCGTTTGTATCACTGCATAAAACATCCCCTGGTCTTCATTGGGAATAAAACCCGAAGGCACCACTTTGTTCAGTAAAAAAGTACCGATACTAAAGCCGATCAATACCACAAAAGTGATGACCCGGCGTGAAGCTACTTTCTCTAATAACTTTTGGTATTTACCAGCAGATTTGTTGAACAGTTTATTAAAACCATCAATAAACATTTTAATGGGTGTTCTTTTGGCCGGCACACCATGATTGTTTTTTAATACAATGGCACATAAGGCGGGTGTGAGGGTCAATGCCACAATACCCGACAGGATAATAGCCGTAGCCATGGTAATAGAAAACTGGCGGTAGAACATACCTACCGGTCCTGACATAAAAGCTACCGGTATAAATACAGCGGCCATTAAAAAGGTAATGGCGATAATAGCGCCTGATATTTCCTTTAAGGCCTTCTTCGTTGCCTTTCGCGGCTTTAAATGTTCGGCTTCCATCTTCGCATGGACAGCTTCAATTACCACAATGGCATCATCCACCACCACACCAATGGCCAGTACCAGGGCAAACAGCGTGATCAGGTTAAGCGTAATGCCAAAGAACTGCATGAACATAAAGGTACCCACCAGCGAAACCGGCACCGCAATAGCCGGTATAATGGTAGAGCGCCAGTCACCTAAGAAAATAAATACCACCAGGCCTACCAGTATAAAAGCTTCAATGAGGGTATGAATCACTTTTTCTATCGATGCATCCAGGAAGGAGGAAACGTCATAACTGATCTCGTAATCCATTCCTTTGGGGAAGGAGTTCTTTTTAATCTCTTTCAGTTTCTCCTTTACATCTTTAATTACCTGGCTGGCATTACTGCCATATGATTGTTTTAATACAATGGCGGCAGAGGGTTTGCCGTTCAGGTTGGAATAGATATCGTACATAGAGCTGCCAAACTCCACATCTGCCACATCTTTTAAACGCAGTATCTCACTGTTTGGCGTTGCCCTGAGTACCACATCCTCATATTGTTTCTGGGTAGTAAAACGTCCGGAGTACTTTAATACATATTCAAAAGATTGTGATCTTTTGCCGGAGCTTTCGCCTGTTTTACCGGGTGAGGCTTCCAGGCTTTGTTTACTCAGTGCTTCCATCACTTCCTCGGCCGATATTTTATAAGCCAGCATCCTGTCGGGTTTTAACCAGATACGCATGGCGTATTCACGGTTTCCCAGTATATCGGCAACACCTACACCATTTACCCTTCTTAATTCGGGTAACAGGTTAATGTCGGCGTAGTTAAATAAAAACTTCTGGTCTGCCTTGGGATCTTTGCTGTACAGGTTCACATACATCAGCATGTTGGATTCCTGCCGGGTGATCTTTACACCCTCACGTACTACCAGTGGCGGTAATTTATTAACCACCGATGCTACACGGTTCTGTACGTTTAAGGCTGCCTGGTTAGGGTCGGTACCTAAATTAAAAACAAGCTGGATGGAGGCCTCGCCGTCATTACCGGCATCTGAGGTCATATACTTCATGCCAGGCACACCGTTCAGTGCTCTTTCCAGCGGAATGATGGCCGATTTGATCATCAGCTCACCGTTGGCACCGGGGTACTCTACCGTAACGGTTACTTTGGGCGGTGAAATAGTAGGGAACTGGGTTACCGGTAAATTATTAATGGCCAGAATACCTAAAAAAACAATAATTAAAGAAATAACTATTGATAGTACAGGGCGCTGTATAAATTTATTGAACATGTCATAATGCTATTAATAGTTAACAATTATTCTGCTTTCAATCTTAAATGAGTGATTACCTCTTCAGGTTTCTGGTACTCATATTTTATCTTCTCATCCTCTTTTACTTTCTGCACACCTTCCAGCAGTATGCGGTCATCTGGCGACAGGCCACTGGCTACCACATACAGATCGGGCATTTCGGTTTGAATGATGATATTTCTCGATTGCACCACATTGTTCTTATCAATAACAAAAACATATTTTTTATCCTGTATTTCATAAGTAGCTTTCTGAGGAATCAGCAACGCTCCTTTCAGGGGTATGGTCATTAATACCTTACCGGTCTCACCATGTTTCAATAACTTATCCGGGTTAGGGAATTTTGCCCTGAAGGCGATATTACCTGTCTCATTATTAAATTCCCCTTCTATGGTCTCCACCATGCCGGTATAGGGTAGCAGGGAGTTATCGGCCAGGCGCAGGTTTAACTGTTGTTTGCTGTCCTTTGCATGGGTCTGGTAATTCAGGTATTCCGGCTCCGACACATTAAAGTAGGCAAACATCTGGCTGTTGTCAGACAGGCTGGTCAGCAGTTCGCCTTCATCAATCAGGCTTCCTATTTTCTTGGGCAGCCGGTTTATCACACCGCTGAACGGCGCTCTTATTTCCGTAAAGGATAAATGCAGTTTAGCCAAAGCTATTTCGGCATTGGCCTTGTCCAGCTTGGCCTGGGCCATGGCCTGCTCATTTTTTGAAACGATGTTCTTTTCCACTAACACTTTTGCATTCTGTAATTCAATATCAGAAGCTCTTGCCTCGGCCTGGGCTTTCAATAATTCTGCCTCGTACATTTTGGGCATTATCCTGAACAGGAGCTGGCCCTCTTTTACATACTGGCCTTCATCCACGTAAATGTTCTGCAAAAAGCCTCTTTCCTGGGCCCTGATCTCAATATTGCGGATGGAGTTGATCTGGGTAACATACTCTTTCGTAAAAGACGTGTCAGCTAATAAAGGGCTGGTAACGATATAAGTATTGGTTTCTTCCGGCTCATGTTTTTTGCTTTTGCAGCCGGTTAAATACGTCAGCGTTAATACGCATGCGTACAATATAATTCTGTTCATGGGGGAATAATTCAGTGAGTGTAATAATATTGGCCAGCGGTAAAACGAGGCCGTGTATAAGTTTAAAACTTACCTGTAAATGGGTACAGGTAATATTGCTGTTCGGGAATATTCAACATTTACCTGCCTGTTGCTGTTGGGGTAACATACAGGAGTATGTACAACAAATCCTTCATTTGCTGTTACAGGCATACAACAAAACAGTAAATACTGCGGTAAAATATATTACACTGATATCAGATCCTTAATACACGGATCAGTAAATACCTGTCAATAGTGGGCGACAGGCCTGGAGAAATGAATGTTTCACTATCAGAACGATCGGTGAAAATTTGCGGGAGATAATAAGATTGAAAGCTGTAAACTGGTTTAACCTGTTTAACTGGCTGGTCAGTATGATCCTCATCTTCTCGCTCTTCTGCAATTATTTCCGGGGCATCATACTTTGTAATGGTCGTTAACGGAGTTACCCGCTCATCAATATGCAAAAATATCCGGGTCTGGTCGTTATGAGAAGGTTTGTGGTTATATACCGTATTGTCGCGGACAGGCATCACACCCGCATGGGCGGTGTTCTGGCTGCCGAAAATCAGGCAGGTGAGGTATAAAAGAAATAACGACAGTCTCATTAAAACACAAAATTAGGGAAAGAAATCATCTTCAATAATAATTAGTATGAACGGCCCACTAAAATAAAGTTAAAATCTAATGCTCTTTATCAGGGGCTATCAGCAGTAGTGCTGCTATCAGCCCATATGCGGCTGTACGCTTGTAGTGGCCTGCCTTACACTCATCCGCACACCGGCCAGCTACCGCTTCCATCCGCCAGCCCTTCAGCAGTAAAACAATAATGAACGTTCATTATTGTTTTCATCATTACGGTTATTGCTGCTGTTGTCCTGCAAAATTTTCTATATAATCCGGAATGTCTTCGCCGCTTTTACCAATTGCCTGCATGGTTACATCGGTAAGCTCTTCAAATCTATGTCCGTCTTCATAACCCACCGATACATACACGGATAAGGATTGCCGCGCCGGTCCTTTAAACGTACCTTTAATAGGGGAGCAGTCATTAAAATTACGGCCCACCGCCAGCTTTACGTGGTTATTGGTTACCCATACATTATTGGTGGGGTCAATACCTGTCCAGCCATAACCCGGTATCCAGGCTTCTACCCAGGCATGGGTAGCGCCTTCGCCACGCATACCGTCGGTATTAGGACATATATAACCGCTTACATACCTGCCGGGTATCTGCAGTGTATGCAGTAATTCCAGCATTACATGGGCAAAGTCCTGGCAAACCCCCGACCTTAGTTCCAATATCTCTGCAACTGTGGTTTCAATATGGGTTATGCCTTTGATGTATTTAAAATTATTGAAAATATACCCGCTGCATTTTTCAACAATGGTGGCCACCGACATATCCGGTGTATAAAAAACATTTACCAGCTGCTGTAGCGGTTCCCGAAGATCCGTTTCTTTTAACTGTGCCAGTTCCAGCAGGTTCAGGTTAAAACAAATCTCATCCCTTAGCTGTGCAAGGGTTGCCGTGCTGTTCACCGGCGGGTTGGGGTTGCCCAGGGTACGTATGATCAGTTTGCTTTCGATCACCAGTTCCTGGTGGGCAGCCATTAAGTTAAACATACCCGCCTGGTTGCCCCAGTAATCTTCTATTTCCAGTATATCGGGGTTATCGGTTATGTTCAGCTGGTGAAAAAGTGTTTCCTGGGTATTACAATTAAAGGGATAGATCCTTATTTCGTTTACACTTTCTTTAATAGGGCGGTCGTACTGGTATTTAGTAATATGATGAATATTAAAAACTGGCATTATAACAAGGGTATTATGCGTATGAAAAATAAATTCTTGTCAACTGGTTAGAAAAATTAACAAGGTCATTACGCAGGTTGTACAGGTAGTGAGGTAAACTTGTTTCCTTGATCGTATTCATGTCGGCAAATTCTACTTTACTTATTATTCTGCCAAATGTTTTTTGTAATTGTTCCACGCCTTCAATTTTTGCATCGGTTATAATAAACTTTAAGTACCGGTTAATACGGCTTAAAGAGTAGATCAAAGATCTGGGGAAATCCTGGTTAAAGATGATATGGTCTATTACCGAGATATTATGTTCGGCCCGGGTATATTTTTTCAGGTATAGTTCATACCCCGATAAAGATATGAGCAGGTTGCGCCAGAAAAGAATATCCTGCGATTGTTTTAATTCGTGGTTGATCTTCTGGAAATGCGCATAGGTAATATCAATGGTTAAAATAGCCCTTTCAATAAACTTACCCAGGTTCATAAAATTCCAGCCCTGGCCACGGGGCATGGTACTGTCGGTAACACCATAAAACAGGGTATTGTTCTGGTCCAGCTCATCAATTACTTCCAGTGCATGCGAGCCGGTGATCTTTGCCGTCAGGGCAGGGTCATTAATAATATGGTACAGTTGGTTTACCTGCTCCCATACTTCCTTGGTAATATTATCCTGTACACCGCGGGCATTTTCCCTGGCCCGGGAGATGAGTACGCGTATGGAGTTAAAATTCTTGGTATCATTAATTAAAAAATGAAGGGCGGCTGTTTCTGCATTGGCCACCTCTTTTAATTTCTCTTCTGTAGTATCAGCACAAAGGGTTACCACATCCTTCCAGGTAAAGGAAGCATTGGTGCCGCTGTCAAATGCCAGTATATAATTGGTGCGTATCACACGCATGAGGCAATCGCTGCGTTCCATATAACGGTTCAACCAAAAAAGTGAATCAGCAATACGACTTAACATATTTTAAGAAAGTTAAAATGTTCAAAAGTTCAAATGTTCAGGGTTATTAAAACCTGTTGTGGTAATTAGTTTTACAGGATAGGCTGTAACGAGTATGCTGAATAGATCCATTGGTAATAAATTAAATCCAACCTTACCGGTTACAACCGGAGCGGGTAGCAGTACTATAGCCGGCTACATTACAGGTCTACCACCCAGGTATCTTTACTGCCGCCGCCCTGCGATGAGTTTACCACCAGTGATCCCTCGCTTAAAGCTACCCTGGTTAAACCGCCGGGTACAATTTTAATGCCGCCGGGACCGCAAAGTGCATAGGGACGCAGGTCCACATGCCTGGGCTGTAATTTGCCATCAATAAAACAGGGAACTGTTGACAGCTTAATGATGGGTTGTGCAATAAAATCCCTGGGGTTGGCCAGTATCTCTTTTTTTACGCCGGCCAGCTCTTCCTCGGCCGCTTTATCGCCCATCACCATACCATAACCACCGGATTGGTTGGTGCGTTTGATCACCATTTTTTCCATATTCTCAAATACATGCTGGCGGGCATCGGCATCTTCCATGCTATAGGTGGGCACATTGGGCAATATTACTTCTTCATTCAGGTAATATTTTATCATGGCGGGCACATAGGCGTACACGGCTTTATCATCGGCCACGCCGTTACCTACGGCATTTACAATGGCAATATTGCCTTTCCGGTAAGCGCTCATTAAACCCGGTACACCCAAAGCACTGTCGGGTCTGAAAACCAGCGGATCCAGGTAATCATCATCCAGGCGGCGGTATAATACATGTACCTGTTGCAGGCCGGCCGTGGTTTTCATATATACTTTATGGTTATCCACCAGCAGGTCACGCCCTTCTACCAATGGTATGCCCATCTGGCGGGCCAGGAAGGTATGTTCAAAGTAGGCAGAATTATAAACACCCGGTGTTAACAACGCCACGGTAGGGTTGGATAATTGTTGCGGGGCCAGGCTGCCTAAAATATCATGTAATAAAAGCGGGTAATTGTTGATCATGCGGGCCTTGCTGTTACCCAGCATACCGGGAAAGATACGTTTGGTCACTTCACGGTTCTCCAGCATATACGATACACCCGAAGGGGTACGCAGGTTATCTTCCAGTATATAGAAAGTCCCATCCTGGCCACGGATCAGGTCAATGCCCGAAATATGTACATACAGGTCGTGCGGCACTTTTACCCCGTGTACCTCACGGGTATAATGCGGGCAGGTTGCGATCAGTTCGGCCGGTATCACTTTGTCCTTTAAAATCTGCTGGTCCGAATAAATATCCTTTAAAAACAGGTTAAGCGCCCTTAAACGCTGGGTAATGCCCAGTTCAATATGCCGCCATTCGGTGCCGGTAAGTATACGGGGAATTATATCAAAGGGAAATATTTTTTCAATGCCTGCATTATCACTGTATACCGTAAACGTGATGCCCTGGTTCATAAACAGCTCGCCGGCTTGTTTATCTTTTTGCAGTAAAAGCTCTACAGGAAGCTGGGCAATATCATTGTATATCTGCCCGTATTGCGAACGGATACCATCCTGGTAACACATTTCGTCCCAAATGCCGGAGTAGGCACCATAGTTCTCAAACAGTTGCTTGCCAATCATAACAGTTGTCAGGTGTAAAGGTTAAAAAATTATAAATATGCGCAAGGCCAACCGTCTGTGTGAATATAATAATAAATACTGTAAAACCAACTTACAGCTTTTTTTATTTTTTATTAAGTGCTTTAAAACAATGTTTTGCAAACTGTATTTGGCATATTTAGTTTACCTATTTTTGTTTGGTTGGTACTGTTAACGGTAGCCAATGTGTATTAATAATAAACAGCATGAAGGGACTGATATTTTTTTTAACGGGGTTATGGTGCTTGTCAACACAGGTTTATGCGCAGTCGTTAAGTATGGAAGAGAGTTATGCCCGTAATTCGCCGGGTGTGGTAATGGTACAGACTGTTTTTTCGGGTACGGTGTATGTGCGCAAGGTAGACCTGAACCAGTATAATTTTAATAAACTGGTGGACTCTATTAAAGCGCTGGACCCATTACAGAATATGTTATCTGCCTCGCAAAAACTGGATATATTACTCTCTGCCTTATATCGTTCACCCACCCGTTTTTTCTCACCTACATTTGAATACCTGAGCCAGCGTCACCGTTTTATTGCCAATGGTACCGGCTTTTTTATATCGGGTGATGGTTATGTGCTCACCAATTGTCATGTGATAGACAGGGACAGTACCTATATCCAGCGGCAGTTTATGTTGTCCACCTTCCAGGAGTTAACGGAAAGTAGTATTACTTCGCTGGAACAATCCTGGCAGGTGTCTTTATCTGATGAACAAAGAAATACCTTATTTGATGTATATGGCTTCTTGTATTCACGCACATCTCCTATGCAATTATCCAATGTAGAAAAACAGGTGAATGTGGTGTACAGGATCGGTAATGAAAAGAACAATGATGAAGCCAGGATAAAGAAGCAGGCGAAGGTATTAATAAAAGGTGCGGCCATGCCGGGTAAGGATGTGGCCATACTGAAGATAGATGATGTACATAATTTACCTTCTCTCAAAATTGCAAGAGAGGATGTGCCCCGTATTGGCAGCCGTGCGCTGGTGATCGGCTTCCCCGACCCGGTAGGCAATCATGCGTTCCTGGCGAAAGAATCAGCTAATGAACCTACTTTAACGGTAGGGGTCATCAGTTCTATTAAACAGTCGGTTAACAATTTCCCGGTAATACAGATGGATGCGACCATTGCCCATGGCAGCAGCGGCAGCCCGGTTTGCGATGAAAAAGGTGAAGTGATCGGGCTGGCTACTTTCGGGTCCATTGAAAGAAGAAGTAATACCCTGGCCAGCGGGTTTAACTTTGCCGTACCGGTTTCAGTTATCCGCAGTTTTATTGATTCACTGAAAATACTTCCCGATCAAAGTGATGCTACAGACCTGTACAACCAGGGGCTGCAGTTTTTTTATACATCCTATTATCGTAAAGCCCTGGCAAAATTCAAGGAGGTAGAGCGGATCAATGCCAATTATCCCATGTTGTATTCCTTTATGACTGATGCAGAACGCAAAGCCGCTTCCGATTCGGACAAACAGAATTATTTTGAAAAATATTTCTTCCGTATCATGGCGGTTTTCCTGATACTCGCGGGTATTTATATTTATATCCGCAGGCTGGGAGCGAGGCGGGCCAAGTTTATGATTAAAAGTTAATAATGATAAAAAAACAAAACCCCTCAATCGAGGGGTTTGTTGTGTATTAGAAAAGATCATTATTGAAGGTCCAGTTTGATCTGCAGCTCCGTGAACTGTTTATCATCAATGGCCGCAGGAGCATCCAGCATTACATCCCTGCCTGCATTGTTTTTAGGGAAGGCAATAAAGTCCCTGATACTTTCGCTGCCGCCTAAAATAGAACAAAGGCGGTCAAAACCAAAGGCAATACCACCATGCGGGGGAGCGCCATACTCAAAAGCCCCTAATAAGAAGCCGAATTTATGTTGCTGCTCTTCGGCATCCATACCCAGGGCGGCAAACATTTTTTCCTGTAATTCGCGCTGGTAAATACGGATAGATCCACCGCCGATCTCGTTACCGTTCAATACCATATCATAAGCATTGGCCTTGATATTGGCGTAGGGGTGTTTTAAATATTCGGCAGCGTTCTCAATCACCGGGTTATTGCCGATCATGGTGCTGATATCTGATGGTTTGGGTGAGGTGAACGGATGGTGACGGGCTACCCAACGGTTGCCTTCCTCATCGTATTCAAATAAGGGGAAGTCGAGTACCCATAATAAACGGAACTCATCTTCTTTTCTTAAGCCCAAACGTTTACCCATCTCCAGGCGTAATTCGCTGGTAGCTTTACGGGTTCTTTCCTCAGCACCGGCCAATACCAGTACCAGGTCGCCGGCTTTGGCACCTGCCGCATCGGCAATGGCTTTTAACCTGCTTTCGTCATAAAACTTATCTACGCTGCTTTTATAAGTGCCATCTGCATTTACTTTAATAAATACCAGGCCTTTCATACCTATCTGGGGGCGTTTTACCCATTCGGTTATCTCGTCTGTCTGTTTACGGGTATATTCCGCACAACCGGGCACAGCAATGGCGATCACGGTCTCGGCACTGTCAAATACCTGGAAGTCGGCGCCGTTGATCAGTGAGGCGATACTTTCTTTAGTCGGGAAGGTATGGGCCGGGAATTTCAGGTTGCATAACTGCATGCCGAAACGGATATCCGGCTTGTCGTTACCATAGGTCCACATGGCTTCTTCCCATGTCATACGTTCAATGGTAGCGGTATAATCAATATCTTTTACATCTTTAAAGATCTGTTTTACCATGCCTTCAAACATGGCCAGGATGTCTTCCTGCTCTACAAATGCCATTTCACAGTCGATCTGCGTAAACTCAGGCTGGCGGTCAGCACGCAGGTCCTCATCACGGAAACATTTTACGATCTGGTAATAACGGTCATAACCGCTTACCATCAGTAACTGTTTAAAGGTTTGTGGTGATTGCGGTAAGGCGTAAAACTGTCCCGGGTTCATGCGGCTGGGTACTACAAAGTCACGGGCGCCCTCGGGAGTGGATTTAATTAAGAACGGGGTCTCAATATCCATGAAGCCGTTATTGTGTAAATAATTCCTGGCAGCGCGGCCTACTGCATAGCGCAGTTCCAGGTTCTTTTTTACCGCATTGCGGCGCAGGTCAAGGTAGCGGTATTTCATGCGCAGGTCATCGCCGCCATCTGTATCATCCTGTATGGTAAAGGGTGGTACGGCCGATTTATTGAGTATGGTAAAACTGCTGACAATAATTTCTATATCACCGGTAGCAATATTGGCGTTTTTATTGGTACGTTCATTTACCGTACCGCTGGCCTGCAGTACAAACTCACGTCCCAGCGGGTTTTCTTCCAGTTGTTTATTCAGTTCCTCCCCAAATAATAATTGGGTAATGCCATAACGGTCGCGCAGGTCCACAAAAGTAATAGCCCCGAATTTGCGGATGGTTTGTACCCATCCTGCCAGTGTAACCTGCTGGCCGGCATTGTTTAATCTTAACTCCCCGTTGGTATGTGTTCTGTACATATTAAAATGATAATTGTATAGTGCTCAATAGAAATAGCGGCCGGTTATAAAAACCAAGGCCCTTTAAACAGTGCGCAAAGATAGCAAGGGTAATATTATCAGCCAATTGTGCTTTGAATAAATATTTGGGGTGTAAACCGCCGGCTACCGTTATTGGACGGTCGTTGTATTGTGTACTATTTCGGCAGGTTTCTCCCGCAGATGAAGCAGAGAGAACAAACGCTGATTAGCGTAAATCAGCGGAAGAGATCAGCGCCATCTGCGGGAAAAATTAAGAGTTGCCAAAATTTAAAGGGACCGCCCTGATCATGAGCAGTTTTTTGTATTAAAAACCGTCTATAAAAAAAGTAAAACTATTTTATGTAAATGATGCATTTACTGCATCGTGCCAGATATAATACCTGCTTATGCGATTTTTTTTACTCACGGTTAGCTTTTTATGGATAGGATATACCCTGCATGCACAACAGAACTGGCCGCAACTCCGTAAGTCGAGCTGGCAAACCCTGGTGTATAAAATACCCGCCGATACTGCAGAACGTTATATACATAAAGGTATTGCCAGCCCTGAACATTACCTGCACCAGGAGCCTTTTACCAGCTGGCATAAGGACAGCAGCCGCAGCGATGAACTGCCGGTGGGTAACTACCTCTTACTGTCCCTTGATGGGTATAAGATAACAGCAAGGTATTACTGCCAGAGCAGGATCAGCATTTACCCCATCAATAACCAGCGCCGGGTACAGATAGAAGTATTGGACAGCCTGGGTTTGCCTGTAAACCTTGCAGCGGTATGGGTGAATAAAAAACGGCTGCAACAGGTAAAGAACAGCAATACATTTTTACTGAAGCAAAAATATCCCGATGAGACCATTATAAAAGTGGCCATACCCGGCGACACCTTGTTTATGGAGCTAACTGCCATGGAGGATATACAGAAAAAAGCTTTCCCGCAACGGGTACACAATTTTTTTACCTATAATAAAGCCGGCCGTATACTGGCATGGCCGGTAAAAAAAATAGACCGGCTTTTTACCGGTGACCGTTATTATTACAAATCTAAAAAGAGTAAAGGGTTCAGAAGCAATAACGGGTACATGGTATTCAGCAAACCCCTGTACAAGCCCGCTGATACGGTAAGGTTAAAAGCCTATATATTGAACCGGAAATTAAAACAGGTACGCAAACCATTATCGGTATACCTGGAATATAGCAGTGACGGTCAATATATCAGTAAGGAACTGGCCACTGTTAATCCGGAAACGCCAGGTGCTTTTGTCTACGATTTTGTATTGGGTGATTCGCTGAAGACTGACCGGACCTACACAATTCTTTTTTATGACAAAAAAAAGAACCAGTATGCAAGAAATAGTTTTGTGATGGAGGATTATTTGCTGGATGAAGTAAGCAGTTATACAATTACACCTGCTAAAACCGCTTATTTCCGGCATGATACCCTGGCATTTACTGCCAGCGCCAAAGATGCCAATGGCCTGTCCCTGATGGATGGAAAAGTGGAGCTGTACCTGTTGCGTAATAATGTAAACGCTTTTTACCGGGACAGGATGTATATACCGGATACTTTGTGGCGTGCAACCAAAAACCTTGTTGTAGAAGGAGACACCCGTTTTGAAGTGCCCGGTACTTATTTTCCCGAAGCTGATATGGATATTACGGTGAAAGCGGTTTTTAAGAACAGTAATAACGAAATACAGGAAAAAACAGCTGCCATTACGCTGGCGGCTAACCAGCGGCTGATACAGGTAGAACAGGCTGATGGCTTTATTACGGCTACTTATCGGGAAAACGGGAAGTCACTGGCAATGGAAGGTACGGTAGCAAACGATCATATTAACGCAACGGTTATTCAATTCCCCTATAGAGAAAAGATCAACCCGCATCTCAGTTATTATTCTTTTGTGGCCCGGGTGGCAGATTCGGTAATGGTGAGTCAATACACTGCCGTTAATAATTATTATCAACCGCAGTTCCGGCATGTACAGGAGAAGGACCTTGCCGGGTTTGGCTTGTCTAACCCTTACCGTATTACTGTTCATTACGCTGTTTTTACCGGTAATAAGCTGGTGACAAACGGCGTGGATACTGCAGCTGATATTGTGTGGAAGGATAAACTGAAAAAAAATAAACTATACAATGTACACTGGAATTATATCTGGGCGGGTGAAGAGCATAAAGGACAGGAGAAGGTTGTATTAATGGATAAACTGATGCAAACTGACATTAAAGGGGCTCAAACCGTTTATCCCGGGCAAAAAGATACCATTACAGTACAGGTGAAAGATTATAAGGGTAAGCCTGCTGCGGGTGTTAATTTAACGGCTGTGAGTTATAATACACAATTTGGCGGCAAGGCAAAAGTAAAAGAGCCACCTTATCTCCAGCGATTTAAAGACGGGCGCAGGGTATTATTTGATAATTACGAACTGGATGATGCAGACTTTACCGGCTATTTCCATTTAGGTAAACATGCTGCATGGATAGATAAATTTCATACCGACAGTATGTTATACTACCAGCTTTTATTTCCCGAAAATGGCAAAAAGATGGTGCAGACAAAACTGTCGGAGTTTTTACCGCAGGTGTCTTTGCATGCTGTGGCCAAAGGTGTGCCACAGGAAATTTATATGTTATACATTAACCGGGAACTGGTTTGGTATAACGGTGTAACGGACAGGTCTAAATATGCCTTCCCGTTAATGCCTGGCTTTGTACAGTTCAGCATGCGGTTGAGGGATCAGTATATAGAGCTGGACAGTATTTATATCCAGCCTTATTATAAACATGATATCGTGGTTGATATTGATCAGCTGTCCGGGAAATACAAAAAAGAAGAAAGGTCACATACGCTGCAGCCCTGGGAAAAGCAGTTGCTGGAGAACAGTTTGCTCAGGCTGCAGAATAACGATATACATACCGGTGGTTTGATCTGGCAGGGTAACAGGCTCGTAAAACTTGGCGCAGCAAAAAATTATCTTGTGGGGCCTTTCAGGCAGAACCAACCCGTAATATTTTATAAGCCCGGCGTATTCGATCTTGAATTTCCTTTTGAACCCGCTTATCAATACCGATTATCACCAAAAGTTGCCCGCCTCGAAAGAACGCCATTGTTCGAAAAAAAGGTGACGCTGCCATTGGTTAAAGAACCTGTTTGGTTATTAGGTGATACCATACAGGCTCCCCCGGAAATTGATTACTCAGTAAAGCCTGCTGTTGTCAATCCGGTTTACCTGGAATCAAATGATCATTATTATTACAATTTAAAAGGGAACAGCCAGCTGGTGATTGCTCCACCCCGGGATTCCAGCTTTGAATATGGTGTTTTACGGCCATTAGCAGATAGTGGTTTTACCCATATTAAACGATATAATCTTGGTACATATTATAATGTAAAACCGGGTAAGTATGAACTTGTCATGCGTACTTATAACGGCCATTACATAGTGGTAAAAGATATTGAAGTAAAGGCAGAAGGGCTGAATTATGTAAATGCAAAAAATGCAGCGTTTGAGAAAAACAACGAATTCGTGGCCTTACTGTCGCAACAACACGAGGAACGCAGGCGCGCTATCCTTTTATTGAACCGGGAGAAATATGAAAAACAAAAAAGAGCAGAAGCACAGCCCGGTGCGGTGCCCATGCCTTCAGGTAAAGCCGGTATAGCGGGTATGGTAAAAGATAGCCAGGGCGGTGCTCCCATTGTTGGAGTTGTAGTCACAATTAACGGATATACCACAGCCACCATTACTGACGAAAGCGGTACTTATAGTTTTAGAGAATTAAAGGCTGGGAGTTACAGAATAGTCTTTAGTAATATTGGATATGAGAGCTATGAGCAGGATATCGTCATAGAGGATGGTGCTGTCAAAACCGTAAATGCAGCCTTAAAACTGGTTACTCAACGGTTGGAAGAGGTAGTAGTAACCGCTTACGGCTTGCAGAAAAAGAGTAACCTGACCGGCGCCGTATCGATGGTCAGCAGCCAGGAAATAACCTCGGTTTTAGCAGGTAAAGTAGCCGGGGTGAATGTAGAAGGAAAGTCTGATAATACTTCAAATATCATGATACGCGGACTAAGTTCCTTAAACGCCGGTAATGCTGGTTTATATGTTGTAGACGGGGTGGTGATGGATAAGATGCCGGATGGGATTGATCCGGAAAATGTATCTCTTTTAAAGGGAGCAGAAGCCATTAGTTTATACGGTTCCCGCGCTGCCAATGGGGTGGTGATCATTACCACCAGGGGCTTTGCAGGCCCGGTGATCCGTGAACAGTTCAGGGATTATGCATTCTGGCAACCCAACTTGATTACCGATAAAAAAGGCCAGGTGTCCTTTGCCGTAACCTACCCGGATAATATTACCAGCTGGCAGACTTTTGTAGTGGGTATGGATAAAAAGAAGCGCATTACCAAAACCTCTACAATTGTTAAAGCATTTAAACCCTTGCTGGCACAATTGTCGGCTCCCCAGTTTTTGGTAGAAGGTGACCGCAGTGTGTTTACCGGTAAACTGATGAACTATACCGGCGAAACGACTAATGCCACCGTGACTACCACTATCGGTCAGGAGTCAGTTACACATGCAGTAACCATGCCCGGCAAAGAAAGTGTACTGGTGCCTGTTCCTGTTCAGCCTGTTAATTATGATACCTTATCCGTTACGTTTTCTATGGATGTGGCAAATGGTTTTAAAGACGGAGAGCTGCGTAGGATACCGGTGATCAGGAAAGGTGTGAAAGAGACCACGGGTGATTTCTGGGTACTGCCGGCTGACACGGCTTTCAGCTTTGTTCCGGTAAAAGAGGGAATGGTAACGGTTCATGCACAGAACAATGCCCTGGACCTGTTGCTGGACGAATTAAAACAACTGAAAGATTATCCTTATTACTGTATGGAGCAAACTGCTTCCAAGATAAGAGGATTATTGGCTGAGCAAAAGATCATGGCCCATTTAAAACGGCCTTTTACCGGTGATAAATTATTGCAGCAATTAAAACGAAAACTACAGGAGTCCCAGAATTTTGACGGTGGCTGGGGTTGGTGGAAAGGTGGTAACTCCAACCTGTATATCTCTGCCTATATCACCAAAGTGCTGCCTTTGTTGAAGGATGATCCCTTGCTGGCATCCAATATCCGTAATGCCCTCCTGTATTTACAAAACCAGTTGGGTAATATGAACCGTTACCAGTTACTGGAGGTATTGTACACGCTCAGTGAAACAGGTCACCAGATGGACTATGTATTTTATTTAAGAAAAATTCCTTTTGACTCAATAAACATCCACGGGCAATGGCAGGTGGTGAAGATCAGACAAATGCAGAACCTTCCATATCATACTGAACTGGATAAACTGATGGCGAAGAAGATACCCACCATGTTAGGCGGGCTGCATTGGGGCATGGATAGTTATAGCTGGCAAAACAATGCCATGGCCACAACCACGCTTGCTTTCCAGGTATTGAACAATGAAAAAAATACCGAACAGGTGCTTGGTGGTATCTTACAATACTTTATGGCATCCAGGAAAAATGGTGGCTGGAGGAATACGGTTGAGTCGGCCAATATAACCAGTGTGCTCTTACCTTATCTCTTATCGCGGAATGCTTCGGTAGCAGAAAAACCGTCCTTACAGGTAAGTACTGCGGCAGGTGCTAAAGTGTATACTGAATTTCCGTTGACCTTATCTGTTAAAGAAAAAGGAACGATTGATTTTACCAGGATCGGTGGCGGTATGCTCTACCTCACTGCCTGGCAGACCTATTTTAATACGGCGCCACAGCCGGTATCAGATAAGTTTACCATCAGCACTGCTTTTGAAAGAAACGGTAAAACGGTTACCCATTTACAGGCCGGGGAAAAAGCCGTGATGAAAGTAACGGTAACTGTTCATGCTGAGGCGGAATATGTGCAGCTGGAAATTCCTATACCAGCAGGCTGTACCTATGCTGAAAGAAAACAGGATAACTGGCGGATGCATAAAGAGTACCTGAAAGACAGGGTAGTGATGTTTATAGAAAACCTGCCGAAAGGTCAATATACCTATGAGGTTGAACTGGAACCAAGGTATACCGGTACTTATAACCTGAACCCGGTAAAAGCGGAGCTGATGTATTTCCCTACTTTTTATGGGCGTAACCAGGGAACTACCGTTAATATTGAAAAATAACAGTACTGGCAATAAATGAAGCGGCTCTTATTAGCGGCTTAACACTTTCGTATAACGGCTGATATCTGCTTCAGGGGAAAGCGGTACGCCGCCGGTAATATGATCACAGAGCTGCTTGGCGAAATAGGGCGCGAGGGAACAGCCCTTAGTGCCCATGCCGTTTAAAATGCCAACAGCTGTATGCACGGGATGAAAGCCGGTAAAAGGTCTTCTTTCTACTGTTGCCGGGCGTATGGCTGCCAGGTGGTCAACAACAGTAAAGGGGATCTTTAAAAAATGTTGTAACTGCTGTATCGTCTGTTCATAAAATTCGCTGGTGGGACGGGAATCCTCAAATTCCCATAGATAATTGGAGCCTGCCCAGAATAACTCCGGTTCCGGCAGGGGTGCCAGGGTGATTGATTTTTTATAAATATGATCCTGTGCCAGGCCGGGTATGGTTACCAGCAAAGCCTCTCCTTTATTGGGGGCAAAGGGCAGGTTAGCAAAATAAGGGTTCTCATTGCCTGCAGCGCCATCACAGAAAATGATCTTTTTAGCCCGGATATCTTTATAACGAACAATGTCTTGATCAATCACTATTTGAGCAGGGTCAACAGTTTCGGATAATAATCGTTGATGGGTTTGTAAATAATTTCTCCAGGCTGGCAGCAGTGTTTGCAAATGGGCAGTATAAGCAGGCTGAATACTGCCGATACCAAATTCATAATTAAAAAGATGGGAGTAGTCGGTCTCTACCAGGTTGATATAAGGATTATCTTCCGCTTTCTTTTTTAAAAAGGATTCCCGCATGAAGGGATTAGGAAAGAAGTCAAGGATGTTTTTTTGCGAAATGGCTGTTATACCTAATAAAGCGCCTATTTCCCCGTAAGCTTCCCACGAATAAGGAATTATTTCATCGGCCTTCCATACTGTTACCACCCTGCGGCCGGTAACCGGGTTAATAATGCCGGCAGCCACCCGGGATGGCGCGTCTTCCCGGCTATCATCTATTACCAGGTAATCAACTCCCGCTTTATCAAGATAATAACTCAAAAATGTACCGCAGATGCCTTGTCCTATGACCAATATATCCGTTTGCATAGCGCAAAATTAACCATCGCAGCTATTCATTTATTTGTTTTTCTTTTCCAATGCTGGTCAGCAGCCTTGCCATGCAATTTATTGCGACGGGCAGTAAACAATGTGTGCTGGTATAATACTGGCAGGCAGGCGGCATATAAAGTTACCCGGTGTGCATTATTGCCACTGATCTTTTTTATATCGCCGGGATAACTGATTGATCCGTAGCCATGGAAAAAGAAACGGATGGTATCGGCTTGTTTAAAATCCTCTTCAAAATAATACAGGCTGTTCCCGTAATGAGCTTTGGATGGGCCATTATTGATCTGGATACGCCTGATATCGATACTGATCCCCTCGCTGTCCCAGAATGAAAAGGAAGTGATGCCGGTAAAAAAACTAACAGAATCGCTGAAGCTGCTATACTGTTCCTGCGGCAGGCTACTCAATTCAATACCTTTTGGGGTAGAATGGTAGGTGCCGCTATTGACAAAAAAGCTATCCAACCGCATGGTCTTGTATACAAAACTGCTGTCCTCCTTTAAATGCAGGGTAGTGCTTTTATCTGTTTGCAGGTAGTAGGCGCCAAAAACAGTACGGTTCTGAGAACGGCAGGCGTAAAAGAATAACAAGGGGAACAATAATACAGGTATCCATATGGTTCGATATGGTGTGGCGGTCAATAAAAGACGTATGGCATTTTTGGTGGTTAAGCTCATGATTAAACTGACCTAAAAATACAGGTTTTTATAATGCAAAAGGGAGTGTGACCACTCCCTTCATTGCAAACTTACACTATTATGGCTTACCGGTAGTTACGTATATACCTGGTTAATTCGGCTTTACTGTCCTTGTTCAAACGGGCTATTACGTAATCGTAATATTGTTTATCCACGGTTGTACTGTAAGCTATTTTAGCCAGCTCCAGCTTATAGCTCTCTATACTGAACAGGGTTACCAGTTGTGCTACCTGGTTGCTGGTTAAGTTGTTTGACTTTACCACTTGTGTAGCCGATTTGATCTTATTGCTTTCCCGCCATTCGGCAGCAATATTCTTAACCACTCTTTCAAAATCGTAGCTGTTCATGCCCCTGCTTTCGGTATACACAGGGTAGTCGCCCCAGCTGCCATCATCATAATCATAAGTCCTGTCATGATCCCGTCCATAACCACGGCCGTTATTCTTTATAGCGGTTTCTTTCATGGTAGTACGTCCGTTACGGTCAATGCTGATGCTGATATGGGTTTTGTTATTGATCTTGATGCGGCTGTCGTACACCATCTCGTAACGTTTGCCCAGGATATTATAAAAGCCGGTATTCTTTTCGCGGTAAACCTTGATGGTATGGGTACCTGCTTTCAGGTTATCGATGGTAATAAAATTACCGCTGGTCTCAAAACGTTTACCGTTTACTACAACCCGCAGGTCTTCTTTTCCGGCGGCACTAACGGTGATCTTACTGGCGTTAAAAACATTGGCAGCCATCGCGCCAACAGTTACTAATAAAGAAGCAAGGAGGGTAAAAATTGTTTTCATAATCATCTGTTTTAAAATAGTTGAACAATATTGTTCTGATTATTTATTTTCAAAGCATATGCCATCAATTATTAAATGCAGGAAATAAAAAGTTAAACAGCTTTATTACATTTTAAAAAATTTAAAATGCTTGCCAGCACTGCATTACAGGCAATGTTATTTAAGGTTAATGCCTGGTTCAGGTTATGTAAATACAATGTAAGGGGCAGTGATTTGTTAAAGCGCTGTGTTAAGAAAAAACAATAATTTTTAGTGCCGCAACCTTTTAAAAAAAGATGCATCTTAGGTGAGATTTTAGGAACCTGCCTGCATATGGCCGAAAGCAGATTTTATTTTTTTATAAGCGAATTTTGGTGTGCTGTTTATGACGTCATTAATTATCCGCTGTTTAAATACTATGTGACCCATCTGGGGGCGGTTTTTTTGTTTTCTTGTTATAAATATTTTATCCATCCGGGATAAGTTATAGATAACCTCAACACAGGAGAGGTCTTTTAAAATCGGTGATAAGGAAATACCACGGAGTAGCGCAGAGGTGTTTCACGGAGTAACACGGTGTTGTTGTATGGATTTGAGGCGTGTTGGGAATGCCTCCTGTCTTTGGCATGACGTCCTCTCTTTTGGAATAGCCTGTCTGTCACCTCAACATAGGAGAGGTCTTTTACAATCGGGGATAAGGGAATACCACGGAGTGGCACAGAGGTGTTTCACGGAGTGATGCGGTGTTGTGGTATGGATTTGGGGCGTGTTGGAAATGCCTCCTGTCGTCGGCATGACGTCCTCTCTTTTGGAATAGCCTGTCTGTCACCTCAACACAGGAGAGGTCTTTTACAATCGGGGATAAGGGAATACCACGGAGTGGCGCAGAGGTGTTTCACGGAGTAACACGGTGTTGTTGTATGGGCGGCATCAAATCTTTGTAGCCTCATTATTGCAAAAGCGTATTACGACCCCGGAGCGGGTCGTATGTTGCTGAGCGGTTATTATTCTCCCAGATGCCAGTGACATCAAACCTTTATAGATTCATGAATAGAAAAGCATGATACGACCCCGGAGGGGGCGCATATTATTTAACCGCATATCCCGCTTCGAAGAATAATAAGATCATTTACCCCAATAATCCTGGCATACCTATTGCCTGGTAACACGGTATTAATTTTTTGTAAAACCAAACAGGTCATGCAACCTTATAGGCGCTGCACATTCAATTTATATAACACCCTTACCAGGCCCAATAGCATTACTGCAGCTGAACGGAGCGTCGCAAGGAACGATTGGCTGTGTTACTACAGCCGGCACCCAAAAGAAAAGTGAAAAAAAGCCTAAAGCATAAAAGAAAGCTGTACAAAGTGTGTAAAAAATAAAATATCAGCATCCCAAAGGGCGGAATTAGTTTAGTTACTTTTGTATACGTATAACCTAATAAGTATGAAACAGTTTTTAATGGGCCTTGTGGCCGTTTTACTAACCAACTTGTTTATGACAAACACAAACGGACAAAATAGCGAGAAAAAATATACGGCGCTATGGAAGGAGGCAGAGAAGCTGGGGACCGAACAGCGCCTGCCCGAATCAGCACTGAAAAAAGTGCAGGAGATCTACACGCTTGCCAAAAAAGAGCATAACGAAGCCCAGCTGGTAAAAGCATTGCTTGCCATATCGCAGCTACGGGTTGAAAATACCGAAGAGGATGAAAAATTAGCCTTAACTGATATTGACAAAGAGCTAACCACTGCTTCGCCGGTGGTGAAAGCATTATTGAACAGTTATAAAGCGGGTATTTATCACCAGTATTTTGAAAGAAACCGCTGGAAAATATATGACCGTACTGCCACTGTAAATTTTACAAAAGATGACCTGGCTACCTGGTCGGCAACGGACTTTCACAAAACCATCAGTGACCTGTATGTATTGTCCTTAAAAGATGAAACAGTGTTGCTGCAAACCAAAGTAGAGGCGATAGAGCCGCTGGTGTACAAAGGCAATGTACGGTTTTTACGCCCCACTTTATATGACCTGCTGGCGCATAAAGCACTGGCATATTTTGAAAGCAACGAAAGAGATATTACCAAACCTGCCTATGCCTTCAAAATTGACCAGGCCTCGGCATTTGATCCCGCGGCGGATTTTATACACCGGAAGTTTGTGACCAGTGATAGTCTTTCCCTGCAGCACAAAGCCTTGCTGATCTATCAAAAATTAATTGCGTTTCATTTAAAGGATGCCAAACATGATGCATTGATCGATGTAGACCTGAAACGACTGGCTTTTGTGAACAACTATGCAGTACATCCCGATAAAAACCAGTTATACTTTCATGCCATTAACCATATCGCCCATCAGTACGGGCAATTACCGGCTGCCGCGCAGGCCTGGTATTTGGTAGCTGCTTATTATAATAACCAGGGATCGGGTTATAAACCTTACGGTGATACCACAAATCGTTATGCACGTGTAAAAGCGAAGGAAATATGCGAACAGATCATTGCACAGAAAGATTCTTCGGAGGGAAAGATCAATGCGTATAATCTGTTATGCCAGCTCAATACCCCAAGCCTGAACTTTACCGTGGAAAAAGTGAATGTGCCTGATATGCCGTTCCGTGCACTGGTAACTTATAGCAATATAAACCGTTTACACCTGCGTTTAATAAAAGCGGATGAAACGCTGACTAAAAAACTGGAGAATAAATACGGCGATGATTTCTGGAAAATAGTACTTGCAGAACCGGCCATTAAAAACTGGGAGCAGCTTGTACCGGATACAAAAGACTTGCAGGAACATGCGGTGGAGGTAAAAGTAGATGCCTTGCCGGTAGGTAAGTATATGTTATTGATGAGCACTGATCAGCAGTTTACCGGTAAAAAAACGCTTGTGGGCGGACGTATACTGTATGTATCCAATATCAGTTATGTAAATGACAACGATGATTATTTTGTTTTGAACCGCCAGTCCGGGCAACCGTTGCAAGCGGCTAAGGTGCAGGTGTGGGAGCATAAATATGATTATACAGCCCAAAAATATATTCGTGCCAAAGGCCAGTTGGTAACTACCGATAAACAGGGCTATGCCAAACTGGTTTACAAAAAGGAGAAAAATGAAAAGAGATATTCCAGTGAATCAAAATTTTTAGAGTTTACTTATGGAAACGATAAATTATTGATAGACGAACCGGAATATGATACTTACTATTACCGGGATAATATAGAAGAAGTGCCAAAGGAAAACCTGCAGGTATATTTCTTTACCGACAGGAGTATTTACCGCCCGGGACAATCCGTATACTTTAAAGGTATTGTATTGGCTAAACATACTAATGAAACCAAAAGCAAAATAAAAGACGGTTATAAAACCACCGTTTGGTTAAAGAATACAAACGATGAGCGGGTGGATTCACTCAAACTCACCAGTAATGAATACGGCTCTTTCGCCGGTACATTCCAGTTGCCTTCGGGAGGGTTGAACGGTCATTTTACTATTGAAGTAAGCGGGACAGATATCAGTGGTGCTGCTAATTTCAGGGTAGAGGAATACAAGAGGCCTAAGTTTTTTGTAGAATACGAGCCGGTAAAAGGCAGCTTTAAAGTAAACGACGCCATCCTGGTAAAAGGTAATGCAAAAGCCTATGCCGGCAATAATATTGACGGCGCTACGGTGAGTTACCGTGTAGTAAGGGAAGCCCGTTTCCCTTATCCCTGGATGTTCCGCCGCTGGTGGATGCCGGTAAGTGATAACATGGAAATAACCAATGGCACCACCACCACCGATGCGGACGGTAAGTTTACCATACAATTCAATGCCATACCGGATGCAGGCATTGATAAAAAATTTGATCCCCAGTTTCAATATACGGTATATGCCGATGTAACGGATATTAACGGGGAAACCCGCAGCGGTCAGCAACAGGTAACTGTTGGTTATGCAGCTTTATTACTGCAAACACAAATACCGGAAAGGTTATTACTGGATAGTTTAAAAAGCCTGAGCATTCTTACAACCAATAGTAACGGGGTATTTGAGCCGGCCACGGTAACTATTACCGCTACAAAATTACAGGAGGAAAACAGGTTGATCAGGGACAGGTTCTGGCAACGTCCCGACCAGTTTGTGTATACAAAAGAGCAATACATCCAGTGGTTCCCTTATGATGAATATGATAATGAAATGGCTAAAGATGCATGGGCCAAAGGCAAAACCCTGCTGGAAGCAACAGCTGCTACCCAGGAAAATGGTTTGTATGCTGTAGACAGGAAAAAACTGGCACCCGGCTTTTATGAACTGGTGATCACTACTACCGATAAATACGGTACCCAGGTGAAAGATGTAAAATATGTGGAGTTATACGATAATAAAAATCCTAAACTGGCTTCGCCTGCTTACCTGTGGTCGCAGGCGGCCGGAGCCGTAGAGCCGGGAGAAACCGCAACGGTTGGTATTGGTACCACGGCCGATAAAGTGTACCTGGTAGAACAACTGAAAAAGAATATTAATAATAAGGTAACCACTACTTATACATTTGATCAACTGAACAATGAAAAACAATACAACAAATTTACAGCCACCGAAAACGACCGGGGCGGATTTGGTGTAAGCTGGTTATTTGTAAAACACAACAGGGTATACCAGTACACCCAGGTAATTGTAGTACCCTGGAGCAACAAAGAGTTGGCTATTGAGTATGGTACACACCGCGATAAAACCTTACCGGGCAGTGAAGAAAAATGGTCAGTAAAAATTAAAGGACTGAAACAGGATAAAGTAGCGGCCGAGTTTTTAGCCGGTATGTACGATGCCTCCCTGGACCAGTTTAACCCGCATGACTGGTACGCACCCTATGTATGGTTAAACTTTTACAATAACAGCCAGTGGAGTTATAATAAAAACTTCCAGGGCGTAAATGCGCAGATCAAATACCTGGCAAATGATGAATACCGTTATGTGAATAAAACCTATGACCAGTTACTGGATGCAGGCGATGGCTACCTGGGCGCTCCGGGTGCCGGGGCACAGGTAAGAATAAGAGGTATGGCGAGTACCCAAATGCGGGCAAAATCGGCCGGGAGGAATGAAGTGGCCTATGATACTTATGCTAATATGACTCTTAAGGAAAGTGTAGCAGCAGCACCTGTTGCAGAAGAAGTAAAATCACAAGGCGAGTTTTTTGTACATATGCAGGACGCGAAGAAGGTTGATGCAACAAATGAACCTGATCCAAGCGTATCACCCCGCAAAAACTTCAACGAAACCGCTTTCTTCTTCCCGCAGTTAAGAACGGATGCAGACGGATCGGTGAGCTTTAGCTTTACCCTGCCGGAAGCCCTGACCCAATGGAAATTCCAGGGCCTGGCACATACCAAAGACCTGGCATTCGGTTACACTACCACCAGTATTGTTACACAAAAACAACTGATGGTGCAACCTAACCCAACCCGTTTTTTAAGAGAGGGTGACCAGGTCACTTTCAGCAGTAAAGTGGTGAATGTGTCGGAGCAAACTTTGAAAGGACAGGCCTACCTGGAATTGCTGGATGCCGCTACCGGTCAGCCCGTGAATGAATTATTTAAAAACCAGGCTGGTAATATCAATTTTGTAATAGAGGCGGGTAAAAGCACCGCGGTGAACTTCCCGGTACAGGTACCACAGGCATTTAATAAAGCCGTTACCTGGCGTATAGTAGCCAAAGCGCAGGGCGCCACTGCCGGTGATAGCTTTAGTGATGGCGAAGAGAATAGTTTACCGGTACTCACCAATAAAATACTGGTAACAGAATCCTTACCCTTATCACTCAGGACCAATAACAAGCAATTCAGCTTTACCAACTTGTTACAAAGCGGTGCCAGTAAAACACTGGTAAACCAGGGCATTACTGTTGAATACACGGCCAACCCAGCCTGGTACGCAGTACAGGCCCTGCCTTACCTGATGGAATATCCCTATGATTGTGCGGAGCAAACCTGGAACCGTTACTACGCTAATTCCATTGCCTCCTCACTGGTGAACAGTTCCGAGAAAATTAAAAAAGTATTTGAGAGCTGGCAGGTAAAAGATACGGCGGCATTACTTTCCAACCTGCAAAAGAATGAAGAGCTGAAAGCCGTATTATTGGAAGAAACACCCTGGGTACTGGCAGCTAAAACCGAAGCTGAACAAAAACGCAATATTGCTTTACTTTTTGACCTGGTGCGTATGGGCAAAGAGCTGAGCAGTGCCATGGAAAAACTGAAACAATTACAAAGCAGTAATGGTGGCTTTGTGTGGTTTAAAGGCGGGCCCGACAACCGTTACATGACCCAGTATATTATGACCGGCATGGGACATTTGAATAAAATAAGCGCAGTGGCTAAAAACCAGCAGGCTGCCCTGAACCAGGTGGCGGCCAATGCCATTCCTTACCTCGATCAAAAAATGAAAGCCGATTATGACGACCTGGTGAAATGGAAAACAAATCTTAAAACCTATGTGCCTTCCTACACGATAGTACAGTACTTATACATGCGCAGTTTTTACAGTGGTATTAAATTGCCCGAAGCAGCACAAAAAGCCTATAACTATTTTGTACAGCAGGCTACTGCCACCTGGACAAAACAGAACAAATACATGCAGGGCATGATCGTGCTGGCATTGGGCAGGAAAGGGGATAAGGTAACACCGGCCGCTATCTTAAAATCATTAAAAGAAACAGCTGTTAAAAACGATGAACTGGGTATGTACTGGAAAGATGCATCCCGCAGCTGGTGGTGGTACGAATCACCCATTGAAAGGCAGGCATTACTGATAGAAGCGTTCCAGGAAATAGGAAAAGATATGACAACGGTAGACGCTTTGCGTACCTGGTTGCTTAAAAACAAGCAGACCAATAACTGGGAAACCACCAAGGCAACAGCCGAAGCCTGTTATGCCTTACTCATCCAGGGTACGAACTGGTTAGCTGATGAACCGGCTGTACAGATCAACCTGGGTAACAGTTATACCATCCGTTCAGCCGATATGCCGCAGCAGGCCGGTACCGGTTATTTTAAAACTACGATACCCGGCGAGCAGGTAAAACCTGATATGGGTAATATATCCATGCAGGTAACACCAACAAAAGGAGAGCAGCCTAAAACCACCTGGGGTGCGGTATACTGGCAGTATTTTGAGAACATGGACAAAATAAAAACAGCCGCTACACCATTACAGTTAGCTAAAAAACTATTTGTATCCACCAACACTGACCGCGGGCCGGTACTAAACCCGGTTAATAATGGCGATGTATTGAAAGTGGGTAGCAAAATTGTGGTGCGCATTGAACTGCGGGTGGATCGTGATATGGAATATGTGCACATGAAAGATATGCGTGCGGCGGCTTTGGAGCCAACCAATGTATTAAGCAGTTACAAATGGCAGGGCGGACTGGGTTATTATGAAACCACCAAAGATGCCAGCACCAACTTCTTCTTCGATCAGTTACGTAAGGGTACTTATGTGTTTGAATACAGTTTGTTTGTAACCCATACCGGGGAATTCAGCAATGGCATTACAACAATTCAATGTATGTATGCGCCTGAATTTACTTCACATAGCGAAGGGGTACGCATAAAAGTACAATAAGCAATCTCTTTAAATAATAAATGGCTGCCGGGTAATAACGGCAGCCATTTTTATTTTGGGGTGTCCCCTGGTAACATACACAAAGGCTCATACTTCGCCTGGTTTACCTGTGCGGGGCCGGGCTGTACGCTGTATCTTTTGCCCCTTGCTGCTTAAGCCGGGCTGCGCAAAAGGATGCCGCTGCCATCCCTCACCCGGAGCCGGATCTTATATGTCCGTAAGGTTATTATTTTACCAGCGGTATTAGTCCTGTATCCCTGGTGCGATTATTGTTAATGAATGCTTTACATTTGTAAACGTCAACCCCTGTAAAAACAAATAAAACACCCACGTATGGCCTTGCCTTTTATTGAGATCATTGAAGCGGTTACACCCGACCCTAATTTATTAATGTGGAAGTTTGCCGATGCTGATAAGGAAATTAAAAATGGTGCTAAACTAACAGTCAGGGAAAGCCAGCAGGTACTCCTGTTAAACGAGGGCGTAACGGCCGATGTTTTTTCGCCGGGCCTGCATACTTTACATACAGCAAATATCCCTGTCCTAAGCCGGCTCAAAGGATGGAAATATGGTTTTGAAAGTCCTTTTAAAGCCGATATCTATTTCTTCAATACCTACAATTTCATCAACAATAAATGGGGTACCCCGGCGCCTATCTTAATGAAGGACCCTGAATTCGGGCAGGTGCGTGTAAGGGCCTTTGGCAGTTTTGATATTAAAATTGAGGATGTAGCTGTCTTCTTTAAAAAATATGCGGGCAGTTACCCGGTATTAACCATAACCGAACTGCAATACCAGTTACGCGATTTTATTGCACCCCGCTTTGGCGAGGTATTGGCCAATGAAAACATCACGGTAACAGATGTGGCCGGTAATATCAGTACACTGGCTGCTAAAATAAAACCTTATCTCGATCCGTATTTTAAAGACCTGGGCCTGGCCCTCACACAATTTACCATTACCAGTGTTACACTGCCTGATGAAGTGACAGCCTATTACGATAAAGTAACGGGTATGAACATGATCAGCGATATGGACAAATACGCCAAATTCAATACGGCCAACGCAATCGGCCAGCCGGGTACTGCGGTTAACGATGCCACCCAGAATGCCCTGGCCATGGGTGTGATGTTAAACCAGTTGCAACAAAATGCCACAACTCCCCAACAGCCACCGGCAGCGGATGATATAACGGCTAAACTGCAAAAATTAAAATCTCTCTTTGATGCAGGCCTGATTGATGAGGAAGAATACAAAAACAAAAAAGCAGCATTGATTAATACATTATAAATATGGAAGGCGGTTCAAAATCCTTTTTGGATAAACTAAAGGAAAAAGCAAAGGCCCAGGCCAACTATGGTGGCAATGCCGAAACCAGTGAAGCCGGAATACAGGCTACAACCTGTCCCAACTGTGGCGCCGGCAGGGCCAAACAGGATGGGGTAACACATTGTGCCTATTGTGGCTTCGAATTTATCAGTACCACACTTACAGATGGCATTCATATAAAAAAAGAAGACAACTCAAAGCATTGACCCCATGTTTAACCTGTTTAATACCAACAAAAATACGCCACCACCGGAATGGGTGGCTGAACTGCAGGCTACACAACAGCGCTGGTTCACCTTTTTAGAAAAACTGGAAGTACGGATGGAAGAGCTTTGTACAGCTGCTATCCCGGAATTAAAGCAACTTTTGCAGGACGATAAAGACCAGTACCAGCAAACTTTTTACAAAGTACAATCAGGTATCAATGGCCAGATGCGCAACATCCGGACCAAGGCCAATGATACCTATGATGCCAAAGTGCTGGATGTGTATTATAATTATAAGGATCAGTTAGGTTACCATGATCAGCTGGATGATTTCCGCAACGCCTGTTCGGACCGTTACCACAAAACATTTGAAGATAAATACAACTACTGGCAGCAGGAACTGGATAAAGCGGCTGTTGATGATTATGAACTGATCTATGCGGATATCCTTCAGAAATTTGAACAAAGCAAAAACAGCTTTACCTGTAAACAATGTGGTAGTCCTATTACCATTGAAAAAATATTCTTCATCAGTACCTATATAGCCTGCCCGGCCTGCCAGACACAAAATACTTTTGAACCGGGTTCTGCGGCCCGTAGTCTGCAACATATAGCCAGGGGCCTGGCAGAGCAGCGCACCAAACACCTGTACGATGCTTTTCAGCAGGCGGTGGATATGGAACGGGAGTTATATCATATCAATCATGAACTGCAATTGAGCATTCATTTTGAAAAGGATAAACAGGTAGCCGCAGCCAAACAACAACAGGTGGCCGCTAACGAATTACGCCGCCAGCAGGCCATCGCCAACGCACCGGAGTTGAACAGGCAATATACCAAAGCCATGTTCGATGAATGGAAGGCCATAACGCCTGACCTGGAAGAACATCTTGAAAAAATGTACCAGCAGCATCTTGCACTCATTAATAAATCAGTTTAATCTAAAAAAATATCAAACCATGTTAGGAAAATTATTTAACCAGTTACTGGGCAAAGAGGAAGAAACAAACAATACACCTGCCCCCAAACCGGAGCAGGCACAGCCGCAACCGCAACCCATCAGTTTTGATCCTGAAACCCAGCACGGCACGCATTACAGTGTGGACGATTTTGATGCCGAAGTGGCACGCCTTTCAGAAGACTGGATCGCACAGGAAATAGCGGATGGTGAAACCGTGAGTGAGGATGATAAGCGGAACATTTATTATAACTACCGCCAGCAGGTGTACCTGGACTGGAATAACCGTGATATGGACCAATATGTACGATTTGAACATGCCAACTCTTTAAAATACCTGGGGGTACAAACCTCGGGCTTTGTAAAAGTGGATGATGACAACCCGTTCTTAGCGCCGGTACATGGCATCTCGTTAAAAGACTATACCGCCATGTGTTTAAAGATCAGCAGCGGGGTAGACCATACCCGGGTTTGCCAGGCCATGGGACTGGAAGCAGTGATCTGGGATGAGCTCAATACTATCTGGCCACAACGTATGGCAGAGGATACTTCCTTTACCGTAACCACTCTCTTCGGACAGTATTATGCTGAAAACGAAGCTCATCCTAAATTACAACACCTGCAGGCAGAACTATCGGCCGATGCTGCAGCCAACCTGGAGCGTTTAAAAACCGATCGTTACTTTTATGAAGAACTGGCCGGCGCCCGCCAGGCTGCTTATGAATATGGTTTGGATGGCGCACAATGGATACTGGAAACCTATGGCATTAACCTGGCCGATTTTCAATCCGTAGCCATGCAATATATGACGGAGCAAAACCAGCGCTGGAATAGCCAGGAGATCTTACATTACACCCAGTTCCAGGAACAAAAACAAAAAGAATACGCCAAAAAATTCGCTGCCGAACAAGGTGGAAATGTGGCCGATGATATTGAGTTTTAATAATTCACTACTATTCTTTATAAAAACTATTGCCCCGGTTAGCCGGGGTTTTTATTGCCGGTATAGTGCAATAAAAAAAGAGAGGCGGCCACAGGCCGCCTCTCGTACTTACAACTTCTATATTGAATAAAGTATTCAGATTAAAGCATATAGTATTAAGATAAGAAATATGATCTAAAATCTAAAGTCTAATATCTATATACTACATACTGCATACTATTAATAACGGTAATGCTCTACTTTGTAAGGACCTTCAACTGGTATGCCTAAATAGCTGGCCTGTGCAGGAGTTAAAGTATCCAGTTCCACACCAATTTTAGCCAGGTGTAAACGGGCAACTTTCTCATCTAAATGTTTAGGTAATACAAACACATTGTTCTCGTAATTGCTGTGGTTGGTCCACAATTCAATCTGGGCCAGTGTTTGGTTACTGAAAGAGTTACTCATTACAAAGCTTGGGTGACCGGTAGCGCAACCTAAGTTCACTAAACGGCCTTCTGCTAAAATGATGATATCGTTACCATCAACATTGTAAATATCTACCTGTGGTTTGATGGTATCTTTGGTATTGCCGTAGTTGCTGTTTAACCAGGCCATATCAATTTCAATATCAAAGTGACCAATGTTACAAACGATGGTTTTGTCTTTCATTAATTTAAAATGCTCACCTGTAATGATGTCGCGGCAACCGGTAGTGGTAACCACAATATCAGCTTCTTTCACAGCGTCTGTCATTTTCTTAACGGCATAACCGTCCATAGCAGCCTGTAAAGCACAGATAGGGTCAATTTCGGTAACAATTACACGGCAGCCTGCACCCGATAAAGAAGCGGCAGAACCTTTACCTACGTCGCCATAACCTGCAACCACTGCTACTTTACCAGCCAGCATTACGTCAGTAGCACGACGGATAGAATCCACTAAAGACTCTTTACAGCCGTATTTGTTGTCAAATTTAGATTTGGTAACAGAGTCGTTAACATTGATAGCGGGCATTGGTAAAGTACCTTTTGCTACACGCTCATATAAACGGTGTACACCGGTAGTGGTCTCTTCGCTGATACCTTTAACGTGTTGTACCAGTTCAGGATAAGTGTCCAGTACCATATTGGTCAGGTCACCACCATCATCTAAAATCATATTCAAAGGACGCTCAGCGCTGCCGAAGAATAAAGTTTGTTCAATACACCAGTCAGCTTCAGCCTGAGTTTGACCTTTCCAGGCAAACACACCAATACCGGCAGCCGCAATAGCAGCAGCAGCATGATCCTGGGTAGAGAAAATATTACAAGAGCTCCATTTAACCTCGGCACCTAAAGCTACCAGGGTTTCAATTAAAACCGCGGTCTGGATGGTCATGTGTAAGCAACCTGCAATGCGGGCGCCTTTAAGCGGCTGTGAAGGGCCATACTCGGCACGGATGCTCATTAAGCCCGGCATTTCCGCCTCGGCTAAACGAATTTCTTTACGACCCCAATCGGCCAGGCTGATATCGGCCACTTTGTTCTGCAGGCTAAAATCAATACCTGATTTTGTAACTGTTGACATGATTTGTTTATTTTTTTTGAGAAGTTTAAAATTTGCCCTGCAAAGCTAATACAATAGAACAAAATTCTAAATACCATCCCTATTTTTGGAATAAATGTGTATAAAAATGTTATTTTGCAGTATAAAATAAGGTAAAATCATGGCAAAAGCCGTACAAACAGGACAATCCACCGATAAGTCCGTACAATTGGATGACAAAGACCTGGCCATACTGCGCTTATTACAACAAAATGCCCGGTACACAGTGAAGCAGATTGCCGAGCAGGTACACCTGAGTACCACGCCGGTGCACGAACGCATTAAACGTATGGAGGACCAGGGTATTATTAAACAATATGCCGCATTGGTCGATCATACCAAAATCAACAAAGGCCTGATGGTGATCTGTTATGTATCGCTGAAGCAGCATAATAAAACGGCCGGCGCCACTTTCATTACCGCCATCCAGGCCTTACCCGAAGTGCTGGAATGTTACAATATTTCCGGGGAGTTCGATTTTATGCTCAAGGTAGTGGCCGCCGATATGGATGATTATTATAACTTCCACGTCAACAAATTAAGCGAGGTAGAGAACCTGGGCAATGTGCAGAGTATTTTTGTAATGGGCATTGTCAAGCAAACACATCAATTGGTGTAGTGAATTAATTGAGAATTAATAATGAAGAATTATTAATTGACCAGCCACAGTACCCTGATCGGGCTTTAGTTGCGACGCTCCGTTCAGCTGCAACAATACTATTTATCAATTTTAACGACAGCGGGCATTCCTATGTATTTAATCGGGCAACATAAAGAAAAACAGGTTTATTATTTTGATCTTGAAAAGGATGAACTGCAAAACCTGCCAAAAGAAAATTGGACAGCTATTGGTATTGTCAATGGTGCTTACAAAAAACAGTTGTTTGAAGGGTTTATTAAGCATAACGTTTACTCTGGTTTATTGGAATTTAAAGGCCAGGGAATATATGGCGAAACATTACATGATCACTTTGATGAGCGGATTGTTGAACTTGAGAATATTGAAGGGTATCCGGAAACAGATATTATGACAACATGGTACGGGGGTGAAAAAAATGATTTGCCTAATGCTCTTTGGGATAGTTTTAATATCTCATTCGCAACGGATAGTATTGATAGTGCACGGACGAAAGTAATCTGTATTTCAATGGATGGACAAAATTACCAGGATACAATTCGGGCCATTTTAGCACGTTTAAACGAAGGATGGATACCTCCGGACGAATAAATGAGTATCATACTCTATAATTTTATTAATTTTAATGAAACGAAAAAAAAATTGTAAAATACATTTTATGACTCAATATAATTATGATACGCTTAGTGCAGCTACCAACGGATTAAAAGAGAGAGGCTATACCCTTGATTTTAATTTATCAGAGAACTGCCTGGTGTGTAATACGGGCAAATTGGATATTGATGATTTTGAAATTGTGGAATTCCACCGTTTTGAAGGTAATACCGATCCGGCCGATGAGGCCATTGTTTACGCAATAGAAGGTAGCCAGGGTGAAAAAGGTGTGCTGGTAAGTGGTTATGGCATTTCCGCTGAGGGCATGAGTGCAGAGATGGCTAAAAAATTACACGAAAATTTAAACCGGTAGACAACCTTCCTGTCCCGGGAACCATCCATTACAATCATTAAACGCTGACTATATATCAATGATATGAAAACACTGTACTTTTTTGTAGCCATGTTATTACTGGCACCGCTTTGTTCCGATGCACAGGATGTTACACATACCAAACGCCGCCGGACCGGCAAACCGGTAAAAGACTCTCTGCAAATGACCTGCCTGTTACAGGATGCGGCAGAAGCACCGCCTAAAAAGAAAGCCTATGAAATGGGGGTAGACCAACCCATGTTGCGACTGACCAGTTCTACTGATAGCCTGGTAAGGGCCGGACTGACAGGTGTTGTCAGCATCGTTCAGTCAGAAGGCAAGGGTAAGATGGAAGTGGTGTATTATTTCCAGGATTATTATGTTTGGGTATCGGGTCTAAGCAAAGTTAACGTAGTTAAAAACCAGAAACTAAAACCCGATGATGTGATAGGAACCATCAATAAGGGTGATGTCATTGAAATCATCATCACCGACTATGATACCCCGGTTGATCCTAAAAAATATATCAACTGTGGCTTACAGCCGGTCGCCACTCCCGATGGTAAGAAATAAATTAACTATTTACAACCATACAGGTGATCAAAAAAACGATCACCTTTTTTTGTTCCCATGCAGCACACATTATTGCAAAAAACTCCTCATCTAAAATCTAAAATCTAAAATCTAAAATCTAAAATCTAAAATCTAAAATCTAAAATCTAAAATCTAAAATCTAAAATCTAAAATCTACCCCAGCTTCAGCTCCATTACATAGTCATTCATAAAATACCCGTTACCAATATCAATATCCTCCTCCCGGATCACTTCAAACCCCATCTTCTCATAAAAACTCCTGGCCGGGTTATGCCGGTTCACATTCAGTTGCAGGTAAGCAGTGCCGTTTTTCTTTAATGCATGTATGATCTGTTGTAAGGTTAGTTTGCCAAAACCCTTGCCCTGCATGCGGGGCAGGAAATAAATTTTATGGAGTTTTGCTGTGTCCTGTGATATCCGCCCAAAAGCAGCAAAGCCAACGGGCACATTATCATCATAAACCAGGATAAAATGGTTCTGTTGCATATCTTTTTCCAGTGTAGCACTGCTGTACAGGCTGCTCAGCATATACTCTATCTGTTCGGTGCTTAAAATGCTGCCATAGGTGGCAGGCCAACTGTCATAGGCCAGTTGCTGGATAACAGGAATATCGCGTACTGCGGCTTTCCTGATCTTTAATAACTCGGTAGGGTGATGCGTCATCTGCGACAAACGGCGGTGCACTTTAATATGTTTTAAACTTAAACGGATACCGATGATAAAAGAAACAATGGCCCCTATGAACAACGCCCCGTCAGAAATATAATCTTTTACATCGGGGTGCCCCTGCAGGAACAAAAAAAAATCGTATACGCCGTGCATAAAAGTGGCCCAGAATATGCCGGTGATGATCAGTTTGGTTTTGTTCACCGTAGCAAATTTTGCCAGGCCTACATAATAACCCATTAAGATACCGAAAGTAGCATGTGCCGGCACGGATAAAAACATACGCATCAGCGCTACCTGGTAGCCCATGCCCATTTCGGCATAACGGGTAACATACAGGATGTTTTCGATGGTGGCAAAGCCCATACTGGCCACTACACCATATACAATGCCGTCCAGGGGTTCATCAAAACTTTTTTTAGGATAACTGTACCAGCGTAATACGGCAAACTTGCAAAGCTCTTCGGTGAGGGCCACCACCAGGAAAGCCTTTACAGCCACCATGGCTATACTACCGGTTTCGGTATTAAAGGCAAACTCGATAATTACGGCCGGTACTGCAGTTAAAATGCCAAGGAGGAAAGTGAGAATGAGATTTAATAAGGGCTCTTTATTATACCGGTCACGGTAAAATATAAACAGGCAAATGGCGATGCCCGGTGCTGCGGCTAAAGCAATTAAATTCATAGGCTACGAATGTAACAGAAATTGTTCATAATTTATTGACCGGGCAGTGGTATCATTTTATCTTCATACTAAATACTATCTACTGTTTACTATTGAATATTTCTATACTTTTGCCGGCTATTATCATTGAATAAATCACAAAATGTTTGCATGAAATGAGCATAAAAATTTTCGGGCAAATTCATGCCTAAAGCGATGAAAATTTGTATGCAAAATGCCATGTGACAAAAAGAAGTAACAAAAATATACACATGAAAAAGTACGCCATTATTGTAGCGGGGGGATCGGGGTTAAGAATGGGCGCAGCCTTACCCAAACAATTTCTGTTGCTGAATAATAAACCCTTACTGTATTATACCATCAATACATTTTTAGCCGCTTACGATGACCTTCAGATCATACTGGTATTACCAGTGGATTATACTGATATGGGCCAGGAAGTAATTGATGCTTATTTCGATAAAAGCCGTATCCAGATAACAGCCGGTGGCGATTCGCGTTTCCAGTCGGTAAAAAACGGGCTGCAGCTGGTGGAAGATGAGTCCATTATTTTTGTACACGACGGCGTACGCTGCCTGTTAACTACCGATCTTATTCATCGTTGTTACCGGCAGGCGGTGGAAACCGGTACGGCTGTGCCTGCTATCTGCAGTCACGACAGTGTGCGTTTACTGACCGAAGACGGTAATGAAGTAGCCGACCGTAACCAGGTGATGCTGGTACAAACACCACAGACCTTTCACAGTAAAATACTCTTGCCCGCCTTCCAGATAGATTATAAAGATAAATTCACCGATGAGGCGACCGTAGTGGAAGCTTTCGGAATGAAAATATCACTGGTGGAAGGGGAGGTCAATAATATTAAAATTACAAGACCCATTGACCTGGTGGTGGCCGCACAACTATTACAGGAAGCAGAGCAGGGAAATCAGTAAGGGCAATTTATTTCTTCAGCCATTTCAGGTAAAAAGGCAGGCGGTTAATACGCAGGGAAGGGTAATACTCAATGCCTGCACCAAAGCCGTTATAAAAAAAAGCCAGGCTGCGGATATCCGACCCCTCAAAGTCAAGTATAAGATCGGTTCCGGCATGTTCCTGGATAAAACTGTCGACCAGGTAATGCGAAGCCCCGATCGTTTTACCCAACGGGTTATTTCCTACCAGGATATAGTAAGCCCGCTGATGTGAAAAGAAAAAGACACAGCTGGACATTAATTGCTGTTTATTGTCATACACACCATAACTATCCGTTTTGCCAGTGGTTAAAAGATGCTGGTATAGCTTTTTCAATCTTTCATAATCCTCGTCCATCGGTGGCAGCAAGTGCTGCAAAGAGTCTTTACTCAGGCCAATAATATCATCTATAGCCATACCCTTTTGTAAAGTGCAACCGTATTGAATAGCTTTTTGAATATTTCTCTTATGGTTATCGCGGTAGCGTTTCCTGATCACTGTATAATCTTCCTGTAAGGGTAAAATATAATTTACCCTGTTCACACTATCCGGCAGCTCATGGCCGGGTAACAGGTTCCCCGCATTCAGCGATATTTCGACCAGTTTGAACTTTTTGGGAATGGCCCGTATAAATGCGTTTATTATTTCATTATTCAGCTGATTGCCATATACACCTGTGGAGGCGGTAAATGCGGGCTGGTACAAATAATAAAAACCGTATTTCTTATTCCAGGTCAGGGGCATCACTGTTTGATAATCACCTAATACCAGGGCATCCCAGTTTTTAGCCATTGCATCCAGGTACCAGGAATAACCATAAATATTACCATTGACAGCTCCGGAAATACATTGATCCCATTTGGCAATATCTATCTGCCGGCGGGTAAGGTATTGTATGGAATAAGTTGTTGCCAATACGTTGATTAAAATAGGAGGTTCCGGTTGATTTTGCGTAAGCTGAAATTAGACACATCAATAGAGAACGACACTGTTTTGAGGAACCGCGTCAGTTTACTGGTCGTATTGCTGGTCGATAAAATATAATCCTTATATACACTGCTGTACAATAAGGGGAAATAAATATTGATGGTCTCTTTGAGGAATGATAACTGCAGGCCGGCATTATACAGGAACTTATCCGTTTCTGCTTCCTTCTTCCAGCCACCGGAATAAGTACCGATATCGGCAAACAACCTTATAGGTATCCATTGGCTTTTAAACAGGGTAGAGCTGAAGTTCAGGCTGCTCAGCCAGTCATCACTGCGCCCGATCTTATTGGATAAAAGATCAGTACGTACTTTAAAGCCACCATCCCTTACCATGATCTGCTGCGTTGTCCAGCCCTGGAAATTATTACTTCCGTTCCTCCCGATAAAATAATCACTGTAAGTATAGTCCTCGTAACCATTGGCCCCGGTCATATTTAAATGGTAACGGTCGGTTGCTGCCTGTTTGGCAAAGGTCTTATCACCTGTATAAAAGAATTTTCCTGCAAACAATCGGGTTCTCAAGCCACCGCCCCAGGGATAGTTAAGAAAATAATTACCGGTGAAAGCCGCTCTTACAAAGTTTTTGCCCTGTTCAATTACCAGGTTGGCCTGGTAGGGATATAACTTGCGGTTGTTCTCTATACCCAGTTTTAATTGTAACAGGGTGGTATTGTTATCTACCTTCCGGTATTTGGTCGAAATGGTCGTGTCGTCATTATTGCTTATAACCGTATCCCTGTAAAAATGCAGATCCTGTTCCTTTATAAAAAAAGATTTGAACTGGATGTATTTATAAAAAGGGCTGTTCGCATTCTTTTCTTTTAATACCAGCAAAAGTTCAGGCGCCAGTTTGGTAAAGCCCATAATGGTTTTCCGGTTATCCGCATCTATATAATCATCCATACTGAAGGAGGCAGCATTCAGTCTTACCCTTATTTTGTAGAATGTTTTTTCAGGGTATAAACTGTATTGCGCATAACCAATGCCGGTGAAGCGTTTGCTGCCTGTTGCATACATAGGCGCGGCAAAAAACTCAAAGGGATTGGGTGGCAGGAAAGCATTGGTAACTGCGGCCCCGATCATGAATTTATCGTAACTGTTAATACCGATGGCCGGTAAAAGGGTAATGGTTGTTTTGGCCCTGGTACCGTCAGCACGTGTAAATTTGTTTTTACTGAAAGGCGTAATAAAAGCTAACCCTTTCCTTTTTTGTTGTTGGGGTAACAATCCTTTTTTATCCAGGAGATCAAATGTAGAAACGATCGTATCGGGCGCAAAACGTTGAATACTGTTCCTGAAATCTTCCGGTTGCGGGTGTTTAAATTGCCAGTTCTTAAAATACTGTTGCATGGCTTGGTTAAACGCTGTTGTTCCCATTACTGTTTCCACTTCCTTTAACCAGCTTGCCGTTTTTTCATAGGCGATCAGGGAATAGTTCACACCCGAAAAATCTTCCGACGCCGTATGGATCGGCTGATCCGTTTTGGTTACGGCCTTGGTTTCCACAATAGCATTATACAGGTCGGCTTCAGCCTTATTACCGGGATAATAGTATTGCATATAGGCTTTTTCATAATAACTGTTCACCCCTTCATCCAGCCAGGGATAGGCTCTTTCATTACTGCCTAAAATGCCATAGAACCAGTTATGACCCACTTCATGTGCAATGACCCTGTCCAGTTGCGACCCATAAAACTGCGGGGTAATTAAAGTAATAGTAGGGTATTCCATTCCACCACCAAAGCCCATCGGCCCCTGTACCACCGACACCTGGTCATAAGGGTATTCGCCCACGGCATCAGAGTAAAAGCGTACCGCATTCTTGGTGTATTGTAAAGCAGGTACCCATTTGTTTTCATATTCCGGTAAATAGTATACCGCTGTTTCTATTACTCTTCCCGAAGCTAACCGGCAACTGTCCATTGCCACCCTGAAACGTTTATCAGCAAACCAGGCAAAGTCGTGTACATTATCCTGTGTGTACCGCAATGTTTTGTATGCGGGAGAAGAAGCAGGATATAATTGTTTGATGGTTTTTACCTGTCCGTACCTGTTTTTTTCTTTTGTTGTTACCGGCTTCCAGGTATACTGACGGCGACCTTTCAGCCATTCTTTTTCATTGGCCTGTTGCAGGTTACCGGTCGCGGCTACCACATAATTGGCCGGCACTTCTATGGTAACATCAAATTTGCCGAACTCACTGTAAAACTCACCCTGGTCAACATAGGGCATGGCATGCCAGCCGTCCTTATCATATACCGCCGGCTTGGGGTACCATTGTGTAACCTGGTAACTATTGCCCTCATGACCGCTGCGGGAAAAGTTGGCCGGTAGTTTTACATGAAAGGGGGTGCTGATCTGTATGGTTTTACCCGGAGCCAGCGGGGTATTCAATACCAGCTTCAGTATATCTATATGCTGCGGATGATCGGTGGTAGCAGCCGGCTCCCCGTCTACTTTAAAATCCAGTTGATTGATATAACCTTTCTCTTCATCGCCGGAAAAATAAAAACGGGTATTATCATTTTGTAACTGCTGATCACTGAAGGCCGTTTTATCATTTTTATAGGCATTGGGCCATATATGGAACCAGATATAATGCAGGGTATCAGGGGAGTGATTGGTATAATCCATACTGATATTCCCTTTCAGACTATGTTTGGTATCGTCAAGCTTTACCCGGATGGTGTAGTTAACCTCCTGTTGCCAGTAGTTATGTTGTGCAGCCAGTTGAATAACATAAACAAGTAAAGCCGGTATTGTCAGGGTGAATCGTTTCAATGGTTCGTTTTATGTAGTACGAATATCGTTAATGAAAGACAATAATTTTAACTTGGTAATGAGGTAATTTGGAAATTTGGTAATGAGCCGGCATAAAACACATGACTTCATCCCTTCATCAGATCCTGTGAGAAGCTGATGTTTTCCTGGATGACAATCCCCGTCAGGGTTGAACTTGCTGTAATATTGTCGGGTTGAAGTACTATGGCTTATGTCGCCCTGCCAATACTTTTACCACATCCTGCAAAGTATACCCCTTGGCCTGTAATAATATAAGATAGTGAAATAAAAGATCGGCCGATTCACCCAGGAATTTTTCTTCATCATTATCCTTGCTTTCGATCACCACTTCCACGGCTTCTTCACCAACTTTCTGCGCTACTTTATTGATTCCTTTTTTAAACAGGGAGCTGGTGTAGGAACTGTCCGAAGGATTGTTCTTCCTGTCGGTGATGATCTGCTCCAGCTGTGCCAGTGTAAAACCGGGGTTGGTTTCGTTAAAACAGGTATCTGCTCCTGTATGGCATACCGGGCCAACCGGTGTGGCTTTGATCAGTAAAGTATCCTGGTCACAATCCAGCAAAATATCTTTTACCAGTAAAAAATTACCCGATGTTTCGCCTTTCGTCCACAACTGCTGGCGGCTGCGGCTGAAGAAAGTAACTTTCTGCGATATCTTGGTCTGGTGATAAGCTTCATTATTCATAAAGCCCAGCATCAGTACTTTATCCGTTGCTGCATCCTGTATAATGGCCGGCATCAGGCCGTCCTGGTATTTTGAAAAATTGAGTATCATATATTATAACCTTACTGGTATGTTTTGTTGTTGTAAATATGCTTTAAGTTCCGGTATGCCTATCTCTTTAAAATGAAAGATACTGGCAGCAAGGGCGGCATCGGCCAGGCCTTCTTTAAATACAGTATTAAAATGCTCCATCGTACCGGCACCGCCGCTGGCTATAACGGGTATGGATAGCTCTGTTGCCAGCATCCTGGTAATATCCAGCGCAAAACCGTTCTTGGTACCGTCATTATTCATAGAGGTCAGCAGTATTTCGCCTGCTCCCAATGCAGCAGCTTCGCGGGCCCAGTCAATACAACGGGTATTGGTTTTGGTACGGCCACCGTGCAGGTATACATACCATTCGCCGTCTTCTTCTTTTTTGGTATCAATGGCCAGTACCACGCACTGGCTGCCAAATTCAAGCGCAATATCCTTTATTAATGCCGGGTCGTTAAAAGCTGCCGTATTCACCGAAACTTTATCTGCACCGCTTTTTAACAACAAGCCCACATCTTCCACTGATTTAATACCACCACCTACGGTAAAGGGTATATTGATCTGCCTGGCAATCTTTAATACGAGTTCACGTAAGGTATCACGACGTTCAACCGTAGCCGTAATATCCAAAAACACCAGTTCATCCGCTCCCTGCTGCGCATATAATGCACCCAGCGCAACCGGGTCGCCGGCATCACGCAGGTTCACAAAGTTGGTTCCTTTAACCGTACGGCCATCTTTTATATCCAGGCAGGGAATAATTCTTTTCGTAAGCATACTATTAATTGTTATAAGCCTGCAGCTCCTGTAAACTGATCCGGTTTTCGTAAATAGCTTTACCAATGATCACCCCGCCGCAACCTATCTCCGCCAGGTCTGCCACATCTTTACTGTTACTTACACCGCCGCTGGCAATAATGGCCGGGGCAGGGTGGGCGGCCAGTATTTTTTTATACAGGTCAATGGCCGGGCCTTCCAGTTTCCCATCCTTGCTCACATCGGTACAGAATATTTGTTGCACACCCTGTTGTAAATAATTGCCGATGAAATCAAGAATATTGATATCCGTTGTTTCCAGCCAGCCGCCAATAGTGATCTTTTCGTCGCGTACATCTGCGCCCAGCATAAACTTTGCGGCGCCATATTGCTGCAACCATTGTACAAAAGTCTTCTCGTCTTTCACTGCCAGGCTACCAATGGTGGCCCATTGTGCCCCGGCATTAAATACAATATCCACATCGGCACTGCTTTTAATACCTCCGCCAAAATCAACGGCCAGGCCTGTTTTGCCGGCTACTGCCTCCAGCACCTTCCAGTTACGTACTTTACCCGCTTTGGCGCCGTCAAGGTCCACCACATGCACCCGGGTAAAACCGGCATCTTCAAATGCCTTGGCTACTTCCAGCGGGTTTTCATTGTATATTTTCTGTGTGGCATAATCGCCTTCTGTCAACCGTACACACTTACCATCAATAATATCAATTGCAGGAATAATTTGCATACAATGTTCTCTTTTCTCTGGTTCTTTATTGGTTTTGAAGCTTTTCTTTTTTCAGCCGCCAAAGTTAACCACCCATTGTCACAATACAGGCTATTTGCACCAGTAATGTTCAATTTATTATAAGCCATTATCTTTAACCCGTATGCAGCAAGCTTTTTTAACCCGTAAATTTCAATTTGGTGAACAGTCTGTAGTACTTGCCTTGCCGGATATGGATATGCTTAAAACCCAATGGCAGCAAGGGCTACAGCCTGCAGAGGATTTTCCTTTCTGGGCCAAATTATGGCCGGCCGCTTTGGGTGTCTGTACTTTTTTAACCCGTTACCCGGACTATATCAAAAACAAACGGGTGTTAGAGCTGGCAGCAGGGTTGGGCTTGCCATCACTGGTAGCCGCCCGGCAGGCTGCAACCGTTGTAAGCAGTGATTATGCGATGGATTGTTTGCCCTATTTACAGCAGTCGGTTTTACTGAATGGTTTGGACAATGTACAGGTTCGTTTAATTGACTGGAATAAATTGCCGGCTGACCTTGTTGTTGATACCGTTATCCTCAGCGATATCAATTACGATCCCTCCGTTTTTCCGCAACTGGAATTATTATTTAATCAACTCTTACAACAGGGTATCACCATTATTTTAAGTACGCCCCAGCGCCTGATGGGCAAACCTTTTCTTATGTCGTTTATGCCGTTTTGTGTGTTTATGGAAACAGTAACGGCAGACGAACAGGAAATATCGGTATTTGTCTATCAATAAGATCTCAGATCTTGGATCTTAGATCTGAGATTGAAAGAACGATAATGGTATTGAAATTCAATAGGTTGCAATATGTTAAGCTACGCTCAAACATCATTATTTTTCCTTACCTTTGCACGTCCTGAAAACTACCCTTTAAAAGGGCGGGACCTATACAATGAAGCATATCCGCAATTTTTGCATTATCGCACATATTGACCATGGTAAAAGTACCCTGGCTGACCGTTTATTACAGGCTACCAACACCATCAGTGAGCGTGAGATGATGGACCAGGTACTGGATGATATGGACCTGGAACGTGAAAAAGGCATTACCATTAAAAGTAAGGCCATCCAGTTAAACTATAAACATACCGATAACCAGGAATATATTTTAAACCTGATCGACACACCCGGTCACGTTGACTTCAGCTATGAAGTAAGCCGTGCCTTAGCTGCCTGCGAGGGGGCTTTACTATTGGTAGATGCAACCCAGGGTATACAGGCACAAACTATCTCCAACTTGTACCTGGCCATTGAGAACGACCTGGAGATCATTCCCGTGATCAATAAAATTGACATGGACGGGGCTATGATCGATGAGGTGAAGGACCAGATCATTGAGCTGATAGGTTGTAAGGACGAAGATATCTTACTGGCCAGCGGCCGTACCGGTCTGGGTATTGAAGGTGTACTGGGTGCCATTGTAGACCGTATACCTGCGCCGACAGGAGATGCTGAAGCGCCTTTACAGGCTTTGATCTTTGACAGTGTATTTAATAGCTTTCGTGGTATTATTGTTTACTACCGTATTTTAAATGGTACCATTAAAAAAGGCGATAAAGTAAAATTTGTATCTACTGACCAGGAGTACGAAGCGGATGAGATCGGCATTTTAAAGCTTAAAATGACCGAGAAAAAAGAGGTAAAGGCCGGCGACGTAGGTTATATTATTACCGGCATTAAAAATGCCAAAGAGGTAAAAGTAGGTGATACCATTACCCTGGTTAACAATCCCACACCTGAGCAGATCAAAGGCTTTGAAGAAGTAAAGCCCATGGTATTTGCCGGTATCTATCCCGTTAATACCGATGAGTTTGAAGAGCTGCGCGACTGTATGGATAAACTGCAGTTAAATGATGCTTCTTTGACTTATGAGCTGGAAACCTCCCAGGCACTGGGTTTTGGTTTTCGTTGCGGTTTCTTAGGAATGCTGCACATGGAAATTATCCAGGAACGTCTGGAGCGTGAGTTTAACCAGACGGTGATCACCACGGTGCCCAACGTAAGTTTTGTGGCCCATAAAACCAATGGTGAAACGGTACAGGTAAATAACCCTACCGAGTTTCCCGACCCGGTTAAAACAGAAAGCATTGAAGAACCTTTTATCAGGGCGCAGATCATTACCAAGCCCGATTATATTGGTAATATCATGACATTATGCCTGGGTAAAAGGGGTATGCTGATCAACCAGAGTTATTTAACTACCACAAGGGTAGAACTGATCTTTGAACTGCCGCTTACCGAGATCGTATTTGATTTTTACGATAAATTAAAATCGCAGACCCGCGGTTATGCTTCTTTCGATTATCATCCGATTGGTATGCGCCAGGCAGATATAGCCAAGATGGATATTTTATTAAATGGTGATAAAGTGGATGCTTTAAGTGCGTTGATTCACCGTAGCCGTGCACAGGATTTTGGCCGTAAACTCTGCGAAAAATTAAAGGAATTATTACCCCGCCAGCAGTTCCAGATAGCTATACAGGCCGCCATTGGCGCTAAAGTAATAGCCCGTGAAAATATCTCGGCCATGCGTAAGGATGTAACCGCCAAATGTTACGGTGGTGATATCAGCCGTAAACGTAAACTGCTGGAAAAACAGAAAGAAGGTAAAAAACGTATGCGCCAGATCGGTAACGTAGAAGTGCCACAGGAGGCATTTTTAGCGGTGTTGAAATTAGATGATTAAAGATTTCAGAGAATAGACATCAGTATTCAGACAAAACTGTACATAAAAGAAAGCCGGACATAATTGCCCGGCTTTCTTATTTAGCCGAATGCTTAAAGCCAAAAGCTCAATGCCTGAGGTTTTTCATTCATAAATCCTAATTCATCATTCATAACTCACTATTCATCATGCTACCTCACCACCTTTCTGATATGATAAGCCACATCCACACCACGGTTGGTATCGTCCAGTTTTAAAACAGAGGAGGATTTTGGAGCAATATTTTTAAACTCTACTGTCTTGGTTTTAAATACGCCACCATCTCTTTTTTTGTATTCCACATCTACCACTACTTTTTCCAGCGCTTCGCCTGAACGGTTCTGTACCGTAAGCTGTAAGTTACGAATGCCGCCAAAGGGCACTACTTTATATTCATTGGCAACCACTTTAACATCGCTGTGGCTGCTCATATTGTTTTCGGAGGGAGTATTGTTGCTGACCACCGTTTTTTCTTCCGGGCCTTTATAAAACGGGTTGCTATTTGTTTTTGCCTGGCTGGTATTGTTGTTGTTATCATTTGTTTTTACAGCAGTTTCGTTATCCCGCACTTTACGGCTGCGTTCACCATTGTTGGCCGTAGTATAGGTTTCGTAGGCAAAAGCATCCCGGGTATCCAGCGTGGTAGCCATGGGTTGTTTATCCAGTATGGCTTTAGCACTGCCGGCACGGGAAAGATCCAGTCCTTTTTTATCATTTACGGGTTTCGATAAATCAGGTTTTTTATCCGATGTTTTAATTACCGGCGCCGGCTCTTTGGGCATTTTTTCTTTTATACTTACCGGGGCCTGTTGTACAACAGGGGGTGGGGCATTGTTCTCTGCTATCGGCTGCTCTTCTTCCGGCGGCGTTACAGGCGGTGTATTACTTTCATTTGTCACCGGCTCAATATTATTATCAGGCAAGGTAGTGGCAACACTGTTGTCCGCCAATACATTTGGGTTGGTTTCGGGTTTACCCACATTAAAAGCAAATATTACCCCTATGCCTAACACTATCACCGTAATGGCGGCTATCTTGCCATATTTGATCAGTAAAGCTTTTTTATTCCATCTGTTCTTACGCTGGTGATAGGTCTGTTCATACCGTTCCGTATAACTGGCAATCTTTTCGGCCTGTGTTGTAATATGGCTTTCACCGGCCATCAACTGTTCGTACACCGTTTGGGTAACTACTTTCTTTTCCGCAGCCTGCTGTTGTACACTGGCAGGCATATACGCTTTGTACTCATCATAATCCGGTTGTTCCTGTTTGGCAGCAATGGGTTTCTCTGTCACTTTTTTGGGCATCACCGTTTTTTGCTGTCCCGCCGGCATGGTCACTGCAACAAACCTGGTTTTAACAGCCGGGGTAACAACCGTGTTTTGCGGTGCTATGGGTTCGTCGGTTTGTTTGGTAACCGTTGTTTCATTTTCTTTTTTATAAAACCTGTCAAAAGGTTGCTCCTCCACTGCAGGGGCATAGGCTTTTAGTTCCTCTATTTCACTCGGGTAGCGCCAGGCAGCACTTTTACCGGGCACCCATACCAGGTCATAAGGCTTTAAGCCTATATCCAGTAAATCTTCCAGTCGCATCGGACCTTGTTCCCTGTTATCCCGCAGTAAAATATAAGTAAGCATAATTGTTGGGTTTTGTGCTTATCTATAAAACGCTAAATACTATGCCGTAAGTGCAAAAATCATGTTATAATCATTTACGGTCAGTTCTTTACCGGGTCTTTTAACAATTAGTTTGCACAATAGGGGCTGTCATCCCGGTAACTCCGGTCGGCTGCAGTTCCCGCTTTCCGCTATACCTCCGCTTCGCTGCGGTGCCGCTGCAATCGGGCAGCCCTTTGGCCTTACTGCATGCCCCTTCATCATGCCCGGTACTATGCCTCTAAATCAGTATCTTTAGTTAAAGCCTTTAACTGCTTTGCGGTGGTAAAGCATACAGTTTTTTATTGACTATTGTTGTGTCATTGTAAAGCTGTGCAGCGGTTAGGGCCTGGTAAACCTTCAACCATGAAACAATTATTACTTACCTGGGGCATATGCAGCCTGGTATTGTTCGCCTGTGCCCAGCAAACAGGGGGCAGCATTATGCGTACTTCCTTCACCGCTCCGTCCTTACAACACAATAAAGTAGGTGAGCCGGCAGTAAAACATATATCGGTTTACCTGCCACCCGGTTATGAAAAAAGCAAACAGCGTTACCCGGTTATTTATTTTTTGCACGGTTATACAGGTAACGACAGCCTGATGATGAACGTATGGCTACAAACCAAAACCTTATTGGATACCGCTATCCTTACGGGCAAAATGCGTCCCATGATACTGGTTACACCCGATAGTGAAACCAGGCTGGGCGGCAGCTTTTACAGCAATTCAACCATAGCCGGTAACTGGGCCGATTATATAGCCAAAGATGTAGTCGGCTTTATTGATAGCCGTTACAGGACCCTTGCCGGCAGGAACAGCAGGGGTTTAGCCGGGCATTCCATGGGTGGTAACGGCGCTTTAAAAATAGGGATGATGTATACCGATGTTTTTGGTGCGGTATATGGCATGAGCCCCGCAGTATTAAACTGGAGTAGTGATTTTTCGCTGAGCAATAAGGCCTTCCTTCTTGCATCCCGGGCTACCGATGAAAAAACGATCATGCAGGGCATAACAGGTGTTGAAGGATTTTATACAGCGGTTATAGCATCCATGGCCCGGGCCTATACGCCCAATGCCGGCAGTAAAAACCTGCAGGCCGATTTTCCCGTACACTTAGTGGGTGACAGCCTGGTAATAAACCAGCCCGTAAAGGAATTATGGGACGCACAGCTGCCCTTTAATATGATTGACGGCTATATTACCCAGCTAAAAACATTAAATGCCTTAAAACTGGATTGGGGACGTAATGAAGAGTTTCCACATATCCCCGTTACGGGGCTGCAGTTCAGCAAAAAACTGGAACAGCTGGGCATTAAACATTTCGCAGAGGAGTACCTGGGCAATCATACCAATATGCAGGACGGGTTTGAAGGGAGGTTTTATACCGAAACCCTGCCTTTTTTCGAGAAGTATTTGAAATAAAACCACATCAGGTATACTATCCGGGAAAGTCAATCAGCTTATTGCATAAAAACGGGGCCGGAAGGCCCTTATTTGTGCTGGTTACACCGTTTTTATCCCGCTTATAAAACATAAAATTTTCTCTTTGCATATTAATTCACAATGGTGGAAAAAATGGGAGTAAAATGGGGTAAAAAAGCGGCTAATTATCAGGTTATAAGGTGTTAAAAAGTTAAATTTGCAGGCTTCATTTTTTGTAGCTGAACAGGGGGTAAAAAACCGGTGGTGAAAACTACTTTAAAGCCTGCCTGGCAGCGAACGGAACGATGCAGTGTGCGACGCAACAGGTGATGATAACAGTACTGTTGCCGGCCACCTAAAATGCCCCATTAACCGCAAAGCAAAACGAAACAATAAGTAACCAAATTTTAGCATGGAAGAAAACTTGGAACCGCAGGAAACCAATGATATTAACCGGATCATACCGGTGAATATCGAGGAGCAAATGAAAACGGCCTATATCGACTATTCAATGTCAGTAATTGTGGGCCGTGCTTTACCCGATGTAAGAGATGGCTTTAAACCCGTGCACAGGCGTGTATTATTTGCCATGAATGAACTGGGTTTAAATCACAACAAGCCCTATAAAAAATCGGCAAGGGTAGTAGGGGAAGTACTGGGTAAATATCACCCCCACGGTGACAGTTCGGTATATCACGCCATGGTGCGCCTGGCACAGGACTGGAACATGCGTTACACACTTGTTGACGGCCAGGGTAACTTTGGTAACCAGGATGGCGATGATCCGGCTGCCATGCGTTATACGGAAGTACGCTTAGCCAAATTAGGCGAGCACATGCTCGATGATATTGAAAAAGATACAGTGGATTTCCAGCTGAACTTTGACGATTCGGAGAAAGAACCTTCCATCCTGCCAACCCGCATTCCCCAGTTACTGGTAAATGGCAGTAGCGGTATTGCGGTAGGTATGGCTACCAACATGATGCCGCATAACCTGACCGAAGTAATTGACGGCTGTGTTGCTTTTATTGACAATAAAGAAATTACGATAGATGAACTGATGGTGTTTGTAAAAGCACCGGATTTCCCAACGGGCGGTATCATTTACGGTATGGAAGGTGTGAAAGCAGGCTTTCATACAGGCCGTGGCCGTGTAGTGGTGCGTGGCCGTATTAACGTGGAAACCAAGCCAAGCGGCAGGGAGCAGATCATTATTACCGAAGTACCTTACCAGGTAAACCGTGATGCGCTGACCAACCGTATCGGCGAACTGGTGAATGATAAAACCATTGAAGGTGTTGCCCACGTAAACAACGAGAGTAATAAAAAAGAGGGCACCCGTATTGTTATTGACCTGAAACGTGATGGCGTGGCCAACCTGGTGATTAACCAGTTGTACAAACACACGGAATTACAAACCTCTTTCGGTATTAACAATGTTGCCATTGTTAAAGGCCGCCCGAGAATATTGAACCTGAAAGACCTGATCAGCGAGTTTGTTGATTTCAGGCACGAGGTAGTAGTACGTCGTACTAAGTTTGAATTACGCGAAGCCGAGAAAAGAGCGCATATCTTAAAAGGTTACCTGATCGCTTTGGATCACCTGGATGAGGTAATTGCCATGATCAGGGCTTCCGCAACGCCTGAAATCGCTAAGGATAACCTGATCAACGCCGGCTGGGGGCTTGATGAGATACAGGCAAAAGCCATCCTGGAAATGCGTTTACAGCGTTTAACCGGCATGGAGCGTGATAAGATCATTGCTGAATATGAAGAGCTGCAGAAATTAATTGCGCATTTGCAAAACATTCTTGGCAACGAATCCATGCGTTTTGACATCATTAAAACGGAGTTGCTCGAAATAAGGGAGAAATTTGGTGATACACGTAAGAGTGAGATCACTTACCTGGATAATGAAGTAAGCATTAAGGACCTGGTGAAAGAGGAAGATGTGGTGATCACTATTTCTCACCTGGGGTATATTAAGCGTACACCGGTTGACGAATACAGGGCGCAGAAACGTGGTGGCCGTGGCGCTATTGGCGGCAAAACCCGCGATGAAGATTATATTGAACACCTGTTTGTAGCCAGTACACACCATACCATGTTGTTCTTTACTGAAAAGGGAAGATGTTACTGGTTAAATGTGTACCAGATACCGGAAGGCGAGAAAACCGGTAAGGGACGTGCCATCCAGAACATGATCCAGATACCACCGGATGATAAGGTAAGAGCGATCATTGATGTGCAGGACCTGAAAGATGAAGAATTTGTAAAATCGCACAATATTGTGTTGTGTACCAAGAAAGGTATTATTAAAAAAACCGAGCTGGCCGACTTCAGCCGTCCGCGTACAACCGGTGTAAATGCCATTACCATTGTAGAAGGTGATGAGCTGCTGGAAGCCAGGATGACCGACGGGCATTCGGAGATCATGATGGCTGTTAAAAGCGGCCGCGCTATCCGTTTTTCTGAGGAAAAAGTAAGGGTAACCGGTCGTGGCGCCATTGGTGTGGCTGGTATTGAAGTGGATGATGCTAATGATGAGGTAGTTGGTATGATTTGTGTTAATCCTGTGGAGGATGTGGCCAAAACGGTATTGGTGGTGAGTGCCAAAGGTTATGGTAAACGTACACCGGTAGATGAGTACCGTTTTACCAACAGGGGCGGAAAAGGTGTGAAAACCATTAACGTTACAGAAAAAACCGGTAGTTTAGTAGGTATGTTAGCCGTACTGGAGTCGCAGGACCTGATGATCACCTGTAAAAGTGGTATTACCATCCGTATGAAGGTAGCCAATGTAAGCGAACAGGGAAGGGCTACCCAGGGTGTTAAACTGATCAGGATTGATGAAGGCGACCAGATAGCTGCTATTACCCAGATAGATGACCAGGAGGAAGAGAAATTACTGGATGCGGTGGAAGGAGCAGAAGGAGAGACAGGGATAGAAGGCGCAGCTGATCAGGCGCCGACCGCAGGAGAAGATACACAGGCCGGTACCGGAGAGGAAACTAAACCAGAAGAATAAAAATTATTATTATTAATCATTCACTTAAAAAAGAAAAATGAAAAAGATTGTTGCACTGGGCACTATGCTATCACTTGTTGCGGGCAGCGTGTTTGCTCAAAAATATGATACGTATAAGAACTATCTTTTGTTGAACCAGTTTAAAAAAGGTAAAGAGGAGTTTGACAAAAAACAATCGGATGAGAAGTTTATGTCAAAACCCGAAGCGTATATTTTGAAAAATGCTATTTATGTGGGTAATGCGCTGGACAGTACACAGGCTGCACAGGCACCTGGTTATATTAACGAAGCATACGCAGCATTTCAAAAGTACCTGAGCATGGAGCCGGGCGCTGCGCTTTTTACAAAGGAAGAAATTTATAAAAACGGTGTTTTAAACCTGAGATGGTTGTTGTTTAATGCCGGTTATAAAGATTACCAGAATAAAGCCTGGGCAGATGGTTTACCAAAATTTGAGAAAGTATATGAAATCTCTAATTTCCTGATTGCACAAAAAGACCTGCCAGGCCCTATTGATACCAATACGGTTATTTTAGCGGGCGTACTTGCCGAGAACAGCAAGAACACGGAAGCTGCCGTAAAGTATTATAAAATACTGGCCGACCTGAAATTAAATGAAGCCTCTTACGAAGATGTTTACCGTTACCTGGTAAGGTACTATATAGGTAAAAAAGACAACGCCAATTTTGAGAAGTACAGGGCTTTAGGAAAAGAATTGTATCCAAAGAGCGAGTTTTTCGATTACGATAAAGTTGACTTTGCTGTTGGTTTAGAAGAGACCTGGGCTGCTAAAATTGCATCTTTGGAAGGTGTTCTTGCTACCGATCCCGGTAACTATAAAGCAAATGCTATCATAGGCGAGTTAATTTATGATACCCTGAACTCCCGTAAAGACGGTGCTGTAAGGCCTGATAACTTCGAGGAGCTGGAAACCAAAATGGTAGCAGCATTGAATAAAGCGGCCGAAGTAAATCCTGAAAAAGCGGCTCAAAACTTTATTTACCTGGGCGACCACTATATGAACAAAGCCGAAACCCAGTCCGAAAAAATCCGTGAGTTAAAAAGAAAAGCAAAACCAGGTACTAAACCTACCGCAGAAGATGCGCAGAAACTGAAAGACCTGCAGGTGACTTACGATAAGGATTATGACCTGATGAAAGACAATTATGAAAAAGCGGCCATCATTTTCGGAAAAAAATCTCAGCTGGACCGTACAGAACAGCGTCAGTACAAAATTATTGTTGGCAACCTGGCCCAATATTTTTCTACAAAACGTGAAGGCGCCAAAGGTGCTGACCTGACAAAATATATTGCAGAGGAGAAAAAATGGAATGACCTGGATGAGAAACTGAAATAATTCTTTTCTTATACTATAGTATAAAGGCCCTGACCACTGTCAGGGCTTTTATTATGCGGTATACCGTGGTTTGCAGGAACTGGTCTATGTCACACCCCTGATCGTCAATTTTACCTTTTTACTAACAGCAATGCTCGTAACATTGCATTTTAAAATACACGGGTACATGATGCCTAAAAAAAATATACTGGTATTGTTGTGTTTATTTTGCCTGGGCCTGGCGGCTCATGCACAATACCAGCTTGACCAGATCAAGAAATACACTGAGCTGGTGGCACCTGCAAAAAAAGATTCATTGCAGATGAATCTTACCAACCGCATCGGTAACGATATTCATTATTTATATCCGATATACCAGGCTATTGCCTGGGAAAAAAGGTTTAAAAAACTGTTGGGTGACAATGTCTACAACGATTATTTTGCCGGGTTTTTAGCTATGGCGGGTGATTATCAATCGGCTTTAAACTATGCCCAGAAAAAATACCAGCCCTTAAGCGCCGCACAAAAAAGAGATATAAAGAACTATGTGGATGAGCTGGATGGTTTGCAATCCATCAACGCAAAATCCTTTATCATCGGTTCTTCTATGAATGCAAAAGTAATCATGATCAATGAACTGTTTTACCAGCCCATGCACCGGGCTTTTGTGTACAGTTTGTTACAGGATCTGTACAATAACGGTTTCCGTTACCTGGCCATGGAAACCCTTACCAATAAAACAGGGTATGTAATTGACGAGGTAAATATTTTCAGCGGCGAGCATACGGCTGAACCGGTTGGCGGTGAGCTGGTGCGCAAGGCGTTAACGCTGGGCTTTACGCTGGTGCCCTATGCGGATACTGCAGCCGGTAAACATACACCCAATGTAAGAGATTCTATAGAAGCTGTAAACCTTTATAATGCCATTAAAAAAGACAGTGCCGCCAAAATGCTGGTGTTAACGGGCTTTGGCCGTAATAATAATGAAGCATTGGTGGAAGGACAGCGAACCATGGCCATGTTTTTTAAAAATATCAGCAATATTAACCCTGTCACCATCGACCAGGTAGCTGTAAGCGAGGGCAGTTATTATGAAAGCGGTGCGGCATTCTATACCGCTTTTACTAAAAAGTTTGTAATTACAGAACCTTCCGTTATGTTATTGGATAAAAAGCCTGCCAACCTGTTAGGCTTGCCGGGTATTGGTATCGCTGTGGTGCACCCGCCGGCAAACTATGTCAATAACCGGCCAGGCTGGCTTGCCTTAGAGGGAGAACGTAAGGAAACGCCCATACAACCCAGCGAAAAAGGATTGTTTATGGTGCAGGCCTATCATGAGGAAGAGTACCGGGAAGATATTCTGGGACAAATTATACCGGCCGATCAAACCTATATTGCGGCTAATAACGGGTACTATAGCCTGTATTTAAAGCCCGGTAAGTATAAAGTAGTTTTCAGGGATATCAGTTACCGTCGCCTGTCCGTAAAAGAAGTTACCGTGGAGTAATAACGATACTGCTTAACTAACGGTTTCTTCAAACAAAATGCCTTCCTTACCCAGAGCTTCCAATACTGGTTTGTAAATCTCCTTAATGGTTGGTATATGTAAGCCGGTTAACTGTATGGTGCCGTTCAGTATATACTTAGTGGCAATGGCAAGGGGAAGCCCTACAGTTTTGGCCATCGCAGTGTGCAGGCTGTTATCTCCTTTAACAATCAGGGAACTATTAATATGTTTTGCCGCTCCGGTATTGTCTGTATAATCTATTTCATGGAGCATAACGATCATATCCTTATCGCCTGGTGACAGTGCCAGTTTGGTTTCCAGGATCAGTTGCAGAAAATCGGCCCTGGTGTAATTACCGGCAGGTAAAACTGTATCGGAATCGTGATAGCCAAAATGTTCCAGTTGCTGTAAAAATAACGGCGAAGCATGGGCAATAACAGCAGCGGGAATTAATTGCTGCCATATTGCTGCCAGGGTTTTATTACTGGTATCGATTTTATCCGCTTCATCTGTTAATCCAAGATCAACGATCTTACGCCAGCCATCAATAAAATCAACATAGCGTAAAGTGGTTCTTACAAAAGTATGGGCCGTTTCCAGGCCATACAGGGTTGCATAGCTCAGCGAGTCCCTGTTGGCATACCAGCCCAGCTTGCCCAATCCGTCAACGGATACGGTATTGCCGGTATTAAATAACTGGCCATAGGGAAGCCGTATTTCTTTTCCTTCCTCCAGGTAATGAGCGCCGGCCTTACCGGCCAGCACCACGTTGCGTGGATTCCAGCTGATCTTATAATGCCAGGGATTATTATCGCTTTCCGGTGCCACCAATCCCCCGCAATGCGACTTAAAGGATTGTACCACACCACCGGCTGCATGAATATCGTCAATCAGCTGCATGGCGCTCATATGGTCAATGCCCGGGTCTAAGCCCATTTCACATAAAAATAATATACCGTTTTCCTTTAACGTATTCTCCTGCTCTTTGATGGCGTCGTCCACATAAGAGGCCGTCAATAAATGTTTTTTATATTTAATGCAGCTGGTAGCCACCTGGTAATGCAAGGCGGCCGGCAGCATAGATACTACAATATCAGCCTCTGATACTACCTTATTACGGGCTTCAGTATCAGTGATATCAAAACTCAATGCACGCCCATGCGGGGAGCCGCCTATTTTTGCTAAAGCCAGTTCCTGGCTTGCATCTACAATGGTCAGCATCCAGTTTTCTTTGGCAGCATTATTGATTATATACGTGATAAATACGGTAGCCGATTTGCCTGCGCCGAACAGTAGAATTTGCTTCATGGATCGTGATATATACGTGATTAACAATTCCTTGATCAGGAATTACCTATTTTTGCAAACTAAACTATTTTTTTATGAAAAAAGCGCTTTTAATTGCTTTATTTGCCTTTTGTTTAAAGTCCGCAACGGCACAGGTTTCTTTAGGGTTAAAGGGTGGTGCTAATATTACCAACTTTACCGGTGGTGATTTTAAAGACCTTGATAAAAAAGCATTGGTTGGTTTTCATGCCGGTGCATTTTTAAACTTCAGATTAGGTGCTATTTCGTTACAACCTGAGTTGTTGGTTTCTACCGGGGGCGCTAAATTTAAAGACATTAATAATAATGATTCCAGTTTCAGACTGACATATGTAACCTTACCGGTAATGGTTAAGGTAAGAACTCCCGGCGGTTTTTATATTGAAGGAGGCCCGCAGGTTGGTATGAAAGTGGGTGAAAACGTATCCGGTACAGAAGTAGGCGACCTGGCTAAAAACCTTGATCTTGCTTTAGGTCTGGGTATTGGTTACCAGGCAAACGGTGGTTTTGGTATTGGTGCCCGTTATTTAGCCGGTATGTCAAAAGTAGGTGATAACACTACCGAATTACGTGATCCCGATTTTAAAAACAGTACCATCCAGGTGGGTATCTCTTTCCTGATCCTGGGTAAAAGATAATCATTGAAAGCATAATGCTGTTACCGGCTGTGGTAACATACTGCATCGTCCCTTGCGTCGCACACTTGTGCTGCATATCATTGTTCAGCAGTAAGCTATTCATTCCATAAATAATTAAGGCCGGCATTATGCCGGCCTTAATTATTTAATCACTGCAACATGTTTAAATATCAAACTTAATACCTTGTGCCAGGGGCAGGTTAGTGCTGTAATTGATCGTATTTGTTTGCCTGCGCATATAGGCTTTCCAGGCATCGCTACCGCTTTCACGGCCACCACCGGTTTCTTTTTCACCCCCAAACGCGCCACCTATCTCTGCACCGCTGGTACCAATATTTACATTGGCAATACCACAGTCGCTGCCGGCATAAGATAAAAACTGTTCTGCTTCACGCAAATTCAGGGTCATGATAGCGGAAGATAAGCCCTGGGGCACATTGTTCTGAATAGCAATTGCCTCATCCAGTGTTTTATATTTCAACAGGTATAAAATAGGTGCAAATGTTTCATGCTGCACAATCTTATATTCCGGTTGGGCTTCGGCAATACAGGGTTTTACATAACAACCGCTCTCGTAGCCTTTACCTTCCAGCACTCCGCCTTCTACTACAAACCGGCCACCTTCGGCTTTACATTTTTCAATGGAATCCAGGTACATTTTCACCGCATCGGTATCGATCAATGGCCCTACATGGTTTTTCTCGTTCAGCGGGTCACCAATTGATAACTGTCCGTATGCTTTTACCAGTTTATCTTTTACGGTATCGTACACATCTTCCTGGATAATTAAACGGCGGGTAGTAGTACAACGTTGGCCCGCTGTACCAACCGCTCCGAATAAAGCGCCTAAAATGGCAATATCCATATCGGCGTCTTTCGTAATGATGATGGCATTATTACCACCCAGTTCTAATAATGATTTTCCTAAACGTTGTGCTACAGCAGCAGCAACCGCTTTACCCATGCGGGTAGATCCGGTGGCCGATACCAATGGTACACGCGTATCGGTACTTAACCATTCGCCTACTTCACGGTTACCAATAATTAAACCGCTTACACCTTCGGGCACATTGTTCTTTGCAAATACTTCGCTTACGATCAGCTGGCAGGCAACGGCGCATAAAGGCGTTTTTTCAGATGGTTTCCATACGCAGGTATTACCGCAAACCCAGGCCAGCATGGTATTCCAGCTCCACACAGCTACCGGGAAGTTAAAGGCTGATATAATGCCTACCACACCTAACGGATGGTATTGCTCATACATACGGTGGCTGGCTCTTTCACTGTGCATGGTAAGGCCGTGTAACTGGCGGGAGAGGCCTACGGCAAAATCGCAGATATCGATCATCTCCTGTACCTCGCCATAACCTTCCTGCAGGCTTTTTCCCATTTCGTATGATACCAGTTTACCCAGGGGCTCTTTATAAGTACGTAAGGCTTCGCCTATCTGGCGTACAATTTCACCCCGTTTGGGTGCAGGCCATTTACGCCATTCCACAAAAGCATCCTGGGCCTGCTGTACTACATGGTCATAGGCATTCCGGTCAGCTGTATTAACGGTACCGATCACGGAGCCGTCAACAGGTGTATAAGAGGTTATGGTTTCGCCGGTTGTTGGTATCCATTTAACACCGGTACTAACGCCATTATTTTTTTCAGCAATATTCAAAACATGTAAAAAATCCATATGGTAAATTTAAGGTGCAAAGGTAGTTATAATGTGGCAAACAAACAGGTGTTAGGGAGGGTAAAAGGTATAGGTAGAGGATATAGGATATAGGGTAGAGGGTATGGGGTGTTAACAATAAAATAATAAAAAGGGGCCGAAAGAAATCGGCCCCGGTTAAAACAACACAACTATAAAAATTAATATAGACAAAAGTTACAGGCTTAACCCGGCCAGCTCTAAACTTTTCTTTTTCAGGTTTCTCGTTTCAATCTCTTCAATAATGGGTTCGGCGCTCAGTATCAGTGATACATTGTCCTGTTTCCACCAGTCATTATTTTTTAATTCGCTAAAAGCTATTACACCGGATAAGTATTTTCTTTCTTCCTGCGAATGCCATTCCTCAATCCACTCAAATTTATCTTTGGGGATGCTGTTAATATCATTAAAACTTACATATACCCTCAAGTAAATGTCAGTTGATAATTCATGCGGCTGGTGGTGGTATAGTTTCTTATACTCGTATTTGTATTGGTAACGCAGGGCCGATATATCGCTTAATACGGCCGATGCGGTAGGCAAACTGCCCGCACCTTTCCCATAAAAAAACTGTTTGTCAGCAAAGCCACTTTCTATTACCACCCCATTGTATTCGTTTTTAACAAAAGCCAGGTGATCGGTCTGTTTTACAAACTGCGGCAGCACAAAGGCAGCCACTTTACCGTTATTCAGTTTTTTGGCCTGGGCTACCAGTTTTATTTCCTGTTTCTTTTCTTTGGCCACCTGCGCATCGCTGGCATGAATGTTCTGTATGCCATTGAATAATATTTTATCGGTGGTGGTCACAATGCCATAAGCGTGTGTCAATAAAAAGCTCCATTTGTTTACCGCATCATAGCCTTCTACATCTAATGTAGGGTTGCTTTCGGCAAAGCCTAATTGCTGGGCCAGGGTAAGCGCCTGTTTAAAATCAAGCCCGTCCTCGAATATCTTGGTCAGGATGAAATTGGTAGAGCCGTTTACAATGGCTTTAATGGAGTGTAACAAATCGTTATCATAATACTCCTCCAGGTTGCGGATAACCGGTATGGAGGCGCAGGCTGCTGATTCGTACAATAATGATTTACCGGTTTGCTGTTGCAGTTCCAGTAATGCAGGCAGGTTTTCAGCAATCATCTTTTTGCTGGCACTTACCACATCCTTATTGTTTTTTAAAGCGGTGGAAACAATATCAAAAGCTGCAACGGCATCGTCAATTACTTCTACAATTACATTTATTTCTTCGTCGTTTAATAATTCATTTTTATCAGTAGTAAACAATTCGGCCGGTGCTTCCCTTTTTTTACCGGGATTTTTAATGCACACTTTTTTTAACCGGGCATTTAAAGAGGGGGTTTGTGCCAATACCTTGTATAAACCTTCACCTACTACGCCAAAACCGAATAAGCCGATCACTAACTGTTTATGTGTTTCCATTTTTTATTTGTTGTTTTATTTGCTAAAGTTGTTTTAATAAATTATGAGTTATGAATTTTTATTCGCCAATCATCAATTCATAATTCTGCATTCATAATTCATAATTCTTTATTGGTTCACTATTTTTAAGTAATTCTTCTGTTTATGTGTAATAAAGTTCTTCAGGGCTACTTCAATTTTTTCATACTCCAGTAAAAAGCCATCATGCCCAAAATCGCTGGCAATAATAAATAACTGGGAGTGGGGGATATGTTCCTTTAAAAACTCCTGCTCTGTCAATGGGTATAACAGGTCCGTTTTAATGCCAATGATCAAAGTCTGGGCCTTTATTTGTTTTAAGGCATCTACTACGCCATTACGGTTACGGCCCACGTCATGGCTGTCCATGGTTTGGGTTAAGCGGTAATAGGAAATAACATTAAAACGGCTTACCAGTTTTAAACCCTGGTAACGCTGGTAATTATCGGCCGCAAAAACCACGTTATTGGCCAGGGGAACAAAGGCTTTGTCCCTGGGTTGGGTTACATCATAACCTTTGTATTGACGATAGGAGATGAGGGCGATAGAACGGGCAGCTGCCAATCCTTTTTGACCCGCATCGGCACGTTTTTCTAACCAGCTGCCGTCTGCCTCAATAGCCATACGCTGGCTGGCATTAAAGGCAATGCCCCATGGCGATAAAACGGCGTTTGTTACAATAGGAACGATATGTTCAAAGAAATCAGGCTCATCAATAGCCCATTCCAGTAACTGCATACCACCGGTACTACCGCCCAGTCCTACATGTGCCTGGGTAATTCCTAAATGATCGCGGAGGTTTTTGTAGGTATTGATAATATCCCTTACTGTAAACACGGGGAAATCGTGGTAATAAGGCTGGTTGGTCTGCGGGTTGGTACTTAGGGGCGAAATACTGCCATAAGGACTTCCGGGTTTGTTCACGCAAATGATAAAATACTTTGCTGGATCAAAAAACTTGCCTTCGCCTACCAGGCCGGGCCACCATTCTGCGGCATTGCTGTTGGCGGTAAGCGCATGGAATATCCATACTACATTGTCCTTGTTTTCATTGAGGGTACCATATGTAGTATAAGCCAAATGGTAGCCGGGCAGGGTTACGCCCGACTCCAATTGAAAAAGGTGGTTATACTTAAATGTCTGCGTCATGTTATGCTACTAATGCTTCTTTGGCTGAAAAAACTTTATTGAATGCCTGTTGTATATCTGCTTTAATATCTTCTATATGTTCAATGCCTACGCTGATACGGATTAAGTTAGGTAATACACCCGCTTTTTGTTGTTCTGCTTCACTTAACTGCTGGTGTGTGGTAGAGGCTGAATGAATAACCAGGGTTTTGGCATCACCTACATTGGCCAGGTGACTGATCAGCTGCAGGGAATCAACGAATTTTTTACCATTCTCCAATCCGCCCTTGATGCCGAATTGTAATACACCGCCAAAGCCGTTGGTCAGGTATTCTTTAGCTAATGCATGGTAAGGACTGCTGGCAAGGCCAGGGTACCATACAAATTCCACCTGCTCATGATTTTCCAGCCAGGTTGCCAGGGCCAGTGCATTATCAACATGGCGTTGTACCCGCAGGGATAAGGTCTCTAATCCTTGTAATAATAAAAAGGAGTTGAAGGGGCTTAAGGCGGGGCCAAAGTCACGTAAACCTTCTACACGGGCACGGATGGCAAATGCAATATTGGGTAAGCCCAAAGGATTGCCTTCACCGAATACATCCCAGAATTTTAACCCGTGATAGCCTTCGGATGGCTCAGTGAACTGTGGAAATTTGCCATTACCCCAGTTATAATTACCACCATCTACAATAATTCCACCAATGCTGTTGCCATGACCGCCGATCCATTTGGTTGCCGACTCTACTACCACATTAGCGCCATGTTCCAATGGTTTAAACAGGTAACCACCGGCACCAAATGTATTGTCCACTATAAGGGGTAGGTCATACTCTTTAGCGAGGGCTACAAATTTTTTAAAATCGGGTACATTTAAACGGGGGTTGCCAATGGTTTCCAGGTAAATGGCTTTTGTATTCTTATCAATCAGGGGAACAAAGTTTTCAACGTTATCGCCCTCTGCAAAACGTACTTCAACACCTAAGCGTTTAAAGGCAACTTTAAACTGGTTATAAGTGCCACCATAAATAAAGGAAGTGGAAATAAAATTATCACCGGCCTGCAGAATATTGTTCAGTGCTAAAAACTGTGCGGCCTGTCCCGATGAAGTAGCCACGGCTGCCACACCACCTTCTAACGCCGCAATGCGTTGTTCAAATACATCGGTGGTAGGGTTCATGATACGGGTGTATATATTGCCAAACTCTTTTAAGCCGAATAAATTTGCGGCATGATCGGAGTTATTGAATTGATACGAAGTGGTCTGGTATAAAGGAACTGCTCTTGCGTTTGTTGATGGATCAGCTTTTTGTCCGACATGTAACTGCAATGTGTCAAAATGTAACTTGCTCATAAGTTTTTTACTTTAAGTTTAATCAGGTAAATAAAATCGGGGAATTATGTAGGGGTTGTTGTAGTACAACAAAGTAGAGTATATGTATGCTTAGCGCATACAACAAATACAACACACACAGCAGGCTGCTGTTTTAAAGAAAGTATATGTTGTACTGTTTTGCATAATTATTCCACTAAGTTAGTAGACAATTGCCTACAATTCCAAATTTTTATTTGTTAAAATTTTGTTTGTATGTGTTTTTTGTATGAAAACAAACACACATTCGTTGCATACCATGGTTGTTTTGTGTAATCATTGTTAAACAGTTTTGTTCTTGTTTGTATAAAACAAGAGGTGAATAATTTTGATGAACAGGCACTGTTAACAAGAGAAGGAGAGGTTTACCGGACCGCATTGTATTGCCTGGTGTACAGGCAAAAAAAATGCTCATCCGATAAATCAGATGAGCAATAATATAGTTGTAATGTAAAATACCAAAGCTTGAAATCTGACTTATCTGCCTCCGTTTTACCGGAGATGGAGTTGGCACCTTTTCAAAATAAAATATTTTGAGAGGTTGCCAAGGCGTCTGTGGGCCATTACCCTCAGCCTTTCTTGATAAGTGATGCTAAAGAACTGATGCAAAGGTAAGGAGGAAACTTAAACCAAAAAATTTTTTTAGCAATTTTATGCTAACGATTGTTCTGGAATGGACTGCAATAAGCGTTTGGTAAGGCTTTACGGTGGTTTAAATCATTGTTACTATTAACTGCAATGATATTTCAACACAACTATGTTTTAATAAACAGCTTGTTATCCGGTAGCCTGGGTATATTTTTTTGATAGATATCCATGAAATTTTATTGTTGAAAAACCGGATTTTTTTGCGCTGCATTTAGTTTTTAACATTGCCAAATTGTCAAAGTTTTGACATGGATAATTGTTGTTTTTTACCCTACATTTGCCGCCCCCTAAATGGAAAAATATACATATGGAAATTAAATATTTACAGCATATTTCCGGCTTACTGAATCTCCCGATAAAAGGCATTACAAATATTGTGGAGCTGGTAAAAGACGGCTCTACCATTCCTTTTATAGCCCGTTACCGTAAGGAAGCAACCGGTAATATGGATGAGGTAGCGATCGGGAATGTGGTGGAACAGGTGAAGTATTTTGAAGAACTGGAAAAACGTAAGGAAACTGTTTTAAAAACCATTGATGAGGCAGGCAAGCTTACTCCGGAGCTTAAAAAAAGAATAGAAGACTGTATTGTTGCCACTGAACTGGAAGATATTTATTTACCCTTTAAACCCAAACGTAAAACCAAAGCCTCGATTGCTATTGAGAAAGGGTTGGAACCGCTTGCTAAGATCATATTTGAACAAACAGAAAAAATAAATCCCGAAACAGAGGCCGCTAAATTTATTACCGAACAGGTTGCCGACCAGGCTGCAGCTTTGCAAGGCGCCCGGGATATAATTGCTGAATGGGTGGCTGAAGATGAACAGGCCCGTAATATTATCCGTAAGATGTTTACCAATGAGGCCAAAGTGACCTCAAAAGTATTAACCAGTAAAAAGGACGAAGAAGAAGCACAGAAATACCGTGATTATTTCGAGTTCAGTGAATTCCTGGCAGATAGCCCCTCGCATCGTATACTGGCCATCCGCCGTGGTGAGAAAGAAGGATTTTTATTAATGGACATCGCGGTAGACAAAGAGATCGCGGCTAACCAGTTAAAATCTCATTTTGTAAAACACCTCGATGCTGCCGGACAACAGGTAGCTACTGCTATTGATGACAGTTATAGTCGTTTATTAAAACCATCTATTGAAACAGAGTTCAGGTTAAATAGTAAAAACAAGGCCGACGAAGAAGCCATCGCGGTATTTGCGGATAACCTGCGCCAGTTATTACTGGCATCACCCCTGGGCAGCAAACGTGTATTGGCACTGGACCCGGGATTCAGAACAGGCTGTAAGCTGGTTTGCCTGGATGAGAGTGGTACCTTTTTACACTATACTACCATATTTCCACATGCACCGCAGAACGAATGGGATAAATCCGTACATACGATTAAAGAACTGGTAGCCAAGTACGATATCCAGGCCATCGGTTATGGTAATGGTACTGCCAGTAAAGAAACGGATCAACTGGTAAGAAGTATCCAGTTTGACCGGCCGGTATCTGTTTTCCTGGTAAATGAAAGCGGAGCCTCTATTTATTCTGCCAGCGAAGTGGCCCGTGAAGAGTTTCCCGACCAGGATGTAACGGTACGTGGTGCCATCAGTATTGGTCGCCGTTTATTGGATCCGTTGAGTGAACTGGTAAAGATTGATGCCAAGAGCATTGGTGTTGGACAATACCAGCATGATGTTAACCAGAATAAATTAAAAGATACACTGGATCAGGTAGTAGAAAGCTGCGTGAACTATGTAGGTGTTGATGTAAATACTGCCAGTAAACACCTGTTAACCTATGTATCGGGCTTAAGTGCTACCGTGGCCCGTAATATTGTTGATTACCGTACCAAGAACGGCGGCTTTAAAAACAGGGAAGAACTTAAAAAAGTATCTATGCTGGGGCCAAAAGCTTTTGAGCAGTCAGCCGGCTTTTTAAGGATACCCAATGCTGAAAACCCTCTGGACAACTCGGCTGTACACCCGGAATCCTACCATATTGTGGAGGCGATGGCTGCCAAAGCCGATAGCACTGTTGCTGCCTTGATACAACAGGCAGAGATCAGGAAGAAACTGAATGTAAAAGATTTTGTAAAGGAAGGAGTAGGGGAGTTTACCGTGGAGGATATTTTAAAAGAACTGGAAAAACCTGGCCGTGACCCCCGTTCACCTATTGAAGAGTTCCGTTTTGCTGAAGGAGTACACGCCATCAGCGATCTGCAGGTAGGCATGAAGATCCCGGGTATCGTAACCAATGTTACAAATTTCGGCGCTTTTGTGGATGTAGGCGTTAAGCAGGACGGCCTGGTACATATTTCCCATTTGGCCAACCGTTATGTCAGTGATCCGAAAGAAGTGGTTAAGCTGAATCAAAAGGTAATGGTTACCGTGGTGGAAGTGGACGTAATGCGGAAAAGGATTGCCTTAAGTATGAAGGACGGCAGTAATACCACCGGCCATACGGATACAAAAGCAGCACCCCGGAATAAAGCGCTTCAACCTAAAAAGGAAGAGAAGCTTAACCCTTTCCAGGCCAAGCTGGCTATGCTGAAGAAAAAATTTGACGATTAAAATATAAGTAACAATGATAAAAGAGATGCCGGTCTATAATAAGGCCGGCATCCCTTTTTGTATATAGTATTTCCTGTTGTAACGGATGAAGGCCAGCGTGATGATAACCCGGGGGAGGTTTTTTCCTGTATAAAATAGGGGTTTTTCCTGTATTCCATATATGTACAAACGCCTTACTTTGTGTCTACACACATGAGGGGAACTAATTTGGCCATTAACCATTAAACGCTTTAACCAATCCCTGAATGTTAACTTATTCGATAAAACACCGTTTTTTCTTTACTTCTGTTTACAATTTATAGCTGAACAAGCCCGTGTTTTACAGCATATAATGCAAGACCTACCCGGCTTTTTATATTCAGCTTTTCAAACAAGGCATTCCTGTAACCATCGATTGTTTTTGGGCTTAAAGACATTTTTACAGCAATATCATTATAGGTAAGTTCGCTGCACACCAGCTTCAGAAATTCCCTTTCCCTGTCATTAAAGGAGGCCGATGTAAGTCCGCCGCTATACCCCTCACCGTCCTGCTGAATAGAGTATAATAATTTGCCGGTGATGAAATCAGTATAGTAAAACCCTTTGTTATATACGGAGTGCAGGGCTTCGGATAATTCTTTGGGTTCAACATCCTTACACAGGTAGCCTTTTATACCTAGTTTGAGCATATTTACCACGGTCTCTTCCTTTTCAATCATGCTTACTACCAAAGTTTTAATAAGCGGGTAGTGCACATTCAGCCATTTTACCGTACTGAAACCGTCCATTTCGGGCATATTGATATCGAGTAAAAGTATATCGGGGGCGTTCTCCGGTGTGAGTTTGGTTTGAAGGTCCTTGCCGTTGTCCGCTTCAAATATAACGGTGTATTGAGGTCCTAACATGTCTATGAGACTTTTCAGGCCTCTTCTGAAAAGTTTATGATCGTCAACTAAAGCTAACTTTATTGTCTGGTTCTGGTGCAACATGATTAAGAGGGAGTATAATGCTAATAGTGGTTCCTTTATCGGGTGTACTTGCAATGGTCAGGTTTGACTTTATCAGTTGTGCCCGGTTACGTAAGTTGTCCAACCCCGAACCGTTGCCTTCCAGTAAAGCGGGATCAAACCCTATACCATCGTCATGAACTACTAAAGTAAGTAAATTATTTGACACAGTGAGTAAAACATGAATATGCTTCGCCTTGCTGTGCTTTATAATATTATTACATATTTCCTGGAACATACGGTAGAGGATGATCGCTTTGTCGGCATTCAGTCCGCTTACTTCTTCCACTCCCGAGTAAGAGATCGTAAATTGTTCCAGTTTTTTTAAGCGTTGTATCTCCAGTCTTAATGCTTTGGCCAATCCAATTTGCTGTATCTTATTTGTTCCCAGGCTAAGCGACAGGGATTTAATATCAAAGATCAGCTGCCTTACCAGCTCTTTGGTATCATCAATTTTTTCAGCTGCTTTTGCTGTGTCATGTAATTGTAAGGTGTTCAGGTGTATTTTTATGAGGCTCGCTACCTGGCCCAGATTATCGTGTAATTCCTGGCTGATATGTTGCAGGGTTTCCTCCTTTATTTCAAGTTGCGATTGTAACAGGGTTTCGGAGAACTGGGATTTTAATGATTTTTCTTTATTTAAGAAGTTGTTTTGTTTTTCCTTGATCCGGTACAGAAAATAAATAAACAACGAAAAAAAAAGAACAAACAGGAGACTAGCCCCAATTAAGTACCACTCCGCTTCTGAGATATATTTGAACATAAGAAGCTGATTATAATAAGCGAATAATAGATCAGGTTGCCAATAGTATTGAGTATCTGGTAGATGATTTTACCCGTTTCCCCCTTCAGAAAAGCTTTGTTATGCGTAGCGTTCAGGAAAGAGAAAAAGAAGAAAAACACAATGATACTTCCCACCGAATACCAGAAAATGGCATCCGTTTTCAACTGGTGATATTCTTCTTTTTTATAAACCTGGTAAAGGTATATACTCGCTCCAGTCATGATCTGTACCGAAACAACAGATAAATAAAAAGGATTGAATATCCGTATACCATTGAAGTACAGAAATACCAGCGCCAATATACTGCTTAATCCGTAGAATATGGTGTACATTTTTCTACGTTTCAGGGATAAACAGTTAAAGAAAATAATAAAGGTAACAATACTATGTACTACAAAAAAGCTATTATAGAGTACCTGCTTATTAATATCATATAGCTTAGGACCGTTATTAAAAATAAAGATTTCATTGGCAGTTGACAGGAGTAAAACGATAATAAAAATTCGATATACCGGAGGTTTGATTTTATTAAAGAAAAATACTCCCGTCAACAGGGCAAAGGATTGTAAAATAATACTTAGTAATAGCATAATGGTTATTCAGCATGTATGTTTATGGAACGACATCCCCCCAGTTTAAGAAACCACCACTGGGAGGTGTAGTGTCATTATCATTTCCTACTTTCTTATATTTAAAAGGGTAAATAGCTGTAGCATTAGGATTTTTTTCCCATTCCTCATGACTGATTTTTTTGGGTAATCCGAAGAGAATGGTAGCAAACCCATCTTTCCCAATCGCAGCTGTATTGCTGTAAATACCAAAGGCCGCACGCACATTCTCTACTTTGTTATCAAGCATGTATTTAATCATAAATGCTACGGCTTCTTTGTCAAAGTCAACACCTGCCGAATGCCGGGGAGGAGCAGTTTTTGATGTTTTATAATTAAGCATGTAAGTGTCACCGCTGGCTGTGTCAATCATGGCGTTTTCACCACCTTGCTCTGCTGCTTTACGGTTTACCAGTTCGGCTGCCAGCAGATCAACCTCTTTCCATTTGTCAGCTGCGGACTTTAACGCATCATACTCTTTTTTATCAACTTTTACAATGTTGGCGCCATCATTACAGCTTACCAGCCCGGCTGTAATGCATACGAATACAAGAATAATAAGGAAATTTTTATTTTTCATGATATTTAAAATTATATCCTAAATAAATCAATTCTTTTAATTGGACGATAAGGAAAAACCCCTATTTACTAGGGGTGTTTTTCCGGTATTTCTTTGATTTTTGTCAGTTTTTAAGCAAAATGTATTTAATTATTGTTCAAACAGGCAGAAACTACCGCCCACCCATTCTTTATCTTTATTATAACGTACCCCTATCATCTTGCCTTTGCTTAATCTTGCGAGGTTATTGGCAGGCACAGGCCGGGCTTCCCCCTTTTTCCAGAAATAAAATATACGTATCTCCGCTTTGGCTGGTCCGTCCGGTGTTTCAATAACATCGGCGTATTTAACCTTGCGTTGCAGTATCCAGTTCTCCGGGTCTTTAATGGCGGTAATATCTTCAGGCCTTACATCTATTACTACACCCTGGCCGGCAAAGGAGAATAATGGTTTTAGTACATAGTTTTCCAGGTCGGCAGGTATTTCTTTCAATTCATGCAGGAAAACTGTCGGTGGTACATAAGGGTTATCAATAAAAGGTAAAGTGTATTTACTGATGCGGTAAAACCAGGCCGGGTGAGGCATCCACTCCACATCAAGCGTTTCAAAAAGTAATTTACCTTTTTCCTGTACCTCGGGACTTTGCTGCTGCAGGTCGTCAAAAATAATACGGTTGTATATACGCTTAACGGCAGTCTTAACACCGTTATCCAGGTAAAACAATTTATCCCCTTCTTTAATTAACTCCGTTAAACATACCGGCTTCACCTGCAGGTAATCCTGGGTACAATAAAAATCTATCCTTGTCTTTTGCTGGTGGGGAAACAGTTCCAATAAAATAACCTCTTCCGGCCGGTAATCACCTACGATCACCTCCTTTAATAATTGCAGGTAACTTTCTCTGTCATAACCACCGATATAACTGCTGTATCCTTTTGGTACGGAGAAATGCCGGGCAAAAACATCATCCAGCAAAACCTCGTAAGCAAAAAGGGTAGGAAAGCCCTGCATCTCTATCAGCTGCGGTTCCAGTTCGCCCTTTTCATTTTCGCATATGCCAAAATCAAATGCAATACAGTCCGTGTGTTCATTCTCACCCGGAACTGCCAGCCCCTCCGGTATAGCCCGGGCGGTTAGTTCCTTAAAATCCGGACGGGTAATAATATCAACAATGCTTTCGCAGGCGTTTATCAGTTTGTCAGTAAAACTTTTTGGAATAAAAACAGGTGTTTCGGCCACCCTGAATTCTATTGCGCCGGGATGGGCGTTGTCGAGGTCCTTTAAAAAATCAGCATAGGCTTCGGGGGTAAAAGCCTTATTATAAGCTGCGCGGATGGATGGTACCATAGGTAATGTATAATTTGTTGATCAGATAATGTGGTAATGCCGCATGGTAGTTTAATGATGTGCACCGGAAGCTATTTTGTTTCCTGCTCCCATACCTGTGCAAGCTGTACCAGTACATGCACCGCTTTCTGCATATCCTGTATACTTACATATTCATGTTTGCCATGAAAAGCCATTTCCCCTGTAAAAATATCAGGGCAGGGAAGTCCCATGAATGACAGGCGGCTTCCGTCTGTACCACCGCGGGCACTTTCTTTTTTAAAAGGAACCTGTGCCTGCTCCATGGCCTTTTGTACATACTCGCTCATTTGTGGGTGTAATGCCACCACTTCCTTCATATTGCGGTACTGTTCTTTTACCTCAAACTCGTAGGATGAGCCGGGGTAACGGCCTACGGCCTGTTTCACAAACTCTTCCAGGCGGGCTTCATGTTTTTTTAATTTCTCCGTATCAAAATCACGTATGATAAACTGTACACTCACTTTTTCTGCAATCCCTTCCACATGAACAGGATGTACAAAACCATCACGGCCATCAGTGGTCTCGGGCGAAAAATGATCCTTGGGCAACAGGTCTAAAAACAAACCGGCTACTTTTAATGCATTCACTAATTTATCTTTTGCATAACCCGGGTGTGCCGTAACACCATGAAAGGTAACGGTTACACCATCGGCGCTGAATGTTTCATCGGTAAATGAACCTAGAGAGCCGCCGTCCAGTGTATACCCAAAATCAGCACCCAGTTTTTTCATATCTACATGGTTCACTCCGCGGCCAATTTCTTCATCAGGTGTAAACAAAATCCTGATAGCGCCATGTTTCACTTCGGGGTGTTGTACCAGGTAATTGGCCAGGTCCATAATAATGGCCACGCCAGCTTTATTATCAGCCCCCAGCAGGGTAGTGCCCGATGCGGTAATAATATCATCACCGATCTTCTCCCGCAGGTAAGGGTGTGCCTTGGTGGTGATCACCTGGGTATTATCATCAGGCAATACAATATCTTTTCCATCGTAATTTTTGTGTACAATAGGTTTCACATTTTTACCGGTACAGTCCGGGGCAGTATCCATATGACTGCAAAAACAAATGACCGGTACTTTTTTATCCGTATTGGCGGGGATGGTGGCATACACATAACCCCATTCGTCTAAATGCGCATCTGTTAAACCTATCTCCAGTAATTCTTCTACTAAAATTTTTCCCAGGTCTTTTTGTTTTGCGGTTGATGGAAAACTGTCCGATTGGGGGTCACTTTGTGTATCAACCTGTACATATTTTATAAATCTATCGGCAACGGTGTAGGTGTATTGCAAACTCATATCAAAATCACTTAGCAGTTAAATAAAAATAAAAAGGTTTGCAATAAAGATATTGCAAACCAGTTAAACAATGTAAGTAAGTTTTATGGCATAATGATCAGGGGACTGCCACCTGATATCTCTACCAGTTCTAAATCAAATGTAAGGTCTTTGCCGGCTAACGGGTGGTTAGCGTCCAGCAAAATGCTGTCTTCTTTAATTTCAGTAACGGTTACCTGGAACTGCTGACCATTCTGATCACTCATCACCAAAGGCATACCAATTGCCAGTTCCATTTCCGGGGGAAAACGGTCTTTAGGCATATCCACCACCATATCCGGGTTAACAGGGCCATAAGCTTCTGCAAAAGGAATAGTGATCGTTTTTTTCTCACCAACTGTCATACCGGTAACACCTTCGTCAAACCCGGGTATTACCATACCGCTGCCCACTTCAAATTCCAGGGGCTCACGGCCTTCGGAACTGTCAAACGTTTCACCGTTACTTAATTTACCGTGGTAGTGTACTTTTATTTTATCACCTTTTTTTACCATAACAAATTTTTGAAGTCATTAATTTTCCAGACCGTGGCAAGGTAGGGTAAAATCCCTGTATCCTGCTTTATTTTACCAAACATTTAATAACATTTTCCTGAAAAAATGTTTATAATTGAGGCGGTCATATTTTTTTCCTAAAATCCGCAATTTTATGCTTAAAAATTTTGTTGGTCAGCTGCATTACTACTATCGGCACCTATTGTGTCACACCCTTCAGCTGCAGCAAGTCTATGGTGCAAATAATGAGCTGCAAACAAGGCCTGTTTTATCTCCTGCCAGGGTAAATGTTTATTCAGGTACACATCGTGTTGCTGCTTTTTTATTACTGCTGGCAGGCTGCATTATCCAGTTCAGTTGTGCAGCCGGCAATACCCCCAAAAATAACCATGCAATTGCTGATAATAAGGTAACAGCTGTAGCCGATTCCATGCCGCAGCAAAACAACTATACAGGCTCCGATAGAATTATTCCCGCAGCTGAACGCCTGTCCGTTTATCTGCCCTTATTAAAAGGTAAAAGAGTAGGCATTTTTGCCAACCAGACCACCACCTGTGGTAATACCCACCTGGTAGATACTTTACAAAAACTCGGGGTGATCATTAAAGTGATCTTTGGACCTGAACATGGTTTCAGGGGTACAGCAGATGCAGGTGAGAAAATTGGTAACTATATCGATACGAAAACCGGTATCCCGGTAGTTTCATTGTATGGCGCCAAACGCCGCCCTTCTGCCGATGATGTAAAAGACGTGGACATTTTACTGTTCGATATACAGGATGTAGGCGCCAGGTTCTATACTTATATTTCCTCCCTGGAAGAGTTTATGGAAGCTGCTTTCGAGCTGAAAAAACCTTTGTTATTACTGGATCGTCCTAATCCTAACGGACATTATGTGGATGGGCCGGTACTGGATAGAAAATATACTTCTTTTGTCGGTCGTCAACCCATTCCGGTTGTATATGGTATGACGATGGGAGAATACGCTTTAATGATCGGCGGCGAAAAATGGCTGAGTGATAAAGGCAATAAAACCTATGCTTATTATCAATCGGTAACCACACATCACCCGGATACGGCTTTTCATTTCCTCATCATTAAAAACGAAAATTATACACATAAAAGTAAATACGTATTACCCGTAAAACCATCTCCTAATTTACCCAATATCCAATCTATTTATGTTTATCCCTCCACCTGTTTTTTTGAAGGTACGGTACTGAGCGAAGGCCGTGGTACAGACAAACCATTCCAGGTTTTCGGGCATCCGTCCTTACCTAAAAACCTCTATGCGTTTACACCAAACCCCAATGAAGGAGCTAAAAGTTCCAAACTTTACGGACAAAAATGTTATGGCTGGGATGTAAGTGGCACGGTTGATGAAGTAGTAAAAGAAGTAGATGATAAGATCCAGCTGAAATGGCTGATCAATGCGTATAAACTGTTTCCCGAAAAAGATAAATTCTTTATCCTGCCTAAATCTGGCAGTATGGAACAGTCTTTCTTTAACAAACTGGCCGGTAATAACGAATTATGGCAGCAGATCAAAGCCGGTAAGAGTGAAGCCGAGATCCGTGCCAGCTGGCAGGCTGACCTGGATAAGTTTAAACAAATACGCAAAAAATATTTATTGTATCCTGATTTTGAATAAAAGCAGTTGTTTGGCTGATCTTACTCATAAAATCGCCGTGCAAAAAAGAATAGTTTCGTTTTTTCTTTACTTAAAATAAACAGTTATGAAGTTTCGTATTGAATCGCCTGGTCACAAATTAAGCCCCTCATTAAAAACTTATATCACTGCCAAACTGGGGTCGCTGGATAAGTTTTATAAAGATATACAGGAGATAGAAGTAACCGTGTTAAATGAAGCGAGAAAGAATAAGGAAGTGGTGGTATGTACCCTGAATATACGTGTTCCGGGAAAAGATGAGTACCTGAAAAGTAGTTCGGAAATATTTGAAGATGCTATCTTAAAGGTTGCCGATGCCGCTAAAAGAAGGTTGCGGATCAGGAAAACTCAATTGGCTAAAGCAAACAAGTTAAAAACCCCTAACCGGAAAGTAGCAGCTAAAAAAGCTGTTCCTGTTAAAACTAAATAAATAAAAATGGGCTGCTCAATTATCCGGCAGCCCATTTCTTTTTATACATTCAGCGTGGTTATTTCAATATCAGTTCAATAACTGGTATCTCTACATTGGGCTTAACTACTGGTAAATCCATAATCAGGTCATTGGCTCCTGCTGTAATAGCCATATGCTCCGATGATTTAGCCGTCGGACTCTCCCTGTACTTCAGTTCAGAATTATCATGTAAAAATTGTGCATACTTCACCTTGCCTTTATAATCGGGCAGGTAAAGTGTTTTAAAAGGATATTGTAATAAATGAATGTATAGCCGGTTTGTTTCTTTGTTGTAAGTTAAAAAGGTATTTTTAGGAGCTTGATAGTTGTCCGGCGCGGCAGTACAGCCATAAATAGACCTGCTGTTAAAGGTCATCCAATCTCCAATCTGTTGAAGGCGTTCAATAGCCCTGTAATCAAAATTACCTCTCGCTGTTGGCCCTACGTTCAATAATAAATTACCGCCTTTGCTTACTGTTTCAATTAACATTACAATCAGTTGGTTGGCGCTCTTCCAGGTATTTTCATCCCGGTGATAGCCCCAGGAGCCTGAAAAGGTCTGGCAGGTTTCCCATGGCACTTTTACGCCATTATATTCCGGCCATGCATTTGGCATAAATTGTTCCGGTGTTTTATAATCCCAACCCCATTTATCTTCCATCAGGTCTAAACGGTCGTTCATAATAATATCAGGTTGTAAGCTCCTGGCCAGTTTGGCGAGCCCTTCACTGTCCCAGTCATCCTTTCCCTTGCCATCTTTGCCCGGGTAAGAAAAATCCCAGAACAGCAGGTCTATCTTACCATAATTGGTCAGTAATTCGCGTACCTGGTTTTTTATATAAGTTCTGTACTTTGCCATGTCGCGGTCTTTATTACCATCCCTGGCACCGGGTTTATTTCTTAACGGATGCACCTGGTCAATGGTAAAGTTTTTATCATGCCAGTCGATCAGTGAATAATAAAACCCGATCTTTAAGCCCTCCTTCCTGCAGGCTTCTACAAAGGGTTTTAGCAGGTCTTTTTTATAAGGTGTTTTAGCCGCATTAAAGTCACTGAACTTTGTATCCCATAAACTAAAGCCTTCATGGTGTTTGGTGGTCAGCACTACGTATTTCATACCGGCATTCTTCGCCATGCGTGCCCAGTCCTGCGGATTATACAGGTCGGGATTAAATAAATTAAAATACCTTTCTTCATACACATCGGGTGCAATGCTTTCCATATTCTGCACCCACTCGTGCCGGGCGGGCAATGCATAAAGTCCCCAGTGGATAAACATGCCAAAGCGGTCTTCCGTCCACCATTTTAATCTTTCCTGTTGTTTATCAACGGCTGCTTTCTTCCAGGCGTCCTGCTGGGCAAAAATATTTTGTACCAGTATAAGCAATACAGTGAAAAGTAGGAGGGTCTTTTCTTTTTTCATGTGGCAATAGGTTGTTTTGTTAGATGATGTTTTTTAAGATGGTCGTTGACGAATATAGAGCAATTCCGGTCTTAAAATTTGCTCAAACGTTTGTGTGAGTTTTGTCAATTGTATCGGAATGATACGATTATAGTCCTATTGAATAATAATAAATTTATATATGTATAGTGTAAGTTTCATGAATGTTGTATATTAGTTCACCCCAAAACAACACTTATGTATCGGTTTATTACAGTCAGCAACAGCACAAAATATAGGCTTACCCTTGTGCTGTTCTTTAGTCTTTTAACCTTCATGATGCTGCCAGTGCAGGCACAATCCACTGCTTTTGTAAAAGTAAATGCCCACCAGTTCGTGATCAATAAAAAACCTTATTACTTCATGGGTACCAACTATTGGTACGGCGCTATATTGGGTATGGATAAGAGCCATGGTGGCGACCGGGCAAGACTGATAAAGGAACTGGATTTTTTACAAAAAAACGGGGTGACCAATTTACGGGCCATGGCCGCTGTTGAAGGTTCGGGTTATGTGAATGGGGTAAACCGGGTACAACCTGCTTTACAACAGGCGCCAGGTGTGTTTGATGAAAAACTACTGGAAGGGCTTGATTTTTTATTGGCAGAGATGGGAAAACGTAATATGAAAGCAGTGTTATTTCTCAGTAATAACTGGGAATGGAGTGGCGGTTTTTTACAGTATGTTAACTGGTATGGTTTAGTTGCGGATAGTGTGGTACAACGTAAACTGAACTGGAATGAACAGCGGGATATTACAGCCCGTTTTTATAGTTGTGTTTCCTGCAAGGAAGCCTACCTGGAGCAGGTGAAATATATTGTTGGCCGTAAAAATAAGATCACCCGTAAGTTATACAGCAATGATCCGACCATCATGGCGTGGGAACTGGCCAATGAACCAAGACCCATGCGTGCCGCAGCCAATACTGATTATGCCGAATGGATAACTGAAGCCGCGGCTTACATAAAAAGCCTGGATAAAAATCACCTGGTGACCATTGGGCACGAAGGGTATATGGCCACTGATGGAGATATGGAATTATTTGAAAAGATCCATACCGATAAAAATATTGATTATCTCGCCATTCATATCTGGGCCAAGAACTGGGGGTGGTTTAAGGGCAATGATTTTTCCGGGATGATCGATACGTTGCAGCAAAGAGCGCTGGACTATATTACTGTACATGAAAAAGTAGCCGCAAAAATTAAAAAGCCGCTGGTGATAGAAGAGTTTGGGTTGCCACGCGATGCGCATGGGTTTACCACGGATGTTTCCACCCGTTTACGGGATCAGTATTTTTCGGCTATATTCGGTGCATTTTATAGTAGTAAAACAAAAAAAGGAGTTATTGGTGGTGTAAACTTCTGGGCATTTGGTGGTACTGCCCGGCCAGTTAAAGGCCAGGTATACTGGAAAGAAGGGGATGACCTGAGTGGTGATCCGCCCATGGAGGAGCAGGGATTGAATTCCGTATTTGACAATGATCATACTACCTGGGAGCTGATCAGGAAGTATGCGAAATAACGGTAAGCTTAGTATTATTCATTATATAGTTTGAACTCATTATTGATTAATGCAATACTTTTGCGTCCGTAATTATACAAACAATATATGGGTTCGGGTTTCTTTGCGATTTTAGATGATATAGCCGCTTTAATGGATGATGTAGCAGTAGCCAGTAAGATAGCCACACGTAAAACGGCCGGCATCCTGGGTGATGACCTGGCGGTAAACGCCGAAAAAGCTACCGGCTTCCTTTCTTCCCGTGAATTACCGGTGTTGTGGGCCATTACCAAGGGCTCATTTTTAAACAAATTGATTATTATTCCTGTTGCCTTATCACTTAACTACTTTTTTCCTGTTGCTATACAGGTCATTCTCATAGCCGGTGGCCTGTTCCTGGCTTATGAAGGCGTGGAGAAAATTGTGGAGTATCTTTTTCATCGTACTAAAAAGGGTAAGGAAGTTATCCAGGATAATAAAGAGAACAACAGCGAGCAGGAAAAAACCAAGATAAAATCGGCTATTACTACCGATTTTATCCTTTCTGTTGAGATCGTGATCATTGCCCTGGGTACGGTGCTGGACAAAAGCCTGGCCATACAAATATTAACGGTTTGTGTAGTGGCTTTACTGGCTACTGTTGGTGTATATGGTATTGTGGCTTTAATTGTAAGGATGGATGATGCCGGTTATAAACTGATTAAAAGATCGAATGATAAAGGCTTTGTAGCGTCATTAGGACACCTGTTGGTGAAATCGCTTCCCATTGTAATTAAATTACTGGCGGTAGTAGGCACCATTGCCTTGATACTTGTTTCCGGTGGTATTTTTGTACACAATATTGATTATTTCCATCATTTCATGCCGCAGCTACCTTCTATGGTGAAAGAAATAACATTAGGCCTGGTTGCCGGTTTACTGGTAGTAGGTGTGGTAACCCTGGTTAAGAAAATAACAGGAAAAAAAACTGCCCACTGAGAATGCCGGTGAACAATTAAGGTGATCAGTCAATATTCACGGTTGTAAAAACGATCTGTTTATAATTGTCTTTCTCATACAATACGCCCAGTTTCTTTTTATGCAATAAAACAAGATCGGAATAGGCAGCATAACTCCCCTTGTATTCCCCGGCTGACCTGGCAATGACTTTGGTAAAATACCAGCTTTTGCCTTTATCCTTTGACAAACGTAAGGTGAGGTTGTCCCGGTTTTTTGTATCAGCCGCATTGCATACTGCGAGTATAAATTGTTTTTTATCTGACCACGATAAAGTGCTTCCCTGGTTAACAGGGTCGGGCAGGTTGCTGTCATAAAAAGTGGTATCCCAGCTCTGACCTCCGTTGGTGGAATAACTGATGATCCGGTTACGCACATTGCCTTGCTGGTTCCTGGTATTCATGTATAATTCGTTGGCAGCAACCTGGGCAGCCATGGATTCGTTACCGCCTTCAAAAGGAATGGTAGCGCTAAGCGAAAATGTTTTGCCATGATCATCCGTATAAAAACCATGGGCGAAATAATCCTTACCGGCTTTTTGGGGCGGACCCTGTGAATGATTGGCCGCCACATACAGCCTGCCTTTGTATTTACCCGTAACAAACTGCATGGCATGGCCGGGGGTGTTGGCATAAGTGCGCCAGTCATTAGCTACGGTAGTATCAGTAGCCGATTTTTTTATTTTATGTACCTGGGCGGTTATATTAACAGGAGCTGACCATGTTCTGGCATTATCAGTAGAGGTGATATACCAAACTTCCCGGGAGCCTTTACCGGCCCTCACTTCACTTTCATGATTATTGCCGGTGTTGTAAAATAAAAAAATACGCCCATCGGGATAAGCCTTGTCGTATAAATCAACAACCGGGGCTGCATTGCCGGCCTGTAGATTGCCTGCATCTACGGCAACCTGTACAGGCCCCCAGCTTTTGCCATTATCTGCACTTATTTTATATACAATATCTACATTGCCATAATCACCGGCATGATCTACCCGGCCTTCAGCAAAGGCAATCAACCGGCCTTGTTTGTCCTTTATAATAGCGGGAATACGGTAACTGGAATAACCATCCTGACCGGATTGGAAAACGGGGATGTCCTGGCTATAAACCGAACGGGAATAAATGATAGTGAGAACGAAAAAGGCAAACAGTTTAGTCATAGCAACAGCTTTAGATGGGTAGCGCTTAGTGTTTGCAACAGGTTGGCAAGGGAAGCAAAAAAATATACCTATGCTTCTGCTTCAGCAGGTAAAGCTGCTCTTTCCAGTATATCCTTTAAAAACTGTGTGGAACGGCTTTCATCTTTAACCAGGTCGTCAAGTGTTACCTTACTTAATAACTGGTCAACCGTAAACTGTATCATCTGCCAAAGGGAGCGGGCAGAACAATCAATGGAGTGGGTGCAGAGTTTTAAAGTGCCTGCGTGCATCACGCAAAAGTCTTTGCTGTACAGGGCGCCACCAAGGGCTTCCAGTACGGGTTTTAATATAATTTCATGCGCAGGGCGGGCCAATACATAACCGCCTTTATGACCAGGTGTACTGTTAATGAAACCGGCCATACGTAATACACGGGTAAGTTTGGCAATATAATGACTGGTCAGGCCTTCAGCCTCGCTCAGTTCACGTATGGTCATGCCTGCTTTGTCGGTACAACCGGCAATGCGGATCAACAGTCTCAGACCGTATTCTTCCTGCGATGTTATTTTCATTTGTCGGTTACTTGATTAAAAATTACATAAAACCCAATTCTAACTGGGCTGCTTCAGACATCATGCTTTTGTTCCAGGCCGGAGACCAGGTAACGCTTACAAATACATCTTTCACTCCTTCAATCTCGCGTATCTTATTATCTACCTCTACCGGCAGGGATTGGGCAGCCGGGCAACCCGGTGCGGTCAGCGTCATCACAATATTCACTACATTGTCATCACTGATATTTATTTCATAGATCAGCCCCAGTTCAAAAATACTTACCGGCAATTCAGGGTCATAAATTGTTTGCAAACAATCTTCCACCTTCTGCCGCAACGTTTCTTTATCCATGTGGTTAATTGATTTGATTTTTTATTTTATAGGCCAGCGCATAGTTCTTCATCTGTTTTACCATCGACAGCAATCCGTTGGAACGGGTTTGCGCCAGGTGCGTTGTCATGCCTATTTCGTTAATAAAGTTGAGCGGCGCATTAATGATCTCATCAGGTGTATGTCCCGATAAAACCCTGATCAGCATACTGATCAATCCTTTTACGATCACGGCATCACTCTCCGCGGTAAAATATACCTTGCCATCTTTATAATCGGCCACCAGCCATACGGTGGATTGGCAACCTCTTACCTTGTTCTCATCCGTTTTAAACTGATCGGGCAGGGGAGCCAGCTTTTTACCCAGGTCAATAAGGTACTCGTACTTATCATCCCAGGAATCAAACAGTGCAAATTCTTCTATTATTTCTTTTTCTATTTCTTGTATGGTCATTTCAACTTCCCCCAGGTTGGTATATTTATAATTAAACGAACGGGCATTTTATCTCAATAACTTTACCGCATGCTGTAAGCCTGCCAGTAAAGCATCTACTTCCTCAAGTGTATTATACACCGCAAAAGAAGCCCTGATGGTTCCGGGTATTTTAAACCTTGCCATTAAAGGCTGTGCACAATGGTGACCGGTACGTACCGCAATGCCACGGTTATCTAATAAAATGCCTACATCCTGCGGGTGGATGCCGTCTATAACAAATGAAATAAGACTTGTTTTTTCTTTTGCCCGTCCGATAATAGTCAGGCCATCAATCGTTAATAACCGGCTGGTAGCATGTTGCAATAACTCATCTTCATGTGCCCGGATATTGGCTTTGCCAATTTCCTGTACATAATTCAATGCTGCAGCCGTAGCTACCGTATCGGCTATATTGGGTGTACCCGCTTCATATTTATAAGGGAGGTCGGCATAAGTGGTTTGTTCAAAACTCACTTCCTTTATCATTTCGCCACCACCTAAGAATACAGGCATTTCGGCCAGTAATTCTTTTTTACCATATAACATGCCTACACCTGTAGGGCCATATAATTTATGTACGGAACAGGCAAAGAAATCACAATCCAGTTCCTGTACATCAATATCCAGGTGTACGGCAGACTGTGCTCCGTCAATAAATACTTTAGCACCCGCATTATGCGCCGCGGAGATGATATCTTTTACAGGGTTAACCGTACCCAACGCGTTGGATACATGTACTACCGATACCAGTTTTGTACGGGGGGTAAGTAATTTATAATATTCCTCCAGTACCAGTTCACCGTTATCATCAACAGGAATTACTTTTAAGCTGGCCTGCTTCTCGGCACAAATGATCTGCCAGGGTACAATATTGGAGTGGTGCTCCATACCACTGATGATCACTTCATCACCGGCCTGTAACTGCTGCCTGGCCCAGGTATACGCTACCAGGTTAATACTTTCAGTAGTGCCCTTGGTAATGATAATTTCCTCCCGGTGACGGGCATTCACAAAGTGCCGGAAAGCATCGCGGGTGGCCTCAAAGCCGGCGGTAGCTTCCTCTGCAAGTGTATGGATGCCACGGTGAATATTGGCGTTGTAGTGCGAATAATAGTTAACCAGCGCATCAATCACCACCTGTGGCTTTTGTGCAGTGGCCGCATTATCAAAATATACCAGCGGCTTGCCCTTTACTTCACGGTGGAGAATAGGGAACTGGCTGCGGATGGCAGCTATATCAAGGGCCGGTTGTATAACGCTTGTACTAGTCATTAATCTGCTGTGTATTCTAAGCGCTGCGCAATTAATGTTTCCACATAACTGCGGATAGCGGGTATGTTAATTTTATCAATAATGTCGCTGGCAAAACCCTGTAATAACATGGCTTTGGCTATTTTTTCAGGCACACCGCGGGATTGCAGGTAAAATAAACCTTCCTCATCCAGGCGGCCGATGGTACAGCCATGCGAACACTTTACATCATCGGCAAATATTTCCAGCTGCGGCTTGGTATTAACCGAGGCATCGCCTGATAACAGTACATTTTTGTTGGACTGGAAGGCGTTGGTTTTTTGTGCCGGCTGGCGTACAAATATTTTACCATTGAACACACCGGTACTGTTATCGTCCAGCATGCCTTTGTATAATTCGTTACTGAAACAGTTAGGGCTTACATTATCTACTACCGTATGGTTGTCGATATGACTGTTGCCCTGCTGGAAATACAGGCCATATAAATGCGCTTCGCAGTAAGGTTTTTCCAGTACAATATTCAGGTTGTTACGCACCATACCCCCGTTCAGGGAAATGGTAACACCATGGGAGTAACTTTTACCAATATGCCTTACATGTGTGGTGCTTACAATATTGGCCTGGTTGGTATCATTCTGAATGATATAATATTCCAAACGGGCATCTTCCTCCACCACCAGTTCCATGATCTGGTTGGTAAAGCTGTCCTGCGTACCAATGGTGATAAAAGTTTCAGCAATTTGTATCTGTGCGTTCACCCCTATATGAAAAAGGCTGCGGGGGAGCGATAAAGTATTTTCGGTACGGCCGTCGGTAATATTATAGATATATACCGGGTGTTCTACCTCGGCGCTTTTGGGTACGCTGATGAGTACAGCATCTCTTACCAAAGCGGTATTCAAAGCATTGATACCATCACGCAGGTAAACCCCGCTATGTCCGAAATGAGTTAATACAAAATCCTTTCTTTCGTCCTGCAGTGCTTCCTCCAGGGCCGAAACCTGTAAAGAAGGGGAGATGATCTTGGACAGATCGGCATTGTACCGTCCGTTCACAAAGAAAAGCTCATTCGCTTTTTCATGACCGGGCAGGCGATGTGTTACCACATCGGCCAATACCAGTTGGGTAGTTTGCTGAAATTGAAAGCCGTTATTGAACAGGGGCGCAATACGGGTATAACGCCATTCTTCGTTACGGGCAGTAGGCACGCCTAACTGGTTAAAAGTGTCAAATGCTTTACTCCGAACAGCCTGTAAACCCGATCCGGCCTCAGCGCTTTGTAACTGGTCAAACTGCTCTTTAAAATATGTAATGTGATCCATTATTAATTTGCTGCAATTACGGTAAACCGGGGTTTACGCTTGTTCTTCAATATTAATTTCGTTCTTGATAAAATCGTAACCTTTTTCCTCCAGCTCATAAGCCAGTTCTTTGGTGCCCGATTTTACAATACGACCTTTGTATAATACGTGTACAAAGTCGGGGATGATATAATCCAGTAAACGCTGGTAGTGGGTAATGGCCAATACCGCATTATCGTTGCTGCGTAATTTATTTACACCGTTAGCTACAATACGGATAGCATCAATATCCAGGCCGGAGTCAGTTTCGTCCAAAATAGCCAGTTTGGGTTCCAGCATGGCCATCTGGAAAATTTCGTTACGTTTTTTCTCACCGCCCGAAAAACCTTCGTTCAGGGAACGGCTCAGTAAAACCTGGTCCATATTCATCAGGGCCATTTTTTCTTTCATCAGTTTCAGGAAAGAAACAGCATCCAGCGCTTCCTGGCCACGGTATTTACGTACTTCGTTAACAGCAGTTTTAATAAAGTTGGTGGTGCTCAATCCCGGAATTTCAACAGGGTATTGAAAACTCAGGAACAAACCCTCACCGGCTCTTTCTTCCGGGGCCAGATCCAACAGGTCCTTACCCTGGAAGGTTACACTACCTTCAGTGATCTCATAGTCTTCACGGCCAGCCAGTACAGAAGCCAGTGTACTTTTTCCGGCGCCGTTAGGCCCCATGATGGCATGAACTTCACCCGGTTTAATATCCAGGTTAATACCTCTTAATATTTCCTTCCCGTCAATGCTGGCGTGTAAATTTTGAATACTTAACATTATAATTAGATAATTAGACAATAAGATAATTTGATAATTTGCTGATTTGCTAATTAGTTGATTATCTAAATTTTATGGTTGTTACTTAATATTTTTAATTTATATCTTAAATTGTAAATCGACAATCTTAAATGGGGTTTACCCTACGCTTCCTTCCAGGCTGATGGCCAGTAGTTTCTGTGCTTCTACGGCAAATTCCATCGGTAACTGGTTCATTACTTCTTTTGCAAATCCATTGATTATCAAAGCAACAGCAGTTTCTGTGTCAATTCCTCTTTGATTGCAATAGAATAACTGGTCTTCACCGATCTTGGAAGTAGTCGCTTCATGTTCTACCTGGGCGCTGTTATTTTTTACCTCGATATAGGGGAAGGTATGAGCGCCGCATTTATCGCCCAGTAACATAGAGTCACACTGCGAGAAGTTACGGGCATTGCTGGCCTGTTTGGCCACATGCACCAGTCCGCGGTAGCTGTTCTGGCTAAATCCGGCAGAAATACCTTTTGAAACAATGCGGCTTTTTGTGTTCTTACCAATATGCATCATTTTGGTACCGGTATCTGCCTGCTGCATATTATTGGTAACGGCAACCGAGTAAAACTCACCTACCGAATTGTCACCTTTTAAAATAACACTGGGATATTTCCAGGTAATGGCCGAGCCGGTCTCCACCTGGGTCCAGGAGATTTTGGAGTTTACTCCTTTACAAATACCACGTTTGGTTACAAAGTTGTAAATACCGCCTTTACCGTCCTTATCACCAGGGTACCAGTTTTGTACGGTAGAGTATTTAACCTCTGCATTATCTAAAGCAACAATTTCAACAACCGCTGCATGTAATTGATTTTCATCACGTATTGGTGCTGTACATCCTTCCAGGTAACTTACATAACTGCCTTCATCGGCAACAATTAAGGTACGTTCGAACTGGCCGGTATTTTCAGCATTGATACGGAAATAAGTAGATAATTCCATGGGGCAGCGAACGCCTTTGGGAATATAACAGAAGGAACCATCGGTAAACACGGCCGAATTTAAAGCGGCAAAATAGTTATCGGTAACCGGTACCACCGAGCTGATGTACTGGCGAACCAGTTCCGGGTGTTCCTGGATGGCTTCGCTCATGGAGCAGAAAATAATGCCCTGTTCGGCCAGTTCCTTTTTAAAGGTAGTGGCAATGGAAACGCTGTCCACCACGGCATCCACCGCTACACCGGAAAGACGTTTCTGTTCGTCCAGGGAAATACCCAGCTTTTCAAATGTGCGGCGTAATTCCGGGTCAATATCGTCCAGGCTGTTCACCGTAACTTTTTGTTTGGGGGCCGAATAGTAGATAATATCCTGGTAATTGATGGCCGGGTACTGGAGGTTGCCCCAGTTAGGCTCTTTCATTTTTAACCACTGGTGGTAGGCTTTTAAGCGCCATTCCAACATCCATTCCGGCTCGTTCTTTTTAGCGGAAATAAAGCGAATAATGTCTTCATTCAGGCCCATGGGGGCCTCGTCCGCATCAATATTGGTCGTAAAACCGTACTTATATTCACCCGATACCACTTCTTCCAAACTGGGATCCAGTTCTACCTGGCTGGCAGAGGGGTTTATTTCTAATTCTGTTTTCATCGCTGCAAAGGTAAGTATCTATTTATACTTAAAAGTATAAATAGCATTTTAATAGTATAACATTTTCACTTTTCTAAAGTTTGCCGCTTGTTTGCGAAATGAGGAATATTTAGCGGAGCGCACCGTTTCTCACTGTTTTCCAGGGCCCTGGCAGGCCGGTCAGGCCCGTATTTAACAAAAATGGCATTTTGACATAATTAAATAAACTGTAATTTTAGGTATAACCGTTTAAATGATGAAAAAGTTATTGATCCCGGGCCTGCTTGCCGTTTCCCTTTTCATGGCTCAATATGTTGGTGCGCAAAATGAAAAAAAATACAGGCTGGAAGTGCCGGAACAATTGCAGAAGAAACCTATACTGGACGCTATTGAAGAGAATATTGCCTATACGGTGCCCAAACTCCGGGATAGTAAGTCCTGCCAGGATTGTAAAACAAATTATACGGTAAAATACCAGACCACCGCAGCAGAGTTTGGAACGGATAAAACCGGTAAAAAGCTTTTTGTTTTTAAAGGCTCGCTGGTAGTATACGATTCAACCGGTAAGGGGATTAACAGGATAGTGTTGATAAACCCTGAAACGGATGAGCAGGTGTTTTATGATGTTACCGATAATGGCAAGCCTGTTAACCCGGCCCCGTTGTTGATTACCTCCAGGCAGGCACATGTAGAAGATGTGGACGGCTTAAAAAAGTATTTCAGGAATAATAACCAGGACCCGCAAGCTTATAACGAAGAATCTTTTTTAAGAGCAGCCAAGGAAAAAATACTGGATATGCGGGAGAATGTACGGAAGCTGGAAAAACAAAGGGGCCGCAATCTTTAACCGATTCTGAACTTTACAAGTAATAAAAAAAGGTATTGCAACTGCAATACCTTTTTGTTTAATTATCTTCTCTGCATAAAGGTCCGGCCCCTTTTGCCGCCCCGGCTGGCTCCGAATGAACCATAAGCGGGTGTGGCGGTAACAGGTTTGGGTATATTATGCATTAACGGCACATCAAACGGGTGATCTTTTACAACCGGCACTGCTTTTTTGATCAGCTTTTCAATATCCTTCAGGTAGATCTTTTCTTCGTAGTCGCAGAAGGAAATGGCTTTGCCGTCGGCACCCGCACGACCGGTACGGCCAATACGGTGTACATAGGTTTCGGGTACATTGGGCAGATCAAAGTTGATCACATGCGTCAGGTCATCAATATCAATACCGCGGGCAGCAATATCAGTAGCTACCAGGATACGGGTACGGCGTGTTTTAAAATTGCTTAAAGCACTCTGCCTGGCATTCTGCGATTTGTTACCATGAATGGCTTCTGTACGGATACCTGCTTTTGACAGGTCACGGGCAATACGGTCGGCGCCATGTTTGGTACGGGCAAAAACCAATGCTGTCTTAATACTTTCATCCTTTAAAATATGGGTAAGCAAAGCTCTTTTGTTTTGCTTTTCCACGTAATAAATGGCCTGGTCAATGGTTTCGGCTGTAGAGGAAACCGGGGTTACTTCTACTTTTACCGGGTTATGTAATAACATATCGGCCAGTTGCTTAATCTCCGGGGGCATGGTGGCCGAAAAGAACAGGGTTTGTTTACGTTCAGGCAGGCGGGCAATTATGCGACGCACATCCTGTACAAAACCCATATCTAACATACGGTCGGCTTCGTCCAGCACAAAGTACTTGATGTCTTTTAACGACACATGGTTCTGTTGCATCAGGTCGAGTAACCTACCGGGGGTAGCCACCAGAATATCAACACCCTGGCGTAAACGGTTCACCTGGTTGTACTGGCTTACACCACCAAATATCACGGTATGTTTTACATCTGTAAAGCGGCCATAAGCCTGTATACTTTCTTCAATCTGTATAGCCAGCTCACGGGTAGGCGTTAATATCAGCGTAGATAATTTGCGGCGTTGTCCTTCGGTGTTGTTATTGTCATTCATTAATAACTGTAACAAGGGTAAGGAAAAGGCGGCAGTTTTACCGGTACCGGTCTGGGCACAACCCAGCAGGTCTTTTTTATTTAACACATGCGGGATCGCTTGTTCCTGGATAGGGGTAGGTTGTGTATAACCTTCTTCGTTCAAAGCACGTAATAACGGCTCTGAAAGCTGTAATTCACTAAATAACACAATTAAAAAATTTAATTAAAATAATATGGTAAGGCTATCACAACAAGCGTTGGATACTTTACCTGCCTTACGTTAAGCCTTCACTCGGCATTTATTTTAAAACATCAGGTGAGCAATAACGGATAAGAGATGCAAATATACAATTTTTTTTGGAATTGTAATAATTATGATTTATGGCAACAATTTAACAATGGAGAATTGACAGTTGACAAATGATAATTGAGAAAAACTAACAGGCAATTAGCAATGGGCAATGGGCAATGGGCAATGAGTAAGAGGAGATAATGGATGAGTAGTTTAGAAAAGTTTAGGGGGTAGTATAGCCTTACGACTTAAAAGCCGTAAAAAATAAGGCGGGAGGGATGTGGTTTTAGTTTACCACCTTGTTGGCACAGCTGCTGCTGGCGAAGGCTTCAGGCTTGGCTTTAAAGGCAAAGCCCATACCGAGTATATAACCCATCGCTTCTTTTAAAGCATCATTGCTTTTGAATTGCGGGTTAGTATTAATGTCGGCATGTACTTCCATATCCACATCATACTGTGTAAACAAATGACATAACTGGTAGGCTATATCAATACTTTTGGCTACCTCGGTTAACATCCTTTCTTTGATAGAAAACCTGTGCTGGGTCTTGTCATTATGAATGAACATAAACCCGCCATGGCCTTCCCTTAAAAAAACAATGACTGTAGCAAATTCCGTGTCTCTTCCTTTCACCTGCGAATCTGTTCCGATGCAAACTTTTAGTCTGAAGCCTGCGTTGGTTTCGCGTTTGATCACATTTTCGACAGCGTTGATAATAGGAAGATTGATAAGATCACCATTAAACTTTCTCCAATGCATATAAAAAGAGGTTTTCCTAAGTTATAGAAAAACCTCTTAATGACAAAATAGGGAACGGATTATGCTTCTGTTAAGTTTTTAACAGCGCTAGGGTATAAGTAGTTTGTCGGTCGATTGTTGTCCGTTAGTGTGTTGATACTGAATGATATACATTCCTTTGGTCGCGTGTTTCACCTGCAGGGCATTTACACCGGCCACCAGGTTGCCTTGCTGTATTTGTTTGCCTTCGGCATTAAACAGGCGATATTGCATTTTATCGGGCGATAGTACCTGGAACTGTCCGTTGGCCTGTATATTACCTGCTACTTTAGGACCAGTAATAGCATGCGGCTGTAACGTAAGGGCATTGGAGTAGTAATAACGTCCGTTATCAAACTCTACGAACAGGCGGTAACGTAATGACTGTTTGCTAAGCGGCTGGTAACTGTAAGAACGGGCATTGTTTTCAACCTGCTGTAAGGGTATGAATGTTCTGCCGTCAGTTGATACTTCTATCCTTAAATTAACCACCTGCTCATCGGCATCAATTACCCAGTTTAACAGGTGTTTATTGCCTTCCAGTTTACCATTCAGGTTGAGTGCACGTACCGGTAAAGGCGTTAGGCCATTTGTCTTTGCCTGTAAAGCGTAGGAACCAAGACTGGCATAGTTGGGAGCATACTGGTTACCACGGCCTTCTACCTTTAAATAATAAGTGCCGCCTTCCAGTACTGTATCAATAATAGAGTTGAGTAAGTTACCCGGATTATAAACGTTTAACAGGGTGTGCGAACTATGGTATAAGGAAACCTGCATATCTAAATTTGAACCTGCATTGCCGGTACCTACATTATAAGGAATGGCATCCAGTTCAAACCTTGAGGTGGCCGGAATATTAAAACTGAAAAAGTCATTATCGTTGTTCTGCATAATAACGCCCTTAACCTCAAATGCGTTATTATTAAAACTGGCAGGTGTACTGGTGGCAAAGCTGCTGCCATGATCATCTACCCGGAAACCAAAGCCGTTACGTCCGTCAGTTATTACTTCCAGGTCGTTTTGCTGACTGTTACAGCCCAGGGAATTGGAACCATTATGCCATAAAGTAAAGTTCTGGTAATAGCCTACGCCCATAATAGGCGCCCAACCTATCTGGCCTGTGCCTTCACCACGATTATAATCGGTGATTTTGTTACAGGTAGCAGCATCATATTGTGCCTGGTGAAATAAACCCAAAGTATGGCCCGCTTCATGTGAGATAGCTTCGGCTACGTTTTTTACATTATTACCTAATAATTGAGAAAACACAAATGCAGGTGTATCATCGCCCCAGGTAAAAGAACCGTTAAAGGCTACGCCGCCCGCACTGCCGTACCAGCTGGAGCTAACGGTTACAATAACACGCATTCTCCTGTTTAAAGGGGCATTCAGAAATTTTACCGAGTCGGTGGTGATGTTTACATTGAATGGACGATAGTCCTCGGCTACCCGGTTAAAAATGGTTTCAATATCAGTGCCTGAAAGGGTAGAAGCACCACAGTCAATAGGCCCCATGTAATTCCAGCTGGTGCCTTGCACCACATGGCCATCAAAATCCAGGAAAATGGTAGCGGCGGCCGAAGGGTAACTGCTCAGCTTGGGCACTTGTGCAAATATTTTACAGGTATGCAGACATACAATAGTAAAAAGGGTGAGTAAAAGTTTTTTCATAACAAAGGGATTTTAAATAGAACAGGGTATCAGGTCATCAGGAGCAGTTTATTTTATTCATGAACAAAAAGATTGAAATCCTTTTTCACGAACTGGTATTCATTATTTACCTGCTGCAGTTCATACACATCACCGTGTTTCATACTGATGATACGGCCTGTATAGGTTTTATTACCTTCTTTATCGGTGAGTGTAGATAAAGTGAGGGTTGCGCCTTCGTAGTTGGTGAGCCTGATAATGGTTGTTTCAATTGCCCCGTCGTATTTGGAGGTAGTAGATACCACTGTGCCGTTAAAGGTTACCGGCATTTTTTTGCCCGCAACGAGTTGTACAGGAGCATCTTTGGCTTTACGGCCTGTAGTGGCAGCATTAAAGTTGTTGATTGAAACCGGGATCTGGCTGGGCAGGGAGCTAAACAGTTTGGGCATGTTAGCATCAGGCTCATTAACCGGAATAAATGTTTTATTATCCTGGGCGTTGGAAGTAATACCAACGCAGCATAGTGCCAGCACTATGAAAGTGGCTTTTAAGTAAGACATGGATTCAGTTTTTGGTTTATCAAATAGTTTGGTCCAGCAAAAAAAACTGTAGTTTCCAATAGAGTACCTGCAAGTTCATGGAAATTGTACTACCAATTGATTTTTCTCAACCGGTTTTACATAAAATGGAGGGGTAATACTTTGATGGCAATCGTAGAATTCCGTAACCGGTAACCGGTTTAATACGCTTAATATTGGTTTGTACTTAGCATTACCAGGGTACATGCCTCAACAGGCTGAATGCCGTTATCGACGGCTAATTGCTGTAATTCGGTATTTTCCGTACCGGGGTTAAAAATTATTCTACGTGGCTTCAGGGAGAGTATATAGTTATAGTACGCGGGCTGTAACCGGGGATTTATATATAAAGTTACCGTATCAATATCATCAACCGGTTCCATTTCTGTAGTAATATCTACACCGGCAACCGTCCCTTTTTTGTTTCCAATGGCCACTACTTCATGCTGGTGCTGCCTTAATTTATTAATGGCCAGAAAACTGTACCTGGACGGATTGTCAGAAGCACCAATGACCAATGTTTTTTTTAAAGCTTTCATCAATTATTCAGTTTTACGGGTTTTCCTGCCAGGGATCAATAGTAAGTCATTGCCTGGGACTTCAGGTTCTTTAAGTATAAAAAGGCAAATACAATGCAGTATACAGCCTTTACTTAATTATCTTGGTCAGGGCACTGATAAACCAGCTTTCTTCCGCTTTAATAATAGTGTCCAGCATTTTGTCGGCATGCTTTCCTGTTTTTTTTATATTGGACACGGTATCAATAAATGCTTTTACGTGTTTATCTTTTTTATCACCTTCCACCGCTTCCAGTTCATCCATCAGTTTTAGCATGGGTTCCATCTCGCGTTTCTTACGTTCCTTTACTATTTGGGTAACCACACGCCAGATATCTTTTTCTGCCGAAAAAAACTCCTTTCTTTCACCAGGCATAATGACCCTTTGTACCAGGCCCCAGTTAATAAGTTCCCGGATATTCATATTCACATTACCGCGGCTTACATTCAATTCCTCCATGATATCGTCCTGTGTTAAGGGAGTAGGACTGATCAGTAATAACGCATGTATCTGCGCCATGGTGCGGTTGATGCCCCAGTTAGATCCATAAGCTCCCCAACTGCTGATAAATTGATGTTTTGCTTCACTCAGTTTCATACTACGAAACTACTTTATAAATTTTGTACTTTCAAAACATTTTGAAAATACGGTTGTTATGATACTATTATTTTATATAAATAAGGTGCAACAACTTTTATAAACAATTAATTTTGTACAAAATTCCAGGTATGCGACTACTTTTATCTTTCCTGTCCGTTGTAATATTACTTTCGGCCTGCCAGTCTTCTCAAAAAATATCATCAAAACGTACAGCCATGTCCTTTGCCAAGAATAAGGTAATTGCCCACCGGGGAGCATTTAAGAAAAACAACCTGCCCGAAAATTCCATAGCGGCTTTACAACATGCCATCCTGCTGGGCTGCGCCGGCGCTGAGTTTGATGTACACCGTACCGCTGATGATTCGCTGGTAATTAACCACGACCATACTTTTTTCGGAAAAGATATTGAACGCAGTTCCTATGCCGACCTTGTGACCAAATTATTACCCAATGGTGAAAAGCTGCCCACTTTAAGGGAGTACCTGGAAAAAGGCATGCAACAAAAACATACCAGGCTGGTACTGGAGATCAAGCCCTCCAATGTAAGCAAGGAAAGGGCCGTGGTAACGGCAGAGAAAGTGGTGGCCTTGGTGAAGGAGTTAAAAGCAGAGCAATGGATAACGTATATCAGTTTTGATTTTGATGTATTACTGACCATTAAAAAACTGGAAAAAGACGCGCCCACGCAATACCTCAATGGTGAGAAATCGCCTAAAGAGCTGAAGGATGCCGGCATTGAAGGCGCCGATTATCATTATAGTGTATTTAAGAAAAATCCTGACTGGATCAAAGAAGCAAAGACCCTGGGCATTGTGTTAAATGCCTGGACGGTGAATGCCATTGCCGATATGGACTGGCTGTTAAGTGAAGGGTTTGATATGATCACCACCAATGAACCGGAATTATTATTTGAGCGGGAAAAACTATTTCAACTGAAAAAATAACTGTCCGCTGCTCCGTATATGGTAGAACAATATGCGGAGCAGCTTAACGGTATATCACCGTACCCACTTCTTTGGTAAGGGCCACTTCTTCATTTTTTAAATAGGAGTGTGTGCTGGTCAATATCAGCAGTTCCTCTTCGGTATGCGGCTTTTCCATATCAGCCTGGTTCTCGCTTAACATACGTTTTAATTTACGCAGGCGCAGGTATTTAATGGCCGAAATAACGGCTTCGCTGGTCCTGTCCTCATCAATTTTTGAAAAACGTTGTAAGGATTCTTCATTACCCTTACTCATTACCCGCATAAAATCTTCGTAGGATTGTGTAAACAATGATTGCTGGTAACCGGTTGATTCGGCAGCTGTTTTTCGCCAGTGCTCACTTTCCTCGTAAGGAAAATTAAGCAAGGAAACGGCCAGTGTACTGACACCGGTATTTTCGTTATAAATGAAAAAATTTTTATCCGGCAAGCTGGTATCCCGGGCATAGGCTTCTTTAAACAGTTTGATCATGTTTAATACTTCCATATTATCCATCAGACTGTCTTCTACCATCTCATCAAAAATATATTCGGCTACCAAACGGTTCTCGTCAAATGATTTTAAACCATGTTCCAGTAAAATACGGGCTATTTCCCTTTCCTGCAGGTCATCTTTAAACAACAGGTTATAGGTAGCGTCATGAAATTCGGTCTCTTCGCCCTTCCTGGCATTTTCAGACCTTTCCTCCTCGGTAACACCGGCCTGGCGTTTTTCCATGGCGGCCAGCTTATCCCTGATAAACTGGTTTACCAGGGCGGTCAACCCGGCTTCATCGATCTTCAATATTTCCGATACCTGCCGGATATAATCCTGTTGTTTGGTAAAATCCTCGGCCTTGTTGATCTTGGATATGGTTTCGGCCATACGGTTTACCAGGCCCGATTTCTTGGCAGCATCATTGCCGGCATCTTTTAACGCCACTTCCAGCTGAAACAGGATCACATCCTTCTTCTCGGCCTTTACAAAATCCTGGAAAGCGGCGGCGCCTATTTTATTGACATAACTGTCCGGGTCTTCATTATCAGGTATCAGTACCAGCTTTACATTCAGGCCTTCTTCCAGGGCCATATCCAGCCCGCGCATGGCCGCTTTTACACCGGCGCCGTCACCATCATAAATGATCGTGAGGTTATTGGTATACTTACGGATCAGCCTTAACTGGTCAATGGTGAGCGAAGTACCTCCGGATGCTACTACATTTTCAATACCCGCCTGGTGCAGGGATACCACATCGGTATAACCTTCTACCAGTAAACATTCATCGGCTTTATCAATGGCCGTACGGGCAAAATAAGAGCCATAAAGTATTTTACTCTTGATGTATATCTCGTTCTCTGGGGTATTGATATACTTGGGCGCCCTGTCATTGGTTTTTAATATACGGGCGCCAAAGCCGGTTATTTTACCGCTGGTGTTATGAATGGGAAATATAACCCGGCCACGGTAGTTATCCAGCAGTTGCTGGTTACGGTTTACCACCAGGCCGCTTTTTAATAAAAGGTCGGCATTATATTGTTTGGCAATAGCTTCTTTGGCAAAAGCATCCGCCTTTTCGGGTGAATAACCTAACTGGAATTTTTTAATGATCTCTTCCCTGAATCCCCTTTCCTTAAAATAGCTTAAGGCAATATCCTGGCCTTCTTCGGTATCCCATAAAGAGCTGGCAAAAAACTGCTGTGCAAACTGGTTAATGATGTATAAACTATCGGCCGTCTGGTATTGCTGTCTTTGCTCATCGCTGACATAGGTTTCTTCAACTTCAATATTGTATTTCTTGGCCAGCCATTTTAACGCATCAATATAACTGTACTTTTCATGCTCCATCACAAAACTGATGGTATTGCCGCTTTTACCACAGCCGAAACATTTATATATTTCTTTGGTAGGTGATACGGTAAACGAAGGGGTTTTTTCGTTGTGAAAGGGACAGTTGCCAATATAATTGGTGCCGCGTTTTTTCAGTTTTACAAAATCACCGACAACATCTATAATGTCCAGGCGGTCAAGTATTTGTTGTATGGTATTCTGGGTGATCATATTGGGGCGAATGGCAAAGATACCAAGACTTGGTATAAATAACAGGGAAAACAACTGTTATTGTTTTCTTTTAGCATGTTTCTTTTTTTAACTGGCAGGTATGGTTCTTCCAAAGCGGGGACGTAAGGGCACAGGTGTTTCTGACCTGTTGTTCCGGTTACGGATACGGAATACCAGGTACAATCCGATTTCCTGGCTTTTATCATCTATATCCCACAATATGCCAAGAGGTGCCATGCCATGCATTAATAAAAACATATTATAACCGCCGCCGACAATTTCCTTTTTTTTGTTCTTTGTTTCGGTTTTAGTGGCTTCAGAAAAATATGGTTTTGCTTTTTTAAAAATACGCCGTACTATTTTTTTTACTTTTTTCCGGTTGGTAGCCGTGTTAGGATAATAAGCCGAGAGTATATAATTGACCAGCGTGTCTCTGATGGATAAACTTTTATTTAACAATACACTTTCTTCCCACAGGGTAACCTGCACTTTTGAGGATTTTAACGGGAAAGGCTGGTGGGTGGTGTAAAAAGCACTGAATGAATACAGGGTGCTGTCTGTTTTTTTTATCTGCTCCTTATCTTTTAAAGTAGGATCATTGACCAGGTGATGTAAAAAGCTGTTAAAGGAGCCTTTGTAGGGATTAGAACGGCAGTACTTGCCGGCTATATACCGCATATCATTTTGTACCGCATTGTTATAGTTAACCACCACAAAGCTATTTTCAATTTGCCCCATGGTTATGGTTATACCTACAATCGTATAGCTGATAGTAAGGAATAGTTTTTTTATCATAATAATATATTATGGTAAAGAGATACTATACTTCGAACTTCGGGCAGGGTTAAAAGCTTTTGAACAGTGGCAGCGGTGTTTCGGATACATTGGTACTGTTACTGATGCGGAATAAAAGATGCAAGCCTATTTCATCTTTCTTCTCAGTAATTTGCCAGGCTATTGACATTGGTGCAATACCATGCATTAGCAGGAACATATTATAACCACCGCCGTTTACCTGGCCCTGCCTGTTTTTTAACTCAAGCTGGCTGGACTGTGCAAAAAAACGTTTGTTGCGGTTATAAATATGGGCTACTTCTTTTTTTACTATTTTTTCGTTAGCAGCGGTATTGGGTAAATAAGCGGAGAGTAAATAATTCACTACGGTATCTCTCAGTGATAAAGTATCACTGAGCAACATACTTTCTTCCCACAGCGATACCTGTACCTGGGTGGCTTTAAAGGCAAAGGGCTGGTGTTTAGTATAAAAACCGGTAAATGAGTATAAAGTGCTGTCCGTTTTTTTGGTCTCTTCCTTGTTTTTAAGGGTGGGGTCGTTAACCAGGTGTTGTAAAAAAGTGCTGAAGTTGCCCAGGTAGGGATTACTGCGGCAGTATTTGCTGGCTACGTACACCATGTTATTTTGCCCGTTGCTTATGTTAACACCAAGAATAATACAGCTGAAAGTAAGGAGTAGATTTTTGATCATGGCGGCATTATTTTATATAAACATAAGCAACGGGGGCTGACCCGGGAAAAAAAATCCGGTAATTATTTCTTAAAATATTCTTTATAATAAGCAATTGCATCATTAATGATGGTATGTGCAGTTGCCTTATCCTGGAAATTATCAATCTCCACTTTTTTCTGCTCTAATACTTTATACTGTTCAAAGAAGTTACGCAGCTCCAGTAAAAAGTGCTGGGGCAGCTCATCAATATCGTTGTAATGGTTTACCGAAGGGTCTTTGGCCGCTACGGCTATGATCTTATCATCCAGCTCACCATTGTCGATCATCTGCATATTGCCGATCACTTTAGCTTCTACCAAACAAAGTGACTGAATGGACTGGGAACATAATACCAGAATATCCAGGGGGTCGCCGTCATGACCTAAGGTTTGGGGAATAAAGCCATAATTGGCAGGGTAGTGGAAGGAGGAATAAATAACCCGGTCCAGTTTCAGCAAACCGGTTTCCTTATCTACTTCATATTTTGAACGTGAGCCTTGCGGAATTTCAATTAAGCCGGTTACTACTACAGGTGCTTCTTCACCAAAATGTGCCCCGTGCCAGGGGTGATTTACATTTAACATATTCTATTTATTGAGTGATTTTATATCCCGAAAATGTGAGTAAAATACCAATGACCACGCTTAACGCAATGTAAGCAATGGCCCATAGCCATTTATCACTTTTCATTAATTGAAAGGTTTCTATGGAAAAGGCGGAGAAGGTGGTAAAACCACCACAAAAGCCCGTTACAGCAAACAGCTTTATATATTCCGGCGCCTGGCTGTTCCTGCTAAACCAGCCTATGAGCAGGCCGATCAAAAAACAACCGGCCAGGTTTACCAGGAGAGTGTTCCAGGGAAAGCCTGTACCGTTTATTCCAGGTAAAAAACGCTGGCATACATAACGCAGTATACTGCCCAGTGCACCGCCAATGCCTACAATTAATAATGGCTTGATCATTTTATCACCGTATCAATACCCGGTTTTTTAGGGGCATTAATGGTATCATTATCATGGTTGAATAAATACTTCAGGTCCACCAGCCATTCGCCAGTTGGTTGTTTAAGAATTTTAAGCGTATCCTTATCATTCTTAAAAGTGTTGGAATAAATGATAATAGTGGTAGAGTCATTTACTACCTGCCTGTTATGAATATTTACCGAAGCATCATACAGTCCCTGTTTGGTATGCGAATCCATGGTCTGGTGTTCAGCTATTGACATCCACTGGTCGTTAATAGAGTCCTTCAGCATAAACTTTTTTGCTTCCGTATAATTGCCTTTCAGGGCGGCCTGTATAAAACTCCTGGCGGCGCCTATATCCTCCTGTTTACCTTCGGCTTCGGCATCCCGGGTAGGGTTATTACAGGCTACTGTTATTGCCGCAACGGTTAGTATTGCTATAAATTTATTTTTCATTGTTCTGTTTGCTAAGAATTAGTTATTCTCTTTATACTTTTCTAATAACGCTTTCCCTTCTTTCTGGTACTCCTCCAGTTTTTTGGGATCCATGTTTTTCAGGATGCTGTCGGCCACATCATTGGCTCTTTTCAGGGTTTCTTCATCAAACTGGTCAATCAAAGTATCCGCGTCGCTCCTTCTTCCTTCGGCGCCACGGCCATTCAATCCCATCTTCATTAAGGCCTCCAGAGAAAAATCCACCTTCCAGCTACCGCCTTCTTTTTTCAGGATAAAATCAACCGTTTTTTGTTCTTTTTTCGGCGTAAGGGTTACTGTGGCCTTGTCACCGTCTATTTTAGGTTCGCCCAGGCTTACATCTTTAAATTCGTCCGCAAAGTCTTTCTTTTCTGCTGCTTTACCATCCTGCGCCATATTTATAGCCATTTTCATTAAACCTAAAGTGGTCTGGCTGCTTTCTGTGGCAAGGGCCATAGCTCCATCCACATCTTTTTTGGAAAGCTTATCAAAAAATGCCTGCAGTACTGATTTAGGATCTGATTTATCAACGGATGAACAACTTGAAACGCCAACTGACAATAACAGGATAAACAAAAAAGCGGATAAACACTGTTTAAGCATATAAATGTTTTAAAACGCAAAAATACGTGATTGCAAACGTATACAATTTGATTTTACATTTTTATTGTCCGGTTTGTAAAAGAATGGTTTTTAATAGTTTAATAACATTTTTTTTAGAAATTAAATTTTTGGCAAGCCGTTTGCAAATGTTAAGCAGGTTTCGCATAAAACGTTTTGATAATTACTGTATGCGCATATGGATAATAGGACATAACGTTGGGTAACACCAGAGTTTATATTTATAACACAATCCCTAATTAAAAAAAATCAACAATTATGAAAAAGCTACATTTTGCTTTTATGGCATTGGTATGTATATTGGCAGTACAGGTTGCACAGGCACAAAAATCTTCTGTAATTTTAAAAGGTGGTGTTAATCTGGCTAATATTTCCAACTCGGAGAATGGTGATGTAAGTGATGCACGTATGTTAACCTCCTGGCATGCAGGTGGTGTGATAGACCTGGCCATATTAGATGTCCTTTCAATCCAGCCCGGTTTATTATATACCTCAAAAGGTATTAAAACAGAACGAAATCTGCCTTTGTTAGGTACAACTACTACCACATTTAATCCCCAGTATATTGAGTTACCGCTGAACCTGGTATTTAAAGCCCCGATATCCGAAACCTCCAGGTTTTTTGCAGGTGCGGGTCCTTATGCAGCCATGGGTGTGGCCGGTAAGTATAAAGTAAAATCTGACCTGGGTAGCCGTGAATACGATATTGAATTTAACGACGACGATCCGCTGACACAGGAACAGGAAGATGCCGGCGCCTATAAAGTAAGAAAGTTTGACTATGGTGTAAATATATTAGCCGGACTGGAACTTGACAGGTTTGTAATATCTGCCAACTATGGTCTGGGCCTGGCAAAAATTTATGCGGCCGATGATAATAACGATAACGACAAAAACAAACACAGGGTATTCAGTGTAAGCGTTGGTATTAAATTTTAGTCGCAACTGCTATATACATTTCATACAAGCGGGGATTTTCCCCGCTTTTTTATTGTATAAAAATTTATCTTGCGCCCCTAAATAATTATCATGTCCTGGAAAAAAATATTGAGTATCGTGTCGGTGATAGGAGTTGTTGCTGCCTGTTTTTTACCCTGGGCCAGCATCAACAGTTTACAGGTAACCATCAACGGTATACGAACTGAAGGCACGGGCTTTGGTAAACCGGGGTATTTGCATCTCAGTTTTGTTATCCTGTTTGTCATTACTTTCCTCATCCGGTCAGTAGGCGCCAAACGTATCGGGTTAATATTTGTGGGCTTAAACTTTGCCTGGGCTATACGCAACTTTATTGTTATTGGTAGTTGTGAGGCGGGGGAGTGTCCTGAAAAACTTTCGGGTTTATATATGTTACTGGTGTTCTCTGTTACCTTACTGATCAGTGGACTCTTTCCTGATATTACCTTAAAAGAAGAAAAAAAATAATTATTTTTTTTGTATGTAAAATTTGTTGCGTATATTGTTGCATAATCTGTCGATCACGCTTTCCTGCCCCTATTTTAATCTGCTTTATAATCCATTATTTATAGTATTTTTTATTGTTATTGTATGACAAATGTCATATGTTATCATATTTTGTGTGTGATGTAGAAAAAACCGTCTCGCTGTCTGGCGAGGCGGTTTTGTTTTTTAGTATTACCTCTTATCCTGTTACCATAACCGGTATCAACCTGGTAAACCCCTGAACATTCTGCCCTCACTATTGTTCTTTTTTTTATCATCTTTGTACTATGAATATTGTATTTATTGGTTCGGGAAATGTTACCGCTATATTAGGACGCAAGTTTGTTGCAGCAGGACATAAAATTATGCAGATATACAGCCGTAATGCGAGTGCTGCCAGCGAACTGGCTTATGAATGGGACACCGAGTCGACCAATTATATCAGTATGATCACAAAGGATGCGGATGTATATATCATATCCGTTTCCGATAACTCCATTGAACCGCTGGCAAAAGAATTACACCTTCCGGGGAAAGTAGTAGCTCATACGGCAGGCGCTGTTTCCAAAGATGTATTGCAGGCTGTTACCCCGCATTACGGGGTATTTTATCCTTTACAGACTTTACGCAAGGAAAGTCCGCATTTACCTGACACACCCATTTTTGTTGAGGCGGCCACCGAACAGGCACAACTGGTGCTGGACAACCTGGCCGCTACCATATCGCATAACCACGAAGTACATCATGTAACGGAACTGCAACGCGAAAAATTACATGTTACCGCTGTTGTAGTGAACAACCTGGTGAATCACCTGTATACACTGGTAGAAGCTTTTTGTAAAGCAGAAGGAGTAGACTTTAAACAACTATTACCCCTGATACAGGAAACAACGGAAAGGGTTAACAACAGCTCACCGGCCCTGGTACAAACCGGCCCGGCGATAAGACATGATGAAGTTACATTGAACAAACACCTGGAGCTGTTGCATAACTATCCCCAGTTGAAAAAAATATATAAAACCATTTCAGATAGTATTGAAGGGAAGGCTTTGTAATGGACAGGCAAATGATAAAACCTTATTTTTGCATGGTTTGCTAAAATAGCGTACCATTATTTCCAAAATAAATAAAGGCTTAATATTACCCTACATGAACCTGCAGGAACAGTTTAAAAAAATTACCACTTTTATTTTTGATGTAGATGGCGTATTAACCGACGGTACCATACTGGTACTGGAAGACGGGTTGCAGGCGAGGCGGATGAATGTAAAAGATGGTTATGCGCTGCAGCTGGCTATTAAAAAAGGGTATAAGATATTAGTATTATCGGGTGCGGCTGTTTCGCCTGTTGTGGACCGTTTAAACAAGCTTGGTATAACCGAAGTGCATATGGCCATAAAAGATAAGCGGGACTATATCGAAAAATATAAAATATCGAATGGCCTGGATACCGAAGCTGTACTCTTTATGGGTGATGATCTGCCGGATCTGGGCGCCATGTCGGTAGCAGGCATCAGTGCTTGCCCCGCTGATGCGGTAGGTGAGATAAGAGAAATCGTACAATATATATCACCTTATAACGGCGGATGGGGCTGTGTAAGGGATGTAATAGAAAAAGTAATGCGGGAACATCAGCAATGGGGACCCGAAGACCAGATTGTTTCGCAATAAACAGGTATTTAAAAATTAAACGAGATTAAATGAGATTATTAGTTGCCTTTTTTAAAATGATACGGCTACCTAATCTTATTTTTATTGCCCTCACGCAAATATTATTTCATTACGCAATTTATTACCCGCTTTTTAACGAGGAGATAGCCCTTACCGGTACGCTCGAGTTTTTCTCCCTGGTACTGGCTTCGGTGCTTATTGCTGCAGCCGGCTATATTATAAACGATTATTTTGATATAAATATAGACGAGGTAAACAAGCCCGATAAAATGGTGGTGAATAAGGTGATCAACCGTCGCTGGGCTTTATTATGGCACCTGTTACTAAGTGCACTGGGCCTGCTTTTTACGGCATTGGCCATTAATGTAATGCAGCAATGGTACCTGATCATTGCCAATATAGGCTGTGTAATATTGCTGTGGTTTTACTCCACAACTTTCAAAAGAAAATTACTGATCGGTAATATATTAATATCCTTACTTACTTCGTGGACCATACTGGTGGTGTTTTTCTCCAAATTTTCTTTTGCAGATGCTTTTACCTACGATGGCGATAACCAGGTAAAACTATTCCGTTTTGCTATTTTATACGCAGCTTTTGCTTTTTTATGTACAATTATCCGTGAAGCCGTAAAAGATGTGGAAGATATGCATGGTGATGCCCGGTATGGCTGTACCACCATGCCTATTGTATGGGGGGTAACGGTATCAAAAGTATATACCGCCGTCTGGCTGGTCATACTGATCGGGCTTTTACTGGTGGTGCAGGTATATGTATTACAGTTTGGCTGGTGGCTGCCGGTTATTTATTGTATTATATTTATATTATTTCCTTTGGCCGTGTTTTTTCAACGTTTGCATAAAGCTACCGATACAAAAGATTTCAGCCGTTTAAGCAATACCATTAAGCTGGTAATGCTGACCGGTATTTTATCCATGGCCCTGTTTTACTTCTATTTATAACTCCTGTAAACCCTGTGTATCATGTTACCTGCAATATATTTAGCTTCCCAGTCGCCAAGACGTAAACAGCTGTTAGAATGGGCAGAGATTGACTTTAAGGTATTGGTGGAGCCTACGGATGAATCTTTCCCCGAAGGTTTATCCCCGGCCGAAGCGGTTGTACATATTGCACAACAAAAAGCACTTGCGGTAAAAAATAAGCTACCTGATGATGTGATCATTATTGCGGCCGATACCGTGGTAGTATTAAATGATATCATTATTGGTAAACCTAAGGACAGGGATGATGCCATTACCATACTCAGCGCTTTATCGGGTACCAGTCATTATGTAATTACGGGGGTAGTGATGATGCGGGGCGAGCAGCAGGTTACTTTTTATGATACCACTACCGTGGAGTTTCATATACTCACGCCCCAGCAAATAGAATTTTACGTAGATAAGTACGGACCTTATGATAAAGCAGGCGCTTATGCCATACAGGAGTGGATCGGTGTAGTAGGCATTAAATCGATTAACGGCGATTTTTATAACGTAATGGGTTTGCCGGTAAGCAGGGTGGTACCGGCCATCATATCGCTGATGTAAGTTTTCTTGCTGTAATGCAAAAACTTGTTGAACTTTAGTGTACCTAACCACCACACTATGAACGAACGCCTTTTGCAATACATCTGGCAGTTTCAGTATTTTAATAAACACCAGTTGCAGACCACTGACCAGGAAACACTGACCATATTTTTCCCCGGCCTGTTAAATACCCACCAGGGGCCGGATTTTTCGCAAGCTAAAATACAGATAGGCAATACCACCTGGGTAGGATCAGTTGAAGTGCATATCAAAACATCGGACTGGCTGAAACATGGCCACGATGGTGATCTGCATTATGACCAGGTAATATTGCATGTGGTATGGCAGGATGACAGGCCTGGTAACAAACCGGGTAATCATCCTGTGTTAGCACTATGCAACTTAGTACCTAAAGTATTATTAAGCCGCTATGAACAGTTATTACAACAGAAGGGATTTATACCCTGCGAAAACAGCATTGCCGGGGTAAAGGATATTGTGTGGCAGGGCTGGAAGGAACGTTTACTGGTAGAAAGATTAAGCCGTAAAGCAGCCATGGTATTGGAGCATTTTGATAATAACCGGCACTCATGGGAAGATGTTTTCTGGTGGCAGTTAGCCGCTAATTTTGGATTAAAAGTAAACCGCGATGCTTTTGAAGCCGTTGCCCGGTCTTTGCCGGTACAGTTACTGGCCCGGCACCGCAACCAGGTGCAGCAACTGGAGGCCCTGCTGCTGGGGCAGGCCGGTTTGTTAGCCGGGGAGAGCGAGGACCAGTATGTAGTGCTGTTACAAAAAGAGTACAGCTTTTTACAAAAGAAATACCGGTTACCGGTAGTGCATTCGCCTGTTTATTTTTTAAGAATGCGCCCTGCCAATTTTCCTACCATAAGGTTGGCTCAACTGGCTATGCTGGTACATCAGTCACTGCACTTATTTTCCATTATCGTGGAAACAAAGGACCTGGCAACCATTGCCCGGCTATTTGCCATAAAGCCCAATGATTACTGGTTATACCATTACCGGCTGAACCAGCCAACAGCCTACAGGGAAAAACAACTGGGCGCAACCATGTTTGACAGTATTGTTATCAACACCATTTGCCCGGTATTATTTGCCTACGGCCTTTATCACCAGCAGGAGCCGGTAAAGAATAAAGCCGTTAACTGGTTGCTGGCCACCAGAGCCGAACAGAACGGCATTACGGACGATTTTAAACAAATTGGTATACGTTGTAAACATGCCGGCGACAGCCAGGCTTTGCTGGAATTAAAGACCCGCTATTGCAGGGAAAAGCGATGCCTGGACTGTGCTGTGGGCAACAGCATTTTAAAAACCACGATGAACCCAAAGTAAGCGGGGACCTTGCCGGAAAAACCGTTTAATTATCAGACCAGGCTCCCCAGTCAATATTGATCTCGATATCGGGGTGTAAACTTTTAGCTACGGGACAGGTATGGCCCGTGTGTTTTAAAATTGTGATAGTTTTAGCATCAATGCCGGCCAGGGCCTCGGGGATATGAAAAACCAGGTCGATACCACCTACCCGGCGGGGTTCGGCTTTCATGTTCTTCAGTACTTCCACTTTTACATTTTCCAGGTCAAAGCCCATGGTACGGGCTTTGATGCCCATTACAGTAACCATGCAGGCAGCCAAACTGGTAGCCAGCAGATCGGTGGGGGAGAACCTTTCGCCTTTTCCGTTGTTATCTGTGGGTGCATCTGTTTCAAAGTGGGAACCGCTTTTCAGGTGGGTGCAGGTAGTTCTTAAGTCTTTATTATAAATTACGTTAGCCGTCATGTCAATTTTTGGCCTAAATTTACGTTATTACCGGTAGATGATATAAACAATATGTATAAATGTGCTTAATAAATAGGCATTTATAATGTGGAGCGGACTGCCGGGCCCTGTTATATTGACGAAGGGCTGCCCGATGGAAGCGGCACCCCGTACGCAGTACCGGGGTATAGCGGACAGCGGGAAATGCAGCTGAGCAGGGAACAGGAAGGTGACAGCCCCAACACTATTATTACCCCGGTAAAGTAGTGTGTATTGGTTTATATTTGCAGCATGGTAATCTTGTATTAACCTAACAAATAATTTAGTGAAGAAGATTTTTCTTTTTTTAATGTTTGCCTTTAGCGGCAGCTTAGTTGTAACGGCACAGGACAGTACGATTGATCGTCAACCTACCCGGGCTGAACGGAGAGAAGCAAAGCGCCAGAAAGTGGCGGAGCTGATCCGCCAGGCTGAAGAAGGAGTGCTGGTGTTCAGGAAGCACAATATGTTTGGTATAAAGCTGCGCACCAATGGCTATGGCGCTTTTTATGAACATGGCCGTATGGTAAGCACCCGCAAAACAAATATTTTCAGGATCGATATCCAGGAGGTGAAACATGCAAAAGAAGAAAAACTGATCAATACCAGCGTATTTTTTGGCAACCCCTTTGTTTATGGTAAGCTGAATTATTTTTACCCGATAAGCCTGGGTTATGGACAACAGTATATTTTTGGACAAAAGGGTAATAAGAACGGCGTATCGGTATCGGGGGTATATAATGCGGGGGTAACCGTTGGTTTATTAAGGCCTTACTATATTGATATAAACCAGAGCGGTGTTGAACGCCGGATAAAATACACCCAGGAGGATAGTGCGGCCTTTTTAGGAGGCGATGGTACTATTTTAGGCGGTACCGGATTTTTTGGTAAAGGCTGGGGCGAAATGAAAGTGAAGCCCGGTGTATTTGGTAAAGCGGCCCTGCGTTTCGACTATGGCCGTTTTAACGAACGTGTATCGGCACTGGAAGTGGGCATGAGCCTGGATTATTATTTTTCAAAAGTTCCCATCATGTTTGCCAACAAGGAAAGACAAATGTTTTTCCAGGGCTACTTAGCCATTGTGTTTGGCAACCGTAAATAGTGCCTATTGTTTTAGGAATAAAAATTACATCTGTATTGATGTATCTTTGCAGTTATGACCGAGTTACCCGTAGTATCGAATATTGACAATACGAAAACCAAGATAAAAAAACCCGATTGGTTAAGGGTTAAGTTACCTATTGGCGAAAACTACAAGCACGTTCGCGGCCTGGTAGATAATCATAAATTACATACGATTTGTGAAAGTGGTAATTGCCCCAATATGGGCGAGTGCTGGGGTGCCGGCACGGCTACTTTTATGATACTGGGCAATGTATGTACCCGCAGCTGCGGCTTTTGCGCGGTGGCCACCGGCCGCCCGGATGCTGTGGATTGGGATGAACCGCAACGTGTGGCCGAAGCCATATTTTTAATGAAGGTAAAACATGCGGTTATTACCTCTGTTGACCGTGATGAGCTGAAAGATGGCGGCTCCACTATCTGGCATAATACCATTAAGGCCGTTAAAGCCTTAAATAACGATACTACCCTGGAAACCCTGATACCCGACTTTAAAGGCAAACAGGAGGATATACAACGTGTGATTGATGCGGCGCCTGAAGTAGTGAGTCATAACATTGAAACCGTAGAGCGCCTGACCAAAAAAGTACGTATACAGGCCAAATACTGGCGCAGTATGGAAGTGATACGTATTTTAAAAGAAGGCGGCATGCGTACCAAAAGCGGTATTATGCTGGGCCTGGGCGAGGAGAAGGAAGAAGTATTACAAACCTTACAGGACTTAAAAGATAATGGTTGCGATGTAGTGACCATTGGACAATATTTACAGCCTACACAAAAACATTTACCCGTACAACGTTTTGTACACCCTGATGAATTTGCATTTTACAAAGATGCAGGTTACGAAATGGGCCTGGATTATGTAGAAAGCGGACCCCTGGTTCGTTCATCCTACCATAGCGAACGCCATGTATTTGCCGGCCTTGGCCGCAAAGAGTGGGAGATGAGCAAGTCGGGTTTGGTAATGCCCTAAGCAGGAATTTTTATTTTTATGTTACCAACTGCAGTACCCTGGCCGGGCTTTGGTTGCGTCGCACTCTTGTACACCTGTAATGCTATGCAGCATTATATGGCTGGCATACAGTAAGCCTTGTATTATCAAATTTCCAAATCAACTAATTTCCAAATTGTTTTAGTACACTTGTGGTATGATACGATCATGCTTTAGTTTATGCCTGTTGTTAACAGCCCAGTGGGCAATGGCACAATTGCATTGGACCAATATGACCACTTCCTTTGGCCATCTTCCCGCATCGGTACAGGTATTTAAAACAACCGATACTTTATCCGACGGTAAGCCTAATATAAGCTGGTACCTCGTGGCCGACCTGAAGGATAAGAACCTGTTATTTACGGTAGATACCAGCCTGAACAGGAGACTGACCCCACAGCAATATTATGACCGCAACAAACAACCGCTGGCGGTAATGAACACTACTTTTTTTTCTTTTGCCACACACCAGAACCTCAATACGGTTATTAAAGAAGGTAAGCTGGTAGGCTATAATATTCACGCTTTAGCGGGGAAGGGTAAGGATACTTTAACCTACCGTCACCCTTTTACCGGCGCCCTGGGCATTACCAAAAAACGTAAGGCCGATATAGCCTGGATATATACCGACAGCAGCCAACGTTATGCTTATGCCAGCCAGCGTGCTGTTCCTGCTTTTAAAGATTCATCCTCATCGCTTGCGGCCAGGTTTAATAAATCAAAAAAAGCAACGGGGCATCATTTTGCAAAATGGAAGATGCAAACGGCCGTAGGCGGCGGGCCGGTACTGGTACAAAACGGTAAAGTGCAGATCAGCAATAACGAAGAACTAAAATTTGCCGGTAAGGCCATTGATGATAAACATCCACGAACTGCCATGGGTTATACTGCCGATGGCAAGTTGGTGCTACTGGTAGTGGAAGGCCGTAACCCGGGTATTGCTGAAGGTGCTTCCTTATCACAGCTGGCACTTATGTTACAAGCAATAGGGTGTACGGAAGCCCTGAATGTAGACGGGGGTGGCAGCAGTTGTTTATTAGTGAATGGCAAAGAAACAATTGCCCCGTCCGATAAACAACAAAGGGCTGTGCCGGCCGTATTTATTATACAACAAAAATGAGTTGGGATAGACAATGATACATTCCCTTACTTATAACTTACTACTTGGAACTTACCCTACCTTTGCGGTATGATTGAATTTACTTTAAAGCATAAACAACCTCAGGCTATAAGTTTTATGTCGGGACTGGTTACACAACGTATTGTTTTTATGGGTACACCTGAGTTTGCAGTGGCATCGCTGGATGCGCTGGTAAAAGCCGGTTGTAATATAGTAGGTGTGGTAACAGCGCCTGATAAACCCGCGGGGAGAGGCATGCAGTTAACACAGAGCGCCGTGAAACAATACGCGGTTGAACATAATTTAAAAGTATTACAACCGGTAAAACTTAAAGATCCTGATTTTATAAATGAACTTGCTTCCTTACAGGCCGACCTGCAGGTAGTGGTGGCGTTCAGGATGTTACCGGAGATTGTATGGAATATGCCCTTAAAGGGCACCATTAATTTACATGGCTCGCTGTTGCCCCAATACCGTGGGGCTGCGCCTATTAACTGGGCAGTGATTAATGGTGAAAAAGAAACAGGGGTAACCACTTTTAAATTACAGCATGCCATAGATACCGGTGATATTATGATGCAGGAAAGTTTTGCCATTGGCGAAAATGAAACTGCCGGTGAAGTACATGACAGGATGAAACTGATAGGAGCCAACTTACTGGTAAAAACGGTACAGGCTATTGAAGAGGGTACTGCTACGGAAATACCGCAGCCCGCACAAACCGGTGATTTAAAACATGCGCCCAAAATATTTACCGAAACCTGCCAGATCAATTTTAATGATACGGTGGCAGCGGTGCATAACCTGGTAAGAGGTCTGGCGCCTTTTCCCGCGGCCTTTACTACATTAAATAATAAAAAGCTGAAGGTATTTGCCGTAACCAAAGAATTAACAGCCCATCAGCAGGTTAACGGCAGTTATGAGACCGATGGTAAAAGCTTTTTAAAATTTGCCTGTGCAGACGGGTATGTGTATGTACAGGATATACAACTGGAAGGTAAAAAGCGAATGGATATCCGCAGTTTCTTAGCGGGTTATCACTTTTAATAGTTCAGGTTTACAATAAACTTATCGTTTTCGGCAATGCCCAGGGCAGCGGCAGCGGCATTGCTGATACGTATGTTTAAGCCCTGGTTTTGCTTAATGCTGCTCATTTCACCCAGCACTTTTGCGTAGATGGTTTTGTTGTTATCGGGGTTGGTAATACGTACAATTTTACCGGCCTGTACTTTATCCATCAAGAGGTAATACTTGGCATCCTGCCATCCGCTGGATGTTTTAAATATACCGGAGGTAACCGTTTCGTTATTATCGGCTGCTGTTTGTTTGGTTTGTGCTGCAAAGGAAGCAGCAAAATAACCATCACCGCTTACCGGTGTATTGGTAACAGTTGCCGGTTGTTTTACCGCAGGTGTTTCTTTTACCACTACAGGTTTTACTTCTTCTGTTTTGGGTGCTTCTTTAACGACCGTTGGCAGCGGTTTTGCCGGCTCATCAATAATGGTTGCTTTTACCGTTTCTACGGGGTGAGTATCGTCTTTAGGTTTTACAGCCTCGGGTTTGGTTACCGGTAATGTTTGTGTAGGTGTTACTTTGGCCAGTTCGGCTGATTGTAAAAAGCCCACCACCAGGTTCTGGCCTACTGATAAGTTATCAGAGCTTAACTGGTTCCAGTCCCTTATTTTTTGCAGGGTTAATTTATTGGCAAAATTGCTCACCTTCATTAAACCATCTTTTTCGCCCACTACATAATAAACAGGCACTCCTGTTGTATTGGTTTGAGAAAAATTGGCTGCCTCCAACGGCACTTTAATCACTTCGCCGATATTCAGTCCTTTGTTGATATCAATTTTATTAAAACCGGCAATGCTTTTCGGGTGCACATTATACAGGCGGCCGATAGCGTAAATACCTTCTTTAGGTTTTACGGTATGGTCAATATATAATCCTGCATCATTCTTTTTAGCCACCAGGGGTTGGTTCTGGGCCTGTACAAAAAATGATACCGAAACAAATAAGGCTGTAATTATCAATTTTAAAAAACTCATATCCACATAGGTTTTAACAGTACACAAAGATGCGGTTTTTTTAGCAAAAAACCGGCCATTTGTTCCTGTTCTCCATCGTTTACGAATAGTCAACGGTTACGGTTTTTAAAAGGTAAAACTGTTGTTTATTCCCTTTTGTTGCAGTTTTAAAGGACCATATTGTTATAAAATAGTTGCAGGCGTTTTGTGTAAAATGAAAAGTTTTAACATCTCACTGTAAAATGACTATATGAAAAAACTATTATTATTAATACCTGTTCTATGCCTGGTGCTGGCATTTTTGAAACAGGAGACGATAACTGTTACCGGCCAGGTAAAAGCTGCTGACGGAACTGTTATTGTAAATGCAACGATAAAAGAAAAAGGTAAAACAGCAACTGCTGTAACGGATGACCAGGGCAATTTTTCTATTACGGTATCGCATGGCAATGCAACGCTTGTTATTACTGCCATGGGTTATCAATCACAGGAACTGGCATTGAAGAGTAAAAAGAAACTAAGCATTATCCTGGCGGAACAGGAGAAGGAACTGGAGGATGTAGTGGTAATGGGCTACAATAAACAATTGTCTTCGAAGTCGAAACGGATGTATGCGGAGAGCGCTGCCCCGGTGATGGATAAGAATTTTTATGCTCCTCCGGTTATTGTTGCCGATGAAAAAGTGATAGGCGGTGATAAAGACTATGATGACTTTAACACTGAGGGCTACGATCATATACAGGACAATAAATTTTTACGGGTAACCGATAATCCTTTAAGTACTTTCTCGATTGATGTGGATGCCGCCTCTTATGGTAATGTAAGACGCTTTTTGAATAACGGCTCCCTGCCACCGGCCGGCTCTGTAAGGATTGAAGAGATGATCAATTACTTTCATTATAACTACCCGCAGCCTGCAGCAGACAAGCCTTTTACCATTAATACAGAAATGACCCAGGCACCCTGGAATAAAGATCATAAGCTGGTAATGATAGGTATGCAGGGCAAAAGAATAGCTACAGATAAATTACCGGCCAGCAACCTTACTTTTTTAATTGATGTTTCAGGCTCTATGGAAGATGAGAATAAATTACCGCTGGTAAAAGCATCCATGAAAATGCTGACCGACCAGTTAAGGGAAAATGATAAAGTATCGATTGTTGTATATGCAGGTGCGGCGGGCCTCGTGTTAAAACCTACCAGTGGTGCCAATAAAATAAAAATAAAAGAGGCTATCGATAACCTGGAAGCCGGCGGCTCTACAGCAGGTGGCGAGGGGATCAGGCTGGCTTATAAAACGGCTAAACAAAACTTTATTGCGGGCGGCAATAACCGGGTAATACTTTGTTCGGATGGCGATTTTAATGTGGGCGAAAGCAGCGATGATGCCATGGAACGTTTAATTGAAACAGAAAGAAAAGCTGGTGTTTACCTTACTGTATTAGGTTATGGTATGGGCAATTATAAAGACAGTAAAATGCAGAAGCTGGCACAAAAAGGAAATGGTAACCATGCTTATATAGATGATATCAGCGAGGCTAAAAAGGTGTTGGTGAACGAGTTTGGCGGTACCATGTTTGCCATTGCCAAAGATGTAAAATTACAGGTAGAGTTTAACCCGGCCCTGGTACAGGGTTATCGCCTGATAGGTTATGAAAACCGCATGCTGGCCAAGGAGGATTTTAATGATGATAAAAAAGATGCGGGTGAACTGGGCAGCGGGCATACCGTAACGGCCATTTACGAAATTATCCCGGCCGGAATAAAAGATACCCTGCTGGGATCGGTTGATGCCTTAAAATACCAGCAACCTGTGAAAGCAGGCAAGTACAACGGAACCGAAATGATGACCGTAAAAGCCAGGTATAAACCTGTTAACAGCGAAACCAGTCTTTTACTGGAGTACCCCATCAGTAACAGTATTACCGGTATTGAGTCTGCATCGGAGAATTTACGTTTCTCTGCCTCGGTAGCGGCTTTCGGCATGTTGTTGCGTAACTCTGATTTTAAAGGCGTAGCATCCTACGATATGGTACTGCAACTGGCAAAAAAAGCAAAAGGCGTGGATGAAGAAGGGTATAGGGCTGAGTTTGTTAAACTGGTAGAGAAGGCAAAATACTTATCGGCTAAGGATAAGCCGGTAAGAGAGGTTGATTATACTTCGGGACGGTAACATATAAACACAAAAACGGCTGTTCACCTGAACAGCCGTTTTTTATTGCAAGAGCTTTTATTATTCTGTAGTGTTTTTATTACCCAGGTTTTTATATAACCAGTTCGTCATTTTGCTCCACAGGTGATAACTGGTGTTATCGGCAGTTCCGCCAATGCCATGGTTTTTATTGGGGTAGTAAGCGCTTTCAAAGTCAATATTACTTTTAACCAATGCGGTTACCATTTGGGTAGCATTCTGAAAATGTACATTATCATCACCCGTACCATGTATGATCAGGTATTTTCCTTTGATCAGGTTAGTAAAGTTGATAGGGGAGTTATTGTCATAACCTGCTGCGTTTTCTTTTGGTGTACGCATATATCTTTCGGTATAAATATTATCATAATAGCGCCAGTTGGTAACCGGTGCTACGGCAATAGCAGCAGAAAACACATCAGCACCTTTGGTAATAGCCAGGGAGCTCATAAAGCCACCATAACTCCAGCCCCAGTGACCGATTTTAGTTTTATCAACATAGGGCAAGGCACCAAACCATTTTGCCGCGTCTATCTGGTCTTCAATTTCATATTTACCCAGTTGCAGGTAGGTTTTTTTCTTGAAGGCTTCACCACGATAACCAGTACCGGTATTATCCACACAGGCAATGATAAAACCACGCTCTGCCAATAACTGGTGCCAGAACGATACGGCACCAAAGCGGTTGGCTACATTCTGCGACCCGGGGCCACCATAGTTACAGAATAAAACAGGGTACTGTTTGGAAGGGTCAAAATTGGTAGGTTTTAAGATCCAGCCGTTCAAAGTATCACCTTTACTATTGGGTATTCTCAGGAACTCAGCTTTGCTTAATGCATATTGTTCCATTATACTTTTTAGTTTTTCACTGCTGCCCACCACTTTCTCGACGGTTGTGCTGATAACATTCTTTTTATTTACCACAATATTGTTCAGGGTCACCTCCTGGGGAGTATTGATGTCCGATTTAAAATCATAGAACTGGGTAAAATCCTTATTCAGGGTAACCCGGTGCGTGAACTCACCGGTGGTTAAAGGGGTTACTTTCTTGCCGCCGAAATCAGCAACAAAAAAGTTCCTGTCCATCGGGCGGGGGTATGCCGCTATATAATAAATACGTTTGTTTTTTTCGTCCACGGCGGTGATAGAGGCTACATCATAGTTATCTTTTGTGATCTTGGTCTTTACTTTGCCGTCAAAGCTGTTCAGGTAAATTTGTGTATAGCCTTCTTTTTCGCTGGTATAGATAAAGTGTTTACCATCTTCCAAAAACTGCCAGTCATCATTAATATCCACATAGTACTGGTTGGTTTCTTCATACACCGGGCTGCTTTTACCACTGGCCGCATCGGTCAGTAAAAGTTTTAAATTGTTCTGGTGCCTGTTTAACCAGAATACCACCAGCTTGCTGTCGTCCTTAGTCCATTTTATGCGGGGAATATAAATATCGCCCTGCTCATATTGTGCTTTAGCTTTTGTACCGGCTTTTACATCGTATATATAAATATCTACGGTTGAATTGGCATCACCGGCTTTTGGATATTTAAACCTATAATCTTCATTATGCTCATTATTGTAAATGGTCATATTGTATTCCTTTACCGCCGACTCATCAAAGCGGTAATAAGCCAGGTAGTTACCTTTTTCACTCCATTGGTAGGCCTGGGTAAAACCAAACTCCTCTTCATATACCCAATCGCAGTTACCATTGATCACGAAATTCCATTTCCCATCGTTGGTAACGGCTGTTTTTTTTGCAGCAGGTATATCATATACCACGAGGTTATTGTTTTCCACGAAAGCAACTTTGCTGCCATCGGGCGACAGGGTGGGGTGCAGTACTTTCTCTGGTGAAAGACTTGTAACCGCTTTGCTGCTGAGGTTATAAAGGTATAAATTGCCTTTGGTCGAATGACGGTAAATGCTTTCCGTATTATAGGTCAGTAAGGCCACCGACGGATTAATTTCGGAAGTGATGGTCCTGTCCGGGCGGCTGAGGTCTTTCCCCGAAGCATCTTTTAATCCTTTGGTTTCCACCTGAATAGTCTGGGCCGGGGTTTCAAATCTGGCACTTACGGCATCTGCCCTGAAAGTACCGCGTTTATAAATATCGTCCAGCGTTATTTGTTTTTTTTGCGCAAATAATACCGCAGGAGCGATCGTTAAAATAAGAAAAAGCTTACGCATCAGTTTATATATTTAATAACTGCTAAAATAAGCGGAAATCAGTAATTGGGTCATAAAATTTAAGTTGAACCGTTTTTTGTTACTTACCTGGATAAATACCTGTGGTGTGCCCATCTTTTCATTTTCCTGATGGCTTATGATATGTCAGCAACTGTGGAGCATATTTGTGTTTTCTAATCTGCATTAATTTTTTTTTAATTTTTTTTTAATTTTTTTTAACATTTTTTTTAATGCTTAGTTATTGATTTTTAATGGTCTGTATTTTTTTTATCTATTAGTCTACTAATTTTATAGACTAATTTTTTGTTTTTCTTTAACATATCGTCTATATTTGTTTTGAGCAATTAAAGAACGACATTTTTTTATTGCATAACTAAAAACAGGTTGGTTATTTAAAAACGCTTCTGTGTGTTTGTTTGATGAAACCCAATACCAGCCTGTATTCTACCCGATTGTTTCCTGCTGAATTTGGATATCGGCAATAAATATTTTTTGTATTTATAGTTGATTGATGTTAAGGTGTATCTGATTTTTTTTGATGAACGCTTGGTAAAAGACTATTAAACCAAAACTAACTTTTTATTTTTTGCGTTCATCAATGCCTCTTTTTCTATGTTGCTGTTACCGGCATACATAGGCGCATTAACCTGTACCGAACTGTTGTTATCCGGAAAATTCTTGAAGATTCAAATGGTGCGTAAGCATGGCCAGACTATGCTTACAGGACTTTTATTGCTATAATAATTTATGGTGAACTAAAAATAATTGACATGTACACTGGTAACAGGGTGCGTGAACGATAGCGTATTTTTTAAACCCAAACACACAAAACACATGAGAAAACTGCTAGTAGCACTAGTAGCGATCCTGTTTGCGCATGCCGCTGCGTGGGCACAAAAAGCAATAACGGGACGTGTTACTAACGAAGCTGGAGAACCTGTCTCCAGTGCATCGGTACTTGTAAAAGGATCTACCACCGGTGCCACAACAAAAGATGACGGAACTTTTTCTTTGGTACTGCCCCCCGGTGCAAAAATTTTAGAGATAAGTGCACTGGATTTTGTATCACAAACCATCTCACTCAGCAGCATCAGCAATTATTACATTAAACTGAAAGGCAGCGAAAGCCAGCTAAGTGAAGTAGTAGTAACGGCAGGTGGTTTAACCATTAAGAAAAGAGAACTGGGTACGGCTGCCACCACCATTAATTCTACACAGATCACACAGGGTAAGTCCTCCAACTTAGCAGCTTCCTTATCCGGTAAAGTAGCCGGTTTACAGGTAAATGCGGTGAATGGTGGTCTGAATCCTAACTATCGTTTGGTACTGCGTGGGCAACGCTCTCTTACCGGCGATAACCAGGCTTTATTGGTACTGGATAACCTGATTGTTCCCAGTTCTTTATTAGGCAATTTAAATCCTGAGGATATTGAAGATATACAGGTACTGAATGGTGCTACAGCCGCTGCAGCTTATGGTTCCGATGCATCGAATGGTGCCATTGTAATCACTACTAAAAAAGGTAAAGTAGGTAAAGCGGAAATAAAACTTTCCAACACTACGACCATTGAGCAGGTAAACTATTTTCCCAAAATACAAAACCGTTTTGGTTCGGGTACTACGCCTGATGCGGTGAAAACCTATACGCCGTATGAGAACCAGCAGTACGGACCGGAGTTTGACGGCTCCCTGGTTAAAATTGGTAAACCATTGGAAGACGGCTCTATTCAAACCGTGGCTTACTCACCTACCAATGCTAAAAAAGATTTCTGGCAAACCGGTTTTCAAAACCAGGTTGACCTGGTGTTAACCGCCGGTGATGAAAAATCAAAATACTATGTATCCGGCCAGTACTTTAAACAACGTTCTACCTTACCGGATGATGAATACACCAGGATATCAGTAAGGGCTAACGGCAGCCGTAAGATCTACAAGAACTTCTCCATGGAGTATAACACCAACTATATCAGTAACTCTTACGATATGACAAGTGCTCCGGGTAGTGTGTACAACGAGATACTGCAAACCCCTGCACATGTTGATCTTACCAAATACAGTGACTGGAGAAACGATCCTTTTGCCAATCCGAACGGTTATTTCAACGAGTATTATGATAACCCTTATTTTACCATTGGTAACTGGAGACAAAATACGAAGAACGAATACTTCCAGGGTAATGTACAGTTAGTGTATAACCCCTTTAAACCGGTTACGGTAACCTACCGTGTGGGTATCAGTTCATCCAATGCCCAAAACAAATCAACTGCCGGCAAGTTTGTATTTACTGACTATACCAAAAGTATTTCCGGTAGCTCTAAGACCGACGTTGGCGGTAGTGTAAGTGACAGCAGAAGCGGATCCATTCAACTGGTATCTGAGTTAATTGCAGAATACAAAAAGAAACTGGGTAAGGATTTTACGTTCAGTGTAATGGGAGCCGGCTATATGCGTGAGAACAGCAGTAAGAGCGTAGGAGTAAGCGCATCCAACCTGGTTATTGAAGGGTTATACAATGTAACCAATACCCAGAATAACCCCGGAGCCAGTGAATCAAACTCCAAAACCAGGCAATATGCTTTACGGGCTGAATCAAGGCTTTCATTCAGGGATTATATCTTCCTGCACGTAACTGCCCGTAATGACTGGATGTCGGTATTGGAGAAAGAGAACCGTTCTTTCTTCTATCCTTCAGTAGATGCGTCTTTTGTAGCAACAGAAGCCATCTCTGCATTAAAAAATATTTCCTGGCTAACGGAGTTAAAGATCCGTGGTGCTTATGCCTATGTGGGTAATGTAAACTTAGGTGCCTATGCTTTAAATACTACTTTCCCCGTAGCAGCAGGCTATCCTTATGGGGGTAGTGCCGCTTATACAGTAGGCGGTGGCCTGGTGGCAAAAGGTCTGAAGCCCGAGATAACCAAAGGCCCGGAAGTAGGCTTTGATTATGGATTATTTAAAAACAGGGTAACAGGTGGGTTTACTTATTATAAAACCAATACTTATAACCAGACCTTATCTGTACAGATAGCGCCTTCCAGCGGTTATACCAGTTTACGTACCAATATTGGTGAAGTAGAGAACCAGGGTGTGGAAGTATCTATCAGTGCTACGCCTTTTGAAACCAAAACTGGTTTAACGGTAACAGCCGGTTTACGTTATTCCTATAACAAAAACAAAGTATTGTCATTAACCGACGAGTCCAGCGTGATCAACCTCTCATCCGGTAGTGGTAGCCTGGTAGTTGCGGAAGTAGGCCAGCCTTTCCCTTTATTAAAAACCACCAGGTATAACCGCGATGACCAGGGAAGGATTATTGTTAACAAAAATTCCGGTTTCCCTGCTACAAACGGTTCTTATACCGTTGTGGGAGCTACCAACCCTCCTCATATCCTGGGTACCGATATTGAGATCCGTTTTAAAGGATTCCGTTTTACCTCTTTGTTTGAATACCGCACCGGTCATTACATTACTAACAGTGTTACTACCGGCTTTGATTTTACCGGTTCGGGTATCCGTACCACCTGGTATAACAGGGAGCGTTTTGTTATCCCTAATTCATCTTACTATGATGATACCAAAGGTGAATATGTTGCCAATACCAATATTACCACACGTTCAGGCGGTGCCGATTTCTGGACCGATGCGACAAGAAATACCGGTATAGGGGAGAACTATACGCATTCAGCTGCTTTCTGGAAATGGAGAGAAGCGGTACTGTCTTATGAGCTGCCTGCAAAATGGTTAAAGGGTGTAGTGCAAAGAGCTACTGTTAGCGTACAGGGACGTAACCTGTTTATCTGGGTTCCCAAAACAAATCTTTATACCGATCCTGAGTACAGTGCCAATGGTGCTTCCAGTAACGCTATCGGTATTACCAGTCTTGCTCAATCACCACCTGCCAGGTATTATGGCGGTACTGTAACTATCACTTTTTAATTCGTTTACAAATGACAAAGAAGATTATAAATAAATTTTTACTGCTGGGCCTGGTATTATTCAGCGCCTGTAGTAAACAGCTTGATATTAATGATAACCCCAATGCGGCAACGGCAGTACAACCTGAGCTTATTTTACCGGGTGCTATTGTACGTTCGGCCTCTTTGACCGTTAGTTATAATACATATGGTGCTTCATTAGGTGGTTATATTGCCAATGCAGGCGGGTTTTCCGGATTTGGTGCCTTACTGAATTATAATTTTACACCGGGTTACCTCTCCAGCTGGGGTACAGCCTTTGATAATCTGAATGATTACCGGTATGTAATTAATGAAACTGAAGGCAAAAACGACCTGGCGTTGTTCAATGCTTATGCCAGGATCATGTCGGTATTGGAATTTCACAGGGTAGTGGACCAGCATGGTGATATACCTTATTCAGAAGCCGTATTAGGCGCACTGAATACGAGCCCTAAGTATGATCCGGCAATTGATGTATATAAATCATTGATCGGTGACCTGGACAAAGCTTTGTCCATTATTGACAATGCCAACCTGCCCAGGCAGTTGAATGCCTCTTCCGATCCGATGTTCGCTGGCAATGTGACCAACTGGAAAAAATTTGCCAATACCTTAAAGCTGAGATTACTGATCCGTATTTCAGGTGTTTCTTCTTTAAGCAGTTTTGTAAATGATGGATTTGCTTCTATCAATACAAGCGTTGGGTTTATTACGGAAGATGTGATCGTTAATCCGGCTTATGTAAAAGACCGGCCTAATCCAACATGGGCCTCCTGGGGTTATGCCGTTAACGGTAATGTGGCAAATGCAGCCCGTGTGCCTACTTATTATATCTACGGTTTTTATGATGGTACCAAACTGGCCGATCCGGGAAGAGGAGCCGTGATCTATAATGATTTTGGTAATGCTTCAAGACCTACACCTTTAAACCAGCTGGGTGTTGAGTCTGGTAACCCCGCTATACGTGCCAATTACTCTCCCTGGTATACCGGTATACGCAATACGGCTACAGATATCACCAATGCACTGGGCGTAGTAAAAGGTCCTACACAAGGACAACCGATCATGTTGCTGGCCGAAGCACATTTCTTACAGGCTGAAGCTATCTTACTGGGTAAATTAACCGGTACTGTTAAAACCAGTTTTGAGAACGGGGTAAAAGCATCTTTCAGGTATTTGTACAAAGATGTTACCAATGTGGTAGCGGCAGGTAAAAATGTAGAGACTGACTTTGCTACTTATAAAACAAACAATAGTTCCAGTCACCTGGTAAACTTTGACCTGGCCACAACAGATGCACAAAAACTGGAAGCGATCATTACCCAGAAATATATTGCTGTTAACATGATCAACGGTGATGAAGGCTGGAATGATTACAGGCGTACCGGCTTTCCTGTTACGGTGCCAAGAGGCGGAAGATACTATGATATTGCGTCAACTACTTCCAATGCTACAAGACCAGACAGGCTGCCTACAATTTTAAAATATCCGCAGGCGGAGTATGACTATAATTCAAAAAATGTAAAAGACCTAAACCAATTTACTGACCTGCTTTTCTGGGCTAAACCATAACATTCTTATTATGAAAAATAAATTTTTATTTCTTACATTATTATGCACAGGATTGCTTACTTCCTGTCTGAAAGATGATAAATACGCATTGGATCCTTCGGGCGGAACGAATGTAGTTGAGTTTTACAATATTGTGGCTCCTACATCTGATTACAATGCTCCCTGCCTGGTATATACCAAAGCATTTGAAGCTGAGGCTGAGTCCATACTAACGGCCGGGGTAAACTATGCAGGCCCCGAAAACTTAGCGCCAAAGGATATTGTGTTACAATTGGCAGTGGATCCCTCTATCATTACGACCTACAACACGTATGATGCGTCTAAACATTATGTGCAACTTGATCCATCCCTGTATAGTTTTCCCACTACGGTAACAATCCCAAAAGGCAAGAAAACTGCGTTTTTCGAGATTAAATTAAAAACAGCACAGTTTGATTTTAATAAAGTAAATGCGCTGGCTATACAAATTACCAATACATCACATGCCGTTGTCAGCGGTAATGGGGGAGGCGCCATTTTTGCCGTACCGGTAAAGAATGTAATGGATGGTATTTATAAAATAGAATCGGGCTTTGTACAGCGTTACAGTGCTCCCGGCGTGCCTACCGTTAATGATGCGTTGAACGGCAACCTGGCGGGCAATCCCGATCTTACCCTGAGTACGATCAATGCCACTACAGTGGAAATCACTAACCTCAGATGGGCCGGTGGCACATCCAGCGTTAGCGGTATCAATAATTTACGGGCAACATTAAACCCTGCAACCAACCAGATAACCATGTCAGCGGCAGGTAATGCCACGCTAAAAAACAGGACAGGTTTTGAAAACAGTTATAACCCTACCACCAAAACACTGACATTAAATTTTGACTGGAACCAGACCACTACACCAAGGGAGGTAGGTCTGGTTATTAAATGGTCAAAAGTGAGATAATAACAGGATGAGAAAAATAGAAATTTTGCATAGCTTTTTAATATAAGCGAATAAATATCATTTATTAAACTCGCGTTTTCTCAGAATCTCAAGAGTCGTGGCTGCTTCAATTCTTTGAAGCGGCCACTTTTGTTTGCCGTGATAATGGGTAATAAAAAAAGCTATCTCAACAGGAGATAGCTTTTCGTTTTTATGTTGAAGTCTTTTATTTTACTTCTGCCATATCAGGTATCGCTTCTACTTTGTAAGCGCCTGCATCCAGGCGTTCTTTGGTTACTGAGAAGGCTTCCAGGGTTTGCTGGATATCTTCATCGGTATGCGCCGCAGTAGGAATTAAACGGTAAATGATATGTCCTTTAGGTATTACGGGGTACACGACAATAGAACAGAAAATTTTAAAATTCTCTCTCAGGTCCATTACCATGGCAGTGGCTTCTTCCACACCACCTTTCATGTAAATAGGCGTTACCACCGAATCAGTTTTGCCAATATCAAAACCACGCTCTTTTAAACCGTTTTGCAGTTTAAGCGCATTCTCCCATAATTTGGCTTTTAATGCAGGCTGGGTTTTTAGTAATTCAAGACGTTTCAGGTTACCAATTACCAGCGGCATAGGCAAACTTTTTGCAAATATCTGGCTGCGTACATTGTAACGGATATAATCAATGATCTTCCTGTCACCGGCAATAAAGGCACCGATAGAGGCCATTGATTTTGCAAAAGTGGAAAAGTACAGGTCAATAGCATCCTGTACCCCTTGTTCTTCACCGGCACCGGCTCCGGTAGCGCCTAAAGTACCAAAACCATGGGCGTCGTCTACCAATAAACGGAACTCGTATTTGTTTTTCAGGTCAGCAATCTCTTTTAATTTACCCTGGTCGCCGGCCATGCCAAACACACCTTCCGTAATTAATAATATACCACCTGCTTTTTGTTTATCAATCAATGCTGTAGCACGTTGTAATTGTTTTTCCAGGTCTTCAATATCGTTGTGTTTAAAAACATAACGGTGACCGGGGTGCAGGCGAAGCCCGTCAATGATACAGGCATGGCTTTCGGCATCGTATACAATAATATCGTGACGGCCGCACAGCACATCAATTAAACTTACCATTCCCTGGTAACCAAAGTTCAGTAAAATCGCGTCTTCCTTACCTTCAAAAGCAGCTAATTCTGCTTCCAGTTGTTCATGGTAATTGGTATTACCACTCATCATACGGGCACCCATTGGCGAAGCCAAGCCAAACTGCGAGGCGCCTTCCGCATCAGCCTTCCTGATCTCCGGGTGATTGGCTAACCCCAGGTAGTTATTTAAACTCCATACAATTACGTCCTGGCCACGGAATTTCATCCTGCTGCCGATCTCGCCTTCCAGTTTGGGAAATGCAAAATAACCGTGTGCTCTTTCACGGTGTTGTCCGATAGGGCCGTAGTTTTTTAACAGCCTTTCAAAAATATCAGCCATAAAAAATATGCAGATTTTTAGTGAGTCCTGTCGTTATCCTTCAGGATTAAAACGGTGCAAAAGTAAGTAATTTGCAAAATAAGCGGCCTGACTAATTTATTTACCTCCTTTTTTAGCATTTATTTGGGGCTGTCAGCTGCAGGTCCGCTGCTCAGCAACATTTCCCCGCCCGGCTGCAATCTGCCGGCTATAAGGCCGCCAGTATTTCCGCCTAAGCGGAGCAGCCCTTCAGCAGTACCTGGTAAACCGGCATAAAAAACTCCCGGACCATGCCGGGAGTTTGCTATAAGATGTTAACCAGGCTTATTCTTTTTTACCGAATACCTTTTTAAAGAAGCCTTTTTTCTTTTTGGGCTCTGTGGCATCGCTACCTATTGGTTTGCTGTTTGGGTCCTTGGAGGGGCTTTTTTTTTGCGCCGTATCCTTTGATGCCGGTTTAGTACCAGTAGGGGCATCAGGGTCAATATAAGGCTTGGAATCTGTTTCAAAGTCATTATACATATAGTCTGCACCGGTACCCACACCCTGGTCTTCACTTTCAGCACCCGGGGTAGCATCATAATCACTTACCAATGCATCAGCACTGCTCATTTCATTTTCCAGCTCGGCCGGTTTAATGAATTTTTCATCCCGGTTAATGCCTAAGGTCCTATCGGCATACACTTTCTTAAAGAAATATTCCCAGATAGGCCTGGAGGCTGCACCACCAAAACCACCATTACCTTCATTGCGGATAAAACGGTCATCACAACCTACCCATACACCACCCAGCAATTGAGGCGTATAACCTATATACCAGGCATCGGAGTTGTCATTGGTAGTACCTGTTTTACCGGCCATCTCTGCGGCGCCTAAACGTCCTTTCAAGCCTGCCGCTGTACCTTTTGTTACGGCACCCTCCATCATCCTGGCCATTTTATAGGCGGTGATCTCGCTGATAGCCTCTTTACGGTTTGCACTGTAATCAAAACGTTTGATCACATTACCGTTACGGTCTTCAATACGGCTGATAAAATAAGGTTTGGTAGTAAAGCCGCGGCCTGCGAACATGGTATACCCCCATAACATTTCAAATAAGGAAAGTTCACAGGAACCCAGCGCAATAGAAGGGAAGGGCTCCACCTTGGTCGGAATATTGATACGGGATAAGAACTCTGCAAATTCCTTAGGGCCAACCTGCTTCATAATATAAGCAGTAGCACAGTTTTTTGACCAGGCAAGGGCATTCGCCATGGTAATGCTGCCACCGGGACAGGCTTTGCCCGCCGGTACCCAGCCGCTGCCAGGGAAATATTGAGCTGAGTTTTCACACATGGTTTCCGCTTCAAAACCTCTCTCTTCCATCGCCTGTGTATACAGTAAAGGTTTGATGGTAGAACCTACCTGCCTTTTGGTACGCATATTAACGTGGTCAAGTTTATAGGTTTTAAAGTTAATACCACCTACCCAGGCTTTTACCTCACCGGTAATGGGGTCCATAACCATAAAGGCCGATTGTACCATGGTACGGTGATATTTAATAGAGTCATACGGTGTCATCACCGTATCTTTTTCATGCGTTTTATTAAAGGCAAAGATCTTCATCGGCGTTTTTACATAAAAACTTGCCTTGATCTCTTTGTCAGATAAACCATCTTCCACGCCGTTTTTCCAGCGGTCACTTTCCTTCATGGCCCTTTCCAGTACATTGTCACGGTCTTTCCAGATGCTGCCGTTCTTCACCTTACTCTGGGCTACCAATGCTTTTTGTAAAACAGGCACCTGGGCCGCCATGGCAGCTTCGGCATACTCCTGCATACGCGGATTGATGGTGGTATAAATCTTCAACCCGTCTTCGTAAATATTATAGGAACTGCCATCCGGTTTTTTCAGGTCACCCGATTTCAATAAGGTCTTTACTTCATCCCTTAATACCTCGCGGAAATAAGGGGCATAACCGGTGTTCTCGTCCAGTTTTTTATAGTTTAACTTAATAGGGGCCGCTTTAAATTTAGTGGCTTCTGCTGCTGTGATATTGCCATTCTCCTCCATACGGGTCAACACCAGGTTGCGGCGGTCACGCGAAGCTACAGGGTTACGACGGGGATTATAAATACCCGGGCCATTGATCATACCAACCAGCAAAGCAGCTTCCTCCACCGTTAAACGGTCAGGTTCTTTCTGGAAAAAAGTACGGGAAGCATTCCTGATACCAAATACGTTTTCGGAAAACGGAACGGCATTCAGGTATAAAGCAATGATCTCTTCCTTTGTAAAGTTTCTTTCAAGCTTAACGGAAATGATCCATTCCTTTAACTTTTGCATTACACGCAGCGCTTTATTGGTAGCCCGCTGGTTAAACAGCGCCAGCGCCAGTTGCTGGGTAATGGTACTGCCACCGCCCTGGCTGCCCAGGAAAACAATGGCCCTGAAAGTACCCTTCATATCAATGCCCGCATGATCCTTAAAGCGTTTATCCTCGGTGGCTATAAGAGCGTTCACGACGTGTGGCGAAATGTCACGATACTTCACAATACTCCTGTTACCATTGGGTAAATAATATTTACCCATCAGGGTGCCATCCTCGGCATATACTTCGGAGGATTGCAGGATAGAAGGGTTTTCCAGCTCTTCAATGGAAGGCATTTTACCAAATACGCCAAAGTTGGCCATCAGTAAAATGGCGATAAATCCTAAAAAGCCAAAAAGAAATACACGCCAGAAAATTTTTACGCTTTTACGTACTATTCCTTGTTGCGGTTGTTTAGCTGTTGCCATATATGCAGATAAAGTATTTTGTTCCGTTTTGTTTAAATAAAGCCGTTCTTTTAATCTTGTGATTCACCGTTTAAAACTTACTTAAAGCCCCGGTATTGGATTTTGCCATCCAAAATTTTGTTAATAAAAGTTACAGCAAAAACCGGGCTATATTATTACCCGAAATTAATTAAAACCGGGGCAACAATACTATTTTAGCACCTAAATTTTAGCCAAATACGTTATCCCGCCACAGGTACTGTTATAAAAATGTGAAAGCCGGGTTTATAAGGCGCTTAATACATCAATTACTTTAAAGCCCGACATATCAAAATATTTTTCATCGGCAGTTTTGGTAAACGATTTCAGGTCGCGTTGCGAAACCGGTTCATCTTTTTTGTTGTATAGTATCTGGCGAACAATAAAACCTTCGACCATATCCTTGGCCGTATTACTGCTTGCAGGAAATTTGTAGCTATCCAGGCGGGCGCCCATCATATAATTACCACTCAGGTTAATAGAAATATCCTTACTTAACCAGGCCTCCATAGTAGAGTATTTGGGATTTTTATCATAGGTATAAATATATTTCCTGGCTTTAAAGCCATTAATGGTTTCGTAAACATCGGTTGCTTTCCAGCCGGTCATATTATTGTCGGCCTCTTCCCGTTCCGCTTCTTTTTTTGCCATTTTCTCGGCCATTTTTTTGGCATTGATCAATGGCATTTTCATGGCACTTTTATCTTTGATATTGCAAACATAATTGGCTTTATCAGCGTAATTGTAAATAAACCAGGTTTCGTTTTTATCGCCTTCCTCGTTTACCATGCATTCACCAACCTTCCCAAAGATCACTTTGGATACGGAGGTTTTCTTTACCTCGCCTTTTTTCTTAAATGTTTTATCTTCAAAAGTAATGGTCGCTTGTACCTTATTGGTGGGGTCCTTATACCGGGTATCGTTCTCATAAGTTATTTTCTCCAGCTCTTCTTTTCCTTTTTGCCGCTGCGGGTCGGCATATTTCTTCTCCATATCATTTTCCACGGCATTTTTTACGGCAGCAGGCGGGCGGCGAACAGGTGGTTTTTTAACCGGTACTTTTTGTGCAAAGAGAAAGTTATCGGCACACAATAATAACAAGGCTGCGAGGCAGCAGGTAGCAAACGTTTTCATGATGAACAGGTTTTAAGGTTTAATTGATGATAAAGTTAGGGAAAAGGCAGGAAGTCAGCAGTCCGGGAAAGAAAGTTTGTATCAATGATACCTTATCCATTTATAAGGAGAGATGTTTTTGTAAAAACTGGATATATTGTTCTATATCTTTTGTATTCTGTAATAATTTCAGGTTACGCTCCGATATGATATGGAAAGTGTATTTACCGCCTTTTAACCAGGGGATGATGTCGGTGGCTGCCTTGGGTTTTGTATCCTTAACATAGGCAGTTGCTTCGGCCACGTTTTTAAACGGACTGATCAGTAACAATTTATTATCAGCCGTTAAATTGTTCAGCTCGGCCATCATGGTTTTGTTGAAGTACATATCCTTGTTATACCGTGCAAAAGCATTACGGGCTTCGCTTACAAATACAGGGTCTACTTTATTTAATACGATCAGTACATATTGCGGCACTTCCGTATCAAAACTATATTCATTATCACTTACAACGGGTTTTACAGGTATGGCAGGCTGGGTAATTACAGGAGCTTTGGTAATTAATGGTGTGTCAATAACCGGTTTATTTATGATACTGTCTTTTTTAGGCTGCAGTTTTACACTGTCCACAATAGGTTTGGTTACCACACTGTCAACTTTTGGCTGAACTTTTACCGAATCAACAGGCGGAGCTGTTGTTTTTACCGGCTGCATGGTTGGCGCTGCGATATTGATGTTATTGTTGGCTTTATTTTTATCAATTACTGCCAAATCCGTCCTTGCCTTGGCACTGTCTGCCACTAACTGACGCTGTTTAGGTGTAACCAGTGCCGGTGCAGCTTCCTGTACACTATCCTCGGTAATGGCAGGTAATACCAGGTTGGTCAGCTCTTCCTCAATCTGTTTCCTGCGACCCAGTACATCCAGCAGGTTAGCAGCTTTGGCAGCCATAGGTGTGCCGTTAAATTTATTGATCAGGCTATTCAATACCCCTGTTGCAACAGAATCCTCCCGTTGTTTGATATAGTAGATAGACTCAATGTATAACAATTGCGGGGTCCAGTAACTGTTACCATAAATACTGTCGGCTAATTTCTTTTGTGCTTTGGCCTGTTCAAAATTACCCTCAATAAACAGGTCATATACATTCTCGTAAGCTTTGGTAGCAGCAGCAGTATCACTTACAGATGGATCTTTGCCGGTATTAACAATGGCAGTGAGGTTGCTATCACCAAATTTATTGCTCATTAATTTTTTAATGGCATTGGCTTTATCAGTATAACCCTGCTTATTATAACAGTAATACAGGTTAAATAAAATTTCCTCCATTTTAGGATGCTCCGGAAATTTCTCCATCGCGTTTTCCAGGGTGGGTACGCCTAAAGCACATTCCTCCATGGATTGGATATAGATTTTACCGATCTCAAACATCGCTTCCTGTATAGAGTCGTTTGATTTTTTTAATAATTCCGGTGTAAGTGGTAAACGGCTGTACAACAGGTCGGAGGTGATCTCCTGGTTAAGGTCTGCAACCATATTGCCAACATCCTGTGACAGCGGGTTATTACCGTTTTGCGACAGGTTACGGTTTTTAGATGCCACTGCACTGCTGCGCCGCCAGTTGTCAACATTCGGACGTCCGCCCCATTTGCTTTTAAACTCCGCGTTACCACGTTGTTTCAGGTTATTATTATTAAAATACCATTCGCCTTTATTCTCGGCGAAAAGGGTAGGAGGTGGTGTTTTTGAAGACGATAAAGTAGCACCGCTCCCGGTATTAAAAGAAGCTTCATCTTTTAGCCCCTGCTCTTTACGCAGCTTGCGGGCCAGTTTTTTTACATAAGCCCTTATCTCTTCTTCAGGTAGCTGGGCAATACGCTGTACACTGTCCTGCCGTTCAATGATCTCAAATCTTTGTGCCAGGTCAGTAGCCAGTTTTTTCCTGATAGCAATATCTTCCGCATCCACTTTATCTTCCGGCGTTACGGTTACACTATCGTAAAAATTAGCAGCATAACGGTAGCGCTGGTTGTCAAAAGACAGGTCGGCCAACTGTAAAAAAATACGGTTACGTTGTAAGGCATTTGCCTGTGTGGTATAACGGGATGCTCTTTCCAGTAAAGCAATGGCGCCCGGTATGTTTTTACGTTCCAGTTCCATCTGGGCCGCGGTATAATACAATATATCCCGGTAGTCGGTATATTTATCACGCCGTGCCATTTTTAACAGCGCGTCAATATTCTCCTGAATGTAGTTTTCGCCGCCATCCTTGTTTACACGGATAGAAGCCAGGCGGGCATATATCTCCAGTACCGGGTCGGTCGTATGTTTAATCGTCCTGGCATAAAATGCTTCAGCCTGTTCAAAGTTGTTAGCAGCTTCATACATCTGGCCGATCAGGTATTCCCAGCGGCCACGTTCATGCTGGTTGGTGGCATTACCCAGGGCCTTTGCTAAATAGGCCGCAGAACTATCCCAGTTTTGTAACTTGTAATGCATATAAGCCTGCACTTCGGCCAGGTCGTTTTGTAACCGTTTTGGAAATAAAGGGTCTTCCTTTAAAACAGTGATCAGGCTGTTCGCTTCCGCGTATTCGTCCAGTGCCAGGTGGTTCCGTATCTGCCATATAAAAGCATCATTACGGCTGGGCGGCTGGGTAAAAGTCTTTTTAATAATATTAGCGGATTCCTTATTGGCCACACTATAGGCCATATTACCATCCAAACGGCTGCCGATGATCTTATTATACCCGTCTTCCTTCTTAGGCGCAAAGGAATAATTGATAAATTGTAGCATCAGGTAGGCCGAATCATATTTCTGCTGATAGTGATAGGCTATACCCCAAAGCAGATACAGGTTATCTATCCAGTCACCGCGCAGATCATGGATGGCAATACCGGTTTGTGATTTATAACTAAGCGAGTCCAGCTGAATACTGTCGGCAGCAATAGTCTCCGGGCTGTAATTATAAAAAGGGAGTAAGCTGGCATAATCGTCCCGGTGGGCGGCTTTAGCCCTTTCCAGTATATCGTTCAGTTTATTATTGGCGTTGAAGTAATAATTAAAGCGGGTAATGGTATTCTGGTAAACCCGGCGGGTGAAGGTAAATTTCTTGTCCTGCGACTTTTCAGACTGTAAAACCTTGTTTTCGTACTCTTTAGGCTTGGCAAACTGGTAAGAAATGCCCAACTGTCCCAATGCCGAAAAGGTGAAGGAAGCAGCCAACAGCCAAAATGCCGTAATAATGATATATTTAAAACCGGGTCTCAATCTGCGCAAACTAAGGCCTTATTAACTGAAATTCAAAGATTTTAGTATAAAATTAGGGTATTTTTTTAGGAAAATTTTGCCCATAAAGCTATCAGGCTATGGTCCATAGTATTACTGCAGTTGAACGGAGCGTCGCAACCATGGCCCCATCAGGGTACAGCAGCCGGTAACATTCAATAATTCACTTCCCTGGTGTTTCAGGATACAATTTTATAAATGGTTTGATGATGGTAGGTTTCACCCGGCTCTAAAATGGTGTTGGGAAAAGCCGGGCGGTTCACCGCATTGGGATGCACCTGGGTTTCAAAACAAAGGCCGGAATAAGGACCGTATTGGGCACCGTTTTTACCTGTTAAATTAGGTATCCAGCGGCCGGTATAAAAATGTACAGTGGGTTGGTTGGTGTACACCTGCAATTGCACCTCATCTTTATGTACATAGGTAGCGGCAGCAAGGGTGTTAATGTCCTGTTTTATTACTGCAAATGTCTGGTCATAACCATCAGCCGGGTTCCATTCGGCATCCACCTTTTTAAAAACGGTGAAATCATGGGCGGTGCCTTTTACCGGTAACAGTTCCCCGGTAGTTACAAAATCACTGTCCTGCTCAAGGATATGATTGGCGTTAATAAATACCTGGTGATTGCCAATAGGGCTGGCATCGGGGTTCAGGTTAAAATAACTATGGTGTGTAATATTTACAGCCGTTGTTTTATCGGTAGTAGCTGTAATGGTATAGGTCAGTTCATTGTCATCCGATAAAGTAAACTCCATATTGGTGGTCAGGTTACCGGGGTAGCCTTCATCACCATCGGGTGATACATGTTGTAATACCAGCCTGGGAACGGGAGCTGTTTCGTATACCAAAGGTTTCCATACTTTTTTATCAAAGCCATTGTAGCCGCCGTGTAACTGGTGCGGATCAAAATTGGGTGATACCTGTATGGTATTACCATGAATTGGAAAACGGGCATGACCAATACGGTTGCCATAACGGCCTATAACAGCACCCAGGTAGGGATAGTCCTTACTGTAATAATCACTGTCCATATAACGGTTTACGTCGTCAAAGCCCAGCACAATATCCTGTGAACCGCCTTCCTTATTTTGAATAACAAATGATTGTATGATGGCGCCGTAGTTGGTAATGGCCACCTGCGTATTTTTAGAGTTGGTCAGTTTAAATAAATAAATATCTTCACCGTTAGTATGGGTAGCAACCCGTTCATTATTAAATTGTAGCATAATATAAAAATAGTTATTATTCCATGACGATCGATGCTTTACAAAAAGAATTTGAGAACCGTTATAAACAACCTGCCACCGGCAGCTTTTTTTGTCCCGGACGTGTTAATTTAATTGGCGAACATATTGATTATAACGGGGGCCAGGTAATGCCTTTTGCCATCTCCCTTGGTACCTACCTGCTGGTTGCACCTAACAATGATAATGTCTTCCGTTTCCAGTGTGTCAACTTCCCCGAAACAGCCGAGTTTAATGTGGGCGATAAATACAGGAAGAGCGGCAAAGAATGGTTTTACTATCCCCTGGGTGTAATAGATTATTTTACCCAAAAGCAACAGCACCTGGGCGGACTGGACCTGTTTTTTTATGGTAACCTGCCTATTGGTTCAGGCTTATCTTCTTCGGCCTCTATTGAAGTATTGATGGCTTATGCTTTAAGCCAGGTATTTAATATCGGCATCAGTAAAAAAGATATTGCCCTGCTTTGTAAAGAAGTAGAGAATAAATTTATTGGCGTTAACTCCGGCATTATGGACCAGTTTGCCGTAGCCATGGGTAAACAAAACCATGTTATTTTATTGAACTGTGATACGGTGGAGCATATTTATATTCCCTTTAATGCATCCCCCTATAAAGTAATGGTGATCAACAGTAACAAACAGCGTTCCCTGGCCGAATCAAAGTACAATGAACGTTATGCTGAATGTATGGAAGCCTTATCACAGCTAAAGCAGGAATTATCCATTCACCAGTTATGTGATATTGACACCGGTACTTTCCAGAAACATGCCCACCTTATCACTAATCCGGTGGTGGGTAAAAGAGCTTATCATGTGGTAACCGAAAACGACCGGGTAAAAGCGGCGACAGAAGCGCTGCAGAACGGTGATATGGAAGCCCTGGGCCAGATACTGTATGCATCACATGAGTCTTTAAAAAACATGTACGAAGTATCGGGGCGTGAGCTGGATGCTATTATTGATTTCTGTAAAACTTATAACGGCTGTATTGGTGCCCGTATGACGGGTGCAGGCTTTGGCGGCTGTGCCATTGCACTGGTACACGAAGAGCATGCGGATGCATTTGCAGAGAGCCTTACCCAATATTATAACGGTGTCGTGGGGTATCCCTGCGAAGTGTTTACATCGGCCATCAGTGAAGGTGTAAGTTTATTGGAAGCTTAATATAAACCGGGGCTGTCGGCTATATAACCAATATCAGCTGTAGTTCACCGCCCGTCTGCAATCTGCCGGCTATAAGGCCGCCAGTATTTTCGCCTAAGCGGTGCAGCCCTTCAGCTACAATACAACATTCATCAAAAGCAGCAGGATCATTCCTGCTGCTTTTGTTTTATAAACGTTAATTGAATTTTTATTAACAGCGTAAGGAAAAAACAAGATGTAGTTTAACACAAATATTTATGTATGACTAAACTACTACACATTTTTTTACTCTGCGGTTGTTCCTTCATCATAACAGATATTGATGCCCAGAAATGGACGATCGGTTTATACTCCCAGGCACACTTCCCGCAAACGGACTACAAAGAAATCTACCCCAAAACCGGTGTCGGTATGGGCATTGATGCCCTGTATACTCCCGGGGAAGAGGGGTTGATCAGTATAGGTGGTGAAGCAGGCATGTTGTTTTTGCGCAATGCCCGCCGCCGGGTAGACCTATATAATTTAGGATGGGGTAATACTCATATGATGATCGCCTCCAATAATATTGTGACCCTGGGCGCCAAGGCCCGTTTAAATATCATCAGGGACCCGGAGAAGGCAGTACGCCTGTATATTGAAGGAAAGGTTGGTACCAATGCTTTTGCCCGTAGCGTGGAGTTACAGCAATTGGTAAGCGGCGAAACGGATGCCAGTGTGTCCCGTACCCGATGGGGAATGTATGCCGGCCCCGGTGCCGGTATTTCGGTAGCATTGGGCGAGAACCGGAAAGTGCTGCTATTTGCACAGGCGGCCTATTTGTGGGGATCAAAAACCACCTATTATTCCCATCCGCGGATAAATGAAGAAAATAAGCCGGTATTTACCGCCAACCGTTCTACAACCGATATGATATTGGCGCAGCTGGGTTTCAGGTTTAACCTGGAAGATACGCAATGAATTAAAAAAAGGGCAACAATGATGTTGCCCTTTTATGTTACAAATATCTTTCCTGCACAATATTAATATGGTGGGTGGCATGCCCCAATAAAATATAAGCCCAGCCCAGTACATAGTTGCCACTGCCCGAGGCGGTACCCCTGGCATCTAACTGTTCCGCATCAAAATCGCTGAACATCAGCACCGAGGATAACCTTACAGCTTTACATTCCTCCACCAATGCACTCCAGGACCGGTTCTCTGTTTTCGCATTATCCGCAAATAAATTTTCATCAAAACCAGGTAACGGCGTTTCATCCTTACGGGCAAAACGTAAAGCACGGTAAGCAAATACCCGCTCGGCATCAATAATATGTTGTACCACCTGCTTAATGGTCCATTTACCAGGACCATATGTATGATCATACTTTTCAGGCGGTATGCTGTTTAAAAAAGTTTCGAGCCTGAACGTATGATTTTTAAACGCTTCGGCCAGGTTGTCCTCCGGTACCAGGGATATATAGCCATGATACCAGGAGCCTACTAAAGAAAGATCGGGACGCATGAGAATTTTGTTTATAGGTAAAAGGTATTAATGCATTACCGGTAACAATACATGACTGCTGTTTTTAGCATCGTGATGTATACGGATCGTTGATTTTTGAAAATCGCTTTCATTCATCTCGGAAATGGTACCAAATTTTTGCGGGTTACGGTCTACCAGCGGGAACCAGCTGCTTTGTACCTGTATCATAATGCGGTGGCCTTTTTTAAAGGTATGGGCTACCTCATTCAGATGCATGGTCACTTTCTCTATTTTATCTTTGGTAAATGGCTCGGGCTTACTGAAGCTGTTCCTGAATTTACCGCGGAATACTTCTGCCCGCACCATCTGCTGGTAACCGCTCATATTTACCGGGCGCTGGTTAGCCTGGGTAGCAGGTACGCTGCTGTTCTCCGGCCATACATCAATGAGTTTTACAATAAAATCGGCATCTGATCCGGTCATGGATACAAAGAGGTTGGCTATGATCTCACCGGTTAAAGTAACATCCGTTGCCAGGCTATCGGTTTTAAATACCAGTACATCCGGGCGCTGTGCGGCAAACCGCTGGTCCTCTACCATATACTCATTATTGCGCCGGGCATAAATACCCGCAGTGTAAGGAACCGGTTTGTTTGGATCACTTACATATTCTGTAACACCATTGGTAGTGGGTTGGGTAAGGGTTAACTGCCCGTTGTTTTGAAAATAATAAGGCGTTTGTTTACTGTTTGCAGGCGGCCATACTCCATAGTTTTTCCACTGGTTGCTGCCGGTTTCATAAATAGTAGCTTCTCCTAAATTAAAACTGCCCTTATCTTTTAAATAGAAATTGAAAAACTTGGTCTCAATTTCTTCCTGGTAATATTTGTTCAGGTTTTCGCCAAAATGGTATTGCCCGAATGATGTCCAGTTGGGTGAAGCCCAGCCGCCATGTGTCCAGGGGCCCATTACCAAACGGGTATTATTGTTGGGCGATTGTTTTTCAATAGCCCCATAGGTTTTTAATGCACCAAACAGGTCCTCTGCATCAAACCATCCACCCACTACCAACACAGCAGGTTTAATATCTTTTAAATGCTGGCGTATATTTCTCGATTGCCAGAATTCATTATACGTATCGTTCTTAACCGTCTGCCGCCAGATGCTGTTGGGATCGCGGAAAAATTGTTCATTGTTCACATTTTTTAAAGGTCCCATATCCAGGAAATACTGGTAAGCATCGGAATAACGGGCCCGGAAAAAAGGCGCATAACTTTCTCCGTTCTCCGCTTTGGGGCCGTCAAAACCGCTGTAAAAGCCAAAGTTATCCATCAGGAAAAAGGCACCGTTGTGGTAACAGTCGTCACCAATAAACTCGTCTGACATCGGCGCCTGTGGCGATACCGCTTTCAGGGCCGGGTGTGCATCGGGCAGGGAAGCGGTAGAATAAAAACCGGGGAAGGAAATACCATACTGCCCTACACGGCCATTGTTATTACTGTTTTTTAACAGCCATTCAATGGTATCATAAGTGTCGCTGGATTCGTCCACATCCTTATTAGTTTTTTTATTGGCAATAAACGGAGTCATTTCCCTGAAACTGCCTTCGCTTTTATAACGGCCTCTCACATCCTGGTAAACAAAAATATATTTGTCTTCCATCAGCATGGTATTAGGACCAAGGCGCAGCCTTAACTGGTTTTCGCCATAAGGCCTGGAGGAGTAGGGGCTCCGTTGCATGAGTATGGGATATTTCTGTGACAGGTCCCTGGGGGAATAAATAGCGGTAAATAATTTCACCCCGTCACGCATGGTGATATACACTTCCTGTTTACTGTAATTATTGGCTACCCAGGCACTATCCGGTGTAAACTGCTGCGATTTACCTGTAACCGTTATCAACAGGCTGCTGCATAGCAATACAAAAAAATACTTCATATTTATAACATTAAAATCTAGGGATCAGAGGCTTTCAAATATAGACAATATAATAATTTGTTTACCCGATAATATGACCAGTGGTGCCGGTATTTGTTAAGATAACTGTTAACAGGTTATATTTGTTTGTAAAGTTTATATATGAAACAGGTGAACTGGGGTATAATAGGTTGTGGCGATGTTACGGAGGTAAAAAGCGGGCCGGCATTTAATAAAGTACCGCAATCGGCACTGGTAGCAGTAATGCGAAGAGATGCGGAAAAAGTAAAAGACTATGCGGCCAGGCATGGTGTACCTAAGTATTACACCGATGCGCAGGCATTGATCAATGATCCGGATATCAATGCCATTTATATTGCTACACCACCTGATTCTCACGAAGCTTACACTTTAGCCGCCATTGCAGCGGGCAAGCCGGTATACGTTGAAAAACCAATGACCGTCCATACCGCATCTGCCATAAAAATGGTAAAGGCTGCCCATGAACATAATGTAAAACTGACGGTGGCGCATTACCGGCGGGAGCAGCCTTTATATAAAGCGTTAAAAGAAATAGTGGACAGTAATGTGATTGGGACTGTACGGCTGGTGAAACTATCCATGATCAAAAAAAGATTAACCCCTGAACAGTTGCAGGTTGATAAAACCTCCTGGCGGGTAAACACCGCTATTGCCGGCGGAGGTTTATTTCACGACCTGGCACCGCATCAGCTGGATATTTTGTATCACCTGTTTGGTGAAGCAAAAGAGGTACAGGGTATTGCCGCCAATCAGTCTAAGTTATATGATGCCGATGATATAGTGGCCGGTACCATATTATTTGAAAACGGTATTATCTTCCAGGGTAACTGGTGTTTTAGTATTGCACAGGTAAGGGAGGAAGATACCTGTGAAATAACAGGAGAGGAGGGCAGCATCAGGTTTAGTTTTTTTAAACCGGCACCCATCATTGTGCAAACCAAAGATATGCAGCAGGCCTATGAGTTTCCCGCCCTGCAGCATGTACAGCAGCCTATGATAGAAAGCGTGGTACAATACTTTTTAGGCAATGGAACAAATCCCTGTAGCGGCGAAGAGGGTGTTACTGTTATGCAATGGCTGGATGCTATGAGTAAATAAGTTACTTTATATGAACCAACTTATTCATTATTGACGGGTACTCCGGTTGATGATTTCACTGAAGCCAGGCAGTTCCCTTTTTCCCGGTTGTTATACTCAATAACCATAATGTCCTCAGCAGGAATAACAAGGTTTTGAGAAAAATACACAGAAGGTTGAAAGGCAACCGGCACAATTACAAACCTGTTTTTATGGTGGTTTAATGCATGGCTGATCGCAAACTGACCGGTACGTTCTTTATCCCAGATCATCAGCCCGATATCCCTGGGCTTTACCGTAAAATAAGTGTAATAATCCAGCGCCAGCATGGAATTTACGACCGGGTCATCACTATAGTTTTCATCAATAAAAGCTTTTAACACTGCAAAAACGTCATTGATATTATACCGGTGCAGGCTGTGTTTTTGGGCAAATAGTTTACCCAGGCCCAACAGGAAATCAAATATGCTGTAATTGCCCGTTATATAACGAAGTGTATGACAGGCCCTTTTTTTGTTCCAGTATACTTCCAGCGCATGCTCTAATAAAGTAACGGCATGTAGTTCTTCTTCGCTTAGAAAATTACTTTTAATGATCTGGTAAGGCGGCATGGGGTCAAATACATAACCATATTGCTCATATTTTTCGCGTACCGGGGTGCCTTTTAAAAATTTTAAAAAGCCCAGTTGCAGCTCCGGCGGAAAGAGTTTAAATACACTTTCAAAACTAAATTTAAGGTCATTCCAATATTCCAGCGGCAAACCTACGATCAGGTCCAGGTGCATTTCTATCCGATCGTCCAGCGCTTTGATCACCTTACTGGTTTTTTCAAAGTTTTGCTTACGGCTAACCTCGAGGTTACTTTGCTGGTTAACAGTTTGAATGCCTATTTCAAAACGGAAAAGCCCCGTTGGCACTTTTTCATTGATGAAAGCGATGATATCAGGGTGTACAATATCTGCCGTTATTTCGAACTGGAACACATTACCGGGCCGATGGTTATCAAGTATGAACTGGAACAGCTCCAGCGTAAAATCTTTTTTGATATTAAAAGTACGGTCTAAGAACTTGATCACACGGCCATGTTGCATTAAGTACAGCAGGTTGTCTTTAATGGTCTGCATGGGCAGGTAACGCACTTTATTATCCAGGCTGGCCAGGCAAAAGGAACATTTATACGGACAGCCCCGGCTGGTTTCAATATAACTTACTTTATGCGCCAGGGTAGTCGGATCATCGTATTGATAGGGGTTCCTGTTCTCAAACGCCGCTACATCAAAACTTATATCCTGTTTATTATAATGAATATGGCCATCCGTATTGTCATTTTCATAAGTTTTGTAAATAAGGTTGGGTATATTATTTACCAGAGGATAGTTGTGCACAAATTCCGTGAAAGGAATTTCACCTTCGCCTACAATAATATAGTCAATACAGGGTTGTGCAATCACCTGTTCCCATTCGTAACTTACTTCGGGGCCGCCCAGTAAAATTTTAATATGCGGGTGTTTTGCTTTAATGGCTTCCGCCGCTTTAAGGGTGGGAGTAATATTCCAGATATAACAGCTGAAGCAAATAACATCAAAGCCGGCACAATGATCTACGATCTCCTCCACGGGCGATTTTATCGTAAACTCGTGCCAGCTAAGTCCTTCCCGGTCCTTGTTCAGATCGTATAAAATACGGATGGCCAGGTTCAGGTGAATGTATTTGGCATTTAAAGTGCTCAGTAATATCTTGGACATGCCGCAAAGTTAACCTGCAAAACTATTTCAGGGTTTTAATTTTAAGGCTTCTGAAGGAAACATTATCTCCATGATCCTGTAACAGGATATGCCCTTCCTTTGCCATACCAAAGTTTGACCAGTCCTTATATTTACTGATAGCCACCAGGTCGTTGAATTGTTTTGATCCCCTGGTATAACTGGTTACCAGGTAGCCGTTTAACCAATGCTCCACGCGGTTATCAGGGTACACCCTTAAAATACCCTGGTTCCATTCCCCGATTTTTTTGCGGGCTTTATCATTTTTATCGGAGGTAATTAAATCATATAAGGAGGCGAGGGTACGGTTGCCATCACGACCCATCTTGGCATCAGGATGTTCGGCATCGTCCAGTAGCTGGTATTCCAGACCAATGGCCGAGCCTTTATTGCCTTCGCTTTCGGTAACAAAGTATTTTACGCCGCTGTTGGCACCCTTGCTCAGTTTAAACTCAAACTGCAGTTCAAAGGCACTGTATTTTTTTACGGTAACAATATCACCACCGTTGGTTGATTCTCCGCCATCGGCTTTCTGTACACTCAATTCACCATCGGCAATTTTCCAGCCTTTTTCAGGAAAGGCGGTTTTATAGGCACCGCGCCAGCCGTTGGTGGTTTTACCGTCCCATAACAGGCTGAAACCATTTTTTTGTTCCTGTGCAGAAACAGTATTGGGGATCAGGTTCACTACAAAAATTTTATCGTAAGGCTGGGGTGTGAATTTACCGGTTTTAATACGGATATTTTTCCAGCGGATCTGTTTGCCCGCTACATCTTTATCGCTGATAGAGTGTACCTGCAGGGCAATAAAACCTTCTTTGGTCATATCGTCTATTACATGTGATACCGGTATATTATTGATCCAGGTACGTAAGGTATTGCCAATACATTCAATACGGGCTTTGTTCCATACATTGTTTTGAAAGGCTTTTTTTGCCGGTGTGTTTACTTCGGTAGTATATAACCAGCCCCGGCGGGCCTCGTCGTAAATGCCGCCCGACCAGCCTCTCGAGGAAGGGTCAATTTCAAACTGGTAGCCATGTACGCGGCCTTTCTGGTAGTCTTCGGTGCTCAGGCTCCTGAACTGTACGCCGGAATTAATGGTACTGTCAACAAAAAACTCAAACTCCAAAACAAAATCACCGTAATTTTTTTCCGTGGCCAGAAATGAGTTGGGTTGCTTGTGTACCGTAGTGCCCACAATTTCCCCGTTCTTTACTTCAAACGGCGCTTTACCATTCAGGGGTTTCCAGCCGGTAAGGTCTTTACCGTTAAAAAGGTTTTGCCAGCCATTATTTTGTGCGTGTAACAAGATGGTTGTTGTTATGGCCATTAACAGAAAACATATTTTTTTCATGAACTTTTTATTTGTCGTTGCTTTTTTAGAAACATTATTGTTAGTATAATCTTTGTTGTTAAAATCCCCGCTAAACAGGTGATTTTATTTTCAAATCACCAAATTATCTCATTACCCAAATTGTACTTACACTTTATAGTATTGTTCCCAGCCTTTACGTGGGGCAGGGCCGGCTAATAAAGCATTAGCTGTTTTATTATTGGTGATCTTACATGTTTTGATATCAAAAGCCAGCGGCTCGTTTAACTGTTGTGCCAATACACCTAAATTAAATACCTGGCATAAGGGAACAGCTATACTGAACGGCGACCTGGTTTTTTCCTTGCCCATACAGGCCAGTAAAAAGTTTTTAAAATGGTTAGACGGTGAAGCCGGTACCTGTGGCAGGCTCGATTTCATAGCTTTGGCTTTAGCTTCCGGAATAATGCTGAGCGGGCTGCCATGTGAACCACCTTTAAAAGTGAGCTCCTTACTGTAAATAATTTTACCCGGGTTTAGTTTGGCCGGTTGTAAAGCCCCTGTACTTGGTGGCGGAATACTGGGATCAAGACCTGATACACCATACCCTTCGGGAATAGGTGGCAGGTTGTTTACGCCATCATACCATTTTACCTCAACAGCCGGCATGTTTTTACGGGCCGCAAATTTAAAGGAAAGGGTGGAGGACATGGGAAAGAAGAATTTGTTATGTCCGTCCAGTTTTACCGGTGTTATTTGGTAAGGTAGTCCTAATTCCAGGAGCTCATGAGCTGTATCCAGTATATGTGCGCCCCAGTCGCCCAGTGCGCCCATGCCAAAGTCGTACCAGCAGCGCCACTGGCCATTAATGTAGTCCTTATTATACTGATGTTCCGCAACAGCCGATAACCATTCGTTCCAGTCCAGTGTATCGGGTATGGGTTGGGCCGGGGGCAGTGATTTCATGTTCACATCCCAGCCATGCCAGCGGCGGGCCAGGTTCATATGGGCAGTAATGGCCGTTACATCTTTAATAATACCGGCTTCTTTCCAGGCTTTGAATTGAAAATAGTTTTCTTCCGAGTGGCCCTGGTTGCCCATCTGGGTTACTACATTATTATATTTATTGGCTGCTTTTAGCAGTAATTCACATTCCCGGAAAGTACGCCCCAATGGTTTTTCTACATAAACATGTTTGCCTAATGACATGGCCATCATAGTGGCCGGAAAGTGGGCATGATCCGGCGTGGCAATAGAAACAGCCTCTATGTTAGCGCCCATTTTATCGAACATGGTCCTGAAATCCTTAAAACGCGGCACATTGGGAAATTGTTCCAGTATTTTTTGGGTATGCGGTGCATTCATATCTACATCACATAATGCTACAATATTAGCCAGGCCGGTATTGTATAACTCTTTAATAATATCGGCGCCACGGTTGCCGATACCGATACAGGCAAGGTTTACTTTGTCGGCCCTGCCGGCAGCAGATAGAATGTTAGGAGCTACGAAAGCTGCAGTTGAAAGAAGCGCCACCTGTTTTACAAAGGAACGGCGGGATGTTTTGTTTGTAGACATGATTAAAAAGCAATCAATTTTAAATGAACAGATACATGGGTTTTAAAGATAGTGAAGTTTTTACCATACTATAATGAATAAATGCCTCAATATTCATGCAAACGGTTGATGGGCTGCCCGATTGCAGTGGAAAGCCCGCTGAAGGTTTGCGGGTGGCTTTGCGGCGGACTTGAAACGGAAAGCGGGAACTGCAGCTGACCGGAGTTACTGTTGCTGAGCGCCCCAATTACGATGAGCCGGCTAAATTGTATACCGGTGATAGTACAATAGTTTTTGTTGCTTACCTTTGTACACTATGTCAACAACAGCGAATAAGGAAGAAAGAAGTCTGAATTTTTTAGAGGAAATTATTGAGGCAGATCTGGCATCGGGCAAGTATAAAACCATTATGACCCGTTTTCCGCCGGAGCCTAACGGCTATCTGCATATGGGCCATGCTACCAGCATTTGCCTGAATTTTGGCTTAACCAAAAAATATGGCGGCAGTACCAACCTGCGTTTTGACGATACCAACCCGGTTACCGAGGATACGGAGTATGTGGAAAGTATTAAAAACGATATTAAATGGCTGGGCTTTGAATGGGCCAACGAGTTATATGCATCGGATTATTTTGAGCAGTTGTATAATATGGCCGTTACCTTAATTAAAAAAGGACTGGCTTATGTAGATGACAGCAGCAGTGAAGCCATTGCCGAACAAAAAGGTACGCCAACACAGGCCGGGCGCAGGAATGAGTACGCTGAGCGCAGCATTGAAGAGAACCTGCAATTGTTTGCGGATATGCGTGCCGGTAAGTATAAGGACGGCGAGAAAGTATTACGTGCGAAAGTAGATATGGCATCGCCCAATATGTTAATGCGTGACCCTTTGTTATACCGTATTAAACATGCCCATCATCATCGTACCGGAGATACATGGTGTATTTACCCTATGTATGATTTTGCACACGGGCAAAGCGATTCTATTGAAAAAATTACCCATAGCATCTGTACGCTGGAATTTGTTCCGCACCGTGAATTGTATGACTGGTTAATTAAGAAACTGGAGATCTATCCATCGCATCAGTATGAGTTTGCCAGGCGTAACCTTACCTACACGGTAATGAGTAAACGTAAGCTTTTACAGTTGGTAAATGAAAAACATGTGGCCGGCTGGGATGACCCGCGTATGCCTACCATCAGCGGTATGCGCAGGCGTGGTTATACACCGGAGAGTATCCGTGAATTTTGCGACCGTATTGGTATTGCCAAACGTGATAACGTGGTAGACATCAGCCTGCTGGAGTTTTTTGTACGGGAAGACCTGAATAAAAGGGCCCAGCGCCGTATGGTAGTATTTGACCCGGTGAAAGTGGTGATCACCAATTATGCCGATCCTGATGGGGAAGAGCTGTTAACCAGCGAAAACAACCCGGAAGATCCAAATGGCGGTACCAGGGAAGTACCATTCAGCAATGAAATTTATATTGAACGGGAAGATTTTATGGAGAATCCGCCTAAGAAATATTTCAGGCTGGCCCCGGGGCAGATGGTACGCTTAAAGAGCGCTTATATTATTAAATGCGAAGAGGTTATTAAAGATGAGAACGGTACGGTGACCGAGTTGCGTTGTACCTATATACCGGAGAGTAAAAGCGGTAGTGATACATCGGGCATACAGGTAAAAGGCACTTTGCACTGGGTAAGTGTAAAGCATGCTATTACCGCTGAAATACGGGAGTATGACCGCTTGTTTAAAGTAGAAGATCCTTCATCGGAAGAAGGGGACTTTAAAGAATATATCAACCCGGATTCATTAAAGGTTATCCGGGCAGCCTATGCCGAACCGGCTTTAAAGAATGCACATTATGATGAGCGTTTCCAGTTTGTGCGTAAAGGATATTTTGTATTGGACAAGGACAGTAGTACCAGTGGTATGGTGTTTAATAAAACCGTTGGATTAAAAGACGGATGGAAGGCGGGAAAATAAGGTAAGGGCCGTATATTTTTTCCGGCGGCGCCATTTCATACATTACCTGTTGATTTATATTAATAAAGGTTATAAGGTATTTAAAAATGTTTCACATTGTGTGAAACATTTTTTTTGCAACTTTTTGATAGCGACATGTATAAATATGGGGTATTAATAAATACGTGAGAAAAATAAAAAAACCACGTAGGGTGGTGTAATTTGGGTGTAAATAATGTTTTATGGATGCTAAAATAACGCTGTCCTTTAACAAAGAGGTAGCAGAAAACGCCAAAAAATTTGCCGAAGAAAACAATATCAGTTTATCACGCCTGGTTGAGTTTTTATTACAAAAAGCCACTTCATCGGCGCTTCATTCCTTCGATGCATTTCCTGTTGCCAATTGGGTTAATATGGTTGCCGAAGGTGAGGCAGTTTATATCAGTAAGCCCCAGCATCGCAAAAATGCCCGTAAACAGTTTTATAAGTCAAAAAAATAAAACATGCGGATATTTTTAGATGCCAATATATTGATAGCTATTATTAATAAAGAATATCCTTTGTACGATTATGCTTCGCGTATATTAAGCCTGGTAAATTACCCGGGCTATATGGTGTATACCTCGCCGTTATGCCTGGCCATTACCTTTTATTTTGCCGAAAAGAAATGCAGGCGTACTGCAAAAGAAAAATTATGTGTGCTGGCACAAAATATTTCGATAACAGATATTAACGATAATATTATACAAAAGGCATTACTTGATCATGCGGTACATGACTTTGAAGATGGGATGGAATACTATGCTGCCCAACATGCCGGCTGCCGCATTATTGTTACCGAAAATGTAAAAGATTTTTACTTCTCTGAACTGGAGGTAGTGAACTGCCGGACTTTTTTTGAAACCTATATGGCAGCCAGGCGCTGATATGTATTACAGGTTGTTACTGTTTATACAGGCAGCTCCTTTATTGGTAAGCTCCTGTATGGTTTGGTGCTTCCGGTGTAACACATCGTCGCCTGTTGCAATGGCATCTACGATAATAATAACTTTATAGCCTTTTGCTAATGCATCCAATGCAGTTTGTTTTACGCAATATTCTGCCAGAAAGCCTGCTAACAGTAAAGTTGTAATATTATTTGTTTCAAGGTATTGTGTAAATGCCACTGATGAAAAGCAGCTGTGCTCAGTTTTTGTAAAGAAGTTCATTGAATCGTCAAAAGCCAGATCGGCATCCAGCGCATGTCCGGCCGTACCGGGTATACAAATATTTAAACCGGGTTTGAACTGGCCGGGTTGATAAGCGGAACTTACCACACCTATATTGCTATGACCTATCGTCTTTATCAGCTTATTGATCCTGTTTTTTGCTGCCGCAATTTCCCCGATACCTGTATGCCTTTGGGCATAATTGCCCTCCGGGCTGGTAAAGTCGTTTTGCGGATCAATAACAATTAATAAACGTTTTTCCATTATTTATATTCTCCAAAAACCTCACGCAGCGTATCGGCAATTTCGCCCAGGGTACATTTGTTTTCAACAGCTTCTACAACGGCTGGCATTATGTTTTCACCACTGGTTGCTTTATCGTTCAGGTATTGTAAACACTGGTCAACTTTGGCCGGGTTACGATTGGTCTTTAGCTGTTGCAGTTTGTTGGTTTGAATGGTGCGTATGGAATCATCAATTTTAAAAACGGGTATGGGATCTTCCTGCTGTACCTGGAATTTGTTTACCCCAACAATTATTTTTTCACCGGTCTCAATTTGTTTCTGGTATTCGTAAGCGCTGCGGGCAATTTCATCCTGTATAAATCCTTCTTCAATGGCAGATACGCTACCGCCCATGGCGTCAATTTTTTCGATCAGCTGCCAGGCTGCGTTTTCCACCTCCTGCGTTAAGGCTTCTACAAAATAAGAGCCGGCGAGGGGATCAACGGTATCCGGGGCCCCGCTTTCAAAAGCTACGATCTGCTGGGTACGTAAGGCTATCCTGGCGGCTTCTTCGGTGGGAAGGCTTAATGCTTCGTCGTAACCGTTGGTATGCAGGGATTGTGTACCGCCCAATACGGCCGACAATGTTTGTATGGTTACCCTGGAAATATTGTTAAGCGGCTGTTGTGCTGTTAAGGTACTTCCTCCTGTTTGGGTATGAAAACGCAACATCATGGCTTTTGGATCGGTAGCGCCCAGGTCTTTCATGATCTGTGCCCACATTTTACGGGCAGCCCGGAATTTTGCCACTTCTTCAAACAGGTTATTATGCGCATTAAAGAAGAAAGAAAGACGTTTACCAAATACATTGATGTCAAGGCCTTTGGCAATAGCGGCTTTTACATAGGCTTTACCATTACTTAAGGTAAAAGCTATTTCCTGTACGGCCGTACTGCCTGCTTCACGGATATGATAACCACTGATGGAGATGGTATTCCATTTAGGTACTTCGTTGCCGCACCATTCAAATATATCGGTAATGATGCGCATGGAGGGTTTGGGCGGATAAATGTAAGTGCCCCTGGCTGCATATTCTTTTAAAATATCGTTTTGAATAGTGCCTGATATTTTTTTTAAGTCGGCACCCTGTTGTTTGGCCAGGGCAACATAAAATGACAATAAGATAAAGCCCGTGGCATTAATGGTCATGGACGTAGATACCTCTTCCAGTTTAATACCATTGAAAAGGGTCTGCATATCCTCTATACTGTCTATAGCCACACCCACTTTACCTACTTCTCCTTCGGATAAAGCGTGATCACTATCATAACCGATCTGGGTGGGCAGATCAAAAGCTACACTTAAGCCGCTAACGCCCTGGCTGAGTAAATAATGATACCGTTTGTTACTTTCTTCGGCTGTTGAAAAGCCGGCATACTGGCGCATGGTCCATAAACGTCCCCGGTACATATCGGGTTGTACACCACGGGTAAAAGGAAAACTACCAGGAGCCGATGCTTCTGGTTTTAGCTGGTCTTTGCTATCGTACAGTTCTTTTATTTCTATGCCGCTATCGGTAAATTTTTTTGTCATATATGGCGCTCTTCGTTTTTAATAGTAAATGATCACCGGCCCCGGCAGGTGAGGGGAGATATCGTATTTAGTGTTATGCAGGATTTGGAACCCCGTTATTTCATCAGGCGTTTTGCTTCGAAATTCAGGGCTTCCAGCACCATATTATGAACATCTGACAGGTTTTGTGTTACCAGTGCTTCCAGGATCTTTTTATTCAGGTCATAACCCGATGCTTCCGGTGGTAAAGTTCCGGCAATCCGGTTGATCAGGGTAATATTCTGATCTTTAAAATTACGCACCGCTTCCCAGGCCTGCTGGCTAACATAAATTTGTTGCGAGCTGTTGTATTCATATTCCTGTTTGGTATTTTCAATTAATAAGGCACGCATTTCAGCCGCACTGATACCGGATAAGTTTAACCGGTTAATTAAATGCGGGATAGCAATTCTTTCAGTAAGCATTACCAGTCTTTCATAGGCCTGCAGTTGCAGGGGGCTCGATGTAAATTGATGGCCTGCTGCGGGCACAGGCTCTGCCTGTTTTTTTACAGACGCCTGTTTGTTTTGCATGACCAGTATAATGGCAATAACAGCAATTACTAAAGCCAGCAGAGCAACAATAAGTGAAACGGTGACCAGGTCCATATTGATTTTTTTTCAAAAATAAGGAAATATGCGTGTCCGGAATAATGGTAACCCATTAGCCATACAACTGGTTTATTTTTTTTGACAGTTTAGCACAAAACTTGCTTGTGGTACATGCCGGTATTTTTTACTAAACGGATCAAGAACCAGGAAAAATCAGCACACTATTTTTAATTCACCAAAACAAATAAAATTCCCGGTAAACTAAAAGTATTTTTCAGGAAATAACGTATGTGTATTGTTGTTATAAACAATGATGGATCAGTAAAAATAAGTGCTTTCTCTTAGCTTGATTTATGGTCAATTCCTTAAAGAAAAAAAATGTTTTCATTTATTTTCTTTCTAAGCTTTTGATTATATAGTTTTAGTAAAGATTCGTTTTTTTTATAGTTGATACATTAGTTGTTAACTGTTTAAAATACCTGTCGTATCTCCTATTAACTTAATGAAAACTTCCTCTTATGAAACAAAATCTACACGCTTTTAAAAGCTGTTTAAACACCGCTATTCTTATTCTTTTACTTTTTTTCTCCCAATCCTCCTTAACAGCACAGAATATCAACGAAAATCTACTTGGCTGTAATACGGTAACGCCTTACGTTAACAATGGTACTTTATCTGCTTCAATAGTTACCGGTAATATCGGTGCGTCTGGTCCCTGGACAGGTACTTTTGGGTTGGTGCTAGGATCGGTTAACAACGCCTCCAATGTAGTTGATAATAACCCGGCTACTGTAGGTACCATGTCCTATACTGTAGCTGCTGCAGGTGGTATGCGTACTACCATACAACTGGGTAATGGTATCATACCTGCCGGTTATAAGGCCGGTGTGATGATCCGGAATACGAGTTTATTATCATTATCCGTTTTTGAAGCGTTTACGGTTAAAACCTACCTGGGTGCGACAGAGCAGGAATCGGCAAGCGTGGGAAACGGACTTTTATCAGTAGGTCTTATCAATACAAACGGCTTAAACAGTATTTCCCTACTTACTACCAAGCCTTTCGATCGTATTATGATTGAACAGAACACCGGCCTGTCAGTAACCCTTGCCACAACGGAGATACATCATGTGTTTGTTGAAAAATTTTGTGCCGAAAGTGTATTACCGGCCAGCTTACCCTGTAACGAACTGATACGCTGGCAGGCGCCTGCTTACCCGGTATTTATTGACCAGGCAAATTCTGGTGTAAATGTTTCAGGAGCCTGTGTGAATTGCGGCATTACGGATGCTGATAACCTGATTGATAATGATGCGAATAATTATGCTTCCATCAATATTCTTGCTTCGCTAAGCGCTACAGCATCCCTGGCGGTTAAGAATGCGAAAACCATTTACCCGGCTGGTATGTTTGCGGGCTTTGAAGTAGATCTGCAACGTACCGTGAGTGTTGCTGTTGGAACTTACTATACCATTACGACCTATTTAGCCGGGGTACAACAGGACCAGGTGATATACAATGCAGCACTGGTAAGCGGTGGTGTATTTGCAGCCGGGGGCAAATTTGTAACCGGTTTTAAAACCACTAAAAATTTTGATGAAATAAGATTTACTTTAAATAATGCCGTGGCGGCAGGTACCAACCCGGTACTGGTGTATGGCGCTGTGGTAAAAAGGTTCTGTGCGGGTGATGCACTTACCTGTAATACGCCGGTATCACTAACGGAAGACCGGTATCCTGTATATATAGACGGAAGACATACAGGTATTAATGCTGTTGCCTGTGTAAACTGTAATATAATCGGCGCAGAAAATGCTATTGATAATAACCCCGCTAATTATACCGAGGTAGTACTGCCTGTAGGCGCTGCATCAACCGCTGCCTATGCTGTAAGTAACGGCACTACTGTTTACAATACCGACCCGGCCACCCCGGTATTTGCAGGCTTTGATATTGAAAGTCCGAGTCTGGTGGGCGTAAATGCCTTAAACGGTCTATCCATAGTAACGCTGCTAAATGGGGTAGTGCAACAAACAGCTACCGCTTCAACCGGACTCATATCGGCTCAAACAAGCCTGTTAAACGGTTTTGGCCGGCAAACAGTAGGCTTTATACCCACCATGCCTTTTGACGGCGTGAAGATATTGTTTGACGGGACCGTGAATGTTAACCTGGGAACAACCAGGATCTATGGTATGATACTGAAAGAATTCTGTGCGGCTGAACCTCCGTGCAATGAACTGAAACCTTTCCAGAACCCTGACCTGCCTGTTTATGTAAACGGATTAAGAACAGGATTTGGAGGCATAGCCTGTGTGGGCTGCCAGATAAATAATGCAGAAAACATTATTAGCGGCAGTACTACCCAACCTGCTACGGTTGTAATTGCTGCGGCTGTGGGGTCGAAGGCCAGTATTTCGGTAGCCGATGCTATCGGCAGTTATCCTGCAGGTTCATTTGCTGGTTTTGATATTGAATCTGCCGCTTTATTATCGGCCGATGTAGCAGGAAGGATAACCATTGACCTGTATAATAACGGAACGCTGGTACATTCCGGTGCGGCCAGCTCTTTACTGGTGGGTGCCGGCACTTCATTACTTACGGGCGGACCCAACCGGCAGATCGTAGGTATTGTAAGCCCCGTAATATTTGATGAGATACAGTTAAATATTGAAAACCTTATTGGTGCTAACCTGGGTAATATTTTAGTATATAAAGCACATGTGCAAAGAACCTGTGCAAGGGTTGTGGATTGTAATACGAACGGCCTGTTAAACAGCACGGCACATGGCGCTGTTATCAATGCAGTGGAAACCGGTGTCCGCGGCGGTGTATGTGCGGCATGTACCGTACAGGGTCCATGGGATGCCGTATCTCCGGCTACTAATGATTATGCCAGGTTATATAATACCGTTACCGGTATTGCCACTAATTCCCTTTCCGTTGCGGTACCAGCCTATACATTCCCGGCGGGTACATTTGCCGGCTTCCAGATAAGGAAAAATAATTTCATTATTGCGGCCGGTTTATTCCCTTACCTCACCATTTCAACCTTTAATAACGGTGTGTTGCAGGAATCAAGAAGCGGAAGCGGCCTGTTAGACCTGGCGGTACTGGTACAAATACTGGGAACCGGCAACAGCACTTATATTCCGGGTTTCTATACCACACTGCCTTTTGATGAAGTAAAAATAAGTGTAGGGTCCCTGGTAACGGCATTGGATCAGTATGTAGATGTATACGGGGCTTACGTGGATGTGCGTACTTATACTGCAGACGGTTCATTTACCTGTAATATCAGCCAGCCTGATATCAATGTGGGCTTACTAAACTATCCTGTATCCGGCAATCTATCCACTAATGATAAAATAGAGGCGGGCAGTACTTATGGTACAACTGTTAGCGTACCGGCCGGTGTTACCAACCCTGCCGCTACTTTACCGGTTGTTCAGGCCGATGGTACGTATACATTTACAGGTACGGTGCCGGGCGTTTACCAGTTTTATATTCCGGTTTGTCCCCCTGCCACTACCGATAACTGTAAATTAGAATTACTGACGATTACGGTACAGGATACTTCCTTAACTACTACAAATTCTCTCGTTGTAAATACCGATATCGCTGTTACCAGCTACAACACACAGGTAACCATTGCGTCGTTGGCAAATGACTGGCCAGGTAACAATGGTTACCTTTTACAACCATCGAGTATGCAGATAACAGATCTTAACGGCGCAACAACCGGTAATACATCCGCCGGGGGTGTTGCGGTAATTAATACAACAACCGGTAATATTACATATACACCACCCACCAACTTTGTTGGGGTAGATACCATCCGTTACACGGTTTGCAATAATGCGCCTGTTCCGGAATGTGGCTGGGCATACCAGCTAATACGCGTATTACCACCGGCCGCCTCACCGGTGATATCGGCCGCCGATGATTTTACCGTTATTAATGTAAATGAACACCTGCAAAAAAATGCCGCTAACGGGGTGTTACAAAATGATACACATTCCGGCGGTGGTACGATGCAGGTTCAGGCCTTAGATACTACCATTACGGGGGTAGGACATTTGGTATTATCAACCGATGGCAGTTACCGTTTTGTACCGGTACCGGGTTATGTTGGTACCGTAACCGTACCTTATCATGTATCAGATGTTAACACGCCAGCTATAAATACTTCGGCCACCTTGTATATAATGGTAAGATATGCACCATTACAAGCGTTACCGGATGTAAATATAACCGCTATTAACAGGCCTGTTAATGGTAATGTAAGTACCAATGATACCGGTGAAGGAAATTTCACTTACGGAACCCCGCAGGGCGCCCCGGGTAACCCTGCCGGTGCCAGTATTACAGTGGCATCCGACGGAACCTATACCTTTACCGCCGGTGTGCCGGGCATTTACCAGTATTATGTACCGGTATGCACCAATGGTCAGACAACGGACTGTCCCACAGAGATGCTGACGATCACCGTAAACGATTTTACACCAGGTGTTTCCAATAACCCGATGGCTTATACCGATGTGGCGGCTACAAAAATCGGTAACCCTGTTACCATTAACGTACTGGCAAATGACAGGGTGGGTACGCCTGGTTTCACGCTGGTAAGATCGGGTGTAACCATTGTTGACTTAAACAGTACACAGGCAGGCAATACTACTTACGGTGGTACCGCTACGGTTGATCCTGTTACAGGTAATATAACTTATACACCGGCTGCAGGCTTTACCGGCCGCGATACATTACAATACAGTGTATGCGATAACCAGCCTACACCTAAATGTGTAACAGCCTTTGCGATAGTTGATGTATACCCGGCTAATATGTATAATACGGCAATTGCTGCTGATGACCTTGCCAGTATTGGTAAGGGGGTTAAACTAACGGTTACTGCTGCCAATGGTCTTTTGATAAATGATATAGACCCTGAGGGCAATACACTGACTGTAACCGTATTGGATACCGTGATCACCGGTAAAGGCCGCGTTCAGATCGCCGCCAACGGTTCTTATATCTTTACACCACAGGCAGGCTTTGTGGGTACCCTGGCCATTCCCTATACCTTACAGGATAACGGTTCGCCGGTAGCCACTGCCCACGCTACTTTATACATACTGGTTCGGGAAGTACCGGATATTACGCCGATACTTACATTAACGCCAAATGAGATCAGGGGTACAACCAACCTGAATGTAAGGATACAGGTTAATGAAGTAAATAATGTAAATACCAATGGTTTAATCACTTTGTACTTATCCAAGCATCAGAACATTGTACTGAATTTTAACCAGGCCGATATATTGGTGGATGGCGTTCCGGTACAAAATGCAAACTGGACATTTAATTCTACCTCTCACCCCGGTTATTATATTTTACAAACAACAGAAACCATTGCCGGTAATGGCAGTCTTACCGTTGGTCTAACAGGCGTGTTTACACCAGGCCAAACCAATGGACGCATTAATATCACTACCACCATTATCGCCGGCAGTGGTAAAGAAGAAAACAGTTCAAATAACTCAATGGCTCTCCCTATTATTTATACTCACAATTAAAATCACTAGCTATGAAATATTTTTTAACCATCTTTTCTGCATTCTTATTTTGGACAGCATCATTATCAGCGCAAACGGACCAGGACCCCGGGGTGGAAGATTCTTATATTCATGCCTCTGATTTACCATTAGTAGGGGTAGGGCATCCTTTCAGGCTCATTTACTCTGTGGGAAATAACGGTAATGACCCGATAACCGGTGTCGCTCCTGATAATATTGTCTTTACCATTCAATTGCATAAAGCTTCCCCGGCAGTAGGAGGGGTGGTAACTGTTAATGGGTTAGATGCCTTATCGGGCACTTTACTGGACTATTTTGATTTTGTGTACAATGATGCACAAAAGTTGTATACCGCTACACAAAAACCTGCCGTTGTTTTTCCTGATATTACTTCTGTGGCACTACCGGCCGGTTTACAGATCAATGCGGTTGTTACCGGTTTAAGCACAAGCGGCAGCGATTTTAGTATCGGGGCCACATTAACCCTCACACCTCCGGCCGGCTCAACAGGCAATAATACTGCCAATGATATTGGAGAAATATTTGCTAATACATTAAGTATTCTCCCCGTAACACTGTCTGAATTTAGTGGTGTTGTAAACAACTGTAATGTAGCGCTTACATGGACCACTACACTGGAAAACAAATTCTCCCATTTTGACTTGGAATACAGTGAGAACGGAATTGATTTTATTACTGTTAAAACCATTCCGTCCAAACAATCGGCTACCGGCAGCAACTACCAGTTAACTTATCCGCAAACGACAGCAACAGGTTATTACCGGTTAAAAATGGTGGATATTGACGGTACATACAGCTACAGTAATAAGGTGTTACAATTCAGAACAAGTTGTAATGATAACCGAATTACCTTATTCCCGAACCCGGTTGTAAATGACAGAACAACCATTACCGGGTTGCCTGCAGGCAGCATTATCCAGATACACCATGTAGATGGCAAGCTGGTTAATACCCTGAAACCTGCACAGTCTGTTTACCAGATCAATATGGAAAGGTATGCCAGAGGAACCTATATTATTACGGTTATCAGTGAAAACAAAGCTTTCAAAAACTTTAAAGTTGTGAAACAATAAAACATATTAAATAAACTAACACTGGGTGGTTTGGTCAATTTCAAGCAAGGCTAACGCAATAGCCTTGCTTTTTTTTGTTATAGTTCTTTGTTATATTTGAACAGGTATAATACCATTAAACCTGCTGTTGCTGTAAATCCCGGACAGAAACTATGTTAAAGCACCTCGCGATATGCTGTGTTTTTATTTTTGCTGCTAACCTGTTTAGTCGTGCACAATTTCCCGGTATATTGCTCAGCGATACGGGTCTACACTCCTCAAATATTGCAGTAGAAAAATACCTGGTCAGGTACCAGGCCGGTGATGACCTGCGTTGGGCTGATCCTTTATTCAATGATAGTTTATGGAAACCCGTATCCATAAAATTTGGTAGTACCGATACACCTCCCGGCTGGCGTGGGTATGGCTGGTTTCGCATCTGGATAAAAAAAGACAAACATACATCCCTCAGTACCTGGGGTATGCGTATTAACCAGGATGGGGCTTCGGAAATATTCTGGGATGGGAAAAAAATAGATGCCATCGGGACATTTGCCACCAACGCTGCGGATATTAAAGTTAAACGAACGCCTTATACCATATTGCCCTTAGCCATCAGCGATACTTTGCCGCATCTGCTGGCCATCCGGTATGCCAATTTTAAGCCTGCTTTCAATGATTTTACCGGTATGCAGTTATGGCTGGGTAATATGCATGTATTGAACAGTCACAGCAAAAGTGATCAGCGTTTTTTTGATCTCTTACTTACTGCAACATCTGTGCAGTTCATGCTGGTGCTCTTACATTTCCTGTTATTTATTTTTTACCCCAGGCAAAGAGTTAATTTATATTATAGCCTGTTTGTATTGGTAACGGCCATCACAGGGCTGGCCAGGTATCTTACTATTGCCACTACTGATCCCTACTGGCAATTCAACAGTTATATGTTGTTCATTTACATGATGACCTTTATTCCTTTTACCGGGGCATTATTATTTTATTACGTCAGTTTTAATCGTATTCCCAAAAACAGGCTCTTCATCATTAGTATACTCACTTTAGCCATGCTGGTCTTTCTGTTATTGAAAGGGCAGCCCAATTTTGTCAATACCGGGGAGGCTATCTTTCCTACATTGATCAATATTCTCACCACACTGGTATTTATTGATGGTACCATTGTTATTGGCCGGGCCATACGCCGTGGTAATAAGCTGCTCTGGCTTATTGCTATTGCCATGTGTATTTGTTTAATTACCAGTGTAATTGCGGGCAGTAATTTATTTGGTTGGTTTACTTTCCGGGAGGTAATGGCCACCATGAGCATTGTAAGTTTATTGTTACCCGTTATGTTCTCTGTATACCTGGCCATCAATGTAGCCCGTACCAACCGTAACCTGGAAACACAGTTAAAGGAAAACAAACGACTGGCCGAAGAAAACCTGTTACAGGAACAGGAAAAAACAAAACTTATCGCCGGGCAGGCTGAAGAGTTGGAAAGAACTGTAATGGAACGTACGGCGGAAGTAAGACGCCAGGCCGATAAACTCCGTGAAATGGATGAGGCCAAATCCCGTTTCTTTGTAAATCTTACCCACGAATTTAAAACGCCGCTTACACTGATCATTAACCCGGCTAAGGAACTATTACACCAGAGCGATGAACCCGCCGCACAACGATATGCACAATTCATTCTGCAAAACAGCAAGAGACTGTTACAACTCATTAACCAATTGCTCGATCTGAGCAAACTGGAGAGCGGACAGCTAACCGTGGAAACGCAGCCATTGGAAATTGTACAGTGGTTACGTATGTATATACAGCAATACGATTCCCTGGCCGATAAAAAGAGTATCACTATCCGGTTTAATAACCAGTTCTCCCAACTATGGGCGATGGTTGATATGGATAAGCTGGAAAAAATGGTACAAAACCTTTTAACCAACGCCATCAAATTCTCAAATCAACAGGGTACCATCCTTATTTCGCTCGACAAAACAGAAGATTTTTTTACCATTCGTGTAGCGGATAATGGTATAGGTATTCCTACACATAAGTTACCTTATATTTTCGATCGCTTTTACCAGGCCGATGCTTCCGACACCCGTGCCGGCGAAGGAGTAGGTATCGGTTTGGCCCTCACCAAGGAACTGGCCGAACTGTCGGGCGGGCATATTACCGTTTCCAGTGAGGTTAATAAAGGCAGTGAATTTATATTGCAACTGCCTTTTATACCCGCCAAGCCAGACCCGCTCCATACCCCAAACGTTATTTTAAAGAATGAAATTTCCATCAGCGATCCCCTGATAAATACCGATACCAGCTTGCCACTTATATTACTCGTAGAGGATAATGCCGATCTGCGGGAATTTATGTTACAGTCCTTTGCCACCCATTATACCATTATAACCGCACAAAACGGGGCTGAGGGTATTGAGCAGGCATTGGAGAAAATACCTGTACTGATTATAACCGACTTAATGATGCCTCAGAAAGACGGTTACCAGTTATGCGCTGCTTTAAAAACGGATAACCGTACCAGTCATATCCCTATTATCATGCTTACGGCCAAAACCGACCAGGACAGCCGTATACAGGGTATAGAAACCGGCGCCGATGCCTACCTGTCAAAACCTTTTGATAAAAAAGAACTGCTGGCCGTTACCGGCAACCTCATCCGTGTCCGCCAGCAATTAAGAGACAAATATGGAAAGGACAATATATGGCTGACCGGGGTGGAGGAGCTTCCTTCCATCGAACAGCAGTTCCTGGGTAAGATCCGCGAAGCCATCGAAACCCATCTCGATGATGCCGGATATGGCGCCGATCAGCTGGCCGGGGATATGAGCCTGAGCCGTACCCAATTGCATCGTAAACTCAAGCAGCTTATTGACCAGAGTCCGGGTGAGCTGATACGTACTATCCGTATGCAAAGAGCACATGAACTGCTGCAAAACAATATTGCTACAGTGGCCGAAGTTTGTTACAGTGTGGGGTACGCCAATCCTGCTAACTTCTCTACCAGTTTTTCCAAACATTTTGGATACGCTCCCAGCCAGGTCACCCGGAAACAACAGTAAATATTTCATTATCAAACAAATATGTTACAAAATCAAAGGTATTTGCAACAACAGCAAATGCCTTTTTTTATATCCGGCCATAGCTTTGAACCAGTAAAAAAAGCATATGAAACAAATAACCGGTCTTCTTGCGCTTACCTGCCTCCTGTATAGTTGTGCCGAAAATAAAACGGAACCTAACCGGTCGCTGTTAGGCAAATGGGCTTATAACCATAGTCACGACGACAAAACTTACCACGATTTTATCGCTTACTTCAAAAACGATGGTACTTATGATGGTATTGAAGATGGTAAAGTAACTATTGCGGGAGGTCATTATGAACAAAGAGGTGATACCATGTTCCTGAACGACGTTTCCTGTAACCCTCATCCGGAAGCCTATTATAAAATTGAAATGTGGGCAAAAGATTCCATGAAGCTGGTGCCCATCGTTGACAGTTGCGACGACCGCAGGGAAGGCACCCGCCGTTTTATGTTTAAACGTATATAAAACCAGGGGCTGTCAGCAGCAGTACTACTATCAGCTTCCTACCCGCTGTACGCTGCTACTCCGGCACCAGCCAGGCACAGGGCTTCACCGGGGTATCCGCTTCCATCGGGCAGCCCTTCGGCTTTAAAACAATAATGAACAAAATACAGGGCCCTCATTAACCATTAAACCTTATCCATTTTGTAACTCAACTTAAACCTCAAACAATGAAATCACATTTATTTTGTTTTATTCTGCTGGCAGCAACATATGGCTGTAACGAAAAAAAAGCAGCCGACCCGGGCATTGTAGGCCGGTGGAATACCAGTTTTAAAAACGGTTCAAAAGTATTAGCTGTCTACCGGGCAGATGGTACCCACGATTACTTTATTGACGGCAAATTATTCTCAAATGGCCGGTATACATTTAACAACGGCACACTCAGCGAAGCAGATCCTATCTGCAATCCTGATTATTATGCCACTTACACAGTAAGTTTTCCTTCGCCCGGCGAAATGCAGTTTAAGGTAATACAGGATACCTGCCAGCCACGGGTACATGATCTGGATGGTATTAAAATGATAAGGGAAAAATGATAAAGTAAATAGCCCGCTGATCTGCGAAGCCATCTCCGAAAATCTGCGGGAAAATAAAATCAAAAGCTTAAAGAAAATAACCCGCTGATCATCGCAGAATAAATTCACCGCTGATTTACACAGAACAACTCAGCGTCAATCTGCGGAACCATCTCCGAAAATCTGCGGGAAAACAAATCAAAAGCTTAAAAAAAATAACCCGCTCATAATCGCAGAGTAAATCAGCGTCAATCTGCGGAGGCATCTCCGAAAATCTGCGGGAAAATAAAATCAAAAGCTTAAAGAAAATAACCCGCTGATAATCGCAGAGTAAATTCACCGCGGATCTGCGCAGAACAAATCAGCGTCAATCTGCGGAGGCATCTCCGAAAATCTGCGGGAAAAATAAAATCAAAAGCTTAAAGAAAATAACCCGCTGATCATCACAGAATAAATTCACCACGGATTTACACAGAACCAATCAGCGTCAATCTGCGGAAGCATCTCCGAAAATCTGCGGGAAAAACAAATCACAACCCGTTCACTTTCCTGAATATCGAATGCGTAATATTATCAGTATTAAAATTCACTAATAAGCCCAGTTTAAGCCCGGATAATTTTAAATAAGTAATAACCTGTTTATGATGAACATCCAATAAATTTTCTACCGATTTAATTTCGATAATTACTTTGTTGTCCACTAACAGGTCAATTCTATATCCAATATCCATACGGACGGTTTCATATTCCATAGGCAGGCCAACCTGTACAGAAAACGGAAGCGATTTTTTAAACAGCTCGTGAGCAAGCGCTGCCTGGTAAGCCGATTCCAATAAACCCGGCCCCAGGTTATTGTACACATTAAAAATACAGCCACGTATGGCATACGACAGCTCATTTTCATTCATAGTGTTAGCATTTGGTACTATAATATACTTAAAAAATCCGGTAATAGATAAAGCCAATAACATAATTATATGAACGATTATTTGTCAAGCTATCATATATAACAGATAAAAACTATAAAACGAAAACAGGCCCGCAGATGATTGCAGATAATAATACACCGCAGATTTACGCAGAACAAATCAGCGCTCATCTGCGGGAAAATAAAATCAAAAACACAAAGAAAACATCCCGTTGATAATAGCAGATAATAATTCATCGCAACTATTCGCAGAATAAATCAGCGCTCATCTGCGGAACCATCTCCGGAAATCTGCGGGCAAAAAATAATACCATGAAATGGTCACTAACCATACTATCTCTTCTCATTACCATTACAACAATACTACATTGTTGCAGCTCAACTGTCAGTAAACTACCTGATACTATTGAAGGGTTAGGTGAAAAATTATTCTTTGATACTATTTTATCCGCCAATAAAACCATCAGCTGTGCCAGTTGTCATAAATCCGAATTCGCTTTTGCAGATACGCTGGCTTTAAGTCCGGGTATATTCGGAAGGCTGGGGGTACGCAACACACCCAGTGCCATGAACGTAAGCGATCAACCTCATTTCTTTTGGGATGGCCGGGCCTTAACATTAGAAGAACAGGCATTGATGCCCATTGTTAACCCAGATGAAATGGGACTGACAATAGATTCGGCCATAGCGCGTCTTAAAAATGACGCAGTATACAACCGGTTATTCCTGGGAATATTTAAAGCAGCACCTTCTGCTAAAAACCTTGCCATTGCCCTCGCAGCGTTCCAGCGCAGCCTGGAGACACCAAATGCCCCTTTTGATAACTGGCGTATAAACGATGATGAAAAGGCTGTAAGTGCATCGGTAAAAAGAGGTTTTGCCCTTTTCAATAATAAAGCTAAATGTGTACAGTGTCACTTCGGCACTAACTTTAATAACACGGAGTTCAGGAATATCGGTTTATTTAATGGCAAACAATTTAACGACAGCGGCCGTGCAGGCATAACCCGGTTACCGGAAGACCTGGGTAAATTTAAAATAGGTCCGTTACGTAATATTGCGCTCACTGCACCTTATATGCATAACGGCATGTTTAAAACCCTGCGTGAGGTAATTGATTATTATGATGATCCGGATAAAATAATACCCGATCCTATCAATCGCGATAGTTTGCTGGCCCGGCCGCTGCATTTAACTGAGGAGGAAAAAAACGACCTGGAAAATTTCCTGCGCTCTTTAACAGGCAAGCGCCTGACTTCCTGAACAACCTTCACGTTATTACATATAAATATGATACATAAGTATTTATACTTAAATTTAAAAAATTAGTAGCAGTAAATCTTTTAAAGCCGGTATATCGTATATATTTACTGTATTAGAATTTATCGCTATCAATTGACTACTAATCAAACATATTCTGAGCAGGAACTGGCCCGGCTATTAAGGCTGAGGGATCAGTCGGCTTTTACCTATTTATATGATAGCTATTCAGGAGCTTTGTATGGTGTTATCCAACAGGTAGTACCTGATCAGCATATAGCTTCAGATATATTGCAGGATGTATTTGTAAAGATCTGGCGGCAGATAGAAAAATATGATCCGGAAAAAGGCAGGTTGTTTACCTGGATGTATAATATTGCCCGGAATACGGCCATTGATGTATTAAAAAGTAAGGGATGGCAAAATGAAAAGAAGACAGATCAGCTGGATGTTATAGAACTGAGTACTGCTGCAGAAACGGAAAAGACGACAGATGGTGCAGGGATCAGCTATCTTATCCAACACCTGAAAGCAGAGTTTAAGGAAATTGTGGAGTTGTCTTATACCCAGGGTTACACACAGGAAGAAATATCAACTTTGTTAAGCATACCTTTAGGAACCGTAAAAACAAGAATGCGTGCGGCATTACTACAATTAAGAAAAAATTTTAGTATAGAAAAGTGAATATAAGTGAGTACATACAAAGCGGCATCATAGAAACAGTGGTGATGGGACTTGCGGACAGTAAAGATGTTGCGGAGCTGGAACAGCTGCGCCGGCAATACCCGGAAGTAGAAGCCTACGCCCGGGAATGTGAGCTATGGCTGGAGGAAACTGCCATGCAGCAAGCCACAAAGGTTCCGGCAGCAGGCAGGGCCCAGTTTTTACAAACACTCAATACATTGTCAGCAGAACAGGATGATATGGATTCGGATAGGGGTTCGGGTCAAGCACCTGTTATTCCTGTAACAACAGTCCAACCAAAAACAATTGGCTCCTTTAAATGGATGGCAGCTGCAGCTATCATTCTGCTGGTGATCAGCGCGGCTACAAATATTTACTTATACCAGCAATATACAAAAGTTAACCAGGCCTATGCCGATCTGAACAACCTGAATACGGAACTGGCCAAACAAAATAAACAACAGGAAACACAACTAACTGCTTATAATAAATCGGCCGAAATATTTGCCTCACCCGATTATATTAAAGTGCCAATGGCCGGTAAAGAAAATTATACGGCTACTGTATTCTGGAATAAAAAAACAGCAGCGGTTTACCTGGTTGCTAACCAGTTACCGGCCGCACCGAAAGGTAAACAATACCAGTTATGGGCCCTGGTTGATGGTAAACCTGTAGATGCAGGTGTATTAGAGGATTGTGGTACTATTTGTACCGCTAAAAATATAAATGAAGCGCAGGCATTTGCAATTACCCTGGAAAATGAAGGCGGTAGCCCAACCCCCAACCTGGAACAATTGTATGTGCTGGGTAAAATAACCGGTTAATAACTATCTCCTATATGTATAAAAGCCGCCCTTTTACGGGGCGGTTTTTTTATGCCCGAATTTTTTTTAACAAATAAATCCGAACCGCAAACCAACCTCGTATATGAATCATATAAAGCCTCAGTTAATTATTGCACTTCTAAACATTCGTTCACTTTTAAACTTTTTTTATGGATACAAAACTCGAAAAAACAGCCACAGCAATGGCCTTACAGGTTCCCGATGCAGAAAGGGTAAATCGCAGAAAATTTTTATCCTATGCCGGTATGGCCGCAGCTACTGCAGCAGCCTTATATGCCTGTAAAAAAGATGATAATAAAATGGAGACCGCTCCTGCAGGCAGTATTGACCTGGGTAAAGGTGATATAGGCATATTGAACTATGCTTATGCGCTGGAACAACTGGAAGCTGCTTTTTACACGGCAGTAATTGCATCTCCTTACAGCGGTATAACAATGGCGGAACAGGCATTACTGACCGACATAAGAGATCATGAAGTAGCACACCGTAACTTTTTTAAAGCAGCCCTGGGTACAAGTGCCATTGCTAATTTAGAAGTGAACTTTTCCGCGGTTAATTTCGGCAGCCGTGACAGTGTGCTGGCCACCGCAAAAGCATTTGAAGACCTGGGTGTAGCAGCCTATAACGGAGCTGGTAAATTAATAGTGGATGGTAATTACCTGTTACTGGCCGGAAAAATTGTTTCGGTAGAAGCAAGGCATGCGGCTTTGATAAGAGACCTTATCAGTAATGGCAGCTTTGCAGATAACACAGCCATTAATGCTGACGGCCTGGACCTTGCCAAAGCGCCCAGTGAAGTACTGACAGCGGCCAAACCATTCCTTAAATCAGTTTTATGGGGTGGTAACCTGCCTAAACAATAAACCCATTCATTCAATTCAAAATTTACCATTATGAACATGCAACATATTATCAATGAAATTGAAAAAGTTGATCCTGAGCTATACGAACGGGTAGATACCCGCCGCAGCATTATGCAGCGTTTTACCAGTGCAGGCGGTAAAATTGCACTCGCAGCTTTACCACTGGCCCTTGGCAGCCTGTTTAAAAAATCATATGGCCAGTCTACCGGTAGCGGAATAGTAGCCGTATTGAATTATGCCTTAACTCTCGAATACCTCGAATCTGAATTTTACATAAAAGGTGTTGACTCCGGTGTGGTTCCGGCAGGCACACCGGCTGAAGGGGCTATTAAAACGATCCGTGATCATGAAATTGCCCACGTGGCTTTTTTAAAGAAAGTGATCATGTCCATGGGCGGTACGGCAGTAGCTAAACCCACTTTCGACTTTACCGCCGGTGGCACTTTCAGTAATGTTTTTACCAACTACGATACTTTCCTGGCCGTTGCACAAACTTTTGAAGACACAGGTGTAAGAGCCTATAAAGGCCGTGCCGGTGAGTTAATGAGCAATAACGATGTATTAACGGCTGCCTTACAGATACATGCATCTGAAGCCCGACATGCGGCGCATATACGTTACATGCGCAAGGCAAGAGGCGCCAATGTTAAACCCTGGATCACGGGTAAGGACTCGGGCATAGGTTCGGCTGTACAGGCCAGTTACGATGGCGAAGAGCTGACCACCCAGGCAGGTGTAAATATTGCCGGCTTTGTAAGTGTATCGGCCGCCAGCGAAAGTTTTGATGAGCCTTTGACCGCTGCCCAGGTATTAGCCATTGTTGATCCCTTTATCAACTAAACACATTTCCTCAACAATTAATCAACATTTTAAATATAGTAATATGAAAAAGACAATCATTGCAGTAAGCCTGTTTGCTTTCGGATTAGTAACCGTAGCGCCGGCGATGGCCGCTAATGAGCCGGTTACGGTGAAAACCAATAACCTGGTTGAATGGAAAAAATCGAAAACCGGGACATGGGCCGGTAAAAAGGATAACAAGACCTATTGGTACAAGCTGGATAAGGATGCCAAATTGTGGTGGAGTACCGATGGCAAAAAATGGGCCGCAGTAGATAATGGCATGTGGGCCGATAAAGATGGCAAATGGCTTAAAATTCATAACGGTAAACTGGTTTGGACAACGGACGGTAACAACTGGTCGGAAGTACCCGACTGGAAATGGGAAGGCTCTGACGGGAAATGGTACAAATTTGATGATAAATGGACCTTGTGGGTAAATGCCTAAAAATTTGTTCCATTAGTAGCCGGATAGTGATCCTCTAATACGTACTCTATCCATAAGGCCGCCTTAATCCTAAGGTGGCCTTATTATTTACAGGCATTGGCTATAATAAACAGGCAAGTGAAATAACCGGTGTATATTAGCATTGGTACAGGTTGCTAAATTCTTTGCTAATACCCTTATATGAAAATTGTTGTTATACTTATCAGTACTTTCTTTTTACCGCTAATCCTGTTTTGCCAGGACAGGCAATTTGTTATTCATAATACTGTATTCACCATAACTGCTGACAGTGTAAAAAATGAATGGAATACTTACGATAAAATAAACAAGCTGTACAGGAAGGAAAATGGTAAATTAAATTATTTACTTACGTATTATACGTACAGGGATGAAGGAGGAGATTGCAATAACTCCTTTTGGCATGAGGAAACCCTGGAAATAAAAAATGACAGCCTGGTATTTTTAACCCATTATTACCAGCACACGGGCCTTGATCCTATACCCGAATGGCGTAAACAAATATATAAAGTGAGCGGGCAGGGCAGGTTAAACCGGGTATATGATAAAGAGAAATACTACGGCCGGAAGAAATGGATACAGACCGGCTCTGCGGCTGTTGCGGGAAATTAAAGCCTGCCTTAATAACAAAAATTACCAGCATTTAACAGCCTGATCAGGGAACTGCAGTTGAACGGAGCGTCGCAAGTCATGTTGATCAAGGAACGATTGCTTGTAAACAAAATATTGGTTTACAATTATTTATAAATATTTCCTATTATTTTATTATTCTCAAAATATTGTCCCCAAATGTGCATTACTGCTGTGCATTAATAAGCTTGTGCATTACACTTGATATTCAGTTAGTTTACCTTAAATTCGCCGCCTGACAAAAAGTGAATTAACGTGAGATTAAAGAGCTTAGAAATTAAAGGCTTCAAAAGTTTTGCCGATAAAACCATTGTAAATTTTGACGACAACATTACGGGCATTGTAGGCCCCAATGGCTGTGGCAAAAGTAATATTGTGGACAGTATCCGCTGGGTAATCGGTGAACAAAAGATCAGCCAGTTACGTAGCGAAAACCTGGACAGCCTGGTGTTTAACGGATCCAAAACCCGTTCTGCCAGCGGCCTGGCCGAGGTGAGCTTAACCTTTGAAAACACAAAGAACCTGTTACCTACAGAGTTCAGTACCGTAACCATTACCCGTAAGTTTTATAAAAGCGGCGAAAGCGAATACCGGTTAAACGATGTGCAATGCCGTTTAAAGGATATTCAGAACCTGTTTATGGATACCGGTGTAAGCACCGACTCCTATGCGATTATCGAGCTGGGCATGGTGGATGACCTGATCAAGGATAAGGACAACAGCCGTCGCCGGATGCTGGAGCAGGCCGCAGGTATATCCATTTACAAAACCCGTAAAAAGGAAGCCAAACAAAAACTGGATGCTACGGAGCAGGACCTGAACAGGATTGAAGACCTGTTGTTTGAAATTAACAACCAGTTAAAATCGCTGGAGAACCAGGCCAAGAAAGCCGAGAAGTACCACGAGATAAAAAAAGATTACCGCGAAATAAGTATAGAGCTGGCCAAAGCCGCTTTGGAAGGGTTTAACCTGACGTACAAAGAGCTGAATGAACAGCAGGATGCCGAAACTGATAAACGTATTCGTTTAGAAGCGGAGATAGCCAACGAAGAAGCAGACCTGGAGAAAGAGAAAGTTGGCTTTGTAGAAAAGGAGCGTGCCTTACAAAGCATGCAGTATGCCTTTAATGAACTGGTACAACAGGTACGTACCAAAGAGAATGAAAAGAACTTAGCAGCCCAGAAATTAGAATACCTGACCGAACGCCAGACCAGCTTACAGGACTTCCTGGAAAAAGCAGGCGGCCAGTTAAAAGGCCTGGAAGAAGGTATTGCCTTTACCGGCAAACAGGTACAGGAAGAAGAAAAGAACCTGGAAAGTATCAGCGGCCAGTTAAGCGGCTTTCGCGAACAGGTGGATGCCAGCCGTAAGGTACTGGATGAAAAAAGGGTAGCGGTGGATGAACTGCGCGGCGAATACCAGCAGGTGCAACGCAGCCAGTTTGACGCAGAGAAGAAAGTAGCAGTAGCCGACACCTCCCTGCAAAACCTGCAGCGTACCATTACCCAGATAGAGGACGAAAGGGCACAAAGGGAAGAACAACGTATTACACTTGACGAAGAACGTATAGCCAGGGAAAAAGAACTGGAAGCCAAAAAGGTAGACCTGGAGCAATTACAGGCACACCAGGAGCATACCAAAGAGCAGATATTACAGACACAATCCATACTGGAGGGTTTACGTAATGAACTGGCGGAAGAAAGCCGTAAGCTGGATGCCCGTAAGAACGAACATGACTTATTAAAAAGCATGATCGACTCGATGGAAGGCTACCCGGATAGTGTAAAATTCCTGCACAACAATAAAAACTGGAACCATACGGCGCCTATTCTTTCCGATATATTATATGTAAAGGAAGAGTACCGTACGGCTCTGGAGAATGTACTGGAGCCTTACCTGAACTACTATGTGGTAAATGACCTGCAGGAGGGTTTACAGGCCGTTCGTTTGCTGGATGAGAATAAAAAAGGTAAGGCCAACTTCTTCTTATTAGATAAGATCAACGAGTCTGTAACAGGTACAACTGCTACAGAAGTGGCCGGCAGTACCGCTGCCTTAAGCGTAGTGGAGGTGGATGAAAAATATGCTAAACTGGCTGCGCATTTATTACAAAATGTAGTGATTGCCGACAATGATGCTATTTTAGAGAACAGTAACGGCTTAGTGGTAATTGAGAAGACCGGTAAATATGTAAAAGGTAAATACTCCTTAACCGGCGGTAGTGTGGGTTTAATTGAAGGTAAAAAAATTGGCCGTGTTAAGAACCTGGAGAAATTACAGGAAGGTATTGCCAAACAGGATGAGATTGTTACCAACCTGAAAGCAACCATACAGGCCCGTCATAATGAAGTAGTGGCTTTTAATGAGGACCTGCGTGAAGCGGCATTAAGAGAAACAGAAAGAATTATACAGCAACTGACCAACCAGGTATTCTCTTTACAGAACAAACTGGAGAATCTGCAAAGCCAGCAAAATACCAGCCTGAGCCGCCTGGAGGATTATACCCAGCAGCAGCAGGCTACACAAAACTCGGTATCGGGTGTACGGGAGGAACTGGCTGAACTGAATGAACAGTTACAACTGTTCCAGTCCCGCTTACAGGAAGCTGCGGAAACATTTAAAACATCGGAACAAAATTATAACGAAGCCAACCAGCGTTATAACGAGTTCAACTTATCCGTTACCCGCCAGCAAAGTAAGATCACCGCCTTAAAGCAGGAGCTGGAGTTTAAGACCAACCAGTTGAACGACCTGAAAAACCAGGTAGATACCAATACGGCCCAGTTATCGGAAACATCAGAGAACATACAGGTATCATCGCAGCAGCTGAATGATACCCAGGAAGCCCTGGTAGAGATGATGCGTAAGAAAACCGAGGACGAAGCGGTATTGAATGAAGCCGACCAGGCTTATTATGTGGTACGTAACCAGCTGAATGAAAAAGAAAGCGTATTACGCCAGAAGACAAAAGAAAAAGAGCAGATAGAACATTTCCTGGCTGCTATTAAGGATAAACTGAACGAATTAAAACTACAGTTAGCCGGTACCAAAGAACGCCTGGATGTAGAATTCAGGATTAAACTGGAAGATATATTGGACCAGCAACGTACCGGTGAGGTAAGCGTGGAAGAATTGCAGGAAAAAGCCGACCGTATGAAAAAACGCCTGGAGAACCTGGGCGAAGTGAACCCTACGGCTATTGAGGCTTTCACTGAAATGAAAAAACGTTACGAGTTCATTGTTGAACAAAAAACCGACCTGGTAACGGCAAAAGACAGTTTATTAAAAACCATCGAAGAGGTGGAAGCTACTGCCAACCAGAAATTCCTGGAAACCTTTAACAGTGTAAAAGAAAACTTCATCAGGGTATTTAAATCCTTATTTACCGAAGATGACCATTGCGACCTGTTACTGGATAACCCGGATAACCTGGCCGAAACCGGTATAGAGGTAATTGCCCGTCCTAAAGGTAAACGCCCCACTTCCTTAACCCAGTTAAGCGGTGGAGAACGTACCTTAACGGCAACAGCATTACTGTTTGCTATTTACCTGATCAAACCGGCGCCGTTCTGTATCCTCGATGAGGTGGACGCCCCGCTGGATGATGCCAACGTAGGTAAGTTCACCAATATGATCCGCCAGTTCAGTGATAACTCCCAGTTCATCATTGTTACCCACAATAAAACAACCATGAGTACCGTGGATGTTATATATGGTGTAACCATGCAGGAGCCCGGTGTTAGTAAGCTGGTAAGCGTGGACTTCAGAAGCCTGCAGCAAAATCAGAATTAAATAACTGATGATAATAATAAAAAGCACCAACTGAGTTGGTGCTTTTTTGTTTGGTACTTAGCTGTTCATACCTGTTATTTAGCGAATAACTGGCCGATATTGTAAAATGCGGACAGACCGATTACCTGGTTCTTTAAATTACCACCGCCGACAGCTATCTTATTTATTTTTGATAAACTGAAGGAATACCGCAGGTCTACACTCAATCCCTTTACCACATCGTTCAGGTCATAACCCACACCAATGGGTACACGGATATCTACCGGTTTGTAATACGGTTTAATATTATTGTTGCCATTGCCATATTTTTCTTTTGATGCTACCAGGATACCAAACTGGGGACCGGCTTCGGCATATAATCCTTTTACAAATTTATACTGGAATAATAAAGGTATTTGTACATAGGATTTATTGATATTGCCTTTTGTACCCGAAGATACCCGCTCTTCCTTGGTTCCTTCCCTGGAAAAGAATGTTTCTACCTGTACCGCCATGGCCTTATTCAGTGCATACTTACCGTACAGGCCAATACTGAAACCCGGCTGGAATTTTGTTTTAAAATCATCGTTGGTAAAGGATATTTTACTCACATTTAAGCCGGCCCGGGCGCCGTAGCTTAACTGGGCCTGGCTAAAATGATAAGCAGCTAAAAGTGTTACGAGGGTGATGACCAATTTTTTCATGATTGTTATGTTTAGTTTGGATAACAAAAATGAAAACAGCCGTCCTATTATAAAATACTTAGTTTGTAGTAGTGATTATCAATAACTAAGATAAAGCACTGGGATGAACCGGAAATGACAAAAAGGTAGTATATCGTTTGTTTTAACCCATAAATATGACAGTAAATGTGGCGGTTAAAGCACCTGACACGCCAAATATGACATTTTTACATACTTGCCGGTTCGGCATAATGATTGACAATAAAGATTGCCTGCAGATAAGGGGCAAATACATAAAAGGAGAATTTTTATTATGGGAAAAATTATTGGAATAGACTTAGGTACCACAAACAGTTGCGTTGCCGTAATGGAAGGTAACGAACCCGTGGTAATTGCAAATGACGAAGGGCGCAGAACAACCCCGTCAGTAGTTGCATTCTTGAAAAACGGCGAACGTAAGGTGGGTGACCCTGCCAAACGCCAGGCAATTACAAATCCTCAGAACACCATTAACTCGGTAAAACGTTTTATGGGTCGCCAGTTCAACGAGGTAACAGAAGAGATCAGTCACTGGAGTTATAAAGTTGCCAAAGGCGACAATAATACCGTGCGTATTGATATTGACGGCAGGTTATATACCCCCCAGGAAATATCGGCCATGGTATTACAGAAAATGAAAAAAACGGCTGAAGACTATTTAGGCCAGGAAGTAACAGAAGCGGTTATTACCGTACCTGCTTACTTTAACGATGCACAACGCCAGGCTACCAAGGAAGCCGGTGAAATTGCAGGCTTAACTGTACGCCGTATTGTAAACGAACCTACTGCCGCAGCCCTGGCTTATGGCCTGGATAAAGGTAAACACGACCAGAAAATTGCCGTGTTTGACTTAGGTGGTGGTACTTTCGATATCTCGGTACTGGAACTGGGCGATGGCGTATTTGAAGTAAAAAGCACCAATGGTGATACACACTTAGGTGGTGACGACTTTGATAAAGTGATCATGGACTGGTTGGCCGATGAGTTTAAAAACGAAGAAGCTATTGACCTGCGTAAAGACCCGATGGCTTTACAACGTTTAAAAGAAGCTGCTGAAAAAGCAAAAGTAGAGTTATCCTCTTCTTCAGAAACAGAGATCAACCTGCCTTATATTACCGCAGTAGATGGTGTGCCTAAACACCTGGTTAAAAAATTAACCCGTGCTAAATTTGAGCAACTGGCCGACAGCTTATTTGCCCGTTGTTTAAAACCATGCGAAGCGGCTTTAAAAGATGCCGGCATGAGCACTTCTCAAATTGATGAAGTGATACTGGTAGGTGGTAGTACCCGTATTCCTAAAGTACAGGAAATTGTAGAGAAATTCTTTGGCAAAAAACCAAACCGTGGTGTTAACCCCGATGAGGTAGTAGCCGTAGGTGCTGCTATACAAGGTGCGGTATTAACCGGTGAAGTAAAAGATGTACTGTTGTTAGACGTTACACCTTTATCACTTGGTATTGAAACCATGGGTGGTGTAATGACCCGTTTGATTGACAGTAACACAACCATCCCGACTAAAAAATCGGAAGTGTTCTCTACTGCCAGCGATAACCAGCCCGGTGTACAAATTCATGTACTGCAAGGCGAGCGTCCTATGTCTAAAGACAATAAGAGCCTGGGTATCTTTAACTTGGATGGCATTCCGCCTGCACCACGTGGTGTACCACAGGTAGAAGTAACCTTTGATATTGATGCGAACGGTATTTTACACGTAACCGCAAAAGACAAAGGAACCGGTAAAGAACAAAAAATTCACATCGAAGCCGGTAGCGGTTTAAGCAAAGATGAGGTAGAAAAAATGAAAGCCGAAGCCCGTGCCAACGAAGCTTCTGATAAAGCGGAACGTGAAAAAGTAGAAAAACTGAACGCCGCTGACAGCCTGATCTTCCAAACCGAAAAACAGGTAAAAGAATACGGTGATAAAATCCCGGCCGATAAAAAAGCGACTATCGAAGAAGCCGCTGAAAAATTAAAAGAAGCGCACAAGGCACAGGACATTGCAGGTATCGATGCCCATATGGCAACCTTAAACGCAGCCTGGACAGCCGCCAGCGAAGATATTTACAAAACCCAGGGAGCCGAAGGTGGCGCACAACAACCCGGTGCAGATGCAGGTCAGCAAACCTCAGATGCCGGTGGTGATAACGTAACCGACGTTCCTTACGAGGAAGTAAAATAAATGGCAGTTTTACTGCAACCGGGCCCCGCTTTTAAGCGGGGCTTTTTTTATACCCTCTATCCCTGGAGGGGCTTTAAAACTTGAATTTGGATAATTGTTTTTATTTATCATCGTCCCTCCCTTGATTGGGCCTTAGTTGCGTCGCACTCTTGTACGTCCCGTAATGCTATTCGGCACTGTATAAGTATTCTTTTCCCTGTTGTCATCTCAATTATTAATTATTAAATCTTAATGATTAATTTACACACCAGTCTTTCTTTACGTAACTTGCCGTTTATCAATTCTAAAATATCATTTCTTCATGAGAAAATTGCTTTGTCTTTTCTTGCTGTTTTCGGGCTTGGTAGCCGCTGCCCAGCTACAATCTCCTGAACAATTCTTAGGTTATAAAATTGGTACCCGTTATACCCCGCACTGGCAGGTGGTCAACTACTTTAAACATGTGGCACAAAACACGCCGGCCAACGTAAAACTGCAGCAGTATGGTGTTACCAACGAACACCGTCCCTTATACCTGGCTTTTATTTCAACAGCCGAAAATATTACCAACCTCGAAAGTATCAGGTTGAACAACCTGCGTTTGGCCAACCTGGCAAAAGACCGGATGGCGCCGCAGGAAAATGCGCCAGCCATTGTATGGTTAAGCTACAATGTGCATGGTAATGAAACCTCCTCGTCAGAAGCAGCTATGCTCACCATCTTTGCATTGGTTGACCCAGCTAACAGCCAGACAAAAGAATGGCTTAAAAATACCGTAGTGATCATGGACCCATGCGTAAACCCTGATGGCAGGGATCGTTATGTAAACTGGTTCAACAGCGTGGTAGGTACGCAATACAACCCGCGTTTAGATGCCCGTGAACACAGGGAGCCATGGCCGGGCGGTCGCAGTAACCACTATAACTTTGACCTTAACCGCGACTGGGCCTGGCAAACACAGGTAGAAAGCCAGCAGCGTATTGTACAATACAACCAGTGGATGCCACAGGTACACGTGGACTACCACGAACAAGGCATCAACCAGCCTTACTACTTTGCACCCGCCGCACAACCATACCATGAAGCCATTACCAAATGGCAGCGTGATTTCCAGGTAACTATTGGTAAAAACCATGCAAAATACTTTGACCGTAATGGCTGGTTATATTTTACCAAGGAGATATTTGACCTGTTTTATCCTTCCTACGGTGATACCTATCCTTTATACAATGGTGCTATTGGTATGACCTACGAACAGGGTGGTGGCCCGGCCGGTGGTCTTGGCGCCAATACCGATGAAGGCGATACCCTTACTTTATATGACAGGGCTATTCACCATTTCACTACCGGTTTAAGCACCATTGAGATCGCCTCTCAAAACGCCGGCAATCTTATTAAAGAATTCAGGTCCTTCTTCAATATGGCCGTTAGCGGTGGCATTGGAGAGTATAAATCTTATGTTATTAAAAACGGGCCCGCTGATAATGAAAAAGTAAAAGCTTTATTAGAATTATTAGATAAAAACGGCATCCAGTACGGCTCCGGCTCCGGTAACGGAAAGGGGTATAATTACCATACCGGTAAGGAAGAGGCTTTCAGTGTGGGGAGTAACGATGTGGTTATTTCAGGTTCGCAGCCCCGGGCTACCATGGTGAAGGTTTTATTCGAACCCAACTCCAAACTGGTGGATTCTTTAACCTACGATATCACAGCCTGGTCATTGCCTTATGTATACGGGTTAACCGCTTTTGCCAGCAAAGCTAATATTCCTGTTGGTGCTAAACAGCCTGCAGCAGCCATCACTAATACAGCTACGGATGCTTATGGTTATGTACTGAAATGGGAAGGAGTGTATACGGCCAAAGCAGTTGCGGCATTACTGCAAAAAGGAATAAAGCTGCGTTACAGCGAAACCCCGTTCACCATTAAAGACCAGAACTTTGCCAGTGGCTCGGTTATCATCCTTAAAAAAGGGAATGAAAGCCTGGGTAATAAACTTTGGGATATGGTGAGCCAGGTATGTAACGAGAAAAATGTACAACTGCATGCCGTTAACACGGGTATGGTGGACAAAGGTTTCGACTTTGGAAGTTCCAGGGTACATATGATCAAAGCGCCGAAAGTGGCTTTATTAACCGGCGAAGGCGTATCATCGAATGCTGCGGGTGAAGTATGGCATTTCATGGAAAAAGAATTAGGCTATCCTGTTACCTTGATCAATGCTACTGATTTTGGAAGAGCCGACTGGAACAATATTGATGTGCTGGTACTGCCCAGTGGTAACTACCGGTTTTTAAATGATAAAAATGCGGCGGAAGAACTGGCCGGCTGGATACGCAAAGGTGGTCGCTTAGTGGCACTGGAAAGCGCCGTATTACAGCTTTCCAGGCAGGACTGGAGCGTGATCAAACAACGCAAGGATGAAGATACCGTTAATAAAAAAGATCCTTACCGCTCCTTATTTGTGTATGAGAACAGGGAGTCTGATGCGATCCCCGGCACTACACCTGGTTCCATCTTTAAAGTAACCGTTGATAACTCTCATCCCTTAATGTTCGGTTATCCTAATTACTACTACACTTTAAAGCAGGATGATATTGTGTATGACTATATTAAAGAAGATGGCTGGAATGTGGGCGTGATCAAAAAATTTGACCAGTTAGCCGGCTTTGTAGGCCATAAACTAAAAGATAAACTGAAGGATGGTCTGGTATTTGGCGTACAGGACATGGGACGTGGTACAGTGACTTACTTCACTGATAATATACTGTTCCGTAACTTCTGGCAAAATGGTAAACTAATGTTCTGTAATGCCATTTTCTTTGTAGGGCAATAAAGAACTTATATACATTTTTATAAGCGGGTGCATCCAGGTGCACCCGCTTTTTTATTGCCATACGCCAACGGCAATTGCTGCCAACTACATCATTTTAAGTATTTCCCCGGCCTTTCCCGAGTAGTAATCTTGCAATAGCAATCAGGAGTAAGCGAATAATGTTACCGGGTAATTTTTGTTATACGATGACATTTTTCCGCTCCCTTCGATGTATTAACTGAAGCCCGTTTTTTTAATCCCATTCCGCTGAAAACTACTGCTAACCCTGACATCATTTCATTCTCTTAACCGTCAAAAAAATAAAAAAATGAGCAGCCAAACACAGATCCTTCTACGCCACATTGATGGCAGTAAAGCAGGACAAGTTGAAAAATTTGTCGTATCAAACGACCTGGAAATTAAAATTGGCCGTGGCCAGGCAAACAATATTGCCTACGACCTGGCAGATGACAGCATCAGCCGCGAGCACTGTCGTATTAAAGTAAACAGTCTTTTACCTGACACCTATGAAATAACCGACCTGCAAAGCAAAAACGGCACTTTTGTAAATGGTAAAGCCATTACAGAGAAAACCGTGTTGTTTGCCGGCGACATCATCCGCCTGGGTAAAGAAGGTCCTACACTGGAATTTGACCTGGATCCCAAACCTGCTTCGCATATCAAAAAAACCCGGGTGATTGATGCACCGGAAATACCTTCCAAAGAAACAAAAGTGCATGCAACGGGCGCTACCAATATGACAGGTATTAAAACCACGCCGGTAAAAGAAACCATTGGTAAACAAACCATGCAGCATATCATACAGGAGTCGGAAAAGAAAGGCAAAAAAAGAATGGCCGTTATTTCCATCGCCTTATTGCTGATACTGGGAACCGGCGCCTGGCTGGTATACGCCAATAAACCGGTTAAAGAGATCATTCATGAAAAAGGTAAAGACTCTGTTGTGGTAATTGGTGATACCTCTAAAAAAATATCGCCGGTTCAAATCACCAAAGACAACAGTAAAAATGTTGTGTTCATTGAAATAGGCTGGAATTTAAAAATGACCAATGGGGAGCAACTATACCATGTAAAAGTGCCCGTGAAAGAAGCTGGTGTTATTAACTACTATGCAGCTTATACCACCAATAGTTTGGGTGCAATTGAACCTTTACTATGTGCGAAAGGAGAGGAGCCTGCAGGCGCTATTCTTGATCCTATTGGCGGCTTTGGTACCGGTACAGGCTTCGTGGTTGACCCTAGAGGTTTTATCGTTACCAATCGCCACGTAGCAGCGCCCTGGGAAACAACCTACAACTTCAAACCCGATGATTTCCCCGGTCGTTTATATACATTGAACAGTAAAGGAGGATTCACCCATGTTGCAGGCAGGGTAGTCATGCCGCAGGATGTGGAGACCTGGATACCCGCCAATGCCATGAACTTAAACTTATTAAATGTAGAATCGGGTGTAACGGTCATCAAGGGTGAATCTACTTATATGGATGTAACTTTTGCCAACAACTCTATTCGTATCCCCGCCGGTAAAGTAACGCCTTCACCTTCACACGATGTGGCCATTTTCAAAATTGAAATAGTGGAAGAACTGAGCGCTGTAAAACTGTTGAACAACTACAACGAAATCGAGACCGGCAGCGAGGTTACGGTAATGGGTTACCCCGGTATGTCACCCGACCAGTATGTAGCCACAGCTTCCAACGACTTCTTTAACCGCAATGCCAAAGTGGTAAAAGTGCCTGTACCCACTGTAAGCACAGGTATCGTAGGCCGCCTGGTAAAAGCCAATGCCGGCACCGAAAAAGTAGCAGGGTACTTCAATGCCATGGGCGATTACTACCAGTTAACCATTAACTCTACCGGCCCCGGTAACAGCGGTGGCCCCATGTTCGACAACCAGGGTAATGTTATCGGCATCTACTCGGCCGGTAATGCAAAAATGTCCTTTGCCATCCCGATCAAATATGCCCTGGAACTAATGGGCAGGGAAGATGTGATCAACTAATATAAACGCCCTAAAAATAGCTCTACTTTTTGACGGGCCTGCTAAACTACCGGCTGCCCTGCGGGGCAGCGGTTTAGCAGTTTATATCCATTCATCTCATCACCACAATAAGTCCACATGAACTTTCTCTGGAAAAAAAAGAAACCGGCTGTTATCACTGCACAGGCAGAACCGGTAATGGCTACTGATGAAAAGTTAGTAAGCCCGGATCAACAGGCTGATGCTTTTTCCTACACCATACAGGCTATATCGGAAACCGGTCCCAGCCGCCAGGATAACGAAGACAGTATTACTTATTACTACCCGGCATCCGGCAAACAGCTTGTATTTGCAATGGTGGCCGATGGCATGGGCGGACACAATGCCGGTGAAGTAGCCAGCAACCTGGCCTGCGAAACAGCAAAAAACTATATCAGCAGGCAATATACCCTGGCCAATACTCCAGCTATGCTGGAAATACTCATGCAGCAGATGCACCAGCATATCCGCACCGCTTCGCAGGAAAACAGCCAGTATGCCGGCATGGGCACTACGGCCGTTGCTATTTTTATTAAAGAACAACAGGTCTTTTTTGCTTCGGTGGGAGACAGCCGTATTTATCATTACCGCAACCGCCAATTAACACAATTAACAACCGACCAGACACTGGTGAACCAGATGATCAGTGAGGGCAAAATAACAAAAGAAGAGGGGCTGCACCACGAAATGAAACATGTGCTGTTACAGGCATTGGGAACCGTGGTACAGGTTAAACCAGAGGTTAGCAGCAGCGGTTTACAGCTGCACGCCGGTGATAAGCTCTTCCTTTGCTCCGATGGTATTTATGATATGTTATCCGACCGGGAACTGGAGCAGCTATTTGCTCTTCCCTCTATTAACTTAACCATGGAAACCATAAAAGCGCTATGCATGCAACGTAGGGCAAGGGATAACTTCTCGGCCATACTGCTGGAAGTATTACCCTATAGTGAAAGTGAAAACAATTTGGAAACCAAAGAACAAAACATTTTTGTATGAGTTTCAATCCATCCGATCAATACAATATCATCCAGAAAATTGGTGAAGGCGGAATGGGCACGGTTTACCTGGCCGAGGACAAACTGATACAAAGGCTTGTCGCCATTAAATCACTCAACAAATCGGTGACCAATTCTTCTGAATCAATGGAAGGTCGTTTTCAGCAGGAAGCCCTGGCCCTTGCCAAACTTAACCATCCTAATATTACCCACCTGTATGCCTTCATTCCCCGTAACGAATCGTACTGGATGGTAATGGAATATGTGGAAGGGGATACCCTAGAGAACTGGTTAAAACGAAAAGGTAAAATTTCCTCCTTACTGGCCTGCAGTATTGCGGTGCAGGTATTGGATGGTTTAGATCATGCCCATAAAAAAGGTATTATTCACCGTGATCTGAAACCCGCCAACGTAATGGTATCTGCGGAAGGCGAGGTAAAGATCATGGATTTCGGCATTGCCCGTATCCGTAACTCCCAGCGTTTAACCCAGCATGGCAAATCAGTAGGCACCCTGGAATACATGGCGCCGGAACAGATACAGGGAAAAGAGGGTGATGAACTGACCGATGTATATGCAGTAGGTAATATTTTATATGAACTATTAACCGGCCAGACTCCTTTTTCCTCAGACACCGATTACCAGTTGATGAAACGCAAACTGGAAGAAAAAGCACCCGTTACCACTTCTCTCACCAACGCGGCCACACCTGCTTTACAAAAAGTGGTTACCACCGCCCTGGAAAGAAACCCGCAAAAAAGATATGCCTCTGTCCGCCTGTTTAAGGATGCCTTATTAAAATGTGTGAACTATGCAGTATTCCAGGAACAGCAACTGGTACAGGCCTTACAAACAGACAGACCCGTACACTCAGGCGAACATAAACTGGCCGTAACCGGTGAAATGGAGCCGCCAAAACTAAAACTCTCTTTAAGCGCTATCGGTCACCTGTTCTCACACTATATGCTGCGCCTGAAATGGCCGGCCAATGTGCGTTTACCCAAATTGGCCAACTGGTTTCAAAACAGGCCCAAATGGCTGCAGGATAAATCGGTACTGGTGCTGGTCATCATAGCATTCATCTGTTTATGCCTTATACTGGGCAATACCTTCATCAATAAAAACAATAAGGAGGAAATTGTTGGCCCCGATACTACACCCACTGAAAAAGAAATGGCCGGAGAAAATGTTCAGCCCGAAAAGAAACCGGTAAAAGACCAGGTAACACCCCAGGACAACAATGTAATAAACACCAATCTGGTGGTTCCGCCACCGGCCGGCAATAAAGAAAAAAATATACCGGTCAATACCAAACCCAAAGAAAATAAACCAACAAATACCAAGAAGAAAGATGATAATGCCGTTGTTACCCCAAAAGATCCTGAACCACCCAAACCACCGAGAGAAGAAAAAACAGTGGTCAATGACAAACCGGTTAAAGTGCCGGCGGGTAAAACGGTAAAAGTCATACTCGATCAAACCCTGAGTTCCGAAGAACGTTCAAAAGATGGCAGTACGGTACGCCTGCATATAGCCGAAGCGGTTATTGTAGATGGTAAAACCCTTATCCGTGCAGGAGCCCCCGTTACCGGTAAAATAGTGGATGTGGTTCCATCCGGCACCCGCAAAAAAGCATTGATCGGCTTTGTCATTCAACAGGTACAGGCAACCGATGGCAGCATGATCCGTTTACACTCCGAACGTTTCCGTTTATTCTCCGTTGGTTTAAATGAACAGGCCACTTATAACAGTGGTACCAGCTTTAGTGTGCAACTGGGCAGGGGCGTGGTAAAATAAAAGCGGTATATAAACTATATACCGCTTTATACCTTTATGCAGACACTGTCTTTATTTATACAGTTGCTATATTATTTTTTTAATTCCTCCAGTGCTTTCTGAAAAACAGTATCGTCAGAGTTCAACACCTGTAAAAAGCCGTTGGTGCGCCATTTAAAACGCGCCAGCTGGGCTTCCAGCCTGTGCAGCAATGTCTTTTGCTGCTCCGGTGTTAAGGCCGCAGGGTTAATAGAATCCTTGGCGGTATACTGTAAAAAGTCCTTCCATATCTGGTTATCGCCTTTATAATTCTGTATATACTCAGCCGGTGTTTTATACTGGTTCAGCTGTTGCTGGTGTGCCAGGTAATACTGGTACACAAAGCTGTCAAAGCTGCCGCTGATAAATAATTTATTAATGAAGGAAGGGTAGGCTGATGTATCCAGCGATACAAATACATCCGGCATAATGGCTCCGCCACCATATAATATTCTGCCTCCGGGGGTCGTGTACTGTTTACCGCCGGTTACTTTATTGGAGTCGGCATAAAAAACCTCGCCGTTATTATAACGTTCCCACAATTCATCCATATACACTTTCTTACCCTTATCGTATGGACGTTGAATACTGCGCCCTAATGGTGTATAATAACGGGATACAGTTAAACGCAGTGCCGATCCGTCACTTAACGGGAACTGTTTCTGCACCAGTCCTTTACCAAAGGTCCGGCGGCCAATGATGGTTGCCCTGTCCCAATCCTGTAAAGCGCCTGCCACTACTTCACTGGCACTTGCCGATAATTCATCAACCAATACCACCAGTTTACCGGTTTCAAAAAGTCCCGGGCGTTTACCACGGTACTCCTCGCGGCGGCTGTTCACCCCCTCAGTATATACGATCAATTTATCATCCGATAAAAACTCATCGATCATCTCTACGGCTTCATTCATATAACCACCGCCGTTTCCGCGCAGGTCAAATATCAACTCTTTCAATCCCTGTTTCTTCAGCTCTTCCAACGCAATCATAAACTCACGGTAACTGTTCTCTGCAAATTTGGTAAGCTTCATATAACCAATACCGGGGCTTACCATATAGGCAGCTTCCAGGGATGGCACCGGTATATTACCCCTGGTTACTGCAACCTTTTGCGGTTTGCCATCTCTTAAGATCGTTAAATTAGCTACCGACCCGCGTTTTCCGCGGATCAGTTCCCTGATACGGGTATAGGTTACTTTACCAACCAGGGTAGAATCATCAACAGCCAATACCTTATCACCAATTTTTAACCCGGCTTTTTCACTGGGTCCGTTCGGAAAAACATAAATAATATTTACCGTATCAGAAAACACATTGTACTGTACACCAATACCATCAAAGCCACCCGATAACTCTTCATTGGCCTGCTTCAGTTCAACCGGTGGAAGGTACACCGAATGCGGGTCCAGTTTATACATCATTTCCTTAATGGCACTGGATTCCAGCGAATCAAGCGATAAAGAATCAACGTATTTTAAGCGGATAATATCCAGTGCTTCCTGTAAAGAAGTATGATTATTTTTTCCAAAAAAACTGTTTTTATTGCCGGTTTTGTTTAACTTATATCCTAAAAACATACCCACTGTTAACACGGCTGATAAAAGCAACGGCAACCAAACCTGAAATTTTTTATTTCCCATCTTTTAACTTTACTGTAATTTGGCGCAAATTATCGAAAAGTTATAAGTAATTATCTATCAGATAATTTTTAACACAGCAAAATTTCTCAGTAAGATCATTTTTAGCTTAGTTTTTGTTAGAAAGGCCAAGCATAAACCAGAATCATTATGACAGCAAGCATTTTAATAGCTGATAGCGGAGCAACAAAGGCCGAATGGAGCCTGGTAACCAATGGAAAAACCAAAACCATCATGACCCAGGGTATCAGTCCGTATTTTTTAAACACACAACAGATCGAGGAGCTATTAAAAAAAGAACTACTGCCCAAAATAAAAAACGCCAATATTTCCGATATCTATTACTACGGTACCGGCTGTGCCAATCCCGAAAATGCCAAATCGGTAAAAAAAGCCATTTCCAGGACATTTAACGGTGCCAGGGTAGCTGTAACACACGACCTCATGGCTGCTGCCCGTGCCTTATGCGGTCACGAAAAGGGCATTGCCTGTATCCTGGGTACCGGCGCCAATTCCTGTTCGTACAATGGTAAAAGCATCATTAAAAACAGTCCCGGTTTAGGGTATGTACTGGGCGATGAAGGCAGCGGCGCTTACCTGGGCCGTAAAGTAATTCAATACTACCTGTACAATACGTTTGATGATGAACTGCGTGGACGTTTTGATATTACCTACAATACCAACTCCGCAGAGATTTTGAACAATGTCTACAAAATGCCGTTACCTAACAAATATCTGGCCTCTTTTGCCCTCTTCCTTGCAGAAAACCGCGGTCACTATATGATCGAGAACATTATTGAAGATGGTTTGAACGATTTCTTTTTCACACACCTGTGTAAATACCGTGAAAGTTGGAAACACCCTGTTAACTTTGTGGGCAGTGTTGCACATGGTTTCAAAGATGTACTGAACCAGCTCTGTCATAGTTATGAATTTGAACTCGGTACTGTATATAAAAAACCTATGCAGGGTTTGATCAGGTATCATACAGCATAATAATAAAAGTATGTTACCGGCTTTAGTTCCCTGGTTGGGCTGATCTTGCGACGCTCCGTTCAGCTGCACCAATGCTATTGAACAAATAGCGTTGCAAAACTTTGATCCGTTAATGAAAACAACATAGCAATTACCATTAAATAAAATGTATTTCGTTTAATTTCGCGTTTGCATTTTGCCTTAAGATTAAAAATAGATATATGCCTTTTGAAAGAATTACAGAACAAGCAAGTGGATACAGGCATCTGGAAAAAATGTCACTGAACGAGTTGCTTACCAATATCAATAAGGAAGACCAGATCGTTCCGGCCGCCGTACAAAAGGCCATTCCCCAAATTGAAAAGCTATTGGAAGTAGTAAGTGATAAAATGCTCATGGGAGGCAGGTTGTTTTATATTGGTGCCGGCACCAGTGGCCGCCTGGCTGTTGTAGATGCCAGTGAATGTCCGCCAACCTACGGTGTTCCCTACGGATTGGTTATTGCTGTAATTGCAGGTGGCGAAAAAGCCATTACAACGGCTGTAGAATTTGCCGAAGATGATGAAACACAGGGATGGAAAGATCTTGCTGTGCACAATGTAAACGAAAACGATGTAGTTATAGGTATAGCCGCCAGCGGCACCACACCTTATGTAATAGGTGCATTAAATGAATGCAAAAAACATGGTATTGCTACCGGCAGTATCTCCTGTAACCCCGATACACCTTTAAGCGCCGCAGCCGACTATCCCATTGAAGTAGTGGTAGGCCCCGAATTTGTAACGGGCAGTACCCGTATGAAAAGTGGTACGGCACAAAAACTGGTACTGAACATGATCTCTACTTCGGCCATGATACAACTGGGCAGGGTAGAGGATAACAAGATGGTGAACATGCAACTGACCAACGACAAACTCGTGGACAGGGGTACCCGCATGTTAATGGAACGTAACCAGCTTACGGATTATGACCAGGCAAAAGCCTTGCTGTTAAAACATGGCAGTGTTAAAAAAGCAACTGATTTTTTAAAAACATCACCGGTAAACTAACTACCGTAAGTTCATAAAACAGGCGTCCTTACTGCATTTCAGAAAAAAATATTCAAAAAAAAATCGCTGAATATAATTTTGGCCTTATCTTGTACACCTATACAAAAAGTGCTGTACAATAATAACCATATTATTTCCCTGATGCCGGCAAACGCTCCTGTTGCCGCAACAGCCTCTTTTTCCATTATTACCATTACAACAACAATCCGCTAACGCGGATTAACTTGTTTATATCACCCCCTGGGCAACGGCCGCATAAAATAGTAGACTACTATTGGCATTTCACAATCCTTTCAGGCACATTTATAAAATTAACATGATACAGGTTTTAAAATTTGGTGGCACTTCCGTAGCCAATGCAGAAAATATAAATAAGGTAATCAGCATCGTCAATAACAAGCACCTTTCTGCAAATAACGGAACAACTATTGTCGTAGTATCGGCCTTAGGTGGTATAACAGACTTACTATTAACCGCCGCACAACTGGCATCTGCCGGCGATGAAACCTATAAGGAAAAGCTGTCCCTTATCGAACAACGTCATATGGAGGCAGTAAAACAACTGATACCCGTTGTTAGTCAAAGCAGTTTATTAAGCCTGGTAAAAAAGGCCTGCAACGAAATTGAAGACATTTGTAACGGCATCTTTTTACTGAAAGAATTTACCCCCCGTTCCCGCGACCGCGTGGCCAGTTACGGCGAATGGTTATCTTCTAAAATTATCGTAGCGGCTTTTAATAAGGAACAGGAAAAAGCGCTCTGGCAGGATGCTAAAGAACTGCTGGTAACCAATTCCAACTTCACCCAGGCACAACTGGATGTAGCAGTTACCCATAAAAACATCAGTAACTTTTATAAGGCGCTTCCAGTTCATAGCCTGGTGGTTGTACCCGGCTTTATTGCAGCCAACGCCGAAGGGGTTACCACTACCTTAGGCCGTGGTGGCTCCGACTATACTGCCGCTGTTTTTGCAGCAGCCTTACAGGCCGATACCCTGGAAATATGGACAGATGTAAGCGGTATGATGACCGCAGACCCACGCCTGGCTACCAATGCCCGTATCATCCCGCGTATTTCTTATCATGAAGCCATGGAGCTGTCGCATTTTGGTGCCAAGGTTATCTATCCGCCAACCATACAACCGGTAATGGCCAAAGGTATTCCCGTATGGATCAAAAATACTTTTGCGCCGGAAGATGAAGGTACCCTGATAGAAGTACATGGTGCGAAAACCGGTGATATTGTGCGGGGCATCTCCAGCATTAACAATATAGCACTGATCAGCCTGGAAGGTAGCGGCATGGTGGGTATTCCCGGTTTCTCCAAGCGTTTATTTGAAGCCCTGAGTAATGAACAGATCAATGTGATCCTCATTACCCAGAGTTCATCCGAACACTCCATATCAGTAGCCATTGATGCCAGTATGGCCTATAAAGCCAAACAGGCCGTGGATGCGGCTTTTGCCAACGAGATCGCGTTGCAGAAAGTAGAACCCCTCTTCGTTGAAACCGAGCTTTCTATTGCTGCACTGGTAGGCGAGAACATGAAAAGCCACCCGGGTATCAGCGGCCGTATGTTCAGTGCGCTGGGTAAAAACGGGGTCAATATCAGGGCCATTGCACAGGGCTCTTCCGAAAAAAATATATCTACCGTTATCGCTACCAAGGATGTTAAAAAAGCGATCAACGTATTACATGAAGAATTCTTTGGTACCAGCTATAAACAGGTACACCTCTTTATAGTAGGTACCGGTAATGTAGGCGCGAAACTGCTGGGACAATTACAGCAGCAGGCACAATATCTTAAAGAAAGAATGCATGTGGTGGTGAAGGTAATTGGCCTGGCCAACAGCCGTAATATGGTATTCAATGAAAACGGGATTGACCTGCAAAACTGGCAACAGGAATTACAGAATGGCGAAGCATCTGACCTGCAGCACTTTGTGTACCAGGTTATCAACCGTAACCTGCGTAACTCCATATTTGTAGATGTAACTGCTAATGATAAAGTAGCAGGTATTTACGACCAGTTGTTACACAAAACCATATCCGTTGTAGCCTGTAATAAAATTGCCGCTGCTTCGGTGTATAGCAACTATAAAAAGCTAAAACAATTATCAGAAGAATTCCATGGCCAATTCCTGTTTGAAACCAATGTAGGTGCCGCCTTGCCTGTAATCGGTACTTTAAACGATCTTACCCGTAGCGGTGATGCCGTGCATAAAATGCAGGCGGTATTAAGCGGTACACTGAACTTTGTTTTCAATAACTACGATGGCAGCCGTCCTTTTGCCGATGTGGTAAAACAGGCCCAGGACGAAGGTTATACCGAGCCCGACCCGCGCCTAGACCTCAGCGGCACCGATGTGATGCGTAAAATAATGATCCTGGCCCGTGAAGCCGGCGACCAGATGGAAATGGAAGATATCACCAATAATTCCTTCCTGCCCGAATCATGTATGCAGGGATCAGTGGATGATTTTTACAAAGCCATGGCAGCCGAAGAAGCTCATTTCAATAAGCTATACCAGCAAGCAAAAGCCGCCGGCTGTATTTTAAAATTTGTGGCTTCCTATGAAAATGGGAAGGCATCGGTTGGTTTACAACACATCAAACCGGAGCATGATCTCTATCATTTATATGGCAAGGACAATATTGTATTGTTTTATACTGACCGCTACAAAGAACAGCCATTGGTAGTAAAAGGTGCCGGCGCCGGTGCCGAAGTAACTGCCAGCGGGGTTTTTGCCGATATTATCCGTGCCACCAAAGCTTAACACCAGGCTCACAAACTAAAAATATACGAATGAAAAATAACGCTTGTATCGTACACTGTCCCGGAACCGTTGCTAACCTGGTTTGTGGCTTTGATATCTTAGGCCTGGCGCTGGAAGCTCCCTATGATATCATGCATGTTCAACTGATCGATGAACCGGTTGTACGTATTAAGAACCTGGATGATTATAACCTGCCTACCGACCCTGAAAAAAATGTGGCCGGTGTGGTATTACTGGAAGCTATGAAAAAAACGGACGGTACCGTTGGTTTTGAAATAGCTATTGACAAACGCATAAAACCCGGCAGCGGCATTGGTTCCAGTGCTGCCAGTGCTGCCGGGGCTGCGGCCGCTGCTAACTATTTATTAGGTAATATATTTGACAGGGATGAACGCATACAACTGGCCATGCACGGTGAAAAGCTGGCAGCCGGTGTAAAACATGCCGATAATATTGCACCCTGCCTGCTGGGCGGTGTTACATTAATACGCAGTATTCATCCTTTGGATGTATTGTCCATTCCCTCACCAGACCTTTATGTAACCGTAGTACACCCACAGGTAGAAGTAAAAACCTCCGATGCCCGGCAGATCCTGCGTACCCAGGTGCCTTTAAAGGACGCCATTAAACAATGGGGTAATATAGCAGGACTGGTAACCGGTTTTTTCCAGAACGACCTGGAACTGATCGGGCGTTCGCTGGAAGATGTGATTGTAGAGCCCATCCGCAGTATCCTGATACCGGGCTTTGATGAAGTAAAAAAACAAAGCAAAGCCGCCGGCGCACTGGGCGGTGGTATCTCGGGTTCGGGCCCTTCTATCTTTATGCTGAGTGCTGATAAGCTTACAGCCGATAAAGTGGCAGCCGTCATGCAGGAAATTTATGAAGGGATTGGCATTGCCCATCACGTATATGTAACTACCATCGGTAAACAGGGGGTTAAAGTAATACCTGGCGAATTCCCTACTCTGATATAAAATAAAATAATTAGCGAAAATCTGCGCTGCATGATCATCTCCGAAAATCAGCGGGATAAAACTTAAAAACAAAGCCTTGAAATATTATAGTACCAATAAACAATCACCCGCGGTTGATTTTAAACAGGCGGCCATTGCCGGCCAGGCGCCGGATAAGGGATTGTATTTTCCGGAAAAGTTACCAGCTGTCAGTCCTCACCTGATCAGGGATATCGAATTATTAAGCAATGAATCCATTGCCTGCGAGGTCATCAAACCTTATGTGGGAGATGTTATTCCGGCTGATATATTACAACAGATCGTGGCAGACACTGTAAACTTTCCTTTACCCATGGTGCCGGTAACCAATACCATCTCTTCGCTGGAATTATTCCACGGCCCTACATTAGCTTTTAAAGATATCGGTGCCCGTTTTATGAGCCGTTGCCTGGGTTATTTTTTAAAGGATGAAACCAAAAAAGTAACCGTGCTGGTAGCTACCAGTGGTGATACCGGTGGCGCCGTGGCCAATGGCTTTTACGGTGTAGAAGGAGTGGAGGTCGTCATCCTCTATCCATCGGGCAAAGTAAGCCCGGTACAGGAAAAACAATTGACCGGCTTAGGCGGCAATATACATGCGCTGGAAGTGAACGGCAGTTTCGATGATTGCCAGCAACTGGTAAAAGAAGCTTTTGCCGATGAAGACCTGCGCAGCAAAGTATTCCTCACTTCAGCCAACTCCATTAATGTTGCCCGCTGGCTACCCCAGCAGTTTTATTATTTCCTTGCCTGGAAGCAGTGGGCTGATAAAAACAATCCGCCTGTAGTAGCGGTACCCAGCGGCAATTTCGGGAATATCTGTGCGGGTATCCTGGCCAGGCAAACCGGCTTGCCCATAAAGCATTTTATCGCTGCCTGTAATATAAACGACGTGGTAAGTCCTTACCTGCAAACGGGTAACTGGCAAACCAAAAAGGCCGTTGCAACCTTAAGTAATGCCATGGATGTGGCCAACCCCAGTAATTTCGTGCGTATCCTGGAAATATTTAACCGGGAGTTCAGTACATTGAGCAACTCCTTATCATCGGCTACGGTAACCGATGCGGAAACAGAAGCCACCATCAAAACCGTGTATCAACAAACAGGCTATTTACTCGATCCGCACGGAGCAGTAGGTTACCTGGCATTGGAACAATACCTGGCACAACACGGAGGCAAAGGTATATTCCTCGAAACCGCCCACCCGGTTAAATTCCCCGAAGCAGTGGAACGTATTACCGGCAAGCCGGTAGCTATCCCCGAAGCGGTACAAACAATCATGGATGCACCTAAGAAAAGCGAGTTGATGGAAGTAGCTTACGAAAAGTTAAGGGCTTTCCTGTTGCAATAAAGGTAATCCCGCAGATTTTCGGAGATGATAATACCCGCAGATCAACGCTGATAAGTGAATATTAATAATGTACTATAGTTAATAGTTGTATACTAACACAAAAATCAGCGTTAATCAGCGAATTCATCTCCGAAAATCTGCAGGAAAAAATAAAAAAGCCGCTCCAAACGAAGCGGCTTTCCATTATGATATTTTACCCCATTAAAAGGCTTTCTTCTTCGGCTCATCAGTGATCTGCACCTCTGTAACCTTACCATATTTCTCTGCGATCTTTTTTATATCGGCGGCCTTGCCTACCAATACAAACTGCAGCTTGTCTTTAGGGAAGTATTTTTGAATGATCTCTTTGGCTTTATCTACTGTCAGGTCATCCACATTTTTCTGGAAATTATTGATATACGACTCGTTGAAATTATACCAGAACATGCTGGTCAGTAAACCCGCCAGTTGCCCGCTGGTCTCGTATTTGGGAGGGAACTGTCCTTTTACATAATTCTTCGCCGAGGTCAGCATTTGCTCATCCACACCGTTTTTATGTAATTTATCCAGTACTTCCAGGGCTTTGTCAATAGCCGCTTCGGTTGTAGCACCGGCTGTAAAAGTAGAGATGGCAAAGGTACCACTGTTCTTCAAAGCACTGAAGCTACTGCCTGCACCATAGGTAAGGCCTGAATTAACCCTCAGTTCATCATTCAGCATCGAAGTAAAACGGCCGCCGAATAAGGTATTGATCACATCAATGGCTACAAAGTCAGGATTATTACGGCTTACACCTTTGGCGCCGATCATAAATGTAGTCTCTTTGGCATCATTCTTATTCACCAGCAATACATTGGCTTTATCAGCTGTAGCAACCGGGGCCGATGCCAGGTTAGCCGACTGGCTGTTGCCTTTTTTCCAGTTGCTGAACAATTTGGTGATCTCCGCCTTCATGTCCTTACTGTTAAAATCACCTACTACGGCAATGGCCGATCCGTTAGGAACATAATTGTCGGCATGAAATTTTTTCAGGTCACCTGCTTCCAGTGCAGTAACACTACTTACGGTTCCACCGGTGATATTACCATATACATGATCGCCATAAATTAATTTATCAAACTGGTAACCGATCACGGAACGGGGGCTTTCTTTTGCCTGTGCCAGCCTGGTAAGACTGCGTTGTTTTTCTTTACCAAACTCGGTGGCATCAAAAGTAGGGTTGGTCAGCAGCTCATAAATAATATCAAACACCTGCTGTTTATCTTTTGCTGCAAAACGGGCCGACAAACCGGCAGATTCTTTGGAAGCATAGGTGTTCACGCTGGCGCCCATAAAGTCCAGTGTTTCGTCCATCTTGGCTTTAGGGTATTTCCCCGTGCCATGTTTTAAAGCGGTGGCGGTAAAAGCAGCCAGGCCGGCTTTATCGCCATCATAAATAGCGCCGGCAGGTAATACTACCGATACATTGATCATGGGCACTTCATGCTGTTCCATCAGGTAAACCGTTAACCCGTTCTTTAAAGTGAACTTCTGGTAAGCCGGTAATTTATAATCCTGCGCCATGGTTGCGGTAGCCACCAATAACAGGCAATAACAAATGATATATTGTAAACCTTTCATACTATTCAGGTATTATTTTGTTAGAGATAAAAATGATTAATCTTTGGTATTGGCTTTTAGTACGCCAACACTGCGGGTCTGTTTATTGAAATACTTATTGGCCACGCGTTTAATATCTTCCACTGTTACTTTATTATAATCGGCAGGAGCATCAAACATTTTTTTATAATCACCAAAGAATATTTCATAAGTACCCAGGTTATCGGATTTACCATTAATGGTTTCTACCTGGCCGTAAAAACCTACCAGCTTGGCATTTTTTACTTTCTCCAGTTCTGCAGCGGTGATACCATCCTTTTTGATCTTTTCTATCTCCGCGTAAATGGCTTTCTCCAGGTTAGCCACATCCACACCACGGGCAGTTACACCGGCAATACCAAAAGTAGTAGGATCAAGACTTTCGCTGTAATTGGCAAACACGGTGGTTGCTAATTGCTGTTCATCTACCAGCGCTTTATACAGGCGGGAAGAACGGCCGCTGCTCAGTATATCACTTAATAAGGTCAGGGCATAATAGTCTGCATCCAGGGCATTGGGTGCCTTCCAGGCAATATACAGGTAAGGCGTGGTTACATCCTTCTCCATTTCTATCCTGCGTTCGCCGGTTTGCTCGGGCTCAACCTGGTGAACGGGTGGGGGAGCCGGCTGTGCCGGTATAGGCTCCAGGTATTTTTCTGCCAGGCGTTTTACCTCGGCAAACTTCAGGGCGCCCGATACTACCACCACGCAGTTATTAGGTGCATAATAGGTTTTAAAATAACGTTCCAGGTCGGCCTGTTTCCAGTTCTTCATATCATCCAGGTAACCGATCACAGGCCAGTGATAGGGGTGCTCCTGGAAAGCCACACCACTCACTCCCTCCATCAGCATTCTCCAGGGTGAATTCTCCAGGCCCGTGCTTCTTTCCGAAATAACCACGCCTCTCTCACTCTCTACCATCTTGGGATCAATGCTCAGGCTGGCAATACGGTCACTCTCCAGGTCAAACATTACTTCTGCGGCAGATGCCGGGAACCAGTCGGTATAAGCTGTAATATCCTCACGGGTATAGGCATTATTGGCGCCCCCGTTTAATTCCATCACCCGGTCAAACTCTTTAGGGCCGTACTTCTTAGCGCCATTGAACATCATGTGTTCAAAAAAATGGGATAAGCCGGTAATACCCTGGTATTCGTTGCGGGAACCAACTTTATAAAACAGGTACATATTGGCATTGGGAATGGAAAAATCTTCCACTACCAAAAATTTCATGCCGTTCTTCAAGGTAAAGCTTTGTACATCGGACACTTTCAGTTGGGCCTGGGTCAGGCCGCTTACCAAAACGGCCAGCGATAAAAGTATTTTTTTCATATAAACGATAAAATTTAGGAAAACATAAAACTAACCATAAATCGCAGAACAATTTTTCCGTTCACATAATAATCATGACGGTGGTGTATCGGGGGAATGACAAATATCAATGGTAATGGAAAAAAAATAATATGAACTTATATACGCCTTATACTAACTGAAGGGAAGCCTCAAACTTAATCATCAAAATAAACCCGCACGGTTTCGTATAACAGCCGGTTTTGCAGCATGCCCGGCTTATCGGAAAAACCTTTTAACCCAAACAGCCCGGCCGCATTGCCTTTGTTAATGGCTATTTCCAGGTAACCGGCACTGTTGAACAGGGCCAGTTTTTCCCCCTGGTGCACATCGGCATAGGACTCACTGATACGGTCAATTACCTCATCTCTGCGGAAGACGATACGGAAACGGCGGCCCTTGCGTTGTTCTTCAAATTGTTCGTGGGTAATATTGACAATTACATTTTCAAAATTGTCTATAAAGATGATCTGGCCTTCAATAAACTGTTTATCCAATACGGGCCGGATAGGATTTTTTTCCAGGTAACTTACATCCGGCTCGCCGATATTTTGTATTGAATCCCCCTGTACCAGCTGGTCAATGATCTTTCCCATCATACCGGTACAATACATGGTATTACGGTTGGCTTTTTTATCCAGGGGAATACCGATCACCAGTTCCGGCTTCTCCTCCAGTATCATTTGTAAAATACCGTTATCGGCACATAAATAGTACTGTTCTTTATGGTAGGCCAGCAACAATTTCTCGGGCTTGCTTTCAAACAGGTTGATCAGGATAATATGATAACTATAGGGCGGAAAATGCCGGATGGCACTGCGGCACACATAAGCGGCCTGCGGGTAATTAAACGGCGCAATATGATGGGAAATATCAATTAACTGGAACTCCCGGTTCACCTGCAGCAACTGCGCCTTAATTGCACTTACCAGGTAATCCTGCTGACCTATATCGGAAGTAAGTGTAATTAGTGGCATAATTGATCGAACAAATTAATAGGGTGGTCAGCATGCGTGAAAAGGTGCTTATTTGACCAGTTCACCGTTCTTTAAATAAAATTTTTGAACCATCTTGTCTGCCCATTTGGGAAACAGCCGGTTTAACCAGACGATCCGTTTGCCCTCAAAGGTAAGTAACAAGGTCCGTTTCTTTTTTTCTATAGCCGTTAAAATATGCGTAGCACAATCGGCGGCACTCATCATCTCATCATCATTCAATGGTTCCACACCGTGCGGCTTGCCTTCACTGGTAATAGCATTGTACCGGATCTTTGAAACGGTAAAGCCGGGACAAACCCACATCACATGCACATCCTCGTGCAGCAGTTCAGTTTTTAACGACTCCAGCCAGCCCTGCATGGCAAATTTGGAAGCGGCATAACCACTACGCCCGGGCAGACCACGGTATCCCGCTACAGACGATACACCCACAATGGTGCCCTTACGGCTGATGATAGAATCCAATGCATACTTGGTACAATACACGGCTCCCCAGAAATTAACGTCCATTATCTTTTTTACCAGGTCAACGGAACTGTCTTTCATCAGGGCCCACATGGAAATGCCGGCATTGTTGATCAGTACATCAATACCTCCGAAATACTTGAGCGTGGTCTCTATAAAACGGCGGCAGTCATTTTCATTACTGATATCGGCCACCATCGTGTGTAAAGGAGAGGAAGGGAAAGCAGATTGTAAGGCATACAACCTGTCATGATCACGGGCACAGGTTGCTACCATGGCGCCCTGGGACAATAACTGTTCTACCAGCGCCCTGCCGATACCTTCGGTACCACCTGTTACTACGACTACTTTATTTTTATAATTTGCCGACATACTATGAATATTTACAAACCTACATAAAGCACTGCAAACCAGCAAAAAGCTAGAATTTTTTACCGGCTATTGTTTTGCCTGCAATACATCCTTTATTGAAGGAAAAGTATTACCGGTGTATTCACCCAACGCCGATACAGGAACCCAAACTATTTGCTGGATGTCTTCTTCTGTTTGCGGAGCGGTGACTTGTGTACCGGGAGCAAGCATATCATACCAGTGCGACTCCTTTAAAACAAATTTTGTGCCTTCGTGATAAGTATGATAGGTTATTAATAAAGGTTTTACAATTTCAACCTGCTGTAAACCTGTTTCTTCCTGTACTTCCCGCACAGCACATTCCTCTATCGTTTCTCCTTCGTCTAACTTTCCCTTGGGCAGGTCCCATTTACCACGGCGGTGTATAAGTAAGTACTCTTTGTTATCATTACTCACCAATCCGCCACCGGCCTGTATAATGGTGAACTTTTTAAAAAATGCTTTCTTCAGTTCGTCCAGGTCTTCATGTAAGAAAACACCGGCATGTACTTTATCCACCTGCATTTCATGGATCATGGACTTTACCGTATGGGCATCCAGTTCATCAATAAACACGGCATCGTCGTGATGCAGGAAAGGCTCAATGGCCGGTTCAATGGCATCACATAAAAACAGTGGTTTATTGTTGAAATATATTTTAATATACATGCACTTTATTTAGACTGCAAGGTAGCAAATACGGCAGAGTTGTACCAGTATCGGCCATGTATTTTTAGCGCTTATTCATTACGGTACATAAAAAAGCCCGGTTACTACACCGGGCCTTTTTTATAGAACATTCAGGAGAAAATTAATCGCAGTACTCTTCAAAAGCCGCCACTAAATTCTGGGCGATCATTTGTGCCGAACGGCCTTCAATATGATGTCTTTCGATAAAATGTACCAGCTCACCATTTTTAAATAAGGCAATAGCGGGTGAGGATGGGGGGTAAGGCGCTAATTTAACACGCAGTTGTTTTACCGCATCCACATCAAAGCCGGCGAAAGTGGTGGTCAGGAAACTGGGTTTTTTATTGGCGTTGGCCACAGCCATCAACACACCGGGGCGTGCCGAACCTGCCGAGCAACCGCAAACCGAATTCACCATTACCAGGGTAGTACCTTCTTTGCCTAACTGGTTGTCTACATCTTCAGGGGTTAATAATTCGCTGAAACCGTTGTCGGTTAATTCTTCCTTCATGGGAAGTACTATCTGTGCTGGATACATTGTTTTAAAAATTTAAGGTATAGTGATATAACACAAAACTACATAAAAAGTTCAGGCAATTACTATTAAAAACTAACCCCGAAGAAGATTCTACGGGGTTAAAAGTATAGCCATGAAAAACAAACTTCTGGCAAGGCCAAAAGCCGTCGCACAATATATGATTATTATGCTTTTTTCGCGTATTTCTTTTTGAATTTATCGATACGGCCTGCAGTATCCACCAATACATTTTTACCGGTGAAGAAAGGGTGTGAAGTGTTAGAGATCTCCAGTTTAATTACAGGATATTCATTACCATCTTCCCATTTTTCAGTTTCTTTAGAATTTGCAGTAGAACGACTTAAAAACATGGTGTTGTTACTCATGTCTTTAAAAATAACTAACCGGTAGCTGTCCGGATGGAGACCCTTTTTCATAATTGAATGATTTTTAAGGTAATACGGATTTGGCCGTATTGTTAATTTATAATTTGGGTGGCAAAGGTACGGTTAAATGACAAAACGGCAAAGTTTTAGTTGACATTATAAGACGAACCTAAAAAGCAAAATTATTAATTTCCTGTGATTTAAGCCGCAAAACCGGGTTATTAACCAGCAGAGGATGCCTTTCAGGGTTTATAGCGTTTATTTATAAACCGTTTGATAATACGTTTTAAATTCTATGTTATTCATTGTTCTCTCCACACTAACAACAACCCCGCCTGCAAGTTTATAGTCTTTTAACTTGTTTAATTTTGAGACAAGGCCGGGTATGCTGTTCGACTCGATAACCAGATAATCTGAATAAGAATTAATATTATTCGTTTTTTTTACGTTGGAAGAATCCGGCTGTGCAAAGAGAACGGTGCAAACTACCAGTGCTGATACAGCGACTGTCAGAGCAAGATACTGTGCTTTTTTCATGATCAGACTTTTGATGATTAAATAAAATGAGGGAGAAGAAGCATTTTGGTGTTTAATAACAAATTCCCAGCTTAAAACTTTTTATACAGGGAAGTTAGTTTGGCAAATCTTATCATTTAGTTAAATAAAATAACATCATTTTAAATCTGCAAAATTTATAACGTAAATAGTTAAAACAAAAAACCTGTTTCCAGACCAATGAAAAAGATGACCACACCGATATCTGAACTTTTTAATAGATCGTATTGCTATTGGTGTAGTTTTATCATATAAATATATCCCTGTGATACGCAAACAAGAAAACCTGAAAAGCTTCAACCTGTTCCATTACCTGAAGGAGCAGGAGCAGCATAATATGGCTGTGCCGTATTTCCTGGCCAATGATACTACCTATAAAAATGCAGGGGTTAGCTTTCCGCTACGCAACTTTGCCTATGGCATTGGCATTACTTATACCGGCAAGCCCGGCACTGTAAAAATCGGCAGTGCGGATTATGTATTACAGCCGGGTAGCCTTACCACCATCGGCCCGGGTATTGTATCGCAGTGGGAACCCTACCACGAGGCAAAACATGAAACCCTGTATTTTACCGAAAACATTTTTACCCATATCATCAAAAGCACTTTCCTGGACAGTTTACCGTTTTTTCAGCCGGGCGGGCACCATGTACTGCAAACAACGGAGGAACAAACAGGGCAGATAAAATCCATCTTCGCCCTGCTTACCCGGTTCAGTCACCAACCGGCCATCATGCCGGGCCTCATCTATAGCCTGCTGAAACTGGCTGAAAGCTTTCACCAATCTGCAGTTGCCCTTCCCCATGTTTCATCCCGGCAGGAACTGATCACTGCTGATTTCCGGAAACTTTTAACCCGGCATGCATTTGAACAGAAAGAAGTAGGTTTTTATGCGGCACAGCTAAATATTACACCCAAATACCTGAGTGAGGTTTTATTGGAACAAACCGGTAAAACGGCCAAAAAATGGATCGATGACCACCTGGCCATGGAAGCCAAAAGCCTATTAAAGCAAACGGCCATGACCGTACAGGAGATCTCGTTCTGGCTGGGATTTGAGGATATTTCCTACTTCACCAAAACCTTTAAAAAATGGGAGGGCATGACGCCTGTAGCCTTCAGAAAACTATAAACGGGCGCCTGCCATTTATTTACCGAAAAAACTACCATTTTTCCCGCCTTATAACCTATATCGCCGCCTCCTTCAGCCAGTATTTTTGTGTTGTCAATCATCGATACAACTAACCCATACAACATACAACATGAAAAAGCTGATCCTGCTGCTAACCATTTGCCAGATAATCATGGCCACTCAAAACATATTTTCCCAAAAACCAAATGCAAATATTATGAAACCCTTTAGCGTAAACATTCCTGAAACTGTTATTACCGATCTTAAAAACCGTATTCAAAACACCCGCTGGCCCGGTGAACCTGATGGTTCCGGCTGGCAGTTTGGTACCAGCGAAAAATACCTGAAAGAATTGGCAGCTTACTGGATAAATAACTATGACTGGAAAAAACAGGAAGCGCAACTGAATCAATATCCCCAATACATGACCGAAATAGATGGTTTTCCCATTCATTTTCAGCTGATAAAGGGTAAGGGCAGCAACCCAAAACCTTTAATATTAACCCATGGCTGGCCCGATAGTTATTATCGTTTTCACAGGATCATTCCCTTACTGACCGAAGGCGAACAAAGCTTTGACCTGGTAATCCCATCTATTCCCGGCTTTGGCTTTTCAGGCAAAACATCCACCAATAGCGAAGCGGTAGCCGGGCTATGGAAAAAACTAATGACCGAAGTACTGGGCTATAAAAAGTTTTATGCCGCGGGCGGCGATGTGGGAATGGGTGTTACCAAGGCCCTGGCATCCAAATACCCTGATGTGGTGGAAGCGGTTCATTTTACCGACCTGGGTTATCCCATGGGGCAGGAAGATCCGAATACCATGAGCGATGAAGAAAAACAATTTGCCGGTTTTGTACAGCAATGGTGGTATAGTGAAGGCGCTTATGCCATGGTACATGCTACCAAACCACAGTCACTGGCTTATGGCTTAAATGACTCGCCTGTAGCATTGGCCGCCTGGATCTTAAGTTTCGGCAATGCCGGCGCACCTCCTGAATTAATTGAAGCAGCCTTTGGTGGCAGAGATGCCCTGCTTACCAATATCATGATCTATTGGGTAACAGAGACCATCGCCTCATCCACCAGGATGTACAAAGCAGATGCCATTGCACAATGGGGCGGGGCACAGCCTTTACAAAAAACACAGGTACCTGCAGGGGTTGCCGTATTTCCCAGAGAAGCACAATTTCCCCGCGAATGGGCCGAACGTTTTGTGAATGTGGTACACTATAAAAAAATGGATGCCGGCGGACATTTTGCCGCACTGGAAGTACCCGAGGCTTTTGCCGGTGAGCTCAGATCATTCTTCTACAGTATCAAATAAAATACATTTCCGATACCATAAAATAAGCGATCCCGGTAATCATTACCGGGATCGTTTGTAACAGGGAAATACTAAAAATAAAATCATGAAACCGGATATCCGTCATCTTACCCAAACAAAAAATATCGGCCCTTCGGTGGCCAGGAGATTACAGGAGATCGGGATTTATACCTTAACTGATCTTGCTGTTATTACCCCGGCCAGAGCCTATATAACATTAACCAGGAAATTCCCAGGCATTAAACTGCCGGTAAATTTATACCTGTATGCATTGCAGGGCGCATTAATGGATATTCACTGGAGTAAACTGCCAAAAAGGCTACAAAAAGAGTTAGTGGATAAGGTAAATAAAGAAATTAAATAACACTTTACTGTTTATGCGTTATTACAACGTTAACAGGCATAAAAAAAGAGTCGCATAAATGCAACTCTTTTCTTTTGTGACCGCGTCAGGATTCAAACCTGAAACCTTCTGATCCGTAGTCAGATGCTCTATTCAGTTGAGCTACGCAGCCATCCCGTGATTGGGCGGCAAAAATAGGACTTTTTTGTTTTCGCACAAAATGATTTTGAATTGTTTGTAAATTTTTTTTTGATTTTTTTTGCTCCCCGCCTTTTTCATATAAAAACCAGGTTTCTGTCTTGCTATTACCTGTTAATGATTAACAATTAACCAATAACCATGAACGATGATCCATGAACCATCTTCTATTAATTACTTATCTTACCAGCATGAAAGCATTACTCACAGGAACCGCTTTATTATTGGTAACGGTATTAACGGCGCAAAATGCCGGCAAGCTGCACCAGAAAGCCGTACTGGTTGACGGGCATAATGATGTGTTGTCCGCCTCCGTATTGGGTAAACAGGATATTTCGCACCGGCTAACAAAAGGCCATAGCGACCTGGACCGCTGGCAGGAAGGCGGGGTGGATGTGCAGTTTTTTTCGGTATTCACCGGCCCCAAAGCCCGGAACGCCGAAGGCGTATATAAAGATGCCATGGAAGAGATTGACTCGCTGGAACATATAGCGGCCCGTAACCCCGACCGCATGATACTGGCGAAAAGCTATGCTGATGTAAAGAGAGCCATCAAACAAAAAAAACTGGCCGCATTAATTGGGGTGGAGGGCGGCCATATGATAGAAGATGATTTAAATAAACTGGATGCATTACACCAACGCGGTATGCGTTACCTTACCCTTACCTGGAATAACAGCAACAGTTGGGCCACCAGTGCCATGGACGAGACACAAAAGGGTGATAGTTTAACGCATAAAGGGTTAACGGATTTTGGGGTACAGGTAGTAAAACGCCTGAACGAACTGGGCATACTGGTTGACCTGTCCCATACCGGTGAACAGACTTTTTATGATGCCATCGCGGCCAGTAGCAAGCCCGTGATATTATCACATAGTTCGGTATGGGCGCTCTGCCCGGTTTTCCGGAATGTAAAGGATGAACAGATCAAAGCCGTAGCGAAAAACGGGGGTGTGATCTGCATTAATTTTTATTCGGGTTTTATCAGCAAGGCCTACGATGAAAGACTGGCACAGTTAAATAAAGTTGAACGGCCAATAATACAGGATTCTTTATGGCAGGTGTATAAGGACAGTGCCCGTGTGCAACAGGAATGGCGGCAGTATTTTCGTAACCAGGTAGCCGATGTGCAACCCACTATCAATGACCTGGTAGACCATATAGATTATATTGTAAAACTGGTAGGGGATGATTATGTGGGCATTGGATCCGACTATGATGGGATCAGCGCCTTACCAAAAGGGCTGGAAGATGTAACCACCTATCCCAAAATAACAGAAGCCTTATTGGAAAGGGGTTATTCCAAAAAATCGATCCGGAAGATTTTGGGTGGCAATGTATTAAGGGTAATGAAGGCCGGTTTTAAATAACCAATAGTATATCCGCGAAAATCTGCAGAGTCATTTGCGGCATCTGCGGGAAACCTAGTTCGCCACTAGCGGAAATTTTTTCTATAGGTTTCTTCGCCTTCTTTATACATAGTAATACCCGTTAAACGTTGCCGGGCATCATACTGTTTCCACTCCTTCGTTTTTTTACCATGTTTATACATACCCGTATTAATGGTTTGTGTAACCGCATCACGTTCCAGCCAGAGTCCGTCACGCAGGCCATCTTTATAATAACCGGAGTCGGTCACTACACCATTCTCGTTTAAATTCATATACAGGCCATGATACAGGCATTCATTATAAACCGATGCATAACCGACATCCGCTGTTACATTGTATAAAGCTTTAACCTTGTAATCTTTACTTTTAATGGCCGTTTCTTTGGTTTGTAAATGTTGCCAGGCCGCATTCTTATTTTGTTTGGCCATACGTGATAGGGTATAGGTAGGATGTTTGATCTGCTTGGTTATTTCATCTGTTACCCTGTGGTATTTGGTGGTTGAAAAAGTACGTACCATGCGCAGGTTGCCGGCTTTGTCCCAGTGTTTCCATTCACCCTCGGGAATACCATGTTTAAAATAACCCGAATCACATTTTACCCCATTGGCGTACTGACTGTACCAGCTGTGATGCAGTTTGCCATTTTTAAAATGGGCATTGAATAAAATATGATTATCGGCTTCGTCATGGTGCTCTACTACATTCACCAGGTTATTATTGGCAGCGGGAGTAAGCAATTTTTCAAAACGTTCGGGGTAAGCGGTATAATCCACGGCATCATTTTGCGCAAAAACTACAACAGAAGAAAGAACACCAAGTAAAGCAAGCGTAAAGTTGTATTTCATCACGGGCCATTTTGTGGTTAACAAACATCGTTGGAGCCACAAAATTACAACTTATAAACATTCAAATAACCAGGCTATTTATGCAATACATTCAGTGCAAACGATTTACACATATATTAAATATATTAATATGTTTATTTTGGTCTTATAAGAGTTAAAAACAGGCCAGGCATGCTTACTAACGCTCATTTTTTTCCCTCTAACCTTCATAAAACAATAAATGCTCCCATCCGGGAGCATTTATACAATAAAAAATATTTACTAAAAGGAGTAAACTGCAGCAAATAAAAAGTTAGCAGCCGTTTTGGTGGCGGTGCCATCGCTTTTTACAAACAGGTAATCCTTGCTGGCATTATCAACCCGGAATTCGGGAATAAAGGTCAGTCCACCCACTTTAAAGTTAGCCGACAGGGTAGTGGCGAAAATAGTACCGCCATCTGTACCACTATACACTTTTAAGCCGTTCTCATCATTAAAGTATTCGCCACGTAAGGTAAGACCAAACCAGGGTTTAGGATCCACGTTCAGGTATAAGGCCGAACCCCACCAGGTTTTGGAAGATGTTTTCTTGGCGCCATCCCAGCCGTTTACACCGGTAACCGTACCATTATAACCAATACTGAATTTGTCGCTGATCTTAGCCGTTACCACCGCATCTACCTGGTGACTAATGGTTGTATCCGGCGCTTTACCGCCAACATAATTTACATACAGCGATATATTATCATTGGCCTGCAGGCTATACTGTGCCAAAGTAAATTTGCGGTTAATGGCATCGTCGGGTACCACACGGTAATCGGTGGCATTGGCAATACCCAGCATAAAACCATGTTTACCCTTGGTAATATTGGCTTTTACACCGGTATGTCCGAAAGGACCATTACTGAACATATAAGATGTGCTGTAGTTACGGTTGGCCTGCGGGTCAAGTACTTCATAACCCACATGTGTACCCCAGGTACCTACCAAAAAACTGATCCAGTCGGCTGGTGCATAAGAGATATAGGCCTGCTTGATAGCCTGTGTAATACCATCATCGGTATAGGCAAAATCTTTTGCACGCGGGCCAAAACCAAGGTCCAGTACAGCATTTACTTTACCCATGGTATAATCGAATTTTACACTGGCCATACCCAATGCAAACGTATTGTGTGTTGGCGTAAAGCTGGTATAGTTATTCGCTTTGGTTTTTGCAAAATCGTACCGGTAATAAGCGTCGGCAGAACCGCTGATACTGAGGGGAGAAGTTTTTTCTTCGGTTGTTGTAGAATCCTGTGCAAAAGCAGGTAGAATAAGCAGGTGCAAAGCACATGCTAACAGATTTTTTCTTAACATTGTAAAACTTTTTTTCTTTTAAAAGTGAGGTACAGTGCGGTCTTGTTCCAGAAGACCGGGAACACTGTACCTTTTTTGTTTGTGTGTGTCCGTGAGCAAACAGTTGTTGCAAAAAAGATGGTCGGAATATCCCGGTAAGGGTATGTTGTTCCAGAACATACGGGTCCCGTTCGGGCCGGCAGGCAAAGCGTAACAACTACGGGGGTATGTATTACACTTTGCCGGGCCCGCGAATATTTCCGCAATAATGATGGATAGGTAAGTACTATACTTCTTCCAGTACTTCGGCTTCTTTCTGTAACAATTCCGGTGGAATAGTGCCGTTTACCAGTAAAGTACCCTGTACATATTTTTCGTTATGCTGTGATGCATCCAGTCCGGCAGCTTCTTCCTCGCTGCTAACACGCATAGGTAATATGAAGTTGATGATTTTAAATAAGATGAACGATACAGTGAAACTATAAGCTACGGCCACCAGCATACCTACCAGCTGGATAGGGAACTGGGTTTTGAACAGTGCTGTTTCACCTGGTGTAACCATGCTGAACACACCGGTTAACAACATACCGGTAATACCGCCCAAGCCGTGACAGGCAAATACATCCAGGGGATCGTCCAGCTTGGTTTTATGTTTTAAGAACTCAGCAACATAGTTGGAAATGATAGCAGCTGCAAAGCCAATAAAGATGGCCTGTGGTACACCTACAAAACCGGCAGCCGGTGTAATGGCTACCAGGCCAACTACTGCACCGATACAGAAACCCAGTACAGAAGGTTTTTTACCCCTGATCACATCAAAGAACATCCAGGCCAGGCCTGCCGCACCGGCAGCTGTATTGGTAGTGGCAAATGCATATACGGCCAGCGGTGTGGCACCTACTGCACTACCGGCATTAAAGCCGAACCAGCCAAACCAAAGTAAGCCGGTACCAATTAATACATAAGGGATATTGGCGGGAGCAGTAACCGTGCTTTTGCGTGCTTTTAAAACAATGGCACCGGCCAAAGCGGCCATACCTGCAGAAATATGCACAACAGTACCGCCGGCAAAATCCTGAACGCCCCATTTAAACATCAGTCCTTCCGGGTGCCAGGCCATATGCGCTAATGGAGCATATACCAGTACGCCAAATAATACAATGAATAAAGTGTAAGAGCTGAAACGGATACGCTCGGCCACCGCACCTACTACCAGGCCGGGAGTAATGATAGCGAACATTAACTGGAAGAAAGCAAACAAAGGCAGCGGCACAGTTGATGCCGCACTCCAGGGGGCACCGTTCATTACATCTTTAAAGAAGAAGAAGGTGGAAGGATTACCAATAAAACCACCTATTGACTCACCAAAACAAAGACTAAACAAAACCACTATCCACAGTACACTGATAATACCGGCGGATACCGTGCTCTTGATCATGGTAGAAAGAACGTTCTTACGACCCACCATACCGCCGTAAAAAAAGGCCAGGGCAGGGGTCATTAAAAATACAAAGGCACATGAAGCAAGCATCCAGGCAATATCGCCGCTGTCGTAGGTATAAACCGGGGTACCATCGGCGTTGGTTACAGTAGAAGGGTCGAAAGCACTACCCGGTGTAACGAACAGTGCAAAAATGGCCACTGCCGTTAAAACCAGGAAAGGCGCCACTTGTTTAGCAGTTAGTTTTGCCATAGTTCAATAAATAGTTTAAATAAATAAATAATATTTTGATAACATATTAAAACTATATTAAAAATCAAATAACATGTGTTAGTTTATAGAATTATTTAAATTTTAATAGCAAAATTGTATCTATTTTGCCAATATTATTAACATTATTAATTTATATAATGTATAATAAATTGGTAAATTAATATCAACCAATTGTTTTTTCCAATTTCGGATGGTTTAGGGTGTTGATAATTTTTAAAACAGGGTTTAGAAATGATGATGATGCAGCTTTTTGCAGACATAAGTAGAGAATTAAAGGAGTAGGTTATAGCGTTAGTTGGAGTGGTTGTTAGTCTGTGTTTTGATCATCGCATGCTATTTTGCCGTGGCACAGCACAGTAAGGTGGTAAAAATATGCGACCCCGCCGGGGTCGAAAGATCGTTTCTCTTCTCCGGTTATGAATATGTGATGCCAGCGGCATCAGTTGTATTTTACTAATAGCAGTGGCAAAAGAGTTGATCGCAGCGTTGTAATTTAATCCCCTATGAACCTCTGTGTAAACCCTCCGTGTAACTCAGTGGTAATAAATAAACACCCTTCATAAACCACAGAGGTAAAGGAGTTGATCACGGAGTTACACAGAGCTTTTGTTAATCGAGGTTTTGGTATCGCATTCTGTTCTGCATTAGCGCAAACCTGTATTGGGGTAAAAACATGCGGCCCACTCCGGGGTCGAAAAGTTGTTTTAGTTCTCTTGTTATAAATATGTGATGCCGCTGGCATCAGGTGCCCTTTATAAATAACTGTGGCAAAAGAGTTGATTACAGCGTGGTAATTTATTACCCTGTGAACCTCTGTGTAAAACCTCCGTGTAACTCAGTGGTAATAAATCCCCCTTAATAAACCACAGAGGTAAAGGAGTTGGTCACAGAGTTACACAGAGCTTTTGTTAATCGAGGTTTTAGTTATCGCATTCTGTTCTACATTAAGCAAACCTGTATTGGGGTAAAAATATGCGACCCACTCCGGGGTCGAAAAGTTGTTTTGGTTCTCTTGTTATAAATAGGTGGTGCCGCTGGCATCAGGTGCCCTTTATAAATAGCTGTGGCAAAAGAAGTGATCACAATGTTTTGTTTTATTACCCTGTGAACCTCTGTGTAGTCCCTCCGTGAAACTCAGTGGTAATAAATAAACACCCTTAATAAACCACATCGTTAAAGGAGTTGGTCACGGCGTTTCACAGAGGTTTTTGCTTTTTAACGCTGTGGCCCACTGGTAACGCTATAATAGAAAATAATCCATTCGTATAATTATCCCGTAGGAATAACAGGTTAATAGCCCTGATCCGCCACAAGGTACATCGACCTCAGGGGGTCGCATATAAAAATTATTGGTTCTTGTCAAGTAATAATCCTATCACAGCCTATTCTCCATTCAATAAAACCAAAACAGTTGCTGTTTGCACCAAAGCCCAAAGGCTGCCCCGCTTAGGCGGAAATACTGGCGGCCTTATAGCCGGCAGATTGCAGCCGGGCGGGGAACTACTGCTGAATAAAGTACCTGCAGCCGACAGCCCCAAAAACACTATATCATTATGTAACGATAGCTACAGTTTGCTAAAAAATTAATTGTATTAGCCCTTACCTTTGCGCCATGAATGATGCAACCATAGTAGCCGGTAAATTATTAGATGTACAGGCCGTTAAGTTAAGTCCCAATGCGCCCTTTACCTGGGCCAGCGGCTGGAAAAGTCCCATTTATTGCGATAACCGTAAAGTATTATCCTTTCCTTATGTAAGGGATTATGTAAAATCGGAACTGTGCAACGTGATCTTTGAAAAATTCCCCGAAGCCGATGTACTGGCAGGTGTGGCCACAGCCGGCATTGCCTGGGGCGCTATGGCTGCCGACCAGTTGAAATTGCCTTATGTATATGTACGTCCCAAACCAAAGGAGCACGGACTGGGCAACCAGATAGAGGGATCCCTGCAGCCCGGTCAAAAGGTGATCGTGGTGGAAGACCTGATATCTACCGGCAAGAGCAGCCTGCAGGTGGTGGATGTTTTAAAGAATGCCGGTGTGGAAGTAGTGGGCATGGTATCTATATTTACCTACCAGTTTCCGCAGGCGGCTGAGGCTTTTGAAAAAGCCGGTGTGCCTTACCACAGCCTGACCGATTACCCTACATTAATCAGCCTGGCGCTGGAGCGTAATATTGTATCGGCAGGTGATGAAGCCGAATTGCTAAAATGGCGTGAAAACCCGGCAGCCTGGAAGGCAGAATAATTTTTAATGATTATCTTACCCTCATTATGCGTAATTTATTATTTACCCTTATGGCCGTTATCGGCATCTGCTTTACCGCCGGGGCCCAGACCAAGGCGCAGCTGACAGCTAATATCAGTACCCCCGATGTGGCCTGTGCCGCCTGCGAAACCCGTATTACCAGTATGCTGAAAAGGTATGATGGCGTATTAGCTGTAAAAGTGTATTACAAACGTGGCATTACCCAGGTAAAATATTTAACCGACCGGGTAAATATTGAGACCATTAAAACTGCCATAGCCAATGCCGGTTATGATGCGGATAATGTGACCAAAAATGAGGATGCCTATAAACGCTTACCCAAAACCTGTAAAAAGTTTGAGGACGGAGGCGGTCATCCCAAACCCAGGCCCAAAGCTGAAACGCCTGTGGCCGATTCGGTAGCGGTAAATTAAAAAGTAAAAGATTGTTGAATAAAAGCCTGGACCTAGTTCAGGCTTTCTGCTATCAGTTCGGCAATGTCCAGCACTTTAACCGAGTCTTCTTTTTCGGCAAGTTTAACCCCATCGGTCATCATGGTATTGCAGAACGGACAGGCCGATGCAATAACGGCAGCCTGGGTACCGATGGCTTCGCGGCTGCGGTCAATATTCACCCGCACATCGCCTTTTTCTTCTTCCTTGAACATTTGTGCCCCGCCGGCGCCACAACATAAACCCTTGCTGCGGCAGCGTTTCATTTCTACCAGCTCGGCATCCAGGGCTTCCAGCACTTTACGCGGCGCTTCATAAATATCATTGGCACGGCCTAAATAACAGCTATCGTGGAAGGTGATCTTTTTACCTTTAAACGCACCACCGTCTTTCAGCTGAACCTTGCCGTTATCAATTAACTGCTGTAAAAAAGTAGCATGATGAATAACTTCGTAAGTACCGCCCAGCTCGGGATATTCGTTCTTAAATGTGTTGAAGCAATGGGGGCAGGTGGTCACAATTTTCTTTACCCCGTAGTTGTTTAATACCTGTATGTTCTGGTAGGCCATCATCTGGAACATGAACTCGTTACCGGCACGGCGTACAGGATCGCCGGTGCACATTTCTTCCTTTCCTAAAATGGCATAATTTACACCTACCTTATTTAAAATAGTCACAAAAGCTTTGGTGATCTTTTGGGCCCGCTGGTCAAAACTTCCTGCACATCCCACCCAAAAAAGTACATCCGGATTTTCGCCTGCCGCAAATTTTTCTGCCATTATAGGTACCTGCATAAAAGAAATTTGCTCAAAACTAAACTAAAATGATTTATTCCTGCACAAGTGCATAGCCTTTCCTTTATTTTTGTTGCTTGTGTAATGGTATAAAGTGTAGGATACCAGCTGCAGATCCCCGTGGCATCGTTCCTTGCGACGCTCCGTTCAACTGCATATCGCTGGGCATCTTACCGGTTACCGTACCTGGTTATAAACGTTAGGCGTTTATATTTTTATTTTACAACAGCAGCATGGCAATAAAAAAGTTTTTTCAACGACTGTTTAACTGGGAACTGTGGAATTTTTATGTGTTGTATGCACCCATTGCGCCGGTATGGCTATGGTATTGCCTGCGCAGCCGGTCCTTATGGTTCTTTACTCCCTCTAACCCCACTATTACCTTTGGCGGCTTTGAAGGCGAGGGCAAAAAAGAAATGTACGACCAGTTACCCCAAAGCCTTGTTCCCCGCACTATTTATATATTGAACACTTTATCCTTTACGCAAGTACTGGAAAAAATAAAAGCGGCCGGCTTTACTTATCCCTTTATTGTAAAACCCGATGTAGGCATGAAGGGTATCCTGTTCCGCAAAATTGACAGCGAAGAACAACTGGCCAAATACCATGAGCGTATACCGGTGGAGTATATTGTGCAGGACCTTATTGAACTGCCGGTGGAAGTGAGTGTATTTTACTACCGTTATCCCTGGGAACAAAAAGGAACGGTAAGCGGTTTTATTCACAAGGAATTATTACATGTGACCGGTGACGGCCATTCCACTTTACAGGAACTGGTAACAAACCATAGCCGGGCCAGGTTCAGGATGGAGGAAATGCAGCACCGCCATGGTCACCGTTTTGACAGGGTGATCCCGAAGGGAGAGGTATTTTACTTGTCCTATGCCGGCAACCATAACCGCGGGGCCCAGTTCACCAACCTGCACAACGAGATCAATGCCCGCATGCATGAAGTGTTTGATGCATTGAGTCATCATACCACTTTTTATTATGGCCGCTATGATATCAAGACAGGCTCCATAGAGGAACTGAAAGATGGTAAGAACTTCCAGATCATTGAATTTAACGGCTGCGGCGCCGAGCCTAACCATATTTACGATTGCGGCATGAGCATCTGGAAAGCCTATGGCACTATTTTACAGCACTGGAAAGCCCTGTATAAAATAAGCAGGTATAATAACGATCATGGTACGCCATACTGGTCGTATAAAAAAGGCAAGAACTTTTTAAAAGAAGCCCGCAGGCATTTTAAAGTGCTGGAACAGTATGATTAATAATTAGCTAATTTGATAATTTGGTGATGTGCAGATGTAAGATTACTATTAACCATGAACTATTAACTTTTAACGAAGAAAGGAGTAATGAATAAACTGATCAGGATATTTTTCGTAGGCATGCTGGTGAGCTTTGTGGGATCCTTGCCATTGGGTACCCTGAATATACTGGCCATGAAAATATCGGTTTACCAGGGTATTATGGCAGCCATGTTATTCTCCTTTGGCTCTTTATTGGTTGAGATAGTGTATGTACGTATTTCGCTGGTAGCTATGGACTGGGTACGTAAACAGGAAAAGATCTTAAAGGCCCTGGAGTGGGTGACCCTGGCCATTGTACTGGCACTGGCCATTGCCAGTTTTTATGCGGCCATGCACCCCACAGTGGGCGGGGAGGACAGGAGCGGCCTGCCCAATATGCATCCTTTTTTATTCGGGGCTATGATGTGTGCCATTAACCCGGTACAGATCCCGTTCTGGTTTGGCTGGAGCACGGTGTTGTTCACTAAAAAAGTGCTGTTGCCGCAAAACAGTCATTACAACTCCTATATCATTGGCATTGGCATTGGTACTTTCATTGGTAACTGTGTATTTATATTCGGAGGCATGCTCATAGCCGATAAGATCAATAATAACCAGCACATTTTAAACTATATTATCGGGAGCATTTTTGCCATTACGGCGCTTATACAGGCCTGGCGTATTTATAAACGTAAAGATGCGATCCAGAAAATGATGGATGATGCGGAAGAGGAAAAGAAATGATGAATGATGAATGTTTGAATGTTGAGTCCTGGAATCCGGGAAACCATTATTGTAACGCTTTATTCATAATTTATCATTCATAATTCTTGCCAGATACCCGGCTTTTCGCTTTTTGCTGAGCTTTTAGCTTTTAGTACCAAAATCCCCCTTACTTTTGCATTTATTATCCAATTATCGGGAATTTCCCCCTTTATCCACCCCCGGAAAAAGGAGCAGATGCTGATAAAAAGTGGTATTAAATTCAGAATAAGCATGAGTAACCCGAAGACAGGTTTTATGTATAAATCGTGGTGGAAAATTACAGCGGTTGTATTATTGGTTTATACTATTGCCGGCGGTTTGTTAATGGATATTCCCCGTCTGCCCGAACTGGAAGAAACAATCAGGAACATGTATTTTCACGTGGCTTTATGGTTTGCCATGATGATACTGTTCACCATCTCGGTTGTTTATGCCATTATGTACCTGAACAAAAAGAACCTCCGGTACGATATCATTTCCAAGCAATTTGCCACTACGGGTATTTTTATCGGCCTGCTGGGTTATGCAACCGGCGCCATCTGGATGAGTTATACCTGGGCCGACCCTAACGCTTCGCTGATGGATTCGTTCAGCACTTTTTCCCGCGAACCCAAACTGATCGGCGCTGCCATTGCCTTACTGGTGTACAGCGCTTACCTGGTATTGCGCCAGTCCATTCCGGATATTGATCGTCGTGCCCGTGTATCTGCCGTGTATAATATTTTTGCTTTCGCACTCTTATATCCTGCCATAAAAATTATTCCCAGTATGGTGGAAAGCCTTCACCCCGTGCTGGATTTTAAAGAAGTGGACAATAAGCTGAGAAGGGTATTTTACCCGGCTGTAATAGGGTGGACCCTGCTGGCAGTATGGATCACCACCATTAAGATCAGGATACAATTTTTGAAGGAAAAAGATATGTTATGAAATTGAAATTAATAGCCCTGTTAGCAGTATTGTTATCTGGTATAACCATGATAAACGCACAAAACACCGTTCCGCAGGAAACTTTAATGCGTTCCAGCGGCCGTATTTATGTGGTGGTGGCCGTTATGCTGACTATTTTAGCGGGTATCATCATCTACCTTGTCCGCCTGGACAGGAAAATTGGCAAGTTGGAAAAACATTCCTAAGATTTATTAAAAGGCTAACAATTAAATGACTAATAGTTGTTAGTATTGCCATTAATTTTGCTTTGCATATATGAAATAAATTAAACATTAAATTATGTCTGACAATCAGTACAGCTTTTTTGCCGACGTTGCAAAAAGCTTTGACAAGGCCGCTAAGTTTACAAAATGGGATTTAGGGGTACTGGCACAAATAAAAGCATGTAATGCCGTTTACCGCATGCGTTTCCCGGTTAAAAAGGATGACGGCAGTATTGAAGTAATTGAAGCTTACCGTGTACAACACTCTCACCACAAAGCACCCTGTAAAGGTGGTATCCGTTTTGCCGCTGAGGTAAACCAGGATGAAGTAATGGCCCTGGCTGCGCTGATGACCTTTAAATGCGCCATTGTAAACGTGCCTTTTGGTGGTGGTAAAGGTGGTATCAAGATCAACCCGCGTAATTATTCCGCTTATGAACTGGAAAAAATTACCCGCCGTTACACTTCTGAACTGATCAAGAAAAACTTTATTGGCCCGGGTACCGATGTACCGGCGCCTGATTACGGAACCGGTGAAAGGGAAATGGCCTGGATACTGGATACCTACACTACTATGCGTCCCGGTGAAATTGATGCCGCAGGTTGCGTTACCGGTAAACCCGTATCACAGGGTGGCGTACGTGGCCGCAGGGAAGCCACCGGTTTAGGGGTGTTCTTTGGTTTGCGTGAAGTATGTAATATTCCCGATGTAATGGAAAAACTGGGTTTACCTGTAGGTGTAGAAGGTAAACGTGTGATTATACAAGGCCTGGGTAACGTGGGTTATCACTCGGCTAAATTCTTCCAGAATGCAGGTGCCAAGATCACTGCCCTGGCCGAATACGAAGGATCTATTCATAACGAAGAAGGCCTGGATATTGATGCGGTATTCAACCACCGTAAAGCAACCGGCTCTATCTTAAACTTCCCTGGCGCCAGGAACCTGGAGAAAAACACCGATGCGCTGGAACTGGATTGCGATATCCTGATCCCTGCAGCTTTGGAAAACGTGATCAATGGTGAGAACGCACCACGTGTAAAAGCCAAGATCATTGGCGAAGCGGCAAATGGTCCTTTGACCCCTGAAGCGGATGAAGTATTTGCTAAAAAAGGTGTACTGGTAGTACCAGATATGTACCTGAATGCCGGTGGTGTAACCGTATCGTATTTCGAATGGTTAAAAAACCTGAGCCACGTACGTTATGGCCGTATGGAAAAACGTTTTAACGAGAACATGAACTCGCATATCGTTGACCAGATGGAATCTTTAAGCGGTAAAAAAATGACCACTAAGGACAGGGAATATATTGTGCATGGCGCCGATGAGGTTGACCTGGTATACAGCGGCCTGGAAGAAACCATGGTAACGGCCACCCACGAGATCATGAACGAGTGGAAAAACAACCCCACTATTCCTGATATGCGTACAGCCGCTTATGTGGTTGCTATTAATAAGGTAGCTACGAGTTATGCTGAGTTAGGCATTTTTCCATAATATATTTTAATTGACAATGGACAAATGACAGTTGACAATTTTGCTGCTGTTCATTTGTCCATTGTTTTTAAATAATTGTCAATTGTCCATTATCACTTGTCAATTGCTTTAAGTGTTTTTACAATGCTGATCAGCAGCCTGCAAACTTCACGACAATCAGCTTGTATATTTTCGTATTCTTCCTGCGTCAGGTAATGGGTATCTGTAAGCAACTTTAGCCAATATTCCGTTTCATTTGCTTCTTTAAGTGCAATATTGATCTTATTCAAAAAATCGGCCCGGCTTTGAGCATGTTCGGCTTCTTTCAGTAAGGCACCGACAGCAGTTCCGCTACGCAATAATTGTTTGGAAAGAACAAACTCCCTTTTTTGTTCTGTTAGGTATTTATAAAGATTGACCACCCTCACTGCAAAGAGATAACTCTTAGTCAGTACAATATTATCCTTCATAGGTAAGCTTTATCCAAAAATAAAACTTTCCCTTCCTACTTATTCACTTGATAGTTTCTTGTAATTTGTCCATTGTCAACTGTCAATTGTCCATTGACTACAGTTTTTTCACCTCTATCTCCCTTATATCCTTCAGCCTGAATAACACTTCCTGCAACCTGTTTTTAGAGATGGCAATATCCATGGTACAGAATAATTGAATATCCTGTTTTAAGATGGTGCAGTCAAATTGTTTGATGATGGTCATGAGGGAATTCATCTGGGTATAATCGAACTGCAGGTGGTAGTTCTCCATCACGGGCTTTTGTACGGAAGGGGTTACCTGCAAGGCAAAGGAGGCTGCGGTTTTATAGGCATTGATCAGCCCCGGAACGCCTAATAGGGTACCGCCAAAATACCGCACCACAACGATCAGTACATTGGTTACCTGTTTGCTGTCTATCTGTCCCAATATCGGTTTACCGGCGCTCCCCGATGGTTCGCCATCATCACTCACGCGGAAATTATTACCGTCTAACCCCAGGCGGTAAGCAAAACAATGATGTCCCGCTTTGGGATGTTCCTTTTTTATTTGCGCCAGCTGAGCTTTAAACTCATCTACCGTTTTAATGGGTAATGCATAGGCAATGAACTTGCTGTTGCGGTCCTTATACTCAGCCATTCCCTGTTTGTCGATCGTGTTGTAATAATCCTGACTCATAATTTTCGTATCACTCATGCAGTAATGTTTGGACTGGTATATTGCCAGGTACTGATGGAATCGGTCCCTGACAGGATGGTATTGACTAAAGATTGATTCTGTAATTGGGGAGCTGCCAGTCCATTACCAATGAATAGGGTGGTATTGGTAATTACCCGGGCTTCATCCCATATGCCGGCATCGATAAAGGATTGTAACAACTGGCTGCCGCCCTCCACTATTACACTTATTATTTTTAATTCGTATAATGCTGTAAGCAATTGTTCAACAATCTTTTCGTCAAAAGAAATTTTATAGTACAACAGGTTTTCCTGCTGTTCCTGTTTTTGTGCATTAAATACAACTGTAGCCTGCTGCCCGTCCAGTAAATGCAAGCCGGCCGGCAATTTCAGCTCCCTGTCCAGCACCAGCCTTACAGGTGAAGGGCCGGTCCATAAGCGGTTGGTCAGCGACGGATTATCGTATAATGCCGTATGGGTGCCTACCAGTATACCCGCTTCCTCGCTCCGCCATTTATGTACCAGGGTATTCGTTTCGCTATTGCTGATCAATAACCTTTCGGATTTATTTTCCCTGGCAATGAAACCATCGGCTGTCTGCGCCCATTTTAAAATAATAAAAGGACGTTTTTTGGTATGAAAAGTAAAAAAACGTTCATTCAGTTGTAAGCAGACAGTTTCCAATACGCCTGTAGTTACCTTAATACCCGCCTGTTGCAGCTTTTCAATACCCTTGCCGTTTACCGCATCAAAGGGGTCGCGGCAGCCCACCACCACTTCAGGTATCCGGTGATGAATAATGAGGTCGGCGCAGGGTGGTGTTTTGCCGAAATGCGCACAGGGTTCCAGCGAAACATACATAACAGAAGCGCTGATCAGGTGCCTGTCCTCCTCCTGTACCGAAGCAATACAGTTCACCTCGGCATGTGGTCCGCCATATTGCCGGTGCCATCCTTCACCAATGATCCGGTCATTATGTACCAGCACAGCACCTACCATGGGGTTAGGCGCTACCATACCGGCACCCAGCCGGGCCAGCTGTATACAACGTTCCATATAATATTCTGCTACCTGCATTCGTGGCGCAAATGTAAATGAATTAAGTTTGCCGTATGACGGTATTTGAGGCGATCAGTGATACAGAACAACAATTACAGGGCATTTATGATGCAGCTGAGGCGGCGGCCATTACTGATTGGCTGGCAGAAGCCATGACCCATACCCGCAAAACAGAGCGGCAGCTGAGGCAGGAACTGGAATTGTCTGTTGCACAAGCGGAGCAATGGGAAGCTGCCGTAGCCCGTTTATTACAACACGAACCACTGCAATATGTATTGAACGAAGCCTGGTTTTACGGGCTGAAGTTTTATGTTGACAAAAATGTATTAATACCCAGGCCCGAGACCGAGGAACTGTTGGACTGGATCATTGAAAACCATAGCCAGTCCGGCCCTTTACATATACTGGACATCGGAACCGGCAGCGGTTGCATACCCATCAGCCTGAAAAAAACCTTACCACAGGCCCAGGTACGCGGTATCGATATCAGTGCAGCCGCATTGGGGATAGCCACCCGGAATGCTACAGCCTTACATGCTGACGTAGATTTTTCAGTGATTGATTTCCTGGATACCGGCTCAACAGCATCACTGCCGGTATTTGATATCATTGTAAGTAATCCGCCCTATATACCTCAACTGCATGCCCGGGATATGGATGCCAATGTACTCCGGTACGAGCCGGCTACTGCTTTATTTGTGCCGGATGATGACCCCATTGTTTTTTACAAAGCCATTGCACATTTCGGCAAAGAACATTTAAACAGTAACGGCAGTATTTACCTGGAATTATATGATGTGTATCATACTGAAGTGAATGATTTTTATACAGCGCTGGGTTACCAGACGGTTATTTTACAGGATATGCAGGGCAAACAGCGTATGCTGAAAGCCAGTTTACCATCTTAATAAAAGCAGCAGGACTTATTTTATTTTTCATTTATTTCGCCGTTCAAAATTTGCATTTCGCATGATCTATTTTACAGAAGCCAGTATTCAACATATATCCATACATAAAGTAGGCAATAAACAAATGGGAGAGGGCCTGGCCTTATCGGAGCAACCCCTGGAAATTGAGGACGAGGTATTGAACGGTTTATTGAAACAATACTTTTTGGCTCCTTTTGAAAAAACGAATGAAGTGTACCGTTTTACCCACGCTACGGAAGAAATAGGCTTGAATGAGATGTATCATTTTGCCGCCAGGATGTTTGAAGCCGAAGCTGATTTTCATGACAATACCCGGCAGGTTGCCAAACAATTGTATGATATTACCAGTCATCCGAATATTAAATCCGGTGAAATGTACGTGGTATACTTTAAACAGTTGCAGATAGAGGGGGAATTACTGGATGCGGTAGGTATTTTTAAATCAGAATCCAAAGAGCCTTTCCTGGTGGTGTCACAATCGGGTCCTGAGTTTGAAATAGGGTATAAGGAAGAAGCTATTAATATTAAAAAACTGGATAAGGGCTGTTTAATTTTTAACACGGAGAAAGAGGAAGGGTATAAGGTAGCAGTAATTGACCAGACCAATAAAACAGGTGCTGTATACTGGGTGGATGAGTTTTTAAAACTGCGTAGCCGTAACGATGATTTTAATAAAACCACGGCCACGCTTAGTTTATGCAAAAGTTTTGTGAATGAACAACTGGAGGAACATTTCAGCATGACCAAGGCTGACAAAGCTGATCTGCTGAACCGTTCCATACAATACTTTAAACAGAGTGAATCTTTTAATGTAGATGAATTTACCCAGGATGTAATTGGTGTACCTGAAGCCGCCGGCATGTTTAAAAGTTATAAACAACAATATGAGCAGGATTTTGGTATGCCTATCGAGGATTCATTTACTATTTCGTCGGCAGCGGTAAAAAAACAGGCCCGGGTGTTTAAATCGGTCATCAAACTGGACAAAAATTTTCATATCTATATTCATGGTAATAAGGATATGATTGAACAGGGTTATGATGATGCCGTTGGCAGGAAGTATTACAAACTTTACTTTGAAGAAGAATCATAAGCTTTACGGAATACCCTTGCAAATATTCACAACGATGATTATTTTTCAGGAATGAAAGCACGCCATATCATTGTAGTAATAGTGATGTTGTTATGCAGCATCCGCCTGCATGCACAAACCTTTTATAAAACGCCGTACGGACAAAAATACCATACGGCAGATTGCCGCTCGGTAAAAAATGTATCACAGGCAATTGATGCAAAAGATATTCCTGCATCGGGATTAGAAGCCTGTAAAATTTGCCGGCCGGTACTTACAGCCACCAAAAGCTATGGCACTAAAAAGCCGGCCGGTGAAGCAAAGAGTACGGTACAATGTAAGGGTATTACGAAGGCCGGTAACAGGTGTAAACATAATACCAGTATAGCCAACGGGTATTGTCACCAGCACCAGCCCTGAAAATATTACCGGCCAAACCTGTAGTATTGTCCCAGCTCATTGGGTTTGTTCTGCAGGTGATCTATCAGTATTTTACGGGCCTGCATGGAAAAAGTAATACCATTACCTCCAAAGCCCAGTACAAAATAACCATGTTTATATTCAGGCGACACCCCTACATAAGGCAGGCTGTCCCTGGTTGAGCCAAACACGCCACCCCAGCTGAAGTCTTCAATAAAACTGATACCAGGTACAAGCCTGGTAACTTTTTTTACCAGTTTTGTCGATTTTTTTTCTTTTACCTCCTGCTGATTGGATTGTTTCAGCTGGTCATTGTCTTCGCCGCCTATTAATAACCGGCCGTCCCCGGTTGTACGCATGTAGATATAGGGGTCGTTGGTATCCCATACTAAAGTATCTTTCAGCTTTTTATTGATTTTAGCCCCGGGTTCGCTGATACAGGCGTAGGTGTTAAAGAGATGTGCTATTTTTTCCTTTAACAGGTAAGTGCTTTCAAAACCGGTACAAAAAATTATTTTTTTTGCCTGTAATTTATAATTGTCTGTAGTGTATATAGTGGCGCCGTTTTTTTGTTCAGTTATCTTTTTTATACTGGTCTGGTCAAAAACCTGTAACCCTTTACCGGTATTCTGCCAGATGAGTTCGTGTGCCAGTTTATAGGCATCGGCACTTGCTGCCGTATCGGATAAAATACCCCCGTAGGAGAGTACACCATACTGCTTTAATACCTGCTCGGCTGTTAACCAGCGTACACCAAGCCTGTGTTTTTTTCTTAATAAAAATTCTTTATGCAGTTTTACGGAGGCACGCCTGTTATGCGCTATGTACAGGGATTTTTTTTTGTCAAAATCGCAATCAATATTTTTCTCAGTCACCATTTTTTCCAGGCCTTTAATAGCCGATCTGCCTGCTTTATAACAGAGAGCGGCAGCCTCTTCACCTATCATATCACTGAGGTCAATCAGCATTTTATCAATTTCATATTGCAGCATACTGGTGGTTGCAGCAGTGCTCCCCTGGCCAATATCGCGGCGATCAATAAGTGTGACCTTATAATTATGTTCAATTAATGCGTCGCTGATCAATGCACCGGTTATACCGCCGCCAACTACTATATAATCGGAGGTAATATTTTTTTGCAACAGGGGATAGGTGTATAATAAACCGTTTTTTAATAACCAGAATGATTCGTATGTACGTAAACGCATAATAAAAGTGGTATTTTATTTGTATTTACCTAAGTTAATATAAAAATGATGCCGTTTTATTAACCACTTAATAGTTAGGTATAACTGGTATTATTTGGTATATTGACCGGGAGGATAATTAACTAATCAGATAATGTGCTGATTAGTTAATGAAAACGACCTACGCAAAACAAGATGATGATTAGCGGTATGCAGTTGAACGGAGCGTCGTAAGTAAAGTTCAATCAGGGATATATAGCTGATAACAAAAAATAAAATAATAACGATTATGGCCGGAATTTTTTCTAAGTTGAAACAAGCATATAAGTTATACCAGCAGGTGGATATGGATAAACTGGCAAAGCTTTCTGCCAAGGTTGACCTGAAAGAAGTGATGGATAAGTTTGCCGGTATGGACGATGCCCAGTTAAAGGGGCTGATGAAGATGATGAGCAGCGGCGGAAAGGCAAAAAAAGAATTGCCCGAGATAAACGGTGATTTTTATGAACTGCATATGCGCCTCAGCCCCGAGGACAGGGCTATACAGTTGCGGGTACGTGAGTTTATGGAACGGGAGATACAACCTATTGTCAATAATTTCTGGTTACATGATGAGTTCCCCTACGAGATCATTCCCAAGTTTGCAGAACTGGGCTTATGTGGTGTAACCTACCAGGGTTATGAATGCCCCGGGTTAAGCTTTTTGATGGAAGGCATTATCGCCATGGAGATGGCAAGAGTAGATTCATCTATCGCTACCTTTTTCGGTGTGCAAAGTGGCCTGAGCATGGGTTCCATTTATATGTGCGGCTCCGAAGCCCAGAAGCAGGAATGGCTGCCGGCCATGCACCGTTTGGAAAAGATCGGGGCTTTCGGCTTAACAGAACCCGAAGTAGGATCAGGCGCGGCAGGCGGATTAACCACCACGGTAAAACGGGTAGGGGATACCTGGGTTTTGAACGGACAAAAGAAATGGATAGGTAATGCCACATTTGCCGATGTGATCATTATATGGGCACGTGATGTGGACGATGGTGAAGTAAAAGGGTTTATTGTACGGAAAGATACCCCCGGCTTTGAGGTAGAGAAGATAAAAGGCAAGATGGCCCTGCGGATTGTGCAGAACGGCCTGATCACGCTGACCAATTGTGCCATACCTGAGTCGGACAGGTTACCTCACGCTAATAGTTTTAAAGATACGGCCCGGGTATTGCAGATGACCCGTGCAGGTGTTGCCTGGATGGCCGTGGGCTGTGCCCGTGGCGCTTACGAAAATGCACTGGATTATACCCGTAAACGAAAACAGTTTGGGAAGCCCATAGCCTCGTTCCAGTTAATACAAAACCATTTAGTGGAAATGTTATCTAATTTAACGGCCATGCAATCACTGGTATACCGTTTATCCGAATTACAGGACGGTGGTTTGTTAAAGGACGAACATGCTTCGCTGGCAAAAGTATTCTGTTCCCTTCGTACAAGAGATATTGTAAGTAAAGCAAGGGAAGTAATGGGCGGTAATGGTATTTTGTTAGACCATAATGTTGCCCGCTTTGTAGCCGATGCAGAAGCTATATACTCTTACGAAGGCACCAAGGAAATAAATTCACTGATAGTAGGCAGGGCCATTACCGGCTTCAGTGCTTTTGTATAAGGTTAAGCAATTGTCCAGTTAATGGGATCAAGCCCTTTGCTCACCAGGTATTCGTTGGCTTTTGAAAAATGTTTACAACCAAAGAAGCCACCATAAGCTGAGAGTGGTGAGGGGTGTACCGATCTTAAGATAAGGTGTTTGCGCTCATCGATCAAGGTACGTTTTTCCTGTGCAAATTTGCCCCATAATAAAAACACGACATGCTGTTTTTGCTCCGATATGGTTTTGATAACCGCATTGGTAAACTCCGCCCAGCCGATCTTGGCATGGCTCATGGGCTCACCGGCACGCACAGTAAGGGAAGCATTCAATAAAAAAACACCCTGTTCGGCCCAGGAAGTAAGGTCGCCGTGTTTAGGCATCGGCATACCGATATCATCGGACAGCTCCTTATAAATATTCATGAGTGAAGGAGGAATAGCTACGCCTTTCTGTACCGAAAAGCTGAGACCATGTGCCTGTTTAGGGCCATGATAGGGGTCCTGGCCAATGATCACCACTTTCACCTTGTCCAGCGGTGTAAGGTTAAACGCATTAAATATCTGTGAGCCGGGAGGGTAGATCAGTTTTTGTTGTTCTTTTTCAATTTTAAGCCTGTCGGCTATATTGGCGAAATAAGCTTTTTTAAATTCATCCTGTAATGCCTGTTTCCAGCTGGCTTCTATTTGTACGTTCATAACTTGATCAGGTTATCCGTTAATCGTTATTGGTTAATTGTAAGTGTTTAAGTAATGATGTTCTCCACATCAAACTTAAAACATTAAACTTTAAACTTTAAACTTTAAACTGCTCCACTTCCTGCCTGCGTAAAAAATACTTTCCAATAACATCAAACTCAATATTTACTTTACTGTTTTCTTTTACCAGGTGAATATTGGTATGCTCAAAGGTATAGGGAATAATGGCCACGGTAAAATGATCAGGGCCAACATTAAAACAGGTAAGGCTGGTACCATTGATACAAACTGAACCTTTTTCAATAATGAGGGAAGCGAACTGCGGGTTGATTGTAAATGTGTATTCCCAGCTGCCATCCAGGGTCTTTACCTGTGTGCATACAGCGGTATCATCTACATGTCCCTGGACAAAATGCCCGTCCAGGCGGCCGTTCATTTGTAAACACCTTTCCAGGTTAACAATATGGCCGGTTTGCCATTGATCGAGATTGGTCTTTAACAGGGTTTCTTTAATAGCGGTAACCTGGTAACTGTTGTTGGTAATAGCTTCTACGGTAAGGCAAACGCCATCGTGACAAAGGCTCTGGTCAATTTTTAATTCCTGTGCCAGGGGGCTGCTGATCCGGAATGTTTTATTAGTGCCGTTCGTGGTAATTTTTTCAACTATGCCGGTGGTTTCTATAATTCCTGTAAACATGTTACAAAGGTGGCATTTCAAATAAATTTTGCCAAAGTTTTTGTATTTGCGGCTGAAATTGTTTTTTTTACTATATTTGCACCCTAAAAACTACCAAAGGAGGTATATAGACTATGCTAATTATTGATTCAAAAGATTGCGAAAACATTGACAAGGCGCTGAAAAAGTACAAAAAGAAGTTTGAAAAATCTAAAACTTTATTACAACTGCGTGAGCGTCAAAGTTTTACCAAACCATCGGTTAAACGTCGTGGTGAGGTTTTAAAAGCGATTTATAAGCAGCAGATTCATAGTGGAAAAATCGACGCTTAATTAGTTTAGGCGTTTTATAACGATAAACTTTTCTAAAGCCGCAACTGAAGTTGCGGCTTTTTTATTCGTATTTTTAATGTATGCAGGTAAATACCGACCCCGATACCCAGGTGCAGGCCTTTATTAATTTTCTGCAATTCGAGAAACGCTACTCGGCCCATACCATACTGGCTTACAGTAAGGACCTGGAGACCTTTTTTGCTTACCTGGACAAAACATATGGCCCCATAAAGCCGGCAGGTATTACCCACAGCTTTATCCGTAGCTGGCTGGCTGAGGGAAAACAAAGCCTTAACTGGGACAGCCGTACCATTAACCGCAAAATATCCACTTTAAAATCCTACTTCAAATACCTGCTGATGCAGGGGCATATCCAACAAAGCCCGATGGCCAAAGTAATAGCCCCCAAAACAGCCAAAAAATTGCCCTCCTTTTTAAAAGAAACGGAAGCTGCTCAGTTGCTGCAGCATGTGGATACGGCTACCGAAAGCTGGAAGACATTGAATGCAAAACTGCTGGTAACCCTTTTTTATGCTACGGGCATGCGCTTAAGTGAACTGATCAACCTGCAGGAAAGCCAGGTAGATAATTCCCGCAGCCAGTTAAAGGTATTGGGCAAGGGGAATAAGGAGAGGATCATACCGGTTACCAAAGAGATCATTACCATGCTGGATGAATATTACCGTTTAAAACGTAAGGAGTTTACCCGCTACGATGCAACGGTGCTGGTAACAGAAAAAGGTAAAAAGCTCTATCCCAAATATGCTTACCTGATAGTGACCCATTATATAGGCCAGGCAAGCACCCTTGATAAGAAAAGCCCGCACGTTTTACGGCATACTTTTGCCACTCATTTATTGAACAACGGGGCCGAGTTAAATGCCGTTAAAGAGCTATTGGGCCACAGCAGCCTGGCTGCCACACAGGTATATACCCATAACACAATTGATAAGCTGAAAGACGTATATAAAAAAGCCCATCCTAAGGCGTAATTGTTGCCAATGCATAGTTTTTCATTATGTTAACCAGCAGCAGTAATACTAATCATCGTCCCTTGCGTCGCACTCTTCAACTGCATATTGCTAATCAACATCGTAATACGCAGCTATCAGGCATCAGATATGAGAAGTTAGACATGGAGTATAAGCTAATCCAAAATCTCAGATCATACTTCTTAGACCTTATATAAAATAAGCTTTCAGACTTCTTCAAAATCCTGAATCGTAAACCTACATCATAAATCAAAAATCAGCCATATACGAGTAGTATTACAGGAAATTTTACAAATAAAAAATTGTCATTTTTTTATTAAAAAATCATGTCTAAATATTTGTTTTCTCAAGCATGGTTTAGTAACTTCATTACAAATGATTGAGGGTTAAAATACTCATTATTAAAGTTCTTTTTTTATTGTTTCATTTTTAAATGTGAAATTATGAACGTAAACATTCAATCAGTACGTTTTGATGCAGATGCAAAGTTGATGGAGTATGTTAACAAAAAATTGCAGAAGTTAGGTACCTTCCACGAACGCATCATTGAAGTAAATGTATTTCTGAAACTAGACAATGTTGTTCACACCATTAAAGACAAAATTGCCGAAATAAGAGTGCATGTTCCGAGACACAATTTTTTTGTTAAATCAACCAGTAAATCCTTTGAAGAGTCTTTTGATACCGCTTTAGACTCGCTGATCAACCAGATAAAAAGAAAGAAAGAAAAGCTCGCCGCATAATATTAAAAAAAGACCTCCACAGAGAGGTCTTTTTTATTTTCAGCCAGTCCAAATTATTTAAAAAGTAAACCTTGCCGATACACCGATAGCCGCCGGCTCAAAAAACACTTCACGCACCAGGTTCAGCTCCGGCTTCCAATCCAGCGATATATTCAGCGGTATGCCCGTAAACTTATAATCAAGCCCTACCACACCCTGTGCGCCTACATTGGGCTCGGTAACATCTTTGTTTTTAGTAGTATGATAATATTTTTCAAAACCCAGGTAAGCGCCACCACCATAAAACCAGTTCAGTCCTTCTACTGCCAATGGATTATGCACCTGGTACAGGGCGCCAAAAGCTATGGGGTCGCCCAATGATACCAGGGCTTCAATAGCCTGGTTCTCCTTAAAAAAATACCGGAATGAAATTGAATTATTAACTACCGCCGGGCTGCTGCTTAAACGTATACCAACAGCCGCCTTATACGGTTTTGCTTCTTTGGGAGGCGGGGCGGGCAGTTCCTCCTGTGCCATTGCCTGCGAGGTAAATATACAGGTGGCCATTACCGTGAGGGCTGACATTATTTTCTTCATAACTGAGTATAATTTTCCCTACAACGTAAACTCCATAAAAAATTGTGATAAAGAAATGCAAAAACTGGAAGGCTTACCTGTTAATGTTTAGCCAAGTAACGCTTTTAAACATAGGTTGTATCTTTACCGCATGGCCAGCTTTATTAACGTACAGGTATTTAAACAGTTCTTCCGATCAGGCTCTGCAAGCGGTATATTGTTAATTACTGCCGTGATCATTTCCTTACTGATCGCCAACACCGGGCTGGCGGAAGGGTTTCAGCATATCCTGGATCATCCGCTGGGTTACCAGAACAACTGGCTGCACCTGGAGTATCCTTTGTTATTATGGATCAACGACGGGTTAATGGCCATATTCTTTTTACTGGTAGGCCTGGAGATAAAAAGAGAACTGGTAGAAGGCGAGTTATCCAATATAAAAAAGGCCAGCCTGCCCATTATTGCCGCATTCGGCGGCGCCATTATCCCGGCTTTAATTTTTATTGCCTTCAATAGTAATACCGTATCAGCAGCAGGATGGGGCATACCCATGGCCACCGATATAGCTTTTGCCTTGGCCATTATTGCTTTACTGGGTAAACGGGTGCCGGCATCCTTAAAAATATTCCTGGCCGCCCTGGCTATTGTGGACGACCTGATAGCCATATTGGTAATAGCTGTTTTTTATACGGCCGAACTTCATTTAATGAACCTGGTTTATGCCGGAGGACTATTGGCATTATTGGTTGTATTTAACAGGACAGGCGTTAAACACCTTGCCTTTTACCTGGTGCCGGGTTTATTTATCTGGTATTTCTTTCATCATTCCGGCATACATGCCACTATTGCCGGTGTGGCGGTTGCTTTTACCTTACCTACCAATGCCGGCAATGATCCTTCGCCCCTGGAAAAACTGGAACATGCTTTATTAAAGCCGGTCAACTTTGTAATTATGCCTTTGTTTGCACTGGCCAATACCAATATCACCATCGAAAGCGGCATGTTTACAGAACTGGGCTCTTCGCTTAGCCTGGGTATTATGGCCGGCCTGTTCATTGGCAAGCCCATTGGCATATTACTCAGCTCCTGGATAGCCGTAAAGGCAGGCATTGCCCGTTTACCCGAAGCGGCAGGCTGGAAACATATTACGGGAGTCGGCATCGTAGGCGGGATCGGCTTTACCATGTCCATCTTTATAGCACTATTATCCTTCCCCGAACAGGTACAACTGCAAAACACAGCCAAGTTTGCCATACTGGTTACTTCGGTAACCGCAGGTGTGGTGGGGTATATATGGTTGAAGAAGACAGGAAAGGGGATTTAAGATCTGTGATCTGAGAAGTGTGATCTAAGATCTAAGACCATACTTCTCAGATCTGACTTCATTACAGGTTGTACCAGGGATTACGTTTCGTAGATTTAATGTAGTTGCGCATATTACGCCAGAAGGCCAGGATCATGTACAGGATAATAGGCGATCCCATGGTTACCAGGGAAGTATAAATAAAAAACTGCCTGATACGGCCGGTTGAAACGCCCATACGGTTGCCAATGGCGGTACATACACCAAAAGCATTCCATTCGACAAAGTTTTTAAACTGGTTCATAAGCCAAAGCTAAATATTTATAACAAAATTGTCAAGTAACTGTAATTTACATTATGTTTTTGTAACTTCGCAGCCTTGTTAAGATACCGGTTGTACATTGGCTTTTTGCATGAACAATTTCATACCTAGCTTTGTTATTATCAATGTATTAGCTATTTGTCCTCCGACAAATTAAACGTTTTTCAAATCCACATTATGGCATTCGATTTCGACTTGATCCAGAAACACTATTCCCAACTTCCCGAACGGGTAGCTGCTGCCCGTAAATTACTTGGTAGACCCCTTACGCTTACTGAGAAGATACTGTATTCCCACTTATGGGATGGTAAAGCGACTACTATTTTTGAGCGTGGTAAGAGTTATGTGGATTTTGCGCCGGATCGTGTGGCCATGCAGGATGCAACAGCCCAGATGGCTTTATTACAGTTTATGCAGGCGGGCAGGGCTAAGGTAGCCGTTCCCAGTACTGTACACTGTGATCACCTGATACAGGCGAAGGAAAACAGTACGGTTGACCTTAACCGCGCCGTACAGGAAAGCAAGGAAGTATATGACTTTTTAGCCTCTGTATCCAATAAATATGGCATCGGTTTCTGGAAGCCGGGTGCCGGTATCATTCACCAGGTAGTGTTGGAAAACTACGCTTTCCCCGGTGGTATGATGATCGGAACAGATAGCCATACCGTAAATGCAGGTGGCTTAGGCATGGTAGCGATTGGTGTAGGTGGTGCAGATGCCTGTGATGTAATGGCAGGCTTGCCCTGGGAATTGAAATTCCCTAAACTGATCGGTGTAAAACTAACCGGTAAATTAAGCGGCTGGACTGCTCCTAAAGACGTTATTTTAAAAGTTGCCGGTATTTTAACTGTAAAAGGCGGTACCGGTGCTATTGTTGAATATTTTGGCGAAGGTGCCACCAGCATGAGCTGTACCGGTAAAGGCACTATCTGTAACATGGGTGCTGAAATTGGTGCTACCACTTCTACCTTTGGTTACGACGAAAGCATGAGCCGCTATTTAACGGCCACTAACCGTGCCGATATTGCTGCTGCTGCAGACCTGGTAAAAGAGCACCTGACCGGTGATGCCGAAGTATACGCTGAGCCTGAAAAATACTTTGACCAGGTTATTGAAATTAACCTGTCTGAGCTGGAACCACACCTGAATGGTCCTTTCACACCCGATCTGGCTACACCTATTTCAAAAATGAAAGAGGAAGCTGTTAAAAACGGCTGGCCTTTAAAAGTGGAAGTAGGTCTGATCGGTAGCTGTACCAACTCTTCATATGAAGATATCAGCCGTGCCGAAAGCCTGGCCAAACAGGTAGCTGCTAAAAAATTGAAGACCAAGGCTGAATTTACCATTACCCCGGGTTCAGAGCTGGTTCGTTATACTATTGAAAAAGATGGCTTCCTGAAAACCTTTGACCAGATCGGTGCCAAGGTATTTGCCAACGCCTGCGGTCCCTGTATTGGTATGTGGGACAGGGTAGGTGCTGATAAGCAGGAAAAGAACACCATCGTTCACTCTTTCAACCGCAACTTTGCCAAACGTGCTGATGGTAACCCTAATACCTATGCATTTGTTGGTTCACCCGAAATAGTAACCGCTTTGGCCATTGCCGGTGACTTAGGATTTAATCCTTTGACCGATACCCTGACCAACGAAGATGGCGAACAGGTTAAGTTAGACGCTCCTACAGGTTATGAATTACCTCCAAAAGGTTTTGATGTGGATGATCCGGGTTACCAGGCGCCTGCAGAAGACGGCAGCAGCGTAACCGTGGCAGTTAGTCCTGATTCAAACAGGTTGCAGTTACTGGAACCATTCCCGGCCTGGGAAGGTACCGACCTGAAAGGGTTGAAATTACTGATCAAAGCAAAAGGCAAGTGTACCACTGACCATATTTCTATGGCTGGTCCATGGTTGAAGTTTCGTGGTCACCTGGATAATATTTCCAACAACATGTTAATTGGTGCGGTTAACTTCTACAACGAAAAAACCGATAAAATTAAAAACCAGTTAACCGGTGAATATGGCCCGGTACCAGCTACCCAACGTGCTTATAAAGCAGCAGGTATTGGCTCCATTGTAGTAGGTGATGAGAACTATGGTGAAGGTAGTAGCCGTGAACACGCAGCTATGGAGCCTCGTCACTTAGGTGTACGTGCCGTACTGGTAAAATCATTTGCCCGTATACACGAAACCAACCTGAAAAAACAGGGTATGCTGGCTTTGACCTTTGCTAACAAGGAAGATTATGATAAGATCCAGGAAGATGACACGATTGATATCAATGGTTTAACCAGTTTTGAAGCAGGCAAACCATTAGAAATCGTATTACATCACAGCAACGGAACCAGCGAAACTATCCTGGTGAACCATACTTATAATGATCAGCAGATCAGCTGGTTTAAAGAAGGTGCGGCCCTGAATATTATCCGCAAGCAATTTGCTTAATACTATTTGAACTGATAATTTTATAAACCCTTTCGCCTTGCGGAAGGGTTTTTTATTTTGATATTGAAAACGAACAGCATCACCAGTGCAGATAAAAAGCCTAACTTTAATTACTCAATTAAACCTGAGCCTGACAATTCTTAACAAGCCATATAAATACAACGATTATCGAACACCAGGATATATTATTCCGGCACTTTGAGCAATACATTAAATTAAGTGAGGAGCTTAAGCAGGCTTTAGCCGAAAGGATAAGTTATGTTGAATTTAAAAAGGGAGAACTGGTACATGATGCGGACAGGGTATGCACCAGGTCTTATTTCATTAAAAAGGGGCTTTTCAGGGCTTACTTTTTAAAAGACGGGAAAGAGATCAGTGAATACTTCCCGGCCGAAAATGAATGGTCTAACTCCCCAAAAAGCTTTATCACCAGGCAAAAAGATATTTACTATATCGATGCCATTGAAAACACGGAAGCATTCTGTCTGAAGGTGAATGATCTGGTTTACCTGTTTGACCATTTTCCCGAGATGGAACGTTATTCCCGCTTATCCATGGGTACTGTTTTCGGACATTTAATGGAGCGTATCGCTTCATTACGTTTTACAACAGCTAAAGAAAAATACGATCATTTTTTACAAACCTACCATGATATTCACCACCGCATACCGTTGGGTATGGTAGCTTCCTACCTGGGAATAGCACAGGAAACACTAAGCCGCCTTAGAGCCGAAAGATGAGTTTTTGATCCAGGTCAAAACTTTAGTCGTTCATAATGAGCAATTTTAAATAAAAAATATGCGCTTATTAAAAATGTGCTGGTTGTCCTTGTTATGCTTATGCCTCCTGTTATCAGTAACCGCATTTTCGCAGGATACTTTACAGGTAAAGAACGTGGAAGCCATCTTGTATACGGGTAAAAATAAACAACAGCCGTTGGTTGTAGGGTTGGGTGGTTCAGAAGGCGGGAACGCCTGGGCCGGTAGTTACTGGAAAAACACAAGAGATTCTTTCCTGGCAAAAGGATATGCTTTCCTTGCCATTGGTTATTTCGGCTGCAAAGGAACACCTGCCTTACTGAATAAGATCGCTGTTGATGATGTATATAACGCTATAACCGAAGCCAAAAAACATAAACAGATAAACCCGGAAAAGATCGCGGTGATCGGTGGTTCAAGAGGAGCCGACCTGGCTTTATTATTGGGCAGTTATTATAAAGATATTTCCTGTGTAGTGGGTATGTCGTCCAGCCACGCAGTTTTCCCGGGTCATACCCAGGAGTTTACTACTTCCTGCTGGACTTATGGCGGTAAAGAATTACCCTTTATCCCGGTAAATGAAGAAGCAGTTCCTTTTTTGATGAAAGGAGACCTGCATGGAACCTTTACTGCTATGTTAAAAGACTCCATTGCGGAACAAAACGCCCTTATCCAGGTGGAGAAGATCACTGGTGCTATTCTTTTACTTTCGGCTACCAACGATGAAATAATACCGGCAGTAAGTATGGGAAACAAAATGACAGCACGTTTAAAAGCCAGCCGTTTTATTTATCCCTACGAACATGTAATTTATGAAGGTTCACATACCGAACCTACCCGGCATTTTGATAAGGTATTTGACTTTTTAGCCAGACATTTCATAAAAGATAAACCTTAGCCAATGAAAAAAGCAAGAGCCATACATCCTGATTTTCTGGAATTGCTGCATTTGAAAGAGCAGCCGCTTATTGATCTCTTCACCGGTTTAAGAACTTATATCATTGGGCTATATCCTGACTGCAATGAGTTAGTGTATCATACACATGCATTAACGGCAGTATTCTCCATTTCCGATAAATTAGCCGATGCATTTTGCATGATACCAATTTACACCAACCATCTTAATTTAGGATTTAATAAAGGAACGCTTTTAAAAGATCCACATCAATTGCTTACGGGAACCGGTAACCTGATACGGCATATTGATATAAAAAAAACAACTGACTACAACAATGCAAAAGTAAAAGCCCTGGTAGAAGAAGCTATTCATTTTGCGATTAAAGATATGGATAAACCCAGTCGTTCGCAGGGAGCTACCATATCAAAAATAAAACGCTAAAAACAAAGAGACCGTTTCTTAATTGAAACGGTCTCTGGTTTATAACATGAATGGTACTTATTTCGTTAAGAGGGTCAGTTGCATCTCCTGCTGATTACGGATAATGCGAAGCGTGATATGCCCTGTCCAGTTCAGTGATTGATAATTGTCCAGCAATTGTTTTATATCCTCAACGGGTTTACCTTCTACCAAACGAATTACGTCCCTTGCCTGTAAGCCGGATTTCTCTAACAGGCTGTTCTTTTGACCTGTACTCATTACAATTACTCCTTTTTCATCTGGCAGGCCATACGCCGAACGATCACCCAGGCCGTCAACAGATTTTATCATACCGCCTAAAAAAGCTACCTGGGCTGATTTATCTGAAAGTCCTGCATCAGTAAGCAGAACAGGGAAGGAAGGTTGCTGCGCCAGTTTTTTGAGAGCCGGTTTTTGAACTCCGAAAGTTTTCATATCAAAGTTTTTAAAGCCCGTTTTAAATACATCACTGCCCGGCAGTACCGTATAATCGCCTTTTGCAGGATCGGCAAATTTCACAGTACCGTACAAACTATGCTGATCTGTTCCATTGGCCTGCGCGTTTTGAAGCGACGCGGCATCAGGAAAGAAATTATAATCGATACTGTCGCCCCAGTCTTTGATCTGTATCGGCGCATATTTCTTCATCACAATGTTTCGCTTAAACCGGTCGCCGCTGTTATTGAACCATACATGCGGATGAAAAGTATTGTTGACCATGATATTGTTTTCAACAATGCGGTAAAAACCTTCCCGCAATTTTATGCCGCCGTTTAAACAAAGGTTATTATAAATATAGTAATTGGATGAGCCGTCATCCAGGTCAATATCCCAGCCATGATCGCAGCGGAACCGGTTATTCCGGATGATCGTTTGTTTTTGCGCATCCAATAGTATTAATTCCGGATGAGCAGCAGCAAGGCTATCCATATACTTTCTGCCGGGAGCCCAGAAACGATCACGTCCCCAGGAATTAAAAGACCCATGATCCCCGGTTTCTCTAACCGTATTAAAAACATCATTATATTCCAGTATATGTCCGCCAAAACTGCCATCGCCAATATTAATACCGGCCCTGGAAGTATTATAAATACTGTTATGGCTCACGGTTATGCCGGAAGCTACCTGGATCTGTACGCCGGTAGCCTGTTTTTCCATAATACCTACATTGTGCAGCAAATTATTATCCACCACACATTCCTGCGGGAAATTGTTACCGGCTGGTCCTGGTGTTTTATCCAGCTGGTTATAAGGTACAAAGTTTTCGTATCCATGTACTCCTGACCTTACGGCTTTGGTATCGCCAATGAAACAAACGGCATTTGCTCCTATATTATACACATGACAACCACTCACTGTGTCCAAACGATTATAATTACTGAAGAAGATGGCATTGCCACCTATACCTTCAAAAATACAATCCTGTATCGTACAGTTCTCCGTACCATCCAGCAGTACAGCACCGCCCCGGTATATGGTCCAGTCGCTGCGTAACAGCGGTTCACGGGTATCCATGAAACTGCGTTCATTATGTGCGAACCGTACACCGGATATTTTAATACGCTTTAAAGGAAGATCCGCACTGCCTGTTAACTCAATACTGTTCTTATGCCTTGATACTTCTACCAGCATTTTATGAATATCAATGCCTTTGGGAGGGTAATAGTATAACATTGATTTCTGTTTGTCCAGCCACCATTCGCCGGGTGCATCCAGCTCTTCAAATATATTTTCTACAAACCTGAATTCTTTATGCATGGTATTGGGGCGGTTATTCTGCCATCCGCCCTCCAGTGTTAATTTACCGGATGCATCTGCGCCTTTAATAAGATAATGAAAGCCGCCCCACTCATAGGCATGGATCGCATGTACATAACCGCCAACCGGGTTGCTCCATCCTTTTACTTTTTCGGGAGCAATGGCATCAGCAGCCGTGCCGTTAAATACCCTGGCTGATGAATCATAGTTGGGATAACGGGCCAGGGGTTGCAGTTGCCGGTTGATATATAAACTTTCAAAATTTATTCCCTTTGGTACATTAGCTACATAGATCCCGTTTTTCCAGGGCTTCCATTGCAGTGCCAGAGACTGACCTGCGCTGACTGTCACCATTTCCTTTTTATATGCACGGATATGCAGCGATGCAGCTGAAAAGCTACCGGCTTCCAGCCTGATCGTCCGGTCAAGGTAATAAGTCCCCCCACGCATTTCGATAATGATATCAGCACCTTTTTTTGATGCAGCTTCTTTTACGGCCCGGTCGAGGGTTTTAAACGGTTGCTGTAAAGAACCTTTGTTCTTATCGCTGCCATTGAGGGAGACATAGATAAATTGCTGGCCAATAACATGCAGGGAGAAAATAAGTAACGCGAGGTGCAGAACACAATACTTTAATAATGATTTCCGGTTTAAACAGATCATGAGGTGTTTTTTCATATTGATGGGCAATGGTTGAAATTATAACATCTTACGCTATTTTATATATTCCTTCCTCAATTATTTATTAATTGTACGTGTTGTATTTTATGTTGGTCTTTGTTAGTTAAACCCTGGTGATGACATTTATCACCCGTTTACGATGTAATGGTATCGTTCTTTTCCGCTAAACCAAACGAACTGTTACAATGAAAAAAACTGTTTTCATCAGGCTGACTTTATTATTGCTGACCATCCTGCTTACCCAATCGCCGGAAGCCAGTAACAACAGCAATAAATTGTTAAAAGATGAGATTAAAGCCGGCAGCTGGCCGGTATTTGCCGGTGTACGTTCTACCGCATTAGAGTTATAACTAACAATCGTTATCTTTGCACTTCTATAATCAAGAAGCTATATGAAAGAAGTGTATATTATTGCTGCTGTCCGTACGCCCATAGGCAGTTTTGGCGGTTCATTAAAGTCATTAACGGCCACACAACTGGGCGCTGCGGCTATCAAGGGTGCCCTGGAGAAAGCCGGTGTGGATGCGGCTTTGGTAAATGATGTATTGATGGGCTGTGTGATACAGGCTAATTTAGGACAGGCCCCGGCCAGGCAGGCAGCTAAATTTGCCGGTCTGCCCGATGAGGTGAACTGTACCACGGTAAATAAAGTATGTGCCAGCGGTATGAAGGCGATTGCACAGGCTGCTCAATCCATTTTACTGGGCGATGCCGATATTGTAATAGCCGGCGGTATGGAAAGCATGAGCAATATTCCCTTTTATGCCGACAGCATGCGCTGGGGCAATAAATATGGTAATGCCACTTTTATTGACGGCCTGGTAAAAGATGGTTTAACCGATGTATATGATGGTAAAGCCATGGGCTTTGCCGGTGAATTATGTGCCAGGGAATGTGGTATTACCCGTGAAGAACAGGATAATTTTGCCATTAACAGCTATAAACGTTCGCAGGCGGCCTGGGAAAAAGGGTTGTTTGATAATGAAGTGATACCGGTATCTATACCACAGCGTAAAGGCGACCCGGTAGTATTTGCCAAAGACGAAGAGCCTTACAATGTAAAGTTTGATAAGATAAGTACATTACCTGCCGCCTTTGAAAAAGGCGGTACCGTTACCGCAGCTAATGCCTCTACCTTAAATGATGGTGCGGCAGCCCTGGTATTGATGAGTAAAGAGAAAGCAGAAGCATTAGGTTTAAAACCCATTGCCAAAATATTATCCTACGCTGATGCCGAACAGGCGCCGGAATGGTTTACCACTGCACCGGCATTAGCCGTACCCAAGGCGGTTAAAAAGGCCGGTTTGCAGATGAGTGATATCAACTACTGGGAATTGAACGAAGCTTTTTCTGTGGTAGGTATTGAAAACTCCAGGAGAATGCAGCTGGATCCTGAAAAAGTGAATGTACACGGCGGGGCCGTTTCCCTGGGTCATCCTTTGGGTTGCAGCGGCGCCAGGATCGTAGTTACCCTGATCAATGTACTGAAAGCCAATAACGCACGGTATGGTGCAGCCGGCATTTGTAATGGTGGAGGAGGAGCCAGCGCTATGGTGATTGAGAATGTGCAGTAAGAGCAGTATATAGATTTTAGATAAGAGTATTTAGATGAAGAGATGAGGGTTGCCTCATCTCTTTTTTTATCGCAGGTAAAATATTACTGTTATATAATAACTAAAATGTTTTGCCCCATTGGGAATGTATAAAACATTGCCTATCTTAAACAATATTACCGCATTAAACTATTGGCTTATGATACACAAACTATACATGTTTATACTGCTATTTATAATGTATATACCAACAGGTTATGCCTGCATTAATCATTATGTAATAGATGGTAACGGCCATAGCCATACTTATAGCTTTGATCATCCCACGGCTATACGGGTTTCTTATCGTTTAGATAGTATAACGGTACAGCGGGTAGAGCGGCATCCAACCGGTTGGGATAATGAAGAACAGTTTAAGTATATTTCCAATTACTGTGCATCATTAATAAAGCTGGGACGCTTTAAAGAGACCATCCCGATGCTGAAAAAATTATTGTTGAGCTATCCTGACGAATACGAAATAAATGCCAATTTAGCCGTAGCGCTGGAGTTAGACGGGCAATTGGAAACTGCTTTGTCCTACCTGAAAAAATCAGTTTCAATCCGGCCGGATGCACATGATAAAAGCGAATGGTTTCATATAAATGTATTGGAAGCCGCCATAAAATTAAAACAACAGCAATTCAACCTGCAAACCGATAAAGTACTGAACATTCCAACAGGTCATAATATGATAATTGCTAACCAACTGGCTTATCAGTTGCAGGAAAGAATCCCGCTGACAAAATCTGCCAATGTTTTACTGAGTAAAACCATTGAAGAAGCTGCCGATTATTTTAATAAAAACCTTTCCCTGGAATGGTCGGTTGAACTATATGCTATTGCCGTTGCCTATTCAGCTGATACGATGGAGGTTTTCCGGTTATGGACTAAGATAAATACAGCCAGAAAAAAATTATTAACCTACCGTAAAACATATAACAGAGACTCACCGTCAAAATACCTGTTTAGTAAAAACTGGAAAGTGATGCTTACAAAAAACTATATTGACAGGTGGCGGAATTATATCCCATTGTATTATAAAGGCGATATTGTTACATCGTTTTAATGAACCACTGATTCATTTTTAATAGTGTTATATGAGCCGATTAAAAATTTATTCGGCTCAAAAAATGGCAAAAAATGAGCCGATTAGGTTGGCTAATCGGCTCATGGAATTCACTGATGTATATGTAATAGTCTGTTCATTGCTGATAGTTGTACTTCTGCTGAAAGGCTGGCGGATGGAAGCGGTAGCTGGCTTTGAGGGCTGTGTGAGGGCAGCCACTACAAGCGTACAGCCGCATATGGGCCGATACCTATACCACAGGTGAAAGCCCCTGTATAAAATTTGAACAACCAAAAGGCCCTTTATCCCAGTGATACGTCCAGTATCATCATAATAAGGAAGCCGCCGATAAACCCTAAAACGGAACGGTCGGTATATTTATCCCGCTGGGTTTCGGGGATCACTTCTTCCACCACCACAAATATCATAGCACCCGCGGCAAAAGCCAGCGCAAAGGGCAGGATAGGCTGCATATAAATAACGGCTATAGCACCTACCACACCGGCAACAGGCTCTACAATAGCCGATAACTGGCCGTACCAGAAACTCCGTTTACGGCTTACCCCGTGCCTGCGCAAAGGCATAGCTACCGCAATACCCTCGGGGAAGTTTTGAATGCCGATACCGATAGCGAGGGCAATGGCCGCGCTTACCGATGCACCGTCCATACCGGTGGCAGCAGCACCAAACAATACCCCCACGGCAAGTCCTTCCGGTATATTGTGTAAGGTAATGGCCAGTATTAATAAAGTGGTTTTATGCAGTTTGGTTTTTACGCCCTCGGTTTCACTGATACCAAAGTTGAGGTGCAGGTGTGGTGTAACACGGTCCAGGAAATAAATGAACAGGGCGCCTAATAAAAAGCCTACGGCTGCCGGCACCCAGCTATAACCGGGATACATTTTTTCGGACATTTCGATGGCCGGGTTCAATAATGACCAGAAACTGGCCGCCACCATCACACCACCGGTAAAACCCAGCATGGGATCGAGTACACCACGGCTTAATGTTTTAAAGAAAAAAACCAGCGATGCGCCAGCAGCCGTTACCAGCCAGGTAAAAGTGGTGGCAATGAGTGCCGCATATACAGGGCCTATTTCAATAAAGAACTGCTCAATACTTTGCATCATGGTGGTTATATTTTCACGTAAATATTCTCTGCCAGCTGGCGGCTGATATGGATAAGGGGCTGCTTGCCTATTTTTAATTCGAGGGAGCCGTCAAAATCAAATTTCTTTTTTACTTCCAGGCGTGTACCCAGGGCAATGGCTTTATGGTCCAGCAGTTCCAGCATATCGGCCGACTGGTCTTTTACATGACACACAACGGCCGCTTTATTCAAAGCCAGTTCATTTAAAGCGATCTGCCGGCTGATCTCAATTTTACCGGAAGCATCGGGAATAGGATCGCCATGCGGATCAAAACGGGGAAAATCCAGGAACTCATCCAGGCGGTTGATCAGTTTTTCATTGCTTACATGCTCCAGTTCCTCGGCCACTTCATGTACCTCATCCCAGCTGAACTGTAGTTTTTCTGACAAAAAATACTCCCACAACCGGTGCCGGCGAATGATCATTAAAGCGGTCTTGCGACCCTCGGGTGTAAGCTTAAACCCTTTATATGCTTCGTAATGAATGATCTTTTTGGCCTTCAGCTTCTTCATCATATCGGTAATAGAAGCCGGCTTGGTATTTAATTCCGCCGCCAGTTGATTGGTACTTACCGGCTGATCGCCATGTTGCAGGTGATAAATGGCCTTGATATGGTTCTCTTCGCTGATTGAAAAATTTGGCATCCCGGAATAATATTTTTAGACAAATCTAAATAAAGAATTGCAGGTTGCAAAATGCAGTTGCAATGCCGCTAAAAAATGTTTACTTTGTCGGCATAAATAATTATCTATGAATTGTAAGCCGTTGGTATTTTTTCTGCTGGTATATACTTGCTGCCTGTTTACCTCCTGTAAGGAAGAAACAAAAACAGTAGACCTGAGTAAAGCAGAAACGGCTACGGTAGAGGAATTCCTGGCAGCTTTTCCCGAAACGGCAACTCCCTTTCGTTATGCCGATTCGGTATTAACACAAAAGCAATACGATTCGCTACGCATTACCAATAAAATAGTTACCCAGTTTGTACCGGACAGTATTTTCGCCGGTACTTTTGGTAAAGGGGCAAAGCCCAGGTTTTATCCCTACGCAAAAATGTATAACGAGGATAAAGCACAGTATTTAATTGCCAATGCCATTGACCCTAAAAAGAAAGCCAGCTTCCTGCTGATATTTGATAAAAAGAATAAATTCCTTGCCGGCATGCCCCTGCTGGTTTTAGATGCACAGTCCAATACCGAACAGCAGGTAAGTTTTGACCGCAATGCCAAATCCATATTCAAAGGCATTACGCGGAAGAATGCAGATGAATCGGTGAGCCAGGGCCAGACCGCTTATGCCTTTGATGAAGCGACCGCCAGTTTTGCGCTGGTAATGACCCAACCCCTGGATAATAAAGCCCCTGATTTAATTAACCCCATTGATACCTTTAGCCGCAAACAAAAGTATACCGCGGATTATGGTACCGGTAAAAACAACCTGGTATCCATTCGCGATGGCAGGCGTGAGAATAAACTTACTTTCTTCATCCATATTGACAAAGACAATGGCGAATGCACAGGCGAATTAAAAGGCGAGGCCACTTTAAAATCGGCTAACCTGGCCGAGTACCGGGTAGGGGGCGATCCCTGTGTGCTGGAATTTAAATTCTCGGGTAATTCGGTAACCCTTACCGAAGTGGAAGGTTGCGGCTCCAAACGTGACCTGCGTTGTTCCTTTAACGGGGTATATGCCCGTAAAAAAGCGCCGGCTGTTAAAAAAAGCAGTAAAAAATAAACAGCAATTACTTTATATAAGTCAGCATATCCGCCACGGTCATCGTGCCTTCGTGGCGTTTAATTAACTTATGTTTTTTATCGTAAATAGCGATCATGGGTAAACTGCTGATATCAAAATAAGAGATCAGCATATACTGCCTGTCCCTGCCAACCGTAATATTTTTATATTTCTCCAGCTGGTAATGTTTATAGAACTCCTTCATTTTCTCAAACGGCTGTGAAGTAGCCATCACAATATGTACGTCCTTCAGCTTATCTATATTTCGGATGATATCTTCAGTTTCATGTTTACAATGATCACAATCGGGACTGAACAAGATTAAAAAAACAGGCTTGTTCTTTTTAAACTTATCCTTGGTAAAAGTGGTGACACTATCCACCAGTAATATATTCAGCGGCGGATTATCGGGAAACTGCTGATAAGGCGATTGTTTGGCGTTACCATTTTGCGCAACTACATTACTAACTGTTATAACCAATAAACCTAATAAAATACTTAATTGCTTCATACAAACAAAGTAACGAAATAATGCTTTAAATAGTTGCATGTATACAACAGGTAAACCAGGCATACAAAAGCATTGATCAATGTTTTTTAAATAACAGGGGCTCCGGGCTTAGGTACTGCTATCAGCTGTGGTCCACCGCCCGGCTGCAATCCGGCGGCTTTAAGGCCGCCGGTATTTACGCCTAAGCGGTGCAGCCTTTCAGCCATATAACCATTAACAGGTACCTGTTTTTAAAACGTTAATATTTTCAAAAACAAATAATTTATTTTGCTATTTACGAATTTTTCGTAAACTTTACGAAAAATTCGTAGTCATGGTTCGTTTAACCTTACAGGAAGAGGAAGTAATGCTCGCCATCTGGAAAACAGGCGAGGGACTTATTAAGTTGTTTATGGAAAACATGCCCGATCCGCCACCTTATACCACGGTAGCATCCACCGTTAAAAACCTGGAGAAAAAAGGTTATCTCACCAGCAGGCCATTGGGTAATGCTTATATGTATAAACCCGCTATGAAGGAAGCCGAGTACAAAAAGAAATTCATGGGGCATGTAGTACAGGACTATTTTGATAATTCCTATAAAGAGCTGGTTAACTTTTTTGTGGAACAGAAAAAATTATCCGCAAAGGAGCTGAAGGAGATCATCAATATGATCGAAAAAGGTGATGAAAAGTAATTGTCCGTTGTACCAACTACACTCATTCATTTAATTAATAACTATGCCCCTGGTTTTTCAATACCTGCTTAAATTAAGTATCAGTTTAACCATACTGTACCTGTTTTATTATTTTGTACTGAGGCGTTTAACCTTTTATACCTATAACCGCTGGTACCTGCTGGGGTATTCCATACTCAGCTTCTTTATTGCAGCCATTGATATTACACCATTTGTAACCAACAATACACCGGCAACCTTTACCTGGCTGCAGCATTTTCCAACGCTACAGCAATTATCGGCCACACCGCTGCCGCCGGGCCATACCAGTGAAGCCCTCGCTGCACAGGCATCCTGGGGCGTATGGGATTACGCAGTTCTCGTGTTTATTGCCGGCATACTGGTGCTGACAGGCCGTTTAACCATACAGGTATTATCTTTTCGTAAAATAAAACGCAAGGCCAGCTTTATTCCTTCGGGCGATATACATGTTTACCAGGTTAACGCACCCATTATTCCTTTTTCCTTTGGTAAAAATATTTATATCAACAGCAGCCTGCATGCGCCACAGGAACTGGAAAAGATCATCCAGCACGAATTTGTGCATGTAAAACAAAAACATACCATTGATATTATCTGCAGCGAGATCATTTGTTTTCTCAACTGGTATAATCCCTTTGCCTGGCTTATACGCAAGGCTGTGCGGCAAAACCTGGAATATATTGCCGATGATACCGTATTGGGCAACGGTATAAACAAAAAAGAATATCAATACCTGTTATTAAAAGTAATAGGCAATCAAAAATTTAGTATAGCAACCCCTTTTAATTTTTCATCACTTAAAAAACGTATAGCCATGATGAACAAACTCAAGACATCAAAAATTCATGTATTAAAATTTCTCTTTTTGCTGCCCCTGATGGCAAGTGTACTGCTGGCCTTCCGCAGTAAAATGTCCGAACCCGGAAACAGTACTTTTATGTACGGTGGTATGGTCATTGACGGTGAATCAGGAAAACCGATGGCAAATGTAAAAGTACAGGAGCTGAACAGCGGAACAGCCGCCGTTACCGACCAAAACGGTTTCTTTAGTTTTAAAGCTACTGACAAGGTAATTGATCACAAACTGAGCCTGGACGGCAATACCAGCTCTGTGCACTTTTCTTACAGCCGCAGTGCCGATGATGGTAAAAGTTTCCTGGTATTGGTAAAAGCAGCACACAACGGTCCTGCATATAAAGTATTATCATCCTCTATTGCCATGGAGTGGGATGGTAGCCTGGAACAAGCCATTTCCAGGAGTAAAAGTTACGCAGACCAGTCCGACATAAAGGAAAAAGCTGATCCCCTGACCCATGGTGATATAAAAATAGAATCCAAAGGAGGCATGATGGGCTGGTCGGGCAATAAACCCAACGATGACATGTATGTAACTGCCGATACTATCAGCATCAGCATGGATAAACCAAAAGGCCTGGTGATTTATAATGATAAAATGTATACCGCCAGGGAATACAAAGAGCAGCTGGCAGATAAAGTACATGTAAAACAGGTTTACGTATTTTCTAAAGAAAACAGTAAAAGAATATGGGGCAACAGGGCCGGGGAGGGTGTGATCATGATCAACGATAATCCTTCTTTTAAACAATATGCCACCGCTTTAACCGATACCGTACCAGGCTCAAAAAAACTGGAAAAGAAAAAAGCTACGAACCAATATCATGATACCCTTACCTGGATTCAGAATGGAAGAGAAGCACATGACAGTTTTATTAAACGCCACCCTGAGGTACGTAATATCAACTGGTTGCACAGCAGCAATAAAGCCAAACATACAGAAAACGGTAAAGAGATCAGTAATATAAATGAGCATGCCAATGAACTTAGGCTGACTTTGCAAAATGGTACTACCGAAAAGTATAACCTGGACAGCGAAAGCGACCTGAAACGTTTTAAAGATAAATATGGCGAATTGCCGGTACAGGCGCCACCGCCACCAGTACCGCCTACACCAGCCACACCGGGTAAAGTAACACTTATTGCTCCGGCTACTCCGCCAGCACCACCGGCAACACCTAAAAAGCTTAACCTGTCGGCTCCAACGCCACCGCCGGCCCCTCCAACCCCGGTTACACAAAATATAAGTTTAAGCCCCGTTAAAACGGAGGCAGTGACTTTAACCGATATAAAAACAAACCTGGAAGAGGTAAAAATTGTAAACGTAAAACCAATAGTGAAGGAGGGAACCATAGTGGATATAAAGCCCGCCCTGCAGGAAGTTAAAATTATGCCTCAGAAAACAGTAGTGGAAGAGGTAAAAGTGCTAGACATAAAACCTGTTAATAAGGTTGAAACCAGGGAAAAACTAACACTCCAGGAGGTAAAGGTCGAGAAGATAAAATCGAAAGAATAAGGGGTTACCGGATCTTAATAAGTTATAACTTTAATAAGCAGGAGCTTCTCTGTAACCAACCAGGGGAGCTCCTGTTGATTATAAACCTTGCTCAATTTATAAACCTATGCTACAATCAAACCAAACTCACTGTACTCCCACCCATATCATAAAAGCGGGTTTTATCTTTTTACTTATCTTCTCGATCACACCGGTTTTTGCCCAGCAAAAATTAGTGCTGCTTACCAGCGACAAAAAAGTTGAAAGCCTTTGGCTAAACGTGTGGACAAGTGAAACCCAGGTGGAAACACAGTTGTATCGTTTAGGGACAGCCCATAAAACACTGAAAACAGAAATAACAGCAACAGAACCCGTACGTATTTCGGTTCATGCGCCCATACAAATAACAAATGGAAAGTTTATGACAGGATGGAGCTTTGTTTACCGCTTCATCCCCGGTGATACGGTGCAGATAAGTATGGGCGAGGCAAACATGCCTTTGTTTGTGGTAAAAAACAAGGCCCGCAGTTTACATGAAGATAATATGGAGTATTTTAAAATATTATCGGAGAAACAAAGGGGGTGGTCGGTTGATTTTGCCTCGGTGACCTCACACAGGGAAGGACTGGCAGCTTATTACCGTGTAATGGATAGCCTGCATCAAAAACAGCTTGTTTCGGACAGCTTTTTTACCGCAACTCTTAATGACAGGCCGTTTAAGGAGTCAGCATTGACCATCAATTTTTATCGTTCACAAAGGAAAACAGTGCCGGCCGATAGTCTTACGATCCCTTTATTTGAAGACTCCTTATTAGTTTATAACGGGTACCTGCCGTATATGACCACCTATATAAAAGGGGTGGCATTACCGGAAGAAAAAAAAGGGCCAGGCCGAACGATGCCATCCGATCTTCCGTTTTTTAATTACTGCCTGGTACAGGGAAAAGGAATAACACGCGATAAATTACTGTTTGCCACTTTACTAAGAATATATGAGTATGAAAAAAAATCCTTTGATACTTGCCTGGCAAAATACAGCACAGTATGTATGGATAAAACTAAACTGGATTTTTTAGCTGCATTAAAATCCAATGCCGCCAGGGATAAAGAATTTTTAATGTCAACCAAAACACTGAAGGATAAACTGGTCAGTGAAAAAACAGGGGAGTCCTTAAGTTTTAAAAACCTGCTGGATAAACATAAAGGTAAAGTAGTGTATATTGACTTTTGGGCAAGCTGGTGCAGCCCCTGTATAGCCGAAATGAAGTTTTGTGAGCAGCTTGGTAAAGACATGGAAGGCCAGCCTTTTGTCATTATTTCCGTTTCGCTGGATAAGGCTTTTTCGGCCTGGAAAGCGGCTTCAGCTAAATATATCCACGACAATAACAACAGTTATATCCTGGCCAACCCCGAAACAGCGGCCCTTATTAAACAATACAATTTATCCAGTATTCCCCGCTATCTCTTGATAAATAAAGAGGGGAAGGTAGTGGATAAGGATGCCAAAAGGCCCAGTGACAGGCAATTAGCAGAAGATATCAGGAAACTGTTGTAGGAATCAACGCTGTTAATTAAAGGTAAAAGCAGGTAGCAGGGCTGTCAATAAAAAATCTAAAAAAACACAATTGGCTTTCTGCGGGGTAAAAAATGGTTTCCCTATCTTTGCCGCCTTAAAAAAAGAGTTTTTATGGCAAATACTTCAGACATAAGCCGTGGCATGATCATTAAACTGGACGGCAGTTTATACTCGGTAGTAGAGTTTGGCGAAAACAAAACTGCCCGTGCTGCTGCGAAAGTTTGGGCAAAATTAAAGGGCGTGGATAATAACCGCTCTATTGAAAAAACCTGGAACTCAGGTGATACCATTTACCCGGTACGTGTAGAGAAAAGGGCTTTCCAGTTCCTGTATAAGGATGATACCGGTTACAATTTTATGGATAATGAAACATTTGAGCAGATAGCTTTAAATGAAAATATGGTGGACGCTCCCCAGTTTTTAAAAGACGGCCAGGAAGTGGGTGTTTTAATTAACACCGAAACTGAACAGCCTATGAGCGTAGAACTGCCTGATAAAATTGTTTTACAGGTTACTTATACCGAACCTGGTCTGCGTGGCGATACCGCAACCCGCACCTTAAAACCGGCTACTGTTGAAACCGGCGCGACTATCGGCGTTCCTTTGTTTGTAAACGAAGGGGAACTGATCCGCGTAAACACCAAAACCGGTGAATACGTAGAAAGAGTGAAAGAGTAATCTTTTAATTTTATAAAAAAATGGCCTGAAATTGTATGATTTTGGGCCATTTTTTATTGTTTTTAACCTTTTTTGGGGCAATTTCGCAAAAAAAGCGTTGATTTGCTTTTGGCTGGACAACACTGTCCGGGCCTTCTAAATTTTTAACTAATAATACCTGTTAAATTGAAACACATGGACTTTAAACAGATCCAGGAACTGATCAAAATGATCAACAAGTCGAACATTGGTGAAGTAACCATTGAGCAAAAAGACTTTAAAGTAACGATTAAGCAAAAAGAAGATCAGATAACACAGGTTGTAAGTGCTGCTCCTGTAACGTATGCTGCGCCACAAGCGGCTCCCGCCGCAGCCCCTGCGGCCGCACCAGCCAGTGCGCCTGCAGCTCCTGCCGCTGCCAAACCTGAAGCACCGGCCGGCAACCTGATTACCATTAAAAGCCCGATGATCGGTACATTTTACCGCAAAGCAGGCCCTGACAAACCAAGTTTTGTAGAGCCTGGAACCGAAGTAACCCCGGGTAAAGTGGTATGTATCATTGAAGCCATGAAACTGTTCAACGAAATTGAGAGCGAAGTAAGCGGTAAAATTGTAAAAATATTGGTTGACGACGCTACCCCTGTAGAGTACGACCAGCCTTTATTTTTAGTAGAACCAGCTTAATTTGAAAATTTGGAAATGAGCTAATGTGCTAATGGGTTTAAGAGTCATGATGCATGTTAGAACAATTCAATTGTCTAATTTTCAAATCATCTAATTTTCAAATTAAATTCATGTTCAAAAAAATACTAATTGCCAACCGTGGCGAAATAGCCCTCCGTGTAATAAGAACCTGTCGTGAGATGGGGATTAAAACGGTGGCGGTGTATTCTACTGCCGACAGGGATAGTTTACACGTTAAGTTTGCCGATGAAGCCGTTTGTATCGGTAAGCCTCAAAGCAGCGACTCTTATTTAAACATACCGCATATTATGGCGGCGGCCGAAATTACCAATGCCGATGCCATACACCCCGGTTACGGTTTCCTGGCCGAAAATGCCAAGTTTGCCAATATTTGTAAAGACCATGGTATTAAGTTCATCGGGCCAACTGCCGAGATGATCAACAAAATGGGGGATAAGATCACCGCCAAAGAAACCATGATCAAAGCCGGTGTACCGGTTGTACCTGGTGGTGAAGGTTTACTGCAAAGTATTGACGAGGCAAAAGGACTGGCCCGTGATATGGGTTACCCCGTTATATTAAAAGCTACTGCCGGTGGTGGTGGTAAGGGTATGCGTATTGTATGGGAAGAGAGTGAGATGGAGAAAGCCTACGATACCGCTAAAGCCGAAGCCGCTGCTGCGTTTAAGAACGACGGTATTTATATGGAAAAGTTTGTAGAAGAACCACGCCATATAGAAATACAGGTAGCAGGCGACCAGTACGGTACCATCTGCCATTTAAGTGAAAGGGATTGCTCTATACAACGACGTCACCAGAAGCTGGTGGAGGAAGCACCTTCTCCTTTTATGACCGAAGAGCTACGTCACCAGATGGGTGAAGCGGCTAAAAAAGCTGCCGGAGCCATTGGTTACGAAAGCGTGGGTACCATTGAGTTTCTGGTGGATAAACACCGTAATTTTTACTTCATGGAAATGAATACCCGTATACAGGTAGAACACTGTGTTACGGAAGAAGTGATCAATTTTGACCTGATCAAAGAGCAGATCAAAATTGCCATGGGTGAAAAAGTATCAGGTTTAGACCATTTCCCGCAGATGCATTCCATTGAATGCCGTATTAATGCAGAGGATCCCTATAATGACTTCCGTCCTTCACCAGGTAAAATAACCACCCTGCACCAGCCGGGCGGACATGGTGTTAGGGTTGATAGTCACGTATATGCGGGATACGTTATCCCTCCTTATTACGATTCCATGATCGGTAAACTGATCACTGTAGCCCGTACCCGTGACGAAGCTATTGATACCATGTACCGTGCCTTGAGTGAATATGTAATTGAGGGCGTAAAAACAACTATTCCTTTTCACTTACAGTTAATGCAGGACGAACGTTTCAGGAAAGGTGATTTTAATACCAAATTCCTGGAAACCTTTAAGCTGCATTAAAAACTGGCAGGTTAGTTGCTATACCAGAGAAGAGATAAGTTCTGTTCGTATTGTTTCACCATTAAAACAATTTATATATGGATCTTACAAGCGTTCTCATCTTTTTAGCAATTGGCGCCATTGCCGGCTGGCTGGCAGGTTTACTGTTCAAAGGCAGTGGCTTTGGTTTACTGGGTAATATAGTAGTTGGTATTGTAGGCGGTTTCTTTGGTGGCTGGCTGGCCCCTAAAGTAGGCATTACTTTTGGCGGCGGCATTATCGGCTCCATCTTACTGTCAGCGCTCGGCGCTATCATACTGCTAATTATTATTAACCTGTTCAGACGAGATTGACCTCAGGAAAATTTTACCATATAAAACCGGTGCCAGGCACCGGTTTTTTTATTTCACTGCACTAATGATCAATGATTTACTGATAGCTATTGATAAAGAATACTCTTTATCTGCTGAGTCCCCGATCTGCAAACTTGCAGCAACGGTAAAAACTTTTATTTATCCATAAGCACTAAAATGAAAGCAGATCCGAGAACTGATTATGATGCAAGAATTACGCAAATAGCCAAAAACCATCCGAATGAATGTGTCCGGAAAGCCATTCATATTGACTGAATCCGGCTGATCATACAGGGGCACTTACCATTCATCACTGTAAAAAAGAAGCTTATCTTAACCAAACAGGCATTATCATAAGCAGCTTTTTATTTTGCAATAATTCAGTTATTTTACAATACCATTGATCACCTAAATACTGAACCATGCAACCGTTTAAATTTTTATTGCTGTTAGGTATCGTAATACAATTGGTATCCTGCAAAGCCTTTATGCATGGATATACCAACGAAAAGTCGGAAAATACCTACCACCTGGTAACAGGCGATAAGAAAGCCTTTGGCGATAAAAGGATTGCCTATGCACAAAAACTGTATAAGGATTGTGAACTGGGCAGACACCTGAATTGTGTCTGTACGGACAGGGGCCTGCCGGATTTTTTTTATGAGTACCAGAAAGCAGATAAATGCAGGGGTATGAAACTTTTTTACCTTCAACGCGACTCTGTTTTTGTTTTTGAAGAACCACAAAAAAACAAATTATGCTCCGCTTTAAAAGAAGCCAGGAGAATGACCGAGCAGGAAAGGTATGTACACAAACAATTACAGGCCGGGTTAACCGCCAGGGAAATATATAAAGAAAACAGTTAGTCATTTGTTGGCCTTAGTCAATGATCCGTTCCATGATAGATGAGCAATTTCCCGAAATGACCACCAGCCGTTTCCTCTTACGCCGGATAGTGGCCACCGATATTGAAAATATTTTCAAAGGCTTGTCGCACCCCGATGTGATCAGGTATTATGGCATCAGTTATACCAGTTTAGCAGCTACCCGGGCCCAGATGGACTGGTATGCCCAACTGGAGCGTACCGGCACCGGTATCTGGTGGGCCATTGTTTCACCGGGCGATAATTTATTTTGCGGGGCTGCAGGCCTGAGCAGTTTGCACGCACAACATAAAAAAGCGGAACTGGGACTTTGGTTATTACCCGGTTACTGGGGCCAGGGCATTATGCCCGAAGTAATACCTTTTATTTGCCGTTATGCTTTTGAACAACTGGGCCTGCACCGGATAGAAGCCCAGGTAGAAACGGAGAACATTAATTGTAAAGCAGTGATGCGTAAACTGGGCTTTACCTATGAAGGCTGCATGCGGGATTGCGAAATAAAGGACGGTAAGTTCATCAGCCTGGAAATATATGCCTTGTTACATGCCGGCACTCCAGCTTAACGATGTTCCTGGTAAATTAACGGTTCTATTAATTGTTGCAGTTGTTGATACTCCATTTCGGATAAAGGAGGCAATTCGGTTATTGCCGTAAACTGCTCCAACTGTTCAACAGTTCTGATACCCGCTATTACACTGCCCGTGGCCGGATGTTGTAAAACATATTGTACAGCCAGTTGCATGCTGGTTTTACCATTGGCATCTATCTTTTTCAATGCCTCAATAAACCCCGCTATTTTTTCTCCGGAGTAGGATAGGTAAGGCTTTGCCGGTTTGCCGGCCAGTAACCCCTGCGCAATAGCGCCCCGCACCAGTAATCCTTTATGATTGGCTGCCAATAAAGGCAGGCAGGATTCTTCCGGCCTGCGGTCCAGTAAGCTGTATTGCATCATGACCGTGCTGATACGTGATGTGTCCAGGTATCTCCTGATCACATTAGGCCTGATGGAGGATATGCCATAGGCCCTTATTTTACCCTGTTGCTGTAATTGTTCAAAAGCGGCAATGGTATCATCCGTATCATCATCAATGGTACCGCCATGTAACTGGTACAGGTCAATATAATCAGTTTGTAAACGCTGCAAACTTTGCTCCACTGCTCTGATGATATGTGCTTTGGTGGGATTCCACTGCCAGCCGCTTTTATCCGCATTCCATACATTACCCACCTTGGTACACAGCACAATATTTTTACGGATATGTTGCAAAGCCTTGCCTACAATTACTTCATTTTGCCCGTGATCATACAGATCGGCCGTATCAAAAATAGTAATGCCCTTGTCATAGGCTTTTTGTAATAGGTGAGTGGCATTTTGTGCATCAGTGCCTAACGACATACAACCAAAACCAATGGCTGATACTTTGATATGACTGTTACCCAGGTTTCTGTATTCCATATCCAAATATACAAACAGAAAAATCTATATTTAATGCCGGATAAAAGAAGGATACGATAGTGCTGTGCACTATACTGAACAGCAGTACAGTTGTACAAGGGCTGCCGGATGTGCAGGGCGGCGCACGCAGTAAGCCGGTGCGCAGTAAAACGGAGCACGGTACCCCGTAACAGCCGGAACGGAAGCTGAAAGTTGTTATACAGCTGACAGCCCCATATAATAAACAAGAAAATATACATTGACACCCTTATTCAGAATAGCACCCACCCCCAGCGGATATTTACATATTGGCAATGCCATGTCCTTTGTATACACCGCAAAACTGGCTAAGGATGCCAAGGCTGGTTTATTGCTGCGTATTGATGATATGGACAGCGAACGGACAAGGCCTGCTTATGTACAGGATATTTTTGATACGCTGCAGTTTTTACAGCTGCACCCGGATAGCGGCCCCGCTAATGCGGAAGAGCTGAAGACAAAATACACACAGCAAAAACGCATTCCGTTATATGAAAAGGCATTACAGCAACTGATCACAACAGGATTGGTATATGCCTGCAGTTGCTCCCGTAAAACCCTGGAACAACAGCATGGCCGTTGTAACTGTAATGGTGCTGCAGCTACCCTGGCAGAGAAAGATATGGCCTTAAGAATAAAAGTGCAAACGGGTACCACTATTCATTTTACTGATGCATTACAGGGTGCGGTAACCATTGACCTGTATAAGACAGCCGGTAGTTTTGTAGTAAGAAGAAAAGACGGCATACCAGCTTACCAACTGGTATCCTTATGCGATGATATTTTTTTTGGTGTTACACATATTGTACGCGGACAGGACCTTTTACATTCTACCGCCATGCAATTGTATCTTGCGGAGTTATTGCAGTACAACACTTTTGTAAATACCATTTTTTATCATCATCCTGTTATTACCGGTCATACAGGAGAAAAACTATCCAAATCCGCTGGTGCAACATCCATCAGGGAAATGAGCCGGCATCAAACCCCGCAGGAAGTACTTGCCACCATTAACCGGTTATTAAAAGAGAACGGTTTACTATAAAATAATCGCCCTTGTTCTGCGGGGTTGCAAAGGGATTAATTACTTTTGCAGCAGTATTATGAATAAGATTGTTGTAACCATAGACGGGTGGAGCAGTTGCGGTAAAAGCACGCTGGCCAAACAACTGGCCAAGAAACTGAATTATGTGTACGTGGACAGTGGCGCCATGTACCGGGCTATTACCCTTTATTTTATTCGTAACAGTGTTGATATTACCGATATCAAAGAAGTGGAAGCCGCGCTGGCGGAAATTAATTTAGAGTTCCGTTTTAACGAAGTAAGCCAGTCCAGCGAAATGTACCTGAACGAGGAGAACGTGGAATATGTGATCCGCGACCTGGTAATTGCCGAAAAAGTAAGCGATGTGGCTGCCATTAAGGAAGTAAGGACTTTTGCCGTGGCCGCACAACAAAAAATGGGTACAAAAAAAGGCATTGTAATGGATGGCCGTGATATTGGTACCGTGGTTTTTCCCAAAGCCGAGATGAAAATATTTATGACTGCCGATAATGCAGTACGGGTAGAACGCCGTTTTAAGGAACTATACGCCAAGAACCCCAATATTACCATTGAAGAGGTAAAGAACAACCTGGAAATGCGTGATTATATTGACAGCCACCGCGAAGTAAGCCCGTTACGACAAGCCAAAGACGCCGTGGTACTGGATAATACAAACCTCACCCCGGACGAACAATTGAAGCTGGCTTTAGGCTGGATAAAAGCGATAAAAGAAAAAGGTTAAGCAGTGCTTAACCTTTTTTTATACAGATCATTCAATTTACTGTAAACTGTTAGCGGCATTAATCATTACCCGCGCCGTTTGCTTTTTTTACATCAACCAGTTCGATATCAAAAATCAATGCAGCACCGCCTGGTATTTTGGGAGGACTGCCATGTAAACCATAAGCCAGGTTATAAGGAATATACAGCCTGTATTTAGAGCCTACAGGCATTAACTGTAACCCTTCGGTCCAGCCTGGTATAACACGGTTCAGCGGAAAAGAAATGGGCTCGGTGCCATGCAGCCTGGAGCCATCAAACTCAACGCCGTCGATGAGGGTACCACTGTAATGAGCCGTTACCGTATCAACCGCCAGCGGTTTAATACCGGTTCCTAATGTTATTACCTCGTATTGTAAACCACTTGGAGTGGTTTTTACACCGGGGCGTTTGGCATTGCGGGCTAAAAAGGCAGTGCCGGAGTCGATCACGGCTTTACTTTTAGCTTCCTGCATTTTATTGGCGTAGGCATTTAAAATGGTAAAAGATGAATTGTCGTCGATCAGGGTGGGTTTGTTGGCAAATACATCTTTCATGGCTTGTTCCATGATCTTTGTATTGATCTTATCCATGCTCTGCATTTTTAATGAGCTGGCAACATTTACACCCAGGGCATAACTGGCCGAATCGGACAAGGTTTTTAACGTTAAAGCAGGAGCAGCAGGTTTGGCAGCCCCTGGTTTGGTTGTTTTTACCGGCGCCTTGGGCTTTGGAGTAGTTTGTGCAAGCAGGCTTAATGGTAATGCAAGCACTGCTGTAGCAGCAATAATTTTATTCATGTATAAAAATTAAGGAAGCAAAAATAAATATTGCTGTCCTATTATAATACACACAAACCAGTAATTTAGCATATTGTTGATAAAATAGAAAGGTTATGAGCTCATTTATCCAGGAAGTACAGATACGTTGGTCCGATCTTGACCCCAATATTCACCTGCGTCATTCGGTATACTATGACTGGGGCGCTTTTTGCCGGATAGCCTTTTTAACGGACAGGGGACTGTCTACCGAAGTGATGAACCAGTTACAGATAGGCCCTATTTTATTCCGCGAGGAATGTATTTTCCGCCGTGAGATACGTTTGGGTGATACCGTTACCATTAATTTAAAACTGCTGAAAGCGAAAAGAGATTTCGCCCGCTGGTCCATTGTACATGAAATTGTAAAAAACGGCGATACCACATCGGCGGTATTAACGGTAGAAGGGGCCTGGCTGGATATTGCCCGCCGTAAACTATCCACACCACCACCCAAGGTAAATGAAGTATTTTCCCTGATGGATAAGGCTGATGATTTTACCTGGTTAGATTAATAGTGGCTCTCCTGCAATTATTTTTATGAGCCCGGCTGCATCACTTCGGGCATCAACTGTTGCGCCTGCCCCGACGAGCATAGCGGAACCCGGGGTCGCACACTTGTGCTGCACCAACACTGTTCAGCATCCTGTAAGCCATACCGGGTATGCCTGTTAACATTTTCCTAAATGGCCTTTACACCTTATGGAAATAACGGCTCGTTCCGTCATGGTAAAAAAGCTTATGCGATTTGCCTGTAGTTTATTGTTAACCGTTTCACTGACCGCCTGTAACAATCATACAAAATCTACAAACAGTAACAGTACTGCCGTAGCTATACAGGCCGAAGAAAAAGTATATACAAATATTAAAGATATCCCTGTACCCCAAGGATACGAACGTATACATGTTACCCCCGGTTCATATGGCGCTTTTTTAAGAAACCTTCCTTTGCAGGAGGATAATACCGTGTACCTGTATAACGGGAGTAAAAAAAGCAATCAGTCCGCTCAGTTTTCCGTATTGAGTATGGATATAGGCAACCGCGACCTGCAACAATGCGCCGATGCTGCCATGCGTTTATATGGCGAATACCGGTATGCACAACAGCAGTACGATAAAATAAGTTTTCGTTTTACGAATGGCTTTGATTGTTCTTTTAATAAATATGCAGCCGGTTACAGGGTAGTGGTGAATGGCAATAAAACAAACTGGTCTTTACAATCAAAACCTGATAGCAGTTACAGTAGTTTTCGCAAGTATATGGACCTGGTATTTAATTATGCCGGTACCCGGTCCTTACACGGACAAATGAAAACAGTTGACTTTACTGATATGCAGCCCGGCGATGTGCTGGTACAAACCGGCGACCCTTACGGCCATGCCGTAACAGTGATGGATATGGCCCTGAACAAACAAACCGGGGATACGGTATTTATGTTATCACAGAGTTATATGCCGGCACAACATATTCATGTATTGCTGAATCCTTCCGGTGAAGGTAAAACACCCTGGTACAGTATTAACTTCAGCGGTAAACTGTATACACCGGAGTGGACATTTAACCGGTCGGACTTAAAAAGATTTTAATTACCCTAAATAAAAGATAAGAGCATTAACAGCGCCGATAATAGCACCGGTGATAAGACCTGCCACCTGTAAACCTGCCAGTGGCTTTTGTAGCGGGGTTTGTAGTTGTTCCTTAAGCCTGGCATCGGGTAGGGCATTTATCTTTTCGCTGACCAGTTGTTCCATATTAAAAGAAGCCGCCAGGTTGCCGGATAATTGCTGCATGATCTCGGGGAAAAGGGTTTGCAGTTGTTTGATAAAAACAGCTTTTAGCTGGTCTGTGGTTTTATTGCCGATGAACATGCCGATCATGGGAATTTCTTCTTTGAGTTTTACGTTTAAAAACTCATCAATATGTTTTTCAATGGCAGGCATGGCTGTTTCCAGTAAGCCGGCATCGCTTAATTTATCCCGGAAACTATCCAGGGAAATATGCTCGGCAGCAAAATGCCCGATGTGAGTAGCCAGGCTGTGTTTATGGCGAACGATGCTGTTGACCAGGTAACGGGAACATAACCAGGCAGCCAGCCAGCCTAAAAACGCCGATATGATTAAACTTAGAAAAAGAGAAATTGCCATGGAAACTTAAATAGCATGATAAAATAAAAACCCCGAATAAAAATATCCGGGGTTTATTCGGGGTGGCTAACCGGGCTCGAACCGGCGACCCTCAGAACCACAATCTGATGCTCTAACCAACTGAGCTACAACCACCATTTTTGCCCCTACAAACAACTATTTTGTAAAAGCGACTGCAAAAGTAATAAAATTTGATTTACACTTACATGAAAACCAAGTATTTTTTTTAAAATTAATCAAACCGCAGGCAAATCTGTTACTATAAAGATTGGCACATTTTTCGGCTATTAACAAACTTTATGAACAGGCTCCATTGATAGTGCTTCAACACCATTCATCAAAAAGCAAAGTTAAAAGGTTGATAATGCACGAAAATGTTCGTTTTTATGTTATTTTTGGATTATGCGTTCTGCAATAAAATATTTAACAGATATGAAGAGACTTCCCATAGTGATACTACTGGTTGTAGCAGGTTTTTTTCTGGCCTTTAAAACGATAAATGCCGGTGGCGCAAAAACGCCTCCCGGTAAATACGAAGAAATATTAAGAATGGTGGGAGAGATGCTGAAACAAGGACATTTTAGCCCTAAAAATATTGATGACAGTCTTTCACTGAAAATTTTTGACGGTTACGTGAAAATGCTGGACCCTGATAAGACCTTTTTCTTACAGCGTGACCTGGATTCCCTGAAAAAGATATATGGTACCAAACTGGACGATGAGATCAACGGAGCGCCCGTTGTATTCTTTAAAGAAGCCGGTAAAGTATTCAAATCAAGGGTAGCTGAATCCTCAGCCATAGCGGTAAGCTTTTTAAAAAAGCCGTTTAACTACAAAGTAGATGAAGAGGTAGAACTGGACTCCAAGAACTACGATTTTACCAATACGGCCGCCGACCGTAATGAAAGATGGCGCAAAAAAGTAAAGCTGATGGCCCTGGAGCAATACTCCGACCTGTTAACCGTTCGTGACCGGAACAAAGGCACCGACAGTTTTGTGGTTAAAGCCGATTCAACTTTAGAAAGAGAAGCACGCCAAAAGGCCAATAAAACCCTGGACAGGATATTTGAACGTTACAGTCATAAGTTTACTGATGATGACCTGTTCAGCCTTTACGTTAACTCTATTACCGCACTGATGGATACGCATACCGAGTTTATGCCTCCTGAGGATAAAAGATATTTTGACGAAGAGATGAGCGGTACCTTCTATGGTATTGGCGCTTTATTACAATACGATGAGGGTAGTATTAAAATTGCCAGCGTGGTTGCGGGTGGTCCTGCTGCCAAATCGGGCCAGATAGAAGCCGGTGACTATATAGTAAAAGTTACCGAAGCGGGCAGTCATGAAACCGTTGAACTGGTAGGCTACCTGGTAAGCGATGCGGTAAAAGTGATCCGTGGTAAAGAAGGCAGCTCTGTAACCCTGACCATTAAAAAAACAGATGGCCGTTTAAAGGATGTGACCATAAAACGTGAAAAAATTGATAACGATATTGAGACCTTTGCCCGCAGTGTAGTGGTGAATGAAGGTGGTTTAAAAATAGGTTATATCTACCTGCCCTCCTTCTATGCCAACTTTGATGATGCCAATGGCCGTCGTTGTTACCTGGATGTAGCCAGGGAACTGCAAAAATTAAAAGAACAGAATATTGACGGCGTGGTAATGGACCTGCGTAATAATGGTGGCGGCTCCTTATACGATGTGGTGCAGATGGCCGGTTTATTTATTGGTGAAGGCCCGGTGGTACAGGTAAAAGACCGTATTAACAAACCCAATGTATTAAGCGATAAAGACAAATCGGTATTGTATACCGGTCCTTTAGCGGTAATGGTAAATGAGTTCAGCGCTTCGGCATCGGAAATATTTGCGGCTGCTATACAGGACTATGGCCGTGGAGTGGTTATCGGCAGCACCTCTACTTATGGTAAAGGAACCGTGCAGCGTAATATCGGTATTGATAAAAATGGTTTTTCTAATACCAATGCAGAACTGGGCACCATTAAATTAACCCTGCAGAAATTCTACCGTATTAATGGTGGTTCAACACAGCTGAATGGCGTTAATTCCGATATCGTATTACCTGACCAATACGAGTTTTTAAAAGTAAGAGAGAAAGATGCAGAGAATGCCCTGGAATGGGACGAAATAGCTAAATCGCCTTACAAAACCTGGGATGCCGGTTATAATTTAAACGATGTAAAAAATTTAAGCAATGCCCGTTTGCAAAACGATACCGTCTTTAGTAAAATACATGATTATGCAAAATGGTTGTATGAGAACAACAATAAAACAGTTTCCTTAAAACTGGATACTTACAAAAAAACGCAGAAAGAGATCAGCGATGTAGTAGCAAAAACAAGGAACCTGCTTAAATTAAAAGAAGAACTGAATGTTGCTTCGCTTGACAATGAAAAAGACAAATACACGGAAGACAAGGCCAAACTGGAGCGTTATAACCAATGGTTAACAGCTTTACGCCAGGATATTTACCTGAACCAGGCTGTGAAAGTGATCAACGATGTGGTGAACCTGCAGAATATTGCCAAAGGTAAAGGGCAGGCAAAGTCTGAAGAAGCACCCAAAAAAGCATTCTGATCAAACAAAATAATACTCTTAAAAGGTCCGGCAATTGCCGGACCTTTTTTTATAATAATAAGAAGTATAAGAACCATTATTATTGGTTGCCCGCTTTTACACAAAATGCCTATTTTTATTGGCTAGTTATATGTTAAGGTATTGCTTTAAACTTTTTATTATGCGTCAATTATCGGCTCTGCTCATTTTCGCTGTCTTATTTTATGCTATGGGTTGTTCCCCCAAGACCAATAAAAACAGTCAGACCAGGGATGAGTGGGTAGCTCTTTTTAATGGTAAAGATGTGAATGACTGGATCGTAAAGATCCATCACCATGAAACCGGGGATAATTATGGCAATACTTTCAGGGTGGAAGATGGTATACTCAAAGTACGTTATGACCAGTATGATGGTTTTAAAGAGCGTTACGGGCACCTGTATTATAAAACGCCTTTTTCCAGGTACCATTTAAAGCTGGAATACCGTTTTGCCGATGGCTGGATGACCGATGCGCCATCCTACACGGTTTTAAACAGCGGGGTAATGTATCATTCCCAGGACCCTCATACCATGCCTAAGGAGCAGGACTGGCCTATATCGGTAGAAATGCAGTTCCTGGCCGGCTTACCCGATGGCAAACCCAGGCCAACAGGCAATATGTGCTCACCGGGTACGGATATTGTGTACCAGGGTTCGGTATACAGCGGTCACTGTTTAAACTCCACTTCCAAAACTTACCAGCCAAACGAATGGGTAAAGGCCGAACTGATTGTTCAGGGCAATGATTTGATCACGCATATCATTAACGGTGATACCGTATTACAATATTCAAAACCTTCCATTGGTGGTGGTGTGGCCAACCGTTATGATCCCAAACAGAAAGTAGATGGTACGCCTTTGAAAAGTGGCTTTATTGCCTTACAAAGTGAGGGCCAGCCGATTGATTTCAGGAATATTGTGTTGAAGGAGCTGGAGTAATGAATGCTGAATGATAGAATGAGGAATTATGAATTATGAATAATAAACTATAAGCAGGACTATAGAAAGCTTATAATTTCAGGAGCTATGCGAAGCTTGCAGCTTCGCATCAATATGTTATCGCCTTTGGCCATAAAAAGACCTGCTTTGTTATTACTGTTTGTTGATTAAGAAAAAATGATCAGGATAAGAATGAACAAGTTGATTTTACCGTGTACCGGAGCACTCATCCCCATTCTTATGTATCGGCTATTGCCATATGACGGTGAATTTGCATTATTCATTTTCATAGCCTTACTATGGAGTATTATCGCCGGTATTATACTGGGAATAATTGTTGACAATATAAATTTAAAGAGAAGAAAACATGTTGCTTTCGCACTATCTGTTATCATTTTAATATTCTTGAATTACTGGACATTCCCCTTTAAATAACCAATTGACGCTACCCATAATCTGACCGGTAAAATCCCCCAGGGCGATAGAATAAATATGCGAAGCTACAAGCCTCGCATAGCGATAGCAATTTGCCAAATGCCCAATAGCGAATGGGACGCTGAAGTGAGTGACACAACCACAGTTCAATCAGGGGAGGAACGCTGATAACATAAAAATAAAAAAGCCCGGAATAATTCCGGGCTGTGTATAGTAAGTAATTACTTATTATAAATGTATCGCTTCACCGTAGGCTACTTCAATAGCATCTTTCACACTTTCGCTGATAGTCGGGTGGGGGTGAATGCTGTTCAGTACTTCCTGGTAAGTGGTTTCCAGCTTACGGGCAGTAACGGTTTGTGTAATAATTTCAGTTACGTTATAACCGATAGCGTGGGTACCTAACCACTCGCCATATTTTGCATCAAAAATTACTTTTATAAAACCTTCAGGATGGCCGGCAGCAGATGCTTTACCGGAAACGCTTAACGGGAATTTACCTACTTTAATTTCGTAACCCGCTTCTTTAGCCTGTGTTTCGGTATAACCTACTGATGCAATTTCAGGATAACAGTAAGTACAACCCGGTACGTTGTTATAATCAATTGGTTCAGGCTGGTGGTGGTATTTGCCCTCTGCTTTAGCAATGGCTTCAATACAAATAATACCTTCTTTACTGGCTACGTGTGCCAGGGCCTGGCCGGGAGCACAGTCACCAATAGCATAAAAACCTTCTACGTTTGTTTTGTAGAATTTATCTACCGCAATACGTCCTTTTTCGGTTTTAATGCCCAGTTCCTCTAAACCAATACCTTCAATATTGGCAGCAACACCTACCGCGCTTAACAATATATCAGCTTCCAGGGTTACTTCACCATTAGCAGTTTTTACAGTGGCTTTAACACCGTTACCCGATGTATCTACCGCTGTTACTTCGCTGCCGGTCATAATATCGATACCTTGTTTCTTGAAGTTTTTCTCCAGTTCTTTTGATACTTCCTCATCCTCAACAGGTACAATACGTGGTAAAAACTCCACGATGGTAACCTTGCTGCCGATGCTGTTGTAGAAATAACCAAATTCAACACCGATGGCACCACTACCTACCACGATAATGCTTTTAGGCTGCTGTGGCAATACCATTGCTTCACGGTAACCGATGATTTTTTTGCCATCCTGTTTTAAGGCAGGCAGTTCGCGGCTGCGGCCACCTGTTGCTATTACAATATGTTTTCCTTCTACCACTTGTTTCTGACCACCGTTATCAACCTCAACCTTTCCTTTTGCCACCAGTTTACCAAAACCGTTGATAATGTCAATTTTGTTCTTACGCATTAAGAATTGTACACCCTTGCTCATTTTATCGGCAACACCACGGCTGCGCTTGATAATAGCATCAAATTTAGGCGTACCGCTTGCTTCAATACCATAGGATTCAGCATGCTTGATATCGTTAACTACCTGTGCACTTTTTAATAAAGCTTTGGTGGGAATACAACCCCAGTTCAGGCAAATACCACCTAAACTTTCCTTTTCAATAATAGCCGTTTTAAAGCCTAATTGTGATGCACGGATTGCTGCTACATATCCGCCGGGGCCGCTGCCCAATACAACTACGTCGTATGCCATATACTGTTATTTAATATTTGTGTTTGTAGTTTTCGTTAAAAAAGTCAGGCGAAGTTATTTGAAAACCATGAAATAGGCAAAACCAATCATTTTATCTCTTTTTGCCATAAGTATAACAAAGGCCGTGATCATTTGGTTTAACTATTTTAAAGCTACCCGGTTAACCCGGAAATACCCTTTTGATTTTTACGTCCAACCCGCTTTTACCTACATTTGCCGCATGATAGTAAGCTTCTGGACAATCGGTAAAGCTCATGACGCCTATGTAAAACAAGGCATAGAGGATTTTACCCGGCGGATCACCAATTACTTTAAGGTGGAATGGCAGATCATTCCCCCATTGAAGAACACCGCCAATATGCCGGAGACGGAAGTAAAAAAAAGAGAGGCTGAGCTGGTATTGCAGGCTTTGGATAAAACGGATTATTTAGTATTGCTGGACGAAAGAGGCAAACAGATAAGCTCTGAGGCCCTCGCAAATTTTATACAAACACGCGCCAATGAAAGTACCAGGAAACTGGTGTTCCTGATCGGCGGGGCTTTTGGGGTAGATGCTCAAATAAACCAAAGGGCCAATTACCAATGGAGCTTATCCACCCTGGTTTTTCCGCACCAGCTGGTAAGGCTTATACTGGCCGAACAGGTATACCGTGCCTGCAGTATTTTACGCAATGAAAAATACCATCATCAATAAGATTAACTGTTCCATTTTATTTGTGACTTGCATATAATCCGTTATTTTTAAGCTATGGAATTTTCTTTCACGCTGGTTGTAGTTGCCATTACCGTTTTAATATCTTACAGGGCTTTTAACAGCGATAAGCTGATGGGGGATCTTATTTTTTACCCGCCCGCGGTAACCGACCGTAACCAATGGTACCGCTTTATTACCTGCGGCGTGATACATGCCGATTGGGGGCACCTGATCTTTAATATGTATGCCCTGTACATATTTGGAGCAGGCCAGGGAAATACCGGGGTTGAATTTACTTTCCGTACCGTATTTGGCCAGTTTGGTAATCTTTATTATTTATTGATGTATGTTACCGCGCTGGTGGTGTGTATGATTCCCACTTATTTAAAAAACCGGAACAACTATCATTACCGCAGCCTGGGGGCATCAGGCGCTGTATCGGCTGTTATTTTTGCTTATATGTTTTTTAATCCCACTATTAAACTGGGGTTATTGTTCATTCCTATATATATGCCCGGCTTTTTATTTGGTTTTATTTATTTACTGATCTCCACCTGGTTTGCCAACAAGGGTGGGGGTTATATCAACCACTCAGCCCATATCTGGGGGGCCATATGGGGCATTGTTTTTGTCATCATTTTTTGCACCGCTTTTTCTGATTACCCGGTTGTGCAGGAGTTTATAAACCAGGTGTCCAATATGAGTGCATCGGACTTTATACAGTTTGGCCGTTACTAAATTTATACCCGGGATAACAGATTCTATGGCTGCATACTTCGCAGGAACAGGCCAACAAAATACGGGTCACTGTGTATGTTGCCTTATATTTACACTATATCTATCCATTGATTTTAATTTTTTTTAACAAATGAAAAAGGTTTTATTAATAATTCTCGTCTTATTGCTGGGTGCTGCTACAGCATTCTGGTTTTTTGTATTAAAAGGTGGCAAAAAGGGACCTAAGGCCGAAAAAACACTGGTAGCCATAAAAGGCGGTAAACGCAGTGAAGCCTTCAACGCTTCCTTACAGGCCATGTTAACCGATTATTATGGTTTAACGGAAGGCCTGGTGAACTGGGATACAGCGGCCGTTGGAAAATATAGTGTGTTATTACAAAGCTCTATTGACGGTGTAAAAATTGATGAATTAAAAGACGATACCACCGGTTTGTATTTAACTGCCCAGGACCCGATTGCCAATGCAAAAACAAATGTAGCAGCCTTAATAACTGCAGCAACTTTAGAGGAGAAAAGGGTGGTGTTTAACCAGCTTTCGGATAATATCCGCAACCTGTTACAAACCCTGCCCCCGGATAGTGGTGTTATTTACTGGCAGGAATGCCCCATGGCATTCGGAGAAAATACAACTGGCGGCTGGTTAAGCAATAAAGAAGAAATAAGAAACCCTTACCTGGGTACCAGCCATCCGAAGTATAAGAACAGTATGTTATCCTGTGGTGAAATAAAACATACCATCAGGCCCGATACCAGTAGTGTACAGTAAATCTCTTGCAGAGCAGTGAACAACCCGTATTTTATATCTCAATAGCATAAAAACAACAACCAAACATGAAAAGAGTATTTGTTTCCTGCTTCCTGCTTATTGCTGCATTCACTACTCATGCACAAGAGAAGGTTGACCAGGCCATGGTCAGCAAAATTAAAAAAGAAGGGTTTGACAATTCCAAAGTAATGGACATTGCCTTTCACCTGACCGATGCGAACGGTCCCCGTTTAAGCGGATCGCCGGGTTTATTAAAAGCCTCTAACTGGGCCAAGAATGAAATGGCCAAATGGGGCCTGACCAATGCCGCATTAGAGCCCTGGGGTGAGTTTGGTAAAGGCTGGGAACTGCAAAAAAGTTATGTGGCCATGACAGCTCCTTACTATAAACCCCTGATCGCTTATCCAAAAACATGGACCAAGGGAAGCAATGGTTTAAAAAATGCGCCCATTTTATTAATCAAGGCCAAAGACTCCGTGGAGCTGGCGGCCTATAAAGGCCAGTTTAAAGGCAAAGCTATTTTAGTTTACCGTACCGATACTTTAGTACCTACTTATAAGGCCGATGCCAGCCGTTATACTGATGAAGAGCTGGATAAGTTAGCCGCTTACCAGTTACCACAACCCTCACAGGCGCCTGCAGATACAGCTGAACTGCGCCGCCGCCGGGAGGCCATGCAACGCCGTGGTGCCGGTGGCCCCAACCTGGCCAACCTGATTAAAGACTTTGCCACGAAAGAAGGTGCAGTAGCTATTTTAAGCGTAAGCCCCCGTGGCCATGAAGGTACTTTGTTTGTACAGGGTGGTGGTTCTTATGCACCAGAGGCGCCGGAAAATCCATTGGATATTATGCTGGCCTTTGAAGATTACATGACCTTTTGCCGTCTTGCGAATGCAGGTATCCCCGTATCATTAGATGTTGATGTTAAAACCGCCTTCCAGACCAGGGACACCAAAGGTTATAATGTAGTTGCTGAAATAAAAGGTACTGACCCTAAACTGAAAGACGAGATCGTTATGCTGGGTGGCCATATAGACAGCTGGCAGAGCTCAACCGGTGCTACCGATAATGCGGCAGGATGTGCTGTAATGATGGAGGCCGTACGTATTTTAAAAACATTAGGAGTACAGCCCCGCCGTACCATCCGTATTGCTTTATGGAGCGGTGAGGAACAAGGTTTACTGGGGTCACGTAATTATGTAAAAAATCATTTTGCCGATCCTGCTACCATGAAGTTGTTACCGGACCATGAAAAAGTTTCAGCTTATTTTAATATTGATAACGGTACCGGTAAAATCCGTGGTATTTACACACAGGGCAATGAAAAAGTAAAAGACATTTTCAGTGCCTGGTTAGCCCCGTTCCATGACCTGGGTGCTAAAACCGTGACCTTGTCCAATACAGGTGGTACTGACCACCAGTCCTTTGATGCGGTAGGTATTCCCGGCTTCCAGTTCATACAGGATGCCATTGAATACAATACCCGTACACACCATACCAATATGGATTCATACGATCACCTGCAGGCAGATGACCTGAAACAGATCTCTGTTATTGTAGCATCATTTGTATACCATACCGCTATGCGTGATGAGAAACTGCCCCGTAAGGAATTACCACAGGCCCGTGGAGCCGGTGGTGGCCGTTTTTAACATATTTACATCAACATTTTTTGAAAAAGGATGTCCTGTAAACGGGACATCCTTTTTTATGGATAACCCGTGATTCTACATCTTAATCAGTAACTTGTGTAAAATTTTCAAACAATATGATGAAGAAGTTTGGGGCCGGATTATTATTCAGCATTTTTTCCCTGGCCGGCTGTGCGCAAAACCCCACCCTGAAAAAAGCGGCAAATGATAATACGCTCCTGTGGAAGGTTAGCGGTAAGGGTTTAAAACAACCATCTTATATATTTGGTACCATTCACATGATATGTGCCGATGATGCGCAGTTAAGCGCTAATATGCAAACCGTTATTAAATCGGTGGATGAAGTATACCTGGAAGTGGACATGGATGATATGCTGCAGATGTTTTCACTAATGGGTAAGATGAAAATGAACGACGGCGCCACTTTACGCAGCTTACTGAGCGAAGCAGACTACGAACTGGTAAAAGATTACTTTAATGAAAAAGGCAGCATGTTACCTTTCTCCATGCTGGAAACCTTTAAACCCTTACTGGCTACTTCCTTGGTTGCCCAGAGCAGCGGCGAATGCGAAAGCATGTCGGCCATGGAAACTGTTATTATGGGAGCAGCCAAGGATAATAAAAAAGAGATCAAGGGCCTGGAATCCATGGCCTACCAGGCCGGTATACTGGACTCCATACCGTATAAAGCCCAGGCTGACCTGCTGGTACAATCTATAAAAAGTGAAACAGCCATGGAAAAAGGCACCGAGAGCGCTTCTGATATGACCCGGCTTTTTGATGCCTATAAAAGCCAGGACCTGGAAGTGCTGGAGAACTTAATGATAAAATCGGAAGCCGGTTTAAGTGAATACATGGACCTGCTGTTGTTTAAACGTAACCACAACTGGATTGAAAAAATGAAAGAGATATTACCGGCCAAATCGGTTTTAATTGCCGTTGGTGCAGGGCATTTACCGGGTGATGAGGGTGTGCTGAACCTGTTGAAGAAAGAAGGCTACACCGTTGAGCCCATTGATAACAGCCTGGTGAAGGAAATTTAATGACCCAAAAAAAGTATAGGTATAAAAAAACCGGCATCAGCCGGTTTTTTTATTATTTGGCGTGAGATTAGAATTGCTCTAAACCACTGAAGAAAAAGTCGCCTTCTATTTTAGCGTTTTCATCGCTGTCGCTACCATGTACGGCATTTTCACCTAAGGAAGTAGCATATAATTTACGGATAGTACCTTCCGCAGCCTGTGCAGGGTTGGTAGCGCCGATCAGTTCACGGAAGCCGGCCACAGCATTCTCTTTTTCTAAAATTGCTGCATATATAGGACCACTGCTCATAAAATCAACCAATTCACCGTAAAAAGGCCTTTCTTTATGCACGGCATAAAACTCACCGGCTTTTTCGGCCGATAATTTTGTAAGCTTCAGGCTTACAATACGAAATCCTTCCTTAATAAAACGGTCAATGATAGCACCTGCATGGCCATTTTTTACGGCATCAGGCTTAATCATTGTAAAAGTGCGATTGCTCATTATTATCTTGTTTTTGGGCGGCAAAGGTAGAATATTAAGTAAAAAGTAAAAATTTAAAAGTAAAAATTAACAAATTTGCATTGATAGAGCTGTTTTTTATGTTACCGGCAACATCACAATGGGCATCGTCCCTTGCGTCGCACTCTTCAGCTGTATCCCGCTAATCAGCAGGCAACTCAGCTTTTTTCTGCGTATTAACTAAAAGGAAATTGGCTTTCAGCTGTGTGCTTTAAGCCTTCAGCTTTAAGCTTATGCTTCATACTATTTTAAATACAGAAACATTATCTTCGCAACCCAAAGATGAAACCTTTAATAGAATTTATTCCCCTGCTGGACACGCCCAAATCGGTTGTGATCACCATGCACCAAAAACCTGATGCCGATGCCATGGGCTCGTCACTAGGTCTATACAATTTTTTAATTCAACTGGGACATAGTGTTACCGTTATTTCTCCCACCAACTGGGCATCGTGGCTTAACTGGATGCCGGGCTGTAATACGGTGATCAATTTTGAGGCTGAGGGCAGCAAGGCACAACAGGCGCTGGATAACTGTGACTGGCTGTTTTGCCTGGACTTTAATATTTTTTCCCGTACCAAACACCTGGCCGATAAACTGGCAGCAGCCAATTGTATAAAAATACTTATTGACCATCACCGGGAGCCGGATGAAGTATCATTTAATTACGGCAACAGCGATATCAGCAAAAGCTCTACCTGCGAGATGATCTATGATTTTATCAATCTCAGCGGTAAACAGGATCTTATTAATAATGATATAGCCCAGTGTTTATACGCCGGTGTGGTTACCGATACAGGCTCGTTCCGTTTTTCCTCTACTACGGCAGGTGTACACAGCATGGTGGCCAATTTAATAAGCCGTGGCCTGCAGCATAGCCAGGTGCATAATAACCTGTTCAATAATTTCCTGGAAAACAGGTTGCGTTTTATTGGTCATGTATTGCTGAACCGCATGGAGGTATTTTATGAATACAATACGGCGCTGATCGCTATTACCAAACAGGACCTGTTAAAGTACCATGTTAAAACCGGTGATACCGATAGCCTGGTAAACTTTCCCCAGTCCATACAGGGCATCAGGCTGGTGGGACTGGTAATTGACCGTGACGAAGAAAGAAAATGGAGTTTTCGTAGCCAGGATGACTTTGATTGTAATACATTTGCCCGCAAATATTTTAATGGCGGCGGCCATTTTAATGCGGCAGGCGGTCATACCAAAGACTCGCTGGCCGAAACGGTTGCCCATTTTAAACAGGTATTAACAGAGAATAAACAACTGCTTCAATAAACAAAAAATAAACTCAACAACAAATGCAAAAGTTAAGGTTAGGCGGCCTGGTATTATTAACAGGTATCATGATGGTTGCCTGTAATTCGGTTAGTTACAAAAAAACCGCGGGTGGCTTATTATACAAAATTTTCCCTTCGGACAGTAAGGATTCTTTAATTAAAGTAGGCAATACTGTTAAGTTAGACATTGATATTAAACTGAACGACTCCGTATTACAAACAACATACGGCAAAATGCCGGCATTTATTCCAGCCCAGGAACCTAACCCGCAAAATGGTTTAGATCCGTTTTCTATTTTCACTTTAATGAAAACAGGTGACAGCGCTGTAGTAGTAATACTGGCCGATTCCTTATTAAACAAACCAGGTGTACAATTACCTCCGGGTGCTAAAAAAGGTGACCGTTTCATGTTTTACATGCGCATAAAACAAGTGTTTACCAGCGATAGCCTGGCTCAGGCCGATTTTACCAAAGAACAGGCCCTGGATGCTCCGCGCCAGCAAAAAGAAATGGAAGAGCAACGTGCTAAAATGATAAAAGAGCAACAGGAGCAACAAAAGAAAGAAGATGCTGAATTAGAAAAATCGGGTAAAAAAGCCGAGCTGGACGCAGTGGTTAAAAACCTGCTGGCTTCTAAAAATATTACTACCACTAAAACACCTTTAGGTTCTTATGTACGTATCGATAATCCCGGTACTGGTGATGCGGTAGTTGCCGGTAAAATTGCAACGGTTAAATACAGTGGTAAACTTTTATTGACTGACAGCGTATTCCAGGCAAGTACTGTTGATTTTACTATTGGTGCAAACGGTTTGATCCGTGGTATGGAAGATGGCCTGTTATTATTTAAAAAGGGCGGTAAAGGAACTATTTATATTCCCGGTCATTTGGCATATGGAGCCAACCCGCCTGCAGGTTCACCTTTTAAACCATTTGATGCCCTGGCATTTGATGTAGAGATTGTAGATGTGAAAGAGAAACCAGCTACTCCTGATCACCAGGCTCATTAATCGATAACGTATTAACATTTTTTATAAAGTCCTTGCTGTTCAGCAGGGACTTTTTTTATAAATACCTTATTGCCAACGTACCATATTGGCTTAGGTGTAATTGTAAACCCTTAGCAAACCATACAATTGTGCTAGTAAAATTGTCAAAAACACAATTATTTTTTTAAAACTTGATGGAACTCAAGTAAAAATGCCTTAACTTTCAGATTAAAGTGAGAACTTTGACATTATAAAGTTAATCCTAAGAATTACTTAATCGGTTGGCCCCGTTTTTAGTCCAACATCCATGTACCCTTTCGAAAATACAGGTTGATTAAGTATATATCTTATCTTATGAGTGTGTTCCGTCCAAAGAATAACCTTATATCCAAATCCTTTAAAAGATCATGGCAATATGCCTGAGTGTATGTTGTGGTCTGATGTAACTTTTTTCGCATTAGAGCGGCCGGTCACTGGTTGACCGGCTTTTTTATTGTATGAATGTAAACAAAGGACGTTCTTAAGTAGCTATTTGTATTCTCCCCATTACTTCTTCAACGCTTTACCATACACGTCCAGGCATCTTTTCCTGGCCACTTCATGTTCTACTATTGGTAAGGGATAAGTTAATTCATCCAGCTCCGGGATCCATTTACGGATATACTCCAGCTTGGGATCGAATTTTTGCGTTTGCAGGTAAGGATTGAAAATACGGAAATAGGGCGCCGCATCGCAACCGCTGCCTGCCGCCCATTGCCAGCCACCATTGTTGGCGGCCAGGTCATAGTCCAACAGTTTTTTCGCAAAATAAGCTTCACCCCAGCGCCAGTCTATTAACAGGTGTTTGGTTAAAAAAGAGGCTACGATCATCCGTACCCGGTTATGCATATAACCGGTTGCATTCAGTTCCCGCATACCGGCATCAACAATCGGGTAACCCGTATTACCGTTACACCAGGCTTCAAATTCCTTTTCATGATTGCGCCATTGAATATTATCATATTCTTTCCTGAAAGAGTTAAACACTAATCCAGGAAAGTGCCAGAGTATTGCCTGGTAAAAATCCCGCCATATCAGTTCATTTAAAAACGTTTCGTTGACAGCCCCGGCTTCCCGCACCAGTTCCCGGATACTGATAGTACCAAAACGCAGGTGGACACTTAAACGGGACGTGCCTGCAATAGCCGGATAATCTCTTTGTTTGGTGTATTGCTTTATAGTTGATTCATTCCAGTCCTCACCGGGAAAAGTTATAGCAGTAGGCGAGAAACCAATTTCCGCTAATGAAGGCAGTGCCATTTCATCCTGTTTGAAAAAATAGCGGTGGTATTTTTTTGTGGGATAACTTTTATTATAAAAATCCGTCAGGGTGGCCTTCCACTTACGGGAATAAGGGGTAAATACGGTATAGGGTTCGCCATTATCTTTCACCACTTCCTTTTTCTCAAAAATCACCTGGTCCTTGTAAGTATGAAAGTCAATACCCTTTGCGTTCAATAAAGCAGCGATCGTTTTATCACGCTCCTGCGCATAAGGCTCATAATCGTGATTGGTATACACAGCTTCCACCTGGTAGGTTTCCAATAACGCAGTAAATACTTCTTCCGGTGTGCCATAGCGTACATCCAGTGTGCTGCCTTTTTTTAGCAGTTGTGTTTGCAAATTGGTAATGGCCTGGTGAATAAAACTAACCCGGCTATCCTGCCTGTCATCCAGCGCCTCCAGTATATTACTGTCAAAAATAAAAACAGGTACTACGGGCCTGCCACTTTTTAATGCGTGGTATAAGCCGGCATTATCATCCAGTCGCAGATCACGCCTGAACCAGAATAAGGAAATTGTTGTTTTCATTGATGGTACAAAATAAGGCAAACTCCTTTATTTACAACAATATATTCGGTATTCTTCTGCTGGTAAAACACTTCACTTTTTTTAACGGTTTCACAGGCATAATTGTACTTGTACGCTAAGCGTCATAACGTATCTTTGCAGTAATAATTTTGTTGATAGCTCAATATGCACGAAATAGAACCCTTCTATAACTGGCGCCATATTTATACAAGCGAAGAGGATAGGTTATCGCCGTTTTTTGGTCGTGATTATTCAGAGTTTGAATACTCCCAAGCGGTATACAACTATTATATCCATCCGCAGTGGGATGATTTTGGCAGCAGGACACTTTACCTGAAAACTTTAATGGCCGATTATGATGAGCACTATGCTATCATTGAGTTAATAGGGGAGTGGAATGATGCAGTGGAAAATGATATCATGGTGCTCAAACGGGATGTACTGGAAAAATTCATGTACGAAGGCATCTATAAGTTTATACTCATTACCGAAAACGTACTGAACTTTCACAGCGATATTTCAGATTATTATGAAGAGTTGTTTGAGGAACTGACGGAAGAGAATGGCTGGATCGTATGCCTGAATATGCCCTCCCAGACACAACACGATTTCCGGCAAAAACACCTGCACCGGTATGTGGAATTAATGGAAATTGACAACTGGCGCACCTATAAGCCCTATCATTTGTTCAAAAAAATTGACAATGAACTGGGAGCCCGGTTAAATATGTAGTTGAATTGCAAATTTTTTGTCATTGTTTCGTCATACAATGTTACTTTTGCACAAACCACCATTTTAACTAACCTGCTGATTAAAAGAGTAGTGTGCTTAAACGCTACCGCTATTAACCAGGGGCTGCGATTGGTGGCTATCTGATACTGATTTTTAAGATAAACAGGTTAAACGGCATTTTTGATTTGAAGATTGTACCTGATAAAAGCTACACCCTTTACCAATACGCTGTTATTGCCCAAGAAAAAGAAAATTTATACAGATGAAATGGTCTGAACTGTTCACTTCCTCGGTAGGTAAGAAACTGATCATGAGTATTACCGGTATTTCGCTTGTTGCCTTTTTAGTTGTACACGTTGGTTTAAATGCCTGTATATGGGCAAATGACGGTGGGGTTATGTTTAACAAAGCGGCCCATTTTATGGGGTCGAATATTGTTCCAAGAATTTTAGAGATAGGCCTTTTCCTGGGCATTTTGCTGCATATTGTGCAGGGCCTGGTACTGGAAGTACAGAACAGGTCTAAACGCAAGATTGGCTATGCCGTACCGATGGGTAATAAAGGCAGCAAATGGTACAGCCGCAGTATGGGCCTTTTAGGTACCCTGTTATTGTTGTTCCTGATCATGCATATCGCTCATTTCTGGGTTCCTTCCCGTATTACCGGTTTAGAGCCTGTATATATTGATGTAACCAATGGTCAGATTGCTGCGGGCGCTTCACCGGTTGCCAAAGAGTATCATGACCTGTTTGGTAAAATGCGTGAGGTTTTTGAAGGCAATTTACTGGTAGTTATTCTTTACACCCTGGGTTGTATTTCCCTGGCATGGCACTTACTGCATGGTTTTACCAGTGCATTCCGTACCCTGGGCTTAACCAATCACAAATACATTAAGTTATTTGATGCAACCGGTCTTGCATTCTCTATCATTGTTCCCCTGGCCTTTATCATGATGCCGATCAGCTTTTATATGGGATGGGTTTAAATCAATTTAATTGATTGATTTACTTTGATATAGTGCGATAAATTAACATTTTACTTGTAACAAATAATTAGCGAAACTTTTGATTATGCTTGACTCCAAAATTCCACATGGCAAATTAGAAGATAAATGGGTAGACTATAAAGGACATTGTAAACTGGTTAACCCGGCCAATAAAAGAAAGTTAGAAATCATAGTTGTTGGTACAGGTCTGGCAGGTGCATCTGCTGCTGCTTCCCTGGCCGAGCTGGGCTATAAAGTAAAAGCATTCTGCTTCCAGGATTCACCCCGCCGGGCGCACTCCATTGCAGCCCAGGGTGGTATCAATGCCGCTAAAAACTATCAGAACGACGGTGACTCCGTTTTCCGTTTATTTTACGATACCATCAAAGGTGGCGACTATCGTGCACGCGAAGCCAATGTACACCGCCTGGCTGAAGTGAGTGTCAATATCATTGACCAGTGCGTGGCCCAGGGCGTTCCCTTTGCCCGCGAATACGGTGGTTTACTTAATAACCGTTCCTTTGGTGGTACACAGGTTAAAAGAACTTTTTATGCTGCCGGTCAAACCGGTCAGCAGTTATTAATAGGCGCTTACCAGGCCCTGGAACGCCAGATCGGTTTGGGAAATGTAACCATGTACAACCGTCACGAAATGCTGGAAGTGGTGACCATTGACGGTAAAGCCCGCGGTATCATTGCCCGTAACCTGGTGAGTGGCGAACTGGAGCGTCACTTTGGTCATGCGGTATTATTGTGTACCGGTGGGTATGGTAACGTATTTTACTTATCTACCAATGCCATGGGCAGCAATGTAACCGCTGCCTGGAAAGCCCATAAAAAAGGCGCTTTCTTTGGTAACCCCTGCTTTACACAAATTCACCCAACCTGTATCCCTGTTACCGGCGATCACCAGAGCAAGCTGACCTTAATGTCAGAATCGCTGCGTAATGACGGTCGTATATGGGTGCCTAAAAAACAAAACGATCCCCGTAAAGCCAACGATATCCCCGAAGAGGAAAGGGATTATTACCTGGAAAGACGTTACCCGGCCTTTGGTAACCTGGTACCACGTGACGTAGCCTCCCGCGCTGCCAAAGAAAGGTGTGATGCCGGTTATGGCGTAGGTACAACCAAACAGGCGGTTTACCTGGACTTCCGTTTCAACTTATTAAATAAATACGGCCGTGCCGAAGCCAATAAATTAGGCATTCAAAACCCTGATGAAGCTACTTTAGAGCGTTTAGGTAAGGAAGTAGTGAAAGAGGAATATGGTAACCTGTTTGATATGTACGAAAAAATCACAGGTGAAAATCCATACGAAGTTCCCATGCGTATTTACCCGGCGGTGCACTACACCATGGGTGGCCTGTGGGTGGATTATGAATTAATGACCAACATCCAGGGCTTATATGCTTTAGGTGAGGCTAACTTCAGTGATCACGGTGCCAACCGCTTAGGAGCATCGGCGCTGATGCAGGGCCTGGCAGACGGATATTTCGTTATTCCCTATACCATCGGTAACTACCTGGCCGATGAAATTGCAACCAAACCCATCCCTGTTTCGCATGAAGCATTTGAAAAAGCGGAAGCGGAAGTGAAAGGCAGAATTGATACTTTAATGAACATTAAGGGTAAACAATCTGTTGAAAGTTTCCACAAACGTTTAGGTAAGATCATGTGGGAAAAATGTGGTATGGCCCGTAACGCCCAGGGCTTACAGGAAGCTATTGTAGAAATACAGGCGCTGAAAAAAGAATTCTGGAGTGATGTGCGCATTCCTGGTGCGGTGGCCGAGATAAACCCTGAATTGGATAAAGCCGGTCGTGTGGCTGACTTTATTGAGCTGGGTGAATTAATGTGCCGCGATGCCTTGTCAAGGAACGAAAGCTGTGGTGGTCACTTCCGCGAAGAAAGTCAGACCGAAGACGGTGAAGCATTACGCCACGATGACCAGTTCATGTTCGTATCGGCCTGGGAATACAAAGGCGACAGCGAGTGGGAATTGCATAAAGAGGAGCTGAAGTACGAGGTGATCAAGCCGAGCCAGCGGAACTATAAATAATCAGTTAATGAGATAATGAGGTAATTTGAAAATTAAATACCCCATTATCGGAAATTAACCTTGCTAACCACCATATGAGAGATATTGAGCATAACATTATTGTTGCTAAAACAATAGCTTTTTCTTTACAGGTGATCAGGTATTGCGAGGTATTGGACAGTAAGAAAAAGTTTGTCATCTCAAACCAGTTATTAAAATCGGCAACAAGTATTGGCGCCAATGTGTTTGAAGCGCAGGACGCTGAGAGTAGGGCAGACTTTATTCATAAAATGAAGCTGGCTTCAAAAGAAGCAAATGAAACTTGTTACTGGCTTTTGTTATGTGAAAAAAGTGAAGGGTATGATTTTGATATTGCATTAAAACAAGACCTGGATCAAATAATGAAAATAATATCGAAAATTATTGCCTCAACAAAAAAGATTGAACGGGAAGAGTGAAGAGGCTTTCATTTTCAAATTATCTAATTTACTAATTATCTAATTGGATTTATGGAACATTACAACATGAACCTCACTTTAAAAGTGTGGAAACAGGCAAATAAAAACTCGGTAGGCAGGTTTGAGATATACGAGGTTGCTGATATTTCTTCGGAAATGTCTTTCCTGGAGATGTTTGATGTGTTAAACGAAAAGCTGATACACGAGGGTAAAGAGCCCATTGCGTTTGACCATGACTGTCGCGAAGGTATTTGTGGCATGTGCTCTATGTATATCGATGGCCGCCCGCATGGTCCATGGCACGGTACAACAACCTGCCAGTTGCACATGCGTGCCTTTAAAAACGGCGATACCATTACTGTAGAACCCTGGCGTGCCAATGCGTTTCCTGTAATTAAAGACCTCATGGTGGATCGCAGTGCTTTCGACCGCATTATTGCATCAGGTGGTTATGTATCGGTTAATACCGGTGTATCGGTGGATGGTAATGCTATTCCCATTGAAAAAGAAAATGCAGATAAAGCTTTTGCTGCTGCTGCCTGTATCGGCTGTGGCGCCTGTGTGGCCGCTTGTAAAAACTCATCGGCACTGTTATTCGTATCTGCAAAAGTTTCACACTTATCTTTGTTACCACAGGGTGCACCGGAGAAGAAAAACCGGGTATTGAACATGGTAGCACAAATGGATAAAGAAGGCTTTGGCTCCTGTACCAATACCGGCGCCTGCGAAGCGGTTTGTCCCAAAGAAATTTCTATTACCAATATTGCCCGCCTGAATGCGCAATATGCGGCAGCAGCCCTGGCATCGGATAAAAACTAATCCGCCGGTCTGTTAACATAGTTGAACGCCCTGTGCATTAATGTACAGGGCGTTTTTGTTTGCCGGCAATAGTAACACAGATGGGCTTCCGTTGCGTCGCACACTTCGGGGTTCTGTTCGCTTATCAGCATTATCGCTGGAAGCGATAAAATAATCATGCGAAACTATAAGTTTCGCATAGCCGGTGACCGGTTTTGTATAGCTCAAATAAAAACGGCTGGTAGTACTACCAGCCGTTTTCGTTTATCCTGTATGCTTATTATTTAACAATACCAGGGTATTGCTCCAACGCTTCTTCCAGGCAATCCATGGCTGCGTTGATAGCATCTACATTTAATACATAAGCCAGGCGTACTTCGTTTTTTCCTAAACCAGGCGTACCATAAAAGCCGGTAGCAGGAGCCAGCATCACGGTCTGGTTATTATGGCTGAAGCTTTCCAGTAACCATTGGCAGAATTTGTCCGCATCATCAATCGGTAAACGGGCTATTGCATAAAACGCACCACCGGGTGTAGGACAGAATACACCGGGCATAGCATTCAGGCGCTTGATCAGTGTATCCCTGCGGTGCAGGTATTCGGCCTTGGGCGCATCAAAATAACTTTCCGGTAAGTCAACCGCGGCTTCGCCTAATATCTGGGCCAGGCCGGGAGGACTTAAACGGGCCTGGGCAAATTTCATGGCCGTATCATATACCGCCTTGTTCTTGGTCACCAAAGCACCAATACGGGCACCACAGGCACTGTACCGTTTGCTGATGGTATCCATCAACACCACGTTCTGCTCCAGTCCTTCCAGCTGCATGGCACTGATATACTCGCCATCGTAGCAAAACTCGCGGTAAGCCTCGTCGCTGAAAAGGTATAAGTTATGTTTTAAGCAAATATTTTTTAGGGCCTCCATTTCTTCGCGGCTGTACAAATATCCGGTAGGGTTATTGGGGTTACATACCACGATGGCCTTTGTTTTAGGCGTGATCACTTTTTCAAAAGCATCAATAGGAGGCAGGGCAAAGCCAGTTTCAATATAAGAAGTAATGGGTACCACATTTACACCCGCCGTGCAGGCAAAGCCATTATAGTTGGCATAAAAAGGCTCAGGGATAATTACTTCATCACCGGGGTTTAAACAGCTGAAGAATCCGAACAGGATCGCTTCACTGCCACCGGCTGTGATCATGATCTGCTCATGCGTTACTTCAATACCCACACGTTTGTAATACTCCACCAGTTTACGTCGGTAGCTTTCGTTACCGGCGCTATGGCTGTATTCCAGCACTTTCATGTCCGTGTGTTTAACGGCATCCATGATCTCGGCCGGTGTCTCTATATCAGGCTGACCAATATTCAAGTGATATACTTTTGTTCCCTTCTTTTTTGCGGCTTCGGCAAAAGGAACTAACTTTCTGATGGGCGATGCAGGCATGGCAATCCCGCGTTCTGAAATTGTAAGCATGGCGCAAAGTTAAGGGAAGAAACGGTGGCTACTATACCCGGAACGGCATTTTTCAGTTAATTTGCCTGCAATCAAATACCAGCATCTTTATACCAAACATAAAAACTGTTAGCATGCAATCTACCGCAGTAACACCCGATGAATATGTAGCCGCCATACCGGAAGAAAGACAGGCTGCTTTTAAAAAATTAAGGGCTGCTATTAAGAAAAACCTGCCCAAAGGTTATAAAGAATGTATGTCCTATGGCATGATCGGCTATGTAGTGCCACATAGTATTTACCCGGCAGGTTATCACTGCTCGCCCGAACTTCCTTTACCATTCCTTAGTATCGCTTCTCAAAAAAACGGCATCAGTATTTACCATATGGGGGTATACGGCATGCCGGCCTTACATGACTGGTTTGTGGCTGAACATGGCAAACGCAGCAGTAAAAAATTAGACATGGGTAAAAGCTGTATCCGCTATAAAAAGCCGGAAGACATTCCTTTTGACCTTATAGGTGAATTAAGTACCAAGGTAAGCGTGCCGGAATGGATCAGTTTTTATGAAAAAACATACAAGCCTAAAAAATAAAGACCAGCTTCTATAGCCGGTCTTTATAAATTCATAACATTGTTAGCTTACTTTCTTTTGTAGGTAACTTCCATCAGTTTATACTCCTTGCCCGTTTTAGGATCGGGGCCGTACATTTCCATTACCTGGTTATTATCATCTATAAACTTAAATACTTCGCGGTAAGTGACCATTAAACCGTTGGCCATGCTTTTTTGCTTACCGGTGAAGGTAATAGATTTGGTGGCTTCGTCCCAGTCACCCGTCATATTCATAAAGCCGCTGCTCATATTATCTATCCAGCTTGAAACATATTGTTTGGAAGCATTGTCATAGCCGGTTACAGCTATTCCTTCAAATGGCATTCCATCAAAATTGGCGTTATGTTTGGCCTGCAAAAACTTATCGCCTAATATCATATTGTTAACCGAGGTAACGGTAGTGCTATAGGCCGGTGATCCTTCAAACATCCACATTTTCATTTCGCCCGTCCATTTTCCTGCCGATTTGGCCAGCATTTTATGTGGTTCACCCGGCGTTGCGTAGGCCTCCATTGCCTTCATGTTGGTAGCTGAATCAACAGGTATCCAGGCCTGTTCTTTTTCCTTGGGTGTTTCCACCACAGCAGTTTTGTTCAGGGTATCACTATCGGAAGGAGTGGTGGAGCTCTCGTTATTACAGGCAAATAATAACAAGGCGGTGCAAGTCGTCAGAAGCAATTGTTTCATAAAATAAATTTTGTATTAAAGTTACAGTAATTATTTCCGTACTCTCAAAATCCTTACTGCAGAAAAACTACAGAACCTTTACCAGCAGGCTTTTTATACAAATGCCCCGTGTTATTTATCAGTAAACATACCCGGGTAAAGATTGCCTTCACCTGCGGGGAATTGCAGCTGTAACAGTCTGGCAATGATAGGTGCAATATCCACCAGGTTCATTTCCGGTAATACAGCTCCTTTTTTTATCCCCTTGCCAAAAGCCACAAATCCGGTTTGTATCTCTTTAAAATCAGGAAAAAAGCCATGTGTACCACCTTTGGCTGCACGCATGAAATTACCGGTGGCAGCGGTATTAAAAGTGATTCCCTGTATTGGCGCCAAGGCCAATACCGCATTCGGATCGGCGCCGATCTTATCCAGCTTTTTCCTGCTCTTCACTTCAAACAATTTCTTTTCCTGTTCCGGCAGGCTCTCTAACAAGGCTTCTACAGCCTCAATTGTTTTTTTATCCTTAGGGTCTTTTACATGCAAAAATGCCGAGCCTCCTGCCGTATGGAAATAAGCTTTCCATTGTTCCGGTTTTTCCGGGTTGTATAAACCCGCCTTAGCTAATAAAACATTAGGAGATAATGCCGAATGGATGTCCACAAAACCATGATCACCGGTAATAATAAAAGTGGTTTTATTTTTAATGCCTGCTTTCTCAACCGCTTCCATAATGGTTTTTAAAGCCCGGTCCACACCGGCAATCGCTGCCCTTACTTTATCACCGTCACGACCTTCCTCGTGTTCAAAATGATCCACCGTTACCAGGTGTAAAGCCAGGAAGGAAGGTTTGTATTTGCGGATCACATAAGCACTGGCGCGGGCAAGGTTTTCATCCAGCCCCAGGTATTTATCATCAAAATCAACAGAATCCAGCTTACCCATGGCATTGTTCTCCAGTTCTTCATAAAAGCCGACAGGTTTAGCCTTATCAATCAAAGCCTGTTTCATATTTCTTTTAGCGTCCTTAGTTTCAGGCAGGTACCAGTATTCAGGAAGATTGTAAGTAGCCGGGCTGTTAACCGATACAGGCCAGAACATAGAGGCTGTTTTTAAGCCTTGTTTCTCCGCTTCACTGAAGATGGTAGGCACTTTAATGTTCTCATACATCCAGTTCCAGTTACCGGTTACACCCAAAGGTTCGGAAGGTGTATTAAAGTGTACACCATGTATAATAGGCCTTACACCGGTTATCATGGTGGTATGCGAAGGATAGGTTACCGAAGGGAAAACACCGTTCACGCCATTGGCATAAGCGCCTGTTTCCATGGCCTGGCGCAGGTGCACCATATTCCAGGAAGCATCTTTATAAAACTCCGGTCTTAAACCGTCAATACTGATCAGAATAACATGATTGTCTTGCGAAAAACTAAAGGAGGATACCAGGATACCCAGGGCCAGGGCTAATTTTTTCATGTGCCGGTTATAATTAAAAAGTGAATGAAAAGGATATGAACGGGCAGCGAAACTATACCGGCAGTGTTACCTTAATGTTAGTGAATTATTAATTTGTATACACCCGGTGCACAAAACAGATACATGCAATGCCTACCTTTGCGTACAACTTTATACGCCATGTCTTCATTGATCAAGGATGTTTATTCCACCCATTTTTTTGCACAGTTAAACAGCATTTTAAAAGATGTTGTGCCCGGCTTTAACAGTAAAACTTTTATGAAAACAGTTTACGGCCAGGATTTTGAAAACAAAGAATGGAAAGAAAGAATGCAGGCCATTACCTTTTCGCTGAACACGGTACTGGATGCGGATTATACCAAAGCGAACAAACAACTGATACAAATAGTAGACGCCTTTAAACAACAGGGCGGAGGAGGCATTGCGCATATTTTTTTACCCGATTATATTGCCCAATACGGCATCAACCATTTTAAAGATGCGGTGAAAGCACTGGAACATACCACGCAATTCATCAGTTGCGAATTTGCCGTGCGCCCCTTCCTGCTACAATACCCCGATGCCATGTTACAGCAGATGATAAAATGGTCAGCCCATAAAAGCCACGCCGTACGCCGTTTAGCCAGTGAAGGAGCCCGGCCGCGTTTACCCTGGGCCATGGCTTTGCCGGCTTATAAAAAAGATCCGCAACCTTTATTGCCGCTGCTGGAGAACCTGATCACTGATACCCATGAATGGGTAAGATTAAGCGTGGCCAATCATTTAAATGATATATCCAAGGATCATCCTGGTGTCTTTTTACAGATAGCCGCAAAATGGAAAGGAAAGACCAAAGAGATCGACGCCATCATTAAACACGCTTCCCGCACTTTACTGAAAGCAGGTAACCCGGAGATATTACAGTTGTTTAATTTAGATGATGCAGGACTGGCACTCAGTAAGTTTAAAGTAGTTACACCAGAAATAAAAGTGGGGGAGTACCTGACATTCGAATTCACCGTTACCAATACCAATGCCGCTGCCAAACACCTGCGACTGGAATATGCCATTTATTACCAGAAATCAAAAGGCCATCTCACCAAAAAAGTATACAAAATAAGTGAGCGATCATTACAGCCGGGAGAGAAACTCAGCATTATCCGCAGGCAATCTTTTAAACCCATTACCACCAGGGTATTTCATAAAGGGTTACATAAAGTAGCGGTGATTGTGAACGGGAAGGAATCAGGGGCGAAGGCGTTTCAACTTTTATAATTGAAAATTGACAATGGACAAGTGACAATTTGCAATGAGCAATAAACAATTGAGGAGTTTCTAATCCATCATTTATCATTCATAACTCATAATTCCTAATTCATCATTCATAATTTAGCGCCTGATCTTCTGCAACAACTTCTCCCAATGTCCGCCATTATATACCTGTTTCACACCATTGTTCTTCAGGTAACGGACGGCTTTGTTAATACGACTGCTGTCGGTACCACAAATAATGACCGGTTTATTATAGTGTTTGATACGCTCTAAACTCACAGGTAAACGCTCCTGCGAAATATTGAAGGAACCGGGAATGCGGCCATTATCGTATTCATGCACCGAACGTACATCAATAATGACCGCTCCCTCAGCATATAACTTCTTAAAATCAGGTCCTGTAAAAAATGACAGCAACGACATATTAACTCACGGTTTCCTGTACGGGCTCACCGGTGGCTTTAAAATCTTTCCGTTCACCGATCTGCTGACGCCACATAGCGTAGTACAGTCCTTTTTCATTAATTAATTCCTGGTGACTGCCCGTTTCCACCACATCACCTTTTTCCAGTACATATATCCTGTCCGCATGCATAATGGTGCTTAAACGGTGGGCAATTAAAATAGTGATCTGTTCTCCGTCCCTGGAAATATCGCGGATGGTCTCGGTTATCTCCTCCTCGGTCAGTGAGTCCAGCGCTGAAGTAGCTTCATCAAATATCAGCAGCTTGGGCTTGCGGATCAATGCACGGGCAATACTGATACGCTGTTTTTCACCACCAGAAAGTTTCAGGCCGCTTTCGCCGATGGCTGTATCCAGTCCTTTTTCAGCCCTGGCCAGCAGGTTCTGACAGGCTGCTTTATTCAACGCATCGTGCAGGTCGGCTTCGGTGGCTTCGGGGTTCACGAACAACAGGTTCTCACGGATAGTGCCCGAGAATAACTGTGTATCCTGCGTAACAAAACCAATTTGCCGGCGCAGGTCATCAAAGCTGATCTCCTCTTCATCCAGGTTATTATACAATACAGAACCGGTATTGGGGCGGTATAAGCCCACCAGCAATTTCATTAGGGTTGATTTGCCCGAGCCGGATGGCCCGACAAAAGCAATAGTTTCACCTGTTTTTACATTAAAGCTGATATTGTTGATGGCACTGTTCTGTGCACTGCGGTGTTTAAAGCCTACGTTCTCAAAATGCAGGGTTTTAATATCGCCTAAAGGAGCAGGGTTCTTCGCCTGTGGCTCAGGCTGTTTCTGCATCAGGTTATCAAAATTATTCAGCGATGCTTCGGCTTCACGGTAGGATAAAATGATATTGCTCACTTCCTGCAGCGGGCCGAAAATAAAGAAGGAGAAGAACTGCATGGTAACCAGCTCACCGGGATTCAGCTCTTTATTATACACCACCCATAATAACATGAACAATATTACCTGGCGCAGTGTATTAACAAACGTACCCTGTATAAAGGAGATACTTCTTACCCTTTTTACCTTGGTCAGTTCCAGGCCCAGTATCTTGTAAGTGTTCTTATTTAAACGCTCTACTTCCTGCTGGGTTAAGCCAAGGCTTTTCACCAACTCAATATTACGCAGCGATTCGGTAGTGGCACCGGCCAGGGCCGTGGTTTGCGACACAATATTTTTTTGTACCGATTTAATTTTTTTACTGAGGATATTGGTTAACACGATCAGTAAAAAGATACCGCCGAAATAAATAAGCGGCAGGCTCCAGTGCAGGCTGGCTGCATAGATGGCCACGAAAATTATCCCGATGATCACCGGGAAAAGCAGGTTAATAAAAGCGGTAATGAATTTTTCCGTATCAATCCTTACTTTCTGTAATATGCCTAGGGTTTCACCGCTGCGCTGGTCCTCAAATTCATGATAGGGCAGACGCATGGCATGTTGCAGGCCGTCGGTAAATACCCTTGCCCCAAATTTCTGGGTGATCAGGTTTAAGAAATAATCCTGGAAAGCTTTGGCTATACGGCTTACCATGGCTACACCGATAGAGCCAGCCAGTATCCATAATACGGGCGTAGCAAAGCTCCACCAGAAAGGCTGGTATTTTTCGTTATGCTGCCAGTAATCGCCTGCCAGGTTGATCAGTTTACCAAAGAAGATCGGGTCGATCAATGAAAAACCAATATTGATAGCCGCCAAAGTAAGGGTAAGTACGACTAACCACTTAAATGGCTTGAGATAGTTGTAAAGTATTTTCATAAAATGTGTTACTGTTGCCAGCAAATAGCATACAAGTTCGTAAAAAATGACAAGATTGCAGTTAGCCCGGGAAACTCCGTTGTTTTTTTAACCGCAGCGCCTGGTTAATATGACGACCCTGGTGCTGAACCAGCAGTTGAATAGCGTGACGCAAACTAAATGTAATGAAGGATGAAGCCGGCGAGGTTATTTTAACCGCATCCAGGTTCACAGGCTGACAATTAGCGATATAATCCATTAAACTGTCCAGGTGTTTATCATACCGTTCGTAAATACCGGCATCAATGGGTGTTGACTGGGGTAAGAATAAGGCGGGTGATCTGAACTTTTTCCTCGGCTGTTCCTGCATTCCGGTAACTAACATCTTACCGATAAAAAAGTTTAAAGGATTCCATTTTTCCCATCTTGTCATCTGGTGCTCACCGGCCGTAATTTTTTTAAACAGGGGAAAGTATAAAACATCCGATACTACCAGGTGATCCAGGCACTGGGCAATACTCCATTGCTCCGGCCTGACTTTCCAGTTCAGTTGTTCCGGTGTAAGCGCAGCAAATGCTTCAGCAGCAGTAGTTTTATGCTGCGTGAGCTTTTCCAGGTGGGGTAATATGAATGATGAGTTATGAATGATGAATTATGATTTAGGATTTAGGATTTATGAATTAGAGAATCCTTAGTTGTTTATTGCTCATTGCCAATTGTCACTTGTCCATTGTCAACTGTCAATTGCCTCAATCTTTCCACAAAAAAGGAAAAAGAATAACCGACAAAATCACCACCATCACATCCAGTGCTATCATCAATAACACATCAGTGGTTTGTATGGCCAGTTTTTCCGAAAAGGCGGCGTTGGACAGTTTCATCAATACCATCAGTTGCGGGATAATGAGGGGAAAACCCAGTACCGCCATGATGGCCGCATTCTGGTGCGCTTTTGCCGCAATGGCCGATAAAAAGGTAAATACCAGGCTCAGGCTAATGCCCCCTAATACCACCAGGCCTACAAAAGCCGGGGCTTTTACCATAGGATTGCCCAAAAACAGGGTAAATAACAGCAAACTCAGCAGGCTCATCACCAGCATCAGCAACAGGTTAAATAACAATTTGGCCAGTACAAAACTAATAGGCGAGGCAATGGTGAAAAAATACAACATGCGGCCCCGGTTCTCGGTCAAAAAACTTTTGGCTACGGTGTTGATACAGATGAATAATTGTATCACCCAGAAAAGGCCGTTCCATACAGCGGGGTCAGGCGCTTCCATAGACATGAAAAGCACAAAAATAGTAGCGCCCATGTACAATAAAATGCCGTAAAAGCTGTACTGCTGGCGTATTTCCAGCAGGAGATCTTTTTTAAAAAGCGTTATAATATTCTGTAGTGTGTTAATGACGGTAATTTTAATGGTGCGAAAGTAAGGGCTTATTTGTTATCGTGGTAACAGGTACGGCAGCGCGGCTCATACACATCGGTAGCGCCCAGCATTACCTGTTCCTCGTTGGGGATTTTGCGGTAAGAATAATTGGCAATATGCCCGCATTTTACACAAATGGCGTGCAGCTTGGTAATATAATCGGCCTTGGCCAGTAAAAAAGGCATTTGTCCAAAGGGTTTACCGGTATAATCCATATCCAGCCCGGCCACAATTACCCGCATACCCCGGTAAGCCAGTTCATCACAAACGTTGGCCAGCTCGGGGTCAAAAAACTGGGCTTCATCAATACCAATTACATCGGCATCCTGGGCCAGTAATAAAATCTTTTGTGAATTGTCGATAGGCGTGGAGATGATGGCATTGGTATCGTGCGACACAATATTGGTTTCATCGTAACGGATATCAACTGCGGGTTTAAATATCTCCACTTTCAGGTTAGCAATTTTTACCCTTTTTAAACGACGGATCAGCTCCTCGGTTTTACCACTGAACATGGAACCGCAGATCACTTCTATCCATCCTCTTCTTTCACCTCGTATATTAGGTTCAATAAACATACCGACAGTTAATTTTCTTTTTGCACAAACCGTTTTTTGGCAAACAGTTTGTAATTTTATGGACTCCTTTCAATTTGCCAAAAGTAATAATAATGAACCGAATAGATGCGCTAATACATAAATTGAAAAACCTTCGTGAACAAAATGCCGACCCGGCACAGTTGCTGACCACGGTAAAAGAACTACAGCAGGAACTGACGCAGCATGTACAATCTTCACGAAGCCTGGGAACTACAAAAGTAGCGGTGCTGATGCCCGCCATAGCAGTGCCGGTAAAAGGATACGAGGAAATGGCAGCTACGCCGGTAACCACTTCACCCACACCGCAAACACCTGCAGCAGAGCCCGTGGTTTATATGGAACCACCCACTGAAGAAAAAGTAATTTATACCCTGGAGGCGGATGAAAATACTCCTGAGGAACAGGAGGAAGAACAGGCAATAATTGCACCACCCACACCACAACCACCACCGCCTGTTACCGAATTTATACCGGCTAATACCTACGACCAGGTGATGGATATACCTACACTTTCACAGCATTTGCAGGAAAAACCGGCCAGTACAGAACCTGTTTCCCTTAACGATATGTTAAAAAAGCATGATGAGGAATTAGGCAGTAAGCTCACCGATACCCCCATTAAAGACCTGCGGAAAGGGGTGGGCATCAACGACCGCTTTGCTTTTATTAACGAACTATTCCGTGGCGATGAAGCCATGTACGAAAGAAGCATCAAGACGATCAACGCTTTTAATATTTACCCCGAAGCGGAATACTGGATCAGCCGAGAGCTGAAACTGAAACTGGGCTGGCAGACGGATAGCCCGTTGGTAGCGCATTTTGATCAGTTGGTCAAAAGACGGTTTTCCTGAATATAATCCACAATTTTATCGGTGGCACCCTGGTGCACAATCACAAACTCACCGGCAGCCGTGGCAGCAGCCTGGTAGGCTACTTTATTTTGCATAAGCTTATTTAATATGGTACGCAGCTCACCCGCATTTTTAAAAGAGAAAGCGCCGCCTGCTTTTACCAGTCCCTTGGCCTCGGCATAACGCTGGTAGCGGGGACCAAATACCACCGGCTTGGCATATACGGCCGCTTCCAGGCAATTATGAATGCCGGTAGGATTATAACCACCGCCGATATAACTGATATGGGCATAATGGTAAAGGCTGGATAACATGCCTATATTATCAATGATCAGCACTTCACCCTGCATACTACCGGGCAATTGCGAGAACCGTATGGTTTGTCCCTCAAATTGTTTTTCTATCTGCCCCAGGTGCGATTCATTTATTTCATGCGGGGCAATCACCAGTTTTAGATGATGTTGCTGTAAAAGCGGTAATAACTCTGCCAATACCCGCTCATCATCGGCCCAGGTGCTGCCAGCCACCAGCAGGCGGCTTTCGCCCGCCCATTGGGTAAGCACATCAATGCGTTTATACTGGGAGGCAATCTTTATTACCCGGTCAAACCGGGTATCACCAGCTACGGTAAAGGGAACCGGTAATTGTAATTTATCAGCCAGTTTTTTTGATAACAGGTCCTGCACAAATACATGGGCAAACTTTGACAGGGTTTTGCGTTGTACTTCACCATACCATTTAAAATACGCATGTTGTTTTAAGAAAATAGCCGATATCAGTATCAGGGGTATCTGCCGGTCGTGCATTACTTTGGTATAATAATACCAGAGTTCGTATTTAATAAACACGGCCAGTTTAGGTTTTACAATGCTGATAAATCGCTGGGCATTGATCATGCCATCCATAGGCAGGTAAAAAATATAATCGGCACCGGTATAGTTTTTCCTTACTTCATAACCCGAGGGCGAAAAAAAAGTCACCAGTATCTTATGATCCGGGTATTTCTCTCTCAGGCTTTCCATTACCGGCCGGCCTTGTTCAAACTCACCCAGCGAAGCGCAGTGAAACCAGATAACAGGGGCTTTCTCCTGTTCAAAAGCATCTTTTAATTTGGAAAAAATAAACAATCGTCCCCTTACCCACAATGCGGCCTTTTTATTGAACAGGGCCCAGATCCTGGATCCCAGTTGAAAGAAGAATAAAAAAAGATTATAAAAAAAAAGTGCCAGCATAACAAATCGTGGTAAAACTACAAAAATAAGCGCTAATGAGCATTTGCCGGCTATTGTAATAAACTAATAGCTCCGTTCAACATTTTGTACATACTGAAGCAAAAAATTATGTTACCAGCTATAGGTTCATTCCTCATCGTTCCTTGCGTCGCACACTTCAGCTGCACCAATACTATTGAACAGGTGGCATATACCACCGGAAGACAATTCATGTAACCCTGAACCAGTTACCGGATCAGCGTCACCGTTCCTTTTTTCTCATAACTGCCGCCGGCGGCGCATTCCAGCTCCAGAAAGTATACATAAGTACCTGCAGGCGCTTCCATACTTTTATATTTACCATCCCAGGCAGTGCTTCTGTCATCGGGAAAAATATCGCGTTTAAAGAATACCAGCTCGCCCCAGCGGTTAAATATTTTGAACGATTTTATTTTATTCACGCCGGTACCCATGGCCATAAACAGGTCGTTCTTGCCATCATTATTAGGCGTAAAGGCATTGGGCAAATGAATATTATCGGATGCACAATAAGCAATTACATTCAGGGTATCTTTTGCTATGCACTGGTACTGGTTCTGCACGGTAATAACGTAATTCATATTGGCGTAAGGCTTACTCACCGGGTTGGGGCAGTCCGTACAACTTAAAAAATCGGTAGGTGTCCAGGTCCATTTTACCACGTCGGCGCTGTTGGTAATGGCCAGTTGGTTTTCGGCGCCATATATGCTCCGGATATCCTCACCCGCATTCACCCAGGGTAAGGGCCGTACAATCACGTTAATAACAGCCGTATCGGTATAACAGCCATACTGGTCGGTTCCTACCACGGTATAACTGGCATCGGTTAAAGTGGTAATAACCGGTGTGGGGCTTTGCAGGTTATCAATACCCGTTGTATAATTGATCCAGCGGTAAGTAGCCGCGCCGCTAACACTTAATTGTACTTTATCACCATAACAAAGTTCTACCAGTTTTTCTGTTTGCATGGTAAAGGGCTTGGGTACGGTTACTGTTGTTTGCCCCTTGCCTGTACAACCCGCAGCATCAGTAGCTTCCACGGTATACAGGGTGGTATTAACAGGGCTGGCAAAAGGGTTAGCGATCAGCGGATCGCTTAAACCGGTTACAGGCGACCAGCTATAATCCACACCACCCGCAGCAGTCAGTTGTACCGCGTTGGTTTTACAATAAACAGGGTTGGCAGGTGTAATGGTCACTACCGGGTTGGGGTTTACCACTACGGGCTGGGCCAGTTTTGCAGCAACAGTACAACCGTTCTCGCCGGTCAGCATCAGCGTAGGATGGTAAGTACCGGCTTTATTGTATTGCAGGGTAACCACCGTATCGTTAACGGACTGTATATTACCTGAGCCCAGGTCCCAGGTATAACTGTAATTATTTTTAGGCAGGGTAGTAAACAGTTTTACCTGTTCGTTAATGCAAATCACCTGTTTGGCAATATCCAGGTTAGTAGCCGGCTGCGCTACTACCACCGTATCGGTATACTGGTTAAACATGGTGGCATTATGGTATACATTCAGTCGCACCACGTATTTACCCGGTGTGGTATAAATATGACTGGGAGCTGTTTGATTCTCCAGCCTGAAGCCATCACCAAAATCCCATTCCAGTTTGGTATAATTGGCCGATGAGTTATAATAAAAACTGGCACTTACCGGAGGGCATTTGCTGGCGGTACCAATAAAGCTGGTACTGGTGGTAAATACCGGGTTGGGCGGTAATACGGTTATCACCGTGCTCACGGTATCCAGGCAACTGTTATTCAGGCTCCTGGCTATCAGTCTTACTGTATACCTGCCGGGTTGTGTAAATAATTCGGAGGCATTGGCCGTAGTTACCGTGCTGCCGTTGCCCAATAGCCATTCATAATTAACGGTGCCGGCATTATAGGATTGTGAGTTGTTATAATAATTGATGGTGGTATTTACATTTACCGTGGTGCCGGTGGAGGTATAAAAGGCAGCTTTGGTGCCATATACTTCTACAGTACGCGACTGGTTATTACTGATGGACTGGCAGCCGCTGGCATCGCTTACTGTAAGGGTTACATAATAATAACCGGGCCGGGCATAGGTATAATTATTGGACGCTTTGGTGGTTTGAACCACCTGGTTGCCATCGCCCATATTCCAGCTCCAGCGGGTAATAGGGTTATTGGGCAGGGTTTTAGTGGTATCGTTAAAAGTAACCGGCGATTTAAAGCAGCTTCTGTCGTTCAACACTTCGTAACCCGCCAGTACACCGGTGGTTTGCAGGTTTACAAAATTGGTGGTATCGTAACAATTGGTGCCGCTGGCAATGATGATAGCCCGTATACGGCCCTGTTTGGGTGTTTGGGGTGTTAACTGTCCGCTGGCCGATTGGTAAAACTGGTAATTATCCAGTGTGTAATAACTTAAAGGTGTGCCGTCCTCGTACTCAAATTTAATAATGCCATAATCATTATTCCAGGTGGTATTGGCCATAAAGGGGTTATCCTCCAGGTTATTGATGGTATACCTTAAAGGCTGGTTAACACAAACAACAGCCCTGTCCAGCGCTAATACCGGCCTTTGTTTCAGCAATACATTTACGATAACGGAATCCTTTACCGTACAGGCCCCATTGGTAGTAGTGAGTACCACTTTATGCGTGCCGGTGGTGGTAAACTTATAATCTACTTTCGGTTGTGCCGTAGTGTAGGAAGTGGAGCCCGAGGTGCCAAAATTCCATTGCCAGCTCTGGGCCTGCTGGCTGCCATCATAAAAACTAACGGTGCCACGGTCATCCAAACAGGTATTTTCGGCCCTGGTAATTTTAGGGAAAGGGGGTACCACTTTTATAATGGCAGGCTTACGGATGGTATCGTTACACATGCCATTGTAAGCGATCAGCTGCACATCAAAAGTGCCTTCGCGCTCATATTTGTGTACCGAGGAATAATCACCCGTACCATCGCCATAATTCCAGCGCAACTGCTCAAAATACCCGGTGGTTTGGTTGATAAAGAAAACAGGTGTATTACCGCAAACGGTAGGTTGTACAGTAAAATTAGCCACGGGTTTCTCCCGAACATCAATTACCGAATAAACAGTACTACCGGTACAGCCGTTAGCTGTGGTATAATTTAGGGTAATTGTATAATTACCGCGGGTATTATAGGTAATAGTAGGCGAGGCTTCGGTGGAAGTTTGACCATTGCCAAAATTCCAGGTAAAGCTGGTAAGGGTTTCAGTGGTTCGGTATTCAAGTTTGGTAGTATAAGGGGCACAGCCGCGGGTACCATTGCCGGGTGATACAAATATGCCCACAATGGGTTTGCTTATCGACAATGTTTTGGTAGTGGTAGCCGAACAGCCATCACGGTTGGTTACTTTCAGGTTGATCCAGTAATAACCGTCCGATGCAAAAGTATGTGAAGCAGCCTGGGTATTGGCCCGTGGCGCATTGTAATAATCGTAATTAAAATTCCAGTCCCATTGTACGGCAGTGGCGGTAGTATCCCTGAAATTAAACTGGGCGGGGGCGCCGCATTTACCCACGGTATCAATAATAAAGCCGGTAATAACCGGGCGGGCTTTTACTTCCACTGTTTTGGTGATGGATTCGCCACAGGGGCCAAATTCATTCTCCAGCCTTACCTGGTAAGTACCGGGTGTAGTAAAGGTGTAATTAAAGTTGGTTACATACCAGCTGCTTACCAGCACATTATTTACATACCAGCGGCTGGATGTAGGGGTAGGGCTGCTGCGGTTAACAAAATTGGCCGTAGCCATTTCGCAAACAAGGGCCGGTACATCGAAATCAGTTTTATAAAAGCCTATGTTGATATAGTTATTGCGGGTAAAGGTTTTGCGGCAGCCATCCTGGTTGGTAATGGTAAGCGAAACCGTGTACAGGCCTTCACGGGTATAATGATGGCTGGGGTTGGCAGTGATAGAGGTAGCTCCATCGCCAAAATTCCACTGGTAGGTAAAAGGGCCGGGGCCGGTACTTTTATCGGTAAAATTCACCGTGCCTTCATCCTCGCAATAAACCGTACGGTCCGCATCAAAAGCCGGTTTTAATTCGGGTTTAATGGTGAGTATATTTTCCTTAACAATGGTTTTGCTGCAACCGGTACTGGTAATAGCCGTAAGGCTTACCGTAGCCGTTTGCTCGCGGTTATAATAATGGGTAGTGGTAGGCGAGTAGGCTACCTGGGTACGGCCATTGCCAAAATCCCAGTGCCAGCGGGCAACGGTAATATCGCTACTGGCGGTAAAAGTGGTGGCATCGGGTATACAGGTAACAGCGGGGTTTACCGTAAAATCAATAACCGGGCTTTTATTTACGGTAATGGTTTTGGTTTGGGTAGCTGTCTGGGCGCCATCCGTTACTTTAAGGGTGATGGTATAGCTTTTTTCCTCGGTAAAAATGGCGCTGGTATTTTTAAGGTCCGAGCGGTTGCCATTATCAAAACTCCACTCCCAAACTGCATTGGCACTGGCACCGGTGCTGGTATTGGTAAAATTAATAACCAGGGGCGAACAGCCGGATGATTTATCCATCACAAAATCGGCCCGCAACTGCGCCTGCAGCAAGCCGGTTAGCAAACAAAGTAATAGGGTTAGTTGGTGGCGTAACATGTGGTGGTACAGTGCGTAATGGTTGTTTTGTGGCACAAGATAGCCTATAATGGGCAGATGGTAAAGGTTGGGGGATGTTAAAGTTAAATTAAGCCGTGCCAAGGATAAAGTGGGTAGCCCATCCTAACAACTGTCGGGACATATTGAGTGAGAACTACAAACGCATACCTCGTTCCTAGCACGGCACCATTTTTAGTAAACTAAGGAGGAACACCATAATAAAACACTACATGCTTTATAGACAATATGACATTAGTAATTACTGTAAAATATTAGAGGAGGAAAAGTAAAGTGGTGAGGGTTTCTTGCAAAGAGGTCATTATACTCTGCGAGCTGTAGTTGCATATGCCAGTAATTCGTTCCTTGACTTATATTATATGATGCTGTTTACAAACCAATTTTAAATCACTTTTTAATTAACCCTACCTGCCTGGCAATATCTATAGTAAATTTTGCCATGGGTCGCTTATGTATATCCTCTTCAGAGGAATAATTACCTAATAGTATTCTATTAAAGATACCGGGTGTTGTAAATAATTTAGGAAATTGTTTTTTCAGTTTTAGTCTGTATGGTGCAGTATAAACTTCCGCCTTCAGGATTAATTCCTCCGCCAAATCCTTCTGCGTATCATATATTCCCTGGATGTCAAAAACCTCCTGAAATTTTTTAACAGTAGGTAAAACTGGTGGTTCGTTAAAGGTAAAGTTTATATCTTCTATCTTTCTGCTTAGCAAATAATTGGCAACACTGCCGGGAACTAAGTTAAATTTGAAAGAGGATATAATTGACGTTTTAGAATCGCTATAAAGCAAAAATTCCAAATCATGGAAACTTTTGCAATTATTACAACTACCACATACCGGATAAAGATTATACAGTGAAATGCTGAAGCAAGGGTATTTTGATTTAGGCCAATAATGATCTACCTGGAATTTGGCTTTGTATGTAAATTTCTGTTTTGTCCTTAGCTGTGTTACTTTTTCTATCGCAACAGTTAAATGTGCATTACAGTACACACAGGATTTAATACCAATTTTGCGAAAATATTTAGGATAAAAATCCGATCGCCTTGTTGTATATCCCAATTCCTTTATAAGCCTGTTTCTAAAACTTTCAAATTGTTTACTTGCCATATCCGCGGGCGTTATGATCTTATCAAATGCTTGTCGATATTGGTCTAGTTTTTTTGGTTTAGCAATGATCAAATCCTTTGAATGTGAAATGATTTCATTTATATAATCTTTCTTTTCTCTGGTCAACTTCAGTCTTTTATCGCTACGCATTCTATTTAAGTTATTTACCAGCTGAACGATGAATGTATCGATCTCGGTGTTAAAAACGCCAATGGTATTATCAACGATTTTATATGGAATGGCTATCATTACCTTTTCAATTTAAGATTCTGAAGTCTTATTATTTCTTTATCTATATCTTCAATAGAAATCTCACTTTCATGTAAACCTATTTTTTCTCTGTACAACTCCATAAGGCTTTCTTTTACTAATGGTTCCCCTATAAGTTGAATTGTTTTATACAGTTCGTCTTTAAGCTTCTCCTTATTGCTATCGGGTTTTGTCCAAACCTCAAGTTGCCTGATAATTTCTTGAATCTTATCGTTGGCAAACTTACCCATAAATCCATTTTCAAGGAAAAAATCATTCGCTAATAAATCATGAATATTTGCTCCGAATGTTTGTTCGTTATTATTTGCAGGTACACTTTTTCTTGTTTTCTTATCAACAGTTAATCTCAGTATATTGGATGACGGAATGTCTGAAAGAATGAAGGGCGAGTGGGTAATAAACAGTAAATTGATATTATGAATTTCATTTTCCAGCGGAATTGTTTTGATCCTGTGTAATAAATTGCTGATGTAAGTCCTTTGCATTTCCGGATGGAAGTAAAGCTCCACTTCATCAAATACAATATTGATGTTATTGTACTTGTTGGATTCTTCCTCATACATTACAGATGCAATATTGTAGATGTGATAAGCAATTGTATTAATAGAAAATATTTGCTGCTTTTCACCGGAGCTTAACTGGTTGAATGTACCTCCATGGTCGAACGCTAGATTGATTTTAAAGAATGATGGCGGAACAAGCTCTATAGTACGGACATCTGATATTTCCTTAATTTCCCGAATCTCCCTGGCTATTGTCAAAATTTGATTATCGCCTTCTTTGTAAATTCCGTATTTCAAATAATTTATAGCTTGCCTGAGCTTAAAAGTGATGTGGCTTGTATCTTTAAGAAGAGCTTCTGTGTACTCTTTCAATTTATTAGCATCTGATGTAAGCCAACTTGGTAAATCCTTAAATTTTTTAAATTTTGAATATTTTTCTGCAATATCTATCACTTTCAGATAAATATATTCCTTTGCTTCTTTCTCAAGCTCTGTTGGAACATTTTGAATTGTGCCCAAAAGAGCATTGATTACTTTCCTAATTTGACCGCTATTTAGCTTTTTATAGTTAAATGATTGGCGTTTTCGTTCTAGTTTTGCTTTGTCAAATTCAAGGATAAGCTTTACGGGTGTTGAATTGGGGGTTAATTCTGGTACATTTTTTTTCTCAAAGTCAATCAATCCAGGCTCCAGGATATTGGATAGCATCCTGGATTTTGCCAATCCTTCTTCATTATTAACATTAATATTGCCCTCGTTTCTTAAGGGATTTAAGACAATAGGAGTCTGATAGCTATCATTCTTATGGAATAGGGGATAAATCCAATTGCCAATTATGTTTGTATTGAGTGCATATAGTGAGTAATTCACTACAATTGTGTAACAAAAACGTTCTATGTCAAATGTTTTAATGTTGATCTTTTCTTTTGAAATGCTGTATTTTTTATTATCGCTGTCCAACTTATACTCAAAAATTTCAACTAAGTTACCTACAGATATTTTATAGAGTTTGTCCAGCTTAATAAACAAATCCGCATATACATCTTCATCAGCAAGCTTCTCTGTAGATTTTATTTTTTTAACAAAGGCTATTTTATTGATTACGAGGTACAACAATTCTGCTATTGTACTTTTCCCAGATCCATTCTTGCCTACTATAGAAGAGATGGATATTTTTAGATCTTTCTGGCTGTACAGATCGACCTCTTTGTCGGAGTTGTAAATAATAATATCATCGCTTTGGGGATCAAACTGGTAGGCTTGATAAAACTGATAAAGCTGGCCCTGCGTGAGATTTTTTAAATGTTGCTGTTCTTTTTGGGAATCTGCCTTTTTTGAGGGTTTTCCCGGCCGTAAAGCAACGATCTGAAATCCACTTATCCGTTCCTTTTGTTTACGTATCACTTCTTCCTCAACTTCAAATTTGGTGAGGCCACCCCTTCCTTTTTGAGAAATAACAGCAACAGTACTCTCACTTAAGTTGTTTACAACAACTGTTTTATCTGAATACAGATAAGCATCTCTAACAAAATTTCTGATAACATTTTCATTCGAATCAAGGCCCCTAGATAACTGAAATTTATTGTTACATAAGTCATAGTATTCCTTATAGTTACGTGGCCGTTGAGATATTACATCAAACGTCCTGAGAAGCTCAACTGTGTTTCGGTCTAATGGGATAAAAACATCGGAGTCTATCCAGAACAGGAACATAGTTAAAGAAGCAATGTCCAGCCCGCGCCATTCTTTAAGGGCTACAAAATGTTTGTTTTGTAATCCTTTTATACTTTGGTTCATTATAGCATCAAACATTTCCCATATCTGGTTTTGCACCTTCCAGCCTCGATATTGAACGATCTGGGTGATCACAGGTGAAGGGCATCCTTCAAAAGAAGTATGAGGGTCTACATGTTTGTCGGAATTTAAGGCTTCCAGTAAAGAATTAATAATATTAATACGTTTGCTCTCAATTTTTGAATAGTTAAAACTCGCAAATATCTGGATGGGGTCTAAGCCCCATTCCGATATCCGGGAGAGTCGGTCTCGAAACAGTCTTCCTTTATTTAGTTTGGCAAATCTCGTTTCTTTAAGACGATCATATAGCTGTTGCGCAGGGTTCTCCAGGCTTCCTTTATAGTCTTGATGCAGTAGTACTGCAATATGCCGGTATACTTCGTGCCAAGTGGTTAATTGTGTGTGCTGTGGCATAGTAATTTCTTTATGCGGCGGAGTGTTTTTACCGTGTAGGGTGCATTTATTTGTTTTCTATTAAGCGCTCAAACCTCGTCATCATCTCTTCCTTCTCCTTCAGCATTCTTTCGTACAATGCAATCTTTTCATCATACAACTCAACAATTTTGTCAATTGGATTGAATGAACATTGATAATTCATCGCTGATGCTATTGCATTATCCTTAAAGTCGTGAAATGTATTTGCAATAACATGGATAGCCTGATCATCACTCATATTTTTAAAAGCATCTACTGGCAGCTTCATAATATCGGCTACACGTTGGAGTAGGGGAGCATCAATGGTTTCCTTTTGTTCCAGAAGGGAGATCTTTTGCTGGTTCCAATCCTCGCCCAGCTCGTAAGCCAGGGCATCCTGTTTAATGCCCAGCATTTCCCTAAAACGTTTTACGTTGCGGCCTTCGTGTATTTTACTGTTTGTTGGCATAGTGTGGAGTGTTGTCATAAGTGGCAAATTTAATTAATCTGCGGCAAGGCAGCTATTTAAAGATAAGTAAAATACAAACAGCCCGTACGTAAATTACAAACTAAAACAGTGGGTTACAGCAATACGGCAGCGTTGTTTTGGGGCATTAAAAACACCACCATTATGAATACACCCCAAAACCCAACCCCGCCCGTAAACCGCCAGCTTACCATGAGCAGTAAACATTTTTTACGTGGCGTGGGTATATACAGCCGGTATTATGTACACTTTCCGGCCCTCTTACTGGCCGGTAAATGGCTGCAGGATTGCGGCTTTAAGGAGGGCCAGCAGGTAAATGTTAGCTGCGAAGAAGGCCGGTTAACTATTACTTTAACGGGCAAGCAGGCCCTGCCAGTCTAGCATTATATTAAGCATAGTTATGCATCCACCCCGATCAACTTGAGGTCACAATTTGTGACCTCAAGTTGAATACCTTTCAGGTGCAGGATACAGTTATTTAAAATAGGGAATTAACAGACCAGTTAAGCACAGGCAGTACTGCCGCTTTGCAATAAGTATAATCAATTTTATAAGCCGGTAAGTATTCACTCTTTACCCTCATGATAGCTTTTAAACCCAATTTTATTACGGGGCTTTGCGGTTTGCTGCTGCTCAATTAATTCCTTTAATACGGTAAAAATATTATCAATATCCCGCTTATTGCCTTTTAACTCTTTTTCCAGTTGGGCCAGCTGCAGCAAAATATCTTTATGGGTAAGAGCATATTCGCGCAGCCGGGTAAACACCCGGATAATACGGATATTAACCTCGATGGCCGTTTTACTATTTAAGATACTGGATAACATGGCCACGCCCTGCTCGGTAAATGCCATAGGCAGGTAACGCGTGCCGCCCCAACTTGAGGTCACAAATTGTGACCTCAAGTTATCGAACTCTTTAGTGGTAAGCGTAAACATAAAATCTTTGGGAAAACGGTCCAGGTTTCTTTTTACACTTTGGTTGAACACTTTTGTGGCTACGCCATACATTTCGGCCAGGTCCCTATCCAACATTACCTTTTGGCCGCGGATAGGATAGATGCGGTTGAGGATTTTTTGTTCGGCTACAAGGGCCTGGAAGGCTGCTTTTGCCATAGGAAGGTGTTTTAAGGTTGGTGGAAGATGTTCTACAACTTGAGGTCACAATTTGTGACCTCAAGTTTAATAAGTTTTCAGTCTTCGTATAAAGTTACATAAAATATAGTATTAACAAAGCAACTTCGTATATGCAGTATCGTTGCTTTTTGTAAAAAGCAGACCCAGTCGTAAAATATTATTGAGTTAAAACTATATATGTTTTACCAATAATTTATCCCGCCTTGTTTTACAAAGCTTAATATAATATTTCCTCGATGTTTTTACGGATGGTTGCGGCAATTTTTTCGGTAGGTACATCGTTGGCATCGCCGCCAAAAGGGTCTTCAATTTCCTCGGCAATTAACTCCAAACTGGCCAGTACATAGGTAATAAAAGCCACCACCGGCACTACCAGGTAACCCAGGGTAAATACAAAGCCAAAGGGAAGCGTCATTACATATACAAAAATAAAACGCTTGATGAACACGCTGTAGGAGTAGGGTATGGGCGTGTTTTTTATACGCTCGCAGGCCCCGCAGATATCGGTAAAGGATTGCAGCTCGTGGTTGAGGTACAGGAGTTCCTCGCCGCTTATTTTTTTATCGCGGTACATTTCCTGTGTTTGTTTGAGCATGATGCCCGCCAGCTGGTTGGGCAGGTGTTTGGTTTTGTCCAGCTCGTTAAACACATGTTTGTGTTCTTCATCGTCGAACAAAGCCAGGCCGGTTTCTTTCCGGTGCAGGTGCGTATGCAGGGCATCGGCATAGGCGGGGATGAGTTTTTTAAATACCGAACGCTGGCCCTTATCCATGGCCGGTAAAATAGCGTTGAGCTTTAAAGCCAGGTTGCGGCTGTTGTTAACCAGCGAGCCCCACATTTTGCGGCCTTCCCACCAGCGGTCGTAAGCCGTATTGGTACGGAATACCAGCAACATGGAGATGGCAAAGCCCAGCAGGGAGTGCATCACCGGTATGCCTTTTACGTAACTGTGATCGGTAAGTTTCCAGTAACTGAGCTCCAGGTAGGCCACCAGGGCCGAGTATACACAGATGCCCAGGATAAGCGGACCGAGCTTGCGAAAGGTATCGGCTTTATGAAAACGGAATATATAGGTGAACCAGATTTTAGGATCGTAAGAGATCATATATAAAATTTCAGTAACAAATTTAACCGGAAAACAGTCTGCCTGCCAAAATATTCCTGCCGGTTGCCATAATTGTCTTTTTGTTACCAAATGTTTTACGGCAACTACGCCGGATGATTGGCTTGGTTTATGTTGTTGTTTGTTGCAAATTTGTTCACATTTTTCAACACAATAAACAATAACTATATGAGCACCCCGTCAACACAAGTAACCATCAGCGCCCATGTAAATGCCCCGGTTGAGAAGACCTGGGATTATTTTTTTAACCCCGTGCATATTGTAAAATGGAATGCTGCATCGGACGACTGGCATACACCCAGCGCATCCGGTGATCTGCGCCCCGGCGGCCGCTTTACCTCGCGTATGGAAGCCAAAGACGGCAGTATGGGCTTTGATTTTGGCGGCACCTATGATGAGGTAGTGGCCAACGAGTTTGTAAGTTATACCATGGATGATGGCCGCAAAGTAAGCATCAGTTTTACTGCCGATGATAACGGCACTGACATAGTAGAAAAGTTTGATGCCGAGGAAACCAACCCGGTAGAGATGCAGCAGGCCGGCTGGCAGGCTATACTGGATAGTTTTAAGACCTATACCGAAAATAATTAAGCCATATAAAAACCCCGGAACTCCGGGGTTTGTTTTTATGCTTTAAGATTGATGACCTGCCTGCTATTGCTTTTACCAAAATACCGGAAGGCCCAGGCCAGGGTAAAGGTGGGTATAAAGTCGGTAAAGGGAAGAATTTCCTCTACAAAACTAAAACCGCCACCCAGCGCCCCCATTTTTCCGCCGAAAAGCCTGTAAAAGATAACAGCGGAAACAGGTGCCCATACCAGGTCGGTAAACTCGCCCAATACGGGCAGGCTAAACGATGCATAACCTATGATATCCAGCAGGATACATAAAGGCAGTGCAGGAATGGATCTTTGTGTTTTGTTCATTTTCGTTGTTACTTGTTTTAGCCCTTATTGTATCAAATTACATGCTAGATTACACAATTGACAGTTGACAATGGACAAATGACAATGTAAGCAGTTTTTTGTGGCGTAATGACATAAAAAAGCTGCGTAACGATAAGAACGATGAAGTGAGTGACACAACAGGCGATGCCAGTAGTACTGCAGCCGGTTACCAAAACAATATTTTACCGCTTTATGTGAAATGCTCATTGCCAGTTGCCTGTTGCTTATTCTGCTAACAATAATTGTCAACTGTCATTTGTCCATTGTCAATTAATAAACTGTCTATTACCCCGTAAATTCCCTCCGAGTTTATCCCCAACGGCGTTATTTTTTAATGAATTGGCTGCTGACTTGGCGGGTTTTATTATCTTTAGTCGGTTTAAAGGATGTTATGAGTAAACTGGAAGGCGAATCTACGTTTAAGCGGCTGCGTAACCGGTACCGGATGGTAGTGATGAACGATGATACCTACGAAGAAGTGGTGACGTTTAAACTTACGCGTTTGAGTGTGTACGTGATGTTAAGCTCCATTTTTGTAATACTGGTGGGGCTGACGGTGGCATTGATCGTGTTTACACCTTTACGTTATTATATACCGGGCCAGGTAACCCAGCAATCGGGCAGGGAGATGCGGACGGTAAAAATGGGCATTGACTCGGTAAACCGCCAGGTGGAATACAGTGAGAAATACCTGGACAATATTAGAAGAGTATTAAAAGGAGATGTTGCTATACCCTTGGACACCACATTGTTAGAAGTTCCTAAAGATGAATTGTCTGAAGATTAAAACCAACACTATATGTTCAATCCTAAAAAAACCGGTACAAACGAAAAAGCAAGCTCCGGTAGCGGCGCTACCCTTGTAAGTGCAGGCACCACCATGCGTGGCGATATCAGCAGCGATACCGACCTGCGTATTGACGGCACCGTAAAAGGCAATATACAATGCACCGCCAAAGTACTGATAGGCGCTAATGGCGTGGTAGAAGGTGATATTTCGGGCACACAGGCCGATATTGTTGGCAAAGTGACCGGCACCATCCGCGTAAAAGAGCTGGTACAACTGCGCGGCGAATGCGTAGTAACCGGCAACCTATATGCCGGCAAATTACAGGTAGAACCCACTGCCACTTTTAACGGCGAATGCCATATGGGCAATAATATTGTGGAGATGAAGACAGAAACCAAACTGGCCCCTGCTGTTGCAAAATAAATTTACCAGATCGCAAAGACCGGTTTTACGCTATATTGGCCTGGGCACGCAGCTCCTGGTAATGCTGGGTGGTGCTGTGTACGGTGGCTTATGGCTGGATAAAAAAAACTGACCTGTCGCCCTTATTTACCTGTGCCTTACCTTTGCTGGTATTAGTGGGTGTTTTTTACACCCTGATTAAAGAAACTACAAAAAAGAAGAAGAATGGTGGCATTAACTAAGTCATCGGCGTTTAACAAGGCACTGATTGCTTTTGCACTGATAACCGGCGTAACTATTATGGGTAAGAACTGGCTGGCCCTGCAACAGATTGATTACAGGGTGGTACTGGGCGGTAATATTTTATTGTTCCTGATAAGCGTGGTAACAACGGGCATGTCTGTTAACGCTTTAAAAAATCCCAACCCGCATGCTTTTGTACGTGCCGTATATGCCGGCTTTTTAATACGCCTGTTTACCTGCGCTATTGCCGCTGTTATTTATATTGTGATGGCCAAGGATGGCGTGAACAAGTACGGCCTGTTTTTAAGCATGCTTACCTACTTTGTATATACTGCCATTGAAGTAGCTGCCATACAAAAAATATTAAGAGATAAGAAGAATGCCTAAGAAGGATGTTCCCATTGCACAACTGCAGGATTTTTTACCCGATGGTGTGTATGGCCCCGTACTGCAATACCTGAATCAATATAAAGTACACCTGACCATTACCAAGGAAAGAAAAACGGTACTGGGCGATTACCGGCACCGCACTTTGCAGCAAAGGCACCGTATTAGTGTAAACGGCAACCTGAATAAATATTCCTTTTTAATTACTTTATTACACGAGCTGGCCCACCTGCTTACGTTTGAGCAGTTTGGCAACCGGGTACAGGCCCACGGCAAGGAATGGAAAGCCGTGTACGGGCAGGTATTACACCAGTTTGTAATGACCAAGGTTTTCCCCCCCGATATTGAAGCCGAGCTGCTGCAATCCTTAAAAAATCCCGCAGCTTCCAGCTGTGCCGAAGAAGGGCTGTTAAGGGTATTGCGCCGCTACGACAGTATTCCCGACTCGCAAAAACTGGTGGAGGAATTACCCGAAGACAGTTTATTTGCCACCAGCGACGGCCGCATTTTTGCCAAGGGAAAAAAGCTGCGTAAACGCTATTTGTGCAAGGAATTAAAAACGGGCAAGACCTATTTATTCAGTGGTCTGTACCCGGCCAGGCTGATACAGATAACCGATTAAAGCGCCAGCAGGAGATCGCTGTAGGAAACGGCAACAAAATCCTGCTCCTGTATACCCAGGAAATCTTTATAATAATTGGCCTGCTGCTGTATGGCTTCCAGTGTAGCATGCTGCTCATCGGCAATGGCTTCCACTTCTACAAATGTGCCCAGGTTATCGAGGGTATCAAAATGAAATTTTACATTACCAATAAAATAGATCTTCCGGCTTTTACTCACCACCACTTTTATACCCAGTGTTTTTACCAGTATGGCTTTTAGCGTGGCATCGGGCTGGTGTTTGTATAAGAGTATATCTGATTGTTTGGCACCGGCAATATTGGGGCGGATATAGTGGATGAGCGCATTTTCAATATTCCCTTCCCGCAGTTTCAGGCGGCTTTCTGCTACGTTAAAATAAGTATCCACCTGTTTATCGGTGCCTTTGAAAACGGGATTAAGGGTTAATAATTTTTCTTCCAGTGCAGGCAATTGTGTGGTACGGGCTTTAAACTCAAAATTCAACTTGGCAGACATGCTTTTTTTTGAACAAAATTAAGGCATTCGGCCTTGCCGCGTTTTAACTTTCGTGCATACGCTTTAGAACAACTATATCATTATTTTTGCAGCATGAAGCATTTAAGGGCGCTTAATAAATATTTCTGGAAATACAGGTGGCGTTTGGGATTCGGTGTTTTTTTCGTGGTATTATCCAACTACTTTAACGTATTGGCACCCCAGCTTACCGGCTACGTGATCGATTATGTGAACCATTCTTTACAATTTAATGGTGCAGCGCCTTCTACCGACGGTAAATCTTACGATATTTTAATTAAACAGCTGATTAATTATATTACTACCATGAGCGGCGCCTGGAACGTGGTATTGTTATGCGTGGTAGTACTGATTATACTGGCTTTGCTGAAAGCTTTTTTCCTGTTTTTAATGCGGCAGACCATTATTGTAATGAGCCGCCTGATTGAGTACGACCAGAAAAACGAGGTATATAAACATTACCAGCAACTGGATGCCCTGTTTTACAAACGCAACAGCACCGGCGACCTGATGAACCGGATTACCGAGGATGTAAGCCGCGTACGCATGTTTACCGGCCCGGCTATTATGTACGTGGTGAACTTAGTCACCATTATCGGCTTCAGCGTTTTCTTTATGTTCCAGCGCAGCCCCGAGCTTACCTTATATGTATTACTGCCGCTGCCGGTACTGGCCGCCATTATTTATGTAGTGAACCAGCGCATTCATAAACAAAGCGAGGTGATACAGGAATCCTTATCGGCGCTAACCACCAATGCGCAGGAATCCTATGCGGGTATACGGGTAATTAAATCCTTTACGCAGGAGAACACCATGCTGCGTTTTTTTACCCAGAACAGTGAAAAATACCGCCAGAGTGCGGTGGGCCTGGCAAAGATTGAAGCCCTGTATTTCCCCTCCATTACTTTACTGATTGGCCTGAGTACTTTGCTCACCATTATGATCGGAGGGCTGTACTATATTCATGGTACACATAATATAGGCCCCGGTACCATTGTGGAGTTTGTTATTTATGTAAACATGCTCACGTTCCCGGTAAGTGCCATTGGACTTACCGCCAGCATGATACAAAGAGCAGCGGCCTCGCAAAAACGTTTGAACGAGTTTTTAGATATTAAACCCGCCATTGTTGACCAGCCCATGGCCAGGGATATACCTTTACATGGTGATATTATTTTTAATAATGTGACCATGCAATATCCCGATACCGGCATACAGGCATTGAAACATTTTAACCTGCATATTAAAGCGGGTGAGAAGATCGCCATTTTTGGCCGCACCGGCAGTGGTAAGACCACGCTGGCACAAATACTGTTACGTATGTACGACCCGCAGGAAGGGCATGTATCTATTGACGGGGCAGACCTGCGGGAGATTAAACTGGCTGCACTGCGCCAGCAGATCAGTTATGTACCACAGGATGTATTTTTATTCAGCGATACCATTTACAACAATATTGCTTCAGGTGAGGCCGATGTAACGGAGGAGCAGGTGCATGAAGCGGCCCGGCAGGCAGGAGTACATGAGGAGATACTGCGCTTTCCCCAACAATACCAGACCGTTGTAGGTGAAAGGGGCGTAACCCTTAGCGGTGGCCAGAAACAAAGGGTATCCATTGCCCGGGCCATTATTAAAAACCCGCATATTTTATTGTTTGACGATTGTTTAAGCGCCGTGGACGCCAAGACCGAGAGCCTGATTACAGGACATTTAAATAATTACCTGCAAAATAAGACCGCCATTATTATTACCCACCGCATATTTGCCTCGCTGCAGTTTGATAGAATATTTGTACTGGATGAGGGTGTAGTGATAGAGCAGGGCACCCACGAGGAACTGCTGCAAATACCTGATGGTTATTATGCCGCATTATACCAGCAACAGAAAAAAGGGTAATTATATTTTAAAACTATTGTATGGCGGCTTCCATTAACTATAATAATAAAAAATTCCGTGCCCTGCATAACTCCGGTAACGGGGAGGTGGATACTGCACTGGTTTTTCATTACCGGCAACAAGGCAATATTCTCAGTTGCGCCTATAGTGGCGCCAATATTGTACAGGGGCATTTGCTGGGTTTAGTGGCCGATGACGGCACCATTACCATGCGCTACCACCAGGTAAATACCCGTGGCCAGCTGATGACCGGCACCTGCATTTCCACCCCGGAAATAATGGAGAATGGTAAAATAAAGTTGTATGAGGACTGGCAATGGACAAGTGGTGATTTATCGGCCGGAAATTCTGTACTGATTGAAATAGATTAAACTAGTAACGATGATTTTAGAAGTAGATTTATTGGAAGTAATACCCGGTAAGGAAGCCGCTTTTGAGCAGGATTTTGCAAAAGCCGGTGTGTATATCAGCAGCATTAAAGGTTATATCAGGCACAGTATTCGTAAATGCCTGGAGCAACCCAATAAATATATTTTACTGGTAGAATGGGAAACACTGGAAGACCATACCGTAGGTTTCAGGCAATCGGCCGCCTACCTGGAATGGAAAAAACTGCTGCACCATTATTACGATCCCTTCCCGGTGGTGGAACATTTTGCAGCCATTGATTAATACCTTTATAGCAGCGGCAACCTATCTTTTTATAGTAACTTTAGGGAACAAAACTGTGCTATGAAAGAAACCCTGCGCATGACTTCGCTGTTTGAAAAACTGTATAACGGCAGTCCCTGGATTGATGTAAACCTGTACGATACTTTATCGCCCTTATCCGCTGCACAGGCAGCCGACAGGGTAGTGCCACAACTGAATACCATCTGGGAGATTGTAAACCACCTTATCAGCTGGCGGGAGAATGTATTGCAGAGAATACAAGGCAAAGTGATCAGCACACCAGACCATAATTATTTTAAACCGGTAAACAATACCTCTGCAGCCGCCTGGAAAAAAACCTTAGCACAATTGGCTACCTCACAGGAAAACTGGCAGCAATTACTGCAAACCTACCCCAAAGCTGATCTTGAAAAGATATACCCCAATAACCAGATGAATTATTACGAACATATACAGGGTATACTGCAACACGATGCCTACCACCTGGGACAAATAGTACTGCTGGCCAAACTGGTAAAACAAAAATTGTAACCGTAACCGGTTATTGAAAATCGTTAACTGAAGCAGGCTGTAACAGCTTCATCTTACGGGGATTTTTTTCTACATAACTATTGATGAGCTGGCGGATGACCATGTTATCCTTATACCGGGTCAGGCGGTCTTTGAGGTCTTCCACATCATACACCGCATCATCGGCCTGGATATAACCCATACCATAAAACTCGCCCTGGTATACGAGTATGCAGGACTGATCATTACCCTGTAAACCCTTATCCAGTATCACAAAGGTTTTATCAGTTTTTAAAGAGGCCAGTGCGGCTTCCACCCGTTGATTATAAATCCCCGGCTCCTCCTGCTGTTCACAGGCGCCGTTGCAGTAATGTTGTTCCATGCCTTCACAGGCATCATGGCTTACCTGTATGAAACATAGTTTGGGACAGAGGTTAAAATCCCTCATCAGGCTGCGCAGGATATTATGCCCCTCCACCACGTATTGGAAACGGTAGAGAGGCTGCATGCTTTTACGCACTTTTTCAATTGCAATACGGCTGTACCCGTTCTGATCGGTGTACATAAAAAAACCATATTGTGCTTCGGGACTTTTTTGGGACGAATTAAAAACGGGCCATAATCTTTTTATCTCCACCGATTCAAAAATAGCCGCCATTAGCTCGGTACCCCAGGGCTCGTAACTTATGGCATGGGTATGGATCAAAAAATTCTGCTTTTGTTTGCTTGGGCTGTTATTACTGAAATGACTATTTACCCGGTAACGTATATTCTTGGCCTTACCGGTATAAATTACTTTCCCTTTTTCATTGTGAAAATAATATACGCCGGGGCAATAGGGCAGGTTCATAAAATGTTCTTTTGGAACATTTGGCGGCAATACCTGTTCTTTGGAATTGCGTTTCAGGCTTTTTATAATCAGCTGCTCTTCATCATTGGCCAGTAAACGCTGGAACAAAATAGCCGTAGCAGCCGTATCACCACCGGCACGGTGACGGTTGTTCAACGGTATATCCAGCGAACGGCACAGGTTACCTAAACTATAAGAACGCAGGCCGGGGAAAATCTTGCGGCTCAACCTTACCGTACACAACTTATTTACCCGCAAATCATATTGACATACTTCCAGCTGGTATTTGACAAATGAATAATCAAAATTCACATTATGGGCTACAAACACATTGCCTTCTAACATGGAATAGATCTTTTCGGCCACATCCTTAAACGAAGGTGCATCTTCCACCATTTCGTTGGTGATACCTGTCATGGCCGAAATATAGGGCGGTATATATTTGTGGGGATTGATTAGGGTTTCAAAAGTCTCTATCACCTGCCCGTTCTCCAGTACATAAATGCATATCTCGGTAATGCCACCTGCTGCTGCATGTGCACCCGTTGTTTCGATATCTACAATGGAAAAACGCATTTTTAAAACTAATGGACAATTGACAGTTGACAATGGACAACAGGTAATTGGCTACCAGAAACCCTTTCATCATTCATAATTTATCATTCATCATTCAAACCAAAAATGATAAATTATTTAGCAAAAATAAACTAAATTTTTTATACAAATAATATTTGCCTGTAAATTTTATCACTGGTTTATCTCGTGCAGAATGCCGATTTTCGCAGCCGGTTTAAAATGGTGCACATGAAATTTGAAATGTTCGGTAACAGGCTGGCTAAAGTATTTAAACACAGGCATAAACAGGCCAAAAGGCTGGGTATAAGCTGTTACCGCCTGTACGACCATGACCTGCCCGAATTTCCCTTTTGTATTGAATGGTATGGTGAAAACCTGTATGTGGCCGAGTATAAACGTAACCATGGTATGGACGATGCCGCCCATGATGCCTGGATGGAACAGAGTATCGAAGTATTACAATCCGTACTGGGCGTTGCCAAAGAAAACATATTTTTAAAACTGCGCCAGCGCAAACCCGGCAGGCTGGGGCAGTACCAGCGTATTGATAAACAACAGAACGAATTTATTGTACAGGAAAACGGTCTCCACTTTAATATCAACCTCAGCGATTACCTGGATACCGGCCTGTTCCTGGATCACCGCACTACCCGCCAACTGGTGCGTGAACAAAGCGCAGGTAAAAAAGTATTGAACCTGTTTGCCTACACCGGATCGTTTTCGGTGTATGCGGCGGCTGGCGGGGCCAGTGAAGTGGTTACCGTAGATATGTCAAACACCTACCTGCAATGGGCGCAACGCAATTTTACGGCCAACAACTTTAGCATTGCCGCTGAACCTTTTACAGGTGGCAATAGTTTTGTTCAGGCCGATGTATTACAATATGTAAAAACACTGCCTGAAAATTATTTTGATATCATTGTGATGGACCCGCCCACTTTCAGTAACAGTAAACGCATGCTGGATATACTGGATATACAGCGTGACCATGTAAGCCTGCTGAATGATACGCTGAAAAGCCTGGCGCCCGGCGGTAAATTATATTTCAGTACCAATGCCCGTACTTTTCAGCTGGATGAAGCCAATATACAAAGCAAGTCCATAAAAAATATTACCAGGGCCACCACGCCTTTTGATTTTGAAGGCAAGCTGTTCCGCTGGTGTTATTTATTGGAGAAATAGATCTCGTTCAGCAAAAACGAATAGGATGTAAACATGTGATGTACAAAGGGTGTTTCCCGGCTGTCGGGGAATTTTTTCATATACGCTTCGCTGGGCATTAAAATAATGGGTACACCCGAACGCATATAGTTATTGCCCCCGGCATAAGCAGGTTGTTTATACTGCGGATGTTCTTTCTTCACCATTTTATATAACCGTTTGCCCAGGTATTTTTCCATACGCGCCTGCGCTTTTTTGGTAGAGCGGTCCATCTTGCGGTACATACTTCCCAATACCAGGCGTGGTAATAACTTTTGTTTTTTAATGGTCTGTTTCAAACCAGGGAAGGGGTTGGAGTAATTAAAATCATTAAGGGTTTGCACGCTGAAAGGCGATTCCGGTACCCAGTCGGCAGCATTTACAATAGTAAAAGCCCAATCCCCACGGGTAAGAAAATCAAAATCGTAGGCATAATACATATTACCTACTTTGGGTGCGGCACTGGAATAGGTTTTAAATACCAGGTCTTTGGGCAGGTTGCCTTTTTTTATTTCATACGCCAGATAAGAGCGCATTAAGTTGGACAGCGCACCGCCCTGGCTATGACCGGAAATAAAATATTCTTTTACGCCCTTCGTCTTATAATATTCATTGATCTTGGCCACCACATCAGGCCCCAGGAAACCGATGCCAAAGGCCCAGCCCACATGCACCTGCGCATTGGGGTTGCTGGCAAACTGGTAATTGAATACGGTACTGTCGTTCAGTTGTAAACTACCGGTGGCCGGTATGGATGCGGCGTAAAAATTCTCCATCCAGCTGGCTGCTTTACTCACGGTACCACGCAGGTCAATTACACCCACATTATCATTACGCAGGTAGAGTGTCCATACATTTAACAAACCCACTTCAGGGGAACGGTACACCAGTTTATAAGGGTCTGTTGCGGTTAAGCGTTCTACCGAATCGGGAATGCTGCTTTTATAAAAAGTAAGCGAGAGAAGATCGGCATATTCCTTAGGGTTAAATCCCGGCTTTAAAATATTTTGTGCAATACTATTGGTGCAGACAAGAATAGCAAGAACAATAAAGCAGTTTTTAAGCATACAAAAGGTTTAAAAAACGAATGAAACAACAGTAAAATAAAAAAAAGGCCCTGGAAATCCAAGGCCTTTTCTGATTAAGTTATTATAAAGTTTTTAATACTTCATTCATACTCCTCACCGCATCGGCGCTTTTGTTGAACTCCGCCTGCTCAGCTTCGTTCAGGCCAAAATCAAGAATTTTTTCCCAGCCGTTTTTACCAATAATCACCGGTACACCCAGGCAAATATCTTTTTGTCCGTATTCGCCATCCAGCGCTACACAGCAGGTAAATAATTTCTTCTCGTCACGCAAAATGCTTTCCACTAAAGCGGCCCCCGCTGCTCCCGGTGCATACCAGGCCGAAGTGCCGATCAGTTTGGTTAAAGTAGCACCACCTACCATAGTATCAGCAACAATTTGTTTTTGTTGTTCTTCACTCAGGAAATTGGTAACCGGTACCGAGTTCCAGGTAGCTAATCTAATCAAAGGTATCATGGTCGTATCGCCATGTCCGCCTACTACCACGGCATTCAGATCGCTGGGGCTGCAACCCAGGTGCTGGCTCAGCTGGTATTTAAAACGGCTGCTGTCCAGTGTACCACCCATACCAATAATACGGTTTTTGGGTAAACCCGTGCTTTGTAAAGCCAGGTAGGTCATGGTATCCATCGGGTTACTGATCACAATAATGATGGCATTGGGAGAATGCTGTAAAATATTTTCGGCTACTGTTCTTACAATACCCGCATTTACGCCGATCAGCTCTTCGCGGGTCATACCCGGTTTACGGGGTAAGCCCGAAGTAATTACCACCACATCACTTCCTGCGGTTTTGGTATAATCATTGGTCGATCCAACGATCTTTGTATCAAAACCAAGGAGGGTAGCGGTCTGCATCATATCCTGCGCTTTACCTTCGGCTATCCCTTCTTTAATATCCAATAAAACTAATTCGCTGGCAAGTTCTTTCCTGGCAATATTATCAGCACAAGTAGCTCCTACTGCGCCCGCACCTACAACCGTTACTTTCATGAGAAATTTTTTAAAAAGTTTACAATTTAAGTCTAGCAAATATAGTTGGAAGAAGCCGGATTTTGGATTTAAGATGTAGGATTTGTGATTTAAGATTTAGGAATGATGAATTATTAATGATAAATGATGAATTAAGCCTCCGAATATAAAATACAGCCATGATGCCGGAGGTTTTTAATACTAAAGACTCAAATTCATAATTCTTAATTCATAACTCATAATTCTTCATTAAAAAACCCGGCTCCTGCACCGAAACTCCCTGTCTGAATATTATGTACTTTATACTGTATACTCCTTGCCCCAATCCTTAATAACTCCTTGACAACTTCGTGCAAAAAATAGCAACGAATCAGCTTAGTTTGATTATTTTCACGCTATAATAAGCGAATTTTATGCGTATTGTACCGTTTATAGTATCTACGATTGTAACAGTGGGTTTGGTTTGGGCCCTCAATAAGCCCTGGGGAGAGAAAGTACCGATGCCATTAGGCAAGTTTTTAAGCCCGCAACACGGGTTCTGGCAAAATGCCGAAGATGTTAATCATAATTTTTCCGCCAATTTAAAATTCCCCGATCTGAAAGGCAAGGTGGATGTATACTTTGATGACAGGCTGGTGCCACACGTATTTGCCTCGGAAGAAGAGGACCTGTATTTTGTACAGGGTTACCTGCATGCCAAATTCAGGTTGTTCCAGATGGACCTGCAAACCAAGGTAGCCGAAGGGCGGGCCAGTGAAATAGCGGGCGAAAAAGCCATTCCCATGGACAGGGAAAGCCGCCGCGGCGGTATGCGCCATGCCGCAGAAAATGCCTTGCTGGAAATGGAAAAAGAGCCCGAAGCCAAAGCCTACTACAGCGCTTATACAAAAGGTATCAATGCCTATATCAACTCCTTAAAAGAAAGTGAAATACCGGTTGAATACAAGATCCTGAATTTTAAACCGGAGCCCTGGACCAATCTCCGTACTGCCTTATTATTAAAAATGATGGCCAAGATGCTGGCCTGGGGAACCGAAAGTGACCTGGCCGCTACCAATGCCCGCAATATTTTTACCGATGCACAAATGAAGGCCTTATACCCGGAAGTACATGACTCCTTATTACCCATTGTACCCAAGGGAACAGCATTTGATAAACCCGGCATTGTACCGGTTAAACCGGCAGTGGCCGATTCGGTTTACTTTAAAGCCCAACAAACGATCGCCGCCAATGAGCACTTTAAACCCGATATTGATAACGGCAGTAATAACTGGGTAGTAGCCGGCAGCAAAACCCAGAGCGGTGCACCCATTTTAGCTAATGATCCGCACCTGGAATTATCGCTGCCCTCTATCTGGTACGAAATGCAATTAAGCACACCCCAACACAATGTATATGGTGTTACCTTACCGGGTAGTCCCTTTATTATTATTGGTTTTAACGACAGCATTGCCTGGGGCGTAACCAATGCACAAAGAGATGTAAAAGATTTTTACGAGATCACTTTTAAGGATGGCCAGAAAAAAGAATACCTGTACAATGGCGAATGGAAACCAACGCGGCAGGTAATTGAAGAAATAAAAGTAAAGGGGAAACCCAGTGTGTACGATACGGTGATATACACGCATTATGGCCCGGTAATGTTTGACAAGAGTTATACAAACGGGTTGACCAACGACAGAAACCTGGCCGTGCGCTGGGTAGGTTATGAACCCGGTAACGATGGTAAAGCTTTTCACCAGTTAAACCATGCGGAAAATTATAACCAGTATGTACTGGCCATTTCCAATATGATATGCCCGGCACAGAACTTTGTTTTTGCGTCCAAAACCGGGGATATTGCCATCTGGCAGCAGGGACTGTTCCCTGCACGCTGGGAAGGCCAGGGCCTGTATACCATGCCCGGAACCGACAGCAGTTTTGAATGGCAGGGCTTTATTCCCAAAAATGAAAGTCCGCATGCTTTAAACCCCGCCAGAGGCTTTTTGGAAAGCGCCAACCAGCGCCCGGTAGATGGGACCTATCCTTATTTTATTCCCGGCTCGTATATGACTCCCCGTGGTATTGCCATTGAACACTATTTAAATACCATGAGCGGGATCACCCCACAGGATATGATGGCCCTGCAAAACAACTACTTCAATGTAACGGCACAGGATATTGTTCCTTTATTTTTAAAATACGTGGATGAATCGAGGCTGAACGCCTCCGCCAAAAAATACCTGGACGAATTAAAGGGCTGGGATTATTTTGCCACAGCCACTTCTAAAGGTCAGACCATTTACCAGACCTGGTTCGATAGCTTAAAAGTAGCTTTATGGTATGATGAACTGGACCAGATAAAAGTAGCAGCCCCGGTGCCCGATGAACAAACGACTATTGAATTATTGATACGTGATTCTACTGCGCTTTCCTATATCGACAATATCAATACGCCTGAGAAAGAGACCCTGGCCGATATCCTGGTAAGTTCATTGAACAAAGCTGCCGATAATTTAAGTGTAAAAGATAAAGAAGGTAAGCTGGAGTGGGCGGCCTTTAAAAACCCAACGGTATACCATTTACTACGCACGGCTTTAATGCCGTTTGCGAGGACAGGATTAAAAGTAGGCGGCGCCAATAATATCATCAATGCTATTAAACACAGTCACGGGCCAAGCTGGCGTATGGTGGCCCAAATGGGCGCCCAGACCGAAGCCTATGGCGTATACCCGGGCGGACAAAGTGGTAATCCCGGCAGCAGGTTCTACGATAACTTTATCGATACCTGGGCTAAAGGCGAATACTATACTTTATGGGTAATGAAAGCGGCGGAAGCCGGCGATAAAAAAGTAAAATGGACCATGAACTTCAGTAAATAAGCCCTTTTGTAAGCACAACAACTATTCATTCAATTTCAAGTTACAGATATGAAATTTATCATCGCCACCATACTCACTATATTATTAGCCTTTATTGCAGGCCTGTATTTACCCTGGTGGGGCTTTGCCATCGCCGCTTTTGTTGTAGGCCTGCTGGTACACCAAAGGGCCGGCCGTTCCTTCCTGGCTGGTTTTACTTCCTTATTTTTATTATGGCTGGTGCTGGCCTGGTGGCAGAGCAGCGCTAATGACAATATACTTGCCGGTAAAATTGCACAACTTTTAGGTATTGGTAACAATGCCGTACTGTTAATGATCATCACAGCTTTCATTGCAGCCCTGGTGGCAGGTTTTGCCGCCATGAGCGGTAGCTTCTTACGCAGTAAGCCTGTTACGAAATAGGTTGTATATAATATTGAAGCTGTACTGCATCAACGCTATTCGCTATCGGACCAAATACCCCATCCGTGTGTTTGGCAACCAGCAAGGTGATCGTCATTTTAAAGGAAAAATAAGCAGGCCATGTAACATATTGCCACCTGCAACGTTCAACGCTTATCATATTAACAAATCCTTTTTCCGGTTTTTGTTATTTTAAGTTTTATTTTGCCTGTAATGACGAAACATCTACTCTTTATTCTCTGCTTTTTTACTACCAGCCTCGCCGCATTTGCTAACCGTATCAGCGGTAAAGTAACCGATATTGACGGTAATGCATTACCATTTGCCTCTATTACCATTAAGGGTACCACCAGGGGAGTGAACGCCAATAATGCGGGCGAATACAGCCTTAACCTCAACAATGGCAGTTATACACTGGTATGCCAGTTTGTGGGCTATACCAAGGTAGAAAAACAGATCACGGTAACCAACGAAAATAAAACCCTGGATTTTGTACTCACTCAGCAGGGCCTCACCATGGACGAAGTGGTGATCCAGAAAGGGGAGGACCCGGCTTATGAAATTATCCGCAATGCCATTAAAAAACGCTCCTACTACAATAACCAGGTCGATTCTTTTGAAGTGAATGTTTATATCAAAGGCATTATGCGTTCCCGTAAACTGCCTAAAAAAGTATTTGGTCAAAAAATTGAACGGGCGGATAATGACGGGCTCGATTCAACCGGCAAGGGTATCTTATTTTTATCAGAATCCCTTACCAAGGTAGCCTTTGCCAAACCTGATAAGATCAAGCTGGATGTTATCTCCACCAGACAAAGCGGTGGGGATGGCTTTGGGCTGAGCTTTCCTTTCTTTATTAACTTTTACCAGAATAATGTTGCGGTATTCGACAATAATATCAATCCACGAGGGTTTGTATCGCCCATTGCGGACGGTGCCTTTAATTTTTACAAATTCAAATACGAAGGCTTTTTTGTAGAGGATGGTAAAACCATCAATACCATCAAAGTAATTCCCAAACGTAAGAACGAACCGGTATTCTCCGGCACCATCCATATCGTGGAAGATGAATGGGCCATCCACAGTCTTGACCTGGTGACTACCAGCAATTATCAACTGGAACTGGCCGACTCTTTACGTATCAGCCAGTTATCATCCGTTGTGCAGGCCGATGTATGGAAAACACAGAGCCAGGTAACCTATATTACCTTTAAAAAATTTGGTATTGATGTAGCAGGCAATTTTGTGAATGTGTACTCCGATTATAATATCAACCCCGGCTTTGCTAAAAAACACTTCGGTAATGTACTGATGCGTTATGATACAGCTTCCAATAAAAGAGATACCAACTACTGGAATGAAGTACGACCCGTACCGCTTGACCCGGACGAGGTAAGGGATTATATTTTTAAAGACAGTGTGGCCCGCGTATCAAGGGATTCGCTTTACAGCAAAGCCTACCGCGACTCCCTGCGAAGCCTGCAAAATACCATAGGTCTAAAAAATCTATTATGGAAATCGGGCGGCGCCAGTTATAGCTGGTATGCTAAAAACAATACGGTACGGTACAATATAAAGCCGTTATTACCGCAACTACAATATAACAGCGTGGAAGGTATTTCGCTGAATGTGAACCAGCAGATCAGTATGATGCCCCGGAAATCTAAGATTGGCTATACCTTAGATTGGTTTACCCGGTATGGCTTTATGAACGGTCACCTCAACTCCTTTGGTACCCTTACCCTGCATAACCGGAGAAAAGAATCCTTTAACCAGCAACAATTAAAAATATCGGGCGGTAAAAGACTGGTACAATTCAACGCCGATAATCCCATTGATAAATGGACCAATGCTTTTTACACCTTGTTGCTGAAACGTAACTACATGAAGCTCTATGAAAACTGGTTTGGCAGTGTAAGCTGGGAACATAATACCGAGAACGGGTTCAGTTATACCATCCATGGTACATATGAGAACCGTTTACCGGTAGAGAACAGCACCGACTTTTCCATTTTTAATAAGGAGGACAACCTGTTACCCAACCACCCTTATGAATTGGCCGCTATACCTTTTGAGCAGCACCAGGCGCTGGTAGCCGGCTTTACCATCAGGTGGCAGCCGGGACAAAAGTATATTCAATACCCCAGGTATAAAAGGTCATTAGGCTCCCGTAAACCTGTATTTGATCTTGCCTATACCAAAGGCATCAAGGGAGTATTTGGCAGCGATGTTGATTATGACAAATGGGCTTTATCGGTTACCCATACAAAAAACTTTAAACTGGGCGGGGAGTTTAAATACAAAGCAGGCATCGGTGGCTTTTTAAACAGCAAACAGGTTGGCATTCCCGATCTGCAACATTTTAACGGCAACCGTACTTTCTACAATACCAAATACCTGAACAGCTTTCAGCTGGCACCTTATTACCGTTACAGTAATGCCGAAAGCTTTTATGCCATTGCACATATTGAACACCACCTGAACGGCTTACTGACCAATAAAATACCGTTACTCAACTCGCTTAAATGGAACCTGGTAATTGGCGGTAATGCTTTTTATGTAAACCAGTCCAACTATTACGTTGAGGCTTTTGCCGGCCTGGAGAATATATTCAAGTTATTACGGGTGGATGTGGTAAATGCTTACCAGCCGGGCTTAGGCAATAACGTAGGCGTACGTGTAGGCTTTGGCGGCATCATTGGCGGGCAAATGCGCTTTGGTGGAAATTAGTATTATACATAATTTAGGTGATGGAGATAAAAACAATTTATTACCTGGCTATATGTATTGGTTTATTAACCACAGCCTGTAAAAGCAAACAGGCTGGCCAACCCGAAAATAAAACCGCCACACCTAAAGTCTCCCTGGTGGTTTTAGGCACCCTACAGGATGCCGGCTCACCCCAGATAGGCTGTACCAAAAACTGTTGCAAAAGTCTTTTTGAACATCCTGACCCTAACCGGCAGGTAGTAGCATTAGGCCTCTCCGATAATGAAGAGCATAAAACCTATCTCTTTGAAGCTACACCCGATATCAGCCGGCAGGTAAAACAATTAAAACAGTACAACCCGCAAACGGCAACCGAAATACCGGACGGCATATTTTTAACCCATGCCCATATTGGTCATTATACCGGCCTGATGTACCTGGGTAAAGAAGCTGCCAATGCCCAACAGGTTACGGTGTATGCTATGCCGGGTATGAAAACCTACCTGGAAAACAATGGCCCCTGGAGCCAGTTGGTTGCACAAAAGAACATCCTGTTAACTCCATTAAAAAACGAAACACCGGTACCCCTGACCAACAATATAACTGTCACAGCTTTTACCGTTCCGCACAGGGATGAATTTTCAGAAACCGTAGGTTATACCATACAAGGCCCTAATAAAAAAGCGTTTTTTATTCCTGATATTGACAAATGGGAAAAATGGACAAAGAATATTCAGGAGGAAATCAAAAACGTTGATTACGCATTTATTGATGCCACTTTTTATAGCGGGGAGGAGATCAATAACCGGGATATTTCCACTATACCACATCCTTTTGTAATAGAAAGCATGGACCGGTTTAAACAGCTCAATGAAACGGAAAAACAAAAAATAATCTTTATCCATTTCAATCATACCAATCCTTTAATTGACAGTACCAGCAAGGAATATAAAAAAGTAGCGCAGGCCGGTTTTAAAATAGCCCGTAAAGGCCAGGTATTTAACCTGTAACAGCCGCACCAGCTACAATAGCTTTGCCGGGGACCGCTGCATTTCCTGCTCCAGCAACTCCATCATGCGCACATTAAAATTCTGTTCGTCCAGTTGAAGCGTTTCCCTGGTCTTGCTTAAAAAACCTTCTATAGTATTGGGAGCCTTTAAAACATCGGTTAAACCGGCCATGCCTTTACGGTCCCTGATGAGTTTACAGATAAGGGCACTCAAAAAATACTTCACTGATACTTTCTGATCTACCTGGAAATCGCCGACAAAACCCTCGTATATATTAGTGATATTTTTTTCTTGGATACGCTCATAAACCCGCTTAAGCCCCGCTTCGTAGGTTATGCCTCCGCTTCCGCCTATTAAGGTAGCCAGTCCTTCATCCGCATAATGATTGATCGGCCCGTTCGTTATATCCCGGGTATAAAAATGCACAAACTCGTGTTCATATATTTCACTGTTATTGGCCGCCAATACTTCACCGGCCTGGTGTTTAATAAATCCGCCTGTGGTATCAAAATACATATTGGGTAAATACTCAAAACCCAAAAAATTGAATAAGGTTACCGCGTTAGCAAATTTGTAATAGGTTACCGGCCTTACCGGCTGGTTAAACAATACAGCGATACCCTGGTTAATGCCGTCCATCTTTTTGCAGGCCTCTTTATTAATATTTCCGTTGTATTTATAAGTAACCGACCCTGCCACATAGGTATGCATCGCAGCCGCATGGTATACAGCAGGGGAGAAGAACCGGAAACCATTTTCCTGTCTGCGGGCCAGTAAATTATAAATACAATTGATCGTGGTACCAGCTTCACCCGTCCGGGTGTAAGCCAGTTTTACCATATACTCGGTAGCATTCAGTTCATTTACATGCATCAGCACAGGCTCACAGGTGCCGCCGTTATCAGCGGTTGTAAAAAAAACAAATGCATCAGGGTCTTGCTCCATATAATTTTTATCAATCACCGTGGAGGCAAAAGGATTGTTCTTTACATCGTCTAAAAAAACCTCCAGGTCTTTCTTCAGCATGTCGGCAACAACCGTATCCATCCTGTAAAACGCCATCGGATTTACAGAAATATCTTTTACCTGTTCCTGTGCACAGGCCACAAGTTGCGTGAACAATAATAAAACAATGATCAACCTGGTCATACTATTATTTTACCGGAGTAAGGTATAAAGTTACAGCCCGGGGACGGTGAAATAAAGGGAATGCGATAAAATATGACCGGCGGTTTTTTCCCGCGGATTTTCGCAGAGAAAACCAATCACCGAAGATCTGCGGGCAAAAGTTCCCGCTGATTTACGCAGAGAAAATATACCGCGGATTTTCGCAGAGAAAACCAATCACCGAAGATCTGCGGACCGATCAGCGTTCATCTGCGGGTAAAAGTTCCCGCTGATTTACGCAGAGAAAATATACCGCGGATTTTCGCAGAGAAAACCAATCAGCGAAGGTCTGCGGACCGATCAGCGTTCATCTGCGGGCAAAAGTTCCCGCTGATTTACGCAGAAAAATACACCGCGGATTTTCGCTGATAAAACCAGTCGGCGAAGATCTGCAGACAAAAAACACCTTCATATTTATTAAAATCTGTGCTACCTTTGCACCGGTCAAAAAATGACCTGGAATTTGGTGTAACCTGCAATTACCCAATTATTATTAATTTCCCGCTTAGCGGGATCAAATTTCAAACATATGCCTTTACACAACCGTATTTCCCGCCAGGAATTAAAGGATCGTATTGCCAATGATCCCACACCCCGAACCACGATATCCTTTTACCAGTATTTTGCCATTGAGGAGCCTGTGCTGTTCCGTAACGAAATATACAGGGCTCTGAACGAATTGGGGGTTATGGGTCGCATTTATGTGGCAAAAGAGGGTATCAATGCGCAGATCAGCGTACCCACAGAGAACTTTGAGGCCCTGAAAGCTTACCTCTATACTATCCCGGCGCTTAACGGGCTGCGTTTGAACATAGCCGTTAATGATGATGGCAAATCCTTTTATGTACTGGATATCAAAGTGCGGGAAAAAATAGTGGCCGATGGTATTGATGACCCCGGTTTTGACATGGCCAACAAAGGCAGATATGTGAACGCACAGGAGTTTAACGAGCTCACCAATGATCCCGATACCATCGTGATCGATATGCGTAATCATTACGAGTTTGAAGTAGGTCATTTTGAAAAAGCCATCGAAATACCCAGTGATACCTTCCGGGAACAATTACCCATGGCGGCCGATATGATGGCGGAAAACAAAGACAAAAACATCATCATGTACTGTACAGGCGGCATCCGTTGCGAAAAAGCTTCTGCCTATATGTTACACAAAGGATTTAAAAATGTATTTCACCTGGAAGGGGGAATTATTAATTATACCAACCTGGTAAAAGAACAGGGACTGGAAAACAAATTTCATGGTAAAAACTTTGTGTTTGACCAACGCCTGGGTGAAAGAATTACCGACGAGGTAATTGCCAACTGTCACCAATGCGGCAAACCGGCCGATACACATACCAATTGTGTAAATGATGCCTGTCACCTGTTATTTATACAATGTGAGGAGTGCAAAGAAAAATTTGAGAACTGCTGCAGCCAGGAATGCCAGGATTTCATTCACCTGCCGGAGGAAGAACAAAAAAGATTAAGAAGCGGTATTGATAAGGGCAGGAACGTGTTCAACAAATCGAAGAGCAGGCTGCAACATAAAATGAATAAATAAAACTTATTGATCCGCTCATACAACCACCATTAAATTACACCGTTTTGAAAAAACTACTCCTGTTCTGCCTTACACTTACCATTTTGCTTTCCTGTAAAGAGGATAAAGGCCTCAGCAACGCCAAGCTGGAAGGTGGCTGGCTGGTTTTGTACCCAGATCATAATCAACTGACCCGTGACCAGAAAAAGAGTTATGCCATGGTGCAGGACTCTGTTGTAGGCCTATTAGGCTTAAAAGTATTAAGGTTGGATGCTAAAGGCCGGTTTTCCCAGGTTGATAGCCTGTATAAAACACCCGGGGAATGGGAATTGTTACCTGATGCTGTAATACATATTACCAGCGGCGGCAAAGGTTTGAATGTATTTTATGGTAAAGAGGCTGTGCTGGAAAAGGACATTTTAAAAATGTCAGAAAAAATTGATGCAGGTGCTGAACAGGTAAGCATTGTATGGAACCTGAAAAGGATCACTGATAAAAAATATAAACCTTTGTTTACCGATGAAGGCAATAACTGGCGTCAACGCCCTGTAACCAGTGAGGATAAAACGGCCATCACAAAACGTTTGCTGGACATGTTGGAATACTATTCGCTGTATTACGAGATCGTATCCGAGTCTACCAGCTTTTTTGTAGGTCAGCGGGTTCATTTACCCTTTAAATATTACCAGCATGGAGTAGGGATGGTGCCTTTTGAACCGGAAAGTCCTTTTGCCTCCTATTACTATAATACGGAACAGGCGCAAATGGCTTATGACCTGTTATCTGATGGCATGAGTGAATTAAGTAACTATGGTAAATACCCTTCGGGAAAAAATTATGTGATAGAATATTCGATGTTCATGACAAAAATGAAAGAGACCATTGCCGCGCAACAAGGCATTAAATAATGTAAACGTAAAAGGGACCTCAATATTGAAGTCCCTTTTTTCCAAATGATTTGCTATAATAAATATTACCAGCGATTGTTGGAATGAGCAGGTCTTGCAGGACGCTCTTCTTTAGGACGAGCAACCATAACCTTAATAGTACGACCGTCAACGGTAGCACCATCTAACTCAGCGATAGCTTTTTCAGCAGCAGCGTCATCAGGCATTTCAACAAAACCAAAACCTTTACTACGGTTAGTGAATTTGTCTGTAATCACTTTAGCAGAACTTACTTCACCATACTCTGCGAAATAGCTTCTCAAATCTTCGTCAATAACAGCGAAGCTGAGGTTTGAAACATAAATGTTCATTCAAGAGAAATTAAAATAAATAAAAATACTTGAGAAAACAGGGTAAAGAAGACTTACTATCAAGACAACGAATGCTTAGCAGAAATTATCGTTCACTTACACGAGGCTGTAAAACTCAAATTGACTGTGCAAAGATAGTTGGTTTTCATCAGAAACAATTTTTAATTTTGAAAATCAGAAATCTGTAACAATTTGCTAACAATGGTGACTTTTGACACGCAGATAAAAAAATTCGGCGCTAATGGCGATAAAACAGGCTGGACCTATGTTACAGTGCCCCAGGATATTGCCGCGCAATTAAAACCAGGCAATAAAAAGGGCTTTAAAGTAAAAGGTAAACTGGATAATTTTTCCATTGCCATGGTTTCGCTGATACCCATGGGTGATGGCAGTTTTATTATTCCCTTAAATGCCGCTTTCCGGAAAGGTATTGCCAAAAAGGTAGGCGCCTTGTTACGGGTGCAGTTAAAAGAGGATAAAACGGTATACCAGCTGAATAATTTTTTTATGGATTGCCTGGATGACGCACCGGAAGCCCTGGCATTCTTTAATACGCTCAATAACAGTCATAAAAACTATTTCAGTAAATGGATCGACAGCGCCAAAACAGATGCCACCCGCGACAAACGGATAGCACAGGCTATTTATGGCCTGGAAAGAAAGATGGATTATGGCGCTACCATCCGCTTTCACCAAAAGAAAGAGTTATAAGGATAGTTTACCGGTTTTAATGTCATAACAACCGTTTATCCAGGACTGCATGATACTTTTACGCAGATATAACTTAACTTACCAGGCAATACTCTTTTATCTGCTTTTTAGTATTATGAACCGACTGCTACATTTCTTTGTATCCATGGTATGTTTACTGGCCTATACCCGGATTACGGCACAGGAGCTGACATTACCCGAAAAAATAGCCCGGCAACTTGCCCATAACGAACAGTATTTCCGCACCAATGAATTGTATTTACACATTGACAAATCAGTCTACGTTAATAATGAAAATATCTGGTTCGCCGGTTATTTACTAAAAACAGCGGTGGATATTACCCGACACCATACCATGCATGTGGTATTGAGTAACAGCAGCACCAAAAAAATAGCCGCCTATGATAAGTTTGTCATGGAAAACGGTTTATCTGCCGGTAATATCTTCCTCGCCGATTCATTACCGGCCGGCGATTATGACCTTATTGCTTATACCAATACTTTCACAGAGGACCAACCCAATAAAACTTTCTTCCAGCAACGCATCAGTATTAAATCGGCCCGTAAAGATCTCTTTACAGTGGAACTGGATAAACCCCTGGCCGGCACTACTGATACCTTAACTGTTCCGTGTAAAATAACTACGGCTGAATCCTATGATGCCAAAATGGCTTTGGTGAATTACCAGGTCATTGCCAATGGTAATAAGATCTATGAAACCACGGGCAGTACCAATAATTATGGTGAGATCAATATAAAAGTTCCCCTGTTATCACAGCCTGCGCAATATGAATGGCATGCGACCATTAAAGAAGATAAAAAAATATTTACCACTAAAAAAGACATCAGCACCTTATCCCGCCAGGTTATCATTAACTGGTACCCGGAAGGCGGCAGCCTGGTGGATGGCCTGCCTTCCAGGATTGCGTTTGAAGCGCTTACGGTTACCGGTAAACCGGTGGCTTTACAAGGCAAACTGGTATCCTCTTCGCAAACGGTAATCCCGCTGCAAACCAATGCCGCAGGGCTTGGAGTTGCGGCTTTTAAACCCAACAAGGCCGAAACCTATACATTGGTAATTGATGACAGTACTTACCAGGTAAGGAATTTCTCCCTGCCGGAAATTAAACCGGAGGGTTATGTATTGCAATTGCAGCATGCGTTACCCGTGGATACCCTTACCATGCGCATCTATAATAAACAAATGCCAGAGGAAGCCTGGGTGCTGGTACACGATTACCGCACCGCTTTCAGTTATTTTCCTGTACGGTTCAAAAACAATGTGGTGCAGTTTAAAATGCCCGTTACGGATATGCCTGCAGGACTTGCATTTATTACCTTAATTACAAAAGATGGCGAACCATTGGCCGAAAGAAGCCTGTTCTTTGGTCATCACACGCTTCCGGTTTTACAGGCAAAAGCCGATGCTGCCCAATATAAGAAACGCAGCAAGGTAACTATTGGCCTGCAGGCCTCTATGCCCGATAATAGCCCGGTTCCGGCCGTATTTTCCACTGCCGCGGTTTTGTATAAAAGAGTAGACACTACCAGTTTTCAGCATATCCTGCCTTATGCTGCATTGAATGGTTTTATACAAAACGGTATTATCTCCAAATCACAGTTTACCAACCTGCAGCATAAAGAAGAACTGGAAATGTTTCTCCTGACACGTTGCTGGACAAATTTCAGGGAATTACATCCCCAAAAAAATCCCGTTCTCACAAAACTGCCCCCGGTGGAACTGAATGCAGGAGGAAAAGTATTGCAGTATGAAAAAAAATTAAAAAAACCTGTACAGGTGGGAATTTTCAATAAAGACGGCTTTGACATCATTGAGACAGATTCATCGGGTAATTTTATCGTGCCGCCTCAAATGCTCGCCACTTCGGCCGATAATAAAATAAGCCTGTTCATCAACGCCGTTAAAAACAAAGAAAGTCATACCATTATATTGAACAAACAGGAAGAAGAGCTGGCAGAGCAGATTTCCCGGCTGTACTTTTTACAACACCTGTTAATTAAAGCGCAGTTACCGGAGGAGGAAAAAAGGGAGATCAATAAAATACCCACTTTAACCAATGTAGTGGTAACCAGTAAAGATAAAAAGGATGAATTTAATGCGATGAAAACTGATTTTGATTATGTCAGCACAACCTGTAACGATTATGTGTGCATGAATAATATACTCAACTGCCGCAACCATCCTAATGGTTCACCTGCCATTGACGGCATGACTTATTCGTCCGGTGGCAGATTGATCGTTTATCACTGCGCCAATAACAATAAGAATAAAAAAGAGCAGGAAACTTTTATAAAGATCAAAGGACGTTATTATACCAAAGAGTTTTATAAAGCCGATTACGCTAAATTCAATCCACCCGACCCGGAGATATCCAGCACCTTATTCTGGCAGCCGGTGACCATTACCAACGAAAAGGGCGAGGCAAAACTGGAGTTTTACACCAATGACCTGCCGGGTGTGTATGCCTGTATCATTGAAGGAATAACCGATAAAGGGGTAGTGCAGCAACAAATTTTATTCAAAGTAAATAACGAGTGATGCTTTAATATACTTCGTTATTACGTTTGTATTTTGCCAGGCGTTTTTTTGCCCTTAACAGTTTGCTGTTAATATTGTTTTTCTCTTTAGGGGTAAGAATGCCGTCCATTTTATACTTTTCAATAGTATAAACGATCACGTCCTGCTCTTTTAATAATTTATTATACTCCAGTTCGGTGATCTGTTTCTTTTTGTAAGCAGATTTAATATCTTTTTCCAGTTCTTTTTGCTGCTTTTCAAATGATTTATCATTCTTATTCACAGCCAGTAACGATAAGGATAAACTCATGGTGATAGCCAGTAAAATCACTTTCATAACGCAAAATTTTGGTATAAATATTTCAATTACCGTGCCTGCAAGGCTAATAATTGTTAAAATTCCACAATAACAACGTCATTCATCATCCTATCTATTGCACTACAATTTCTGTGATCACCGCTTTACCTAAAGCTTCATTCACCCGTTTAATGATATTATCTTTCTGGTAACGCAGTTCATGTTTAAGGGGGGCAACATCGGTGCTGATAATTAGTTTGTTGCCAAAAATCTGCAGTTTTTTAGTATACCGGGCAACAGTTTTACCCATAATATGCTCCCACACATCGTAGATCTGCATTGCCTGGATATCGCCCCTGATCCGGCTTTTATCCAGGAATTGTTGTATGGCATCACCTAAGGAATACTCGCCCATATTGCAATAATTAATTATAAGTTTACCCTGCAAAGGTACAAATACTCCGGTTAATGCTCACCGTAACACATCGTTAATACAGGTAAAATGTCATCAAAGCTCCAGCATATCAAATTCAATACCCAGGTTCTCCAGTTGTTGGGTCAGGCGCTGTGCATTGGTATCGGTTATAAAAACCTGTCCTTCATCGGATTGGCAAACATGGTGCAGTAAATTACTGATCCTGGATTCATCCAGTTTCTCAAAAATATCGTCGAGCAACAAGATAGGCGCAAATTTTTTCTGCTCTTTCAGTACATCTGTTTCGGTAAGTTTCAGGGCAAACAGCAGACTTTTCCTTTGCCCCTGTGAAGCAATGGATTTAAAGGACTGGTTACCAAACTGAATATCCAGGTCATCGCGGTGCGGGCCGGCTGTTGTGCGTTGCGCATAGATATCCTTGTTCCTTTGGGCCTGTAATAATTCTTTCAGGCCTGATGTGTGTAACTGGCTGTCATAGATCAGGCGGATATCTTCCGGCTGCTGGGCAATGTTCTGGTAAGTATGTTTTACAGCAGGTAAAAAAGTGACCATAAAATCCCTGCGCACGGTAAAAATATATTCACCGGGGCCTATCAGCTGTTCATCCAGTATATCCAGTAAAGACAAATTCTTCTGACCGGTTTCGGCAAAGGATTTTAAAAGGGCATTACGTTGCAGCAATACCTTATTGTAAACGATCAGTTGTTGCAGGTAGGTAGCATCCAGCTGCGACAGCAGTGCATCCATAAACCGGCGCCGCTCTTCACTGCCACCGGTGATCAGTACCGCATCATCCGGTGCAATAATTACACAGGGATAACGGCCGATATGCTGTGAAAACTTATCATATAATTGTCCATTAATGGCAAACTCTTTCTTGCCTGTCTCACGCAGTAAACAGGTTGCTTTTTCCACCTGTTGCTGTACCACAAACTCACCTTCCAGCCTGAAGCCCTGCTGCCCGGCCTGTACACAATTAGCATCGGTACGGGTAAAATAACTTTTGGTAAAACAGAGGTAATGGATGGCATCCAGCAAATTGGTTTTACCATGCCCGTTATTGCCGCAGATACCTATTACCGGTTTGGTAAAGCTGAACTTCCGGTTGGTATAGTTTTTAAACTGTAATAATGATATGGACTGCAAATACAGCATAGTATTGCAAGATAAGGCAGTAAACTATAAAAACGACAAAGTGCTTTTACGCAAACAGCGCCGGTTAAAAAAACTTCTTTATATTCGGGGCGATTGCAATACATGCCTGTAAAAATATTTTTATGTCAACACAACCTAAATACGATCCTGTTAAATATAAAACGCCAACCGGCAGCACCCTTACCTGTAAAGGCTGGGTACAGGAAGCCGCCCTGCGGATGTTATTAAACAATTTAGATCCGGAAGTGGCTGAACGCCCCGATGACCTGATCGTGTACGGCGGCAGGGGTAAGGCTGCCCGTAATTTTGATGCGCTGGATAAGATCATCAAAGGGCTTACTATACTGGAGAATGATGAGTCCTTACTCATACAATCAGGTAAACCCGTAGGCATTTTAAAAACACATGCCAATGCGCCACGGGTACTCATCAGTAACTCACAACTGGTACCTAACTGGGCCAACTGGAAACATTTTGAAGAGCTGGAGAAAAAAGGTCTCATGATGTATGGCCAGATGACCGCCGGCAGCTGGATCTATATCGGCAGCCAGGGCATTGTACAGGGCACTTACGAAACCTATGCAGCCGCAGCCGATAAACATTTCGGTGGCTCTTTAAAAGGTACTTTAAATGTTACCGCCGGCCTGGGTGGTATGGGCGGCGCCCAGCCGCTGGCCATCACCATGAACGAAGGGGTAGCCCTGGTAGCAGAAGTGGAGGAATGGCGCATTGACAAAAGACTGGAGACAAAATACCTCGACGAAAAATACACCGATATTGATGCTGCTATTAAAGCGGCTTTACAATACAAACAATCCGGCACCGTTAAAAGTATTGGTGTACTGTGTAATGCAGTAGACCTGCTGCAACGTTTACTGGATAAAAACATTATCCCCGATACACTGACCGACCAGACCAGTGCACATGACCCCCTGATCGGTTATGTACCACATACCCTGACCAACGAAGCAGCCAATGCCTTACGCAATAATGATCCCGATGCATATATGAAACTCAGTTACCAGAGTATGTACCTGCATGTACAACTGATGTTGCAACTGATGGATAAAGGCGCTATCACATTTGATTATGGTAATAATATCAGGGCCAGGGCCAGGGAGTTTGAGGAAAGTCAGGAAGTCAGAAAAACAGTACCGGCTTTCCCGCTGAACCGCTGTTTTGATTTCCCCGGTTTTGTACCGGCTTATATCCGTCCCCTGTTTTGCGAGGGAAAAGGCCCTTTCCGCTGGGCTGCCTTAAGCGGTGACCCGGCCGATATTGCCGTGACCGATGAACTCATCATGAATATGTTCCCGGAAAATAAAGGTTTGATGAGGTGGATGAAAATGGCCCGCGAAAAAATTGCTTTCCAGGGCTTACCGGCCCGTATTTGCTGGCTGGGCCAGGGCGAAAGGGAAAAAGCTGGATTAGCATTTAATGAACTGGTAAAAACCGGTAAAGTAAAAGCGCCTATTGTGATAGGACGTGATCACCTGGATACAGGTAGTGTGGCCAGTCCTAACCGGGAAACCGAAGCCATGCTGGACGGCAGCGATGCCGTGGCTGACTGGCCATTACTGAATGCTTTGGTAAATACCGCCGGTGGCGCCAGTTGGGTAAGTTTACACCATGGTGGCGGGGTAGGCATGGGCTACAGTATACATGCCGGCATGGTGATTGTTGCCGACGGTACGCCCGAAGCCGCAGCACGCCTGGGCCGTGTATTGCGTAATGATCCGGGTATGGGCGTTATCCGCCATGCCGATGCGGGTTATGAACTGGCCATAGAAACAGCAAAGCAAAACGGGTTAGACCTTGATAGTAAATTATAACGCACCACAACAGATTATACTAATTTTACAAAAAACAGCAACAGATGAGCCAGTTAGATATCAGCGTACCACACCAGTTACCACAGGAAGAAGCATTGAGCCGTGTAAAAAACCTACTGGCACAGGTACAGGAGGAGCAAAAGCATCTTATTGATGATCTCTCAGAAGAGTGGGATGGTAATAATGCTAAATTCAGTTTTAATGCCAAAGGCTTTTCGCTGGACGGCACCATACAGGTAAATGAAAAAGATATGACCATACAGGGTGACCTGCCCTTCATGTTATCGTTTTTTAAAGGTAAGATTGAAGAAGTAATTAAAAACAAAGCGGCGGCTATCCTTTCTTAATGATAATGAAATTCAACATTATTCAAATTGACCGGTCGCAGAGTGACCTGGTGATCGAACTCTTTGATCAATACCGGGTATTTTACAAAAAAGCATCAGACCTGGCACTGGCAAAGAAATTTATCCAGGCCAGGTTAGACAACGGCGAATCCATCATATTTGTAGCGCTGGATAAAACAAAGCCCGTAGGTTTTACACAACTATATCCCAAATACTCCTCGGCCAGGGCTGTTAAGAACTGGATATTAAATGACCTGTATGTAAAAGCTGACTACCGGAAACAGGGCATAGGCGAAGCTTTAATTAAAACGGCTATGCAGTTTGCCACACAGCAGGAGGCCGTTTTTGTAGAGCTCTCCACTGCCGTAGACAATTTTACCGCACAAAACCTGTACGAACAAATAGGTTTTGTAAAACAGGAGCCCGAAACTGATTTTTATACCTACCGCATTAACCTGTCGCAGTCCTGATACTCATGAAAGCCTGTATACCACTAGCCATATACTAAATTCTAACATCTATATACTACACACTAATATCTATATACTACACACTAATATCTATATACTACACACTAATATCTATATACTACACACTAATATCTATATACTACATACTAATATCTATATACTACATACTAATATCCATATACTCAGTCTAATTCCTAACTTTGCTCCTTAAATTCACATTTTTGAGCGCAACCGTTTTTTTATTTACGCCTCCCTTCACGCAATTAAATACCCCGTACCCGGCAACGGCTTATTTAAAAGGTTTTTTAAACACGAAGAACATTCCCTCATTCCAGGCCGACCTGGGTATAGAAGTAACCCTGGCCTTATTCTCCAAAAAAGGTTTAACGGAGGTTTTTGCGCATATTCAGCAGCAAAACGGCACACCCTCGGATAATGCAGCCCGGATCATTGCTTTACAGGATGACTATATTGCCACTATTGACGATGTAATATTGTTTTTACAGGGCAAAAATCCAACCCTGGCGCACCTGATCTGTAAACGTGATTTTTTACCCGAAGCCTCCCGTTTTCAGCAACTGGATGACCTTAACTGGGCATTCGGCAGCATGGGCACACAGGATATGGCCAAACACCTGGCCACCATGTACCTGGAAGACCTGTCGGACCTGATCAAAGAATGCGTGGATGATCATTTTGGTTTCAGCCGTTATGCCGAAAGACTGGCCCGCTCCGCCAATAGTTTTGATGAGCTGTACCAGACCCTGCAAAACGAGCCTACGTTTATTGATAATATACTAACCGGGCTGTTGACCGAAAAAATGAACAGGCTGCAACCTGCACTGGTGGCTATTTCTGTGCCATTTCCCGGCAACTTATATGCGGCCTTGCGTTGCGGCAAATACATAAAAGACCATTTCCCGCAATCCAGAGTAGTGATGGGTGGCGGCTTTGCCAATACCGAATTACGTTCATTAAGCGATGCCCGCGTTTTTGAATTCCTCGATTTTATAACCCTGGATGATGGCGAAGCGCCTTTTGAAAACCTGATCGCTTATATACAGGGCAATAAAGCATTACATGAATTAAAACGGACCTTTACATTGGTAGACGGCACCGTTACTTATTTCAACAACCCATCCTGCAGCGATTATAAACAGGGGCAGGTAGGTACCCCTGATTACAGCGACCTCTTACTGGATAAATATATCTCGGCTATTGAAGTAGTGAACCCCATGCACCGCCTGTGGAGTGATGGACGCTGGAATAAACTAACCATGGCCCACGGTTGTTACTGGGGTAAATGTACTTTCTGTGATATCTCGCTGGATTATATCAAAGTATATGAACCCATTGCCGCCTCCTTATTATGCGACCGCATGGAGGAGATCATGCAGCAAACCGGGCAAAATGGTTTTCACTTTGTAGATGAAGCGGCACCACCGGCCCTGATGCGGGCCCTGGCTATCGAGATCATTAAACGTAAACTCACCGTTTCCTGGTGGACCAATATCCGCTTTGAAAAAAGTTTTACCCGCGATCTTTGTCTCTTACTCAAAGCTTCGGGCTGTATTGCGGTATCCGGTGGATTGGAAGTAGCATCGGACCGTTTACTGGAACTAATACAAAAAGGCATTACCGTAGCACAGGTGGCCAAAGTAAATAAACACTTTACCGATGCCGGCATCATGGTACATGCTTACCTCATGTATGGCTTTCCCACACAAACCGAACAGGAAACCATCGACTCACTGGAGATGGTACGCCAGATGTTCAAAGAAGGCGTGCTGCAATCCGCTTACTGGCACCAGTTTGCCATGACGGCGCATAGTCCTGTGGGATTATACCCCGAACAATTCAGTGTAAAAAAAGTAACCGATGCGGTAGGCACATTTGCCAATAATGATATTGTACATACCGACCCTACCGGTGCCGATCACGATATGTTCAGCTTTGGTTTAAAAAAATCCTTGCTTAACTTCATGCACGGTATCGGGTTGAACGATCCTTTACATAAATGGTTTGATTTTAAAACACCCAAAACCACGGTGGCCCCTGATTTTATTGCCAAAGCCCTGAACGATCACGATATGTTATCCTTTAAACCCAATGCAAAAGTGATCTGGTTAGGCAAACAGACCAAAACAGAATACTTTACCCAATCTAAAAAAGGCAATACCCGCGAAATGGCCACCCTGCATATCGCCACCCGGAAACAAACCCACCAGGTACAATTGCCCAGGGCACAGGGGGAGTGGTTCATCAACCTGTTACCGCAATTATCGGTGAACAACACCAAAATATTGACCCTGCAGGAAATAAAAGACAGCTACTATGCGGCCGGCCTGGAAGATTTTGAATTGTTCTGGGATAATAAACCGGTGAGCAATATGCATAAGATGGGTTTATTGCGGTTGTAGGTTATTTTTTGTCAGACCAGCTGCAGTAACTGCTATCATCGTCCCTTGCGACGCTCCTTTCAGCTTTTGGTTCTTTGGGCAACATACAAGCTACCGTTCCTGTCTCATGAACCGGGCCAACCCGTGAACGACGTCATCCCCATGCCCTGGTTCGTGTCTCACGAACCAAGTTTCTATTAATCAACCAACGGGAACGTCATGCCAGCGCAGGAGGCATCTCCTACACATAAAAAAATGTTACCTGATGATGAAGACCTCTCTTTCGTATAGGTGACGCCATGGTTCATGTCTCACGAACCAAATCTTTACACACATAAAACATGCGACCCCGCTGGGGTCGGTATTGCATTTTTAAATTGCATGTGCTATAAATATGTTATCCCTCCGGGATAAATGATAGTTTGTATCTAACGGATCAACAATGGGTCGCGTCATGCCGACGCAGGAGGCATCTCCTGCATATAAAGAATTATTACCTGATGGAAAAGACCTCTCCTTTGTCGAGGTGACGGTTACTACCATATGACATATAAAAGCCATGGTTCGTGAGACACGAACCATGGCTTTAAAAATGACAATTGTAAGCTTGCTTACTTCGCAATATCGATCTTCACTTTTTTATTTTTTATTTTTTCATTTTTAATTAACCGCAAAGTCTCATTCATCTTTATCTTTTTAACGGCCACAAAACTGAAAAAATCTTTTACTTCAATTAAACCGATATCTTCTTTTTTAAGGTGGGCTTTATTACTTAAAAAACCAACGATATCCACTTTATTCACTTTATCCTTTTTACCGGCTGCTACAAATATGGTAGACCATTTAGGTTTTTCAGGTAAAATAGTTTCCTGGGGTAGTTCAATGGGTTCCGCTTCCGGCACATAGGCCGGTGTTTTCTCCTCCGGGCCAATGATCAGTATCACCGTACCACTGGCATCCATACGGGCCGTACGGCCGTTACGGTGAATAAAACTATCCTCAGTATTGGGGATATGGTAGTGAACGATATAACGGATATTTGGTACATCCAGTCCTCTTGCGGCCAGGTCGGTTGTTACCAGTATATTGGAAGTACCGTTCCTGAATTTACATAAGGCGCTGTCACGTTCCTGCTGTTCCATAGAGCCATGGTAGAATACATTGGTAATGCTTTGTTCCGTCAGGTAAGCACTTACCCGTTCAACCGATTCGCGGTGGTTACAAAATACAACAGTTGACCGGTTGCCTAAATAACACACCAGTCTGAACAAACTCTCCAGTTTGTCCTTATCAGCACTGTTCACCACTTTAAAGGCCAGTTTTTCCGGTGAGGCTTCTTCATCGGTTAAAAAATTCAATACCTGCCGGTCCTTTAACCCTACAAAAGCAGGTACCTCCACGGCCTGTGTGGCCGATGTAAGCATACGCTTTTTTATATTAGGTAAAGAACCGATAATAAAGGCCATTTCTTCTTCAAAACCTGCTTCCAGCGATTTATCAAATTCATCCAATATGAGTGTTTCTATGCTGTCGGTGGTGATATTGCCCCTGCGTATATGATCGGCCAGGCGGCCGGGAGTACCAATTAACAATGCAGGAGGTTCTATTAAATTATTCTCTTCCGTTTCCCGTAAATGGCCTCCGTAACAGCAGGTAACTTTAAAACCGCTGCCCAGGCTTTTAAATACTTTTTCGATCTGCATGGCCAGTTCCCGGGCAGGTACGATAATGATGGCCTGTGTTTTTTTATTATCAGGTTGAAAGCGCGATAACAGGGGAAGTAAAAAAGCCAGGGTTTTGCCGGAACCAGTTGCCGATAGCAATACAATGTCCTTTTCTTTTTCATTAGCTTCTATGGAAGCCAGTTGCATCTCGTTAAGCGCATTAATATTTAACAATGCCAGTATATGGTCAAAATTGTCCTTTATATTACTCATAGCGGCAAAAATACGTACAAATAGGGGAGTGAGCCCATTTATCACGATGCAGGCGGTAAAATGTGGTTTTTGGCATAATAATTAGGTTGATAAGTATAAACGATTTGTTATGCGTAAAAAAACAGCACCCATTAAAAATGAAGAGGAAGTAGCAAAGAATCCGGATAAAAAGATTGACGAGGATTTTAAAGGATTCCCTCATGGCCATGCCAGTAAAAAGATCATTAAGCCCAAAACAAAAAATGATAAAAAAACCGCCCGGGTTGACAAGGAGAACAAATAAAAATATCCCCGTCCTTATGTAAAACTATTTTTTACGGCATCGTTTAAGAGAGACGATTTAGTTCAACTTAAAAGATGTTGTATGAGTAATAATATCAAACTGAGTATCCCGGAGCCCTGCCACGAGAACTGGGCAAATATGACCCCGACTGAGAAAGGAAAATTCTGTGGCGCCTGCCAGAAGCAGGTGATCGACTTCACCGGTTTATCCGACACCGAACTGGCAGCCTTTTTTATCAAACATAAAAATACCGCTGTATGTGGGCGTATGCATACCCAACAGATCAATAAGCCTTTACCGGTTCCAACTCCCAAAAAGAAAATATTGCCTTATGTGCTGGGCATTGGTTTGCCTGCACTTTTATTATCCTGTAATAACGAATTGCAAGGCAAGGTACTGGTAGGTGAAATAGATATGGTTACCGCGCCAACACCAGATATCACTGTGTCAATCATGACCACACCACCCAAAACCAGGACAATTACCGGCAAAGTAACCGGTGCTGATGGCATGGGTATTCCACAGGTATTGGTAACGATTAAAAATACTGATTACTCCGCCATTACAAATGAAAAAGGCGAATACACCATTATATATGGCGGCTCAAATAATAAATCGGTGATCGAGATCAGTCAATGGGGTTATCTCCCCTTCAGTAAAAAAATAAGCATCAAAGCAAAAAACAATGCCGTTGCCTCCATTCCTGTTTGTCTTAAACCGGACGACCAATCGCCCCGCGAAATCATCATGGGCCTGGTAGCCCCGGCACCGGTAAAAAAATAAAAGGCAAGTTTTTATGTAATCCCTAAATCGGCGGCATCCTTCCTGTGTTAACATTAACACAAACCCAAAATTGCTGCTTTATGGCCAAAACAATTGAATTAAGCGTTCCGGAGCCCTGCCATGAGAACTGGAACGACATGACCCCAACGGAGAAAGGACGCTTTTGTGCTGCCTGCCAGAAAGATGTGGTTGATTTTACCAATATGGGACAGGCCGAACTGGTCGCCTTTTTCAGGAAGAAAACCTCAGGTAATGTTTGCGGACGTTTTTACGAAGACCAGCTAAATAATCCCATGCCGGTACCGGTTAAACGTATTCCCTGGGCTAGGTATTTTTTCCAGATCACTTTGCCGGCATTTATTGCTTCGGGTAAGTTAATGGCACAGGGTAAAGTAGTGCCGGAATATAAAAAAAATGAGACCGAAGTTATACTTGTAGCAGGGAGTGTTCTCCGGGAAAAAAAGCTAAGCCCGGTACAGGTAACCTCCGTAAAAGGACAGGTTACCGATGAAACGGATAACGGCATTCCTTATGCCAGTATTATTAACAAAAAAACAAAAGCCGGTGTGACGGCCGACAGCCTCGGCAATTTCTCCCTGAAAGATGTGCATTTGCTGGAGGGCAGTCAATATATTGTATCGGCCGTAGGTTATACGCCCCAAACTTTTTTTGTTTCGCGGATAAATCAAAACAAAAGTTTACAGGTGTCGCTTGTTGCCAATAATACTTTGGAGGAAATAGTGCTTACTACACCTCTCACTATCAGGTGCGGCCGCACAAGCAGTGGTGTAGTGATGATTAATTCAAAAAGTCTTACGGAGGATATAAAACCCTTTCCTGTTCAATCATTGGCCACCTCGCTCGACGGAAGAGTACCCTCTCCAAACAAAGTAAATATTTATCCCAATCCTGTCGAAGTTAATAAATCCCTTACCATACAGTTGAACATTGAATCAGCAGGCAAATATCAATATCATATACTATCGATAGAAGGCAAACTGGTTCTCTCCGGAATAAAGGAGTTTATCGCAGGCACAAACAACTTTAATTTGCCGATTGATAACCGGTTTACTCCCGGCACTTACATTATACAGATACAGGACGAAAAAGGTAAGGAGCAGCTAAGCAGTAAATTTATTGTACAACGTTAATTACAGGCTACCATCCGGCACAATAAAAAAAGGCTGCACACCTGGTGCAGCCTTTTTGCGAGGTTAACGCTATTGCTCAACTCAGTTCATCTGCTTTAACGGTATTACCCAGGGGTTGTCCACACTCCCGATATTATCATCAACGGTAAAGCTGACCTGCTGGGTTGATTCATACATATACCCGTTTTTAGCATTGTAGTAACGGAAGCTGAGGTTACTTTGTTCAGAAGCACTGCCATGTATCTGAACATAGAAGAGGGTAGTACCATTGTTGGTTACCTGCGCCCCTTTACCCCGGCATTCGGTGCCGACAAACACGCCCAGCTGATCGGTGATATTGATGGTCTTATTAATTGCCTCATCAATTTTAATAACAGCGGTCATGCTGTAAGGATATAACTCCTTTTTTACCAGTACCCAATCGGGTGTGCCGAAACTGGTTCCTTTTTTATCCTTTTTGCAGGCCATGCCGGTTAATAAAGTAATGATCAGCAGGCTTATGATAGATAGTTTTTTCATGTTTACTGTTTAAGCGTGATTACAGTTTGGTTGTTTTATACACCCTTGCTTTTTCGTTTACATACACGGTAATGATGTACACACCGGATTTGGCAGGTAAGCCGTTATTGTCTTTTCCGTTCCACTGCAGGTTGTATGAATTGCCAACTGCAGTTAGTTTGTTGCCACGATAGACAAGATTTCCGGCTGCATCATGTACCAGCGTTTGCAAGGTATTACCCGCCGCTGTAGTTTCATTGGCCATATTTACCTGCACGGTCACCTGGTTGGTAAATGGTGTAGGATAAATTTTATCTTCTGCCGTTACCGCAATACTGCTGAAACGGAGTACATAAGGATTAACAATAGTACCCGCATAACCATTGGCATTGTAAATAACCGGATCCTGGGCTGTGGCAATTACCTGGCCATTGCGTTCCAGTGCAAAGTGTAACTGTTGTGTTGTACTGCCAGCAATATTAATGAACAGGGTAGGTTTGCCGGTTACCGGGTTGTTCACAGAACCAGCCTGGCCTCTCAATTCCGTACCGGCATAAGCCAGTATTTTATCACCGGGGAGTAATTGGGTCTGTTCATCCGGAACGGCTACCATGGTCATATTTTCCGCGTATTGGTAGTTATTATCTACCGGCGCTTCCAGACTGTTTAATCTAATCCTGTTATAACCTGTGAGAATACCTGTGATAGTAGGGTATACAAAGCTTACATCATTGGCAGCTTTACGGTATAACATATATCCTTTACCTGGTTCCAGGTAAGTGAGGGTGCCCACCCAGCCATTACGGGAATCGTACATGGCAAAACCGGTCTGTGATTTGATCACATCATCATCAGTTGCAGGATAATCGGCCAGCGCTTCCTTGATGTTGATATTGGTTTGCGGTATATAACTGATATAGTTCCACCTGCCGCCTTTAACCGGTATATGTATTTTTTCCGTATCCACAATACCCGGCACACTCAGGGTTTGTTCGTTAGCCGTTTTTAACATGAAGAGTGATGTGTTGTTGAACTGTCTCAACAGGCCAACCCAACCTTCAGTGGCAGAATAACTGTCAAAGCCGATCTCTTCATTCTTCACAATATCGCCTGCTGCCCAGTTACCACTGGCCAATGTGCTGTTAACACTGTTTAAGGCAGGGCTTTTCAAGCCAAAGGAGATCCAGTTCCAGCCTTTGTTTAATGCCACATTCTGGAAGATGGTTTCGTTACCCTCAAATATAATGGGGTTACGTACCGTACCATAGATGGTATCGTTGATAAAGCTTACCGGAACCGATGGTGTAGCCAGGTAGGTTTTACCCGTAGCGGCTTCCCATATCCTGAACTCTACATTTTGTTTACGCACCTCATTGCTGTACATGGTTAACAGGCTGTACCAGTTATCGTTACTGGCAATATACGTGCTGTTGGTAACACCGATACATTTACCATTCACAAAGGCCGCCAGCATATCTTCCGGATTGCTGGAGAAAGCGCCCCTGGTTTTTATTTTTCCGTAAACGGTCATATTGTATTTATAATCCGCCGGGTTAACCACCCATGCCGGCTTAACACCATTTACTTTCAGGTTAATGGCCAAAGGAGCCGATTCCTGGTTATCGTTTAATAAGTAAACCGTTTCATCGTAAGCGCCTACATTCAGGCCTTTGTTTACAGTGAATACAAGTTTCTGGTTGCCTTTGGGGCCGATAGTACCCGAGGCAGGACTAACCGTTAACCAGGATGGCAGGTTTTGCAGCCTGTAATTCTGCATCAGGCCGCTCTGGTTACTGATCACCACTTCAAACGCCAGGTTATCATATATTTTTTTAGACAGGTTCAATACATCATCACTCCACCTTAATGGATTTTTATCAATATAGGCTGACCAGGTAACCGGTGATTTAATGGTATTACCATTTTTATCACGGATGTTCTTGGCTTTAAAAGTGACAATGGTTTTATCAATAGCCTGCCGGGGTTCCAGCATATTTAAAATGATGGCATCGTTATTGGCCACATAATCAAATTGTAAATTCTCTACCGCACCCAAACGTTTAACCGGGGCTGTTTCGGTTGCTTCCGCTGCATTGGATAATACTGCATCAGGCACTACTACCGTGGCTACTTCCTGTATTTTACGGTCGTTAAGGGTAAAGCCAAGCTCCTGGTTATTCTGGAAAGTGAAATACTTTTCAAAAGGATAGTAGGCAAGAAGACCAAATTCATTACCGTGTAAAGCGGTATTGTTGTTTTGTTCCAGTATGGGCATACTCAGGTAAGTATTCCATAACCTTACTTCATCAATATATCCTTTAAAATGCTGATCCACTTCCAATGTTACAGGATCGGAGTACCAGCCCCTGGCGCCCATCAGCACTTGTGCGGAAGCAATACCACCCAGTCCCTGCGGATCAAAGGTTCTTTTTAACACGCCGTCAATAATCACTTGTCCGTTGCCGGCATTACGGTTTACCGCCAGTGCCAGGTGGTGCCAGTTATTATCCAGGTAGTTACCTTCTACCGGTATGCTGATGCTATTGTTGTTGAACACCAGTTTACCCGCCTCAAAGCCCAGTGTGAACAGGTCTTCGGATCCACCCAGGTCGCTGCCGTTTCCTTTACCGCTTGATAACAGTGTGGCATTGGACTGACCGGGCTCACCTTTGAACCAGAGTTCCATGGTATAATCCATATCCTTCAGAACAGGTGCAAAGGAGGTATTGGCTTTAACATAAGCATTACCGTTTAGACTGATGGCCCTGCCTGCAGGCATGCTCCAGCTACCTTCTAATTTTGCATTAATGCCGCGGGCCTTATCCATTACTACCGTGCCTTTTCCTTCGTTCATAGGGTAGTAGGTGAGCAGTCCGCTTTCTGATCCGGATAAACGTTTCAGACTATTCTGTTGCAGGTTGATACTTGATATAACACCCGACCAGATACATACACCATGCAGCTTACCGTTAAAGTAGTTACCACTTGGCTTACGCATACTTTTGCCTATTTGTATTAAACCGGTCTCTTCGTATGCATTCACTTCCACACCGGCTATTACCTCCTGGAAGTTATAGTAGGCAGATAGTTTTTTTGTTTCGGCATTTAATGCCACGGCAATATGTGACCATTCGCCCTGGCGATAGTTAACGGGATTAGGACTCACAATAGTTTGTGTACCGACAGTCACTTCCAGTTTATTATCGGAAGTTAAAGCCAGCTCCAGTGCTTTGGCCGTATTACCATGGCTGAATAAAGTACCGTTAGCGGCGGCAGTTGGTAAGGCCCATAACTCAATGGTCAGGCTTTTTGCTGCCAGGTTTTTATTGAATTCGGTTACCAGGTAATCGTTCTGGCCATCCAGTTGTACCGCTACATTATGATCGCCCAGGGTACCGTTACGAACGCCGGTTACCTGGAAGTCGCTGTAGGATAATAAACCATCGGCAATAGGTTCATTAAAGTTGATACGGATATCATCATCAATACCCAGTATACTATTGGCCGGTTGCGGGTTACCAAATAATCTTGGACTATAGGTATCTTTTATACCGGTGATCAGGTTTGATTCGGTAGTGGCAATGATCTGTGCATTGTTCATACAATAACTCACCGCCCTTATCTCGTAGCTCTGATCGGCAAATGCCAGGGTATTCATGGCAAAATTGTAATCAATCTTACCGTTCTGGGTGATCATCATTTTTTCACCCTGTGCCGCATCAAATTTTGCCTGGTCGCTATAGAAATTCATATTGGTGATCCAGGTGGCAGTAGAAGCCGGTTTATATTGCAGGGCAATATGATCGAACAGGCTGGTGTTCTGATCAAACTGGTCAATCGTTACTGCCAGGTAAGGATTATCATTATTATCCACCGGGGTATTGGTATTCACGATCCATTTATCCACCGGTGATTTGATATTAATATCGGAACAGGAAGGAATGAAATGAGCAGAGATAGATACGCTGTCAGCGATCTGCCATTGACAGGGCGATTCCAGGATCACCTGCAGGTTTTCGTGGCTCATTACATTGGGTCCTTTTTCCAATGTAAGGGTTTTGGTGATGGTGCTGCCATAAGGTACATAGATCTCGCGTCCGGTTCCCAGTTCGGTACCATCCATATATACTTTAGCGCCATCAGGATTGGTATCATCACCCAGGTGTATCAGGAAGCTGGCGCCGCGCGAGTTGGCATTGTCCGTATTATTGGACATATGAATAACATAAGAAGCCTTACGGGAAGAAGGCACATTGTTTACCACCGCCTGCTCAACCGTAATATTGGGTACCTGTGCCTGGATAGTAGGCTGGCTGATAATGGTACCTGGCTGATAATATTGTGAAACGGTGGCACCTTCGTAAGGGCACTGGGTTACACCGCCCTTGGTTTTAAATACAAAACTGCTGTCGGGAGCTTTTAATACATCGATACTTAAATAATCCAGGCCTTCTTCGGCTAAGGTAAAGCCGAAAGTTTTGGTATTAGTATTATCAGTTGTAAAGGTACCGCCCTGGTTAGTAGATACACTTTCATCAACACGTACCACAATACCGGTTCCGTTGATCAATATACCTGTTTCCTTTAAGAAGCTACCACCCACTACAAATTCAAAACTATTGACTTTAGTAGTAGAAGTATTGTATTCGTGTGAAGAGCTGATACTGCTTCCCCCTGTAAAAGAAAAGTTTTTTACCAGGTCCCTGTCCTTTGCTTCAATTTTTGTTTGTTCGTTGTTGGCTAACTCCTTTTTCCAGCCCTTAATATATTGATTAATGGTACGGATAGTATCGGTATAGGAAATGACCAGGTTGGCATCTGACGGGTAATATATTTTGTAACTGGAACCATTATCCCATGTTTTATTGATTTCATCAGGGCCAAAAACATCAGTATCACCATTGGACGCACCGTAGTTGGGATCGGTAGCCGGTAATTTGGATACATATACCAATCTTTTTTCATTATCGGCCTTCATTTGCGCATCGGTGGCATTTGTAGTAACCGGCAATAATATTTCGTTACGGCCCCTGGTTAAATTAGGCAATAAAATTGTTTCGATATGTTTTTGCGGGTAAGCGAACGTAGTAGCAAATTTTTGGCTGAAGTCAACCCCGGTTCTCTGTACAATCGAGTACTCGGTATTTTCTGTCCGTCCATCAAAATAAACAATATCTGCCCCTTCTTTGATTTCATTGTTTTTTACCACTATCAGATTAATAGTGTTACCATAACTGATGTTGTTGGAATTACCAATGAAGAGGTCACCGGCGGCGCCTACGTATAAAGGATCGCTGCTGGTTTCATAACGGGTAAGCAATCTTACTACCTCTGTTTTTGCATTACTGCCGGTATAGCTTGTCTGATGACTGATCCGGCCGCCATTATCATTCACTACATCAATAGTAGTACCTATTGCCACCCCAACACCTATCAGACTACTGCTGGTACTACCTAATGAACTAATGATATCAATATTCCCCGCCTGTACCAGCCCGCCGTTATACTCCTTGGTTGAAGTGATGGTTGTACCTGCTTCAAAAAAGGAAGCACTGTTACTACCGCCCGGGTCACGTAATACAGCTATGATTTCGTTGGGGCCAGCCGTTACAAAATCGCTTCCGGTTTTCCGCCCACCCAGTATATACGCGTATTGTTTATTACCATTATTCCATTGTAACACCTGTGCACCAAATTTAATACTTAATGAAAATCCTTTGCGGCCAACACCATCGCCCATTTCAGGGGTACCGGCAGCAAAACTATATATCCCGATACCTTCACTATTCAGACTCAGCGTATCAGGAGCTGTATCTCCATCTCTCAGGTCATTGGCTACCGAAACAGATCCGTCAGTAGTCGCTACTTTATCAATAGCAACGGGATTCTGCAGGTCATTTTCTTTATAAAAACCATATTGTTCAAAGGCCTGTATTTTAAATTTATAGTTAACATTTTGCGTAAACACGGGATACCCGAAAAGATAGGCATTGTTTACCGGGTTAACTATGTTGATATTATTAACTGTTCCATTAAAGAAGGTTGTTTTGATAGTGGTATCGCCAAAGTATGCCGCCGGGTCATTTCTTTTATCCAGCTGGTTAACCGCAATAGTAGGGTTATACCTGTAAGTAAACTTATACTTGCCGTTATAAAATACCGTATCGGTATATTCCCGGGGTATTGTTACACCGTTAACCGTAACAGAATCTTTATATGTGTATAATTCTTTTTCCAGGTTAAAGCGATCACTTAAATTAATATTCACGGGGTTATTACCCATCAGGTCATTATGACCTGTGGCTTTAACAGACATAATATTATAGTTCTCCGGGATCAGGTCGGTTACAAATTCGCCGGTAACCGGGTCGGGAATAATATCTATGGAGTAGGTTTTAAAATGTGTATTGGTCTTGCGTTGTGTAGCCTGCTGGTTGGTAGGCAGTAAATGGTTGGTTATGGCAAGGCTGTCCGTATTCGTTTCTGACGCATTGATCTTACGGTTTTGTGCACCCACCAGCTCCATGGTTACCGACAGCTTTTCACCTAAATTATTTTTAGATAAAGAATGGCCCAGTGCAAAACCTTCCTGTACGCTGCCGCCTGCTACACGGCCTATAAATCTTACCGTAGTTTTATCGTATAATATTCTTTCGCTGACAGGACCCTGGTAATTTAAGTTTGCGCCAAAACGATCGGTTATTTTACCACCGTTTTCGAAACTATGATTCAGCTTAACGGCTTTTACCTCCTGTGTACCCACCGGCACATTGATAGTGAATTTACCAAACTCATCGCTTTCAATGATCTGCCCGTTGGACTGGTGTGCATATTGACCATTGATCTGGAATTGTACGCCCTTAACCGGTATAGTACTGTTGGTATAATAAATAGTACCGGATACAGGGAAGGAGGATTTATCTTTAAAATCAACTGTGAATTCATTGGAGTTGGCAGACATTAACCTGTTTACCGATGTAGGATCGAACTGGTGTGTACCCAGGGTAGGGATGATAGTATAGGTAATACCATTATCGGTATAAGGAATACCCGATACCATATAGTTACCGGATTGATCGGTAATACCTTTTAATGCCAGCTGATCGGCTGTAGGGATGGTAGTACTGCGGGTAACCTGGGCTGCATTCATGTTACCATCGTTACGATTATACTCACCATCCTGCATGGAAAGGTCGAAAAACTGGTTATTGATGGTTTCATCAAAACGCCAGTAAGCCACCATGCCGGGTTCGTTACCCACCAGCATACGGGTATGATTTTGCTGTAGTTCGGCTACAGGCACCACCCGGTTCCATAAACGGAGTTCATCAATATTGCCTTTATAGTTTTTACCGGCCGACTGTTTACCAATATAAACAATATTGGCAGGGGTAGCAGGGGAGAGTGAACCGGTTTTTACCGCAGCTACTTTTTCGCCATTGATATACAGGAAGAGTGAATCGCTGTTATAACTGCCGGCTACATGTTTATAATTATTGCCGGTATTAATATATGCCGCACTTACGGTATTACCATAAGCTGAAAAATATAATTGCCCGTTTGCAGCAAAGCCCAGTTCATATTGGTTATTACGGCTAAACAATACCTGGTCGGCCGGGGCCGCATCACCGGGTTTGATCCAGGTTTCAACGGTGAAAGCTGTATCGGAGAACGGTGTATACAGGGAATCCAGTTTTAAATAGCTGTCGGCATTGCCTGTGAGCATAATACTTTTCCCGCTTAAGGTGCTGCTGTTGTTTTGCAGGCGAACGCCTACTCCTTCCACAGCCTGGCCATTTTCGTAAGTAATGCGGCCGTAAATATTGCCGGTAGGGGATTTAAAGCCTACGACTGAAAGGGCCGCTGTCTGGCCGTTGCTGCCGCCACAGCTATTTACGCCCCTGACAAAATAAGTATAATAAGTGCCTGCCAGTGCTCTTGTATCCTCATATTGTATCAGGCCCCTGGCAGTGGACAGCGCCTGTACTGTACCTATCTGTACAGCATTCGCAATATTACCGGTGGTGGAGCGCAATACCACATATTGTGTAAAGCCTCCCTCCGATATCCATTGCAGTTCTACACGATCGGAGAAATAGCCTTTACTACCCAATAAGCTCTCGATCGTACCTATTTCAATGAGTTTACGTTTCCCGTCCACATTTACTGCAGCCGGTGTAGCATAAGTAGTACTGCCGGGCTGCACCAGTAAACTATAACTGTAATCTACACAGGTACTCAGGTTTTCATCAATATATTCTCCTTTACGCAGATCAATATCCGTTAGCACAATTTCAGTATAATTAGTGCTGTTATTCTCTTCTTTGCGTTTAATGGTAAACTTAGTGCCGGCCGGCCATACACCATTGGATACGCCCCATTTCACAATGATACGGGCATTGGCTGTATCCAGGGCAATCGGCACTGTTTTCAGTGCCGTTAATAATTTCATATTAACCGCTTTGCTGGCTTCAACTTTTGTATTCCATTCCCAGTTGCCTCTTGTTTTGGTTCGGCGTAAACGATAATATACCGTACCCTGTACATTTTCACTTTTCAGATCATCTTCAATGGAATAGTTTGTGGTGGCACCATCAAATGCCACAGTATAGGTTTTGGTAGTATTGGTAGGGAAATTGGCATTTAATGACCGCTGCACCTCAAATTCATCACCTTTTATATAGTTGGCAGATGATGCCAAAGCATTAATGGTCCAGCTGACGGTCATAATACCCGAGGAATCATCATAAACAGGGGTGAGTGTTGCGGGCCATTGATAGGCCGGCATTTCTACGGATTGGTTTTTAGTGTATACCACCAGGCCGCCCTTACCGGCAAACCTGGTACGGAATGTTACATTCCTAACCGTATTGGTCCTGTTTGTATTAATGCTTCCGCTGGCATTGTTATTGGTATTATCAGTGACGGTTGCGCCCGTATTATTATCCAGCCAGTGCGTAATAGTATAATCGCCTCCAAAATCACCTCCTATCATGCCGGTATACCGGTAAGCCACACTCATATTACCGGCCGTAGCAGATACATCGGCAGTCAGTGTGGCATCTAAAACAGGGTGGGCAATAGTGCGGCTTCCCAATTCATAATCAAATCCTCCTTTATAACCCACACCTGCTCCGCTGTTACCATCTATATTACCTGTTACTTTAAAACTTAAACCCTGATCCAGTTGAGCCTGGGAAAGGTATAAACGCACCACTGCTTCTGCCACATCGCCATCATCACTAACATGATGTTCACTCTGATCGGTAAAGAAGGCGGACCAACCACCGGTATTATAGGCTCTTAAGCGCATTCCGACAAACATGGTTCCGCGAAGGCTGAAACTGATCGTTCTGTTCTCTGCACTAACCGACCAGTAATCGCCGCTGAAATTATTATTGGCAAATAAATGACCGGTGTTTACCCACCTGTCAATACCCTGTACATTAGATACGGGCAAATAAATGTCGACATAAGCGCCGTATTCATCCATTCCTCCTCCTTCTATCCTTGCACTGCGCAATTCATCCTGCGCATATACACCCATACCTGTACCGGTAAGGAAAATAAACACCAGGATATTTTTTTTAATTTTTAGGAGAAACAACTGACGAAAAAAAAGAATGAAGATTGTAGCACTAGGTTTCATAATTCAATTATAAGGATGAGGAAAAAGGGTAATGGCTTAAACACGTATAAATACCATGAGGTCTTCCGTAAACCGGAATGTTTTTATGTTGCAATAAAATGTAAACGCAAACTTGTTAAGTACCCGGAGAGTGCCTGCTTATAGTTAATGAAGCGGTTAAGACAACAGGAGACAGTTGGTCACCGGCAAAAGCGGCAACAGGGTTTAGCAGGTTCATTTGGTTCAGTTTAAATAGCTTTTAAAGGGATTGGAACAGCAATACTTGTACTGCCATTTTACTATGAACGAATGTAGCTTACGGGGGCAGGCAATTCCAAAAAAAAGAGGTTACATCTGGTTACAAACAGCGTTACAAATCGTTACACCATACAATAAACTCATTCACAACAAATAACGAAATAATTTTTAATATAATATTAAAAACACGACAAAGAAGGGGAACCATGATAGATGGCATTTTGTCATGATTTTTATCAGCAAAGAGAGATGCAGCAAGAGTGTGTCCGCTAAACGGACCATGATATATTTTCAATTAATATTATACCTGGCAAGGGAGTAGCCTGCAAGAATGAATAGTTATACCATATTGGCCAGCTCTTCCATAGTAGTGGTTTCATCGTCGATATTGATTTTTTTACGCAGACGATGCCAGCTTACCCTGATGGCCTGTGGAGTAATGCCGAGGGCAGAAGCAATTTCTTTATAGGAGAAGTTGAGTTTGGCCAGTGTGAGGAGCCGGGTTTCGGCAGGAGAAATACCAGGTATTTTTTCGGTAAGCCTTTGCAGGTAACCGGGATATACCTGTTCAAAAAGCTCTTTAAAACGACGCCAGTCGCTACCCGTAAGGATAATACTTTTTTCCAGCTCGGCCAGTTTATTGGTATTGCCAAACTGTATTTCCATTTGTTCTATCAGTTTATTTTTCTCGGCAATATTACGGGTAAAGTCCGCTAACTGAACCCGGGCATGCTCCAGGTCGGTTTGTGATTTTTTTATCGCACTATCCTTTAATTCATTTTCCTGGCGGTGCTGTTTTCTTTTATTGCGATAAATGAATACGGTAACACACAAAATGATGAGCGCAATACTCAAGGCCGCATACATTTTTATATTCATCAGCTTTTTACTGTTCTCGGCCTCAACCAAACGGGCTTTTTGTTCACCAATGGCATCTTTTTGTAAAGCCCGGGCCATTAGTATGCCACTGTACATGCGGTTAATACTATCCACCACCACAAAACCCGAATCCACGTAATTAGCAGCAAGGGTATGTTGCCCCCGGGTTCCATACATTTTAGCCAATAAAGGGTATAGATGCCGGAAATGCGCATAATGTGCCGAGGCCAGCACCAGTTCCCTTGCTTTAAGGGTAGCAGCAATAGCAGCCGGTATATTGTTCTGCTTAAAATAAATATCCGCCAATACCATCTGTGCACCGGCTGCTACACCGGCATCTTTATCCTTCATACCCCTGTTCACACAAAACTGTAACAATGGAAGAGCTTGCACATAATTTCCCCGCAAATACTCATTTTTACCGATATTACCATTATTGATACCTATCCAGACACTATCGTTATTGGCTGTAACATGTTGCTGTAAAAGCTGGAAATAATGATCTGCCGAATCAAGGCGGTTCAACTCCTGGTAAGTAGTACCCAGGTTTTCAAGGGAATGGCGGTAATCGTATTCCTGAAAATCATACCATGGCTTGGTAGCAATAGCTTTTTTAAACATGTCAATAGCTTTGACATAGTCTTTAAAATAAAAGAACGCATAGCCTATATGGAAGTATATTTTTTTCTTATCGGGATAGCTGCTCTCGGTGACCCTTTCAATCAACCTGCCCAGGGTATTATATTCCTGTAAAGCCAGCTCATAATTTTTCAGCCTGTCCCAGTAAAAATTAGCTATAACATCACGGATATCCAGTTCAACCGTAATAAACTTTTTTTTGATGGCTGTTTCCAGTAAAGTATTGAATGTTTTTTCTACCCTGTCTTTGTCTGCGCTCTTATAAAACCGCCTGGAAAACACAAACACTTTATACAATGCGATATGCAGGGCCAGGGAGTCGTTGTTTATTTTTTCAGCATAATTTTTAAACCGGTCAGCTATTTTGTAAGCAGTAATGGTATCCGGCGCATAATAAATAGAATCACAGATTTTCCTGATGGCCAGTTCCCGCTCTTTACCGGAAAGATTTTTCAAGGGATCGTATTGTGCGTTTGCACGGTATTGTATAAATAATACAGCCAATAACAGCACCATATAGCCGGCAGATAAAGAAGATCTCAGTTTAGTTGTTAAACAGGGTGGTATAAGGGGCATTCTATAAGCCGTTTGGTAAAGTAACGTTTAGGCTGTAAAGATAGTGAAGCAGGCGTTTTTAAAGACAGGGGATTTTATCAAAAAAAATAACTGCTCCTTATGTGGCGTATTATTTATTGTTCATAAAAGGATCAACAGGTGAAGGGCTGCCCGACTGGCAGTAGTAGCTGCAACGTAAAACTGCACCCTGACCCGAAGGGAAAGCCGGAACAGGCTGTTGCACTACTACCGAAGGCGGGAACAAAAGCTGAGCAGGGTTACTGCAGCAGACAGCCCCAGGATATATAGATGAGCGGTATTTTTTGCAGAAAGAAAATGAGTAGTGCCATGTAAATCGTTTGCATAAATAATTTTGCTGCATTTTGCCAAAATACTGACCAGTAAAGCGTTTCAGCTGCTGAATATATTGTAGTTTTCTGCAAAAAACTGACATGATTGTTTTGCGCCTGTTCTTTTTATGTTGTATTGTTTCCTTACCCGTTTGTTTATTTGCCCAACCCGCTACTGTTAATCCAAAACCATTTGTGATCCCTGCCTTACAGTCATGGCAGGGAAGCCAGGGTAGTTTTGTACTGGGTAATAAAACAAGACTGGTAGCGAATACGGCGCAACAGAAACAGTTATTACCTGTGGCCAACCTGTTTGCACGCGACCTGGCGGCCACTACGCAGTTTAAGCCGGTGGTTAGCCCCCTTACCCCCAAAGCCGGTGATATTTATATGCAATTACTGACCAATGACACCACATTGGGTGCAGAAGGCTATACGATCAGTATTGATGAGTTCATTACTATTAAAGCCAATACCACCAAAGGTATTGTATGGGGCACCCGTACACTTTTACAGATATTGGAACAGGACATAACCCATACACATATACCCAAAGGCCGGATCAAAGATGTACCACAATACGCGGTAAGAGGGTTTGTACTGGATGCCGGGAGAAAATTTTTTCCTTTGCAATTTTTGAGGGACTATGTAAAGCTGATGTCTTATTATAAGATGAACGATTTTCATATTCATTTAAACGATAACGGCTTTAAAGATTTTTTTGGTAACAACTGGGACAGTACTTATGCCGCTTTCCGCTTAGAGAGCAGTACCTACCCGGGACTTACAGCCAAAGACGGCAGTTATACAAAAAAGGAGTTTAAAGCATTACAGGAAGAAGCGAGGTTGTATGGTGTGAATATTATCCCCGAAATAGATGTGCCTGCCCATTCGCTGGCCTTTACCAGGTTATTTCCCGAAATAGGCAGTAAACAATATGGCATGGACCACCTGGACCTGGAGAACCCCAAAACCTACGAGGTTATTGATAATGTTTTTAAGGAATACCTGCAGGGACCTGATCCTGTTTTCAGCGGTGAGACCGTTCATATTGGCACCGATGAATACGCGAAGAAAGAAGCGGAGCAGTTCAGGAAATTCACAGATCATTATATCCGCCTGGTAGAAAGTTATGGGAAGAAAGTAAGATTATGGGGTGCACTGACCCATGCGGCGGGTAGCACACCGGTAAAATCGGAAGGTGTAACCATGAATGCCTGGTATAATGGTTATGCTGATCCCAAAGAAATGATAGCACAGGGTTATGACCTGATCAGCACACCGGATGGATGGCTGTATATAGTGCCTGCCGCCGGTTATTACTACGATTATCTGAACCTGAAAAAATTGTACAGGGAGTGGACACCGAACATGATCGGCAACCAGACATTTGACCCAAAACACCCACAGGTAAAGGGTGGTGCCTTTGCTGTTTGGAATGACCACCCTGGCAATGGCATTACGGCCAAAGATGTACACCACCGGGCTTTCCCGGCCATGCAGGTGCTGGCGCATAAAATGTGGGCCGGCGCTGATACCGTTTTAAAATATGATCAGTTTCATCAGCAGGCTGACAGGATAGGTGAGGGACCATTGCTAAATGTAATGGGACGCTACAGGTTAAAAGACGCTTTATTGTTGGATTATGATTTTACCAAAGCCAGTACACAACAAACGGTAAATAAACTGGTAAAGAACAAGGCCACTATTAATAAGAACGGTTTAAACCTGACCGGTGGCACCAGTTATATACAAACCCCCTTTACAGGTATAGGGTATGATTATACTGTATCTTTTACCATAAAAGCTGATGCGGGTAATAAAGCCGGTACGACTATATTTTCATCGGATGATGCCGTGGTAAAACTAATGCAACAGCAAACCGGCAAGCTGGGTTTTTCAAGAGAGGGGTATGATTATTATTTTAATTATACGGTGCAGCCGGGTGTATGGACAAAAATTGTTATTACCGGTAACCACAAGGGTACTTCTTTATATGTGAACGGGCAACTGGTGGAGAAACTGGAAGGCGCTGTAAAAACCTTTCCTAATATCGACAAAAAGAACGCAAAGGTACAGACCCTGTTTTTCCCCCTGCAATATATAGGTGCTAAAACAAACGCATTTAAAGGCAGTATACAAAAACTACAGGTATTTAATAAAATACTGTCGCCACAGGAGATCACCGGCTTATAATAATTACGGGCAGTTTACGGTGGTAAATTTATCTTTGCAGCCTTATTGTAAATTATAAGTATGAAAGTTAACTGGTATCCGCATAATCTGCCGTTTCAGCATCCGTTCACTATTTCCAAAGGAACTAAAACGCATCAACCGTCCCTGGTAGTATCCTTAGAGCAATTTGGCCTCACGGGCTATGGTGAGGCCCCGGCCATTACTTACTATGATATTACTGTAGAAAAAATGATGGCCGACCTGGAGCTGAAAAAAATGTTCGTAGAAAAGTTTGCGTTTACCGAGCCTTCGCGTTACTGGCATTACCTGCATCACTTATTACCGAAAAACCCTTTTTTGGTTTGTGCGCTGGATATGGCCGCCTGGGACATGTTTGGTAAATTAAAAGGCAAACGCCTGGATACTTTATTTGCTAACGAGTTAACGCCTGTGGCTCAGCCACCTATCTGTGATTATACTATTGGTATAGATACTGTAGAAAAGATGGTGGCCAAAATGAAAGAAAAACCCTGGCCCATTTATAAAATAAAGGTAGGCACCGCCAATGATATAGCTATCGTAAAAGCTTTAAGGGAAAATACCGACGCCGTGTTAAGGGTGGATGCCAATGCCGGCTGGGACCTGGATACAGCCCTGGCACTTATACCACAGTTAAAAGAATTAGGCGTAGAACTCATTGAACAGCCCCTGGCCAAAGATAACTGGGAGGGTATGAAAGTATTGTTTGAAAGATCGTCCCTTCCTTTATATGCCGATGAAGCCTGTGTGTTTGAGCAGGATGTGGAAAAATGCGCCGGTCATTTTCATGGCATTAATATCAAACTGACCAAATGCAGCGGTATAACGCCTGCCTTACGCATGATTAAAAAAGCACGTGAATTAAACCTTTCCGTGATGGTGGGCAGTATGAACGAATCTACGGTAGGTTCGGCCGCTATTGCACACCTGATACCTTATATTGATCATGTGGACATGGATGGGCCTTTGTTACTGGCAAAAGATATTGCCACGGGGATAGCATATGATATGGGTAAAGTGATCTACGGCAACGGACCGGGATTGGGAATTGTGTACAAAGGGAATGAAGAATGATGAGTTATGAATGATGAATTGAGAATTAGGAATTACAAGGAGGTTTCATCTGCGAAAATCTGCGGACCTATCACCATTATCTGCGGGAAAAAACCGGCACTTAACTACAGTATATAAACAGTTTTTTAAAGTACTAGATCACAGTTGTTTTGTAAACAAGCAAAACGTTCATCTGCGAAAATCTGCGGACCAATCATTCTTATCTGCGGGAAAAAAACGGTGTTTAACTATTTCAGATAAACAGTTTCCCCAACAGGAAGTATATTATATCTTCATTAAAAGCTGTTTCCTAATCGGCATTATTGGCAGGAAATAAAATTAAAATAAGTTTTAAGCAACTATTTCCTTGTTAAATCGCCCGGTAAAAAGCCCCGTTCACCCATTTTAGCATCATTTTCCAGTTTAAAACGATACATTTGTTGGCTAAAAAAACAGGTTCATGCCAGTACAGGATATATTGATAGTTTATTTGATCAGCATTCTTTTAGTTTTTTTACCATCATACGGTTTATCAAAATTATTTCCCAAAGCAGGGCAGGAAGCCTGGAAGGCTTATGTTCCCTTTTATAATACCTGGGTAATGCAGGAGATAGCGGGCCGTCCGAAGCACTGGGTGTTCTGGCAATTTATCCCGGTAGTAGGCTGGTTTATTACACCTGGTATCTTTATTGAGTTTGCCAAAGTATTTAACCGTTTTTCGTTTTTAGAACATATCTGTGCCTCCTTATTTGCGCCGTTTTATTTTCCCTGGTTGGCCCAGAAAGTAGATGCTGCTGCAAAAGACACCGGCAAAAAATACGGCAAGGATTATATAGCCCGTTTTATTGGGCCGGAAGCAGTACGTAAACATAAAAAAGCCGCCTGGCGTGAATGGGTGGACGCTGCCATTTTTGCCATTGTTGCGGCAACCCTCATCCGTACTTTTATTTTTGAAGCCTATACCATTCCTACCAGTTCAATGGAAAAAACCTTACTGGTAAAAGACTTTTTATTTGTAAGTAAACTAAGTTACGGTACCCGTATTCCCAATACACCCTTATCCGTTCCTTTCCTGCACAATTATATGCCGGGCAGTAGCGGTTACAAATCATACTCTACGGCTATTGAAATACCTTACCGTCGCTGGTTTGCCTCACCGGTTAAGCGTAATGACAATGTGGTATTTAACTATCCTGAGGGAGATACGGTGATCAACCGGCCGGATTTTCAATCCGCACAACCTTATTATGATATCATCAGAAACCTGGATGGTACTTTCAATGATCAGACACGTCAGCAGATACTCTCCAACCCCGATTACCCGATTGCCGTACACCCGGTGGATAAAACGGATAATTATATTAAACGTTGTGTGGGCATTGCGGGTGACAGCATAAAAATTGTGAACGGTATTTTATATGTCAACAATGAACCGGCTTTTGTTTCTCCCACATCGGCCACTTACTATACTTTCAGTTCAGTAAATAATGTGGCTATCGGCACCGATTATTTAACAGATGCCGGTATCCGCTTAAACCAGAACGACGGGATGAACGATTTTATGGGACCACAGGGTAACAGCACTGAGTATAAGATCAACCTGACCCTAACGGAGCTGGAGATATTGAAAAAACTCCCCCTGGTAAATGCGGCTTCCATTAAAAAGGAAATTGACCCTGACGGCATTTACGCCACTTTTCCACAGGACACCACCTACTTTAAAAACTCCAGGGATAATTTTGAGCAGATATGGATACCTAAAAAAGGAGGCACAGTACAGTTAACGCCTAAAAACATGGCTTTATATCGCCGTGCTATTGGCTTTTATGAGCATAATAAACTGGAAGAAAGAGGAGGTAAAGTGTTTATTAACGGGCAGGAAGCCACTACTTATACCTTTAAAATGGATTATTACTGGATGATGGGGGATAACCGCCATAAATCGCAGGACAGCCGTTACTGGGGCTTTGTACCCGAAGACCGGATCGTAGGCAAGGCCTGGATGATCTGGTTCAGCTGGGAAAACGGACCACGATGGAAACGGTTGTTTAACATCATAAAATAAGTTACCTTTAACTGCCCCTTTCACAGGGGCATTTTTGTCTTTTAAACCTTTGTTTACAGTATGGAAAAAAAACAGATCGCCTTTACATACGAGTTATATACGAATAGTGAGGAATTAACACCACAGGATCAAAACCTGTTAAACCAGGCCCGCCGGGTAACGGAACAGGCCTATGCCCCTTACTCACAGTTTCATGTGGGTGCTGCCGCCTTACTGGCCAATGGCGAGCTAATTACCGGCACCAACCAGGAGAATGCCGCTTATCCCGTTACTATCTGTGCCGAGCGGGTTTTACTGGGTATTGCGGCCATGTTACACCCCGATACGCCTATTGAGACCTTGGCTATCTCTTTCTCCTCCGAACACCGCGATGCCGCACACCCCATATCACCCTGTGGTATGTGCCGGCAGGCTTTGCTGGAATACGAAGGTCGTATGCAGCAACCCATCCGTATTATACTCTCGGGCCAAAGCGGGCAGGTATATATTATTGAAACGGCAAAACAGTTATTGCCCTTTGCCTTTACCAGCAGCGAGTTAAAAGATTAATGAAGCCTAGTTATGAATGATGAGTTATGAATTATGAATGTTGAATTATGAGTTATGAATAACAATGAAGGTGCAAACTTTCTGACTTTCGGTCTTCCCAACTTCCCGACTTTCCGTCTTCCTGACTTTCGAACTTACAGTCTTACTGACTTCCTGACTTCCTCCAATAACCTTAAATCACTTTATGCTTCCACTTGCCACTACGCAAATACATATACGATAATAAAAATAATAAACTCCAGTATAACAATTCCGAACCCCAGGCCCATACCAGCGACAGGTGATACACGTGTAACACCAGGTAAATATATAAGCTATATACAGCGATAGTCACCAACTCAATTGCCAGGTTCACCTTTGTATTGGCCGTACCGGTAACACCATTTAGCCAGACAGTTCCCACCGACATCATCAATAAGCCGATAGAAACGATCCGTAACACCGGTGTGGCATCAGCTATAAAATCGGGTCCCTGCCCGTAAATGGATAAAACAAGATGCGGGAAGATATTAATGAGTACACACATCACCAGCGTAAAACTAAAACTCAGGCGGGCAATCTTACTGATAATATACAATACCAGTTCCTTCTTTCCCTGCCCGATAATATTACTCACCATGGCATTACTGGTATTAGCAAAGGCCCACATAAAAATGCCAAATACGCCAAACATATTCCGGATGGCGTTACTGATGGCCAGCGGCCGCGGACCATGCTTTTCAATTAACAGGTAAAACAATAACCAGGCGCCTACACTTAATACAAACTGCAATACCAAGGGAGATGATTGTTTAAAAATTAAACCTGCCGTTTGCGGTCTGAATTTTAAATAACTGAACAGGCTAAACTGCCGGTTAAACTTTTTATAATGTATAAGGCCCAGTACTATGGCAAGTCCTGTTATTTCGGCACATACAGAAGCTATGGCCGCCCCGTTAAACCCAATGGCATTAAAACCAAACCTGCCGTATATTAAAGCATAATCTAAAAATATATTCAATACCGCTTCTACAAAAAACGCATACTTCAGGTACTTACTGTTATTGGTACCTACCAGCATGGCATTACACATCTGGAACAGGTATAAAAACGGTAAACCCAATATCCGGATCAGCGAGAACTCAATAGCATCTTTACGGATGGCCTCATTCTGTATCACCGCCCCAAAAAAATAGGGTGCCGCCAGGTAACATAATAAAATACTGAAAGCCGCAAAAAGCAGGGCAATCCAGACAGACTGGGAGAATAACAGGCCAATATCATGACGGCGGTTTTCCCCGGCACGGCGGGCAATCAGTGCCTGCAGGCCACTGTTGAGGCCATTACCTACCAGGGCAAACACCAGGTAATACACACCGGTAATGCCCGCAGCACCCAGCTCCAGCTCGCCCAGGCCGCCCAAAAAAATGGTATTGGCCACAAAATTGATCTGTGGTACCAGCAGGGCCAGCGAAATAGGCATGGCAATTTTTAATATCTGCCGGTTGCTGGTGCCTACCCGTAAATCGTTATGTGGTGCTATGCCTGCCATAAAAAAGGCAACAAAGCTACGGCAAAGCATTCATTCCCCATGTTTTATTATTGTATCCATTTGTACTATTTGTACCGCCCTAATGGGTATTTTTTGTTAACATTGCAGCTGAAAACGAGCAGATTTGAACCAGATATATAGCATAAAAAACAATAAAGAAGTAGCAGTAAAAGAGCAGGCGCTGGCATTGTGCGTAGGCAAAACTTTTTTAGGTTTCTCCATTACCGGTCATGATGGGGCTGTACTGCAATCGCTGGCCTGGCATACCGGCACTGTAGTGGACAAAAAAACAATTGCTGATTTTTTTGATACCTATCCCGAATTATCAACCGGTTTTTCGCAGGTAAAAATTGCCTATAATTTTCCGCAGAACATATTGGTGCCCTTTAAATTTTATAAAGAAGAGGAGAGCGGGCAGTTATTAAAAAAGCTTCACCTGGTAAGCAATTTTGATATTATTTCCAATGACCGCATTGCCGGCTGGCAGATCTGTAATGTATTTGCCGTACCGGAGGAAATTTACCTGGCCATTAAAAACAAATTTCCGCAGGCGCAATATGTGCATCAGCATACGGTAAGCATTCACCAGTTGACCAACCTGCCGGGCAACGGCAGTTTACAGGTAAACTTTGGTGGCACTGAGTTCAGTGTGGTGGCCGAAAACGACGGGCAATTATTACTGGCACAAACGTATACTTATAAAACGCCGGCCGATGTATTACTGCAGCTATTATCCTGCTGCCAGCAATACAACCTGGAACAGGAAAAAGTAAAACTGGTTCTCTCCGGTTTAATTACGCAGGAATCGGCCCTGTATAAAGAGCTGTACCAATACTTCATCCATATCGACTTTGCCGCGGTTAACGGCTGGCAATTCAGCGATACGGAAGAAAATTACCCCGCGCATTTTTTCACTCCTTTAAACCAATTGGCCACATGCGTATTATAGCCGGCGAGTATGGCGGACGTAAGTTTAACCCGCCTTCCAAAATGCCTTATACCCGTCCTACTACCGATATTGCCAAGGAAGGACTATTTAATGTACTGCAGCACCAGCTGGACATGGAAGGCCTTAAAACCCTTGACCTCTTTGGCGGCACCGGTAATATCAGCTACGAACTGGCTTCACGTGGTGCAGAAGATCTTACCCTGGTAGAAAAGGATAACAACATGTTCGCCTTTATCAAAAAAACCATAGAACAATTAAACATTCCGGGCATTAAACCTGTTAAAATGGATGTGTTCAAGTACATACAGCAATGCACCGAGCAATACGACTTTATTTTTGCCGGCCCGCCGTATGCACTCACCACCATTGATGAATTACCCAAACAGATCATAGAAAAAAAATTGCTTAAACCCGGCGGTATATTTGTGCTGGAACATACGCCCCGCAACGATTATAAGACTTTTGAAGGCTATAAAATGGAAAAGAACTACGGCACCACCATCTTTTCTTTTTTTACCGTTTAATTTTTTGTTACCAGCTGCACCGCTTTGCTCATCAGTCGTTGCGTCGCACACTTGTACGTCCGGTAAGGCTATTGAACAGTAGAAAGCCAGAATAGAGAAAGACGGGGATACCGAAAGTCAGTAGATAGTAAGTTAACAAGTCCTTTGTCATTCATAACTCATCGTTCATAATTCATAATTCTCCAGTATGAACCATTAACCACTCCTCATGTTAAAAAAAGAACTCCGCGCCATATACCGCCAGAAAAGAAAAGCATTAACCGCAGCTGAAAAAAACAAGCTGGACGATCTGCTGCTGATCCAGTTTCAAAACATTCCCTTGCCGCCGCTTCAGACCATTTTAGCCTATGCGGCCATTGACGAGAACAATGAACCGCCTACCGACCTGATGGTGGATTACCTGCAATACATGATACCGGAGTTGCAGATCGCTTACCCCAGGAGTAATGTACCTGCACAGGAAATGGAAGCTGTATTAACGGATGAAACCGTTTTTTTTGAGAAAAATGAATGGAATATTCCTGAGCCCGTTGGCGGCATAACAATTGCACCGGAACAGCCGGAACTTATTTTTATACCCTTATTAACGTTTGATACAAAAGGTTACAGGGTGGGATATGGCAAAGGTTTTTATGATAAATACCTGGCCAATTGCCGCCCCGATATCATTAAAATAGGCATCAGTTATTTTGAACCGGTTAAGGAAATAACCGACCGCAATAATTTTGATGTACCTTTAAGTTATTGTATCACACCGCATAACACATATGTTTTCTAATTTTTTCTTACGTTCTTTCCGTATTTTGTTATTACCGGTAGCCCTGGTTTACTGGCTGGTCATTACCATCCGTAACTGGCTGTACAACAAAAAAATCTACAAATCCACCGGCTTTGCCTTACCCATTATCTGTGTGGGTAACCTGGCCGTAGGGGGCACAGGAAAATCGCCCATGGTGGAATACCTCCTGCGTTTATTGGAAAACAGGTTTAAACCGGCAACCTTAAGCCGTGGTTATAAACGGCGTACAAAAGGATATGTACTGGCCGGGGATACTACTACCGCCCTTGATATTGGTGACGAACCCATGCAATTCCATATCAAATTTCCGGACGTTCCCGTAGCCGTGGGTGAGGAAAGGGTAGTGGCCATTCCCTTATTATTACAGGACAAACCGGAAACCAATGTCATTATCCTGGATGATGCCTTACAGCACCGTGCGGTACAGGCAGGGTTAAACATTTTACTCACCGACAGCAGTAATTTATTTACCAGGGACTTTTATTTACCCACCGGTGATCTGCGTGACCTGAAATCATCATACAAAAGAGCCGATATTATTGTAGTAACCAAATGCGATCCGGCACTCACAGCAGCTGAAAAAAATAAGATCATAGCCGAAATAAAGCCATTACCACACCAGCAGGTATTTTTCACTACTACCAGATATGGCAAGGCCTACCATCTTTTTACCAGGGAGATCGTTAACATTACCATGGATATGGAAGTATTGCTGGTAACCGGTATTGCCAACCCGGCACACCTGAAACAACTGCTGGAAAAGCACACAGCTTCCTACCAGTTATTGCAATACCCGGATCATCATATTTTTAATATTGATGACCTGAAAGAGATACGCAAAAAATTTAACACCATTGACAACGAAAATAAAATTATCTTAACAACTGAAAAAGATGCTGTTAGGTTATCAAAATTTCAATCGGACATGCACGATGATCCTGTGTATGTAATTCCTATTGAACACCATTTCCTCTTTAATGAAGGCGAAATATTTGACCAGGCAGTTCTGCAATTTGTAAGCACAGTTAAACCAATTATATAAACTATGGGGAAGAAGCATTCGCAGAAGAAGAGCACCAAAAGAAGACACGAAGCAGGCGGCAGCGCCGGTACGGTAAAAGGCACACTGGACATTACCCGTTCGGGCATGGGCTTTATTATTGTTCCTGACCAGGAAACTGACCTTATTATACGCCCGCATGACTTTAATACGGCCATGCATGGTGATACCGTTTTAGTAAAAATAAAAGCCGGCGGCGGGCGCAGGCCTCAGGCCGAAGTAAAAACCGTTTTAGAACGTAAACGTACCGACTTTATCGGCAAGCTGGAGATGAATGACGGCTTTGCCTTTGTAATAGTGGATGGCGATAAACCCACACCTGATTTTTATATTCCTTTAAACCATATCAATAACGCTAAAAACGGCGACAAAGTAGTGGTAAGGCTGGTAAAATGGGAGCAGGGCGATAAACGCCCGGTGGGTGAAGTGGTAAATGTACTGGGCGAGGAAAATATGAATGACGTGGCCATGAAGGAGATACTGCTGGATGCCGGCTTTCCTTTATCCTTCCCCGATGATGCACTGGAAGTAGCTGCCCGTATTCCCGATACTATTTCCAATGATGAAATAAGCCGCCGTAAAGATGTACGCGATATTCTCACCTTTACCATTGACCCGGTAGATGCCAAAGACTTTGACGACGCCATTTCCTTCCGCATATTAAAGAACGGCAGTTACGAGATCGGGGTACATATTGCTGACGTAAGCCATTATGTAGAGCCGGAGAATGCCCTAGACAAAGCGGCCTATGGCAAAGCCACATCGGTTTACCTGCCCGACAGGGTGAATCCCATGTTGCCGGAACATATTTCCAATGTGCTTTGTTCTTTAAGACCCAATGAAGATAAACTCACCTTCTCCGCCATCTTCCAGGTAAATGCACGGGGCGATGTAAAACAATACTGGCTGGGCCGTACCGTGATACATTCTGACCGTCGTTTTACCTACGAGGAAGCACAGGAGATCATTGAGACCGGCGAAGGCGATCATGCCGAAGTGATCAAGATTTTAAATAGTATTGCACAAAAATTACGCAAACAAAGGTTTGACAAAGGCGCCATTAACTTCTCTTCCCAGGAAGTACGTTTTAAACTGGACGAAGCCGGTAATCCTATTGGTATTGTAGTAAAAGAAAGCAAGGAGGCCCACCAGCTGATTGAAGAATTTATGCTGCTGGCCAATAAATACGTGGCGCAGAATGTTGCCAAAATACAGGTAAAGGGTAAACCTTTACCATTCCCTTACCGCGTGCATGATACTCCTGATGAAGAAAAACTATTGCCCTTTATAGCCTTTGCCAATAAATTCGGCCATAAGTTCGACAACTCCTCGCCGGAAGCAATTGCCAGCTCATTTAACCAACTGTTAAAAGATGTGCATGGTAAACCGGAACAACATGTGCTGGAGCAACTGGGCATCCGTACCATGGCCAAAGCCAAATATACCAGTGAAAACATCGGGCACTATGGCCTGGGTTTTGAATATTACTGTCATTTTACCTCGCCCATACGCCGGTACCCGGATATTATGGTACACCGCATATTACAGGAAGTACTGGATGGCAAGACCCTGGTGGACAAACGCATGGAAGAGAAATGCAAACACTGCAGTGACCGGGAAAAAGCCGCCATGGATGCAGAGCGTACGGCCAATAAATACAAACAGGTGCAGTATATGCAGCAATTTGTGGGGCATGAGTTTGAAGGCGTTATCAGTGGTGTAGCCGCATTCGGCTTCTGGGTAGAAACGGTAGAGCATAAATGCGAAGGGCTGGTAAGTGTGAACAACCTGATGGATTATGATGAGTTCCGTCATGTTGAAAGCGAATACTGCCTGGTAGGCATGCGCAGCGGTAAGAAATTCAGGATGGGTGATAAAGTAACGATAAAAGTACTGGCCGCCAACCTGGAAAAACGCCAGCTGGATTACGACTGGGTAGTGGATGCAGATGCGGAAGCAGCAGCACCGAAAAAACAAAAAACAAAAAAGACGAAACGATAACGATAGACCTTATTTTTACGGCATGAACTCCTTTGAGCATTTATCCCAGCAATTTGCAAAAACATTTAACCAGCCGCAGTTCCCGGCCACACCGGCCACCCTGTACCAACCCAATGAGTATTTTTTACAAATTGGCGGTAAGCGGGTGCGTCCCGTGCTCTGTTTAATGGGCAATGAACTGTTTGATGATCTTAAACCCGAAGCCTATGAAATTGCCACCGCCATTGAGCTATTCCACAACTTTACCCTGATACACGACGATATCATGGACAATGCGCCATTACGTCGGGGTATGCAGACCATCCATACCAAATACGATAACAGCACCGCCATTCTTTGTGGCGATGTAATGCTGGTAAGGGCTTATGAGCACCTGTCATCGGTACAATCGCCCTACCTTACGCAATTGCTGCATTTATTCAATACCACGGCCCGCCAGGTTTGTGAGGGGCAGCAGATGGATATGGACTTTGAAAAACAGGACAATGTCTCCCAGGACGATTATTTAAAGATGATCGAGCTGAAAACATCGGTGTTAATTGCTGCCAGTCTGAAACTGGGCGCCATCATTGGCGGCGCCAGCCAGCGTAACCAGGATAATATTTACCAGTTCGGGTTAAACCTGGGCCTGGCTTTCCAGGTACAGGATGATTACCTGGATGCTTTTGGCGACCCGGAGAAATTTGGCAAGCAGGTAGGAGGTGATATTCTTGCCAACAAAAAAACCTTCCTGCTCATTCATGCATTGGAAACTGCCAATGCCGAACAAAAACTGCAACTGGAAGAACAACTCAACAATAATTATCCGAACAAAGTTGCCAAAGTATTACAGTTGTACCGCGATTGTAAAGTGGACGACTGGGCCCTGCAATTAAAAAACACTTACCTGGACAAAGCTTTCAACTACCTGGAAGAAATTGCGGTATTATCGGCACGTAAGCAGCCATTGTTACAGTTGGCGGAGTACCTGGTGAAGCGGGATGTGTAGGGGGAGAGTTCATGGTTAATAGTTCATAGTTAATGGTGCTTTATAAGCTTCATAACATTATTTGCTGTACGAAGCTTATAGCTTCGTAATATTATTCTGTCGCCTTTGGCGACATATTGCTGCTATAATTTAAGCATTATATTTTATACCGAATTGCCAAAGGCAATAAAATAATGATTCAAAACTACAAGTTTCGAATAGCTGGTAGCTGGATATAATTTTATACGCAATCTTGAAAAATGATCCGACAAATTACAAAAGAAGAACTGACAGACAATTCATTTTTTTGGTATGCTTATATCTGCTGGTTCAGGGGCTATGATGATAAAAATGAATTGAATATTGATGAAGTACTTGAAGTTATTGATATAGATCGTGAAGAGCTATATAAATGGGAGCAGGAATTTTTTCCGGAAAATGAGAGCGAGGAGGCTATACGATTTGTCAGAGGGGAAATTGATGAAAGTATTTCCTTCCATTTCGAATTTCAAAAATACGAAGTTGTATTTTTTATTAATGACCTATACATCGGCAATCTGGGAGGACATTTTGAAGCATGGTTTCTTACCTGGGAAGAGCTTTTAGCATTAAAAACAGATAGCTATCTGTTCCTTTTATTATTACCGATGACAGGAGTCGAAGTTCATCAATTTGCAGCAGCACTTGAGCTTATTACCAATCAATTAAAGACAATTCCAAAATTTGAAGATAAAGCTGGCTATATTGCGGATTGTATACTAAACGGGTTAAAGACCAGTGGGCCGTTTTTTAAGCAGGAAGGAGTGGGCATTGTAAATAAAGAAAACCATAGTGTAAGAAATATTGAAAAATACCCAAGGTATACTGAGGACGTGATTAAGTTAAATGATATTTTGAAAACAATAGTGGATAAATAATAAGAATATCACTGAAAACAATACATCAATAATCCCACAATACAGAATATGAAAACTTCTTCAAAAGCTGCACATATCCTGCATAGCATAAATGATAAAACAAAACTGGGAGATTTACGGACAATAGCGAAAGAAATAAAAAAAGATCATGACCTCGCTATGGAATTATGGCGTTCCGGTAAGTTCCTGCCAAGACAGTTATCTATTTTGATCATGGACAGCAAATTGCTTTCGCAGGAATTTATTGACCAACTTGACAAAGATATCCGGTCTCACCCTTTTGATGAACGGAATCAGTTAACGGACTGGTTAATGGCCAACCAGCTTACAAAAGATAAAAAAACAATTGCACTGATCAATTCCTGGGAAAATAGCTCTTCTGCTCTTCAGAGACGGATTTTCTGGTATTACCAGGCAAGATTGAGATGGATGGGGCAAACACCTCCCGAGAATACCGGCCACTTATTAAAGGTCATTGAAAGTAAAATCAGCAAAGAAGAGCCGGAAGTGCAATGGGCTATGAATTTCACTGCCGGCTGGATCGGTGTATATGAAAAGCAATACCGGGATCGTTGTATTGCACTTGGAGAAAAAACCGGTCTTTATAAAGGTGAAATGGTATCAAAAGGTTGTACGCCCGACTATTTACCCGAATTTATTGCGATTGAAAGCGGTAAAAGAAATCTTTAACCAACGATTGCCAAAGGCAATAAAATAATTGTTCGAAACTACAAGTTTTGAACAGCAAAGGCAGTCTGTAAAACATAGTCAAAAAAATCTCATAAAAAAAGAATATGAAGTTAACCGATTTCATTAAGAATATTGAACATGTGGATAGGGATACCATCATTTTTCAAGAGTATCAGGATGACGCTAACTCTGATATTATTCTCGCCTATGCTGAAGATGATAGTGTAATAAGAGAAGAAAATGGACGCAAATACTTTTATTTGATAGAAGTATTCTTAGCAAAAGAGTTTGTTGAAGATTGGAAAGCAAGTTTAGATTATACACCCACTATTGAAGAAACTGCGAAGCGCTTATATGAGTATGGCTGTAATGATGCCTAATAATTATGTTGAGAGATATGTAATCTCATTGATAGACTCTTATACAAGAGAACTAAAATTATAATAATGGAACACCAACAACAACTTGATATTCTTATAAGAAGTTTAGACCTCCTGGGTTCATCTATAGAAGATCTGGAAAAGACGCTACCAGCATTTGTATATGATATTGGCGAAGACGTTATTTCTGAATTTGAAAATGGTTTTTTATTACTTTCACAACTTATCGAAAACAATATGTTATCAACTGGTTCCATTGTATCGGTGTTAAGACTCAATAATAAGGTACAGTGGTGTTTAAGGAATATCGGTGAAGAGGATTTTTCAAATGAAGAATGGAATAAAGTAAGAGTATTAGCAAAACTAACCTCCCAATTGATTACTAAATCTTAAGGAAAACAAAATACATAAATTTATCTGGCGCGAGTCTTCCGAAGGGAGACTCGTGTCTTTTAAACCTGTCCTGATTATATCAGGAAGGAACCATTAACCCTCACCAATAAAGAAGAATTTAATACAATCACACAAGACAATAGTCTCTTAAATAATACTCCCTAATTTTAATATTCAAACAATATTTTCTGAATAAAGGCCTATATTTATTGTTTATCAATAAATATTTATTACTTTTGCCGTATCTAATTAAATAAACTTATGCATTCAAAAACTAACAACTTCATATACTGGGGTTTATATGTCATAGTCTGGCTCATTTTTGTTGGCCTGTCTATAGAAGCAGGTGGTTTACTGGTGAACTTCTTTTTCAGCCTGTATAATCCCGAAATGGTCCATAACCTGTACCAGAAACTTGACTTATCTGAAATGTATAATCGCAACCAACTCGCTTTTTATGGCATTTATAGTTTTATTATAACAAATGCGGTATTAAAAGCCGTCATGTTTTATATCGTTATCAGGTTGATGCACACCATGAAACTTTCACAACCATTCACCCGTTTTGTATCCGCACAAATTTTACGCATCAGTTATTTTACCCTGGTTATTGGACTGCTTAGTTATATTGCAAGGCAGTGGACTAATAACCTGGTGCACCGGGGTTATACAACTACTGGCTTAAACCAGTTTTTGGATGACAGCCAGGCTTTTATTGTAATGGGAGCGGTGATCTATATAATTGCCACCATTTTTAAAAAAGGTATCGAATTACAGGAAGAAAACGATTTAACCGTATAAACTATGCCGATCATTGTAAACTTAGATGTAATGATGGCAAAGCGGAAAATATCGCTGAATGAGCTGTCAGAAAAAGTGGGACTCACACTTTCCAATCTCTCTATTTTAAAAACAGGAAAAGCAAAAGCCATTCGCTTCAGTACGCTGGATGCCATCTGTAAAGCCCTGGACTGCCAACCGGCCGATATTCTTGAATATGTAGAGGATGGTAAAAACTAATTCTTTTATGAAAACAATTTTCATAACAACTGCTGTATTATTGCTGAGTTGCTGCATACATGCCCAGCATAATGAAAACATTACCATTGGTAAAAAAGAGGTTATTTATTCCAAAGCCCTGGGGGAAAACAGGACAGTCTGGATCTATACACCCGGTATGACATCCCCGGTTATAACTCCCGGTAAAAAATACCCGGTATTGTATGTACTGGATGGCGAAGCTCATTTTTTTGCCACTACAGGTATTATTCAGCAGCTTAGCCAGGCTAATGGCAACGGGGTAGTACCGGAAATGATCGTAGTAGGCATTGAAAACACCAGCCGGTTCAGAGACCTTGTACCATCAAAAGACACAAAAAAAGTGAATCCGTTTGCGGACTTCTTATCTGCTGAGCTTATTCCCTATATAAATAAACATTATCCTGTTGCCCCTTACAAGTTACTGGCAGGACATTCACTGGGCGGACTTACAGCCATTGATATGCTTACCACATCGCCCGGACTGTTTAATGCATATATTGCTATTGACCCGAGTATGTGGTTTGATAACGAATGGTTCTTGAATAATGTTATTACCCGGTTACCACAACAAAAAATGAACGGTGAACGGTTATTTATTGGGATAGCGAATACCATGCCTGCGGGAATGACGATGACCGGGCTAAAGAAAGATAAATCCGGCGAAACAGCACATATACGTTCTATTGTAAAACTCGGTACATTTTTAACTGCCAATACAAACGGCCTGCAGTACAGGCAAGAGTATTATGAAAAAGAAAGACATAATACCGTACCCCTGTTAAGTATATATGATGGCTTACGTTTTATTTTTGATTATTATTTTTTAGATGCCGGCGAAAAGGATTTTGCAGATACTACAGCAGCAATTGCTAAAAGACTACAATCACATTATGCCAAGGTATCGGCTAAAATGGGCTATAAAAATGCAGCGCCGGAAACCTTTGTCAATTACCTGGCTTACGATGCGCTGGTGAAAAAACAGTATACCAAAGCAGATGCATTATTTAAGTTAAACCTGGAATGGTACCCGGAAAATGTTAGTGCTTATGATGCCTATGCCGGTTATTTTTTAAACAGGAAAGATACCCTGAGTGCCATTGGCTACTATAAAAAGGCTTTACTGGTTAAACCGGATGCAGTGGTGCAGAGAAAACTGGATATATTAGCCATGAAGGAAAACGCAGTTCCGGCACCGGTAAAACTGGATCAGTATGCCGGAGTATATATTTTAGAAACCTATAATATTCCCATCGTACTGGAGATACGTAATGCTCAGTTATGGGCCAAAGTGCAGGGAGAGCAGGATGATGAACTTGAATGGCTTGCAGAAAATGTTTTTACTGTTAAAGGAAAACAAGGTTATAAGATCACCTTTCACATGAAGGATGGGAAACCAGCAGGCTTTACCTCGGTACAGCCGAACGGGACGTTTAAAGCCATTTTTTCGGATAAACAACCGGAATAATACCGTTCTTTAACGTTTATATGCGGAGTTGAAGCAGTTAAAAGATATTGCCTGTACACACCAAAAAATTATTTATTATGATGCTGATTGCAAGATTTTTGATAGTTGTCATACTATTCATACCTGCGAAAAATTTATTTAGCCAAACAAAACCGGCAGTAAGATTTGATGGTCTTTACCAAACGGTAAGTGAAATAGACTCACTTAATAATGACACCACCTATAATTTTTTACGGTTTTACCCGGACGGAAAAGTGTTAAGCGTAACCTCGAGAGGTAATGCCCATGACCTGAAAAAGTGGTTTCATTTAAAGCAGGAGAATCCATCAGTGGGTCTGTATGAAATAGTAGCCAACCGGATATATTTTTCCACAACAAGTGAGGAAGGTACGGTTGTTTATGACGGGGAAATTCATGGCCAATATTATCTTACGTTTACCCTGAAAAGTCTTATTAACGGGTATACCCACCAGGAGAAATATTATTTTATAAAAATTATTGGTTTGAAATAAATCTAACTGGCGCGAGTCTTCCGAAGGGAGACTCGTGTCTTTTAAATCAGTCCTGATTTTATCAGGATAAAACAACAATCTGTCGCTTAACTGGCGTAAGTCTTTCAAAGGGAAATCCATGCCTTTTAAATTAACCCTGATTATATCATGATTAACTGACTTAACTGGCGCGAGTCTTCCGAAGGGAGACTCGTGTCTTTTAAATCAGTCCTGATTTTATCAGGACAAAACAAAAACCTGTCGCTTAACTGGCGTAAGTATTCCAAAGGGTGATCCATGTCTTTTACATTAGCCCTCATGCTATCAGGACCAAACAGGGAACCCACTGCCCAAAGGCTGCCGGATGGAAGCGGTAGCTGGCCGGTGAAGCGCAGGGTAGAGTAGGGCTTGGCCGGCCACTACAAGCGTACAGCCGGAACTGAAGCTGATAGTAGTACTGCAGCTGACAGCCCCGAGACCTGACTGATCATGAGATCATTAACCTACAAGAAGAATACCCATGCGTTCGGGACGATTCTAACTTTTTTACTATACTTTTTATTTTTTTCCTTACTTTACCTGCTTAATTATAAACCACAACTAATGGCAAACCCGCTATTTCGTAAAAAGAGTATCGATAAAATTAAGGCAGAGTATGAGGCAGGCCAGTCCGATCATCATGGTGGCGGGTTAAAGAAAGTACTGGGTGTACGCGACCTTACTTTTTTGGGCATAGCAGCCGTTGTGGGCGCCGGTATTTTTTCTACCATTGGCGGAGCTGCTTTTGACGGCGGCCCCGGTGTATCGGTATTATTTATTATTACCGCCATTACCTGTGGTTTTTCGGCCCTTTGTTATGCCGAGTTTGCCAGCCGGGTACCGGTAGCGGGTAGTGCCTATACTTATTCCTATGTAACATTTGGTGAGCTCATAGCCTGGATCATTGGCTGGGCCCTGATACTGGAATATGCCATTGGTAATATTGTAGTGGCCATATCATGGAGCAGTTATTTTAATAATTTACTGGTCCATTTATTTAATATTCACCTGCCGGACTGGATGCTGGTTGACCCCGGCACCGCCGTACATGCATTTAATACGGCAACCACCGAAATGGCCACTGGCCTGGTGACCGATCCGGAGAAAATAAAAAGCTACCAGTTTGCCATTGAGGCCTATAACAGTGCACCAATGGTAGCAGGCTACCGCATATTCTTTAACCTGCCGGCCTTTATTATTGTAGCCCTCATTACCTGGGTGGCTTACATTGGTATTAAAGAAAGTAAAAATTCCGCCAATTATATGGTGATCTTCAAGATTGCTGTGATCATATTTGTGATTGTAGCGGGCGCTTTTTTTGTGGATACCAATAACTGGCGGCCATTTATGCCCAACGGTTTTGAAGGCGTTTTAAAAGGAGTATCAGCCGTGTTTTATGCCTATATTGGCTTTGATGCCATCAGTACCACCGCCGAAGAATGTAAGAACCCGCAGCGGGATATGCCGAGAGGTATGATCTACTCCTTACTGATCTGTACCGGCCTTTACATTTTAATTGCCCTGGTATTAACGGGCATTGAGAACTATTCCAAGTTTGATGGCGTGAATGATCCGCTGGCCTTTGTATTTAAAGAAAGAGCGCCCTGGATCGAAACCATTATATCCATCAGCGCCGTAGTAGCCACCACATCGGTATTACTGGTATTCCAGATAGGTCAGCCACGTATCTGGATGGCCATGAGCCGGGATGGATTATTACCCAAGAAATTCCAGAAAGTACATCCTAAATTCCAGACCCCTTCCTTTGCCACTATTGTAACCGGCATCCTGGTAGGCATTGGTGCTTTGTTCCTGGAAGGCGACCTGGTAACTGACCTTACCAGCATCGGTACCTTATTTGCCTTTGTACTGGTATCAGGTGGTGTGCTGTTATTGCCACCGCGCCCCAAAGAACCCGGCAAGTTTAACCTGCCTTATATCAACGGGCAATTTATTGTACCGGTTTTACTGGCAATATTCTGCTATTTCTTTTGGGACAGGATCAATGATGCCGTGGTAAATATTGGTCATGAGAGCTACCAGAAAATACTATTCCTGGTATTTATTCTCTTTGCCGCCATATTCAGCATACTCACTTTTATACGCAAATACTCACTGATACCCATTATGGGGGTACTTACCTGTATGTACCTGATGATAGAAATTCCGGCCGTAAGCTGGCAATGGTTCTTTATATGGATGGGCCTGGGCCTGGCTATTTATTTCTTTTATGGTTACAGGAACAGCAAGTTAGCGAAAGAGAAATAAAGTCAGATTTAAGAAGTCAGAAGTAAGATTTGAACAGCTTTACTATTCATGATTCTTTTCTGTAGACTGATTATACATACGAATGTATTCGCATACTGATCATTACCGGTTGGGAGGTTCCCATTTGGCTATCAGATCATAGCCCATATTTTCACATTTTTTCCAATGGGAACAACATTACCAAATTTCCAAATTGGCTAATTACCAAATTCTTTGTTTTACCTTTGCAGCCAAAAAGAGGTAATTCCTCTTCAATTTTTACTTATTTATGAAATATCAGATTGGCGATACGATCATTGTGCTGCAGACCGACGAAGAAGGGAAAGTGGTGGAGTTTATTAATGATAAAATGGTGCTGGTAGAGATACGTGGCGTACGTTTCCCGGTATATCTAGACCAGATAGATTTCCCTTATTTTAAACGCTTTACCCAAAAAAAAATACAGAATATACCGGTTAAAAAACAACTGGAGGACCTGCCCAAGGAAAAAAGGGTAAGCCTGGCTGACCGTAAAGAGGATGGGGTATGGCTGAGTTTTATTCCCATTCTGACCACTGATGAATTTGGGGACGATATAGTGGAATCCCTGAAAATCCATGTGATCAACCGTACCAAAACAGCTTTTAACTTTTACTACCAGTTATTCTTTTTAGGGGAGAAGGATTTTGAGTTAAAGAATAATATCCAGCCCTTCCAGGATTTTTACCTGCATGATATTCCTTTTTCGGACCTGAACGACAGCCCGGTATTTAACTTCCAGTTCAGTCTTGTGGTAGAACAAAAAAATAAAGCCCCTTATTACGAAACACAGGTAAAACTAAAGCCCAAACAATTGTTCAATGCCATTGAAAAGATCAGGCAGAACAATGAGGCCATGTTCTCGCACATCCTGTTTGAAACCTACCCCGATAAAACCGAGGACCTGGTTGATAGCCTGGGCCTGGAAAAACTAACGGCCAAAGGGTATAAAGTGTATAAAGCCAGCGAGGCCCGGGAATATTTAGAGCCGGCCCGCAGCCTGGTGGACCTGCATATTGAAAAGCTGACGGATAACTGGAAAAAGATGAGCAATTTTGAGATACTCACCCTCCAGCTACAGACTTTTGAAAAATACTACGACCTGGCCGTGGCCCACCGCCAGCCTTCACTCATCATTATCCATGGAGTAGGCGAGGGACGTTTACGGAATGATATCCACGAAAGCCTGCGTTTGAAAAAAGAAGTAAAATCCTTTGTTAACCAGTACCATCCCAATTATGGATACGGCGCAACGGAGATATGGTTTCAGTATTAGACATTAGTATTCAGCTATCAGATATTAGTATTCAGATGATAGTATTTAGATAATAGTATTTAGATATGAGATTTGAGATATCAGACATTAACAAAGCTGGTTCCGGAGTTCTGTCTGAATACTATTACTCCATACTATATACATACTACCGGCACTAAATTTTAGAGATCAGGCATTGACTATCCCTATTCCGGGGGACCTATCTAAATACTATATACTCTATACTGTATACTATCCCCAAAAATAGGCGAATCGTTTGCATGATTTATCTATACTACATAATACTAACTTCACAGGGCCAGCATTCATAATGCGACCATTTTACCTGCCTGTATTATAAAGTATCATAAATTTTTCAAATGAAAATAGTAAGTCTGTTAGGCGTAGTAGGCCTGGGTTTGATGATGTCCGGCGTTAAAAATAATTTTACCGACACACCCGTTAACGATCCCTCTCCGGTATACGCCATGGCTGATGACTGGCAAACCGTACCGGTTGGTGGCAACTCCTGGGTAACAAAGCCCGGACAAAGTAAGGAAGAAGTACGTAACGATGGCTGGCGTAACTGGCAAAACAGCGAAGCGGTGTTCAGCACATTTGTAAAGCTGGATAAACCCGGCAGTTTACAGGTAGCAATAGTAGCCAACGCCGGGGGTAATAATGCCACGGTTGAAATAAGCATCAACGGCAAAGCAAAAAAAGTAAAGCTGACCGGCGATGGTGAACAAAGTTTTGAGGCCGGTGAATGGCAGATTGCTGGGGCCGGTTATGTACAGATCAATTGCAAAGGCGTTCAGAAAACGGGCAGCCAGTTTGCAACGGTAACGGCCCTTAAAATAAAAGGCACGGCTGTGGACACCAATACCCAATATGTAAAAAACAACGAAGGCAATTTCTTTTACTGGGGTCGCCGTGGCCCTTCGGTACACCTGAATTATGATCTTAACAAAGAAAAAAACATTGAATGGTATTACAGCGAGATCACTGTACCCAAGGATAATGATGTGATCGGCTCTTACTATATGGCCAATGGTTTTGGCGAAGGTTATTTTGGTATGCAGGTAAACGCTGCCACTGAAAGAAGGGTATTGTTCTCTGTATGGAGCCCTTTCAGTACCGATAACCCTAAAGAAATACCCGACGATCATAAAATACTGTTGTTAAAAAAAGGAAAAGAGGTGAACACAGGCGAATTTGGTAATGAAGGTTCAGGCGGACAAAGCTTTTTACGCTTTAACTGGAAGGCCGGCAATACCTATAAATTCTTATTACATGGCGTTCCTGCTGCAAATAACTATACCAATTACACCGCTCATTTCTTTGCACCGGAAGAAGGTAAATGGCGTTTAATTGCCAGCTTCAGCCGTCCAAAAACCAGTACTTATTTAACACGTTTTCATTCCTTCCTCGAAAACTTTAATCCTGCTACCGGCAATATCAGCCGTAAAGCTTACTACCATAACCAATGGATGCGTACGGCAACCGGCGAGTGGAAAGCAGTGGATAAAGTAAAAGTAACGGTAGATAATACCGGCCGCAAAAAATACCGGCTTGATTATGATGGCGGGGTAGAGAATAATATGCCCTTTATGCGCAACTGCGGCTTTTTTAACAGTACTATGCAGGTAGATGGGGTCCACAACTTCACACCATCGAAAACTGCACCAGTTATTGATTTTACAGCACTCGATTAATATATTAACAGCATGAGACAGTTTGTTTCTTTTCTCGCCCTTATCGTTTTTTTGCTTACCGGCAATACGCACAGCCGGGCACAAAACATAGCCTACCAGAATGGTAATAACGGCTGGGATCCTGACAGCCTGGGTAATCACCGTTTTGTGATACTGTTAACCGCTGATCAATTCAAGGTAAACCGTCAGGTGGCCAGAGTATCCATTCCATGGCGGAGGTCCGATAAAGATCCGGGTAAAAAAAGGATCATTGTGGTGAGTGAAAAAAACAATACCCTGGTACAAAATATATTGCCGTTACATATTAATGCAGAAAAAGGCGAACTGTTATTTGAGCCCCTACACGGTGCGGGGAAATATTTTGTGTATTACCTGCCCTATAAAAACGAAGGCCGTTCCAACTATCCCAAAGGAGTATACTTAAAACCGGTTACAACTACCGGTAGCTGGCAAAGCACAGCCAGCGCTGCTACAAAACCGGCCATGGCAAGTGTAACCGCCTACCAGTCCATCGATGCGTTCAACAGCTTTTACCCGATGAGCTTTATTGCTACTGCCGCTGAAACAGCCAGGCTAAAGTCAATGGCCAAAAACAAAGCGTATATCGTTTTCCCGGAGGACAGGATGTTCCCCATAAAAATGCAGGATAATATCCCTTATCGCTGGGCACAAAAAGGCATACAAACCAGCTTTTCCGGTAAGGTCGATAAAGGCGAATGGTATAGTTACCAGTTAGGCATCTGGGCGCAGATCAACCTGCAGAAAGTACAGGTACAGTTTTCCGATCTTAAATCGGCAACCGGTCAGCTGATCAGGAGCAGTAACATGAGCTGTTTAAATACCGATGGTACCAATTATAAAGCCGAACCACTGACCAAACAGGTGGATGTGCCTGCCGGCTTTATTCAACCTTTGTGGTGTATGGTACAGGTACCGCAAAACATCAGCGCCGGTGTATACAACGGCACGGCTACCATAACCGTGGCGGGACAGGCAGCTACCACCATTCGTATACAATTACAGGTAAGTAACAATACCGCAACGGAAGGCGGTATTGGCCAGCCGGAAAAACAAACAAGACTACACTGGTTAAACTCCACACTGGCACAGGAGAACACCGTGATTGCGCCTTATACACCTTTACAGGTAACAGATACCACCATCTCTTTATTAGGCAGAAAATTACTGATTGCCAAAGATGGCTTCCCTGCACAGGTACAAAGCTTTTTTACCCCGGAAATGACCAGCATAGGGAAAGAGGCTTACAACCTGTTGGCCGAGCCTATGCATTTTCATTTTACCGCCGGTAAACAAAAAATAAACTGGCAGCAACAGGGATTACAGTTTACCAACCGCCAACCCGGCACAGTTAGCTGGCATGCTACCAGCACTGCACCTAACCTGAACATGCAGGTAAACGGCAGCCTGGAATTTGACGGCTTTTTAAACTACCAGGTTAAATTAACAGCACTGGAAGATATTACCCTCAGCGATATCAACTTTCATATTCCCGTAGCGCCACAACATGCTAAATATGTAATGGGCCTTGGGTTGAAAGGCGGTAACCGTCCCGACTCCGTATTATGGAAATGGGATGTAGCCAACAAAAACCAGGATGGCGCCTGGCTGGGCGATGTAAATATAGGCCTGCAATTTTCTTTACGTGACGAGCACTATGTACGCCCGCTGAATACTAATTTTTACCTGCAAAAACCTTTGTTATTACCCACATCCTGGGGCAACAGCAACAAGGGCGGTATCGACATTTTTAAAAAAGGCAGTTCGGTACTGGTAAATGCCTACAGTGGTGAACGTAACATGAAAAAAGGCGAAGTACTCTATTACAACTTTACTTTATTACTTACCCCTTTCCACCCTTTAAATACGCAGCAGCAGTGGGCCGACAGGTATTACCACCGCTACAAAGAAATAGATACCATTAAAGCTGCCGGTGCAACCGTGGTGAATATTCACCATGCCAATGCCATTAATCCCTGGATCAACTATCCCTTTATTGAATGGAAAAAAATGAAAGCCTATATTGATGAGGCACACCAGAAAGGACTAAAAGTAAAAATATACAACACGGTAAGGGAGTTATCCAATAAAGCTTATGAAACCTTCCCGCTGCGCAGCCTGGGCCACGAAATATATTCGCCCGGTAAAGGCGGTGGTTTTAGCTGGTTACAGGAGCATGTAAAGGACGATTATATTGCCGCCTGGTTTGTACCCGAAATAAAAGATGCTGCCATCATCAACAGCGGTATGAGTCGCTGGCATAACTACTATGTGGAAGGTATGAACTGGCTTACACAAAAAGTAGGTATAGACGGCATTTACCTGGATGATGTGGCTTTTGACCGTACTACCATGAAACGTATTAAAAGGGTGCTGACACAAAATAACAAACCCGGCATCATTGACCTGCACTCCGCCAACCAGTACAATAAAAGTGATGGCTTTAATAACAGCGCTAACCTGTACATGGAGCACTTTCCCTATATCAACCGTTTATGGTTTGGCGAGTACTTCGATTATGAAAAAAACAATCCCGATTTTTACCTGACAGAGGTCAGCGGTATTCCCTTTGGCTTAATGGGCGAAATGCTGGAAGGTGGTGGTAATCCCTGGCGTGGTATGATCTATGGCATTACCAACCGCTTACCCTGGAGCGCCAATGCCGACCCACGCCCGATCTGGAAAGTATGGGACGATTTTGGCATACAGCAAACGGATATGATCGGCTACTGGAGCCCCAACTGCCCCGTTAAAACAAACAATGATAAGGTACTGGCTACCGTGTACAAAAAAAACGGCACCGCCCTTATTTCCATTGCCAGCTGGGCTGCTGAGGATACTGAAGTACAACTACAGATCAACTGGGAAGCATTAGGCATTAATGCCGCCAACGCTGTTATTGAAGCGCCGGCTGTAGCCAACTTCCAGCCTGCACGTACATTTACACCCGGCGATAAAATTCCGGTACAAAAAAACAAAGGTTGGTTACTGGTGCTGAAAAATAAATAAATTGCAGTATGTACACGATCAGCAATGGCATACTACAGGCAACTATTTTAAGCAAGGGTGCAGAACTCAGCAGTTTAATTTTATTAGCCACGGGCGATGATTATATGTGGCCGGCAGGGGAGGCCTGGGCCAAACATTCCCCGGTACTTTTTCCCATTGTGGGCACACTGAAAAATAATACCTATTATTACCAGGATAAAGCTTATCAGTTGCCCCGCCATGGTTTTGCCCGCGATAAAAACTTTACGGTTACCCAACAGGATGCCGAAAGTATTACCCTGCAGCTAACGGACGATGCCGCCACACATGCGGTTTATCCTTTTCACTTTCAATTCAGCATCAGCTATCGTTTACAACACAACAGTCTGTACGTAACCTATCATGTAATCAATACCGGTACGGATACACTGTATTTCTCGGTAGGTGGTCACCCGGCTTTTAAACTGCCTATGACAACTGATACGGCTTATCATGATTACTTTCTGAAATTTGACCAGGAAGAAACTGCCGGCCGCTGGCCCATTTCGCCTGACGGATTGATAGAACAGGAGCCGCTTCCTTTACTGGACCACAACAACCTGTTGCCCGTTACCAAGGAGTTATTTGCCAAAGATGCGCTGGTGCTAAAACATTTACGTTCCAACAGGGTCACCCTGGCCAGTAACAAAACCAATAAGGCGCTCACCTTCAGTTTCCCGGGCTTTGATTACCTGGGACTATGGGCAGCCAAAGGAGCCGATTTTATTTGTATAGAACCCTGGTGTGGTATAGCGGATAGTGTACAGGCCAGCCAGCAGCTAACCAATAAAGAAGGCATACAATCCCTGGCACCACAGGCCGGTTTTGAACGTACCTGGTCAGTAGCCTTACAATAATTTTACCTTTTCTTTTTGGCTTTCAGTAACTATCTTACAGGTTAACGATTGTTGACCTTTTGTTTGTTATGCTGATGGGGTGCCCCGGTGTTCGCCATGCCCGGGCTGCAGAACCCCTTGCTTACACCGGGTCGGGCTATACGCTGCAAGTCCTCGCCGCTCGTACCTCACGGCTGCGGGCTTTCCGCTGCTATCCCTCACCCGGCAAGCTTTCATTAGCAAACAACTGCTGTCCATTTTTAACTTGTTATATGAACCTGAAAACAAAACTCAAACCGCAGCAAAAAGCGCTGCTCATCTTTATTGTACTGGTGGTAGCCATTATGCTGAATAATTTTTCTAACTGGCGCAACTATACCAACCTCAGTAAAAATTTCTCTTCCATTTATAAGGACAGGATCATGCCATCCGGTTATATTTACCAGTTGCACGATCACCTGTACCAGAAAAAACTGTTGTTGCAACAGCCCGGTATTCCGCAGTCGGAGAAAGCAGCGGCCATTGCCGCGCATAATAAGGATGTATCGGCTATTATCAAAGCCTATGAAAATACTTATTTAACACCCGCTGAAGAAAACTACTGGCGGCATTTTAAAAACAGTTTACTGCAATACAATATTACCGAGGCAGGCTACCTGGTCAATGCCGATTCCAATCATTATGACCAGGCCACCCTGCAACAACACTTTATTCATTCGCAGGAGGTTTTAAAAAAGTTAAGTAACCTGCAGGCAACGGAAGCCGATTTGCTGGGTAAAAGCTCGCATTATATCATCAACAGTTCCCGTATTCAAACTTATCTCGAGCTGGTACTCTTAATGATACTGGTAATTGCCGGCATTATCATCATTAACCGTTCGGCCCAACAGGCAGGTGGTTTATATCATTACCCGGGTATGAATTCCTATAATTAACGCAATGGTATGGTTTTTGAAAACCTACCACCATAAGCCACTGTACTTTGTATTGAATCATTTTTAAACTATATGATTATGGCCAAGTATTCAAAAAAAGCACAGCAAACAGTTGCCTCGGCAATGCGTAAAATGAAAAAGGGTAAGTTAACCAGCGGGCAATCCGGTAAAAAAGTAACCAATCCTAAACAAGCGGTAGCTATCGGTTTATCCGAAGCAAGGGAAAAGGGCGCTAAAGTACCTGCACCTAAAAAGAAAGCCGCTCCTAAAAAAGCAGCGAAAAAAACAGCTACCAAAAAATCTGCTGCAAAAAAAGCAGCCCCAAAAAAGAAAGCCGCCGCTAAAAAAACAGCCGCAAAAGCTACTCCTAAAAAAGCGACTAAAAAGGCCGCTCCCAAAAAAGCAGTAAAAAAAACGGCGACAAAAAAAACAGCCGTAAAAAAAGCAGGTCCGAAGAAAAAAGCGGCAGCTACAAAAACAACAAAAAAAGCAGCGCCAAAGAAAAAAACCGCCAGAAAATCCACGTCAAAAAGATCCACGCAACAAGCGGTTTCAACTGACAAACTCATTATATCGCAGCCACTGGAAATAAACCAGCCCCCTGTGGCAGTACCTGTGGACACATTATTATCTAACGAACACCATGAACATACGGTTGATCCGAATGATATACCGGTAAGTGAATTTTCAAAATTCACGGCCAAGGCCGATCCCAGGCAAAACATAAAAGTATCCAGCAAACCGAAAGGCGGCATTAAACCCAGTGGTAAAAAACCATTGTGGAATTAAGGATACAGGCCATTGTATAAAAATGTATACCATGGTATACAATACGGTTATCAACAGGTGACAGCCAATGCATATGGCAAGCTTTTTATGCTTATATTCGGGGTTCTTTGCAATAAGGATGAGAGGTAGTGTACATGACCGGTTGCTGCTGACCAGCGTTATACAGCTGAAGTGTGCGACGCAACAGGCGATGCCACTGGCAATACAGCCGGGAACAACATAAAACTATCCCTTATTTTTACGGAAGTCTGAAAAAGAATATATAATACTGAATATATGAATAAGGTAAAAAGTTTAGCAGCGGCTTTGTTGCTTTTAATGGGCAGTAATAGTATCCTGGCGCAAAATCCGGCCAGCTGGCCACAGGTGTTCAACAATATCAACCAGGAAGTGTTGAATAACTCCCAGGCATACGCCAATCTTAAACTGTCAACATCTACCATCGGTCACCGGTTAACCGGCAGCACCAATGGCGCCAAAGCCGAGCAGCAGGCTTTTGACCTGTTAAAGAGTTATGGTTTTACCGATGTACGTTTCCAGACTTTTGAAGTAGAAAGCTGGAGCCGTGGTACCATTGCCGTAAAAGTGGGTGTTAATCCCAATAACCTGGCCCCTGTAAAAGCAGTATCGCTGGCCCATGCACCGGTAAAAGCCAATATCACCGGTACACTTGTAGATATGGGTAATGGCCTGGAAGAGGATTATAAAGCCGACGTGAATAAAGTAAAAGGTAAAATTGCATTGGTTTACTTAGGCATATTACCAGGCTCAAAGGAAGGATTAAAAAACCTGCACCGGTCCGAAAAAACGGCTCTTGCCATAAAGTATGGCGCTACCGGTATTATTATTTTCAACACCGTGGATAATGGTGTGTTATTAACGGGCACCGCATCGGTAACCGGTAAATTAATTCCCATACCCGCCGTATGTATTGGTAAGGAGGATGGCTTTGCCATTAAAGAACAATTAAAAACCTCTGACCAGACGGCGCAGATCACCCTGACCAATTTCTCCGGTAAAATAAAAGCCCGTAATGTAATTGCCACTTTAAAAGGTAAGACATTACCCAACGAAAAAATTGTGGTAGGTGGTCACCTGGATAGCTGGGACCTGGCCACCGGTGCTATTGATAACGGCATTGGATCGTTTTCGGTAATTGATATGGCACGCACTTTTAAAGCCCTGCAATTACAACCGGCCCGCACAGTGGAGTTTGTATTGTTTATGGGCGAGGAGCAGGGCCTGTTAGGCTCCAAACATTATGTGGCGCAGGCTTTAAAAGATAAAAGCATAAACCAGGTAAGGTATATGCTTAATTATGATATGACCAACGATCCCACCGGTTATTCCAGCAGTCGTGAAGAGACCAAAGCCTTATTTGAAAGCATTGGCGCTATTGCACAGCATATTGATACAGCCTTTAAAAATACATTCCGCTCCGGTGTTGGCCTGCATAGCGATCACCAGCCCTTTATGTTGCAAGGTGTAGCAACCGGCGGGGCAGGCGGCGGTAAGCTGCCTAATAACAGCGGGCGCTGTTACCATGCGGATTGCGATGATTTTGACCTGGTAGATGAAAAAGGTATGCAGAACACCGTTCGTTACAATGCCATGTTAACCTACGGTCTGGCCGATGCAGAACTTATACCGGTAAAACGCCAGACCGATATGGAGATCAAAGCCATGCTGATTAAAAACAACCTGAAAGAAGCCTTACAGATTGCAGGTGACTGGCGCTGGAAAGATTAACTTACTAAAACAAAGATTGTTGCGGCCCTTTATCACCCTTATTGGGAATGGTAAGGTTTAAACCAAATTCCTTATTCATACGGGTGATAAAATGTGCTGCCAGTAAGGGTGATTCCAGCTCTACATTCTGGTGTACAAAAAAGTATAACTTTTGTAAGCCGGCCTTGCGCCATTTTTTTATACGGGTGATCCAGTCATCAAGCCGTGTAATATCGCTTGCGTGATTAGCCCCTACATAACGTACAAAAGCTTCAGGACCGGTGAGGCGCATATGCAGCATATCACGGCGGCCTGCCGTATCCACAATAATATTGGCCATGCCTAAGCCTTCCAGTAACTCGCTGTAGGCTTTGCTGACCGCTTTATCCGCAAACCAGGCTTCATTACGTACTTCCACTGCCAGGGGAATGCCTTTGGGGAAATTTTCCAGTACATTGCGCAAACGGTCAAAATCCTTCGGTGCAAAATTATCGTGCAGCTGTAAAAAGGGCATGCCCAGTTTTTCTTCAAACACACTGATAGCATTACAGAATTCTTCCAGGGGCTGCTGTACATCAATCAACCGTTTATAGTGACTGATGATATCGGTTATTTTAGGAAAAAAGCGGAAGCCGGCCGGGGTTTTATTCTTCCAGGTCTCTACCTGTTTAAAATCGGGCATTTTGTAAAAAGTAGCGTTCAGCTCAATACAATTGAACTGGGTAGAGTAGTAGGTCAGTTCATCTTTGGTGCCGCGGGGATAAAAGCCTTTCAGATCGTTCCGATTCCATTTGGCACAACCCACATATACATCAAAGGGCATATCATTTTTATAAGCCTCTAATACCTTTGCTGTTTCGGGCGCATCTTTGGGTAAGGTAAAATCAACCGCCCCGGGATTCGCTACTTTTCCAAATTGCATACACTTAACTTTTATAGTACAAGATAATAAACTAAGCCTGTAATGCCGCAATACATTTTTCACGTATCTGCCATAATTCATCCAGGGAATAAGTCAATTGTTCTGTTTGAAGCCATGCTGCCAGAAAACGTTTATGCTGCTGCACTTTATAGGTGGTTATTTGTGTATAATCAATCAACTCTTCCTGTACCAGTTTATCTTTAAAGTCACTATAATGGGCACCCGGTTCCGTAAAATCAAAGTAGTCAGCCTCTATAAGTAAATAGTTATGTGCTTCGGGGATATAGGTTAATCCATATGCCTGTAATACCGGTGTTATAGGTGGCGCATAAACACCATCCATCTTAAAAATACCGAGTACCAGTTTCACCGCTTCATACCCGTTCTCCATACATAGTTTTTGTAACACGGCATGTTTGGTGCTGCAGGTTCCGCCATTCTCCGTAAATACGGTAGTTAAATCTTCCTTATTGGTATTACGCTTATAGGGCAGGTTGGCTATAAAACTGCAGGCGTTTTTAAAATCAGCGATATGATGTGCCAGAAAGGTATGGGATATGATCCCTTTATCTTTTATACTAAAGTTGAACATAATTAACAAAGATCGTAAAAAGTTCACCAGCTCATCTTACTGCCGGTTTTGCCCGGGGGACTGCTGCTCCTTAAAGCTCTCCATTTCCTTATGCACTTCGGCCAGTAATTGCTGCTCGGTAGGTAAGTACAATTGATAGCGGCTGGCATAGATCTGTTGTTGTCCTTCCGGTAAAGTAAAACGTACCACTGCATCGTTTTTACTGGCACATAATAAAATGCCGATAGTGGGTTGTTCGTGTGCTGCCTTTTCTACCCGATCATAATAATTTACATACATCTGTAACTGACCTATATCCTGGTGGGTAAGTTTAGTGGTCTTTATTTCAACAATCACAAAACACTGCATCAGCCGGTTGTAAAACACCAGGTCAGCAAAAAACTCATCACCTTCAATATGTATCCTTTTTTGCCGGGCTACAAAGGAAAACCCATTGCCCAGCTCCAATAAAAACTCCTGTAAATGGGTAATGATAGCTGCTTCGAGGTCTTTTTCATAATAGGCCGCCTCACGTTTTAATCCTAAAAATTCGAGGAAAATGGGGTCTTTAATGATCTCCCCGGCGTCTGCAGGGAGTTTTTCATTTTTAGCTACAGCCAGTACACGCTCTTTATCATTACTCACCAAAAGTCTTTCGTATAAACTGGCATTAATCTGTCTTTCCAGTTGCCTGACCGTCCAGTTATTTTTAATGGACTCCGCCATATAAAATTCTATTTTACTTTGATTATCAATGCTTAATAATAATTTATATTGACTCCAGCTTAATTGCGTCCACAGTGTAGGCGCAATTGGAAATAGCCTGTAAAACTGCCGGTATCTTTCCAGTTGCCTAGTAGAAAATCCTGTTCCGAATTCCGGTTGTAATTGTTGGGATAAGTATTTTATCAGGTAAGTGCCATAATCCGCCCGGTCTTTCCCGGATTGCTCTTCTTCAAAAATACGTTTACCAATATGCCAGTACATTAAAGTACGTTCATGATCAATAGCACGGATAGCTTTATGCCGGGAATTAGCAATAATGGCCCTGATATCTGTGACAAGGGTGGGGTGCAGGTTCATAGATCGGTGATGAATAGGTGGTGATTAGCTATACTAAATATACAGCTTCACAAGGATATACACATCTATACAAATGGTTTTATTGACAGTGGAAAAAAGAGTAACTTGCTTCACTATTTTTCATATTATGAATACCGTTTATACTACCACTTACGAAAGTCCTTTTGGGACCTTGTTAATTGGCGATTACGAAGAACAATTATGTTTACTGGATTGGAAATACCGTGCCCGCCGGTTACAGGTAGATGAACGGGTATGCCATTTTTTATCTGCCAAATATGTGCACCAATCTACCCCCTTACATCAGCATACCATACAGCAACTGGAAGAATACTTTAACAAAAAAAGAAACAATTTCGATATCCCGCTTTTACTGGCTGGCTCTGAGTTTCAGCAAAAAGTATGGCAACAGTTATTACAGGTACCTTATGGTAAAACAATCTCCTACCTGGAATTAAGCCGGCAATTGGGTGATGAAAAAGCCATTCGTGCGGTAGCATCGGCCAATGGTGCCAATGCCATATCTATTGTTGTGCCCTGCCATCGTATCATTGGCAGCAAAGGCGAACTCACCGGTTATGCGGGAGGATTACCGGCTAAGAAAAAATTATTACAACTGGAAGGTGTACAGCAGCAACAGGAGTTGTTTGCATGATATCTGAGACGCTAGATCTAAGAAGTAAGCGCTGCTATTTTGCTCTTTATAAAATCAATCACTACTGCAGCTTCGGTTGCAAAAGCCTGCTGGTATTTTACCCTGATAGCTGATTTACCTACCGCATCGGCATAGACCCACCCACCGATAGACTGTAAAATATATTTCGGTTGTATAGCGGCGTTAAAGGTCCGGTCAAACCGGTAATTCGCTAACAAAGCCTCATGCACTTTATCAAACAACTTCTTATCTAATTTATTATCGATGATAAAACTGATATACTCCTGCGCATAACCGGCGTAAGGATCAAAGTAAATATCTGTACCAAGGGCATACCTGTTAATATAATCTCCGATCACGGTATTAAAATCCGGAAAACGTCTGATGCTACCGGAATGACGCGGTAACAACATAAAGGGAGTATGGTCGTCATTTGTAAGTACCAGGATATCGCCATCAATAGTAGTAGGGACAGTTAAGCCCTTCATCAGTTCAGTTTTATCTGTCTCCGTCAACTCCCAGAAATCGAGGTAGTCGCTAAAATTAAGCGCCATATAATCCGGATCCGGAACATCAATCATCAACAACTCATTGATGCTTCCCAATCCATATTGCAGCAGAAAAGCGGTATAGTCAGCGGGAAATTTTACACTGCCGGCAGCCTGCCATTCCTCCAGCTGGCTTTTCATCACAGGTTGTAACTGACCGATAACATAGAGCGGGACGGAATGCATAGTGTAATTTTTATCTCCGGCTAAAGATACAAAAGGGCTTGGATAGAAGAAGAAGTGAAGACACCAGTATTCAATAGTTGTTTAACACTTTCGAACCTAGGGGAGCTCTTAAACCTTTAAGCCCACTACTGCAATAATTCTTAAATCATAAATCGCAAATCTTATATCTCCTTCACGCCTACAAAAATATCTACCTCGCCATTCTCCGGGTTAGCCGCTTTGGCGCCATATATTTCATAATCCGTTGTAAAAGCACGGTTGGTGGCAGTAGCCCAGATATTTTTCCATTCGTTATATACCGCACCCTGTGCCAGGTTGCCTTTAGCCGTGTATTTGGTAAAACTGCCGGCGCTGATGGTTTTACCTGTCATGCCTTCGGGTATGGTATCCAGGCTGGATACTTTACAACCGATCATGGTAGTATAGGGCAGGGTATGATCTTTTTCATATTCTGTATACAGACAATATATATCATCACTTAGTTTATTAGGTATGATAGCTGCCAGGTTATTGCCCATAAACCGGTGCCATAAGGCCGGGATATCCTGTGTAGCCTGTCCGTTTTGATTGGTGGTACGTACGGTAATACCAATGATTTTAAATGCCTTTTGTTGCGTCATATTATCTGTTTTCAGACAAAACTATCCCGGGCCTGTGACAACAGTATGTCAGGGGAAGACTAACAAACAAAATATTCCGGAAAATGTAATTAATACAATGCTGCGTTAGATATTAAAGGGCAGGCTTTTGCACCGGTAATGGTTACCCTGATCTTTGATGTTGTTACCGGCTCAATTTTCAAGATACGTTTGTAACCAATGGTGGTGCCTTCTGCCACTTTTTGCCAGCCGTTATCCTGCCAGGCTTCAACCGTGAATGATTCTACACGCTGACCTAATGTTATATACTCCTGTAATAAAATATATTTAATTTCTTTAGCCGTTTTCAGATCCATCTCAAAACTGCCGGTAGTTTGATTATCATCCGTTGCCCAGTAAGTATTGGTATTATTATCAGTAATATTGGCAGCTTTGTATAAAGGTGAGTTACCCCTGGTGTTAGAAGCCTTTACAACCGCATTTTTTGCCAGGTTATTGCCCAGGCGTTCTTTACGCAAACGGGTAAATCCTTCCAGGGATTTAATATCATTCTCATGTACCAGTCCGCGGCGATCGGGAGGAATATTGAGTAACAACACCGAACCGCGACCTACTGAGCTCAGGTAAATATCAAACAGTTGTTCCGGCGTTTTTACCTGGTTATCTTCTTTAGCATGATAAAACCAACCCGGGCGGATAGATACATCCACTTCGGCTGGTATCCATTTTGTTCCGTCAGGTGAGCCGGTGTTTAACAGTTCAGTTATATTTGGCTTACCCGCATATAATGTATCAGGGGTAATGGTGTTCCAGTTTGTCACATTGGCAATACCACTTTCATTACCCACCCAGCGTATATCCGGACCGGCATCGCTAAAAAATAATGCCTGAGGTTGTACTTTACGCACCTGGCTGATGGTAGTGGGCCAGTCATAATAAGTAGCACCATTGATCTTCCGGGTTTCGTTTGTTCCGCCATAATATCCGTCACCACCATTGGCGCCGTCGAACCAGATCTCAAAAATAGGGCCGTATTGAGTAGTTAATTCCTTTAACTGGTTACGGTAATAAGTAATATACTCCGGTGTGCCATATGCCGCATGATTACGATCCCAGGGTGAAAGATAAATGCCGAATTTCAGGCCGTATTTTTTTGCCGCATCGCTGGTTTCTTTTACCAGGTTGCCTTTACCATTTTTATAGGGACTATTTTTTACTGAGTGTTCTGTATACTTACTCGGCCACAAACAAAAGCCGTCATGGTGTTTGGTAGTAAGAATAACCCCTTTAAAGCCATTGTTTTTAAACACCCGCAGCCATTGGTCAGGACTGGCCGCTGTAGGGTTAAATACCGTTTCCTTCTCATCGCCAAAACCCCATTCCTTATCTGTAAAAGTATTGGTAGTAAAGTGTACAAAAATATTCATCTCCATTTTTTGCCATGCTAATTGTTTGGCACTGGGAACAGGCAATACCGGCGCCGGGGGCAATACTTTCTGTGCATATACTGAGTATCCGGTAACTAGAGTTAAAAGGCAGGCAATACTGATACGGGAGATCATGAAGTAGTTTTTACTGGTGTTTAAGAATTATTATTTGCGAAAGTTAATTCTTTTATCCTACAGCAGTACATGAACAAAAATTAATTTTGATTGACATACAAGCATATATTACTTATTGCATAAAAAAAGCACCTTTCGGTGCTTTACTAAAACAATATTCCCGATCAGGCATGTTGTTTAACATGTTTTCCTTCCCTTATTTCCTCCACCAGCTTGGCATTAAATGCCGGCAGGTCCTGGGGTGTGCGGCTGGTTACCAGGCCGGCATCCACCACCACTTCCTCATCCAGCCAGCGGGCCCCGGCATTTTCCAGGTCAATACGTATTGCGGCAACTGAAGTAAGGGTACGGCCATTCACTACTTCTGCGTTGATCAACACCTGCGGGCCATGACAAATGGCCGCTACCGGCTTTTGCTGTTTAAAGAACTCCTGTACAAAAGCGATCACTTCCATATCGGTGCGTAATTTATCAGGGTTCAATACACCGCCGGGCAAAACCAGGGCATCATAGTCCGAAGCCGAAACCTGGTTCACGTGTTTATCCACTTCATATTCCTTTCCCCAATCAGTCTTGGCCCAGGCTTTAATGGTATCGGTTTCAGTACTGACAATATGTACCGTCCAGCCTTGTTTTTCCAAGTGATCCTTGGGTGATTTCAATTCACTCTCTTCAAATCCATGTGTTGCCAGTATGGCTATTTTCTTAGTCATAACAATTATATTTAAAAATGAAACAATACATTAAATGTTCAGGTGGCCTTGCCTGCCAATATCCATGGGCTCACCTGATAAGGCACTGGCAGCAACTTTAAAAAACGTCACCAGTTTATTGGTCTTATTATCCCAGTAATGTGCTTCGGAGGGGATTACTTTTAAAGCACGTATATGCCGGTCATCTTTTCCTTTCTCAAACCAGACCTCCATCATTTTATTCCAGTATTTATCGATCAATACTTTACTGCCGGATATTTCTGCCACTCCATGAATGCTGAGAAAGTTATAATTTTTAATATCTGAATACAGGAGGCAAACGGTTTTATCATCCTGTAAGTGTTTATAGGTTTCACTTTCCGACGAAAATAAAAACCAGATATTCCCTTCTTCATCCACTTCCTGTGTACTCATGGGTATTGCATGGATATGTTTGGTGTCTTTAACGTGGGTACAAAACATACCTATATCGGTTTTCTCGGCTAATTTTTTTAATTTACTGATGGCTTCTTTGTCGTGCAAGTTCTCTGTACTCATAATGATAGGTTTTTATGTGATAATGTATAGTCAACCATTTTCACGCCAAACCGGCCAATTGGGGGATAAGTTTTCAGAAAAAACGGCAATAAAATATGCCGGCTGTAATTAGTACAGACAGTGAATTGATTGTTAGCAATTTGAGGTTAACCCGGGGCAGGGTTGATCATAAGTATTGTACAAAGAACAAAATGAGCTGATAATACTTATAATGTTTCCGGCTTATAAGCAGGCCAGGCGCCTTTTGAGGAAGCCACAAAAGCACCCAGTTTAGTAGCAAAAGATAAGGCTTCCGGTATAGGCTTACCGTCAGCATAACGGGTCATAAATGCGGCCAGAAAAGAATCACCGCTGCCAATAGTATCTATTACCTTTACTTTAATACCTTCCTGGTAATAAAAATGACCATCCCTGTACACCATAGCACCCTCAGCACCTTTGGTCACTATGATCAATTGCAATTGAAATTTATCCTGCAGGTAAATGGTCCTTTCTTCCAGGGTTTGAAAGTCACCCCACCAATCAGTGATAAGTACCAGTTCTTCTTCATTCAGTTTAAGGATATCTGCAGCCGTTAACAGGGAGGTAACGGTGTCGGGGGTATAATGAGGTGCCCGCAGGTTAATATCCAGTACTTTGGTTTTTGCAGCTTTTAATAACTGCTGCAGGGTATTGGCAGATACGGCACTACGTGCTGCAAGACTACCAAAAATAAAATAGTCGGCCCGTTCCACCAGGGAAGCAGATTCCCCGTTGTATGGAATAAAATCCCAGGCCACCGGTTGCATAATGGTATAACGCATATCACCGTTAGGCTGGGGAATAGCATTCACCACCCCGGTAGGGTATTCATTGGTTGTAAATACATACCGCGTATCAATTTGCTGTTCCTGCAATAATTGTAATAGTTTTTTTCCTCTTTCATCCTCACCCGTTTGAGTAATAATAGCAGGTTTATTGCCTAATTGTTGCAGGTGATAAGCTACATTCATGGGCGCACCGCCGGGTACTTCTTCGTTCGGTAATATATCCCATAATATTTCGCCAAAACAAACAAAGGATGCGGATGCCATATTTTATTTTTACAGGTTACTAAAGATTACAAAGGTAGCCAAAAGAATATGAACCTTTTACGTTACCAAAATGGTGAGCAATGATTCTGTGGCTGAAGTGTGCGACGCAAGGAACGATGAAAATTGTACTGCCGCTGGTACAAAAAATTATAGTATACATCTAAGACAGGGAACATCCTGCCATATAAAATTTCATTGTCTATCATCTATTATCTATTATCTGTTATCTATCATCTACTATCTGTATACTCCTGTCTAAATCCTACCTTCGCAATCCTTTATTCATAAAACATGATACACTCCTGATGGGAAAAATATGGCTGGTATGGCTTTTATTACTGGTTAACAGGGAACCCCTGCACTGGCAGGCAAAAAGTTTTACCGGCAAGGTAGTGGCCATTAAAGACGGCGATACATTTGAAGTACTACACCAGGGCAAAGCAACGGTAATAAGACTGGCGCATATTGATTGCCCCGAACGATCACAACCTTATGGCAAACAGGCCAAACAATTTGCAGCCGCTATTTGTTTCGGCAAAGAGGTGAGGGTAGTGGCCAGTAATCAAAAAGACCGTTATAAACGTCTCATTGCCGAAGTTTATGTTAATGACACCATCAATGTAAATAAGGAACTAGTGAAAGCCGGGTGGGCCTGGCATTTTAAACAGTACAGTAACGACAGCAGTTATTACCGGCTGGAACAAATGGCTAGAAAAAATAAAGCCGGTTTGTGGCAGGATAAAAATGCTTCGCCGCCCTGGTTATGGCGTAAGCCAAAGAAGAAATGAACATTAGTCATGTTGTAATAAAACAACATGACTAATGCATTTGATAATTATTGTTATCTACTTCCAGCCCGAAACAGTGTTTTTTATGTTTCGTAACCGGTTGGCCAGGGTTTTATTTCCGGCAAAATCGCATAAATGTATCAACAGGTCAAACTGCTCCTGTTGACGCTGTTTTTTAATATAAGAGCCTGCTTTTTTCCATGCTTTTTCTAACTGGAATAAAACTTCCGCTGTAGTCTCATCTGTAGTATGATATATAAAAGTACAGAGAGCGATATTGGCTTTGTCGGACATGAGCCAGTAGTTGATCTCGCTGGTCTGGCCTCTTTCCAGGTCAGATTTTTTATCCAGTACTCTTAGTTCCTCCAATATCCTAGGCTTGGTATCGAATTTTGTTTTTACCGTTTTACTTGTTTTGGCCTTCGCGTTCCGGTCATTACGTAAAAAATACTCCAGCATTCGCCAGTTGGTATAACTGTGCACATTTTGCAGGTACCCATAAGCTTGCTTATACAGGCTGACCGCTTCTTTCAGGAATTTACGTTTTTCAACAGCACCGGGAGCAAGCCATGCTTTTACTTTATACAGGCTGGCTTTTAAACCAATGCGGCTGCCGGTTTGCCCGATCATTAACAGGCTTTCAATATTGCGAAGTGCGATATCCACCAGGGGTGCCGCTTTTTCTATTTCTTCTTTGGCAGGATTGTGTTTATTAATCACCGATTCAATTGCCTGCCTGCGCAGTATCTGCTGGTAACGTTCCAGTGATTTTACTTCATACACAGCATTGTTTTGTTCAAAGAGTTTTTTACCATGTGCAGCCGCTTTTTCTGTCTCGCCCAGTTCCCAGCATATATTCATGAGCTTTTCTATAATATCGGGTAGTATAAAACCCGCATTGTCCACACCCTGTTCTATAAGCCGCAATTCTGTTTTTAGTTCATCAATGCTGTAAAAAGGTACGTCACATTTGCTCAAGAGGTTTTCGAGGTCGTTTAAGGCTTCTACCACCATACTGTATTGTTTGGCAGTATTACCGGCACTTTCATTTTGTGCCAGGCCCAGGGTATAATCAGGCTGGCCATAACATTGAAAAGCGCCCCAGGTATTGCTGTTGGGAAAGTGTTCATATACATGTACCCTTGCCCGGTGCACGGCTTCACCAAATGTTTTATGCTGCAACATATTATCATAAAACACTTTTGCAAAGAATAAAGCAGCACTATCATCAATTTCCCAGCCGGCTACTACCACGGCCTTAGCGCCGCTTTCAATAAGCTGCGTACCAATATTTGCGGCCAGCCTGAACCTGCTTGCCGATAATTCCTCCGCATAAGGGTTAATACGTCCCAGGAAACAGCAGTTCACAAAAACAAGCTCCGGCGGGTTGGGTAATTGTGCGATCTGACGCGGGGTGAGTAATACCACTTCATCCAGTCCTGCCTTTTTGCCAATAAGCATACCGGATTCATTTTCTCTTTTTTCATTAAAAATACCATGACCTGCCAGGTGCAGTATTTTATAGTCCTGTTTAAATAAAGCAGTGAGTATATCATCGCTATTGCCTCTGATGATAGGCATTTCTACCTGCAAGCCGGCATTCAAACGGGTTATACCTTTATATACTTCCTCCGCTTCCCTGGCAGCTCCGTCCAGCTGACCTGCTTTTGTATAACCGGCCAGGTCAGGATCGCCAACAATTAATACACTGTTACTGTTGGTGATATTAGGCTCCACGGTATAATCCTGCGTAGCCAGCTGGCGGATCATTTTAGAAGAGATACATAAGGGCTTTTCTTCTTTATTACCTACCTGCATCAACTCCCAGGGGAAGGATGCGGTATATTTATCCAATACCCACAGCAGGTTGGCATTACGCCTGATATTTTCTTTAAAGTCTTTAGGGATCATTAACTCGAAAATGGCCCGGGCTTTTTCATAACTCCAGCGCCGGTTCAGTGATACTTCATTCAGCAGGTTCTCAATCAGAGGAAGATTGCTGTTCAGTTCCCTTTTTTCTTCACGGGCACTGGCCGTACTGGAATAAAAACTTAATACTCTTTCCCACTGGGTTTCATCACCCGGTACAGGGTATACTTTACTGGAAATAATACTTAAACGGCTCCACCATTCCGATTCATTCTCGGTCATTAACCGCGAACGGGAACCCGGCAATACCTGTATCGATTTTTTGGTAAAAGCCAGGTTCAGACCGCTGTTTTCCGATGAAACCAGTTTGTTGATACTGTAAAAACAACTCACACTCTTATCCTGGAAAAGCTCGAGGAATTCCAGCTCGCTGATGTATAAGTTATCTTCATTGGTAGTAACCGCCACCCGGCTGTTGGCATTGACCACACCCTGTATAATTGCCCTGCACGAACTCTCGATAGGGATACGGCCATAACCCGCGCCAATTAAAACCGTAGAGATACCTATGACCTGTTTTGTAACCGTTTGTTGTTTGATCCGCGGCAGCCATTCACTGATCAGGTAACCTGAGACCGCTTTTTCAACCGCCTTGGATAGCTGGTATACATTCAGGTGTTCCCACTGGCCTATACCAATTAACAGGGTACCGGGGAAGGGTGAGTTGTTGTTCTCATCCTTAAAGAACTCATAAGTACCCACGGCACCAGGATAAATACCTAAAGCATGTTTGAAGGCCAGGGTGTTATCCAGGTATTTGTTCACTACTTTTTCGGCACTGTAAATACCATCATTGAGGAAATGCCCGATCATTACGGGATATTTGGCGAAAATAAGATCGCCCCTGCTCACGGTTATTTTTAAGATAGGAGCGGAAGGCCTTTCTGTTGTTTCGTAAGCAGGAATACCCAGGATATTCTGTATCACGCCTCTTTCACCCGATTCAAACACAAAGCTTTCTTTGGCAGCAACAGATCTTTTGGTAGTAAGTGTTGCCGGTGGTGTACGGGAAAAAGCAGAAGAGCCGGTGGTACGGGTATTCAACAGGTCGCGGATACCGGAAAACAAACTATTATCACAGGCCAGTGCACCATGAGATACATCGGTATAATAAAGGTTTTTTTCTTTGTTTACACCAGCAGGTATACCGGAGGCCCAGGTAACACTCTGGTCACCATAAGGTGTTTCGGTAAATTTAAGCGTATTGTGTTCAATGTAAAAACCATCAATGGTAGATTTATCCCTACCGGCTACATATACTACTTTGGAGTAATCAATACTATCTATTTTATTACGTACATTGGTACGAAATTCCTTAAAAGCGGTTAGTTGTTTATCATCCGGTATGCTCCAGTTATACCCCGTCAGCGGTTGAAAGTAATTCCAGACATCTTTATTGGAAAAATCAATATCATTAATGCCGATAGGCAATAGTTCCAGTAAACCCGGGTATTTGATGAACAGGTCAATTAACTCTGACATGGAATGCGCAATATCAATCAGGTTCAATTGTTTGATAATGCCATCCAAACCGGCTAATACATAGGGTATACGGTAGGAGCCCATCCAGGGCGTACCCAGTAGTACCGTGATAAAATCATTTTGCGTATTCAGTTGCTGCCAGGTGGCAGTATGGTTAATCATCAGTTCCCTTACCACCAGGCCACCCATGGAATGCCCCACCAGTTTAATGGGTTGTTTGTATTGCATGAGTTCCGTGATCTTGGTATTGAGCTGGTTACCGGCTTCGGTTAAGGTAAGCCGCCAGTCAAAGGGAAAGGTCACCACATCATAATTTACTTCCAGGTAGGCGCCCAGGTCTTTATAAGAGGTTTTAATAAGGCCGGTGGCTTTTACCCCGGTTTTATCAATAGCAATATTTTTCAGGCCGCCTATTACAAAATTGAAATAGTTGATCCAGATATTTTTATCATTCCGTTCCAGGAAGGAACCCATGATACCCGGTAAGAGGACAACGATCGGTTTTTTGCCCGACACATTCTCTTTGAAATAACGGCCATACTCCAGGCCAAAGATGCCGGCCCGTTCGATCTCTTCAAAATTATCCGGCAATAATGTTTTAAAGCCGGGTATCACATCACCCTCCGTACTCAAAGCTGTCCAGATAGCGCCGCGGGTTTTATCATTTTTAAAGTAATTAAAATGATGTACATCCTTGCCCTGGTCAAAATAATATTGAATGACATTTTTTCTTTTGGCACCATAGTACATGGAGGCAGTATCATTGATAAAATCGTTCCTTTTTCTTTTGAAGAAGTAATTGGACAATATCACCAGCAAACCTTTCAGGGAAAAACTAAATTCACTGTCACCGGAAATAACGATCAGGCGGTTATCAAAACCTTCCACTATATCACCCGATATTTTTTTAGGTGTGTTTAAAATTTTAACGAAAATAGAATCAGTAGCCTGTACTTCCAGGCCGGGTAACACATCGGGGTTATTCCTTGTTTTTAATACATTCGCGATAATGGCTTTTAACCCACCGGCGATGATAAAAAGGACAGGGGAGGGAGAGAGCCTGATGAAATTAAGCAGGGTATTGATAAAAATATCCACCCTTTTACCCATTAAAGAAGTACCCCTGCCCGCACAGGCAGAGCGGACAAATTTTTGAACACTGATATTTTTTGTTTTAATGGCCTGTGATATTTTACCGATCACCGCCAGGTCAGCAGTTCTCTTTTCTTTCTCCAGCAGAGTAATGCTGGCCGGTAAAAAACCATTGACATCTTCAATAAAACGTATCAGCAACTCACCTACCAAACCACCACGGGATTGGGATATAATATCCAGCGAAACATTATTGGGAAGCCGGTTGATCAGATCCAGTACATTATCTAAAGGACTTTGGGTAAGCGACCGGTGCTGGAAGGCCAGGATATTATCACCATATTTACCAGTGATCTGTTCCCATTCCTTTGAACCGGTAATTTTATCAAATGAACCTGATGTGGAAGAAGCCGTACCATGCAGCAATAAAAGATAATGCTGGCCCGGAGCCGAACCTGCACCATTAAAATCGAGAAGGGAAAAATCTTTGGTAAGTTTATAAAGGCCTATTTTATTATCCAGTGCATTATTCTCTAATTCTTCGGCCAGCTGTTTTACCGTTTTATCCACTGCTTTTTTGGAGAACCGTTTAAAAAGCCGGGGAAATAGTTTTTTAAGAATGCCCCGGGTTTCTTCATCACTTTCCAGTGACTCCGGTAAAACAGCAACACTTACCCCTGACCTGGTTTTAACTTCCATATTGGGAAATAATTCCCACAATGTTTCCTTATCACCAAACCAGGTGGTATCATCATCAAATACCACTTCAATAAAATCATCGTCGGTAAGTTCAATTTCTTTTTCCTCTTTGTCGCCGCGGGTAGTGCTTAAGTCAATAGCTTCTTCTAACTGGAGATAGGGTTCGGGTTCAAAACTGCCCGGCTCCCGGCTAACGCCATAGAGCTTCAGCTTAACAGATGTAGACATACGAGTAGGTTTTATGGTTGATGGTAAAAAAGTCCAGTTTGAAGTTAGATCAATTAACCCGAACAGCCAAAGAACAGCCTGTTAAACAAAACACTAAGGGGTTACAGTTTACCCGCTGTAGTTCAGTAAAACAACCAATAGATAGTAAGCTATTGTATACTAGGTACCTAATTCGTTACGCAATGTTTTCACCTCAGTTTGTAAGTTTTCAATATGACGCAGGAGGTGGGCAATAGCATCAAGCCCTTCAAAATTAATGTCCAGGTCGTAATGAAGATGCATATATTTTTCCAGTAATGCCAGTTGCTCATAATGAATATATTGCTCTTCTCCGTTATGGATAATTTCTATTAATCCATACTCCTGCAATGAATACACAAAACTGGTTTCAACACGATAATGGGTGCAGCATTCCTGTATAGTAATATTATTGGCTGTTTGCATAATTATTGTTGTTGACGCTCCCGGGCGAGCTGTTGAAATAATTCTTTTTCTTTCTCAGTAAGGTTTTGCGGCACCTGTACCTGGTAGGTAATATAGAGGTCGCCGAAATGATCATCCTTTTTATACACGGGGAAACCTTTTCCTTTTAATCTTACTTTGGTAGCATTGGCGGTTCCGGGTGCTACTTTCAGTTTCACCTTACCATCCATGGTATCCACCACCACTTCACCGCCTAAAACGGCTGTATAAAGGTCCAGGGGTACATCTGCATACAGGTCATTCCCCTTACGCACAAAGCCGGTATCATTATGAATGGTAAAAGTAATATAGAGGTCGCCATTAGGACCACCGTTTACACCCGGCGCACCATAACCCGTAATTTTTATCTCCTGGCCATTCTCCACACCGGCCGGAACGGTAATACGGATATTCTTCCCGTTAACGGTAAAGGTTTGCTGATGTGTTTTATAGGTTTCCGATAAGTTAAGTTGTAAACCAGCCCTGTAATCGGATCCCTTGAAACGGGTTTGCTTACTTCTTGACCCGGAATTACCAAACATGGAAGCAAAGAAATCGGAGTAATCCTCACCATCACCAAAAGAATAATACCCCTCACCGGAGCCGGCAAAGGGATTGCCGCCTGCAGCCCCGGAAGATTGCTGCTGCCTGGCCTGTTCAAACTGTTCGGCCTGTTTCCAGTTAGCCCCGTAAGCATCATATTTTTTTCGCTTATCGGGATCGCTCAATACCTCGTTGGCCTCATTGATCTCCTTGAAACGTTTCTCCGCCTCCGGGTTGTTCGGGTTCAGGTCAGGATGGTATTTCCGGGCCAGTTTTCGGTAGGCTGTTTTAATCTCGTCTGTTGTCGCTTTTTTATCAATGCCCAGTACCTGGTAATAGTCAATATAATCCATCACTTAACATTTAATAACCTTATAATTTACCTTAAGTTACTAAAGAAAATGTATAAAAAAAAGCAATTGATCAGTTCAATTGCTTTGCCATAATAAAGGTATTGCCGGTGGAATCGCTCCATCCGGGGCCCTGCACCGTGATGGTTTCACCCACTTCATGCGCTTTATAGGTTCCGCCGCTTTTTTGCAGGTTTACAATACTAATGGTAGCGGTATACTTTTTACCGGTTGAGTCTTCAATGGTGGCCATATAACCATCCTTGCCTTTTTCAATGCCGGTGATCTTGCCGGTCACACTCAACTCCGTTTCTTCGGCTTTAGGTTCCGGCGCAGCGGCAGCAGGAGCAGGAGCAGGTGTATCTTCCTTTTTCACTTCGGATTCATTGTTACAGGCTGTAAAAGCTGACAGGCCAATTACTAATAATGCAGCGTATACTGTTTCTTTCATGGGTAAAAATTTAGACAAAGTTAATACTTCAACATAGCTCTTTATCTCTCAAATGCAAAATCTTCGTTATCATTTTTTTAGTTTGCAAAACCGCTTTGTTCATATATAGCTGATGGAGGTTTGGAACGTGATAGAAAAAAGAACCGGTTCAATACTTACCCAGCCAGTCCGCCACCATCTTGCGATAGGTTTCGCCAATAGGCAGGTAATCCATGTTTTGCATCTGCACCCGGTTGCCTTCAATGAGTTTTATTTTATTCACGGGTATAATATAGGAACGGTGGATACGGATAAACTGCTGTGCAGGTAGTTTTTCCAGTATATCTTTCATATTCTCCCATACAATAATTTTATCATCCAGGGTATGAATGCGGATATAATCTTTCAGTCCTTCAATATACAGGATATTATCCAGGGCTACCTGGTGGTGCTTACGGTCCGCTTTTACCATCAGGTGGCCGGTAGCCGCCGGAGCAGGTTGTATACCCGGCTGCCATTGTATGAACTTCTCCACCGCCTGGTAAAAGCGGTTAAAGGTGATGGGCTTCAGCAAAAAATCCACTACTTTAAACTGGTAAGCATCCAGCGCATATTCCTGATAGGCCGAAGTAATAATATAATTATGCTGTTTATTAAATAATTGCATGATCTCCATGCCTGTCAGTTCCGGCATCTGGATATCCAGGAATACCAGGTCAATTTCCTGGCTGCGCAATATATCAATGGCTTTATACACATCGCTGCCGGCATATACAACCTTTAACTCTGCTATTTTTTGTGCATAATCATGCACCAGCTTTACCGCCAGTGGCTCATCGTCCAATATAATACAGCTTATTGTTTTCATGATGCTAATTGTATAGACAGTTGTATGGTAAAGATATTATTCGTGTTATGAATGGTGAGCTGGTGTTTACCCGGGTAATAAATTTCCAAACGGCGTTTTACATTCTCCAGGCCAATGCCACCCAGTTTATCTTTTTTCTGCTGCCCGATGGTATTGGTCACCGTAAAGGTCAGCGTATTGGGTGTGGCCTGTAACTGCACTTCTATAGGTGTTTCAGTAGCCACCTGGCCGTGTTTTAATGCATTTTCTACAAAAGGGGAGAGGATATAGGGCGGTATCATGATCTGCTGTTCACTGATCATGATACTCGTATTTACAAAATCTTCCTGTTCATGTCTTAATTCCTCCAGCTGGATATAAGATTGTATATAATTCAGCTCATCCGTCAGCCTGATCTTTTCCTTCTGCGATTCATAGGTAGTAAAGCGCATAATACTGCTGAGTTTTTCAATGGCGGATAAAGACCGCGGCGATTGAAAATACACCATCGAATAAATATTGTTCAGGGTATTAAAAATAAAATGGGGATTGATCTGGGCTTTTAAAAACTTGATCTCGGTACTCTTTTGTTCTTCCACAATATAATTGTTATAGTCGTACAAACGGATCACAAAGATCACCAGCCAGAAAAAGGTACTCAGTATCATAGGCAGGGTACTATAGTAGAGGTTATCAAATATATAATACCACAGCGGCGTACCTTTAAAATAATTCTTAAATCCGAATAAGCGATAAGCCAGTACTTCCTCCAGTAAATAACGAAGTAGTATAAAGAATACTATATTACACAAGATTCCGGTAAACACTTTTTTCCACCTGAAGGGCCTGATAAGCCGGGGTAATACCAGCAGGTAATTAAAATAAAAGCTGCTGACAAAGATGAAGGCCCAGGTTATTTCAAAAACATGCAGGGGCACCAGCTCCAGCTTGGTATTATTAAACTTTATGAGGGTAAAATAGGCCGCTATGAGCCAGAATACAATATGTATAGTGACTTCTTTTTTAACTGATAAAGATCGTTGATACGGCATGGCCCAAATTTTTATAAAAGTAATACACACCACAGGAAAGCAGGAAACGGTTTGCAGAAAAACAAAAGGGGTTTGCAGAAAAAACTTTTAGCCGGGGAATTTATAGACAATTTTTGTGCTGTTAATCTGCCTCACCAATATTATTCATTCATTTTATAAATATTTACGATGAAAACAATTATTACCGCTATTATCCTGTTATGCAGCCTGCAACCTGTACTGGCACAACCACCACTGGCCGTAAGCACTAAGTTTGATACTGCTATTGCCGTATTGAATATGGGCAGTTTTCATATGGGTTTTACATCGGATGCCAATAAAACAGAGTTTGATGAACACAATGCGGAGAATGTACGCCGGGTACATGCCATTGCCAAAGCCATTGCCGAATTTAAGCCTACCGTTATATTGGTAGAAAGACAGCCATCCTATAATACTACCCTGCAAAATGAATACAATGCCTACCTGAAAAACCCGAAAATGAAATTTGAGCACCCTTCAGAGATCCAACTGCTTGCTTATGAAATAGGTCGTTTAAGTAATACCCAACGCATTTATGGGGTTGATTATAAAGAAGGGTATAACTATATGATCGGCAGGAATATTAAATACAAAGATACAACCACCGTAAAAGGGTATATGCGTATGCTGGATTCACTGGACAAACAATATCCCGAAGATAAGATGACCGTACTGGATCATTTAAAAATGGCCAATCACCCCCAGTACCTGGATATGCTCATGAACATTAATGCCGATATACTTACGCATATTTCCACCGAAGGCAAGGCAGAGGGAGCAGAGGAAGCCGCCAAGTTTTATCACCGTAACCTGGTAATGTATTCCAATATCAACCAGGTTGAATTAAAAAAAGAGGACAGGGTGTTTATATTAATGGGCGCTACCCATACCGCTTTCTTTAATATGTGGTTACAGCGTAGTCCTAAATACAAGGTGGTAAATGTATTAGATTATTTAAACAAGGTAAAATAAACATCATTGTATTTCTTCACCAGCCCAGGTTTACAGCATGAAAAATATATTATTATCCATAACCTGTTTCCTTTTAGCGGCATTGGGGTTAAAAGCACAGCGATCCGTTTACCAGGTAGACCTGGCGGCTTTAAAAGCGGTTATTGAAAAAACAAAATCGTATAAGGCGCAGATAAAAGGGGCAAAAAAGACTGCTTACCAGGATCTGTATAACCGGCTGCTGGCTGATACTATTACCGATGTAAACAGTTATCAATATTTTTATAACCTGGCGCAGTTATTATTTCCTATACGGGACAATCATATTGCATTTTACCAGCAGGCTGATGATCGTCCTTTCAGGAGTAAGGCCAGTATTGATAGTTTTGTGCAAACCAGCACTTTTCACAACTATCCGTCGTACAATATCAACATTGATTCTTTACAACAGGCGCTGGCAGTTAAACCGGCCCATAAAGTAGAAGGCATTTATCATTACGGCAAATTTTATACGATAGGTCTGTTCCGGGTAAAGGAGAAAGAATATGTTGGCATTATCCTGGATTCGGAACTGAATTTCTGGGAAAAAGGACAGGTAGCAGTGCACCTGTATGAACAGGATACATATCATTACAAAGCCATCTATGCCCACCCTTACACCAAAAATTTCAACCTTGATCCTATCGAAAAATATACAAACGGATCATTGATAAACAGCAGCTTTAAGCGTTCCTTTTTTGGGGGCACCTATACTAAAAATTTACCAGGAACAGATTTTGTGAATCTTGTAAGAGGCGATTCGAAGTTTAACCTAAAACAGGCCACAAACGATATACAATACCTCTTGATTCAAAGTTTCCAGGCCAACAGCAAGACCAGCAAGCTGTCAAAAAACTTTTACGACTCTATAAAAACGGCTTTAGTAGCACCTTATTTAATACTCGACCTCCGGAATAATGAAGGCGGGGCCGAAAAAGAAAGTAATAAATACTACAAACTGTTACAGCAATATGCTAAAAAAGGAAAGATTTATGTGTTAGTTAACAATGGTACCATTAGCGAAGCCGAAATATTGTTACTCAAGTTGAAAAAATTAAAAAACGTGGTGGTACTGGGCCAAACCACCAAAGGCATGCTGGCTTATGGTAGTAATTATGGTAATACCATTACATTGCCCAGCCAGCAGTTTTCGGTATATGCCACCGATATGAAGAACGGCGCTTCACTTTTACCGTATGAAGATTATGGCATCAAACCGGACCACTATTTAAGCCCGGATATTGACTGGCAGCAACAAACCACCCAGCTGATCAAAACAGGTAAGCCTTAAACATGATCAGTATACAGGCAAACAGCCCCGGTAACCGGGGCTGTTTTAAAAAAAGGTCGTTGATATCGTATTTATCAGGGTACTAATGTAGTAATGCCAACATCTGTTACTACGCCAAAGCGTACTGTTACATTTTCAATCACTGCATCACTAAAGCCTGCGGTAGCATCTCCATCGATCCATATTTTGTAAGTACCCTCCGGCAAACCACTGAACAGGTAAAAGCCGGCAGCATTTGGAATGGCCGCCGAAGTATCGGTATTATTAATGGCATATACTACCGGCCTTGCAGTAAGGGGCAACACAATACCTTTAATTCTACCATCTGTTAATTCGGTATAGGTTTTAATAACAGGTTTTAAAGAATAGTTCCCATTTCCCTGTACAACAATGGAACGGGCCGCATCAAAATCTATCCATACTTTATATGAACCGTTCACCTGCAGGTCCTGGTGAATATTAAATTTTAAACCGCTTTGCTGGGCCGAGGGGGTAGCCAGTGGATGAGACACACCATCTATCACCACCGAGTTATTGTTGCCCAGTATCAAACGCATTTGTGAAATTTTGCCGGCAGGCAGGGTTATATCAGCAATCAGGGTATCCAGTCCATTGGTAAAATCCAATAAATTATATACACCGGGTTTCAGGATATTAAAGCTGATCCAGCCATCCACATCGGAATGTATCTCTATCTTTTGTACATCAATCAGCACTTTTTCATATTGCGCCGGGTCATCAGTCAGGTAAAGTTGCATCCGGGCAGTTCCGTCACTGGTTTTATCACTTTTTTCGCAGGCCATAAAACCCGCCATAACCAACAGGGCACTCACTAAAAAGAGCGATACTTTTTTCATAAAGTTATTTTTTTAACTGCTAAGCAAAAAACATTCCAATATTAAAAAGTGGAAATAATAATTTTAAAACCAGCGTGTTAGCAAGTCCAATACATAAAAATTTAAAAAATAACATATATATAAAATACAGTATTTGAATATAGTATCGCTATCCGGCTTACACCCGCAAGGCCCCCCTGAAACCGCGGGCCGCATAATACGATTCCACACCATTGTGGTAAAAAAATACCCGGCCATACCGCCAGTCGCCAAAAATACCACCGCCCAGTTTACGTACCGGGGCAGGGGTGAACAACCAGCTGGAGGTTTTGGTATCAAACTTTCCTAACTGCTGTAATTCCTGGTATTGTTCCTCGGTCAGTATATCAATACCCATTTCATCGGCCATACCCAGAGCGCTGTGTTTGGGCTTATGTTCTTTCCTGGATTCCAGTGCTTCCGGATCGTAACAAATACTGCGGCGTCCCTTGGGGCTTTCGGCTGAGCAATCATAAAAAATATATTCCCCGGTCTTTTTATCAAAGCCCACTACATCAGGTTCGCCTTCGGTCATTTCCATTTCGTTCAGCGACCATAATTTATCGGCATGCGCTTCCAGGCGGGCTTTTACTTTTGTCCACTCTATGCCTTTATGGCGTTGCATATTTTTTTCGAAACGCTTTTGTAAAATATCCAGCAACTCGGCCACCTGTGAAGCCGGTAACTTTTTTTTAGTGTTTGCCATCTTGTATTATTTTATATAGCTGTAATATTAAAATGTAACTGGTTTCCTGCCGGCAGGGCGGTAGTACCAGGATATAATGGTTAGTATCAATAACAATACGGCCGGGAACCATTCACCAATAGCCGTATGGCCCATGGCCAGCTGCGAGATCAAAGCCCCGGAAGAGACAAAGAAAAAGCCGGCATAAGCCCATTCTTTCACCATCGGCAATTTGGGTACCAATACGGCCACCACGCCCAATAATTTCCATACCCCGATGATGGTTAAAAAATAAGCGGGGTAACCCAAAAGTAAAACAAATTCAGTTTCTTCTTTTAGCTGTAATACCTGTACTATGCCGGTGGATGCCATACCCAATGATAGCCAAAGGGTGGCTATCCAGTAAATGATCTTGTTACGTTTACTCATGGTATTTGTTTTAGTTTGATTGCATGATCTTTTCTAACAGGTTATGCGCCATATTCAATCCCTGCGCAAAGGGTAACTGCAACATCTGGTCGCGTATGGCAATACTACGGTAAACGATCTGTATCGTTAACTTACTGGTCGTATCGCTCAGGGCTTCAAAGGCTAAAAACTCCAGTTGCACATCAAAGGGTGCATTGCGCATTTCAAAAGTGCGGACAATTTTTTCATTGGGTAGCAGGGTATGAATAGTACCATGTGCGGCAAATACCACATTGCCTTCCTTATCGCTGGTTTCAAACTGCCAGCCACCATAGGGGTGGTTGTCCAGTTTTACCACTTTGGTATTCATCCACTGTGCTACAATATCCGCATCGGTATAGGCAGTGAATAACAATTCCACAGGCAGTTCAAACTCCCGGGTAATCTGTAGGTCATGCCGGCCGTCTTCGGCGTTGATCTTTGTTTTTAATGCCATCGTTATTTATTTTTTAGGCTTATAATTTTTCATAATGCTTTCCAGTTTATTAAAGCGGTCATCCCACATTTTGCGGAAGGGTTCAATAAAATCGGCAATAGCTTTCATCTTTTGCGGGTTTAAATGATAATAAATCTCGCGGCCCTCCTGGTGCTGCTGCAGCAACTCACATTCCGTTAATATCTGTAAATGTTTGGATACCGTAGGGCGTGCCGTATCAAAATTGGCGGCAATGGCGCCGGCCGTCATGGCCTGGCTGGTCACCAGTAACAAAATGGCCCGGCGGGTAGGGTCGGCAATGGCCTGGAAAACATCACGTCTTAAATTCATTGGTACACATTTTACAATAGCAGCAACAAATATGTAGCTATTTGACTACAAATATATGCGTAGCCATTTAACTACACAAATTTATTTTTCAAAATCTGTGTAGCAAACGGAGTATCATACCCCGGAGAAACCTAAAAAAGAGTAGGGGGATTGTATTGCTTAAAATCGTCTTTAAAGAGCAACAGTGATATAAGGAAACTATTTCAAGGCATAACACTCCTCTGTGTTACTCCGTAAAACCACTCTGTGCTACGCTGTGACCTAAACATTTACCGTATCACCGCATTAAGCTTTGTCCATAAAGCTTCATCAAAGCCCGATAAGGCAAAATTGGGGTTCTGCGGGTCAGAGGCATCTCCCATGCGGATAATGACCATCTTCCGGTCTGGAATAACATATATACGCTGATCTTCCGCACCCATAGCACTATACATACCAGCCGGGGCATTGGGCACCAGGGCGCCGGGGTAAACGGTTTGTCCGCCGGGTAACATAAACTTGTTTTTGCCGTTCAGCCACCAGAAATACCCATAGGAGGGATTGATGTTTTGCGAAGTGCTGATGCTTTCGTTGAAAAAACTTTCATTGATCACCTGCTCCTTTTGCCACAGGCCTTTGTTTAAGGCAAGCAAACCAAAGCGGGCCATGCTGCGGGTATTGCTATGGTAAATGGTAAATATCAGGCCATTGTTCCAAAAGCCATCCATGCCAATCTTGTTTTTCAACTTCTCGTTAAAATAGGTTTCAAAACTACGGTTGCTGGCAGCCGCCACTACATCCATCAGTTTCTGGAATACATTGCTGTACGACCATCTTGTGCCCGCATCAGCCAGGTAGGTCATATTGGCTTTAATTACCAGGTTACTGGCATCGTTCAGCCCCGAGGTCATGGTGAGCAAATGCCGCGAAGTAATCAGGTTTTCTTTATCTATGGGTTCGCTGGTCCAGCCGGTACCCAGGTATTGCGATACTTTGTTATTGATCTGCAGTAAACCTTCCTGTTGTGCTATGCCGGTAGTGGTGGCTACCAGGGTTTTGCCGGCACTATTCCAGGGCCAGGTGGCGGTGGCAGTATGGCCGTTAAAATACTCTTCCATGGCTATGCGGCCATTCACCAGTATCATAAACGATTTGGAATGTTTATCGGCCAGAAAGTTCTTTAAATCGGTAATGGCGGCGGTATTCCATCCCAATCCGGCAGGGGATACCGTTGCCCAGGTACTACTGTTTACCGGTGGAAAATACAGGCTATCATTGCCACCCGGTGCAGGATCGGGGTTTTGGCGTGAACAACTAAAAAAGGGGAGGAGCAGTAAAAAAAAGCGAACAGTTTTCATGTGTGGTAATTATACAATCATTGACTGGCGGGCTAATGAAAGGTTTAAAGCCAGAGGCTGTTTAGCGATAATATCATTTTACTTTCACGGCAGTATTTATCAGTTCCTGTAATACTTTGGTATCCACATCCTCCAGTTTATGAATATAAATACAGCCAGCGCCGGTTTTATGTTTGCCCAGCTTTTGCAGGGTAGCGGCTTGTTTTTCCAGGTTAATGGCCAGGTGCAGCGAGAGGTTGGCCTTCCGCGGCGAAAAGCCGATGATAAACCAGTCCACTTCACGCCCGGTAGCCGCGCTTTTATACCGTTTATCGCCAAAGCCTATCAGCGAAGCACCCCACATTTTTGCCTTTGCCCCACTGGCTTTCTCCATCATTGTACGTATGGTTTGGCTATCCTTCCGTTGTTGCTCATTGGTTACGGCGGCAATAAAATCGTCCACACTTACAGTGGTGGGTTTGGTCTTTATTTGTGCTGGTTTGGCCATACTGTTTTGTTTTATACGGGTAGTTTATGTTACCGGCATGGTTGACTAAAGATATTCATAAAACCTGTTTATCAAAAACCTTAGGCTGCACTATTATTTCTTGCCTTATGCCAAGTGCCTTAGTTCAGTTATGCTGTAACCTTGTACCAGCAAATAAACCATACAGTATATGAAAGTAAAAGCAATTTATGTAAACCTGCCCATTAAGGATGTGGCCGCCACCCGTGCCTTCTGGACCACACTGGGCTTTTCGTTTAACGAACAGTTCAGCGATGACAAAGCCCTTTGCCTGGTATTGAACGAAGGACTTATTTATGCCATGTTATTAAGTGAGCCCTTCTTCAGTGGCTTTACCAACAGGCCCATTGCCACCGGCACTACGCAGGTAATTAACGCTATTGAGGTAGAAAGCCGCGAAAAGGTAGATGAACTGGTACAACTGGCCCTGGATAATGGCGCCACCCGTTACCGCCAGGGCGAGGACCATGGCTGGATGTATTACGACTCCTTTGCCGACCCCAACGGTCACCAGTGGGAAATTATGTATTCGGATGCCAGCCAACTGCCGCAATAAAATAACGGTCCTATTATACCCTATCCCCTGTAACCAGGGGATTTTTTATGGCCAGGGTAGGGCGTGCCCCTCCGGGTCGGGCTATCCGCTATTACTCCGCCACAGATGCCACCGCACCATTGCCTCAGCGGGGTAGCCGCTGCTATCCCTCACGCGGAGATGAAATAGTGGTAAGGCTCGATTAGACCTCGTTTTAATCACACCGAATGTCTCAACTAATTGTAGCAAATGCAGTGATATTACAAAATATCCTATGGTATAAAAAGCTGGCAAACACTTTTAATTTAAATAGTTATAATTATTTTAGAGGTATGTACTAAAGAAAGTCTTAAAATGACCTCTATTGCCTTTTTTGATATTGAACTAAATCCTACAAGCGCACAATTGCTGGATATCGGCTGTGTTTTATCAGACGGATCTGGCTTCCATAAGAATCAACCCAAAGAATTCGAAACATTTATTGATACCTCCGACTTTATTTGCGGGCACAACATTATTGCTCACGACCTGGCCTTTCTACAAAGGCATTTTGGTAATGCGGAATGGGGTATTCATAAAGCTATTGATACACTATTGCTATCACCTTTATTGTTCCCCAAACAACCCTATCACCGCTTACTCAAAGATGATAAGGTACAGACGGAGGAGCGCAGCAATCCATTCAATGATGCTAAAAAAGCGAGAGATCTGTTTTATGATGAGGTAGCTGCCTTTCAAGCGCTGGATAATACGTTTAAAGAAATCCTGTATAGGCTTTTACACGATCAAAAAGGCTTTGACAACTTCTTCCGGTACCTTAATTATACCACCTCTATAGACAAAGAACAGCTACAAATCAGCATCAGCAATCTATTTCAACATGCCATATGCAACCAAAGTGACCTGAAATCTTTTATGCAAGAATCTCCGGTGGCTTTGGCCTATACACTGGCATTACTCCATTGCGATGATCGTTTTTCCATTACACCACCCTGGGTCTTAAAAAACTACCCCGATGTTGAAAAGTTGCTTTTTCTCATGAGGAATAATCCTTGTGTGTCGGGATGCAACTATTGCAGGCTTGCCCACGACCCCGTGCTTGCTCTAAAAAAACACTTTGGTTTCCCAGGTTTCCGTAAATATGGCCATGAGCCGTTGCAAGAAAATGCGGTGAGGGCAGCAATACAAGGAGATTCCATCCTGGCCGTATTTCCCACCGGCGGCGGCAAGTCCATCACCTTCCAGGTGCCTGCACTCATGAGTGGCGAAAATGCAAAAGCCCTTACCGTAGTGATAGCCCCTTTACAGTCTTTAATGAAAGACCAGGTGGATAATCTTGAAAAAAAAGGCATCACAGAAGCTGTTACCATCAATGGTCTGCTGGATCCCATAGATCGGGGTAAAGCCATTGAAAGAATTGAAAACGGACTAGCCAGCTTGTTATATATCTCTCCCGAGTCACTCCGGTCTGTTACCATCGAGCGATTACTGCTGAAAAGAAAAATCGCCCGGTTTGTAATTGACGAAGCACATTGTTTCTCCTCTTGGGGGCAGGACTTTAGGGTAGATTACTTATATATCGGCGACTTCATCAAAAACCTACAACAAAAAAAAGGGCTCAATCATACCATTCCGATCTCCTGCTTTACGGCCACTGCCAAGCAAAAGGTAATAGAAGACATCCGCTCTTACTTCAAGGAAAAATTGCAGCTCAATTTAACTGTATTCCGAGCCGATGCTGGTCGCACCAATCTGCAATACCGGGTTTATCGGCGGGACAATGAAGAGGATAAATACAACCAGCTCAGAAGTATTATCGAAGAAAAAAATTGTCCTACGATTGTGTACGTATCCCGTACAAAAAGAGCATATAAACTGGCGGAAAGGCTCACCAGCGATGGATTTATAGCCAAGGCTTATCATGGCAAAATGAATAAGGAGGAGAAAACTGCCAACCAAAATGCCTTCATGACCGGCGAGATAAATACTATGGTAGCTACTTCAGCATTTGGTATGGGGGTAGATAAAAGCGATGTAGGCGCCGTCATACACTACGACATTTCCGATTCACTAGAGAACTATGTTCAAGAGGCCGGAAGAGCCGGTCGTGATGAGCAAATCAAGGCCGATTGTTTCATACTTTTTAATGAAGAAGACTTGGACAAACATTTCATCCTGTTGAACCAGACCAAGATCAGCAGCAAAGAAATTAACCAGGTGTGGAAAGCCATAAAAGAACTGACTAAAACAAGGGACAAAGCCTCCAATTCGGCGTTGGAAATAGCCAGGAAAGCAGGGTGGGACGATGGCATCAATGAAATTGAAACAAGGGTAACCACCGCCATTGCAGCCCTGGAAGATGCCGGCTACTTAAAACGGGGACAAAACATGCCCAGGGTTTTTGCCAGCAGCATCCTTAGTAAAAATGCACAAGAGGCCATCGACAAGATAAATACATCAGAAAAATTCTCCAATACAGAAAAAGAGCAAGCGATACGGATCATTAAAAAACTGTTTTCCAGCAAAAGCAAAAGACTATCCACAGAAGAAGTGGCAGAATCAAGAATAGATTATATCTCCGATCAGCTGGGGATATACAGAGAGCAGGTGATCCGGGTAATTGAATTAATGCGGGATGAAAATATACTTGCCCATACCAAAGATCTAACAGCTTTTATCAAAAAAAACGAATCTGCCAATAAATCATTAGCCATAGTTGAAAGCTTTAGAAAACAGGAAGAACTGCTATTAACGCAGTTAAAAGAAGGAGAGGCTGCTTATCATTTAAAAGAGATCATCGAGGGCTCGCTGCAATCAGGTATTAAAGACAGCTCACTGAACCAATTAAAGACTATCATCAACTTCTGGGCAATCAAGAACTGGATCAAACGCCGTAATTTGGAATATTCCAGGAACCATGTGCAGATTGGTTTAATGATGGATAAAAACGTCTTCCGGGAAAAACAGGAGAAACGCCATTTACTCGCAAAGCTGATCACCGAATACCTGCACAAAAAGGTGATAACACTTACCACAAACGATAACATTCAAGAAGAAGTATTGATCGAATTTTCGGTACAAGAGCTTAAAGAGATGATCGAAAAGGAGCAGGGGCTGTTTGCCATACAAGTCACCATCGACGATGTAGAGGACAGCCTGTTTTACCTGTCGCGTATAGAAGCCATCAAAATTGAAGGAGGATTCCTGGTGGTGCATAACAGGCTTACCATCGAGCGAATTGAAAAAAACAACCGGATACAATACAAAGAAAGCGACTACGAAAAATTAAAACAGTTTTACCAACAAAAAGTACAACAGATCCATATTGTAGGAGAGTATGCCCAAAAAATGATCCGCAATTATCAGGAAGCTTTAAAATTTGTAGATGACTACTTCAAGTTGAACTATACCTCCTTCTTATCAAAATACTTTCCCGGCAGCCGGCAGGATGAAATCAAGCGAACCTTAACGCCGGAAAAATTTATGCGATTATTTGGTGCGCTCTCGCCGACTCAGCTAAAAATCATTAAAAATACCAATAGCCAGTATATTGTGGTAGCTGCAGGGCCGGGTAGTGGCAAAACCAGGTTATTGGTGCACAAGCTGGCCTCACTGCTTATGGCCGAAGATGTAAAGCACGAGCAACTGCTCATGCTCACTTTTTCCCGTGCAGCAGCCACCGAATTTAAAAAGCGCCTGATCGAACTCATAGGCAATGCGGCGCATTTTACAGAAATCAAAACCTTTCACTCCTATTGTTTCGATCTGCTGGGAAGAATAGGCAGCCTGCTGGAATCTGATAACATTATACAAACGGCAGTAGCCAAAATAAGAAACGGTGAAATAGAAACGTTCCGCATTACTAAAGCGGTGTTGGTAGTAGATGAAGCCCAGGACATGAACAGCGAAGAATACGAACTGGTAAAGGCACTCATGGAGCAAAACGAAGACATGCGGGTCATCCTGGTAGGAGACGATGACCAAAATATCTATGGGTTTCGCCGTGCCGATGCAGCCCATATGCAACAGCTCATTACCGAAAAAAGTGCCATTAAATACGAGCTTACAGAAAACTACCGTAGCAAAGACAATATTGTATCGCTGGCCAACCAATGGGCCGCCACCATCAGCCACAGGCTTAAAACCGAGCCTTGTTTTGCCAGCCAGCAACAAAACGGGTTAATTCATATAACACAATACACATACAACCCTATCATTCTGCCACTGGCCAGTACTATAGGCAAGGCCGGGCTATCCGGTTCTACCTGCGTACTCACCAAAACCAATGAAGAAGCCCAACTGCTCTGCGGCTTGCTCTTGCAACAAGGCATGCAGGCAAAGCTCATCCAATCCAACGAAGGCTTTAACCTTAGTAACCTGTACGAACTACGTTATTTTTCCGATATGGTTCATGCCCATGCTGACAACCCCTTAATAACCGACGAGGATTGGGCCGATGCTAAACGCCGACTACAAGGGCATATCCAAACCAGCACCCAGAAAGACCTAGCCCTTGCCGCCATCCAGGCATTTGAAGCAGTCAATACCGCCAAAAAATACAAAAGCGACTGGAAGGCTTTCCTCTTAGAATCTAAGATAGAAGACTTTCTCAGCATCGATACCGAAGTAGTGTACGCATCTACCATTCACAAATCCAAGGGCAAGGAATTTGATAACGTGTACCTTCTGTTACAACAATTTACGCCCGCTACCGATGAAGACAAGCGACAAATATACGTGGCCATCACCAGGGCTAAAACCAACCTGAACATACACTACCAGGGCCACTACCTACAACCCTTTTCTGTAGAGGAGCTTGTTTATAATCAAGACCATAATCAGTACCCTGAACCACAGCAAATAACCCTGCACCTCACACACCGTGATGTGCAGTTAGGCTATTTCGAATATGTGCAGCACAGAATCAACCATCTTTTCAGCGGTACTTCCTTACAACCACTAGATGATGGCTTGTCCAACCCTCATGGAGAGCAAATGCTTAAATACGCCCAAAAATTCAAGGCTACTTTGCAGGCGTACTATGATCGTGGCTTCAGCATTACCACCGCCAAAATAAACTTTGTGGTATATTGGAAAGATGAGGCTAAACAAAAAGAATCTAAAATTATACTGCCGTCGTTATTGCTGCAAAAAGCCTGAATACTATACCTATTTTAGTGCGTACCCACGAATAAAGGGGATTAATCATCATCTTTTTGAGTAAAAATATGCCAGCCCTATACCGCTGTAGAGGTATTCATTGCTATCCCTCACGCGGCAGGATGAATAGATAACTAGAAATATCATTTATATAATTAAAAATGTATATTTAATATTTTTAAAGCAAACCACCAGTTTTGAAAAATCCTAATTGGCACCGCGACGAGCTTATGCTTGCCCTTGATCTTTACTTTGATCCCAATCGAGGTAGTATAGATGCTCGCAACCCAAACATTATTGCCTTATCCGAACTACTGAACAAATTACCCATTGTGTCCATCAGGCCCGATGCTGAACGTTTTCGCAATCCGAACGGCGTTAGTTTAAAACTATCCAACTTTTTAGCAATCGACCCTGCTTATGGCGGTAAGGGTATGGAAAGAGGTGGCAAACTTGATAAATTGGTTTTTGAGGAGTTTAAAAATGATCGTGCCCGCCTTCATCACTTAGTACAACAAATAAAAGCCATTACTACTAATGAGTCTTTACGGCAACAACTCTACCAAATAGAGGAAGATGAAAACACATTTACTGATGGAGTACAAGAGGGACAAGTACTCTACAAAATGCATAAATACCGCGAGCGTAATACTAAAGTAATAGCTGCAAAAAAGAAAGCGGTATTAAAAGCTACCGGCACACTCGCTTGTGAGGCTTGTGGGTTTGATTTTTATAAAACCTATGGTGAACTAGGCAAAGGTTTTATTGAGTGCCACCATATTGAGCCCTTAGCACTTTACGATATTAACCGACCAACAAAGGTTACTGACTTAGCATTAGTATGTGCTAACTGTCATCGTATGTTGCATCGTCAACCCAGCATCATTAAAGTAAATGAGCTAAAAAATATTATACTAGATACTACTGGATTTATTATGATACACAAAAGAAGTTAATCCTTTTTGATTATCCAGCCCGGGCACGGCGCATTATCCTGCCAAAGTACGCTGCATAATTTTAACGGTTGTCATCAAAGCGATGGCTAACATATGTACGTGCAGGAAAATATAAACAACACACCTAAAGAAAAATCATACCTGCTGCCGATCCAAAACTATACCCCCAAAAATAACCATCAATGACGAGGTTGGCAGCAGGAATACACTGTTAGTATTCCTATAAAGAAATATTCATCAACAATTCTGCTTTATTGAGAACAAAAAATTATATTTAAATATTTTTTAGTTAACCGGAATCAACCATGTTGTTAAATTTAGCAGCTAACGCTAATTAAACTATTGTAAAATGAAAAACACAGGACTATTACTTATTTTGATATTCATGTTGAATGCATTTGCAAATTCGCAGGTCTCACACGATTACACGCAAGAATCCAAAACTGCATATTCTCAGCGTATGGATTGGTTTAAAAAGGCAAAGTATGGAATGTTTATACATTTCGGACTTTACAGTCAATTAGGTGGCATTTGGAACAAAGATACAATAGATGGATATGCTGAATGGATACAGGCAGGTGCAGATATTACTGCACAGGATTATGCAATGCTTACGCACACCTTTAACCCAAAAGATTTTGATGCAGACAAGATTGCTTCGCTTGCAAAAGAAGCAGGCATGAAATATATAGTTATTACCACCAAACATCACGAAGGATTTTGTCTTTGGGATAGTAAGTACACTAATTTTGATGTAGTCAATACACCATTTAAAGGACGAGATATACTGGCAGAACTTAGTGCTGCGTGCAAAAAATATGAACTAAAATTCGGTACATATTACAGCATTATTGATTGGCATCATAATAGTCAACAACGGAATGTAACAGGAGTAAGTTCCTGGTCAATGTGGGGAGATGTACAAATGAAATACGGTAAGCGTAGTGAATATATCCTATATATGAAAAATCAAATAAAAGAACTGATAGAAAATTATGATACTGATATTTTATGGTTTGATGGGGATTGGGTAGAATGGTGGAATAATGATGCTGGAACAGACCTTTATAATTATATCAGAGAATTAAAACCCAGTATCATTGTTAACAATAGGGTGGCTAAGCGGGAATTATTTAAAAAGGATTTTGGTACTCCCGAACAAGAACATCCGAAAGAAAAATTAGATTATGAGTGGGAGGCCTGCTATACTTTAAATAATTCTTGGGGATTTAAAATAGGAGATAACAACTGGAAATTGCCTGAAACAGTATATCAAAAGCTTAATGAGATAAATAACAACGGCGGTAACTTATTACTAAATATAGGACCTGATGGTAATGGAAATGTACCCGAAAAATCAGTTCAAATTTTGTTAGAAGTTGGTAAAATGCTTAATCACACAAAGCCCATAAAAAAATAAGCAGCTTCATCAAGATTAAATATTTTTATTATTAATTCGCGTGAGGGATAGCAGCGAATACCCCGCTGAAGCCTTGTGCGGTGGCATCTGTGGCGGAGTAGCAGCGTATAGCCCGACCCTTGCCCGCATGACATGATCCTCTTTGAAACACTATGTAATCGGGGCAAGGGACACGCCCCAATATTATATCTTACCTATTAAATATAAATTTTGGCCGGCTCATCGGCATGCCGCCACTCAAAGGTTACACCATAGGCACTTACGGGCAGGCCCAGGTTTTTGGCGTACCAATTGTTCATGGCCTGCGGATCATCGCATGTAAAAAATACGCCGCCAAGGCCGGTTACTTTTTGCATAAGTTATAACGGTTAACTGGTTTATTAATAAGGGATAAGGGCAGTATAAATATAAATAATATCCGGTAGTCATTTACAAGCTGGTATTGACACAAATGACGTATTAATTATATTAATTAAAAAACTATCTGTTATTTTCTTGCCCTATGACAATTGTAATTCCAATACGGTATTGTAATTTGTACTACCAATACAGCCGGGCACCCGGTAATTGATTAGTATAAAACAACAGCATGAAACAAGTAATTGCCCCGGATGTATTAACGTATAACAATACGCAGAACGAAAACGATAAAGTCATCTGTACCATATTAGCCACCGAAATAAGCAAACAGTTACCCGAAGCCGAAAATAAAGTATGGCATGCACACCCGGTATGGTTTATTGATGGTAACCCCATAGCCGGATACAGCAAACAGAAAGCGGGTATCCGCCTGATGTTTTGGAGCGGGGCCGATTTTGAGGAAGAAGCCCTGGCCGTAAAAGGCGCTAAGTTTAAAGATGCATCCATATTTTACAACGCTACAGGCGAAATAAAAAAGAAAGACCTGCAACGCTGGCTGCAACTGGCCCGCGATATACAGTGGGATTATAAAAACATTGTAAAACGTAAGGGTAAATTGGAACGTTTAAAATGAATAATCCATAAAAAATGAACAACATGAAAAAAACAATTTTGCTGGTATTATCCGTTTTGCTGGGACTTTTCCTGGTTAACGCGGGCCTGAACAAGTTTTTTAATTATATGCCCATGCCGGATAATATGCCTGAGGCCATAGTAAAAGACAGTATGGCGATGATGGAAATTGAATGGCTGATGCCGCTGATTGCCTGGGCCGAAATTATCGGCGGTTTATTACTGGCCATACCCAAAACCAGGGCCTTGGGTGCGCTGGTGGTTTTCCCGGTAATGGTGGGCATATTGCTTACCCATATAATTGTAGCCCCCGATGGCTTACTTATGGCCATTATTATGTGGGTGGTATTATTGTGGATCATGATTGACAATAAAGATAAATACCTGATGCTGGTGAAATAAACCGGCATTTTATGGCACAAGATCAATTACCGGTTATCCATGGGGTAGCCGGTAATTTTTTTAACCCGGGAGCGTGCCGGATTTCATATTTAAATATTTAATAATTAATATTTAAAATTATTATTGAAATTCATAAATCATAATTCATTCATTAATAATTATATGCGTCTATTATTTTCTTATAATTTATAATATGAAGGTTGACGAAGTAGAAGATAAAACGCACGCCTGTCAAGGCTTTGGAGATAAATATAAAAAAATCGTTATGTAAGTATTGACGTTTTGTTAAGTAGGATGTTTTACCAGAGCGGTTTTACAAATAGTGTAGAGTATCGTCAATTAACGTATATGCGTTTCCATTTAAAAGTAACAAAGAACTAAAAGCAATAGTATAAAAAAAAAGCAACATATTATAATGTTGCTTTACTTTTTTTTATTAACACTTGTTAATTTATGTACTTAGTAATTAATCCGGGAAAGATAGGAGGATCATACTTTATAAGGTACGGATGTAGCTGGTTTAAATACATTCCTTTGAAACGCATTTCTTTTACAGGTATTAAATAATCATCGTAACCATTATCAGAATAAGCGTAAAGCATTATAAACGTGTTAGGGAAAGTTTTATAACGTTGGAGCTGATCATCAGTGCAAATATTGATCAAATTACTATCAGTATAATTATTACGCATTTTGCACTCAATTCTAAATTCAGTTTTTGTGCCTTTAATTCTAAACCATAAATCCGGCCATTTACTACTTTCTATGAAACGAATAGAATTTGTATTAACGTCATGTGTACGATGAATTAAATCATAATGTGAAGCAGGAAAATAGTCATTACAAACAATGTCCTCATAACGTTCACCATCCTTTATATCAGGATTTTTTATAAGGTCTTTCCAAATATTTGTTAAGTGCTTTTTAAGCATAGTATATATGTTTTAAAAGCTAAATTAATAATATTAGCGATAAAACAAAAATAGCGGCCTATTGGCCGCTATGAAAATCTTCAATTCTCTTTTGTATATAAATATCACTATCAGAAACTTGCGAAATTTGGAGTTCCCATAATTTATGTTTTTGTTTAAAAGATTGAGCACGATAACGAGTAGGAAATTGTATTGAATGAAAAGTCTTATCACTGAAAGCAAGTGAAATACAACTACCGTACTCACGGTACAAAAATAAATATTGCTTTGTTGTCTTTCTTTTTAAAAGCCATGCCATAAATGTATATAGTTTAAGAAAATAATTTTATAGTCTGAATAATCAATTTTGGGCTGTGGAATATTGAGCATTGTACTATTTGACCCTATGCCCAGGTTAGACATATCTTTTTTTAAATCATAAAAAGTACGCTCCGGGATATATTGTTTTAAATGATCAATGTTCATATGCTGAAATAACAGCGCAGCTATTACAAGCCGACTGCTATCCTTTGCCTTTTGACCTTTAATACCAAGTTTTTTATAGTGCTTTACTTTGTCGTTTACCTCCTTTATTTTATGCTGCAATTGCGCAATACTTACAGTAGTAGTTAATTGATACTGCCTTACCTTATCCCAAAATACATTGTACATCATAGTAAATATATCTTGATCGAAAGTAACGTTTGATTGATGTATTAAAAGGTCATGTCGGGTAATCTTATCAAATGCACTTGCTAAACTAAATTGCTTTGTACGAGATACAAATTTTTCAATTTCGGTTTTGTTCTTTTTATTAAAAGAACGCTCGGGGCTTAGTTCCTGGTAGCGTTGGTAAAAACGCTTTACAGGGTGATGATTAAATATAGCCATATCAGCTGCCACCTTTGAACTGAATAAATAATACTTAAGTAAATAGTTAATAAAAGAATTACGGAAGGTCATTTCGTACCTAAGTATTTTATCACTTTCATTTTGCAAAAACATCAAATCCAAATTGTTTTTGTTACCAGCTTTCATAATGGCCGGGTAATCATTCTTTTTAAACTCAGTTCCTTTATGATAAATCTTCCAAGAGTAACGGCGTGTTATATACATTAGTGAGGTATCGTAAGTACGGTAATTATTCTTACTACTCCTAGCAAACTTAACCAGCAATTCTTTTTGCTGGTCAAGATATTGCAGGGCATCATCTTTACTTAAAAAGTGTTGGTTATAACATAAGTCAAGCCGGTTAATTTCAATATCTTCTTTTAACGGCTCAACAATAAATGTGTCTTTGATGAACTTTTGTAAAAAAGCCATCAAATGAGTAAATACATAAAAAGGACTTTGGTCAAACAATGGGATAAACTGTAAAATGTTTGTACCAAAAATGTACTTAGGTATACTAAAATTAAATTCAAGCCTGTTACGGCTCATATTTAAGAAAGTAGTAAGCGTATAATGTGAACTGCCGATATTAAGGGAATTACGATGAGTAATAGGCAACACACGATTAGTATCATGATATATATTAACAGTACTCTTCCGGCTTTCAATATATTCGCCGGTATCCTCATCAATAATTGCAGTAGTGTAACTATTAGATTTTTGAGTAGGATTATAAAATTTTTCAAAAATGCTTTCATACTGGTTTATGTTATTAATGTACAATACAATTGTATCAATCATAGTTTTAATTTATCGCCATCCGAAAATCATATCATTTTGCTCGCAGTAAATAAAAAATTCATTATAGGACATTTCCTCATCTGCCTCAATGTTATATATCATAAAGTCCAAAGTATGTATAAAATGCAAACCTGTAGGAATATGTTCAACACAGTAATTGTATCTTAACTTAACAAAGGCAGCATTATAATCAAGCTTTGCTTTAAAAAATAAGTGATAACCTAATGCAACGGAAATTAAGATAGCAAAGAAAATACTTAATATAATCAGCATAATATTAAATTGAAATTTGAATTACAAAACCCGCTCTTTTTATAATGTCTTTAAACTTCGGGTTTAGTTTATCGACAAGTGATTGACGTAAGAAAATAGTACTTCCTTCATAATGAATTAACTGATCTTGAAGATGTTCCTTTAAATAATCAATCAGCCTTTGGTTGTTCTTTTTGGTTTTCATCTTTATACAAAGAATTTAATAATAATAAATAGGAATGCTGCCGGTGTTTAAATTGTATCAACTCCTTTCTAGTTGGCACAGCTTTTTTATCACTACCGGACAAAAGAATATTTGTTTGTAATTCGGCATCATCCATATTTATTAAAGCATCAGCATTGTGTACTGACAAGTTCAAAGCCTCAATAATATCATTCAACTCAATATTATTAACCTTTATACCGGCTTCGTTTTTACCTAATATTTTTACTTCCATTGTTTTCCTGATAATTTAAAAATTGATAATAAAGATTAGTACAGTTATGGTCATAACCGCATAAAACAACCGGAAAAGGGTAGGGGAGCGGTACATATGTACAATACACTTCCGGACGGCGGTCAACTATTATATTTAATTTATTAGCTAGGTTGTTGAGATAAATCTTTTCAGCCTTACTATTTACAGTAACCCTGTAAAAATGTGTTGGGCGTTGCTTAACGATTGCCATTGATATAATCTTCCAATTGGATTATATACATATGCTGTTTGTATAAAGCAAAACAAGCAATAAATAAAATTGCGACTAATGATAGAATAATATAAAGCATAAAATTATTTTAAACGTTTAGAATATAAAGGCTCATAATTCATAAGAGTAACAATCCACGCAGCACGAATTTTAAAGCCTTTTTGTTCAAATCGCCTCAGAGCCTTATTTGCTTCGTTCTGTTCGATCTTAAAAGTGTGGAGGTAGTTTGTTTTGCCGGGGCTATCGGCGTAAAATTTAAGCCTGTATCTGATTTTAGACATAGGTAAAGTATTTAGAAGGCAATTCATTTATTTGCGTACAAATGTTAACGAACATTGACATTGTAATCTCTTTTAAATTGCCAGTAGTAATTCGTGACCAAGTAGCACGAGAAATTTTTGTGTTTGCTTCCAGTTCTATTAAAGTATTTGAACTGTTATTTATAAACTGTTTAACATCGTCTACAAATTTTGCAGAACAAAAAAAATTAATTCTCATATATGAGATTTTAAATGATAAAATAAGCCCCGGTAATCCGGGGCTATTGTTTTTTTTAAAATGAACGGTTTTTCATAGGAAAAGTTATGACAGCTTATTAGTTGAGTAAGTAAGCTGAACAACACTATCTACAATGTGATTGGCTGTTTTTTGGTCATCCAACATTTTTGTAATATCAGATGCTAATTTGCTGTAGAAAGTATCTTTATCGTGACTATGATTGATAGACTTAACCAATTCGTCAACGGTTGTCATTCCTTGTGGGTCAACAATAGAACCGTAAGGAATATACCCCCGTATAATCAATATACTGGTAAGTACTTTGATAAGGCGACACCTTACCTTATCATCAAGATCACCGGGAATAATAGCCGTAATAGTAACGGCCAGTTTACTTTCGAGAAATGTCTTTAATTTCTCAACAACATTTACAGCGATATTAGCGTGGCTCAATAAATCGTCTGTAATGTACTTTTTAACCTTTTTAAAGGCTTTGTTCAATTTCTGACAACATGCCATAATTAAAAGTATTTATAAGTGTAAAAATATGATTCAGGGTTTTTCTTAATCATACCGCATAAAATCAGAAAAGTACCCAAAGGAATTTTATGTATAATGCCACCATGCAAGTATTGTTGCATTTTTTCCTTCGGAATTTGCGTGTAATGGCGCAAATCATAATAGCTAACTCTATTTAATTTACAATAGGCTTTTAAATCCTTTAAAAACTTAGTTGAATCAAATTCCTTTGTTCTACCATATGCCATTAATCAACGTTTAAATGGTTTAAAAACTAAAATAAAAGCAATTATACCGGGTATCGCTATTTTACCAATTTGCCACAGTGCGGACAAATCAATGAGGTTACCGGATGCTTTTTTTTTAAATCAGCAGGTAATTTATTGAAGTGTGCTAAGGTTGCATTAGTGTACTCTGATAAAGGAGCCTGATAATAACCGTTATCCTTTAACAGCTTGCAATATTGCTGCAATGTGAGGTTAGCCAGGTTAGAAGTGAATTTTCCTTCTTTCTGTCGTCGTCTTATCCAGTCGCAAATTTCATTTACTGAATTTTCAACAGATGCGTATTGAGCAATAGGAACTCCATTATCCGCGTTAGACCCACCTTTGTCAAGCTGCCATTTGGCACCCTTTACGTAACTGTAACCAAAAGCATTTTTGCCAATAGTATAAAAGCGGTGTTTGTAGTTACCAGTCTCATGACGAGCCTGTGCGCAAAGGAAAGAGCAAATGTTGTCAGGCATCCCGTTTGCGGACGCCTGACTATAAATTTTGTAATCTTCCATTAGAATACAACTTTAAAATTGAAATCAAAAGTTTTATCACCGAGGTTCTTTGTAGCCAAAACATTGAAACCGGCTACACCTATCATAGCCCCACGCTCAGCGTTATAATTTGTAACGGTAGGGTCTAAAACCTCAGCAGTTCCGGGAATAATATTACCCGAAGAATCAATGTGAGAAACTGTATATCTAAACTCAGGGTTACCGGGGAAGGTAAAACGAGCGTCAAGCCGATAGATAAATGGTAAATTATCCCTTGATAAAGGATCGCCGGGTACCGTATATTGAGCCAGTACATTCGAATCTACTGTCTCAATTTGGTAACCTTCAAATATATCAGTTTCGGTACCGTCCAATTTTACAAAAACATAACCGTTTTCAACTAAGAAGGGATTTGAATAAGAACCACCGTCTACGTCGACGTTTACAATCACATCGTCAAGATATTCAGCCCTGAATAAAAGGTATAATACCGGATTTGCAGGGAAGTAAAAATGTGATGTCTCATTAATCCAAAAATGATTAATAAGGGTCAGTTTTTGTAAATCTGACGGGTCAGGTGTTGGAGGGTCAGGAAATACAATACCGTTATCAATAGTACCAACACAAGAGACTTTCCAGCCAATAAAACTGTGTGTATTTTGTATTTCAGGCCATAGTCCGAGTTGCTGCTGCATTCCTGACACTAAAGAAGTAGACACAGGATTATAAACACGAGGGCTGTCTACAACATCACCATCGTTGTTATAGGCATCATCTATAGCCAAATAACCATAGTAATAAACGCCGGGGATAGGAGGTAAGCCGCCTTGCCTTAAAGACCAAAACGGCGTAATACTATTTAGTGTGATGTTAGGAAATTGCAGCCGGAACAACTCCTCAATGTATGCCAAACTTAAGAGCGTATTTTGTTGCTCAAGTTGTCTTTGAAACATAAGCTATTGTTTTTTTAAATAAGGGTTGTTAAAAAAGAAATAAGAAAGAGTAACATCACGGTCAAAATCCCAATCAACACTTTTAACTGTAGCCGAAGCAGTACGAGGCATATAGTTAGATAAATGCATTGCAAGTGTACCGTACGTAAGTTTATTAAAAAACTGTAAGAAAGGTGTACCACGGTCTGCAAGTTCTGATTGACCGTAGGCAACGTAAACACAAGCAAATTCACGCATAATACTATCTTCAATTAATGGGTTATCTGTGTTCATTAACCCATCCTTTACAGTAAGCCCAGGCGCAGCGGTGTACATGATTTTTGCTAGGGTTTCAGCAATTGTATTTGCACGAGCTTGTGATACTTTAGAAGTCCAAAAGGCAACAAAACCCCTGCTTTCCTGTAGCTGTTGCCGTAACATTTGGGCAAATTCAATATGTCTTTTTTCAACGGTGTAGTTGAGGCGTTTAAATTCCTTTTCCAAGGTTTCAATGTTCTCAATATCAGCCATTGTATTGCCGGGTGTAGATACACCTAATACCGAAAGAATGCCGTTTAAAATCCCGCCATGTTTTGACATTTTAAAAAAGTCAAAAAGGCGGGTTACAAAGGAAAACCCTAAAAAAATTAAAGTGGCTGTAATCAGCCACTTTAAATAATTCTTAGGAGTTTTTTTTGAAGTAAAACGACGCTTTCGATTAAATCGATTAAAACGTCTTTTCATTTTAAAGCATTGATTTTTTGAAACGTTTAAATTGTTGGAAAGCTTCATAATCGCTTACCTCGTCGTCGTCTTCATCAACCGGCTTTTCGGAGGTTTCACCGTTTATAATTGCCTTTAATTTAGGCACCAAAAGAATGTAAGAAAAAGCGATAAGGTACCGCATCCACCAACTATCCAAAACCTTAAAGATTTTGTGTTTGATGTTTTCTTTCAAAAGAGGTTTAGGAACATAATCCGGATTGTCAATGTTCTCATTATTCTCTTTTGTTATTGCTTCGTTCTGTACACGAATGTGTGCAATTTGTTGCATCTGTTCGTTATACCAGTTGATCGCACCGGCCTGCAATTCATTCTGAGTGGCAGGATCCATTGGTGTAAACTTTGCAACTAATTCGTGGCCTAATTGATAAATTTTCATGATTAATACTGACGTTTACGAGAACTGAATAATGATTTTCCTAAAAAAATAGCGCCTAAACCTAAGGCGATGTATAAAATTGTGTTGGTCTTCTTACCAGTTTCAACAGTTACTTTTGGATTCAAAAGACCGGCCAAACTATCTGATAATTGACCAATACCAGATGTAATATTATCTAGTATACTACCACTGCCTTCCGGCTGTGTATCATCATCTTTAGTGATAGAAGGAGGTGTAAAGTTCTCACCAAGAATATTTGCCCAATGCTGGTCATTACCATCTTTTGATAAAAAAGATGTATCAATAGCGTTTGTTTTTTTCCAATTTTTCCAAACAGCTATTTCACCATCACTTAACTTTCCATCACCGTCAAGGTCAAATTCCTTTGGAACTTTGGTTTTATCAAGTTTGATAATACCACCAGTAACTCCACTAACTACGCCCCGCAGAAGGTTACCAAACCAACCGCCGCCGGGCTTCTTTTTGAACATGTTCTTAAACCATCCCATAAATAGATGTTTTTATTTGCCGCCTTCCCAATGACTAAGACCATCTTTTATCTTATCAATGATCTGATGACCGGTACTTGTCCAATTACCTGCATCATCCCTGTGAGGGATAAAGCCAACAATTGGAATTGTAGCCCTTAAAAGATTGCCTAACCAAGTACCACCGGCTTTGCTTTTAAATAAGCCCCATAAAAAAGCCATAAAGTAAAATTTAAGGTATAAAATAGGGGGGCAGTCCCCCCCATTACTTAGGCCTTGGGTAAAGCGGCCATATTTTCGCCCATATGCTTTTGCTGGCGTTGTAAAGCCTTCAACATTTGCTCCTGAGTTCCTTTGAAATAGCGATAAACAACGTAGTTCTGACTTACGTTATTATTGGAGCCGTTGAAGGAAATATCTAACCGGGCATTACTGAGGTCGGTATGGTCATTTTCACCGTTATAAATAATAAAGCTTTGCGGGTACATATCCAGTAAACGGAATACACTTTGTGTTGGCGGAACGGCACCATAACGTGCAGGGCGGTGATTAGGGAAATTAAGGTTACGCCTTGTAACCAGTTTGTTAAAGGTTAACTGCTGGTCGTATTTATCACTTGTAATGGCAAGTGTGTTAACTACCTGTTCATACAGGTTATCTTTGTCAAAATTCAGCAACATAACCTTAGTAACGTTATTACCCAGGTTAAAAGATTCACTGGTAGTATTGGCAGTAACAACCTGTGCTTTTGTATAAAATAGGGCAGCTTCGTAATCAACACAAGGATTGAAATCGAAGTCAACAAAACTTTCAGAAGAGTTAACAGCCGCACCAAACATATTTAATGCAGGCGTTACTTCACACGTAAGCTCATCACCGGGATTTAAACGAACAGTACCGAATTGTAAAGTAGCAAAACGCAATTTGTTTGCTTTTATACCAGCAGATGCAATAGCCAGGTCTTCACCATTGATTAGTTCGTTTAATCCGTTTTCTAATGCGTTAAACGTACCCAACAGGCGGAAATTATCGTTTAACAGGTATTCAGTAGCACCGTTACGTTTCAGAATTACTTTAACCTGTAATTGTTCAGGCTTAAAATCTGATACGGATAATGCAGTATTTGCAGCCGCAGCAATCATATTAACTGCAATAGTAACGCTGTTATATGTGCCGGCTGTCCTGGTATCTTGTCTTGATTCACCAACTTTTACTAACATGTAATAGGGGTTTTATTTTGTGAAAAATTTATTTACTAACAGGTAGGTAACTACCCCCGCAATTGCGGTAACTAAAATTTGAGTGACGTATTTCATTACGCTGGTTTTTTAAACAAGGCTAAAAGCTTGTCTTTAAATAAAAAAGCTATCGCGACGATAGCAATAATTGGCCAAAGATTTTTCATGTTTACTTTTTAAAAAGTCCGGTAATTTTTGTACGTATGGAAGGAACCATAAAAAGAATACCAGCAAGTAAAACAAGTGGTAAACCTAAAATCCGCATATTAAAGATGCGGGATAAAGAAAACCCACGAGAACGAAATCTGCGTGAAAAGCGAGGGCGGCTAAAGCGAAAACGACGAGGTCGTCTGTAACGTCCACGAGCCATAATGATATGTTTTTTTGGGTGATAACTGCGGTTAACCGCAGTGTTTGGCGTATGTTATAGACTTACGCCGAAAATAGGGGTTAAGGGTGAGCATTAATATAAGCCCAGGTTAAGTTGCGATACAACTCATCAATTGTAATTCCCTTTTTAGTGGCAATTAAGAGCATTTCCTTGTCAGCTTCGCCGTCAATGTGAAATGTCCTTACAACCCTTTCTTTTGCCGGAATTACGGTTCTTTTGATCTTATGGGCACCAAGGGTCACGACTTTGTAATTAGTGCCAAATTCGATTTGTTCATCAACTGTGGTAAGAATGTGTGACATAGAGTAATTGTGTTTAAGGGGTAAAGATTAATGGTAGATATAACGGAAACCTAAAAAAACTGAGGGCCAGCCTTTAGAAAAGATAGGAATAGACTGAACATTAGCTAAACGTTCAGCACGTAACCGTCCTATAGTCTTACGACGATTATTTTTTACTAATCTATAAGGCGTTGGGTGTAACTTATTATCTACTGACATAAATGTGATTTTTAAAATGAACGGTTTTTCATAGGGTTAAGGGTTTGGCTTGTCTTTCTTGAGATATTTTACTTCGAGGAACTTCAAAAGAAACTGACCGCCGACAGAAATTGCGGCGGCCAGTAGTAAGTTGCCAGCGTTTGAAAAAATAGCACCGAAAGTCAGAGTACCGAAGCCTGCTTCGAGGTTATCGGGAGTTTTCCAACTGCCGAATATCTTTGAGAGGTAACTCATCATGAATTATTATATGTTGTTCCTTTAACCGGTCGTAAAGTCTAACTACAAGTTTTTGAGTATTAGCAAGTTGTGCAATACGAGAGGTTTTTTTTGGAGGGTCTGAAAAATGAAGCGGAGGAGTTTCAAGCCATTTTATCATTTGCTCAATACGTTGATTAGCAATAACTAAGGATTTTAAAATGTGCTTTTCCTGCGCCCGTGTAAAACGGTAGTTTGTTGGTTTTTTTGTGTAACCCATTGTAAATGATTTAATTGTAAATACATATAAAATTTTTCAATTATACAATGATTAGCATCATATGTAGAAAAAAGTCCATATTTCAAAGAACTGTCTTTCAATGAGTTACCTTAAACCAAATCAACTTTCCTATAATTTATATTATGTTAAGTAAATAAAACAACAATACCTATCTATAACCCATCCACCAACTTACCATCATCCCCGCTCATATCACAGCCCTCAATTCATCATTCATCATTCAAACATTCATCATTCAAGCCCCTATCCAGTTCCTCAAAAAACTTTTCCGTCTCACAAATTAAAACCACGTAGCTTTGTCAAACATCTGATGATATGATGTATTAGCGTTTATGGAAATTATTCAACGAAAATCCCTGGCCCAGGAAGTAGCCGATACTTTAAAACACCGCATTAAAAGCGGCGTACTGGCCATTGACAGTAAACTGCCTACTGAGCCCGAGCTGATGGAGAAGTTCGGTGTGGGTCGATCTACCATCCGCGAAGCCATTAAAAACCTGGCCCAAAGCGGTTATGTACATGTACAGCAAGGCCTGGGCACTTTTGTTATCAGCCACAGCGGCCATGCTGCCCTGGACGAAAAAATCGGCAATGCCGATTTTGCCGAAGTATTTGAAGTCAGGCAGATCCTGGAGCTGCAGATCATTGCCAAAGCCTGCCAGCACCGCACAGCCAAACACCTGCGGGCCATGGCCAAAAATTTGAAAGAAAGACAGCGCCAGGCACAGGCCGGTGAGCTTAAACAATGTATTGAGGCCGACATTGCCTTTCATACCAATATTGCCGAAAGCTGCGGCAATACCATCCTGGCCGAGCTGTACAAAACCCTGTCCGTACATGTAACCCGTTTTTTTTCGCAAACCTATACCAATACCACGCCTTTTATCCAATCGCAACTGATACATGAACAATTGCTGCAGCATATCGAGGCCCAAAACCCCGATAAAGCCCTGCAGGCCGCGAAAAAGATCATCGGCGCCTTATAATTTTTTTGATCAAAACATCAGATGACCTGATGAATAAATAGTATTATGAAGACAACAACAAGCACCCTCACCAGCCAGCAAACAGTATATCCCATTCTGTTTGCCATTAGCTTTTCGCATTTGCTTAACGACCTTATACAATCTGTTATACCGGCTGTATACCCCCTGTTAAAAGATAATTATGCGCTCACTTTTACCCAGATCGGCATCATTACCCTGGTATTCCAGTTAACGGCCTCCATACTGCAACCCTTTGTAGGCCTGTATACCGATAAAAAACCCAATCCCCGTTCACTGGCCATTGGCATGACCCTCTCCTTTGCAGGCCTACTGTGCATCGCCTTTGCTTCTAATTTTTATTATATCCTGGCTTCGGTAAGTTTAATCGGCATGGGCTCTTCCATCTTTCACCCCGAGGCATCAAGGGTGGCCCACCTGGCATCGGGTGGTAAAAAAGGACTGGCCCAGTCCATCTTCCAGGTGGGCGGCAATGCGGGCAGCTCGGCCGGGCCATTATTGGCGGCTTTAGTGGTTATTCCCTTCGGGCAACATTATATCAGCTGGTTTGGCCTGCTGGCCATTGCCGGCATCATACTGTTAACCTGGGTAGGCAAATGGTACCAGCAAAATTTACAGCTGCGTACCATTACCCCAAAAGTAGCAACCGGTGCCGCCACTCCCCCGATCCCTAAAAAAAGGGTAGTGATCTCCATTGTTATTTTACTGGTGCTTATTTTTTCCAAGTATTTCTATATGGCCTCCATGACCAGTTATTTCACTTTTTACCTCATTGATAAGTTTCATGTAACCGTACAGCAATCACAAGTATACCTCTTTACCTTTCTGGCGGCAGTGGCAGCGGGTACCATCCTGGGTGGTCCCTTAGGTGATCGTTATGGTCGTAAGCTTATTATCTGGGTATCAATTTTAGGCGCAGCGCCTTTTACCCTCTTATTACCGCACATGAATTTATTCGGCACCGTGGTACTGGCCGTTATCATCGGGGTTATCATTGCCTCGGCCTTCTCGGCCATACTGGTATATGCCACCGATCTTATTCCGGGTAAAGTAGGACTCGTAGCAGGCCTGTTCTTTGGTTTTGCTTTTGGTATGGGAGGTATCGGCTCGGCGGTACTGGGCTGGCTGGCCGATAGAACGAGCATCGCTTATGTATTTTCCATCTGTGCCTACCTGCCGCTTATTGGCATCATCACGGGCTTTTTACCCAATATTGAAGGCAGCAGGAAAAGAAATAAATAGGTTATACATATTGTTTTAGTAAATCCTGTAAGTCCGCTACCCCTTCGGTGGCGGGCTTTTCTATAAAAGTCATATTACGCTGACTGCGTACGGCCGGTATATGTTTGTCCACAATAAATTTAGGAGTGGCCAGCTCCACATAATCCAGCAAGCCTGCAGCCGGGTACACCACCAGCGATGTGCCTACTAACACAAATATATCGGCATTCATGGCCAGCGTGGCGGCGGGTTCAATCATCGGCACGGCTTCCTCAAACCAAACAATAGCGGGTCTTAACTGTGCACCATCACTTGCTCTATCGCCCAGGTTAATATCACCGCGTATATCATATACCAGTTGTTCATTAGCCACACTGCGCATCTTAAATATCTCGCCGTGTAAATGTAATACTTTGGTACTGCCGGCCCGTTCGTGCAGGTCATCAATATTCTGGGTAATAATATGTACATCAAAAAACTGCTCCAGCGCTGCTAATCCTTTATGCGCTGCATTGGGTTGGGCAGCCGCTACATCACGCCGGCGCATATTATAAAAATCAAGCACCAGCTGCGCATTCTTATGCCAGCCCCTTGGCGATGCCACTTCATACACATCATGCCCTTCCCACAGGCCATCACTATCCCTGAAAGTTTTTAAACCACTTTCGGCGCTTACACCGGCACCGGTTAATACCACTAATTTTTTCATGTATTATTTTTTTGGGGCTGTCAGCTGCAGTGCTATCATCAGCTGCAGTCCCCCGCCCGTCTTCAATACCCGCCTTCAAGGGCGGGCATTTACGCCTAAGCGGGGCAGCCCTTCGCCCCATAACATTTATCAACAAAGCCGGAGACCTCTCCTGCGTCGAGCTGACGATGATCCATTTCGCTGATGACCATTCTCTCTTCCATTAGCACATCAGCATATTACCAAATCACCAAATTAACTAATTATCTAATTACCTGATTTTCTTCTCTGTTGCATCGTCTCATACAAAATCATCCCGGTTGCCACCGATACATTCAGGCTTTCAAAATCTCCGGTCATAGGTATCTTCACCTGTTCATCGCATACTTTTAATAAGGTAGGGTGAATACCATGTTCCTCCCCGCCCATTACAATGGCTACGGGTTCGGTAAGGTTTACCGCATCAATAGTAGTGTCGGCTGTCATTTCACTGGCCAGTACTTTAATGCCGTTCAGGTGTAACTCATCCACCGCTTTTACCAGGCTGTTTACCCGGCAAACCGGTATCTGCTCCAAAGCACCTGCCGATGTTAATACCGCATCATCACTCAAAGCCCCTACTCCCTTATCGGGTATAATAATGCCATGTACCCCGCAGCAAAAAGCGGTACGGGCAATGCCTCCGATATTGCGGATATCGGTAATGCCATCCAGTATTAAGAACAAAGGCGTGTCGCCGTTCTCAATTACAAAGGATATCAGTTGCTGCAGTTCTATATACTGTACCCGGGCAATCTGGGCAATACAACCTTCATGACCGGTTACATTAAAACCATTCAGTTTCACCACCGGTACATAACTAATGGGTGTATTATGTTGCGCAGCCAGCTTTTTTATTTCGCCAATATCAGCACCGTTGGCCTTGGTATCTAAAAATATTTTATCTAAATGTTTGTCGGTTAACAACGCTTCTTTCACGGCCTGGCGGCCTATTACCAATGAGCTCTTCTTAGGGCGTTGCGGCGAACGGAATTTTTTCATGTCCAGTTTTTAATTGTTTGTAATACCAGGCTGGTATTAGTTTTTATCCAGCATTAACTTTACTTTCAGCACAGCCGCTACGGTTAATGCATCTTTTATGCGGCCATCCATCACCATTTCATATACCGTATTAAAAGGTAGCTTTTTTACCTGCAGTTGTTCCGTCTCTTCCGGCTCTGCATTGGCCTGCAGCAACTGTTTGGCCAGGTATATATAAGCCAGTTCATCGGTTACCGAGTTAGAAAGGTGCATCTGCATGATCTCTGTCCACTCCCCTGCTATTAAACCTGTTTCTTCCAGCAATTCCCTCTTGGCCGTATCCAGCGGATCGCTACCTTCCGGGCAGCCACCCTCGGGTATTTCCCAGCTATACTCGTCAATGGTAAACCGGTATTGCCCTACCAGGTAAACATTGCCCTCGGCATCAACAGGCACCACGGCAACAGCCAGGTTTTTAAAATGTACTTTGCCATAAATGCCTTTACCACCGGATGGATTAATAACATCGTACTCCGTTACATTGATCCACTTATTATCGTATACATTTTTTTCCCCGGTTATTTGCCAGGGGTTCTGCTCTTGTTCCATTTTGCAAAATTAAGTACCAGCGAGGTTAACAATACAATGATCAATATGCCTAAGAAGCCAAATTTAATAATGGAAGCATGACGGGCTATCCATATACTGGCCACACTGGGGCCACTGTTCAGCGACCATAACATACTCAGGTTTTCTATTACATCCAGCACACCGGCCGCAATACTTAATTTAATAAACCATTTACCGGCCTTGCCTTTAAACAAGGGACGTTCTTTTTTATGAAAGCTCAGGCTGGCCATATAAAAGAAAGCCGTGTAAAAGAAAATATATACAAAGTCCAGGGCTATATTAATATACCAGTCATTTTTAGCATTGGAAGCAATCACTTCCTCAACCCTGCTTACCGGGCGGTCAATTTCCAGGTTAACAATTCCCCATGGTGCGGTTTCATTCACCAGGCTACTCCCCTGCCATTGCATCACAATGGTCATAATGATGGCGGCAATAAAGGCAATTGTGAGTTTAGGCATGAGCGTTACGAAAGTTTAAAAGGTTAAAAAAGTTCAAGAGGTTCAAAGGTTAAGCATTCAGCTTTTTGCTTTTAGCGTTGAGCTTACCCAAACAAATGTAAAACAAAACACCCGCAATTGCTGCGGGTGCCTTGTATCGTTTACTACGATTGTATTATTTAATACCAAAAGCTTTTTTCACTTTTGATACATAGTCTAATTTTTCCCAGGTAAACAACTCCACTTTCTTCTTCACCACTTTACCGTCTGGAGAAGTAAATGTTTTTTCTACTACCTGCGATTTACGGCCCATATGCCCGTAAGCAGCCGTTTCGCTGTAAATAGGTGTACGTAATTTTAAACGCTGCTCAATAAAGTAAGGACGCATATCAAAAATGCCTTCCACTATTTTACCAATCTGTCCGTCGGTTAATTCTACATTAGCCGTACCGAAAGTTTTTACGTTAATGCTGGTTGGTTTAGCTACACCAATAGCGTAAGAAACCTGTACCAGTACTTCGCTTGCAACACCGGCTGCTACTAAGTTTTTGGCAATATGGCGGGTTGCATAAGCAGCAGAACGGTCAACTTTTGAAGGGTCTTTACCACTGAAAGCACCACCACCGTGTGCACCTTTACCACCATAGGTATCAACAATAATTTTACGGCCGGTTAAGCCGGTATCGCCGTGCGGACCACCAATTACAAATTTACCGGTTGGGTTAATATGGTATTTAATGTCGTTGTTAAATAACTTGGCGTATTTTTTATATTTCGATTTTACGCGTGGGATCAGGATCTTAACGATATCGTCTTTGATCTTGGCTAACATCTTGGCTTCGGTATCAAAGTCATCGTGCTGGGTAGAGATCACGATCGCGTCGATACGTACCGGTTTGTTATTATCATCATACTCTAAAGTCACCTGGCTTTTGGCATCGGGACGTAAGTATTTAATTTGTTTGTTCTCGCGGCGTAAAGCAGCCAGTTCAATTAATAATTTATGCGACAGGTCCAAAGCCAAAGGCATGTAATCCTCGGTTTCATCAGTAGCATAACCAAACATCATACCCTGGTCGCCTGCACCCTGCTCTTCTTTCTTCTTACGGTCAACACCCTGGTTAATATCAGCCGATTGTTCGTGAATGGCTGATAAGATACCGCATGAGTTAGCTTCAAACATATACTCACTTTTGGTATAACCAATTTTACGGATCACACCACGGGCAATTTCCTGAACGTCTAAATAAGCTTTGGATTTAACCTCACCTGCCAATACCACCTGACCGGTAGTAACCAGTGTTTCGCAGGCAACTTTCGACTGGGCGTCAAAAGCTAAAAAGTTATCAATTAAAGCATCCGAAATCTGGTCCGCAACTTTATCAGGATGTCCCTCTGAAACACTTTCTGAAGTAAACAAGTAAGGCATAAATTTATTTTGTTTTGATTTGATGGGTTTAGTATATAAAATTAATAGGGTGCAAATATAGCACCCTATTTGTAAATGTCTAAATATTCGTTCAAGTATCTATATTTTAGAATAAACGATCCGTAAGCGCATCCGGCGCGGGTTAGCGTTAGGTAAAGCACCGTTGCCGCCACCATATACTTTCACCCGCCCGATGGTAGATATAACCGGGCTGATGGTTTGTATATTGGCCGTTACATCGCTTTGTACTGAAGGTATACCGTATTGCAGGCGTACAAAAGTAGGACTGTATAACCTGAAGTCGTAAACCGGCAGCCTGCCCGTAACCACATGTTGTACATAACGGGTAAGGTTAAACTTCCAGGTCTTGATATTCTGGCCGGCATCATTTAAACTGTTACCGGGGAATGAACCAAAGGTTGTATAATCAAAAGCACCTGTGCTACCCGCCAGTAAGGCATAAGGTATGGTACGGAATTTTGATATGGATGGGTCCCAGGCATCCAGCATCATGGATGGCGGTGCATAGAACAGCGAATCGGTAATGCCGCCATAGTTCTGCTCCACGATCAGTTGTGCCAGGTGTACTACCCTGTTATTTAAACCAGCCAGCCCTGGTACCGATACTTTGGCAAAGGTTCCGGGAGTGTTCTGGATAAAAATATCATTATCGGGTACATTGTCCCCTGCAGTGGCATACCATGGGGTACTGTTATAATCACGCTGTATATAGTTGGCGCTGGCACTTAAAGCGGTTGAAAAGGTAAAGTACGTAACCGTAGTGTCCCAGTCAGCCTGTGGCCTGTTATTACCTTTATCTTTATAATAGATGGCCAGTTTGGTATTGGCACCGGTAAGGCTGAAGCCTACTACCGAGTTACCACCGGTGGCTTCCAGGGCAAAACCTTTAAAGTTGCTGTTAAAGGCGGAGTCACTGGAATAAGCATTAATACGTCCGTTAACCGTGGAAGAGTCATAATCCAGTAAACGGCGGCCAAAAGCATTATCCAGTTTAATACGCAACTGTTTTGCAGTGGTATCCTTAAATACCTTCACCGAATCGTTTAAACGGTAAGGTATAAAACTGGTCTGCCCCAGGGGCATGCCCGGGTTTTGGTAGGTAATGCTGTTTTGCCTGTATTTATAAGCGGTATCGTAAGAGTATTTTTCCCAAACCCCATTTACAAATACCGAGTCAATAGCCGATTTTTTAAAGGAACTGTTCTGTGCAATTTCATATACACGCACATTTTGCGGCTGTACAGTATCGCCATAGGTATTTACATAACTTAATACCAGTACGATGGAATCCAGCTCCAGGCTGTCAGGCCTGTTTAAAAAAGCATGTTTATAGGCAACAGGCTTTAACTGCAAAAACATGCGGGCATCTGTTTTACCAAACAGCGGGTCGTTGGTGATCTGGCCTAAGTATTGTACATCGGTATAAGAGGATGTACTGCTATCGTTGATATTGGTAAATACGTCGTTGTAGGCCAATACATCCAAAGTGGTATCAAATGTATTTACATTGTCTACCACCGGTATAAGGTCGCCCCCGATGGTGGTAGCTTCGTTGATTTTTTTACAGGAGAAAAAGAATGTAATTGAACTTGCCAGGACAAATACAAAAATTGCTGCAATGTTTTTGTGCTTCACAAAGAAATTGTTAAATGGGTTTTGTTTTAAGCGTTGCCACCAGGAAAAACCTGCCGATCTCCGGATAATCAGCTTGCAAGGTCGTTATACAGTTGCAAATAGTCTGTTAAATCAGACTCCTCGTTATACAGTAAGGTTTTCTTGCCTTTTACCTTGGTAAACTCGGTCAATAATTTCTTATCTACCTTTTCGGCCCCAAAAGTAATGGCGTCGGCATAAGTTGCCCCACCGCGGAACATGGCTACATTATTGGCTTCCTTGAAAGGCTCCAGGTCTTTTTCCTTTAATGAATCATGTATGAGCGCTTTTCTGATAAAATCGCTGCCCAGCTTTTCTTTAAAAGTGCTCTGACCAATAGTGTATACAATTTTGCTATGTGCAAATACGGGCTCTTTTTTGTAGATGGTCTTTAAATAAGCGGGTATTAAACCGGTCATCCAGCCGCTGCAGTGTACCACATCCGGCGGCCATCCAAATTTTTTAACGGTTTCCAGGGCGCCACGGCAAAAGAACACGGTTCTTAAGTCATTGTCATCAAACCATTTATCCTCTTCATCGTGAAAAACAAATTTACGTTTAAACAACTCCTCGTTATCTAAAAAATAAACCTGTAATCTTGCACTGGGTAATGATGCTACCTTAATTTGTAAGGGCATGTCATCATTATCAATATTTACATTAATACCGGAAAGCCTAACTACCTCGTGTAAACGGTGGCGACGTTCGTTAATGCTGCCAAAACGGGGCATAATACAACGTACTTCGTATCCGGTATCATTTGCTTTTATTGCCAGTTTGTTCACCAACTCTGAAAACTCGGTCAACTCCAGGTAGGGCGACATTTCATTGGCAATAAATAAAATTCTTTTCTTTGCAGACATGCGTTCCGTTTAAGTTGTACTTTTTATAAAAGGTTTGCAAAGTTACTATTTTATATTGAAAAACGATTTTAAGTATTACCAGTACTCACAACCAGCATTTTATGATTGTTTTTAAAAAGATCGCCTCCCTGCAGCAACACCTGCAGCGTATACAGCAAAACGGTGGTTCGGTAGGTTTTGTGCCTACCATGGGCGCCCTGCACCAGGGACATATACAATTAACGGAAAGATCCATTGCTGAAGGCCAGTTTACGGTGTGCAGCATTTTTGTGAATCCTACCCAGTTTAACGATAAGGACGATTTTGCCAAATACCCCATTACTGTTGAAAACGATATTGTTCAACTGGAGGCGGCAGGCGTGCAGGCTTTATTCCTTCCTTCGGTAGAGGAGATCTACCCCAACGGCACTGCCCTGCCGGAGAATGCCTACCCCCTGGGGTTCCTGGACCAGGTTTTTGAAGCAGCCCACCGGCCCGGGCATTTCCAGGGTGTATGCCAGGTGGTACACCGCCTGCTGGATATTGTACAACCCGATAAATTATATATGGGTCAGAAAGACTACCAGCAATGTATGGTCATCAGGAAGTTGCTGGACTTGACCGGACTGGATACCCGTACCGAACTGATCATCTGCCCCACCATGCGGGAAACCGATGGCCTGGCCATGAGCAGCCGTAACCGTCGTTTACCCGAAACCGACCGACAGGTGGCCCCTACCATATATGAGTTACTTCAGTATGCACGGGAAAAAGCGGGCGAACTGCCACTGCCCGAAATTGAGGAATATGCCCTGGCCCAACTGACCGCCGCCGGCTTTAAACCTGACTATTTTGCCTTTGCCCGGGCCAGTGACCTGCAGCCGGTGGGCCGGTACGAAAACGATACAAAACTGATAGTTGTAGTAGCTGCTTTTTTAGGACAGGTACGATTAATTGATAATATTTTATTATAATAAAAATTTATAAATAATTATAAATTAATGTATTAAATAATATTATTAAAATTATAATTACATTCAACTAATCACCTTAATAATAATTTTTAGTAAACAAATTATCATAAATATATGATAATCATTATTTAATAATTAAACTAATACTTCATTTATCATTCCAGACTCAAAAAATTTACTATTAAATAAATATTAAACAATTCAATATTAAATACTTACAAAATTTATATACAATAAAATATAAACATATAAATTCTACAACTCGTCCTGTTACTCCCTCTCAATTACTGCCAACTTTTAGTTCCGGCAATTGTTATTTATACATGTCTTTTGTACCGGCTCCGGAACCATCCTTTAAAGTGAAGCCCGTACACATAGACGGCCGGTTTTAATAATTAATGCCGGTTTAAAAAAACCGTAACATACAAACCCATAACTTTGCGGCGCAATGGAAATAGAAGTTTTAAAATCGAAGATTCACCGCGTAACGATCACGGAAGCCAACCTGAACTATGTTGGCAGTATTACTATTGATGAGGACCTGATGGATGCGGCCAATTTAATTGAGAACGAGAAAGTACAGGTGGTAAACGTGAACAACGGTGAACGTATAGAAACTTATGTTATTAAAGGTAAACGCAACTCCGGCGTTATCTGTCTTAACGGCCCTGCCGCCCGTAAGGGAATGGCCGGCGACGTGGTAGTGATCATCTCCTATGCCCAGATGGATTTTGAGGCGGCCAAGAGCTTTAAACCCTGGGTAATATTCCCCAACGACGGCAATAAATTATAATCTGCTTTTAATGCAGGGATGCTTTTTAGTTTGTGGCTAAGTGTTTACTTTAGCGTATCATGAAGTTAAAGCCCGGCATTATCCTGCAATATATTTTCTTCCTGGCCCTCGGGCTTTTCCTGGTGTGGTGGTCAGTAAAAGATATTGATGCCGAAAAATGGGCCGAGATCAAACATGCCTTACAGGAAGCCAGGATCTTCCTGATCATCCCGGTTTTTGGTATTCTCCTTTTATCACATTATGCCCGTGCCCTGCGCTGGCGCCTGCTGATGGAGCCGATGGGCTACCATACCAGCAAACGTAATACCTTTTTTGCCGTAATGGTCGGCTACCTGGCCAACACCGCCGTACCCCGCCTGGGCGAGGTTTTAAAGTGTACCATTTTAGCCCGATATGAAAAAGTACCAGCCGATAAATTAGTTGGTACCATTGTACAGGAAAGACTGATCGATGCTTTTTGTTTTGCCGCTGTATTACTAATCACCCTGGCCGTACAGCCCGACCTTTATTCCCGTTTTATTGATACCTGGTTTTACAGCAACAGTGGTGCGCCAACCACCGGCTCCTCCAACAGTAAGTTTTTAATTCCTCTTATTGGCCTGGCTATTATAGCCCTGGTAATGGGTTTATGGATGGTCATAAAAAAGAAATCATTTGCCGACCTGGCTGCTGCTTTAAAATCATTGGTATTTAGAGTATGGCAGGGGCTCACCACCATCCGCCATATGAAAAAGCGTAAGAGTTTTGTATTGCTCACCCTGGTTATCTGGGCCGGCTACCTGGGCAGCGGTTATATAGGCTTTTTAGCCCTGCAGGAAACCAGTCATTTCGGCTTTAAGGAAAGTCTTACCGTATTATCGGCGGGCACCATCGGCATGATCGTTCCTACCCCCGGTGGCATTGGCGCTTATGCTTATTTTATTGAGAGTACCATGATGGTGTATGGCCTGCCGCAAAGTATTGCCACAGCCTTTGGCTGGCTGTTATGGTTATCGCAAACCATTATTGTATTGATCGCTGGTTGCATCAGTGTGATACTGTTACCGGTATTCAACAAGCAGCCTAAAAAAATTACTGTTATAGCTGATTAATAATTATTTATAAATACTACTTAAAGTATTATAATAAGGATGTGGGGAATATTTTACCCGCAAGCTGCAGGCTTTTGGTGAGTGCTTCCTGGTTCAGGGGCAGCTCCATATTGTGCTTTACAAAGTAGTCGATCATCCACTCGGTATTCATGTTTCCTACCAGTTCATCATCGGCCATAGGGCATCCGCCAATACCTTTCAGGGCCCCATCAAAACGTTTGCAACCGGCATTTACGGCAGCCTCCAGTTTAGCCTGCCAGTTCTGCGGAGTAGAATGCAGGTGTACCCCAATGGTAGTATCGGGTAAGGATTGTACCAGGTAGTCCGTTACATCAAATACCTGTTGCGGCGTGGCCACCCCTACTGTATCGGCCAGGGAGATGATCTCCACATCAAGTGCAATGATCTTGTTCACCCATTCAAAAACCAGCTCTTCCGAATACGGATCGCCATAAGGATTGCCAAAACCCATGGATATATAAATGACCAGTTTCTTGTTGTTCTTAATACATAGATCCTGGATATCAGCTACCCTTTCCAGCGAAGTCTGTATGTCGGAATTGGTATTCCGCATCTGGAAGGTTTCGGAAATAGAGAAAGGAAAACCCAGGTAACTGATCTCATCAAATACCACCGCCTCCTCAGCACCCCGCTGGTTGGCAATGATGGCTAATAATTTTGTGTCGGTTTTCGACAGGTCAAGGTGCGGGATGAGTTTTGCCGTATCGGCCATTTGGGGAATGGCTTTGGGTGATACAAAACTGCCGAAGTCGAGGGTGTGAAAGCCTACCTGCAATAAACTGTTCAGATAAGCAATTTTCTGTTCGGTAGGAATAAAGGTCTTCCAGCCCTGCATGGCATCGCGGGGACATTCAACCAATTGTAAGGTATTTTTTACAGCTGATCCGGTTTCCATACGTCCGATTTTGTACTATCTATAACAAACTAATCCTTATTTGGTTTCGCTCATCTCCATCACAATATCCCATTCCTCGTCGGTTACGGGTTGTACCGATAAGCGGCCTAAACGTACCAGGGCCATATTGGCCAGGCGTTCATCGGCTTTTATCTGGGCCAGGGTAACCGGTTTTTTCAGTTTTTTGTGCGGGGCAAAGTCCACAGCCGACCAGGTTTCTTCCGGTGTGGTTGGATCCTGGTAAGCTTCTTTCACCACTTTGGCAATACCCACTATCTCTACCCCTTCATTACTGTGATAAAAAAATGCCAGGTCGCCTTTTTTCATGGCACGCAGGTTATTACGGGCAGCATAATTACGTACACCGTCCCAGAATGTTTTTTTATCTTTTACCAGCTGGTCCCAACTGTATTTAAAGGGTTCCGATTTTATTAACCAATAAGCCATGAGAGAGTTAATATTTAATACTGTCTTATTTAATATTTATAGGCGTGTGCTATAATAAATGAAGATAAAAGAAAATTTGCGAATGTACTGATGTGCTGATCTTTTTTAGAAATACCGATTATGGATTATACAAGTAATAAATGATCATTCATTTCCGCAGGAAAGTTTAAGAGGCGCTTTTTCATTAGCTAATTATCAAATTACCAAATTATCTAATTAGCTCTACCATCCGCTTGCCAGTACATCAGCAATATGCATGGTTTTTATATCCAGTCCCTTATTTTTCATTACTCCATCAATATGCATGAGACAGGAGAGATCGGTGGAAATAAGGTATTGTGCACCGGTTGCCTGGGCATTATCGGCTTTCTGATCGCCCATGGCCACTGAAATGGGTTCAAATTTTACGGCAAAAGTACCACCAAAGCCACAGCAGGTTTCTACATCGTTCATCTCGGCCAGCTCCAATCCTTTTACGTTGGCCAGTAATTTGCGCGGCTCTTCTTTTATTTTACACTCCCGCAAACCGGCACAGCTATCGTGGTAAGTTGCGAGGCCGGGCAGGCTGGCGCCCAGGTTTTCGATCTTCAATACATTCACCAGGAATTCGGAGAACTCGAACAATCTTTCGCCCAGTTTTTTTACCTCGTTATGCTGGGAGGAATTATCAAAAATCTTGGTATAATAGTTCCGTACAAAGCCTACGCAGCTGGCGCTGGGGGCTACAATATAATCGCTGCCTTCAAAGTCTTTTACAAATTTGGCGCATACCTGTTTCGATTCTTCCCGGAAGCCCGCATTAAAAGCAGGCTGGCCGCAACAGGTCTGGTTGGTGTTATAGCTAACCGTACAACCCGCCTTCTCCAGCACTTTTACCATATTAAAGGCTGTAGAGGGATAAAGCTGGTCAACAAAACAGGGTATGAATAATTGTACGTTCAAATTAAAAAAAGTAAAATTAAAAAGTAAGAACCGGTATGGCTTATTAGTCTAAAGATACATTCAGCCCGATCATTTTTAAGGCAGTAATAGCGGCTTCCTCGCCTTTATGACCATGTTTACCCCCTATCCGCTCCAGGGCCTGCTGTTCATTATCTACCGTAAGTACCCCAAAAATAACAGGTACCGGTAAAGTAAGGTTTAGGTTTACCACCCCGTCGGTAACGGCTTTACATACATAATCAAAGTGAGGCGTATCGCCACGGATAACCGTGCCGATTGCAATAAAAGCATCGGGCCGCTGACCCAGGCCGGCGTTATCCCATATTTTTTTAATGGCAAAGGGCAGTTCAAAACTACCGGGCACCACTTTGGTAATAATATTGTCAATGCCGTTGGCGGCAAAAACACGTCGGGCGCCATTTTCCATCTCGTCAACAATGGTGGCATTCCATTCGGTTTTTACCAAAACAACACAGGCATCCTTTTTCAGAATGCCTGTATTAAGTTGTAATAGGTTACTATTGTTTACATCTGCCATAACAGATCATTAGGTAATTTGGTAATTAGATAATTTGCTAATTAACTTCCTGCCTGACAAAGCGTACACTGTGCCTCAACAATTACGATACACCCGGGAGAATACTGACCATTGCCGAATAGCATTGATACAGTACAAGAGTGCGACGCAAGGAACGGTGATAGGAGTACTACAGCCGGTAAACTAAAAAAAAATTAGTTTGCGTTGTACTCGCCTAACTGCGCCAGGTATTTATCTACCTCAAAACCCTGCTGGGTCATGGGGTATTTTTCCTTTAACTCTTTATACAGTTTAATAGCCTGGTCAGGTTTGTTTAAAATATGCTGGGCCAGGTAAGCTGCACTGAATAAAGCTTCGGCAGAAGCCTGTTTGTCCGCTTCAAAATGATGTGCCGCCTTGGTATAATAGTCCAGGGCTTCGCTGCCTTTACCCAGGTCGCCATAAGCATCGCCTAATAATTTATAAGCGCGGGCCTGTATTTGTTTAGCGTCTGAACTGAATTTTTTAAGGTAGGTTACCGCCTTTTCGTTATCGTCCAGTTTAATATAACAGCTGCCGGCATAAAAATTGGCCATATTAGCCGCATCGGTACCGCTGTATTTAGAGATAATTTTTAAAAATCCCAGGTTCTGGCCATCGCCGTTCAGGGCAAGGTTAATAGAGTCCTGGCGGAAATAATCCTCGGCTTTGAACAGTTTGTCCATTGCTTCGGCCTCTTTCGGCTTTTTAAAGTAGTGGTTGTACACAAACCAGCCACCGCCTAAAACGATCACCAGTAAAAGAGCAATTGAGATTACTTTTGCATTACGCTGCCAAAAATCTTTGGCCTTTATGATTACATCATCACCACCGGTTGCTTCCTGCACCACCTGTTTCTTGTCTGCCATTGTTAGTTTAAATTAATGTTGGAATGATTGCTTGTTGTTGTTTTGGTTTTAGTCAACGATGAACGGATAGTTCTGGTCCACATATACATCTTTTAAAACTTCGTCGTCGTTTGGCCATGGGCTTTCTTCGGCAAATTTCACCGATTGGGCCACCACAGCGTCAATCCTGTCGTCGATAGCTTTAAGGTCTGCTTCTGTAGCAAAGTTCTCCTGTAAAATAGTTGCTTTTACCAGAGAAATAGGGTCACGGTCTTTGTACTCGTCCACCTCTTCTTTGGTACGGTATTTTTGCGGATCACTGATAGAGTGACCTTTATAACGGTATGTTTTAATTTCCAGTAAAGTAGGTCCGTTGCCTTCACGGGCTCTTTTTACCGCGCGGCTCACGCCTTCATGTACGGTTTCGGAGCTCATACCGTCCAGTTGATCGGCAGGCATTTCGTAAGCGTCGGCCAGTTTATAAATATCAATTACGTTAGAAGTACGTTCAATGGAAGTACCCATAGCGTAGTTATTATTCTCGCAAATAAAGATAACCGGCAGTTTCCATAACATGGCCAGGTTAAAGGTTTCGTGCAAAATACCCTGGCGGGCAGCACCATCGCCAAAAAAGCAAAGTACCACATTATCCGTACCACGGTATTTTTCAGCAAAAGCCAGGCCGGCACCGGTACCAATTTGTGCACCTACAATACCATGGCCTCCGTAAAAGTTTTCTTTTTTACCAAAAAAGTGCATACTGCCACCCTTGCCTTTTGCACAACCGGTAGCCTTACCATATAACTCGGCCATACAGCTGTCGGCCGACATTCCTTTGGCCAAAGCCAGTCCGTGGTCACGGTAAGCGGTAATAAACAGGTCTTCGGCACGTGTTGCAGTCATACATCCGGCAGCAATGGCTTCCTGCCCTACATAGGCGTGGAAAAAACCACGGATCTTACCATCCATTTTGTATTTCTCTTCTGCTGTCAACTCAAACTGGCGAATCAATTGCATTAACTCGTACCAGTACAAATAAGTCTCTTTTGAAAATTTAGTAGCCACCGGCATTAATTTTTTTGAGGGTTTATACCTTTTAAACGGGAAGCAAAAATAAGGGAAACAATGCAAATTAAACAGTGGATTTTCTATGGCCGTCATTTACTGTCAGCCGGGGTGTTTTTCAGGTAGTTACCGACGTCCGGTTCCCTGGTTAATCTGCTCTTGCGACGCTCCGTTGGACTGTGGTTCCCTGGTCGGCTTTTTTGTATGATCTCCCGGCAAGAACCGTATTTACTGTTAACTTAACATATCTGCTATATCATTAATTTTTACAACACGTATATTTGCAGCTTTACTGCCTGCCGTTATTACTGATATATTTACAGATGAACAGTTCAGCGAAGTAACTGTTACTCCATATATATTGTCTTGTTGTTGTAACGTCATACAGAACTGACGATTAAAATTTTCCTGATATGGATATTAAGAATAACATTTTAGAAACAATTGGTAACACCCCGTTAATACGTTTAAATAAAATAACCAGGGACCTGCCCTGCCAGGTAGTGGCCAAGGTGGATTATTTTAACCCCGGTAACAGCATTAAAGACCGTATGGCCCTGAAAATGCTGGAAGTGGCGGAAGCGGAAGGAAAATTAAAACCCGGCGGTACCATTATTGAGTGCACCAGTGGTAATACCGGCATGGGCCTGGCCCTGGCTGCCGTGGTAAAAGGCTACAAATGTATTTTTGTAACCACCGATAAACAGTCCAAAGAAAAAGCGGATATTTTAAAGGCCGTGGGCGCCGAGGTAATTGTATGCCCTGCCAATGTGGCTCCCGATGATCCTAAAAGTTATTACAGTGTGGCCAAAAGACTGGCTAAGGAAGTTCCCAACTCCTACCATTTTAACCAGTATGATAACCTGGCCAACCGCCTGGCACATTACGAAACCACGGGGCCTGAGATCTGGGAACAGACCGAAGGTAAGATAACCCACCTGGTTTGTACTGCCGGAACCGGTGGTACGGTGACCGGTACAGCGCAATTTTTAAAAGAAAAGAATAAGGATATACAAATCTGGGCCATAGATGTTTATGGATCCTTATTAACTAAATATTTTAATACGGGTGAAATAGACGAGAACGAAGTATACCCCTATATCAGTGAGGGTTTTGGCGAGGATTTTATCCCGGCCAATTATGATATGAGCGTGATAGATAAGTTTGAGCAGGTAACCGATAAGGACGGTGCAGTGATGGCCCGCAAGCTGGCCAAGGAGGAAGGGTTGTTCTGCGGTTATAGCGCCGGCAGTTGTATCCAGGGCCTGATGCAGTTAAAAGGCAGCCTGAAGCCGGACGACCTGGTAGTATGTATTTTCCATGATCATGGCAGCCGGTATGTAGGTAAAATATACAATGACCAGTGGATGATGGAACGCGGCTTTTTGGACGTAAAATCCTTCAAGGACATTGTAAACGGCCGCCCCAGCACGCAAAAACTGATCACCATTCACCCGCAGGACCCTGTTTCGAAAGCGGTGGAATTAATGAAAACCTACGATATTGAGCATATCCCGGTATTTGACAATGGCCAGGTAAGCGGCGCTATCAGTGAGAGCGGGCTGTTTCAGAAGGTATTTTCCAATGCCGATATCAAGAATGAAACGGTGGCTAAAGTAATGGAGCCGGCCTTCCCTATTGTTGATTTTTTAACCCCTGTAGAGAAGCTTAAAACATTGATCACCAAAGAAAACGGTGCTGTTTTAGGTAAGGACGATGCCGGCAATTATCATATTATTACCAAATATGATGTGATTCAGGCCCTGGGGAGTTGATGCGGTGTATAGATTATAGTAGTTAGACTTTAGTATTGAGAATAAAATAAAAGCGGCCATGGGCCGCTTTTATTTTATTGTTGTTGACTCCAATACCCCATCTGTGTTATTTTTTTTACCGGAACGGGTATAGAAATTGACTGAAATAATTGGGGCATGTACCGCAAATCCCGAAAAACCGGAACGGTAAAAACTGCAGTATTTACCGCTAATCCCCTGTTCGGGCAGGCCGTAAAGGGTTAAAAAGGCCTGTGCAAACGGTTGCATAAAGTGTTTTTCGTATAATTACTATATTAAATACCTGTAAATCCACATATGATAAAAGTCATTTTACGCACCTGTACAGCAAATACCGATGCTTAAAAATTAAGCAATAATGCTCTATATTTATTTGCACCGGCATACTACTTTTGTGGTAGAAGTTGATTGATCGCTGATCAATCTTTGTAAAATCCAATATAACGTGAATTAACCGTCCATCATCCTATTTTAAAATTTGTCCAAGTAAATCCTTTTAAAACCAATACAAAAATCCAGTATCAGTCAACTTCTTATTTTTTTGTTTTGTGTTTTGATGAAATGAGCCTCTTATAAAATCCGACTTCCCGAGAACCTGTACCCAATTATCCTTTTGCAATTCCACGAATTCAATCCTCTGAACCGACCCGTTTTTTAGAAACCAACCGTCCATTGGTAAGCCGCATTAAGTCCGCCAATCCATTGATAAAACTAGCATCCAAGTCTTTAAGACAAACCATATTTATCCAACATCACCGTGATCCAAAGATCCATGAAAAGAGTTTAATATCCGGAACCCTCCTGCCGAACGCTGTTTGGCAGGGGGCGCGGTGATTTTTAGCCCTATTGATACTTATTATTGTAATTTGCCGTATGATTCCGGTCACCGATCAGCTACAAAGGCAGGTACAACTATCCCAACCTCCCCAACGAATAATTTCCACGGTTCCTTCGCAAACCGAATTACTCTACAGCCTTGGCCTGGAACAACAGGTAACAGGTATTACCAAATTTTGTGTACATCCCCCGCACTGGAAAAAAACAAAGACCATTATCGGCGGCACTAAAAATTTACACCTGGATAAAATAAAGGCCCTGGCCCCCGACCTGGTTATAGCCAATAAAGAAGAGAACCTGGAAACGGAGATCAACGAACTGGCAAAAGACTTTCCCGTTTTTGTGAGCGATGTAACCAACCTGCCATCGGCCCTGGATATGATAGAAAGCGTCGGGAGGCTGACAGGTACGGCAGAAAAGGCAACAGCACTCATAGATACCATCACAACAGGTTTCAATAAAATGGACACAATCGTCCTGCCCAAACGTACCGCTTACCTGATCTGGCAGGAACCTTATATGACCGTTGGAGGTGATACTTTTATTCATGATATGTTGCAGCGTTGCGGTTGTATCAATGTATTTGCCAACAGCCTGCGCTACCCCCAAACCACTATTGCCGAACTGCAGTCATTAGAGGTGGAATTATTATTACTCTCCACCGAGCCCTACCCTTTTCAGCAAAAACATGTAAACGCTTTACAAACCCTGTTACCCGGAACCACCATTGCCCTGGTGGACGGGGAATATTTTAGCTGGTATGGCAGCCGCCTTTGTGCAGCGCCTGCCTACTTTACCCAATTACTTGCACAACTTAGCCGCTAATAGTATTACATTTGAGATACAGCAGTTTTACTTTTAATCTTCCTGTTGCTGTACTGATATTATGAGCTTTTTAGAGAATAAAAATAACCTGGAACTGCTGGAAAGTGACAAACCCTCACGCAAGAAAAAGTTGTATGCGGTTGGAGAAAAGTTACAGGCTTACCTGAAACACAATGGCCGCGAAGTAACCCTGCCTATTGCCCATAAAGACCTGCTGAATTTTACCTGGTCCATCCCCATTAAAGATAAAGACGGTAAGCCCACCCATTGGGAAAAAGCTATTTATGATACCCCTGAATGGAATTACCTGCGTGAAGGCCTGGTACATATTTATGCCATTTTAAAAACCGAGGGCGACCTTAGTTTTATTGACCAGCTGGATGTGGCCCGTATTGACTATTGTACTTTTGGTAACTCCCTGCCTTTCCGCATAAGGATCGTGAATAAGTTCAATGCCAACTACGACCATTATTATATTAAACTGAATGATGCTTCGCGTATTTACGGCCTGGAGCTGGAACATATTTTATCGCCTAACCGTATTACCTATTTTACCCACGGCAATACCCTGGTAGAGGAACATATACCGGGCCTGCCCGGCGACGTGTTTACCGAACATACCTTACATAAACCGGAGACCAATAAAACCAGGCTGGCAAAAGAGTTTGTCAAGTTTAATGAACGTTGTTTTGTACGCCTGCTGGGCGATATGCGCAGCTATAATTTTGTGATAGATATTACCCCCGATATAGAGGATTACCAGTACCGTATCCGCGCCATTGATTTTGACCAGCAGTGTTACGAAGGCCGTAAGAATATGTACCTGCCACAGTTTTTTAAAGAGAATTACCCCTTGGTACAAACCACCCTGTCACAGTTAAACAAGGAGTCCATTGAACAATACCAGGCCGAGGAAAAATCGGCCATGGCCTTCCGGGTAGCCAATTCCAGGTACCGGTTAATGGAACTGCTAAATATTATGGCAGTGGATGAAATAGCGCCGCCGGAAAAAGTGGAACAGCTGAAACATGAACTGAACGAGCATTTTAATACCAACATTTTTTCCCGTTGTAAAACCATGGGGCAGTTGTTAAAAGTACAACTGAAGAAAACATTAAGAGAGAATTTGCTGCTGATACAGGAGAAGACGAGGAGGTTGAAGAAGTAGAGGGGTTTAATTAATAATTAAGAATGAAGAATTAATAATTGTTTCCTTTGATCAGCGTTTCTGTCTTGTACCACAGAAATTATTATAAAGTAAGAGTATAGTATTACAGCGTTTTACAGCAGATGAGGAGCCACGGTTCGTGTCCCACGAACCATAAAATGATGTCACCTCGACGAAGGAGAGGTCTTATCCAATTGAGCATATGATTTAATTCGTGGACTTGGACCATTGGAGCCGGCTCTTTCAAACATTCGGTATAGCTTTTGCCTTGTATACAGTAATATGATCAGATTTACGCCGCATGGTATTTATTGTGTTCCGGGGAATTTTTATATAGATCCCTGGTTGCCGGTGGATATGGCCGTTATTACGCATGGTCATGCCGATCATGCCCGGCAGGGAATGCAAAAATACCTCTGCCACCAGGATACGGTGCCTGTTTTAAAAGCCAGGATCGGCGACGCCATTAACGTACAGGGAGTGGCGTACCATGAAACGATACATATAAATGGTGTACAAGTTTCCTTGCATCCCGCAGGTCATATTATTGGCTCGGCCCAGGTAAGGCTGGAATATGAGGGAAGGGTTACCGTAATTTCAGGAGATTATAAAGTACAGGATGATGGCATTACTCCGCCTTTTGAACTGGTAAAATGCCATGAGTTTGTATCAGAGAGTACTTTCGGCTTACCCATTTACAACTGGTTACCGGTTGCCGAACAAAATAAACAATTACAGGATTGGGTTTTACAAAAACAGGCCAATGGAAAGAACTCGGTACTGGTGGGTTATTCTTTAGGAAAAGCACAAAGAATTATGAAGGCGCTGGAAGGCGTTGGTACATTACATGTTCATTATTCCATTGGCAAACTGAACCAGGCATACGAAAGTGCCGGTGTCCGTTTACCCGCATACGAGGTAATTGACCTGAAGGAAAATATAAAACACCTGGATAAGGGCATCGTGATTGTTCCACCCTCTTTATCGGATGCTCCTTCCCTGCGCAAAATTCCCCATATAGCAACTGCTATCTGTTCGGGCTGGATGCAGGTACGTGGCGCCAGGCGCTGGCGTAGTGCCGATGCCGGCTTTGCCATCAGTGATCATGCGGACTGGACAGGGTTGATTGAGGTGATCAAAGCCACCGGTGCAGAGAAAGTATATATCACACATGGACAAACAGCTGTTTTTACCAAATACCTGAATGAAACAGGCATTCATGCCGAGGAAGTACAAACCGAATTTGGTTCGGAAGAGCCGGTAACTGACAACACGCTACCCGAATGAAAGTATTTGCCAATCTCATTAATGCCCTGGACAGTACCAACAAAACCGGTTTAAAGCTGGAGGCGATCGACCGTTTTTTGACGGAAGCGACCGACCAAGATAAATTATGGTTACTGGCCCTGTTCACCGGCAAGCGTCCCAAACGCAGTGTGAACACTACCCTTATGAAAACATGGGCCATGGAACTGGCCGGTATACCGGAATGGTTATTCCGTGAATCGTATGCATCGGTGGGCGATCTGGGCGAAACTATTGCACTGATACTGCCGCCACCCGCAACGCATACAGAACGAAGCCTGGCGGCATGGATGGACCTTATTCTTGCATTGAAGGATAAAACGGAGACAGAGAAGAAGGACTTTGTGCTGCAGGCATGGGACAGTTTACCCGCTACCGAAAGATTTATTTTTAATAAACTCTTAGGCGGCAGTTTTCGGCTGGGTATTTCTTCGCAATCACTGATCAATGCCCTTGCCAAACATTACCAGTTAGAAGCCAATGCCATTACCCATAGTGTTATGGGCGACTGGAAGATGGGAGAAGTATCATTTGACAAACTGGTACAGGGCGAATATACCGACACACAATTATCCAAGCCCTACCCTTTTTGCCTGGCCTATGCTTTGGAAAAAGACCTGGAAGAGCTGGGAGATATACAATCCTGGCAGGCCGAGTATAAATGGGATGGTATCAGGGGACAACTTATTAAACGGGACGGTGAAGTATTTATATGGTCAAGAGGGGAAGAGCTGGTGACGGAACAGTTCCCTGAAATAAAAAATACCCTGTTGCAATGGCCCGGTAATTTTGTACTGGATGGTGAGTTGCTGGTGTATAAAGACAAACAGGTACTTAATTTCAGCGAGTTGCAAAAACGACTGAACAGGAAAACCCTGTCGAAGAAGATGCTGGAAGAATTACCGGTAGCTTTGTTTGTATACGACCTGCCGGAATGGGAAGGCGAAGACTGGCGGGACAAAAGTTTAACGCAACGCAGGCAACAACTGGAAACACTGGTATTGAATAACCCATCCCCAAATATATTATTATCAACCGTTATTAATGCTACCAACTGGGATTACCTTAAAACGATCCGGGAAAATGCAAGGTCCGTCAATAGTGAAGGGTTAATGTTAAAACACAAGGACTCTCCTTACCATACCGGGCGAAAAAAAGGAGACTGGTGGAAATGGAAGATAGACCCGCTGACCATTGATGCGGTACTGATCTATGCACAAAAAGGCAGCGGTCGCCGAAGCGCTTACTACACCGATTATACCTTTGCCGTAAAACAGGGTGACCAACTGGTTACTATTGCCAAAGCTTATTCGGGCCTTACCGATAAAGAGATACAGGAGGTAAGCCGCTTTGTGCATAAAAACGCGGTAGAGAAGTTCGGGCCGGTGCGTACCGTAAAACCTGAACTGGTTTTTGAAATTGCCTTTGAAGGTATCGGGTTCAGCAGCCGGCATAAAGCCGGTGTGGCCTTAAGGTTCCCGAGAATTTTACGGTGGCGGAAAGATAAAACAGTAGCCGATATTGATGATATTGAGGATGTAAAAAAACTGATCCGTTGATTTGAAAAAAAAATTCCAACATACACCCGGTTATACTATTGTGGAGCAATGGATGTTATCCAAAGGATATAACCCCTTCAGCTTTCAGCAAAAAACATGGGAGCAATATGCCGCGGGTTACAGCGGTATGGTGGTGGCTCCTACGGGCTTTGGTAAGACCTTCTCCGTTTTCCTGGCGGTGTTGATAGATTTCATGAACCACAAGGAGGCTTATAAAACAGGACTGAAATTATTATGGATAACACCGCTGCGCTCGCTGGCCAAGGACCTGGGGCGTGCCATGCAGGAGGCTATTGAGGAAATAGGCCTGGACTGGACCGTGGAAGTACGTAACGGCGATACGGATCCTAAACAGAAAGCCCGGCAGAGTAAACAGATGCCCGATGTATTACTGGTAACGCCGGAGAGCTTACATCTTTTACTGGCACAGAAAGGCAGAGAACGCATCTTTACCCCTTTACGTTGTATTGCCGTGGATGAATGGCATGAACTGCTGGGATCAAAACGGGGTGTGATGGTAGAGCTGGCCCTCGCCTACCTGAAAGCGCAGCTACCTTCCCTACAAACCTGGGGCATTACCGCTACTATCGGCAACCTGGACGAAGCATTACAGGTATTGTTACCACAGCAGCAAAAGCGTATTAAGATCGTTGCCAAAGAAAAAAAGAAGATCGCTATTATACCCGTATTCCCCGAAGAAGTGGAAGTATTACCATGGGCCGGGCACCTGGGTGGCCGGCTGGTTGACCAGGTAGTGCCCATTATACTCAACAGCAAATCCACCATTGTATTTACCAATACCCGCGGCCAGAGTGAAGCCTGGTACCAGTTATTATTAGATGCTTACCCGGATTTTGCGGGGCAGATAGCCATACACCATAGTTCTATTGACAGCCAGTTACGTCAATGGATCGAAGAAGGGTTGAGCGAGGGAAAACTCAAAGCCGTGGTATCCACCTCCTCCCTTGACCTGGGTGTGGATTTTAAACCCGTGGATACGGTGATACAGGTAGGTTCGAGCAAGGGTGTTGCCCGTTTTATGCAGCGGGCCGGCCGTAGCGGTCACTCCCCTTTTGAAGTATCCAACATCTATGTAGTGCCTACGCATTCACTGGAGTTAATAGAAGTAGCGGCTTTAAAAGAAGCGGTGAAACAACAGGTGATCGAAGACCGTGAGCCGGTGGTCCAGACCTTTGATGTGCTGGTACAGTTCCTCATTACCATCGCACTTGGCGGTGGTTTTAAAGCAGCAGAACTGATGTCCGTTATACAGGGTACTTATGCTTTCCAGGAAATGAATGCTGATGAATGGCAATGGTGTATTGCCTTTATTACCGTGGGTGGCAGCATTGGAAAAAACTATGAAGAGTACCATAAAGTAGTGGAACAGGAAGATGGCTTACTGGTAGTGGAGAACCGGCGTATTGCCATGTTACACCGCATGAATGTGGGTGTGATTGTTAGTGATGCCATGTTGAAAGTAAAATTCATTTCCGGTGGGTATATTGGCATGATAGAAGAGTATTTTATCACCCGCCTGCAGCCCGGTAATAAATTTATACTGGCCGGTCGTGTACTGGAACTGGTACGCATGAAAGAGATGACCGTTTATGTACGTTCATCATCGGGCAAAGCAATTACACCGAGCTGGCTGGGCGGGCGCTTACCCTTAACTTCCCGGCTCAGTCATTTTTTGAGGGAGAAATTAGCTTTATCCAATAAACCCGGGTCAACAGAAAAAGAACTGAATTTTTTACACCCCTTATTTGCCCGCCAAAAAGAAGTATCCCATATACCGGCTACAGATGAGTTCCTGGTAGAGCTGATCCAGACCCGGGAAGGTTACCATTTATTCATGTATCCTTTTGAGGGAAGGCTGATCCATGAAGTGATGGCGGCACTCATGGCATTCCGTATCAGCCGGCTCTACCCTATCAGTTTTTCCATGGCCATGAATGATTATGGCTTTGAACTTTTTTCTGATACCGAAATAAAACTCACGGATGACCAGCTACAGGAGATACTAAGCCCGGATAACCTGATACAGGATGTGGTGAGCAGTATCAACTCAACAGAAATGGCTAAAAGAAAATTCCGGGACATAGCCGTGATCTCCGGCCTGGTGATACAACGTTTCCAGGGCGCACAGAAGAATAATAAATCCCTGCAGGCATCTTCGGGCATTATTTTTAAAGTACTGGAAGCACATGACCCGGATAATCTTTTATTAAGACAGGCTTATACCGAAGTATTCAACCAGCAACTGGAAGAGCAACGTTTGACAGCCGCTTTTCAGCGTATTCATCAAAGTAAAATCATCTTTACTTTTGCCAACGGCTTTACGCCCCTGAGCTTTCCGATAAAAGTGGACAGCCTGCGGCAATCATTATCCAGCGAAGACCTGGCCAGCCGTATTCAGAAATTACAGGAACGCAGCTTAAAACCGGCAAAGAAAAGAAGATGACCATCATTGAACAGTCCATTGCTTTTGGCAGGGAAACATTTATACTCACGAACCAGCGGGCTGTTTTCTGGCCGGCCCAAAGAGCCCTGCTCCTTTCTGACCTGCACCTGGGCAAAGCGGCGCATTTCAGGAAAAACGGCATTGCCCTGCCCACACAGGTAACGGTGCAGGACCTGCAAAGACTGAAAGCATTGATAGATCATTACGAACCAGCACAGGTAATAGTGGTAGGCGACCTTTTACATGCAGGCGCCAATACCGAACTCAGGTTGCTGAAAGAACTGATTCATCCATATACTACGACCAGGTTCATACTCATTAAAGGTAATCACGACCGTTTTCCCGATTATGCATTGCAGGATATGGGTATTCATCCTGTTCACCCCGCACTGCATATAGAGGGCATTGAGCTGGTGCACCAGGCTTCGGCGGATAACGGGTTATACATTACCGGCCATATTCATCCAGGCGTTAGTTTACAATTTCCGGATAAAAGAAGATTAAATCTCCCTTGTTACGTAGTTACCCCTAACCAACTTATACTACCTGCTTTTAGTTTATTTACAGGCCTGGATACCCGTTCCGTGGACAAAGCTGTTTATTATGCTTTTTACGAAGAAGGCATTTTTAAAATAGTATAACACCTTTATACTATAATAATCTTAGGCCGGCTGATATAAGGCATAAGTTTTGTTATCTTTCATCGCCCGGATCTTTTATCATCAATTGAACATTCCTCAACAAATTATATGAACAGGACTTTTTTCCAGTTTTTTCATTGGTACGCAGCAGAAGAGAACTTATGGCATTTTGCAAAAGATCAGTCACAACGTATGGCCGACCTGGGTATATCCAATGTATGGTTACCCCCGGCCTATAAATCCGCCAAAGGCACACACGAACCGGGTTACGCCGTGTACGACCTGTTTGACCTGGGCGAGTTTGACCAGCGGGGCAGTGTACGCACCAAATACGGCACAAAGGAAGATTACCTGGCCTGTATTGGCGCTTTTCATGATAAGAGTATTGGTATACTGGCCGATATTGTACTGAACCATAAAGTATTTGCCGATGAGGAAGAGGATGTACCCGTAAAAGAAGTGAATGAAGATAACCGGAATGAAATTATTTCGGAGGAACAGACTGTTAAAGCCTATACCCGTTTTACTTTTCCCGGCAGGCAGGGTAAATACTCCGGTTATATATGGGACTGGCACAGCTTTACCGGTATTAAAGTTGATGACAAGATCTATATCATCATGAATGAATATACCAATGGCACCTGGGATGATGTGATGGAAAAAAAGTTTGGCAATTATGATTTTTTACTGGGCTGTGATATTGAGTTCCGTAACCCGGCAGTGATAGAGGAATTAAAGCACTGGGGCAAATGGTATGTGGAAACAACCAATGTGAGCGGCTTCCGCCTGGATGCGGTGAAACATATTAACACCGGCTTCTTTCCCCAATGGTTAACGTATTTGAAAGAAACCTTTCAACGGGATTTTTTATGTGTAGGCGAATACTGGAAGGCCGACCTGGAACCTTTGTTGCAATATATTGATGCTACGCAGGGCATGATACAGTTATTTGATGTACCACTGCATTTTAATTTTTACAATGCATCGAGGGAAGGCGATGCTTATGACCTGCGGCAAATATTTGATCATACGCTGATACAACATAAACCGGAACTGGCCATCACTTTTGTGGACAACCATGATACACAGCCTTTGCAGGCACTGGAATCATGGGTTGACAATTGGTTCAAACCCCATGCCTATGCGTTGATACTATTAAGAGAACAGGGCATTCCCTGTGTATTTTTTACCGACCTGTACGGCGCCCATTATGAAGATGATAAAGACGGGCAGCATTTTGGTATTGACCTGGCTATTGTGGGCGAGCTGGAACCAATGATGTATACCCGGAAAACGGCTGCCTACGGTTTCCAACAGGACTATATTGACGATGCACATCTTATTGGCTGGACCCGTGCGGGCAACCAGGACCAGCCCGGCAGCGGCTGTGCCGTATTGCTTACCAATAAGGATGGCGGTGAAAAAAGAATGAGTATGGGTGAAGAAAATGCCGGTAAAACCATGTATGATCTTTTTGGCGACCCTGCCCATGAAATTACCTTAAACGAGGCCGGTGAAGCCGGTTTTACTGTAGCACCAGGTAAGGTAGCGGTATGGGTTTTTAAACAATAAACTGTATGGCCATGGCTTTGATCTGTTACCACGCGTCGCACGAACAATTTGCACCATCTCATTTATTACAACTGGTGCAACAGGCCGAGAAAGCCGGTTTTGATGGGATACATGCATCGGATCATTTTCATCCATGGAGTGAAAGGCAGGGTGAAAGCGGCTTTACCTTCAGCTGGATTGGCGCTGCCATGCAGGCCACCACCCTGCCCTTTAGCATGGTATGCGCACCCGGGCAAAGGCTGCACCCGGCCATCGTAGCGCAGGCGGCCGCTACCTTAAGTGAAATGTTCCCCGGCAGGTTTAATATGGAGCTGGGCAGTGGTGAAGCCATTAACGAAACCATTACCGGTGAAGGCTGGCCGGATAAGGAGCAACGGAATAAACGTTTATGGGAGAGTTACCAGGTGATCAAACAACTATTGAACGGCGAGGAAGTGAATATGGACAGTACCATACAGGTAAGCCATGCCAGGTTATATACCTTACCGGAACAGCAACCTGTTCTATTGGCGGCTGCCGTATCGGAAGAAACTGCAAAATGGGCCGGCAGCTGGGCCGATGGGCTGTTAACCACCGCAGGCTCCCTTGACGATGTAAAACATAAAATTGAAGCTTTCCGTAATAACGGGGGCAAGGGCAAACCCGTTTACCTGCAGTTCGGCTTTTCTTATGGACGTGATGAGACCGCAGCAGCAAAAGGTGCACATGACCAGTGGCGTTCGAACATACAACCTGCCGACAAACTGGAAGACTGGGAAGAAGTAAAACAGTTTGATGAAGCAGCCCAAACAACATCGGAAAAAGAAGTAACAGAAAATATTCCCGTATTTACCGGCATGCCCGCCTTACAGCAACAGTTACAGGAATACCTTACCCTGGATATTGACCGGCTGATACTGCACAATATTAACCGGCAGCAGGAAATATTTATACAGGATTACGGTGCGGCCCGTTAAACACCGGCTATGTTGCATAAAGCGTTGCCATTGAATTATGCTACCAGTAAAACCTCCGCGGTTATTATACAATACCTTTCCATATACCGGAAACTTGCCGGTAAGCATTATCTTTAACTTCAAACTGCTATTATGATGGAACAATTTAACAGGCGAAAATTTTTAGCGGCGGCCACCGTGTTGGCCACCGGCACTGTAGCCACGGGCATGGCTTGTAATAACGCGGACACAGGCGGCAAGACCAAACTGGTGCACCATGTTTTTTTCTGGTTAAAAAACGCAGGCAATGCCGAAGACAGGGCTAAGCTGATAGAAGGACTGGAAACCTTAAAAGGCATTAAGGAGATCGGGCAATTACTGATCGGCACACCGGCCGGTACCGAAAAACGGGAGGTGGTGGACCATAGTTATGATGTATCGGAGTTGATGTTCTTTGATAACCAGGCTCAGCAGGATGCTTACCAGGTACACCCTATCCATAAAGCCTTTGTAGAGAAATACAGTCATTTATGGGAAAAAGTAGTGGTGTACGATACCTTAATGGCGTAATTTTTAAGCATTTACACAAAAAAATAACCTGTAAAGACCGGCTATAAGCAATTTTTAACTAAATTGCAGCCCTTTCCGAACGGACCGGTAGCTCAGCTGGATAGAGCAACTGCCTTCTAAGCAGTAGGTCATTGGTTCGAATCCAATCCGGTTCACTAAAGAGATACATTTGTATCTCTTTTTTTATGGTATCAACTGTAGTACTATTATGAGACTTCCGTTGCGTCGCACCCTGCATCTTTCGGTTCGCTATTGAGCATGCCATATAATTAGGAGTATTCTTTGGAATCCTGACGCAATCAACACAGCTATATAATTAGGTGCTGAAGTATTATTTTTTTACTATCTTTCTATAAAAAAACCTTAACCTAAGTACATTGAACTGTTCGAAAAAATATAATCAACTTTTAGAAGCACATAATGAATTGATTAAACTCCATGGATCCACGGGAAACACTGACCACCCTATAAAACGAACCGGAACCGCCGGCGATTAGGAAAACCGCCACCGCTCCGTGTTGTATGGAAAAAACCAATACAGCTTGCATTATTTGAAATAGATAACTAAAGCACAACCATTAACAATGACTGAACAATTTACACCAGAACAAAGGGAGAATGCTATTAAGCAAATGCTTTTTGAATTAGGAGAACAAAATGAATTATTAAAACAAGAATTGAGAAAACAGGAAGGATTATTGTTTAATGCTTTCCGTTTAGCACATCCCGATTTTTTTTCTCCAGATCTAACTGCCAACTCAAAGCATCATGAGTTTGTGCAGCCACACTTCCAGGAATACCTTTTAAAGCTTTCCCGCATGAACCCACTAACATATTACCTTGGCTGATCAAAGTTTCCAACTCTTTTTTGTAGGGCCTCATTTGATTAACCGATATACCAATGCCAATAAGGGTGACCTTTTTCATACAATAAAAATAAACTAAAAGAGAATGTTTTATTTTATTATTTAATAGAATTAACAATAATTGAGATGAATCGAAACGACATTCGAAAGGGCGTAAGAATTTATAGTCAGAAGCCTTTACAAGCACAAATAACATTAACTACCGTAACTCAAAAAAACAAACCAAATAAAAAGAAGATATCACCATCTCTAATATCAGGTATCTCAAATTTTTGTATGGTGGTATTAACATTCCTGTCCCTTTTATATTCTATTAGAGCTTTTGATATTAGTACTAAGACCATCGAGCAGACGGATAAAGATCGTGCTAGACAAGACACACAGTTCTATTTGCTAAATACTCCAATTATCGCTGTGACATATTTTGGATGGAATAATTTTCTTTCCAATAATGATCAATCATCAAAAATTAGTATCCAAAATTTTGGCACTTTTCCGGCAAGAATCATTTCTGTAAAAAGAGCAATTTTACTCTCCGATACAATGCCATCTCCAAATGAAATTGATAAAGTAATGTCGCTTGAAAAAGAGCTTCCATTTAATCTCCTTATTGCAAAAAATGAAGGATTTCAAGATCTTAATTTAAGCTTCGATAAAGAAAAAAAGATGTCATTGTTAATGATTTAAAAGTAAATAATAACAAGCGTTTACTAACAATCATAAACTTTAAATGGTTTAGTGAACTAACACGTGATAATAATCTAACTACAGTTGTAATTGGAAGTACAGGTACATGGTTTGAAAAATCTTTTGTGATAAAAATTAATAATTATAAGTAAAGAAAATGAAAGATAAAAATAAAAAAGAAAAACTTCCTCCTAGGATAATTATTACAACCGACAAACCAATTCATCTTGAGATAGACTCCAATGATCTATCTGAAATGTTTAAAGAGACAGATGATAATATATGGACAAGGAAAACTAGACTAAATTTAGCATTTCAGATAATAATAATAGCAGTAACTGCATATAGTATTTATATAGCACATAAATCTTGGATATCTTCAGTTTACGCTTTAGCAAAATCTGATACAGCACAGCAAAAGTCTACAGAACAATTTTTATTGGTTAATAAACCTTTCGTCACTTTATCGAATTTTGAATGGTTAGACATATATGGACCAGATAGACTTACAGCTGCTGTTAATATAAGTAATCTTGGCAACCATGTAGCTCGTCTTTTCCAATACAACTATGCTTTATCACAAGTTGAATATGGTATTGATAGTATGATGAAGACAATCTCCAATCTCAAACATTTAGAAAAAAACCTTTACTTGGTTAAAGAGTCTGCATATGTTACGTCGTCTTTCCCTTTTAATTATTTCTTAGATCCTGTTACAAAAACAAATATAAAAAATGGCTGTACTGTATTTTATGTATTATTACTTATAGATTATGAAGCCTTAATTGACGGAAAGAAATATCGTAACATACTTTACTTGAGAACCTTTGGAAAAGATATGAGAAAAGCCGAAATGTTAAAGAATGAAACTATTTTATTATAGTATAGGTTTATTTTTTCATTAGTCCATTTTAATTGACCCTTTGTAGTGTTTTTTCACGCTTGCATCTATTATGGAAGCAATATATAAAATTTAATTATAAACAAACAGTGGAAGCAATAAGTAATACCTAAACCGAAGCCAAAGGCCCCGAAAGTCAGTAAAATAGACCATATTTAAGAACCAATCCGGTTCACTAAAGAGATACGTTTGTATCTCTTTTTTTATGGTGTCAACTGTAGTACTACTATTGTAAGCTTACACCGGATCATTGGTTTTTTCTTCTCATAGCATGTAACCATTTTCGTCTCCACCTCACCCTGAAATAATCATAAACAATCGTGATGACCAATACACCGGCCGGTATTAAAAAGGCAGTATTCTTTAATGCATGATATAAAAAGCCACCGGCAATCCCACCTACCAGGAAAAAAACAATGATCATCACCCGCAGATAAATCCTCTTTTTCAATTCTCCGGCAGTACCGTCAGCAGTTTGTGCCAATACAGACAGATCTATTCCCAGATCTGTAAAGATGCCTGTGAGGTGTGTGGTACGTACCACGGATCCTGAGACCATGGACACCATCGCATTCTGTACGCCCATTGCAAATAACAAACTTCCCGGGAAAAGCTCATGTTTGATAATGGAGTTGCCATAATTATGCCCCCATAGGGCCACTGCCAATAAAATGAGGATCTCGACCATCATGGGTAAAGTGTAAGCATATACCTTATCACGACCGACTTTATGAATATAAAAACTGGATAAAAACGCACCGGTTAAAAACAATAAAAGCCAGACAAGAATGACCAATACTCCTGTAAGATCTGCTTCTGTTATCTTAACCGCCAGGATGGCCGCATGCCCGGTAACATTTGTGGTAAGTGTGGCAAAAGCCAGAAAGCCACAGGCGTTCACAAAGCCTGCGGTAAAACACAGTAATACAGCCAGGCGCAGATTGTGTATAAAATTCCGCCTGGTACCAATATGACGAAACATGCTTTTACGGGGTTAATCAGTGCAATAATACGATTATAGCAGCTTTTGTTGAAGCCGCCTTTTTTCATCAGGTAGAAAATAAATTATATGAGATAGAATATTCCTAGAATTCTTAATGATTTAGTATATTTTATAAAAAATGTCCTTTAGAAAAGTGTTGGTAAATCTTTAATAATTATCCCCTATAGGGTATAAAATAAACATATTAAATAAAATTATACCCGAAATGGTATATTTAAATAAATTTTATTAAATTTATACCTGAAAAGGTATATTATGATGAATAATAGTATTTCGGATTTTATTAAATACCAGCGCAAAAGAACCAATATGACACAAGAGGAACTGGCCGAAAAAGCCGGCGTTGGCCTGCGTTTTATCCGTGATATGGAACAAGGTAAGGAATCTTTACGATTGGATAAAGTGAACCAGGTACTTGGTTTGTTTGGGCATCGGATGTTACCCAATACTGAAACGATATGGGATCCTTATGATATAGCCAGGAACTATAGCAATATTGCTGTAGAAATTTTGCTGAAAAACAGAACGAAACTCTATGGCATTATCCTCGGACCTATCCTGCAAAACGGGCAAATTGTGGAATGGTGGTTTATTCCCAACAACCTGGCAAAAAAATATAAGGAAACAAAAGATAAAGATTTACTACAGACCATTGAACATAATTCAATAGACTATATAAAAGAACAAGATCAGGAATCATGAGACGCTCCGGAAAAGTATTTTTTAAGGATATCCCTGCCGGTGAAGTCTGGCAGGACGAAGATGGTTATGGGTTTAGCTATTACCAGCATTATATTGATAGCCGGCAAGCCATACCCGTTAGCCAGACCTTGCCGTTACGACAGGAACCGTATCACAGCTATACGCTGTTTCCCTTTTTTGACGGCCTGATCCCTGAAGGATGGTTACTGGATATTACTGTTAAAAACTGGAAACTTAACCCGGCGGATCGTATGGAGCTTTTGCTGACGGTATGTAAGGATTGTATAGGGGCCGTGAGTGTGGAAAGGATTCAAAACGAAGACTTATCATGAGTAAACGTTGTTTATATTGTTACCAACCCACCGATGAAACAGGCGGGGATTTTCACCCGGCTTGCAGCAGGCAGTTTTTCGGCTCACCGGTACCACCGGCTTTAGCCATCAGCCAGGATGAAATGCAGGAAATGGCTCAAGCCATTGTATTAAAAAGTATAGCCGTTACCGGTGTACAGCCTAAATTATCTTTAAGCATAGAACCAACACCCGGTGACCCCAAAAATTCCAGGTTTACCATTGTAGGTCTTTGGGGTAACTTTATTTTAAAACCACCTACCGCCGAATTTAAAGCATTGCCGGAAAACGAAGACCTTACCATGCAACTGGCCGGGGCCTTTGGTTTATCAGTAGCGGAGCATAGTTTAATACGTTTATCATCCGGGGAACTCGCTTATATTACCAAACGTTTTGATCGTAATGACAAAGAAAAACTGGCCCTGGAAGATATGTGCCAGCTAACCGAAACACTAACCAGTGATAAGTACAGAGGCTCTATGGAAAAGGTTGGCAAAACCATTCTCCGGTATTCGACACAGCCCGGGTTGGATGCCATTCGTTTTTTTGAATATACCCTTTTCTGTTTTCTTACCGGAAATGCGGATATGCATTTAAAAAACTTTTCACTGCTCAGCTCACCGGAAGGTAATTTACAATTATCACCTGCCTATGATTTGTTGTGTACCCAATTAGCCCTGCCTGAAGATTTGGACGAAATAGCCTTAACACTCAACGCTAAACAGCGGAAATTAAAACTGGCCGATTTTATGATACTGGCAGAGAAACTAAAGATTCCGGCAAAGACTGTTAACAATGTTTTATCCCGTTTTAAAAAACAGTTAAACACCGTAAATTCATGGATTGATATTTCGTTCTTACCTGATGATTTAAAACATGTCTATAAAAATATCGTCCGGTCTAAAGCATTACAGGTAGAACTTGTTTAATAGCCTGAGAGCCTTTCATGTGATGTTTTCCACAACATCATACTCTTCGTTACACCAATAACAACCAGGATGAAACTCCGGTTATAACTTCCCGGAATGCACTGCATGATTTGGTTCACTATTTAGTAATGTAGGACAGACCTGGATAAGCTCTCGTTTACTGGTTTGAATTACCATTTGCATCGAACTCTACCATCCATTCAATACCATATTTATCCCGGAACATACCAAAATACGTACCCCAGGGACTGTCTCCAAGAGGATATTCTACTGCACCTCCGGCGGAAAGACCATTGAATAGTTTATCCGCTTCGTCTTTACTTTCGGTACTGATGGATATTTTACTCCGGTTCTCCTGCTCATTTACTTTGCCTAATACTTCCGGAACATCATTTCCCATCAGCTTATTCATTTTCCCTATAGGCAGCTCAATATGCATGATCTTGTTCTCTTCTTTTGCTGCTACAGGAAATTCATCACTGGCCAGGTCCTTAAAGCGAATAACCTTCGCAAAAGTTCCGCCAAATACTGATTGGTAAAAGGTAAATGCCTCTTCGGCATTACCGTTGAAATTAACATGAGGATTGATAAGTGCCATGGGTGTTTATTTTTGGGTAATTCAAATGTACCACTTAACAGCAATACCGGCAAGTTATGTAAACATGAAACCCGAACCCGTAAAAGGTAGCTCCTGTATGCCAAAGCGATTGTTGTTTAAACATGTAACAGGCGAACGTTTGCTGCTTTACCGCTGCTTGTGATTTATTGCAGGATAGTTTTACCCACCTCCATATATTCCACATTGGCGATAACAGGCTTTGAGCAGAATTTTATGGCATAATCCATCCAGAAGCGCATCCATTTAAGATGTCCGCCAATATAATATTCCGCAGCAGGTATCAATTGTGTGAGTTTACCATCAATGCCTACACTGGCAATGTTTGCATTGAGGTACTGCTTATAGGCTCCGGAAAAAACTTCATACGCATGGTTAACCTGGTCAAGGTGTTCCCGGAACAGCGGAGAAATATCGCCGTCTTTCCGGAACAGCCCGCTTTTTTCATCGTAAAACAGATCCGTTAACTGCAGAACAGCCAAAGCCTCCAGCCATTGCTCTTCCTGTATCTTCCGGACATTATGAAAATCGAGCGGCTCACCCAGTAAAGGTGCATATTTATTAATGGTACTTTCTACTCCCAAACGGATAACAGGCCTGTTTTCGACAGTGATAATGGCAGTGCTGAGTTGTCCGATCTTTATGATCATTTTAATTTTGTTTAAAATAATAAAACAAATTTTTAAGAATAAAACAGCATGCAAGCTTTATACCATTTTTAGGCTGCCTGCTTTTATTTTCAAAAAAATAGTTATCCCAATTATTGGTTATAATACCGCAGCCGGCTTTTACTTCTTTTTATACTTCAATGAGAAAATAATAATGAGCAGGTTGACCAATATAGAAAAGGCATTGGTGATGATCACCGGGTAATCGTTTATCAATATGCCATACCATACCCAGCATGATAATCCTGTAATAAGAATGATCACCATGCCCAGGGATATTTGTTCTGCTTTTTTCTGTGTGATAATTTTTACCAGCTGCGGTATCATGGCTACTGCCGTTAAGCATCCGGCCAAAATACCAATTATGATAGGGTTTATTTCCATAAGGACTCAGCAATATATTTTAATACTGGTCAATAATGATGCCACGGCAGCCCTAAGGCTCCAGCCTGACTGTTTATTATGTTTTACAGCGGGAAACAATGCCTCATAAAAATCTTTGCAGGGCCAAACCTGCGTCTTTATTTGTACACCGCATCTTGCTGTACTCCGGTCTACATTTCCGCCGGGAATGATTATATTGCATATGTCCCGGCCAGGATAACTACCAATATGTATATCACCTCACTTCCTGATCATGCCAGTCCCGATTTTGATGCGGTCCATCACTTTGGCAGGTTTAAAGCGCATAATGTTATCTTTAATACTGTCAGCAGTTATAGCTTTTGCGATGACCATGTGGGCTGTCTTTCACTAAAAACAGTTTTAAGCGGTGAAGAATGGTATGGCATTAATCATCACAGGCTGGCAGTACGCCCCGGGCAATTCCTCATTCTCAACAATGAACAACATTATTCCTGCAATATTGATACAAAGGACCCTGTTAAAGGCATATCCGTATTTTTTAAAGAAACATTCGCGGCCGCCGTTTTCAGTGATATTTTAAAGAATGATACTGAATTGCTGGACAGTCCTTTTGCCGGGCACCCGGCACAACCCGAGTTTTTTCAAACACTCCATGTGATGGAACCGGAACTGCGGCAACGGCTGAAGAAGCTGATAACCGGCCTGGAAAATGATGGCTACCATACCGCCACGGAGGAACAGCTTGTTTTCTTTCTTCATTATCTTATCCGTACACTTATAACAGGATCAAAAAAAGCAACAGAGGTATCGGCTGTCAAACCGGGAACAAAAATTGAAATATATAAACGGCTCTGTATTGTGAAAGACATACTCCATTCCAGCTATATGGATAAACCCGACCTGGATATGCTGAGCCTTACGGCCTGTTTATCGGTTCCCCAGTTGATCAGGCAGTTTAAATCGGTTTTTAAAACCACTCCCTACCAATACCTTATACAGATCAGGCTGGAACATGCCGCCGCACAACTCAAAAATCCTGCTAAAACGGTGCAGGAAATAAGCTGGGATTGTGGCTTTGAGAATTTCAGTGCTTTCTGCCGGGCTTTTAAATCTTTTTATGGCGTTCAGCCGCTGGCCTTTAGAAAAGCGCATATATAAATTGAGCATTTCTGCACATTTGCTACGACGGTGATACCCTAGTTTTGATGCACTCTTTTACCATAGTCATTTCAACGGTACAACAATGAAACAAATTATCACCCTGATCCTTTCCCTGTTATTTATTACTGTTTCCTACTCCCAGGACCTGGAATTGCCCCTGTACACCGATCTAATTCCCAATGCAAAGAAAACACCCGCAGATTATATAGAAGCAACTGACAGTGCCGGGTTGATCAGTAATGTGAGTGTACCAACCATCTCGGTTTACTTTCCCGAAAAAGCAAAAGCCAATGGTACTGCCGTCATCCTTTTTGCCGGTGGAGGTTATTTTGTGCTGGCTCCCAAAAAATGTATAGAGATCGCAAAGGCTTTTAACCAAGCCGGGGTGACCGCTTTCGTGGTAAAGTATCGTTTACCCAGCGATAAGATCATGAAAGATAAGACCATCGGCCCATTACAGGACGCACAGGCCGCTATTAAAATGGTTCGTACAAAAGCCGCTGAATGGCATATCGACCCGCAAAAAATAGGCATGGTGGGCCTCTCCGCCGGAGGTCACCTTGTAAGCACTGTGGGTACACAGCCCAACAGGGTGGTGATCGACAACAAGGAAAAGGTATCTCTTGTACCTGATTTTATGATACTCCTCTACCCCGTCATTATTTATGATCCGGCCATATCCCGCACCAGGGAGAACCTGATAGGGAAAAAACCTTCCAAAGAGGCTTTAGATTTATACAGTACTGACAAACAGGTAAGCGCCGGAACACCCCGCACATTCCTGGTACATGCAGCTGATGATGACGTAATTCCCGTTAAGAACAGCCTTCGTTTTTTTGAAGCCATGGTAAAAGCCGGTGTGCACGGTGAAGTACATATCCTGCAATCCGGTGGCCATGGGTTTGGTATCTCCGGTTCCGGTTATACCGATAACTGGTTTACCTGGTGTAAGCACTGGATGAAAAAAAATAACCTGCTTACAACAGATAACTAATCGCGCCTTAATTCCTGATACTGTACCGGCTTAAAAGACACAGGTCTTCCTGCAGAAGACCTGGTCGGGATGAGGCATGGTATATGTAAACAATTTATTTTGAATCTGGTGCAAGACTCACGCGGAAGACCTGCACCAGCTATTTATTTTTTAAAGAATTTTTGGTTGGTGATTACTTTGTTGTTGTTGTCCGTAACAGTAATATAATAAACGCCTCCTGTTAACTTAGAAACATTTATACGAACAAAATTGTCATTTGACTGTACCGTTACCAGATGAAGTTGCTGTCCCATAGCGTTGAATATACGCACATGGCTTCCCTTCAGCTCAGCACCTTCAATGGTTAATTCATATGTAACCGGGTTAGGATACACAGAAATATTATGTCCATTACTCCAGGTAACCAGTTGTGCCTGGCTATATACCGTTCTGCTATCAAAGTCAATTTGTTTCAGGCGATAGAAATTATTTCCGGTAACAGGCAGCTTATCAGTATAACTGTATTCCAGTTTTGTATTACTGTTGCCGTTTATTGCCTGGCTATTGACCGTGCCGATAGTCTTCCAGCTTATGCCATCCGCACTTCGTTCCACCACGAACCCTTTATTATTTTGCTCCGTAGCGGTGGTCCAGGTCAAGGCTACCGTATTACCCTTTTTATACGCATCAAAACTGGTCATGCTTACAGGCAATGAAGTACAGGTAGTGGTCAGTATAGTGGCAGAGGCCGAAGTAACACAGCTTGCAGCACTGTTTTTTACATATACTGTATAAGTGCCGGGAAGAAGATTTTTAAATTCAGGTGTTGACTGGTAAGTGATATTATTGATACTATAGGTGTAACCGGCTCCTGTAGGAGACGTAATGGCTATTGAACCTACACCTGTACAGGAAGCATGCGTAACGGTCAATGCCGGCGGTGGTACTACCGTTAAAGTGGTTACCACTATGCTATCGCAACCATATTGGCCTGCCCCTACCAGCGTATCAGAATAAACACCACTGGTTGTATAACAAACCGTTTCTGCTGCCTGTAATATCCGGCTGCTTCCCCCCGGGTTAGTGATACATACTGATTGTCCCTCACAGATGGTAATACTCTGGTAATGCACAGGAATTGCTCTTACAACAATCGTTACAACACTTGAGCTGGGGGCACAATCTGTTGTTCCGGGCATGGTATATTGGTAAGTACTGGTAGTGGCAGTACTGGTTAACTGTATTGTTCCGGCCGCTGCATTAAAGTTAATGCCCGATCCCGTCAGCTGTGACCAGGTTCCGCCATTATCTGCATCCGGCAGGAATCCCAGCAAAAGCATTACTGAAGTTTCGCTTGCACAAATGTCCGCACTGCTGTTGGTGCCGGCACGTTTACAGGTTATGCCGAAATTTCTGCCCGCCAGGCTGGTAGTACCATTGGGAAGGGATACAGAGAGTATGCCATCAGGCGACAGGTCACCATTACCGGTATTGGTACCGCTGACATTTTCACCGGTGGTTACCCAACCGGCCGGTGGCGTATGGTCAATTATATTCGATGCATTTATCACGTACCCGATCGGGTATTGTACAGTAGAAAGCTCTATCGTAGAACCCAGGCCTGCAGGTGCACGCAATGCATAAGCACCGTTTGCCGCCACATGTGCCGAATCTACTATTGCACCACCGTTCACCGTGTATACATATAAAGGAGCAGGAAGAGCGGTGAATGTTTCTGTACCGGCATTGATCCTGGTATTACGGTCAAGGTCATTAAACACGGTGCCGGAAACAGGTCGCCCGATAAAAAACCGGTGATCCTCTACTTCGCCTGTACTGGCAGCGCCTGTTGGCAAAGCTATTTCGGCAGCATTGGCCGCTATACGGAAACGTGCATAGATATAACCAAAATTTGCTACAGCCGGAAAGCCTGACCAGCTAAGCGTAACAGTAGTAGCGCCACTGGCCACGGTGGCAGTAGCAAACTCCCCTGCTTCAAAGGTCCCGCTTTTATTAAAATCTATCCAGCCGGTAACCGTAGCCGCGGTTCCTGTGGTATTGGTTACTGTTAGTGTTACACTGTAGGAAGTAGCGCCCGGAATGAGTAACGGGAACCGGGTGATGGCATCCTCGTCATCCATATCGTCGGTATCATCGCCTGTTGCCAGCGTACCGGGTATACCATCAGCCTCCAGGTCAATACGGGAGCCAAGCATAAGTGCGGCAGTTTTAGCAACTGCATTATAGGCAACGGGTAAATGCGAGGGTCCGCTGCCGGCAGTGGTTGTTGCATATGAATTGGGGGCATCGCCATAGTCCCTTGTTTGGGCAGTAGCGGTGAACATGGTTAAAAGCAGGCCTGCTGCTAATAGTCCGGACTGTACTTTAGTAACTATCCTTTCCAGGGTGTTTTGCATAAATTTTGTGATCATCAGTGATGTTTTTGTGTTAGCGGTGTTGATTTTGTATTTTTTGCTTGCTATTTTTTAGAATTCCAGCTTTAGCATACTGAAATTAAAACCTGGCGGGATGTAGCTAAAATTTAGAGGAGGGTTATTGCTACTCCGGCTGTTCACCTGGTCTCCCTATACAGGAAAACAAGGCATACGCACCATTATATAGTGTACCTGGCTTCAACAATGCTCACACGCCGCTATATTGGTACGGTAATGTAAACATACAATACACTTGTATTATAAAAAATTATAACAGTACTTCTTATATACCTGAATGGTATTTTTGCTATTCATATCCTATCCTGCACATACTTATTATACCGGCAATTTTGACCTCTCCAGGTTTAATAGTAACTTTCTGGGAGCAGGGCTGAAAAGGACACCGGTAAAAGGTATATTCGGGATAAAAGGCCTTTCATCTGCTGAATTAAGATACGGGCACTATACAAAAAACATACAGATGCCGGCCAATAGCCTTGCCTTACATTTAACTTTTAAGTAGTACACAATGGAGAACGAACAACATTATATGGGAAGAAGCGGCTGGTTGCGTGCAAGTGTACTGGGCGCCAACGACGGCATACTTTCAACTGCCAGTCTTGCAATCGGTATTGCCGCCGCTAATCCGGGTCGTGAAGCAATAGTACTAGCCACAGTGGCAGGCGTGGTAGCAGGCGCCCTTTCCATGGCCGCCGGTGAATATGTTTCGGTAAGTTCCCAGTCCGATGTAGAAAATGCTGACCTTTCGAGGGAGAAAGCAGAGTTGGAACAAATGCCGGAAGAGGAATTAAAAGAACTGGCTTCCATTTACCAGGCCCGTGGACTAACTCCCGCCCTGGCCATGGAAGTGGCAAAACAACTTACACAGCATAATGCGCTCGAAGCGCATGCCCGTGATGAATTAGGTATTAACGAAATTACCAAAGCCAAACCTTTACAGGCGGCTTTTGCTTCAGCGGCCTCCTTTGTAGTAGGAGGATTACTTCCTTTATTGGTCTCATTCACAGCGCCCCTGCATAATATGGTGGTGATACAATATATCAGTTCCATCCTGTTCCTCGCTGCATCTGGTATTTTTGCGGCAAAAGCGGGAGGCTCCTCTATCCTTAAATCTGTATTAAGAATTTGCATTTGGGGTACTTTAGCTATGATAGCTTCGGCACTGGTGGGATATACGTTCAGTCAACTGGGAGCCCCGGTATAATGTTATATGTATCCGGCAGCAAAATATAAAGCGGGATATAACCAGGACAGGTTGGTAAATATCCGGACTCAGCATTGCATCAAAAATAACGGCAGGTATAAACCTGCCGTTTTATGTACTCCTACTTCCACCAATGATAATAGTTGTGTAACCCATCGTATTCAAAACCGCAACGCGGATAAAGCCGGTTGCCGATATCATTTGTTTTCTCTGTTTCCAGCATCAGTCCGCAGGCCCCCGTTTCTTCACACCATTGTTTGCTGCGGTCAATTAATGCTACTGAAAAACCTTTACCCCTGTAATCAGGATGCACAAACAGGTCGCTTAACAGCCATTGTTTTTGTAACCGGGTATAATGGAACAGTTTGTATAACTGCACAAACCCAACGGCTTTTCCCCCGGTCATTACCAGGAAAATATCGGATTCACTGTTCAGGAAACGTTCCTTTAAAAAAGCTTTTCCTTTTTCCAGGTCAGAGGGCTGGCGGTAAAATACACGGTAAAGATTAAATAGTGCTGCTGTTTCATCCAGGTCTTCAAGACTGGCTTTCTTTATTGTATAACTCATTATGATCAATTATTGATAATTATTTTTTTAACACAAGGCCCGGCCTGATGCCGGCTGGTTCCGGACCTTTTTATTTTAATTCCTCTATAGCAGCGCCAAAATTGATATGCAGTACATTGCCATTGGCCATACCAGTGCCGGCACCGATCGCACCCCGGCGGCTTCGGCTTCCTGCACTTTTAATTTTTCACTGCCCAGGTGCACTACTGTTACCTGGTCGCGGGGAATAAGGTTTAAAATATCCTGTTCAGCGCTGACACAAACAGGACAGCCTGCATGATAAAAGATCGCTTTCTTCATGATTTAATTATTTTTAAGGGTTGAAATAATAAAGGAAGGAAGTGCTTAGCAGCCTGAAATAAGCTGTTGAGCCGGTATGGATCTTTCTCGGAGCGGGGAAAGTATTGTTTCCAATTCAATGACCTCCTTATCCGTCAAAGGTTTTAAAGGATTGCGTAAATGTCCGCCTTCTTCACCTAAGAGCGTTAGTCCGGCTTTTACGGCCCTTGGTAATCCTTTGGCTACAATGAACTTCAATAGATCAAATTGTTCGTAAAACAACTGTTGTGCTTTTTCCAGGTCATTCTCGCGGACTGCATCATATAAGGCTATATTAAGTGCAGGTATCAGGTTAGGCGCTGCGGTACACCAGCCATTTGCGCCGGCTGCAAATGCGGCCAAAGCAAGAGGGTTGGCTCCGTTATAAAATGCCACTTCTTCCCCCAGCTCCTTACGTAATGTGTGCATACGTTGTACATCGCCTGTACTCTCTTTGATCATGGTTACATTGGGGATCTTCAATAATCTTTTTAATAGTGCCGGAGACATATCCACACCGCTGGTTGCGGGGTTATTGTAAGCCATGATAGGTATGGATATACTGGCGGCTACCGCATCATAATGTGCTACAATTTCATCATCGGTCAGCTTCCAGTAGCTCATCGGGATGATCATGACGGCCGTTGCTCCTGCCCTTTCCGCAAACCGGGCATGGTAAATGGTCTTCTCCGTTGTAAGGTTTGAAACGCCAACCAGTGTGGGCACCCTGCCCCCTACCTGTTGTATACAGGCTTCGGTCACCGCTTCTTTCTCTTCGTCCGACAGGTAAGGTAATACACCTGTACTGCCAAGCGGGGCTATACCATGCGCGCCGGTAATCACCAAACGTTCCACCATTGTTTTGAAAAGGGCTATATCAACTTTTTCTTTTCCGGTAAACGGTGTAACCGGGTATGCGATCACCCCATGAAAAGGTATATGCTTCATTGTACTGATAAATTTAAAATGTTATAAAACGGAATTACAGATCTCTTCCTTCTTCCTCTCTTAATGCCACACCCAAATTCTGCAGTTGCGGCGCATTTTCGCAGGCTATGTATTTAGCCGGTTCGCTGTCACTGGTATTCTGGTGCCTGTGCCAGGCCCAGGAAGGAATATACACCGCATCACCTGCCTGCCATTCCACCCGCTCTCCTTCTATCTCTGTCCAGCCCTTGCCTTCTATTACATACAATACCGTTTCATAAGTATGCCGGTGGCGGTTGGTCAGCTGACCGGGCAATAATCCTCCAATGGTCATACTTACATTCTTACTGGGCAGGTCGACAAAGAAAACAGGATGTTTCCTTTCTGTGGAGAACTGGTTATGCTCACCGGCCCGTTCTACATTTTTATGAATAACATGGGAGGGCTTAACATACACCGGGCGGGCAAAGGTTTGGTGAAAATCCTTTGAACTGAACTGTTTCTGATCGGCTTGTGCTGCCGATGATGTACCTGTTACTGATGTTGACATAATTTTTAAATTTTATGGTTTACGATGTGTTTGCCGTACAAAACTATTGTAGCTTTGGACTATTACACTGATACAGTTTTTTAATAAATTGGTAGTCCAGATGCTCAGACCTTGGAAATTGGAAATACAGTTGAATTATGATTGTGATAAAGCCGTTTATTTACAGGTAGCGGATGCCATTATCGCAGACATACAATCAGGACGGTTAAAAAGAGGTACCGCCTTACCCGGAAGCCGGGCCATGGCAAAAGACCTGGCCCTCAACCGGAATACCATTGTGGAAGCCCTGAATGTATTACTGAATGAAGAATGGCTGATCGCGAAGGAAAGAAGCGGAACTTTTGTTGCTGAAACATTACCACTGTTATCCAAAAGCTACCGGCGGCATACCATCCAAACCTCTCAGGAGCCTACTAAAACTTCCTTTCGTATCAATTTTGATGATGGCTCCCCCGATAGTAAAATTGCACCTGTTGCAGCCCTGGCAAGAGCCTACCGGCAGCTTTTTAACCGGAAAGCCCGGTGGCAGATGATGGGTTATGGTAATGAAATGGGTGACCCGGAATTCAGGAAAGCGATGGCACTGATGTTAAACCTCCAGCGGGGCATGCAGCTGAACGAGGAACAACTCTGTATTACAAGAGGCAGCCAGATGGCCATGTTCCTTACCGCCCACTGCCTCTTTGAAAAAGGTGACTACGTGATGGTGGAGAACCCCGGTTATAAACCCGCCTGGAAAGCTTTTGAAAATACAGGCGCTAAACTGTTACCTGTCCGTGTAGATGAAGAAGGCCTGGTAACGGAGGATATCGTAAAGTACCTGAAAAAATATACGGTAAAGGCCCTGTATACCACACCGCATCACCAATACCCTACTACCGTTACCTTGAGTTTAAAGAGGCGGCTGGAGCTGATCCGTTTATCCAATACGCATAATTTCACGATCATAGAAGATGACTATGATAACGAGTTTCATTTTGGTTATCGCCCCATACTCCCGCTATGCAGTTACGCGGAACTGAAAAACTATGTGTATATCGGCACTATGAGCAAAGTAGTGGCGCCCGCATTACGCATCGGCTACCTGGCCAGTAAGGACAAAAGAGTCTTAGAAAAAATCAGCGCCCTTCGCAGGATCATTGATGTACAGGGCGACTCTATTATGGAACAGGCCGTTTTGCAATTGGTGCAGGATGGTACCATTAAACGTCACCTGAAAAAAGCAACCCAGTTTTATAAACTCAAACGGGATTTTGTAGCATCTGTATTAGAGAAAAAGCTTGCAGGCAAAGCCTCTTTTAATATACCGGATGGCGGCCTGGCGTTCTGGATCATACCTCACCAACCCGTGAACTGGCAATTGGCGGATAAGAAATTACAACAGAAAGGCATCCGGATACTGTTGCCGGAAAATTACAGTTATCATCAACCGGTAAACGGACTTCGCCTGGGTTATGCCAGTTTAACGGAAGAACAATTAAAGGAAGGGATCGGAGAATTGGCGAAATTGTTTTAACGGGCAAACTGATTAGCTGTATGGGATAATTTGTTTTACATCCCAATAGTTAACCGGCGCAAAACTTATTATAAAAGATTTACGCCGGTTAAGACAAGGCATATTATTTTTTCAGGATTTTATAACTCATACTTTCCCCGTTTTTGCCGGTTGCTTTGATAAGATAGGTGCCTGCCTGTAAACCGGACATATCCACCTGCACTGTACTATTAGCATTCACCGGGATCATCTTCACCTCTTGGCCGAAAGCATTTAATAATTGCAGGCTCATTCCCTGCTTTAACCCGCTTACTGACAAAGTGGAAGTAACAGGATTAGGAGAAACTGTCAGTATTTTATCATTGAAGGCCAGTTTGCTTATATTACTGTAAACAAATTTGCCGTCCTGGTCGGTTTGTTTTAAACGATACAGGTTATTGCCGTCAGCCGGTGTGTAATGTGTATAATTATACGCCAGTTTTGTACTGCTGTTACCGTTAACGGCTTTACTGTTAACGGCACCGATAGTAGTCCATTTTTCTCCATCCCTGCTATGCTCCACTTCAAACCCCTTATTGTTTTGTTCCGAAACAGTTATCCAATCCAGCAACACAGCATTATCCAGTTTAGTGGCTGTAAAATTTTCGAGCGTTACCGGTAGTACCTGCAAAGAATTGGAAAAATTATCAAAAACATAATAAGCACCCTGTGTAGGAGCAAAACTGGTAGGACCCGGCCGGAACTGTCCCATGGTCATATATTCCTCCCCTCCTACGGCCGTATACTGCAAGGTTACCTGTACCCAGGTATTTCTGGATGCTGCTCCATATACCGCTGTATTGGTTTTAGGTATCAGGGCCCGGCCACTGCCGAAATCATTTTTAAGGGAGTTATACCGCGGACTGGTATTTCCTACTGTATTGGATGCTACAGGGGCCGCAGTCGAAAATACAGCACCCAGGAAACCCTGTTCCGCATCGGGTAGATCATGATAAGTAATATCGGTGGGCGGAGGAAAACTGGAAGGGATTGTTCCGAATAAATGGGCGGTATAAAATGTGAAAGTATAGGTAACACCTGCTACCAGGGGGCTGGAAAGATGACAAGTAATATATTCTTTATAATCTGTAAATGTATTATTCAGCTCCACATAACCTCCCGCAAAACCATCACCGCTTTGGGCCACTAATTTTTCCGGCATTTTATAACCACAGGTATTATAATAATCAGGTGTTCCGGCTAATGCTCCCAATGAAGATAACCAGCCGGTTACATTATTAATAAACCTGGAGTGTTGGGCAGGGCAGGTAGTAAATAACTCAAAGTCGGGATTGGTTATATTCTGCGCATACATCCCTGAGCCTATAATAATGGTGAGAATAAAAATGATTACTCTTTTCTGCAATAAGCGTTTATGCATAATGTGTGTTTTATACGGATGTGTAGTATTGGTTTTGTGTTCTGTATATTGTCAAAGTCATTTAAAATTCTGACTCTTTTGCCTATCCATAAAAAAGCATAGGAGAAATTCAACACTGCGATAGAACAACCCCAACGCAGCATTTTTTTATTACCTGTTATATATTAATTGATACGGGCCTGATAAGTAGAGAATATTTTTTTGCATGCTGTTGATGTCGGGAGCATAATTTTTTCCACAGCAAGTTGCTGTAAAAAGAATCCGGCAGGTTATAAATGACAGTAGAAAACAGCTATCTAACTCATTGATACACTTAACACTATTTTGTCCGGCAACAGTTTGGTATAGTTTTAGATTAATCCTCTGTATCTAAAAACTTTTAATTATGAAAAAGTACTTATTAGCAGGCTCAGTATTAGCAGCAGTTTTATTTGCGGGTAAAGATTCAATTGGTCAGACAGGCGGGTTGTACAAAAACACGTTAAAAGTAGGTGTATCCGGTGGTGTGGCTGTTCCCAACAATAACGTGGGCGGAACAGTAGGCCTTGACCTGAACTACCAGTACCTGGTGACTAACCATTTTGGTGTGGGTGTGGCCTCTGGTTACCAGCATTATTTTGGCAAAGAAAATAAATTAGGCAGTACAACGATCGATAATAACAGCGCAGGCGTAATACCGGTTGCAGCATTATTGCGTTACTATCCTAAAGCAGCGGGTATTTATGCCGGTGCCGACCTTGGTTACGGTTTTGTAGTAGGCGATGACAGGGTGGCCGAAGGTATTAATGTAAGCCGGCCCGACGGTGGTTTTTATATCAGGCCACAGGTAGGTTATCACAACAGGAACTGGAACTTTTTTGTACACTATTCCAAATTATTCACCCCCAGCGATCACAATATTACCCTGAACAATGAGGTTCAAAAATATAACCTGGGTAATATTGGTGTTGGTGTGCAATACAATATCGGATTGGGTTATAAATAATAAATAACAGTTTCAATAAAGAGTTGATACGCATTGTATCAACTCTTTATTCATTATAACACTTAACATTTTATCATAAAAAAAGTAACGCAAACCTGCCGGTTTAATATAACAGCTTGGTACTATACAAAACTATCCACTTCGCGATAGGCCTGTACTAATCTTTCCTCTCCTTCTTTACCTTGTTTGGACATACCATGCTCCATACCGATAATACCTTTATACCCTTTCTCATATAAAAACTTAAATACGTTTTTATAATTTACCTCGCCCGTAGTGGGCTCTTTACGACCCGGGTTATCACCCACCTGTATATAGGGAATTTCATCCCAGCACATTTCAAGATTTTTAATCAGGTTGCCTTCATTCTTTTGCAGGTGATAGGCATCGTATAATATTTTACAGCTGGGACTATTCACCGCTTTACAGATCTCATAGGTCTGCGTTGAGTACCGCAGGAAAAGATCAGGCGTGTCACTCAAAGGTTCCAGTACCATAACAATACCATGGGGTTCCAATATCTCCGCACCACGGCGCAGGGCTTCCACCACGTTCGCGGTCTGGATAGCCAGCGGCAGGCTTTTATCAAAATCACCCGGTACTACGGTTACCCATTTGGCATTACACCGTTTGGCCACTTCAACCGACTTGCGGCAGCCTTCTAAAAAAATATCCACATGCTCCTTCTTTTTTGCAGCCAGCGTATTAGCCCCGTTACCACCTTTAGGTACCACAAATACACCCATCCGCATGCCCAGCTTAGCAAGGGTCTCCCCAATTTTAGTTTGTTGTTCCACGGAGCGGCCGGCCATCCCGTTATCTTCAATTGACCGGAAACCCAGGTCATACATATACCTGATCTGGTCAATAAAATCTTTTCCGCCGCTGGTTGCAAACATGCCATCGTGCGGTGCATAATCCAGGTGAAAAGGTTGTCCTTTAGCCTGCGAAAAAGTATTGACCGTTGCTCCGGTACCGGTGGCGAGGGCCAGCGCACCTGTTCCGAACAGCGTATTTTTTAAGAATGATCTGCGTTGCATGGTTGAATATTTTCAGGGAAAATAACAAAATTTCCCCAACATGCCTGAGCAATCGTTTGTGTAAAAACCGTTCTCATTCATTTTTATATATCTTTAAACCATGTATAAAAACGTGTTGCTTTTTACCGGTGTTTTCATAACAATAACAGCCAGTAGTCAAAACCGTGCATTTGAGAAATATGAACAGGTTATTCCGGGTAGTTCCGTAAAATTTGAAATGGTTCCTGTGAAAGCCGGCAGTTTTATAATGGGCAGTAAGCCTTCCAAACAGGCCGATGAAAAACCTGAGCACCCCGTTCAGCTCAGCGCTTTCTGGATGGGCGCCAAAGAAGTAACGCACGATGAATTTGCCTTATACCTTAACGATGAGACCTATGCCGAGAACAGTGATGTGGATGCCATCTCCCGCCCTTCCCGTCCTTATATTGAAATGACATTGGGTATGGGAAAAGAAGGCGGCTTCCCTGCCAACAGTATGAAACAACGCGGGGCTATTATGTATTGTAAATGGCTGTATGAAAAAACCGGTGTGTTTTACCGCCTGCCTACGGAGGCCGAATGGGAATATGCCTGCAAAGCAGGTTCTACCACGGTTTATCCTTTCGGGAATGACAGTGCACAGTTAAAGGATTACGCCTGGTATGCTGCCAACAGTGGCGACCGTTACCATAAAGTTGGTCTCAAAAAACCCAATGCCTGGGGCTTATATGATATGCTGGGCAATGTGCAGGAATGGGTATTGGATCAGTATGATGCCAATACTTACCAGGAACAACAGAAAAACAATATCGATCCCGTTCGTGTTCCCACCAGCAAACATCCGCTGGTAGTACGTGGCGGTGATTATAACGATGCTGCGGACATGCTACGCAGCGCCAACCGTGAGCAGTCCGATCTTATATGGAACCGCCGCGATCCGCAGATACCTAAAAGTAAATGGTGGAATGCCGATGCACCCTTTGTTGGCTTCAGGCTGGTATGCCCGCTTAAACAACCTACCAAAGAGGAAGCCGAGCAATTTTTTGAGAAGTATTTAAACCTGTAAACACTGTTATTACCCTGGCCATCTAAAAACAATCATCATAAAATACAAATACCAAAACTCCCAAAATGGACAATAAAACATCCCGCAGAAAATTTGTACAGCAAACATCACTGATAGCCGGCGGACTGATCGCCGCACCTTTTTTAGGAAATGCCAATTTCTTTTCCGGTGCAGCCGGAACCATTAAAGTGGCGTTGATCGGTTGTGGCGGACGTGGTACCGGTGCAGCCATACAGGCTTTAAGCACCAAACAGAATGTACAGCTGGTAGCCATGGCCGATGCCTTCAAAGACCGCCTGGACAGCTGTTATAAAGCTATTACAGGCAACCTTGCCGAATCAGGCATTGACAAAAACAAAGTAAATGTACCGGAAGACCGGAAGTTTACCGGCTTTGATGCGTATGAAAAAGCCATACCCCTGGCCGATGTGGTTATTCTGACCACCCCTCCGGGTTTTCGTCCCATTCATTTTGAAACGGCCATCAAACTGGGCAAACATGTGTTTATGGAAAAGCCGGTAGCGACTGATCCGGCGGGTATAAAAAAAGTATTGGACACCGCGGCAATAGCCAAACAAAAAAAACTGAACGTAGTGGTAGGCTTGCAGAGACGTTACCAAAACTCTTACCTGGAATTGTATAAAAGAAAAGACCTGATCGGTGATATTACTTCTGCGCAGGCCTGGTGGAATAATGACGGCGTATGGGTAAAAGAACGTCAGCCCGGGCAAACCGAAATGGAATACCAGATGCGTAACTGGTATTATTTTAACTGGCTTTGCGGCGATCATATTGTAGAACAGCATGTACATAATATTGATGTGATCAACTGGTTCAAGGGCGGATACCCGGTTAAAGCCCAGGGCATGGGCGGCCGCCAGGTACGTACCGATAAAAAATATGGCGAGATATACGATCACCATTACGTAGAGTTCCATTATGCCGATGGTTCTATCATGAACAGCCAGTGCCGTCATATACCACGTACCATGAGTAAGGTAGATGAGCTGATCATTGGCACCAAAGGAAAAATTTACGGCGATGCTGCAGTTATTAAAGACAATAAGGGCAATACCATTTTTGCCTTTGATAAAAAAGGCGAGAATAATCCTTACCAGGCGGAACATGATGAGCTGTTTGCCGCTATTGCCAAAGGCGAATACAAATTTGCCGATGCAGAACATGGCGCCAAAAGCACCCTTACCGGCATCATAGGCCGCATGGCCACTTACAGTGGCCAGGTGATCGATTTTGAGAAAGCATTAACCAGCGGCCTGGACATCATGCCCAAAGAATACAGTTTTACTGCCGCCCCACCCGTTTTACCAAATGATGATGGCAGTTACCCCATCGCAATGCCGGGCAAGACCAAATATTTTTAACCCTCATATCATTCATGATAATAGTAAAAGCTGTCTCGTAAGAGGCAGCTTTTTTTACAGGCACCAAGCGACAGAAATAATAAAGCCGCGGCAGAACCGGCGGCTTTACGCTGAACAGCGTCTTATACCTTATATCCTATTCTTTCCTTAAAATACCTTTTGCCACTCCTTCATTGATAAGGCCCTCGGCATATTCCCATATTACAGCAGAGCCTTTATTAATGGCGCTTTTTTTAGCATATACCTTTTCATAATTTACACCGGGCTCATTCCAGGTACCACCGTTATTGGAACTATTTTGCAACAATGGCTCCAGCCGGTCCATGGCTTTTGCGAAACGGGCTTCTTTTGTTTCACCTGCCTCAAACTCCTAGCGATCAGTTCTTCTGCCTGTTCTTTGGGTAGCAATCCAAAGATCCTGCCGGCCGCTAACCTTTCCTCCTCCGTATTGGTATGATCCTTCTGCGTATCGTAAATAAAGGTATCGCCTGCGTCAATCTCCACAATATCATGGATCAGTACCATCTTCACTACTTTTAAAATGTCAACCGGTTCATTGGCATGTTCTGCCAGTACAATAGCCATTAAAGCCAGGTGCCAGCTATGTTCCGCATCGTTCTCATTCCGGTCACTGTTGAACAGTTTTGTTTTACGCTGGATATACTTTAGCTTATCAATTTCCTTGATAAAAGTTATTTGTTTTACTAATTGTGCTGCAGTCATGATACGCTGAATTGTACAGGAAATATTTACCGGCAAAGATAGTTCATCAGTCAGCAATCATCCTCCCGGACTGTTGCATTCAACCTGCTTTAAAAAATATAATTGCGAATAATTATTTTGCCTTACCCCGAATCACCTGCAGCAGTTTTCCTTCTTTATTCCAAAGCATGATGTCACCCGAAAACCCTGCTGTAAGGATCATATTGCTTTTATGATCCCAGTCTATACCCCACCAACTATTTTCCTCTTTTGTCTCGTTTAATAATTTCCCGTTTCTGTCCCAGATGCGAAAGCGGTCACTGGCGGTGGCAAGGTATTGACCGCTTAGGTCCCATTCCAGGTTCCTGATCTCGCCTTTACTGCCCTTTACTGTTTTAATCAGCGTACCATCTGTTTTCCAGAACTGTAACAGGGTAGCAATACCCTCCTCGGCCTGTCCATAATCACCACTGACAAAAAAATCCCCTGAAGGGTGCCATCTTACGGCCAATACACCGGTATTTTCTTTTCTATGCTTTATGACTTTATGCGTAATACCGGTAGTATCAGCTATACGAATATCATCGCCACTGACCACCAGCAGGTTTTTGAACGGATGCCAGTCCAAAGAAAAATAACTGTTCTCATCCTGTTTTTTAATGGTTCTCAACAATGCGCCTTTCGCATTCCATATTTTTATCAGTCCTGCATTATCCGCCGTAGCCAATAACTGTCCGTTAAAATTCCAACTCACTGCCCTGGCTCCATCCGGAATATCCAATTGGGTGAACGCATTGTCTTCAATATGCAATATCCCGTTCACATTACCGCCTGTGGTCACAGCCAATATATTTTTGTTTTGCGGATGCCAGCTGATATTACGGATCATCGCAGTAAAGGCATAGGCCTTTAACAATTGCATATTGCCCGCACTATAAATACGCAATAGTTTATCGTCTCCGCCCACAGCAAAAACTTCATCATCAAAACGACGGTCCAGGGTCAAGGTACCTTCCGGTTTTATATTACGGGCTGTATCTGGTGACATAACCCTCTGACCATTCACCAGGCTAAAAGGTAATACCGATATAAGGATAATGAGTAAATATTTCATTGATCTAATTTACAATAAGCGCTTCATAAAATACCAGCTAATATTGAATAGGTACCTGTGAAGTATAAAACCTGTTGCGGATTCTCAAAAATTTAACAACCGGCTAAACGTTTAATCCGGTAAATTTATCGGCAAATAACTATTTATGAGATATTACACACTTGCTGTTATAAGTATTCTTTTGTTTGCTGCCAGCGTTTCTGCTCAAAAGAAAATCATCATCAATGGTCAGGTAAAAGGCGTGGAAGAAAACACTAAGTTTTTTTTAATGAAACAGGATGGTAATGTAGGCATTGGCGTATCAAAAGATAGTGTAATAAATGGCCGTTTCCGGATCGAGTATACACCTGAGGAAGAAGGAACAGAGCAATACGCCCTGATGGCGTCAGGCACAGGGTTTCCCTCGATGAGCCTAAAAATATGGGCCAAGGCCGGCACCACCGTTACCGTTGAAGGCAACGACAAATTAATATATACCTGGAAAGTAAAAAGTAATATTCCCGAACAAAAAGAATGGGCCTATTTTATCAATGCCAATAAAAAAGACTGGACGGAGTACCAGCAACTTTCCACACAGAGAAGCGCCCTTATTGATCAATACAGGGATGATAAAACGTCCAAAGACGAACGTAAAACCTTAAAAAAAAGAATGGATGCCATAGACAGCCTTTCTAACATTGTTGATTACAAAATACAAAAAAACAACCTGGCCTTTTTACAAAAAGGTAATATAACGCCGGTCCGTTTAGAAGTACTGACATCAATAGCGAATGGTATTAAATGGAATGGTACCGAAGAATTCAGGCCTGCCGTACAAAAAATGTACAGCAGCCTTGGGGCAGACCTGAAGAATAGCCCTGACGGCCAGAAGATCTCCCTGGTGCTGAATCCGCCAAAAGTAATAAAGGTAGGTCAACCCATGTATGATACTTTACTAAAAGACATGGCAGGAAAATCCTATCGCCTGGCCGATTTTAAAGGCAAATATATTTTACTGGACTTCTGGAGTTTTGGTTGTGGTCCCTGCCATGCCTCTGTTCCGGAAATGAAAGAGATACATGAAAAGCTAAAGGACCGGCTGGCCATTGTTGGCCTGAGCAGCGATACCAGGAAAATATGGGAAAAAGCTACCGAGGCTTTTAAAATGACCTGGTATAACCTGACTGATGGTAATGAAGACCGGGGTATCTATGCACAATACGGTGTAGACGGCATTCCCAATTATGTATTAATTGATCCGGAAGGTACGGTAAAAGCAAGCTGGACCGGTTATGGAGAAGGAAGTCTGAAAGAAAAGATCACCACCTATACAGGCTTTACTTTTTCCGATGAGCCCCAAAAATAACCAACCAAACATCCTATGCTGTTGGGGTTAATCCTCAGGATGGGATCAGTTCAAGGATAAAATACCCCGGCAGTTCCAGCTACCGGGGTATTTTATTTTATATACTGTTGTTGAAGCGAAAAAGCAAAGTTTACAAACAAACGCCGGAACTTACCTTCAAAATACGGCCATAGGCCAATGCTGCCAGGTGTACCTGTACATTCCAGTCCTCTGCTGCATTATCATCAGCCCCGTCCGATATATATTTTAAACTGAGAAAAGGAATATTTTCTTTCATGGCGATCATCGCCAGGGCATACCCTTCCATATCCACTACGTTGTAAATACTATTAACATGCGCCATTTCAAAACTATCGCCGGTACCACAAATTCCCTGTCGCAGGCCTTCCAGTTCCAAACCATATTCCAGCAGTACCGGTAAACCGGACAAAGGTGTTTCGTATAAGGCAAAGCCCAGTCCCCTTACGTCCATATCACGCTGTATAAATTTGTTACAGCAGACCACCTCACCTCTTTGAAAATAATTACTGCCGGCAGAACCAAGGTTTACAATAAGAGCAGGCCTTTGCGCCGCAATGCTTTTGGTCAGCTCATAAGCAGCATTCACTTTTCCAATGCCGGTAATTAAAGTGTTATAGGGTTCAAATACATCTGCGGCTTCTGAGGCCAGGGCAAAAGTAAACAGGACATTTTCAATGGGAAAACTTTGTCCGCCTGCGGTAATAGTCATTTTGTATCTTGTATTTACATAACAAAGATGCAAATATACAACAAGGATGCCTGTGTTTTCAGCAACCTTGTTATACCAAAATACAGGAAGGTTTTAGGTTTGCAAGATACTCATGATCACCTTGGATCAGCATCATCTACATAATCTTTGATGCTTAGGCTGAATGTTATGCGTTTATTCCGATTACCATTAGAAAAAGTGAAGTTTCATTCAGCCCTTTAGTAAAAACCCCTACAAAAATCAATAAATCACCTATATGTTTTTATACATGAGGTTGTTTTTTTATATTTGGTAACATTGCTGATTTAAGTGATGAATTTCGCCAACCGGACTAACGTTATCAACCCAAAAACTAATAAGCATGCAAGCCTCCTCTACCCTTGAACAAAAAAAAGTACTCGTAGCCAGATTGATCAAAGAATTATCGGATGAAAGTGAAGAGCTAAGAGAGGCCCTGGACATCCGTGATATTTTATTGTTCCGTTCATTCCGCCTGTCTCACCCACAATTCTTCCACCATGAAAACAGCGATGAGCCTGTTTGTCTCGACTCACTGAAACAATCTTTTAAGGAATACCTGTTAACGCTGTCAAGGATGGGTTTCTTAACCTATTACCTGGACGAAAAGCAATAACCCAAACAAATGAACAGAAAGCACGAGATACAGCAATCCCGTGCTTTTTTTGTTAACCCCTAACGCTACCTTACACCTCCTACCCTATACCTTATACCCTATACTCCCATCTCTTTGGTATATTATTTGAACCACATGAACATTGCAATACCCGGCAGATCAATGGTCTTTTGGGAACAGGCACTTTACCAATCCTCATTTTTGAAAAATCTTCCGGTATGGGTCGCGAAAAAATAACATTCAGGGGTATCTGGGAAGTCATTAAAGAAACATTTAAAGGGTTTTCCAAAGACAAGGTGACCAAGTTAAGCGGCTCACTGGCCTATTATACTGTTTTTTCCATGGGTCCTTTGCTGGTGGTCATTATTGCCTTATGCGGGCTATTCCTGCAGAAAGAAGCCATTGAAAACAAAATATATTTTATACTGGAGGACTTTGTAGGCAGTGATACAGCCATCCAGTTACAGGAGATCATCCGGAATGCGGGGGTTGGGGACAAAGGTACCATTGCCGCAATAACAGGTGTTGTGATTTTACTGGTGGGCGCTACCACGGTCTTTGCAGAGATACAGGATTCCATTAATGCTATCTGGGGGTTGAAGCCCAAACCCAAACGCGGCCTGTTGAAAATGCTGCGTAACCGTTTCCTGTCCTTTTCCGTGATCATCAGCCTGGGGTTTCTCTTACTCGTGTCACTGGCTGTTACCGGTATCATCGAAAGCCTGAGCACCCGTTTACAGGCGAGGTTCCCCGATATAGCTGTCACCGTATTTTATATCATCAACCTGGTGCTTACTATATGTATCTGTACACTGATCTTTGGTGTCATATTTAAAGTATTACCGGATGCCCGCATTAAATGGAAGGATGTGCTTGCCGGGGCCCTGATCACAACGGTACTGTTCATGATCGGTAAGTTTGCCATCTCCCTGTATATTTCACAAACAAAAGTAGGCAGTACATACGGCGCTGCCGGCTCCCTGGTTGTGCTGCTGGTATGGGTGTACTATTCCTCTATCATCCTGTATATTGGTGCTGAGTTTACAAAGGCCTACGCTATAAAATATGGTGATGCCATTCATCCCAACGATTATGCAGTGACCACTAAAGAAATAACGGTTGAAGCAGGTAAAGAAACAATACAGGAAGTAGCAGAAAAGTCGTGATAGATTTTCATTGTTACAACATCAAACGTCAATCATAATACGTGGTTACACTTAGTTATACAGCATTTACTACACTTTTACATAATATTTTTTGGAAAAACTCAAATAACCACCCTCTTTAAAATATTCTCAACCGATTCTTCGTACCTTGTTTGTATTCCACATTTTTATCTTATTGTACAATTGGTTCCGCTCAGGGGATAATAAAATTCCCTTGTACTTTAATTTTTGTTCATTTAAAATCCGGTGTATGCAAGGATCAATACTCTTCCTGGGATTTACCCTGCTAGTTTTGCCTGCCTGCAGTGAGTTGCCCGACTGGAGCAAAAATAAAAATGGTGATGTTGCTACTGAGCACGAGTTCAGTAACAACGAAACAGAGGCAGCAGTAAATACCAGTAAATTTTTAGCACAGATAGCCGCTTACAGTGCCAGCGAAATGAAAGTAGGACAACTGGCCGAAAAACGGGCTACGCGGAATTCGGTCAAAGATTTTGCTGCGGAGATGGTACATTCCCAACGTGGCGTTAACGCTGCAGTCAAACAACTGGAACAACAAATACAGATCAATATAGCAGCCTTGCCATCCCCCGACAATAAACCTGTTCCCATAGCATTTAACACTAAAAAACGTACAGGTTTTGACAGGGCTTTTATGGACGCCGTTATTACTAACCATAAAAAAGCCATTGAGTTGCTGGTAGGTGCAACAGGAGAAAATATTGACCTGGATATTAAGATATTGATTACCGAAGTATTACCACAGCTACAGGTCCACCTGGTGCAGGCAGAAACAATCCGCAATGAACTGCCATAAAGCATAAATTATCGGTTATTATTTACGGGGCGTATATAATACCCTTAATTTAAAAGCATGACAATATTGTCATGCTTTTTTATCAATATACCTGAAAAGAAAATCATTTACCGCGCTGCATCCCTTAAGGCTTTTATTTCATTGTGTGAGCTCAGTAATTCCTGCTTTTGTTTTGCGATCAATACTTTTGTTTCCGGCATCACCTCCTCATCATTCAAAGCCATCTGGTAAGCTCGTTGTGCCGCATCTTCACCAGCTTCGCAATTGCTTAATACGGTTTTCCTGTCACCACCGGTAAACACTGCTTTTACATCCATCCAGGCCCTGTATAACTTACCGGCTAAAGTAGACCCTTCTGCTACTTTGCCACCGTAAGAGGCCACCATGGCCGCCAGATCGGCCTTATACTTACCACTTTCAGCGATCATTTTTGTAAACAGTATTTTCAGATCACCGTCAAGGTTATCGCCCAACTCATCAATTGCTTTTTCATAACCTGCAATCCGGTCATTATTAATTTGTATAAGATCATTGAGTGCTTCAATACATGCTTCGTGTGCCATAATATTTATATTTTATAGTTGAAGAATATTCATTAAAAAACAATTAGTGTGCCAAGGGAGCATTATGAATAATAACGCCGCCTTTATTCACTGGCAGGTTCCTGTTTTTTCATCTGGTCTTAAGCAAGTGGCAAACTAATATATCCTATTGCAGGAAGTTGCTGATAGTAAAGCGGAACTAAACATGAAACATATAAGGATCAACCACTTCTTTAAATAGTTAATAACATATCGCTTGAATACCCGGTATTGGCACTGTTTTGTGTACATGTACCAGTAACATTAAAACTTTTTTATGGCAACGGTAAAAAAATCAACCAAAGAATCAGCTTCTAAAGGAAGTTCGGCCCAGGGCAATACACAACTGGAAAAATATTTTGAAGATGCATTAAAAGATATATACTGGGCAGAGAAACATTTAACGAAGGAACTTCCGAAAATGCAAAAGGCCGCAACAACGGAAGCGTTACAGGGCGCCATTGAAGAACACCTGGCACAAACGGAAGAACATGTAAGCCGCCTGGAACAGGTATTTGAGATGCTGGGTAAAAAGGCCCAGGGCAAGAAATGTGAGGCAATGGAAGGCCTTACCAAAGAAGGCGCTGCTGTTATTGAAGAAACAGAAGCAGGCAGCATGACCCGTGACGTAGGTATCATTATGGCCGCACAAAAAGTAGAACATTATGAGATAGCAACTTATGGCGGACTGGTCAGTCTTGCCAATACCCTGGGTTACCAGGAGATCAGCGATATCCTGGCAGAGACACTGGAAGAAGAAAAACAAACGGATGAAGATTTAACGGTTATTGCCGAGAACAGTATTAACTGGGAGGCGGAACAAGAGCAATAATATGAAACAGGAAGAATAAATAAAGAGGGGCCGGTGTTTGCAACCTGCCCCTTTTTAACCGTACTATAACCTCATAATTACTGCTGCAGCGTACGCAAGGCTTTTTTAATAATGTATGTAGTAGCTTTCGTATCACTTTCCTTTCTCCACTTATCACAGAGCTGCTGCACAAATACAGGTTTTGTTTTACTGGCATCGTTCAGCCAGTTGCCCACACTATCCTGTACATATTTGGCCGGGTCATTTTTCAAAGGCTCCAATAGCGGCAGGCCGAGTTCAGGTGATTGTTTTAATATTTCAATATGTTCGCACCATACCCCACGGGGCCTCGTAGATTCAGTGGCAAATCTGCGTACATTTTCATCCGGATGACTGGCCCACGCTTTAAGCAATGCGATACTCTTTTCAATATCAGCCGCTATCTTAGGCCTCACCGCCAGCCAGCTGATCTCCCTTACCCCAAAATGTTTATCAGCCGCAAAGGGTTGTATCTGTGCCAGTACTTTTTCAATACCAAGTTTTTCATTTTTTCCAATGGTATAAGTTGCCCAGCAACGCACCAGGTCGGCAGGATGATTCCCCAGTGATTGTAAAAAAATATTGTCCTTCTGTTTTATTGCCAGCTCAAACAAGCCCGTACCGATGGCCTCATTAATGGTGTTCACCGTTTGTTTGGGCAGCTGGTCAATCTTTTCCAACACCGGCGCTAAATATGCGGCCCTGTCGTTTTGCTGCAACAGGTGCTTTAACAGCACCCGCTGGTCTACTGCCAGCCACTCCACCAGGTTGGCCGTTTCTATCAGGCCGCTATCCAGTTGTTGTTTAATGGCCGGTGTAATATCTTTTGCAGACCGGGCTCCTTTTCTTTTAACTGTAGTCATATTGTACCTTAGGTTTACAGGTTAATTACCAGGCCGCGAAGTTCGCGTATATCCTTTTGGTTTACCGAACAATTTTGTGTGTCCATATCGCCCCGCTTATATCCAGCAGCTCCACTCTATAAACGCCTTTTAATGGCCGCAAAATATCATTCTTAAAAACAAGTTCAGCCTTTGCGCCCAAAGGCAATACCAGACTGTGTTTACCGGCTTTCACCTTTGCTACATATTCATTTTTAATCTGCGCTTCAGTCAATGCGGCCAGTTGTTCCTGCGTCTGTTCAAAAACAATATTCCCTTTTTCATCTTTCAGCTTTATACCAATCAGGAAAGAACCGTATACATCCGCCCCTTCGTCCCTGAACACCGTAAACAGCAAACTATCATTTACCATACGGCCATCACTAATGTTTACATGTGGCTTTACTGACGGGTTATGCAAACGGCCATACACCCCGCCATGAAAATACTGGTTGGTAAACAAGGTAAGTGTGATGATGATTACAGAGCCAATGAGCACAACGCGTGACAACTGTTTTTCCTTTAACAGCAATGCACCGGAACCGATCCATATGCCCCAGTTCTTGTTCATCCTGTTTTTCCGCTGTAAACAGTTGTCAACCGAATACTTTCCGCCACCCGTAAGAAAAATAGTAAAGCCAGCTGCCACACCTAATACACCAATCTGCCATTCATCCAGGCAGGTGGTACCCAGCCACCCGGCTCCCAATAAAATACCCAGGGCCAGTCCAAATACACCTATACTCATTAATCTTGTCCATAAGCCCAGCATAAACAATAACCCAACCACACCTTCCATAATAGTAAATACCAGCATGGCCCACCAAAGACTTTCAGGATTACTCACCAGGTTTTCTATTAGTGGTTTTATGCCTAAGGCATTAGGTAAAAAATGATTGAATTTTTCTCCGATATAACCCGCCTCATCGGGATTTAATTTATTTTCCAGGACAAGCCTTCTCCAGAAGGCCGAAAAATAGGTCCAGCCGGTTACCCAACGCAAGCCCGTTGTAAACATACCGGCCACCTGGTATGTTTGCGTATGCATTATACACTGTTTAATTGTTTGATAATAAAATATACCCCACTGCTACCATTGCTTATAACAGTGAGGGGTTAAAAAATTATCAGGCAATCATATCAGGTATTGCCGGTGAAGTATATACAGGGGAACCGCAGCTGCAGCTGACAGCTGCGTAAAAGAGGTAAAATAGGGTACAAATAAAACCGGTATACCCCGGTCAATAACAGAGCCGCCTTTTTGTAACAGCAGCTTCTGTTTACCGTTGATGCTTTGTTTAACGGTAACATCATTATCATTAATAACAGCGCAGTGCTGCGTTTGATTGGCTTTGTCTTCCGGCGCCACAACAGCAACAGGAATATCCAGTGCCTGTTTAAAAGCCCGCCTGGCCGTACAGGGCAGGCATACCAGTACCATTATCCATATAAGGATACACCGGGTAAATATATCATACAGCCTGCTGTTCATTGTCATAATAGGTAACCGGGCAAATATAAACCCTACCAGCAACAAGACTGCTGTTTACCGATGAAAACAATATATTTTAAGTATTTCTTATCGTTTCACTTAATACCTGATCACCAGCTTACCAATGGTAGTGCCAGATTCTAACTGGCGATGTGCTTCCTGTACATTAGCAACGGTAAAGCCATTTAAAACGGTGTTCACGGTAGACAGTATCTCGCCCTTTTTTAACCATTCCGCTACGGTATTTAAAATATGGTGTTGCGCTATCATATCATCAGTATGGAACATAGCCCGCGTAAACATCAGCTCCCAGTGAAAGCTCACGCTTTTACTCTTTAACTGGCGCAGGTTTACGGGTTGTGTGGGATCACTGATCGATCCGATCTGCCCCTGCGGTTTTATCAGTTGTACAAAAGCCTCCCAATACTGGTTCACATCTACCAGGTCAATAATAAAATCTACCTGCTCAAAGCCAATGGTTTTCATATTTGTCAGCAGGTCTTTATGATCCACTACATGATCAGCACCCATCTTTTTACACCAGTCAACCGAGCTTTCTCTCGATGCCGTAGCTATTACCGTTAAGCCCAGTATCTTTTTAGCTATCTGTATGGCAACAGATCCTACTCCACCCGCGCCACCGATAATTAATATCGATTTCCCTTTATCTCTTTCTGCACTCAACCGCATCCTGTCAAACAACAACTCATAAGCGGTAAGTGCGGTAAGGGGCATGGCAGCCGCAGCTGCAATGGATATGCCTTCGGGTGCAAAACCCACAATCCTTTCATCCACCAGCTGATACTCCTGGTTGGTTCCGTCTTTTGTAATATCTCCGGCATAAAACACCCGGTCGCCCTTTTTAAATAAGGTAACCCCCTCTCCTGTTGCTTCCACTATTCCCACAGCATCCCAACCAATCACTTTAGGTATGTCCTGCACTTTATCTTTTAAACTGTTCTGGCGTATTTTATAATCCACCGGGTTAACGGATACAGCAGCTATTTTCACCAATAGCTCCCTTCCTGCCGGCACCGGTACCGGTTTTTCAAACAGTACAAAACTATCTTCCTCCATTATAGGTAGGGATGTGGTAAACCCGATCGCTTTCATATTATTCATGGTAAATATTATTGTCTTTATTTTTATAAAACTAATAGTAATGATTAACAATAAATAGCAATGTTATCAGCAGGGCGTGTCCCCTGCACCCGCTTCCTACAGCGCCTGCGTCGCAAGCATGATACAAACGGGGCCGGGCTGTTCGCTGCTACTCCGCCACCATTCCTCCCACAGGCCCTCAGCGGGGTATCCGCTGCCATCCCTCACGCAGGCAGGTGTAAAGCAACAGCATCTATGCTGTCCAATAGATACTCCTGCAACATATGGTAAGCATGTATATGGCAACAACAAAAAAATAATAAAGAAGTTGATGCAAAGAAAAATAAAATCCGGGTATGAAGTGTTACCGTTAATATGCTCCCTTGTAAATGATGTTCCGTATGTAAAATGTAAGAGCGCCCCTGATCCACGCTGATAATCAACATGCGACCCCTCCGGGGTCGGAAATCCTTTTGCGGTAATAGCTATAATCTTTGATGCCGCCGGCATCAGTCCACGTTAAACAACTGCCACATTACCCTCGGTGCTCCTCTGTGAAAAACCTCCGTGCAACTCCGTGATAATATCTCTCTTTCTTCTGCACAAAGAGACTGGCATTGAACGCAACCTGCTCTATAATTATGACGTAAGAAATCTGTGAGGCACTGTTAAATTACCCCCTCTGTGTTACGCTGTGAAAAACCTCCGTGCAACTCCGTGATAATATCATTGTAGAAAGAAAGCCAAGTCCTTAACACACGACCCCAGCGGGGTCGCATGTTTATTGCTTCGGGTGTGACAATAGGTTTTATCATACCCTTGTTCCCGGCAACAGCATGTTTATCATTAACACCAACTGCAGGATCAACAATCGTTCTGTATTTCCCTATGATAACCATATGCACCTCCGTGATAATATCTCCCGCACTGCTGCACAAAGAACCGGACGATGAACGGAGCGTCGCAAGGCCTGCTGATCAGGGTTACTGCAGCCGGCAATAAAAACTACTGACCACCCCTCGTTGTTATTTGCTGCAAAGCGATCCGGTTGCCCTCACTGTCCTCAAACTCCGCCACAATAAAACCATATTTTTCATTTACCGTTGCCGGGTATAATATTTTACCGCCCTGTTCCAGTACTTTTTGCAAACACGCCTGCATACCCCCGGTTCTGAAATAAAGGATAACGCCCTCCTTCGACGGCCTGTACACATCACCTTTGGCCAGGGCGCCGGTAATACCGCTCATGGAATCATTAAAAGGGAAGAAAGCCATATCGTAACCGTCCATCACTTCTTCATCAAAACTAAAGCCGAATACGGCCGTATAAAATTTTTTAGCTCTTGCCAGGTCGGTAACCGGTATTTCAAAATATATAACGGGATTAGTAATATGCATAAGGACCGATTCTTTCTTTTGTTTTGCAAATATGAAGCAGATTAGGCAATTGTACATTATTTTTGGTAGCCTGTAAACGGTGGCTCAATCCATATACAATATTATACACGACCTATATTTAACATTCTAAACCAAACCAGCATGATGATAAAAAAAATACTCCCCCTGGTATTCCTGTTAAGTGCGTACGGCACTTATGCCCAGGAGAAAACAAGCCCGGCCAAAGCGCCGGCGCCAATGAACTGGAAGGATATTTCTTCCTGGCGTTCCATCAGTACTTTTAGTGTTAGCCTGTCCAACGACGGAAAATGGGTTGCTTATCCCATCACTACCCGCGAAGGTGACGGCGAACTGGTAGTTAAAAAAGTAAACGATACCACCATCCGGAAATATCCAACCGGTGGCGCTTCCTTTGTTAACTTCTCTTTTTCGGATGATGGCAAATGGCTTGCTTATAAAGAAGCTTCCAAATACAGCGAGATACAGGCAGCCGCCAAAACACCCGGCAAACAGTTATTTGATAAATTAATACTGGTTGACCTGGCAACAGGCAAACAGACCACCATTGAAAGAGCCGGCAGCTTTTCCTTTAATAATAAAAAATCCAGCCACCTGGCCGTATCCATAGTAAAGGAACGCAGCGGCATGCCCAAGCCGGATGATGCAGGCGGTACCGACCTGCTGATCGTTGAACTGGCTACAGGTAAGATACTGAACATAGGTAATACCGGTGAGTTCAGTTTTAACAAGGAAGGTAATTATTTAGCTTATACCATTGATGCGACCAATAAATCGGGCAATGGCTTATATATTAAAGACCTGGCCAGCCAGCAAACCACTGTACTGGATAATGACAAAGCCGTATACAAATCATTAGGCTGGAATGAAGAAGGTACCGCTTTCGCATTGCTTAAGCTGACCAGTGATGAAAAATATAAAACAGAGAAAGGCGTGGTGATGGGTGTAAAAAACATCGGCAAATCACCGGCACTCACCAGCTACGATCCCGCTAAAGATTCATTGAACTTCCCCGCAGGGCAAACCATCAGTAAAAACAGGAGGCCTTACTGGAGTGAGGACCTGTCAAGGCTTTTCTTTGGTATTGCACCGCTGGAGTTAACCAAAAAAGAAGATAAACCCGCTGCAGATTCGGCAAAGAAAACAGTTGATGCTGCACCCAAACTTACCGAAGCGCAGAAGCTGGAAAACCTGAGAAAGGATACGGCCATTAAATCGATCAGTGACCTGAAGAATGCTCTGGCCAAATTAGATACGGCCAAGCCCAAGGCCGCACCGGCTGTAACAAAAAACAATGCCACCAAACCCGATATGATCATCTGGCATTGGCAGGATAAACGTTTACAAAGCCGCCAGCAGGTAATGGAAATGGGCGATAAGAATTTTACTTATAGCGGCATGTATGATGTGGCTACCGGTAAGTTTAAACAGCTGAATGATAGCAGCTCCCGCTCCCTTACCATTTTACCCAAACAAAAATATGCCGTGGTACTGGACGACAGGGATTATGAACTGGATATTAACCTGGATGGTCAGAACTACAGCGACCTTTATGTGGTGGACCTGAAAGACGGCAGCAAAACCTTATTGGAGAAGAAGTTTTATATGCCTTCATTCACCTCCAGGCCTCAGCCTTCACCGGATGGAACCAAGTTTGTGTATGGTAAAGACGGTCATTATTATGTATACGACCTGGTGGCCAAAACCAGCACCAATATAACGGCGGCGGTTCCTGCTTCTTTTGTAAATACCGAAGATGATCATAATGTGGAAAAACCACTGACCCCGGTAGTGGGATGGAGCAGTGACAGCAAAACCATATTGATCCGGGACCTTTGGGATATCTGGCAGTTATCGCTGAACAATAAAACAGCGGCCGTTAACCTCACTAAAAACGGTGCCCTTACCAAAACAAGGTATGCCGGCCGGTACTCACTTGACCCTGATGAAAAAGGAATTGACCTGTCAAAACCTGTATACATCAGTTTATATGGTGAGTGGAATAAAAAATCAGGCATTGGCAGGTTAGAAGGCGGCAAAAACGGCCTGCAACCCGGTATTAAACAACTGGTATGGGAGGATGCAAGGATACACTCACTTTCCAAAGCAAAAAATACCGGTGTGTATATGTATGCCAAAGAAAAGTTTAATGAGCCTACCGAATTTTATACCAGTAATGAACAGCTGACCACAGCGGAAAAAGCAACGGCTAATGCACCGGATAAAAATAAATATACCTGGAGCGCCGGTGTACAGCTGGTAGATTATGTATCGGATAAAGGCGATAGTTTACAGGGTGCATTATTCCTCCCTGCCGGTTATGAGAAAGGAAAGAAATACCCGACCGTGGTGTACTACTATGAAAAAATGTCGCAGTCATTACATGCCTACAGCAACCCCGATTTCCCGGGTGGTGGCTGGAACCCCGGTATGTATACCAGCAATGGTTATGCGGTATTTATGCCGGATATTGTATATAAAATGGACGACCCCGGTATGAGTGCCGTATGGTGCGTATTGCCCGGTGTAAAAGCTGCTATTAAAACCGGTGTAATTGACGAGAACAGGATGGGCTTACAGGGGCATAGCTGGGGTGGTTACCAAACCGCTTTCCTGGTTACCCAGACCAATATGTTCAAAGCCGCCGCTCCCGGCGCAGCCCTCACCAATATGATCAGTATGTATGACTTGATTTACTGGAACAGTGGTGGTGGTAATATGTCCATCTTTGAATCCTCGCAGGGACGTTTTAAAGGAGGACCATGGGAAAACTGGGATTCCTACCAGCGCAACTCTCCTATTTACCATGTAAAAAATGTAACAACACCTATTTTATTATTACATAACGATAAAGATGGTGCGGTTGATTTTACACAGGGTATTGAGTTTTATAATGCCTTACGCCGTTTAAAAAAGCCGGTAGTGATGATCACTTATAAAGGGGAGAACCATGGCATCAATAAACTGGAGAACAGGAAGGACTATGCCGTAAGGATGATGGAGTTTTTTGATCATCATTTAAAAGGCAAGCCCGCGCCTGACTGGCTGAAAGATGGTATTGATAAATTAAAACTGGACGAACACCTGGAAAAAAGAGCGTTCTGATAGCAGGAAGGAATAACAGTAAAAATGGGTTCAGTTTTCTGAACCCATTTTTTATTATAGTTGGTATCATATACTTACAGCTTACGGGTGATTATCCAGGTCCAGTTCCATCTGTATATTGCAACGTTTATAAGGGGTTGACTTACCGGCCACTTTCTGAAAGCCCATTTTGTAATACAGATTGATGGCGGGTTTTAGCACGGTATTACTCTCGAGGTATAATTTGGATGCACCCAGCCTTTTGGCTTCGCTGATGATGGCCTGGCCCAGTAACCAGCCGATACTTTTACCCTGTGCTTCAGGCGACACGGCCATCTTGGCCATTTCATAATCGTAATCAGGATCATCCATTTTTATAAGCGCACAAATGCCCACCGGTTCTCCTTCATATAATGCCACTAATATGCTACCGCCTTTGTTGATGATATACCCTTCCGGGTTGTCCAGCGCTTTATAATCAGCCTCCTCCATTTCAAAATAAGCCGATATCCACGCTTCGTTCAGGGATTTAAAAGCAGTCTTATATTTTGACTCATAAGGAACGATCTGTACAGCTTTGCTTTCCCGCAGTTTTTTTTGTTCCTGTACTCTTTTTAATAAGGATTTCTGGTCCAGCAAAAACTCCCATTCCGCAATTGCTTCCCAAAGGTTATGACTGGCTTCGCGGATAATACCTTCCACCGCTACGGTAATATCGGCGTACTGCATTTGTATTTTTTCGGCCAGGGCCGATCCCTTCTTGGTTAACCCCACCACGTTACGGCGTTTATCACCGGACTGCAGGTTTTGTTTTACCAGTCCATCTTTGATCATTTCCTTTATGATCTTAGTAACCGAAGGCTGTGAGTGGCCTATTGCTTCGGCTATTTCTGTAATGGTCTTTTCACCTTCTTCGGACAAAATAAAAAACACCGGGAAACATTTGGGTGAGAACGTAACGCCATATAATTCATACACTTTGGCCGCATCATCGGTCATTCTTGCAGTGAGCAGCCTCAACCGGCTGCCAATAGCCATCTTACCTGTTTTCTCAAAAAAATTCATACTTATATAATTAATTACATAACTGGTTATGCAAATATATACACGACCCTCACCGCTTCAAAATATTTTAACAAAAAAAGTTAGTTCATTTTTTTGTGAACTAAAAAAACTATCTATCTTTGCATCGTCAAACTGAATTGATACCCATAAACAACCCCCATGTCAAACAAAATACCATTAAGTAAAGTACAGGTACAACTCATCGAAGAGCTGGTGCATGTGCATGTAATGATGGGACTGCAACCAGCCTGGGGAAAGATCCTGGCCTTGTTAACGGTATCGGATGAAACGGAGCTGACCTTTGAACAGATCATGGAAACGCTTGATATCAGCAAGAGCGGTGTTAGCCAAGCCTTGAAACAACTGGAGCTGACCAAACGCATTGCCTATAGAACAAAAATGAACGATAGAAAACGTTATTTCCACCTGCGTATTGAAGACTGGAGAGAGCAGGTAGCGGAGATGTTCAGTGTTTTAGGGAAAAGTGTGGCTACTACCAACAAGATATTGAAGATACGTCCTGCTGCTACAAAAGCTTTTAACAGGGACCTGGCAGATATGAATAACTTTTTATCCTCCCTGCATAAAATGACCATACCAGCGTTAAAAACAACGCCGGAAAAAAAATAATTTTTTTTGTATTAATAGTTCACTAAATACTAAACAAACTAATAAAAACAACACTAAATGAATTTAATAGATAATATGCCTCCGGGAATATTATTGATTACTAATAAAAAACACAATCAACATTTAAAATTTACATTATGAAACAATTATTCGTTGCAGCCTTAGCACTCATCAGCTTTACTACTGTTAACCAGGCCCAGGCCCAGAAGGGACTTTCCCTTTCCGTTAAAGGTGCACCCCAATTGAGCTGGATGCACAATGAAGATGACAATGACGACAATTCGCTGGATATGAAACCCATGCCCAGTGCCTCCTTTGGTGTGGGTATCGGTTATGGCTTTACCAAAAACCTGGGTATACAGTTAGATGGTCTATACGCCATACAGGGCCGTAAGTTTGAAACCAATAATAATGATCTTTACCAGCAGGTACACTATATTAAAGTAGCCCCTATGTTCACCTATACCTCCCCTTCTATCGGTATTGTTTCCTTTACCGGTAAAATAGGTCCCCAGGTAAGTTTTCTTACCAGCTCCAAACTGACCGACGATGATGGTGATAAAGTGATGGGGAATATGAATAGCCTGTACGAAAAAGTAACCTTTGGTGGCGTAAGTAATCTTGGTGCACAGTTTCAATTAACTAAAAAACTGTTTTTAACCAGCGGTGTGCGTTTTGATATGGACTTTACCAATGCCGAGAATGAAGATCATATTAGCTACCCTTCAAACAGGGCAACAACATTGAACAGCAGCCTGGGCTTAGAGTTAGGTGTTAAGTTTCAGTTATAAGTATTTACTATTCTGTTCTGTAAAAGTGTAGCCTATAGGGGCTACACTTTTATATTTAACAGCCACCGGACAGGTTTTATTTTTTCGTTTTTAACGAATCGGCAATGGTCCTTGCCTCTTCCAGGGAAAAGCCGCCTTCAATATTTATAGGGTTACTCATAACAGCTGATACGATCACCGGCATGGCTATTACTTTTTTGTTTACTACTATGGCAATGGGCTTACCTGTATTGGCAGCAGCCAGTTGTTTCAATTTATGAGCCCCCGTTTTCGTAAATGTAATTTGCACTACCGGCTCTCCCCTCTCACTCACCTGCACACTGGTTTTACTGATATCGGTTTTTGTCAAAAAAGGCTTTGGCGCCAGTACCGGTAAAACGTCAGCTGATTTTTCTGTTTCCACAATAGTGTAAAAACCATCTCCCCTTTTAACGGCAAAAGGAACAACAGTACCCGTTGTATTGTCTTTCTCCGGCGTCAAAGCCTCCATATCCGGTACTACATCAGGTATGGTAACCAGTGTTTCACTGCCTGCATCACGCTTTGTGTCCTCTGTAAATCCGTTGTATTTATAAACAGGCAGGTCTCCTTCGCAGGCAGAATAAAAAATGCTGCCGGCAGCTATTTCCTTATCCAGGGGATCGGTCGTTGTTTTTACCGGGGCCAGTTTGCTGTACTTATGCAGGTACCGGTCGTCGTTGTATTGATTGTTCCGGTAGTAGTCTTCATTATCCTTGGCCCAGGCACTCACATACAGGTTTTTATTTTTATCGTAGGTATAAGCCGGCGGATCAGCCTGGTAGAATATTTTATAATGCCGGTTGGCAAAAATTTCTTTTTGCCGGGCAGTCTGCATGAGGGCATATTCCGCTTTCATGGCCAGTATCTCCTGCCATTGTTTTTGTTCATCCTCATCCATTACCTGTTTTACAATACCCCGGTCGCCAAAGTTTTCGGATAATTTTAAAACCTGCTCATCTCCGGACTTTTCCACTATTGCGACAAAAGGCTCGTAATACCTTTGTGGTTCATTGTAAATAAGGATAAAATCGTTCCAGCCTTTTTCTATATCAAAAACCGAGGATCTTGTCCCGGCCTCTTTTTCTTCCCATTCATTTTCGCTTACATGCGACAAAGTAATTTGTGCCGGTACATTCTCCGATTCATACACATAAGGAGCACTGAAACAATTGGCAAGATCATTAAACACTCTTTTAGCCTTGTCCCGGTTAAACCGTACATAGGTCTTTCCTTGTTCAAAGCCCAGGAAATTCATTCTTGTTTTTTCGCCTATACTTTTATTTTGGGCAGCATATAACTCAAACAGTTCGGGCCTGTCAGGATAAAAATGCAGCAACTCTTTTTCAAACCTATATTTACCGGGAACCATGGTGGCATAACCGTATAACATAAAACTACCATCTTCAAAAAGGCAAATACCATCATTATTGCCATAACGGCCACTTAATTGTTTATACCTTTCTTTGTCTGTTTGTGTCATACCCTTACTTGCCAGCAGCATTATACATGCAGCTAAAAAAAATGTTTTCATTGTTAGGGCAAAGATAAAGCCGGTGCCGCTAATAATATCGTTAAAGAAAATAGCTGTTATTCCTCCAGCAACTTTTTAACGTCTGCCAGCATTGCCGTGGCAGTAATCGTTTTTAGTTTACGGATATCAAATACGGCCAATGCGGCATTCAGCTTTTTTAAACGGGCCATATCACCATTCTTTGTATACAATTCACGCAGTAAACGGATTTTTTCAAAATCCTGGATGCCTTCAATTAATTTTTCGAAACGTATGGAGGTGCGTGGACCAGGATATACCTGGTAGGTGTCGCCTGCGGGCCAGGTTCTGAAACGGGAATCAGTTAATGGCGAAGCCACCCAGCTATTATATGCCCAGCGCAGGTAACCGGTAAACCCTTTGGCCGCAGCATACCAGCCTAACCATACATGTTCATCCGGTGGTGAAAAAGTAAAGCCGTTGGGATAGTTTTCCGTACAACAGGTATAATACGTACTGGGCTTTTTATTGGTAATGCGCTCCTGCAGCACTTCTTTTGGAAACTCCAGACTGGACGCAACACAATAATCATAAATATCCTTTTCAATTTCAGGATGATAATTACCTGCCAACGTAATTTTCCATTCAGGGTCTGCCGCTTTTAATAAATCAATCACCACCTGCATATCTTTCATCGGTCTTTCATCCATGGCAATAGTCGTAATACCAAACCAGCCTTTCTTTTTCAGGTGCAGGGCAAAACTTTGCAACATCGGTATCCAGTGATTATAATAGGCCGCAGAGCCGATAGCCGCTTTTAACACGGTGTCCCTGCCTGTTTTTTCATCATAGTAACCAAAGGAAAGGCTCCAGGGCACCATACTATAACAGTTGATCTGCCTGGTTATACCGCAACTCATCACAAAACTCACATACTCATCAAACAATGTATAGTCATAACTCCAGGAACCATCCGCATGTTTGATCCATTTTATCAGCGATGGAAAATCATCATAAGTCTGGTGCCCCCATGGCTCATTCATAATACTGGTGGTAATACACTTTTGACCGGCCTTTGCCAGCATTTCATAATAAGGACGCATGTATGCATAATGCTCCTTACTCCATAAAGGCACATTATGCACCCTGGCAACGGCGGCAGGGTGTTGCCAGAGATCAAGATGATAACTCCAATCCGATGCCGGCGGCAGGGTTTTGTCAACCACTTTAACCGAGTAAGACAGGCGGTAATTTTTATCCGCCTTTATCATTATATAGCCATTGTATTTTCCGGGTTTAGCAGTAGCCGGTACCCGGATACTTATCCAGACAGGTTGTACCGTATTAGCGGCTACGGGTATCACTTTTATCCGGTCAATAGCATCCGCTACAATGGAGGAATCAAAATCCTGTGGTTTCCGGTGACCGCAACCCTGGCCAAATTCATCCGTCTTCACATAACGTACAAAACCTGCTTCTATATTGTCCCCCGCAATAATATCCTTGTTTGCAGAGATTAATGTGGACACAGTAACAGAAAGTTCCGCAAGCGGCTTATTGGTCCATAACAGCACCTGTGTATGTACTTTCTCCCCCTTCCAGGCAGTACCCTGCCATGCAGGCTTTACACCTACTGGTATTTTATCTTTTTCATACCGCACACTGCTGCTGCCGAAACCGGTCATCACCAGCTGTCTCATCAGCTTCCAGTTTTCAACCGGCCCCTTGGAAGATATATAAGGATCGGGGTAATAGGTATCACGATAACCCTTATCCTGCGCATAAACGCCTGTTACCAGCAAGAGTGAACTGACTAAAAACGCCAGGCTTTTCATATATTCTTTTTCTTTTTAAAAAACAAGATACAGCTTAAAAAGCCTGTAAAACACTAAATTTCACGATGAGTTTTTATCAATCGTTTGTGTTCCCCGGGCATACAATAAAGCTCATTTTTTAGCCGGCAAACAAATTTCAACTACAAACACTTATTTTTATCTGGTATTAAACACCGACTAAACACTTATTCATGCATAGCCTGTTACCTTTTTTCCTCGCTATGATAGCAGCTATTGTGCTGTTACAAATGTGGGCCACCAAATTAAAGATCGCTTATCCTATATTACTGGTAGTAGCGGGACTGCTTATCAGTTTTATTCCCGGCCTGCCCCGTATACATATTGACCCCGACATGATCTTTTTTCTGTTCCTGCCACCCCTGCTCTTTGAAGCGGCCTGGTCTATTTCTTTCAAGGAAATGAAAAAGTGGTGGCGGATCATCGGCAGCTTTGCTTTCCTGGTGGTTTTATTTACGGCATTATCCGTTGCCATTGTTACCAATTATTTTATCCCTGGTTTTGGCCTTGCACTCGGTTTTCTTTTAGGGGGTATTGTATCGCCACCCGATGCGGTGAGCACAGGAGCCATCACCAAATTTGTCAAGATCCCCAGGTCTACATCCACTATCCTGGAAGGCGAAAGCCTGCTGAATGATGCGTCTTCCCTTATTATTTTCCGTTTTGCCCTGGTAACCGTGAGCACCGGGCAATTTATCTGGCAGGAAGCTACCCTGAGCTTTTTGTGGATGGTTATCGGCGGCATTGGTATAGGTTTAATACTGGCATGGATATTTGTGCAGGCACATAAACGGCTGCCTACCGATGCGCCTTCTGATATTGCCCTCACCCTTATTGAACCCTATTTTATGTATTGGGCTGCAGAACAGTTACACAGCTCGGGTGTATTGGCCGTAGTAAGCGGGGGACTGTATATGTCTAACCGGCGCTTATTCTTTTTAAACAGCTCCAGCCGTATCAAAGGTTATAGTGTGTGGGAAAGTTTTGTATTTATACTCAATGGTATTGTATTTCTGATCATCGGCCTTGACCTCCCGGAGATCGTTGAGGGCCTGCACGCAAAAGGCATTCCTTTAAGCACGGCCATTGGCTATGGGGTACTGGTAACAGCGGTACTGATCATTGCCCGGATCATCAGCTCTTATGCAGCCCTGGTGGCCACGCTTATTTTCCGGCGCTCGGTAGTGCCGCATGCCTCTTCTCTCAAAAGACGTTTACAGATGCCGCTTTTACTGGGCTGGACGGGCATGCGCGGTGTAGTATCCCTCGCAGCGGCTTTATCCATCCCCGTAACCCTTGATGACGGCACCCATTTCCCCTACCGCAACCTTATTTTATTTATCACTTTCGTGGTGATCTTACTTACCTTAGTGGTACAGGGCCTTACCCTGCCCTATATTATTAAACGCAGTGGTTTGTTTGATGCTTTCAAAGAAAGTGGTCATGCCGAGGCAAAACAACAGTTGAAGCGTGATCTCCGCCAACATATTTACCAGTTCCTGAAAACAAAATATGATAACAGTCCGCATGACCATGCCGGCATGCAAAAAATGCTGCAACACTGGGAGGAAAAATCGAAAGCGGCCGATGATGACTGGATGAAAGGGAAAACCAAAGAGATATTCCTGGAAATGCTGGAAAGCCAGCGGGCCTATCTTGCAGAGCTGAATAAAAACCCGGCCATTGATGAGGAACTGATACGCACACAATTATACCAGCTGGACCTGGAAGAGGAAAGGGTAAAAATGTTGTAACCCACTGACACCGGGATAAGGGCATTCAAAATTTCTTCAAAATTCAAATGGTATCTTTACGGTGAGATGAAAATTTTAATTATTGAGGACGAGAAAGAATTAGCTAAGAACATTGCCGAGTACCTGGCAGGGGAACATTATTTATGCGAGTTTGCCAATACCTATCAAAAAGCCCTGGAAAAAATTTCCGTTCATCAATATGATTGTATCCTGCTCGATATTATGCTCCCGGACGGCAGCGGTATGAAGATCCTGGAAGCGCTGAAAAAAGAAGGGAAACAAGACGGTGTCATTATTGTATCGGCCAAGGATTCCCTGGACGATAAGATAGCCGGGTTACAAATAGGCGCTGATGATTACCTCACCAAACCTTTTCATCTTTCTGAACTATCGGCACGTATTTATTCTGTCATTCGCCGAAAACAATTTGCCAATGCCAATATTATACAACAGGATGAATTACAGATAGACCTGCTGGCCAAAACGGTAACTGTAAACAAACAACAGGTAATACTTACCAAAAAAGAGCTCGATCTGCTTCTCTTTTTTATGGGCAATAAAAATAAGGTCATTTCAAAGAGCACTTTAGCGGAACACTTGTCAGGAGATTTTGCCGACATGTTGGACAATCATGATTTTGTGTACGCACATATTAAAAATCTTAAACGAAAATTAACCGATGCCGGTTGTGATAATTTTTTAAAAACCGTATACGGAACAGGGTATAAATGGGAAGGATGAAAAAATTACTGAATAAAACGCTGACCGCGTTTACCATTTACGCACTGGTTGTACTGGCGGCCAGTGTTCCCGTTTATTTCTACCTGGTAGACTCTATCTGGCTTTCTGAACTGGACGAACACAATGAGATCCTGGCCAATAAGATCAGGAGAGGTTTAGACCAGTTACAGTTAACCGACGACGAGTTACACCAAAGTATTGCCTTATGGAATAAAACACAACCGGGATCCAGGCTGGAGCAAAGCGAAAGACCATTGGATTCTCCGGATAGTACTTACACCATCATGCATCGCAACACCTACCCCGGTCATGATGAGGTAGACCGTTTCAGGGGATTACAAAAAATCATTGCTGTCAATGGAAAAACCTACCAGTTGAATATAGAGACCAATGTGGAAGAAACGGAAGAGACGGCTGCCGCCCTTGCCATTCTCACCTTCGTCTTTTTCCTGATACTGGTCATTGGGTTTTTGTTATTAAATAAACGGCTGTCGGTAAAACTATGGAAGCCATTTCAAAGTACACTTGCCAAATTAAAAACATTCAATCTCAACGCTCAGTCAAATATTACTTTTGAGAAAACAGATACACTGGAATTTGAAGAGTTAAACCAGGTATTAAACAAACTCATAGAACATAATATTGCCACTTATAAAAGCCAAAAAGAGTTTACGGAAAACGCCTCTCATGAATTACAAACACCCCTGGCAATTATAAAAGGCAAACTGGATATTTTATTACAGCAGGAAGTATTGTCAACCCGGCAGTACGAGATCATAGAAGATATTCATAAAGCCCTGGTACGCAGCACCCGTATTAACAAAAATCTTTTATTGCTCGCTAAAATTGAAAACAAACAATTCCCGGAGAATATCACCATTAACAGCAGCGAAGTGTGTGAGCAATGTATCACAGCCCTGCAGGAACATATGGACAATAAACAGATCAGGCTGGAAGCAGCCATCAGTTCCCCTGTAAATATTAACTGTAACCCTGCGCTGCTGGAAACACTCATCAATAACCTGCTTATTAATGCCATCCGTCATACCGCTATGGCCGGAACGATCCGGTTCAGTTTAACAGCCTCGGGGCTTACTATTTCCAATTCCGGAACAAAAGCCTTACCGTCCGATGCTTTATTTAAAAGGTTTCATAAACATTCGGAGGACAATAGCGGAAGTGGTCTGGGGCTGGCTATTGTAAAAGAGATCTGTCATCTTCATCAATGGGAGCTTGTCTACCAATTCAGGGACAACATGCATCAATTTTCCATTATTTTTAAATGATAAACATTCTATGTGGTGGGTATACGCTTTTTTCTCTGCTTTATTTGCTGCACTCACAGCTGTTTTTGCCAAAGTTGGTATCAGTAATATAAACACTAACCTTGCTACAGGAATAAGGACCATTGTTATTATGGTAATGATCTGGATGATCATTCTTTCCACCGGTGAAACGAAAGGCATCAGCACTTTGTCCAGGCAAAATATTTTCTTCCTGGTTATATCGGGCATTGCAACCGGCCTGTCCTGGTTATTTTATTTTAAGGCATTACAACTGGGTAATGTATCCCATGTAGCACTTATTGACAAACTTAGTGTGGTACTGGTAATTATTTTATCCGTTTTATTTTTAGGCGAAACTGTTAATCTGAAAACGGTTCTGGGGGCGGGTTTAATTGTTGCCGGAGCACTGGTTTTAGTATGGAAATAAACGCCACAGCTAATATTTTCACAAGCCGTAAAATCACTATGAGCTCTTACCTGCTTTCAAAATATTGCTTATACCACTCTATTTGCGCTTTTATTCCTTCTTCCAGTCTTGTCAGCGGCTCATACTGTAATAAACTCCTGGCTTTATCAATAAGGGCTCTGGTAAACAACTGATCTCCGTTCCTGGGAGGAATTTTATGGATCGTAATTTTTTTATTTAATAATTTCTCCACCACATCAATCCCTTCCTGTGTGGTGGTTTCATAAGGAGAACCGATATTAATCACTTCATTATTGACAAGTTCTTCTTTACCTATCACGCTGATCAATCCATTGATAATATCGCCCACATAAGTGAAGCTACGGCTGTGTTTTTCGCTGTTCTCGTATAATGGGAAAGCGGTATTGTTAAAACCCGACCTTATCAGCAAACTATATAATTTTTCGGGTCTTTCCCTGGGGCCATACACTGAAAACAGCCGTAGTGAACAGGCTTTAATACTATTTTTCCGGCTATAACTTAATACCAATTGCTCCGCGGTCAATTTTGATACCCCATAGTACGAAACGGGCTGGGGCACTTTGTTTTCATCAAAAGAAGCATTAAATCCATACACGGAGGAGGTGGAAATATTCACCAACAGTTTCAGTCCTTTATTTTTCTCAGAAAAATCAAGCAGGTTTTTGGTAGCCACTACATTATTGGAAAAATAGTCTTCGAAAGTAGATGTTGCCGAAATACCTGACTGTGCCGCCAGGTGAAAAATATAATCAAAATCGGCAGGAAGTGTTTGTAATGCTTCAGCATTACGCAGATCTATCTTTTCAATAGTACCTCTATTGTTTACAAAATCAGCCACATTTAATTGCTTCAGTACCGGGTCGTAATAATCAGAAAAGTTATCTATCCCTGTCACTTCATGTCCCAGTGTTGATAATTTATCTGCCAGGTGCGACCCTATAAAGCCGGCCGCGCCTGTTACCAGTATTTTCAGTGGTCCTTGTTTGTCAACGCTATCCATACTAAAATGTATTAAAATATAGTTTATTCATTTGTTATTACGTCCTGCAGGCAGTACAGAAAACGCTATCTGTCAGTAACCAGGTAAAAATCCACGTACAACCTGGAGGTACCGCTTGCCAAACCACTTTTGCCGCTCGTTAAATCGATGTACCCTTGTTTTTGAATATGGTAACCGGCAAATTTTTGTTTAAATAAAGCGGTATCAGCTGCTGCCACCAATATTCCCATCGGGCCCGCCGGTTTACCCGCCTGCGTAAGTGTTGGTATAACGGTACCATAATCCCATACTATTTCCGGGGAAATATCATTGAAAGCATAAAGAGGGGTATCAGTACCGGCCAACCTATTTTTTACCTGCTGCGTATTCGCATAATCAGGGTTGTAAAGAAAACTTTGGGCCAACGGGAAAGCGCCTGCTATTACCATAACCTGTAAGGCTACCGTAGCGTAAAAAAGCATTTTAAAGTTATTTTTGAACAAGGCTCTTATCAGCAGGCAACCACAAATAAATAAACCGGTTGAAGCTATTATCAGCCATATCATTAACCCGCTTCTTACATTTTTAACCACGAAATATTGTGCCACCGGGAAAAGAACAGCTATTCCGCCTAATAAACCAAAAGCGAAAACAGGGATCCATTTTTCCTTACGTGTCAGTGTTGTAAAGTTCGACCATAAGTACTCCACGTAAAAACCGGTATTCATGGCCAGGGGAATTAATACCGGCAACAGGTACCTGGTCTTTTTTTCCGGAATAATACTCAAAAGCAGTAAGGAAACCAGTGTCCAGACCAGTGTAAACTGGTAGGCCTTCAAGTCCTTTACCCTTTTTTTCATATAAGGATAGAGTAATGCCACAAAGGCAGGAATGGTCCAGATACCGGTCTGTGTAAAAAAGTTCCAGTAATAGTAAAATGGCCTGATATTATAGCCCGACCAGCGCGACACTTCCCTACCGGCCACACTGTTGAAAGTAATGGGGTCCATATATCGTACGTATACCCACCAGCTTCCGCCAATAACCAGCATCAGCAGCACGATCAGCAGCACCGGGAACAGGTATTGTTTCCATTGCTTAAAAGAGAATTTATAAATAAATGCATAGGCTATTAAAAATGGAAGCAGTAGTGTATATACGGACACGGGGCCTTTACTTAAAACCGAGCAACCGATAAACACCCCTGCCAGTAATGCCTGGGTATATAAATGTCCCTGGCCTTTTATCAACCGCCATAGAAAAAATATACCTGCCATCATAAAACTATGGCAATACATATCCCACTGGTTATCCCTGCCGGCAAAAAAGATATAAAAAGAAGTGATAAGGATCAAACTGTTGTGAAAACTTTGCCGTTTAGATAAGCCTGTTTTTTGAGATAACCAATACACCGAACCTACCAGTAACAAAGTGATCAGCGTTACAGGAAGACGCATTGCCACCAGGGAGTCAAAGCCGAACAGCAAACCCGAAAATGCTGTGAGCCAGGTAGGCAGCGGGGGTTTCTCATATCTTGGCAAACCATTTAATGTTGTCATGATCCAATGACCATCAACACCCATCTCCCTGGCAGTAATAAAATTACGGGCCTCCATAATATTCACAGGCAGCACCTGTAAATGTGGTAATAATAATAAAATACTTATTAATACCAATACATGACCGTAACCAAACTTTTGTGTTGTTTTCATTTTTTTAAAGCTATCATAATACTCCGGGCATAAATAACAATTCCCACTATATGACCAATAAACAAAACGGGATCTTTTCGGATAACAGCATAGACCAATATCAGTAATGAGCCGCAAAAGCTGATGATCCAGAAGCCCAGTGGCAAACTGGATTGTTTTCGTCTTTCAGAATAGATCCACTGGTACACGAACCGCAGCGTAAATAATAACTGCGAAAAAATGCCCAATAGTAATAACCATAGCGGGATGTGCTGGTTCCTGAGTAAATTATCGAGGTCATAAATATTGTTGTTATAACCATATATCATCACAATGACAGGAAAGAAAACAATAAAATAACGCAGGATAACATGAAACTTTTTCCATTCCTGCTGAAGCTGCAGGTTTCTTATGTAAATATAATAGGTGATCACCTGTCCCAGCATAATAGCAAAATCGTCCCTGCAGTAACCGTATACAAAAAGCAGGAAAGAGGCCAATAAGCTAAGTTCCCAGAAAAGCGTAGGGGTCAGTATTTTTTTGTTTTTTTCCGATATGATCCACTGTAAGATCAGCCTGCTGGAAAACAGTATTTGTGCCAGGAAGCCCATACTATATATCATCCAATCTTTCATCCTCTTTCCCCAATCTTATAATTGATATATTTTTTTTTCATCCACAGGTAAGCAAAACAATCCTGCAATGGCCCTAATAACCTGTTCCATAAGTTAAATTTGGATTTGCCAGCTATCCTGGGAAAGTGTTTTACAGGCACTTGTTTTATTTTTCCTTTTTGCAGCAGGATCATGGCCGGTAAAAACCGGTGTAAGCCGTTAAACATCGGTATCTTTTTTGCCATGTCGGTACGTATCAGCTTCATCGGACATCCTGTATCGTCCATACCATCATGGGTAAACATCCGTCTTATCCCGTTGGCAATCTTTGACGACATATTTTTCACAAAGGAATCCTTCCTGCCGGTACGGACACCGGTTATAAGGTCGTAGTCACCGGTATATTCAAAAAGGGTAATAAAATCATCGGGAGTGGTTTGCAGATCGGCATCTATATAACCCACCCAGGGTGTATCTGCCGCATCGAAGCCAGCTTTGATCGCAGCACTTAGGCCATAATTCTGATCAAATGAGAGGTATTGAAAGCGGTCGGTACCGGTACATATCCGCTGTATAATGGAGAGGCTGTTATCAGCAGAGCCATCGTTTACAAATAATACTTTTGCTTTTTTAGGAAACTTTTGAAAAAAGCTGGTGATTTCCTCTTTTACCCGTTCCAGGTTACCTTCTTCATTGTAAACCGGGATAATAATGGTTAACTCAAAGCCGTTTGTCTCTTCTTCCATCTGGTTGTATTATACTGATAATTAAGTTTATAACATTGATATTGAACCTTAGCGGCAGGATACCTGCCGATCCGGAGTGTAATTTCGCTGATAGTAGTTATATAACAAAGCATTTGTAAAACATGTTTCACCGAAAATTTCTTACAAAGCTAAGGCCTACCGCTTTGTTTTGATAAAAAGGCATCACCATTGTTGATGATTGTTCTTTTTTCCGCTTGAATAAACTGTTTATTTTGGGATAAAGCCAATAAGCCAGTTCAGTAGATAAAATACCAATACCGGCCCCGGCCGCCACATCCCCTACCCAATGTTTATCATTCAAAGTCCGGTATACGCCGGTAAATACGGCAAAGGAATACCCCGACAACCCCAGCCAAAAGTGATCGTCCTTGTACTCCTTAAACATAAAATGGGCCGTAGAAAAGGCGGTAGCCGTATGTCCTGAGGGGAAGGATTGTCTGTTAGAACCATCGGGCCGCTCTTCCTTTACCAGCCTTTTTAAAGGAACAACAAAACCCGCAGATATCAATTGCGATGTAGCATAAATAAAAGAACGGTCTGCAAAACCGTGTTTACCCTTAATACCAATACCATTTAACCCGTATACCAGCAAGGCCGGCATGTATTGTGTGTAATTGTCCAGTTTAATATGATCCGGCTTGTGCTCGTCAATTTCATTTTTGGTGGAAAAATTCAACTGTTTAATATCCTTAAAACCCAAACTGGCCACACCATAACCGATAAATGCAGCCGGTACCAATAGTTTTTTATACCCCAACCTGTTTTTTTGCACATTGATCAAAGTGCTGTCAGCCCAGGTATCATTTTTCGTTACGGTAATACTATCCTGCGCCATTACGGCGGTATATGTCATTAAAAGCAATACTCCACTCAATGTGAAATTCCTGCACCTGTTTATTAAAAACATGATCTACAAGTTTAATTACTCATCTAAAATTTATAATTATAACCGATACGAATAACCTGTGTTTCATAATAATCACTGCTGATATAGGAAAAGCCATTTCCATTGATCCTCTTTTTAATGGTCATGGTATTCAACAAATCAGTAGCATTACAAAACAATTCTCCCCTTCCCTTCTGGATCGTTTTCTTTGCACCCATATCTAATGAAAATCGTGAGCCGATCCTTCCCTGGGGGATGATATCAGGCGCCAGGTAAATAGCAGTAACCTGGACATCCAGTTTTGCAGGAAGGTGAAATTTGTTGTTCAGCTTTACATTACCGGAAATTATTTGCTGACGCCCGGCAGAAAACTCATGTGGAACAGGATAGCGGTTTTGTACGGTAAAAGCGTTGATCTGATTACGATAAATATTGGCATTTACATCAGCGGAATACCAGGATTGAAAAGCCTGCGATACAACAAGTTCTGCACCGGTATTATAACTGCGGTTCACATTTTGAAATACGGCGTAAATAAGGTTGCTGCCGGGGACCATACCGGATATTCGCGTAATAGTGCCGTCTGAAAAACGGTGATAGGCTGCGGTATAAAAATAACCGGTTGACCAGTTTGTTTTATAGCCAAGCTCAAATGCATTGGTAAACTGCGGCCTGAGCGCAGGATTGCCCACTTTTATGATCTCCGCATCGTCATATTTAGGGAAAATACGAATATCCACTTCATTCGGCCTGTCTACCCGGCGATTATAAAAAGCAGAAATTTTGTTGCGGTCATTTATTTTATAGGCCAAACGAACATTGGGAAAAGGCTGCATATAATTGTAGCCATCACTTTGATAGGTATTATGACCAGGGTTTACATCATACTGCAGCCTGACGTATTCAATACGCAAACCAAGCTCCGCTTCCCATTGCTCATCCTCGAAAATATAGTTTCCATACAGGGCCGGGATCGTTTCCCGGTAGGTGGCCCAGCCGCCTGCATTTACATCCAGCGGGGAGTTAATGCCCGGTAAGAAATGCATATCTGTTGGTATTTTACGCAAGCGGAGTTTAACCCCTGTTTCAAACCGGCCATATTTCAGGGGTTTTACATAATCAGCGTTTATATCCATTACATGTTCATCCGACAGCAGCTTAAAACTGTCCTTCCCGGTATAAGTGGGCAATATATTGGTAAAGAAATATTTTTCATCTTCCCGGTGAAAAGTATAATTAACGCCCAGGTTGAATAAATGACCAGGCTGTTTAAACTTATGCTGGTAGGCAGCCGTTGCCATCACAGTGGTTTTTAACTCATCCTCTAAAAACTGCCAGAGGCGTAAACGTTCGGAATGGGTATTATTAAAAAAGGGCTGATCTCCCCTGTCAATTATTTTTTCCGTTCCAAACAAACCCGAAACTGTCAGGGTATTCTGTTTATTCAGCTGCCAGTCCACACCGGTTTTAGCAGTAAAAAAATTGGTATTCCTGTTTCTTTTTAATTGTTGCTGCACAATAGTGCCGTCGTCATAGGTCCTCGTTACAAATTCATTTTTATTCAAAGTCTGTGTGTACAGGTTATCTGCCTGTAAAAAAACATTGATATTTTTTTTACGATAGTTGAGCGAAAGAGAGGGATTAAATTTTGGTGTAGCCTGGTATTGAGGTCTTATATCAGGCAGGTTTTCCTTCCTTACCCATAATGCGCCTAGCCCTGTAGTCATGCCCAATTTACCGTTCCATCCCTCCTGCTTGTTTTTTTTCATGATAATATTGATGATACCTGCGTTGCCATTGGCATCATACTTTGAAGAAGGGTTATTGATGATCTCAATTTTCTCGATTGCCGAAGCCGGTAAATTATCCAGGCCTGCCTGGTTGCCAAATCCGGTTAAAGCAGTCTGCTTGCCATCAATTAAAACGGTGATCTTATCATTGCCCCGCAGTTGCACTTTACCTTCCTGGATGGTGATGCCTGGCAGGTTTTGCAGTGATTGTAAAACGGAGGCTCCGGCCTGGCTGATATTATCGGCCATCGAATAGGTCTTCTTATCCATTTTAGCAGCTATATCGCTGCCAGCGGCCGACCTTACTACCACTTCGCCCAATAATCCGGCATTCGGCTCCAGTTCAATGGTATGAATATCCAAAAAACCCGAAAGGCTACCCACATACAAATGCTGGTAGCCCGTTTTATAACCCGCACTGGAGATCTCCAGTAAATAGTTATCCGGTTTAATATTAAGCAGGGTAAATCTTCCTTCCTCATCGGTAACAGTACCCGTTACAAAAACACTGTCTTTTGCCTTTTTTAATCCAATATTTACATATGCCAATACATTGCCGGATGTTTTATCTTTAATTAAACCAGATACAGATACTGCGGTTTGCTGTGCATTTACTACGTTAGGCAAACTCCAAAAGACGAGAATACTCCAGACAAGAAAACTTACAGGTTTCGCTCTTAACATGTCCTTACTTCATTATTACAGGACAAAGCTGAGTAGAGATTTAGAAGAAATTTTGAATTTTACACTCCCCTATAAATTAAACTGATATTTAACATCTTCTTAAACACCGTACAACACGCATTTCCCCATCGCTAAACCGACCGCTTATGTACTTATGAAATTATAGTAACAGATAACACTTTAACCCTTTATAAAACACCGGTAAACAAATGACATATTTTTTGTTCGGGAAACAACTTTACACATACAAATTTGTTCAATAAGTAATATTAAATATTCAATATGTAATGTTTTTCACAACCGTTCAAACCCAGTATTGACAAGGGTTACAGGCATACGTACCGCATTTATACACTATTAAAAAAATTAATTATTTGGAAGTTAATACAATATGTATTTTAACATAACCAGTTAACAAAAATCAGGTTTCAATTCAATAATTAACATCTATCTTGCTTTCATTATTCTTACAGCAGGAATAATAAAAGTATGCAACCTACACCAACCGATAATATATCAGCGCTGTTCCTGGCTATTGCTGCGGGACATGAGCCATCCTTTACCACCCTGTATCACCAATACTATAGCCGCATATTTTCTACTGCACTGCAATATTGTAAGGTCAGAAGTCTTGCAGAAGATATAGTCCAGCAGGTTTTTTCCATTGTCTGGGAAAAAAGGGCTTCACTGGCCACCATTGAAAACGGCGAATCCTGGTTATGGACCGTTACCCGTAACCAGACCATGAACCTGTTGCGAAAAGAATCTTCCCGGCAAACTTATATCACCTATATCAAAGAACAGTTTGCCTATGAAGAAGCCTCACCGCTGCAGGAACTGCTTAATAAACAAAAGGGCGAAAGGATAGAACAGATCATCAACTCTTTATCCCCCCGCCAGCAGCAGGTTTATAAACTGAGCCGGAATGAAGGAATGACCTATGCCGAAATTGCCAGAACATTGGCGGTAAGCCCCGATACGGTAAAAGAATACATGGTGAACGCCTTGAAAACCATGCGAAAAATGCTTTTACAGCATAAGGACGAGATAATAATACTGGCAACCCTGATCTTTCTGAAACTTTTTTTATTGTCCATCCCCCCCTCTTTTTATTGGCAGGAATACATATAAATGAATGATTGAATTATGCGTAAAAACAGGTACACCTATTTGTTACAGGGCTGGCTTAACCAGCAATTATCCCCCGCAGAGGTGGATGAGTTTTTACTGGCATTACAGGATCAGGAGTTTCAAAATCTGATAGGCGATGATATGCTGCACTCCTTACAGAGCGGACAATTTGAGCACTTTGAAACAAAGGAAGAAAAAGCAAAAGCCCTCGCACTTTTAATGTCAGGGATTCACCAATCCCAGGCATCATCACCTGCAAAAGTTATGAAGCTGGTATGGTTAAAAAGATTAACCGCCGCGGCTGTACTCACGGGCCTGTGTATTACCGGGTATTTCATTTTTACCAAACCCGAAAAAAACATACCGGTTATTGTACAGGAAAAGATAGAGTACCCGGTTACCAACCAGGCGGTGATCACCCTGCCCGACGGTACCCAACTGCGCATAGATACCATCAGCACATTAGTAACACTTGCCCAATACGGTATACAGATAGAAAGAGCTCCGGGCGGGGAATTATTATACAAAAGTATTACCGGCAACGAGGCTGTTAGTGCACTTCCCATAAAAATTGATAATCCCAGGGGCAGCACTCCGCTTCATGTACAACTCACCGATGGTTCACATGTATGGTTAAATGCCCAGTCAACCATTACCTACCCCGTCATTTTTGCAGCCGGTAAAAGAGAGGTCAATGTTTCGGGCGAAGCCTATTTTGAAGTAACCAGGGACCCCGCAAAAAAATTTATTGTAAAGACCGCTGCACTGACAACCGAAGTGCTGGGTACCCATTTTGATGTAAAAGCTTATGAAGATGAGCCTACTTCAAAAGTTACTTTATTGGAAGGTTCCGTAAAAGTATCTGCTGCTCAGCCGGCCGGCGAAAATATAATGCGCCCTGGTCAGCAGGCTGTTGTAAACGGCCAGGATATAGCCATTATCCCTGCCGATCTGCAGGAAGCCATGGCCTGGAAGAACGATTTATTAAGTTTTAACGGCGCCGGCATCAGAACGATCATGCTGGAAATAAGCCGCTGGTATGATGTTGATGTAGTTTACACAGGCAATACGCCGGATAAAAAATTTTCAGGTTATATCAGCCGACAGACATCTTTAGATGACCTGCTGAAGATCATTAAACAAAGCGGCTTCAACCTGAGAACGGAAGGAAGAACCATCTATGTATTACCCAATTAATTACTAACTATAAAACGATTGCTATGAGATATACCTGCATTACCATACCCGATACTTAACGTTTTACTGTTTACCTATATAACAACTACACCCCGGAGTCTAGGCCGGGGTGTATAAAAGTTATGGTAAACAATAAAAACAAATGCTGAGGTTGCTCTATTATTCACTCAAAACCTATCAAAATTATGCATTTAACGGCTATCCCGGCCTTAAAGTTTAACCAAATTAAAGGTCTTTTTAAAGTACTGCTCATTATGAAGATCATGTTGCTGCTTATGCTGGCTTTTGTCGCGCAGGCTTTTGCAGCGGGTAATGCCCAGGTAGTTACACTATCAGAAAACAATACCTCGCCTAAATCTGTGCTGACAAAGATTGAATCGCAGACCGGTTATTATTTCTGGTATGAAAATACCCTTATCAACAAAATCGGCCCTATTTCCGTGAAGTTTAAAAAACTTCCGTTGAAAGACGCGTTGGACCTTTGTTTTACTGATCAGCCGGTAACTTATGAGATCATCAACAAGACGATCTTACTAAAGTTCAACCCGATTACTATTTTCCGGGAAGTGACCGGTGTGATAAAAGACTCCAGCGGTAACCTTTTAGAAGGAGCCACCATTGTAATTAAAGGCACAAAAAAACAGGTGGTCAGCAATACTGATGGCCGCTTTTCTATCAACGCTGAAGACGGGGATATACTGGTCATCTCCTATGTCGGTTATGCCTCAAAAGAGGTGCTCATCAATACCGGGCAAACCGAAATGGATATTGTATTGCAAAAGAACGCCCGTGAAAATGAAAATATAGTGGTAACTGCCCTTGGCATAAAACGCCAGGAAAAGGCCCTGAGTTATAATCTTCAACGCGTGTCCGGCGATGAACTAACGCGTAATAAAGATGCGAATTTTGTGAACGGCCTGGTGGGCAAAATAGCGGGTGTAACCATTAACTCAAGCTCGGCGGGCATCGGTGGCGGCACCCGCGTAGTGATGCGTGGTCCCAAATCCATATCCAATAACAACAATGCACTGTACGTCATTGATGGCATACCGGTACTGAATACAACTGATCTGAGTTTAAACGGGCCGGCCGGTCAAATGGATAATATTTTTTCCGGTAATACTGCCAGCGATATCGTTTCACTGATCGACCCGGAAAATATAGAGAGCATTTCCACCCTTACAGGAGCTGCTGCAGCTGCTTTATATGGCAGCCAGGGACAAAACGGGGTCATACTCATTACAACCAAATCGGGCAAGGCCGGAAAAACTTCGCTGGGCTTGTCCAATAATACGGCCTACTTCACTCCCCTGGTAATGCCCGAGTTCCAGAATAGTTACGGACAAACAGAGGAAGGAAGTTATGCCAGCTGGGGAGCAAAACTCAAAACCCCTTCTACTTACAAGCCAAAAGATTTTTTTCAAACAGGTAATAACACAACAGTAGGACTTACCCTATCTACCGGCACGGAGAAAAATCAAACATTTTTATCAGGGTCGATGGTAAAGGCCAATGGTATTATACCTAACAATACACTTACCAGGTACAATTTTAACGGCCGTAATACCACCAAACTCTTACAGGATAAACTTACGTTGGATTTAAACACTACATATATGTACCAGCAGGAACGGAATATGGTTGCCCAGGGTTTGTATCACAATCCACTGGTACCTATTTACCTGTTCCCGCCCGGCGGTAATATAGAGGAGTTTAAGGTATTTGAACGTTATAACCCAAGCAGGCTTTTTCCTACACAATACTGGCCCTATATGGGCGACCAGTTCCGTACTGAGAATCCCTGGTGGATCATCAACCGCGAACCAACGTTGAATACAACCCGCCGTTTACTAATAGGCGCTTCTTTAAAATATGATGTATTGAACTGGCTGAACCTTACTGCCCGGGGTAAGATGGACAGAGTAGAACTATCAAACGATACCCGGCGATATGCCAGTACCGACAGGCTGTTCTCGGGTTACGGAGGCCAGTTTAATTTTGATCAGACCAATGCCGAAGTATTATATGGCGACCTGTTTGCCAATATCAATAAACGTTTTGGCGATTATGCATTGGATGCCCATATTGGTGGACAGCGCACAGAATCTTCTTCGCGGTATATATCCGGCGGTGGCGGTATAAACGAAGGTTCTCCCCCTAATATATTTACTACCGATAATATTTCTACCGCTTCCGGTAACCAGGGTGCGGGCAATGCCCGGCAACCGCAGCGCACCAGCTTTCAATCGGCTATAGCAAGTGCAAACGTTTCTTATAAAAACATGTTCTTCCTTGACGGTGGGTACCGTATTGACTGGTATTCGCAGTTATATTTCAATGACAAGTCTACACTATACCTGGCTTACCCCTCGGCAGGCGCATCTGTTATTGTAAGTGAGTTGCTTCATTTACAATCACCGGTACTCTCCTTTGCCAAAATAAGGGCCAACTATTCACAGGTAGGTAACCCACCACGTATATATGATGGTGGTCCACAGGTATTCAACCTGAATAACGGCAATATTGACCAGGGCTCACTGCTGCACCTGCCGCTGGAACCCGAACGTACCAAATCCTGGGAAGCCGGTATCAATCTTAAATTTTTTGACAATAAAATAAACCTGGACGCTACACTTTATAATACCGATACCTATAACCAGATATTCAGGGTAACACAATCTGTTACCAGCGGCGGTAACAGTACATTCCTCATCAATGCGGGACAGGTAAATAACAAGGGTATAGAAGCGGCGCTGGGCTACAATGGAATGATCGGGCCTTTACAATGGCAATCGAATGCTGTATTCACCCTTAATAAAAACACCATAAAAAAACTGTATGCCGCGCCTGGTCCGGACGGGAAAACCCTGATCGATGTTGATACCGTGATTACCAACGGTACTTCGGCCAGTTATTCGCAAAGAGCCGCAGTAGGCGGTAATTTAAGCGCTATCTATACCAGTGCACAGTTGTTCCGCGACCAGAATGGTTATATCATGCTTAACCCCGGCGTTAGTATTGACGACAAGCATTATATCTACGCCGGAAATGCGGATCCCAAATACACCATCGGGTGGAATAACGGCTTTTCCTATAAAAACTTCAGCCTTAACTTCCTGGTATTTGCCCGTGTAGGTGGTGTAGGCGTATCGGCCACACAGGCCATGATGGATGCCTATGGCGTATCGCAAATTACCGCAGAAGCCAGGGACAGGGGTTATGTGCCGTTAAACGGATCGGAATATAAAGATGTAAGACAATACTATACACAAATGGGCAGCGGGATCGGCGGAGCATTAAGCCACTATGTATACAGCGCTACCAATGTAAGATTAAGAGAGCTGTCACTGGGATATACTATTCCCGGTAAACTGTTACACAATGTTGTGAAAAGCCTTAGAGTAGCGCTTACCGGTAACAACCTCTTTATGTTTTATAACAAAGCCCCCTTTGATCCGGAAAGCACGGCTTCAACCGGTACCTATTACCAGGGTTTTGACTATTTCAGGCAGCCCAGTTTACGCAGCTTCGGGTTTAGCATTAACGCACAGTTTTAGAACAACAAATAATTTTTGATATGCATTATTTAAAAAATAACAAACGAACCGGCTGGTTATGGATAATTATCATTATCCTGCTTAGCTCCTGTACCAAGGGTTTTAAAGACATGAATACCAATCCTAATGCGTTACCCGGCGACCGCCTCAACTGGGATAATGTATACCTGGGTGGCTTTTTTAAACAGATGGGAGAAAATGTCATTCCCCTTGGCATCAACGATTACCAGGTAGTACAAAACCTGGCAGGTGATATATTTGGCGGCTACAACGGGCAAACGCATAACTGGAACGCAGCCGGTGATAATACCACTTATAACTTCAGCATCGGCTGGAACGGCGCTGCATACAATATTTTTTATTCCCGTATCATTAAGAACTATGATACCATCAGTAAATACTCGGCCAATAATCCTGATATTATTGCCGTAGCCAGGATCATTAAAGTAGCTGCCGCCCATCGCATGGTGGATATGTACGGCCCTGTGCCCTACTTTAAAACCCAGGGTTCGCTGGGTTCAGGTGCAGTATATGATCCTATGGACAGTATTTATTTTTCTTTCTTTAAAGACATTGATTCAGCTACCACTACATTAAAGAAATATATAAGCCTCGGGGTGAATACACTCAAAAACTTTGACCCCATTTACCGGGGCAATTACCGCCAGTGGGTGCAGTTTGCCAATGCGCTTAAGTTACGCCTGGCCATGCGTATCGTTTATGCAGAGCCGGAAAAAGCCAGGGGTTATGCCGAAGCGGCTGTAAGTGATCCTGCATTTCTCATCACCACCAAGGGCGATAATGCCACGCTGCAGGGAACAGAGGGTGTTACCTATACCAACCCGCTGTGGGGCGTTACCGATGCATACCAGGAAGCACGTATGAGTGCGAACATGGAATCTTTCCTCATGGGTTACGCCGATCCGCGGCTGCCTGCATACTTCCAGCCGTCAAAAATTGCCGGAGATCCCAGTGGTGTATATCGTGGTATCAGGAGCGGCAGCATCATTGCGGACGGTCTCCGCTACCAGCCCTTTTCCATGTTACAATACAATTATAACCTGGTATGGATGTCGGCGGCGGAAGTCAGTTTTTTACGGGCCGAAGGAGCATTACGCGGCTGGAATATGGGAGGCACGGCACAACAGTTTTACGAAGCGGGCATCACTGCCTCTTTTGATCAGTGGGGTGTAAGCGGTGCAGCAGCATATATAGCCAACAGCACCAATAAACCACGGGCCTATACCGACCCGGTAAACGGTACTAACAATGTTGCGGCCGGTGATCCCATTTTAAGTACTATCACTATCAAATGGGACGAGGCCGGCAGTTTTGAAAAAAACCTGGAACAGGTGATCACGCAGAAATGGATCGCCATGTACCCGAACGGACAGGAAGCCTGGAGCGAATTCAGGCGTACCGGCTACCCAAAGATTTTTCCCATCAAATCCAACAAGGGTAATGACCCGCGTTTAAACACTATCCAGGTAAAACGCCTGCCCTACCCTGCCAGCGAATACCAGAACAATAATATCAATGTGATCAGGGGTGTTACCCTGTTGGGAGGAACCGACCTGGGAGGAACCAAACTCTGGTGGGATAAAAAACCCTGATGTCAGCGATAATAACCAGTTAAAATTTTATGCAAATGAAAAATATCATTCGCTTCCTCTCTTTACTAACCTTGTTTATACTATATATAAACTGCAATAAAAGCACCGGCTTTACCAATAGTGTATTTATTGCTGAAGCGGTAGCTTCTAAAATTGTTCCGTTAAAAATAGAGAACGGGGTTGGAACGGGCAACCTTACCATTTCATCGGCCCATACCGTGAACGGGAATGTGAAGGTGGACTTTGCTGTACAGGGCGCCGATTATTTAAATGAATATAATACGGTGAACAATACAAGTTATAGTTTACTATCCGATTCGGCCTATACCTTATCCGCCTCATCGGTAACTATCCCCACCGGCAATGCACTGTCAAATGTATTGACGGTTTCCGTAGATGTAACCAAATGGAGCGCTTATCAAACAGGTAAGCTTTATGTGATACCGGTAAAAATTGTCAGGGCTAATAACGGCATCGCAACCATTAGTGGCGCCGATATAGCATTGATCCAGCTGAATGCGGTTCTTAATTTGACCGCTGCTCAGCTTGGACGTTCGACATCCACCAATTGGGGTGATGGGTTTAAAACTCCCGCAACAATTTTAACCAACCCGGCTACCGGTGGTCCTCTCACTGCCTATACAATTGAAGGGCGGTTTATGTGTGCCGGCATATTTGATGGAGACGGTAACAGGTGGGCCAATATACTATTCTCAGATCCTACCGCATTCTTTCATATAGTTTCCGACGGAAAATTGCAACCAAACAGCGGGCCGCTAAGTTCCCTGGTACAAAAACTTACACTCGGGCAATGGTATCATTTTGCCATGGTTCATCAGGCAGGAAGCCGCACCTACTATATTGACGGCTCACCCCTACTCACCGTCACCTATACTCCAGCTACCGGTATGGGTTCGTTTGGTGGCAGCTCGGGCACAGCAAAATTGACGCTTGGCGAATACAGGATATGGAAAACAGCCAGGAACCGCAACCAGATCAACAACTTTATGTGTGCTGTTGATTCAACTGACAAAGACCTGGTTGCTTACTGGCCACTCAATCCGGATAGACCCGGTGGTGTGTTAAGAGATGCCAGCGGCAACAATAATCATCTTACACTGGGTTCGGAGAATCCGTCAAAGATCACACCTATTCCTGGTGTTAAATGTCCGGGGAACTAGATATCCTGATCATAATTTAAACCAATGATGGATGCTCGAAAATAAAAAATTAATTATGAAGCAATCTATAAAACGTATGAGAAAAAATAGCATTTTCTTCCTCCCTTTAATGATGTTGTTTATACTACATATAAATTGCAATAAGAGTACCGGCTTTACCAATAGTGTATTTATTGCTGAAGCGGTATCTTCTAAAATTGTTCCGTTAAAAATAGAGAACGGGGTTGGAACCGGCAATCTTACCATTTCATCGGCCTATACCGTGAACGGGAATGTGAAGGTGGACTTTGCTGTACAGGGCGCCGATTATTTAAATGAATATAATACGGTGAACAATACAAGTTATAGTTTACTATCCGATTCGGCCTATACCTTATCCGCCTCATCGGTAACTATCCCCACCGGCAATGCACTGTCAAATGTATTGACGGTTTCCGTAGATGTAACCAAATGGAGCGCTTATCAAACAGGTAAGCTTTATGTGATACCGGTAAAAATTGTGAGGGCCGATAACGGCATCGCAACCATTGGGGGTGCCGATATAGCATTGATCCAGCTGAATGCGGTTATTAACCTCACTACCGCACAAATTGGCAATTCCCCCGGCAAAAGGTGGAGTGATGGCTTTAATGTGCCGGCATCCGTATTTACTGACGCGGCTACCGGCGGGCCTCATAATACCTATACCCTGGAGGGCCGTTTTATGTGTGCCGGCATATTTGACGGGAACGGTGAAGGTAATATGTGGCAGAACGTTGTTTTTGCAGAGCCCGCTACCTGGTTCCATTTTGTTTCCGACGGAAAATTGCAACCAAACAGCGGGCCCGTAAGTTCCCTGGTACAAAAACTTACACTCGGGCAATGGTATCATTTTGCTATTGTTCATAATGCGGGAAGTATTACCTATTATATTAATGGTACGCCGATGCTGACAAGCAGCTATGCACCGCGTACAGGAACAGGTGATTTTGGCCACAGTTCCGGCTCTGCAAAACTAACCCTTGCGGAATACAGGGTTTGGAGAACAGCAAGAAGCCGTAACCAGATCAACAATTTCATGTGTGCAGTTGATTCCACCGACAAGGACCTGGTTGCTTACTGGCCGCTCAATCCTAATGCACCGGGCGGCGTACTGAGAGATGTGAGCGGGAACAATAATCACCTGACCCTGGGCACCGATAACCTGTCCAAGATTACACCTGTGTCCGGTGTAAGATGTCCGGGGAACTAGATACCCCCGTAATAAATTAAAACGATTACTACTGCTGCAGCCGGTTAAAACGAGCTGTATGAAAAATAAAAAATTAATTATGAAACAGTCAATAATTTGTATTTGTATGGGGTTAGGTATAGTTGCATTACTGGCATCCTGCAGTAAGCAAAATATTCCGGAACCACTCAATTTTAAGGAGTTGAACCCTATTGTTGGCAGCGAGGAGTATTATGCCGCCCTACGGGCCTATAAAAAAAGCGATCATGCTGTTTGTTTCGGATGGTGGGGCCGAAGCGGTGTAAAAGACTTTCCCCCTGATATGGCTTTCCGTTATGAGGGCCTGCCGGATAGTATGGATATAGTAAGCTTATGGGGCGGCATTCCTTTTCCGGGTACTCCGGTCTGGGACGAAATGCAATCGGTACGTAAAAGGAAGGGAACAAAATTTGTGTGGTGTATGTTCGGCTCAGGCACCGAACAGCTTTTACGTAAGAACTTCCCCCAACTTGCCCAGCGGGATTTACTGGCCGCTATTGACAGTCTGGCCATATCCATGAACGATACCATAAAAAAATACCAGATTGACGGCTTTGACCTGGATTATGAACCCAATTTTGGGGATCCAAGCATTTTTGGTGATCAGAACAGCAATGGCAGCGTTACCAACGACCCTCATACACAGCGTTTATTTAAAGCACTTTCCCAATATATGGGCCCCATGTCGGGTACAGATAACATACTGATGATCGACGGGCAATTTGACCGGGGTATTGAGCCTTATGTGAATTACCTGGCCCAGCAGGCTTATGGTTCAACCACTGCTGCACAACTTCAGAGCAGGCTTAATACCTATGGAGGGGGCGTATTACCTGCTAAAAAATTTATTGTAACTGAAAATATGCAGCAGTATGGCCCCAGCGGAACTTCGTTCGTGTACAATGGAACAAATGTCGGGTCGGTACTGGGTATGGCTTACTGGAATGCAACCCAGGGAAGAAAAGGCGGCTTTGGAGCATATATCATAGAAACAGATGCGCTTTCTAATCCTACACAGGGATATTATTATTACCTGAGAAGAGGCATCCAGATCCAGAACCCTGTACCCTATTGATACCTGCAATAAACAGATTTTATAAAAGCACCACAATCAAAACTTTTTTTATGATCATAATCAAACTACGCCATTTTTACCGGCTTTATATAATGGCATCGATCACTATATTATTTGTATGCTGCAACAAAAACGATGAACTGAATACCAAAGAGGTATTGGTGTATGCCCCGGCGGGAACAGCTGCTTATAATATCAGTGCCGGTAATATTGCCGTACTGCGCAACGAATCAGTGGCAGGCTCCGGCCTTTCTTTCCCGGTATTACTTACCCGCAGTTTTGAAAAAGAAGTGCAGGTAACCGCTGTGATTGATACAAGCCTGCTGGCGGTGTATGACAGCATTAATAAAGTGACATCCCCCAGGTTTAAAATTTCGGCTTTTAAACTGGCCGACCAAACGGTAACGATCAGGCAGGGACAGACTTCATCCTCCGACTCGGTTCGGCTGGTGCTGGCTGATACAGTGGGACTGGACCTTACAAAAACCTATATTGTGCCAGTAAGGCTTACCGCTTCTTCGCAAAACATACCGGTGAGCAATACCCGCCAGGTAATGTATTTACGCACCGGGATTGTGAAAATAACCAGCAGGGTATCCACCGGGCTGCTTTCGCAACAGGTAGGGTTTACTGCTGGTTTTAAGGCCAGCCCGGTAATCGGGTTCCCGGTATTGATCAACGCTGCCATTGCAAAAAATGTAACCATAACAGCCATAGATGATGCCAGCCTGGTAGCGGCTTATAATTCAGCTAATGGCACCAGCTATAGTGTACTGCCTGCAGGCTCCTATACTTTTGTGAAAAACAGTGCAACGATCAATGCAGGCACTACCACCTCGGCCGATAGTATAAAAGTGCAGGTGCCTGACCTGAGCATACTTACTGCCGGCACCGGCTATTTGCTGCCGGTCAAAATAAAAGACGAGGGCGAAATTGCCCCGGCTACTACCAATAATGTGAAATACATTCTTATTACACCACGGCTGGCGCTGGCTGCTATACCGGCATCAGGCTCCAACGTCATCAATATTGCTTTCATCAAGCCGCCAACGGGGAATATTACCGGCCCGGCCCAAACCGGTTTTGGTGCGGCATTAAATTATGTGCTCAATACGGCGGTGCAGGTAGGTGTTAATTATGATGCCAGCCTGGTTGACAGCTACAACGCTGCCAATGGTACCAGTTATATCGCTTTTCCCGCAGGCAGTTTTACGGTTTCAAAAGATAATGTAACGATTGCGGCCGGGGCTACTACATCGGCTACAGATAGTTTCCGGGTTCAGTTTTCCAATTACAATTCATTTTCAGTAGGCAGTACTTATTTATTACCATTAACCATTAAGAGTGGCGGTAATGTAGATGCAGGTACCAATAAGCATGTATATATACGGGTTACAGTGAGTGTGCAAAATATAGATCCTTCCAATACCGGCCTCACGGGTACTACAATAAGCCGCGCAGGATGGAGTGTTACTACCAGCGGAAGCTATCCCGGTAATGATGTATCAAGAGTGCTGGATGGAAACAATAGCACTGCCTGGGACTCTGATGGAAACCTTCCTGCCTGGGTACAACTGGATATGGGAACAGCCAAAACAGTAAAAGGATTTCCCATAGTACCGAGCTACGAATATGGCCGGGTGGATAATTTCCTGCAAATGGAAGTATTGTCCAGTAACGATGGGATTACCTGGACTTCGCAGGGAACCTATAATGGCACGACCACCAGTTCCGGCTCTTCTCCGGCCAACCCCGATATTAAAACAGTTAAATTCTTCCAGCCGGTTACGGCCAGGTATTTCAAATTTAGTATTACCAAAACCACTGACGGACGTTATGCAGGCATGGGAGAACTGAATGCGGTGGAATAATATTTCTCATCATCATAGCAAGTGTGTTTTAGTCCGTGGGTGAGCCTGTGTCTACAGGATCCCCACGTATGGCATAGCAGTTTGCCATCTTTAACAGTTAGGGCGGCTTCGGCCGCCTTTTTTAATTACCCTGTTAAATGCCATTTATATATATTCTAAATTAATAATATTATAAGTTGCCGTAGCAGCGAAACCTATATTCAGCAAAATATCCTCCGCGTATTTTCCGGCAGACAACAATGTTTTGTTATTTAAATTAAAAAAATCTACTTTGCGTTACGCTGTTTTGCTAAACCATGACTGAAAAACTGATTGCTCAATTCAATAAGGGGAGATCGGAAGCCTTTACCTTAATTTATAGAAAGTTCCAGCCAAAAGTATTCTTCCTTGTTCAACAATATATTGCTGATACCGCACAGGCGGAAGATATTGTAACGGAAACCTTTCTTAAATTATGGAATAACCGCAGTTACCTGGATACGGAAAAAAGAATATCCGGCTTTTTGCATGTAGCCGCACGCAATGCCTGTATTGATAATTTAAGGGCATCAAAAAAAGAAACACAAAAACTACAGGAACTGCTAAGGATACAACAGGAAGATTTTCGCGAAAACAGTTATGATGAAATAAAAGCGGAAGTAATAAGCCTGATCCACAAAGAGATTGATGCGCTCCCTCCCAAAATAAAAGAAGTTTTTAAGCTGGCCTATATTGACGGCATGAGTAATGAAGCCATAGCCGCATTATTAGGTATCCGTAACCAGTCCGTCCGCAACCATAAAACAAGAGCCGTTGCGCTGTTAAAACTATCCTTATCGGGAAAAAAGGATTTATTATTACTTTTTTTTCTGATTGCTGAGTACAAAATCGCCTGATCCACGTCTTTATATGGTTACACCATAAAAAATTCTCCCGTGGAGCCATATCACTATATAGCTGAGCTGATCATTAAACAACTTAAGGGAACCCTTGAAAAAGAGGAAGCCCTTTTCCTGCAGCGATGGCTGGAAGAAGATATAAGTCATAAAAAATTATACGCGGAGCTAACGGATCCGGAACAGTTAGGACCTATTGTACAGGCTTCTTATGCCTCGAAAGAACGGGTAGAAGAAAGAATTAAAAAAAGTATTACTAACAACACATTGCGCCCGGTAAAAGGGTTAAACAGGAAATATTGGTTAGCAGCCGCTTCCCTGATTATGGTGGTGGGGCTGGGCGGCTTACTGATACTACGTAATAGCCTGAGAACTAAAACGCACCCGGACGAAAGCAGCCAGATAGCCGGTATCAGTACTCCCCTTTCAGGCAAACCGGTTCTCCGGATGGCCAACGGAGAACTGGTATCACTTGACACTTTACAGGGCAGTACATTGATCCCCGCTGATAATGTACAACTGCTTAAAGGAGCCAACGGCGAATTAATTTATCAAACCAGTTCCGGAGAAAATATAAAGGCATTACAGCATAATACCTTATTTAATCCCCGGGGAAGTGCGGCCTTCAGTATCACCCTGTCTGACGGTACAAAAATATGGTTGAATGCGGGGTCTTCAGTTTCTTACCCGGTAATATTCCCGGCAAATGAACGCCGTGTAACGATTGACGGGGAAGCCTATTTTGAAGTAGCCCATAACGCGGCAAAACCTTTTATCGTTACTAAAGGCAACCTGGATATTAAAGTACTGGGCACAAAATTTAATGTAAACGCTTATGCTAATGAAGCCGGTATTAATACGGCTTTAGTAGAGGGTTCGGTAAAGGTTTCCAATAGTGCTCACTCAGTCACCCTTACGCCGGGCCTGCAGGCAATAGCTGCCAACAGAGACGGGGCATTGACTATTTCAAAAGCCGATCTTGCCAAGACCCTGAACTGGAAAAGTGATTTTTTCAGGTTTGACCTGTTTAGTTTTCCCGAAATAATAAAACAACTGGAACGCTGGTATGATATAGATATAACGGTTGAGCATGTGGACACAAAAGATATTAATATTTCCGGGGACATGAACCGGAATACCAGTTTATCCAGTGTGATTAAAATACTGGAATATTCAGGATTGCATTGCCAGTTAATGCCAAACCGGAAACTAACGATATCCAAAAAATAATAATATGTAAAAAGAAACGGCAGGCTGTAATACCCTGCTGCCAGGAACAAAGCCATGGTAACTAAAAAACCGGAAGTGTTACGAGCACCCCCGGCCTGATTTTCAGTTGCCATAAGTTAGGACACTTTATTGAACAACTAAACGATTGCAAATTATGCAAAAAAATGTAAAGCCCGCCAGGACTGCTGTCAGCGGTATTTTCAACTATGCGCAAAAATGGATCTCTTCAACATTTTTGACAACCTTAATCCACTACAGGTATTTAAAGAAACTTAAACTTGTTATGAAGCTTTATGTTATTCTTTTTTTTGCGGCCATTACGCAGCTGAATGCCAACACTACCGCCCAGACCGTGACGCTCCGGGTGAAAAAAATGTCTTTAAGGTCAGTGATGGAGATAGTAAAAAAACAAACGGGATATGGTATCCTGTATGTTAATAATGCTGATAAGGAAGCCGTACCCGTAGCCGTAAACCTTAGTAATGTTCCCCTGGCATTTGCACTGGATGAGATCATGAAAGAGCAGGCGCTCAATTACCAGATCACGGAAAAGAATATTATCATAAGCAGGAAACTATACCTGCCGGATAAGCTACAGTTAAAGACAGAAGAAAAGCAGCATTTTTTTGCTATCGTAAAAGGTCGTGTAACCGATTCTACCGGCAGCCCTATCAGTGGGGTCAGTGTGCAGGTGAAAGCAACAACTACCGGACAGGCTACGGATGAAACCGGGAGTTTTACCATCAATGCCAAAGAGGGGGATATCCTGGTTATTTCTTCAGTAGGTTATATCACCAGGGAAATAAAAATAACCGATGTGGCTGCTTTTCTGGCAATAACATTACAATCACAGCCCCGGGAAATTGAAAATATAGTAGTTACCGCATTAGGTATCAGGCGTGCCGAAAAGGCTTTATCCTATCATGTACAGGAGTTTAAAGGTGATGAAGTAACAAGAAATAAAGACGCCAACTTTGTGAACGCCTTAACCGGTAAGATTGCCGGTGTTACCATTAACTCCAGCTCTTCCGGTATTGGTGGCGCTACCCGTGTGGTAATGCGTGGTACAAAATCTATCAGTGGCAATAATAATGCGCTGTACGTGATCGATGGCATTCCTATTCCCAATATAAATGGAGGAACAGGTTCTACCGGTGCCTTCCAGGGCGCGGTTACCGGTGAAGGTATTTCCAGCATTAACCCTGAAGATATTGAAAGTATCTCCGTACTGACAGGGCCTTCCGCCGCTGCTTTATATGGTAACCAGGGAGCGAACGGTGTTATTATGGTAACTACCAAAAAAGGTAGTGCCGGTCGTTTAAAGGCAAGTTTTTCGCATAGCACCGACTTCTTCAGCCCCTTTATACTACCCCGTTTTCAAAATACCTACGGCCAGGAAGATCCTTTACAAATGCAAAGCTGGGGAAGAAAACTCAGTACCCCTTCTTCCTATAAACCAAAAGATTTTTTCCAGACAGGATTCAACATTTTTAACGGGATCAGTATTTCCGGTGGTACAGAAAAAAGCCAGACATTTTTCTCCGCAGGCAGTAACAATGCGGAAGGTATTATACCAAAAAATACTTTCAACCGGTATAATGTTTATTTACGCCAGACCACACAGTTCACTGAACGTTTTACAGCAGACTTTAATGCCATGTATGTAAAATCGGATTATAACAATATGATTGCACAGGGACAGTATCATAACCCCATTGTTCCGGTATATCTTTTTCCTCCTGCAGATGATATCCGTAAATATGAAATATATGAGCGTTATGATCCTGACAGGAGAATCCCCGACCAGTTCTGGCCATTTGGTAACCAGGGCTTACAAATGCAGAACCCTTATTGGATCACACATGCACAATCGAACCGGCAGAAGATCGACCGGTATATGTTAAGCGCAGTAGCCAAATATAAACTTACCGATTGGCTGGATATCACAGGAAGGGTACGCATTGACAACAGTGCTATCAAAGGAGAAATAAAAAGACCTGCAGGTACAGATGGACTGTTCGCCTCCAGATTAGGTTTTTATACCTTATCACAAACCAGTATGAAAAATACTTACGCAGATATCATTGCATCCGTAAGGCATAAGTTATCCTCCAACCTGCAATTTAATATCAATGCCGGCGCCAGTTTTGTAAATGAAAAAAGTGAGCTCACCGAAGCTGGTGGCAATCTTTCCAACCTGGCTAATTTTTATGCCATTGAAAATACAAGGTCACTTCCCCGGACAAATTTTGGTCCTATTATTCCACATGAGGAGCAGGCCGTTTTTGCTACTGCTGAGTTTGACTATAACAAATGGTTATTCCTTAACCTGACCGGTCGTAACGAGTGGTCGTCTGCATTAGCCGGTGCTAATACCAAATCCTATTTTTATCCTTCAGCAGGTATATCAGCGGTACTTACAGATGCAATAAATATTCCCAAAAATATCCTTTCGTTTGCCAAACTACGTTTTTCCTATGCCGAAGTAGGTAATGCACCGCAACCGGGACTTACCTCACTTACCTTGCCGCTGGTACAGGGTGGTGCCAATAATTTTTCACCGGCACCGTTTCCCGAATTCCAGGCCGAACGCACCCGCTCTTACGAACTGGGCATGGAGTTAAAGTTTCTGCGTAATAAACTTTCTTTTAATGCAACCGTATACCAATCCAATACCTATAATCAATTACTGAACTACCAGGTAACCGGAACGCTGTTTACCAACTACTATTACAATGCCGGCAATATTGCCAACCGGGGTATTGAAGCCAGCCTGGGCTATAACAATCGTTTCGGCGAACTGGGACTTTCTTCCAACCTCATATTCTCTCTCAACAGGAATATTGTAAAACGACTTTCAGAAGGTTATGTGAATCCTGCTACAAAAGAGGTCTTTGGAGCTGACAGTATAAGGAACGGTACAGTGGGTAATGACCTGTTGAACATACTGGCCGTAGGCGGCAGTATGAGCGATCTGTATATTACCCAGGTATTACGGGAAGATAACCAGGGTAACTTATGGGTAAACCCGCAGACCAATGGTATTGAAAAAGTAAATATCCCCGCCCGTTATATCGGAAGAACAGCACCTGACTATAATATCGGATGGAGCAATACCATCAGTTATAAAAACTTCGACCTTTCCTTTTTAATAGATGCCCGTGTGGGTGGTATGGGTATATCCTATACACAGGCCATTATGGATGCTTATGGTGTATCCGAACAATCGGCAAAGGACCGAGACCGCGGAGGTGTGGCCATATATGGAAAAATGTATGCCGATGTCAAAAACTACTATGCTACCATTGGCGGTGCTTCCGGCGGACAGGTAGGTATGGCCGCTTATTACCAATACAGCGCAACCAATGTGCGGTTACGGGAAGCGGCGCTGGGTTATACCATACCCGGCAGTTTATTTAACGGACGTATAGACGATATTAAAATAAGTGTGACCGGTCGTAACCTGTTCATGTTCTATAATAAAGCGCCGTTTGATCCGGAATCGGCATCATCAACCGGGACTTATTACCAGGGCATTGATTATTTCCGTCAACCCAGTTACCGCAGTTTTGGATTTAGCCTGAGAGCCCGGTTTTAGACCGGCCCGTACTTCCATTACTATCTATTTTCAAAGCCGGGACAGGAACTGTGAAAAAAATATTACCGGCACAATAATTAAAACTATTGCATCATGTACCAATTCAAATTACTATATACCGTTAAAAGGCTTATTGTTTTACTGGCAGTTCTGTTGCTGGGAGCAGCCTGTACCAAACGGTTTGATAAGATCAATACCAATCCTTACCGACCTACACCCGATCAGCAAAACCCTGATAACTATTCTACCGGTGCCAACTTTGTGGCTATGATCAATGCAGTTACGCCTGCAGGAGATGCACCAGGTTTGACAGATTTTGCTAATAGTTACCAGGTAGCTTTTAACCTGGCAGCAGATTGTTTTTCCGGTTATATGGGCCAGGCCGGAGACTGGAATACAAACAGTAATAACCTTACCTATGCCTTTAACACAGGTTGGGTAAATGAACAGTTTAATTTAACGGGTGCTTTAATGCGTGCCTGGAACAGTATTAAATTCTTTACCGACCAGTCACAGGATTCCCTGCAATTTTCAGTGGCCGATATTATTAAAGTAACGGGTATTATCCGGACAACCGATAGTTACGGTCCTGTTCCTTACTCCGCTATTATAACAGGCACTGCCACTCCTGCTTATGACAGCCAGGAAAGTATTTATGCCTACGCCTTTACCGATCTTATTAAAGCCCGCAATATCTTATTCCGCCTTGGCGCTTCTGCCGGAAAACCCTTACAGGCCTATGATATGATCTATGAAGGCGATTATTTAAAATGGGCACGTTATGCAAATTCACTCATATTAAGACTGGCCATACGCACTGTATATGTGGATGCAGCCAAAGCAAAACAATACGCAGAGGAAGCCGTTGCACACCCGGCAGGGTTATTAACCGGAAGTGCCGATAATGCCGTACATAGCTTAAAAGCCGGCAATGGACAATTTAATTTTAATAACCCCCTGGTTACCTTAACACAAAACTACCAGGAAGCCCGTGCAGGCGCTTCCATTGTAAGTATACTGACAGGCTACAATGATCCCCGTTTGCGTGCTTATTTTAAAAACTCCACACTGACCGGCCGTACTACAGAAGTGATAGGTGTAAGAAGCGGTATTAATATTGTAAGACCCAATTACCAGCCTTTCTCTGAACTGAATGTTACAACCGGTACCCCGCTTCCCTGGATGCGTGTCTCTGAAGTATATTTTTTAAAAGCAGAAGGCGCAATCCGTGGCTGGGCCATGGGCGGCAATGCCAAAGATCTATATGAGTCCGGTATAAAAGCCGCATTTGAAGAAGCCGGCGTAACAATGCCTGCTACTTACCTGGCAGACGATGCAGCGCTACCGGTTAAATATGTTGATCCTGCACCGGGAGGAACCAGCACTGATTTAGATTATGCCAGTACCGGAGCTGTTACCGGTGTTACCAAATGGACCATTAAATGGGATGAGGCGGCCAATTTTCAAACCAAGTTACACCGCATCATCATGCAGAAATGGATCGCCTTATACCTGAACGGGCCCGAAGGCTGGGCCGAATACCGGCGCACAGGCTTTCCACGCATTTTACCCGTATTGCAAAACAGGAGTTCCGGCAACGTGATTACTTTATTCCAGGCCCGCCGGCTTCCTTACCCGCAGGCGCAGTATAACCAGAACCCGGTACAGATCATAAAAGGCATTTCCCTGTTGGGAGGACCAGATAACGGTGGCACCCGGTTATGGTGGGATAAAAACACCAATATTCCCCGTTAGACATAATACTCCGGACTTATACAATTAATCAGAAAAATGATACTCATAACTCATACAACCAATTTATATAATCGTTGGGGCATCCTCCTGGCAGTAGTGCTGTTTGGCTGGGGCTGTACCAAAAATGATATAAACAATACCGGCATTTTTATCAGTGATCCTGATTTAACGGGTAACAATATCCGGAATATGTCTGTTGACCAGAATGGCGGCAGTTATCGTTTAACAGCCAGTGCTTCCATACTGGCAGAAGCTGATATTCCTTTGAGCTTTGAGGTGGATACGGCCCTGGTGGATGCTTATAACCAAAAATGGGGCACCGCTTATAAACCACTGCCCCCGAGGTTTTACAGCCTGTCGTCCACTACCTCCGTTATCCGTAAAGGAAGCAGTATATCCGACTCCGTCAATATACTGGTAAAGCCACTGGATAACAGTGTTTCCGATGGCGACCTGTTTATGATACCGGTGACGGTAAATCCACGCGCCGGCAACATTTCTGCAATAGCAGCTTCCCGTGTAGCTTATGTTATTATTAACCGGGTATTGATCAACCCGGCTTTAGATGTTTCGCGTATCAGTAACCTGGCATTCGATATTCCGGATCCTATAAAAAACCTCACGGCATTTACAGCCGAGTTCCGGGTGAAAGTAACCAACAGTTTTTATAATAATATGACGTTGTTCTCTGCCTATCCTTCGGAAATATATTCGCGGTTTGGCGATGTGGTAATAAAACCCAACCAGCTCCAGATCAAATATGCCGGCATTCAACCCGCTTCACTCACTGAATTTACCAGCAACCGCTGGTATCATATAGCTTATGTGCTGGATGGTGCCGCCGGTACTTTTAAAATTTATGTAGACGGGCGCTTAGATGCCACCACGCCTACACCGGGTAATGTAAGTTTTAACCTGGAGTCCATGTTTTTCGGAGGCAGCGGACGCCATCCCATGCATGTACAGGAGTTACGGTTCTGGACCAAAGCAAGGACCCAGGCCGAAATAGCAGGTAGTTTCTGTGCGGTTAACCCCGCTGCACCCGGCTTATATGGTTATTGGAAATTTAACGATGGGCAGGGTAACACTGTTGCCGATGCTACCACCAAAGGACATACAGGAAGGTTTACCGGTACCAATGCATGGGTACAAGGTATACGGTGCCCGGAATAATTAATTTATCATTTTTAAACAGTATCATCATGAATAAGTTTTTAAATCTTATACCTGTTTTTATAATCATTGTTTTGGTAACGGCCTGTACAAAACAAAATGAACCTAAAGCATTGGACGTAGACATTCAACTGAAACGTTCCAATGATTACTTTGCCAATCTCAGGGCCTATAAAGCATCGCCACACCAGATATACTTTGGCTGGTTTGGTGGAACAGGAGGCCCGGGGAATCCCAGTTTTGCAGGTATCTACGATGCCATTCCGGACAGCGTTGATATTGTGAGTCTGTGGGGAGGCTACCCGCCTCTGGGTAGTCATAATCATCAACTTTTGCAAAAAAACCGGTCATTAAAAGGGATAAAGTTTGTTTGGTGCATGTTTGGCAGTGGGGTTGAAAGTTTGATGAAAAAAAACGACAACACACTCTTCCTGAATGATAAAATGCTGGCCATAGAGAAAGTTGCCAAAGCAATGGCAGATACCATCGCTCTCTACCAGTTAGATGGCTTTGACCTGGATTATGAACCCAGCGAAGCTTCAGAAAGGAATGCAATATTTGGTACTTCTTTTGACTCACCTGATGGTAGCAATCAATATGTATTTAAACTGTTCCAGGAATTAGGAAAATATATGGGACCAAAATCCGGTACTGAAAACTTATTGATCATTGACGGGTACAGTGAAAAGGGAGTAGAGCCGTATTACAACTATTTTATGCAACAGGCATATAATTCAAGCTCAGGAGCTAACCTGAGTTCAAGACTGTTAACCTATGGGCTTGGCGAATGCCCACCGGAGAAGTTCGTTCCCTGTGAGAACTTCGAAGACCACTGGCGGTCAGGTGGTGTAAATTTTAGTGATCCTGTACGCGGTACGGTCCCCTCTTTATTCGGCTTTGCTTACTGGCAACCATCAGGTGGCCGGAAGGGAGGCATCGGTTCCTATCACACCGAATATGAATACGCTTTAACGCCTGACTATTATTATACCAGGCGGGCCATCCAGATCATGAATCCCGCAGCAAAATAAGTCATACCACCAGTAATAAGATAACCAAGCATATTTTTTATATGAAATACGTAAATTATATACCGGTCTTTTTTCTTCTGTTAATATCCATATATGCCTGTAAGAAAAATGACCTCAATAAAAACGTGGTCTACCTTGCTGCAGCAGAGACCAACAATGTTACCACACTGACAGTGGAAAATACGGGAGGTGAATTTGTCATACTCTCCAAATCCTCCAAACCGGTATCATCACCGGTAAGCATTAAAGTGATAACGGATAATACACTCATTAATGCCTACAACGAGGAGAATAACAAACAATTCTCTCCCCTTCCTGAAAATAGTTATGAGTTGAGCGCCGAAACCCAAACTATTGCGGCCGGAACCAATATCTCTGATAAAGTAAGCTTAAAGATCACTTCTGCCGCCGGTTTTGAAGATGGGAAATCCTATATGATACCCGTGCGTATTCAATCTGTTTCCGGGGGCAACACATCCGTGCTGGAGGCATCAAAAACCTTGTACATCATTATTAACAAGGTTATTATTGCTACAGTGGCTTCTCTTACCAACAATTATCTTAAAGTAGATTTTGCCAAAGGAGGAGACGCCTTAAAATCCCTGACCAACCTGAGTTTAGAGGCCCGGATCATGGTGAATAGCTTCCAGGCCAGCTCTCCTTTTATCAGTAGTGTTATGGGCATTGAAGAAACCTTTTTATTACGTTTTGGCGATGTAACCGTAAAGCCTAACCAGTTGCAGGTGGCCGGCGGGCCTACGGCTACCAATGTAAGCACCGAATTTTCAACCGGCACCTGGTACCACCTTGCGGCGGTATATAACGGAAGCCAGTTGAGGGTATATGTGAACGGTGAATTAGCAGCCACCAAAGATGCGGTGCGCACGGTTGACCTGACCAATACCTGGTCAGACGGGTTCCAGATAGGCCGTTCCGCTAACGGTAGACTGTTAAACGGCGCCATCAGTGAAGCAAGGGTTTGGACCAGGGCGCTGACGCAAGCAGAGATCAATAATGGCATGTGTGTGGTTGATCCTGCCAGCAACGGCCTGCTGGCTTACTGGAAATTCAACGAAAGCACAGGTAATACAGTTACCGATATCAGTGGCCATGGTTATGATGCCATTGCCAACCGGGCCATTACCTGGATTCCGAATGTACGTTGTAATTAACCGAACCTGACAACCACAAAAAATTTACTTGCTTATATAAAACTATCCTCATGCAACTCATCAAACGTATATATTTACTGGCAGCAGCCACTTGTTTATTCCTGTTGAACGCCTGTAAAAAAGGCGATTCATTCAATACTTCCGAATTACATGTATATGCAGCACCGGGTACCCTGGCCTATAATGTGATACAGGGTAATTTTAATGTGATCGGCACACAGGTAGTTGCCGGGCCCGGTACTTCTTTCCCTGTGTTACTTTCCCGGGCTGTTGACAGGGATATACAGGTAAATGTTTCCATTGATACATCCCTGATACGGGTATATGACAGTATCAATAAACTCACTACCCCTTCTGCAAAGCTACCTGCAGGAGCATTTACCCTCCGGCAAAACGGTGTAATAACCATACCCGCCGGGCAAACAGCATCGGCTGCTGCCGCACAGGTTGAACTGACAAATGCCGGCCTGCTAACGGCAGGCACCAGTTATATTATACCTGTGGTGATCAAAAATGCCAATAATGAAGTGCCGGTAAGTGGCTCCCGGAATATCATTTTTTTAAAGACACAGTTAAAAGTGATCAAAGCCGGTATCAGTTCATGGACCAATACCAATACCATCTCACTTGTATTAAATAAAGCAAACAATGTGGTTACCGGCCCCAATGCGCTTTATTTGAAAGGCAGTTTAAATGAACAGTTAACAGGCAATTCGCAAATAACGGCAGAAGAAGCGCCATCGCTGCTGGCAGCCTATAGCCAGCAAACAGGTAAAAATTATGTACTGCCGCCGGCCTCTTCTTACCAGTTTCAGAAATCCACGGTGAACATACCTGAAAATATGATGAACAGTGCCGACAGTTTTACGATCAGTTTACCCAACCTTCAATTGTTTCAACCAGGAATTGATTACCTGCTACCCGTACAATTAAAAACGGCCAAAAACCAGTCAGTGGATATACCCGCCGATGAAACAAAAAAAGTAGTATACATTCAGATTTCCGTTTTTGAAAACAATATTGATCCGGCCAATAGTGGCCTTACGGGTACGGCCATAAACCGCACGGCATGGAATGTTTCTGCCAGTGGCAACTACCCGGGTAATGAGGTAGGCCGTATACTGGATGGTGATAATGGCAGTGCCTGGGATTCGGATGGAAATATGCCTGCCTGGGTGGAACTGGATATGGGAACAAGCAAAACTGTAAAAGGTTTCCCTATTGTACCCAGCTACGAATATCGTCCGGATGACTTTATTAATATGGAAGTGTATTCCAGTAATAACGGCACCACATGGAAACTGGAAGGAAGATATTTTGGTACCGCTACCGGCAGTGGCTCTACCGCCGACAACCCGGACATTAAAACAGTAAGGTTTGTTACGCCGGTTACAGCCAGGTATTTCAAATTTAATATCACCAAAACCACCGACGGACGTTATGCGGGTATGGCAGAACTGAATGCAGTAGAATAATTAATCACAGGCCGTTAGTGTAACCTCTTTAAAAAACACCAGCATCTTTATCATTTTGTTTTAGCCGGCAGGTGAGCTTGTTTTACAGGCTCCCTGTTTATGGCATTGCAGTTTGCCATCTTTAACAGTCAGGGCGACTTCAGTCGCCTTTTTTTATACCACATACATCCCTGAATATATTCATTGGTGATCACCTCATGGAACGATGATACCGCAGCTATTCAGTAAATAAAATATTGCAATAAATCTATGCGGGGCTTTTACATAAAAAGGTCAGCCGGTAAGCGGCAGACCTTTTTTAAACCGTAATGGTTTATCGTAAACTTATAAATATTATTGCCCGCTATTATAAAACCAGCTATCCGGGAGAGGCTGTACCGGTGAACCGTTCACACTGTATTGCAGTTTAAGTGTAAAGCCCCCACCCGCTTCAATAAAATCAATATAAAAAGGATGATACCCGGCTTCCAGCGCTACCTGCCCGCTTTTCATTACGGGTGCATGCTGGCCGTCATTATCCACTACAAGCTGGTCACCAATTTTCAGCACACCACCATCATCACAGGTAAAGTAAAAACTATAGATGCCTTTTTGCGGCACCTGTATCAGCCCCCTGATCCGTGCGCCAAAGGCGGGCATCTTAATCGTATCGGCCAGGTGTACATTGGTAATGGTTTGTTTTCTGATCACTTCCCCGGCCATCTTCGTGGTATTGGCAAATACACCATTATAAAAACTCACCGCAAGGCCAGGCTGTTTATGGGTGTTAGCCAGATCCATACTTTTTATCCACCGGCCATTTTTAATTCTTACCTGGTACAGTTCACTTTTTGCGCCGGCACCGGATATAGTGGCAAAACGGATGCGGCCGGTGTCGGTAAGGCTTAAGCTTTGCTGTAAAACCGGGCTGGAAGCAGTGGGTGTACTGCCATCCACCGTATAATGCACCCTGGTTCCCGGCAGCGGGTTATTTACCGTTAATACCGACTTACCATCTACCAGCACCTGCTCATCGGCAAAGCCGCTGAGATCGGGCATACGGTAACGCAGGTCTTTTTTATCCCAGATACCGTAATGGCTGATCAGTCTTTGCTGGTAGCTGTCATAAAGATCTTTATTGGTCCATACTCTTTCTGCCAATGCACTCAAGCGCGGCAGTATCATAAACTCCAGTCTTTCACGAGACGGTATCATTTCTGTCCACACGTTTGCCTGTCCACCTAATACCAGTTGCTTTTTATCAGCCGGCATATCGGCCGGTATTACATTAAACCGGTAAACCGTTTCCAGGGTACTGCTGTTGGGCAGATAATCGAAATACATGGGGTTGGTAGGCGTCATAATGACTTTATGCCCACGTTGTACAGCCGTAGCAGGCGCTTTCTTTTCCCAGCCCCGCCAGTACATCACTGTCATGGAAGGGTCGGAAGGGCCATCCAGTATTTCATCCCAGCCGATAGCCAGTTTACCTTTTGACCGGATAAATTTATTCATCCGCAGTACAAAATAACTCTGCAGCTCATGCAGGTCATTCGTGTTTTGTTTACGCATCCACTCCTGGCATAAGGCCGATTGTTTCCAGCTTGTTTTTTCCACTTCATCGGCACCGATATGAATGTATCTGGAAGGGAAGAGCGCCATAACTTCCGTTAACACATTTTGCATAAAAGTATAAGTGCTTTCCTTACAGGGACAAACCGGAACAGAGAACTGTTCGCCCCACCCGGCTGCACCATTATCCAGCAGTAATTCGGGGTACGCACGTGTAGCCACAAGCATATGCCCGGGCATATCTATCTCGGGTATCACTTCAATATTTTTGCTGCCGGCATACCGTACAATATCACGGATATCCTGTTGCGTATAAAAGCCGCCGTAAACCTGCTGACCGTCCTTTTCACGCATGTGTTCGGCGGGCAATTCAAAATCGGGATTTTCTATTGCCTTTTGTAATAAGGCCGAATCATGGTTATTATATGTACGCCAGGCTCCCTGTTCCGTTAGCTTAGGATATTTTTTTATTTCTATCCGCCAGCCCTGGTCATCGGTGAGGTGTAAATGCAGTTTGTTGAATTTATAGGCCGACAGGAGGTCAATAAATTTGTAGAGATATTGTTTGGAGAAGAAATGCCGGGCCACATCCAGCTCAACGCCCCGCCAGGCAAATGCCGGGTGATCTTTAATGGTGACCGCGGGTAATACATTGCTATTATTGGTTACGGCCAGCAAATACATCTGTTGTAAAGTTTGCAGGCCGTATAAAAGTCCTGCATCCGTTGAGGCGGTCAGTACAATCCCTTTCTTGGTAATCACCAGTTCATAACCCTCCTTATCCAGGCCCGCACGTATTAATAACTGCAGGTTAGCGTTTTGCGGGTTGGTTGTTTTTTTATTACTGCCCCCGAACAATGATTTACCGGCAAAACTTTCTGCCTTTGTTGATCCTTTAGCTGCAGTGTAATAACTGATGCCGGTAACAGGTAACCGGTAACCGCCATTTGAAACAACCATGGTTTGTGGTATAGGCACCAGGTTGAGTGCTGCCGTAGTTTGTTGTGCCTGTACGGCAAACTGTGTGAATATAAACAGGCCGATAAAGACGGGGAAGGATTTCAGCATAGTGTTCCGGTATTTACATTTAATCGTTATAAAAGTATTACCTGCTAATAACGTATAAGCAAGGGCAATCGGGGGGATCATCATTACCACGATAATATTTCACCGGAACAAAACTAGGTGAAAAAAGCATAGCGCTTACCGCGATATAGAACCGGGATAAGCGCTACACTTCTTATATTAAAATAAAATTTAATTTTTCAATATGCCGGAGCCGATCACTGTTCCGTATTCCAGCATTTCCATTTTTAATTCACCGTTAGGCAGACTGGTAAAACGCAGTACCCCATCTACCCCGCCCTGCCTGATACCCTGGAACTCATTTTCCGAAACGGGGAAGAAACGCATATCCCATTTTACCCTTTTGGTATTATAGAAAAGGTGACCCTCTTTATAGGTGATCATATGTTCTTCTTCCGGGTTCTTTTCATCGATAAAAGTGCCGGCATACCTGCTCACCACGCCTTCGGGCACCGTAATTTTCTTTTTGTATTCTACTACCAGGGGCTGTTCTTCCAGCACCTGTACAATATTATCAAAGGGATACACACCCAGTTTAAAGTTCTGTAAAATGATCATGGTCCGGTCCTTAAGCTGGTTATGGTAGATAAATGATACATAACCATCCCAGCTGCCGGTATGCCCGTAAGAAAATTTATTTTCACCTTTTGATACATCCAGCCCAAAGCCGTAGGGAATATTTTTACCGCTGCTGGTTTTTGTAACAGCAGTCATTTGCTCAAACTCCGCCGGTGTAAAAAAACTGTTTGTCTTTAGCGCATTTACCCATTTTAAAATATCATCCACTGTACTGGTAACTTTAGCAGCACCTACAGCTCCGTCCAGGTAGTACACCATACTATCCGCATAGCCGGGGTGCTCGCCTGTTACTTTAGCGAATGAGCCTTTTTCCCAGACATAACCGGTGGCCCGTTTTTTCATTTTTTTGGGAGACAGCCTGCTGTTATACACCAGGGTGTGTTTCATTTTCAATGGCTTGAAAATATTTTCGGCCAGGTAAGTACCAAAATCTTTGCCCGATACCCGTTCAATAATAGTAGCCAGCAGTACATAGTTGGTATTATTATAACGGTGCCGGCTTTGCGGAGCAAATTGAAGGGTATCTTTCCGGGCAGCATAAAAGCTGATCACATCCTCGTTAGTAACGATCCCGTTCTTATCCCATCCCGTTTGCATATCCACTAAAAACTCTCCCACACCACTGGTATGATGCAGCAGGTCGTTAATGGTCACTGCATCCCAATGTTGCAACTCGGGTATGTATTGCGTTATTTTATCGGTATACTGCAGTTTACCCTGGCGGTGCAACAGCACGATAGCCCCGGCCGTGAATTGTTTGGTACAGGAGGCCAGTTCAAACTGTGTACGGCTGTTATTGAGCGCTTTTGTTTTTTCATTCCTTATGCCAAACCCTTTTTTGTAAATTACTTTGCCTTTCTCTGTAATCAGCACCACCCCGTTAAACTGCTGCTGCTGGTGTAACACAGAAAAAATACTATCCAGTTGTGCCGCCTTTCGTTTTCCTTGCCCAAAAGTGTATGTACACACCATTAACGTAAATAAGATCATCATTGATACGGACCGCATTGTGCTCATAAGCTGACTTTTTTTTAATTACCTGTTTTAAAATAATAGCCTTTCCAGGGAAAAACTTACCGGGCACCAATATACGAAGACTGTCGTATTTTAATTTTAAAAAACCCTTTCTCCTTGTGAGTTTAACATTTTTTAAAGACATGCTAATGCTTATGCTGATGTTGTATATATATGGTAAGTGTAACCGGTAAGATACACTCCTGCCCATAGTATTACTGCCGTTGAAGTGTGCGACGCAACGAAGCTGCTATGAAAAACTGCCGTTCATAACCAACTTACTATATACCCTTCAATGCCTGGTGCTGCATGTTTGTTAACGGATAAACCGGAAGGAGAATTGAAAATATTTTTAATTAATTATCGTAAAACAATAATTAATTACTATTTTTGTGTAATAAATTAGTTTTACGCTATGAATGTTCGTGTTAAAATCATCTCCCGGCTGCTTACTTATCTGTGCCAGGCTTTGGCCTTCGGGTATTTACTGATCGTGTTGTACTCCGCCATTTGCCTGGTAACAGGTACAGGCATTACACCTTATGGTGAAGGGAAGTACCTGCATATTAATTACCCGTTCACCTCCACGCCTTTTTTGAATGTAGATAATAACTTACCGTATATTCTCAGTTCCTTTTTATCGGTACTGTTGTTTTATGGTTTGTTTTTTTTATTAACGGCCCGGGTGTTCCGTATATTCTATCAGCCCCGTTTATTTATACCCCCCCATATAACCAGCCTGCAGCAGTTTTACCTGTACAACCTGTTTGTACCGGGTATTGCTACGCTTATCAGCCTGTTGTTTGTACCGGTAGAAGCTATTGTATGGGGACTGATATTGGTACATATGCTGCTGGGCGTATTTGCTTATTTTTTATCGGCTATTTTTAAACAGGGTTTAAACTTACAAAACGAACAAGACTTATTTATCTGATATGCCCATTATTGTAAACATAGATGTTATGCTGGCAAAACGTAAAATGCAAAGCAAGGAACTGGCAGAGCGGCTGGACATTACCCCTGCTAACCTGTCTGTGCTGAAAACAGGTAAGGCCAAAGGCATCCGTTTTGATACGCTGGAGAAGATCTGTGAGATATTACAGTGCCAGCCCGGGGATATACTCGAATACCAGGAAGCATAATCAACTTAACATATCACCTTAAAAAAACACGATGGCAACATCGCCGGGCATTGTATTGCCCAAAATGTAAATTTATATGAACACAATTTCCATACACGATCTTTCCCTTACCTATAAAAACGGGGTAAAGGCATTGCAAGAGGTGAACCTGCATATTACCAATGGCATGTTTGGCCTGCTAGGGCCTAACGGGGCCGGTAAATCATCTTTAATGAAAACCATTGTGGGTTTGCAGCGGCCACAATCGGGGCAGATCAGTTTTAATGGTAAGGATGTAATACAGGATCCGCGCTACCTGCAGCAATACCTGGGCTTTTTACCGCAGGATTTTGGCGTATATCCAAAGATCAGCGCCTGGCAGTTACTTGACCACCTGGCCCGCTTAAAAGGTATTGTGCATGCCAGCGAGCGTAAACAGCAGATAGGCTATTTACTGGACCGGGTGAATTTAACTGCCCAACGTTATAAAGAAGTAGCTACTTTTTCAGGCGGCATGCGCCAAAGGTTTGGCGTAGCACAGGCTTTGCTGGGTAATCCCCGTATTATTATTGTAGATGAGCCTACGGCAGGCCTTGACCCGGAAGAACGGAACCGGTTTAATATGTTGCTGAACGAGATAAGCGAAGATATTATTGTGATCCTGTCCACCCACCTGGTAGAAGATGTAAGGCATTTATGTGCCGAAATGGCCATTATGAATAACGGTATGGTATTGGCGCATGGAAAACCCGGCCAGCTGATACAGGAATTGGCAGGACGTATATGGAGCCGGGAGATAGCCCTGGCAGATATTGAACAGTATGCACAGCAGTACCGTATCATCAGCAGGCAGTTAATAGCCCGGCGTATGCACATAACGGTGTACGAGCAGGATACCCCGGCCGGTTTTCAACCGCTTACCCCGGCACTGGAACATGTATACTTTAATGTATTACAAACAAAATCATAACCCATGCAAAACATATTGTCATTTGACATAAAAACCTATCGCCGCAGTTATACCAGTTATGCGATCCTGTTATTACTTGTCCTGCTCGGCGTTTTTACCGGCTCAAAATTTAATATGAGCCCGGGCCAGGATATACGCCTGGACGGATCATATACCGTTGGCTTTATGACCGGCTTTTTAAGCCTGGCCATTATTTTCATAGCCACCGTGCTCTCGGGGCAACTGTTGTTTAAAGAATGGGATAACCGTTTTGATACTATTTTGTTTACCACCCCCGTAAAGAAACAAGCATACCTGAAGGAAAGGTTTATGGCCTTTTTCCTGCTGACCTTTACCTGTTTTTGTTGTATGATCCTGGGTTTTGCCATAGGACAGTATATGCGCAGCGGCAGCCACTTTGAACCCGTTACTTTTATGTACTACCTGTACCCGCTGGTATTGTTTGGTGTTATTAATACCCTGTTTACCTGCACCGTACTGTACAGCATCGCTTTATTATCGCGGCGTAAAATGCTGGTGATAACCGGTGGCTTATTACTGTATATTTTATATATGGTGGTATTGTTATTCTCCAATGCCCCCTTTATGGCCGGCAGTACACCACAATCATTGTCTGCACAACAGTTATCCGCCTTATCAGATCCGTTCGGCTTATCCGCTTATTTTTATGCAGCCAAAGATTTTACTGTTTCGCAAAGAAATACCCAACTGGTTTGGCCGGTGGGCCATTTATTGATCAACCGCCTGTTGTTTATTGTTTTATCCGTGATACTGTTATGGGTTACTCACCGTTTTTTCTCCTTCGGCAGCAGGCAGGCGGGCAAAAAGAAAACGGATGAAACGGTTATCCGCCTGCCCTCATTTACTGCAACCGTTTTGCCCCGCATCAACCCGGCTACCGGCGCCATGGCCCGGGTAAACGCTCTTTTTTCTTTTATGAAAAAAGACCTGACCTACCTGTTTAAGAGTATTTCGTTTGTAGTGGTAACGCTGTTATTATTGTTTTTTGTAGGCATGGAGTTATACGCCGAAATAGAAAAAGGCATTCGTTTGCCACAGTTGTATGCCCGTTCCGGTTTAATGGCAACCACCATTATTGAGAACTTCCATTTCCTGGGTTTACTACTGATTGTTTATTTTGCCAATGATGTGTACTGGCGCAGTAAGGCTTCCGGTTTTTCGGTTATTGAGCATACTACTCTTTTCAGCAATACCAAATTAACCAGTCATTGGTTGTCCTGCAGTATCCTGCTGATTTGTTTTACCAGTCTGTTAGTGGTATTGGCACTTATATTTCAATGGGCCTATGATTATACACAAATAAACTGGTCGGCTTACGGTGGTGTGTTTGTTTTTACTACCCTGCCGCTGGTATTGTTTACCGGGGCTGTACTTGTTATCAACCATGTTATCCGTAATAAGTACGTGGCGCTTACGGTATCATTATTACTGGCTTTCCTGTCTATCGGCACCATAGCACAAAAACTGTTGCCTTATCCTTTATTACGTTTCTTCTCTACCCTGCCGGTTAGTTACAGCGATTTTAATGGCTATAGTATTTACCTGCCCTCCTTTTTATACAGGCTTTTATTTGGTGCTGCTTTGGTATTGTTACTCATAAAGCTGGTCAACAGTTCACGCCGTTCCCTGTTACAACCATCATTATCCTGGTTATTGATTTTACCGGTAATTACAGCGGGTGTTTTTGCGGCAAGGCAGCATAATACCGGTTACCATAAAATACCTGCGCAGGAACAGGTAGAACAGGCTGTACAGTACGAGAAGCAGTACCGTTCTTTTCAATCGCTACCACAACCCGTTATTACATCGGTTATTACTACCATTGAACTTTATCCTGATCAGCAGTCATACACCATTAAAGGCCGGTACACATTAAAGAATGAAAAAGATAAACCTGTGGAGCAGGTATTGATGAACTTTCATCCTGACCTGTCCATATTGAAAGCAACATATATACAGGGGCAGCAACATACCATGATAAAAGAAAAAGTAAGCGTGATACCTCTTTTCCAACCGCTGCTGAACGGCGACACTGCTGTGCTTGATTTCACTTTATCCTATAAATGGTATGCGGTTAACGGTCATTCACCCATGAATGCAATGATGGAAAATGGTTCTTTTATGCGTATCAGCCGTTATTACCCGCAACCGGGTTACCAGCCCGACTATGAATTAAGTGACGAAGCTGTAAGAAAACAGTATGCATTAGGTAAAGCCACCGGTGAACTGACACTGGATGATCCAAGGACCAGTCACCATTTTATACAGCTGGATATGACCATTGGCACATCCGCCACACAAACCCCTATTGGTACGGGTGAACCGGTTAACCGCTGGCAGGATAACCAGCGGCAGTATGCCCGGTATCGCCCCATACAGCCTGTTCCCTTCCGGTTTGCCATCAGTTCGGCTAACTATGCCGTGAGTACCGGCCGGTTTGAACAGGTCCCCATTTATATATATTATCATCCGGCACATCATCAAAATGTAGCGCCGCTTATGAATAATATAAAAGCTACCCTGGCTTACTGCCAGCAGAACTTTGGTCCTTACCCTTTCCGTACCCTGAGTTTTGCCGAAGTATCGGCCTATACCAAAGGCTTTGCCGCAACCGCTTATCCCGGCGTGATCTTTATGACAGAGAATGTTTTGTTCCAGGCAAACATACAGACGGACCGGAAACAGGATGTGATCAATGAACTGGCGGGACATGAGATCGCTCATTTCTGGTGGGGAAACCAGGCCATTGCACCCGATAACCGGGAAGGCGCTGCCATGCTTACCGAAACCCTGGCCATGTATACGGAAATGATGGTATATAAAAAAGTACACGGAGCTGAGAAAATGAAAGAGCGGTTAGAGGTACACCGGCAAATTTATGATGCGGAGAAAGGTTTTTCCGGTCCGCAGCCCCTATATAAAGTGGCGGCCGGTAATGCGCCACTCTCCTATTCCAAAGGAGCATTGGTAATGGTTGAGTTAAGCGAACTGATCGGTGAAGACAAAGTGAATGCAGCACTGCGTAATTTTTTACAGGCCCATCAATACCCGCAGCCGGTGCCTGTATCTACGGATCTTATAGAAGAGTTTTTAAAGATCAGTGAGATACAGTATCATAACAGGATCAGGGACCTTTTTCAAAAGCCTTAGGTTTATTTTACTGAAATGTAAAGACCATTACACCATATACGATTATCATGGAAACAGCAGAGGGCCTGGAAAGGCCCTCCTTATTTTGCAACTCACACTGCTGAGAAAAACTTATTACCGGTTATAGTGATGACAGTATTTACCCGGTAATATTAAAAATGTGCCATTAGCCTGAATGAATAACTTTTAGGATTAGGTAAACTTACTCCCGTGATCAGGGTTTCGGGATCAACCCCTCTTAATCTTTTATCGGCCCAGTAATAGATATTATTGGCAGAAGCCATGAGGCGTACGCTTTTGATGATACCGCTGCGCTGCAATAGTTTTGAGCTGAGCTCGTAAGAGAACATCACCTCATTTAATCTTAATACATTTGCATTTACCACCATGGCATTACTCCTGTTATAGGCAAACTCGTTCTGAATACCCGCCGAGGACAGATAAGCCGCCTGAATATTGGATACCAGGCCCGGAACATTTGTAATGAGTTCATCGCCCGATGATCGCCAGCGGGCATCAATATCCTGCGCTGCGGCCAGGTGGTCGGCATAGTTACGTTGCACCATGGGCGAACGGAATACTTTATTACCGTAACTGTAAGTAAAGAATATCCTCAGTTCAAAAGGCCCGTAACCAAAGGAATTGCTGACCGAACCCGTAGTAGTGGGTTCCCTTGGTCCCATGTACGAAACCAGGGAATCGTTGGTACTTGACAGCACAATACCATTGATGGTTCGTCCATCTTTACCACCTGTTGAGAACAACGGCTGGCCATTGTTATCAAGCCCCACAAAATTATAAGCATACAGGCCGTATAAAGGTTTACCGATCTTGCCAAAGCCCTCGGGCTTGGTAACATTTGTAAGCAAGGGCGATTGTAATACGCCATCCAGCATCCTGTTCTTTACATAACTGTAGATCAGTCCTGCTCCCCACCTCAATTTTTTAGTGTTCAGGATATTGGATACATTGAACGTGAGATCAAATCCCTTGTTGGACATGGATGCCCAGTTGATGACTTTGGTAGTAAAACCTTCTTCCAGCGGCATACTGCTGTGAGCGATCAGGTCTTTATTTTTCCTGGAATAAAATTCTGCGATCACATTAAAGCGTTTTAAGAAAGACATATCCAGTCCAATATTGGTGATATAATCTTTCTCCCAGGCCAGGTTATATAATTCAGGCGCCAATACCCTTATACCGATCTCGCTGTTGACCCCGTCAAAACGGATCGCATTATAAAAACGGGCATTCAGCATAGGCGAGGTCTGGTAAGCATTACCACGAAGCGCATAACTGGCCCTTAACGTGATATAATCAATTTTGCCGCCTTTATTTAATCGCTGAAAGAACCCTTCCCTGTCCACATTCCAGGACAAGCCCACATTGTAGTTGGGCAGGTATTTAGACCTTACTGAAGAGCCGAATACATTACTGGCATCAGCCCTCAGGGTAAAATCAACATTATAACGGTTATTAAACGTGTACTGCCCGTTTACAAAACCACCCACTGCCCTTTCAGTGATCTTGTTTTCATTGTAATAACGGTCGTCGTTTCTTATGGCAGCGGTCATAGCCAAAGGACTGGGAGAAATAATGTGGCCGCCATAGTACATATAACCGTAACCCCTTGTATTGGAACTGGCATTGTCAGATGAGCGCAGGTCAACGCCGCCAAACAAAGCCACACGGTGCCGGTCAGAAAAGCTCACCTTATAGTCCAATGTAGCCCTTCCATATAATTCCGTACCATTATTACTGAACACATCTAAGATACCACCCCTGGGTAAAATGGTTTCGGGAATGGAGTTAGGATTATTTAAATCCCTGAACAAATAAGTATTTAAACTTCGTATCACATCATTATAACTGGCACGATAAGCCTCGGCCACATTAGAGTACTCAGTTGCAGTGTGATTTAACTGCGAGGAGTTTTTCCTGAAAGATAACAAGGTCTCCAGTGTAAGGTTTTTGCCCAGTTTATAGGCCGGCTTTACCACAATAGCTATGCCCTGGTTATTGATCTTTATAAAATTTTCCTTTAACTCCTCCAGGATATTAAAGGGCGCATAATTATTACGGTAGTATTTATAAGAGCCGTCACTGTTATAAGGACTCATGGCCCGGCTGGTGGTACTGGCATAAATAGCAGGGTTTGTTTCAAAGGGACGTGTGAGATCGCCATTGAACATGGTGCTGTTATAAGTACCGGGGGCCATCTGGTTACGAAAACTGGCATTGAGATCCATATCCAGCGTAAGTTTCCTGGACAGGTTAAATATCATGCGCATATCAGCCGTATACCGTTTATTATTATAACCTATAGCCGCCCCGTTATCCGCCGCGTAACTACCCGAAAGATAGTAGGCCGCTTTATCATTGCCACCGGACAAAGAGAGTGAATGTTCCTGGAGCACATTGTTCCGGAACAGTATATCAAACCAGTTTGTGTTGGCATATTTTGCCTCGTATACTTCCTGGTTAAACTGGTCCCTCGTGATCCTGTTTTCCGCATACCTGAAGTATGCATCAGTAAATGCGCCGGTGCTGGAAGGATAGTTCAGGATAGAGAGATACCCGTAATTAAACAGGTCGCGGGCCAGGTCTATCTGCTGGCTGGAGTTCATTAAATTAAACCGGGTGATATCGGGCTTTACACCAATAGATACTGCTGAGCTCAGGTTAACCGCCAGTGTACCCTTTGCGCCTTTTTTGGTGGTAATGGAAATAATACCGTTGGCAGCCCTGGTACCATATAAGGCGGTTGCCGAACCGTCTTTTAAAATAAATATATCTTCAATATCGTTGGCATTCAGTCCGGCGATAACAGAGCTCAATAAACTGGCCGGGTCACCGGAATATAGCTGGTTAACGGAAATATTTGCCGGCGCACTGATAGGTACACCGTTTAATACATACAAGGGTTCCTGGTTGGCACTGATAGAAGCATTACCACGGATACGTATTTTAGGAGTGGCGCCAAAAGTACCGGAAGGACTTTGTACACTTACCCCGGCGGCTGCGCCCTGCAACATTTTGGAGACATCCATATAACCCGAACGGTTGATCAGTTCCTTATCCACCTGTACCACTGAGCCGGTAAATTTTTTCTTATCAATTTTCTGGAAGCCGGTTACCACTACATCATCCATAGTACGCACTTCCTGCTCCAGTATAATATTAATATTGGTTTCGTCCTCTACTTTATATAACCTGGTTTTATACCCGGCAATAGACATTTCCAAAATGGCATTACGGGAAATACCGGGCAAGGTAAAAACACCCTGTTCATTGGTGACTGTTCCCTGGAAGGTTCCTTTGATACGGATATTGACACCCGCCAGCGGTTCACCTTTTTCATTCCTGATCGAACATCGTATATCCATAAGAGGGCCCGCCTGTACCTGGTCGGTTACCCGTGGATTACCGGCTTTTTTTTTTCGGATCACAATGGTCTTTCCAATTATTTCGTAAGTCAGCGGCTGATCGGCAAAACATATCTCCAGCACTTTTGCTATGGGAGCATTGTGCACATTGATGGTCACTTTCCGGGCCGTTTTAAGCACTTTGCTCTCGTACCAGAAACTGTAATCGGTTTGTATTTCAATTTTCTTCAGTAATACATCCAGGGAAACATCTTTCTCCATTAAGGTAATGCCCTGTTCCTGCCTTGCCATTAATGAATACCCCGACAGCAGCAACATCAACAGCATCCAAACCATATTCCTGGTCTGGCGCTTACATCGTTCCGGCTGCGGACCAGTGTTTCTCACCAAGCGTTTAGTTTTATTAATTATAACTTAGGGCAATAGTATCAGTTTTTTACCATCCAGTTCAAAATTCACATCGCTGAATTTAAGAATTTCCAATACCTGGTTCAGGTGCAGTGACCGGCTGATACGGCCGTTGAACAACCTGTCAGCATTCGCGTTTTTAAAAACGATATCCACATCATACCAGCGGCTCAGCGCATTCATAACTGTTGACAGTTTAGTATCGTTGAACTGGAAAGCGCCATCCTTCCATGCCATTACTTCCTGCAGGTCAACACCGGTTAAAACGGCCATATTATTAGCCCTATCCATCTTTGCCTGCTGGCCTGGTAAAAGTACATTTGTTTTTTTATTTTCCCGGTTACTTACTTTTACTGAACCGTGTAAAAGCGTTACCATTTTTTGTTCTTCCTCTGTATAAGAACAGATATTAAACTCGGTGCCCAGTACTTCTACCTCCATCTCTCCGTTATCCACAATAAAAGGCCGGGTAACATCCCTTGTTACGTTAAAGTAAACCTGGCCGGTTACCTGTACCCTTCTTTCCTTCCCGGTAAAAGCTGTGGGAAAATAAACAGAGGATGCCGCATCCAGCATTACCTCGGTACCATCGGGTAGTTTTATTTTAAACTGCCGGCTCCTGGGCGTGCTGACAGTATGGTATTCAACTTTTTCATTAGCCGCAGAGGCACCAAAAACATAGGTAATGGCATCTCCTTCCTTTACAATGCTTACCGGGCTTTCCGTGGTTACTTTACCATTGCCCATTTCATCCAGTACAATCTCCTTATTACCGGGCAAAGTGAGTATGGCCCCGTTTTTACCGGGGGCGATATCATTCACCGGTTTATTTTTCTCCGCCTCTGCCAGTGGTTTTGAGGTATTGTTTAACCAGGTATAGGTTACACCCGCTCCCAGCAATAATATAAAAACGGCCGCTGCCTGCCACCAGTTGATACGGAATACCTTTTTATGCTTATCGGCCCTGATCCTTTTCTTTACATCATCCAGCATTTCCTCCTCCAGTTTATCCACCGGCATCGTTTGCGTAGTGATCACAAGCGCAAGCTCTTCCTCATCGGTCTGCTGGTACCAGGCATGCAATAGTTTAGCTTCCTCTTCGGTAGCCTGGTTATTCAGGTACTTGTCAGCCAATACAGCCAGTTCTTCTTTACTTAATACCACTTTTTTAAAATCAGCCATAATCATTTTTTTAAAAACACTTCGCTTAACACAATAATCAGCACCGAAACCTTTTGATAATAAGTTCTTATCAATGACATTACCCTAGCTACGTATCCTTCTGCCGTCCTGGGAGAGATACCCATTTTATGGGCAACCGACTCAATAGGTTCATCCAGCAGCTTGTGGTGTAAAAAAACAATTCTGTACTTTTCAGGCAATTTTTCAGTATAATTATTCAACAGATCAAGCAATTGTTTATTATCAATATCTATCGGAATGGTGTTTGTTTCTTTTGACCTTTCCTTTAGTAAATATTCCTTTTTTCGTTTTTCTTTTGATAAAGCCCGGTATACGGCATACCTCACCATGGATGCCAGGTATCCCTGCAGGTTATCTATTTTCAATATAGCCCGTTTACTCCAGAGCGTATAAAACACTTCCTGGATAATTTCCCTTGCCTCTTCCTCCTGCTGTATCCGTTTACAGGCCAGGAAGTACATAGGTTTCCAGTAACGTTTATAGATAGCCGTAAACGCCCCCTCGTCCCCCTTTTCGAGGCCCACCAACAATCCCTGATCGTCGCAGTGTGTGTATGTTATCATGCAGCCGAAACCTGGAAATTTCCTGTAATCCTTATAAGTAGAGACATGAGCAGCCAAATCATACGCAGAAAAAGGAAAAAATTTTTAAAAATAGTGGCACACCATCCCTGTAATGACGGTATTAAAACTGGTCAGTTAAAAAGTATGATCACAACCCCGGCGCTATACAATTGATAATCAATTATAAATACATCCCAGGGCCGGTTTGCCAGCTTATTGCTTCATCAGTTTAGTGAGCCTTAAGTTTATAAGACAATTAGAATTAAAAATTGGAGTACAATAAATGAATCTTCAAATTTTTGCCGGTAGCCGGCCAACTTTAGATCCATACTGCGTTTCCGAGTTTATATCATATCCTGTCCCATAAGCGGAAAACAAGATATACATTTTTTTATAATATGTCTTTTTTATTGAAGACTGTATATCAACAGTAGTGGTTTACATCATAATAAATTGTAAATGAACAGCATCCTGGCTGTTTTTCCGGCCTGTGGGTTGTATAAATGGTATGCGCCATACAAATCCTATGGGAAATAACTAAAAAAGCCGGCTATACAGCCGGCCTTTAAAACAGGTATTCCAGGAATTATTTTACTATTACCCAGCGGTTTAAAAAATTACCGCGTGTTTCTATTACTATTTTATAAAAGCTTTGCGGGTTGGCCGATACATCAATTATTGCTTTTTCCTCAGCAAGGGGTACGGTGGCTTTCAGTTCATACTGATCTTTACCGCCTTCCTTAAACAAATTGGTATGGGTTACCCATATTTTGGCATCACCCTTTTGCTGCAGGGCTTTCCAGTTTATCACCAGTTTTCCATCCTTCAGTTTTGCGCCGGCATTAATGACCGACAGCTGGCCGGTCAAAGACAGGCCATCAATTTCCATCAGTTGCTCACGGGGTATCTGCACACCTAAAAAAGAAGCCAGTGTAGGCATAATATCTACTATACCCGGGTTGCCGTTTTTATAATAATCGGTCAGGCCTTTTGCATTGCTTACGATCCAGGTACTTCTTTCCCTGTCCGACTGACCGCCATGGTGTTTGCCGGTGTTTGCATCGCGACCGTGATCGGTGGTGATATAGATCACCCAGTCTTCCCTGAATTTGGTTTTACGGTAATTGATCGCATCCCACAAACGGCCCATCTGTTTATCCATTAACGATATGGCCCTGTAATACTCCGGGCCATCACCAAATTTATGCCCCATATCATCGGTATACTCCAGGTATACCCAGGAAAGATCCGGCGCTTCCTTTTTTATATAAGCTGATGCCTGGTCCACCACGGCCTCATCAATACGTTGCATAAAATCACGATTGGCATCATGCGGGTATTGAATGGTATCCAGCTCCAGCCCGTCAAAATGATGGGTCAGCATTAGTTTACCGGTTTGAGGCAGGCCCTCTCCTACCAGTTTTGTACGGTTGTCCAGCCAGCTGGAGAATACAGCGGTCTTTTTTTGCGGGTATTGTTCCCTGAAAAAACGGAAGATGGTCCAATAGTTATAATTAGGCGCTTTAATATTGTTATCCCACACATTGTGTTTATTAACCCAGGTACCGGTCAGTAAACTGTTATACCCCACTGCCGAAATAGTGGGTGTTTGCGAATAACCACCTTTCTCGCCGCCTACATGCGCCCGGGTATAACCGTGTTTGCCGGCAATCTTATCCAGGTTGGGGGTCGGCTGCTTCTCCATTACATCGGCCGATATACCATCAACAATAACAAAGACCGCTTTTTTAGCCTTTTGCGCCTGTAACTGCAGCCCTGCGCTTAATAACCATACGATAAACCATTGTTTCATAAAGAATCATTTTTTACGCATCTCCTGTTTCACTTTCGTGAAATTAAATGAATGCCTTTGGGTGTAAAAATTTTTAATGCAACTGGCTGCGGGTTGATCAACCCGCAGCCAGTTAACTATTCATTTGTTATCTGTTTACTGTATCAGCCACATTACGCCATTAATATCATCGTCGCCGCTGTATTGTCTTTTTACAGCTTCTTCTACATTCACCCGGTTATTGTTGTACTCATCAGTAGGATACATCCAGCGTTTCGGAATTTTTCCGCCATTTAAAATACCGGCGCCTGAAGTTTCAAAAGCAGGGAAGCCGGTTCTGCGTTGTTCATAAAAAGGCTGCCAGCCGGTATTCATGAACATACTGATATATTTCTGGGTAATGATCTGCTCGATCTCTTTACCAGTCTGTAAGTTGATTACAGGTTGTCCCAGGTAGCTAGTGATAGCCGTTGCCGTATAGGCATTATTAAAATTGGAGAAGTTCAGGGAAGCCTGGATACCATTTTTATAAAAAGTATTGGCATCACCGGTGATCCAGCCTCTTACCACTGCCTCGGCCAGCAAAAACTGTACTTCGGCATAACTCATTAACAGGCTGGGCTCATTAATGGCCTGGTAAGAATAACGGTCATGTATTTGCGAAGCATTACCTGCACCTCTCTTGGCGGTATTATAAGCCAGTGCAGCACTACCCAACAAACCATCATAGGCATTAAAATCCGTAGCAGGTAATGTGGCCGAAGGTTTTGGTTTTCCAAACACGAACAACCGGGGGTCCTGCAGGTCTTTCAATATCTGTACAAAAGTACTGTCCAGGTAATAATCTGTTTTCATGGAATTATTATTAAAATAAGGATACTGGTTGCCGGTAATATCATAATAAGTGAATTTTCCGTTCTCGGTATTATTGCTTATCAAAGGATATTTTGCCGGGTTAGACACAATCTCGTTAAAGCGTTGTTTGATATTTAAGGAAGCAACCGACTCTTTTTTAGAAAGGCTCATCAGTACACGCAGGGTGTAGGAATTGATCAGTCTTTTCCATTTGTCAATACTACCGCCATACACCAGGTCGCCGCCAATGGCTGTTTCAGTGGCCGATAAAGAGTCTGATGCGATCTTCAGGTCATTCAATACGCCCAGGTAAATATCTTCCTGTTTATCATATGCAGGACGAATGGCCTGTGTATCCGTAACATTATTATTGGCAATGGCCTGCATCATTTTCGAATAAGGGATATCGCCGAATGTCTGGGTCATGCCCACTACAAAATAAGAACGGAAGAATTTGCCGATATAACGGTAGTTCAGTTTACCTACACGGGCAGCTTCCTGTTCCATTTTTACCACCTGTGCAATATTGCTGTAACCCATGCCACTGCGCTGCCAGCCATAGTACTGGGAGTTACTGGCACCCTGGGTATATACCAGGTAACGCGAGGCCAGGGCTGCATCGGCCGAAATGGTTGAAAAAGCATTCCGCTCAATAGCCGGTAACAATAAGGAAGGATCGGCTACCGTGGGATTATTGGGATTGAGCTGGTAATCTTCAAACTTATTACAGGACGAGAGCACCGCCAGCAGTAATAACATACATAATGAGGTATATTGTTTCATTGTATTTATTTTATGATAGTCAGTTGGGGTTTAGAACTTCAGGTTCAGGTTCACACCAATGCTGCGCATAGAGGGTGTTTGCAGGTTATCAGATTCTGCATCAGGATCAACATTCGGTATTTTAGAAAGAATGAAAAGGTTATTGCCTATCAGTGAAACCGATGCCGATTTAAATACATTTTTCACCCACCTGGCCGGTACATTATACGTTAATACCAGGTCACGCATTTTTAAATAAGTGCCGCTGTAATAGTGATAATTATTCAGCATGCCGCCGCTGGTGGTCTGCATAAAGCTGATATAGTTCACGGCTCTTGTATTCGGTGCAAACTTGCGGGTATCCGATAAAATATTACCGTAAGCATCATAGGTTACGCTCCCTGAGGTCACTACCACGCCAGGGCCTACATAGGTACTGTTACCGGCATTGGCATCATCACGGTATTGTGTTACGGTACCTTTGGCCGAGCCACCCCACCACATTTTCTGATTGGTAGTGGAATAGATCAGGCCACCTAAACGGCCATCGAATGAAAAGCTAAGGGAGAAGTTTTTATAGTTAAAGGTATTCTGCACACCATATATCCAGTTGGCATCGCTGTTACCAAAGTACTGGCCATAAGGAGAAACAGCCTGCATACCATTGGCATTGTAAATAGCCTGTCCGTCAGGCGCCATGGCTTCGGTAATATAGATCCTGTCCATTCGCTGGCCTTCTTTTACCTGGCCGATATAACCATCAGGATTATCTGTAGCATCTTTTAACCAGCGGTGTACATTGCTGAAATTAATACTGGCATCCCAGCTAAAATCTTTCCCTTTAAATGGTGTGCCGCTCAGCATCATCTCCCATCCTTTACGGATATATACATTGGCATTGGTTAAAATATTGGTATAACCGCTACCCTGTGAAGGATAGATATTGGCAAAGTTGTTATAATCTTTATTGCGGAAATAAGTTACGTCCAGGTTCAACCGGTTTTTAAGCAGGCCCACTGCTACACCATATTCACCCGACATTACTGTTGAGGGTACCAGGTCGGGAGAAATAAAGGTAGATGGCCAAACCAGTGAAGGCACATTATTCCATTTAGGCCCGATACTGTAAGTGGTCAGGTGCGCATAGGGATCGCTGTTACTGATAAAACCGGTATTTACTTTGGCCCAGGCCCCTCTTACTTTTAAGAAAGAGATGGTTTCAGGCAAGCTCAGTACATCGGATAAAACTGCTGATACGCCGGCAGATGGATAGAAATATCCGTTATTTTTTATAGGTAAGGTTGAGGTTTTATCATAACGCCCGGTGAAAGAGAGGTACAGGAAACCCAGTGTTTCCACATCCAGCATACCAAAGGCGCTGGCCGTTCTGCGCTCACGCAACAGGTTAGATCCCTTTAATGGGTTAATGGAGTTGCTCAGGGCATAAAACCCGGGAATCGTTAACCCGTCGGTAGAAGTATACACCGATTCAAACCGCCTGTAAGCATTGCTACCGCCCGCGGTTACATTCAGTTTCAGGTTTTTACCAAAACTGTGTTTGTAATTCAGTATCAGGTCCGAAGTAATATCCAGGTAATTGGTATTATCAGTGGAGAAATTACCCCTCGAAATATAACTGTACGCCACATAACTGTAAGGCTCCTGTATAGAGGCATTGGTGGAGTACTGGTTAAAGCCGTTCCTGAACTTCACGGTAAAATCGTCTGATATTTTATAATCGAAAGTTACCTGGCCAAAGCTGTTATTTCGTTTATAGGCATTCAGGTATTCATTGGCCACAAAATGCGGGTTATTATACCAGGATAAGTTATAGTTACGTTGCTGCAAACCTTCCCTGCCAGGCATCCAGTAATTCTCCAGGTCGCGGATATCAATATCCGGACCGATCCACAGGATCAGGTTATATAAATAGTTGGGCGGACCATAACCCACCGTCGGGTAGTTATCTGAATACTCCCTGTTATAGGTCAGTTTACCATCCATACTTAAACGGGGTGCCAGCTGGTAGTTACCGCCTATAGAAAAGGAGGTATTGTTTAAGCCCGTATTCGGCACCACCCCTTTTTGGGTAATATGGTTGGCCGATACGCGGAAAGCGCCTTTCTCGGTACCAATAGATGCGGCTACACTGTTGGTAGACAGGATACCGGTCCGGAAAAAGTTTTTAATATTGTCTTTTCCTCTTGATAAGAAAGGGGTTTTAATACGTTGCCCGGTTATTGGGTCTATTGGACTGTCATACTGTGTGGTTTCGAAATAACCGCTGGGCGTACCGGTAACACGCTGGTCCAGTTTAGGCCCCCATATCCAGCCACCGCCTTCGGTGCCACCACCCGAGCCGTTTACATACGCATATTTGCCCTGGTCGCCGTTGCCGTAAGTGGTCTGCACTTTTGGTATTACCGTATAACTTGTCTGGAACATGGTGGAAGAGTTAAGCTCCACGCTTACTCTACCCTTTGCTCCTTTTTTGGTAGTATACAGTATAGCACCATTCACACCCAGCGCACCATATAAAGCCGCTGCGGCTGTGCCTTTTAATACGCTTACACTTTCAATATCATCGGCACTGATCTTATAGGGGTCAGCATCCGGATCAGGAATACCATCAATAACGATCAATGGCGTTCTTCCGCGCAAAGAAATACCCGGGTTTCGGAACAGGTCGGTGGTATTATTAATATTCAGCCCCGCTACCCTCCCCGTTAAAGCGCCGAGCGCCGTGGGGGTTTTGGTTTTGGCCATTACGTCGCCACTTACTTCCTGTACGGCATAACCCAGTGTTTTCTGTTGCTTTTTAATACCCAGGGCCGTAGTTACCACTACTTCATTTAACTCATTGGCATTGGAAGGCTGCAGCCATATATTCAATTCGCCGTTGCCGCCGGCTTTTACTTCCTGGTTCTCATAACCCAGGTAGGAAAATATAAGAGTGGCGCCGGAAGATACGTTTAAACTAAAACGTCCTTCACTGTTGGTAGCAGTACCACGGGCCGAGCCACTGACAGTTACCGATACACCGCTGAGCACGCTGCTATCTGCTGCGGAACGTACCCTGCCGGTAACGGTTTTGTCCTGTGCGCTTACCCGGCAGCACAGTAATAGTAAAAAAACAATCCCTGTTAATGATTTCATAGTTGAAATTTTTAAGCGTTGATCCTGTTGATTGCGATAGATAAGATGATGAAAGCTGATTAAATTGGTCAAAACAAAATTAGGGTTAATAATAATTGATTGAACGATCATTCAATTAATTATTATTCCCGTAATACAAGGGTTACAATTTATTAACGCAGGCATTACCCAAAATAACTTACCATTGAGTTTCATGGCATTGCAAGATTTTCTTATTGTTAAATTTTGTTTTATTGAATGATCATTCAACCAACACTTATCTTTGTAACAAACGTGCACAAGTATTTATGGGACGAAAAAGTATCAAGGCATCCCGCCAGAAAGAAATTATAGAAGCCTTTTATAAAGTGGCTAAAAAGGAAGGACTGGAAAACGCTTCTATTGCCAAAACCGCTACGCTTATTCATATTAACCCCAGCCTGGTTATACATTACTTTAATACAAAAGAAGCATTGGTGTACGGGTTAATTGAATATATACTGGACAAATATGTATTGATATTTAAAACCCCGCCCGCTTACCAGCACGATCCCGGAAAAAGGTTATTACATATTATTGACAATATTTTTTCGCATAAATGGAACACTTTATTTGACGACAGTGTTGCCTATAGTTGTTATGCACTTGTTTTCCGCGATAAAAAAGTAAAAGAGAAGTATAAAGTGGTATTGGACAGCCTGCATACCAATTTAAAAAATATTATCGAAGAGTGTAATGAACGTGGCGTACTGTCGGTAGCCAACCCGGCGCTAACAGCCGATATTATTTTTGTGATCGTAGACGGCGCCTATTATTACCTGAGCCTGGTAAGGAATAAAAAAGAATACCAGCAAAAACTGGCCAGTTATAAACAACAGGCCCTCTTACAACTTAACCTTTCTTCTTCCGGGTTAAAACGATAATGGCCGTAACGGCAATTACACCCCAGAAAATATTCACCACCACATTGGGCAGATCGGCATAGTATAAGGCGTTGGCTGTTAAACCCACCGCACCTAACACATTCAGCCAATGATAGACCGGCTGATCGGCCTGCAATTTTCTTATACTTAATAACAGGTAGGCTAAAAGATAAGAGATGGTGCCTATCCACCCTAATACCGGGTAAATAACAGGAATAATTGCAAAGGGCATAGGTAAACTTTTATACTGATCACATGCAGTTTTGTCAAACAGTTACATAAAACTACAGGGAATGGCTTATTAATTTACTGTTTTTTATATTAAGATTATAAAAATATTCATGAAACAGTCTTCCTGACATACTCATTTATACCTGATTTTTCCGGGCAGGCCACCGGAACGCTCATCCTTAACCTGCCCGCCATTCCGTTAAAAAAGTCACCGGCTCATAATTTTTCCATATCCGCCAGGCATTTTTCCAGGTTGATGCCTTTGCCCAGCACCTTCTTAAAAATATCGCCCATTTTAGCCAGCCGGCCCGGCATGGTTTTGATAGTAAATTGCTCAGGATATAAACCTTTTTCCACCTCTTTCCAAAGCAGCGGTGCTGATACCGGAGCAGCGGGTTTTGGCCGCACGCTATACGCACTGGCAATGGTTTGCCCTTTCCGGTTCTGCAGGTAATCGACATATATTTTATGTTTACTTCTTTTCTGTAAACTGCGTTCCAGGGTAGTAAGGTCAGGCAACAGGTTATTTACCTGCATGGCCAGCAGGTGGGCAAAGTCTTTTACCTGTTCGTAGGTATATTTATTGTTCATGGGCACATATACATGTAATCCTGTAGCGCCGGATGTTTTGCAAAAACTATCTGCCCCTGTTTTATCCAGTATTTCTTTAGTGGCATTGGCTACCTCTATCACATCATCAAAATCGTTTTTATCAGAAGGATCAAGGTCCAGGATAAGATAAGTCGGATGATCAATTTTACTGACCGTGCTGTTCCAGGGATTCATATCAATACAGCCCAGGTTGGCCAGGTATAATAAAGTAGCTTTGTTGTTACACAAAATATATTCAATATCTTTTTGGGTACTCTCTGAATACAGCTTCACCGTATCCACCCAACCAGGGGCCGTATCGCCCGCATCCTTATGATAAAAACTATCGCCTGTAATACCGTTGGGAAAACGGTTTAAACTTTCAGGCCGGTTTTTCAGGTAAGGAAGAATATAACGGTAAACCTCGTTATAATAGGCAACAAGGTCTCCCTTGGTATACCCTTCATCCGGCCAGTATATTTTACCGGGGTTGGTCAGCTTTACCCGGTGACCACCAACCTGTACCATCTTATCAGTGCCGGTATCTTCAGCCCTATCTTTTGTCTTTTTAACCGCTGTTTTTGTTGCAGGCTGCTTTTTTCGTGTTTTTGTCATAAAGGTCGATTTATCAGGACGAAGTCCCATAAAAACGGGATGCCGGAAGATGCCGCTGCGGGTACGGTGGGTAAATTTAATGGTACATACCAGTTGCGGCCTCACCCAGGTAGCCGGGGTATTGGTTGGGGGTGTTTCATCCAACGGGCATTTGGTTACCACTAATGTTTGTAATACGCGGAATAACTCATCAATAGAACGTTCATCGAAGCCTGTACCTACATGACCGCAATAGGTGAGCTTACCTTTTTTGTTTTCCTGCGCCAGTATCAATGCTCCGAACTGGTTACGTGCCCCCCTTGGTTCTGTATACCCTACAATATATACCTCTTCGGTAAGCTGGTGTTTTATTTTAAGCCAGTCCTTACTGCGTACACCGGGCTGGTAAATACTATCGGCCCGCTTAGCGATCATGCCCTCCATATTGTTTTGCTGTAATGCCCGGAAAAACTTTTTGCCCTGGCCCTGTACATGATCACAATACCTGACCAGGTCGGTCTCAATCAATGCTTCCTTCAATAATTCTTTTCTTTGTACCAGGGAAAGCGAAGTGGTATCCTTACCATGTAAACTAATAAGATCAAATACCTGGTAAGCAATTGCATTAGGACCACCTGCCTGGTAATGCTGAAGTGCCTGGAAATCGGGAAGCCCCTTTTCATTATATACTACCACTTCCCCATCGATCACCATGGTTTCGGATTGCATTGACAACTGTTCAAAAACAGGAGCGAACTTTTGCTCAAATGAAAGTCCATTACGCGAATAGAGTTTTTTATTTTTACCCAACTCGGCAACAGCCCGGTAGCCATCCCACTTTATTTCAAAAAGCCAATCCTCATCGTCAAAAGCCTGCTCACCGGCCGTAGCCAGCATGGGTTTGATATATTGGGTTAGTTTTTTTTCCTTTAACAAAAGCGGATCATAGTTTTTTTTACCCGTAACGGGTGGTGCTGCAGGCTGTTTCTTAACAGCAGTATTTTTTTTCGCCGCTACCCTGGCAGTTACTTTTGACCGTTTGGGAGTGAGGTCTTCGGCATCGTATTTTTTAGTAACCGCATATTTGTCCTTGTGTTTAATGAGTAACCAGGCGTTCTTTTCACCGGTCTTCATTTGCACCAGGGCAAATGAACCTTTCAGTTTTCTGCCATGCAGTTCAAATTTAAGAGAGCCACTTTTCAGCCCGGCCAGTAAGAGGGTCTCCTCTTTTTTACCGGCCTTCTTTTCCATGGCTTCATAAGTACCTTCATCCCATATCTCTACCTCACCTGCCCCATAATTACCCTCGGGAATAGTGCCTTCAAATTCACGGTAGGCATAGGGGTGATCTTCTACCATCATGGCAAGCCGTTTATCATCGGGATTCAAGGAAGGGCCTTTCGGTACGGCCCAGCTCTTTAAAACGCCTTCCATCTCCAGGCGGAAATCATAATGCAACCGGCTGGCCGCATGGCGTTGCACCACAAAACGAAGTTTGCGGTCACCACTTTTTTCTTTTTTTCCTTTGGGCTCCGTTGTACGTTTGAAGTTTCGTTTTTGTTTATATTTTTCCAACGGCATAAAAGGCTATTTATATTATGAAGCTTTTTTTGTTTTGGAAGCAGAAAGACTTGCTTTGAGCTGTGACATAAGATCCCTCGCCGTACTGTGTACCACTTTCATTTTAGTGACAGGCATTTTTTTACCTTTTGCTTTGGCCCTGATTATTTTCATTAAAGCGGCGCGGTAAGTATTTTTATAAGCTGCCGGATCAAACTTCCTGGTCAACTGGTCTACCAGCGAAACGGCCATTTTCAGTTCGCCCGGCTTGATACGTTTTTTGGCAATTTTCAGGTCTGCCGTATTCCTGATCTCTGCAGCATACCTGATACGCTGGAAGATGAGCACATCATTATAAACCCGTAGTATGCCCAATACTTCTTTACTGCGCATTACAAAAGTGCCCATACCCACTTTACCCGTTTTTTTAAGTGCGGCTGTCAATAAATTAAAAGGAGCTTCCCCGTCTTTCTGGGGCTTGAGATAATAAGGTGTTTCAAAGTATACGCTGTCGATCTCCTCTTCCTTTACAAAGGCGTCGATCGTGAGGGTTTTTGATTTTTCCGGGCGTGCTTTTTCAAAGTCTTTATCTTCCACCACAATATAACGGTCATCGAGTTTGTAACCCTTTACAATACTGCTCCAGGCCACTTCCCTGCCGGTATTTTCATTTGCCCTTTTATACTTGATATTGGCAAGGTCTTTTTTATCCAGCATGTCCAGGTCCAGATCACTCTCCTCTATGGCACTGAACATTTTTACCGGAATGTTTACCAACCCAAATCCAATAGCGCCGGTCCATATTGCTTTCATGATATTGGTGTTGTTGAAACCTATATGCCTAAAAAACCGTACCAATTATAAATGATCAATACCCGGATGGTATATACCGGCTAACTGGTAAATAAAAAAGACTGCCCCACTTAAGGAACAGTCTTTTATCAGTAACCGGGATCATTTTCTTTATTGTACCAGTATGGTACTGTGTTCTTTTAACCCGTCCGGAGAAAGCAACATCAGGTGATATACGCCTGCCGGAACAGTTTTTTGTAAAGTAACAGTATGAACAGACGCACCGTTAATATGACTGATATTACCACTGTATATCGTTTGCCCTGTTGTGGCATATAATACCAGCTGGTATTTACCTGTCACCCTGTTTTGCAGGCGAACATTCAGCTGGCCTCCTTTTACGGGATTAGGATAAACGGAAAAACCGGTAGCATATAATAAACGGATGGAAGCCGTATTACTATAATAAACAGTACCCGATAATCTTAATTCTTTTATCCTGTACGCTACTGTACCGGTACCCGGGTTTACATCCACCCATTGGTATAACTGGCTGGCCTGCGGCTGTACTGTACCAATAGTAACAAATTGAATGCCATCTATTGATTTTTCTATTTCATAAGCTACTGCTCCCTGCTGATCGATGGTTTCCCATTGCAGTTCTACCGTACTGCCTCTTTCGGACAGTTTTAAACTATTGGCGCGGATAGGCAGGGTAATAATAGCGGCTGAACTGGCAGAGAACACAGAGGGACAATTACCACTTTGCACCACTGCACGGTAACGTGTTAACTGTGGTGGATTATTCACTACTATTTGTGCCTGTGTTTGGGCAATATCGGTAATAACCGTATTGAAATTATCAGTAGAGGATTGCCATTTGGTTACATTGCCGGTATGGCTGTTGAGTGTGAATACAGTAGTACCCGGATCATTACCGGCCATAGACGATATACCGCCCGCTGCACTTGCCGGGTTTACCGTTGCAACAACAGGTACACGTTGCGAACAGCCTGTTGCAGCTGCATAGTAAGTGGTAGTGGTGGCCAGGGAAGGAATGGAATAATTGTTGGTTGTAGCCTGTGCTGTACCACCCGATTCAACATTGTACCAGGATACGGTGCCGGAAGTAGCTGTTGCCGATAAGGTAACAGCGCCGGTGCCGCAACGTTCTACTGCAGTGGTAGAAGATATACCATTCACTGTTAAACTGATGACATTGGAAAGATCACCGGGGCAACCTGCACCCGGAGATACCAGTAAGCGATAGCTGGTTGTTCCTGTGGCAGCTGTATTGGGGATTTCAACGGAGTTATTAGCACCGGGAATATCCTGGTAAGTTCCTGAAGCATTACTTTGCCATTGATAAATAAGATTGCTGCCGCCTGTAACGCTGGAAGTGAACTGCGCAGAGGTATTCACACACACCGTGCCACCCCCGGAGATGGAAACAGCACTTGCCCTGGTACCGGCTGCTGCAGTTATGGTGAACACACCGCTGATACCGGCATTACCATTTCCTACCTCATGCACCGAAGCCCGGTAATTATATCCAACTGTGGCATTGGCCACCATTAAACGGTCGGTAGTAGCTCCTGAATAGTTGCCACCATTGGTAACCGTATGCCAGGTAGCGCCCCCATTTGTTGATTCCTCCCAGGTATAACTTAAAGCGCCACCGGCCGCAGGTGTACCTATTACTTCCAGGCTGGCCGTACCGCCGGTACATATCCTGGTAACCGAGGTCTCCGTACTTAAGGCAGCATTGGGAGGCAGGTTAATAGATGCGGTATTATAACCTATAAAAGCATAATCGCTGTTACCGCTGGGCGTAATTTGTAAAGCACGTACACTGGATGCATTGGAAGCATCAATACCAAAGCTGGACAGGTTAAGACTTACCAGGCGGATATCTCTTGTGGTATTGGTACCGCTGTTCGCTACATCATAAGGCCTGGCGGCATTATAGGGAACACCGGCCGCCATGGTGAAAAGATCCAGGACATAGGTACCAAATCTTGGCAGAAGTGTCATATCCTGCGTAAAAGAATTACCTACCATATTACCGGCTGCATCCAGAAAGGTAAATATATCGTTGGAAGAGGTAGGAGAAGCGATCTGTGTCAGTATCAGGTCCGGCTCTGCATCCGATGCCTTCGTGGCATCAATATTATAGATCTGGAAGGTCATGGTAGCGGTGGAAGGAAGGTTGGTTACGCCTGTACCCATATCCAGCCCGTTAACACCATCGATCAGGGCTTTTTTTATAGTATAAGACGATACACCGGCTACGTAAGCGCTGGTGGCCGAGCCATCTACTTTTGATGCCAGTGAAATATAGGTGGAGCCTGAGCCCGAAGCCACACCGGCAATAGCAGCCACCGGCAGTGCTTTAAAAGTAGCCGGTACAAAACTGATACTGTTATTGGTCAGTTTACTGTTATCAACACCCGTGGAATAGGTAACACCATTATGTGTAAAGCCCAGCAAATGATGACTGTTATCAGGATTATTGGTTTGCGGATTACTGGCTCTCGCACGCCAGAAGCCACCGAAGTCAGTCATGATCTCGGAAGTAGGAACATAAATAAAACCACTGCTGCTGGCAGAGCCGGCAGGATTAGTTACCATCACTGTACCCGATGCCGTTACCGGTACTGTAGCCGTGATCTGTGTAGCTGAATTAACGGTGAATGCCGCTGTAGTACCACCTAAACGGACATTAGTAGCTGTGGTAAAGTTTGTACCGGTAATAGTGATGGACATCCCGGGCGCTGCGGACTTTGGAGTAAAATTACTGATAGTTGGCTGGGCCGTTGCACAGGCTCCAATAAACAACAATAATAAAAACATACATAAAGATCTCATCATGATACTTGTTTTAAGAACAGGCATAAACAGTTACCTGTATCAGGAAAACATTTGCCTGATCAGCGTAAAATGATTGTGTGGTTGCGGTTACTGTCATGTCCTGTTTTAAATTATGAAATGGATTGAATAGACTTTTGTCCTTACAGGAACAGGCATAACAATCCCTGTACATAGTTTTACCTATCTACGCCGGGGTTATTGACCATTCCGGTAAAATATTATCCCTGGTTCTTTGAAGTAGCGGCAGCAGTATACCTTGCAAACGCAGTGTTTCCTAAAGAATGAATAAAGGGAATGTGGTAAAGGGAATAAAAAAATAAATGCTGCAACGACCTCAAAGAGGTACGTGCCACGCATAATTGATTGTTCATATAAAAAAATATTGGACGGTTAACCCGGGGATGAGCCGGGCAGATCATAAAAATACCATGATCTGTTATGCTGCAAAGATACAAAACACTATTATAAAATTTTGTACTAAAAACAGTCAATCAGTTGACATATGTCATCTTATTTAACATTTTTACCATTTATAAGATCATGAATGTTACACATCTTATAATAACTAATTAGTAAATAACATTTGTTGTTATTCAATTAACCGACCATTTAAATAGTGATCCTGCCCCCGGTTGCCGGGATAGTTGCACCGGATACATAGCTGCTTTCATCGGCCGCCAGGAATACAAAGGAAGGAGCTATTTCTGCCGGCTGTCCCGGCCTGCCTACCGGCGTGTTTTCACCAAATATATCCGCATCCTGCCATTTGGTCGACGGGATCAGGGGTGTCCATACCGGGCCGGGGGCCACCGCGTTCACCCTTATACCTTTATTATTACTCAAAAATATCTGGCTTAAATTGGCCGTAAAGTTCTGTATGGCCGCTTTGGTAGCGGCATAAGGCAACAGGTCATCAGAAGGATGATAGGCATTGACCGAAGTAGTATTAATGATACAGCTGCCCGGCTTCATATGCGGTTCGGCAGCTTTACATAAATAAAACATGCTGTGTATGTTCACGGCAAAAGTATGTTCCCATTCCGCCGAAGGAATATCCTGCAATGATTTCCTGGCCATTTGAAAGGCGGCGTTATTCACCAGTATATCCACCCTGCCCCATGCTTTAACGGCAGTGGCTACAATTTTTTTACAATGCTTTTCGCTGGTAATATCACCCTTCACCAGTATGCACTCCCGGCCTGCATCCTCCACATATTGAGCCGTATCGGTTGCATCTTCATCTTCACGGTCATTCAGGTAACTAATCAGTACATCGGCTCCTTCGCGGGCAAATGCTATGGCTACCGCTTTCCCGATACCTGAATCGCCGCCGGTAATGATCGCTTTTTTACCTTTTAATTTGCCTGAACCTTTATAGGTCTCCTGACCATGATCGGCCAGCGGTTTCATGGCAGCTTCCACACCGGGAAATTCCTGTTTTTGTTTGGGGAAAGGAGGTTGGGGATATTTTGTCCTGGGATCTTTTGCCGCTTTTGTATTTTTCTTTGCCTGCTTTTTCATACACCATATATTTAAATATATCATTTAATGGATGGTGGCAGCTTGTAAATGCAGCATAATTATCACTGCATATGTATTTATACAAACTTCATTCCAACTAAAGTACATGTATATAAAAAGGCCGCTCTTTTTAAGAACGGCCTTACCTAACGGTATATATTCTCATGTGTGACGATAACCTGTCTTATTATTCCAGTATTTCAGCCAGGGTTGCGGTTAATTCTTCGCCCCTGATATTTTTAGCAATGATCTTACCTTCTTTATCCAGCAATAAATTCTGAGGTATGGCTTTGATATCATACAATTTAGCAACCTCATTATCCCAGAATTGCAGATCCGAAACATGTGTCCAATCCAGCTGATCATCATGAATGGCTTTTAACCATTTATCTTTTTGTCCGGGGCGATCCAGTGAAATGCCCAATACAGTAAAATCCTTGTTTTTATATTGCTGAAAAGCGGCTACCACATTGGGGTTCTCTGCCCGGCAGGGACCACACCAGCTTGCCCAGAAATCAATCAATACATATTTGCCTTTAAAAGATGCTAAACTCACCGGGGTGCCCGAGGTATCGGCCTGCGAAAAAGGAATAGCCGGTTTGCCAATGGCTAATTGCCTGGCAGTGGCGATCCTTTGTTTAAATATTTTACCAGAGGGAGTATTTTTTACAGCGGGGCCTAATAAAGCATAAACCGGTTCCACTTTATCTGCATCAATTGCATAACCACTGTATTGCGATAACGCATATATAGCTACCGGCGACTGCTTACCCTTTGTTTTAATATACGCTTTGTACACTTTTTCCCTGATCACATCATTTAAGGAATCAATCTGCTTACGGACCAGTTTCTCCCCTGCTTCATCTTTTTCTTTACGGTGTTGTGAACTCTGCTCATATAATACCGCAAACGCAGGGTCATAATCGGCTACCTGTGATTTAATATCCAGGTATTCCTGGTGGGCCTTAGAGCCGGATACGGCTGCATTTTTGATGGAATCTTTTACCAGCACATTAATTTTCCCCTGTTCAAAAAACACACTCAGGTTATCCGGAACAATACGCTGCCCTTTTACCGGCGTTTTTTTCTCAGCCGGCTCTACCCTTAACTGTCCAAGTACAGGTTCATCCAGCCAGGTTTTAAACACTACCTGCTTCTCATTCCCCACTACTATACTGTCATTATAACGTACTTTGGTAAGCGAATTATAATAAGTAAAAAACACTTTTTCTGCCGGGTACGACAGACCGCTTAGATCAATAGCTACTGTTACATTTTCTTTGGGTGCTTTTGTTTTCTTGCCTTTACCCGGATCATTGTCGATCGCCTGTGCAGCTTGTAAAGACATAATGGCCACACCTGATAATAAAACCCGGAATGCAGTTTTTGTCATATTGGTTGATTTAATAAATAGAATATGCCGGCAAAAATAACAGGTTTTAATTAGTCTACAAAATAAGTAGACTAATTAATTATACAACCATAAAAAGGGCCTGTTATACATACGCTTTCAAAAATTTTACCTAACAGCAGAACGGTTTAATACAAAAGGAACACTATTTGCATATTGTTATTTCCCGATTGTAGATCGGCCATTGTCCATAGCCAATTGTCCATTGTCAATTATTTCAGTAACTTGTATACCCTGGTTTTGTAACTAACCGGAACAATATCAAAAACTTAACATAGGCAACCCAATCCGTTGGCTATTTTTGTATATAGCTTAAAATTATGACACACCACAAGCCTAAAATTATTGCACGCGATATCAGCTGGTTATCCTTCAACGCCCGTGTATTACAGGAAGCCGGTGATAAAACAGTTCCGCTTATTGAAAGGATCCGCTTCCTTGGTATATTCTCTAATAACCTGGATGAATTTTTCCGTGTACGCGTAGCTACCCTTAACCGCATGCTGGCAGTAGGCGCCAAGGCCAATATGCACCTGGAACAAAACCCCCAGGCTATATTAGACCAGATACAGCTGACCGTATTACAGCAACAGGAAGATTTTAACCGCATCTGGCTGGATATACAAAAAGACATGCACCGGCAGAAGGTCTTCCTGAAACAGGAGAACGAATTAAACGAGGCCCAGCAGGCTTTTATACGGGATTATTATGATGAGGAGATAAGTCCCAACGTTATTCCCCTGATGATAGAGAACATTAAAGAATTCCCGGCTTTAAGGGACAAGTCCATTTACCTGGCCGTTGTGATGCGTAAAAAAGAAGATGAACTCCAGAAAAAATATGCCCTCATAGAAATTCCCAGTAAAGTACTGGGCCGTTTCATATTACTACCTTCACCCGAAGGCGAACAACATATCATGTTGCTGGAAGATGCCATACGGTTTAACCTGCCGGATATATTTCAATATTTTGGCTTTAACGAATACCAGGCCTATATTTTTAAAATGACCCGCGACGCGGAAATTGATATAGACAATGATGTATCGACCAATATCATTCAAAAACTCAAAAAAGGATTAAAGAACAGGCGCCTGGGCAAACCGGTGCGTTTTGTATACGACCGGGAGATTGATACAGGCTTACTGGAATACCTCATCCGCCGGCTTAACCTGAGCCGTAAGGACAACCTGATACCCGGTGGACGTATCCATAATTTCAGGCATTTTATGGATTTTCCGCCCCAGGTCTTTGCCGTAAAAAATAAACGGAATAAACCTTTTGATCACCCCCTCTTTGTTGACAACCGGGTTACGGAAGTGATACACAAAAGAGATGTGCTCTTACATTTCCCCTATCACTCTTTTGCCCCCATTATCGACCTGATAAGGGAAGCAGCTTTTGACCCCGATGTGACCACAATTAAAATTACCTGTTACCGGCTGGCCTCGCAATCAAAAATTGTGAACGCCCTCATCAATGCAGCCCGTAATGGTAAGGAAGTGATCGTGATGCTGGAACTAAGGGCCCGTTTTGATGAAGAGGCCAACCTGGAATGGAAAGACAGGCTGGAAGAAGTAGGCGTAAAAGTATTGATAGAGATACCCAAACTGAAAGTACATGCCAAATTATGCGTGATCAGTAAAAAAATGAATGGCAAACTCAAACATTATGGCTTTGTAAGTACCGGCAATATGAACGAAAAAACAGCCCGGATCTATGGCGACCATTGCCTGCTGACAGCCAATGCCAAGATCATGACCGACGCCAACCGTATATTTCAATACCTGCTGGCCCCCAAACAAAATGCCGGTGTTTTAAAATTATGCAAAACGGTAGTGCCCAGCCCGGGTTATATGCGTCAGGAAATGGTAAAACTGATCGATGAAGAAATAAAACAGGCACAGAAAAACAAGCCTGCCGGCATTTTACTGAAAATGAACTCGCTGTCAGATGAAAAAATGATCGCAAAACTGCATGAAGCAGCCCGTGCCGGGGTAAAAATACAGCTGATCGTACGGGGTATTTTCTGTTTTGTTACCGAGAATAATAAGTTTAAATACCCGGTAGAAGCCATCAGCATTGTTGATGAGTACTTAGAGCATGCCAGGGTATTTGTATTTCATAATAAGGGTAAACAAAAAGTTTATTTATCTTCGGCCGATTGGATGCGCCGGAATCTTGATCATCGTATTGAAGCTTGCTGCCCTGTGCACAATGCTTCCTTAAAAAAAGAACTGACAGATATTTTACAGATTCAGTTAAAGGACAATGTAAAAGCAAGGCGCTTGAACAATGATTTAACCAATGAATATGTTACCGCCGGTAAACGTAAATGGCGTTCGCAGGTGGAAACCTATAATTATCTCATTAAAAAAGCGAATATAACAAGTGATACTGGCAGCAATTGATATTGGCAGTAATGCCGCAAGGTTATTGATCACAGATGTACAAACATTTAACCCTGCCGCACCGGTGTTCAACAAGCTGGCCCTCGTAAGGGTGCCTTTACGTTTGGGCTTTGATGTATTTGATACCGGCGAGATCAGTACCCGTAAAGTGGAGAACATCGTTAAAACCATACAATCCTATAAATTATTAATGGATGTATATGGCGTCAGCCATTTAAAAGCCTGTGCCACTTCCGCCATGCGGGATGCAAAAAACGGGGCAGCGATCATAGATAAAGTCTATAATAAAACCGGCATTAAAATAGAAGTGATCTCCGGCCAGCAGGAAGCCTCTTTCATCTACGAGAACCACGTGGCCGAGAATATGTCAAAAGACGACTCCTACCTGTATATTGATGTAGGCGGCGGCAGTACCGAGCTCACTTTCTTTTCCGACGGTAAACTGGTTTTTAAGGAATCCTTCAACATCGGCACCATCCGTTTGTTAAAACAACAGGTAGCCGATAAACAATGGGATGATATGAAGGAATTTATAAAGAAAAACACCAGGGGTTATCATAAAGTAACTGCGATCGGTACCGGCGGCAACATCAACAAGGTATTTTCCATGTCCAAAAGAAAAGATGGCAAGTCATTACCGCTTGACCTGTTGAAGGACTATTACCGTGAGTTCAGTATCTTATCCCTATCGGAAAGAATGCGTTTGTTTAAAATGCGGGAAGACCGTGCAGATGTAATTGTGCCTGCCCTATTAATTTATATTAATGTAATGCGCTGGGCCGACAGCACCGAGATATTTGTTCCCAAAATTGGTCTGGCCGATGGTTTGATACAACATTTGTACGACCAGGTAAAATAATACCCAGAACACTTACTTTTGCGTTTCATTCTATCACAACACAAACACTGTTATGCAACAAGGCGCAGCCCAACCGGCAAAAAAGGTCACTACCAATACATTGCAAAAAATGAAAGCGGCCGGTGAAAAGATCTCGATGATCACAGCCTATGACTTTTCCTTTGCACAGATATTTGACCATGCCGGCATTGATGTGATATTGGTGGGCGACAGCGCCAGTAACGTAATGGCCGGTAATACCACTACCCTGCCCATTACGCTGGACCAGATGATCTATCATGCGCAAAGTGTGGTACGTGCCCGCGAACGTTCGCTCATTGTGGTAGACATTCCCTTCGGCTACTACCAGTCCAACTCCGAAATTGCGCTTGCCTCTGCTGTCCGCATTATGAAAGAAAGCGGTGCGCATACGGTTAAACTGGAAGGTGGTGAAGAGATCATTGAATCGGTTAAAAAAATTGTGAGTGCCGGCATCCCTGTTATGGGGCACCTGGGTCTCACACCGCAATCCATCAATAAATTCGGCACTTATGTAGTAAGGGCCACCGAAAAAGCCGAAGCCGATAAACTGAAGCGTGATGCTTTATTATTACAGGAAGCCGGTGCTTATGCCATTGTACTGGAAAAAATCCCGGCCCTGCTGGCTAAGGAAGTATCGGAAAGCCTGGATATACCCACCATTGGTATCGGTGGTGGTAAATATTGCGATGGCCAGGTATTGGTGATGCACGATATGCTGGGCATTAATACCGAGTTCAAACCACGTTTCCTGCGCCAGTACCTCAACCTGAACGAGCAGGTAACAGCTGCAGTACAGCAATATATTACCGACGTTAAGAGCAACGATTTCCCCAACGATAATGAACAGTACGTTTAAGAATAACCCAAAACACTGCAGGAACTTTAGCAGTTGCATTGATATAATTTTTTGTTTACCACCGTCCCTCCCCTGACCGGGCCCTGGTTGCGTCGCACACTTGTACTGCAGTAATACTATTGGGCATTGTCCGCGTTTCCCATACAATGATAAATCCCAATTATTAATTATTAATTATTAATTACAAAGCCCTTCCGGCAACGTTCCCGGAATTATATTTCCTCAATTCCTCCTATTTACAACCCGTTCAGCAGCCTTACAAAAAACTTTAGGCTTACATTTGCGCACAACGATAACAGCAATATTATCACGCTAAAAAATAACGACATGAAAGTCTTGCATCAAGTACATCCCGAAGATTTTGTGAACTATACTACCCAACAGATCAGGGATAAATTTTTATTGGAGAACCTGGTAGCACCCGATAAAATTGAATGTGTATACACCCATTACGACCGTATGATTGTAGGCGCCGCTACCCCGGTGACCACTACTTTAAAACTGGAGACTTACGACAACCTGAAAGCCGATTACTTTTTAGAACGCCGTGAAATAGGCATTATCAATATTGCCGGTAATGGTACCATTACGGTTGATGGTGAAACATTTGACTTGGAAAAGAAAGATTGCCTGTACATTGGCAAAGGCAAACAGGAAGTGATATTTGCCAGCAAGGACGCCGCCGATCCGGCCAAGTATATTTTATTTTCCTGCCCGGCGCATATGGAATACCCCACCCGTTTAATGAAGCCTTCAGAGGCCTTACCGGCCGAACTGGGAAGCCTGGAGAACAATAACCACCGCGTGATCAACAAATACATTCACCTGGATGGTATCAGGAGCTGTCAGCTGGTATTAGGGGTAACCTCCTTTAAAGCCGGAAGTATCTGGAACACCATGCCTCCGCATTTACACGACAGGCGCATGGAAAGTTATTTCTACTTTGACTTACCGGAAAATCAGCGCATCATTCATTTCATGGGACAACCCCACGAAACACGTCATATTTTCCTGAATAACGAACAGGCTATTTTATCACCCAGCTGGAGCATACACAGTGGTACGGCCACTGCCAACTACTCCTTTATCTGGGCCATGGCCGGCGAAAACCTGGTATTTACCGATATGGACCCGGTGCCTACTACCGAACTACAATAGGTTTATCAAACTGATCATCATAAAAATGGCGTGTATTTTACACGCCGTTTTTATTATAATTTTATCCAGAACTTCAGCAACTCATCCATATAAGTGCCTACCACATGATAATGACGGGGTATATACGTATCGTTACCGTAAAAGGTGGCCAGCCTGGTGGCCGAAGGTAATTTCTCCAGCTGTCGTAACAGGTAAGCCTGGTAATGTTTATACAGGCTTATAGATTGGGCTACTTTTTCATCTATCCTTTCATCTACCGCTATATTCTCGTAAAAGGAATTATAGAAATAAAAATGATCATAATTCCCGAGGTCTACGGTATTAATATCCCGGGCTTCAAAATAAACATTGGTCAACCCTATGGTATTGGCGCAGTCATTGGCTACTGCAACCAGGTTTTCCCTGAACTCCACACCATAAAAATTAACGGCCGGGTGAAACATGGCACCGGTGAGGCAAAACTTCCCCACCCCGCTGCCTATATCCAGCACTTTTGTGCCCGGTTGTACCGCTAAAAAATCCGCAGCCCTGGCTGCCACATGCATCGGCGACCAGTGCCTGCCCGACAAAGCCCTCGCCCAATCGGGGAAAAGCGCATCCAGTTCCTTATCGTTATTAATAATTTTCAAATTAGCTGAAGGTTTTTACAATGGACAATAGACAATTGACAAGTGACAGTTGAAAATGGAAAATGGACAATGCACAATTAGCAAGTAAAACGCCTCTTGCACATTCAACCGTTCTGTTGCTCATTGCCAATTGCTCATTGCCTGTTGCTTTACTCCCCCACTTCCAGTCTTCACGTCTTTCTGACTTCCAGACTTTTCGACTTCCGGACTTCCTGACTTTCCTCCCCAACCCGCCGGCAAATTACTCCATTTTTAGCAATAGTATTTTATTGTGTAATATTGCTGTTAAACCGGTTACGCCACCCATGAATTGTCGCAACATTTTTGCCTTATGCTGCTTACTCTTACTGCACATTGTTGTCTTTGGTCAAAAGAAAACAGCTGTTGTCAGCGGTATTGTTATTGATGAGAATGAGCAACCTGTTGCAGGCGTTTCTGTAGTGATATTGGGTCAGCAGACCGGGCAAACCACATCTGATTCCGGCACCTTCCGTATCACCACCCTTGCCGATAAAGCATTTGCCCTGGTATTCAGTCACACGGCCTACCATCCCATTCAAAAAAACTTTTTACTCAGTCCCAGCGAAGAAGAGACCATCACCATTATTTTACATAAACGGGAGAACGTGTTGCAGGAAATAGTGGTGAGTGATCAGCGGGAACGTCGCGAAGCAGGGTTGGTAAGACTAAACCCCAAATCCATCATCAACCTGCCATCCGTTACCACCGGGGTGGAAAATATGATCAAAATTATTGTAGGCAGTAATAACGAGCTTACGTCGCAATACTCGGTACGTGGCGGCAGCTTTGATGAGAACCTGATCTATGTAAACGACTTCGAGGTCTTTCGTCCCTACCTCATCCGTAACGGCCAGCAGGAAGGATTAAGTTTTATTAATCCCGAGCTGGTACGCAATATCAACTTTTATAACGGCGGCTTTTCCAGTAAGTATGGTGATAAAATGAGCAGCGTGCTGGATATCCAATACAAAACACCCAAAAAATTCGGAGGCTCAGCCTATGTCGGCATCCTGGAACAGGGTCTGCACCTCGAAGGCACGGGTATCAATAACCGGCTCACTTACTTATTTGGTGTACGTAACCGCAGTAACCGTAACCTCTTAAGCCGCCAGGAAACACAGGGGAACTATGTTCCTTCCTCGGCCGATATGCAATTGCTGGTCAACTACCAGGTATCAAAAAAATGGCAGACCGAATTATTTACCAACTTTTCCCGCAGTAAATTTTATTTGCAACCTGCTTACAGCCAGTTAACAACCTCCGTTTTCACTCCTTATTTTACGGCCAACCTCGGGTTGGATGTATACTTTGAGGGCCAGGAGAAGGACCAATACACTACCAATATGGTGGGCATATCGGCCACCAATACTGTCCATAAAAACTTAAAACTAAAATGGATGGCTTCGCGTTTTGAGAACGACGAAACCGAGAATATTGATATTGCAGGTGCCTATTTATTTGGCGACCGTGATTTTGATGAGACCCAACCCACTTTCGGTACCATTGTCAATCCTTTAGGGGCCGGTATTTTTCATAACTATTCCCGCAATACCTTAAACATTAAAAACTGGAACTTTTCGCATAAGGGCAATTACACCATCAACAAACATGCTGTACAATGGGGACTGGCTTACGATAAAACACTGATCAACGATAAAATGAACGAATGGGAATACCAGGATTCAGCCGGCTATTCACTGCCCTATAACCCCAATACGATCCAGTTAACCAAGGTAATTAATTCCAGGGCCGATCTCGATATCAATAAATACTCCGGTTACGTGCAGGACAATATTTTATTCGGCGATTCGCTGCAATCATTCACCCTCTCCGCCGGTCTGCGTTTTAATTATAACAGTTTAAACAGGGAGTTTTTATTATCGCCCCGTATCGGCGCCAGCTGGAAGCCCAACTGGCAGAAGGATATTGTCATCCGTGCTGCGGCAGGTGCCTATCACCAGCCACCGTTTTACCGGGAATTACGCAGGTACGACGGAACCGTTAATACCAACTTAAAAGCGCAGAAAAGCTGGCAGGGCGTGCTGGGCTTTGATTATAACTTTACCGGCTGGAACCGGCCCCTGCGCTGGACAGTGGAAGCTTACTACAAACACATGACCGATGTAGTACCCTATGATATTGACAATGTAAGGGTGCGTTACTTTGGTGAGAACATGGCCAAAGCCTATGCCGTAGGTATTGAGTCGCGGTTGTACGGCGAGCTGGTAAAAGATGCCGAAAGCTGGATCAGCATCGGTTTTATGCGCACCCGTGAGGACATTGAAGGCGATACCTATAAAAACTATACCCTCGATAATAACAACAACCCCATTGACAGTGTAACCGTGAACCAGGGCTGGTTACGCCGCCCTACTGACAGGCTCATCACTTTTGGCATGTTTTTCCAGGACTATCTGGCTACCAATAAAAACCTGAAAATGTACCTCAACTTATTGTATGGTACCAACCTGCCTTATAATATTCCCGGCAGTGTAAAATACCGTAATGCCATGCAGATACCGGAATACATCCGTGCCGATATTGGTTTCAGTTACCAGTTACTGGACAGCGATCGCAGCAAACGCCGCAGCCATAGTCCATTCAAAAGCTTTGATAATATCTGGGCCACACTGGAAGTATTTAATATCATTGACCGGGATAATACCATCTCCTACCTGCTTATCAAGGATTTTTCCAATACTACTTATCTCATGCCGAATCGTCTTACACCAAGGCTGATTAACTTTAAAATTGTAGCCCGCTGGTAGTATTTTACTTGGTTAGTCGCACAGAGGTTAACAGAGGTGTTTCACAGAGTACTGCAGAGAGCCTGCCTATGCCTGCATCAATTTATTCTAACGTATCTTGTGTAGACATTCATTCAATGCCATGCCACATATCCGTCACACATTACTTATTGCTGCAACAGCTGAAAAGGTGTACCACGCCATTAACAGCCAGGAAGGTTTAGCAGCCTGGTGGACGCCGGAAGTGATCGCCAGCCCGGAGAAAGACAGTATCGCCCGTTTTAATTTTGGCCCTGACTATTACAAAGAAATGAAGATTACCGGTCTGCAGCCCACACAACTGGTAACCTGGTTATGTATTGCCGGTGCAGCTGAATGGATTGGTACAGATATCCGTTTTGAATTGACTGCAGTAAATAAAACAATCTTACAAAATTTGTACGCCGAGATGAGCGGGCAGGCCGAACAACAACCGGCCAATACCTTAACGCTCTTACATTTTCACCATGATAACTGGAAAGAGTACACACCCATGTTTGCCGAATGTAATTACACCTGGGGCCGGTTTTTATGGAGCTTGAAATTATATTGCGAAACAGGTAAAGGGCTACCCTGGCCGCAACAACATCAGGTATACTGAAATCGAAGCTATCATTAATATTATTTATAAAAGTATATTTGGGTTATAAACATGCTGCAAATGGCCATTACAGATGAAATAAAGCTGGATGACTACGAGGATGAAGATATTTTCGACATTGTTCCCAAACTTGAAAAATCCTTTGCTATACGCTTTGAGAGAAAAGCTTTCTTCTCTGTACGTACCTTTGGGGATTTCTGTGCAGTGGTCTCGGATCATATACAAAAACCACAGAAAGAAGATTGCACTTCACAACAGGCCTTCTATAAAATCCGGCAGGCTATTCATAAAGTGCAAGGAATGGATAAAAATACAATCATTCCTGAAAGCAGTTTGGCAGACATTTTCCCCTACTCCCATCGTCGCCGACAGGTCAAAAAACTTCAAAGCGAGTTAGGTTTCCAGCTTAATATGTTAACATATCCGGGATGGTTAGCTAACATTTTTTTTATCGGCGTCCTAGCATCCTGTATTACCTTTTTCTTTGACTGGAAGATGGCGTTATCAGGCCTTATACTATTTGTAACCGCCATTTATATAGCAGATAAAACCGGCAAAAACATCGAACTGAAAACAGTAAAGGAACTTACGAAAAAAATGGTAAGCGAAAACTACAACGATATTCGCCGGACGCCTTATAGCGTAAATAAAAACGAGGTGGCCGGGATAATCAAACACATATTTAATAAACATTTTGATATTGCTAAACAATACCTGACAGATGATGCATTATTCAGTTGGGCTAAATAATCACTCCTATTGTTCAATCATAAAATAACGAACATGAAAAAAATCTTAATTATTTTGGCCGTTCTTTTTAGCATGAGCACTCAGGCACAGGATGCCGGTATCTTTGAAAAGTTAATGACCGAAATAAAGGCTTATCAATTAGACACCACGACCGTGCCAGCCGATAAACTGACTAAAAAAATAACTGAACTCCGAAAACTAAGAGGTGGTTTTAATATTACGGAAGCCGTGGCCTATAAAATTGCGGAAGAGAGAACAAAAGAAAATGCCAATAAAGAAGAACTGGATAAACTGGAAGCTTTTTTCACCACCGGTAACGGCAAAAAATGGCTGGACAATGCCATTACCTGGATATACCGGAAACAGTTCAGTTACGCAGAAGTAAATACCATGGTACAGTTTTACAAAACCCCGGCAGGACAAAAGATGGCTGGCAGCTTCCCTGTCATCATGTTACAATCGTTAAAAGCGGCAGAAACAATACAGGAACAATTCAAACCTTAACAAACAAACCAAACCAAATCATCACTTTTACTTATGGAAAAATGGCTTTCAAAGGAAACGATCTCGGCATTATTAAAATTAGGTGTTTATCAAATTGCGGGAGGCGCTATTGGTGCATTAATGATTTTGTGGGCTATATTTCAGACTCCTGTCTTTAATATTACGCTTATTATAATTTATATATTTATCCTGGCCCTTTTTGGTTACTCTATTTTTTGTGGAATAAGTTGTATCCAGACAAAGAGGAATGCCTTAAAACATTCTTTACTGAACCAGGTACTACAGGTATTAAGTTTTGCGCTACCTGGCTTTACTTTTAGCTATACCGCAGGCGTGAGTGTATTTGCCGGATTGGTGATGACAGATTCACTTGAGTTTAATTTCAGTGCCGGTATATCGTCAGTAACTGTTAACACCATGACGGGAGAAGATACATTAAAATTAAGTGTAAATATCGTTGCCGTCCTTTTAATTCTATGGATTAATAAGCTGAATAAAACTGTAAAAGAAGAATTGACCCGTTGGGACCTGCCGGCAATTGATAATGCATAACTAAAATTTTATGAAATGTATAATAGTGATATCCCTGCTATTTCTTTGCTATTCCTGTACCATGAGAACGCCTGGTGAAAAAGGAAAGAAGTTTGAACAGATCACAGGCGATTCGGCTTTTATCAAAAACCAGGCACTAAATCATAGTAGAGAGTTGAGTGAAATGCTGAACCTGCCCCCTATTTTTAATGGTGTTGACAGCTTTGAATTAAGATTATGGTGCTCCGGAATATGGACAAGAAGGAATCTTTTTATACTACGATATACAGCCGGTAACTGGGAGGCGGACAATTACCAATTTTACATAAATGATGGCGGGCTTGACAGCCTTTTCTTAACCGCAAAACAAATCCCGGGAGATACAGTTCAACATATCACATCTTTTTTAAGTAAGATTAAAATACTTCCCACGCAGGTTGCCATACCCGGCTTCAGGGATAATACAGCCGATGGCATTGGTTATACCCTGGAAATCTCCACCAACAGTTATTATAAGTATTTATATTATCATAACCCTTTCAGGTACCATGATGACTATCATAAGACTTTCATACAGCTATTAGACCGGCTAACAACAATCTTCCCTGCAAGAGTTCTCAGGCTTCCGTCACAATAAAATTAACTTTACGTAAAATTGAAATAACTAAATTTAGCTGCAGACATTATTCATACAATTATTATCAACATACACCAGCAATAAAACCCTGGTTAACGAACTATGGGCCGAGATAGAAAAAAACTATTCGGGAAAAAAGAGACATTACCACAACCTGCAGCACCTGGAACATCTTTTTGCGCAATTACAACCCGTACAGGAAGCAATCAAAAGCTGGGATACGGTTTTATTTACCCTGTTTTACCACGATATTATTTACCTGCCACACCGGTCGGACAATGAAGCAAAGAGCGCCGCACTGGCACAGCAACGCCTGCAACAGGCCGGGGTAAATGATAGTATGATCAGTAATTGTGCGGCACAGATACTAGCTACCAAAGCTCACCAGGCATCCACCGACCCCGATACCAATTATTTCACCGATGCTGATCTGTCCATACTGGGCCAGCCCTGGGAGGTATATGAAACTTATTATAAAAATGTAAGAAAGGAATATGCCATGTACCCGGATTTTTTATACAATCCCGGACGTAAAAAAGTGTTGCAGCATTTTTTATCCATGGACCGTATTTTTAAAACCAATCACTTTTTTGGCTTACTGGAAGCACCTGCCCGTGCAAACCTGCAGCGGGAATGGACACTACTTTAATATATTACTAACAGTGTGACGTAAACAAATCGTTACCTGGTTTGTTAATGTATGTAAAATTCCCCTCCTATTCTCTCCCATGCCAAAAGCCTGTAACCGTTTAAAAATAAATTAACATTTGTGCATAAGTTGTACTAGGAAATTACGGACTAAATAAATTAAATTTGGATACAAAGGGTAAGCTTTGGCAATAAGCTAAAGACGCTAACTAAAAGTCCGGTTACCCTTGCCGGTTTTATAAAATAAATGCTGTTTGCTTAAGCACGAGGCAGTATTAAAACTGATACAACATTGACTGACGCGATTATTAACCTGGAAACCGTTAATCCCATTGAATTTTTTGGTGTAAACAACGGCAAACTCGACCTCTTAAAAAAGAAATTCCCATTACTTAAAATTTTATCCCGCGGTACACAATTAAAGTTAAGCGGATCCCCCGAACAGATCGGTACAGCCCGTGAGAAGATCGAACTGATCGTTTCTTACCTGGAACGTAACGGTCATATGAGCGACAATTATTTTGAACAGGTGTTAGGCGGCGATGATGCCGAAGTGGTAGACAATTTTGTAGAAAGAAACCCTAACGAGGTATTGGTATTTGGTCCCAACGGCAAATCAGTACGTGCCCGTACGGCCAACCAGAAAAAAATGGTGGTGGAAGCTGATAAAAACGATATCGTATTCGCCATTGGCCCTGCCGGTACCGGTAAAACTTATACCGCAGTAGCCTTAGCCGTAAGGGCTTTAAAAAACAAGGCCGTTAAAAAGATCATCCTTACCCGCCCGGCGGTGGAAGCCGGTGAAAGCCTTGGTTTTTTACCCGGTGACCTGAAGGAAAAGATCGACCCGTATTTAAGGCCTTTATACGATGCCCTGGATGATATGATACCTGCCGATAAGCTGGGCTATTATATGACCACCAGGACCATTGAAATTGCGCCCCTGGCCTATATGCGCGGCCGTACACTGGATAATGCCTTTATTATCCTGGACGAGGCGCAGAATGCCACCGATCTGCAGTTAAAAATGTTCTTAACCCGTATCGGCGCTAACGCCAAAGCTATTATTACCGGCGATATGACCCAGGTGGACCTTCCGCGTAACCAGCGGAGCGGTTTACAAACTGCGGTACGTATTTTGCGTAATATAGATGGCATTGGCCATATTGAACTGGATGAGGAAGATGTGGTAAGGCACCGCCTGGTAAAACATATCCTCAAAGCCTATAATGCCGAGCATGAAAGGACCAGCGATCAGCGCCCCCAGTAAGTGAATTGTAATGTTTTGTTCTTTATACCAAAACGTTTACATACAGCCGTAGTGCGTAAGTACTACGGCTATTTTTTGCTCATCAGTATTCCTGCAGCTGAATGGAGCGTCGCAAGGGACGATCAATAGCAATTCCACCGCCGGCACCTGAAAAATTATTGATTAACTGTACCCCAGAAACGTTTGATGGCTCTTAAGGAATGGGTACGTTTACCGGTATCCACATTAATGATGCCGTCTTTATCAATGGTATCAATACGCACTTTACCGGCCGCGTGAATAATATCGGTAGGACTTAGTAAGATACCCACATGTACGATCTCATCCTTATCATCAAAAAATGCCAGGTCACCGGTGGTGGCATCCTTTAATTTTTTAATGGTTTGTCCACCCTGTGCCTGCTGCCAGGCATCGCGGGGTAATTTAATACCCATTTGTTTATAAATAACCTGCGCAAAGCCGCTGCAGTCAACGCCCAAGGGCGTACGTCCACCCCACATATAAGGCGCATTTAACCATTTTTTGGTATAGGCCAGGACCAGTTCGGTGCTTGGTACTGCATTATCAGTATTAACCACGGTGCCGTTAAAGAACGGGAACCTTTCCCCTTCCGGCAAAGCCTCCGGTGCATCAACACGTAAACTGGAGCCTGCCGGAATATGCATTTGTACATCTTTTACCGTAATGGCTGCCAGCAGATCGGTGCTCACGAAATGCACAGGATTTTCAGCAATACTTTTTTTAACGGGGTATATCATGTGATAGGTCAGCCAGCCTTCATAATCATCATACAGGCTTCTTACTTTTATCCAGGTGCTGTTTTTTGCTTTCAATATTTTTACCGCTTCACCAAATAATAACTGGTTCACCATTTCGGCCTGGTGTTTGGGCTTTCTTCTTACAGGAGCGGCCGGTACCGTCACAATTGCATATTCCATTAAAGTAATTTGTACAAAATTATCATTTAGATGTTATGTAGATATGAAAAATAAGAAATATTGCATCATATAAACAGAAACCAACTTAATGTACCGGTTTACGTACATTCTGTTATTTTTGATATTTAAAAGATCAGCATTTGGGTGCAACTGATAAATACAGGCATTTAAGCGACCAGGAGTTGCTGGCAAAGTTTAACCAGGATCACGATAATGAGTGGTTGGGCATTTTGCTGCAACGCTATACCCTCTTATTGCTGGGTGTGTGCATGAAGTATTTACAGGAAGAGGATGAGGCCAAGGATGCCGTACAACAGGTTTTTTTAAAAGTGATACAGGAGCTGCACAAATACAAGGTTGATTATTTTAAATCCTGGTTATACATGGTGGCCAAAAACCACTGTTTAATGAAACTGAGGGAGAAAAACGGTAAAGCGCCCGTTAGCTTAACGGAAAAAGCCGAATTACTGCAGGATACAGGGACAGATACGCAGGAATTACTGCAAAATGACCTTACCCTGAATTTAATGGAGGAATCCCTGCAGGAATTGAATGCAGAGCAAAAGCAATGTGTAACTTTGTTTTACCTGGAGAAGAAAAGCTACCAGGATGTAGCGGAGATCACCGGCTACAATTTACTGCAGGTAAAAAGTTATATTCAGAACGGTAAACGTAACCTTAAAATACTGATAGAGAAAAAACTAAAGGAGCAAACGCATAAACCATAATGTCAAAAGACTTAAAAGACATATTATCCAATTTATCTAAAGATATTGACCAGGAACAGCTATTGATGTACCTGAACGACAAGCTATCGGCCAATGACAAACATTTGCTGGAAGAGCAGTTGCTGGATAATGATTTTGAGAATGAAGCCCTGGAAGGTTTACAGGCCATACAAAACAAACAGCATATCAACCACACCGTGGAGATGCTGAACTACGAGTTAAAGAAAAAAACGGCTAAGAAAAAAGCATTCCGCAAAAAACTGGAGATCAAAGACCAGGCCTGGATCTATATTGCCGTATTCATGGTACTAATGCTGGTGGTGCTGGCTTACTTTGTTATCCATTATTTAAAAACAAAGGGACAGTAGTTTAATACTCCTTCTTGCCTTCCCTTTTTACCCATTGTTCAAATACAGCCAGGGCCGCTGCATCCGGCACATGCAGGAAAGGTATCTTCCGGTCGGCCAGTGTGGCATTGATCTCATCATAAATAAAGGCATCATCAAAAGCAATGGCTGCGGCCTCATTACGGGTATTGGCATAAATTACCCGGCGCGGGCGTGCCCAGTAAATAGCACCCAGGCACATAGGACAGGGCTCACAGCTGGTATAAATATCACAATCCGTTAACTGGTAACTGCCCATGTGATTACAGGCATTGCGGATGGCCACCACCTCAGCATGGGCCGTAGGATCATTAAGCGAGGTTACTTTATTATTACCCTCGCCGATAATTTTATTATTGAGTACCACCACCGATCCGAAAGGACCACCTTCATTGTTCTCCATCCCTGAACGGGATAATGCTATGGCACGGGCTAAAAACTGCGCTTCTATGGGTGTGAGCATATCGTTTAAAATTATGGCAAAGGTCGGCATTTTTACTGAATGCATTATTTATGCACAACCAATGTTATTTAATTATGACCAAATTGTTAAGTTTTATCATTGTGCTAATTAATACGGCTGTTTTTCCCAATTTTTACATCCTCAAACTGCAGGTAAATGTTTTATAAAGTATTGAGGTTCAGACAAAGACCCTTAATCAACTTTTCAAACCAACTTCATTTGCCTGTTTAAACTGATTGTTATGATCTGGCAAAAAATTACCTCAGCGTTTGGCGATTCTGTTTTTACTTTATTGAGTAATGGCAAAAAACTGCTGACTCTGGATTTTCATTCCTCGTCAAATGCAGCTAGAGTGAATTTTGAAATGGGCGAAAGACGTGTGTTTTTATTGCGCAAAGAGGGTTTCTTTAAAAACAAAGTGGTTTTGCGTGATGAGTACGGGCAGACCATCGGCCGCATCGGCAATGAGAACAACAAGAAGTTTGTAAGTGTGGGCGACACCCGCTATTATGTAAATGCCGAGCATATCAACAACTCCGAAACGGCGGTAAACATTTATAATATTGCTGAACAGGCCCCTATTGCCACTTATAATATTGATAAAACAGCCGTTACCTCTCCTACCGGTGACAGCTTATTAATGGTATTCTGCCTGTGTTTATATGCGCCGGAGCGGGTAAGCCTGGCTTCATAACTGTTGCCACACTTCTTTGGCAAAGGCTTCCAGGGATGGGTCCCGGGCTCCCATTAACAGCAATACACAATCATCGGTAAAATGCGAACGTAATTGTTGCAGCAGGTCGTTCCTGTGCTCAACAAAATAAGCATGCTTTCCCTTTGCCTTAATATCGTTGATCAGGTCGGCGGCGGAAATATCTTTGGTGGCCGTGCCACCCGCATAAAATATCTCGCTCATCCATATTTCGTCCTGCGGGCGTAATGTTTTGGATATCTCTTCTACAAAATCATTCCGTAAAAAACGGGTAGGCCCGTAACCGTGTGGCTGAAACCAGGCAATTACCTTGGCAGCTACCGGCTGGCAGGATGCAATGGCTGCGGCACATTTTACCGGGTTATGGGCAAAATCATCTACCACCCATACACCGCCTTTTTTACCCAATACCTGGTTACGGCGGTAAATACCTTCGTATTGACTTAACGCAGCGGCTGCCACATCCAGGCTAACACCCAGGTGACCGGCCACCGCAACAGCTGCCAGCGCATTTTCCATATTGTGCTTACCGGCTATCTGTAAAACAAAAGGATGATTATTAATAGTAAAACGGCTTACAAAGCCCTGCTGGGTATAATTAGCAGCAGTATAACCCACCGTCTGTGCATTAGCTGTATCAGCAGACACAAAATCATGGTCACCGTTCACCGACAAGGTTTTGGCATAAGCATTGCCCTGGTTCACGATAAAAACAGCACTGTTCTGTTTAAAGGTATTGAACACGTCCATCAGTACATCTATCTCTTTATGATCCTTATCTACATTTAACAACAACCCGATAGCTGGTTTATATTGTACAATAGAACCGTCGCTTTCATCGGCTTCAATCACCAGCCAATCGCCCTTGCCCACTTTGGCATTACCTATTTTGCCTTGTTTGATCAAACTCACCAGGCCCGCACCGCTGATAATACCGGGGCCAAGGCCGGCCGCCTCCAGTATATCAAATAACATAGCGCTGGTAGTGCTTTTACCGCTGGTACCACCCACGGCAATAGTTTTTTTAGTGGTTGCTATCAGGGCCAGTAATTCCGAACGTTTAATAATGGAAATATTCAATGCCTTTGCCTTTTGCACTTCCGCCACGGTATCTTCTACGGCAGTGGATACTACTACCAGGTCGGTGGCATGAGTAATACCTGAGCCATCCTGTACAAAACATTGTATACCCTCCTGCTCCAGTTTTTGCTGTACATCATTTGCAGCACCGGCCGCAAAAAAACGATCGCTGCCTGACACCTGCATACCTGTACCCTGTAAATACTGGGCAATCGCACTCATTCCGGCACCCGCCACACCAATAAAAAAAGGTTGTTTCACTACTGACAGATCAATATTCATAGGGCAATATTAAGTGAGAAAAAGCAGATGCTAAAAAAAGAACGCAGATTTCCGCAATTTTAATTTCACTGTTTTTATCTGTTGTTATCACCAGTAATGGTACTGCACTGATCTTATATGATTTCAGTGCATGATTTAAAGGAAAAAACATTATTTTTAAACAGGTATTTTTTATGAACTAGACAGGTTATCCTGCAAAATAATTCATAAGTTTATCTAACCCGACCCGAAAACAGCAACTGATGAAAACACTATTATTTACTCTATTTTTCCTTTCAGCCGGATTTTCCTTTGCACAAACAACTACTATCCCCGAAAATATTAAATCGGCATTTGAGGGAACCTGGCAGTACACAACCAAATATCAAAGCAATACGGTAATAATAAAATTTGAACCCGGAAAAAATTATGCCCTGTTTACGGATATTGGCAGCGGAGAAGCCCCTGCCAGGAATTTCCAGGCTACCGTAAAAGATAAGGTATTGGTTATTCCAGGGCAGCCGGGACAAAATGATTATATAGAAATGCAAGTGTTAAACGGAAAACTACAGTTGAGCACACAGCTGGTAAGCCAGGACGAAAAAGGTAATATCCAAAGAACCGGCAGTATTGAAAAAAGAATTTTTAAAAGAATAAAATAGTTATACTAAAATAAAGATCAATGATCTTTATTAAACACCGCAAACGATGAACTACTTTCTTGTATTTAAGAGTAAGCTAAATTACCCGCTTAAATTTAGTCTTTCCAATAAAACAAATGGCTCCTGGCTGGCTGTGGGCAGGTTTATTACTGAACCTCCTGCCGCACCCCTGGTATATGAAGATGCGGGCAACAGCAAGGTATCCTATGAAGATTTGTTAAGCCTTGATATAATTGAAACCGTTGGCGGCGGTGTATTATTCAGCGAACGATTCAAGGATCTGATAATAGCGATTGCTAAAAACGATGTGCAGGTATTCCCCGCAACGTTCACTTATAAAGGATTGAGCAATACCAGCTATTATGCTGTCAACATTTTTAATACCGTGGATTGTTATGATTTGAATACATCCGTATATACCAAACACCCTGTTGACGGTTCTTTAAAATTTTCCAAATCTTCTTTAAAGACAACTCCTTTGGAAGAATACGGGTATGAGTACCACATTGTCCGTTCCGCAGAAGATAATAAAATTGTTGTTTCGGATATATTTAAACAGCAGGTTGAAGCCGCTAAAATTAATAGCGTGGGATTTAAAAAGTAAACAAAAAACAGCAATGACCATTCTGGAATTTCAACACAGACTCAATAGTATTTATCAAACCTTGTTTGCAAACAATTTGGTGGAAAATAACAGTACTGCAACTACTTACTTTGATGCAGTGCAGCCGTTTATGAATGTTTATGACCATCCTTTCTTTACATTCCGGGAAGAAAACGATGATACCATTCAGTTCAGGCTCAGCAGCCGCAATGCAGATTTATTTATGGTGAAGAAAAGTGAAATGCAGCAGGATGACCCAATTGTATCCATCTCGGAAGAGCAGGATTGGGCTTCTTACGAATTTGACCTCAGTACCCTGCTCCTTACTGAATATGTTAACTGGGTATCAGTACACGCAAACAACAAGCTTACTAAACTGTTCACCGGTTACGGCATATATGTTCCTGTAAAAAAACACTGGGACCAGTTTTTTAACCCTTTCTCCTACCCCAATAAAATATGGATAGGGAAAGAAATAAAATCTGTGATATATATTCAAAATGAGACAGGCACCCTGACCTGTATGACCAATAATGCTGAAACATTAAAACAGGCACAGGAATTATTGATTGAAAAATAACAGTATGCAGGAAAAAATACGGATAATAAGCGAAGATAGAACAGCAGACAGCCTGAAGGTGGTTTTTTATATTGAGCTTCTCAAAAAAAGCTTTCCGGCAACATTATTGCTTGACGAGCCTGACAAGTCAGAAAACGACTATGCACAGCTTTTGGAGAAAAGTAAACAAATCCTCGGGACCTTGTTTTATACAAATGAAATGGCAAGGATTACAGAAGAGGTTGCGAAGGAAATTACAGAAAGCGCCTATGAAGGTGAATTAAAAATGCAGGAGTATGTTGACTTAAAGGAGGATCTCGCTATCAGTGAATTTCATTTTTTCGAAGATGATCTCCTGCTCATTTTTGTTTCGCCGAAGATATTTTTAAAAAACGCTATTACCGTTCAGACCGACTATTCATTAGCTATCGAGGATCTGAGTATTGATATGTAATGTTGATGAACTGAATAATAATAAAAAATGGATATCGTAAAACAGATTAAGCAGCATACAGAAAATTTACAAACTGTATGTGACCGTTTAACCGCAGCACAATTAAAAGACCTGAAGCCGGCCGTTATGGGTTTTTATTACCAGTTACCCGGATTTGAAGCCGTGATTAAGAAATATATTAAGATCAGTATTACCAAAGACCAGTTAACTGCTGATATAGTTAACGGGAACCTGGAAAGCTATCAAACAGCCATTGCTAAAACGAATGCGGAGATGGACGAGTATGCCGATGATTACGAAGAACCAGAAGCCCTGGATATTTTTATACTGGAAGCGTTGGATAATGCAGTAGCGGATACCGATGCGGCAAACCTTGTAAGTTTATTTACCGGCGTAATTAATACCCTGGATTATTATGAGAATTTTTCAGATGAACCCGGATACTGGAATAATTTACAGGAACAGGAACTGGCGTTCCAGCTTGAAATATTGAGTACAATGGAAAGCAACAAACCATTATCCACTTCGGTTTACCAGGAAAGGTATAACAATGTTGACTTTACGGCACTTTAAATTTATATGCTGCGGCAATCTTAAACTTTTATGAAAACTTTAGTCTCCATACTTCTTTTACTATTTTTTATTCAGGTAAATGCCCAGGACAAACTTGTCAAAGACATTGATTTTGACGGGAAGAACGATACCGTTTATGTAGACCTCGAAGCGTTGGTTATTATATGCCGGCTTTCCTCGTTACAATACAAGCCCGTGAAAAGTCACCCAATAGAGGTATTAAACGAGCAAAGCGGTATAAGTGCCACCAAAAACGGTTTTGAATTTTATAATCACTGGATGCGCGCCGGGTATCATGCCCAGTTCCGGTTCGATACAAAAACCAAAAAAATCCGGCTGATCGGTATGAGCCGTTACGAATTTGGACCGGCCAACAATGATGGCAGCGGTGAATCAAGCGTTAACCTGCTGACCGGCGATTATATCGGTGACTGGAATTATTATGATCACCTGGCCAATAATGAAAAAGGGGAATTAATAAAAATCCCTACTATTAAAACTAAAATGCGGTTTAATAAGATATACCTGTCGGAGTTTAGTGATGCTGTTTATTTTGATTTTTCCGGGAGATGTTCCAAACTTTATTATAAACAGAAAGCATTACTCCTGTCAAAATAAAAAACAATGGATACCTACCTCGAAGAACTAATGAAAAGAGAAGACATACACCGGGTTACCGACGAAGCAGGTAACCGTTACGGTATACGTGTGTTAGGAAGGGGTGAAAACCTGCTCTTTATGGAAAATGATAAAGGTTTGATCTGTACGATAGATGCGGAACACGGCGCCATTTTTACCCGTTCGGTAAAAAAATGGGATAGTATTGAAAAAAAGATGAGTCCCAAAGAAAGAAAAAGAGTGGTTGGCCTGATTGAACAATATTATAAAGTGTTTTACAACCGCAACGTGGTTTTGATAGATGATTATTAATATAACCAATACCTGATGATGAAGGCAATACTTCGGTTAAAAACAAATTCCATTAAAGATTCGGAATTGTTTTATTGTAAAGACCTGGAGCTTTTTGATTTTTACCAGGATTATGGTATGGGCAGCATTGCTTTAATGGCCAAAAACAATCCGGGTTTTATGCTTTTATTGACAACCGGGACCGTTCCTTTCACGGAAGAATACCTTTTTGAACTGCAGACGGACAACTGTGATGCACTATTTGATACATTAAAAGGGAAGGCATTCACCACACCGGGGCGTTTATTAAGCACCACCGTTTTTGAATATCCTTTAGGTAAAAGTATAGCCCTGGAGGACCCATCAGGCAATAAGTTCTTATTATTTGAGGAGTAACATAAAATGCCATGCCATGATTTATTTAGAACAGTATTACCCGGGAGAGGAAGACTGGATCCTGTTTTCGGACCTGTACAGGAATATACCCGACTCTGCTATAGCAAACAAACTGGAAAGTATATTTAAAGACCGGTCCGTTGCTATTGTAATAGCAGGCATATTGGGAAATTCATCCCTGGAATGGATCAACAAAAAAATACCAGCCCTGGATAACCTGCGCCCGGTTGATTGCGTGGATGATCCCAAACTGCAAAAAAGGTTGAGAACAATGTTAATGCGGATGGATCTGTAAGCTACTCATCAAAAAAATAATAAATAAACGTTCATGGTATTTGACAGTAAAAAAATTATTTACAGCGCTGAGGACAACTGGGATGAGTTCGTCAGCATCACTTTTGTCGATGACGATCGGTATCTTTCTCTTTTTTCTTTAACATATGAAAACGAGATAGAAATTGAGCTAAACGACCAGGTTAATTATGTAAGTACAGACAAAAACGATTTCGGCTATGAATCAACCGCAAAGGCACTGCATGTTACGATAGAGAAGCCAATTGTTGAACGCAACTTTCCTGGTTTAAAATTTGTAGTAAACCACGAGGCCGATGATTTTGAGAAATTAACAAGAGCGATGAATGTGTTAGTAAGCAATAATGGATGCTGAAAAACTAAAACCTCCGGAAGATATTTTTATTGACTGTAATGGCGACCAATGTGTAAATTGTTACACATAAATATCAATCAGTAATACTGCAATGATATTGCATGTTTCAGGTAGTGAGATAACTATTGACATTGAGCACTTAATATTACCTGGTAACTTCACAGATCATTTGAAAAAAATATTCGGGAACCAGTTAGAAATAAAAGCTGATGCCAGGTAAGATAATTTTTTAGTTCATTTAGTAAGACAAAATTTAAACACCAAATTCAATATGATAAGAATAGTCATATTTTTTATGTTCGTTACCTTGTGTTCATGTGGGGGAACATCTGACAAAGCATCCCCCGCAGCAGATAGTTCCGGTGTTCAGAAAACAGCTGTTGTTATGCAACATACAACGCTATCCTGCGAAGAACTTCTGTCCGCCATTGTAAAATCAAGTAATGCTGTTGCATTTGCCCATTTCAGCGATACGCTTGTAAAGGCTAGCCTTGAATACCTCACAACCGATAAAGCAAGGATTAAATTGTATGTGATCAGTGATATTTCGGATGACCCGGCTATTAAGAAACTCACAGAAAACGCCGTAGGCTGGTTAGAACTCTACCGGCAAACCAATAAGCTGACTGATATTACCAATGACCCAGATAAACCTTTGGTTTTACAGTATGACACTACCCTTTTGCAGCAACAGGACCTGTTTGCCTTATGTGGCAATACCGGGGCTATTGCGAAACCCGGCATGGACAATGAACAAAGAGATGTGATGCTGGAAGCTGATATCAGGTTTAACGGGAAGCTGAAAAGATTTTTTACAATGGCCGAATTTGAAAAAGTTTTCGGCAAACCCGACAGCATACAGTTGCTGTCAGCTGAAGCGCCCTGCATCACCATTTTTGATACCGAAGCCCCGGATGATAAATATTTGTACAAAGACGGATCCCGCTTTGAAACCAGTAAGGACCGGGTGGCTGTAGATGAGTTCTCGTTCTCAAATGGCAACTTCATTACCTATAAAGGAACCAGGATAGATGCCAATACCACGATGAATAATATAAAACAATTATTCCCCACCGCTGTAAACGAAAGGCGGGGAATGGACAAAGAAGGAAACCGCTGGGTGATTCAACTAAGAGAAGACAAAGAAGGTATTGCTGACGGGCATATCAAACTATTTTTCAAAAATGGAAAAGTAGATTTTATGCACTGGTGGTTCCCCTGCTAATACTAAACAAGAGTATGCTTAAAGAAAGAAAAAATGAATTGGAATAATTATTTGACAGAACAGAAAAGCCCGGTTGCCGGCTTTGCCCATTTAGGTGTACTGGAAGGAACAGTAAGCGGAATTTTTGATTTATCTACAATTCCTGCAGACACGAAAATATTGGAACTTTCTACACCGCTTAAAAAGTTCAAGCTGGCTTACACCAATCTCGCCGCTTTAAAAGGTAATCCCAATATTGAAGCCATCAGTCTGGGTGAAATGGATGAAGAACGCCTGGCCGTATTTTCAACATTGCCTAACCTGAAATACCTGCATATCAGCGTAAACAAACAAAATGAAATTCCTGATCTGGCAGGCTTACAGAACCTGGAAGTCTTAATTCTTTCGGGCATTAAAAAAGTAGAAAATATCAACTTCCTACAAGGACTGACCCATTTAAAAACCCTGTACATTTACGAATTAAACAACCTGTACGATTTAACACCCCTGTCATCCTTAACCAACCTGGAAGAACTATACTTGGACCACGGCAAAATGAGCGGAACAGGGCAAGCCGTAAAAAGTATGGAGCCAATAGCAAAACTTACCAATTTAAAATACCTGGCTTTTATCTTAAATGTTGAAAAAAAGAATTATGATATCACGCCATTGTTAGGCCTGAAAAAATTACAGAAATTACATATCCTGCCGCGATATTTAGAAAATGGACAGCAGGAAAAGCTTTTGAATGCGCTACCCATATTAAAATCCTTATAATATTTGTGAAAAACAATAAGAGCACACTTAATATGAAAAGAAAACTATTTAAAAAAATATCCGCAACTATTCTCTTATCAATGTTTTTGGTCTCGTGTGGACAGGAAGTAAAAACGAATACAGCACCGGAGACCAAAGACACCATCAACAACAAAACTATTGAAGAGCAACCGGGTGTCCAATCAAATCCCACCCCGGTTAAAACGGAAGTACAAATAGAAAAAATCAATGCGCAACAATTTGCCTCCGCTCAACAACAGGCGAAAGTGAATAAACCGGTTGAGAAGATCACAGATTTTAAGCTGGTACAAAAACAATTAGCGGGAATTGTAGAATTTGCAGCATTGGGCGATTACCTGGGCGTAAAAAAAATAAATTTCCGTAACGGGACCACTTCAGGCGATAAAGACCAGTTGGATGAATGTAGTTTCCAGGCTTATTTCCCGGCAGAAGATATTCTGCTGCTTGAATGCGGACATACCACCGACAGGAGTTTTGATCTGTCTACCGGAAAAGAGACTTATGATACAGGCAACCCCGGTCTTGTGACAACCTCCCCTACCGGTAAATACAGGCTGAACAAGGTTTTTGAAGGGCAGGAATGTTTTGAACATTTCCTACAGGAAAAAAAACAAAATAAATTTCAAAAAATAGTAGAACTCAATAAACCTTTTGAAAAGCAATTTAATAAATGGCTTTGTGTGGTAGAAAAAGAGTTCTGGACAGATGATTTTACCCTCTACTTCGGATTGGTCACCCGATACAAAGAGGAAGGTAATGAATATGAATATTATAAAGTAAAAATAACCGGTCAGTAACTTATGCAACCAGCAATCGAAATTAAATCAACTGAGATCATAAGTAATAAACAACTGATCTGCTACATAGAAAACAAAGATAGCCCCTGCGGTTCCATTGATTTTATTTCGGAAAAGATCAATTTTAATATTTCAGGCGCTTCATTTTCATTCAAGGGAATGGAGTACATTAAAAATATTACGCTCGAATATACACCGGAAGAATTAGTTTTCATATTCAGCAATAAAAAGAAACTGTTGGTTAACTGTCACTTAAGAATATATGAAAAAATAAGTACGCATATTAAAAACTATGAGCAGGCTGATGATAACCAACGTAGTAAGGACACTTTTTTGAATGACTAGCGATCGAACCTACCGAATATTATTTAATTAACCCTGTAAGAAATATGGACAAGGAATTAACGCAAAAAATACACGACAGAGAGCATTATTATGAAAATATAGAAGCGCTGGAAAAGCACCTGGATGAGTATTTCGACAGTGATGAAATGACCGTTTTCCATGAGATGCTGTCACTGGACTTTCATTTGGATGTTTATTTTATCCGGCCGAAGGACAGGGACTTTAACCTGCTGATCACGGTGGGTATGAGCTTACTGGAAATGCAGGTCCCTGAAAGTATTGAGAACAGGGAAAACTATGCTTTTGCTGAGCTCATGCTAATACTGCCCAAAAGCGTGGAATTCGGCAAAGTATATCCCAGCGGGGATAAGCATGACTGGATAATCGGTATGATGAAAGATATGGCGCGGTTCCCGCATCACCAGGATACTTTTTTAACCGAGGGCCATACTTTACAGGCATGGAACAATATAGCCGATCCATACGACGAGAATACTTCTTTTACCGGCTGCATTTTATTGCCGTCGGCTACTTTTGATGAGGAATTTATGCAGGTAACCGTGGGCGACAGAACCATCAATATCTATAGCCTGTTCCCCCTATACCAAAATGAACTGGCCTATAAAATTGAAAATGGTTATAGTAAATTTTTCGACTTACTGGCTGCCGGTGATGTAGCCGAGATGTTTGATAACCAGCGTAAACACCTTGTATAACACAACAAAACACCAAAAACATGAAAGTAACCATCGAAAGATTCTGGAGCATAAATGATGATGAGGGCATGTCAAGAGCAGCTATTTTATTCAAAAGACCACGTGTGGACGGTCAGATTGCGAACTTGGTTTTCGATTTTATACATACTCATCTGTTGTTGCCGAAAAAACTAATGCAAAAAGGGAATTATGAATTCACATTATACTTTGACACGATCAGGAAAACCCATAAATTTTTCTATGATTCGGTTTACAATACAGATACGGTAAAATTCAAACCCGCATTCCGCGACAGGAAATACAAAGGAATAACAACAAAGGAAGTATCAATATTCGGTTACTCCAACCATTTTAACGAGCTGATCACACCGGCTGAATACGCTCACCTTGTGTACGATATGTTTGGCTCCTACCTGGTAGAAAGTTTTAAAAAAATAAGTAAAGAGGAACTGGACAGTGCCAAACAGCAAATGGACTTCGAAGCCATTAATCAATTCCCTTTCCCGGCATCATTTGATGCGCAGCAATATAGCGGCGACAGCGGAGGAGTGGAAAAACAAATAGTGAATTTCGTTGTCGATGAAAGCTCAGAGGCTTTTATGTTCAGGGATAAATATATAGAACACTATGGATTTTAAATTATGGGCTTATTGTTTATTACAAGAGTATTTATGAAAATAATAAAAATAGACAGGGGCAGCGTTGACATTGAAGTTAACGGACATTTATTAAGCATAAAAGGAGAAGCCATGCTGCCTAAACAAGCTCCTGAAATAGCTGAATATGTACTTTACAAAAACTCGCTGCATTGGAAGGAAAATGAAGGTTATCCTAACCTCAGTGAGGAAGAATTGTATGCTTTTTTAGAAGAAGCGTTTTTACAAAGAAATCTACGCTTAATTATAGAATAAGATGTTACCAGGTCAACATGAACCATACCAAAGATTAATTAATAGTATTCAGCAAACCGAGGCCAGGTTAAACGAAGATGCCCCGATCCTGGATGAGAAAATCGACATAAATAGCCCGGACTGGGAACAACTGGCAATGCGCAAAATGGAGATCTTTGGCGAAAGAAATAAACCTCATATACTTAATTGCGCCAACTTACTGGCAAAGGAATTTCCGCTCATCGGGAACAAGCAGGCAAGGGATTACATCCTGCAGGAGATCCGCCAAACAACAATTTTAAAAAACCACCTGACAATATACACCCATTGCAACACGGAGGTAAATTTCAGCAAGACAGTTACGCTCTTTATACTTACCGACCTGGGCGTCGATAGCAGGGATTGGATACTGGCACTTAAAGATTGTACCAAAGAAGCATTCCAAAACAATATAGATGTGAAAAAAATCCTGTCAACACTTTTATTCCTGGCCAATGATGCTGATCATCATGGTATGGGTTCTGCAAAAGACTTTATCCGTGATATGATCCGGGAATAAGAATAAAATAACTGCAACAGAGAACCTTTTTCGATACTGGTTTAAAAGCTGGACTATTTATAAAAGGAGCAATCATTATCTCATTTTCAAATTATCTGATTACCAAATTACCTAATTCTCTCTCTTCTGTTTATTTTTAACACATGAAGCAGATTTTCGGGTACATTGGTCAGTATGCCAGGAGTTTACATATAGCCAGTTTTATTACCTGCACCGTACTGTTAGGCATTGCCGTTTTTTTAAATTACCATGCTGGTATCGACCGGTTTATTGCCAGGCAATCATCCGTAATCACTGCTTTTTTTTACCGGTATATACTATCCCTGGCCGCCTTTGCCCTGCCCTACCTGATCATTGCCCTATGGCAAAAACAATCCTTTTTACGAAAGCCGAAATTCCTGGTATTATTATTCATTGCCCCTGCCATCTTTGCCTTTAAAATGGAATGGGTAACATTCACGCATATTACAGACAACCTGTTTTATAACCGTTACTGGAACCAGGTATTATACTGGCCGGTGTTGTTATTATTTATCATTGCCTGTTTATTTATAGTCTGGAAATCGGGACTGGTAAGGGATACACAAAATTTTTATGGTATTAAGACAAGGGAGATGAACTGGAAGCCCTATATCCTGATGTTGCTGATCATGCTCCCGCTGATCACCTGGGCATCTTTTCAACCCGATTTTTTACATACCTATCCCAAAATAAAAATGATCGCCGGTATTGAGGGCGTAGCGCAATTAAGCTGGTGGCAGAAATTATTATTTGAGCTGTCCTATGGCAGTGATTTTATCAGTATTGAACTTTTTTTCCGGGGTTTTCTCATCCTGGCTTTTATGAAATGGGCCGGGCCGAATGCCATTATTCCCATGGCCTGCTTTTATTGTACCATTCATTTTGGCAAACCCATGGCCGAATGTATCAGTTCCTATTTTGGAGGTTTATTATTAGGCATCATTGTGTTTAATACACGCTCGGTTTTAGGCGGTTTACTGGTGCATGTGGGTATTGCCTGGCTGATGGAACTGGGAGGGTATTGGGGGTTGATGAGGATGTAGGGGGAGGGATTTAAGATTTTTGATTTAAGATTTAAGATTTTTGAATTATGAATTATGAGTTATGAATGATGAGTTATGAATGATGAGTTATGAATGGTGAATTACGCGTTTAGCGTTAGACGTTCTGCTTTTAGCGTTTGGCCTTTAGCTTTCAGCTTTAAGCATAAGAAAAAAACTACAAGCCTGTAAGCCGGATTCTGTCGTGGGTTATCATTTATCTGTTCTCAGCATTACTGCTGGACTCAATCTGCCTACCCTCTATCGCATTGCATTGCTGCAAACATGAGCGGGTCGCTCTTACCGATAGTTTACGTGGCATTTCAGCATGCAAGGTTTACCCGCCCCGGTTGTTACCAACCAGCGCCGTGAGCTCTTACCTCACGTTTTCACCGTAACCCCTGTTTGCACAAAGGCCGTAATTTTCTGTGGCACTCTCTCTTACCATTACTGGCAGCCGGCTGTTAACCGGTACATTACCCTATGCTGTCCGGACTTTCCTCCCTTTTGCAAGCAAAAAAGCGATAACCCGGCTTGTAGCGTCCGCAAAGATACCTACTTCGCCGCAAATGACCCACCCGTGATAAAAACCAGCCTTTGCTGCCATTTTTTTTCCCGCTTATCCGAAATTTTAGCTTAAATAAGCTGCTTTGCATTATCTTAGAACCAGTATCATCCAATACTACCAATACTTCTTTATCCATATGTTAACCTATATGCAACCTGCTTTGCTGCAGTAATTTTTAACCTGATTCTTTAACAAAACACTATTTTATTTAAAATTCCCGGTATGAAAAATTTGACCAAGCTGTTTGCCTTTATGGCCTTACTAATGGCCGGTATCACCACCGCTGCGCAGAACAAACCAAAGTTTATTACGGCTGTTGAGGGCTTAAAAGAATACGAATTGGATAATGGCCTGCGTATTTTATTGATACCCGATCCCAGCCAGACCAATATCGCCATCAACATTGTATACAAAGTAGGTTCACGTCACGAAGGGTATGGCGAAAAAGGCATGGCCCACCTGCTGGAGCATATGTTATTCAAACAATGCGAAAAGTTTGAGGACATAAAAAAAGCCATTGCCGATAAAGGCGCTTTTGCCAATGGTACTACCTGGTACGACCGCACCAATTATTATGAAGTATTATCGGCCAGCGATGAAAACCTGCGCTGGGCCATTGATATGGAGGCCGACCGTATGGTGAACTCCAAAATACTGGCTACCGAACTGGCCAAGGAGTTCAGTGTAGTAAGGAACGAGTTCGAAATTAATGAGAACGACCCCGGCGGTGTTTTATTTGAAAGAGTGGTTTCGTCCATGTACCTCTGGCATAACTATGGCAGCAGTACCATTGGCAGCAAGGAGGATATTGAGCGTGTTAAAGCAGAGAATTTAAAAGCATTTTATAAAAAATACTACCAGCCCGATAATGCCATTATCATGATCGCCGGTAAATTTGATGAGGCCAAGGCCCTGGATTATGTGCAACAATACTTTGGCCCTATACCCCGCCCTGCACGCGTTTTACAGCCTACCTATACGGTGGAGCCTGCCCAGGACGGACAAAGAGAGGTGCTCTTACAACGCAATGGCGATGTGCAGTACCTGATTGCGGGTTACCATACACCCCCTGCAGCAGATAACGATTTTGCCGCCAACGAAGCTTTCCTGAATATTATTACCAACAACCCTTCCGGTAAATTATACAAGGCCCTGGTAGAGAAAAAACTGGCTACCAGTGTTTCTAATTTTGTATTACCCCTGCACGACCCGGGCTTTAGCATGTTGCAGGTTCAGATACCAAAAGATAAGAACCTGGACAGTGCCAAAGCAGCATTCTTTGAAGTAGTGAACAATATTAAAAATATTCCCATTACCGATGAGGATGTTACCAATGCAAAAAACAACCTGCTGAAACGTTTTTCCAATACCACCAATAACTCTATTGAGCTGGCTATTATGCTTACCGAAATTGTAGGCGCCGGCGACTGGCGTTTATGGTTCCACTACCGTGACCAACTGGAAAAGCTGACACCTGATCATGTAAAAGCAATAGCTGCCAGGTATTATAAACCCAGCAACCGCACAGTGGGCTATTTCGTACCATCGGGTGTACCGGACAGGACCATTGTAAACGAAACCCCGGATATTGCCGCCCTGTTAAAAGATTATAAAGGCAAAGAAGTTGGGGAACAGAAAGCAGCTTTTGAGGCCACTATTCCCAACATCAAAAAAAATACGGAATACGGCAAATTAGCAAACGGCGGCAAGTATGCCCTGCTGTTTAAACCTACAAAGGGTGACAAAATAAACGGTACCATTGTGTTACAGTATGGTGACGAGAACAGCCTGGCCAACAAGGAACTGGTAGCTGCCTTAACCGCCCGTATGCTGAAAAACGGCACCACTACCAAGACCAAGAAGCAAATTAAAGAAGAACTGGACAGGATAAAAACGGACATTAATTTTTATGCTTCTGCAGGCCGGGTAAATGTTTCTATCAGCACCGACAAAGCCAATTTATCCAAAGCACTAACCCTGCTGGACGATCTGTTACATAATCCAAAATTTGATAAAGAGGAGTTTGAAAAAGAAAAACTGGCCTTACAAACACAGTACGAAAGCAATGCCCAGGAGCCTGGTCAGCTGGCATACGAAAAATTAATGCAGCTGTCTACCAAATATCCTAAGGGACATCCTTTTTATACCAATACCACCCAGGAATCACTGGCCGCACTGGCAGCTGTAAAACCGGAGGATGTAAAAAGTTTTTACAATAACTTTTATGGCGCCAATAATTCCAATAGCACTTTTGTAGGTGAAATTGACAAACCTGTTATCACGGCTGCGTTGAAGAAAACATTAGGCAACTGGAAAAGCAAGGCCGCATTTAAAGAAATAAAACGCCAGTATTTTGATGTGAGCGGCACAAATGCCAGTGTACCGGTAACCGATAAAACCAATGCCCAGTTAATGGGAGGTATTAACCTGAACATTACCGAAAAAAGCAGCGACTACCCGGCAGTGTATATGGCCAACGAATTATTAGGTGGCGGCTCTTTCTTATCGTCACGTATACCGCAACGCCTGCGTGAAAATGAGGGCATGAGTTATGGAGCCGGCAGTTACCTGGATATTGATTATGACCAACCAGGTGGCGTATGGGGCTTGTATGCAGCATATAACCCCGATTATAAAGACCGCCTGGACTCGGCCTTAAACCAGGAAATTGATAAGGCCATCAGTGCCGGCTTTACCCAGGAAGAGCTTTCCAAATCCATTGAAAGCTGGTTAGAACAACAGCGTACTTCCTTAGGCATGAATAATGTACTGGCCGCTATCATTAACCGGTACATGCGCCAGGGCCGTAGCCTGGATGAGTATACTCAAATGGAGAACAAGATAAAAGCGCTGGAGTTAAAAGCTGTAAACGAGGCATTGAAAAAATACTTCGATAAAAAGAAACTTATCCTCATCAACTCGGGTGACTTTAAGAAAAAAGGATTTTAATTACTGAATCCTTTATATACTTCAAACCCCTTTCCAGTAAGAAAGGGGTTTGATTTTTTTGTTACCGGCTGCACCGCTTTATTCAACTATGGTTGCGTCGCACACTTGTACGTCCGGTAATACTATTCAGCAAAACATAAAAGCTCATAAGCATTGGTACTGCTGAAAGGAGCGTCGCAAGGAACGATCAGCAGTATTACTAAAGCCGGCATAATAAAAAAAGGACCCTGGTCCGGTTCCTTACTATTAATTATTAACTACTAATGATTCATTACACTACTCCACATCCACCTGTTTCTTGATCAACGCACCTTCTGCCGCTTCGGGTAAAAATTTACGTTCGCTGATCAGGTACCCGTTGCCGCTTTCACAGAAATGTACCTTCAGGTTCTCAATACTGATGGGGTTGCCATCCGGTATATCGGCTATATTGGAATGTAAAATATCATGTCCGTCAATCACCACTACCAATCCGCTGCCGATGGCCTGCATTTTATTGCCTTCGGTAATGATCATCCCGGTATCCTCGCTCAGTCCCACGCCAATACAGCCGGGGTTAGCCGCTACAGCCTGGGCCAGGCGCCCGAAACGGCCGCGCTTTTCAAAATGTGAGTCTATAATAAGCGAGTGAATAAACCCTAAGCCCGTGGTTATTTTTACTTCGCCTTTTAAATGCGCCCTGGCGGCATTGCCTTCGTAGATCATGGTATTGCTCATGGCCATGGCGCCGGCGCTGGTGCCGGCTATAATAAAGTTTTCGTCGTTCTGGTAACGGTCTTTCATGATGCGCAAAAACTCGGTACCACCATCTGTAGCGCTCAGGCGCAACTGGTTACCACCACTGAACATCACGGCATCGCAGACTTTTATGCGTTCTAAAAAATCGGGATTGGCCGTATCGGCACGGTTGCGTATATGCATCACACCAACATTGGTGCAACCTATTTTACCAAAAGCGTCCAGGTAATTTTCACCCACTTCATAGGGGATGGTGGAAGCGGTAGTTATTACTTCAATACGTGAAGCAGGTCCGCCGGCTTCCGTTACCACACGTTTTAATATACCCAGTTCAAAAAAATTAAGGTTACTCCTTTGTATCTCTCCTTTTTCCAGGTCGGTGCCCTTATCCTCGGCACCACCTATTGCTATCAACTTTCCTTTAGGTGTACTCATGCAATGGATTAGTTAGTAAGTGACAAATGTAAAGGAAAACCCAAAAAATGGAAAAGTTTTAATTACACAGCTGAAAACTGTTGATCAAACGCAAACCATCCGTTTTTACAAGGGAGTTTCTTCAACAGGACCATTTACAAATGAAGGGAAACTGCTAATTTTGCAGCATGTTAGCAGGATTACAAAACGTTACGTTTGAATTTGGTGCCAGGGCTATTATTGAAGATACAACATGGCATATACAACCGGGTGAAAGAATTGGTCTGATCGGGTACAACGGAACCGGGAAATCAACCCTTTTAAAGTTATTGGTAGGTCAATATACACCCTCCTCGGGTACTGTGGAGCGCAGCCGCACCACATCTATCGGTTATTTACACCAGGACCTCCTGAGTTTTGATACCAATGACAGCATTTTTGAGGTGGCCCTCTCGGCTTTTGAACGGGTAATACAACTGGAAAAGGAGATTGAAGAAATAGGCAAAGAGCTGGAACGTACCGGGGACGAAAAAATCCTGATAGAGTATACTGACAGGCTGCACGAGCTGGAAACCCTGGGTGGTTACAATATTCATCATAAAACAGAGGAGATATTACAGGGCCTGGGCTTTAGTAATGCCGACCTGCAACGCCCCTATAAAAGCTTTAGCGGTGGCTGGCGTATGCGGGTATTACTGGCAAAAATGATCTTACAGCAGCCCGACCTCTTATTACTGGATGAGCCTACCAACCACTTAGACCTCCCCTCCATCGAATGGCTGGAAAAGTATTTGCTGCATTACCAGGGATCGGTAGTGATCGTGAGCCACGATAAATACTTCCTGAACCGCATGGTGACCAAGATTGTGGAGCTGTACCAGCAAACCCTGCATATTTACAATGGTAACTACGAGTTTTATGAAACTGAAAAAGCGGTAAGGCTGGATCTTCAGCAGAAAGCCTACGAGAACCAGCAGGATTATATCCGCCAGAATGAAAGACTGGTGGAACGTTTCCGGGCCAAAGCCAGCAAGGCGGCCATGGCGCAGAGTATTATGAAAAAGCTGGACAAACTGGAGCGTATCGAGGAGGCCAGTATTGAAAGGCCCAATATCCGTATCAACTTCCGGGTAGATAAAACCCCGGGGAAAGTGATTGTTGAACTGGATAAGCTGCACAAACAGTTTGGCGACAATGTAATTTTAAATGAAGCCAAGGCCGAAATTGAACGCGGTGATAAAATTGCCCTGATCGGGGCAAACGGTAAGGGAAAATCGACCCTGTTGCGTATTATAGCCGATGTGGAGAGTTTTGAAGGTGAACGTAAATGGGGCCATAATGTGGAAGAAAGCTTTTATGCGCAGCACCAGCTGGAAGTATTAAACGTGAACAATACCATACTGGATGAAATGAAAGAATGCGGCAGCCAGATGACCGATGTGGAACTGCGTACTTTGCTGGGTTGTTTCCTGTTCAGTGGTGATGATGCCGATAAAAAAATTAAAGTATTAAGCGGTGGTGAAAAAGCCCGTGTTGCCCTGGCCAAGACCATGGTAAGCAAGGCCAACTTCCTGATGCTGGATGAGCCTACCAACCACCTGGATATGCATAGCTGCGACCTGCTGATCGATGCCCTGAAAAAATATGAAGGGAGCCTGATACTGGTAAGCCACGACCGTTATTTTATTTCCAAAACGGCGAATAAGATCTGGGAGATCGTTGATAACGAGATCAAGGAATTTAAAGGCCCTTATGACGAATGGGTAGCCTGGAAAGAACGCATGGCCAAACAGCAACAGGCCGAGCAACAGGCACAAAAAAATAAACCCGCGGTTACCGAGGCCCCGGCTAAAAAACCAGCGCCGCAACCGGCACCTGTTGCCACACCTGAACCGCAGGCAAACGCAGGTCAGCCCATTAATAAAGAGCTGAAAAAGGAGTTGCAGAAACAACAGCGTATTTTTAAACAGCTGGAAGAAAAAATTGAGCAATTACAGGCCGAAAAAAATCAGCTGGAAAAAAGCATGAGCGACCCGGAAACCTATGCCGATAAAAGCAAGTTTTTACAAACTGAAACGGCTTACAATAATATAGCCGCCCAGCTACAGACACTGAACAAAGAGTATGAACAAATTTTTGAGAAGATTGTAGAACTGGAAGGGTAAAACATATTCCCCGCTTAAAGCCCTCTATGGAGGGCTTTTTTATGCTACAGAATAAAAGTTAATGTCACTGCATAAAAGCAGGTTTTTCTCTGTGCCAATCTGTGAACAACCTCTGTGCAACTCCGTGGTTGATGTATGCCCTTTTATGGATAAAATACTGTCTTCAGGTCCATTTTTGTCCCCAAACCCTTACAATTTAACTGGCTCATTATCAAATTGTCAAATTGTGTACAGCCCAAATTGTCTAATTGCTCATTTACCCTTAATTTTGCACCACTTTTTCACCCAAAATACATATCTACATGAGTGTTCTTGTCAATAAAAATTCAAAAGTTATCGTACAAGGCTTTACCGGTACCGAAGGTACTTTCCATGCTACTCAAATGATTGAGTACGGCACACAGGTTGTTGGTGGCGTTACCCCCGGTAAAGGTGGTGGAACACATTTGGACCGTCCTATTTTTAACACCGTAGCAGATGCTGTTGCAAAAGTTGGTGCCAATGTAAGTATCATTTTTGTACCGCCTGCATTTGCTGCCGATGCTATTATGGAAGCGGCTGAAGCGGGTATTGAATTAGTGGTTTGTATCACTGAGGGCATTCCTGTTCAGGATATGGTAAAAGTTAAAAATTATTTACAGGGTAAAACAACCCGTTTAATAGGCCCTAACTGCCCTGGCGTTATTACTGCCGGTGAGTGTAAAGTGGGTATCATGCCGGGCTTTGTATTTAAACAGGGCCGTATCGGTATTGTATCAAAATCAGGTACACTTACTTACGAAGCAGCCGACCAGGTAGCCAAAGCCGGTTTAGGTATTTCTACCGCTATTGGTATTGGTGGTGACCCTATCATTGGTACTCCTACCAAAGAAGCAGTTGAATTATTAATGAACGATCCTGAAACCGATGCCATCGTAATGATCGGTGAGATCGGTGGTGGTATGGAAGCAGAAGCAGCTAACTGGATCAAAGCTGATGGCAACCGTAAGCCGGTTGTAGGCTTTATTGCCGGTCAAACTGCCCCTCCCGGCCGTCGTATGGGTCATGCCGGTGCGATTGTAGGTGGCGCTGATGACACCGCAGAAGCAAAAATGAAGATCATGAGCGAATGCGGTATTCATGTGGTAAAAAGCCCTGCTGACATTGGTAAAAAAATGGCAGAAGTGTTAGGAAAATAAATTAAAAAGAAACCCCTCAAACGAGGGGTTCTTTTTTGGCAATACTGCCAGTTATTTGTGTAATACTTATCAGCTTAATTGCAGTCTCCTGCCAATATCCGAGGTAAATTTATTCTCAGGATCATATTTTTGTTTAATGGCCAGCCATTCTGTAAACTGCGGGTACATCTGCTGAAACATGGCCGGCTCCAGCATGGCATCTTTACCCAGGTATAAACGGCCACCCGCATCCAGCACTACTTTATCCAGTTTTTCGGTAAAGGCTTTTAAGCCTTTGGTTACCGGGAAATCAATAGCCAGGGTATAACCGGCAAAAGGAAAGGATAATATCCCCTGCCCCTGCCCCATTTTTTTAAACACGTTCAGAAAAGGTGTACAACCACTTTTAGCGATCATCTCCATAATGGTCCGCAGGGTTTGCTCACCACCCGCTTCGGGTATAACAAACTGGTATTGTATAAACCCCCTTTTACCATAACCACGGTTCCAGTGATGAATAGCATCCAAAGGGAAGAAGAATTTTTCGTAATGGATAAACTCTTTGGGAGAGTTTTGTACAAAACCAATGACCTTGTTTAGTATCCGGACCGTAAAATTGTTCAACACAAAACCCGGCAAAAAGAACGGCACCTGTAGAACCGATTTTTTATGCAGCTGTAAAGGCTTTTGCTGCAAAGCCGGCGGCAGTTCGGCCAGGCTGGCGGCATTGCCCACCGTAAGTACACCACGACCTAATTGATCCCCTTTTGCCAGTGAATCTATCCAGGCAACGGAATAGTTGTAATGCGCATATTTTTCCAAAGCGGCCAGCATCTCATCCAGGTTTTTCACCTTTACCGATTGCTGCCGGAAATAAGTGGTCTCAATTTTACGTAACTGTAAAGTAGCAGTAAGTATAACCCCCAGTAAACCCAGGCCGCCAAAGTTGGCAATAAACAGGTCAGCATTTTCTGTACGTGATGCGGTCACAATTTCCCCGTTAGCCAGCAATATGGTGAAGGATAGTACACAGTTCATGAAAGAGCCGTCCACATGATGCGCTTTACCATGAATATCGTTTGCTATGGCCCCGCCAATAGTTACAAATTTTGTCCCCGGGCAGATCATCGGCAACCAGCCCTGGGGTGCGAACACCGTGATAATTTCCTCCAGGCTTACACCGGCCTCACATTGTAAAATACCCTGCTGTGCATCCCAATGTAAAAAGCGGTTCATTTTAGTAGCAATGCCTACCACATGGTTTTTATTGGTAGCCTGGTCGGCATAACTGCGGCCTAAACCCCTTGCAATAAAATTACCCTGCTGTACGGCCTGCTGCCACTCTTGTACTTCGGTAGGATGTATAGTGTAAGACGATGAAAACGGATAATTCCCCCAGCCTGCTAAAGTTTCTTGTTGCGTTAATGACATGATGGTTTGAAGGAAAGGTTGATTAGGGTTACAATAATGGAGCACAAAGTTAAGCGAATATCGCTATGGGTGTTAGTGTAATGAGGAATTATGCGTTATGAATTATGAATGAGGAATTATGAATGAGGAGCGAGGAATAGGTTTAAACTGCCGATCAGTGTTGCTGCAGCCGAAGTGTGCGACGCAACCACAGCCCCATCAGGGTAATGCAGCTGGTAACCAAAACAAAAAAGAGGTGTCAGAAAATCTGCACCTCTTTTTGTTGACCCATAAGGATTCGAACCTTAAATGACTGAACCAAAATCAGTAGTGTTACCATTACACCATGGGTCAATCCGTAACCAATTTTTCAATTGGAGTGCAAAAATAGGGGAAGCATCAATTCCTGCCAAAGGATTTTATAAATATTTATAAAAAAACTTCATCTTTTTTTGCATGGTGACCGGCTAAAGCGGGTTGATATTAAGCAGGTTGCGCAACAATGGGGCCCTCCTGCTCTTCCCTGTCTTTCAACTGTTTTATTTTGTCCAGGGCACCTGCTACCACATCACACATGATGGTATATAAAGCGCCCTGTTTGGGATTAGCATAAATATATTCCAGTGCCTCGTTTTCATTGGCAATAGTGATAACGGGCAGGTTTGGATTTACTTTTTCAATCCCTTCTTTCAGCAAACCGATGATCTCATCGGCAGTACGCCCCCTCAGGTTTTTATCACAACGGATAATGATCTCGTTAAAGTATTGTGCGGATATCTCGCCCAGTTCCCGGATATCTTCATCACGCCTGTCGCCTGTTCCGCTGATCACCCCAACATAGTGCGGGTAATCCAGTTTGTTGACAAACTCACACAATAATTTCAGACCATGCGGGTTATGGGCAAAGTCCGCCAGGATGGTATAGTTTTTAAAATGGAAAAAGTTGAGCCTACCTGGTGTAAGCGTTGAAGAAGGAATAAAGGAGATCAACGCCGAGCGGATATCCTCAATGGTAATATCACGGTACAAGTAGGATGACAGTACTGCCGGCAAACAGTTGGCAATATTATGCACCGCTTTACCTTCATAGGTAAGCGGGATATCTTTTACCGGTAATACCCTTATTTTCCAGGTACCTTTCATAATGGTGATATACCCGTTCTCAAAAACCGTGGCCAGCCCACCCTTTGCGCAATGTTTTTTAATGCGGGGGTTATTTTCATCCATACTGAACAGGGCAATATTACATTTCAACCCCTCTTTCATGGCATACACCAGGTCATCATCGGCATTTAATACGGCATAACCATGTGGGAATACCGTTTCAGGTACCACCGCTTTTACCTTGGCCATTTGCTCGAGTGTATTGATGCCTCCCAGGCCCATATGATCGGCTGCTACATTGGTTACTACGGCTACATCACAGTTTTGAAAAGCCAGGCCGGATTTTAATAAACCGCCGCGGGCACATTCCAATACGGCAAAATCAACGGTAGGATCTTTTAATACAAAGGTTGATGAAACAGGGCCGGTACAGTCGCCTTTCATCATCAGTTGGTTTTGAATGTATACGCCATCGCTGGTAGTATACCCTACTTTTTTATTAGCGCTCTTGGCTATATGCGCAATTAAACGGGTAGTGGTGGTTTTACCATTGGTACCTGTAACGGCAATAATGGGTATACGCCCGGCACTGCCGCGTGGGAATAACATATCCACCACAGGCTCGGCAACGTTGCGTGGTAAACCAACAGCCGGCTCAATATGCATACGGAAGCCGGGCGCCGCATTTACTTCCAGGATAGCGCCACCATTTTCCGCAACAGGTGTACGCAGGTCTTTGGCCATGATATCAATACCACAAATGTCCAGGCCAATGATCTTGGCGATACGTTCGCACATGAAGATATTAGCCGGGTGTACTTCATCCGTAACATCGGTGGAAGTTCCGCCGGTTGATAAGTTAGCGGTAGGTTTTAATAATACCAGTTCATCTTTTGCAGGAACAGTGTCTAAAGTGTAGTTTTTTTCATCCAGCATTTTCTGTGTAAACTGGTCAATAGTGATCTGGGTCAGCACTTTTTCATGACCAAAACCACGGCGCGGATCTTTATTGGTTTCGTCGATCAGCCATTGTATGGTATGCTCACCATCTCCGGTTACGGCAGCCGGTGTACGTAAAGCAGCGCAGACAAATTTGTAGTTAATGACCAGGCAGCGGAAATCGTACCCCGTAATAAACTTTTCTACAATCACACTACGGCCATATTGTTTAGCGGCTTCCAGCGCTTTGGTGGCCTGTTCCCAGGTGGTGATATTGGTAGTATTACCTTTACCATGATTGCCATCTATTGGTTTTATTACTAACGGATAACCATATTTTTCAACGGCTTCCTGTAAGCCGGCTTCAGTACGGATAACAGTACCCCGGGGTACCGGTATTTCGGCCGCTTCCAGCAATGATTTTGTTTCTTCTTTATCGCAGGCAATATCTACTGCTATATTACCCGTGGTGGAGGCAATGGTAGCACGGATGCGTTTCTGGTTAACGCCATACCCTAACTGCACCAGGCTTTGTTTGTTTAAACGGATATAAGGAATGCCGCGTTTTGCCGCTTCTTCCACAATACAACCGGTAGAGGGGCCTAAGCGTGTATCTTCTCTGATCTCCCGCATTTCCTGGATATCGGCTTCCAGGTCATAAGCTTCACCCGCAATTAATGCTTCGGCAATGCGGAAGGCGGCTTTAGCCGCATAATAACCGGCATCTTCTTCCATATAATCAAATACCACATGATAAATGCCTTCCTTTTCACCGGTGCTGCGGGTACGGCCAAAGCCGCAGTTCATGCCTGCCAGCGATTGGATCTCCAGGGCTATATGTTCGATCACATGTCCCATCCAGGTACCTTCATCCACACGGCTGAAGAACCCTCCCGGCACGCCTTCGCTGCAGCGATGTTCATATAAAGTGGGTAATAATGCTTCCAGCCTTTCCCTGAAGCCGGGAATTTTATTGGTAGGCTGCTGCTCCATCTCCTCCAGGTCAATTCTCATTTGTATCAACTTGGGACGACGCACACTCCAGTAATTCGGACCTCTTAAAATCTTAATCTCTAGTATTTTCATTGTTGCAGTAGTTAAGGTTTGGAAGTTAGTTTTTTTTGATCAGCCTGCCAATTTTGAACCATTAAATTGGTGAAAGAGTGATTGAAGATATACAGCAATCACTATGAACAAACCCCTGCATGATGATAAAAAACCGGAGGTGATGATACAGGTGCACAGCAAAATTTCTCTATTTATTAACAGCTTTCGGGATGTCTTTTTAAAAAAGTAAATCACAAAATCGATAACTTGTTATTACATATAAACCGATTGCAAAACAAATTCAAACGATTGCATAACTATTTGATTATATAAGCGTTGGAGTTGCATTTGACAATTGTCAAAAACCATATGTCATTTAATCAAATTAAAATTTATTTATATAATTTTCCACTTGATTAGTATAACAATCCCTCTGAACTGTCTAACCTATACACAATACATGGCTAACTTTTTTGTCAGAAACTTCAACCCGTCTGTAAGGCTCTCCACCATTCAGGAACAACCTATTGAAAATGGCCAAAAATATCTTACAGAATTATTTAAACATTATGGCGTAACAGATTCCAGGAAGATCGCCACCGCTATTTCTTATTTTAAACCGCGTATTTATAAAAGGAATACTTACTTCCTGCAGCAAAATGAGATAAGCACCAAGCTGGGTTTTATTATTTATGGTGCAGTGGAAGCTTTTTATGTGGAGGATGATGGCAAAAATAATATCGTGATGCTGTTGACCGAAGAGGATTTCTTTACCGACCTGCGCAGCTTTTTACACCAGCAACCTACTTCACTGAACATGAAGTTTACCGAAGACACCATTGCACTGGAAGTAAGCTACGAGGATTTCAGCAATTTTATCCAGACCAATCTTGATTTTTCCAGGGCTTTTATGAAGATCATGGTGAATGTAATTTCGGCCGTTAATGAGCATAACATGCTGTTGAAAATGCCCACCAAGAACAAATACGAGTACCTGCTTAAAATGAAACCCGAAGTATTTAACCGCTTTTTATTACAAAACGTGGCCTCTTTCCTGGGTGTAAAACAGGAAACGCTCAGCCGTATCCGTAGTAGTTACAAACGTAAACAGCCAAGCGTTTCCTGAATCATTTATTCCTGCCAATCGGCTACAAATACATTGGTATCGCGGGTTCCGCCGTTGTTACGGTTACTTGAGAAAGCAATCTTTTTTCCATCGGGGCTAAACATCGGAAAAGCATCAAAGCCTTTATCACGGCTTATCTTGGTAATGCCGGTACCATCTTCATTGATAGTGTACAGGTTAAAGGGAAAGCCGCGTTTGTACTCATGATTAGAGGCGAAAATAATGCGTTTACTGTCGGGCATAAAAGTAGGCGCCCAGTTAGCCTGTCCAAAGCTGGAAACCTGTTTGATACCTGATCCGTCGGCATTGGCCACAAATATTTCCATATTGGTAGGTGCTACCAGGCCCTGGGCCAATAGTTCTTTATACTCTTTTATTTCTGCATCTGTTTTAGGACGGGAAGCACGCCAGATCAGTTTTTTACCATCGGGGCTGAACCAGGCACCGCCATCATATCCTAAAGTATGGGTAATACGTTTTTCCTTACCGGTTTTCAGGTCCATGATATATAGTTCCAGGTCGCCATCCTTATCGCTGGTATAGATCATTTTTTTACCATCAGGACTTAATGTAGCTTCGGCATCATAGCCTTTTGAATGGGTTAATTGTTTAACGATCTTACCATTCAGGTCGGCCATAAAAATATCGTAGCTGCTATACAAGGGCCAGATATATTTGTTGCCATATTTGGCACGGTCAGGTACCGGCGGGCAGGCTGTATCGCCTAAATGGGTAGAGGCGTAAATAATATGTTTATTGTCCTTTGTAAAAAAGGCACAGGTAGTACGGCCTTTACCGCTACTCACCATTTTATACTCGAACTTTTCGCCGGCCTTCTGCGGTACTTTACCAATAAATATCTGGTCACAGGCAATACCATCTTTGGGACTGGTGCGCTGAAATACCAGGTATTTGCTGTCATAACTCCAGTAAGCCTCGGCATTATCGCCACCAAAAGTTAATTGTTGGATATTTTTGAAATGATGTTCTTCGGGATATAATACAGTATCATTAACAGCCACACCAGCTTGTTGCGGGGCATTGGAAACAGAACGGAAAGCAACAAAACTGATAGCAGCAGCCACTACGGCCAGTAGAAACAGACGTTTAAGCATAACAATGTGAATTTGTGGGCTGCAAAGTTAATTCCTCTGAAAACCAGTATTGTCACAATTTTGTCATGCCGGTTAAATTATGGGGTGGTTTTATAGGTAAAGCACTATATTTTTGCGGCTTAAAATGTTTCACCGCTTTAGGCGTTATAGTAACAATTACCTGATATGAAATTTTACAGCCCCCTATATTTACTGATCGGCTTCACCTGTATGTTTTTGCTGCCTGCCTGTAATAATAATGAAGCCGTTAGTCCTTACCAGGCCACTTTAGGTAACCCGCCTTATAAAGAGATCACGGACAGTATAAAAGATGACCCCGGGAATGTTGCCCTGTATGCCCGCCGGGGAGGCTTGTTAAATAAAAACGAATTACCCGAACTGGCTTTAAAGGATTTTAAAAAAGCATGGGAATTAAGCGGTGAAGAAAAGTATGCTTTGGCGGTGGGTAATTTAATGCTGGAGACAAACCCTGATTCCTCCATTCATTTTTTATTACAGGCCCGCCAAAAAATAAACAACAGTAAATTATTACCGCTTACGCTTGCTTATGCCTATGATGCAAAGGGCGATATTAATAATGCGCTGACCACGCTTGACAGCTTACTGAACAATTACCCACATGAACTGGAAGCCTTACTGCTGAAAAACGATCTGCTACAACGTAAACAGGATACTGCAGGCGCTATTGCTGTACTGGAGAAAGCCTATAGTCTGGCTCCGCAGAATAAGGAGATCATCAACATGTTGTCCTATCAATATGCCGAAACAAATAACAGTAAGGCGCTTACGCTGGCCGATATCTTAATTGGCCTGGATAAAGAAAAAACTTCCGCCAATCCCTATTACGTGAAAGGCCTGTATTATGTGAACCAGCAACAGAATGATAAAGCGCTGGCCTTATTTAACCAGGCCCTTACGGTAGATTATAATTACCTGAACGCCTATATTGAAAAAGGCAAGATATTGTTAGGCGCTAAAAAAAATGCCGAGGCTTTAAAAACCTTCCAACTGGCCAATACCATCTCCCCTTCTTTTCCCGATGCTTATTTCTGGATCGGCAAAACCTATGAAAGCAACGGCGATAAAGTACAGGCAAAAGATTATTACAACAAAGCTTACCAGTTAGATAAAACTTTTACAGAGGCTAAACAGGCGGCGGAAGCGGTGAAGTAGTTAGGAAGTAGGATTTAGGAATTAAGAATTATGAATTATGAATTATTTTGCGATTCCCTAACCTCTTGAACTTTTGAACCTTGAACTTCTTAAACTTTCTTAACCAATAACCATTAACATTGAACTGTTATGGGCCCTTGAACCTTTGAACGCTTGAACCTTGAACTTCTTGAACCTTCCAATGAACCATGAACTATTCCTCCAAAACCATTTACTTTGTAAATAAAAAAGCATGGCAATTGTAGCCCCTTCCCTTTTAGCAGCCAATTTTATTAACCTGCAGGCGGAATGTGATATGTTAAACAAAAGTGTAGCCGACTGGTATCACCTGGATGTGATGGACGGCCGTTTTGTACCTAATATCAGCTTTGGCCCCATGCTGATCGATTTTTTCCGGAAGGCAACCACCAAGGTTTGCGATGTGCATTTGATGATAGAGAACCCGGAGAATTATGCGGAAGCTTTCAGCAATGCAGGCGCCGACCATTTAACCGTACATATTGAAGCCTGCACTCATTTACACAGAAACCTGCAGCAGATAAAAAGCCTGGGTATGAAAGCCGGTGTGGCCATTAATCCCCATACACCCGTGTCCCTGTTAAACGATGTTTTACATGATATTGATATTGTATGCATCATGAGCGTGAACCCAGGTTTCGGCGGGCAGTCATTTATCCCTCACTCGCTTACAAAGATCAGGGACCTGCGTCAGCTGATAACTGACCGGAGCCTGCCAACCCTGATTGAAGTAGACGGTGGGGTAACCCTGGAAAATGCGGCACAGATAGTGGAAGCAGGTGCAGATGTGCTGGTAGCAGGAAGCTCAGTATTCAAATCCGTTGATCCCATTGCCACCATTGCTGCCTTGAGCAAACTTTAATATTCGGTATATACTAATAAACAAAAGCCGCTTTACAGCGGCTTTTGTTATACAGGATGGTTTAATGTGACTATATGTATGTGATGCATCTTAATGCTAAATAAAGTTACAGGTGTACAAGTGTGCGACGCAACAGTTGATGCCCAGGGTACTGCAGCCGGTAAACAAAAAATTTTATTAAAACTGGTCCAGGTTTTCCTGCCAGTTATGATTGCCATTTAAAAAGTTCAACATCAGGTTTTGCATAGCGCCGGCAAAAACATTTTCGCTGGCACCTGCCGGTGGCCTTGAATTAAATAACAAGGCAACGCACATACCATCGGTGTTATGTTTCATAAAACCAGTGCGGGTACCCGGTAAGCTGCCATAGTTAAACCAAAGGTTTTGTTCTTTCCAGATGGCAATACCCTGGGCATAGGTAGAAAAAGATGGCGGTGTTGTCATGGCCGTAACGGAGGCATTGTTTAAGATATCAGCACGCGTATTGAAGCCATCAATGGAAGTGATGAGTTTTAGTACATCGCTTGCCGAAGCGATCAGGCCACCATCGGCATCGCGCCGGGGAAACGCAATTACGTAAGGGTAAGAAGATTCCGTACCCTGCCCGTAGTATTTTACTTCATTTGTTTTTCTTTCTGCCAGTGTTTTAGCCGCTATATCCGTTTCAGTTGCGCCGGTGGCCGGCAACAGATCCTGTTTGATATAATTGATATACGATTTACCGGAGATTTTTTCAATCACCCTTCCGGCAATAAAAAAGCCCACATTGGAATAGTCATAAAAGGTGCCGGGTGCTTTGGGGTTGCTCCTGGTAGTTAATATCCAGTTCAATAATTGTGTATTGGTATAAGCAGCATTCTGATCAATGACATCACCACCGGTATTGGCGCCCCAGGAGCCCGTTGTATTTTGTAACAGGTCACGCACTTTTATATTACTAACATTGGTATTGTAAGTGCCGTTTCCATACTCCGTACCCAATATAGCGCCTGTGCCGAATACTTTTGTATCCAATGTTAGTTTGCCCTCCTGCACCAGTTTCATTATAGCGGCACCGGTATAGGTTTTAGACAGGCTGGCCAGCCGGAAACGGTGCCTGGTGGTTACGGCTTCATTGGCTTCCTTATCAGCAAAGCCATAACCCTTGGCATAGACCAGTTTACCGTTTTTTGAAATGGCCAGGCTGGCGCCGGGCATATTATAGGTGGTCATAAAGCTGGTGAGGGCATTATCCACGCTGGCAATATCTTTTTGTGTGGCGGGCGGACCCGGTTCACCAGGTCCTTGTGATTTTTTCTTAGAGCAGCTACTCAGGCCAATAAAAATAAAAAAGAGGAACAGGTAAGTTGCGGTTGAACGGGTAGTCATAAAGAGGCTTTTTACTTACATCGTAGCCCCGGTAAATTTGTCATCAAAAAACGTAAATAAAAAAACGAGGCGATTACCCCGTTTTTTATATTGTCCTGGTTAAACCAGTTATTACAGTGAAAATGATATGATGAGATCGTTTTCTATTAAATAATTCTCCAGCCGGCCAACGGCATGTGTCGCAATAATGATCTCGGCTGAAACGATGAGCTGGTGTTCTTTCATTTCAATCCTGCGCTCCTCCAACAGAATACCCTGTTGTTTAATATCCCGGTAGATATGTTGTTTTATCTGTCTGTCGGCCTTATTAATAACAAAACTGATGATACGTGTTTGTTTTTTGGTTTTGAATACCTTGTTTAAGAAAGGACTTAAATACACGATCAACAGGGAGGCTGCCATAAAAGTTGCAGCCAGGTAAAACTCGCCAAAGCCAATGGAAGTGCCAACCGCAGCTGCCAGCCAGATAATGCCTGCGGTGGTGAGTCCGGAAACATTGACCGCATCCTTGAAAATTACGCCGGCGCCGATAAAACCGATACCGCTTACAATATAGGAGGCGATCCGGGTAGGTTCGTTCTCACCACCAATACGATAAGAAAGAATGGCGAATAAGGCCGATCCCAGGCAAATGACCGTAATGGTCTTTAACCCGGCCGACTTATCCTTTAACTCTCTTTCCAGGCCCAGTATAATGCCCGCAGCTAACGCAAACAGGGCTTTATACACATCCCATATCTCCCATTGATCGGCCATATTCTATATTTTATCTTTTCAACACAATAAAGACGCCAGTTTTATTAAAACAGCTCCGTTTGGTTTTTATTGGTCTCTTCTTGTATCCATTCCATCTGTACAGTCTTGGTATAATCTACCAACTTGGCGCCTACCGCTTTCCAGCCCATGACATCGGTCATTTTGGCTACTTTGAATTTGGCCTTTCTTACCTGGTCGCCCCTGCCCGACTGAACCGCTAATACCGGCTCTGGTGCAGTAGAAACAGCTTCTACATAGTTACCATCCCCGTCTTTAATGAACATGAATTTGTTCTTCAACGTGGTGGTCTCGATCTTAAAACGTTTTACATTGAACTGCAGGTTCTTTTTATCCAGGTAGATAGCCGTAATTACTTTATCGGCATCAAAACGTTCGATCAGCACAATATTCTCCGTATCAAAACGCTGGGTCATCTCCTGGTCGGTGATCATATAGTTACCATCACGGAAGATCACCAGCAAACGGTCATCCGGTTCAAAACTGCCTAATAAAGTTCCTTTTTCCTCGGTATTCAGGCGGCCGAACTTATCATCAAACCAAAGCTTTTTACCACTTAAGGTTGCACGCCCGGCTTCTTTGAATTTAACCGATTTGATGGGGTATTTGGTTACCTGGTTCCCCATGCTGCTACGGCCTTTGATACCCAATTCTTCGAAGTAAAAATCAAACTCTTTGTTCCGGGCAGAAGAGCCGGGGGTGAGTAATATTTTTACCACTTCCGCCTCACCATTAGGATTAACGGTAAAGTACAGTACCTTGCTCTTATCATCACCCTTGGTCAGGTCATATTCTTTATCACGGGTTACACCGGTAACATTGAAACGTTTGGCATAACTCACTCCACCTTTACCATCGGCATAGATCATGTTATAAGTAGTACGCTCATCATTTTTCTGGAATACGGCCGCGTGAATAATATCTTTACCAATGAACACTTTATCCTGCACTTTCACCACCTTCATCATACCACGCTTGGTAAATACAATGATATCATCCAGGTCAGAACATTCAAATAACAGTTCGTCTTTTTTCAGACCGGTACCGATAAAGCCTTCTTCCCTGTTAATGTACAGCTTGGTATTGGCAATGGCCACAAACTTGGCTTCGATCACTTCAAACTGTTTGATCTCGGTTTTACGTTCACGTCCTTTACCATATTTTTTCAGCAGGTTATCATAGTAGGCCACCGCAAAATCAACCAGGTTGGCCAGGTCATGTTTTACCTGTTTGATCTCGGCTTCCAGGCCTTTGATCTGGTTGATCAGGTCGTCAATATCCAGTTTGTAAATACGGCGAACCGGTTTTTCCGTGAGCTTCACAATATCTTCACGGGTAATATCACGTTTCAGCTGTTTGGTAAACGGTACAAAGGCTTTGGCAATAGCTTCCAGCACCTTGTCCCAGGTTTCATGTTTCTTTTCTAATTCCTTATATATCTTTTCTTCAAAGAAGATTTTTTCCAGCGAAGTAAAATGCCATTTTTCCTGTAACTCGGCCAGTTTGATCTGCAATTCCTTCTCCAGTAAACTTTTTGTATTTTCTGTAGAGATGTTCAGCAGTTCATTCACGGTTAAGAATACCGGCCTCTGGTCCACGATCACACAGGCATTGGGCGAAATAGAGACCTCACAATCGGTGAATTTGTATAAGGCATCAATCGTAATATCGGCGGAGATGCCCGGAGCAAGATCAACCAATATTTCTACATTGGCGGCAGTAGTATCGGTTACTTTTTTAATTTTTATTTTTCCCTGGTCATTGGCTTTTACTATACTATCCATTAAAGTAGAGGTGGTAACACCATAAGGCACACTGCGTATAGCCAGTGTTTTTTTATCGACCTCTTCGATAACGGCCCTTACTTTTACTTTACCGCCGCGTTTACCCTGATTATAATCGGCAACATCCACCATACCACCGGTCTGGAAATCGGGGAACAGTTCAAATTTTTTACCGCGCAGGCATTTGATGGAAGCCTCAATTAATTCACAAAAGTTATGGGGTAAAATTTTTGTAGACAAGCCTACCGCAATACCATCGGCTCCCTGTGCCAGCAGCAAAGGGAATTTCATGGGAAGGGTCACGGGCTCGTTTTTACGGCCATCGTAACTTACCTGCCATTCCGTGGTTTTATTATTAAACGCTACATCTAAGGCAAATTTGCTCAAACGGGCCTCAATATAACGGGGGGCTGCCGCATCATCACCGGTACGTACATCGCCCCAGTTACCCTGGGTATCGATCAGCAGGTCCTTTTGCCCCATGTTCACCAGTGCATCACCAATACTGGCATCACCATGCGGGTGATATTGCATGGCCTGTCCAATGATATTGGCTACCTTATTGTACCGGCCATCATCCATTTCCTTCATGGCATGAAGTATACGACGCTGTACGGGTTTTAATCCATCCTCAATGGCTGGTACGGCCCTTTCCAGTATTACATAGGAAGCATAGTCTAAAAACCAGTTCTGGTACTGGCCATATAATCCTGATTTGTTCTCGGTTACTAATACCGCTTTATTTTTTGAAGCACTCATTATTTTCCGCTAAATATTTTAATTATTTCTTACCTATTTCACCCAAGTGGGTAAACTTAAACCCTTCTCGTAATTTTAATCCATACCCGAATAACCTGTCCATGGATGAGTGGCCGAACAGTACCAATCCTATACAAAGAACAGTTGTATTACCCAGTATCCACCCACCTATCATTACAGCTACAGCAATAGCTTTATGATGAAACAGGTTGTAGATGATGCCGCCTGTTTTATTACCGGCTGCATAACCGATCATACTGATGTCTGGCCCCAGCAACAGCAACAGGTACCACCACCAATCAGCTTGTAGCCGGTAGAGCACATAAGCGCTGGCTACCCACATGGCCAATTCTTCCAGTTGAACCAGTTTTTTCATTGTATTGGTTTATTTACAAATAAAATTTTACTGCTCATACATTTCCAATGGCTGTCCATCCGGGTCATAAAAGAAAAAGAACTTTTTACCGGTCAACCCGTCAACACGTATAGGTTGCGGTGTTATACCTTTTTGCTGCAAATGCCCGAAGACCGCCTTAATATCCGTTACGGCAAAAGCCAGGTGCCTTAATCCTTTTGCTTCCGGGTAAGATGCTCTTTCCTTGGCTTCGGGGAAAGAGAAAAGCTCAATTTGGTACAGGCCGTTAATGGCCAGGTCCAGTTTGTACGAATCCCTTTCAGCCCGGTAGGTTTCTGCTATGATGCTAAACCCCAGAACTTCGGTGTAAAATGTTTTACTAACCTGGTAGTTGGTAGTGATAATGGCAATATGGTGAACAGCTGTAATAAACATTACCCGGCAATTTCCGCGCTGGCTGCAGCCTCTGTTTTTGCTGTACCGGCCAGTTTTACATCAAAATCCTTCCAGCCTTTGTTCACATCACCATTCGCTTCCACCTTACCTTCAGCAATAAGTGTTTTTAAACGCCACATAATGAACACATCACCCGTTTTGATCTTCATACGGTTTAAGGTATTGCTCAACACCCGCCAGGATTTTTGCCATTCTGCTGTAATATTTTTCAATATTTCCGCATCATAGAATGTTTCGGGCTGATTGGCAATTTTTTTACCGCCTTCCAACGAACGTACAATAGCATTATCCTCTGTTAGTTTTTTCCATTCATCGGGGTCTACCTCAAACTCACTTAAGGTAATGGGCCTGCATAATTTTTTTGCCTTTAAAAATTCAGAAGGCTGAATTTCGTGTAACCAGGAAGGATAGAATATTTGTCCTTTTTCGTTAATAAAAGGCAGGTTATTCATATACAACACCATGATCCGCCCCTGGTATTCCTTAAACTGCGGCATCAGCCAGTAGTACCCGCATACATCATGCTGGTTCTGTCCCATCCACAACCATATGTGTTCCTCCGGATTTTCATCCAGGCGTTTTTTCAGGTTATGCACGGTCAGTTTATCATCCACAATATCCGTCTGCTCCGCATAGGGTGAGTTCTCCAGTAACTGTTTCCACCAATCCCGGCGTAACTGGTAACCCTCGGCTTCATAAATGGCCTGTATGGGCCCAACCGCATAGTCATCCTTGATCTGTACCACATCGCCGGCAAGCGTTTCATCCAGTGTTATCACCTGCTGCATTAAGGCTACTTCTGATTCGTTAAAAACAATGTGTATCATTCTAATTAATAATTAGTAATTAAGAATTAATAATTCAATCTCCTTTTTCTTTGACAGTATTTAAAATAGCTGTCAGGATCTTTACAGTTCATCGCAATCAGTTATTAATGATAATGCCAGCTTATTTTCAAGCATTGCGGCATCATTTAATAATCTCAACCAATATTTAGTTTCCCTCGCTTCCCGGTAAGCTATTTCCAGTTTATGTTTAAAATCTTTTTTTGACGATCCTCCCATTGCTTCTTCCACATTCGCACCAATGGAAGTCCCACATCGTAAAAGCTGGGAACATAATGCCAGATCAACTTTATTTGATTTCAAATGCAAATAGAGTTTAATTATTCTTAACCCAAATGCATAAGATTTATTGGCAATAACGTTATCGTCCTTCATAACGCAATTATTAATTACTAATTTTTAATTGCTAATTAGCCTCTTCTACTGCTTCATCAATCTCCACCTTCAGGTTATTGATAATAAATTCCTGCCTGTCCATGGTGTTCTTACCCATGTAATACTCCAATAATTGCTGGATATGATCGCCTTCCTCCACACGCATCATCTGTTTACGCATGTCCTCGCCAATGAACTGGGCAAATTCGTTAGGACTGATCTCACCCAGACCTTTAAAGCGGGTGATCTCGGGCTTGCCACCTAATTTTTTGATGGCTTTTTGTTTCTCCGCTTCATCAAAACAATAGATGGTTTCCTGTTTGTTCCGCACCCGGAATAAAGGTGTTTCCAGCACATATACCTTACCATGTTTTACCAGATCGGGGAAAAACTGTAAGAAGAAGGTCATTAACAGTAAACGGATGTGCATACCGTCCACATCGGCATCGGTAGCGATCACAATATTGTTGAAACGCAGGCCTTCCATCCCTTCTTCGATATTCAGGGCATGCTGCAGTAAGTTGAACTCCTCATTTTCGTATACTACTTTTTTGGTAAGACCATAACTGTTCAACGGCTTACCTCGTAAACTGAACACCGCCTGGGTATCTACATTTCTCGATTTGGTAATAGATCCGCTTGCACTATCACCCTCCGTAATAAATATGGTGGTCTCCTGCTGGCGGGCAATAAATTCTTCCCTGTTTTTAACCGGTGGTTCATCGTTCAGGTGATAGCGGCAGTCGCGCAGTTTTTTATTATGCAGGTTAGCTTTTTTTGCTCTTTCATTAGCCAGTTTTTTAATACCGGCCATATCCTTACGTTCGCGTTCGCTTTGCTCGATCCGTTTTTTTAACGCTTCGGCCAGCGTTGGATTTTTGTGCAGGTAGTTATCTAACTCCTTTGTCAAAAAGTCCATCATGAACTGGCGCATACTCGGGCCGTTTATATCCACATTGGTAGATCCCAGTTTTGTTTTGGTCTGTGACTCAAATACCGGCTCTACTACCCTTACCGAGATCGCTGCCACAATACCCGTACGGATATCTGAGGCATCATAATCTTTCTTAAAGAAATCACGGATGGTTTTCACATAGGCTTCCCTGAAAGCCTGCTGGTGCGTACCACCCTGGGTAGTATGCTGACCGTTTACAAAGCTGTAAAGATCCTCGCCATAATCGTTATTATGGGTAATGGCCAGCTCAATATCGTTGCCTTTTAAATGAATAATGGGATAACGTATCTCATCTTCATTCGTTTTCTTTTGCAGCAGGTCCAGCAAACCATTTTTACTGATATAGCTTTTACCGTTAAATACAAATTTCAACCCTGCATTTAAGAAACAGTAGTTCCATATCTGGTTTTCCAAAAACTCAGGATGAAACTTAAAGTTTTTGAAGATGGTATCGTCCGGAACAAAGGTTACCATGGTACCATTTGATTCTTTGGTTGCGGTTTCCTTATGTTCCCTGGTTAATTGTCCGCGTTCAAATTCGGCGGTCTTTTCCTTACCCTCCCTTACTGCGGTTACCTTAAAGTAGTTGCTTAAGGCATTTACAGCCTTGGTACCCACACCATTTAAACCCACTGATTTCTGGAAGGCTTTGCTATCGTATTTGGCACCTGTATTGATCTTACTTACCACATCCACCACTTTACCCAACGGAATACCACGGCCATAGTCACGCACCGTTACCTGCTTATTGTCAATACTGATCTCTACGGACTTACCATGCCCCATGGTGTATTCGTCAATACAGTTATCCACCACCTCTTTTACCAGTACATATATACCATCATCCGGTGATGAGCCATCGCCCAGTTTACCAATATACATACCCGGCCTTAACCGTATATGTTCTTTCCAGTCCAGGCTCTTGATACTGTCTTCGTTGTAACTAAACATTCCAGCTTCTTGTTCTTTTGCCATATCGTCGTTTCTAAATTATGTAAAGGTTTTTCAACCTGGTTTTATATACTTTTTCTTCTTTCCGGCCGCTGAGCCGGCCCACACTCATTATTTCTTCCAAACCTTTGCCCGTACTATATTTCGCCGGGAATGGTTACACCGGGTCAATCAGGCAAATATAATAAATACGCCCCAAATGCTAACAATTTTAGTTATCAACTTTTGTGGAAAAACATGGGTTGATTATTAATGCAGACAGCAGTTGTCCCGGCTAAAATACCTTAAAACAGGTAGCCTGCCATTATGCCCAGGTTACGGTTATAGTATTCGTATGTATTGGTGGTATTTGCCGGCGAACGCCCGATATTCTGTAAGCCCGGTTCATATACAACCGATAAGGTGTATTTTTTATACCGCAGCCCGCCGCCAAAGCTTAAACCGTTGTCAAACCTCTTATAACCATCACTGCTGAAACTGTTTGTTTTAATCCTGGTATCTTCCATGGCATTACGGGTAGTGGTTGTTTTTACCGTGTGTTTACCGGCAATACCATAAGCCAGGTAGGCGCCTGCATGAACTGTTGCACTTAGTTCCCGGTAAATAGTAATATCATAACCCAGCCGGACCGGTAATTGCAGGTATAGTAAGTTGAGCGAACTATTGGTGAAGGTTATGGGTGGATTGGTTCCCCCGATCCATGTATCTGCTTTAGCATGTTTAATGCCTTTGGTCGTAATGCTCATACCAGATTCTACATACAATCCCTTCCAAACCGTATAAGAGGCCGTAGCACCTGCCTGGAAGCCCGGTTTTACGGATCCGGCGGCCAGGATATAATCGGCCTTCTCATGGCCCCGGGAAAGGTTTAAGCCGGCGTTAACACCTAAACGCCATGGGTGGGTTTGAGCCAGTAACGTAGTGGAAATAATGATACAGCCAATTAGTAATAACTGTTTTAACAATATACTCATACAACCGTTAAAAGTTTGGCCAAATGTAGTAAAGAAGCAGCAAGATGGGAAGAAGTCTTATTGCTTGTTAATAAAATAGTTATACAGTTATATCCCCATCGTAAAAGCCCTGTAAAAACAAAACCCGTTCAGTAACTGAACGGGTTTGTATATGTTGAATAAGCTATAATTAAGCGATTTCAACTTCTGCACCAGCTTCTTTCAGCTTAGCAGCGATATCTTCAGCTTCTGCTTTAGATACACCTTCTTTAACAGGCTTAGGAGCAGTATCTACTAACTCTTTAGCTTCTTTAAGACCTAAACCGGTTAAGTCTTTAACCAATTTAACTACGTTTAATTTAGAAGCACCACCGTTTTTCAGGATTACGTCGAATGCAGTTTTTTCTTCAGCTGCTGCACCACCGCCATCACCACCAGCTGCTACTACAACTGCTGCTGCTGCAGGCTCGATACCGTATTCTGATTTTAAGAAATCAGCTAATTCCTGTACTTCTTTAACTGTAAGAGCTACAAGGCTCTCTGCTAATGCTTTTACGTCTGCCATTTTGTAAAATTTTTTCCGCCTTCATTGTTTATCACTCCGGCGGAGGGTTTAAAAAAATTTGTTCTCCCTAACCGGCCCGAAGGCCTTTCAAATCCGCCAGGGATAAGCGGATTAATTATTTTATTTTGCCTGACACCTCTTGTTTATATAACCATTACCTGTTGACCAGGGAACGGAACGATAAACGGAGCGTCGCAACCTCAGCTCCACCAGGGAACTGAAGCCGGTAACAAAAATTACTCTGCCGGAGCCGCTTCTGTTGTTGCAGCAGCGCCTTCTTTTTGCTCGTGGTGGTGCAATAAAGCAGCCAGTACACGTTTTGCAGGAGATTGTAACAAACCGATAACTTCGCCGATAAGCTCGTTTTTGGTTTTGATTTTGGTCAGTGTAACCAGGTTTTCATCACCACTGTACACATCACCATTGATGAACGCAGCTTTTAACTCAGGTTTGGTTTTGTTACCTTCTTTGCGGAAAGCACTTAAAATTAAAGCCGGTTCTTTAGGGTTTTCAGAAAACAATAAAGCCGTTACTTTATTTAATGAATCGTATACACCACTGTATTTTTCAGCGTCGATAGATTCCAAAGCTTTTTTGATCAGGGTGTTTTTAGCCACCTTCATTTCTACCTGTTTGTCAAAACAGGCGCGGCGTAATTTACCTACCTGCTCAACAGTTAACGATTCAGTATCGGTAACGTAGAAGTTATTGTATTGAGAGAATTTGCCTTTCAGCAATTCAATCACTTCGTTTTTTTCTTGCTTAGTCATTTTATTAAGATTTTGACTGTTCTGTTAATGAGGTTTGTTGTGTTCAACATGCATTGAACGGCAACAATCTTAGTGAATAAATGCTTTTGTATCAACAGCAATGCCAGGGCTCATAGAGCTGGCCATGCTAATGCCTTTCAGGTAAGTACCTTTGGCAGTTGCAGGTTTTGCTTTAATGATAGCGTTGATAAACTCCTGGCTGTTTTCTACGATTTTCTCGGGTGAAAAACTTACACGGCCGATAGAAGCGTGAATGATACCGGTTTTGTCAACTTTAAAAGCGATTTTACCACCTTTTACTTCGTTAACGGCAGCAGCCACATCGTTAGTTACTGTACCGGTTTTAGGGTTTGGCATTAAGTTACGAGGACCTAATACTTTACCTAATTTACCAATTTTAGGCATTACGGCAGGTGTAGCGATGATTACATCGATATCTGTCCAGCCACCTTCAATTTTGGTTACAAATTCGTCCAGACCTACATAATCAGCACCTGCTTCCTGAGCAGCCGCTTCTTTATCAGGAGTACAAAGAACCAGTACTCTTTTGGTTTTACCGGTACCGTGAGGTAAGGTTACTGTACCGCGGATAGCCTGGTCGGCTTTTTTAGGATCTACGCCTAAACGTACGTGTAAATCAACAGAAGCGTCAAATTTGGCGGTGTTGATTTCTTTCACTAAAGAAGAAGCATCTTTAAGTGAGTAAGCTTTATCAGCGTTAACTTTTCCGTTAACAGCTTTTCTTTTTTTGCTAATGAATGCCATGATAAATTCGTTTTAAAAAGTTCTTGTTACTGGTTGTGTGAACCAAGCGTATGCTTAGTTTTCCCAAGGTGCTTTACCTTCCACGTTAAGACCCATACTGCGGGCAGTACCGGCTACCATTTTCATGGCGCTTTCTACAGTAAAACAGTTTAAATCGGGCATTTTGTCTTTAGCAATTGCCTCAATTTGCTCCCAGTTTACTTTGCCTACTTTCGCACGGTTGCTTTCTTTAGAACCTTTTTGAATTTTAGCAGCTTCCATCAGCTGAATTGCTGCGGGAGGAGTTTTAATAACAAACTCAAAGCTTTTGTCGGAGAATACGGTAATTAATACAGGAAGTATTTTACCTGGTTTGTCCTGCGTTCTTGCATTGAATTGCTTACAGAATTCCATGATGTTAACACCTTTGGAACCTAGAGCCGGACCGATGGGAGGTGCTGGATTAGCCTGGCCTCCTTTACACTGTAGCTTCACATAGCCACTGATTTCTTTTGCCATTTCGTTTTAGATTTATTGGTTCAAGCGACCCATTCCAATTGGAAACGGGTCTCCCAAATTCCTCACAGCCTGTTTACAACAGGTATCGAAAGAACTAATTGGGGGTGCAAAGGTAAGAAAAAACCTATTGCACCCCCAATTTTTATAAAAATTCTTTTAAATACGGCCTTATTGATACTCAATCACCAGTTTAGGAACCTTGGTTTGGTTAATAGGCGAATGACTGGAAACAAATAGGCGGCTTGTTAAGATTGTTTCATTTACCAGTTTCAGTAAAAAGCCATAATTGGCGTTATTACTAACCATTGAAGCCACTATATTTTTTACATCAACATTCACGTCAAGGCTGGATGAAGTGGTTGACGGTACTATTACCTGGTTAGCGGTATTACCGGCAGGCTGATTAAACCAGGTTAAACCCGGATAAGTCCAACTGGCACTAGCCTGCTGTACGGCAAAGGAGTTATTGGCACCATAATTCGCATCAACCAAGTTCCCGTTTAAAACGGGCGGCGGATAAGAAAACAACTGGAGTTTTGCACTAACAATGGTAGCTGTAGCAGGAATACTGCTTAAATCAAATTTTAATATGCCTCTTGCAGAGTAAGGACGGCCGTTTTTTGTCCAGGCTACAAGTGCAATGTCGGGACTTACAGGCGAGGTTTCGTCCGCACCATCATAATTCACGAGTTTTATATCACCCGGACTATTCCGGGGAGCTAACGTAAGCGTAGTAATGGTGGTTTCGGGGTTCAGTACATTTACTTTCAGGGTATCAACGCCGGTGGCTCCGCCATCATCGGTAACCATTAATTGAAAAGTATAGGTACCGGCTACCAGATCTTTAATAACTGTAGAGGGTGATCCGGGGTTAACAATAACCGTTTCTTTCGGCCCGTTTACCTGGCTCCATAAATAGGCCACCACCTCACCATCGGCGTCGGCGCCCGAGCCGTTCACGGTAACAGTGTTGGTGGGTAAGGTAATTGTTTGCGAGGCTCCTGCATTTGCAACAGGAACACTGTTGTTCAGGTAATCATTTTCTTTCTGACACGAAAAGAATACAATAGCGGTACTGATGGTAAGAATGATGTGCTTGAAATTCATGGTGGTATTTTATAAGTATAACAAAACTAATAATTTAGAATAAGATGTTCAAACATACGCAGGAGAATTTTATTGTTTTTACCGGTTAAACCTATTTTATAACGGTTGAGTAAAATGATTTTAACATTTGTTTAATACAAATCCTATTTCTTCAAATAATCCTCATACATTTTCTGGAAGATGGCTTTGGCCGGCTGCAGGTTTCTATCAGAAGCATCCCCTATCGATTCCACAATACGTTTGGCTACGATATCAAATATCAAGCGTGATGAATCGGTGGCAAAACCCAGTCCGTCTTTATAATTGAACGAAGCCCAGTGCAGCGCTGTTGAGTCGGCCAGGTTTTTACTGAAAGGAAACAGGCCTTTACCAATGCCGAACTGCGAGGACAAAGTAGTAGCCAGGTCAATTTGTGACCCTACATGTGTTACTACCTTATTGGTTTGCTTTAACGCACCACCTAACCACAACATCGGGGTTCTGAAATTATCGGCCCGGTGGCCGGTTTCGGGTTTTGGATGGCCATGATCACCGATCATTACGATAACGGTATTATTCCACCAGGCCTGCTTTTTACACTGTTCAATAAAATCACCGATCACCGCATCCGTATAATGCAGGGAGTTCAGGAATTTATTAGTTATATCCTCGCCATGAATAACTGTAGGCACCGGCGTTTCAAAAGGTTCGTGACTGGAAAGTGTAAGCCAGGTTCCGAAAAATGGTTTATTGATCCTTTGCAGCTCCAGTAATACCCGCTGTGCCACCACCCCATCATGAGCGCCCCACTTGGAGTTCATATCAGCGGCAGCAAAGGCCGATTTATCAATAATAGGATTATAACCACCATGCAGCAGGTAGGATTTAATATTGGCAAATTCCGGCTCACCGCCGTAAAAGAAAGGTGTGCTGTACCCTCTTTGCTTATATAAACCGGATAGTAACTGTAGTTTGTTTGATTTGGCCGGATTCTGGATCACCGAGCCTACGGGCAAAGCCGGGTAACCGCTTAAAATAGCCGGTACGCCTTTAGAAGTGCGGTCACCACTGGCGTATATATTACTGAAATATATACCTTCCTGTTTCAGCCGGTTAAAATTAGGGGTAACCTCTTCACCATTTACCTTTGCATGAATGGCTTTTTCGGTAAAACTTTCCCAAATGATCAGTAATACATTCACCGGGGCTCCGGGCCTTGTATTGATCCAGTATTCCTGTTCACCTTTAGCGGCATATAAACTATCGGTTAAAGCCGCTATCTGGGTATCACCCATAAAATGGTAACTCTCCTCCTGCAGGTCATTTTGTTTAACGGTACTCTGTACAAAATTCCATACTGCATTAATGGCACTGTGATTGGCGAAACTATTGGTAGAAAAGTAAACGGAACTCTGGTTCATAGGCGCCAGTTGTAAGCCGCCACGTATAGGAATAATTAACGAAACGGTTACTGCCAGCAATACAAGCGCTGTAACCCACCTGAACCGGTATTGCGGCGGAAAAAAAATATATGTCAGCACCTTTTTAAAGCCGTACCAGCAAAGGGCTACTATGGCAATGAAAAATAAAGTGATCCAGAACAGCGGCAGGTGACTGATAGAAGCATACACTTCCTTGGGATTTGCCAAAAATACCAGTATATCATCATCAATCCTGAAGCCCCAGGCTTCATACAGGGAGCCATCGGATAAAACAATAAACGATACCAGTAAGAACACGATAAAACTGTATACTTTATACGGCTTTATGTTATTAAAATAAGGTATTACCAGCGACAACAGCACCATCAGGCATACAGGAGCTATTAAATAGGCGGTGGCTGAGGCATCCATCCGGAGCCCGTAAAAAAAACTCAGTGCTATATTGGCAACCCCCGCTTCTTTTGCAAGTGTCGGGTTATATACTACAAAAACCAACCTGGCTAAAAAGAATATAACCAGCCATACCAAAAAGTACAGCAGCAGGAACTTCAGTTTATCTTTCATTAATACAATGCAGTTGTTTTATGGCAAACAATTCAGCTTAAAATTCAAAAGCCATCCAAAATTATGGATGGCTTTTGAAAACGAAAAATCAATATGGCTAATTCAGTTTTTCAACCTGCATGTAGTTTAATTCTACAGGAGTTGAACGGCCAAATATTTTTACGGTAACTTTTAATTTTTTCTTCTCATCATTCACCTCTTCAATTACACCATTAAAGTCGTTAAACGGACCTTCAATAATTTTAATGGTTTCGCCAACAATGAAAGGCTCACTCATGCTAACACCACCGGCCTCAGCCATCTCGTCCATCTTACCTAACATCTTATTTACCTCTGCCTTACGCAATGCAATAGGATCATCTTTACCTAAAAAGTGAATAACACTGTTAGTACCACGGATCATATCACGCAGGTCATCGGATAATTTTCCCTCTACTACCTCTACCATTACATAACCGGGGTAATAGTTACGCTCACGCATTACTTTTTTACCGTTGGCTACCTTATACACTTTCTCTACAGGTAAAAAAACCTGTTTTACCATTTCACTCCAGCCACCACGGGATATCTCCTTATCTAAAAGTTCTTTTACTTTACGTTCTTTACCACTAACCACCCGTAGCACAAACCACTTGGTTTCTTGTTCGGCTGGTTGTGTATGTTGAGTAGTTCCTTCCATTACAAATTAGAAAAGTTGTTTATAAACAAAATTCAATGCTCCACCGGTTAAAAAGTCCATCACCCAGATCATAGCTGTGATAATGATGGTAGCAACCAGCACAATCATGGTTGACTGCTGTAACTGATCCCAGTTTGGCCAGGTTACTTTTTCAGTAAGCTCCTTGTAACTGTCCTTAAAATAATTAACAATTTTTGTCATTCCTATTAGGTTTAAAGTCTAAGGTTTAAGGTTTAAAGTGAAAAATACATAAAGTTCAGCAACTGAAACATTAAACTTTAAACAATAAACATCAATCCGCACGGGCACTAGGATTCGAACCCAGATCAAAGGTTTTGGAGACCCGTATGCTACCGTTGCACCATGCCCGTAAAATTCAATTAGCTAATTAGCAAATTTGCTAATTAGCTAATTGATTATTTCAAAGAATTATATCAAATAATTACTTGATGATTTCGGTAACCTGACCGGCACCTACTGTACGTCCACCTTCACGAATCGCAAATTTCAAACCTTTTTCCATTGCGATTGGCTGAATTAAGGTAACGTTGATGCTAGTGTTATCACCAGGCATAACCATCTCAGTTCCTTCGTTTAATTTAACTTCACCAGTTACGTCAGTTGTACGGAAGTAGAACTGAGGACGGTATTTGTTAAAGAAAGGAGTGTGACGACCACCTTCGTCTTTGCTTAATACGTAAACTTCACCTTTAAACTCAGTGTGAGGAGTAATAGAACCTGGTTTTACGATTACCATACCACGACGGATCTGGGTTTTCTCAATACCACGTAATAATAAACCTGCGTTGTCACCAGCTTCACCTTCGTCAAGAATTTTACGGAACATCTCAACACCAGTTACAGTAGAGTTCAGAGGGTTTTCAATTAAACCTACGATCTCAACAGGATCACCGGTTTTGATACGACCTCTTTCGATACGACCTGTAGCAACAGTACCACGACCAGTGATAGAGAATACGTCCTCAACACTCATCAGGAAAGGCAGATCAACCGGGCGGGGAGGTAAAGGAATCCAGTTATCAACTGCATCCATTAACTCTTCGATAGATTTGATCCATTTTTCGTCGCCAGATAAAGCACCGGCAGCAGCACCACGGATAACCGGAGTATTGTCACCATCAAAGCCACGCTTAGATAACTCTTCACGAACTTCAATTTCAACCAGCTCTAATAACTCTTCGTCATCAACCAGGTCAACTTTATTTAAAAATACAACCATTTTAGGTACACCAACCTGTGCAGCCAAAAGGATGTGTTCTTTAGTTTGAGGCATAGGACCGTCAGTAGCAGCTACCACTAAGATAGCACCGTCCATCTGAGCAGCACCAGTGATCATATTTTTCACATAGTCAGCGTGACCAGGACAGTCAACGTGTGCATAGTGACGATTAGCAGTTTCATACTCTACGTGAGCAGTATTGATAGTAATACCTCTCTCTTTTTCTTCAGGAGCTCCATCAATATCATCATATTTTTTTGCCTGCGCCAATCCTTTTTTCGCAAGGATCTCTGTGATAGCAGCAGTCAAAGTGGTTTTACCGTGGTCAACGTGACCAATGGTACCAATGTTTACGTGAGGTTTTTCCCTCTTAAAGGTCTCTTTTGCCATTTTATCGGTTTTTGAGTTGTGTTTTAACTAAATAAAAAATTTATGTTTTAGCCGCCAGCATTACTACTATCAGCTTTACTTGCGACGCTCCGTTCAGGGTTCTGTTCGCTCTTCAGCAGTTGGTACCCATCCCTTAACAAGAGTAGAGCCGTTAGTGAGAATCGAACTCACGACCTCTTCCCTACCAAGGAAGTGCTCTACCACTGAGCTACAACGGCTTTTTGCTTGGATCACTGACCGTTGCTATACTGATGTACATCTTTCAGCATCAATCACTGTTTGTGGTCATTTACCAGAGCGGGAGACCGGGCTCGAACCGGCCACCTGAAGCTTGGAAGGCTACCGCTCTACCAAATGAGCTACTCCCGCTTACATATCCATGATCATACAGGTTATTAACCAACGTACTAACATGTCTGTTTTTAGAAAGAACTTTATAAAATTAGCTAATTAGCAGATCTGCTAATTAGCTAATTGATCGTGGGCAGAGAAGGATTCGAACCTCCGTACTCCGAAGAGAACAGATTTACAGTCTGTCGCCTTTAACCACTCGGCCATCTACCCAAACCAAAGTATCGTTATTGCTAACCATACCTTAGAGCCGAAAACTGGAGTCGAACCAGCGACCTACTGATTACAAATCAGTTGCTCTACCAACTGAGCTATTTCGGCGGTTAACCTATTTAACAGCAATCAGTAGAAAAATCGAACAAGCGACCTCCCCGGTGGTTAACCGGGATGCTCTACCAACTGAGCTATTTTCGGTGTATAAAGAATTTAAAGAACTTTAGTTTTTTCCCTTCTTACGGACAGTACCGTCGTTTTTGGGAAGGCAAAGGTAAGGGAATTTGATAATTGCAAAAACTTTAAATAAACTTTTTTTTTGTTTGTTATCAACGTGTTGTGAATAAGTACCCCTTTGCTGTAAGTTTTTTATTACAACGTACCATTTTTACACCACCCTTATATCGTATTTGGCCAGCAGGCCCATGGCTCCCTGCACCGAAAATTTTGCCTTTTTTATTTTGTTTTTCTCAGGGTCAAGGGTGTACCCGAATGCCGTACCCAGGTCCGCTTTTTCCAGGTTGGTACGGTCAAACATAGCCCCCGACAGATCGCAGCCCGTAAATACCGCCTCACTTATATTGGCTTCGGTAAAATCAACTTCGCTCAGTGTACACTGGTCAAAGATCGTTTTCGGCATTTTACGCTGGTAAAACACCGACATGTTCAACTGGCATTTTTCAAAACCCACTTCAAATAAAAAGTCGCTGCAATGCTCAAAATGTAAACCCAGCATTTTGCAATTCTTAAATTTTACATCTTTAAAAGCTGTCTGCCCCAGTAAAGCCAGGCTCAGGTTACAGGTGTCAAATTCACATTCGGTAAATGCTATCTGGGATAAGTTGGACTGCGTAAAATCACAGTTCTTAAAAGTACAGTTATCATATTCTGCCCTGGGTAAGGGCGCAACCGTGTAATTGATCTTTTCAAAAACCTGATCTTCAATATAATTGGTACTCATTGTAAACAGGATGGTACCGGGTTGGTTTTAATACACCGGTACCATCATGGCAAACATAATTACTTTTTGGAAAAGAAACGCTGCAGGTTCAGGAAGTTCGGGCTTTCAGAGCTGGAAAGATAAACTCCTTATTTATTTTCGTTCTTTAACTCGTTGCGGGCCTGTACAAAATCGGCCACCAGGTAGGCGGCCAGTGAAGCCGGCCCCGAAGTATCTAAAGTGCCCTGCTGCTGCGGAATAGTGCCGCAGATAAACAAATAGGCCGGTTGACTGACCATAGCACTGTAGGCCACAAAACGGCGGGCATGGTTGGCATAAATACCGGTATTGCAGGCATTGGTTTGAATGGAATCCAGGTCAATATCAATACCCGTTAACGTATCAGCAGTAAATTCGGTAGCATGATCCACGGCCTGTATAAAGCTTCGTTTTTCGTTGATAAAAATATCCTCGAAAGTTACGCAATCCATAAAAGGATTATTCACCATATCGTTCCATACATTTTGTGGTAACTGTTTTTCCTGCATTCCCACTACACAGTAACGCTGCAGGTAACCATCCTCTTCGGCATAACGAATGGGGTTACCGCTATGATGCCCTTCCATAGCATGATAACGGCTATGCGTATCCATATTAATACAGTTGATCTGCGCCAGGGCCAGTTTACCCGACTTCAGCCAGCCTTTTGCTGCGCCCTTAATTAACGGATAAGTATTGTTGTGCCCCCCTCCCAGTACAATGGGTATTTTGCCGGCGGCTGTAATTTGTTTGATCACTTCCTCAACTTCTTCGTTCACCGTTTGTACGGCATGGCGGTAAGCTGCTAACTTTTCCTCAGTTCCTTTGGCATTAATATCAATCAGGTATTGTATATCGCCAAAATCAAAATGCCCGAGGATCAGTACATCACTGCCGTCAAAAAAATCATTGCTTTGCAGGTTAACAAAGTATTGAAGGAACGAAACCCACCATGTATCGGCAAAAGCCGTACTATGGTTGGCCCTGATACCAATACTTTCCGGTATACCTATTACCACGTATTTGGCATTACTGGCTGCCAGGGCATCGCCCGGCGCCGTTGTATGATCGGGCAAAGCCTGCACCCGCTCTCCTACCCTTGTTTCAAATTTTTTTACCAGTGTTAACGATAATACATCCTGCTTGCTGTACAATTTTAAATGTTGCATGGGTAGTTTTTTATAATGTTAGTGGACGATTGTTTGCACCGTTAGGCTACAGGCCAATTTTTTGATTGACAACCTGTAAAATTTCCTGCTCGGCCTGTATGGCCTGTTGTTCAATGGCCTGGCCCTGTTTCAACACTTCCTGTACAAATGTTTTATCATCATAGCCTGCTGCATTGATACGTACATTCATAAAAGCGCCTAATACGGCGCTACGGGCACACAAGGCTCCCACCCCGGCATCGGATACAGAATTAGGATTGCCGGTATCGGCCATAGCCTTTATCAGTTCCATGGAGCCATACGCCACCTGCATTACTTTTAAGGGCACTTCAATAGCGTATTTAGTAGCTTCCTGTATAGCAGCAGTGCGGGCCTTTTTTTCCTCTTCCGTTGCCTTGGGCAAACCAAATGCGTTCATGATTTTATTAAAGGCAGCCGTATCTTCATCCACCAGTTTTAATAACTGTGCTTTAGCGGTTTCACCTTTTTCGGCCCAGTCACTAAACTCCTGCCAACGCTCATCCCACCCTTTTTTATGCGATGACAGGTTTGCCACCATAGTGGCCAGCGCTGCGCCTAAAGCCCCCATATATGCGGCAATAGAGCCACCGCCAGGGGCCGGGCTTTCACTCGCCGTTTCATCGGCAAAACCGGCAACGGTCATATTGATCAGCCTGCTGTCTTCCGGCCTGGCCAGTATATATTCTATTATTCTTTCCTCGGGTTTAAAAGGGCTTAGCTCGTCCAGCCCCAAAGATTTTACAGCAATTTTTATCAGTTCCTTTTCGCTTACACCAACAGAACGTTGTTGTTTTTGTAAAAAATATTTACCGGCATCCAGTAATGCTTTCAACGGTACAAGGCCAACCAATTCACTGCCGGTAACCCTTATGCCACGGGCATCGGCTTTTTTGCAGGTTTCATCAAAAGCTATATGAATGGGGGTAATATTCAGGTTAGTCAGGTTAATGGATATCTGGGCAATGCCATACTCTTCAATATACCAGCCAATGGCTTTTACCGATTTTAAACTACCGGGAATGTTTACCGGTTTACCGGCTTCATCGGTTACCACTTTACCGTTCTCTCTTTTTACCCGCCCTGCTTCACGGATATCAAATGCAATGGCATTGGCCCTGCGGGTAGAAGTAGTGTTAAGATTTACATTATACGCCACTAAAAAATCACGTGCGCCTATAACGGTACCACCCCGTTTGGCATCAAATTCGGCAGGACCAAAATCGGGCGCCCATTCGGGTTGTTTTATTTTTTTGAAAAAGCCTTCATATTCACCGGCACGGATCACTGATAAGTTTTTACGGGCAGGGTTGGACTGGGCCGCTTCATATAAATATACCGGAAGGTTTAACTCCTCGCCTACCCTTTTGGCCAGTTGTTGCGCATAACGGGTCGTTTCTTCCATGGTAATATTGGCTATGGGAATTAAAGGGCAAACATCGGTAGCGCCCATACGCGGATGTTCGCCGCTGTGTTTGCTCATATCAATTAATTCTCCCGCTTTTTTTATCGCTAAAAATGCGGCCTCTATCACAGCACCTGGTTCGCCAACAAAAGTTACCACTGTGCGGTTGGTTGCTTTACCGGGGTCCACATTCAGTAACCGAACACCTTCTACCGATTCAATTTCATCTGTTATTTGTTTTATTATTTGCAGGTTAACTCCTTCGCTAAAATTGGGAACGCACTCGATAATGGGCTGCATAGATTGTTTTTTGTGAGCAAATCGTTTGAAGCGGTTTTTTACAGGTAAAACCGGTAATAGACAAGGTAGCAAAATTGTAAGAGAAAATCAAAAATAGAAAGAGAATTATGAACGAGGAATTATGAATTATAAATTATGAATATGAACTGATGAATTATGAATTGGCTTTGTTTCTGGGAGGAAGAATAAAGTGAGAAGGAAAATGTATAAAGTAACGCCATAAAATACCGATGAATTGCGGATAGTCTTTCAGGTGAATACCTCTCGATTTTACTGCTACATAAAAAGCAAAGGCAAAACTGCTTAAGAAGTTTACAAAGCCAATGGCCAGTACCCCTAAAAACACTACCAGCAGGTATTGCCAGGCTATATTTTCAAATCCTACGCCATACACACCAATAGCACTGTTACCGGCCGATATGGTGATATGCCTGATATCGAAAGGAATGCCGAATACCTTGCCAAATATGCCTGCCATGCCCAGGAAAAAACCAAGGGCTATACTGCCCACCAATGCCCCGGAATGTTTTTCAATATAAGCAGCTAATTTTTTTCTCCGGTTCTCCGCCATCGATAAACGCAGTATGGGGTGCATCACCAGCCTTTCGCCAATACGGCCATACCTTATTTTGTTTTGTACATAACCGGCTATAATGCCGCTTACAAATAAAAAGAAGCCCGTATTGCAGGCATATAACAGGGAAAGACTTTCCCAGGGATGCTGGTCCCTCAATAACTGGTAAGCCGCATCGCCATCGGCAATTTTTGTATTGAATGAAAGATGATATAACCAGGCCAGTAAAAAAGTACCCGGAAATACAATGACCAGGTTACCGAAGAAAGAAGCTATCTGGCTCCTGGATACTTTTGCCACCGTAATGGCCAGGTTATTTAAATCAGGGCGATTGGATTGTTTTTTGGTATCCAGAGATGCTGCCACCGCACTGGCCGTAAAAGCGGGTTGTTTGGTAGCCAGTGTAGAGCCTGTTTCCTCAATAGCAATAAAACCTGCACTGTAATTAACACTGTACATAAAGCCCTGCCAGAAGGGTGCTAAAGCCAGTTTGCCCAACAGGTTTTTAAATACGGCGATAAAACAGATGATAAAACCACCCCACATGGCACTGATAACCATTTTACGGTATTCTTTGGCCGTACTAGTAATATACTTTCCACCTTTATCACCTTTATGTTCGGCAATCTGGTAAGCCAGGTAGCCAATGCCCTGCGAAACAAATTCACGGATACTGTTTTTCCGGTTCTCGTTCCTTACCAATACCTTAAACAGGTCTACAAAACGGCCCACATCAAAATGATCATCCCGGTCGAGCACATCGTTTAAAATAAGTATCCTTTGTAAACGGGTACTTAGTATAAGCAAGGTATAGGTTTGCCGTAAACTGGCCCCCTTGGTGGATTGCTGGCTGCGTATATAATCAATGTTCTTTGCACACTGCTGTATCACATCCTTGATCAACGCACAGCAATGAGTAATTGTGGCATTATCACTATCCTGCGTTAATTTTTCCTGCAGGTCATGTATTAAAAAACTTTGTTTTACAAAAGGGCTTTCCTGCCCTGTTTCCGTTGCGGGAATATAAGCGGCCACTTCTTTTTCGAGCCCTGTTTGGGCCACCTGGAAAGACAGGATACGCATGGCTGCCATTACATGCTGTTGCAGGCGTTTATCCCGCACACCAATGGGCATTTGAATGATGGTAAAAAACCTGATCCAGTTTTCCTGCGTGATCGCTTCCACCCACTTAAAATCGTCCGATTTATAAAACACCCTGTCAATCACATAGAGAAAATCATCAGGATCCTGTATAGCCGGCAGCATTTTATGTTTTAGCCGGTCGAACAGCTCCTGCCAGAAACCCTCCGCCAGGGGAACCCCGCTTTCAGTGAGTGCCTTATTAAGGTTTGTGTTGATCAGGAGTAAGAGGATGGCCCTTTGCAGTTTTTGTTTGAGTACTTTATGCTGCTCCAGCGCCACCATGGCCAGCTGCAGTTTATTGTTGGCCGTTTCATATTCTTCGTTCCGGGCGGGCCTGACGGTTTTGAAAAAAGATACTAAAAAGTTAATCCCTTCTTCCCTGTTCGTTAATACAATACTATCTGCATCTGTTACAACAACGTCAAAAAAATGAGGAGTTTTCTTTTTTCTTATCAGCATGTTACAAAAATAAGTTTTTATGCCTACCGGTCAATTATAAGCCGTTACCGGAAAAGATAAGAAAAAAAATAGGCTGCCTTTATCAGACAGCCTATTTGTATTCAATTTTTTTGAGGTTAATTACTCGTCTGCACTCACCGGTGCCGCTTCTCTCTTACGCGTGATAACTGTTTCTACCGAACGCTCCAGTTCACCTTTTACAAAACGCATGGCACTCCACACATGATCTAACTCTATTCTTTCAATACTTTCGTACCCTTCGCAGGTTAACCTGTTCCAGCTACATTCCCTGTTTAAATCGGTAACAATTTTTGAAGTTGCTTTAGGATAAGCTACCCAGAATTTGGACTCGCCTTTTAAAGATGGCATAACATCCTTTAAAATACCATTGAGCTGATTTTCATTTACTGCAAAAACAAGAGCAAAGTCAATTTTCCTGTTTTTCAGCAGCGGAGTCATGTTTTTTGCGAAAGATAACTTGCTGAATTGTTTTTCGATTGAAGAAGGTAAACCCTGAATTAATAGATTCTTTTCGTCTGCCAGTTGTAATTTTTCAAAAACCGTTGGAAGCATACTGTAAAGCCATTTTTAGGTTTAAAAAGAACACGCCGAAACCCTGTCCACACTGTGTTTCCATTTGTCGGGAGTGCAAAGTTAGTAAAAAAACGTGGTATTGTTGGGGTAAGGCCAATAAAAATCCCCTTTACAGTGCTTGTAAAGGGGATGGGGCAGCAAAAAAGCCACTTATTTTGACACCGGTCTGTAGTATTGTAAGGCCTCAGGCATGTGTTTTTCCAGCTCCTGGATACGTTTTCCCTCACTCGGGTGGGTACTTAAAAACTCGGGCTGTCCCTGGCCACCGCCTGCTGCTTCCATTCTTTTCCATAAGTTAATGGCTTCCTGTGGGTTATAACCGGCCATAGCAGTCCAGATAAGACCATAACGATCGGCTTCCAGCTCATGTTTACGCGAAAAAGGTAATACACCCAATACGTTTGAACCAATACCAAAAGCTGTCATAAACAGGTTTTGTGTGGCCGCCGGTTTATTAGAGAGGGCAACACTCAATGCCGAACCCAAACCCTGTTGTACCATACCCTGGCTCATACGTTCGTTACCATGATTAAACAACGCATGTGATACCTCATGACCCATTACTGCGGCCAAAGCGGCCTCATTTTGTGTAATAGGTAATAAACCTGTATACACCACAATTTTACCTCCGGGCATACACCAGGCGTTTACGTCCTTGCTGTCAACCAGCTTATATTCCCAGTTATAGCCATCCAGTTCGGCCGATAAGCCTTTTTGTGCATAGTATTGCTTTACGGCCTGCGTAATACGCTGGCCTACCCTGTTCACCATCTCGGCATCCTTACTGGTAGCACTGCTTATCACTTTGTTGCTGGACAGGAAGCTCTGGTACTCCGTTACAGCCATCGATTGTAGTTCTGATTCCGGTAATAGTTTCATCTGGCTTCGCCCGGTAACCGCATTGGTTGAGCAGCCAATCACTATTGTTGCAGCAGCAAATACTGCGAAAATTATCCTTATCATGGGTTTGTTTTTTACTTTTAGCAAATCAATCTCTATACCAATAATTTGTTTAGAGTATTTGGCTTAGTAAGGGCTGGAACAAAAATAATGTAATTACAGGAAGTCAGGACGACATATCCCCTCTGCGACGTTGCCTGCGTTTATCTCTTTTTTTAAAAATAGGCACTTTACTCTCGGCACCTTTTAACAGGCGGGTAATATTTTTCTGGTGTGTAAGGATCACCATTAAGGCCACAGCAATGGCAAATACCCTGTAAACAGGATTATCCACGTTAAAGATGATGAGGATAAAAATGGGAAATGCCACACTTGCCAAGATAGAACTGAGGGATACAAAGCGGGTAAGATAAAGCACCAGGAGAAACACGCCGGAACAACCTAAGGCTGTCCAGGGTGAAATGCCTACCACCAGGCCAAATAAGGTAGCCACCCCTTTACCGCCGCGGAAATCGGCCCAGATAGGAAATATATGCCCCAGTACGGCAGCCAGGCCTAAGGCTATCTGCAGGTTGAGAAAACGTGTTTCATGATCCAGCAGCTCCGGAGCCAGGAAAGCCAGCTTTACCGCCAGCATGCCCTTAAGCATATCCACGATCATAACAATGGTACCCCATTTGGGACCTAATACCCTGTAGGTATTGGTGGCGCCGGCATTACCGCTGCCATACTCACGAATATCAATTTTGAAAAAGTGTTTACTAACCCATACAGAAGTAGGGATACTCCCGATCAGATATGCCAATAATATTAATAAAAGCCCATTCATAAGAAACCGGAATCTATTACTTTTTGGTAAAGAGTTGAAGGACAAAGGTAAAGAAAACCTGCCACCGGGTAACAATTAATTAATACTAGTTCTCCACTATGGCTTTAACATATTGATAAATAACCACTTATTCCTTTCGGCAATTTTCACTAACTGCAAGCCCTGTTTTTGAGCGGCGGTCACAATATCCTGCTCGTCCTCTATCAGTAAACCGCTGAAGAAGATGGTACCACCGGGCTCCAGTTCACGGGCCAGTATCTCCATATTATCTAGGATAACGTTTTTATTGATGTTGGCCAGTATTACATCAAAACGCTGGTCCAGCTCGGCTGTATCGGATTTAATGAGTTTAATTCCCCCGGTATGATTACGGGTGATGTTTTCCCGGGTATTTTCAATACTCCATTCATCATAATCTACTGCTGTAATATCGGTAGCGCCCATTTTGTGTGCCAGGATAGCCAACACACCGGTTCCGGTGCCAAAGTCAAATACTTTTTTGCCGGTCATTTCCAGTTGCTGCATTTGTTCCAGCATCATATAGGTAGTGGCATGATGGCCGGTACCAAAACTCATTTTGGGTGTAATAACTATTTCATGTACCACGTTGGTGATAGGCTCGTGAAAGTCGGCACGAACCGCCACCCAGTTTTCTACTGTAACAGGATTGAAGTTAGACTCCCACAAACGGTTCCAGTTTTCTTCTTCCACTTTTTTAACCTCATAGGCCGCCTGCACGGTTCCGGCCATTCCGGCAATTTCCTCTTCCTTAAAATCGGCTTCGTTAAAAAATACTTTTAAACTGTTATCCAGTTCTTCAATGCCATTGGTATTGGTTGCCGATAAAAGGGCTATCAGGATTTCGCTGTTTTCAGCAGAGATATTATTAAACTGTACTTCGTAATAAAAAGCCATAAATGTATTTGTGCGAAGTACGTTATTTTATACCACACCATACCGTTAGTGTTTAGTAAAAAATAAATCAGCCGCCCGGGGGCGGCTGATAAAGGTGTACGGGAGGATAGAAACAAAAGCCTAATAAAACTTAATGCACATGCAGCCGTACCATAAAAATATTTTAAGCATATATAGCGGGCGGGTAGTTGCGTAAAAACATTTTAAACTCATCACTGATCGATTTTAACCGATGTTGCAACCGTTCCACATCGTTGGTTAAAAAACAGTGCAAGGCTACCGTATCATCACGCAATACACCCCGCATGGATTGTTTGCTGATATTATCCGCATGACGTTTAATGACTTTTTTGAGATCGTGAATGTTGATCAGCTGGATGTAAAACTGGTTATAGAGGTGTTCCACCTCCCACATGGCCAAACGCCGGTTTTTTTCCAGTACTTTTTTTTCCAGTTTGTGGGTGTGATTGGTGAACTGATCACGCAGATGCCTGAGCGTAAAACGCCATTGACGACATTCCTCCGTTAACTGCGCAGTAGCTTTCATCATGGAAGATAGATTTAAAGGTTTAAAAAACTAAAATCCCCAGAAAGTGAATGAAAATGGCAACTGTAATTTACAACCGTTTTTTGAGACCTGATAATATTATTTTGCAGCAAATAATGCACCAATTTTCCATTTTCGTCAATACGTTAAAGGTGAAATGGCAGCTATTCACTGATAAAGGCAATATTACCGGAAGAAAAGCCTGCCCGGACCACTGAACCAATAGCCGGTAGGTCTGTGGCCATACAGTAACTGAGCAAGGTTTCACCGGCCACGGTTACCTGTACCAGGTAATGGCTACCCAAAAAAAGAATACCGGCTACTTTACCTTCTACTACAAATTCCTGGTTCTTTAGCTGTAAAGAGAGGTATTCGGGCCTGAGGATAAAGCTGCCCGTAAGCCAGTTAAGCTGTTGTAGTTGTGTAAAAGCCGTATTGTGATTTGTAATGAGGTTATACGCACCCAATAAACCCGCGCAGTACAGGTTAAGCGGTTGATTGTACACCTGTTCCGGTTTGCCCTGCTGTATCATTTTGCCATCTTTCATCAACAAGAGTTCATCGGCCCAGGAAAGTACATCGGCCGCATCGTGTGATACCAATAAAGTGGTAATACCCAACCTGGCGGTTATATTATGCAATACATTTTTTATGGTGTTTTTATGTATACTGTCCAGGTTGGAAAAAGGTTCATCGAGCACCAGCAGCTCAGGCTTTTTTACCAGTTGCCTGGCCAGTGCTATGCGTTGTTTTTCGCCACCGGATAATTGGTTGGTACGGCGCTGTAACAGGTGCCCGATCTGGCAGATATGATAGATAGTATCCGCCTCTGCATCGCTAAGCTGGTTGGTATAACTCAGTTCTTCGGATACGGTATAGTTGTTACGGAGTTCAAAGTATTGACTCAGGTAGGCAATTCCCGGATGACCGGGCAGCAGTTTTTCCAGCGGCCCTTCCACCCTTTTGTTTTTAAATAAGGTTTGTCCGCTATCTGGTTGTATATAACCGGTGATCATTTTAAGCAGGCTGCTTTTACCCGAGCCCGTTTCACCTGCGATAGCCATTTTTTGCCCCTTGTATAGTACAAAACTAACATCCTGTACAATGGGTTGGCCATCCAGCAGTTTTGTTAATTGTTGTACCCTTAGTATTTCATCCATTGGTGCAAACTTACTGAGAGAATGATGAATTATAAATTATGAGTTATGAATGATGAATGATGAATTTGAAAGCAAAGAGCTAAAAGCACAAAGCTGAAAGCAAAGAACTGATGACGGGCTGCCGGATTGCAGCGGAAAGCCCGGTGAAGGCGGGTGCAAGGGGTTGTGCCGGACTTGCAGCGAAAAGCCGGGACTGCTGCCGGGTATTGTTCCTGCAGCTGACAGCCCCTGTTTCTGCATGCTCTTTTATCAGGCGGCTTTATATACCGCCACTACTTTTTCGGCCAGTTCCACACCTGCCTGTACCAAAGGGCTGCAGATGGTATTTACGCCAATGCTTTTGAGTTGTTTTGCCTGCGATTCCGAATCGACCATTACACTGATATGCCCTTCGAAACCACGGGCCCTTAAGGCTTCCACTACATTCATTTTAGCTTCTTCTTCAGGAATGGTGACCACTACCCCCTGCAACTGCTGAATATCAAGATTTTGCCAGAGCAATTTACTGGTAGCATCGCCATATAGTACCCGGCGTTTTTTGGAACGCTGGGTGGCCAGCACATCGGGGTCGGTATCAAACCCTACTACTTTTAATCCTCTCTCCTGGAAGTAGTCGTATGAAGAAGTGCCTGCACGTCCCATGCCTACGATGAGATAGTTTGCAATACCTATATTAACAGGTTCGGCATCGCTGCGGGAACGCTTGCTTTCGAATTTAGTAAGCAGTGGTTCCAGTTTGTTAAACAGTTGATTGGCCTTTGCATTAATAGGTGCTCCTACCAAAAAGGAGAAAGCCACCACGGTGGTTAAAGTAATGAGCATGGAAGGCGGTAATAAACCTACTGTAACAGCCACGGCACCTGTGATGATAGCAAATTCACTAAAACTGGCCAGGGAGGTTGCCGTAAGGAAACTGGTTCTGGCACGCAGACGGAATAAGGATAGTATACTAAAGAAAATGGCTACGCGAAATGGCAGGATGATTACCAGTATCATAGCATACAGGAGATCGGTCCAGGAAGGCAAACCTGTTAAACCTATTTTTAAGAAGAATACGGTAAGGAAGGCTTCGCGTAGCGACCATAACTTTTTGGAAACCTCGCCGGCTTTTTCTTCACCGGCATGCAGTACACCAAAACAAAAAGCCCCCAGTTCGCCCCCCAAACCAACATACTCAAATAAGGCGGCGCCTCCAAAAGCCATTAAAATACCATATAAAAGCACCAGTTCATCATTTTTAATTAAGCGCAACACCCTTACCAATACCGGTTTTAACAAGGGTAGCAAGAGTAAAGTGAGTGCCCAGGGTGAAGGCGCTTTTAAGCCGGTAAATGCCAGTATACCAATGAGAATGATATCTTCCATTACCAGGATACCAATGGCCAAACGACCGTGGTAAGAATCAAGCTCTCCTTTATCTTCGAGCCCTTTGGCGGCTATAACCGTACTGGCTACACCCAGGAGAATACCCAGTAAAATGGTCTGACTGGTACTAAAGCCTGCATTGATGCCGATAAGTGTGAAGAGGCCAAAGAGTAAAGCCACACTGATGATTATTTGCAAGAGCCCGGACACGGCCACCTCCGGTTGCAAAAAGTTTTTGAGCCTTATTTTTAACCCTAATGTAAATAACAAAAAGATCACGCCACTATGCGCCAGTTCGTCCAGGGCATGAGTGCTTTGATAACCGTATACGGATAGTACAAAGCCCCCGGTAAGGAAACCCAGTAAGGGCGGTAGCCCTATTTTGTAAAATAAAAAGCCGATGACAAAGGCGATAGCGATAAAAAGGATTTCCATTGTGTCAGGGGTTAAATAAAAATAATGGAGGTACAACAAAAAAACAGGGCAATTGTTGTACTGTCAACATTGCCCTATAAATATAAACTTTAGCCGTAATAAAAACTTAGCTGAATACATCTTTTACCTGTAACCAGAATTCATCCAGGGCAATGATCCTTGGTTTTAAGAAGGTGATAATGGCCGGCCAATCTGATTCTTTAAAAATATTAACGCCCGGCTTAGTGGTATATACACGGCTTAAAACAGCACCAAATTCATCCTGTACCTCCGGTTGCCATTGCCAGGTTTCTCCCAGCGTGTTTTCCAGCATCGTGCGCATGGCCAGTAACTGTTCATAATACCGATTGTCCAGGCTATTGACCGTATGTTTGATCTCGATGGCAATTTGTGCCGATACAGCATCCACATCCATACGAAAGAAAATATCGCGAATGCCGGTTTTATAGTTAAGCCAGTTAATGTTTTCACCTTCGGCATTGGGCACCGGCTGCAGGTAGCGGCCAAAACTGGTCCAGAATTTCTTTTTAATTAGCGAGGCTTCCTGTTTCGTATACATACCCGGTTACCGTTAACTGTATTATAAAGGTAATTTATCTTCACGCAAGCCTTTAAGCCCGGTTATTGCAATTGGCATTTTATTTGAATAGCTTAACTTAATCAAAAATAATCTTATGCAAAATTGGCTTAAAACATTACTGGCGGGCGCAGCTGCCTACAAATGGGGCGGCGGATGCCTGGGCTTTATTTTAGTTTTTGTAATTGTGTATTACCTCTTGGGACATTGCTAAGTTTATAATACTGCTTTTACCAATGCTTCTATTTTTTGAGCATGCTTTTCGCTTACTCCCACAACGGGCAGGCGGAAAGTATTGAGGCAAAGCTGCATTTGACTTAACACGGCTTTAATGCCGCTGGGACTACCCTCTTCGAATAAAGCGTTTACAATATCGGTATATTTATAATGCAGTGGCAGTGCTTTGGCAAAGTCACCAGCCAGGCATAACCTTACCATATTGGCGTAATCTTCGGGAAAAGCGTTGGCCACTACCGATGTTACACCTTCGGCCCCGAGAGCGATCATTGGCAGGGTTAGATTATCATCCCCGCTGATGACCATGAAGGAGGCAGGTTTGTTTTTTATGATCTGTCCAACCTGATCCAGGTTACCGCTGGCCTCTTTGGTGGCAAATACATTAGGACATTCTTTAGCCACTCTTAATTGTGTGGCAGCCGTGAGGTTTTGCCCGGTACGTCCCGGTACATTATACATCATGATAGGCAATGGTGTAACCGCATCCAATGCTTTATAGTGTTGGAATAAACCTTCCTGGTTGGGTTTGTTGTAGTAAGGCGCTACGGATAAAATAGCGTCGTAGCCGGTCAGATCAAATTCAGTAAACCCTTTTATTACGGATTGGGTATCGTACCCGCCAATGCCGGCTACCAGGCCAACACGGCCATTTACCTGTTTTTGAACAAAAGTAAATAAGTCCTGCTTTTCCTTACCATGTACCGTGGCACTTTCGCCGGTTGTTCCCAGCACTACCAAATACTCTACCCCGCCCTTTATCCAGAACTCCACCAGCTTTTCCAGGCTGGTAAAATCTATAGATCCATCGGTCAAAAATGGGGTAACGATCGCGATACCTGTTCCGGTAAATTTTTCCCGCAGCGACATAATTAGTTCAAAAAATTTTTAGATGTTTTATTAAAGCCAGGCAAAATTGCAAAGCCGCCAAATATAAACCATCCTGGTTAAAAGAAAAAAACTAAGCCCGGCGGATATGTGTTCAAACGGGGGATTTGCCTTTATCTTTGCCTGCTATTATGGGAAATAAGCTACGCTTTGGGATCATAGGGTGTGGAAAAATTGCACCCCGTCATGCGGCCGAGATCAGCCGTGTAGGTATATTGGCGGGCGTTTGTGATATTATTCCGGAGAGAGCGGACCAACTGGCACAACAGTTTCAGACCAGGGCTTTTTATACCATTACCGGTTTTTTAGCGGCACAGCCCTATGATGTGATAGCCATATGTACACCGAACGGGCTGCATGCTTTGCACAGTATATCCTGTTTACAGGCCTATGCGCATGTACTTTGTGAAAAGCCCCTGGCTACATCTGCCGCCGATGCCGCGGCTATGATGGAGGCGGCAACTATAGCGGGTAAAAAATTGTTTGTTGTTAAATCAACCCGTTATAACCCGGCACTGATCGCTTTAAAAGCCATGCTGGATAATAACCAGCTCGGCACCATCTTTAATTTTCAACTGAATTGTTTCTGGAACCGGCCTAATGCGTATTACAACTCCTCCTGGAAAGGCGATGCTCAACTGGATGGCGGCATTTTGTTTACCCAGTTCAGTCATTATATTGATGCCCTGTTATGGTTGTTAAACGACCGTATACAAACCGTAGCTGGGTTCCGGCATAATTTTACCCACCGGGAAACCATTGATTTTGAAGACAACGGCATCGCTTCCATAAAAATGGAGAAAGGAACCATTGGTGGTATTAACTGGTCCATTAACAGTTACCGGAAGAACATGGAAGTATCGTTGACACTGATAGCTGAACACGGCAGCATTAAGATAGATGGCGAATACATGAACCATGTGGCATACCAGCTGACTGCCGAAACCGGCATCCCGCTAATCACCGAAGCCGGTGAGCCAAATGATTATGGCTTTTATAAAGGCTCCATGAGTAATCATGATAAGGTATACGATAATTTACTGATAGCGCTGGAGAACGACCAACACCCGTTTTCACATGCCATAGACGGTTTGAAGACCGTAGAAGCGATACAACAGATTTATGATGCCATGCCGCTGGCTTAAAAGGAACTGCATGCCGAAAAAATTATTTTTTACCGTTACCAATGACCTTACTTACGACCAGCGTATGCAGCGCATCTGTAGTTGCCTGGCCGCGAATGGTTATGAGGTTACACTGGTAGGCAGAAAATTAAAGCGGTCAAAACCTTTACAGCAACAGCTTTTCCAACAAAAAAGGATTCGTTGCTGGTTTAACAGCGGTAAATTGTTTTATGCGGAATATAATACCCGGTTATTTTTTTACCTGTTGTTTAAACGTATGGACCTTATCTGTGCCATTGACCTGGACACGATACTCCCCTGTTTATATATATCAAAATTAAAACGTATTTCCCGGGTATATGATGCCCATGAGTTGTTCAGTGAGATGAAGGAGATTGTGACCCGCCCTGCTATTAAAAGAATATGGGACCGGGTAGAAAGGAAAGCGGTTCCGCAATTCAGGCATGGGTATACGGTTTGTGAGAGCATTGCGGAAGAGTTTACCAGACGATATGGTGTACAGTACCACGTAGTGCGGAATGTTCCTGTTACCAAAATATTATCCACATCCGAAAAGCAGGTAAACAACCAGCCCAGAATTTTGTTATACACCGGCGCAGTAAACGAAGCCCGGGGTTTTGAGTACCTTATACCGGCATTACGCCATATTGATGCCCGTTTGGTAATTTGTGGTGATGGCAATTTTATGTCGCAGTTAAAACAGCTAATAACCGGTTACCAGGTAGAGGATAAAGTAACCCTCACCGGTATGTTATTACCTAACGAGTTATGGCAATACACTCTATCAGCCGATATTGGCATTGCCTTATGTGAGAACGAAGGGTTAAACCAGTATTATTCCCTGCCCAACAAGTTTTTTGATTATATACAGGCAGGATTGCCCCAGGTAGCTATGGCCTTTCCGGAATACGAAAGAGTGAACAAACAATACCGGGTTGCCGTATTGGTGGATGATATGACACCGGAAAGATTAGCGGCACAAATAAACAATTTGCTGCAGGATGTTGTTCTATATGAGACTTTGCGGCAAAACTGCCTGGAGGCGAAACATTTTTTAAACTGGGAGGTTGAACAAAAAAAGTTAATTTCCTTTTACAAATCTATATTACAAGATTGAAACAGCAGTTGCACATAGTTTGTTTAGATGTTCCTTTCCCGGCTGATTATGGTGGCGCCATTGATATGATGAACCGCATTATCCTGTTTAAACAACTGGGTACCGCTATTCATTTGCATTATTTCAGTTATAATGACCGGGGTATGCCCAATGAGCTGAACCAGTATTGTGAAAGCATATCCGTGTACGAAAGGAAAAAATTCACCACCGGTTATTTTTTTGATAAACAGCCCTATATTGTTTCTTCCCGTATTAACGAAGAGCTGATCACTAATTTAAATAAAGACAACCACCCCATCCTGCTGGAAGGTATTCATTGCACCGGCATTCTTCCTTATATTAACCGCAGTAACCGCCGCATTGTAGTGCGTATGCACAACGATGAAAGTATTTACTATAAAGAGCTGGCCAGGGCTACCGGCAGTATTAAACAAAAAATATTTTTTAACCGGGAAAGCAGGCTGCTGAAAAAATATGCCGATACACTTCCCGGTGATTGTTTATACGCCTGTGTTTCCGAGAAGGATATACAGGTATTACAACAGGATCACCGTATTACCAATACCGCCTTTATACCTACTTTTCCTACCTGGCAGGAAGTAAATTGTCCCGAAGGCATGGGCAGTATCTGTTTATACCATGGTAATTTATCCGTGCCGGAGAATGAAGAAGCGGCCATGTGGTTGTTGTGCAGGGTTTTTTCCAAAGTGCGTATGCCTTTTGTCATTGCCGGTAAAAAACCGGGACGCCGTTTATTAAAAGCAGCGGAATTATGCCAGCATACCTGCCTGATCGCTAACCCTTCGGAATCGGAACTGAACGACCTGATACGTAAAGCACATATACATGTACTACCCTGTTTTAATAAAAATATTACAGGTATACGTTTAAAGCTGTTACATGCCTTATTTGAAGGCCGGCATTGTGTGGTAAACACCCCTATGGTGGCAGGCACCGGACTGGAAGAAGCCTGTCATATAGCCGGTAACAGCAACGGGTTTGCTTCCATCATTGCACAACTGTATCACCAGCCTTTTGCCGAGGAAGAAATAAAACTGCGTAAACGTTTATTAGGAAATACTTATTCCAACGAAAAAAATACCCGCCAGCTTATTGAATGGCTATGGTAGCATTATCAATTACCCGGTTCTGTTCGGTACGGATCATACGGGCAGGATATTTATTCACCACAATATAATCGTGTGTAGCCATTACAACGGCAGTATTGAAGTCTCTTGAAATATGAAATAATAGTTTCATGATCTCATCCGATGTTTCCGGGTCAAGGTTACCGGTAGGCTCATCGGCCAGGATCAGTTTGGGAGAGTTTAATAAGGCGCGGGCAATATCAATACGTTGTTGTTCACCACCACTTAACTCAAAAGGCATTTTAAATCCTTTTGATTTGAGGCCTACTTTATCCAGTACATCCTGGATCTTCTCGGCCATCAGTTTTTCATCTGTCCAGCCAGTTGCTTTTAATACAAACTTGAGGTTATCATTTACGTTCCTGTCCGTCAGCAACTGGAAGTCCTGGAAAACCACTCCCATTTTACGACGTAAGAAAGGTACCTGTTTCCAACTCAGGCCATTCAAAGAAAATCCTGCAACATTGGCCTGGCCCTCCTTTAAGGTCAGCTCGCCATACAAGGTTTTCAGCAGGCTGGATTTACCGGTACCCGTTTTACCTACCAGGTACACAAACTCGCCGGCATTAACAGTAAGGTTAACATTCTGTAATACAGCACTGTTACCCTGGTATATATTTACATTGCTTAAGGTTATAATTGCTTCGGCCATTGTATTTGTTGCTTTATTGCAAAATAAAGGAATATAGCCAAACTACCGCTCAAAAAAAATGGTTAAATGCCTCCTGAAAGGTTAAAATAGCCGGCTCATTGTATAAACGGCTGATAATGGTTGTTATTGCTTTATTTTACCGGCTTCAGCCATGATGCCGTAGCCTAGTTGTTCTGCATTTTCTGCAAACAAACAGCAAGGCTTTCCCGCCAGTCATTAATATGTATACCAAAAGTGGTCTTGATCTTTGTTTTATCCAGCACAGAGTAAGCAGGCCTTTTAGCAGGTGTTGGAAAGCTGGTAGTGGGAATAGCATTCACCGTACAATTGCTGTTGCTTAATTCTTTAATGGCCACAGCAAAGTTGAACCAGGAAATAATGCCTTCATTGCTGAAATGATAGATGCCGGGATGCCATTCCGCAGTATTGATGATAGTGATGATGGCCTGTGCCAGGTCGGCCGCATAAGTGGGAGTACCTATTTGATCATTCACCACACTGATAGCCGTTTTTTCCAGCATTAAGCGCAGCATCGTCTTTACAAAGTTCTTTCCGTAACGGGAGTATACCCATGCCGTACGGATAATAACCGCATCGCTGTTAACAGCTGTGATATATTGCTCGCCCGCTAATTTAGAAGCGCCGTATATATTTACCGGGTCAGTAGGGTCGGTTTCTTTATAGGGTACGCTGCCGGTACCGGCAAAAACATAATCGGTGGAAATATGTATGAAGCGGGTATTGTTGTCCTTACAAAAAGCGGCGATTGCTTTTACAGTGGTGGCATTAATGGCGAACAGGCTGTCTTTTTCTTCCGGTAATTCGGCCTTGTCCACGGCCGTATAAGCGGCGCAGTTCACTACAAACTGTGGCTGGGTAGCTGCTAAAAAATCAATACACGTCTTTTCATCATCCAGCGGCATTTGTTCACGGGTACAGAATATCCATTCGTAAGCAGGATAAGCCGCAGACAATTCATGGATCTCTGTGCCCAGTTGCCCGTTAGCACCGGTAACCAGTATTTTGGGTAATGCAGGCATACTAAAAAGTGAAGTTGTTTTTACAGGCGTCTAAAGTAGGAAGCACCAGGTCCTTATCCGATATAATGGCTTTATCCAGTGGTACCTGCCAGTTAATATTCAATGCAGGGTCATTATAAATAATGCCGCCTTCGCTTTCTTTATTGTACAGTCCATCGCACTTGTATAGTACTTCTGCCTTTTCTGTCAATACGGAAAAGCCGTGTGCAAAACCAACCGGGATCACCAATTGTTTTTTGTTTGCGGCCGATAATTCAATACCAAAATATTGTCCAAAAGTCGGAGACCCTTTACGCAGGTCAACAGCCACATCATAGATAGTACCCACAATAGCCCTTACCATCTTGGTCTGGCCATGCGGGTTTAGCTGGTAATGCAGGCCCCTGATCACCCCATAACTGGAGGAAGACTGATTATCCTGTATAAACTGGTAGGTAAGTCCCTGTTGTTTATGAATTGCACTATTATAAGCTTCAAAGAAATAACCCCGGCTATCTTCAAATACCCTGGGTTCAAATACGAGTAAATTAGCTATTCCTGTTTCAAAAAAAGGCATATTATAAACTCCAGTAATTTCGTGAACTAATTTTCTTTCTAAATACACCTTTCAGGTCAACCACCAACGCTTCCGGTTTTGTGATACTGGTAAAATAAGCATCGTCCAGCTTAACATATTCCTTATGCGGTACGGTTACAATTACCGCATCATAATCCGCTGCAATATCTTTAGTCAGCTCAAAACCATATTCATGTTGCAACTCCTCCGAACTGGCATAAGGATCTTCCACATCCACATTTAAATGAAAGGCTTTTAAAGCTTTCACCACATCGGCCACTTTGGAGTTACGTATATCACTTACATTCTCTTTAAAAGTGGCACCTTTCACTAAAACCTTTGCCGATTTTACATCGTTGGAGTTTTTAATAATATGCTGTACCACATTATTGGCAACATATTTTGCCATATTATCGTTGATGTTGCGTCCGGCCAATATTACTTCGGCATCATAACCTAATTCACTCGCCTTATAGGTAAGGTAATACGGATCAACGCCAATGCAATGCCCGCCCACAAGTCCTGGCTGGAACTTTAAAAAATTCCATTTGGTACCTGCCGCTTCCAGTACTTCGTAAGTATTAATGTTCAGTTTATTGAAAATAATAGAGAGCTCATTCATCAGGGCTATATTCAGGTCACGCTGTGTATTCTCAATGATCTTTGCCGCTTCGGCCACCTTAATGGAAGAAGCACGGTGCACACCGGCAGTAACTACCAGCTCATATACCTTGGCTATTACTTCCAGCGATTCTTCGTCACAACCTGAAACGACTTTAATGATGCTGGCAAGGGTATGCTCCTTATCCCCCGGGTTAATGCGCTCAGGTGAATAGCCCAGTTTAAAATCAGTTATATTTTTTAAGCCCGATATTTCCTCAATAATAGGCAGACAATCCTCTTCAGTACAGCCAGGATAAACAGTTGATTCGAAAACTACGTAATCACCTTTTTTAATCACTTTACCAATGGTTTCTGAAGCCTTGGTCACCGGTGTTAAATCCGGAACATTATGCTCATCAACCGGTGTAGGTACTGCAACTATGAAAAACTTCGCTTCCTTCAGTTTTTCCAGAGAAGTAGTGAAAGTAATATCACAACCTTCAAAGGCTTCTTTTTCCAATTCTTTACTGGGATCTATACCTTGTTGCATTAATGCAACTCTTTCTTCATTGATATCAAAGCCTATTACAGTTGTCTTTTTTGCAAACTCCAAAGCAATAGGAAGGCCTACATATCCTAATCCTATTACCGCCAGCTTCTCTTTCTTATTTACAATCTGATCGTACATGATATTACTAAAATGAGGTGTTTTATTTTATACTGTTAAATTCCTTCGGTTGTTTATACCATTCGGATTCGGGAAGTGATTTAAAATATTCATAGGTAAGTTTCAAACCTTCCTTGCGGTCAACCTTAGGTTCCCAGCCCAGGATTGTTTTGGCTTTTTCAATATTCGGCTGCCGTTGCTTGGGATCATCCACCGGCAAAGGCTTGTAAACAATTTTTACTGTATTACCGGTTAAAGCCAGCACTTCTTCGGCAAAATCTTTCAATGATATCTCATTGGGATTGCCAATATTTACCGGCAAATGATAATCGCTCAGTAATAACCTGTAAATACCCTCTACCAGGTCGTTTACATAACAAAAGCTACGGGTTTGTGATCCGTCACCGAACACGGTCAGATCCTCACCCCGCAAAGCCTGGCCAATGAATGCCGGTAAAGCCCTGCCATCGTTCAAACGCATACGCGGACCATAGGTATTAAATATCCTTACGATCCTGGTTTCTACCTGGTGAAAGCTGTTATAAGCCATGGTAATGGACTCCATATACCTTTTAGCCTCATCATATACACCGCGGGGACCAACAGGATTTACATTACCCCAATACTCTTCTGATTGCGGGTGCACCAGCGGGTCGCCATATATTTCACTGGTAGAAGCCACCAGTATGCAGGCACCTTTTGCCTTAGCCAATCCTAAACAGTTATGGGTACCCATTGCACCCACCTTAAGGGTTTGAATAGGTATTTTTAAATAATCAATAGGACTGGCCGGTGAAGCAAAATGAAGGATATAGTCCAGGTCACCACTGATATGTATGAATTTGCTCACATCATGGTGATAAAATTCAAACTGCTCCAGCTGGAATAAATGTTCAATGTTTTTTAAATCGCCCGTGATCAGGTTGTCCATGGCAATAACATGGTAACCTTCCTTTATAAACCGGTCACATAAATGTGACCCTAGAAAGCCGGCGGCACCGGTAATTAAAACTCTTTTCATAAATGATTAGTTTACGGTTGCACGGCCTACACTTTCGTAATGAAAGCCTAATTCTTTAATAGCTTTTGTTTCAAATAAATTTCTGCCGTCAAAAATGACTTTATTTTTTAAAGAGGTAACGATCTTTAAAAAATCAGGCGTTCTGAACTCATTCCATTCCGTAGCAATGATCAACGCATCGGCATTGTTCAACGCTGCATATTGATTTTCGGCATATTCAACTTTATCTCCCAGCAGTTTTTTCACATTGTTCATAGCCTCAGGATCAAATACCGATACCGTTGCGCCGGCTTTTACTAGTTCATCGATCATATACAAAGCCGGGGCTTCGCGGATATCATCTGTATTAGGTTTAAACGCCAATCCCCACAATGCAAAATGTTTACCTTTTAAATCATTATTAAAGTAGGCATTGATCTTTGGCATTAAATGCAGTTTTTGTTTTTCGTTCACATCCATCACTGCATTTAATATCTGGAAATCATAGTTTACCTCAACCGATGATTTTACCAGGGCCTGTACATCTTTGGGGAAACAGCTGCCGCCATAACCAATACCGGGGAATAAGAAACGGCGACCGATCCTTTCATCACTACCTACCCCTTTACGAACCTGGTCCACATCAGCTCCTAACAGTTCACATAATTGTGCGATCTCGTTCATGAACGAAATTTTGGTAGCCAGGAATGAATTAGCCGCATATTTGGTCAGCTCGGCAGATTTTTCATCCATATAGATCACCGGGTTACCCTGGCGAACAAAGGGAGCGTATAATTGCCCCATTACATTTCTGGCCCTTTCGCTGGATGCACCAATCACTACACGGTCAGGCTTCATAAAATCGTCCACCGCTACACCCTCTCTTAAAAACTCGGGGTTGCTCACTACATCAAATTCACCTTTATAATTTTTTTCAATCGCCGCTTTAACTTTTGCAGCAGTACCTACAGGCACGGTGCTTTTATCAACGATCACTTTATAGTCCGTCAGGATTTTACCTAATTCCTCCGAAACGCCCAGGATATACTTCAGATCCGCGGATCCGTCTTCACCGGGAGGCGTGGGTAGAGCCAGGAAAATGATCTCAGCGTCCTTAATACCTTCCGTTAAATCGGTGGTAAAGTTTAAACGGTCTTCTTTTAAATTTCTCAGGAATAATTTTTCAAGTCCGGGTTCATAAATGGTGATCTCACCATTGGTTAATTTTTGAACTTTGGTCACATCTATGTCTACACAAATAACATTGTTACCTGTTTCCGCAAAACATGTTCCGGTAACTAGGCCGACATAGCCGGTACCAATAACTGCAATTTTCATATTAAATGGGCTGGTTTAGAAAGGTTAATATATGATTAGTAATAAATGACAATTGTTCTTCATCCATTTCGGTATGGATAGGTAATGATATCACCCGCTCTGTCAGCCAGTCCGTCACTTCCATTTCCTGGTTGGTCACCCCTAACTGATCAAACATTTTTTGTTTGTGACCGGGTACCGGGTAATAGATCATGGAAGGAATACCCTGTTCAGCCAGGTATTTATTCAGGTTTTCACGAACCGTACTGTTTTCCAGCAATACGGTGTACTGGTGATACACATGTTTGGCATAGGATGCCTGCACCGGTGTTTTTATTTTGGGATGATTGGCAAATGCTGCATCATAGTAAGCGGCCACAGCCCTGCGGGCGGTATTATATTCATCCAGGTGTTGCAGTTTAATATTTAAGATAGCGGCCTGGATAGAATCGAGACGGCTGTTACAACCTACTTCATCGTGGTAATAGCGTTTGCTCTGCCCATGATTGGCAATACGTTTTAATTTTTCGGCTAACGCATCATCATTGGTGAAGATGGCGCCACCATCACCAAAAGCACCTAAGTTTTTGGAGGGATAAAATGAGGTAGCGCTGATATGCCCGATATTACCAGTTTTTTTTACGGTGCCATCCGAAAAAGTATAATCGCAGCCAATGGCCTGGGCATTATCTTCGATAACATATAAATTATGTTTTTGGGCAATTGCCATAATAGCCTCCATGGGTGCAGCCTGACCGTACAGGTGAACCGGCACAATGGCCTTTGTTTTAGGAGTGATGGCTTTTTCAATAGCTTCAGGCGTGATACAGAAAGTATCTTTATCTACTTCCACAAACACCGGTGTTAATTGTAACAAAGCAATTACTTCGGTAGTAGCAATAAAAGTAAAAGAAGGGGTAATTACTTCGTCGCCGGGTTTTAATCCCAATGCCATTAATGCGATCTGCAGGGCATCGGTTCCGTTAGCGCAGGGTATGGTATGTTTAACACCCAGGTATTGTGACAGGTTAAGGGCAAAGTCCTGGACATCCTTACCATTAATAAAGGCGCTGCTATCCATTACTTTCAGCACCGCCGCGTCCACTTCATTTTTTATTTTCAGATACTGGGTCTTTGTATCCACCATTTGTATAGCTCGCATAAACTTATTGCTTTGTTACAATACCTGTTCAAATAACACAATATCAAACAATTAATTAATGGTATTGCGCCGCAAAAGTAACAAAATACAATTAGTTTGAAAACTATACAATACTTTAAAAATAATTACTATATATTTTTTCAGTTTTAATGTAATATATAACTATAAGACACCTAAGTATTTAAATATAAAAAATTGATTTTAAACAAATTATGAACAACACCGAACGGATGAAGCATCCCCTTGTGTTAACTGTATATTTATTACTATATCATCAGGGCAGCAGCTCCATTACATAACTATCGCCGGGCTGTAGAGTAAGGTCCTGCAGACTGATGACCTTACCGGTTACCACATCTTTTAGTTTACTGAAACCTGCTATCCTTTCCTGCATATTACCCCAGTTAGGTTTGGCCGCTTCCTTGCCGGTATGTGATAATACCACTACCGATTGCCGGTCTGTATAACGATAGTACACATACAAGCCATTGGACGGGATGTATTGCATCAGTTTGCCCTGTGTAATTGCAGGCGCTGTTTTTCTGAAGTTAGCCAGCTTACTCATATAAGTATAAGCACTGTCTTCTTTGGGTGTACGACCTGCTGCAGTAAATTTATTCACCTTATCATCCGCCCAGCCTCCCGGGAAATCCTCCCTTACCATGGCATCATTGGGATTTTTAAAGTTTTTCATGAGTATTTCCGTGCCATAGTATATCTGCGGAATACCCCGCAGGGTTAACAACCAGTTGATGCCCATTTTAAATTTGCCCCAGTCCTCGCCTACCACAGAATATACACGATCCATGTCATGGTTATCCAGGAACAATAAGTTGTTCATTGGGTTCTTATACACGATATCCTGTGCCAGGGTGGTATATAATTTATTTACCCCGTCCATCCAGCCTTCGGCCCTGTTCATGCCCGATAACATGGCAAAGCAGGTTTGGAAGTCGATGATACCATTGGCGTTGTGTTTAAAGATATTGCCCATATTGTTCTGGGTAAAATAGGCGTTGCCGATGACGCTGTTTACCCAGGCCTCGCCCAGTATGGTAATATTGGGGAACTCGCGGTACAAGGCTTTGTTCACCTCGTTCATAAAAGCTTCATCACAATATTTATAGGTATCTACCCGCCAGCTGTCAATGCCATAGGTTTCGGTTGACCAGATAGCATGTTGTATCAGGTACTTAGCCAGTTCGGGGTTGCGTTGGTTAAGATCGGGCAAATGATCTACGAACCAGCCATCCAGCATTACCTTTTTGTCATAGGCAGAAGCATAGGGATCAAAAAGCACTTCCTCGCGGTGATTAGGGCCCTGGAAAACCGGCCAGTTATTGATCCAGTCCTTTGCCGGCGGATCGAGGTAGATCCAATGTTCCTTACTGATATGGTTGTATACTGCATCCTGTATAACCTTAAAGCCGTTCTGGTGGGCATTATCGCAGAAAGCTTTATAGCCCTCATTGCCACCAAAACGTTTATCAATTTCGTAATGATCGGTAAACCAATAGCCATGATAGCCGGCCACATTGTTTCCCCATTCATGCATCATGGTCACATTGTTTTCCAGGATAGGCGTCATCCAGATGGTTGTAATGCCCAATTGCTTCAGGTAACCAAAGTTTTTTTCTATGCCTTTGAAATCGCCGCCATGCCGGTCGTATTTATTGGTCCTGTCGCTGGTATTGGACCGGTAACCGGGAATTATATCATTACCGGGATCACCGTTGGCAAAACGGTCGGGCATGAGCAGGTATACAAAATCTGCCGCTGATACACCCTGGGTACGGGTTTTACCGTTTTGTTTATTTTTTTGTACCAGTTCATAATTAAACTGCAGGCCCTTATCTTTTGGCCCCAGCTGGATTTTGCGCACACCCGGTTTTGCGGCAGCACTGATAACAATATTGAGAAAAATATAATTGGGATTATCCGTACGCTGAATACTTTTCAGTGTCATACCCTCTGCCAGCTGCATACCGGCAGCAGGCATTTTGATCATGGGCACTTTATTGGCCACTCCCTCGCCACGCACCATTAACTGCAGGTTATTATCTTTTAAGCCGGTAAACCAGTTGGTAGGATAAAGTGTGGGCTGGGCGTATAAGCAAACCAACAATATAAAACTGCTACAGAAACAAAGTAAAAAATGTTTTCTCATAATGGTCCTATTTGTCTTTAATACGTAAAGTAAATAAGGCTGCTACTATTAATGATACACCTCCTAAAACTATTGTATCGATAGTATTGCCGCCGAACATATGTTTGGTTAATACGCCCAGGATGGTGGCTGCCAGTATTTGCGGAATAACAATGAAGAAATTAAATATACCCATGTACACACCCATTTTTTGAGGAGGCAGGGATTTGGTCAACATGGCATAAGGCATAGCGAGGATACTGCTCCAGGCAAAGCCTACGCCCACCATACTCAGCAATAGCCAGTCTTCATTTTTTATGAAATAAAAAGAGATCAGCCCCAGACCACCTGCTATCAGTGCGATCATATGGGTTACAGGACGGGAAAACTTTTTAGCCAGTACGGGCAACAGGAATGCCAGTACAGCTGCGAACAGGTTATAAGCGCCGAATAATACACCTACCCAGTTACCCATATCGTTGTAGGCTTTGGAGGTAGGGTCGGTTGTACCGGATAAATGTTGTGAAAGCGCCGAAGTTGTATAGATCCACATAGCAAATAAAGCAAACCAGGAGAAGAATTGTACTACCGCCAGCTTTTTCATAGTGTCCGGTAAAAAATTAAGGTCGTCCATAATTTCTACAAAACCGCTGGATTTATTACCCCGGTGTAAAAGGCCTGCCAGTATTTGAAATAAACCGAAAGCAGCTATGCCTAGGGATAGTATGTACAGCTCTTTTTCCAGCGGCTGCTCATTATTGAGATTATTGTAATACAGGATAGCAGATAATACCAGCCCCGCTACCAGCCACCAGATACCTTTGTTATAAAATTTTTTAGCAGGCGTTTTAATGTTTACTTCGTTGATGGCGTCTATTTCACCAAATGATTTCAGTTGTTGCGGTGAATATTCTTTTGTTGTAAATACGGTATAGGCAATGGCCGTTAAAAAAACAACCGCTCCTGTTACAAAAGAAATTTTTATTGAATCGGGGATCACACCTTCCGCAGCTTCATTGGCTACCCCGAGTTTGGTGAGTATATAAGGTAATAAGGAAGAAATAACGGCTCCCAGGCCAATGAAAAAACTCTGCATAGCGAAACCGGTGGTACGTTGCGAATCGGGTAACATATCGCCTACAAAGGCCCGGAATGGCTCCATGGACACATTGATGGCGGCGTCCAGCATCCATAACATAATGGCTGCCATCCAGAGGCCACCTACATTGGGAAAAATAAATAAGGCCAGGGCTGCAAATATGGAGCCCAGCATAAAATAGGGTCTTCTCCTGCCCCACTTACCCAGCCATGTTTTATCGCTGAAATGCCCGATCAATGGCTGGATGAGTAAACCGGTGATAGGCGCAGCGATCCACAATACCGGGATGCTTTCGACCGATGCACCCAGGGTTTGAAAAATGCGGCTGACATTGGCGTTCTGTAACCCAAACGCAAACTGGATACCAAAGAAACCAACGCTCATATTAATGATCTGGGCAAGCGATAGCCTTGGTTTGGTGGCTAAAGAAGATGGAGCTGACATGACAATCGTTTAAATTTGTACAGCAAGATAAGGATTAATATGTAAGAAATACACATTAATGAAATGCCTTTTTTTCAATGATGAATGATGAATTATGAATTATGAATGAGGATTGATGAATCAGGATGATGCAGGTATATAGCCGGGCGGCTGCCCGATTGCAGCGGAAAGCCCGCTGAAGGTTTGTGCGGTGGGTTGTGGCGGACTTGCAGTGTAAAGCGGGGACCGTTGCCGACCAGGGAACTGCAGCTGAAAGCCCCTGATAACTGCTTAAAACCCATTTACTTCGCTATTTTTGCCAATAAATGGCTATTTTGGCACTCTGTTAGCTATTGCTAGTTAACCGCGAAACGACTTATATGAAGATTAACAACGAAACAAAAGTAGGCTTACTGGTTATTGTAACCCTGGCCCTGTTGATTATTGGCTTTAATTTTTTAAAAGGTAAGGACCTCTTCTCCAATCCCAATACGATATACGCCATTTTTGATGATATTGGCGCCTTAGCCAAAGGTAATGCTGTTAAGATAAAAGGCCTGCAGGTAGGTAAAGTGTATGCAACCGAGAATGTGGACAAGGACGTTAGCGCCATTAAAGTGACCATTGCCCTGGACAAGGATATCAATATCCCGGCAGACTCCTATATATATATTGAACCCAGCCTTTTATCGACCCCCAACCTGGCCATTGTAAAAGGGAATGATAAGACTAATTTTATAAAATACGGCAACGAGATAAAAGCAATGAGCCGTCCCGGTGGTATGTTAAGTGCGATGGCGCCACAGCTGGACCCCATTTTAACCCAGGTAGGACATACGATCGATTCACTGAATCTTATTTTAGGAAACGTAAATTCCATTTTTGAAGGGGATACAAAAGCTAATTTACAAGGTACCTTACGTAACTTAAACAACAGTACTGCTAAACTGGAAGGGATATTAAGTGAAGCCGGTAAAGGTATTAATGCAACACTGAGCAATACGGAATCCATTACCGCTAACCTGCGTAAAAATAATGACAGCATCAATGCCATTTTAGGCAATGCCAAGAAGTTTTCTGACGGGCTGGCCAAGGTTGACCTGGATAAGATGGTGAATACTATTGAAGCTATGCTGACTGACCTTAAATCGGTTGTTAATAAAGTGTCAAGTACCGATGGTACGCTGGGCGCTTTAATTAACGACAAACAAATCTATAACCGGTTAAATAATGCCATATTAAGCGCAGAGATATTGATGGATGACCTGCGGGCACATCCTAAACGCTACGTTAATATTTCGGTGTTCGGAAGAAAAGATAAAAGCGGTCCTTTAACTTCGCCTGCAGTAAAAGACACGCTACCCAAATAACCGGTTATATGACCTCACAATCCTTAAAAGGCATTTTTGCAACTTTACCCAAACTGGTACTGTTTGCATTATTACTCATAATTTATCGTAACGGCAACGCACAGGTAACCATTGCCGGTGATACCACCAATTTATTACAGATATTAAGTCATACCCGCCAGCTGACCTTACAAACCGTTGACGACAGCACCCAGCTGACCATTGTTGCAGGAAATGTAAAACTGAAACAGGGCAATACCCTTTTCTTTTGCGACAGTTGTGTAAAGAATGACCGCACCAAATTGTTTGAGGCATGGGGCAATGTACGCATTGTGGATGCTGATACAGCAACAGTTACCGCCAATCACCTCCGTTATTTTGAAGATAAACAACTTGCTTTTTTAGATGGCAATGTAAAGTTATCAGATGGTCACGGCGTATTGACCACCCCCGACCTGGAATATGATATGATGACCAATATTGGCATTTACAAAAAAGGTGGCCGTGTGGTAAACGGCAAAACCGTTTTAACCAGTAAGGAAGGCTGGTATTATGCCGACATGAAAGATGTTTATTTTAAAAAGGATGTGGTACTGAAAGACCCTGCTTATAATATTGTTACCGATTCGTTATTGTATAATACAGAATCAAGAACCGCCCGGTTTATTTCCTATACCACTATTACAGACAGCAGCCAGAATGTTATTAAAACCAGGGAAGGGTTTTACAACCAGGTGACCAAGCAGGCCGAATTCGGGCAAAGACCTACTATATTAGATACAAAGGGAAGACGTACCGTAACGGGTGACCGTATTACGCAGAATGACAGTATTTATATGGTAACAGGCCGTGGTGTGATTGTAGATTCGGCACAGGGTGTGACCATTATCGGTGATAAGATTTTCCAGAATAAAACAACGGAAGCCGTACTGGCAACACAAAAGCCCCTGATGATCGTTAAACAGGATAACGATTCCATTTATATAACGGCCGATACCTTGTTTACCGCCAAGTTAACAGCATTGTACGGTACCCAGGATTCTATTGTGGTAGATACCGTTTCGGGACTGAAGATAGCAGCCATTGGTGAAAAGGACAGTACCAACCGGTATTTTGAAGCGTTCCGCAATGTGCGCATCTTTAACGACTCCATACAGGCAGTTTGTGACAGCATGTTCTACTCCTTTAAAGACTCCGTATTCCGTTTGTATGATAACCCGATAGTCTGGGCGCAGAACAGCCAGATAACCGGCGATACCATTCACCTGTTTACCAAAAACAAGAAACCTGAAAAGGTGGAAGCTTATGATAACAGTTTCATGGTGAATAAGATGGATACGGATGCTTATAACCAGATAAAATCGCGCCGTATGGATGGCTATTTTATTGATGGCAATATTGATTCGGTTCGTGCCCGTGGCTTTGCCGAATGTATTTATTACCTGCGGGATGATGCCGACAGCTCGTATACCGGCATTAATGAAACGAAGAGCGATATTATGGACATATATTTCGTGGAGAAGGAACTGGATAAGGTTGTTTTCCGCAGCCAGGTTACAGGCACCATCTGGCCTTTGAGTCATAAAAAGCCCTCAGAAATGCGCCTGGAAGGCTTTCAATGGCTGGAAGCAAGGAGACCAAAGACGAAGTATGAGATGTTTGAGTAAGAGAGGGTTCAAGAAGTTCAAGGTTCAAAAGTTTAAGAGGTTAGTGAATAAGGTTAATGGTTGATAGTTAATGGTTCATCGGAAGGTTCAGGAAGTTCAAGGTTCAAGAGTTCAAAGGTTCAAGGACCCGTAACAGTTCAACGTTAATGGTTAATGGTTATTGGTTAAGAGCGTTCAAGAGGTTAGTGAAAAGCAAAATAATTCCTCATTCAACATTCATCATTCATCATTGATAACTCTTAATTCATAAATCGCAAATCTTACATCATCAATCCAATCCACTTCCCTGGTTTTCAAAATACTTTATCTCTTCTGTAAAGTTTAAAAAAGGATGAGCTTCCTGTAATGCTTTTGCTTTAGCTGCATGGTTTTGGAGGAAACGGCGATGTGCGGCTGTTTCAGGCTGGAATGCCTTGTGATTACGGGCTATGATGAGTTGTCTTACCTCCTGCATTAAGGCCTGGGATGTTTTATCAATACAGCTTTCGGTAAACCGTTGCATTACATATTCCGTAGCCTGGTAATTGGGATGAGCCAGGTCAATATCATAAAAACGGTAATCCCTTAATACATCTATCACCAGTTCGTAAGCAGGAAAATAAAACAGGTCGGTAAATTTATTTACCATATGGTGTACTGCTTCAATTAAACGGGCCTTACTGCGGTTATTGGCCACTACCCCATCCCGCAAATGCCGCACCGGGCTAACGGTAAAGATGATCTTTACCTTGGGATTGAATTTCTTTAAGCGGTGATAACAATTATCCAGCAAAGAAATGGTCTCCTCTATCTCCAGCATATGTTTGTTAAACCATTGCTGCGGTGCACGATGACAATTGGCTACTCCATTTTTTAGGCCTGTAACAGCACTGTGGCCCGGCGCTGCTTCCTGTAAACGATAACTGAAAGAAGACCCCAGGGTAATGATCACCCAGTCTGCTTCCTGTAAAAACCGGTGGGCCTGGTTTTGTGAATCATTGATTATGCCAATGGCTGTAGCCGCATCAATATGAGAGAAACGGCTATGGTGCGCCCAGCTATTGTATACTTCATTCAGCAGGAACAGTTGTTCCGGCTGGTATTGCCTGTTCTCGATATAACTCATGATACTGTTAACCACACTGGCCGGATCGAACAATATACCGTTTGGATTTTGCAGTACATCGTACTTTAAACCACCCAATGCATTACCAATATGTTCGGTAAAACAGGAGCCGATCAAAAACAACTTATCACCATACTTAACCGGTATATCCAGCGGTTTGATATCAATGGAAGCCATGAAATTCATACTGCAAAAATAAGCCTAAGATCAAAGCCGGGCCCTATTATTTAGTGCTGTGCCTGACGTAAAAAAAGTCAAGACTGCCCTTAAAAATACATTTTGGACAAGCTATTTTGATTTTTGGACAAATTCCCCGCCGCGTTATTTTTCACCTTTGCATCAGTATCAAATGACAGAGAACATGAAAAAAAATATTTTAATCATCCTTCTTGGCATCAGCGGATTGAACGCCAATGCCCAGCTCTTTAACGAAGAGGTAAAGTTTTTGTATGAGCATGCTGCTGCCAAGAACGACACACTGCAGTTATACCAGCTTAAAAAAGAGGAAGCTGTTATTGATATACAGTCGGCCAGGTTCAATTACCTGCCAAAGGTAAATTTTAACGCCACCTATACCCGGCTGAATGACGATATTGTTTTCCCGGAGAACCTGCAACAGTTATTGATGGGAACACAATCCCTGTTAATTAAAGAAAAACTGGGCCTGGGCTTTAACAGTAGTTTACCCGGTAATATTCCTTTGCAGCCGGTAGATCCCATTCAGCGGAAAGATATTTTTAAGACCACCGTCAGCAGCCAATGGTTGTTATTCAGTGGCTTTAAAATAAGTAACGGTGTAAAAGCTTACCAGCACCAGCAAAGATCATTTGACCATCTTACCCAAAAACAACAGACCAGGTTATGGCTGGATGTTGCGGATGTATACGATAAAATGGCCCTGGTAAACAGTTCCGATGCGATACTGGCCGCCTCTGAAAAAATATTGGATGAACAGACCCGCTTTGTGAATAAAGCCATTGAAAACGGTTTGGCCACCCCGCTGGAAAGGAAACGTATTGAACTGGCACGTCAGAAACTGGCCGTTAAAAAACTGGAGAACGAGACCAGCAAAACCGTACTGCACAGTAAGATGCACCAGCTTACCGGCTTAGGTACCGAAGCCATTGCACAGCTACATCCTACCCTGCAGGCCACACCGGCCATAACAGCGGAGTATGCAACAGTGCGTCCGGAAATTAAAGCCCTGGACGAAGGCATAGAAGCCACAAAGTACCAGGAGAAAGCGGCTTTATCGGAATATGTTCCCAAGCTGGCAGCTTTTGGTCAATATGAATTAAGGGAAAGAGACCTGTCCTTATTAGAACCTAAATGGTATGCCGGGGTACGCCTGCAATGGAACGTGTTTGACGGCTTACAGGCCCGTAACAATGCTAAAAAAGCTGCCTTGCAAAGAAGATCACTGGAAGTACAAAAAAGATCGGCAGAGGATATGTTTGCCTTAGCGGACAGTAAACTGAAAGAAGATTACCAGCTGGCTGCGCAAAAAGTAAAATGGAAAGAAGCGGCTGTACAGTTGACGGAAGACACTTATGCTTTTATCAACAAACAATACCTCAACGGCCTTACCAACCTGGCCGAAGTATTGGATGCCATCACCGATCTGGAAACAGCAAAATTTGAGTACCAGCAGGCGTTGTACGAACAACGCAGAGCCGCCCTGCAAGCGGCGGACATGAACGGTTCTTTATTAAAAAATTTATAACCGTATTTCATTCAACCACAAACAAAGAAACCTGTAAATATATACAACATGAAAGCAAGATATTTCGCAACAAGTTTATTACTGGGCAGTATTTTATTTACGGCCTGCTCTTCCGATAATAACCGGCCTGTGGCACCCGAAGGAAAGGTAAAGCTGGAAAGCATCACCGTAGCACCCAAGATCGCCGGCAGGATTGCTGCCATTTTTGTAAACGAAGGCCAGGCAGTAAGCAAGGGCGATACACTGGCCATTATTGATGTACCCGAGATAGCGGCCAAACTGGAACAGGCTAACGGCGCCATATTGAGTGCAGAAGGACAATTTTCCTTGGCACAGAACGGCGCTACCGGCGACCAGCTGATGCAGATACAAAGCCAGCTGGATGCAGCCGAAGCGCAACTGGTATATGCCGAACAATCTTTTCAGCGTATGGAAAATATGTTCAACGACTCCCTGGTACCTGCCCAAAAGTACGATGAGGTAAAATCTAAATACATTGCTGCCAAAGCACAGGTAAATGCCATTAAGGCAAAACAGAAAGAAATAACAAGGGGTACCCGCCCTGAGACCATCCGCAGTGCCAAAGGCCAGGTAGAAAGAGCGATGGGTGCCCGTAACGAAGTATTGATCGCTGCCAGTGAGCGTTATATTATTGCACCGGCCGATATGATCATTGAAAGCATTACTTTAAAAGCAGGTGAACTGGCCACACCCGGTTATACCCTTTTTAATGGTTATGATTCCGCTCACCCTTATTTCCGTTTTACGATCGGTGAGAAAAACATCAATGCCTATCCGTTAGGAACTGCTGTTACGGTGATTGTTCCTAATACCGATAAAAAAATAAAAGGCAAAATAGCCATGGTAAAACAGTTACCCCGGTATGCCGATAATACCAGTACAGCACCCAATCGTGCCATTGGTGAGAGCTTTTATGAACTGAAAGTGTTACCGGATAATGCCGCTGAAGCAACCGGCCTGTACAATAACAGCTCGGTATTACTTGACAAATAATTACCCGGTCACGGATTGTAAACGTAAAAACATTTACCATGAAACAATTTATCAGCTTAATAAAAACAGAGTTCCGCCGTATATTCAGCAACAGTGTGCTGGTAGCCATTTTCTTTGGTGCACCGGTATTATATGGACTGATGTTTATACAGGTATATAAAAAGGGGAAAGTGGCCGAGATGGCCATTGTGGTGATAGATGAGGACAATACACCCATGAGTGCAAAGATCATTGATGCATTGAATGATAATGAGAACCTGACTGTGGCCAAAGTACAATTTGATGCGGGTAATATTGCCGCCGAAATGCCCTCCAAAGAGTATGTATCGGTTATTAGTATTCCTAAAGAATTTGAAGCTGATATTTTACAGAAACGTTACCCCGAGCTGATGGTGGATGTTAATACCGCCAACCTGGTAACAGCTAATTTTGCCAGCCGTGCCATACAAACCGTACTGGGAACATTCAGTGCCGGTGTGGAGATTGAAAGTTTAAAGAAGGCCGGTATGGACCATGCTACGGCCTTACAACGGTATGAACCCTTTAAAGTAAACTATAACCGTTTTTATAACCCATCCGGCAACTACCTGTATTTAATGTTGCCCGGCATATTGGGAACTATTATGCAACAGGTTATTTTCCTGGGGCTGGGACTGGTATTTGCCCGGGATTTTGAAGATGGTTATTTTAATAAGCTTGTTAAGACCAGCCGGTCATCACTCTATCATATTTTATTAAAGCTTACCCCTTTCCTGTTACTCACAGCTGCCATGTGGATGGTGGTAGGTTCTTTTTATTTTATTTACCGTATTGATATACCGGTATTCTCCATACAGATGGCAGCACTGGTTACCCTGTTCAGCCTGGCCTGTATGTTTATTGGTATGTTGTTTTCGCTGGCCATACCCAACCAGTTAAAAGCTACTGAATTATTAATGGTACTGGCTACGCCTTCCTTTATCTTAAGCGGTTATACCTGGCCCCTCGAAGGTATGCCTGTACTGATACAGCGGTTTGCCGATATATTACCCTTAACACATTTCCTGCAGGGTTTCAGAAAATTATCGGTGTATGGCGGAACCTTCCGGGACATACAGCCCCAGATGATGGCTTTAGGCATCATCACCATTGTAAGTTTTGTACTGATAGCCTTACTGCTGCAGTTAAAAATAAGGAACACGAAAAACCAGGTGGTGACTCAATAACCGGTGCCCCGGCGGTGTGTTGGTTATACAAATTTGTAAACGTTTAGCTGAATGTTCGTTATGAATTATACATTTGTTGAAAACAAGCATATAAGTATTTTGTCGAACACCAGTAAAAATATCCGGACGACCTTACAACTCTTTGGGCAGGAAGAACAGGATAAATCCTATTTTGTTTCGGAAGGCGCAGGGTTAGTGATGCACCCGGAAGAAGGTTTCAGGGCAGATTTTTATATCTATGCTGTTTGTATTGCCGGCACCGCCAGGATATCCTTAAACAACCAGGAGATAGGCATTAGAGCCAATCATTTTTTTGCCGCCATTCCCTCTACGGTGATACAGGTGTTTGAACACAGTGATAACTTTAAGGCGAAAGTGCTGGTATTTGAAAAGAGTTTTCTGCTGAAGAATATACTTGATGCCAGACAGTTAGAACACCTTGGATTTTTTAGCTTTGATACACTGGCGCATATTGAGCTGGATAAAGAAGGCTTCCGGTTACTGAAGAACAAGCTGGATATTATTTACGAAAAGACAAAGGAAGATAGCCTGTTCCGGGACCAGATCATACAGAGTCTTATTTTTAACCTGTTGTTTGAAACCGCCGATATCTTTTTTAAAAACCGGCAGCTAGTGCGTAAAAAAGCCCTGGGGCGGGAAGACGAATTGTTTATGAAGTTCATGAAACTGGTACAGTTCAATTTTAAAACGCAACAGGACCTTTCATTTTATGCGGACAAATTATTTATCAGTCCAAAATACCTGATTCAACTGTGCAAGAATATATCGGGTAAAACGCCGGGTAATATACTTTCGGAAACACTTATCAATGAAGCCCGGTTATTATTAAAAATGCCTGATAATAATATTTCCACCGTAAGCACAGCCCTGAACTATAGTTCTGTAGCGGCTTTCAGTAAATTTTTTAAAAAACATACGGGCATTTCACCTTCTGCATTCAGGCAGCAATAAACCCAGGCCGGTTCGGATCAACCCGGGACCTCTCTTAATTACTCACATACCTATTTTTACAGCGGCACCGTCGGGCAACCCAAACGGTTACGGCGGTTAAACGCTTTTTCGCTGCCAAACCTGTAAGTAAGGTGCAAGCCGGTGAAATAATACCAGTCGTTGGCTTTGGGGCTTCCGCGCTGGTCGCCTTTTGCCGGGTAAAGATCCCCGCCGGGTAATTCATTGCCACGGTAAGCCATTTTAACGGCCAGTGGTCCCCTTGCAGCCAACAGATCAGCCTCATCCACATAATTGCCGCTTACATCGTCCAGGTGATCGGTAAACAGCTTACGGAAGCCGATCTCCACACCCAGGCGCAGGTTATTGGTGATGGCAAATTTTACCCCGCCGCCAAAAGGTAAGGCGAGTTGGGTAAGACTATAAGGTTTGCTGCTTTCGTAGCCGGCAATACCCTGCCCTTCGGTACTCAGGGGTTTTAAGTATACTTTCTGGTTATCGGAATAAGCGTAGGGATTAAAGCGGTATACGGCAGCCCCACCCATCAGGTATGGTGAGAAGAACTGGCGCTCGAGGTCGAAGAAATAATACTCGCCTACCGCACTGAACTCATACAGGGCCGTTTCAAAGCTCAGGTTACGTGCCTGTTGTTCCGGCTTGTCGCTGAAACGGTCAGCCCCGCCCACAACGGCATAGGTAAACCCGGCCCTTAAAGTAAGTTTGGGAAATAGTTCATAGTTGCCGGTAATGCCAATGGCCCCGTTGGTTACTTTTTTAGGAAAAGCTTTTTCGGTGAGGTCGCCGTTATAGGCCGACAAGCCACCAAATACCCCCAGACTAAACTTTTGTGCCTGCGCAAAAAAGCCCGTTGCCATTAACAGCAGAACAGAAAGAATACATTTCATAACTAAGAATGTTACCAGCGCAAAGCAAATATAATACCACCTTATACAGGCAATAAAAAAGCAACATGTTACGCCTGCTTTGTAACGTATTTCATGTTGCTTGTATTGTAATGCTTTATAATTTGTTTACAACTCTTCCCAGAAGCCCATTTTGCCGAATTTTTCGATCCGGGTATTGACCCTGTCCTGTGCCGGGATCTTTTTCAACTCCTGCAGCACGGGTAATAAATAGTTTTTCAGGATTTCGGCTGACTGGTCATAATCCCAATGTGCTCCACCCGGAGGTTCAGGGATAATGCCGTCGATCAGACCAAAGCCCAGCATTTTATCGGCGGTAAGACGTAACTGCTCCGCAGCTACTTCCTTTTTTTCCCAGGTACGCCATAAAATGGAGGAACAGCTTTCGGGGCTGATCACGGTATACCAGGTGTTTTCCATCATAAATACCTTATCACCAACACCAATGCCCATAGCACCACCGCTGGCTCCTTCGCCGATAATGACACAGATAACCGGCACTTTCAGCCTGATCATCTCGTATATATTACGGGCAATGGCTTCGCCCTGGCCCCGTTCTTCTGCTTCTAAACCAGGATAAGCACCGGGTGTGTCGATTAAAGTAATAATAGGCTTATTAAATTTTTCAGCCAGGCGCATCAGGCGCAAGGCTTTGCGGTAGCCTTCGGGATTGGCCATACCAAAATTCCTCAGTTGACGCATTTTGGTATTGATACCTTTCTGCTGACCGATGATCATAACCGTTTCGCCGCCTAAATTGGCAAAACCACCCACCATGGCTTTATCGTCTTTTACATTGCGGTCACCAAAAAGCTCCACGTATTCATCGCTCATCTTCTCAATATACTTATTGGTATAGGGCCTGTCGGGGTGACGGCTTAACTGTACACGCTGCCAGCTGGTAAGGTTTTTCGTGATCTCCTTTCTTTTTTCAACTATCTGGTCTTCTAATGTTTGTATAAGCTGGTCGTGCTGGGCGCCTATATTTACTTTCTCCTGTCTTTTCTTTGCAATAGCTATTTCTTCAATCAGGTCCTTTATGGGCGACTCAAAATCTAAAAACTGTCGGTTTTCGTTTCTAGGCATAATTAAATTAATAAATAAGGGCGCTAAAATAAAACAATAAACAATACATGCGGTTAGTTTAAAAAACTTGTAAAAATTTGTAAATAAATCTTTTATTTTTTTTGGCGGGAATATATCGGCCCCTTATCTTTGCAATCCCAAAACAACGATACCTGTTCAATAACAGATAAAGTTGCTAAGGATCGGTAGTTCAGTTGGTTAGAATGCCGCCCTGTCACGGCGGAGGTCGCGGGTTCGAGTCCCGTCCGGTCCGCAAAAGCTTCTCAAATTGAGAAGCTTTTTTGTTTTATGCCATACTACGTTTATATCATTCAAAGTTCTGTGGACGGCAGCTTTTACAAAGGCTTTACCGAAGATCCTTTGTTAAGACTGCAACGGCACAACAATGGGGAAACAACCAGTACCAGGCAACTTTGTCCATGGACATTAGTGTATGTGGAAGAGTTGCTATCAAAAGCAGAAGCTTTAAAAAGAGAGAAGATATTAAAAAAAGCTACCCGCGAACGCTTATTCGCACTCAATCATCCTAAAAATATTGTACAACATTTTACCGGTTAGCATGACGCCGGTCATCCCCACAGTAGTGTGGGGACGGGTTCGAGTCCCGTCCGGTCCGCAAAAAAGGATCATCAGCAATGATGGTCCTTTTTGCTTTTTACCTCACTTTACTTTTAAGGGACTGACTTTCAGTTTGTAATAACAAAACACACAGAGAATCCTTACTACCTTTAAAACAGCTTAACAATTTTAAAAAGTAGACCAAAAGTAGACCTGACTTCAGGATACTCAAGTCGATTAAAATTGTTCAGGTTATGTCCCTTCCAATTAAGCTAATTTGTCGAAAAAACCGGGTTCATGCTGACGGAACATGCTCCATTTTTGTTCAATACTGTTGCAATGAAAATCAGAAACCGTTATTTGGAACTGATATCAAAATCCCGCCCATTTATTGGGATAACGGAAGCCGCTGCATTAGTGACCGACTACCTCCAACGCATGGTGATTACAACGAACTCAATAATGAGCGAAAAAGATTTAAAAAAAATCGTTGAGGACATTGTTACCGCTGCCGGGTTAAAGAAGATTCCAATTGAGGCCCGCACTGAGTTTACAAAGAAACATTTTTCGCTGACTTTCAACTTTGATGATATTGAGGCAAAAGAAAAAGAGCCCGCTGACCAACACGGACCTACAATCACCTGCGACAGCTTATTGTGAATTGCTTTCATCATTTTGATTTACCTTGGTCTTTGACAACATAAAAAGGCGCCAAGACACTGGTTCATCAGTTGTGAATTGCTTTCATCATTTTGATTTACCTTGGTCTTTGACAACCGTTAGCCCAGGAAGGTTTAGGGGGTGCCGGTTGTGAATTGCTTTCATCATTTTGATTTACCTTGGTCTTTGACAACAAGTCTTTGTACTGCTTTTGCGTGGCGCTAGTTGTGAATTGCTTTCATCATTTTGATTTACCTTGGTCTTTGACAACAAAAATCATCTGACGGCCTGACGGCCTACCGTTGTGAATTGCTTTCATCATTTTGATTTACCTTGGTCTTTGACAACGGACAGCGAAACAATTACATCGATCGGGGTGTTGTGAATTGCTTTCATCATTTTGATTTACCTTGGTCTTTGACAACAATATAAAAAAGCATATTACATTTGATACAGTTGTGAATTGCTTTCATCATTTTGATTTACCTTGGTCTTTGACAACCTTTTTGATTTTCGTTCCAGTTAACCAGCGGTTGTGAATTGCTTTCATCATTTTGATTTACCTTGGTCTTTGACAACCTTTTTGATTTTCGTTCCAGTTAACCAGCGGTTGTGAATTGCTTTCATCATTTTGATTTACCTTGGTCTTTGACAACAACAAGGGTGTCGGCTTCCTGTTTGCTGAGGTTGTGAATTGCTTTCATCATTTTGATTTACCTTGGTCTTTGACAACAATAATGTGTCTATATCCAACATTAAGAAGTTGTGAATTGCTTTCATCATTTTGATTTACCTTGGTCTTTGACAACGAAATGTTCATGACACTGAACAGAAGATAGTTGTGAATTGCTTTCATCATTTTGATTTACCTTGGTCTTTGACAACGCAGCGGTGGCAAAAACCGCACCGGTAAAGTTGTGAATTGCTTTCATCATTTTGATTTACCTTGGTCTTTGACAACATTAGAACAAATAGAAGGTGAAGAAAGTTGTTGTGAATTGCTTTCATCATTTTGATTTACCTTGGTCTTTGACAACGAATATCATTGCGGTTAAAGGACGTTCTTGTTGTGAATTGCTTTCATCATTTTGATTTACCTTGGTCTTTGACAACGTGTAATTGATACTCCCGTCCCGGTTACTGTTGTGAATTGCTTTCATCATTTTGATTTACCTTGGTCTTTGACAACGCGAACCCTTGTTTAAAATTTTCTCTCGCTGTTGTGAATTGCTTTCATCATTTTGATTTACCTTGGTCTTTGACAACTACTGATACATACCAACTTTACCGCTTGTTGTTGTGAATTGCTTTCATCATTTTGATTTACCTTGGTCTTTGACAACTCTTAATCTTTTTAATCTCTTCATTAAGATAGTTGTGAATTGCTTTCATCATTTTGATTTACCTTGGTCTTTGACAACGCCTGTTGCTAAATCCAAATCAGGCTTATGTTGTGAATTGCTTTCATCATTTTGATTTACCTTGGTCTTTGACAACATGAAAAATTTGTCTATGGCGGGCATGTAGTTGTGAATTGCTTTCATCATTTTGATTTACCTTGGTCTTTGACAACCATCTGGTAAATAATAAATTACGTCATCCTGTTGTGAATTGCTTTCATCATTTTGATTTACCTTGGTCTTTGACAACTTATTCATTTAGGAGCATTGTTATAATGGAGTTGTGAATTGCTTTCATCATTTTGATTTACCTTGGTCTTTGACAACATACTCTTGGTATTACCCCGGATGACAGAAGTTGTGAATTGCTTTCATCATTTTGATTTACCTTGGTCTTTGACAACAATAAAACTAACCGCCTCTGTTCGCAACCTGTTGTGAATTGCTTTCATCATTTTGATTTACCTTGGTCTTTGACAACTATTCCATTCGTTCCTTTTCTGTTTTGTAGTTGTGAATTGCTTTCATCATTTTGATTTACCTTGGTCTTTGACAACTACGTTATCGGTAGTCATAATAGCGGCGGCGTTGTGAATTGCTTTCATCATTTTGATTTACCTTGGTCTTTGACAACCTATACCATGGCAATCAGTCTGTATTGGCTGTTGTGAATTGCTTTCATCATTTTGATTTACCTTGGTCTTTGACAACTTTGAAAATTTTTGTTTACCGTTACCGTTGGTTGTGAATTGCTTTCATCATTTTGATTTACCTTGGTCTTTGACAACTGCACTGGAACGTGTGCTGCAAGGTAAATGTTGTGAATTGCTTTCATCATTTTGATTTACCTTGGTCTTTGACAACGGGCACAGCAGCCACCTGGTTATGGGAGCAGTTGTGAATTGCTTTCATCATTTTGATTTACCTTGGTCTTTGACAACTGACGAACCAGTAACTATACTGGAAAATCCGTTGTGAATTGCTTTCATCATTTTGATTTACCTTGGTCTTTGACAACAGGTATTAACACCCTGTTCCTGCTATCATGTTGTGAATTGCTTTCATCATTTTGATTTACCTTGGTCTTTGACAACAGGCAGCCGCAACAGGCACCTTTGTAGGTTGTTGTGAATTGCTTTCATCATTTTGATTTACCTTGGTCTTTGACAACATAATCAGAAAGGATTGCCAGGTGTTTACTGTTGTGAATTGCTTTCATCATTTTGATTTACCTTGGTCTTTGACAACAAATTGTATCTGCGTAGAAGTCGTTAAAGTGTTGTGAATTGCTTTCATCATTTTGATTTACCTTGGTCTTTGACAACAAGCAAGTAACTGCTCAGGAGAGACAGATTGTTGTGAATTGCTTTCATCATTTTGATTTACCTTGGTCTTTGACAACTTCCCGAAATAATAAAACAACTGGAACGCTGTTGTGAATTGCTTTCATCATTTTGATTTACCTTGGTCTTTGACAACCATATGAACATACATGAAACGAGATATTCGTTGTGAATTGCTTTCATCATTTTGATTTACCTTGGTCTTTGACAACGACAACGGTAAAGGATGTAGACTGGGACGCGTTGTGAATTGCTTTCATCATTTTGATTTACCTTGGTCTTTGACAACTAATTACTAATCATGAAATCAACTGAAATGTTGTGAATTGCTTTCATCATTTTGATTTACCTTGGTCTTTGACAACATATTTCCCTGATACTATACAAACAAGCTGTTGTGAATTGCTTTCATCATTTTGATTTACCTTGGTCTTTGACAACCCGCCTGGGAATTGATGAAAACGGAAAGTGTTGTGAATTGCTTTCATCATTTTGATTTACCTTGGTCTTTGACAACCCGAAAAAGATAAGGCAGCAGCCAAGGCAGGTTGTGAATTGCTTTCATCATTTTGATTTACCTTGGTCTTTGACAACCCACTCCTGTACAACAGCTGCAGCACTGGAGTTGTGAATTGCTTTCATCATTTTGATTTACCTTGGTCTTTGACAACTCGACCAGGTTTTTAGAACGGGAATTAAATGTTGTGAATTGCTTTCATCATTTTGATTTACCTTGGTCTTTGACAACCAATATTATGAACAAAGACACGTTCATTGCGTTGTGAATTGCTTTCATCATTTTGATTTACCTTGGTCTTTGACAACGAAATGGACAAAAAGGCAGATCCTCCAGTGTTGTGAATTGCTTTCATCATTTTGATTTACCTTGGTCTTTGACAACGTCATAAAATAACATTGGAGGCTTTTGTAGTTGTGAATTGCTTTCATCATTTTGATTTACCTTGGTCTTTGACAACACAACCACGGCGCATCCGCGTACGTACTGGTTGTGAATTGCTTTCATCATTTTGATTTACCTTGGTCTTTGACAACGGAATTAAAGCTAATATTACCAGCTCAGTGTTGTGAATTGCTTTCATCATTTTGATTTACCTTGGTCTTTGACAACTGAAGAACAAGGAACACATGCACAGTTTAGTTGTGAATTGCTTTCATCATTTTGATTTACCTTGGTCTTTGACAACAAAAGTTTTTATAAGGGCGAGGAGTAATATGTTGTGAATTGCTTTCATCATTTTGATTTACCTTGGTCTTTGACAACAACATCTCAACGCGTTTGCCGTACGATACTGTTGTGAATTGCTTTCATCATTTTGATTTACCTTGGTCTTTGACAACCAGGAGTAGAATTAATCAACGCTGAGAGGCGTTGTGAATTGCTTTCATCATTTTGATTTACCTTGGTCTTTGACAACTGGACAGATTGCAGTATTTAACACATAACAGTTGTGAATTGCTTTCATCATTTTGATTTACCTTGGTCTTTGACAACGGTTTACTCAACAGGTAATGCGTACTAGTGTTGTGAATTGCTTTCATCATTTTGATTTACCTTGGTCTTTGACAACAGTAGGTATTTCCACGGCTGAGTGCACACTGTTGTGAATTGCTTTCATCATTTTGATTTACCTTGGTCTTTGACAACTGTATCCTGACATTGCCTTTACCTAAAGTAGTTGTGAATTGCTTTCATCATTTTGATTTACCTTGGTCTTTGACAACCTGTTGATAGAGAACTAGCAATACTTTATTGTTGTGAATTGCTTTCATCATTTTGATTTACCTTGGTCTTTGACAACGCGATACGCACACCATGTCATTCGGCCGGTGTTGTGAATTGCTTTCATCATTTTGATTTACCTTGGTCTTTGACAACTGACACTGGAAACAGTTTAGACTTTAACCTGTTGTGAATTGCTTTCATCATTTTGATTTACCTTGGTCTTTGACAACGCGCAACTAAGACTAATGAATGCACAGGCAGTTGTGAATTGCTTTCATCATTTTGATTTACCTTGGTCTTTGACAACCCAAAAAAAATAATATGACGGCCTGACGGCGTTGTGAATTGCTTTCATCATTTTGATTTACCTTGGTCTTTGACAACCGGAATCGAAGGAACTCCGTTCAGGATGATGTTGTGAATTGCTTTCATCATTTTGATTTACCTTGGTCTTTGACAACAAAAGGACGTTCGGGTGGTATACAGTTACAGTTGTGAATTGCTTTCATCATTTTGATTTACCTTGGTCCTTGACAACATCAAAATTATATTAAAATATGCATGACCCGTTGTGAATTGCTTTCATCATTTTGATTTACCTTGGTCCTTGACAACTAGTATAACATACACCCTCTGGGGTGGCTGTTGTGAATTGCTTTCATCATTTTGATTTACCTTGGTCCTTGACAACTGTTATGAATCATATATCTGTATGGGCTGAGTTGTGAATTGCTTTCATCATTTTGATTTACCTTGGTCCTTGACAACGATGTTGACAAGGAATAGTTGGTAGTTTGTCGTTGTGAATTGCTTTCATCATTTTGATTTACCTTGGTCCTTGACAACAGAATTGATATTTAAACGAGGGATTCATAGTTGTGAATTGCTTTCATCATTTTGATTTACCTTGGTCCTTGACAACTTTTAAAAACTAAATAATGACCATCTCACTGTTGTGAATTGCTTTCATCATTTTGATTTACCTTGGTCCTTGACAACTCATAGTTTATAGATTTTCAATGCATTGTAGTTGTGAATTGCTTTCATCATTTTGATTTACCTTGGTCCTTGACAACTATTTTTTACTGTGGCCAGCTGCTGGACCGTTGTGAATTGCTTTCATCATTTTGATTTACCTTGGTCCTTGACAACGCCTGTGCTGAGGAAGTAAGGATAAATGTGTTGTGAATTGCTTTCATCATTTTGATTTACCTTGGTCCTTGACAACAGCATTACCAAACTCACCATTCAGGGTAATGTTGTGAATTGCTTTCATCATTTTGATTTACCTTGGTCCTTGACAACGTATTAATGGCCGGTTCCGCCTGGTTAAGTGTTGTGAATTGCTTTCATCATTTTGATTTACCTTGGTCCTTGACAACAACATCCCTCCGAAATAAACACGGAAAGGGTTGTGAATTGCTTTCATCATTTTGATTTACCTTGGTCCTTGACAACACGATTTGCTCAAAGCCGCTATAACAAAGGATTTCGCGTTGTCAACAGGATAAAAAAATGGGCTTTTTGCCCATTTTTTTATTGCTATAAGTCAAAATTCCAATTTCCTATTGTCAGAATAGCTCGAGCTGCTGGGGAGCCAGCGGGGCGTCTATCAATTCTTTTCCCCTGAAAATCTCCATCATTCCAAACTGTTTATCGGTAATATTCAAAATACCCACATGGCCTTTGGCCGGTAATATTTTTTTTACCCGCTGTATATGTACGTCGGCGTTTTCCCGGCTGCTGCAGTGCCGGATATAAAGACTGAACTGGAACATAGAAAAACCATCATCGAGTATCTGCTTGCGAAATTTCGCATAAATTTTTCGCTGAGCTTTTGTTTCCGTTGGCAGGTCGAACATAACAATTACCCACATAATACGATAGGCATTTAAACGTTCAAAATCCATATCAGGCATAGGTTGTTAACATAACAGGATAAAGCAACTTTCTCGAATTGCCTTCAAAGCATTTAGCCAGACTGGCTGTAGTACGTTGCACTGCATTCATTAACGGGCTTTTCTCGCCGTTGATCATTACATCCATGGCCGGAATAGCCAGTAGTTGTTGCTTCATGGAAGGCGTCATCTCCAAAAATCTGCCGTTCATGCGTACAATGTCGCCCACAATCTTGTCCACATACGGACGATAAGGTTCCATAATATCATCAGCCAGGCAGTAAGCATTGTACTGGTTACGGTGAAAAATACCCAGGGTGGGCAATAGTCCGCTACCAACCAACGATCGCGCCATAACGGCCCTTAAAATAGCATAACCATAGTTGAGTAAGTTATTAGGGGGCTCCCCCTCCCTGAACCGTTTAAAATTCAGAAATTCGGGGAAAAGATTCTTCCAGTAATAGGCTGCGGCCTGTGCTTCACAGTTATCACTATCACCACTTTTAACTTTAGCAGCAAGATTAAACAAGGTCTTATTCGCAATACGTTTTTCCCCTAATAAATGAGCCTGGTTAGTGATCTTCGCTACAACGGTTTGCTGCCAGAGTTGTTTTTGTAACGGCACGGAAGCGGCCACCTGGTGCTGAAATCGCTGGCTCTGCAGTGTATGACCATCCAGGTTGAGCAATAGTCCGGTAGGGTGATGTGTATGATTACAGGTAACTACCGCTGTATTATTTTCGAGCAGCTTGGCCAAAACAGATTGTGTAATGGTAATCTGCTGATGGTCCAGCACGACCAAGCCAATATCTTCTATGGCAGCCGTTCTTTGTTCGCTGGTCTCAGGTAACTCTACCACCAGTTGCTCATTCTGGGTTTTCAGATAGGCCGGGTTTCCAAAGTAAAGTGTCCGTTTGATCATATAGTTTCAATTAGATCATGCTACAGTTTTACATATTCTAGAAATCGTTCTATTAAGGCAGGATTAGCATTAGAAAACACAGGCCAGGAACTCCCGGGCTAACGCATAATTTCTTTTACGAACCCATGCTTAACAGGATATATATATACAAATTAAATTACACAGATAGTCGTCATCCACAGCCTTCTTTCGTTTAAAATGCTTTATAAGATGAAAAATAGTTGGGCAGCAGGCTAACGTATCAGTTATTACGTCAATACCCTAGCGATATTTGTTTAGGAAGAAACCATAATTGGTCTCTTCGTAAAACAGGTTATCATCGCCATTAGTATGGTTATGAATACGTTAGTATGTTTCGAATTAAGCATTGTTATGCTTTTGAAATATCACCTAAGCGATCCACTTTTAACCTAACACAGATTTCTTTTTCTTTAGTGAATTCAATTTTATTTAACTGTGAAAATTCAACTTTGTTAAGTATCACTGTAGAGACATTTGAAGGAATACAATACAACCTATTTCCTGTAAAACTCACTACCTTGTAAATATTATTCCTCTTTTCAGACGTGAGATTTTCGTAATCGACACCTGCAACATTATTTAATTCATCTTCCGATGGAATATAGATCAAATCGTTTGGGCATAGGTAAAAGTCCCCCCTGCCCTTTAACTCTACAGCAGACAATCCCTGCTTTTGCCTTTCGACTACTTCGTTAAAAGGTACAGAAGCATAGTTTCTTTTCCCTTTTTGATCTTCATATACAGCAAAAAACAAGTTGGTTCCTTTGGCAGCTTCTACATATTTGTGTTTTTTATTACCTGTTTGCCCAATTTGGAATTTGGTTCCAAGCTCAAAAACCCTGACCTTAGCAATGGGTTGATGCGACTTACCATCATTGTACTTTTCAATATTTTTGTTCATATCCTCCAAACCTTCCGGTGAAAAAGTTATTTCGGGATTACTGCCTTTTGATATTAAGTAGTTTTTAAGAATTTTCTGAATACCGGTATCAGTGATACTTTCTATAGTTTTTAAATCAAAGCCCATATCTACACTTTTTCTTGTAGCAGTCAGAATTTTTCCTTTCGGCACCTTATACCAGGGCAAATCAACCTTTCCCGAAACAGTGTCTTTATGCATTGCCTTCCTTATTGCCCAATTAGTTCCTGTTTGCTTTACCATTTCTTTGGACTTAACACCATTATTTTCCACCCACTTTTCATAATAATTTGTCGCCTTATTGATAACACGAAGGTTTTGTTTAAAACTTACTACAATTTTCTCCAGGCTGTTTTTCGCATCAATTGTAAAACTACTCCATGGTTTTCGAAACAGTTTTGGTACATCCCGTTCAATTCTCTCGCCCGTATGCGGGTGATTATACGCTTCCCTTTCGAACTGCATTAATTTCCGCTTCAGATCATGACGTTTCGTATCCGATTTGGCAGTTTGATTATTGAGTAAATTCACATGATCTCGGGTTGTACAGGCAATTATCAGCGCATCCAAAGCGTGATGTCGATGGTCTATTCTCTTTTTTGAAAATCCCTTTGAAAATTCAATCGGCACAGTAGGTAAAAACTTTTGGTAGTTTTCGTTCCACGCAGTAAAATGTGTAGCATTAGTCAGTTGATTTAAACGTTCAAATCTTGGCAAGATCAAATCATTCCATACATCATTCAAACCCCAGTCTTGCTTTAAGCGGGTAGTTATTTTTCCGTTACCGGGAACTATATTTTTAGAGTTTACACCTTCGTCAGATCCGTCTTCCACACGAACAATATTTGATAATACACCCGAAATATACTTACTAATGTAACGGGTGTCATTCATTTGCCTTTCAATCATCTTTTCAGGAATTTCTTCCAGCATCAGTTTAGTACGTTTGCCACGGTTTTTAGCGTAATGCCGTTTTACAAAATCTTCGTAAGCTCCTTGTTTGAATACTTCAACCGTTTTACCCATTCCACACTCCACAATAGTGCCACCAAATTTTTTAATAAAACCGAGACCAATGTAATTGTCTTTGAGTTTATTAACTGCCGTTTCACAAATAACTTTATTGCTAAGACTGTCATCAAAATAACGGCTCTGCGGAATGATATGCTCAATCTCGTATTCGGGTGTAAAAAGCCTATTCAGCGGAATAATTTCCCCCGTATAGGGTGAGCGATATTTTTGCTCCAGCCAAAGTTTATAACGCCTCAGATCAGATGGCGAAGGCTGGGCCGTTTTGCTGATTTTTAAAATATCATCGTCCATCTCTATATCAGAATTCAATACTCCATCTTCATACACTTTTAAGATCTCTTGTTGCATTGGTGAGAAAGGTCTTACATTTTCTACGGCCGCATCGCTCATCATTTCAGCCAGCAAAGCTTTTATACGTAGATTGGTCTTTTCATTTTCTGAAACCATATTGGTGATTTTCTTACGCTCTTCAGATGTATTTTTCATTTCTCTGCCCAACTCGATATGGATTTCGTCAAAGAAATCTTTGGCTCCTTTACCATATTTTATCCAAATGTCTTTCACCACCCGAAGCGTTTCCGTAATCACTTGTTCTACTATTGGATTGCGAAGTGAATGCTGCCTAAAATCCTTCAAAAATTCTTCTAAATCATCCGCGGAATTCCATTTGCCCAACGCGGCAGCTTCTGAATGCCTGCCATAAACAATATATTGAGCCAACCATAACTGCAAACCCTGAAAATCCGTTTTTGCAGACAGGTATATCGCCTTTTCTCTCACCTTGTCCTTAATATTTTCATCATATTCGCCGGTGATAATCTTCTCTATGCGGTCTTTCGATTTTTCATCAATATTATCATAATTCCAGTATCTACCTATTCTCATCAAAGGCAATAATTTCTTTATGGCTTTTTCCGAAAATGAGCCATACTCACTTTTGAATGGCGGAAATTTTATAAATGCATCAAAAAAAGATGTTTCATCTAAATTACTTTTTAAAGCAAAAGACTTTAAAGCCTTTTCGTATTCAATCTTGTCATTTACAGAGTAGATAAGATGCCAAAGCTGTTGTTCAATCTCTCTAGTAAAAAAATCGTCTTTAATATCTCTAACTTTTTCTACCCTTGACGAAATCATTGTCCTGGTTTCGTTGCAGGGATATTTTTTATCCTCCACATAATTCCAGCGGTATTTTTCCACTTCCGCAGTCAGCAGTTTTCCTTTATACCCTTTTTGCTCCAATAAAAATTTCAGCAAAGGCTTCTGCTCTATCTCCTTCCGGTTGTTTAAAAATTCAAACATATGCTCAATGTCTTCAGCTGAACAGAGAAGTTCGCCAGTTACGTTGGTATCATCTTCCTTTTTGTAAATGTTTAAATTATACAACCATTGCCATATTCTAAATTCCTGGTAATATGGGTTAGACTTGGGGATAGCTTTCAAATACTGCAGATGCTCTACCCCCTTTTCATCTTTGTATCTCCTACACTCTAAAGAACAGTTAGATATGGATGACTTCTGACTACGCAAAGGCCGTTGATAAAAAATAATATCATTCATAAAAAAATGAACGAAGTCTTTTTTACTGAGGGCTAATTGATGTGCTTCGTTATTTCGATACAATTCACGCACACAATCCTCGTATAAATCTTCGTTTTGTAATTCAAAATGAAATTGTTTCTGCTTTTCTAAAATTTGCGTCAGTTCCTGTTTATAAAATTTACGTTCGATGGTTCGAATCAGCTTGCCTTTAATTTTTTGTTTAGGATTTTGTAGTAATGTATCATAGATATATGCACCTACTGTTTTATCGGAACTATCAATTTCCTGCTCAGTTTTCTTTTTTACCAAAGTCCAGTCTGTCTCAGCCGGTGCGCGGAAACTGCGCTTCTCATTTCCTTCCTTATCTGTCTTGACAGTACCATCATCATTCAAATCCGTTGTTACAATAAAATCCCTTGTTTTGTCCTTCCAATCAAATAAAGGTGTTTTGCTAGACCGTCTGTAAATCCATCCATTTTCTAAAACCAGAGAGTACCAGATATCAGGTTTCCCTTTTTGAGGTTCGTCAGCCAGTACATCCATAACTCTAAGTGAGTAAAACTCTACCCGTTTATTGAGATGTTCTTCCTCCTCTTCCCCACGTAATTGATAATAACCACGCTTCTGATTAAAATTCAAAAGTATCCAGGCCAGTTCTTCCTTTTCAATTCTTTCTCTTAGTGCTTTTTTACGTAGATAGTAAATTGTCCAGTCATAGGGAACTAACCTGTCCTCCCCTTTGTTATTTTTCAAAATTTGCGGTTGGTGTTTCCTAAAATCCTCTAACATTTCATTGAAAGAATTTTTAAAAACAAATCCATCATTATTGTAGGCCAGCTTAGGTTCGGTTTCTTCTAAAAATTTGCCCAAGCGTTTCTCAAAATCTATTTGGCCCGCATAATGTTTGGGAAGGAAGTTGATTACATTTAACACCCTGTGTAGCCTTTCCCGGCGCAATAAAAACCGTTCCCGCAATCTTCTTACGCTTCTATAACCAGTTCGCTCCGCAGTTTGCGAAACAGAGTTACCTTTTCCGAACTCCCCTAAAATATCCTGGGACATAGGAATAACGCGTACCCCCATTCCCAAAACAGCTCCTTCTTTACAATCAAAATCCTGTTGAACCAATGCCCACCCAATAGAGTTTGTACCTAAATCAAGTCCTAAAATTTTTTTATCCTTCATAAAAAGTATAATTCAATTGACGAAAAAAGATTGATGGGCTCCAATCCATCACATTACATGGCCAAAACATGTGTGCCAGAAATGTTGTTTCAATAAAACCTAAATGTTCATATACACTAAAAAATAGTTTATGTAAACCAATAGGACTGTCTTAAGACAGTCCTTTAAATTTTTATGTGAGAAATAAACTTCTTTACACTTGTTTAAAGGTATAAAAATCAAACTGAGCAATACTACGGTTTTCCGTATTCTTAATCTATAAAACTGCTTATATTTGCTTCTGAAAGCAATTCACAATAAGGATTATTCCGTTGTGAAAACATTTAGCGCCTCGCCTATCTGCGGGGCATTTTTTTGCAAAGATTGATAAAAATGAAGTTATTATTTTTTTCCATAAAACTGTTAGTATAAACTAACAATACTTTCTTTCTTAAGTTGCGTTTCAAAGTCATGAAATTCAATACCTTCCAATTGTAGTTTCCATAAATTATTTCTCAGTTCAGATTTTCTTGGTCGGGGGTGAAAAAGAAGGAAAGTTAGTATTAAATAAGTATTCCGACCCGTATAGAATACGATCAGTTATGATTCCGATCTCACAGCAATTCAATGCAGGCTAAAAAAGATCACCAAGAACATTAAACTAAGTACGACGGGGGTACCTTTATGCCGTCATTGTTAACCTGGGTAAAGTCAGATAATTTTCGACCGACAAGCGTTCATCAATAGACTAAAAATCGACTAAATTTAAAAATAATTGATTTTCAAAAGTATAAGACCGTAATAGTTATCCCGGTACGCAAAAGCTTCTCAGATTTGAGAAGCTTTTTTTGTTTTATCCCCTATTACATTTATATCATTCAAAATTCAGCTGAACAATCATTTTTCTCTACCAAAAATTTTACAAAGTCATTCCACCATCCATCAGAAAGTCGGCTCCTGTAATATAAGAAGCATTTTCACCGCTTAAATAGACCACCATTTTTGCAATATCTTCAGGCACGGCGATTTTTTTCAAAGGAATAATATCCGCCAGATTATCCCAAATAGCCTTAGCGTTTTCCTCTCCATAAGCATTATTTAAGACATTGGTCCTGGTTGGTCCGGGACTAATAGTATTCACCCTGATTTTCCGGGGGGCCAATTCTGCCGCCGCCGTCCTGGCAATAGAGTTAATAGCTGCTTTACTAGCCTGGTAAACTGAGTTTTGCGGACTGCGCATCGTCGCCGTATTGGACGATAAAAATACGACCGAAGCACCATCATTTAAACCGGGGATGAATTTGCTTAAAGTGAAATAAGCACCTTTAAAATTGATATCCATGACCCTGTCAAAATTTTCTTCTTCAGCATTCTCTATGAGAGATGCTCCACCTGTTATACCCGCATTGATAAAAAGAATATCAACTTTTCCAAACTGTTCTAATATCGTTTTGCTCAATGTTTCAATTTCGGCTACATTCGATTGATCAGCTACAAACGGAATAGCACCAATTTCAGCTGCCGCTTTTTCAACAGCCTCTTTTCTCCTCCCTGTAATGATTACTGTCGCATCCTGTGCAATTAATTCTTTAGCTGCAGCCAGTCCAATACCACTGTTCCCACCGGTTACCACAGCGATCTTATTTTTTAAATACATTTTATTAAATTTCTGACAAAGCTATGCCCGTTTGGTATACTTTTGTAACCAGTATCACAGAGTATACCAAAATATTAAGCAGGATGAAAAGAAATCAATCGGAAGAGCTGCGTGCTTTACAGGACACCCTATACTTTATTGGCGGAAAATGGAGATTGCCTATCATGAATTCAATATGCAATGGCAATAAACGCTTCCGGGAAATTGAACGTAGCATTCCCGGCATTACTACCCGAATGCTATCCAGGGAATTAAAGGAAATGGAAATGAATAAATTAATTACCAGAACCGTTCATCCCGATACACCCGTCCTGGTGGAATATGAATCAACGGAACATTGCCGCTCCTTTGGAAAAGTAATCCAAGAAATGATCAAATGGGGCAAGGACTACAAAAAAATAGTATTGGCCGATAATTAAAAACTATAAACAGGGTTAGCTATTTACCGCTTACTGCATTTTTGTAATCAAACCCGGTCCGAATTGACAAAACCGTCAGGGCTCTTTTACAGCTGAATGATCAAAGCTTAACAGTACATATATGTCGGGCATTCCCTTTGCCCAAAATTATGTTCAAATTAAAACAGCCTAAAATTTCTGTTCCAATAACTGTGAAGGACTGTAGCCAAACTGTTTTTTGAAAGCAAAGGAAAAGTGAGACAGGTTCTCAAAACCTATTTCATAATAGATATCAACAGGTTTTTTATTTTTTTCGGCAAGTTCGTAATGAGCCAATTCCAGGCGCTTTTTGGTAAGCCATCGTTGCGGGGTGGAATGAAATACGTTATAAAAATCGCGTTTAAAAGTGGTTAAACTTCGCCCTGTTAAATACCCGAATTTTTCCAATGGCATATTGAACATAAAGTTTTTTTCCATAAAAGTTGCCAAATCAATTTTACCCGGCTCCTCAAAATTATTCAGCACACCATCAATATCTCCATCAATGGTCCTGAGGATATTTATGGCTTCATTGATCTTCAACGAAGCTATGTTCCCTGGAAAATTTTGCTGCATCTCAAAATAAGGGATCAACGAGGCCAGGCAACTTTCCAGTAAAGGGTGTAGCTTAAAGCGGATGATTTTTCCTGTATTGCTTTTAGGAGTTGAATGAGTGTTACTGTAAAATTCCCTGAGCCTTTCCGTTGACAAGTGCATCGCAACGGCTTTGTGTGGCAATCCATCTTTAGGATAATTAAAGATGGTTGCCAATTGGTTTCTCGGGATCAGAAAAGTACTTCCTGCACCAAACACAAAACTTTCATCGGCCTGTATGATTTTCGTTTCGCCCGAAATCAACCAAACCAGCAAATGATCATCAAATGCTGCTTCGGTTTTGAACAACTTTCCTTCGTAACAAGAAAGCTTAATTTCGGGATTGATATAATTTACCTGGTACTCCATATTTTTTCTGTACTACGTAAAGTTACAAATATCAATTCAGGTCGAATTTTATTCCTGTCATTTCTTCACTCAGCTTCCATAATTTCTTTGCACTCGTTTCATCTAAAGAATAAGCTTTTACACCACCAATAACTGTCACATCAGCATTCAACCGGGCAACATCGGTATTTTCACAATAAACACCGCCCAAATTTTCGAGCAAAGGATTTGTAGCACACCAAACGGTTGTAGACGCTCCCTGTGGAATGGTTTTTAACGAGGCTTTCACTTCGGGCAATAATTTTCCTTCCGCATCTACATAACCTAATTTTTGAAACAGGTCCAAGGGTGCCTCTCTCGATAATTCGGTTTCACCAACCGCACCGGGACATAAAGCATAACTTCTCACATTAAATGCTTTTGCACGGTTGTCTAATTCCAAAGAAAAGAGATTGACAGCGGTTTTAGATTGTCCGTACCCGAGCAATGTTTCATATTCCCTATGTAAAAAATTAGGATCTTCAAAATTAAAATCTGAAAACTGGTGGCCGCCGGAAGACACATTGACCACCCTTGCCCCGTTTGCTTTTTTTAAGGCCGGGAATAATTTTGCCGTTAGCTGGAAATGGGCTAAATAATTTACCGCAAGTTGCGATTCAAAACCGCGGCTGTCCCTACGCAGCGGCACCCACATAATTCCTGCGTTATTGATCAATAAATGCAGCGGTCTTTCTGAGGCTAAGAACTTTTCTGCAAAATCATCAACCGAACCGGTATCTGCCAAATCTAATTGTTCCAATTCCACATCGGCAATCCCTGCCAGATTTCTCCTGGCTTTATCGATATCCCTCGCCGGAACGATGACCGTTGCACCGGCATTGGCAAGTGTTTTTACCGTTTCTAAACCTATGCCGCTATTTCCGCCAGTGACAATGGCGATTTTCCCTTTGAGATCAATTCCTTTGATCACATCTTCAGCAGTAGATTTTGCGTCAAAGCCTGAATTAACTGACTGTTGCAATGCTCCCTGGTAATTATGCTGTTCCATTTTTTTAAATTTTAATTGTTTTTTGATGGAACAAAACTAGACAGGGATTTGCGGCTTAACTTTGTTTAAACGTCCTTATTTACTTTGTTTAAAAGTTCATTCAATGATTATGTACAAAGGCTCCCGATCAGCGTATGGAAGAGTCGATCTATAACTTTATCTCTTCCCCCAATAATCAATGCCCCCTATTCGCCCGTTCATTCTTTGGCAGCTCATCAGTTCTGTTATTGCACATATATTGCTCAGCCAATTTTCACTCATTATTCTTTTACATATCCCGGTTACAGCCGTATTGGTCTACACAATTTTTAACGATTGAATTAATTCATCTTCAAATTCATAATGGTAGATCATTGTAACAGGACTTCCGGGAAAGGTTCCTGAAACTTCCGTTTTCAATGTCTGTTGGGTTGCTGAATACTCCAGGGGTTTCATTACCGCATGGTATTCTTTATTGGCCTTATCTATCCAGCTTTTTATTGCGGTTCTGCCCTTGTGGGTTTTTCCTTCGTCAAAAACCACGGCTGTTTCAGTAAAACAATTTGCATAAGCTGTGCTGTCAAAATTATTTTGTGCTTTTATTAATTCGGTCACTACTGCCGGTAAGTTCATTGTCTGTAAGTTTTAAAAATTATTAAATGGTCGGAATAGTTCCGCCGTCGATTACAAATTCTGTTCCTGTTAAATAACCGGCTCTTGGTGAAACCAGAAAACCAACTAATTCAGCAACTTCTTCAGGTTCTGCAGGTCGTCCAAAGGGTATTCCACCCAATGCATTCAGCACAGTTTGCTGGGCTTCTTCAATAGAGATATTCGAATTCAGGGCAATCCTTTCCAAAAACACTTTTACATTTTCTGTCCTGATCCAACCCGGCGAAACGGTTAATACACGAACTCCTTTTGGTGTAACCTCATTTGACAGGCTTTTACTATAATTGATCAATCCTGCTTTTGCAGCGGCATAAGGCAAGGTGGCATCAAACAGGGGCAGCTTACCCTGGATAGAAGCTATATGAATAATCACCCCACTTTTTTGTTCTATCATCTGTGGTAAAAAGCCCCTGTCCAGCCGAACAGGAGCCAGTAAATTAGCTTGCAGGGTTAACTCCCAGTCTTTATCCGTTAAAGCCGCAAAGCCACCGGCAGGTGTTTCGGAAGAGCCAAGATTATTTACAAGAATGTCCAGTTTTCCATAAGCCGATAGCACTTCGCCGACTAGTTTTTCTGCTTCCTCAGCCTTACTTAAATCAGCTGCGATAAAATGCAATTTGCTGTTTTCTTTTTCCGGTGCGTTTCTTGCGGTAATAATAACTGTTGCACCGGCTTGTAAAAGTCTCGCTGCAATTGCTCTTCCGGCCCCTTTTGTTCCGCCGGTTACCAAAGCAATTTTGCCCGATAACTCATTGTCGAAATTAAATTGTTGTCCCATTGATTAAATTATTTCAGGCAAAGTTGGGACTTATGTACCCCTCTTACAAGTACGGCATTACGATTCGGATAGGGATAAAATTTTCCCCTATTGTACAATTTGGAACATAGGTTTACATTTGTGTGATGTATGAAAGAAAACTTTTACCGAACCTGAACTGTGGTTTGGATTTAATAGGCGAAGTGCTGTATGGAAAATGGAAGATCCGTTTGTTGTGGTTTATCAATGAAGGCCACAGGCGTCCGAGTGAGCTGCAGCGAAAAATTCCCGATGCAACAAGGCGGGTACTGAATATTCAGTTGAAGGAATTGGAAGACCACGAATTGATCACCAAAAAAATTTACCCGGTTGTGCCGCCAAAAGTGGAATACAGCTTGACTGAATTTGGCAAAACGCTGATCCCTGTAATTGCTACACTGGGAAGCTGGGGCGACGAAAATGAAGAACGTTTACGGTCAGTTATTATAAAACGTTTAAAATTAGAAAGCCAGTTTGATTTAGATATCAGAGATGGATAATAATATTTCAACTTAACACCCACCCTATCGCTTATAGCCTGGCTTCTCCAATTCAACCGGGTCAGGATTAATTGCCACCCATTTTGCAGCCAGTTCGCATAAAAAGTTAAGATCATCGCCATACCCGTTTTTACGTATGCCCGGTATCAGCTGATGTGCATTTTCCATTTCCGAAGCTGGCAATACATTTCCCGAAGACAAATGCAACAGGTAGGCATCCAGCATTTTTTTGAAATCATTATCCCAGTTTCCACCACCATTCCTGTAGATCTCGTCTCTTACTTTTCCTGCAATACGCACCACCTCACCCTGCACTGTTTTGGCACTACCCCGCGATGGAACCAGCAATTCCCATAACGCTTCAAACTGTTCTTCCCAGCTTGTGCCCTTTACTTTGATGGGAGAAAAGCCATCGTGCATGATACGCCGCTTCACGGGTTGAACATCATACATTTCGTACAGCCTGTTAAGTGCTTTATCTGTTTCAGGAAGAAAATCCTTATTGAAATTTTCACGATGAAACTCAAAATTTTCACCAATACGGATGATAGCCTCCTTCATCTTTGAAGTTATTACAATACCTGGCCGGAGTAAGAGTGCTGATATCTCTACCAGGTTCACAAGATCAATATTATTTGCCCTGGCAAGGGCATGTTCAAGAGGCGTTCGCTTATTTGCGTTTAAACTGGCAACATCAGCGTTATAGGCAAGAAGGTTTTTTACCGCTTCCACATTAAAACCACTTCCCGCAGCAAAATGCAACGGTGTATCACCATATTTATCCCTTGCACCAACATTGGCTCCCAATGCTAAAAAAACATTGATCTTACCACTCCTCATCATGCTGTGATTATGCAGCGCTGTACGTTCATAAACATCCACAGCCTCCAGGTCTGCCCCTTTGTCTACCAGCCAATGAACAAGTTCATCCGGAATTTGATAAAAGCTAAGTGCAGTTTGTTTACCATATCCTCCTCTTGCATCCAGCTCACAAACATCAAATACCTTCTTCAGGTTTTCGATATCTTTTTCTTTTATTAATTCGTCAAAATTTTTCGGAAGGGTTTTCTTCTTTTTTGCCATACTATTTTATTTTCCGGTGAAATAACAAACTACAGGGATTGATCGCTGGATAGTCAAAATAAAAAAGTAAATACAAAATTTCAATCCCCATTTTTTACAAAGAGGTTACACAAAAATCTTACCACCCTTAATTAGCGGGACGCTGGAAGTTTTCGTTCATCCATTTCAGGTTAATGTAACTATTGATGAATTTCAACTGTAAATCCAGTAATTTTTGCTCGGCCTCGAGTAATTTATTTTCTCTTGTATTCACCAGGAACATGGAGCTTTCGCCATTCCTGAATAAAACCTCTTCTGCGTTCAGTAAACGACGGTAGTTAAGAATATTTTGTCCGGCAATATCTATCTGCCGTTTGTAATTCAATACTTCATTATGCAAAGCCCTGATCTTAGCCTGTAACTCCTGGCGTTTGAACTCCGTTTCCAGTTGGTTCTGGCGAAGCTTTAACCTGGCTATCCTGTAATCGGCCCTCGCCTGCCGCAGTAACAGCGGTATTTCCAGCTTTAAACCATACTGGTAATTGTCTGTAAATAAGGGGAAGTAATCGGCACGGTATTTTTCTTTGTTGAAAAAATTATACGTAAGATCCGCTTTGGGCAAAAAGCTCTGGAATTTGAGCCTGCGCTCACTTTCCAGTATATTTTGTTTCTGAAAATAATATTGCATGGCTGCATGTTCCTTAATCGCCAGGCTATCTACCTGTACCAGCATCATTAAATAGTCATCATAAGCCTTACTGGCGGTCAGTTGCTCAGTTGGGATCAATATAGATGGAATATCATAAGGCTGCTGATCTTCCGTCCACAGGAACACAGAAAGCTCCTGCGTGGTTTTTACAAATCTGAGTAAGGCCTCTTCCTGTTGTAACTCAAAGCCCTGTAACTGTGAAAGCGCTTCAGTGGTATCAATAGCAGCCCGTTCGCCATAGGAAAAGGTTTTACGGATAAAATCCAGTCTTTGCCGGTTAATGGAAACCGCCTTGCTTTGCAAGAGGAATACTTCATAGTTTTTTACCCATTCCCAGTATATATTGTCGGCGTCCTGTAATAACTGGTTAGTCATCAACTGCTGCTCCGCTTCCGTCATCCGGACGGCAAATTTTGCCTGGTCCAGCATAGCCCTTCTTTTATCGTACAATAAATTCTTAGCCAGCGGTAAAGTCACCCCAAACTGATACAGGCCTCCCCTGGTATCACTGTTATTGAGTTTTTCTCCTTCAAGGTTTGTGTAATTACCGTGGATCTCCACCCCATACCAGGTGGGAATATCAAGGCCAACACTTTTCTCTTCGTAATAATCCAACCCGTCTATTGTTTTAGCCGCGTTTTTACCGGATAATACCGGGTCAAAATTTCCGCGGGCAGCTTCTATACCGGCCCTGGCAACCTGGTTTTGTAGCCTGTATTTGAATGCCAGGGGATGATAGTTTTTAACAATAGCCAGGAATTGCTGATGCCCCAATTGCAAGGTATCCTGGCCAAAGGAGAAAAGACTGCTGTGAAGCATACAGAGCCATAATAAATATTTTGCTGTTGCCCTCATTTACCCGTAGTGTTTTTTTCGGTTTTTACTGTATAATAATCCGGTGGAAAGCCATTGATATTTCTCCATAATTCATACCACACCGGCACATCGTTCAAAATAGCAATGGCCTGTACCCCTGCACCTATTTTTATTTGTGCCGGCCAGGGTTTGGTGCCTTTATCTTCCACCACCAACGCTTTAAAAAGTCCGTTCGCATCAATATTACTTTCTACGGCTATTACCTCCCCGGCAAACACACCGTAACTGGAATTAGGCCAGCCGGAAAATACAATGGCCGGAAAGCCATCGAATGCGCACATTACTTTCTGACCAGGTTTAACCAGGGGAAGATCGACGGGTTTCACATAAATCTCTACCGCATAGTTCACATGCGCCGGCACAATGGAACCAATACTCTCCCCGTCTTTGAGTATCTCACCAATACCCGCCTTATTCAATTGAACAATTTGCCCGTCCTGCGAAGCCAGTACATAATATAATCCCTGGCGGATCTTATAATTGGTTACCTGGTTTTCCAGTTTGGCTATATCGCCGGTACTGCTTTCAATCTGTCCCATGCTCTGGAAACGCTCACCCTGTATCTTGCTTAACTTTTCAGCATAATCCTGAACAGTGGCATTTTGTTCCAGGTTCACCGTCACCACTTCCTGCTGTGTTTGTGCAAGTTTGTTTTCAGCAGCTGTTTTTTTAGCCAGGGCGTTCTGATAAGATATGCTGCGTTGCTGGAATTGCGTAAGCGAAACCAGGCCTTCTTCATACATTTTTTTCTGGCGCTGGTATTGATCTTCCGAAAGCCTGAGTTCGTTGCCGGCTGCTTCCAGTTCTGCCCGTTCGGCCTCCAGTTTATTATTGAGCTGGCCCAGCTTAACCTTTAACTGCTGCAGCTTAAGATCCCTGGAACTGTTCAATGCGGTAAGCTGGGCTTCTGTTGTACCAACTTTGGCTTCATAGTATTGCCTCACTCCCTTTTTGGCATCCACCTGTTCCTGTGTACGATCTATCAGGCTGGGGTCCATATAACCGTCCTTCACTTCCGTAAGCTGCAAAATGGTATCGCCCTTTTGCACAAAGTCCCCGTTCTTTACATACCATTTTGTAATACGGCCGGGAATGGGAGAATTGAGTTGTTGCGGCCTTTGTTCCTGGTACAGGGTGGTAACCGTACCTTTCGCTTTTATATTTTGTGTCCATGGCAGGAACAAAATAATAATAACCGCCGCCACAAAGAAGTAGAACCAGCGCTTCACCCGCGAATTCCGGTGAACGTGATAAATGTTTTCAAGCGATCTCAGTTTCATTGGTAATTTATTTAATACAGCACTGTCAATTATTGTTTCAATCTTTATGCTCACTGATAACAGTGCCGTCTTTTAATGTCAAAACATTGTCTGCAATACGCAGCAGGGCTTCATTTTCCGAGACAATAACAATCGTGCTTTTCTGTTTTAAGTTATTAAGGTAACTGATCATGTTCCGTGCAAATTCTTCATTCATACCATCTATCGGGTCTTCCAGCAGTAACAGCCTTTTATGGCCCAGCATGGCCCGCAGCAATAGTATTTTCTTCCTTGCGCTGAAAGAAAGTTCGGTATCCGTTTCACTGAGTATGGTTAAAAATCCTTCTGTGAACCGGCCTGAAAAATCGTTCATGCCCCATTTCTCTGCCAGCTCAAGTACTTCCTGCGCTCCCAGGTGATCACGGCCCAGGATGATATTATCCAGCAAAGAGCCTTTGATCACCGTCATGTCTTCGAGGTATACACCGGTAACCTCCCTGAAGGAAGATTTATCAAGATTTTTCAGGGGTACTTTATCAAAAAGTATATTGCCGTTCACCGGCTCATAAAACCCCGCCATCATGTTCAGCAATAATGACTTGCCCACTCCCAGCGGTCCGCGTATTACCGTAATGCCATTACCCGGTATCTGAAAGTTAAGGTTAGTGAGAATGGGTTTCTGGTCACTGAAACGGAACATCACATCTTTAAAAATAATGTTCATCCCTGCATCGGAAGGTGGCATTTCGATCTCGGCCGACAACTCTTCCTCCAGTCCCGTTACTTTTTCCAGTTTCTGCAGGGAAGTGATCACGTCATAATAACTTTCCAGGCTTTTGATCAGCTTCTCTACGGCCATTAAAATGGTCAGCACCACAATCTCTGCGGCCACAAAGGCGCCGATGTTCAGTTCCTGGTTGATGAGCAGGTATACGCCGATACCCAGCATCAGCAGGGTGATCACCACTTTAAACCCCACTATTACCCAGTATTGAAACAACAGTACTTTGAAATGTGAGGTACGTGCTTCCAGGTAATTCACAACCCTTTCATCGGTGCCCGTCAGGTGGGTATTGGCCCTTGAATTAAGCTTGAATGTTTTTACTGAACCGGCAATATCCTCCAGCCAAGAAGCTACTTCATACTTCCGGTCACTCTCATCCACACTGGATTTAATACCGGAGTTCATGGAGAACCGGAATATCAGTATGACAATAGCAACCACCATGGCACCAAATAAAAGGAACCAGGGGTGATAAAAGGAAAGCAGCAGGATGCCAAAAACAATCTGGATCAAAGCCGTGGGTATCTCCAGCAATATTTTGGAAATACCTTTCTGCAGGTTGGGTGCATCAAAAAAGCGGTTCACCAGCTCGGGCAGGTAATATTTTTTGTTGGCCGTAAGATTGATCCTGGGAAGCTTTTCCGCAAAAGCCAGGGCATATTCCACAAAGATCTTTTGCTGTATCTTTTCAATGATCTGCATTACCCTGATACGAAAAAAACCCGCCAGGAATGTCCCCAACACCACAAAAGCGATGAGCAGGTACAATGAAGTAACCATTGTTGCTCCCAGTACAAAGCTTACAATAGCCTGTATACCCAGGGGGATGCTAAGCTGTACCAGGCCACTCAATATGGCATAGATATAAATACTGCCAACATCCTTTTTTTCTTTTGTTATGTATTGGAATAACTTTCTACTCTTGATCTGAATATCAGGATTTAATGCCATGTTTAATGTGATTTAAGCGCAGAGAATACTAATTGGTTCAGGTAATCAAATACGTATTTCCGGTGTTCTTTTCTTGATTTGTTATCCGTAAGCGACGGAAGGTGTTCACTGAAAAACTGCTGCCCATGGGCTGTTTCCAGTACAGTACTGGCCAAAGATTTCGGGTATTTAAAACCCGGGGCCAGCTGAAGAATGATCTCATGAATAAAGTGGCAAAGGCTTTTAAGCGGACTGAAAACTTTTTCCTCATTAATGGCATCTACTTCCTTTACCAGGTAAGCCTTACTGCTTTCGGCAATCACAATAGCGTGTAGTTTTTCCAGGTTATAGTCCTGCACCTTCGAAACCACCGCATCATCGTGCATAATAATACGCAGCATAAGCCGTAACTTTTCTTCCGGATCAGCAATATGCTGTAAACGCATTTTTGCCACAAATTCAAGGTAACACCAATACCAGTTAAGGATATAAGTGAGCAGTTTGTACTTGGAAGAGAAATAACGGTAGATCGTAGCCTCGGTGGAATCTATTTTCTGGGCCAGCTTTTTAAAAGTAAATTGTTCAAACCCTACTTCGTGAATAAGATGAATGGCATTATTCACAATAGTTTTTCCCAGGTCACTTGACTCAGGATCGCGGAGATAAAGACGCTCGTTCAGCTTAAACTTCAGTAAGAAATCCATAACCTGTAATTATTAGACTATTTAACCAGACTATTACAAAATTATGTAAAACTACCAAAATTTAAAGTTAAGCAATCATTAATAATAGTATTACTATCATAAAATAAACCTACCTCCCTCCTTATCTATTGATTATCAATTTCATATATTTTTAGAAGGGCGCTCGTTTAAATAAACTTTTAGGAATATATGCCTCCCTCCTCTTTGTACAGTATACAAGCAGCAGTTCCTGCTTTGAGCAATCAAAGCCGGGGAATACAAAAAATTTAATTTGTATTTTTATAGCAAAAAAGGGAGAGAGATTTAGACAATGAAGGAAATATTTGAAACATTCAAACCCCAAAATCCGGTTGTCAAAAAATTTGTTGATTATTATTATATAGACATCAAACCCACTAATACCAACACCGAATTTCAATGTTTTCCGCATTTCAATAATACCATTTCGCTTTACCAATCTCATATCCGGTTAGAAAATGGAGCAATGAAATTTGTAGCAGGACCTGCAAGACCTTTTCAAATTTTTACGCCCATCCGGGATAAAGTACTAACCGTAAAACAATCGGGAAAAGTTTTCAGAATTGTCATTGTGTTTCATCCCCTGGGGGTCCAGCAGTTTTATAAGAACGTAAATTTTTCTGATTACATTACAGATTACGCGTTTTTTTCTCCGCAGGAATTGAAAGATTTTTTTTCGACCACAGAGACCACTATGCTGACCGGTTTACTGGATAGCTCACTGGAAAAGAGATTCGAGAGATTTGAGAATATGATCCTTGAAAAATCCATTCAATACATTTTTAATCATCACGAAAACTTTTCAGTCACAGCAATCTCCTGCAATATTGGAGTAAGCAGGCAACACCTCAACCGGGTTTTTCAATCGCATTTAGGTATTTCAGTAAAGAAATTTCATGAAATAGTTCTTTTCAGACAAAGCCTTAATAAGAAGTTGTTTGAAAACCCCGGAAGAAGTTTTACAAAAATTGCCTACGATTTCAATTTCAGCGACCAATCTCATTTCAATAAGACCTATAAAAACCTGACAGCAAATTCACCAAAATCTTTTTTTACAAAAGGGATCGTACTGGGAAAGGAAGACACATTCTGGCACCTGAAACCTTAAGTTGCATGTTCCATTTTTACAAGTTTTTGCCATTTATTGGTTTTAGTTTTGTTGCCTAAATTCTGATCTATGAGGCATTCCCTAACTTTTTTTTGTGGCTTAGCGGGAAAGACGAGGACATTCTCCAATATTGATATAAATAAAACACATTCACAAAAGACCATTTTTCTTTTGTTGATCATTCAACTGCTCTGTTGTAGTTTTTGTTTTGCCCAGCCTTATTCCCAGTTGAGTACTTCCGACACAATAACTATCCGTTCAAAAGTATTCCAAACAGAAAGAAAAGTAATTATTACAAAGTCATTGAAGATAAAGAATGATCTTCAAAATAACTGCATTATCTATATGGATGCAGACGATAGTAATATCAACGGGATATTCCTGCAATCAGCAAATAATTTAATGGCATATGATGAAATACCGCAAAGCTACCTGGTTGGAATTATTCATGAAAACAGGAATACCGAGCTATTAGAAAAAGATAAACTATTAAAGTTCCTTATGGAAGAAGTAATTCCTTTACTGAATGACAAATTCAGTATTGCCAATCAACTTACGATAGCCGGGCATTCCTTTGGCGGATATTTTGCGACCTATGCGTTTATTAAAGAAAATGTTTTATTTAATTCCTGTATTGCCATTAGTCCGGCCTACTGGCCTAATAAAAGTGATGTTCTTGATCTGTTACATCAAAACGTAAATACTATTCATGGCAATTTTTATTTAACCATTGGTGATAAAAGATGGGATGATATTTCTTTGAGAAAATATGTCTTCAAAGCACAAAATATAGTAAAAAATAAAAGCAATATTTTTTTCAACTTTACTGACTTAAAAGGCTTTAGCCATAATGCTACACCAACAGTTGGTTTTGGTGCCGGCCTCAGTTTTATTTATGACGAATGGGAATGGCAAAAAATCCTGATTGAACAGGAAAGAAACCTGAGATCCTTCCCTGATTTTTGGGGACATACCGAAATAAAAGCAGATGCCTTGTTTCATTTACAAAGAGTTTCTGAAGCAAAGGTCTTTTTTAAAGAAGCATTAAAAAATGTATCGGCAGACAATAATTTACCTGCACAGGAGAAAAAAATAATAACCAAAAGATTAAAGCATAAAATTAAAAGCTGCAGACAGAAGAAGTCATAAACAATACTTTGTTTATATTAATCAATCCTTTTCCGGAGAGTGTTCCAATACTAAAAGGTCATTCATCAGAAAAGCATATTCGCTCTTAAGAAGGCTGTTTATTAAATAGTTTTAGCTATTCTTTCCAGCAGTTCTTTGGTCTTTTTAATACCGGTATATTCATCCAGCTTACTACCCTCGTATTCAATGCCCACATAACCTTTAAAGCCCGATGCTTTCACGGTTTTCATGATCCGCTTATAATCAGTTTCAATGCAGTTACCCGCTTCATCAAAATCGTATGTTTTAGCACTGGCTCCTTTGGCATAGGGCATTAATTCTGCTACTCCTGTATACCGGTCATATTCTTCTGCACAACCATTGGCATCGCGTTTTATACAAAAATTACCAAAGTCGGGTAAAGTGCCTACGTTTTTTTTATTCACCCCTTTCATTACTGCGGCCAGCCATTTACCATTGGAGGAGTAACCACCGTGGTTTTCAACAATAATATTGATACCGGCTTTTTCGCCATATTCCCCGAGGCTGCCTAAGCCATCGATGGCAGCTTGCTGCACGTCCTCCGCACTGCCTTCGCCATAACTGTTTACCCGGATAGTGCTGCACCCTAAATATTTTGCCGCGTCCACCCATTTGTAATGGTTTTCTACCGCCTGTTTTCTTTTAGCTTCATCCAGGTTAGCCAGGCCGCCTTCCCCATCTATCATGATGAGATGGTTTTTTACACCGTTATCTTTACATCGTTTCAACAGCTCATTCAAATAAGTGTTATCCTTTGCCTTATCCTTGAAAAACTGGTTCACATACTCCACCACGCTGATACCAAATTCTTTTTTGGCAATAAGAGGAAAGTCAAGGTTAGTGATCTTGTTGCTGAATAAAGTTTTGTGCAGCGACCACTGCGCCAGCGATATCTCAAAGAATGATTTTTTTACTGGTGAAGCTTCCGCTACAAAAGGCAGGGAGCTGAGGGAGCCGGCACCGGCTGTAATAATTCCCAGTTGTTTCAGAAAAATCCGACGATCAGTAGGCATGCAATCTTATTTTAATTTCAGCAATTTACAGTTTTTAATTGATTGATTTATCCCTGTAGTAATACTTTCGTTACCGGCAATCTTTTACCGCGTAAATCATGGATAACAAAACGTAATACTATTTATTTCATCGGGATCCGCTCATGTAGCTTTTAATAAAAATTTGCAATTACCGGAACGCCGGGAACATTAACGAACCAGACGTTCTTTAACATACAGTAAGTGTATCAAAAACAAACAGTTCTATATTGCTTAAATACATATATTTCTGGTAATCAATCATTTTATATTTGGCATATTTTTGAGCAAGTATTATTGAGGTTTCAACCAGATCAACCGGAAATTTTGTATGTTATCTATAAACACAAACCGTTTTCCTTTATGAAAAATATCAGTATATATCTATGTATTGTATTTATTTTGACAGCTACCAATATGTCAGCGCAAAGAAGTATCGGCGACATGTATGCAGATAGCGTACAGGTTATCAGGACAACTGCGAATGCATCCTGGAAAGACAAAGAACATCCTACCCCAGCCGAACTGGAAAAAAGTATCAATCTATTACTTGGAGCTATTACTTACCTGGACCAACCCGAGGTAAAAACCCAGGCGCTGGGAAATTCGTATTTATTTTACCGGAGATCCGATGTGTATCAAAGTTTGACTAACTTATATACCCTGGCAAAACAATATGATAAAGCTATCGCCGCATTTTCAAAAGCCTATGAAACGGCCAAATGGGATCGTTCAGGAATAGAAAAGGATTCGCTGTATAAGGACCTGATCGGCTTGCCCGAATGCATTACCTTATTGGAACGTTATAAAGCAAGAACGAAACTATGGAATAACGGGAGTTTTAAAACGCCTTTTAACCCTGCTATTTCCGAAGATGAAAAAATTGCCGGTTTATCCCTGCTGTGGGCGCAGGCCAAGTATAATTTTGTTTTTATTGATAAGTTGACAACTGATTGGAATAAAATATACCTGGATTATATTCCCTTAGTAAAAGCAACAAAAGACACCAAAGAATATTACCGGGTACTGATGCAGTTTTATGCCCAATTGCAGGATGGTCACACCAATGTTTTTCCTCCTGATGAATTGGCCAAAGATTTTTATTCCCGGCCACCGGTGAGAACAGAGCTTATAGAAGGACGTGTATTTATTACGAATGTAAGTAGCCCTGCTTTGGAAAAAACAGGAATAGTACCCGGGCTGGAAATTTTAAAAATTGATGGTGTTCCGGTATTAACTTATGCCGGGAAAAATGTCAGGCCATATTTAAGCAGTTCCACCGATCAGGATATGATTGTACGGGAGTTCTCCTATAACTTATTAAGAGGAGAAGCTTCAAACCCAGTAACGCTTGAACTAAAAGACCGAAATGGCAAAACACGGGCTGTTAGGGTCAACCGGAGTGGTTACACGGATGTAAAAAAACTACCTTCCATTTCCTTTACTACAATAGGTAATACTGGTTATCTTGTTTTAAACAGCTTTAGTGATGATAGCCTGACGGCAAAATACGATTCCCTGTTCCCTGAAATAGCAAAAACCAAAAACCTGGTTATAGATATCCGGTACAATGGAGGCGGGGAAGGAAGTTATGGCTACCATATTTTAAGAACGTTAACTGATAAAGCATTTAAAACATCTTTGGCTAAAACAACAGTTTACGAAGGATATCCTGTACCCGGCACAAAATGGATAGAACAACCCCAGGGAAGTATTACACCGGACAGAAAACGTTTTTACGATAAACCCATTGTCCTTTTAATCGGGCCACGGACATTTTCGGCTGCCGAAGATTTTGCCATTGTGTTTGAAGATATAAAACGCGGCCAGCTGGTTGGCGAAAGTACAGGCGGCAGTACAGGACAACCATTGCATTTTGACCTGCCGGGTGGAGGTTCTGCAAGAGTATGTATGAAAAAAGACCTTTCTCCCAATGGAAAGGAATTTGTAGGCATAGGTATCATGCCCGACATAAACGTACCCCTAACAATAAAAGCCATTTATGAAGGCAAAGATGAAGTGTTACTAAAAGCTCTTTCTCTCCTGAACAAAAATTGATCAGTACCATACTCACTTGTCATGGATTGATATATCCTGGCCAAATTGCAGGATATAACCATTGTTATCATAAATAGCAAACTCTCGCATCTCCCATGGAAAATTTTCTATTTCGTAACATATTTTCACTTTATCCTTTAGCTTTTCCCATAACTCATCTACTGCATCAATATTAAAGTAAAAACTACCAGTAAAAACAGGACCGGTAAAAGGACGGTGAGCATTGGGTTTTGCCAGCATGATGGCTACATGATCTCTGGATAAAGAGGCCCAGCCCCACTCCTCATTCTTAGCCCGCAATACAAAACCAAGTAGCTCGGTATAAAAAAGGATAGTATCCTCAAACTGGTCTGTAGAAATCATAGGGCGTATGGCTGTAAACTGCATGGTTATTGATTTACCGGAATGAAATAAATAGTAATAAAGTATGTTCCAATTAAGGACTAACCAAATTTACTGAATATTAAACAGAATGGTAAAAGTAGCGCCTTTCCCTTCCACGGCCTCAACAGCCAGGCCCATATCATGATAATGGGCAATAGCTTTTACAATAGAAAGGCCCAGGCCATAACCCTCGCCGGTAGTCTGCCCCGCCCGCTGAAAACGGTCAAATAAAGTCGGAATGGCCGCAGGTGCAATGCCCTGCCCGGTATCGGCAATCCGTACGGCGTATTTATCATTTGTAACAGTGCCGGTTATACTTATCTTGCCTGCATGCCGGTTATAACGGATGGCATTATTGATAACGTTGAACAACAGTTGAAACAGAAGATCGCGGTTCACCCGCTGTAAGGGCGCAACCGGTTCCATATTTATCGTCAATTGAATTTCCTTGGCGTTGAGCCTGTCCTGCAACTCCTCAACCACTTCATTCATCAGTTCGGCTATACCCACCTGTTCCGTTAAAGCAAACTGGTCATTTTCAATACGGGAAATGAGTAACAGAGAATTAACGATACGTTTCAGGCGGTTGAGGGTCTTCATCATGGCCACCAGTTTGTCCTGGGCCACATCATCCAGGTCCTCCATCATCAGGTTCTCCATCTTGGTTTGCAGGATAGTAATAGGCGTCAGCAGTTCATGGGAAGCATTCCCGGTAAAGGCCCTTTCCCTTTCAAAGTCCTCATGTATTTTACCCATCAGGTTAATGAGTGACTGGTCCAGGTATTGGAAGTCTGAAGTACTGGTTTTAATGGGTTGCAGGTTTTTCGTAAACGGGAATTGCTGGTTCACCAGCTTGGAGCGGATAATAACGTTCAAAGGTTTTAACAGCAGCCTCGTGTAGATAAGATCTGCCAGGATGGTCAGCACAATGAGCCCGCCCAGTATGTACAGGGCCATACGTTGTAGAGGACGGTTATACTGCTCGATGGTAGCAATGGTCTTACCTACTTCCAGCATGTATTTTTTTCCCTGGTATTCAAATTCATGGCTCAATACCCTGTAGGTGAGTGTATCGCCTTCCACCAGGCGTTGCGAGGTTTGTATGGTGTCGGCAATGGTCTGGGTTACCGGCTCCAGGGATATATATTCCTCTTTCAGCATGGTATAACTGCCGTAACTGGAATCGCCCTGGAAATAATAATCCAGTCCGTCACGGTCAATAACCTTCAACACCTTTTTCTTTTGCTGCTGCAGGTAATAGTTGGTGTATTGAAAAGCCACCCTGCTCACCAGTAAAGGCAGGAGTAAAACGAATAAGATCACGATGGCCAGTTTGGACAAAGTGACAAATAAGGTGAGTTTAGTAAGCAGTTTCAAATTCAGAGCTTTATTTTATAACCAATGCCGCGTATGGTTTGTAACCATTCCACCGAACCATACGCCGCCATTTTTTTTCGCAGGTTTTTAATATGTACATCAATATAGTTGGAATCATAATCATCCAGGTCCATATTATTACCCCAGATATGCTCACTTAACTGCATCCTGGTCAGCGGACGGTTTTTGTGTAAGAGCAGATAATTCAGCAGGTCAAATTCTTTTTTGGAAAGCCCCACTTCAAGCCCTTCAAAAAAAACGGCCCGCTGTTGCAGGTCCACCTGGAAATCGCCCAGCATTACTTTAGAATCTGTTAACCCCGATTTTCGCCGGGAAATGGCATGCATACGTGATTGCAGCTCCAGTAAGGAAAAAGGTTTGGGCAGATAATCATCTGCTCCAAGGTCCAGCCCTTTGATACGGTCTTCGAGATTGCCCCGGGCCGTTAGAATAATATAAGATGCCTGCGGACAATTTTTCTTGGCCTGCTCCAGCACCAGTAAACCGTCTTTATCCGGCAGGCCCAGGTCCAGCAAAATGAAATCGTATTGGTTTTCCCCGATCAGGGCCATGGCTTGCCGGGCAGTGAAAGCAAGATCGCAGCGATAGGTTTTCAGCAGGAATGCTTCCATTTCCAACGCCATGGTCCGTTCATCTTCTACAATTAATACTTTCATGCTGCTTTTTAAAACTGGTAATAAAAACTGGCACTCACAAATGAGTTTAATTTTCCGGCTCCCGTTTGTGCCTGCTCCGATAACAAAGATAACTGGTAAGCCAGTTCCACCATATAGTGTGCCCGGTTATAGGCCAGTGGTAATTTAAAGTTATAGGACAACAGGTCAAAACTGCTGGAGACTTTGGTAGTAGTGGTTGGTTCGGTACCCGGCTGACCGAATATGGGCGGTATGGGAATACCCAGTATACTATCGCGGATATTTTTTTCCGTTACATAAGTCTCATAAAAACGTTGCGTACCGGCCGTTACTTTCGCCGAAGGCTGCAGGGTTATTAGATCCCTGGCCGTAATACTGCCCAGGGAGATTAGTTTCGTTAACCCGGCAGTTACAAAAACGTCATTGGTCTTACCAAATGCATAATCCACTTCGGCCGATACGGCCAGCCAATTGGTATAGGTGATGCCCAGGTTGGCATTATTGGCATTGGCTGCCTGCAAAAAAGGTGATAAGGCCGGGTAGAAAGTATGGCTGTAACTCAGATCGAGGTTAAAGCGTTTACCGATATCTTTTGTAAAACCCAGGCCCAGTGCTGATGCGGAAACTACCCGCTGCGAATCGTTGAGCAAACGGTAAGCCATGCCTGTAGCATAGAGACCGGATTTATGATGAAAGACTGCTGCCGCTGCCACATAAGGCATTTTCTCAACCGATTTTTGTCCGTAGTAATCGGCATTGTTAACATAAGTGGCGCCAATGGTAAAGGTGGATCTGACCGGCTCAGTACTATCGGCCACCGCCGTGCTGTCCTGCTGGGCCATGCCCTGTAAGCTGAGTAATAATATACCGATGGTTATAAAAAGTTTCATGATGCTGGCTTTGATTTAAGGAAGAATGGCGCCGATCTTTTTAATGATCGGTTTGATCACTTTAGGTGGTTTAACCGGGGTAACCGGTATCACCTTGGGTTTTATCTGCTTCCGGGCTTTGGGAACCTCCTTGATGATCTTTGCGTCAACCACTACTATAGGGACATCTTTTTTTACTTCGGGCTCCGGTGCTTTTACCGGTGGTGCATTTTTAACCGGGGGAACCGTATCCGTTAATTCAATACTGAACGGACGGGCGCCGGTAAGTACAGGCTTGCCTTCACGGGCATAGATGCTTGTTGCCAGTAAAAAACCTGTCGCTAAGACAAGGAACCGGTAAAAAAAATGTTGACGCTTCATCAGGATAATAAAGGAGCCCGCCTTTGCAGGCAGGCTCCTGCTTTTTTATTTAAGTTTTAATAGGGTGCTGTTTGTTGTGATCAGCTTGTTTTTTATTGCCAGGGGTTTAGGCTGTACCATGGTGCCATTTGACAATAAGGTAGCAGAGCTGGCCTGGATGGTTTTAACGGGCGCTTCTATGCTTTTATTACCCGTGGTTACCGTTTTTATTGCAGCAGGTGATACCGTAGTATTATTAACCAGGTCACCGGTCAGCTGCACCGGGTTATCTTTACCGGCCACTACATTTACATTCGATTGAATATCGGAATTCACCGAGGTCTGCTTAACCAACTCATTTGTTGCCGAAGCCGTTTGCTCCACCTTTGCTTTCGCTTTTTCCTTACCCTGTTCTGCTTTTGCCTTTACTTTACCGGAGGTAGTAGCTACGCCTTCTTTGGCCGCCTCAATGGTACCCGCCGTTTCTACAGATTGATTAGCCTGTACCTGGCCGTTTGCTGCTGCAGACTTTTGTCCGTTGGTTTCAGTTTTTGCTTTCACTTTTACATCTGCCGTTGTTTGAACAGCAGCTTTTTGTGCCATAATGCTTGTTGACAATAATAATGCCGTTGCTAAAATCGTTGTTTTCATAATGTTTGTTTTTAAGGATTAAATAAATCTCAAACTTGACATTACAAACATATTTCGCGAAGATGAAGATAAAATGAAAAACGGGGAATTGCAATTTTATAGCTTGTTAATGAGAGAGATAGAAAATAAAAAAACAGTTACCATGCTACAGTAATAATGCTAAATCAGCTACATCAATCTGGGTGCAATACTTATCTTTACACCCGTATGAATGTTGTAATTATCGGACCGGGGCATCCCCTGCGTGGCGGTTTGGCCACTTTTAACCACAGGCTGGCAAAAGCTTTCCAGGATGAAGGACATACCTGTAGCATTTATTCTTTTTCGCTGCAGTACCCTTCGTTCTTGTTCCCGGGAAAATCACAGTACAGCACCGATCCGGCGCCCGAAGGTATTACCATTCATACGGTGATCAACTCCATCAATCCATTGAACTGGATAAAAGTGGGCAACCGTTTAAAAAAAGAAAAGCCTGATCTGATTGTTGTACGTTACTGGCTGCCTTTAATGGGACCTGCCCTGGGCACCATTTTACGCCGGGCAAAAAAGAATGGACATACGCGGGTAGTATGTATTGCCGATAATATTATACCCCATGAAAAACGTCCCGGCGATAAACCTTTTACCCGTTATTTTTTAAAAGCCTGCGATGCAGTGGTGACCATGAGTGAGAAAGTAATGGCCGACCTGCGTTTGTTTGATACGGCCAAACCAGCCGCACTGGTAAGGCATCCCCTGTATGATAATTTCGGCAGCATTATATCATCTGCCGAAGCCCGGGAACATTTACAGATCAGCAACCCCGGTAAATTATTATTGTTTTTTGGATTTATCCGTCAATACAAGGGACTGGATATGTTGCTGGAAGCAGTAGCGATCTTAAAAAAACGCAACTCGCCGGTACTCCCCTTTAAATTATTAATTGCCGGTGAGTTTTATGAAGATGCAGAACGGTACCATAGCCTGATCAAAGACCTGGATATAGCTGATCTACTCATATTAAAGACCGATTTTATTGCCGATAGTGAAGTAAAGTATTATTTATGTGCGGCCGATGTATTGATACAGCCTTACCGCAATGCCACGCAAAGCGGGGTAACGCCCCTGGCCTATCATTTTGAAACGCCCATGGTGGTAACCAATGTAGGCAGCCTGGCCACCCTGGTGCCACATGGCAAAGTGGGTATTGTTACGACCCCGGATGCCGCCGCCATTGCCGATGGCATTGAAGCCTATTTTAAACAGGGTAAGGATTTTTTTATTCCCCATATACAGGAGGAGAAAAAACAATACAGCTGGGATAAACTGGTAAATGCCCTGGTACAGTTATAAGGTTGGTAAATATTTTCCGTTTATTATTTTTATAGTTGTCACCCCTGACATACAGCCGTCACTGACCATATTTAGTTTTATGTTGTAAAACATAGCATATGGAAATAATAAAAGACGGTAAACAGGTTGTATATGCCAAAGACAGGAAAGCCTGGCGTAAATGGTTATTGAAAAACGCTGAAAAAGAAACATCGGTATGGCTGGTCCTCTATCATAAAAAAAGCCCTACTCCCGGTGTTACGCTTATTGAGGCAACAGAAGAAGCCCTTTGTTTTGGCTGGATCGACAGTTTATGCAAAAGCCGGGATGAAGAAAGTTACTACCTCACTTTTACCCCTCGTAAAAAGACCAGCAGGTGGAGTAAACCTAATATTGAAAGAGCCGAAAGAATGATAAGCGAAGGCCTGATGATGCCGCCCGGACAAAGGGCTATTGATATGGCCAAAGCTGCCGGAAGATGGGACAAAGAAGAAGATCCCTATCCCTTTTCAATATCAAAGCTGCTAAAGTCGTTGTATACTTCTATTATATAAGTATAGTCATTACTGTTCACAAAGCCATCATGTGGTATGGCTTTAAAATCCCTGCGAAAGCCGATGGTCATGGTAAGGCCCCGACAGGAGAATACCTGCCCGATGGCCCCTGCCGGGATGGAAAGGTATTTTGTATGCGATTTACCGTTCAGGTCAGTAAAATGACTGATTGCTTTTTTAAATTTTACCGCTTTTCCTTTATGGGTGAACAGGTAGGCCTGTATGGGCGCAAACTCCATAATATTTTGTTTTACTCTCAGTAAAGTTATTATTTCCCGTTAGTTGTACCCATTTTTTTTAAACAATTGCTATATGGTAAATACAACTATTTTTGTGCTCCTGCAAAGCCCTGCCGGGCAGTATTGCTGCAGCTGAAGTGTGCGACCCCGAGCTCCCTTCGAAAACCATTCGAAGTCGTCGGGGCAGGCGCAACAGTTGCCGGGCCAGGGTACGGAACGATGATAACATAAAACTAAAATATTCGACCGAGTCATATGATCTACAGAAGTAAAGCGCCCTTACGTATCGGGCTTGCCGGAGGTGGTACTGATGTCAGCCCCTACAGCGATTTGTACGGTGGCGCCATTTTAAATGCCACTTTATCCCTGTATGCCCATGCTACTATTGAGCTGCTGGATGAGCCTACCATTATTTTAAGAGCTGTAGACAGGAAGGAAGAACAAGTTTTTGACTTTGCGAGATCACTGCCTATAGATGGTACACTTGACCTGCTGAAAGGTGTATACAATCGTATTCAACAGGACTATGGCATGGATGTTACCGGTTTTCGTTTGTCTACTTTTGTAGACGCGCCTGCCGGGTCGGGGCTGGGCACTTCCTCCACCCTGGTGGTAGCCATTGTAGGTGTATTTGCCGAGTTATTGAAATTACCCCTTGGAGAATACGATATAGCGCATTATGCTTACGAAATTGAGCGCCAGGACCTGGGTCTGGCCGGTGGTAAACAGGACCAGTATGCTGCTACCTTCGGCGGAGTGAATTATATGGAGTTTTATGAAAAAGACCGTGTAATTGTGAACCCCCTGCGTATTAAACAACGTTATCTTTTTGAACTGGAGAATAACCTGTTATTATATTATACTTCCACCAGCCGTGAATCGGCCAAGATCATACAACAGCAAAGTAATAACGTGGTGAACAAACAGGAAAAATCGATTGAGGCCATGCACCATTTAAAGCAACAGGCCCAGATGATGAAAGAGGCTTTACTGAAAGGCCGGTTGCATGAGATAGGTGAAATACTGGATTTTGGTTTTCAGCAAAAAAGAAAGATGGCCGAAGGCATCAGCAATAACCTGATGGATGAGATATATGAAACCGCAAAAAGATCGGGTGCAACGGGTGGTAAAATATCCGGTGCCGGTGGTGGTGGTTTTATGATATTTTATTGCCCGGGATCGAATAAACATGCAGTGATTGATGCATTACAGCAATTTGGCGGACGCCATCGCCGTTACCAGTTTGTAGAACATGGCCTCACCACCTGGAGTATTTAACCGCATATTTGTACCTTTACAGCCATGACAAAAATTAAGGAGATCATACAGGCGTCGATACAGGTGAAGGAACAGTTGCTGGGCAACGAAGCCTTACTAAACAGTATAACAGCCGTTGTGGATATTATTACAGAAGCTTTTACCAAAGGCCACCGCGTTTATTTCTGCGGCAATGGTGGCAGCGCTGCCGATGCCCAGCACCTGGCCGCCGAGTTTTCGGGAAGGTTTTATATTGACCGCAAGGCCTTACCGGCCGAAGCATTACACTGCAATACCTCTTATTTGACCGCAGTGGGAAACGATTACAGTTACGATGTAATATATGCCCGTTTACTGGACGGTATCGGGCAGGAAGGTGATGTACTGGTAGGACTATCTACTTCAGGTAATTCTAAAAACATCATTAAAGCCTTTGAAGTGGCCAGGGAAAAAGGTATTACTACTGTAGGCCTTACCGGCATGACCGGGGGGCTGATGCAATCCCTGAGCGATTATTTATTGAATGTACCCTCTACCGATACGCCACGTATCCAGGAAAGTCATATTTTAATTGGTCATATCATTTGCCAGTTAGTGGAAGAAAAATATTTTGGCCGCACGGCATAATACCCACCTTTATTTATCGAAGCAATGCCTGATACTACAGATCGTTCTATACCCAATTTTAATGGCCGCGAAGCAATTATACTGGCAGGAGGCCTTGGTACCCGCCTGCGTGAAGCCGTACCCGACCTGCCTAAATGCATGGCGCCCGTAGCCGGCCGCCCCTTTTTGTTTTACGTGATTAATTATTTACGCAGCCAGGGCGTACAACGTTTTATTTTTTCGCTGGGGTATAAACATGAAGTGATACTGGCCTACCTGGAAAAAAGTTTTGCTTCGCTTTCCTATGAGTATGTAGTGGAAGAAACTCCTTTGGGTACCGGTGGCGCTATTGCGCTGGCATTGACCAAAGCCACACAACCCGATGTACTGGTGACCAATGGCGATACCCTGTTTAAAATAAATGCCGACGAACTGTATAAGCAGCATACCGCTACCGGCGCCTTGTGTACACTGGCTTTAAAACCCATGCAGGATTTTGAACGTTACGGCGTGGTTGAATTAAATAACCATAACCAGGTTATTGCCTTTAAAGAAAAACAACATTACGATAATGGTTTAATTAATGGCGGTTGTTACCTGTTGCATGTAAAAGGTTTTAATGCCCAAAGCTGGCCGGACAAGTTTTCGTTTGAGACTGATTTTTTAGAAAAACAATACCCGCAGGCACAATTATACGGCCAGGTACAGCAAGCTTATTTTATTGATATTGGTATACCGGCCGATTATAACCAAGCACAACATGACCTGGCCAAACCGGCGGTAGAACTGAAAGACCTGGACAGATCCTGGACCATTTTTTTAGACCGTGACGGTGTATTTAACCACGATAAAGTGGGCAGTTATGTATTTACGCCTGATGAATTCAGGTTGTATGACGGAGCCCTTGAAGCCATTAAAACCATCAGCGAAAAATTTGGTCTGGTATTAGTGGCTACTAACCAGCGCGGTGTGGGCAAAGGTTTAATGACCCTGCAGGACCTGCATGAAGTACATGCCAAAATGAAAGCAGAGATTGAAGCGGGAGGCGGACGTATTGATCATTTTTACTACGCTACCGATATAAGCAATTTTGACCCCATGCGTAAGCCCAACCCGGGTATGGCTTTTGCCGCCAAGAAAGATTTTCCGCAGATAGATATGAACAAGGCCATTATGGTAGGTAATAACCCCAGTGATATGCAGATGGGCCGTAATGCCGGTTTGTATACGGTTTATCTTACCACGACCAACCCGCCTTACACGCTGCCCCATCCCGAGGTTGACTGGCAGTTTGAGACCCTGGCACAGTTTGCCGCGGCATTACAATAGTGCAGGTACATACTTTTTAGGCTTGCTTTACGTTTAACAGGCAGTTAACTGTTAAAATACACGCAATAAACCGGGTTAATGCGGCTGAAAAAGGCCCGTTAGCCACAGTTTGTGTAATTTTGCCGTTCATTCAGCAGGTAAAGCCCGTAAAAATGCAAAAAGTAAATTGTAAACTATTATCCTTTTCTTTTCTCCTGGTATGCCTCAGCATATTTACCATAGCCAATGCCCAACATATAACGGCAGCGGACAGGAAAAAATTACAGGTGAAAGAGGACTCCCTGGCCGAATATGCCCGGTATTTAATTACCGATACGCTTATGGAAGACAGGATGATATCGGACAGTATTTTTGTTAAAACGCTGATCCGCAGCCTGCAGATAAAAAACTCCTTTTATTACCCTTTTGATTCGGTAATAGGCATATCCAAACTATACGCCCCCGACTCCACCTTCCGCATTTTTACCTGGAACCTGCAATATGATAATTACTACGGACGCCAGCGTGGTGCCATACAAATGCGTACCCGCGACGGCTCGCTGAAATTATTTCCTTTAAGGGATGTTTCGGAGTTTACCGATGATGTGATGGACTCCGCACGTAACCGTAATAACTGGATCGGTGCAGTGTATTACAATATGATTAAAACAGATTATAACGGGAAGAGTTATTATACCTTGTTTGGCTTTGATGGTCATGGTGTACGCAGCAGCAAAAAATGGATAGAAGTATTATACTTCAATGCCAATGGTGAGCCTATATTCGGCGGTGATTTCTTCAGCTTTTCCAGTGAAGCACGCAAACATAATAAGCCGTTCCGTTTTTCTCTCGAATATAAAAAAGACGCCAGGGTACTGGCCAATTTCCTGAAAGAGGAAAATGTGATCCTGATCGATCACCTGATATCAGAATCAGATGAGCCTGATAACCCCTGGACATTAGTGCCCGATGGTGATAATGAAGGGTTCAGGTGGGAAAAGGGTAAATGGGTACATGTAGAAAAAGTATTTGATTACAAAATAGATATGACAGGCGCCGACCCTTTTTTAGGCAAGCCACCGGTGGAAGTACCCATACTGGATAATAAAGGGAACCGCGACGAGAAAAAACTATTGGAACAATCCATTAAGAATAAAGCAAAAGAAAAGCCTCCTGTTAAAAACGATTAACATTTTAACACAATAATCATTTGCTTTTTCCCCTGCGGCTATATCTTTGCAACGCATTTTTAATTTTTTGTACAGGTTTTTCAGAAATATAGCCCTCTGGCTGGTGGCATTCTCCGTGCTTAACACCAGTATTGACTTTAAAGAGTTTATCCCCCTCACACAGGTACATTATGCCGATTCGGATACAGAGGATTATTATGAAATGGAGAGTATCATCGAGTTATTGGTGAGCACTACCACCGATATGGATAACCCTATACCGGATAATACCAGCGAAGACCAGCAGACAACCATTAAAAAAGTAACCACTTTCGATTTCTCTTTTACCCCGCGTAAAGAAAAAAACAATGCCCCGGCTGACCTGGCCACGGCAAAGAAATATACTGTTACACCTGAAAACGCCTTATTACCCCAGGGCTACGCATTAACACTGATACAGCCTCCCGACCCCGCCTGATCAATAGCTTTATACATCATGCCATAGTGATCATGTTTATTGGCATGCTCCTTCATGACTGTTTTTAAAGCAACTATACAGCCTGCATTTTCATTACAGGATCTATCTACATTATTTTTTTTACCGGCTATACAGTTCCCTGAGGCACTGTGTTGGCTACGCTGTTCGGTACCAGGAATGGTATGAACTGTTTTGCCCAAACATGGCCGTAAACAAGAATCATGTATGTATAACCTGTGCAGGTATATCTATTACCGATTAAATACACAGATCAATGAAACTGATACTTTGCGTATTAAGTTGCCTGTCCGTGGCGGCATTCACCTATGCACAACCCATCGATAGCTTACGCGTAAGCCTATCACAGGCAGAAGAAATATTTATAAAAAAGAATTTATTGCTGGCAGCAGAACAATATAATATTGATGCGGCCCAAGCCCTGGAAATACAAGCAAAACTATATCCCAATCCTGAATTTTCAGCCGACCTGCATGGTTATGATACCGATACCCGTAAAGTATTTTACAACAACAGGTCCGGGCAAAAAGGTTTTGCTATTGAACAGTTGCTATTACTGGGAGGAAAAAGAAAGCATGAAATGGCACTGGCCAGGCAGAATACCCAACTGGCCGTTCTGGAGTTTGAAGACCTCGTAAGGCAGCTTAAATATAACCTGCGTACTAATTTATACACGGTACATTTTCATTTAAAGACGGTAGAAAAGTATAATAAACAACTGACCCTTTTAGATACCATCATCAGCTCTTATCAACGGCAGGCCGAAAAAGGAAATATCCCCCTGGTGGATGTGGTGCGGTTAAAATCAACCTACATGAAGCTGACCAATGATAAAAGCGAGGTGTTACAAAATATATTACAGGCACAGCAGGAGCTGCAGGTATTGCTGTTAACAGATCATTTCATTGTTCCGGATCTTGATAATATAAACTGGCAAAACTATACCAACCTGCCGGCACTGGATGTATTACAGCAACAGGCCCTTACCCACCGCAGTGATCAGAAAATAGGTACGCTGAACAAGACCATTGCAGGCCTGGAAGTAAAGTACCAGAAAAGCATGGCCGTTCCTGATCTTACTGCCGGCGCTGCTTACGACCAGCAGGGTGATGCTTTCCGCAACCAGTACAATATTAAACTGGGCATTCCCTTGCCTCTATGGAACCGCAACCAGGGCAATATAAAAATGGCGAAGGCAAAAGAAAAACAGGCTGCTGTGAAAGGCGAGCTGGTACAGCAGAACCTCTTTGCCGAAACCCGGGCGGCCTGGTATAATATGGGACGCAGTATCAGCGAATATGATAAAACCACGGCTATTTACAACGAGGACTTTACCCATGTTTTAAAAGGCGTGAGTGATAATTTTTTAAAAAGGAATATCACGCTGCTGGAATTCGTCGATTTTTTTGAGTCCTATAATGAAACAACGGCCGAATTATACCGGGTACAACAGCAACTCATCACCGCTGCCGAAACCATTAACTACGTTACGGCATCACCGGTATTTTAACAGGTTCAACCAACACTTATAAAAGTAAACAAACAATGAAAACAAGTATTCATATATTATTCTTTGCATTGGCTGCAACATTGTTCGCCTGCAAAAGCAAAAAAACTGATGAGCCGGTAAACACCAATATCCTGTCAGATACCATGATCGCCAAAGCGGCTTTTGATACGGTGATCAGTGAAACCGTGAACAGTAACCTCAAGCTCTATGGTAAAATAACGGCCGATAATAACAAACTATCGCAGGTATTTCCGGTAGTAGGCGGTTATGTATCCAAAGTAAATGTAGAGTTGGGCGACTATGTAAAACAGGGCCAGGTATTGGCCGTGATGCGCAGTGAGGAAGTAGCCGGTTATGAGAACCAGCGGCTGGATGCTGTTAACGATATTGCCATTGCAGAAAAAAACCTGCAGGTGGCTAAAGATCTTTTTGAAGGAAAGCTCAGTTCCGAAAAAGAAGTAGTGGCAGCGGAAAAAGAGCTGGAAAAATCAAAGGCTGCCCTGCAAAGGATCAAAGAGGTGTACAATATCTACGGCTTAAATACCGGTTCCTTTTACAATGTAAGCTCCCCTATCAGCGGTTTTATCATTGAAAAAAATGTAACGCCCAATATGCTGTTGCATAGCGAGAATGTGAGTAACCTGTTCTCCGTAGCGCAGATCAACGAAGTATGGGTTATGGCCAATGTAAACGAAAGTGATATCGCCGCTATTCAGCAAGGCATGACAGCCAACATTAAGACCATCAGTTATCCCGACAGGGTATTTACCGGCAAAGTGGACAAGATATTCAACATGCTGGACCCTGAGACCAAAACCATGAAAGTACGGATACGTATTGCCAACGATGATCTGGCCTTAAAACCTGAAATGAGCGTGACGGTTTCATTGCAATACAAAGAAAACAAGCAGATGTTAGCCGTGCCTTCCAGGGCCATCATTTTTGATAAAAGCAAAACCTGGGTATTGGTTTACCGTAACAGGAATGATATTGAAATAAGGGAAGTGCGTATTTATAAACAAACGGATGAAACAACCTATATAAAATCCGGGCTGGAGCCAAACGAAGTGATCGTTACCCAAAACCAGTTATTGATCTATACAGCCCTGGGAGGTTAGGTAACTACCGATATTAAACCAGCTATCTGAATACTGATAACTGCAATCCGATGTCCGAAATCTGATGTCTGAAGTCTGATATCTAAAGTCTGATGTCTGAAATATGATGTCTATTCTACGCAAACAAAAAATTATCATGAACAAATTCATAAAAAATATAATTGCCTTCTCCCTCAAGAACAGGTTCTTCACCTTTTTCTGGGTGTTGATCGTGGTGATAGCGGGCATATACAGTTACTCAAAGATCCCGATTGAAGCCTTTCCCGATGTAACCAATACACAGATCATTATTGTTACGGAATGGAGCGGCCGCAGCGCCGAGGAAGTGGAGCGTTTTGTCACCACCCCTATCGAGGTGTCCATGAACAGTGTACAAAAAAAATCAAGTATACGTTCGGTCACCATGTTCGGCCTGTCGGTTATTAAGATCATATTTGATGACGAGGTAGAAGATTTCTTTGCGCGGCAACAGGTCAATAACCAGTTGCGGAACGTACAGCTGCCGGACGATGTAGAGCCGGATGTACAACCACCTTATGGTCCTACCGGCGAGATATTCCGTTATACCTTACAAAGTGATAATCGGGACACCCGTGACCTGCTCACCTTACAAAACTGGGTGGTTGACCGCCAGTTAAGGGCCGTGCCCGGTGTTGCTGATGTGGTGGCTTTTGGCGGGCAGGAAAAGATATACGAGATCAGTGTTGACCCGGTAAGATTACAGAAGTTTAACCTTACGCCTCTGCAGGTATTTGAAAAAGTATCGGGCAGCAACCTGAATGTAGGTGGTGATATTATTGAAAAGAATGGGCAGGCTTATGTGGTACGCGGCCTGGGATTGTTAAGCTCCACCGCCGATATTGAGAATACCATTGTGGATAGTGAGAATGGCAGCCCCGTACTGGTAAAGAATGTTGCCACCGTTAACGAAGCCAGCGCCCCCCGCGTAGGCCAGGTTGGTTTAAATGATAATGATGATGTGGTGGAAGGTATTGTAGTGATGCGTAAAGATGAGAACCCTACCAATGTATTAAAGGCGTTGAAAGAAAAGATCAGCCAGCTTAACACCGAAGTATTGCCAAAGGATGTAAAGATGGTTACTTTTTACGACCGGGATAACCTGATGCAGTACTGTACCGATACGGTAATGAATAACCTGCTGGAAGGTATCATACTGGTAACGGCCATCGTGTTCCTGTTTATGGCCGACTGGCGTACCACGGTGATCGTGTCCATCATCATTCCCCTGTCCCTGCTCTTTGCCTTTTTATGCTTAAAGCTGAAAGGTATGAGTGCGAATCTTATTTCTTTAGGCGCTATTGACTTTGGTATTATCATTGACGGGGCCGTGGTGATGGTGGAAGGTTTGTTTGTGGCACTCGATCATAAGGCGGTCAAAGTGGGCATGCCGGCCTATAACCAACTATCCAAACTGGGTTTAATAAAAAAATCGGGAACAGAGATGGGTAAAGCCGTTTTCTTTTCCAAGCTTATCATCATTACCGCCCTCATTCCTATTTTCTCCTTTGAAAAGGTAGAAGGTAAAATGTTCTCACCCCTGGCCTGGACATTGGGCTTTGCGCTCTTAGGCGCTCTTATATTTACACTGACCCTGGTGCCGGTACTTTGTTCCATCCTGCTGCGAAAAAATGTGCGGGAAAAGAACAACTGGTTTGTTAACCAGATCAACCAGGGTGTTGAAAAATCCTTCCGCTGGACCTTTCAACGCAAGTGGGTGACACTGGGTACCGGCCTGGCCATTATGCTGGCGTCCTTTTTCTCCATGCGGTGGGTGGGCACCGAATTTTTACCGCAACTGAATGAAGGAGCATTATGGATAACGGCTGAAATGCCTATGACACTCTCACTTACCGAAAGTAATAAGATCACCAACGAACTGAAGAAAGAACTGCGTTCTTTTGATGAGGTATCACAGGTACTGTCACAGGCCGGACGGTCGAATGACGGTACCGACCCGAATGGTTTTTACTTTGTACAGTTCCAGGTGGACCTGAAGCCGGCCAAACAATGGAAACGGAAAATATCGCAGGAAAAACTGGTGGAAGAGATGGATAAAAAACTATCGCATTACCAGGGTATTGTGTACAACTATTCGCAACCGATATCTGATAATGTGAGCGAGGCCGTAGCCGGCTTTAAAGCATCCAATGGCATTAAAGTAATTGGTAACGACCTGGTGACACTGGAGAAAATTGCGGAAGAGGTAATTGAAAGTATTAAAGACGTGCCCGGTGTAAAAGACCTGGGCCTGATCCGCAATATCGGCCAGCCTGAGATCAGTATTGAACTGGATGAAGAAAAGATGGCCATTTACGGTGTGCATAAAGCCGATGCACAGGCCGTTATTGAAATGGCGATTGGCGGCAAGACTGCCACTTCCAAATATGAAGGTGAAAGAAAATTTGATATCCGTATACGTTACCAGGAGGAATACCGTAAAACAGAAGCCGAGATCGGTAATATTATGGTGCCTACCATCCGGGAAGAGAAGATACCGATCAAGGAGATCGCCAATATCAAAACCGTTACCGGCCCCGCTTTTGTCTACCGCGAAAATATGCAGCGTTTTATCGGCGTAAAATTTTCAGTACGCGAACGTGACCTTGGCAGTACCATTGCCGATGCACAGCAGGTAGTAGCTGAAAAGATCAGCCTGCCCGCCGGTTACAGCATCAGCTGGACAGGTGAGTTTGAGAACCAGGTACGTGCTACCAAACGTTTAAGCATGGCTGTGCCCATCAGCCTGGTAGCTATATTTATACTGCTGTTCATTATGTTTGGAAATGTAAAAGATGCCGGCATTGTACTGATCAATGTGCCTTTTGCTTTAATAGGCAGTATACTGGCCTTACATATCACCGGCATCAACTTTGGCATCTCGGCCGGTGTGGGTATGATCGCCCTGTTTGGTATCTGTGTACAGAACGGGGTAATACTGATATCGGAGTTCAATAAAAAACTGGCGCAGAAACTAAGCCTGGACCAGGCCATACTGGAAGGCATTAAAGTACGTACACGCCCGGTGGTGATGACGGCTTTAATGGCAGCCCTGGGATTATTACCTGCCGCACTTTCCAGCGGTATCGGCTCCGAAGCTCAGAAACCCCTGGCCATTGTGATCATTGGCGGATTAATCACCGCCACCATACTAACATTATTGGTATTCCCGATCATCTATTGGTTATTCTACCGCAGAACCTATGCACATCATCAATAGGTAATAGCTTTTATCAGCAAGCCCGTCTGCAAAGGCGGGCTTTGTTGTTTGAATGCTTAAAGTGAAAAGCAGAAAGCTGAAAGCAGAAAGCTGAAGGCAGCATACTTACTATGAACTATTTTGCTTTCCCTAACCTCCTGAACTTTGAACTTCTTGAACTCTTCGAGGCTTCTTATGAACCAATAACTATTAACCAATAACGATTAACGATTGCTTATTAACGGCCCTTGAACCTTTGAACTCTTGAACCTTGAACTTCTTGAACCTTCCTATGAACTATTAACTATGAACCATGAACTCCGCCCTATCCCTCTCCTTTTAACTTCTTACGTCTTAAACGGCTAAGCGTTTCCTCGGTAATGCCCAGGTAAGAAGCCACATATTTTAAGGGCAGCCGGTTCAGCAATTCGGGACGGGTATTTAAGAAATGCTCGTATTTTTTTTCTGCGCTCGGAATGCGGGAAATGATAGACCGCTCTTCCGAATCAGAATAATAATCCTCTAGGATGATACGGCCCACTACATTCATCTCTAAAAAATTCTCGTACATATACCGTACCGTATCATAGGTCATCACCATCACTTCGCAATCTTCCAGGGCCTGTATGCTTTCTACCACCGGCACCTGCGATTTCATACTTTTTACGGAAGTAATGATCTCATTCTCGGGGTTGATCCAGATGGTTACTTCCTTGCCATCATAAACGATATAGGCACGCATGATACCTTTGAGCAGGAAATAATAATTACTGCAAATATCACCGCTTTTGAGAATGACCTTATTCTTCTTAACTTTTAAAAAATGTGAATTCTCCCTTAAGTAATCCTGCAGTTCCTGGCTGATGGGATAAAGTGAGCGCATAAAATCTACCAGGGCCTGAGCGCCCAACTCGGCCTGAAGATTTTTTTTGTCTTTTTTAATCATAGATTACATCCAAAAATTTAACAAACGGAAATTTAGATACCTGTTTTCAGCTCAGCCATCTTTTTTAAGACATTGGGGGTCTTAAAATCCGTTGAATTCCACCCAGAAAAGTAAAATTGTATGTAAACTTACAGAAAATATACAAATATTTTTTGTTATCAATACATGAATAATTGGTAGTCAGCCTGTAATGAGCAAAAATGGGGATAAATACCGCCTCCTGCTTTTCCGCTTTGCATATTTGCAGCCATATTAAATTTCTTCTTTACCTTGCACCCCATTTCCAGTTAAAAACGGATACGGATCCGTTAAAAAAAACATAGGAACTGTTTTATAAACCCGCTTTTTTTGTACCTCGGTTGAATCGGGTTTTTATTTAAAAAATATTTATGACAAAACAGGAATTACGTAAACAACAAGCCCTGGAATACCATGCAAAGGGCCGCCCGGGAAAAATTGAAGTAATACCCACCAAAGAAGCAAAAACACAACGCGATCTATCACTGGCCTACTCACCTGGCGTTGCAGAACCTTGTAAAGAAATAGCCGCAAATAAAGAAGATGTTTACAAATACACCGCCAAGGGCAACCTGGTGGCAGTGATCAGTAACGGTACTGCCGTTTTAGGCCTGGGTAATATTGGCCCCGAAGCGGGTAAACCGGTAATGGAAGGCAAGGGTGTATTATTTAAAATTTTTGCCGACATTGATGTATTTGATATTGAGATAGCAGAAACCGATCCGGAGAAATTCGTACAGATCGTTAAAGCATTAGAACCCACTTTTGGTGGTATTAACCTGGAAGATATTAAAGCACCCGAGTGTTTTTATATTGAACAGGAACTGCGCAAAAGAATGGATATACCGGTAATGCATGATGACCAGCATGGTACCGCCATCATCAGTGCAGCAGCTTTATTAAATGCACTGGAGTTACAAAAGAAAAAAATTGAAAAAGTAAAGATCGTGGTAAACGGCGCAGGAGCTGCTGCCATGGCCTGCGTATTATTATATGTATCGCTGGGAGCCAAACCGGAGAACTTTACCATGTTTGACCGTACAGGCGCCCTGCACCTGGGACGTACTGACCTGGATGATTTTAAAAAACCATTTGCTACTGCAAAAGGCGATTCCACCCTGGAAGAGGCAATGAAGAACGCAGATGTGTTCATTGGTTTAAGCGCCGGTAATACGGTAACCAAAGCAATGGTAAAATCGATGGCTAAAAACCCCATTGTATTTGCCATGGCCAACCCCGACCCCGAGATCAGCTGGGAGGATGCCACATCAGTTCGTAAAGATGTGATCATGGCAACCGGCCGCAGCGATTATCCCAACCAGGTAAATAACGTGTTAGGCTTCCCTTATATCTTCAGGGGGGCACTGGACGTAAGGGCCAAACAGATCAACGAAGCCATGAAACTGGCGGCTGTAAGGGCTTTGGCCGAACTCACCAAAACCCCTGTGCCGGACATGGTAAACCTGGCTTACAACGAAAAGACCATTACATTCGGACCCGATTATATTATTCCCAAACCGCTTGACCCCCGTTTGCTGGCAACTGTAGCGCCGGCTGTGGCCAGGGCAGCAATGGAATCAGGCGTAGCCCAGCACCATATTACCGATTGGGAAGGTTATGGCAATAGTCTTAACCAACGCCTGGGTATTGACAACCAGGTATTGCGTGTGTTAGGCAACCGGGCACGTAAAGACCCCAAACGTATTGTGTTTGCCGAAGCGGATAATATCAAGATCCTGAAAGCAGCACAGATCGTTTTTGATGAAGGTATCGGTTACCCCATTTTATTAGGTGAGCAGGCGAAGATCAAACAAATTGCTGAGGCTAATAAAATTGACGTTTCTGACATGCCCATCTTTGACCCGCGCAGTGACGAGATGGAGGAAAAAAGAAACCAGTACGGTGAATTATTCTTTAAAAAACGCAGCCGCAGAGGATTCAATGCTTACGAGTCTAAAAAGATCATGAAAGACCGTAACTATTTTGGCTGTATGATGGTGGAATTTGGCGATGCCGATTGTATGATATCCGGTTTAACCAAAAACTATCCCGATACTATCAGGCCTGCCCTGCAGACCATCGGTACCGAGGACGGTGTGAACCGTATTGCCGGCATGTACCTGATGATGACCAAAAAAGGACCTTTGTTCCTGGCTGATACCACTGTTAACTTTAACCCCACTGCCGAAGAACTGGCCGAGATTGTTTTACTGGCTGCCAAAGAGGTAAAACTGTTCAATATTGTGCCGCGTATAGCCATGTTAAGCTATTCCAATTTCGGCAGCAGCAACTCACCGGAAGCCGCACTGGTTGCAAAAGCCCGCAAAATTGTGAAGGAAAAAATGCCTTCCCTCATCGTGGACGGTGAAATGCAGGCAAATGTGGCCTTTAATAATGACCTGCTGAAAGAGAACTATCCTTTCAGTGAACTGGTGGATAAGGACGTGAATACCCTTATCTTCCCTAACCTGGCATCGGGTAATATTGCCTACAATATTTTAAAGGAAATAGGCGATTCTGACGCGATTGGCCCGATTTTGTTAGGATTAAAAAAACCGGTACATGTGTTGCAGTTGGGAAGCTCGGTACACAATATTGTGAACATGGCCCTGATCGCCGTTACCGATGCGCAGATCAAATGTAAATCAAGCACCACCCAGGAGGAAGTTAAAAAATCTAAATGGTGGAAGAAGTTCAAAAAGGTAAGTAAAGACCTGTGATGACCGGATTTGTGCGATAAGTCTCTTTACGATACATAAAATATAATCAAAGCCCTATTATTACTAGGGCTTTGATTTTTAAAATGTGATTGCTGTCTTGTCACTTAATCCGTATTTTTACCAATAAATCATTTTTTTGAATTTAATTACTCACATAGGCCGCTTTTTCCTGATGCTGAAAGGTATGTTCTCCAAACCGGAGAACGGCAAAATGTACTGGAAGGAATTTATGAAACAATGTTCGGATATCGGCATTGGTTCATTGGGCATTGTGGCTATTATTTCCACCTTTATCGGGGCGGTATCCACCATCCAGACTGCCTACCAGCTGGTAAGTCCTTTATTACCTAAAACCATCATTGCACAAATTGTGCGTGATACGGTTATCCTGGAATTTGCGCCTACCCTTACCTGTATTGTACTGGCGGGTGTAATTGGTAGTAAAATTGCCAGCGAACTGGGCAATATGCGGGTAAGCGAGCAGATAGATGCGCTGGAAATTATGGGCATTAATACCAAAGCTTATTTAATTGCACCCAAGATCGTAGCCGGCGTACTGATGATTCCCCTGCTGATTGTAATAGCCATGACCCTGGGTATCTGGGGCGGACGTGTGGCCGGTATTGCGGCTAATATTTTATCCGGTGAAGTATATGATATGGGATTATTGGACGGCTTTAATCCTTACAACGTTTTCTTTGCCTTATTTAAAAGCTTTGTTTTTGCCTTTATCAGCTGCAGCGTACCCGCTTACTTTGGTTACTACGTAAAAGGCGGCGCCCTGGAAATAGGACAGGCCAGTACCAAAGCCGTGGTGGTTAGCTGTATATTGTTATTGTTTGCCGACTATGTTTTATCGGCCCTGTTATTATAAGGCTTAGTATAAACTACATGATTGAACTGATTGACATAAAGAAAAACTTTGGCGAGAAGCCCGTTATCCAGGGTGTTACTGCCACTATGAATGCGGGGCAGTGTAACCTCATCATTGGTGCCAGCGGCAGCGGTAAAACGGTGCTTATGAAATGTATGGTAGGCCTGTTTGAACCCGACAGCGGTGAGATACTTTACTCCGGCGAAAACTTCACCACCATGAACCTGGAACAGAAAACCGAGATCCGGAAAGAGATCGGCATGTTATTCCAGGGCTCGGCTTTGTTTGACAGCCAGACAGTGGAACAGAATGTTATGTTCCCCCTGGATATGTTTACCAAAGACAAGTACGCCAAAAAACTGGCCCGTGTGAACGAAGTACTGGCCCGTGTAAACCTGGTGGATGCCAATAAAAAATTCCCTTCCGAATTAAGTGGTGGTATGAAAAAAAGGGTGGCCCTGGCACGTGCCATTGTACTGAACCCTAAATACCTTTTCTGCGACGAGCCTAACTCCGGCCTTGACCCGCTGACCTCCCTGGTAATTGATAAACTGATACAGGAAATAACCAAAGAATACAATATTACCACTGTTATCAATACCCATGATATGAACAGTGTAATGGAGATTGGCGATAATATTCTTTATATGCACAAAGGCTTTAAAGAATGGACCGGCAGTAATAAAGAGATCATCTTCAGTGATAATAAACTATTGAACGACTTCATCTTTGCATCGGAGTTTTTAAAAGATGCCAAAGAAATGCGTATGCTGGATGAGAACAATAAACGCAAACAAAAAGAAGACTAAACAACTATCCCTTTTAACGTAAGGTACATGCCGCCCGGGCGCCTCTTCCCTGCCCGGCAGCGCTTCTGCCCTCTTATTGATAAAACTTTAGTGCAGGCAAAAATCCCGCCACAGTTGACAATTTGTTCATAAGTATTATTTGTTATTTATCATATAATGAACTTAACTTAGCCCTCTAAATTTATTTCGTTAACCTAAATTTTAAAAGATGAAAAAACTATTGGCCATAGTAGCCATTGCTGTTTTTGCCATTTCCTTCACCTCCTGCAAAAGCAAAGTAAAAGACGAAGATGTTAAAGCTGCTGTACAAACTGTACTTACTGCCAACCCCGACTACAATATGCTGGCAGTTGATGTAAAAGATGGTGTAGCTACTATTACCGGCGAGGTAAAAGATGAAACTACCCGTGCAGGCATTAACGCCTCTTTAAAAGAAGTAAAAGGTGTAAAAGAAGTAGTGAATAGTGCTACCGTAACACCCCCGCCTCCGCCACCAGTGGTAACTACGCCTGATGATACCCTGACCTCGGCTGTAAAAGACGCATTAAAAGACCACGCAAATGTTACTGCCACTGTAGCTGATGGTGTAGTAACCTTAACCGGTACTGTAAAAAACCAGGATGAAAAAAGAACAGTACAACAAAAGATCAGTGCACTTAAACCTAAGAGCATTGCAAACAATGTAACCATTAAATAAACACCAAAAACCTATACAAGATGGCACTACAAGATAAATACAAAGAACTGGTAGATACGGCGAATGCTGCCGGTGTTACCAATTTACAGGTAAGGGAACAGGACGGCGTTCTGTATGTTGACGGCGATGCTCCTACAGGAGCGGTTAAAGACCAGTTATGGACCATTTATGAAAAAATTGATCCTAACTACAGCAGCAACGATCTTATCCTGAACGTGAATGCAGTAGCGGTAGAGGGCACTAAAGTAAAAGTAGTGACCGAATCCAGCAACCTGAACATACGTAAAGGCCCCGGCACCGACCAGCCTATTGTAGGTAAAGCGGCGCATGGCGAGATCATTACCCTGGTAAACAAAAGTAATGACCAATGGTGGCTGGTACGTACTGATGATGGCGAAGAAGGTTATTCTTACGCCCAGTATTTGGAACCCGTACAATAAGCTTACGTTACTATATTGTAAAATGGCTGTCAGTTTATATTGACAGCCATTTTTATTTATCCTTTTTATGAACCTTTTCCCATCCCGATAGTTGTAAATAACCGTGTAAATGAATAGCTTTATCATAGTGTAATCAGCTCAGTGTTGCCAGTTACCAAGGAAAGGTTTAAAAATTATCTATGCGTCGTACCTGGGTGTTCCTCTTTTTCTGTTTGCTCTCGCAGATGGCGTGGTCGCAAAAACGACCCACTATTGGCCTCACCCTCAGCGGTGGCGGTGCAAAAGGACTGGCGCATATCGGCATACTCAAAGCCATTGATTCCGCAGGATTAAAAATTGACTACCTCACCGGCACCAGTATGGGCGCCGTACTGGGCAGTTTATATGCGGTGGGCTATAGCGGCGATAGTATCCAGAAAATATGTGAGAAAGTGGACTGGGACCTGCTGTTAAGCAACCAGGCTGCCTTACGTAACCTGTACATGGAAGAAAAAGATGAGTACAACAAATACGATATTGAAATTCCCTGGGTAAATAACAGTTTTAAAATATCTACCGGTTTTTTAGAAGCCCAGGAGTTATGGTTAAAGCTGGCCGAGTTATACCACCCTGTTACCGGCATTACTGATTTCTCCAGATTCAGCATCCCTTTTCGTTGTATTGCTACCGATGTAGGCAATGGTGCGGCAGTTGTATTAAAGGAAGGCGATATCGTTAATGCCGTAAGGGCCAGTATGGCTATCCCTTCTGTATTTACGGCCGTTGATTACGATAATAAAAGACTAGTGGACGGTGGCATCAGCCGTAACTTCCCTGCCAGTGACCTGAAAGATATGGGCGCTGACTATATCATTGGCAGTACGGTGGCTGGTGGTTTATTGCCACCCAAAAAAATTACCAATGCCCTGCAATTACTCATGCAGATCGCTTTTTTCCGGGAAGCTGAGGATAATAAAAAAGAAGTACCGCTTTGCGATATCTATATTCCCTTTAACCTGGAAAACTATACCATGGGTAGTTTTGGCAGTGCGCAGAGTATACTGGAAGAAGGTATAAAAAAAGGCCGGGAATTATACCCGCAATTCAAAGCGCTGGCCGATTCCCTGAATGCCATTTATGGTGTTCCGGAAAAAACACCCACCCGTTTGCCCAAACCAATGGATATTACTATCTCCGGTGTAGAACTGCATGGATTCAGCAATACCACTACCGGTTATTTTTTAAATACCATGAACCTCAAGCTGAACCATACCTACAGCTATCACGACCTGGCAAAAATGGTACGTAAAGCTTATGGCAGCCGTTATTACAGTCGTATTAACTACCGCCTGCATCCGCTGGAGGACGGCACTTATAAAATCAGTTTCGATGTAACGGAGCAGCCCCTTACTTTTTTAAAAGCCAGCATACACTATAACCGTTTCACCGGTATCGGGCTTATTGCCAATATCACTACCCGCAATAAAATATTTTCCAACTCGCGCAGCATGGCCAGTATTAACCTGGGCGAAACCTTCCGTATAAAAGGAGAACACCTGCAATATGTTGGCCGTTCTAAAAAATTTGGATTTACGGTAAAAACCCAGCTGGACAGGCTGGATGTAATGACCTACGAACAGGTACAAAACAAACAGACCGGTATATTTAAGCAGAATATTTTCGAGGTGTCGGAAAAACTGCACTATGCCCCCAGTACCAACCTGACCTTTGGAGCCGGGCATCGCTGGGAGTGGTTACGTTACGCCCCAAGAATCACATCTAATGTGGATTTTAAAGGCGGTAATACCTTCTCTACTTACTTTGTATACCTGCGTTACAATAATTTAGACAGGGTTAATTTTCCCCGCAGGGGGCTTAAGATCGACCTGGAAGCAGGAAGGGTTGGCGGGCAGAATGCTAACTTTAAAATATACTATAACGGCGTAGAGCCATCCGACCCCGATTCAACCCGTATAGATGAAAAGCCTTACCTGCGTACTTCCTTAAACGCGGAGGGATACCTGCCGCTTGCACGCCGGGTAACACTGTTTGGCTCTGCACAAGGCGGTGTTAACTTTAATTATCACCGCAATATCATGAACGAGTTTATCGTGGGTGGTATGAGTAAAATATTCCGCAACCAGGTAACATTTGCCGGCTTACAGGAAGGCAGTATCTACTCTCCTGCCCTGCTGGCTTCGCAAATTGGCTTACGTACCGCTATTTTTCCCGGCGCCTATATTACGGGTCGTGCCAACGTATTGTTCAACAATTTTATCAGTCGTAGTTATTTCTTTAACTACAAGGATTTCTATTCCGGTTATGCGCTCACTTTCTCCTACAACTTTGCCCTTGGCCCGCTGGACCTGAGTGTGATGTATTGCGACCAGACCCGTCAGGTACAAACCTATATTAACCTGGGCATACCTTTTTAGCATGCAGGATTTGAGGATTTATGATTTATGATTTAGCGATTGCTCAGCAGGTATATGCGTCTTTTAGTTAAATATTATTTTATTTTATTACCAGCAGTAGTAATGCTGATCAGCTTTACTTGCGACGCTCCGTTCATCGTTCCGTTCGCTAATCAGCATCCTGTTATGCAAAGGTTTTACATTGGCGGTTAAAACCATAAAGTGTAGGAGTTTTCTCCCGTTGGTCGAAATGACGACAGCCAATAAACAAAATAAGAAAAGACGCCCTGCAGCGTCCTCCTTTAATTTATCAATTGCTTATTGTCCATTGTCAATTGTCACTTGTCCATTGTTTCAAAACCTCGTTCCCAGGTAATGCGGCAACATAGCACGCCAGGTGGGCCAGTCATGTTTATAATCAGGTCCCCAGTTATCCAGTTCATACCAGATGCCTTTATCATACAGTATTTTACCAAAGCGGCCACTGGCATCAGGATCTTCGTAAGCGCCTGCACCGGTCAATATATGGATATGCCCGCTTTTACGGATCTGCTCCAGGGTATGATGATCAGTCAGTTGTGGTATATAATGCTGCGGACTATTAAAATAAACATTATCGTCATAATGCCCTTTGGTATACTCGGTCAGGTCATACACACCACTCATGGCTATTACACCATTAATTAAATCGGGGCGTTTTAAAAACAGGTTCATGCTGTGCAGGGCGCCAAATGAAGCCCCGCTGATAATAACAGGCGTATCGGCACTGGTACTATTTTTAATAAAAGGTATAACTTCGTTATATACATAACTGTTCCATTGCTGGTGACGAATTGATTTTTGCCAGGGGTCCATATGATTATTTAACCAGCTTTCGTTATTGATACTGTCAATGGAGAAAACCTTTATCCTTCCGGCGTTAATGAACGGGGCAATAGCATCGATCAACTGGAACCTTTCATATTCCAGGTAATCGGCAGCAGCAGTAGGCACAAGCAGTAAAGCAAATCCGTAATCTCCATAAGTAGCAATAGGCATTTCCTTGTCAAGTGACGGGCTATACCATGATGTTAATTCTCTTTTCATTAGTTTCTATGTTATGCCTGAAAATATGTAAAAAACATGATACCAGTTTAGCAATGGTAACTAAAGTTTAAATTTTTATTTACCGGGATCGCCACAATACTAACCAGTAAAATAACGTTTTACAAACCGTATTTTTACGAGTTTTTACTTAATCATATACAATCTTAACTAGTTGTAAATCATTATATTAAAAATTTAACAAACAAAACAAGAAAAATACCTAGGAAAAATCAAAAGTAATTATACCTTAGCTAAATAGTATTTTTACTGTCGTAATTCCTTATCCTTGAATAGCCGGTAAAAATTAAGGCAATGACTACTGTAGCTCCCATACGCATTGTACTGGCCGATGACCACGACCTGATGCGTACCACCATTGAAGAAATACTGTCACAGCAAAACCATTTACAGGTTGTGGCCAGTTGTAAGAATGGCGAACACGCCATTGAACAAACCCTGTTACTGCAGCCGCATTTTTTGCTGGTAGATGTAGTAATGAAACAGGTAAACGGTTTGGAAGTAGCGAAGCGTATAAAAGAAGCCCTGCCCGATACCAAGATCATTGCGTTCAGTTCGCATAATAACCCGGCTTATGCCCAGGCGTTTTTAGATCTGGGTGCTAATGGTTTTTTAACCAAAACATCCATAGCAGCTGAATTGCTGATCGCAATACAGGCGGTTAATAATGGCAGCCGGTACCTGTGCAGTGAAATAAAAGCTTCTATGCAATAAGTAAGAAAGTCCCTCTAAGTTATACTGTTAACACTTTTTCAAAAGCCTTCCTGGAACTGCCCCTGAAAAACACTTCACCGCAGTAAGTATAACCCAGCCTGTCCAGTATTTTCAGCATGGGTGCATTATCAAAATTGGTATCTACTTTAATACTGAATACATTTTGAGCTATGGCAAAAGGTTCCAGTAAACGGAACAGTTCGGTAGCAATGCCTTTCCCCTTCATGGTATTGGAAACAGCCACCCGGTGTACTACAAAAAAATCGTCATTGGTCAGCCATTTGCCTTCTATGGCCTCATAGGCCGGCTCATTATTTAGTATAACAGCAGCATACGCTATTACAGTATCATCACCGGTTACCAGCACAAAACCATAGCCGTTATCAATATCGGCCTGTATACTTGCGGGGTTAGGATAGCCATCCTGCCATTGGGTGCTGCCATCCAGTCTTCTTTGTTCAATAGCCTGTTGCAGGATGGTCCAGATCACCGCACTATCTTCATTCTTTGCTTTTCTTAATCTTATTGCCGGTTCAGTTGGTACTGCATTCATTGCACACTTACTTTTTATATTTATCGTGGAGGCCGATGCCCTGCAAAATTAACGGAATACTTTTTTCTACACGGGCCAGGTTGGTCTCTTCTTTTTTCGCGGTGGTAAAATGTTCTATATAATCTTTCTGTTTATAAGGCGGAAGCGTGTTAAAGGCCGTTTTTAAACCCTTGTACTTTTTAAATGCTTTCTGTAAAGAGGCAGGAATAGTTAACGCTGCCGATCGCTGAGGTTTCCATGATTTTCCTTCTTTTTCGTTTTTAATGGCCTCCAGTACATAGGCCCGCAGTTTCTTTTTGTCCAGCTCTTTTACATCCGTTATACGCCATTGCCGCAAAGCCTTTGTCTTCGCTTCATTGGCATTCAGCAGCACTTTATCCGGATCGGTGAGAAAAACCCCGTTATAAAACCAAATGGAAAAATGATTGGTAAACCCGCCATAACTCACTACATTTTTTCCATTGATGGTATACACATCGCCTCCCCATTTTACGGCTTTCTCCATCTCCGTATTATCCAATACCGAGATCACCAGTTCCGTTTCTTCCAGCCAGTTATTTGTCCTGCTCATATCAGCCCCATTTAACTTTAGTCCGTTCTAAAGATAATGTGATCAGTTTTTCCAATACACCCATATCCAGGTCGGCCAGCTTTTTAAAGTAGATACAGGATACGGTCATGGTTACCTTGCCCAGGTCCTTCACCAGGGCTAGCTGGTCTTTCTCATCACAGTCCAGTACATACAGGGAAAACTTGTCTTTGCGAGGCGAAAAACCGATCCGGCACATATCTCCTTCGCGGCCGCTGGCATACTTGTAATGGTATTTACCAAAGCCGATGATGGATGGTCCCCACATGGTAGCTTTTTCACCCGAAAGGCGTTCCATTAAGGCAACCAGGGTAAAGCTGTCCTCCACTTTTTTAGGATCTGAACTCCGGATAAAAGCGGCCACATCCATTTTAGTAGCCGTGGTTTTATTGGCACTCATACATAAATGATTTTAACTTTATATACTACGTATACATTTACCCGGCATTTTCATAGGCTTTCTTCAGCCAGCCGATCACTTCTTTATCCACCTCTTTACTATCAGTGATTTTAATTTTATGCGTACACATGGCATTCGGTTTTTCGGCTTCCAGTTTACCGCTTGCAGTTTCTCCTTTCAGGATAAGTCCTATCTCAATCCTGGTTTTGGTAGCTGGCCCAATCGTAGCAAATTGTTTTTTCCGGCGCAGGCTTACATAGGCATTTTTAGGAGCCAGTTCAATATCCTTTCCAAAGGCATTGACCGCTGCAATCAGTTTGTCGTAGATAGGCTTCAGGTTTTCCTTTCCCTTGTACTGGCTCACCACCAGGTCGTCAGGGTTTGCAGCCGAAGCAGCATCGGTAGCTTTTGCCCTGTGCCCTACCAGGTTGGCAAAACCATGGGTCAGGCCGTGTTTTTCTTTTAAAAACTTAATGATCTCCCCGTGTTTCGTAAAATTTTCTTTATTCACAATGGCTATCCATTGTTCCAGGGTTTTACCTGTGTTTTTGTACAGGTTTTCGATCATCGTTTGTATGGCTTTATCTATATCCATGATATGTTGTTCTTAAGCTGTAAAAATAAAGTTCATTATCTCCGGGTTAAAAAGTAAAACTGCGAAACGGGTTGTTTCGCAGTTTTTATTTTACTGTTGTGGCTTTTTTGCAGGATCATCATAGTTTACCATCCAGTTAATGCCGAATTTATCGGTCCACATACCAAAATAAGCGCCCCAGAAGGTATCTGCCAGTGGCATGGTTACCTGTCCTCCGGCAGAAAGACCATTGAACAGCTTCTCTGCTTCTGCCCTGGATTCAGTGTTAACAGATAGAGAAACATTATTACCCTGGTTAAAATGTGCGGCCCATTCACCACCGGTATCACTCCCCATCAGGATGGTTTCTTTGGAAATAGGCAGGGATATATGCATGATCTTATCCTTATCGGCCTCCGGCATGGTCTTGCCTTCCGCAGGTGGCATTTCGCCAAAAGTGCCTACATAGGGATAATCGCCGCCGAATACCGATCTGTAAAAATCAAACGCTTCTTTGCAGTTACCATTAAAAGTGAGGTAAACATTAACAGTTGCCATGGTTGTAGTGTTTTAAAGTATGAGTTGTTGAAAGTGATTTTTAATAGTTACTTTCTGTATTAAAATTATTACAAGTATCTCATCCCGGCTAATTTTTGTGACCAATGGAAGTAACTTTTTACAGGTATCAGGACTTCACGATTTTTTTCCGTAGCTGCATGAAAGGCTTCTCTACCAGCAGGTGCAATGCCCAGGCAAATAGTACACAGGTTGCCATACTGATCACCAGCAACAAGTTGGCATCCAGCTTAAAATCTTCCAGCAAACGATGGGTCATATGGATAACGCCTTTATGGGTGAGGTAAATGGCATATGACAAGGTAGCAATGGCAGTAGTGACTTTTGAATGCCATTTGTATAAAAAACTATTGGGGCTAACAGCGCCTGTTACCAGGCAGCCATAACCCAGGGCAATAAGCGGGAAGCCCCATACGGATGCGTAAAAGGTCATTTGGTCCTCGCATACAAAATAAGCCCCGGTTAAAATGAGGAGTCCGGCAATAATGAACAGGTTCCCGTACCGGGTAAGCCGGCTCCATAATCCCGGTACAAAGCGGTATATGGCCGCTATACCCACCCCCACCAACAGGCCATCCAACCGGTTATAAGTGGGATAATAGATGTATTTGTACCAGGTGGCCCAGCTATATTGTTCTTCACTGGCAGGCAGGTACAGTGTGTTATAGCTATATACCCTTGCCAGGAAACCCAATAAAAAAAAGGCCGTCAGCAGCCACCAGCCTTTACCCAACCATTTTTTTGATTGCAAGAAGATCAGTATTAAAGGCAGGAACAGGTAAAAATGTTCTTCCACGCAAAGTGACCAGGCATGGGAGAAAGTGCGGTATACCCGCAGATCAAGCCCCAGGTTTTGGGTAAAGGTTAAAAACTTCCACAGCGGCGGCAGGCTTTCTTTTTCCCGGAAGAAAGGGATGCAGAAGTACAGGGCCACTGTTACCAGGAAGGCAGGTATAATGCGGAAAAATCTTTTTAAGAAAAAGGTTTTAAATACTATGGTTTGCCCGGCTTTTATTTGTGTAAAAAGCTGGAAGGAAATTAAAAAGCCGCTCAGCACAAAAAACAGGTCTACCCCGGTCCATCCAAAGGAAGCCGCATCGGGTAACCAGGCCGGTTGTCCGCCACTTAAAATATAATAATGAAATAAAAAAACGAGGATGATGGCCAGGGCTCGCAGATGATCGAGCCCATAAAATTTGGGAGCAGTTTGGTTTTCCACCGTAAGTTATGTTTAGCGTTAATTTTTACCTGTTCAAAGGGGACTTAGAGTTAACAGCGTATTGTCAATACTTAAACAATCAGCAGCTATCTTTTATTTATTTTTCTTAACGAAAAGGGCATGATAAAATTTTTAATTAACCGGATTCTTTTCCGCCTGTATTTTCATCAATTGGGTCAATTCATTTTTTGTTATGCCAAGTATATGCCCGCTAGTATCGGACATATCTTTATATCGTACCAGGTCGGCAAAAATTTTACTGCTGCCCCAAATGGAAGGACGGATCACCGCAAATTGATACAACTGATCCCCAGGTCTGCTGCTTCGCTGATTAGTGAAGAAAATGGTATCATTTTGCAGGTAATATTTCCCCCTGGTTTCTGTTACCCCAAAACAGCCAACCCACTCCCTGAATGTAAAATCATCTTTTAGTTTAAATATGGTGCTACAGTTAGCAGCACCTTCACCTCCCGCCACCAGCATATCCTCCCCTTCCAGCTTATCAAAATTGATTAACCCGTATGGTTTATACAATGTTAATCCTACCACAATGATCAATAAGCCAATACGATATAACCGCTGCTTATTGACAAATTTTTCTCTAAAAGCAAAGAAAATTTGCCTAAGTAATGCAAATGCCAACAAGGCATATACAAAGGCCAATAATAAAAAGACCGGAATAGCCCAAAGATCAAGCTTTCCTTCCCAATAATAGATTGTATTAATCAGGAGGAAGAAGATAATTGCAGTTAGTACAAGTCCTTTATTATTCAATGGGGTAGCTTTTTGCAGTAAATAAAACTCAACTATTTTTATTTAATCCTCTATTGCCTCAATCCCCAGTCGTTTCAGTTCCTCCAGGTGATCTTTCATTTTTTGCAGTACTTCCGGCGGATGCCCCTGCCAGTCCTTCACCTCACCAATAACCCTGATCGGCTCTTTGGAACGGTAGGACTTAGTGGGGTTCCCCGGGAATTTTTTATCCGTGAGGTTGGGATCATCTTCGATGGTACCCGTTGGCTCCACAATATAGATCCTCCCCGGGCCATCGCCCAGGGCCAGCTCGGCGCCCCAGGTAGCCGCGTCCAGTGTGGCACTCAGGTACACATATACGGCTTTTTTATTGGTACCATAGTTGGAATTAAAACCAGGGCCGATCAGGTCGCCTTCTTTAAAGTCGGCTTTGGTACCATGATAGAAGGTTTGGGCGTATATATCCGCAACCGGGCCCGGTTTGTTTTTAGTATCATTTGTTTCCATAGCGATTATATTGCCTGTGATTTTATAATGGATAATTTTTCTTCTACTTCCCGAATCCTGCCCAGCCAATATTTTTTTGCATCCTCATTTAAAATGATACCCTTTTCAGAGTTCCTTTCAACCGGAACCCTCCACAGGAAATCCTCGTTTTTACTCTTCTCCCGGTCAATTTCTTTTTTATTCCCGGGCTCTGTCCTGTTTTGCCAGAATTTTAATTGTGTATGATAGTCTTGTAATGTGTCGTTAAAATATTCTATAAGCTGCTCAGTAGACCTTGGGATATAACCAGGGCCCGAACAGCCGCAGGAATGAAAACTGATCCCCACCGTATACAGGTTTTCAATATGCTTCCATTCCCTTACAGCTTCCTTTTTAGGTGCAGCAAAGTCAAGTCCCATATTAGCCATGAGTTCACAGCATTGCGGGCATTTAGCCTCTATATCAGTTGTTTTATCCCCTTTGTCAATATCCCACATTAACCGCCGTTTAAATGTTTTCCGACACAAAAAACAGGCATAATGGGGTTTGTACCTGACCATCGCATACCTGCACATACTATTCAGTTTTTAGTCCTGTTTTTTTATTCATTTATTTTTTGTCACAACTGTACGAATTTAATTCTTCTGTTAATGAGATAAACCGATCTCTTCAATAATATTTTACGCCCTGTTTTGCGGCCATTGTACAGGTTTTATTCAACAGCCCCAGGGCTGCCCGATGCGCAGGGTTTAGTGCGGCGTGCAACAAAGCACCGGAGCGAAGCGGAGCCCGGAGCAGCGGGAACTACAGCTGAACAGGGAACGGGACGGTGAAAGCCCAAAACAATTAGCCAATGAGACAATTAGTTAATTTGGCAATTTGGTAATTTGGAAATGAGAAATTTTAAAGCGGATTATCCGGGTTATTGCTTTTTTCCGGTATCGGGTATAGGTTACGGTGAATCAGCCGCTTAGCCTATGCCTAAATAGACAAGATTCCCTCGTTCTAATGCGAAAAAGTGGTAATTTTGCGGCCTTATGGAATTAAGCAAAAACTTTGAACCCGGTGCTATTGAAACCAAGTGGAACGAGCACTGGAAGGCGAAACAATATTTTAACAGTACCCCGGACGAGCGGCCTGCTTTTACCGTGGTGATTCCCCCACCCAATGTAACGGGTGTATTACATATGGGCCATACCCTGAACGAGACCGTGCAGGATATTCTGGTGCGCAAAGCCCGGATGAGCGGCTTTAATGCCTGCTGGGTACCCGGCAGCGACCATGCTTCCATTGCCACCGAAGCCAAAGTGGTACAGATGCTGAAGGAGAAGAATATTGATAAAAATACACTGAGCCGCCAGGAGTTTCTGGAATATGCTTTTCAATGGAAGGATAAATACGGCGGCATTATTTATAACCAGATTGAACGCCTGGGTTGCAGCGTGGACTGGAACCGCGTAACCTTTACCATGGACGAGGATTATTATAAGGCGGTGATAAAGGTGTTTATTGACCTGTATAAAAAAGGACTGATATACCGTGGTGCCCGTATGATTAACTGGGATCCTGTGGCCAAAACCGCCCTCAGCGATGAGGAAGTGGAGTACAAGGATATACAGGGTAAATTGTATTATGTAAAATATGCCGTGGCCGATGCCAACGATCAGCCAACGGAAGAATATATTGTGATTGCCACGCAACGCCCCGAAACCATTATGGGCGATACCGCCGTGTGCGTTAACCCTACGGATGAGCGTTACCTGCCGTTTAAAGGCCGCAAGATCATTGTACCGATCGTGAACCGTGCCGTACCCCTGATTTTTGACGAGTATGTAGATAAGGAATTTGGTACCGGCGCCCTGAAAGTAACCCCGGCACATGATATTAACGACTATAACCTGGGCCTAAAACACCAGTTACCGATTGTTGATACCCTGAATGAAGACGGCACCATCAGCGCAGCTGCGGAACATTTTGTAGGCCTGGAGCGTTTTGAAGCCCGTAAACAGGTGGTGAATTTTTTACGTGAGAACGGCAGTTTAATTAAAGAAGAAGAGTACAGCACCCGTGTAGGTAATTCGCAACGCACCAATGCGGTGGTAGAGCCACGTATCAGTACCCAATGGTTTGTAAAAATGAAGGACCTGGCCGAACCGGCTTTGAAAGAAGTAACGGAAGGACGGATCAAGATTCACCCGGGTGATAAATTTTTAGCAACGTATAAGTATTGGCTGGAGAATGTAAAGGACTGGTGTATCAGCCGCCAGTTGTGGTGGGGCCAGCAGATACCTGCCTGGTACGATGCGGACGGTAAGTTTGTGGTAGCGGCTACCGAAGCCGATGCCAAAGCCTTATTTGCCACTGAGCATGGCTTTACACCGGATAACCTGAAACAGGATGAAGATGTACTGGATACATGGTTCTCCTCCTGGTTATGGCCCACCGAAGTATTTAAAGGTATTTCCAACCCCGGTAACCCGGAAGTAAAATACTACTATCCTACTTCGGTACTGGTAACCGGCCAGGATATTATCTTTTTCTGGGTGGCCAGGATGATCATGGCGGGTATGGAGTATGAACACCAGAAACCTTTCAGCGATGTGTATTTTACCGGCATGGTAAGGGATAAACAGGGCCGGAAGATGAGTAAGAGCCTGGGTAATTCACCGGACCTGCTGGAGCTGATTGATAATTATGGCGCTGATGCGGTTCGTTTCGGCATTATGATATCATCCCCTGCCGGTAATGACCTGTTATTTGATGCGAGCAGCTGTGACCAGGGTAAGTTTTTTAATAACAAGTTCTGGAATGCCCTGAAACTGGTGAAGATGCTGGAAGGCCGCCAAACCAGTGAGGAAGGCTACCAGAATGAAGGTGCTTTTGCCATTGCCTGGTTTAACAGCCGGCTGGCCGAAGCCAAGGACCAGGTAGAAAAGTTATATAAAGAGTTCCGTTTAAGCGAAGCTTTAAAAGTTCTCTACTCCCTGATTTGGGATGATTTCTGCAGTTGGTATCTTGAATTCATCAAACCAGGTTTTGAACAACCGATACATACTGCTACTTACCAGCAGACCGTTAGTTTCTTTGAAGAGCTGATGCAGTTGCTGCATCCCTTTATGCCCTTTATTACTGAAGAGGTTTATCACCTGTTACAACCACAGCAAGATGATTTGTGTGTAAAACAGTTTACGTTTACCACACAGGCCGATAACACGATATTGCAACAGGGAGAGTTATTAAAAGAAAGCATTACGGCCATTCGCGATGCCCGGACAAAAGCGTCCTTAAAGCCAAAAGAAACAGTTACCCTGAACATTCAAACCGATACAGTCGCTGATTTCAAAGCATTTGAGACCATACTGGCCAAACTGGTAAATGCCAAAGAAGTGGTTTATGTATCGCAACTGGTACCGGAATGTATAAATGTGGTTTTACACAAAAACACTTTTTATATTGCTACAGAAAACGTTATTGATACTGCTCCCCAAAAAGAGCAGTTGCAAAAAGACCTGGCCTATTACGAAGGGTTCTTGGCTTCGGTAGAGAAAAAACTGTCCAACGAAAAGTTTGTACAGAATGCCAAACCGGAGATAGTAGCGGTGGAACAAAAGAAGAAAGCCGATGCAGAAGAGAAGATAAAAGCGATCACCGAAAGTTTAGCGGCTTTGGGATAAAGATCATTAAAAGTTTAAAAGTAAAAAGTAAAAAAGCAGACCGTACCTGGTCTGCTTTTTTAATGCGCTGTTGTTGTCACAAGTTGTATAGTTCGCATTGATCCATGTTTCGTGTACCTGTCAACTATGAACCATCAACCATCAACTATGAACTATCCCCCATTAAAACGCTTTTCTTGTTTCTGTACTTTGGGTACCGCCGGCACTTATTTCAGATGAGCCAAATACCTTGATAGTTGATTTAATAAAATCTTCTTTTTCGGCTTTATAAATATTATCTACATATTTCTGCGGGTTGCGGTCAATATAAGGGAACCAGGTACTGTGCACCTGTATCATGATCTTATGGCCCGGTTTAAACGTATGCAATACATCCTGCAGGCGGATATTGACATCCGTTGGCTGACCGGGCACAAAAGGCTCCGGTTTTTCAAAGCTGTTTCGGAAACGGCCCCTGAATACCTCGCTGCGTACCAGTTGTTGGTAACCGCCCATGCTGATATTGGCCGGGTTATGCTCGTAGTTAGGATGATCCTGCGGGTATACGTCGATCAGTTTTACAATAAAATCGGCATCGGTGGTACTGATGGCTACTTTTAATTTAGCCAGTATTTCGCCCGCAATGGTAATGGGGTCGGTTAAAGTATCAGTTTCAAAAGTCAGCACATCGGGGCGGGTTGATGCCTGGCGCTGGTCATCGCTCATAAAACGGCGTGGGGTAAAAGTAAGCACCTCGGTTTGCGAGGTATAGGGAACCGGTTTAGCCGGGTCGCTGATATAATCAAACACCGCATTTTTATCCAATGGTTTGTTGATTGATAAACGGCCATCGCTGCCAAAGTATAAGTTCACCGGGGGAATATCAGTGGGCGGCCACTGTTTAAACTTCTCCCATTTTTTAATACCGGTATCATACATATAGGCTTCGGGGATTTCCGGATTGCCCACATCTTTTAAATAGTATTCAAAGAAGGGCTTTTCAATGTTTACCTGGTAGAAGGTAGAGATGCTGTCGCCAAAGTAAATATGGTTGTGAATGGATTTACCGGTCTCCCTGGCCCAATCGCCATGTGCCCAGGGGCCCATTACGATGGTGCTTTTGGCCGTGGGTGTTGTTTTTTCAATGGTCTTGTAAATATTGATGGGGCCATACAGGTCTTCCGCATCAAACCAGCCGCCCACGGTCAATACAGCGGGCTTTATATTTTTTAAGTGTGGCAGGATGCTGCGTTTTTGCCAGAAAGTATCATAGTTAGGGTGATCGATGATCTGTTTCCAGAAAAAGTTATCACGGTGAATACCTTCGGTAAAAGTTTTTAGCGGACCCTGTGCCAGGTGGTACTGGTAGCCGTCTTTTGCATTGATCTTAAAGAAACGGCCCAGTTCCTCATCAAACCAGTTTTTAGAGGTAGTGTCTTTTTTTTGGTAGCCGAATACCGCAAAAGCACCGGTATAACTTTGCAGGTAAACACCGTTGTGGTGAAAATCGTCAAAGAAGAAATCCGCAATGGGCGCCTGTGGCGACACAGCCCTTAAAGCAGGGTGTGCATCGGGCAAAGCTGCCGCACTGTAAAAGCCGGGATAGGATACACCATAGATACCTGCACGGCCATTATTGCCTTTTACATTTTTTACCAGCCAGTCAATCGTATCCCAGGTATCGGAGCTTTCATCAATATCTTTTTTATTCTTCGGGTTATTGCCGGGGATATTCGGGGTCATATTGTTGTACAAACCTTCGCTTTTATAACGGCCCCTTACATCCTGGTATACCAGCATATAACCGCTTTCAATTAAGTATTTTGAAGGGTAATTACCACCCCGGAAATTGGCATAGTTAGAAGCGTTGTAAGGCGTACGGTTGAGCAAAAAAGGATAGGTTTTGGTTTTATCCTTTGGTACATACACAATGGTAAACAGCTTGATGCCATCGCGCATGGGAATGTGAAAGCTCAGTTCCTCGTAATTGTCTTTAAAAAAATTACTGCCGGTATTGGTCTGCGCCTTGGCCAGTACCAGGCTGCCAAGCAATACCATCATGAATACATATTTCATATACTTAAGTTTTAGAGATGCCGGTTATTCCTTATTACCCGTTCGTGGATGATCAATATGCCTATAAAAGTAAATCATTTGAAGTAGATGGTAGTATATAGATAGTAGTATTTAGATAATAGTATATAGACCCGGAGGCAATTAAGTAAACAAAAAAGCCGGGACAATTTCCCGGCTTTTTATATGATCTGTTTTTTTTAGAATGCTTTTTTCAGTTCGTATTTTTCTACGTAACGGTCATTCAATTGTTTTTGTTTGTTATCCAGGTCAATTTTACGGCCCTGGATAAAGGCTTCGGTCACATTGCTGGTACGCATGTCCAGTAGATCACCGCTGCTGATCACGATATTGGCATCCTTACCTACTTCCAGGCTGCCGGTTTTATCGGCAATACCCAATACTTTGGCAGCATTTAAAGTGATGGCCTGTAAGGCTTCTTCTTTGTTTAAACCATAAGCGGCAGTAGTACCGGCATTAAAGATAACATTACGGCCACGGTTGTGATCGTCCTCATCGGTTAAGGTGTACAACACACCGGCTTTATGTAAAGCCGCCGCTGTTTTGTAAGGCTGGTCCACATCATCATCCTTCATGGTAGGTAAACGGTGAGCCTGGGCCAGGATAACCGCTACATTGTATTTTTTCAGCAGGTCGGTTACTTTATAACTTTCGCTTCCCCCTACAATTACCAGGTCAAAACCAAATTCCTTTACAAAATCGATAGCTGCCAGTATCTGTCTTTCGGTATCGGCGTGTGCATATAGTTTTTGTTTTTTGGCAAACAGTTTTTTGGTTGCTTCAAATTTCAGGTTGGTCTCTGTTTTGGTAGGATTAGCCAGGTAAGCTTTTGCTTCGCTGAAGAAGGTTTTAACTTTCTCCAGTGTTTCCAGGCCATCTTTTACCGGGTCAGGTGCAGGACCGCCGGCATTGGGGCCACCACGGCCGCCACCGCCACGAAAGCTGGGACGTGCCATCAGCGATGGGAAGTACAAATGCATACCGCCATCGGTCAGGTAGGCCGCTTCCTGGTAGCTCCAGGCATCTAATTGTACTACAGAAGAAGTACCCGCCAGTAAGGAACCCTGTGGTACTACATTCGCAAATAAGATACCGTTGGAACGCAGGGTATTGATCACCTTTGAATCGGAGTTATAGGCAACAATGGAACGCACATTAGGGTTGAGGTCGCCGATCTCCCTTACATCGTTACTGGCACGGATAGAACCCGTTTCCAGTAAGCCCGTTTTGCTGGTAGGCAGGATTATACCGGGATAAACATGTTTACCGGTAGCATCAATCACCTGTACATCGTCAACCGGGATAGCCAGGTTGGTACCTATTTTTTCAATTTTACCTTTATTAACAATAATAACGCCGTTGTTGATCACCTGGCCGTTACCTACGTGGATAGTAGCGTTTTTAATAACCACCAGTTTTGATTGTTCTTTGGCCGGCAACACGTTTGCCTGTCCAAAAGCCTGCGTACAAAACAAGCTTAATAATATGATGAAATACTTTTTCATATTGTAAATAAGTTTAGTCGTTTAAAATTCTTCCGCATCAATTACCAATAAACCATGATCGTGACCATGATCCATACAGCTATGCATGATGGTGTAAGTGGGTTGTGCGGCTGTAACGGCTACACCGGCACGTTTTTCACCATTCATTTTACGAACCAAACGCAGGCGCTCGGCAGCTACATCTTTCTGTAATTGTTCGTCTTTGGCACGGTCAAAATAAACAGTACCGTCAACAATAGTATACAAAGATTTTGCATAGATACTCAAAGGATGATCGCTCCATAACACCACGTCACCTTCTTTACCTACTTTAATACTACCTACCCTGTCATCAACATGTAACATTTTGGCAGGATTTAAAGTTACCATTTTTAATGCTTCTTCCTCGGTTACACCACCGTATTTTACTACTTTGGCCGCTTCCTGGTTCAAACGACGGGCCATTTCGGCATCATCTGAGTTAATGGCTACATTAAGGCCCACTTTCTGCATGATAGCCGCATTATAAGGGATCGCGTCTTCCACTTCCACTTTATAAGCCCACCAGTCAGCAAAAGTAGAGGCATTGGAACCATGCGCCAGCATTTTATCGGCTACTTTATACCCTTCTAAAATATGGGTGAACGTATTGTATTTATAGCCCATTTTATTGGCCATATCAATAGAACCTAAAATTTCGCTTTGTACATAGGAGTGACAGGTAATAAATCTTTTCTCCTCTAAAATTTCCACCAGGGCTTCCAGCTCAATATCACGGCGCGGTGCTACCCTTGTTTTTTTATCTTTCGCATTGTTATAGGCAGCCCAGGCTTTCTGGTAATCTTTGGCACGGGTAAATGCATCTTCCAGTACCTGCTCCACACCCATACGGGTATCCGGGTAACGCACATTACCAGTTGTGCTGCTGGAACGTTTTACGTTTTCACCCAAGGCAAATTTTATCTGGCCGATCCAGTTTTTAAACTTCAGGTCTTCGGCATTTGCGCCCCAGCGTAATTTAATTAACTGGGTCTGACCACCAATTACATTGGCCGATCCGTGTAATATATGTGAAGTGGTTACACCACCGCTTAACTGGCGATAGATGTTGATATCATCGGGGTTCAGGTTATCAGCGATACGTACTTCAGAAGTTACACTCTGACCGCCTTCATTAATAGAGGCAGCGGCAATATGCGAGTGCTCATCAATAATACCGGCAGTAACGTGTTTGTCGGTACCGTCAATTACACGGGCGCCGCCTGCGGACAGGTTTTTGCCAACACCGGCAATCTTACCGTCCTTAATCAATACATCAGCATTTTTCAGCACCCCGTCTTTTTCATTGGTCCAAACGGTGGCGTTTTTAATCAGGATCGTTTCCTGTTTTGGTTTTTGATCAGCAGTCCAGCCAAATGGCTCCATCGGGAAAGTAAGAGCGCCTAAGGTAGGAGCAGCGGCTCTTTTGGCAGCCGTATCAACTTTAGGAGCTTCAGCGGTTACCAGGGAGGCAGTCCAGCTTAAGGGGTTTCCTAAAGAATCGGAACCAACACCATTCCATTCGTCACCACTTACAAAACCGGATAATTTGGTAGCGGTAACCGGTAATTCCTGGGCACCTCCGCGTCCACCGCCACGGGGAGCACCTGCACCCGGTGCACCTTCACCACCCGGACGCTGACGCGCAACTGCCGGGGCAAAGCTTAATTTAACCTGTTTGCCATCAAAGCTGAAACGGGCATTCAGGGTATCTTTGGCATATAAACTGGCCGCATTGGCGCCGGTTACTTTTAAATTGTAGTTTTCTACACCAGTAGGCGTAGTTACAGCCACTTTATACAGGCCGGTGATCTGCGATACATCCGGTTTTACTTCATATTTAATGCCCTGTACATAGTTATATAAAATACTTGTTTTTTCATTTAACAGGGGTCCTGAAGTGATCAGGAAATTGGCCAGCTTACCGGCATCAAGACTACCTACCTTATCATAAACACCCATTAAAGTGGCGGGGGTTTTAGTTAAAGCCTCAATAGCTTTGGCTTCGGATAAGCCATATTGAATGGATTTCTGCAGGCTGCTCCAGAACTGGGCCGGGCTGCGTAGGTCGGCTGTGGTCAACGCAAAGTTGATACCTGCTTTTTCAAAAGCGGCCGCGTTGGTAGGCGCCAGTTCCCAGTGTTTCATATCACTTAACGATACATAAGCCGCATCATTAGGATCTTCCACATCCTGTGGTTGGGGAAAGTTGAGCGGTACAATGAAAGAAGCATTGGTCTCTTTCATATCCTGGATACGCTGGTATTCGTTACCACCGGCTTTAATAATATATTGTACACCAAATTCGTCACCGATTTTATCGGCACGCAGGTTATTCCATTTATCATTGGCCTCAAACACCTGGGGCAGGCTTAAATTGTCATTCCAGGATTTCAGAGTAATATTCAAACCTTCGCTGGCCGGGTTGGTTTTGTACCACTGTGCATCCATAAAAGTTTGACGTAATAAAGCGATGGTTCCCATCATAGAGCTTGGGTAGCTTTGAGTAGATGTTCCTTTACTGAACGAGTAATGGGCGGAAGCTTTCTCTTTTACAATTACCAGGTTTTCTTTCTGGCTGGCCAGTGTTACCACGGCGCCGGTACCACGGGCAATACCATCTCTAACATGGGTAAGTACGGTACCAAAGCCGGCATCACGTAGTTGTTTCGCTTTGGCATCATCCACGGCAAAAACACGGTAAGCATCCGTTTCCGTTTTTAAAGCCTGGTTCCAGCCGTAAGGGCCTTTTACATTGGTCTCCATCTGGGCTGTACGGCCAAATCCGCCTGCGATACTTGGTCTTTCAGCAGCCGGGATACCATAGTCTGCGTACATATCAATTAACGAGGGGTAAATGAACTTACCCTTGCAGTCAACCACTACGGCGCCTGCGGGGGCAGCCAAACCGGCCCCTACTTGTACAATTTTACCATCTTTAATAACCAGGGTACCATTTGAAATGGTAGTAGTACCATCTTTCACAATAGTGGCATTGGTAAAGGCATAATAACCATGGCGGGCATCGTTCACCCCGTTTTCGGGGAACGTGGGTTGCGCAACAATTGATAACTGGATCAACAGCAAGTTCAGAAAGGCAAAGAAAAACTTACTGCGAGGACTGATTTTTCTCATTTGCAGATTTTTTTTACGTATTAGACTACTTTTTTTCAGAAATCCTTCGAAAATGTTAAAGTTTAAAAGTATGAATTTAGCCGGAGAAGACAATCCACATTTTATGAACGGCACAGGACAGTTGACAATGGACAATTGACAATGGACAATTGACAAGTGACAATGGACAAGTGACAATTAACAATCAGGGAGGAATGATTAAAACGAAAAGATATTAGCAAACAGCAGGTAATAGGCAACAGATAACGGATAACAGGCTATCAATAGCCATCAACAGTATCCACATCATTTATAAAGACGGATCAACGAATGATGAGCCAGGCTTGAAAAGACTATCGGCCCTAAATAAACTATTCAATTAATTTTACCACATGAAATCTATATTCCCGGCTACTTATTCTACCCTTTGCCCGCTGGCATTAGCCACACTCATCTCAGAAAAATACCCGTTGGGAAATGTCCAATGTAAATTCCTGGTGCGGGGAGTGGGTGATACATACCTGGTAATATCACCGGAAACCCGTTTTATACTGAGGATCTACCGTGCCACCCACAGAAGTTTGCCGCAGATAAAAGAGGAAGTGCAGTTATTACAAGCCCTGAAACAGGCCGACGTATCGGTATCCTACCCGGTTGCTGATATTGCCGGAGAAACAATTATTAAACTGGAAGCAGCGGAAGGGGAAAGATATGGCGTATTGTTCAGTTATGCACCGGGTGAAGTGGTCAGGTTATTAAATGAAACACAACTGCGCAATCTTGGCCATGAAATGGCAGGTTTTCATATTGTATCGTCAACCATCAAATTAGGTGATGCCAGGTGGCGTTTCGATCCTGACACTACCCTCTTCAGGCCTTTAGAAAAACTCCGGCTGCCCTTTGAACAAAACCCCGAAGCATATGCCTGGTTAAAAGAGACAGCAGGTCATGCTGCTGAAAAATTAGCGCAACTCTCTGCATCCGGTTTCGCCGAAGGATATTGCCACTTTGATTTTCTTCCGAAAAACTTCCACTTCCGGGATAATGCCGTTACCTTTTTCGACTTTGATTTTATGGGTTATGGCTGGCTGGTGAATGATATAATGACCTTTTGGCAACACCTGGCTTTAGATGTATATACCGGCCGGATGACACAGCAGGCAGCCGATGATGCCTACCAAACTTTCCTTACCGGATATCGTGCAAAACGTGTTGTTACTGAACAGGAATTAGCGGCAGTACCTTATCTATCGCTGGGATTTTGGCTTTTTTACATGGGCTTTCATACTACCCACGACCAGTTTTATACCTTTAGCCAGCCTGTACACTTAAAATCGTATACCGGTATATTAAAACATATTGTAAATACTTATTGGGATAAGCCATAATTTTTAAATTATCAACTGTCACGTGTCCATTGTCACTTGCCTGTTGTCAATTCTCTCTCGTCACTGCCCCGTTCTTCTTCCTGTATTCCGTAGGCGACATACCCATTAATTTGGAGAACATCCTGGAAAAGTAATACTGGTCTTCTATACCCAGTTTTGCCGCCATTTCCTTTACCGATAAGGTACTGAAGGATAAATACTGGCAAGCCTCCTGCACTTTTAAATGGTTAAAATATTCAATAGGCGAATAACCGGTCTGCTGCCGGAATAAAGCGGAGAAATAAGAAACCGATAAGTTAACTGCCTGGGCTAGTTCCTGCAAAGTGATCACCTCCTGTATCTTACTCTGCATATATTTAATGGTGATATTAACAGGATTGGCCACCGTAGCGGCCGCATTATTATTGAATTTATCCTCGTAGATCAGCGATGACAGGAAATGATAAAAGGTCATATTCACATACCGTAAATTATCGCTGCTGTACCCATTGGCCAGGTTATTATATATTTCCTCAAACAGCTTTATCCGGTTTTCATTATAACTGATATGCGGCCGGTAATTCTGTAAGTGCTGTTGTAATAATCCTACCACATGATCTGAAATATGTCCTTTAAAGTGTACCCAGTAAATTGTCCATGGATTATTTTCGTCCGCACCATATTTATGTGCTTTATTGGCGGGTATTACAATAAACTGCGAGGGTGAAATATGCACCTTTTTTTTATCCAGGCTTACCCAGCCCTCTCCTTCCACGCAATAGATAATAATATGCTGCGCCACACCCTGGGTACGGTCAACATAGTGGTGATGCGCCTTGGGATAGTATCCTATATCGGTGATATAGATATGTTTGGTAATAGGGTCTTTGGTTAAAAAATCGGTGCCGATCTTTTTAGGCACCACAATTAAACGCTGCCCGTCAAAGCCCGCTCTTTTTTTGATCGTTAATTTCATGGCAAACAATTTATCCGGTGCTGCAATTTAGGAAAACCATAAAATAATCCATCATTTTCGTAAAAATCGCTATTCTGTTTCGTTATTCTTTGGTCGACATTTGGTTTCTTAATTAGCTTGTCAACCATACTACAAATGAGTAAAACGATTGCCATGAAAAAGATCCTGCTGTTAACCGGCATGATGTTAAGCCTGCTGCTGCATACTGTGGCACAGTCAAAAACCATAAAGGGTAAGGTGCTCGATGCCGAAACCAAAACCCCTTTAAGTCCTGCCTCTATCAGCCCCGTGGGTAAAGCCAATGCCGTAACCACCGATGACCAGGGCAGTTTTAGCATTACGCTCGAAGAAAAAACCATTGTCATCGTCAGTTATGTGGGCTACGAATCAAAAAGCGTAACCATTTTACCCACCGATACCAATATAGAGGTATTACTGACCCGTGATGCGGGCTCCCTGGATGATGTGGTAGTGATCGGTTATGGTAAACAAAAGAAGAAAGACGTAACCAGTGCTATCTCCTCTATTTCCGGTAAGGAGTTAAGGGAGTTGCCGGTTACCAATATCAACAGCGCATTACAGGCGCGTATACCGGGCATGCAGGTTACTTCTGCCGGTCACCAGCCCGGGGCCGGTACCAATGTACGTATCAGGGGCGTAAATGCCATTAACGAAAGCTCCGGCCCTATTTATGTAGTGGATGGTAATATCGTTTCCTACGATATCCGCGAGATCAATCCCAACGACATTGAATCCATTGATGTATTAAAAGATGCATCCGCCGCCGCAATTTACGGTTCAAGGGCAGCCGAAGGGGTTATCATCATTACCACCCGCCGGGCCAGTGCCGGTAAAACCACCGTCAGTTACGATGCGTATTATGGCCTGCAGAAAAGGATCAACACCTATAATTTTGTAGATAATATTGATGATTATGTACACCTGCGCCGCAAGGGTTTAAGCGACGAAGACCCTGTTGCCTGGCCCATGACACCCGACCTGGATACCATTTTGTTCAATGGTGATGAGCGCCGCAATATGGCTGCCGGTCACTGGACCGACTGGGTTGGTGCTATTACGCATGTAGCGCCGCAGCAAAGCCATACCCTCAGTGTATCCAACGGCTTTGGTAAAAACAAATTCTATTTAAGCGGCAACTACCTTAACCAGGATGGCATTATCAAAGGCTCCAACTTTGAGCGTATCTCTGTTAAAGCCAATATGGAATCGGAAGTAAGTACCAAATTAAAAGTAGGCATTAACTCCAACTACTCGCATATTAAAAACAACCAGGTAAGTAATGAAGCTTTTTATACGGCTGTAACCATCAGCCCGCTAATGTCTATTTACGATTCCCTTGGTAACCCTTCTGCCAATATTGATCCCAGCAGCGGCAACTTATTATTCAACAACCCGGTTACGCTTACCCTTGCTCCGCAGCAAAACGTGGACGACCGTTTTATCGGGAATATTTACGCCGAATACAAAATTTTAAAAAACCTGCAATTCCGCAGCAGCTTTGGTATTGATGTATACAAAAACCAGCGCTTTGAATACTATCCCCGCACCACCAGCACCGGCTTTGGTAAAAAAGGTATTGCCAAGGTACAGAACTTCGGCTGGCGCGATTATTTATGGGAAAACACTTTAGCTTATAATTTTAACATAGGTACCAATCATGCTTTTGATATGCTGGCAGGCGCCACTTACCAGAAACGCAGGCAGGAATGGAATTTTGAAGAAGCATCCGGCTTCCCAACCGACCAGTTAACCTATAAAAACATGAGCCTGGCCAGCAACAGGGATGTTATTGCCAGCGACTATGATGTATGGTCGGTGGGATCACTGTTAGCCAGGGTGATCTATAAATTTAAAAACCGTTATATACTTAATGGTACCATTCGCCGCGACGGCTCCTCCCGTTTTGGCCCGGAGAATGTGTATGGTTATTTCCCCTCAGTAAGTGCCGCCTGGCGTATTATTGATGAACCCTTTATTGGCTTAAAAACCCGTTCGGTGATCAACGATGCCAAAATACGTATCGGTTATGGTACGGTGGGTAACCAGGATATACCTATTGATGCCATCTTTACACAAATGATCCCGGGCGCATATCCCTTTAACGGTAACACCCAGACAGCAGGCTTCCAGTTAGGCACCGGCCAGGAAGGTAATCCCTTCTTAAAATGGTCCAGCCAAAACCAGTTTAATGTGGGTTTTGATGTGGCGTTTTATAATTCACGCCTGCAACTCACATTTGATTATTACAATAAAGATATCCGCGACCTGCTGCTGCAAAACTACCTGGCACCTTCACAGGGCTTTGACTTCAAGTGGATCAATGTAGCCAAAATGAATACCACCGGTATTGATCTTGGTTTTAAAGCATCCGTTGTTAAAACAAAGAACTTCGACTGGCAAATGGATATTAACTGGTCAAAGTATAAAACAGAGATCAGGAAATTATTACCCGGTGTGGATTCATTAAGTCCTTACCTGAAAGTGGGTGAAGCACCTAACAGTTTAATTGTCGATTATATCTACGATGGCCTTTACCAGGAAGGGGATAACTTCTCTTTAAACCCCGATGCCCGTCCCGGTGATGTACGCGTGGTTGACCTGGATAAAAACGGCATCATTAACCAGTACGACCGTACCATTGTGGGCCGTACCATTCCCAAAGGCTGGGGCGGTATCTGGAACTATGTACGTTACAAACAAATATCCATGACCGTATTTGCCAATTACACTTACGGGCATGATATTAATAACAAAGCCTACCAGGATTATCTATACTATTCCAGCCGTACAGCTACAAGAACGATCAAAGAAGGGTTAAACTACTGGACACCGGAGAATACCACTACCGATGTACCTCGTCCCAACCAATTCGGCCGTTCGCTGAGAGGCTTACCTGGTGGCACTTCCAGCTTCATGGTGCAAAAAGGCGACTTTATCCGCATCCGCAATATCACGCTGGCTTATGATGTTCCTTCCAAATTGCTGGCAAAAGCAAAGATCAATTCCCTGCGGGCCTATACCCAGGTAGTAGAACCGTTTTTGTTCACCAAATACAAGGGCGTTGACCCCGAGATTGGTGCCAACCAATACGATATCTACCCGCGTTACCGTACTTTCCTGCTGGGCATTCAATTAAGCTTTTAATTTTTAAAACAACGCATTATGCTTACCATAAAATTTTTAAAACATATCCCCATAAGCACCGTGTTGCTGACAGGTTTGTTTTTTACCGCCTGTAAAAAAGACCTGCAGTTCACACCCGAAACTTTTTTATCACCCGAAGAAGTGTATAAGGATGAGAATGGCTCCCGTTCCGGCATCATTGGTATTTACCGCAAGTTCATGGAACTGAACAGCGGCGACTATTACTTTGTGGGCATTGTGGGTACCGACGAAGGCAAGACCAGCTCCTTTGTCCCTACCTGGGGCGGCTACTGGCAGCATTACGATGGCATCAACAGTTACAACAGTTTGTTAACCGCACAAAACCAGCTGGTGCAGGGTTTGTGGAGTTCCTGTTACAAAGGCATTACCAATGCCAATGTAGCCATTAAATTCATTCCCGCTTCTTCAGCATCCGATGCGGTGAAAAACGAACTGCTGGCCGAAGCAAAATTCTTCCGGGCCGTATTTTATTTCAGGCTGGTACAATTCTTTGGTGGTGTTCCTTTACCCACTGAAGCTACCGATGCCGCGGCCGATGCCAATGGTGGTAAACAACGCAGCAGCGTGGAGGATGTATATGCTTTAATTATTGATGACCTGAAATTTGCGGCCGAACATTTAAAAGCAAAAGGCACCGCAGCTGTGGGGCATACCAATAAAGAAGCAGCGGCTACCCTGTTAGGCAAAGTATACCTCACTTTAAAAGACTATCCCAATGCCAAAAACACCTTGCAGCCTTTAATGAACCTGACCAATGTGGCCCTGTTACCCGTGTACGCCGACCTGTTTGATGAAGAAAAAGAAAACAATATAGAATCATTACTGGAAGTGCAGTTCAGCAACGAGAACAACAATACCACCGGTCATGCCAACACGTTGGGCGGCTGGCATATTGCCAATACCTATCCCGGCGGTGGTGGCCATGTTGTGATCCCTACCGATTATTACAGCAATAGTTTTGAAACCAATGATGCCCGCAGGGATGCATCCATCCGTTATAAATTTTACGATGCCAATGGTAATGAAGTGGATTACTGGTGGTGGGCCGATGTAACCAAACCGCATGTTAAAAAATTTGACATAACGAAAGATAAATCCATCAACAGTGGTCTTTCCTCCCGCAATTTATACTACCTGCGTTATGCCGATGCCATACTCATGTATGCCGAAGCATTGAACGAAAACGGTGAAACGGGAACAGCCCTGCCCTACCTGAACAAGATCAGGAACCGGGCTACCCTTCCCAACTGGGAAACCGTATTGGGACATACACCCAGTCAGCAGGAATTACGCGATGAGATTTTAAAAGAGCGTATGCGTGAACTGGGCTTTGAAGGCTGGCGCTGGTGCGATTTAAAACGTACGGGCAAACTGATACAACAAACAAAAACCTATAACCCGGATGCAGCACCTTATATCACGGATAAAAACCTGCTCTTACCTATTTCGTCACGTGAGTTTGAATTTAACCGTTCTTTAAAACCATCCGATCAAAACCCGGGTTATTAAACCTTAAATATATTTTACCATAACGCTGTATTGTAATGATTGTATTAAGTAGACTATTTGGGCGTGTCCCTTTTGCTGTCAAAAATAACCTGCGCACTATTTCCGGCTTTTTGCCGGCAAAAGGGCCGGGCTGCTACGGGGTACGCTTCGCTTCCGTGCTGCGGCTATCGCCTGCGCACCGGCTCGTTCCTCGCCGCCCTTCGCATCCCTCACGCAAACTTATAACAAGTCATTACTGGTTACAGCTGATAGGAGTCTTTACTTTCCTGTTCAGCAATGTAATCCTTCAGGCACAACAAAAATCGGAGCAGGATGGTATATTAACGGTAACTAACCCGCATGCAAAAATTATCGTCAACACAAAAACCGGTAAAGTAGATTACCAGTTTACCACCGGCACCGTGTTCAATAATACCATTGCTTATGTGGAAGATGTAAAACAGGGCCTGTTCATCTCAAGTGATTATACACAACATCAATACACTATTGATGATATTAAAGATCCGCTGGGCAAAGGCATTTGTATTAACCTGGTACACCAGGAAAACAATAAGCCCGTCAAGTTGACCCAGTATATCACTCTTTATGAGCACCAGCCTTTTATCCTCATCAGCAGTGAGGCGGAAGCGGTAAGCACCGGTGGCATCATTGAAACCAGGAATATTTCGCCTTTCAGTATTTTACCCGCAACAGGCGGAAAGATCCGGTTAGCCAAAGAAGGTAATTTATTCACGGACTATCCTTATGATAATGATAACTGGGTAGATGTCATCTCGCAAAAATGGCCAGGAACCCAGGGTACTATCAGCGGCATGAGTTATGAACTGGCTTCTGTTTACAACGAGCAAAGCAACAGTGGTTTTGCGGTGGGCAACCTGGTGCATGATTTCTGGAAAACAGGCATCCGTTATGGCACCGGTACCAATAACCGTCAAATAGATTCCTTAATTATTTACGGAGGTGCTGCCACCAGGGATAATAATGCCCTGCCCGACTCTTACGGTGGTAAAGACGGTACGCATGATGTTATTCCACATGGCACACAAATGGGTTCATCGGTTACGGCTCCCCTGCTCTACCTCGCTGCATCGGATGATATCCGTAACGATATGATGGGTTATGGCAGAACCGTTCAGCAGGTCAGTGGCAGTAAAAAATGGAAACAGGCTGCTCCTTTTTACTGGAACAGCTTTGGCGTGGAAGGTGTACTGGGTTATGAAAAAGTGATGATGCCCCTGGATGTGGCCAAGGTATCAGACTTTATTCATTCACTCAGCAACTTTAATAAAACTACCAAACCGGTATTAAGTATCGACTCATACGACCAGGATATTTACAGCACCGAAGTATTAAAATCAGTAAGCCGTTATGGTAAAAAGAAAGGCCAGCAGATGGGGTTTTATTTTATTCCCTTTGCCTTATGGACCTGGAAAAGCGGTATACAGGATGCTAAACTCAATCTCACAGACCATCCGCTGCGGGAAGTAATACTGCTGGATGATAAAAACAACTATGTCCCTTATAAAGATGGCGACTGGGGCGCTTTCCCTATTGATCCCACTCACCCTTATGTAAGGGAATATATCATCAAACAATTATTAAAGGCCAAAGCCATTGATGCCAAATTTTTAAAGATCGACTTTTTATCAGCCGGCGCACTGGAATCTACCAGGCGGTATGATCCTGCTATCCGTTCCGGCAAACAGGCCTATAATTATGGTATGAAACTGTTGCAGCATTTAACCGATTCTATTTTAGGTCCTGATATTTTTATTACCCAGGCCATATCGCCTCTATTCCCGAACCAGTATGCTCATACCCGCTTTCTATCTACCGATGTGTACTCGCATTTACGTAACGACCAGCCGGGTTTTCCGCATTATGGCAGTACCAGCGCTTCCATGATCAGCGCTACGCATTTCTGGTGGACACAGGGTACTTTATGGCCTTATACCAATATGGATGTGATCGTAATGAAGAACTTTCAAAAGAATAAAGATATCAGTGAGCAGGATGTGAAAGTACGGCTATTCTCCATGATGGTATTGGGCAGTGTGTTTGGCGATGGTACCGATTACCGTAATAAGCTGGCAGCGGAAAGGGCCCGGAAGTTTTTAAACAATGAAGCGGTCTGCGCTTTTTTCAGCAAGCCCAAAGCATTTACACCGTTGAACTTTCCCATAGGTAACGGACAGTCACAGCAACTCCGTTTTTATTTACGGGGTGATACCGTCTTATTATCAGCCTTTAATTTTTATACCGATAAAACTTATACCGCAACCTTTGAGCAGGCCGATGTAAAATGGCCGGATGGCAATTACAAAGTACTGGAACTGTTAACAGGTAATCCTGTGGGCACTATTAAAAACGGGCAAACAAGTTTCAGTATAGAGGTACCGGTTAAGGATGCGGTGATGCTGCAACTGGTGAAAGAGTAGATAATCTGGCAATGAGTTGATTGGGAAATTTGATAATGAGCGAGGTGTATGGCCTGGTTCGTGAAACACCAACCAATGCCGCGGTTCGTGTCGGTTGCCATGGTTCGTGTCTCACGAACCATACAACTGGTGAGTCAATATTAAGTCATCGTGCTAACCCCGGGAGGCATCTCCAGCACAAACAGGTTGCTTTAAGGTCAGGAGACCTCTCCTGCGTCGAGGTGACAAGACCCTATGGTCAAGGCCCTGGTTCGTGTCTCACGAGCCATAAAAGCTGATAAGCGATAAACAGCCGAAGAGTGCGACGCAACAACAGCCCCATCAAGGGTGGGACGCCGGTAACATAAACATAAAATTATTAAACAGGAGGATATATCATGAGTGTAAAAGCGTGGACAGAGCAGGTAACCATTCCAACCTATAAAGTAGGCGCACCGGAAAAGAACCCGATGTTCCTGGAAAAAAGAGTATACCAGGGAAGCAGTGGTGTGGTGTACCCGCATGCGGTTATTGAAAAAATTGCCGATGAAAAGGAAGATGTGACGTACACTGCCGTGTACCTGGAAAATGAATACCTGCTGATCATGGTATTACCCGAGATCGGCGGCCGCATACAAAGGGCTTATGATAAAGTTCAGAAACGTGATTTTGTATATTATAACCAGGTGATCAAACCGGCGCTGGTAGGCCTGGCTGGTCCCTGGATATCGGGAGGTATTGAGTTTAACTGGCCGCAGCATCACCGGCCCAGTACTTTCAGTCCCGTTGATCATACCATTGAAGAACATGAAGATGGCAGCAAAACCGTTTGGGTGAATGAAACCGAACTGATGTTCCGCACCAAGGGCATGGCAGGCTTTACCCTTTACCCCGGTAAAACATACCTGGAGATAAAAGGACGCCTGTTTAACCGTTCGCCATTTTCACAAACCTTTTTATGGTGGGCTAACCCGGCGGTAAAAGTGAATGAGCATTATCAATCTGTTTTTCCGCCCGATGTTTATGCGGTGTTCGATCATGGTAAAAGAGATGTATCAGACTTCCCTATTGCCACCGGCACGTATTATAAAGTGGATTATGCACCGGGGACAGATATATCGCGTTACAGCACCATCCCCGTGCCTACATCTTATATGGCCATCCGTTCCGGTTATGATTTTATCGGCTGTTATGAACATGATACACAGGCCGGCATGTTACATGTGGCCGATCATCACCTGTCGCCCGGTAAAAAACAATGGACCTGGGGCAACGGCGATTTCGGTTTTGCCTGGGACCGTAACCTTACCGATGAGGATGGACCCTATATTGAACTGATGACCGGTGTGTTTACCGATAACCAGCCTGACTTTTCATGGTTACAGCCCAATGAAGTAAAAAGCTTTGAACAATACTTTATGCCTTATAGCCTGGTGGGAGCTGTAAAGAATGCTACCAAAGAGGCCATGCTGAATATTGAACATAACGCCAATAGCATTACGTTAAAAGTATATACAACGGCCATATACGAGGATGCAGCGGTTAAATTATATAACCATGAAAACCTGGTAAAAGCATATACCGGCACCATATCACCGGAAGCTGTTTTTACAACTGTGTATGAACACAGTGAAGATGTAATACTGACAGACTGGAAACTGGAAGTAACAGACAAAGAAGGAAACATATTGGTAGCCTGGCAGCCTGAAGCAGCTACTGAAAAAGAAATTCCGGCCGCAGCAACAGCCGCAAAACAACCTTCCGAGATTGAACAGGTGGAAGACCTGTACCTGAACGGCCAGCACCTGGAACAATACCGCCATGCCACTTATAACCCGCTGGATTATTATGAAGAAGGATTAAGAAGAAGTCCGGGTGATATACGCTGCAATAATGCGGTAGGCTTATTATTATTACGCCGCGGGCAATTTGTGAAAGCGGAACCTTATTTCCGCAAAGCCATTGCCACCATGACCAGCCGTAACCCTAACCCTTATGATGGCGAAGCCTATTATAACCTGGGCTGGTGTTTACTGATGCAGGATAAGTTAACAGCGGCCTATGAGGCTTTTTATAAAGCCACCTGGAACGATGCCTGGCAACACAACGGCTTCCTGGCACTGGCCAGGATCGCCGCAAAGCAAAATAAATTTTCATTGGCTATTGAGCATATAGAAAAATCACTGATCCGGAATTATCATAGTCATACTGCCCGGCATTTAAAAGTAATACTGCTCAGAAAAACAGGTAAGCGGGAGGAAGCGTTTGCTGTCCTGGATCAGTCAACGGCCGTTGATCCTTTTAACAATGGTTGTCATTATGAACGGTACCAGCTACTTGTATCAGGCGGACATAAAAATGAGACACAACAGGCATTACAAAAACTACAGCTCTCCTTACGCAATAACCTGAATAATTACCTGGAATTATCGCTGGATTATGCACACGCAGGCTTTTACTCCGAGGCAATTGCCATCCTGGAATTATTTGCTGCCGGCAGCAATGCGGTATCACCTCTTTTATATTACTATATGGGCTGGTATGCCATACAGCTTGGCAATACACAAGCCGCTGATGAATATTATACACAGGCTCAGCAACAGTCACCCGCAGGTTGTTTTCCTAATAAAATTGAAGAAATAGTTATTTTACAGGCAGCCATTGAGCGCAATCCAGACGATGCCACTGCACTATACGCCCTGGGGAATTGCTGGTACGATAAAAGACAATATGCAGAAGCGATTGACAACTGGGAAAAAGCCACCATTGCCAACAGTCATTTTGCAACACCATTCCGCAACCTGTCGCTGGCTTATTACAATAAACAGAAGGATGTTACAAAAGCCTTAGCTTATTTAGAGAAAGCTTTTGCACTGGACACTACAGATGCCAGGGTATTGATGGAATTAGACCAGTTATACAAAATAACGGGTAAAACATTTGCCGAACGTTTGCAACTGCTGAACCAATATCCTGAATTGATCCGTGACCGTGATGACCTTTATTTAGAGGTGATTACCCTGTATAATAACCTGGGCGATTATGAAAAAGCAAGACAATTACTTGGTGCGAGAAAATTCCATCCCTGGGAAGGTGGCGAAGGGAAAGTGGTAGGCCAGTTTTTATTATGTTATACGGCACTGGCGAAACAAGCCCTGGAGCATAAAAACTATGAACAGGCTATTACGCTATTGCAACAACTGGAGAAATACCCTGAGAACCTGGGCGAAGGCAAACTCTATGGAGCCCAGGAAAATGATATACACTATCTTTTAGGCTGTGCCTATGAAGGGTTGGGTAAAGTAACAGCAGCAAACAATTACTTTCATAAAGCTACCATTGGTATCAGTGAGCCGGTACAGGCTATTTATTACAATGATCCGCAGCCGGATAAGATCGTTTACCAGGCTTTGGCCTGGCGTAAGCTGGGCAATGAAAGTCAGGCGCAGCAGATATTTGAACGCTTTATCAGCTTTGGTACCCAACATATGCATGATGATATAAAGATTGATTATTTCGCTGTTTCCTTACCCGATATGCTGGTATTTGATATTGATATTAACCAGCGTAACCGCATTCACTGTACCTATTTACAGGCACTGGGATACCTGGGACTGGGTGAGGAAGCAAAAGCCGTAACGTTGCTGAATGAAGTTTTACAAACTGACCGTAACCACCAGGGTGCAGCTACCCATTTACAAATGCGTCCTTTCTTTACCTCAACCAAAACGCCGGCATTTACCCTGTAATAAATAAGCTATGTCATTAGTAACCGTACCCCTTACCCTGGCTTCGTCCTTATCGGTAACAATAACCGACAGGGAGGAACTTAAACTGGTAACACTGGATAATGGCCGGATCAGGGTACAACTCAGTAATATAGGTGCCAGCATCCTGGCCATTCATGCACCCGATAAAGACGACAACATAGATAATATTGTTGCCGGCTTTGCCGATCCTGAACAATACCGGGTAAATAAGGATTATTTCGGATGCACCATCGGCCGTTTTGCCAACCGCATTGCCTATGGCCAGTTTGCATTAAATGGTACCACTTATGCCTTACCGGTTAATAACGGTAACAACCATTTACACGGGGGCATACAGGGCTTTAGTCATCAGGTATGGACATTGGACAAAACCATACAGGATGAGCAACAATGTGGTGTTGCCTTTACGTATCACAGCGCCGATGGTGAAGAAGGTTATCCCGGAGCATTAGAGGTAACCGTTACCTTTATCCTGGATAACAGTAATAAGTTATGGATACAATACGAAGCAAACACTACTCAACCTACACCTGTCAACCTCACCAATCACACCTATTTTAACCTTTCCGGTTTTACACAACCAACAATACTCGATCATCATTTATGGTTGAATGCAACTCATTATACGCCAAAGAATGAGCACAATATACCTGACGGCACTATTGAATCAGTAAAGGACTCTCCTTTTGATTTTACCCAGGCAAAGAAATTAGGTACAAACATCCATGAACTGGTTACCGACCAGGGTTATGACCAGAATTTTGTGATCACCGGTGATAAGAATGCATATACAAAGGCTGCAGTACTATCGGATGATAGTTCAGGCCGTGTAGTAACCATATACACCGATAAGCCGGGTATACAGGTGTATACAGCCAACTCATGGGATGGTTCTGTGATTGGCACACAAGGCCTGTCTTATGAAAAACATGGAGCTGTGGCTTTAGAAACACAATATTTCCCGGATAGTCCTAACCGGCAAAACTTTCCGGATTGTATTTTACAGCCAGGTCAGTTATATTCGTTCACTACCATTTTTGAATTTTCTCAGATATAGTTACCATTTAATAAAACAAAACATTATGCCTGCAACAACATATAACAACCGTTACATCCTGGGTATATCTTTTATCTCTGCACTGGGCGGTTATCTCTTTGGTTTCGATTTTGCCGTTATTGCAGGTGCATTGCCTTTTCTGCAGGCACAGTTTGGGCTGGATGCTTACTGGGAAGGTTTTGCTACCGGCAGCCTGGCCATCGGGGCAATGATCGGCTGTGGTATTGCCGCTTCGGTGTCAGACAGGTATGGCCGCAGGGCAGGTTTATTATTAGCAGCAGCCATCTTTACCCTCTCTTCCCTGGCCATGGCATTGGCTACGGGTCGCGATATGTTTATCGCTGCCCGCTGTATGGCCGGTATAGGCGTGGGCATGGCGTCTATGTTATCACCCATGTATATTGCCGAAATAGCACCGGCACACCTGCGCGGAAGAATGGTGGCCATCAACCAGCTTACGGTGGTTATCGGCATCCTGGTGACCAATATCATTAATTATACACTGCGCAACAGCGGCGATGATGCCTGGCGCTGGATGTTTGGCCTGGGTGCAGTCCCCTCTACCCTTTTTATTATCGGTGCCTGGTGGTTACCCGAAAGTCCGCGCTGGCTGGTACAGGCAGGTAAAACAAACCAGGCCACAACGGTATTATCAAAAATCGGTGGCAGCCTGTTTGCCCAAAACTCGGTACAGGCCATTCAGCAGTCGTTACAGGGAAACAGTAAAATAAATTACCGCAGCCTGTTACATAAAGCGGTTTTACCCGCGGTGCTTATTGGCATTGGCCTGGCTGTGTTCCAGCAGTTATGTGGTATCAATGTAGTGTTCAATTACACGCCACGCATATTTGAAAGTATTGGCGCTTCGCAGGATGACCAGTTGTTACAGACCGTCTTTATCGGCTGTGTCAACCTGGTATTTACCGTTTTAGCCATGTTACTGGTAGATAAACTGGGACGCAAACCACTCATGTTATTGGGAGCAGCGGGGTTAACTGTCCTGTATATTATTGTTGTGCAATTACTCGGTGCAGGCTCTGCCAGTGTTTCCTGGTTTTTGTTAGCGGCCATTGGTGTATATGCCATGTCATTAGCCCCTGTTACCTGGGTACTGATCTCCGAAATTTTCCCCAACAAAGTGCGTGGGGCTGCCACATCGGTTGCCGTGCTCAGTTTATGGGCTGCTTATTTTATCCTGGTATTCACCTTCCCCATATTGTTCGAAAAATTTAAAGACAGTACTTTTTATATTTATGCTGCCGTTTGTGCATTGGGTTTATTGTTTGTCTGGTTTAAGGTAAAAGAAACCAAAGGTAAAACCCTGGAAGAACTGGAGGGGGTGATGAGCGGGCATTAAATATTGGGCTTGTTTTTCAGTTTTTACCCGCAGATGAACGCTGATGGGTTGCGCAGATGTTCGCAGATTATATAAAACCTTATCTGCGAAAATCTGCGGTGCAATTTTTCTGCGCCAATCTGCGGGACAAAACATTTATTCCACCGGCCTCGCCAAAATATCCTTTTCAAGGTAAAAGAAACCAAAGATGTAAAACCCTGGATGAGCTGGGGGGTGATGAGTGTTACAGGTTGTTACCCGCTGATGAACGCTGATGGGTTTCGTAGATCTTCGCAGATTATATAAAACCTCATCTGCGAAAATCTGCGGTGTAATTTTTCTGCGCCAATCTGCGGGACAAAACATTTATTCCACCGGCCTAGTCAAATATCCTTTTCAAGGTAAAAGAAACCAAAGATGTAAAACCCTGGATGAGCTGGGGGGTGATGAGTGTTACAGTTTGTTACCCGCAGATGAACGCTGATGGGTTTCGTAGATATTCGCACATTATATAAAACCTCATCTGCGAAAATCTGCGGTGTAATTTTTCTGCGCCAATCTGCGGGACAAAACATTTATTCCACCGGCCTAGTCAAATATCCTTTTCAAGGTAAAAGAAACCAAAGATGTAAAACCCTGGATGAGCTGGGGGGTGATGAGTGTTACAGTTTGTTACCCGCAGATGAACGCTGATGGGTTTCGCAGATATTCGCACATTATATAAAACCTCATCTGCAAAAATCTGCGGTGCAATTTTTCTGCGCCAATCTGCGGGACAAAATATTTATTCCATCGGCCTCGCCAACACATCCCTACCCCAGTTAGCATCAGGCATGGGCCCCATCGTAAACACCAGCTCCCCGCCTTTTTCAATAGTACTGTGCTGTATATAATTGTACAAATAAGGTTTGCCATTTAAGGTGACCGATTGTATATAAATATCTTTATCCGATTGTTTCTTTGTTTTAATGATAAACTTTTTTTGTCCTTCCAATTGTATCGTTGCCTGCGCAAATAAGGGACTGCCAAATATATATACGCCGTTTGCCGGGTTCACCGGGTAAAACCCCAATGCACTCAGCACATACCAGGCCGACATCTGGCCACAATCTTCATTGCCTGCATAACCGGCTGATGTTGTAGTATATAACTCGCGCATGATCTTGGCCGTATAGTACTGTGTTTTAGCAGGCATGCCTGCATAACTGTACAGGTACGCCACATGGTGACTGGGCTCATTACCATGCGCATACTGACCAATAAAACCGGAAGCATTGTTATTGATATGATCCGATTGTTTGTCAATGGTAAAAAAGCTGTCCAGCTTGGCTGTAAATGTCTTATCACCACCTACCATTTCTATCAGCCCTTTGATATTTTGAGGCACATACCAAAAGTACTGCCAGGCATTTCCTTCGGTAAAAGGATTGCCGCCATTGGCGCCGTATTGAAAAGGATCGAAATCGGGCAGCCAGTTACCTTTATCATCCTTTGCCTGGAAGAAATTGGTTGCAGGATTAAAAATATTCTTATAAAACTGTGAACGTTTTAGAAAATACCGGTAGTCTTCATTTTTATGCAAATGTTTGGCCAGTTGGGCTAAGCACCAGTCATCATAAGCCATCTCCAATGTAATAGATACTGATTGTGTCTGGATATTCTCCGGCATGTAGCCATATTTTTCCCATACATCAAACGGTGCATTCAAATGCGATTGTAAAGAGGATTGTTTTACAGCCTGGTAGGCTTTCTCTTTATTAATACCCGGTATATTCTTCAACACCGCATCCGTAATAACCGGTATGGCATGATTGCCGATCATACAATAATTATCCTGCCCCCATAATTGCCAGATAGGGAGATACCCATACACTTCATACTGGGCCAGTAAACTGTTGACAAAATCGGCTGTACGGCTTCTCTGAACCAATGTATACAAAGGATGTACAGCCCGGTAGGTATCCCATAAAGAAAAAGTGGAGTAATGTGTTTTACCCGCAGGCAGTTGTTGCGTGGTAAAGTTGGCAGCCATAAACTGTCCGTTAACATCGGACAAGGTATTGGGTTGAATAAAAGTATGGTAAAGCGCCGTATAAAATATTTGCTGTTGCTGCTCAGTACCCGTTACTGTAATTTTCTGTAATTCCTTATTCCAGTTTTGCATGGCCGCCTGTTTTATCGTTTCAAAATTCCAGCCGGGATTTTCTGCCTGCAGGTTTGCTTTTGCATTGGTGATACTTACAGGTGATAAGCCAATTTTAACCAATAAAGGCTGTGTATCATTTTTAAACTGTAAATAGGCTTTTACCCCGGTGCCGTTCACCACATTGGTAGCATTTTTAACATGGCCCCCATCTGTTAAAACCGTTTTAATGACCGGCTGCGAGAAACGTGCATAAAAATAAACTTTACGCAATTTAGCCCAGCTGCTTACAATTCTATAACCTTCAATAGTATAAGCATCCACTACCCTGATCTGCGCTTGCGTGATCCTGAAACTCCAGCTCCCTTTATCAGCGGAATGCATAAGGTCTATTACAAGGTTACGGTCACTGCCTGCTGCATAAGTGTATTGATGAAAGCCTGTTCTTGTAGTTGTGGTAAGTTCGGCATTTACCCCGTAATCCTTCAGCCTTACCTGGTAATACCCGGGCCGGGCTCTTTCATCTGTGTGCGAAAAGGATGAGACAGGTTGTTTACCGGTATACAGTTCACCGTTAAACGGCATTACCAGTATATCAAATAATTCGGCCGCCCCCGTACCGCTCAAATGCGTATGACTGAAGCCATAAATTTTATCATCATTGTAATCATAACCGGACGCAGTGGACCAGCCGGGTTCAGCCCTTGTATCAGGACTTAATTGCACCATACCGAATGGTGAAGTAGCTCCTGGAAAATTATTACCCGATAAGCTACCGTTAACGGCGCCTGTTCCTATAAAAGGATTGACATAGTCTACAGGTTGCTTCTGTTGGGCATACAGGGAAAAACTGATCAATAAAAAACAATAACAGGATAGCAATATTCTTCCGTTGTAATGTGGTCGCATAGCCGGGCAAATCGTTTGATGAATTAAACAAAAATAGCTCGCCGTAACACATGGATAAATGGACAAAGCGACTAACAGCATGGACAATCAAGCCCTGTTTTTTTTACTTAAAAAAATACAGAACTAACTCTTGTTCCGGCACTTATGTATACCGTCAACAACATGTTAAAAAAAATTGGCATCAATATTGGATAATGAGGCATGTATTGCAATACAACATATTTTAATCCTTAAAAATTTCTAACTAATGAAAAAGATACTAAGTGTATTGGCAATTGCATTGCTTACCGTAAGCCTGTTTACTTCCTGTAAAAAAGACGATGATCCTGCAGATAATGATTTATTTGTAGGTACTTATCGCGGCAGTGTTTCTTATAATACCGACGGTGAAACCATTTCAAAAGATAATGGCTCCGTAACCGTGGTAAAAATAGGTAGTAAATATAATTTTGCATTTTCAGACGGTATTCCTGATATCACCGGAGTTGAGTTTGCAAAAGAAAATGATAATACCTATATCAATATAGGTGGTGACGCAACCAGTTATATCAGGATCAACGCTTCCACTTTAAAAATTTTATACGTTAAAGATGGTAAACGTTGGGGAGCAGATTGTACCAGGTAATTGTTAAATTATGATCGATAACACCAGAGGTCTGTTATATAACAGTCTCTTTATAGATAATCTCATGAAAAGATAATCTGTATAAGAAAGGCCCGGTTAAACCGGGCCTTTTCTTTATTTCTTTTTCTGTTGTGTTTCACGCATTTTCTTTTGCTGTTCCTGCATCTCTTCTAACCGCTGCTGCCATTTGGATTTCTCTTTTGGTTTTTTACGGTTCTCTTCAATTTTCGCCAATATCTTATTATGGTCAATAATATAATTCTGGATAACAAACTGCAATGCCAGCGTAATTAAGTTAGATACAGTGTAGTACCAGGTTAAGGCCGATGGCAGGCGGTTAAAGATGAATAATAAGAATACCGGGAAGATATAAGGCATCCACTTTAACAGCGGGTTGCTCTGATCAGGCGACATGCTCATACTGTAGATAGAGATCAGTAAACTGGTCAGTACCGCCGTAATAGTGAAGAGGCTTAAGTGATCACCCAGCAGCGGGATATGGAAACCAAATTTAATAGGTGCATCAAAGGCCGATAAATCGGTAGCCCATAAAAAGTCGGCGCCACGCAGGTCAACACTCGAGTTAAAGAAGCTATACAGGGCAAAGAAGATGGGGATCTGTAATAAGGCCGGAATACAACCTCCTAAAGGATTTACACCCGCTTCCCTGAACAGTTTCATCTGCTCCATGCTCATCTGCTGCTGATCTGAACCAAATTTCTCACGCAGTTTCGCTATTTCGGGACGCAATGCTTTCATTTTAGCACCACTCAGATAGCTCTTATAGGATAAAGGAGAAATTAATAAACGGATGAATAAGGTAAGTAAAGCGATTACCAGACCAAAGCTGCCTACAAAACTTTTAATAAAGTTCCATACCGGTAATACAATATAACGGTTGATGGGTTCTACAAAAGCGTATGGCCCCTGGCCCAGGTTCACCAGGTCTTCAAAACCCTGGCCTTCTTTTTTCAGGATCTTAAAATCAGAAGGGCCGTAAAATATCTGGAAAGGAATCTTTGCTTCATTACCGGCCGCTACTTTCAGCTTCATATTAGCGGTAGATTTTACCACAGTTGGATCATTCTCTTCAGAGGGTATGGTCCATTCCATTTCACCGGAAGCAAACTTATCATTGGCCACTAAAAATGTATTAAAGAAACGCTGGCGTACACCGATCCAGTTTACCGGGCCATCATCAAACTTGATGCTGTTACGGCGGATAATGGTATGGTAGTCAAAATCACCATTCTCTACATAACCGATCTGCGTATTCTCTCTTTCGAAGCCAAGTGCCGTTTCCTGCTGATGGGCAACATACTGCCAGGTCAGGTTCAGGTTACCCTCAGTTAATAACTGCCCGGGCTGGTTTAATAACACATCAAAGCCGATCATATAATCATTGGGTTTGATGGTATAACGATGTGTAACCGCATTTACTTTATTGGCACTGTCGCCGGTGCTTAAAGTAAAGCTGATGGTTTGTAAGCCTTCTGCCAGTTTTTCTACCGTGCCGGTTTCAAAAAACAGGTTAGCCGTTTCGGTCGTTTGACTAGCAGCCGTATTGATACGATAGCTGATCTTATTGAATGCATCGGCCGCCAGCTTAACCGGCAGGCTGTCAATGCCTTTAAATTTTTTCAGTTCTACACCTACCGGCTGACCACCCTTGTTGGAGAAGGATATTTTAAATAATTCGTTTTCTACCGTGGTGATCGTTTCTGTACCGTTAGCCGCTTTATCAAATATACCCGCCTGGGCAATTTTTTGCTGCGAATCGGCTACCGCCTGCTGCTGGCGTACAATGTTTGAATCTACTTTAGGCTGGTTAGCTCTTATAATTGAATCCTCACGGGCTTTGTCTATACGAGCCTGGCGCTGGTGCTCCTGCTGTTGTTTATTATTGTAGTAAAAAAATAAAAAGAACAGTATGGCCAGTAACGAAAAGCCAATGACGGTATTACGATCAAATTTCATTTTTAGTTATTTAATGTCTACCACCATAGCACAAGACAGGGGTGGTATTTTTAAAGGCGCAAAGATAGGGAGTTTGGACGTAGGTTTTGTGTCCAAATGAAGTTTGGCAAATAGCCTAAACAAGTGGTAAACAAAGCCTTTCCCGGATTTTTTCAGGGAAAGGCTTTGCTAAAATTCTATTGCTTAGTTATTTATGGTCTCTGAGGGTTTACTTACCGATCCGGCAGTACTTTTTTCCTGCCTTTCTTTGGCAGCCTTAATAAAGCTCACAAAGATAGGTTGCGGGTTTTCTACGGTACTTTTCAGTTCCGGGTGGTATTGTACGCCTATAAAGAACGGGTGTTCAGGTAATTCGATGATCTCTACCAGGCCTGTATCCGGGTTTTTACCGCTGGCTTTCATGCCCGCTTCTTCAAAACGGCTTAAATAAGAGTTGTTAAACTCCCAGCGGTGGCGGTGACGCTCGCTGATAGGAGAATAACCATATATACTGTGAGCCAGTGTGCCGGGCTCCAGTTCGCAGGGATAAGCGCCCAGGCGCATGGTGCCGCCTAAAGCTTTTACTTTTTTCTGCTCTTCCATCAGGTCAATAACCGGGTCTTTAGTATCGGCCACCATTTCGGTAGAGTGAGCTTCTTTTAAACCTATTACGTGGCGGGCAAATTCAATCACCGCCATCTGCATACCCAGGCAAATACCAAAGAAAGGCAGGCCATTTTCACGGGCATATTTAACCGCCGAAATTTTTCCCTCTACCCCACGTAAACCAAAGCCTGGGGCTACTAATAAGCCATCCAGCCCGGCCAGTTTCTCCGCCGCGTTTTCATCGGTAATATATTCACTGTGTACATTTACAATCTGCACCTGGCATTCATTGGTAGCACCGGCATGTACAAATGATTCCAGGATGGATTTGTATGCATCCTGCAACTCCAGGTATTTACCGATAAGACCAATGGTTACCTTGCTTTTAGGATATTTCAACTTGTCCAGCACCTCTTTCCATTTATTCAGTTCCGGCTCTTTATAAGAGCTGATGCCAAATTTTTTAAGACAGATCACGTCCAGTTTTTCACGCAGCATCAATAAAGGCACTTCATAAATGGTAGGTGCGTCTATCGATTCAATTACCGCCTCTGGTTTTACATTACAGAATAAGGCAATTTTACGACGGATCTCCGGTGTTAACGGCCTTTCCGTACGGCATACAATAATATCCGGGTGTACGCCTTCCTGGCTTAACATCCGTACACTATGCTGTGTGGGTTTGGTTTTTAATTCTTTAGCCGCTTTCAGGTAAGGGATCAGGGTCAGGTGAACCACCACGGTGTCTTCCTCCGGCAGTTCCCATTGTAACTGGCGCACAGCTTCAACAAAGGGTAAACTTTCAATATCACCCACGGTACCGCCAATTTCCGTGATCACAATATCATACTCGCCATTCTGGCCTAATTGTAACATCCGGCGTTTGATCTCGTCGGTAATATGCGGTACTACCTGCACGGTTTTACCCAGGTAAGCACCTTCTCTTTCCTTATTAATAACAGTTTGATAAATACGGCCGGTAGTAACATTGTTTGCCTGGGAGGTAAAAATGTTCAAAAAACGCTCATAATGCCCCAGGTCAAGGTCGGTTTCAGCCCCATCCTCGGTTACATAACACTCTCCATGTTCGTATGGGTTTAAAGTGCCCGGATCAACGTTAATATACGGATCAAATTTCTGAATAGTAACCCGCATACCCCTTGCCTGCAGCAGTTTTGCCAGCGATGCAGCAATAATTCCTTTACCCAACGACGATGTAACACCACCCGTTACAAAAATGTACTTAGCCATAAAATTTATTTCAATACAAAAAATTCAATAAAATAAAAGCCCATCCGTATTACTACGACCATTTAAAAAAAAGCTCAAAATTCAGGAAAATAAGGCCTATCTAACAGACCTACAGGATGTTATTAACAGGAAAAAATCTGTGAGGTCATGCAAAGCTACAGTATATTATTTTCCTATAAAAATTTAGTTGGGAAAAAGGGAAATACAGATTTCAGAATACAGCTATGTAGACGGCAGACTGGATGAGTTTTGAATGATAGATGTAGAATGATGAGTTATGAATGATAAATAAGCTTGATGCTCAATAAAATATACCTGCAGCTGCCCTAAACATACGATTGCATGTTAACAATCCGATTTATTAATTATTAATTCCTAATTCTTAATTAATAATTATCGGCCCTACATGTCATTGGTTATCTTCCGGTAACTGGCCACTACCCCACGTATTAAAGAGGAACTGAAACCCCGGTGTTCCATTTCGTTCAGGCCGGCAATGGTACAACCCTTGGGCGTGGTTACTTTATCAATTTCATATTCGGGGTGGTTACCGTTTTTCAGGAGTAATTCGGCCGCTCCTTTTACGGTTTGCGCAGCAATGAGGGAGGCCGTAGCCGCATCAAAACCAATTTCAATACCGCCCTGTATATTGGCACGGATATAACGCATGGCGTAAGCAGTACCGCAGGCACCCAGTACGGTAGCCGCATCCATTAGCTTTTCGTCAATATTGACAATTTTACCCAGGGTAGTAAAAAGTTCGTTCACCAGTTTTTGCTGTTCGGCTGTTGCCCGCAGCTGGCAGATACAGGTAATACTCTCCTGTATGGCAATGGCTGTATTGGGCATGGCGCGGAAAACCGCAATTTTACTTTTACCCAGTACTTCGTCAATATCACTTACAGAAACACCGGTTACTACCGATATTAATATTTTAGGTTGTTTTAAAGCTGCTTTAAACTCCTCCAATACCGCCTGTACCTGGAAAGGTTTTACAGCCAGTATGATCACATCACTTTGTTTCACAGCAGCCACATTATCCGATGTAACCGCTACGCCCAGTTTTTTAACCGCCTCCGCAGTGGCTACATTCCTTTTAGTCACGGTAATATCAGCAGGTTTACTGAATTTACTTTTTACCAGTCCCTGTGCAATGGCAGTACCCAGGTTACCGCCGCCGATGATGGCTATTTTACCTGACATGAGTTTTGTAATTAATAATTAGTAATTAAGAATTAATAATTGAGGGCTACCAGAAAACAATGTGACAATTAGTGAATTTGAAAATTTGTCAATGGATTCCCTTTCGATCAGAAAACCTGTATTAACTGATGCAGAGTATATAGATATTAGATCTTAGTATACAGACAACAAAATTATCATCTATTATCTAAATACTACATACTAATATCTATATACTAATATCTACTCCTACACTTTCGCCAGCTTTTTACCAATAGCGTTATCGTAAATATTTTTCCAGCTGCTGATGGTTGCCCAGTCCTGCTGATCCACCAATACCTCGCCGTTGGTAACCACACCCACTTTAGTGAAAGGCGTACCCTCTACCGCTTTTTCAAAAGCTTCCTGTTTATCAGTACTTACCGATACCACCACACGGCTCTGGCCTTCGCCAAATAACCAGGCATCGGTACGTATATCTTTAGTAGTGTTCAGTGTAAAGCCTAAACCACGGTTAAAACCTGCTTCACATAAAGTAACAAATAAACCACCCTCACTTACATCGTGTGCAGAGGCAACCAGCTTATTCTTGATCAAAGCACTTACACTTTGCTGTAAAGCAAACTCCTCGTCTAAATTGAAATAAGGTGCGGTTGATTTGGTTACACCATGAAAAGTATGCAGGTATTCGGAACAGCCCAGGTCGTTGGTAATATTGCCCAGTACATAGATCACATCACCGGCCTGTTTAAAGTCCAGGGTCATTTTGTCGGCAATATCTTCCAGCATACCCACCATACCAATGGTTGGCGTAGGGTTAACCGGTCCGTCGGGGTTTTGGTTATAAAAACTTACGTTACCGCCTGTAACCGGCGTATCAAATTTGCGGCAGGCATCACCCATACCTCTAATAGCATTTACAAACTGGTAGTATACTTCGGGGTCGTAAGGGTTACCAAAATTTAAACAGTTGGTCACACCTAAAGGACTACCACCACTACACACAATATTACGGGCCGCTTCGCTTACAGCGATCATGGCGCCTTTATAAGGGTCCGCATATACATAACGGCTGTTACAGTCGGTTGTAATAGCTACGGCCTTGGTTGTATTTTTTATAGCTACTACTGCAGCATCGGAAGGCTGGTTGGTAGAGGAATTGGCAATACCTACCATGCTGTCGTATTGATTATATATCCATTGTTTGGAAGCAATGGTGGGTAAGCCCATCATTACTTCAGCCACCTGCTGCAGGTCCTGCGGAACAGCAATATCATCGGCATTGAATTTTGCAATCTCAGCAAGGTATTTAGGCTCAGTGTAGGCACGCTCGTATTGCGGAGCGCCGCCACCCAGTACCAGGTCATGTGCCGGAAGTTCAGCCTCCAGTTCGCCATGCATATAAAACTTCAGTAAACCATCATCTGTTACTTCACCAATTACGGAGCAAGGCAGGTCCCATTTTTCAAAAACGGCTTCTACCTCGGCTTCGCGGCCTTTCTGGGCTACCAGTAACATACGCTCCTGGCTTTCGCTCAATAACAATTCCCAGGTTTTCATATTAGCCTGGCGGGTTGGTACTTTATCCAGGTCAATACGCATGCCCACGCCACCTTTGGCACTCATTTCGGCTGTGGAACAGATAATACCTGCCGCACCCATATCCTGCATGCCAACTACGGCGCCGGTCTGTATCACTTCCAGGCAGGCTTCCAGTAATTTCTTCTCCTGGAAAGGGTCACCCACCTGTACAGCAGGTAACTCTTTGGCACTTTCTTCCGAAATATCGGCCGAAGCAAAAGAGGCGCCGCCAATACCGTCTTTACCGGTAGCACTGCCCACAAACATTACCGGGTTGCCCAGGCCTTCAGCAGTAGCCGAAACAGTTTCGCCGGCTTTTACAATACCCACGCTCATGGCATTCACCAGCGGGTTGGTATGATAGGACTGATCAAAATAAATTTCGCCCCCTACCGTAGGAACACCAAAACAGTTACCGTAATGACCAATACCATGTACCACACCGGCCAGTAAATGTTTGGTTTTATCTTCTTCCAGTTTACCAAAACGTAATGAATTCAGGGCCGCAATGGGGCGGGCACCCATGGTAAAAATATCGCGGTGAATACCACCTACACCGGTAGCAGCACCCTGGAAAGGCTCAATGGCCGAAGGGTGATTATGTGATTCTATCTTGAAAACTACGCCCAGGTTATCGCCAATATCCATTAAACCTGCATTCTCCTCACCGGCTTTCACCAGCATTTTACCACCTTCACGGGGCAGGGTTTTTAACCATTTGATCGAGTTTTTATAGCTACAGTGCTCACTCCACATACCGGAAAAGGCGCATAACTCGTTAAAATTAGGTACACGGCCCAGTTTTGTCTTTATCAGTTCAAATTCCTCTTCGGTTAACCTTAATTGCTGCGCTGTTTTAGCTGTAATTTCCATTGTTTGTGAAGTTGTAGCGTTAATTGAGCTTTTTAAAAAGAAATGCAAAAGTACAAATGATGAGCGAATGGGCGTAAACAGTTATTAACTTTTTACACATACTCAGGTTTTTTATTATACCAGCTGCGGTTTTTCATGGCATCTTCGTTGCGTCGCAATCCTTTCATCGTTCCCGCATTGGTCATCTTTTTCAACCCGGTTACCGTAAAACCACTATACCTGTTCATACTTACCAAATAATATAATTACTTTCGTTCGTTTAAAGCGTTTTTCTTGGAGCATTTGCTTTTTGCCACATACCTGGTTCTATTTGCCTGGCTGGTAACCAAAACCACCTTTTTTGCCAACTCGGGTTTAAGTAAGGCCCAGTTGGTCATGCTTTTTTTAATAAAGGTGCTCATGGGCATTTTTTACGGCTGGATGGGCATTTATTACGATGGTTATGCCCGTATGCTCGATACCTGGCTGCATCACCAGCATGGTTTGGAAGAATACCACCTGCTTACCTCCGATCCCCTGGGTTATATACAAAGCTTCACACACGATCCCTACGAGTCATCCCAGGGCGTGGGTAAATTCTTTGCTTCTTATAACTCTTACTGGAACGATCTGAAAGGGGTCATGTTCGCCAAGATCCTCTCCATTTTTGACCTGTTCAGTTTTGGAGAATACTATGTGAACGTTATTTTTTATAGTTTTTGTTCCTTCTTTGCGCCGGTAGCTTTCTTCAGGGTAGCCAATGATCTCTTTCCCGGTAAACGTACCACCAATATTATTGCCTGTTTTTTAGTGCCTTCCTTTGTATACTGGTCCAGCGGCATTCATAAGGAGGGCTTACTGGCCGTGGGCATTGCCATTATTGTTTACCATGTATACTTTGGTCTTAAAACCAATACCTGGCCGGTTAAAAGATGGTTGGCTTTTGCCATTGCCTTTATCTTACTCTTTACGTTACGCAATTTTATCCTGGTGGTATTATTGCCGGCCTTGCTGGTATGGGTAATTGCCAGTAAACTAAAACGCGGGCAGTTGCTGTTCTTTACCGGTGCTTATACGCTATTTATTGCCCTGTTCTTTGGCCTTCGCCTCATCAGCAGTTCACTCGATTTCCCGGCCGTAGTAGTGGAAAAACAAAAAGCTTTCATCAACAGCCCCGGCAATACCTCTATTGATATTACCGCCATGGAAGCTACTTTCAGCGATTTTGTAAAAACCGCCCCGCAGGCTATTTCCTTTACCACCCTTCGTCCGTTTCCTTCCGATGCCAACCATATATTATCCCTGGCAGCCGTGGTTGAAATAGTAGTGATCTGGTTATTACTATTCCTGTTCATCCTGTTCCCGGATATAAAAAATGTAAACCGGCCTTACCTGCTGTTTGTACTATTCTTCTCCATCACTTTTTTACTGGCCATTGGTTATAGTGTAAATAACCTGGGCGCCATTGTGCGTTACCGCAGCCTGATCTTTCCTTTATTCATGGTTCCCATATTATCAGGCATCAACTGGCAGCAGTTAAAAACCAGGCTAAACATATAAATATATATTTTTTATAATATATACTTTTACCATCAAATAATCCTCAAAAGAAACTAACACTTGTATTTTTTTGCAACTTATTCTCCAATTTTTCACAATTATGCTATGCATTGTAAAAAAAAATTTGAATTTATTAAATAATGATGTTGTTTTGTACAAAACACAAAACATATGTCCCTTCGTTTTCAAGCAATTTCCAACATCTCCGCTGCAGAAGATGCCAACCCTGGTAATTCGGGAAAGATCACAGGCAGTTTTGGCAGTAATGTATTTACCTTAAAAACAGCCCGTGAGTTTTTAAGTGATGAGGCTTATAAAAGCCTGGTTTCCTCTATCAAAAATGGTCAGAAAATTGACCGTGTCATGGCTAACCAGATCGCCACAGGTGTTAGGGCCTGGGCCGAAACCAAGGGTGTTACCCACTACACACACTGGTTTCAACCTTTAACCGGCAGCACAGCAGAGAAACATGACTCATTTTTCACTTTGAAAAGTGATGGTACTCCCATTGAACAATTTGAAGGCGACGCTTTAATACAACAGGAACCCGATGCTTCTTCTTTCCCCAATGGCGGATTAAGAGCTACTTTTGAAGCCCGTGGTTACACCGGCTGGGACCCTACTTCCCCACCCTTTATTATTGAGATCGGTGCAGGTAAAACCCTGTGCATTCCTACTATATTTATTTCTTACACCGGCGAGTCATTAGACTATAAAGCACCCTTGTTAAAAGCCATCGACGCTTTAAACAAAGCCGCGGTAGATGTATGTCATTATTTTGATAAAAACGTAAGCAAAGTAGCCCCTACCTTAGGCTGGGAGCAGGAATATTTTGTGGTGGACGAGGGCTTATTCAATGCCCGCCCCGACCTGGTAATGTGCGGACGTACCGTATACGGTCACAATTCTGCCCGTAACCAGCAACTGGAAGACCATTATTTTGGTTCTATTCCTGAGCGTGTATATGCTTATATGCGCGACTTTGAGAACGAATCATATAAATTAGGTATTCCTTTACGCACCCGTCACAATGAGGTTGCTCCTGCCCAGTTTGAGTGTGCCCCTATTTTTGAAGAAGTAAGTGTGGCCGTTGACCATAACTCCTTATTAATGGATGTAATGGACCGTGTTGCCCGCCGTCATAAATTACGTGTATTACTGCACGAAAAACCATTTGCCGGCATTAACGGTAGTGGTAAACACAATAACTGGAGTATGGCCACTGATACCGGTGTTAACTTATTAGCACCCGGTAAAACGCCAAAAACCAATTTAATGTTCCTTACATTCTTTGTAAATACCATTAAAGCGGTACATGATTATGCCGATATTTTAAGAGCTTCCATCGCTTCTGCCTCTAACGACCACCGTTTAGGCGCCAATGAAGCCCCTCCTGCTATCATCTCTGTATTCATTGGTCAGTACTTAAGCAAAGTATTAAACGATGTAAAAGAAAGAGTGGGTGATAATTTTGACGAGCAGGATGAAAGCATGCTGAAGATAGACATTCACAAAAGCATTCCTGAATTATTATTAGATAATACCGACCGTAACAGGACCTCTCCTTTTGCCTTTACCGGTAACAAATTTGAGTTTCGTGCCGTAGGTTCTACTGCCAACTGCGCCAATCCTATGACCGTATTAAATACGATCATGGCTGCTACCCTGAAACAATTTAAAGCAGATGTAGATGCTTTAATTGAAAAAGGTGAGAAAAAAGAGATCGCTATCATGCACGTTATCCGCGAATACATTGTAGCGAGCGAAAAAATTCTTTTCGAAGGCGACGGTTACAGCGAAAGCTGGGAAAAAGAAGCAGAAAGAAGAGGTTTACCCAATGTAAAAACCACGCCTTTAGCTTTAGACGCCATGGTGACCGATAAAGCCAAACAGCTGTTCCATAGCTGTGGTATTTACAGTCATTCTGAACTGGAAGCACGTCACGAAATTGAGCTGGAGAAATACATTAAAAAGATCCAGATTGAAGGCCGTTTAATGGGCGAGCTGGCTACTAGTCATATCCTGCCTCCTTCTATCCGTTACCAAAACCTGTTAGCTTCTAACATTAAAGGTTTAAAGGATGCGGGCTTAACCGAAGCTGCTTTCAGTAACCAAAAACAGATCCTGGACAAAATTTCCGAGCATATCAATAAAGCGAGCGACCTGGTAGAAAAAATGATCGAGGCCCGCAAAATATGCAACAATATGGAAGATACCCGCACCAAAGCTATCGCTTACCAGTCGCAGGTGAAAGATGCGTTCTTCGACGCTATCCGTTACCATGCCGATAAATTAGAGTTACTGGTAGACGATCAAAATTGGTACCTGCCTAAATACCGTGAGTTATTGTTCTTAAGATAAGTTCTATTTGTTTTAGTATAATAAAACCCTGCTCCGGCAGGGTTTTTATTTTTATGGCATCAGCAGTGTTACTACTATCATCGTCCTTTGCGATCCGATAGGATCGGGATTTAATTTATTTCCAGTGGAAATGAATTAAATACGCACTCTCCAACGTTCCGTTCGTTAATCAGCAATGGGCAAGCTAGAAAAACGTATTGTTCTAACAACAATACAAAATGTATAATGCTAATACATTGGTTTTCACTATCTAATTTTTATTGTATATTGTGTGTGATAACTTCAATACAGGTGTTAGCGGCTATTATTTCAGACATCGTTGTCCTAAATAAAACATTCGACTTATAGACTATTATAAAATGAAAAAACTTATTGTTGGACTTAAATATTTATCAATTACACTTGCGACACTTTCTTTGTTTTTCGTTATCTATTCTCTCACAACTTTACTTTGGTTTGACACTTCAATAAGTTTTGTTAAGTCGGTTGACAACATTTACAAAGCAGTAGCAACTTATTCAGAGTTATATAAATTTACTTTTATCGTTTGTGCATTTTGGGTAACGCTAAGACAACTTGAAATATCCCAAAGTAATTACAATACCACACTTGGACAGGTTAAATTTGTTCAAGAGGATATACTTGACAAACGTAAAAAAGACGAGAAGAATGAAACATTAAGCCAATGCAATTTCTTTTTGAATGATTTGCAAATTTCTTTTAAGGAACTTATTGAAACAGAAGTTGTCAGCGGAATGCCACTTGATTGGTCGCTTCTGAAAACATTGACAAACTCATCACTTAAAGAAAAGTGCCCCCAACTTCATGAAAAAATGAATGCGATTGAAAGACCCAAGAAAAATCAAATTCTCATAACGCTGTACAAATTAGAAGCATTTTCTTCACTTTTCATTCATGGCAATCTTGACAAAAAGTTAGGACAAGATATTATTGGTTACACATACTCAAAGCAAGTTGGGTTCTTGTTAGGACTAATTTCATATTTTAGGGAGGACACAACAACTGCATTTGGACTGAACACAATCAAATTGTTTTACGAATGGCGGACAGACAAGGATGAACTATAACAGCCGCTAACATGTGGTTTGCAAGTGTGGCTGGACGTTGTTAGCATCGGCAGCAGTTCGTTGTTCGGCTTCAGTCCGGGCTAGACGGAATGCTATTGGACTTTTGGTTTTTAACCTGTACTTTTAGTTCTTTACTCAGCAGCGGTTCCAGGCAGACGGAATACTAATTCCACACCTGCAGCAAGCCCTGTTCGTTACCTGCCATTTAACTGACACACTATGCCAACGACAAATTCTGAAAACATTGTTTCTCAAATTAACTCGAATGTATTTTTCAAAGAATTTACATTTAGTAAAAATGACTTTAAAGAACTTGATACAAATCAAAAATTAGAGTTTGCCGACAACGTTGTTTGGTTAGACACATTATTCTTTATTTATCAAATTAAAGAACGAGAGCCTAACTCTACCGACGATTTAAAATGGTTTGAAAATAAAGTTCTAAAAAAAGCAGTCAAGCAAATTAAATCGACACTAAAATATATTTCTACATACCCAGAAATTATTATAGAAAATGAAAAAGGTCATAAATTAGACATTACGAAAGCTAACAAATGTGACGACCCAAAAAAGATAATTATTTATTCACCTCTTGACAATTTTCCTGAATTACAAAGGCATTTAAAATTTTATGAAAGTTCTGAAATCGGATTAATACATCTTTTTCATTCAGAGGATTATTATTGGATTTGTAAATACTTAATTACACCTGCTGAAATTGAAGAGTATTTAAACTTTAGAGAAGACCTATTTCTTTTCGACAAGCAACGAAGTAATACTTTACCAGAACAATATTTCTTAGGCCACTTTTTAGAAACATTAGAGGCAGACCATTTCAATCCTGCTTACATTGACAACTTAAAAAACCATAAGCCTGACATTCATCAATTTGACATTTCAAGCATAATTGAAAATTTCAACAAAAATATTAAACTAATAAATCATCAAACAGAATACTATCCGATTATTGAAGAAATAGCGAAGATGAATCGTTCTGAACTTATTGAGTTTAAAAAGAGAATATCATTATCAATTGAAAATTCTGAAAGCGAAGAAATTATTTTGCCATACAGAATATATCTACCAAGTACAGACTGTGGTTTCGTATTTATTCCTTTGCACTCAAGTAAGTCGCAGCATTGGAAGACTGCTCTCTATAATTTTACAATGGCTCATAAATATGAAAGCAAAGCAAAAAAATGCATTGGCGTTGTAATCTTTAGGGACAAAACTGATATGGAATACTTTGAATTTTATTGGCAATTTGTTGAAGGAGAATGGATGTATGACGAAGTAATTGAAAAAGCAATGACAGACGATTATCCATTTCGGAAAACGAAAATCAAAAAATTTGACAACCGCTACAAGCAAAACGGCAAGTAACATTGAGTTTTGTGCAAGTTGGGCGGACGGAATAACAATGAGCATTTGTAATCCTATTCGGCTTTTGCTTGGGCTGGACGTACATCGCTAAACTTTTGTACTTAACTTCAACTTTATATTTTCAATCCGCAGCGGTTCCAGGCAGACGGAATTCTATTTCCCAACCTGCACAAAGGCCTACTCGTTATCGGTTATTCTATAACAGGCAGCACTACACAAAAAACGGACAAAATAAAATTAACAACACTCTTGTTTTTTAGTATTCTATCTATAATGAAAAAAAAGAACAGCCGATAACAGCAGTTTGGAAAAATATTTAGTGCAGAGTGCAACGGTTTTTACAGGGGTACCAGCCTAAATACCTTATTGTTCTTAAGATAAGTTGTATTTGTTTTAGTATAATAAAACCCTGCTCCGGCAGGGTTTTTATTTTTATGGTATCAGCTGCATCACTACTATCATCGTCTGTTGCGATCCGATAGGATCAGGATTTAATTTATTTCCAGTGGAAATGAATTTAATACTCATCCTTGTACGTTCCGTTCGCTAATCAGCAATTAGCAAGTTACAAACCCGCATTGTTCTAACAACAATACAAAATCTGTAATGCTAATACGTTGATTTTCATCATTTACTTTTTTGTATATTGTGTGTGTGATAACGCCAATATAGGTGTTGGCAGTAATTTTATGACAGAACTCACTAACGACATTGAACGAGAATTATTGAAAGCTATGGACAATTACAAAACCATTGCCCAATTGCTTATTGACAAATTAATTACTGAAACAGACCAACCAGAAAAAGCAGAAATTCAAGCTGGGCATTATTTTGAAATACAAAATGCAGATTTATTGAATGGACAAGAAAATTTATCTGACAATTGGTGGTTTGATGTTCACGGCGAACATTGTATGTTTAAAAATTTGACAACAGGACAAATTCTTGAGGTTTCACTTGGGGACAAAGAAAGTATAGCTAATCTTGACCCATATTTCTTTTATGATTTCCTTGAAACGACAGATGATTTTAAACACTTGACAAAATACTTCAAAAGTCCTTTTAATGACACTTTGACCTTTTTTGAAAAACTAGTAAAAAAACAAAAAATGATTAATGTTTACGGTGTAAATTTTAGAAAAGTAATCGGGAAAAATGACCGAGAATAATATTTTATAAAAATTAATTGACACTTAGAATAAAAACTACTGCCAACAAGGTTTTTGCAATAGTGGGCGAAACTGCAAAATTCAACGGCAGTACTTCGGTTTAATTTTTGTACAAAGTTGAAGATTTTTGCTTCGATTGCCCAACCATCGCAAAGCCTCTAAACGTTAGCAGTCAGCATATGCACCCTTGAAAAACCTAAAAAAATCTTAATGAATATGAGTGAATTACAATTGAAAAGAAAACCCGACCAAGAAGAAATAAATGACTTAAATAAACTACTTCTTGAATGCTTAGAGTTGCTACAGGAAAATAATTTTCCTACAGACTTAAAAGCCTGATCACTTTTGTCCTTTTGTTTTCGCCATAGGAAAACAATACAAAGGCCATACACAGGCAGGAAAGTGTTACAGAAAATTGCATCAGTAGTTTTTTATTCTGTCAAAGTATTAAAAAAATATAACAGCTATTTCGTCCCAAATATTTTTCCATTGAAGGTATGTGTACAGCATTGACAAAACGGAGTTAAATCCTCCGCGTGTAAAGCAGGATTGTTAACTGTAAAATATTATTATCATCAATATACATTCCCGAAAAATAAGAAGCCTGTCCTGCCCTTACATAATCCTTTTTCTCATTTTCCTGTAAAGCAACTATCCAGAATATCGGGTCCGTTTTGTCTAATCTTGACTTCGCCTCACTAAATACTTCATCCCAATTTGAACCCACTTTTGATAACAAAAATTTAAAAAGCGGTGTGTAATCCAGCCCCCGTTCTTTTCCACTATACATGGTCCCTTTAACCTGTTCCAGTGTTTCTCTTTTTTTATTTCTTGCGTATTTAAAATCCCCCCCTTTATTGTGGGTAACACCTCTTGCCCTGGTATTTACTTTTCTGTAAAGTGGTTCTTTTAAATTGCTATTGTTCATTTTACAGGATATTATTTCCTTTTCAAATCAGTAATTAATAATTCATTCGTTTGCCTTAGCTTTTCAACTAACTTTTCTGTCTCCGAGATTTTAGGGTTTTGTTTTAATTGCTCATATTCACTGGTGGTTAGCCCTACCATTTGCAAAAAACTCACTTCGCCATGCGGGGTATTTATTTTACCCAATTCCGGATCTGTTACAAAAGCTAATGCGGTAATATCCGTATCATAATCTAACCGTATAGGACCGTTAGCGGGAATAAAATGAAATTCTTCGAACCATTTTCCCGATTTAAAAACATACTTGGCCAGGTTTTGAAGCAGGTTACAAGCCCAGTGCAAATTATCCTCCTCCGTTTCTTTCTTTAACCGGAATGTAAGCTCAAATCCGTATTTGCTAAATGCTGCCCCAGCCTGTTCTTCGTCATAATAAAGTTGAGAAAAGCCATAGGTAATATAATGAAAATGGTCTGCTTGTTTTTTACTCTCATACACACTAATACCATCCAGCGGATCTTCGCCACCAATGGCATAATGTAAAACAGGTGCAAAATGTTTGGGTTCCTGGTCTGGATAAATTTTTATTAATTCTTTATCAATAGCCTCCCAACCAACTGTATCGTCTTCGGTAAATTGTTTTTTATATTCTTCTTTAGTCATTGTGAGTGGTGTTTTATAGTTATTTGTTGAAAATATTAGTTGTAGAATTTAAGTTTTATAAAATTCCAAAATCAACATTTGTGCCTAATAATTAACCATCAACTAAAATAGCTGTTGCATCAAAGCCGGACATGGTTAAAGTAAATGTATGATTTCGATCATGGTCTGATTCAAAAGCAATTTCCCAAACCACTGGCTGGCTGTCACATCTTGGTAGCTGGAGATGTACTGGTTCAAATTCTTTTTGAAAATCATTGATCTTAAAACCTTCTTTCCAATTACCAAATTCATCTTCTATTAAAGGCGTAATTGCGTTTGTTATTGTGGAATAATTATCTTCAATAGCTTTATAAAAGTCAATTTGCTTTTCTGTAGGACCAGTTATATCACCATCAATGTTTATCCCAATAATTTTGTCTGAAGGGCTAAAATGCCTTCGGCATTCAAAATAGCTGTTAAGTGCATTTTTTTTGTCTTCGCTAAAACGCATTATCCCAAAGAAATCATTTTCAATTTTTACAGGCTTGCCGAAGATAAAATTTAAAATCCCCATTCTTAATATGTCATTTTAATTTGATCGCTCATGTAAATTTCGAACTGTATCAACAAAACTGATCCATTTTTTATACGCTGTTATATGCCTTTCTAATGCGACGTCAGAAGATAGATTTGTTTCACCTAAAGGGTCTTCGATCAGAAAATTATGTTTTAATATAACTTCCGCATATTGTAATAAATATTCAAAACGTTTAACTATATCACCTCCGGCACCTAACTCAACATACAAATAGTCTTTCCAAAATGAAAAATGATAAAAGAATCCATCAATATCAGCTACAAGATAAAAATGCAATTCAGGAAACTCTTTACTTGCATCTAGCACCGTTTTTGTGAAGTATGAACCTGAGTCAGGTAAGTTAAAATCCTTTATTTCTGGAAACGAGTGAATTAAATCTAAGCCCAAAGAGATGTTTTTTTCTAATGCGATCTGATTATCCACAAATGTTACTCGCCTAAAAGTAAAGTCATAAGGCATATAATGGTTGTTTTAATTATCACATTTTTGCTCTTAAATATACACAAGTTCCCTAAAAACCATCATCCCCCATGCTCAATTATATTCTATCGCTGAATGGCTGCCCGATGCACAGGGTTTAGTGCGCAGCACCGCAGCGCCAGCGGAGCCCGGAGCAGCGGGAACTGCAGCTCAACAATGGACGGGACCCCGACAGCCCCAAAACAAATGATATAATTTTAAAATTAGCTGATTTGAAAATGGATATTTATCTACTTTTGCCGCATGCAAAAAATAGGAATTTTAGGTGGTGGCCAGCTGGGCCGTATGTTATTACAGGAAGCGGCCAATTACCCTGTGGAAACTTTTGTGATGGAGAACGATGAGCAATGCCCCGCAGCCCATTTATGCGATCATTTTACCAAAGGCGATATTAAAAATTTTGACGACGTATATCAGTTCGGTAAAAACCTGGATGCCATTACCATAGAGATTGAGAACGTAAACACCGATGCCCTGGAAAAACTGGAGGCCGAAGGTGTAAAAGTATATCCCAAACCATCAGTGTTAAAAACCATCAAGAATAAAATTTTACAAAAACAGTATTACCAGCAGCACCAGATACCCACCTCCGATTTTATCGTGACCCAAAACCTGTACGAACTGGAAGCGGCCGCCGATTTTTTACCTGCCGTGCATAAAATTGGCGAAGGCGGTTACGATGGCAAGGGCGTACAACTATTGCCCGATACCGGCAGCATTGCCAAAGGTTTTGATGCGCCCTCGGTACTGGAGAAGATGGTGGACGTAAAAAAAGAAATAGCCATTATGGTAGCCATTGCCAATGACGGCAGCGCTGCTATTTACCCGCCCGTAGAGATGGTGTTTGACAGCCGTTTAAACCTGCTGGATTTTCAGTTATGCCCGGCCGAACTGGATGAAAAAGTATTATGGAAGGCCGAAGCCATTGCCCTTTCGGTAGTAAAGAATTTTAAATCGGCCGGTATTTTTGCCGTAGAACTGTTTGTGGATATGAATAATGATGTACTGGTGAACGAAACCGCCCCCCGGGTACATAACAGCGGTCACCATACCATTGAAGCACATTACAGCTCACAGTTTGATATGTTATGGCGGGTGATGCTGAACTACCCCCTGGGTAATACCGATGCCGTTTTACCCTCCGTAATGGTAAATATCATCGGGGCCGAAGGTTTTTCCGGCAAAGTACAGTACGAAGGCCTGGAGGAAGTACTAAAAATAGAGAATGCTTTTGTACACCTGTACGGTAAAAAAGAAACCAAACCCGGCCGTAAAATGGGCCATGCCACGGTAATGAGTAAAGAAAAAGCCGATCTGTTATTACAGGCCGGTAAAATCAAGCGTTCCCTGATCGTAAAATCGTAACCATTCATCCCGTTTATTTACCGCTCATCAACAGATAATTCTGCTAATAACAAGGATTTTAGCCTGAGTACGTCTAATTATTGATTGATATTCAATTATCTTTATCCCGGCTGGGTTTCCGTCATTTCCCAGGAAGATGACCGCGTTCCGGCCGGCTAATACGTAATAAAGACTACTACCATTCATGCGTTTTGAAACAAAAACAGCGAAAGCTATGCCCTGCCGTTTATTAACGTGTTTTACGGCTTCTGTTATTTTATTATCGGCATGCGGCGAAAAAAAAGATAAAAAGCCAGCCCCTGCCGATGCCAAAAAAACGGCCATTCCAAAAGTTGATGCTTTCATTGTACAGACCCGCAGTTTTGCCGAGTCTATTGAAGTACCGGGAACCATTATTGCCAACGAGAGTACCGAAATTCAACCCGAGGTATCAGGCCGTATCATTAGCCTGAATGTGGCTGAGGGTAAGTATGTAACCAAGGGTTCACTGATTGCCAAATTATACGATGCCGACCTGCAGGCCCAGTTAAAAAAACTGCAGGTACAGCTGCAGATAGCCAATACCAACGAAGAAAGATCAGCTCAATTATTAAGAATACAGGGCATCAGTAAAGCCGATTATGATGCCAGCCTGCTGAATGTAAATAATATTAAGGCCGATATAGATATTATCCGTACCAGTATTGCCCGTACAGAAATAAGAGCACCCTTTAACGGCAAACTGGGCTTACGCAATATCAGCCCCGGCGCCTATATTTCACCCGGAACCATTATTGCCGTTATTAATAAAGTAGACCAGCTGAAGCTGGATTTTACCGTGCCGGAAAAATACACTTCGCAGATTAAAGTAAACCAACTGGTGCAGTTTAAGTTTGAAGGCAGTAACAAAACTTATGAAGCACGGGTAATGGCCAGCGAATCGTCGGTGACCGAAACCACCCGCAGTTTAAAAGTAAGGGCCGCCATACAAAGCAAGGACGATGTGATTTTACCCGGCGCTTTTGCCAAGGTACAATTGAATTTTGCCCCCGATCCCAATGCTATTTTAATTCCCACACAGGCAGTGGTACCACAGGCCAGGGGTAAAAAAGTGATCCTGTACAAAGGCGGCACGGCCAGTTTTGTGGATGTAAGTACCGGTGTGCGGGATTCATCGTATATACAAATAACCGAAGGACTGAAAGCAGGCGATACCGTGGTGGTGACCGGCCTGTTAAGCACCAGGCCCGATGCTAAAATAGGTATCAATAAAATTATTAACCAATAAGTTTTAGGGTACGGGCTGCAGTTCCCTGGTGCGCCCCGATGGGGCGTTTGGTTGCAATCAGGTGATTGTTCGCAATTCATTCTTTCAGTGAAAGAATGAATGAGAGCCACACTTGTACGGCAGTACTGCTATCAGCTTTTTTGATCCTTTTCACAGGAAGCAGCATAACTGTAACAAGAGGACAAACTGGTTCATAAAAGCAGCCTGAACAAATGTTCAAATTGACTAATTACCAAATTATTCTTTAATGAATATATCTGAGTTAAGTTTAAGACGCCCGGTACTGGCAATAGTAATGAATATTGTTATTGTCGTTTTTGGCGTTATCGGCTTTAAATTTTTAGGTGTGCGGGATTACCCCGCCATTGACCCGCCCAATATTAATGTAAGTACCTCCTACCCCGGCGCCAATGCCGATATTATTGAAACCCAGATAACCGAACCCCTGGAAAAAGCCATTAATGGTGTGCCGGGCATTAAAAATATGACCAGCAGCAGCAGCAATGGCAGCAGCCGGATCAATGTGGAGTTTGAACTGGGTACCGACCTGGAAACCGCAGCCAATGACGTAAGGGATAAAGTATCGGGCGCACAGCGCTCCTTGCCTACCGACCTGGAAGCGCCGCCCGTAGTATCAAAAGCCGATGCCAGCTCCGATGCCATTTTATCCATGACCGTACAGAGCGATACCCGCAACCAGTTACAGATAACGGAGTATGCCAACAATGTACTGGTAGAAAGACTGCAGACCATACCCGGTGTAAGCGGTATACAGATATGGGGCGAAAAAAGATATGCCATGCGTATCTGGATAAACCCGGTACAGCTGAATGCCTATGGCCTTACCGCCAATGATGTGCAGGTAGCCCTGAATAAAGAGAACGTGGAACTGCCCTCCGGCAAAATTGCCGGTAATGCCACCGAATTAACCGTAAGAACTTTTGGCCGCCTGAATACAGAAGAAGAGTTTGGCAACGTGATCATTAAAAATGTGAATGGCGCCGATGTAAGGGTAAAAGATATTGCCGAAGTGGTTTTAGGGCCGGAGAACGAAGAGACCATGCTGAAGGAAAGCCAGGTACCCATGATAGCCCTGGCCGTTGTGCCGCAGCCCGGCGCCAACTATGTAGCCATCTCCAACGAGTTTTATAAAAGGCTGGAACAAATTAAAGTAGATGTACCGCAGGATATCAAGATCAATATAGCCCTTGACCAGACACGTTTTATCAAACGTTCGGTTTTAGAGGTGGAAGAAACTTTGATCATCTCCATCATCCTGGTGATCATTATTATATTTTTATTCTTCCGTGACTGGATAGTGGCTTTCCGCCCCCTGATCGACATTCCTGTATCGTTAATAGGTGCGTTCTTTATTATGTACATGATGGGCTATACCATCAATGTATTGTCACTATTGGCCATTGTACTGGCAACAGGCCTGGTGGTGGACGACGGTATTGTGGTAACGGAAAATATTTATAAAAAAATGGAACAGGGCATGGGTAAATGGCAGGCAGCCCTGGAAGGCTCCAAAGAAATTTACTTTGCAGTTATTGCCACTTCCATCACCATTGCCGTAGTGTTCCTGCCTATCATGTTCCTGGAAGGTTTTGTGGGTAGCTTATTCCGCGAGTTTGCCGTGGTGGTAGCAGGCGCCGTACTGATATCGGCCTTTGTATCACTAACCCTGACACCAGTACTGAATGTGAAGATGAGTAAAAAAAATCCGCACAAACATTCTTGGTTCTACAACAAGACCGAGCCTTTTTTCCGGGCCATGGAAAATGGTTACCGTAAATCGCTGGAAGCCTTTATGAAAGTACGCGGGGTGGCTTTTGTCGTTATTTTGGCCTGTGTGGTCATCTTTCTTATCCTGTTTAAAAATATTCCATCGGAGTTGGCGCCGATGGAAGACCGCAGCCAGTTCAGGGTACAGCTTACTACACCAGAGGGCACATCCTTTGATGCGATGGACCAGTATGTTAACAGGGTATCGGGTTTCATGATGGATTCGGTTCCGGAGAATAAAATTGTTCTATCCCTGACGGCACCCGGCTTCAGCGGCGGTAATGTTAACTCCGGCAATGTTCGCCTGATGTTGACCGACCCCAACGAAAGAGACCGTTCACAACAGGATATTGTGAACATGGTGAACCGTAACCTGGGCAAGTTTAACGAAGGCCGTGCTTTTGTAATACAGGAGCAAACCATACAGGTAAACCGCCGCGGCGGCCAGCCGGTACAGTTTGTGTTACAGAATAATAATTTTGAAAAGCTGACAGCCATCCTGCCTAAGTTTTTAGAAGAGGCCAATAAAAGCAGTGTATTACAACAGGTAGATATTGACCTGAAGTTCAATAAACCCGAGTTAAGGGTATCTATTGACCGTTTAAAGGCCAGTGAACTGGGGGTAAGTGTGGGCGATATTTCGCAGACCCTGCAAATGGCCTATAGTAACCGCCGCCTGGGTTATTTTACCAAGGATGGTAAACAGTACCAGGTAATGGGGCAGGTAGACAGGAGCAACCGTGACGATCCGGATGACCTGAAAGCCCTTTTTGTGCGTAATACCCGTGGCGAGATGATCAGCATGGATAACCTGGTAACCGTGGAAGAAGCCAATACGCCCCCTACCATTTTTCACTTTAACCGTTACAAATCGGCTACTATTTCGGCCGGCTTACAACCGGGTAAAACCCTGGGTGATGGTGTAAAAGAGATGGACCGGATTGCCAAAAGTTTACTGGATGAAACTTTTTCCACCGCATTGTCCGGCTCTTCCCGCGATTATGCCGAGAGCAGCAGTAATACCTTATTTGCTTTATTACTGGCATTAGGTTTGATCTTCCTGATCCTGGCAGCCCAGTTTGAAAGCTTTATTGATCCGTTAATTATTATTACCACCGTACCACTGGCTTTTGCCGGCGCCTTTATTTCGTTATGGTTATTCGGACATACCTTCAATATCTTCTCACAAATTGGTATGATTATGCTGATAGGCCTGGTAACCAAGAATGGTATTTTAATTGTGGAGTTTGCCAACCATAACCGGATGAAGGGTATGCCTAAAACCGAAGCCGCGATTTATTCGGCTACGCAACGATTACGTCCTATTTTAATGACCAGCCTGGCCATGGCCCTGGGTGCATTGCCTATTGCTTTGTCCCTTGGCGCTGCGGCCACCAGCCGTATTCCGTTAGGCGTGGTAATTGTAGGTGGTATTATGTTCTCGCTGGTACTTACACTGTATATACTACCGGCGATGTACTCTTTCCTGTCGGGCAAAAAGAAAAAAAGCGAGATGGATACCCTGTATCCTTTACCTGAAAACAACCCGGCCCCTGTTAATACCGGTGAGCAAAACAATCAATCATTAACCGATATATAAGTGTAAACATGGTACCTACACTTGAAGCACCATACAATTACCATTTATCACTAAGCAAAAAGTTTCGTCCCATGAAAATGGCAAAATATTTTCTCCCTTTCTTTATTACCTGTATCAGTGTTACTGCTACCCGGGCACAGGATGATTTATTAACCCTGGAGGAAGCCATTGCTACCGTATTACAGAATAACTATGATATACAATTAGCCAAGAACGATTCCATTATTGCCGCCCTGGATTATAAATACCGCAACTCGGTATTTTATCCCACTTTAAATGGTGTAGCCGGTACTACCTGGAATAATAATAACCAGCGCCAGACCCTGGCCGATAATTCCAAACGGGAACAGAACGGCATCCGTTCGCATAACTGGAACGCCTCCCTTGCTTTTTCCTGGACCTTGTTTGACGGCTTAAGAATGTTTGCCACCCGTGATAAAGCTGCCGAACTGGTAGCTGCCGGCTCCTATATAATAAAAGAGCAGATGGTAAACAGTATTGCCCAGGTAGTAAATACCTATTACAATATTGTGCGCCAGAAACAGCAGATCATTGCCACCAACGAGCAAATAGCACTGAATGAAGAAAGGGTTAAACTGGCGCAGTATAAATTAGACATTGGTACAGGAGCCAAACCCGATGTATTGCAAAGCAAGGTGGACCTGAATGCCCAAAAAGCCATTAAACTGGAACAGGAAACACTGGTGGTTCAGTTAAAGGAGCAGCTGGCCCAGTTGATGAACGTAAAGACCACCACATCTTTCCAGGTAGTGGACTCCATTCCGCTGAACACCGAAATAGGTTTGGGTAATGTACAGGAGGCGGTAGAGAGCACCAACCCTACCCTTTTATTGCTGCAACAAAATATCCGTATCTCCGAATTTGAGTTAAGAGAAAGAAAGGCAGACCTGTACCCCGACCTGACCTTTAATGCCAATTATATTTTTAACCGTACCAATAACCAGACGGTGATCAATCCTTTTTCGCCTTTATTTAACCAGTCAACCGGGTTCAACTACGGTCTTAACCTGGCAGTACCCATCTTTAACCGTTTTGCCACTAAACGTTTGATCAAACAAACGGAGATAGATATGCGTAACCGCCAGTTATTGTTCGAGAACCAGCGCTCACAGCTCAACCTGGCTGTTATTATTGCCTACCGCAGTTACGAGTTACAGAAAAAAGCATTGGCCCTGGAAGAGGAGAATATATTACTGGCCCGTGAAAACGTGGACATTGTTTTTCAAACCTATAAACTGGGCGCAGCTACACTGGTACAGTTACGTGAAGCACAAAATAGCCTTGAAATGGCCAATAACCGTTTAATAGCTGCCCGCTATGCGCTTAAATTATCCGAAACGGAGTTATTACGATTAAAGGGCGATATCATACGCTGATACAGCCGCGATCATTTTTCATCCTCGTATTTTTCCAGCTGGATCAGGTATTGATTAAACAGGCTGTTGAGGTTACTCTTTTTGTATTCCTCAAACCACATGATCCCTGAAGCCTCGTGTTTGCTTACCAGTTCTTTACCCTTAAGCGAATAGGGTCCGGCAACGGCCAGATAGTTTGTTGTGGTGGCATTACCCTCTTCATCCTCCTCGGCAAAAGCAACAATAAAGCATAAGAACTTTTTATCTTCACCTTTATATTTTACTGTCCTCTCTTCAAGGAAGGTGATTTTTTCGGCTTCTATTTCATCATCTGTGGCCAGGTCATAGATCTTTGATTTTGCCAGTTCTTTCCGGTTGAGATAAGCTTTAGGTAACAGGCTTTCCTTTTTCTGTTCAGCTAAAAACTCGTATAAGGGCAGGCGGTGATAATCGTCCTTTGCCAGCAGTTCAATTTCTTTGGCAGGAACCGGCTTATTATGTTTTAATAACACTTTTACCGCGGCAAATTTTAACTCCCGGTTTTCAAACTGTAAAAAATTTTCAGCCACTTTGCTACTCCTTTCATTATCCAGGTAAGCCAGCAATGCCAGCAGTTGTACATGGGAATAAATATCTTCTTCCACTTTTTCTTTGTTCAGCTCATAGGCCTGTTCGGCCACGGTAATAATATCATCCTGGTAAGGTAATATGATGGCCGGGTCTGCAACTTTATTATCCAGTACATCGTTCAGCGATTCAACTATATAAGGCCAGAAATTAGGGCGTTTAATTATTTGTAACAGGTCGGGGTATAAAGTAGCCGTAAGTGCCAGTGAATCATACATTCTCAGGTAGATATAATCCTCCTCACCCAAAGTGGTGGATGGTAATAAAAGCAATCTTTTTAATACGGTATAACTGGCTTCGGTTTTGATGTTTGACAGATGGTTAAGCAAATGGTATTTTAACTTCTTATCTTTTTCTCCCAGGTCTTCGTACCCTGTATTGATATCGGCAACCATGGTGTTCGTAGTATCCAGTACCGAAATGCGCTGCAATAAATAACTATTCATACCAGTATGCAAAGAATCAATATCTGCATAAGGGTGCAGGGCCATTTGTTTTAATACCGGCAGGTCGGCCGGTGTAAAGTTGATCGTCTTCACCCATGGTAAAATTGCCTCTACCTCAGCAGCATCGGCATTAGCCAGTTTCTTTTGTAAGGTTGCGATATTGGAACGGCTCCTGTCAACCGGCTTTAACGGCTCAGTAACGGTAAAGCTTTGTAAATAATCCAGCCTTTTATTGAGTGTATCCCGGGAGGATATAAAACCATATAGCTCATACAACTCATTACCGTTCAGCACAAGTTTTACTCTTTTAAGTATCTGGGTGCCTTCTTTAACCACAATAAAGGATGCTTCCTTGGTATTGCCCTTATTAGATACGGTATAGTTTATTAATGAGTCGTTCCTGCCTGTAAAAATACCGGCCCTGTTGGCAAAAAATGCGCTGTCTGATTGTACCCAATACCAATCAGGAATAATTGTTTTATCAATATTAACAGTGTACCCGGTAAGTGAATCGTAGAGTTCGTACGACTGTGCCGCCCGTATATTACCATCGGATTGATCAGTATAATCATCGGTCCGGTCTTTTATTCCTCCCGATGTATGAAAAGAAAAACCAGCATTATCGGGTTTAACCAGGGTAGTACCTGCATTTTTATACGGCAGCAGTTTAAACGCATTTAAATAATGGCCGGCCATAATATCGTTCTGATCACGTGGCTCGTAAGTAGTGAACAGGTAATAAAAAATGCCGCCGCGAAGTACCAGTTTATACTTTACCATCATTTCCTGACCTTCCATTTTGCCCGACACTGTTCCGGAAAATGCCGGGTAGCCATCCATAACAGTAAATGAACTGTCCAATAAGCGGGAAGGTTTGAACATAGTTGAAAGGTTATCCTTCATAGCTAAAAACAAAGCCGTATCCAACTGGGATTGGTAATAACCGGGATTGTACATTAATACACTGGCGCCATAAACGATCTGGTTTTTGGCATCCAGGCCGATCCAGGAATATTCTGTCCTGTCCTCGTCTACCGTTTTCTTCGGTTCCTTTTTAGCCAGGGAAACGATAGAAGTGGAAAAGCCGAGGCTTTCGTCCGTCAGGTTCATCCAATAACTATCCGTTCCTTTTTTCTCCAGTTGTTTGGGGTCATAAGCAAAGGATGAAAAGAAAAAGTTAGCATCCGGACTGCTGAGATCGTCTTCTTTAAATGCCATCACCGCATTTAATACCACCACTTTTGCATCCAGTTCAATTACCTGTCCTTTCATCACCCCGCCGGCAAAGGATGCCAGGAACTCTGCTGCCGGCATACCTTTAATGACCATTTCTTTTTTTTGCAGTAATTTCTTTTTCCCGCTTTTATCCTTATTCAGCCCGTTAATGATCCGTTGTATCGCTTCTCCCTTTTTCTCGCCCTGTATGGGGGTTTGCAGCGACATATACATTTGCATGGCAGCCATATCAAAGTACATGCTCATATCCATCATCATGCCCGCCCCATTGGTTATACGTTGTGCTTCGCCCGGCATTTTAACCAGGTAAACACTATCCTCGTAAGCCAGGGTTTTCCAATAATTTTCCTGGGAAATTTCGGGCAGGTCTTCCGGCATTATCCGTTTGGTAGAAAATACCGGGGTAAGGGTAAAACCTTTATCCCGCAACAGGTTCACCACTCCTTCATCGCCCGGCAGGTGTGCCGCCCCTACTGCAAAAAAAGTGCTTCGTACAGCGGATAAACTATCCATACGGTAAGCCATTTTTTTATTACGCCTGATCATAACAGGATCCATCTCCCTTCCATCCCGGTAATACATCTGCTCAATAGAATCGAGCCTGTTACCCAGGTATTGACGGATGAGCCAGTCCATCTGCACGGCTAAATGTTTTTCCTCGTATAAGAGATTACTGATCTGTTCTTCCAGGTTTTGTACGCTTGTATTTTCCTGCTGCTGATCTTCAGGGTCTTCCACCCCGCCGATCCATTTCCCGTTTTTCCTCGCAAAGCCCAGTAGCCAGGCATCTAAAAAGGTAGGCATTTCCCCCTTTTTAAGTATATCATTTTTGCGGGTGTTTTTATATGTTTTGAGGTCCGACACCGTTATTTTATCCCCTTTGATCTTTAATAGTTTTTCCAGTTTGGGTTTATAATATTTCCAGGCTTCTTTATCCAGCAGGTTCTTCAGCAGTACTTCTTTTGGTTGTTCAGTTACTGTCAGTCTTTCATCCTCATAAGTATTGACAAAGGAAGTCATCATTTCGTTACCCAGTGACAACATTTCTACCTCGGCCGCCAGTCCTTTGGTATTGGCAATGGCCGCATGAACAGAATCGCCCAGTTGAAAAACCCGTTTATCGGTGATATGTATAGTACCATACAAATAAGATGGCTCTTTGAGACCATTACCCGTAATACGCCATAGTAACGCATTATCCAATTTATTTTGGGCTGAGGTATGATTTAAGAACAGGAAAGCGGTAATAATAAAAATGGTGGTGGCAGATCTGTACATGTATGTTATTTTGGTGCTAATGCGCCACAAAATAGCTGCTAATTGTAAAATAAACAACAAAGAGAGCGGGGAAAACACCGTAAGACTGTTATAAAGACCAAAAGCTGCCGGATGGCAGCGATATCTATGTAAGGTTTGGAAGGAATGAACGGGGTGAAATAATAATATTGTGTATTATTTAATATAATCCTTAGGAAGCTGTTTTACTTCTTCACTTACAAAATCTTCGATATTCACAAAGAAGGTTTTATTGTTGACCTGGTTTTTGCGGGTGGTTTCGTATTTATCGGTCAGCTCCTTTGCCAGCCGGTACATTTGTTCGGTAGCAGTACGGTCCATCATTTCACTGAATGTTTTGGGTATTTCATCTTCGTGCAGGCTTCTGATATAACACAAGGCTTCCACCACTTCAAAATGTGTTTTTTGCCAGGAGTCAAACCCATTGGGGAATACCGGTTCAGACATAGTTGAATTTTTATATGGTCAAACAATACTACAATTTATAACTTTCGCAAGAGCTGAACAAATGAAAAATTGAACCCCAACAAGTGACAACCGGTATCGCTATTACAGGCCGTAAAAAACCACTTGTTAAAACAGGCTTATATTTGCAGCTAACCAATTTTTGTGTTCATGAAAAAACCGATAAAGCAGGTTTATCAATACATTCTTTATCTGTTAAGAGAGCGGCTGAGCCGGGTACAGTTTATTATGATAGCGGCGGCCATTGTTGGTTTAATATCCGGCCTGGTAGCGGTTGCCTTAAAAACACTGGTGCACTATTTACAACATTGGATAGAGAGCATTCCCCTGTCGCCTTTTGCTTATTTGTTTTTCCCCTGCCTGGGTTTACTGATCACGGTATTTATTATCCGCCACTTTTTTGGCAGCAAGATTGAAACCGGCATTGCCATGGTATTACGTTCCATTGCCCGCCGTTCATCCTTTATACCTTTACGCCATACCTACCAGCATGTGGTGACCAGTTCAATTACGGTAGGTTTGGGTGGATCGGTGGGTCTGGAATCGCCCATTGTAGCAACAGGTTCGGCCATCGGCTCCAATATCAGCCGTATCAGCGAGCTCACCTATTCTGAACGTACTTTGCTAATTGCCTGCGGGGCAACGGCGGGTATAGCCGCCGCCTTTAATGCGCCCATAGCCGGTTTAATTTTTGCCATAGAGGTATTACTGGCCGAAACAATCGTGAGTTATTTTATCCCCCTGATCATTGCTTCGGTTACCGGCGTACTTTGTTCAAAGATCATCTTACAGGAGTCCATACTTTTTAATTTTACCCTGAAGCAGACATTTGATTATAAGAATGTACCTTTTTATATTTTATTAGGCTTAGCCTCGGGTTTCGTGTCGCTTTACTATGCCCGTATTTTTAAGTATACCGAACATAAGTTGCACGACTGGAAGGTGAATGCTTACAGTAAAGCCATTGCCGGTGGTTTGTTATTGGTGGCCTTATTCTTTTTCTTCCCACCGCTTTTTGGTGAGGGTTATGAAAATATCAAGAATATTGCCAGCGGGAACAGTGTGAGCATCTCTGAAAAAGCAGATATTTTTACTTTACTGGGTGAGAACTGGGGATTAATTGCCTTCACCGTACTTATATTTTTATTAAAACCGCTGGCGGCTGCCATTACCATTGGCAGTGGTGGTAACGGTGGTAATTTTGCCCCTTCCCTGTTCACCGGCGCTTACCTTGGCTTTGCTTTTTCGCGCCTGGTGAATAATACCCCCTGGTTTAAAGTGCCTGAAAGTAATTTTAGCCTGGTGGGTATGGCCGGCGTGTTAAGCGGTGTAATGTATGCGCCCCTTACCGCTATATTTTTAATTGCCGAGCTGACCAATGGGTATGAATTATTTATTCCCCTGATGCTGGTATCCTGCATGTCCTTTTTTATTGTAAAAACCTACGAGCCTTTTTCTATGGACACCAAGAAACTGGCACTGGAAGGTGAGATATTTACCCACCAGAAAGAAAAAAACATTCTTACTTCCATTGATCCCAATGATATTTTACTCACCGATTATGAGCCCCTGAACGGCGATGCACCTTTTTCAATACTGATAGATGAACTGAAGAAAAGTGAGAAAAGCATTTTTGCGATACACGATCAGAAAAAACAATTTATCGGTGTGATTGAACTGAACGATATTAAACAAAAGATATTTGAACCCGAGTTGTTTGAAAGAACCCTTTTGCGCTCTCTGGCAAAGAAACCCGCAGCCATTATATTACAAAGCGAGGATAATATGCATAGTATTATGGAAAAGTTTGACAAGACCCAGAGCTGGTTTTTGCCTGTGCTGGATGGACAAAAGCGATTTGTGGGCTTTGTATCCAAAACCATGTTGTTCAATAAATACCGGGAAATACTTTCACGTAAGGAAGATTTATACGAGTAAGTCAATAAGCTGCTGTTATGCAAGAACTATTTAACCATATCCGGGGCTATTACCACCTAAGTGATAATGCATTACATGTTTTATCGGATAGTTTTGAAGAAGTGGTATTCAGCAGGAACGACTTTTTACTGGAATCGGGCCAGGTATGCCGTCATCTTTATTTTATTAAACACGGTGCCGTACGGGGTTATTATACCCTGGACGGTAAAGAGATCACCCATTGGTTTGGCTTTGAGAACGATTTTGTAACCTCCTTTCATAGTTTTATTACCGGCCAGGCTTCGGTAGAAAATATCCAGCTGCTGGAAGGCAGTATTTTATGGAAGATATCAAAAGATAAATTAAACAGCCTGTACAATGCACACCATGAAATAGAAAGACTGGTACGTATTGCTTACGAAAAGTATTATATACGCCTGGAAGAGAGGTTTGTGAATGCCCAGTTTAAAACCGCTGCAGAACGATACGAAAGCCTGATACAGCAATCGCCGCATATTATTGAAAGAGTACCGCTGGGTCATATCGCCTCTTATTTGGGCATCTCGCAGGAAACCCTGAGCCGCACCCGCAGCCGGCTTTAACAATTTAAAAACGGGTATTTGACTATTGTCAAAACAGGACCCGGTCCCGCCTTTTACATTTGGTTCATAAAATAAAAAATCATGAACCCAACCAACACATTACGTCCTTCGGCCGCCTTTATCGGTGCTTCCTGGGTGGCTTTACTTACCGGTATTATTGCCTATAATGTAGGGCTTTGGAATGCCCAAATGGAGCTGAACGAAAAGGGTTATTATTTTACGGTATTGATGTTCGGACTTTTTTCTGCCATATCCGTTCAAAAAGCGGTAAGAGACCAGTTAGAAGGCATACCGGTAACCAATTTGTATTATGGCATTGCCTGGTTCACCACCCTGCTTACCATTGTATTGTTAACCGTTGGCTTGTGGAATGCCGACATTGAAAGAAGTGAAAAAGGATTTTATGCGATCTCTTTTGTATTAAGTATGTTCTCGGCCATTGCTGTACAGAAAAACACCCGCGACCTGAAAGCTGCTACCGATTCCGAACAACCCACCTCACATGCCAAACCTGAGCCTGGTGAAAACAGGTTTTAACGCTTTTTCTTACTGTCACATATTCCTTAAACCATACAGCAGCACTGGCATTGCCGGTGCTGCTGTTTTTACCTGTATACCTGTTCCCTTTCATCATATTGGCATGATTGCTGTGAAGAAAGCTTGTCTGTTAAGTAAATAACCGGTCAGAATAAATATCTGTTTTACAAAATGTTCACGTTGTTTTACTTACCCGATTACAAAATTGATTAATTATATTTACACACCTAAAAAATACAATTATGCCCTCAAAAAATAACCCCTATGTATTGGCTGTAATAGCTACAGTAATATTGGGTAGTTGTGGTAATCATAAAAACGGGGTCACCAATAATAACGGTGACAATAATGGCGATACATTACTGCCTCCTGTTGAAACCAAGAAACCAAATTCAGATTATAAACCTGCCTTTACCGGCCAGACCCGGATAAACGGTGTAAAAACAAAAACACCTTACCAGGTAGATAAATTAGCAGATAATTTAAACAGTCCATGGGCAGTTATTCCTTTACCTGATGGCCGCTTACTGATAACGCTGAAGGGCGGACAGATGCAGGTGCATGATGCCAATGGCGGGCTGGTAAAAAAGATTGAGGGCTTACCGGCAGTAGAAAGCGGCGGCCAGGGCGGTATGCTGGATGTTGCTTTGGACCCGGCTTTTGGTACGAATAAAACCATTTACTGGTCTTTCTCTGAAAAACAGGGCAACGGTAATTTAATGGCCGTAGCAAAGGGTGTTTTAAATGAAGCGGCCGGTAAAGTAGATAACCCTGTTGTTATTTTCCGGGCAACGCCCAGCCTGCAGAGCAGCCTGCATTTCGGCTCCCGTTTAATTTTTGATAAGGACGGGCACCTGTTTGTAAGTACCGGCGAACGGTCAATACTGGCGGGCCGTGTACAGGCGCAGCAGTTGAATTCGGGTTTGGGAAAAATATTTAAAATTACAACGGAAGGTAAGCCGGCACCGGGTAACCCCTTTATTGGCCAAGCCAATGTAATGCCTGAGATATATGCTTACGGCGTGCGTAATCCCCAGGGACTGGATATACACCCCGTAACCGGTGAGTTATGGGAGAACGAATTTGGTCCACGTGGCGGCGATGAGATCAATATTATTAAACCCGGTAAAAACTATGGCTGGCCGGTGATAACATACGGTATTGAGTATGGCGGTGAGGCCATTGGCACTCCTCCTATTCAGCAAAAAGAAGGAATGGAACAACCCATTTATTACTGGGACCCTGTATTATCGCCCAGTGGTATGAGTTTTTATAAAGGGAATGCGATACCCGAATGGGAGAATAATTTATTTATCGGCGGATTAAGCAGCCAGCATATTGCACGCATTGTTATTAAAGACAATAAAGTGGTGGGCGAAGAAAGGTTGTTAACCGATGTGAACGAACGTTTCAGGGATGTGGCTTATAACGATGGTAAATTATACGCAGTAACCGACGGCGGCAAATTATACCGCATCAGCAAGAAATAAATCTCCTTATTGTTGTAAGGCAGCATTAAAGTATTTCATATATGGCACTTAGGAAAGTAAAGATCAAAAAGGTTTTCATTTTTCTAAGTGCCATTTTTATTATAGTGAATGTTATTGCTTATATGCATGCCTATAAGCTTACGCATTTCACCCATGCCTCCTCCGTTAAAACCCAAAGCCCTGATAAACTCAGCTGGTTTAAAAAACTAACTACCTTATTTACCGGTGTAAGTAATCCCAGGCCGGTTAATACGGCTTTACCGGTACAACCATTTGAGACTATTGTTCTGCAAAGCAATAAAAAAATTGAATGCTGGCTCATCCGCAATGACAGCGCTAAAGGGACCGTGATCATTTTTCATGGTTATGGTGGTCATAAATCATCCATGCTGGATAAGGCAGATAAGTTTTTGGCATTAAGCTATAATACTTTACTGGTCGATTTTATGGGAAGCGGCGGATCGGAAGGGAACCAGACCACCATTGGCTTTATGGAAGCAGAACAGGTATATACCGCCTGGCAATACCTGGTTAATAAGGGTGAAAAAAATATTGTACTGTTCGGTACATCTATGGGCGCTGTAGCGATTATGAAAGCTGTTCATGATCACGATTTACAACCGCAGGCTCTTATACTGGAATGCCCTTTTGGAACCATGTACCGGACGGTAGCTGCCCGGTTTAACAATATGAACCTGCCTGCTTTTCCCATGGCCCATCTGCTGGTTTTCTGGGGCGGGGTTCAAAATAAGTTCTGGCCATTTGCACATGAGCCCGTGGCCTATGCCCGTAACATAAAAAGTCCTGTGTTACTCATGTATGGTGAAAAAGACAAGAATGTAAGCAGGCAAGAAACAGAGGATATATACAACAATATCAGCTCACCCAAAAAACTGGCCACCTATCCCCATGCAGGGCATGAAAATTATTTAAAGCAATATGATAAGGAATGGACCAGTGATATAGGTTTGTTTTTATCAGGGCTTGAATAAATAATCCCCGCCGGTTATTATTGGCCTGATTCCAGTTTATTCAGGTGACCTTTTAATATCACCAGTTTTTCCAGGATAAATTTATTAACGATCGATTCATCAATATTATGCAGCCTGAATTTTTCTTTGCCGTTTTGTTTGTAGGCATTGCCGTAGTTTACCTGCCCGGTACGGATGGCGTTATCCGGGTTTTTGCTAACGGTATGTAAGAGCTCTTTAGGGCGCATTTCCACATCCCTGATGCCATTATATAAAGCACCGGATACCACCGGGTCATGCGTAGGCCGGCTGGGAACATTATAGTATACCAATTCATCCTCATTCCTGCTCAGCAATAACAAACTACTTATTCTTTTTTGGGTGGTATCGGATAAAACCAACCGGGCATCAAAAACAAATACTTTTTCTACCGAGGTCTGGGCTATTTTTTCAAAGTTATCAATTTCAAGGGCCACCGTATAAAGTGCCTGGCAATTAAAGCAAAACTCCTTATCCTTTAATTGTACCAGTGTTTTTTCCAACACTTCAGTAACTACATCGATAGTGGCCGGTTTTTTCTGCCATTCGGCAGGTATCACCAGGTTATAACGCTCTTTATAAAAGCCTTTCTGCGCCATTTTTTTTTCGGCCGTACAGGCAAACAACAGTGAACCAGTAAGGAGTGAAATTAACAGGTAGGTATAAATTCTCATAAATCCCGGTTTATCAATTGAGGCTAATAATAAAACAGTGTGCCTTACAATTTACACCAGGATATTAAAATAAGTTGTTAAAAACGGAGGTTTAACATACCTGTCAAAGGCTGTTAGAATGCCTGCGGGTATTGGGCCCTGGCCTTTGTATAAGCTTTTTTGTATACATCAAACTGGGCCAGGCAACAAACAAACATACAAACGGCAAAAGCGGTAAAAATGATATTAACGACCTGGATATGAACCGTTGCTTCTTTTAATCCCGGTACGAAGTAAAAATAAAAAACAGGCACCTGTAACATCCAGGATAAAACATCGGCACCTCTGCCCTGCTGCAGGAATAACAGGGAACGTTTAGGTTTTTTAAATTTTACCAAACTATAAATGCTCATGCCTAAACCCAGCAAGCATGCCAATACCGCATAGAGCAGTAAACCATCCTGCGGGTTAGGAAAAAGGCTAAACTGTAAAGGCAGGTATAATAAAAGGAATATGACGGCCGTAATGATAATACGGGGAACAGTAAACCAACTGGTAAAGGCTTTACGCCATTGTTTACTACCCGATTTTTGTAATGCTACCATTCGTTCCGCCACTACAGGGGCAAAACCCGAAATGCCAAAGCCGGCATACACCTCGTTCAACGCCTTGTCAAAATCCAGTGAAGGATTTGCTTGCAGCTTGGCTTCAATGGCTTCGGCCAGGTGATCTACCAGTTCAACCTGCAGATCGTAATAACGCACATAGTGTTTTACACAAAATTGATGCAGGTATTGTACCTGTTCGTTTGTTAACATATCAGCCCAGTTTAGGTTGAAGCAATAACTGCAAGGTGTTTTTAAACTGTTCCAGCTCCGCTACCGCCTTGCTCTTTTGTTTTTTACCGGCTTTGGTAAGCGTATAATATTTCCGCACCCGGTTACCAATGTATTCCATTTGAACCTCCAGTATACCCTCGCCTTCCAAACGGTGTAACAGCGGATATAAGGCGCCTTCTGTAATGGCCAGTTCACCGGAAGTTAACTCCTTTACTTTCTGCGTTATTTCATAACCATACATTTTCCCGTTCTCCGCCAGTAGCTTGAGTAAAACCGGCTCCAGGCAACCTTTGTATAAAGCACTTTTATTCATATTGTACAGCGTATTATTTTACAAACATACATAAAATACAAATATATTGGTAACTTATGTATTTATTGCTTATGTATTAGCTTTCCACTTGCTCATTAAAGCCATTAAGCGGAAAGGCTGCCGGATTGCAGCGGCATCGACCTGTAAGGATCACTACCTGGAAAAAGATATTGCCGGGAGGTACAGCGGAAAGCCGGGACAACAGCTGATAGTGGTACTACAGCTGACAGCCCCGGCTCTTTTATTATATTTATTTTACTTCGAAGTCTTTAAGTTTATAGGGGTTGAGTCGTCCTATTTTCATTAAGGTTAACATGCCACCCATTACAAATTGCAGGAAACGCCGGCTGTACCAGCGGTATACGGCTTCGCCGGAGAAGATACGGGTGAGGTGTTTTTGTATATGCGGCCCCAGGAAACGGCCGATGGCTGAATCCATCCTGTCGCTACCCACTTTTAACAGGTTGAATAACTGCCCGCTGTACCATTTGTCTACCAGTTGCTGCCATACATACAGCTCCCGCATTTGCTCTTTCTGGTATTGGGCAAAAGCGCCGTCCATATCCTTATCAATTGCATCGGCCAGGCGAAAAGCACCTTTAATGGCGAGGAATAAACCCGAAGAGAAAATAGGATCCAGGAAGCCGCCGGCATCACCGGTGAGTACCCAGTTACGACCATACATTTTTTTACTGATAAGCTGGTAGTTATCATACTGTACCACCCCGGTTACACGGGTGCCTTTACCGGCAAATTTTTTGAGCGTGGGCTCGCTTTGTATATAGTTATCGTAACGCTCCTCGCGGGTAGCGCCATAGTCCTTTAAATGTTCAGGGTTGATCACCACGCCTACCGAAGTACGGTCGGGTAAAGGGATACGCCAGTTCCACCCTTTTTCCAGGCGATGCAGATGGATATTAAATGGCTCGATAGGTTCGGTGCCGGTCATGTGACTGAATAAGGCTACGTCCTTACGTTTACCGGTACGGGTAGGAATATCCAGCAAACGGCTGATGGTACGGGAACGGCCGCTGGCATCTACAATAAGATCGGGCTGGCCATTGAAATAGTCGCCGATAGCGGCAATGGTATCATCGCTGAGTTTTAACTGATCGCCATTACCGGTCTTTTCAATTTTTGCTACCTGGTTAAAAAACTGCACGCCTTCTTTTACTGCCAGGTTGAAGACGGTTTTATCAAAGTCCTTCCTGGGTACGTTATACGCATAAGGCGGCAAGGTACCCTGCCCCATACTAAAAGGCGAAGTGGCTTCCTCCTCTTTATTGATCCATACAGAAGCGCCGGGCTTGTAGGTACTGTAGGTTTTCATTTCCTCCTCGATACCCAGCTTTTGTAAAAAAGGCATAATGGCCGGAACAAGTGATTCACCAACGATGATCTCCGGTCTTTTTTCGAGGTAAAAAACAGCGATTTTATATTTGTTTTTTCGTTGTAATAAGGTAGCCAGCGCACAGCCCGAGGGGCCACCGCCAATAATTGCAATGGTTTTTATGCTTTTCATGCAGAAGAGATTTGGTTGAGGTCTTACAAAAACTATTATTTTTTTGCGTGAGCAAAGGTAATAGCTGCATTAATTCCTGCAATAAAATTTTAGCCTGATACCGGCTACTGGTTATCTTTTTTAGAAGAGGGTTGCGGCTTGGTAAGATGCTTGAAGCGGCTGAAGGTTTCGGGTTTGATATTTAAGTATGAAGCCAGGTATTTCTGGGGTACCCGTTGTATGAGGTCGGGGTTTCTTTCCACAAAATGCAGGAACCGCTCTCTCGGGGTCATTTTTACCATCTGCATCTGCCAGCGGTCTTTAATGATCATGGAAAAAGTAATGATGAGCCGGCCCAGCCTTTCCATATGCCAGGACGAACGGTACATTTTTTCCAGGTCATCGTATTTGATAGTGATAAAAGTGGTAGGTTCAATGGTCTCAATAAAATACTCGGAGGGTTTACGGCTATGGAAGGATTCCTGGCTGAGTATCAGGTGTCCTTCGGCCGATATCTGGGTATTGATCTCCTCCTCTCCTTTTTTATAGTATTTGCGGGCCAGTCCCTTGACAATGAAGTTGAAATCATCTTCCACTTCCCCTGCATAACTGACTATTTCTTTTTTGTGGAATTTGCGGACCTGTATGATAGGCACAAGATGATCCTCGTACTCCTTTTGTGTAACCGGAGCAAACTTATTCAGGTAAGTAAAGAAATAAGATAAGGCATCCATACCAGACAAAAGGTACAATATTATTTGATTCAAATCAATTTTTTGTGGATTTTTTTTATCAACTTCACAGGATTGTTAACCCTATCAAAACTATTACATTTGCAAACATTCAAATATTAACCTGTAAAATTGATCAGAACTATGTCGCAAAAGATTAAAGTAGCTAATCCAGTAGTTGAGCTTGACGGTGATGAAATGACCCGCATTATCTGGAAGTTTATTAAGGATAAATTGATATTACCATACGTTGAAGTTGATATAAAGTATTATGACCTGGGTGTAGAACACCGTGATGCCACCAATGACCAGGTGACCATTGATTCGGCTGAAGCGATTAAAAAATATGGTGTAGGTATTAAATGTGCCACCATTACACCGGACGAAGCCCGTGTGAAAGAGTTCAGCTTAAAGCAAATGTGGAAAAGCCCTAACGGTACTATCCGTAATATACTGGACGGCACCGTATTCCGTGAGCCTATCGTTATTAAAAATATCCCCCGCCTGGTAACCAACTGGGATGCCCCTATTATTGTTGGCCGTCATGCTTTTGGCGACCAGTACCGTGCTACCGATACCGTAATTAAAGGCAAAGGCAAGTTAACCATGACCTTTACACCCGAAGGTGGTGGTGAAGCACAGACTTTTGAAGTGTATAACTACAAAGGCGATGGCGTGGCTTTGACCATGTACAATACCGACGAAAGCATTTACGGTTTTGCCCGCAGCTGTTTTAACATGGCCCTGAGTAAAAAATGGCCTTTATACCTGTCTACCAAAAACACCATCCTGAAAAAATATGATGGCCGTTTTAAAGATATTTTTGAAGAAGTATACCAGAATGAATTTATAGCCGATTTTGATGCGGCAGGCATTGTGTATGAGCACCGCCTGATTGACGACATGGTTGCCAGCGCCTTAAAATGGAATGGTAATTTTGTATGGGCCTGTAAAAACTATGATGGCGACGTACAAAGTGATACTGTTGCACAAGGTTTTGGATCTTTAGGTTTAATGACCTCTGTACTGGTTACGCCTGATGGTAAAACCCTGGAAGCAGAAGCTGCCCATGGTACCGTAACCCGTCACTATCGTGAGCACCAGGCCGGTCGCCCAACCAGCACTAACCCTATTGCCAGCATTTTTGCCTGGACACGTGGTTTGGCTTTCCGTGGTAAACTGGATGGTAACCAGCCTTTAATTGACTTTGCCAATGCCCTGGAAGCCGTTTGTATTGAAACCGTGGAAGAAGGTAAAATGACCAAGGACCTGGCGGTATGTATACACGGTAATAAAGTAAAACACGGCGAGCATTATTTATATACCGAAGAATTTTTAGATGCTATTGATGCCAACCTGCAAAAGAAACTGGCTTAATAGATTCAGAAAGAAAATAAAAATTAAAAGCTGCACTGGTTACAGGTGCGGCTTTTTTTATGCGTTGGAAATGAGAAATTATGAATGTTGAATTATAAATGATGAATGAGGAATTATTTTGTTTTTTACTAAGCCCTTTAACCTTTGAACGCTTGAACCTTGAACTTTTTGAACGCTCTTAATCTTCCTATGAACCATTAACTATGAACCATTAACTTACACTATCTTTGACCCCATAAAAGTTTCCCCTATGGCGCTTGCCTCCAATTTAAACTTATTACCCGATTTCCGTCTTTCGCCACGCATTGACCAGGTAGGTGTGGAAGAAAGGGCAGCACGTTTTACCACCCGCAGTATTAAGGCAGACTCCAAGCTGAACGGCTTATTGCTAGTATTAAATATGATTGACCTGACCACACTGGAAGGGAAAGATACCCCCGGCAAAGTAAAACAGCTTTGTTATAAGGGTATGCACCCGCATGATGCCATACCCGGTTTACCCAGTGTAGCGGCCATATGTGTGTACCCATCCATGGTAAAAATTGCCAAAAAAGCACTGGAAGGTTCGGGTGTAAAAGTTGCCGCTGTGGCCACTGCCTTCCCAAGTGGCCAGGCGCCCCGTGATGTAAAGATCCGCGATACCAAATTTGCCGTAAGTGAAGGTGCCGATGAAATTGATATGGTGATCAGCCGGGGTAAATTTCATGAGGGCGAATATAATTTTGTATTTGATGAAATAGCCGCTATTAAAGAAGCATGCGGCAATGCCCGTTTAAAAGTTATACTGGAAACCGGCGAGCTGGGTACTTATGATAAAGTACGCCGTGCCAGTGATATTGCCATGCATGCCGGTGCTGATTTTATTAAAACCTCTACCGGTAAAATACAACCTGCTGCAACCATGCCGGTAACCCTGGTGATGTTGGAAGCCATCCGTGATTTTTATTATAAAACAGGCAAGATGATCGGCATGAAACCTGCCGGCGGCATATCCAAATCAAAGCTGGCCCTTCACTACCTGGTTATGGTAAAAGAAACACTGGGTAATGACTGGCTGAACAATGAATGGTTCCGTTTTGGTGCCAGCAGCCTGGCCAATGATGTGCTGATGCAGATTGCAAAAGAAAAAACCGGGCTATACCAGAGTGCGAATTATTTCAGCGTAGACTGATTTTTGTTATTGGTTATTAGTTAAACGTTAACCGTATGGGAAATATTCAATCATTCGAAGATCTTGAATGTTGGAAAATTTGTACAGATTTACGCAGGTTTATCAGCACTATAACAAAAAACTTCCCATTGGAAGAAAAGTATATACTTACAAGTCAGATGCTGAGAGCATCCAGAAGTGTAACCAATAATATTGCAGAAGGATACGGACGTTTTCATTTTAAAGAAAATGCACAATTCTGCAGGCAAAGCAGGGGTTCTTTATACGAATTAAAAGACCATCTAATCATTGCATTGGATGAGCAATATATTTCAAAAGAAGATTATGGTGTTGCAATGGAAAAGTTCTTGAAATGCATAACACTGATCAACGGATATATTAATTACTTAGTCAACTCAGGAAAATAAACCGGTTAACGGCTCAGACCGATTAACTGATAACTATTAACGATTAACTCTTTTTATGGCTGTAACTAAAAAGAAAGCAACAAATACGATCAAATTAAAATTTGATACCGATTGGACATATGCTCCTGCACCGGAGAGTAAAGCTGCGGCTACCATTAATAAACAATATAACTTATTTATTGATGGCAAATGGCAGCAACCAACATCAAAAAAATACTTTGGTACCATTAACCCGGCTACCGAAGAAAAATTAAGCGAAGTGGCCGATGCCAATGAGGCCGATGTAAATAAAGCTGTTACTGCAGCCCGGAATGCTTACGATAAAACATGGAAAAAATTACCGGCCAAAGAAAGAGCAAAATATATTTTCCGTATTGCCCGGATGGTGCAGGAAAAAGCCAGGGAACTGGCGGTGATAGAAACTTTAGACGGTGGCAAGCCCATCCGCGAAAGCCGCGATTTTGATATACCCACAGCTGCCAACCATTTTTTTTATTATGCCGGCTGGGCCGATAAGCTGGAATACGCTTTCCCCAATCGCAGGCCACAACCCTTAGGTGTTGCCGGGCAGATCATTCCCTGGAATTTCCCTTTATTAATGGCTGCCTGGAAAATTGCTCCAGCCTTAGCTACCGGTAATACCGTAGTACTTAAACCTGCAGAGACCACGCCCCTGACGGCTTTAAAACTCGCCGAAATTATACAGGAAGCTGACCTGCCACCCGGGGTAGTGAATATTATTACCGGTGCAGGCGCTACCGGCGCTGCGTTGGTTAACCATCCCGGCGTGGATAAAATTGCTTTTACCGGCAGCACGGAAGTAGGGAAAATTATTCAAAGAGCTACTGCCGGTACCAATAAAAAACTGACATTGGAATTAGGGGGCAAAGCAGCTAATATCATTTTTGAAGATGCCCCGATTGACCAGGCAGTGGAAGGCGTGATCAACGGCATCTTTTTTAACCAGGGTCATGTATGCTGTGCCGGCAGCCGTTTGTATGTACAGGAGTCTGTTGCGAAAGAAGTGATCAAAAAATTAAAGGACCGTATAGAATCTTTAATCGTTGGCGATCCGATGGACAAGAACACCGATATCGGCGCCATCAACAGCAAAGAGCAGTTAGCCACCATTCATAAATATTTAACCATCGGTAAAAAAGAAGGCGCCGAGATCTACCAAAGCAGTTGCCCTATTCCCAAAAAAGGTTTTTACTGCCCGCCTACCCTGTTCACCAATGTGGCCCAGAGCAACCGTATTGCCCAGGAAGAAATTTTTGGCCCGGTACTTTCCATCCTAACGTTCCGTACCGATGATGAAGTAATTGAAAAAGCCAATAACACACCCTACGGCCTCAGCGCCGGCGTATGGACCGACAAAGGCTCCAAAGTATTCAACATGACCAAACGCCTGCGTGCCGGCGTGGTATGGGCCAACACTTTCAACAAATTCGACCCCACTTCCCCCTTTGGCGGTTATAAGGAAAGTGGCTTTGGCAGAGAAGGCGGGTTGCATGGGTTAGAAGGATATTTAAAGTTTAGTGTTTAAAGTTTAATGTTATGGCAACTATTAAACAATTTGAGGATATTGAAGCGTGGAAGATTGCCAGAGAGCTTTGTCACAAACTTGGAGTACTTATTGATACAGGGTCATTTAAAACCAGTTTTAAACTGATAGCACAAATGGAAGCGTCCTCCGGTTCTATTATGGACAATATTGCTGAAGGATTTGAAAGAGGCACAAGAGGAGAGTTTATACAATTTTTAGGCTATGCAAAAGGATCTTGCGGAGAACTAAGATCACAACTTTACAGATCCTTAGATAGAAATTTTATTACTCAATCAGATTTTGAAATGCTGCATGTCATGTCATCACAAACAAGCGGCAAAATTCAAAACCTGATCAATTATTTAAACAAAACAGGTGTTGAAGGGGTACGGAAGAAACGTTAAACCTTAAACTTTAAACATTAAACATCATGAGTCGTTTAGAGATATTAAAAACCTACAAAATATACATCGCCGGCCAATTCCCCCGCACCGAATCGGGAAGGTTTTATGCGGCGAAAAATGCGGCAGGAAAGCAACTGGCCAACATGTGTTTAAGCTCGCGGAAGGATTTCAGGAATGCGGTAGTAGCGGCCCGCGGTGCTTTCAGCGGCTGGAGCGGCCGTGCCGCGTTTAACCGCAGCCAGATATTGTACCGTATTGGCGAAATGCTGGAAACACGCAGGACACAGTTTGTAGATGAGCTGGTACAGCAGGATCTTACAACAGCACAAGCCAATGCCGAAGTGAACCTGGCGGTTGACCGGCTGGTGTACTATGCCGGCTGGTGCGATAAATACCAGCAGGTATTCAGCGCCGTTAATCCGGTAGCCAGCTCTCATTTCAACTTCTCGGTACAGGAGCCTACCGGTGTGGTGGCTATTATTGCCCCGCAAAACAGCTCTTTACTGGGATTGGTTTCGGTAATGGCACCGGTTATTGCCAGTGGTAATACCTGTGTAATACTGGCATCGGAACAAAAACCTTTATGTGCGGTAACTTTTGCGGAGGTATTGAACAGCTCTGATCTGCCCGGGGGCGTGGTGAATATTTTAACCGGCAAGATACCCGAGCTGGCCAAATGGTTTGCCGAGCATATGGATGTTAATACAGTGATCTACTGCGAAAAAGATACGGCCAATAAAAACATGTTCCGCGAAAAAGCGGCTGTAAACTTAAAACGCCTGCATTTTTACGACCAGGTAGACTGGAACAGCGAAGAAGGACAATCACCCTACTTTATTACCGATTCAACTGAAATAAAAACCACCTGGCACCCGGTAGAAAATATTGCCGGAGCCGGCGGCGGTTACTAACATATCTCAACAATTGTTTAACGGGGCAAATGTAAAATTCTGGTTACATTTGCCCCGTTACCGTTAACCCGGGCAACCAAATGGCCTTAACCGGCATCTTTGGTAAGGTTTTTGGGTTAAAACAAACCATTATGACAAAACAAGTTATCCTTATCGCTTTATTTTCGCTCTCCTGTTTGTTTGTACAAGCGCAAACCATTACTACGGTTGACAGTGGCAGCGTAACTATTCATAAAGATCCGCGTTTGGACATACTGGTAAAAAAACAGGCCCAGATCAATGAAGTAACTACCCGTGACTCCCGTCGTACCGCCAAAGGATACCGTTTACTCATCATTCGAACCAATAACCGTGATGAAGCTATTGCGGCCAAAACCAAGGTATACAACTACTTTCCCGAGTTAAAAGCATACATGTTTCACCAATCGCCTTACTACAGCATCCGTGCCGGTAATTTTAAAGACCGTAAGGAGGCTGAAGCCTACCGTTTAAAATTCAATAATATATTCCCGAAAGGTGTATTTATTATGAACGATGTGGTAGAAGTTAAACCAGACAGGTTAGAGGAAGAATAGGGTAAATTTTACAAAATAAAAGATTGATTTTTTTGTTCCCGGCTGCAGTACTTTGATCATCGTCCCTTGCGTCGCACGCTTGTGCACCATTAATACTAATCAGCATTAAGTACATTTCCAGCATTCAAGATGTTCTCATTATCAAATTTCCAAATCAACTCATTACCAAATCGTCCCAGCTTCCTGCAACAACACTTCCTGTAAACTGTTTTGTTCCAGCGTGTACACCTGAGCCCTGCCCTTCCGGATGAGTTTATTAAAATACCCGGTGGTAGAACTTTGCGGGTATTTAGTCAATAAGAGTATACTGAGTATCACCCCCGATTTTTGTTTTGCCTCTAACAATTTTCTGGTTGCTTTATCCATTTCAAAAGCGCCGTCAGTAATGATCATCAGTTTGGTCACACCCGCATAAAAGCCAATACTGTCGATCAGTTCATACCCCTTTACAATGGCTTCTCCCGCATTGGTAGCGTCCTTGGTCTGCAGCCTGTTGATCTTATTAGTGATCAATGGCAGGTTATTACAGGCAATAAAATCCAGGATCACTTCCGGCTTACGGGCAAACTCGATCACCGAAATACGGTCCACTTCTCTTTGTAATGAGACAAGATATAAAATCGCCTTTTTGAGGCTATCCAGCCTGTCCTGTTCCAGCATAGAGTTGGACACATCCAGCAAATAGACGGTATGATTGGGCTGAACCTGTTGTAAACGGGTAGCAGCGGCTGTACGCATCACCGTATCGATTCTTACCGGTTTTTCCGTTTGTGTTACTGCAGCCTCTGTTTCCGAAGGTTGCACCAGGCCAAAGCGGTACCCAATGCGGGGCTTTTTCAATAATACATTCTGAGCCGTATCCAGGCCCACATCGGCGGCCATCTTCATGGAATATTCCAGGGTGTTGGAGATAGCCAGTCCATCTGCACTCTCGATAAACCGGTTATAATAATGTATCATCCAGTTATACCGGTTTACAAATGCATTATAATTATTCACGCCCCTTTGCAGCTGTTTATTGTGATAAACCGTATCGGTTTTAAACCAGAATATGGTGGACGGCATATTGCTGTAAAACATTTTATACCGGGAATGCGGGAACGCACCATGGCTCAGGTAATTGTAACCGTAAGTATTGCTTAAATACAAACTATCTTTTTGTTTTCCTTCTTCATACAAAGCCCTTAACTGGCTGTCATTTTGCAGGCGTAAACCATCATCATCCGCATACAACTGTTGTTCCCACTGTTCTAACAGGTTTACGCTCTGTAACAACTCCTTTTGTGCTGTTTGGATAAGTGCCTGCGTGGCAGCGGGCTTTAAGGCTGTTGTATAATAGTTTTCAATGGCCTGGTATAAATGATCCGATGCTTTTTTATACCCGTCAAATAAGGGTGTTAGGCGGTCTATTATTTTTTGCGCTTGTATAAATCCATCATCGTTATCAAATTTTTTCTGGTGTATATAGGTCACCAGTTCTTTAAAGGCATTCACCATGCTATCCAGCTGTACATCAAAAGCGCGGAGCGCCGATAATACAGCAGGGTTGTTGAGTTTGTTGCTACGGATGCCCGCATCCATTACGTTTTTTGCCCTGTACAGCGGGACGAATGTAGCGTCATAATCATTGATAAAGCCTTCTTTATCGGTTTTTATTTGCGGAAATTCGGCATAGGAGCCCGATTTAAGCCGGGCAGTAGCGCTGATCTTACTGTACCAGTAATTAGGTGAGCGCTTTTTTATATTGACCAAGTAGGCCTGTGAAAAATTAAGCAGGTCAAAATACACCAGCTGATTGATCCGGCTGGCCTCGTCCATATAATCGATCACCGTGTTTAAAGTCCGTACCGTTACATTACGTTTATTTTGAGCAAACAAGAGCCCGCTCAATAACACCATCATCGTGGCGACCGTTATTTTTTTATATAGAAAAAGGTACCGGAACATATAGCTGACAATAGGTGATTTAACAACGGAGTGACTTACCTCGCACAAAGTTAACATGCCGCGTAAATATGTAACCGCAATTCGATGATTTGTTGGTAATTTAGTTCTTTATCAAAGCAGCATAATTTAAAACTGCCCCTTTGCCCTCATGATGCAGCAATTGACCCAGCAACAATGGTTGCCTATTTCTTTACCCGAAGCCTGGCAGTTTTTTGCCACGCCAAAGAACCTGAACCTGATCACCCCGCCTGAAATGTCCTTTGTCATTAAAAACGACTTACCCAATGAAATGTATGAAGGCCTGCTGATACATTATACCATCCGGCCATTTCTGAATATACCCTTTAACTGGCTCACGGAGATCACGCATATCAGGCCGCAACAGTATTTTATTGATGAACAACGTTTCGGGCCTTACAAACTATGGCACCATGAACACCATTTTAAAGAAGAAAATAATGGCGTATCGATGACCGACATATTGTATTACGATATCGGCAAATCAATTGCCGGGCGCATTGCAGGCAGCGTATATGTGCACAAACAGATAAAAAGAATATTTGCCTACCGCACCCAAAAATTAACCGAAATTTTTCCTGACCGGTAACCGGGTATATGTAGAGACAGCATGCATGTTGTCTCTACATATACCCGGTTGGTTTACCCCGGTTTTATTGCAAATACGCACCTTTCACCGTATTTCCATCCACCTCCACGTAAATATGATCTTCCATGGTAGTGGCCAGTTCCATACCCACATAATCGGGATAAACAGGGAATGAATTATGGTGCCTGCCTACAAGGGCAAGGGTCTGTATTTTTTTAGGATGCCAGTTCAGCAGGGGCTTCAGGGCATACAATAAGGTACGGCCGCTATTGGCCACATCATCCACCACAATTACTACTTTGTTATTATAATCCAGTTCAGGGCTGATCAGTACTTCTTCCGGCTGACGCTTGTTCAGGCTGATGTTGGCCAGGTGCAGGGTAAGGTTATTATCCAGTTGTTTCAGCAGATCGTGCATGGTACGGGCCACAATAGTCCCTCCTCCGTCAATACCGGCGATGATCAGCTCAGTTTCCCCGGCATTATTTTCCAGTATTTCCAGGGCCATGCGCTGCATTTTCTTCAAAGCCGTTTGCTCCACTAAAATATAGTGTTTATTTGCTGTCATAATCATTTACCTTTATCAGTATTGCGTTAAATAAACTAACAAGCCGTAATTTAGCAATTGTAATTACAAGCGTATGCAAATTGTGCAACAAATTTTATTTATTCTTTTAGCAGGCAGTGCCGGATTATTCTTTTTTACCCGTGCTAAAAAAATATACCGGAACATTTTTTTAGGTGCAAAAGAAACCATTAACGACAATAAAGCGCAGCGCTGGCGCAATGTATTGCTGCTGGCTTTCGGGCAAAAGAAGATGTTCCGCAATCCGCTGGTCGGGGTATTACACTTTTTTGTGTACGCAGGCTTTATCATCATTAATATTGAAATGCTGGAGATCGTGCTCGACGGCATTTTAGGCACCCACCGTTTGTTTGCGCCTTACCTGGGTGGTTTGTATAATTTCCTCATTAATTCTTTTGAAATACTGGCCGTGCTGGTAATTGTGCCCTGCGCCATTTTCCTGGTACGCCGTAATATCATCAAACTCAAACGCTTTATCAGCAGGGACCTTGACGGATGGCCACGCAGCGATGCCAACTATATCCTGGTTACCGAGATCACCCTGATGTTATTATTCCTGTTCCTGAACGCATCGGACACTTTACTACAGGCCCGTGGTGTAGAACATTATGCGGCCCACCCTACTGGTAACTTTATTGTTTCCCAGTATTTGCAGCCGTTGCTCACCGGTTTAAGTGATAGCGCCCTGGTAGCAGTAGAGCGTGGCAGCTGGTGGTTACATATTATCGGGGTACTGGCTTTCCTGAACTACCTGCCCTATTCCAAACACCTGCATATATTACTGGCCTTTCCCAATGCCTGGTATGCACGCCTGCAACCACTGGGTAAAATGGATAATATGCCGGCTATACAGAATGAAGTATTGTATGCCATGCAACCCGAGCTGGCCCCCACCGATGTGGATGCTAATGCCCCCGTGGTGAAATTTGGCGCCAAAGATGTATTTGACCTGAGCTGGAAAAGCCTGCTGGACGCTTACAGCTGTACAGAATGTGGCCGCTGTTCGGCTGCCTGCCCGGCCAACCAGACCGGCAAACTGTTATCGCCCCGTAAAATAATGATGGATACCCGTGACCGCCTGGAGGAAGTGGGCAAAAATATTGATAAGAACGGCGAGTTCCAGGACGATGGCAAAAACCTGTTCAGTTATATCTCTATCGAGGAATTAAGGGCCTGTACCACCTGTAATGCCTGTGTGCAGGAATGCCCGGTATCTATTTCGCCCCTGGATATTATTTACGAAATGCGCCGCAGCCTGATCATGGAGGACAGTAATGCACCCCAGGAGTGGAATGCTATGTTCAGCAACGTGGAAAATAACTTTGCACCCTGGAAATTCAGCCCCGATGAAAGAGATAAATGGGTAATGGAGAACTAAATACGCTGCGTTGATCCTGTACGCCTTTCCGGCAAAGCCGGACACCAGGATAATCAGCCTATTATTAATTATTAATTACTAATTATTCATTATACTAATCCCCCGGGCAAAACGTTTACCAATAAACCACCAGCTACTTATTAACTAACCTGAACTATTGCAATCAAGCATGGTTTTTGATTATAGGAGCCCATGATTAAAAAAATTGTCCCGCTTTTTTCTTTATTGTTTATTGCAGGCTTTGTACACGCACAATCGGTATTTGGTTACTGGTATGGTATTGCCAATGTAAAATCAAACGGATCGGCCAGTAATTACATGATGGAGCTGATCATGCAGCCGGAGAAGGGTTATGTAAAAGGGGTATTGAATTATTACTTTAAAAATACTTTCCGGAGTTTACAGGTAAAAGGTAATTATGATGCCAACACCCGGCAATTAAACCTGTACAATATTCCCGTTACTTATTTTGGTTCCAATATAGCCATGGAAATTGATTGTATGATGAACCTGCGGGCTACGCTACGCGTGTCCAGGGCAGGCTCCAACCTGTCGGGTTCTTTTGTCAGCCTGCCGGAGTTTAAATACACCTGTAAGGAGATCATGTTCAACTTTGACCTGAATACCGATGCCAGCCAGAAAGATTCGGTATTGCGGGCCATACGGGAATATAAGGAAACGCACCAGGTATGGCAGCCCAATGAAGATGACACCACTGCCAAACCCGCCGCCACTATTGTACAACGTAAAGTGATCAATTATGTGGTGGAAAATGATTTTAAACAAAGGGCCATTGATATCACCGATGAGATCACGGTGGATAGCGACTCCATTGCTGTTGACTTTTATGATAATGGGGAGGTAGATGGTGATTCCATCTCGGTTTTCTTTAATAAAAAACTACTGGCCTTCTCACAAAAACTCACCACCCAGGCCCTGCATTTCAACCTGGTATTGGACAGCCTGCTGGAAGTAAATGAATTAAGCATGTTTGCCGATAACCTGGGAAGTATTCCGCCTAATACGGCCCTTATGATCATCAGGGATGGGGAGAAACGTCACCAGGTAAGGCTTACCAGCGACCTGACGAAAAGCGGTACCATACGGATCAGGAAAAAACCCAAACCAAAGACAGAGTAAAATAATGGTATAAATAAAAAACGGTTGATAATTTCAACCGTTTTTTTATAACAGGTTATGGAGAATTTACTGGCGTTTACCCTCCAGCATCGGTACAAAGGAAAAGTCGGAGAAACGTTCTTCCGACAAACTGCCATCCGCATTTTTGGTAATACGCCGCATCTGCTGCACATCGCCTACGCCCAAAGGTATTACCATCATACCGCCGTGTTTTAATTGTTCGATCAGCTTAGGCGGAACAATGGGTGCCGCTGCTGTAATGATCACCCGGTCAAAAGGGCCATAGGTGGGTAATCCCAGAAAGCCATCTCCGTAAAAGAATTTGATATTGATATATTTTTTTAAGAAGGCAAAGACTTTGTTAGACTCAAACAGTTTTTTCTGTCTTTCAATGGTAAATACTTTTACGCCCATCTCTGCCAGTACCACGGCCTGGTAGGCACTGCCAGTACCGATTTCCAATACCTTCATATTGGGTTGCAATTGTAAAAGCTGGGTTTGATAAGCTACTGTAAAAGGCTGCGAAATGGTCTGTCCCTCACCTATCGGGAAAGCCCTGTCTTCGTAAGCCACATCATCAAAAGCGGAATCAAGAAAAAAATGGCGGGGAACATTACCAATTACCGATAATACCTGCTCATCGGTAATACCTTTGGCACTGATCACATCAACTAATTTACGTCGTAATCCTTTATGTCTGTATTCGTCAACTGTAGGTCTCATAAGAAGAGTACAAAGTTACGACAGATAATCAGGGAAATAAACAAAAAACAGGCTTATTTATGAACACCTAAAAAATTATATATCAAATCCTTATAATGAAAAGGCCGGACATATTGTCCGGCCTTTTTTAGCTGTTGTAAGGCTGTTATTCTTTTACAAAAGAAGCAGTGAATGTTTTTTCCTTACTTCTTAACTGGATGAAGTATAAACCGTTGGTCAGTTTATTGAGCTGGCCGTTCAGCTGGCTGTTCAACTGTACTGCAGCACCGGTATTTTGTAGTTGTAATTTACCATCTACGCTATACACTTTCAGGTCATATACGGTTTCGTTATTGTCCAGTTGCAGGCGAATGGCATGACGAACCGGGTTAGGCGAGATAACAATTTTGTTGGTCACTGCCGGTTCATATTTTACTGTTACCACTTTACTGTAGCTGAATTTACCGTCAATATCCACCTGTTTAATGCGGTAATAATTATTACCTGTTAAAGGTGCTTCATCATTGAACCAATATTGGTGTGCGGTGGTAGTGGTACCGTTGCCGTTTACTTTACCAATACCTGTAAAATTATCAGCGCCGTTAGCACTGCGCTCAACAATAAAGTAAGCGTTATTGGTTTCCGAAGCGGTGATCCATTCTACTGCCACCAGTTTTTGTTTTTGTATAGCCTGTACATGGGTAAAGGTTACCGGCAGTACTTTTAATACATCAAAACGGGCAAACACCGGTAAGTGGTCAGATGCGGTGGTTGCGTTATAAGGAGCCACATAAGATCTTGGATCCTCTATATCGGCAGAAGTAGCAATATACCTTGGCAACAGTTCATTGGATACGATCATATGATCGATCATACCACCACTGCTGGGGAAGCTGGTCCTGCCGGCCTGGTCAAGTGCCAGTGTTAACGGACTATATTGTGCGGCATCGGCCAGGAACGGTGTGTACGAAGAAGGTTGACCGGCTGCGATAGAGCCATTCAGCCTGTCGTTAAAGTCACCCAGGATCATTACCTCATCATTAGGATACTGTGCATCCAGTGAATCTTTCAGCACACGGATATCATATACCCTGCGGTTATAATCGGCAATGGCACTACCCGATTTGGCATGTAATACCACTAATCTTATTTTCTTGTTAGCACCATTGATATTGGTGTTGAAAGTAGCAATGAACGGTAACCTGCCCGAACTCCAGAAACTGGAAGCCGTACCGGTAGGATAACCGGTGATCGGTTGACCGGGAACGCCGTTTCTCGCATCATTATAGATCTGTTCAAACATCACCCTTGGAGGTTCTGTTGTAGACAGGGTCATGGTATTGGTATTATAAATAAAACCAATTTTCTGTGGCGGAAAGGTTGGGTCCGGCGGGTTAAAGGAATAAGACCAAAGCGGTGAAGTTACCGATGCGTAACCTGGCAGGTTACTCATTAAGGTGGTCAGTGCAGCATCGTTGGACATTTCCTGGAAGCCGATCACATCTACGTCCAGGCGATTTAATACCGTGGTAATATTATTTACCTGGGTAGTTACCTCAGCCGGGGTAGCATTGTTATTGGAATTAGAACCAAAGAAACTCAGGTTATACGTAGCAATATCCAGGGTTTCTGCTTTTGGATAGGATGAACCTGTAACACTTACTACAGGTTTGTTTAAGCCTGTAGCCGTAACCGTTACATTGCCTTCAATTTTCAGTGATTTTGTACCCGGTGCAAAACGTACATAGAAGCTGGTGCCGCTGGCAGCCACCGCCTGTGTAATAACTACCGAAGGGGTAAAAGTTGAATTATCCAAAGATACCTCGTAACCTGCAGGTGCAGTAACGGTATAATTGCTGCTGCCGCCTACGGCTTGCAGGTTTACGGCCTGACCAACGGACTGATTACCTACCGATACTTCGCCAAAGCTCAGTACACTGGGGCTTACACTTAACAGGCTCGACTGGTCAGTGATCGCAATATCATCTACCGACCAGCGGGCAGCGCCCAAAGCTGATGAAGAAGTATATACAAATGCGATACGTACATTGGAAGCAGCTTTATATGCTGACAGGTCTATATTATCAGACAAAGTCCAGGCGGTTGTGGCCGCACCCGGAGGTGTCGGGAAATTAGCATTAGTGATCTCTGTCCAGTTGGCTACATTGGGAACACTTACGCCATCGTAAGTAGTAGATACATATAATTTCAATAAGGGACCGGAGAACTCACCACGGCTATAGAAACTTAATACCGGCATATTTACAATGCCTGAAAGGTTCAGAACAGGCGAGATCAGCCAGGCCTCATTGGTTTGCGCAGCGCCGCCGCTAAAGCCATTCACATCTACCCCATTGGTACTGTTACGGCCATACTGGCTGCAACCCCATTTCTGTACACCGGCGCTATTGATAGATAAGAAACCGGAACCGGGAATGCTGGTAACCGTACAGGTATTGAAATTAAAGCTCAGCTGGTTGGGATCAACTCCTTCCCCACTCACAGTTACATTCCTGGTAAAGGCATCGGTACTGGTATGTACAATGGTGCCGCTTACTACACCCGTTGCTGTAGGCGCAAAACGTACATAAACCGTTTGCGGTGTACCATTTGTAGGCGTCAGGCTGATACTGGGGGTGAAAGTGGTATTATCTGCAGAAACAGTATAGGCACCGGTTGTGGTGATCACCAGGTTACTGGTAAGATTGGTACTGTTTACCGTATAATTTAAAGTATTGTTGGCACCTACATTCGTAGCAGGGAAACTTAAACTGCTCACAGAGGTACTGATGGTTTTATCAGTAGGACTTTGCCAGTTCAGTGTGAAATCATCAATGGCCGAAGAAGGGCGGTTACCGGTTCCTGATGAACCTGTAAGCGCAGCAATACGAATGGTTACCACGCCGGCAATATCATCCAGCGCACTACCAAAATCTACATGAATGGGATTCACACCAAAATTGCTGCCACCCGTTGTTAAGTTACCGGTAACAGATGCCGGTGTTACAAAGCTGGTTGGGTTTAAACCAATACCATATTGCACGGCCCAGGTGGTTGTTCGGGGGGAGCTGGCATCTAAGGATTGTAATAAAAAGTCTAAAGTAAAGTTTACTTTATTGGCGGTATTGGCGATCTGGAATACAAATGCGGCTCCCGGATCTGTACCACTTACCTGTCTTACACCAAAGGCCCTGTCAGTAACAGGAGCATCATCAACTCCTGAACGATAGTTTTTAAAACCACCGCCTGTATTGGTCCAGTCGTTGGCCGCAGTAACGGTTGCTGCAAAAGCAGCTACCGTACCAATAGCCGTATTGGTTGAACTGGTACGGGCTGTGATACCAGCTGGTAACCCGGCTCCTACACCGTCAAAGTTTTGTACATAAGGCGAACTGGTCAGGTTAATAACACCTACACCCGTGCCGGCAACAATTACTTCCTCATTCTGTGCTCCGTTTGTACTAATGATAAGTGTATCGGTTGATAAGCCGGTAGCAGTAGGATGAAAACGTACAAAAATAGTACGGCCTGCACCGGTTAATGCCGCATCTGTTTGCGGAATGGTAACGCTGTTTGAAAAATTAGTATTATCGAGTGATACACTGAAATCAGCCGTACCTGTAACCGTTACATTACCGGTTAAATTGGCACCGGTTACGGTAAAGGATTGTGACGCGGAATTTTGTCCAACCCCCACTTCACCAAAGCCGATTGTACCGCCGGTACTTACCGTTACTAAAGGAGCACTGGGGTCAAAGCCTTCCCCTTCCAGGGTAACCGTTTTTGGACCGGCGCCTGTACTGGTAATGCTGATAGTCCCCGCATAAGCCTGTGCCGCAGTAGGCGTAAACCTCACATAAACTGTTTGGTTGCTGGAAAAACTAGCAGGCGGTATAGTAAGGCTGGTACTATAAGTACCGTTCTCCGTAGTGCTGATCGCAAAAGGAGCTGCGGTATTCAGTGTAACATCAGCAGTCAGATTACTACCTGCCAGGCTGAAGTTCTGTGCAGAAGAAGTTGTATTGATATTGGTAACGCCCAGGTCCAATGTAGCAGGTGTAGGCGTTAGCACCGGGGCTGTTGCCAGCGTAGCCGTGATCGATAAGTTATCAATACTTATTTTAGGGCGGCTGCCGCTGCTACCATTGGCATCACCATTATGATAATAAAAACGTAATTGAGCGGTGGCGCTGCCGGAAAAAGCAGCAGGCAGGGCAATACTGGTAATGCTGCCGCTACCGGCAACATTATTGGTAGCTACATAAGGTAAATTGGTACCAGTTAATTCTGTCCAGGTGGTACCATCTGTAGTAGCATATAAACGTAATGTACCCACCCTGTCACCGGTGCTGTTAAACACAGTGGCAGCATCAAAACTAATGGTGCCGGCGGTGGTACCGGTAAAATCCAGGAAAAGATCAAAACCTAAAGAACTGGTATTAGCAGTTCCCCCGGTTGTTAAAAACTGCAGGTTACCCGTGCCTTTTTGTACCCCGCCGGAAGTGCCTGAAGCAAAAGCCGCGGCAGTGGTGGTGGTGATACGTGTGGCAGAAGGAATAGCACCGGTAGTATTCACCGGATTACCTCTCCAGTAAGCTGCACCGGTACCGGCAGAAAGCGTGCCGTTGGCAGCCGCTGCAAATGTCCAGTTCGCAATGTCCGCGAAATTTTCTGTGTAAGTGGTTGACGGCTGTGAAGCCATAGGAACCGGCGTTTGGGCAAATACACCAAAACAGGCTGTCAACACTTGTAGAACTAACAAGAGTAAATTTTTTCTCATAACTAGGTATTTTTTATAAAAGCCAATCCAGGCCGTGTGACGACGGCTAATAACTGTAAGGAGCAGTTATTAAGATTTCAAAACTAAGGGCTACTACTCAATGAAAAACAATTGTTAATAAATAACAATATTAACTTTAGGTTAGCGACTAAACCAATTGATTTGCAGCCTTTTCTAAAATCTGGCCTTTTTACTTAATATGTTTATAAAATAATATTTGGTTAACTTCGTTGTTTTTAAAAGCATTAAATATGAAAACAAAATACTTTGCGCTGGCAGCTGTGGTGGTAATGGTAGCTGCTTTATTTACCTCCTGTGCCGCTTCCCGTAAAACCGGTTGTCCCGGCAATCCTACTTCTTCAGCAAGGTTCAGGGGCTAAAACTAATTTGGTTATTTAAATTGATCCCTTATTTTTGCATCGCAAATGATTAATAACATCCATACACATCATCATATCGCACTACCCCATAGGTAGGCTGTGAGGATGTATGGTATACATATAACATATTTCTTAAGCTTACTTCGGTAGGCTTTTTTTGTGCCGGTACCTGAATAAGAAGCGGAAAGCTTAAAGCCTAAAGCGTAAGGCTAAAAGCGGAAAGCACCAAACAGTAACATAAAAACTAAAACATACTCCCTCCGGGGAACGGGATTATCAATTATGAACAAAAACATTAGAATTGCAATTCAGAAATCGGGCCGTTTACACGACGATAGTATGCGCCTGCTAAAGGAATGTGGCATTGATGCAGGCAATAGCCGTAACCAGTTAAAAGTGACCGCCACCAATTTTCCCGCCGAGCTTTTCTTTTTACGGGATGATGATATTCCCGAATATGTACAGGACGGTGTAGCCGATATTGGTTTTGTAGGCGAGAACGTGGTATTGGAAAAAAACAAAAAAGTAAACACCATCGAAAAACTGGGCTTTGGTAAATGCCGATTATCCATTGCCGTCCCCAACAAAAAGAAACTAAAATCGGTGCAGGACCTGGCCGGCAAAAAAATTGCGACCAGTTATCCCAATATCCTCTCGGCTTACTTAAAAAAACAAAAGATCAAAGCCGATATCCACACCATCAGCGGATCGGTAGAAATTGCGCCTAAAATCGGGCTGGCCGATGCTATTTGCGACCTGGTAAGCTCCGGCAATACCCTGTTCAGTAATGAGCTGGTAGAAACGGAGACCATCCTGCAATCCGAAGCAGTGATCATCAGCACACCCGGCCTGGCTGCCCCACAACAGCAGTTATTACAAAAGCTATTATTCCGCATACAATCGGTAAAACGTTCCCGTAACAATAAATACGTATTGTTAAATGCGCCCAACAGCCAGGTAAAGAATATTTGCCAGTTGTTACCCGGTATGCGCAGCGCCACGGTATTGCCTTTGGCCGAAGAAGGCTGGAGCTCCATTCATTCCGTGATCAATGAAACCGATTTCTGGAACATTATTGAAAAATTAAAACAATACGGCGCCGAGGGTATCCTGGTTATTCCTATTGAAAAAATGATCTTATAAAGATGATAGTCTATAATTTCCCGGCACAAACAAAATGGGCGGCTATCTGCCAGCGCCCCGCAGCCGATGCCTCACAACTGCAGAAGACGGTGGGCCGTATTCTGCAACAGGTAAAACAGGAAGGCGATAAAGCCATTACCGATCTTACTTTACAGATAGATAAAGTAGCGATTAAAAAGATCAGGGTAAGTGCTGCTGAAATAAAAAAAGGGACTGCTACCCTTTCGCCTGCTTTAAAAAAAGCCATCCGCCAGGCTGCTGCCAATATCAAAAAATTTCATGCTGCCCAGGTAAACAATAAGCCAGAGATCATTGAAACCATGCCCGGCATCCGATGCTGGCGCGAATCGGTAGGCATTGAAAAAGTAGGCCTGTACATCCCGGGTGGCTCAGCTCCTTTATTCTCTACCGTTTTAATGCTGGCCATACCGGCGCAACTGGCCGGTTGTAAAGAAATAGTATTATGCACACCGCCGGCAAAGGACGGCAGCATACACCCTGCTATCTTATTTGCAGCTGATCTTTGTGGTGTTACCACTATCTGTAAAGCAGGCGGCGCACAGGCTATTGCGGCCATGGCTTATGGCACCAGGCAGGTGCCTAAAGTATTTAAAATATTCGGTCCCGGTAACCAGTATGTAACAGCGGCCAAACAAATGGTACAGCTGGAAAATACGGCTATTGATATGCCTGCCGGCCCTTCGGAGGTATTAGTAATCGCCGATAAAACGGCTAATCCTTATTTTGTAGCAGCCGACCTTTTATCCCAGGCCGAACATGGTCCCGATTCGCAGGTGATAGTTGTGCTTACAAAAGACGTAAATCCCGATACCATTAAACAGGCCATTACCGATCAGCTCATCACCCTGCCCCGGCAGACCATTGCACAAAAAGCACTGGACAACAGCAAAATTGTGGTAGTAAATAATCTGGATGAAGCCATTGCTTTTTCCAATTACTATGCACCCGAGCACCTGATATTGGCTTGTGATAAAGCAGGTAAACTGGCGAAAAAAGTCAAGGCAGCAGGTTCTGTTTTCATTGGCCACTATTCACCCGAGAGTGTGGGCGACTATGCCAGCGGCACCAATCATACCCTGCCTACCAATGGTTTTGCGGCCATGTACAGTGGCGTATCGGTAGATAGTTTTGTAAAAAAAATAACCTACCAGCAATTAAGCCGGGAGGGTCTGCAAAAAATTGGCAAAACCGTGATGACCATGGCGCAGGCCGAAGGACTGGATGCTCATAGTAATGCCGTAGCCATCAGGCTATAACGTTATGTGGAAGTGTATTTTTATAATGTTACCAGCTGCAGTGCTGCTATCATCGCCGGTTGTGTCACTCACTGCATCGTTCGGTAATACTATTCAGCATATTGCCGGTGCAGGTTTCATTACCAAATCAAAAAATTATCAAATTACCAAATTAAAAAAATGGATTTTAATATAAACAACCTGGTAAGAGACAATATACAACGCATGGCCCCCTACTCCTCGGCAAGGCATGAGTTTACGGGTGAGGCCACGGTATTTGTAGATGCCAATGAAAATGCCTTTGGCTCACCGGTGCAAGGCACCGATGCGTCGATGTATAACCGTTACCCCGATCCTTCGCAATGGCAGGTGAAAGAAAAGATCAGCCAGATCAAAGGCGTACCCGCACAAAACATTTTTCTAGGCAATGGCAGCGATGAAGCAATTGACCTGTTGTTCCGCATATTCTGTGAGCCGGCCCTGGATAATATTATTATCTGTCCGCCTACCTATGGCATGTACGAAGTATGTGCTGACATCAATAATGTGCTGGTAAAAAAAGTAAACCTGCAACCCGATTTTCAATTGGATGTACAGGGCATTGCCGATGCCATTGATGAAAATACCAAGCTCATCTTTATCTGTTCGCCTAATAACCCAACCGGCAACAGCATTAACCGTAATGATATTGAAATACTGTTAAACAACTTTGATGGCCTGGTGGTGGTGGATGAAGCCTATATCAACTTCTCCCGTCAGAAATCGTTTATAGCCGAATTGACCGAGTATCCTAACCTCGTGGTACTACAAACCTTGTCCAAAGCCTGGGGACTGGCAGGGTTAAGACTGGGTATGGCTTTTGCCGGTACCGATATCATCAACTATTTTAACAAGGTAAAATACCCTTACAATATTGGTGAGCATACACAGCAACTGGTATTACAGGCTTTACATAAAGTAGAGCAGGTAAACGAATGGACCAGGACCACCGTGGAAGAAAAAGAAAAACTAAGTAAACAGTTAAGCGGGCTGGCCGTGGTAACCCGTGTTTATCCCTCCGATGCTAATTTTATATTAGCCCAAATGACGGAGGCCGATAAAATATTCAAATACCTGGTACAGCAAGGCATTATTGTACGCAACCGCTCTTCCGTTATCCTGTGTGATAATTGCTTACGCATTACCATTGGCACACCCGAAGAAAACAATACCATTATTAACGCATTGGCAGCATACGCCTGATTGTAAAAAAAATGACCATGAAAAAAGTTTTATTTATTGACCGCGACGGAACCCTGATCTGCGAAGCCCCGCCCGATTACCAGTTAGACAGTTTTGAGAAATTAAAATTCTACCCCGGTATGTTTACCTGGATGCGTAAAATAGCGCAGGAACTGGATTATGAATTAGTGATGGTAACCAACCAGGATGGCCTGGGTACGGCACAATTCCCGGAAGATACCTTTTGGCCCGTGCACAATTTTGTGATGAAAAGCCTCGAAGCAGAGGATATTCATTTTGAAGCAGTATATATTGACAAAACCTTCCCGGCTGAAAATGCCCCTACCCGTAAACCGGGCATCGGCATGCTGGTAGATTATTTAAATAACCCTGATTACGATATCGCCAACTCTTACGTGATCGGTGACCGCATTACCGATGTACAGCTGGCCAAGAACCTGGGTTGTAAGGCTATCTGGATCAAAGAAGATGTAAACCTGGGTGGCGCGGAGATACAGGACAGCGTAGCCGCCTTACAGGAAACCATTGCACTCGAGACCCTGAGCTGGCAGGTTATTTACGATTTCTTAAAACTCGATCAGCGTATTATTCACCATGAACGTAATACCAATGAGACCAAAATAAGTATTGATATTAACCTGGATGGTACGGGTAAAACCAATATCAGTACCGGCCTGGCTTTTTTTGATCATATGCTGGACCAGGTGGGCCGTCACAGCGGTATTGACCTGGCTATAACTACAAAGGGTGATACGCATATTGATGAGCACCATACTATTGAAGATACGGGGATTGCCCTGGGCGAAGCCATTGCCAAAGCCCTGGGTAATAAAATGGGCATTGCCCGTTATGCATTTGTATTACCCATGGACGATTGCCTGGCACAGGTGGCCATTGATTTTGGCGGCCGCAGCTGGATCGTATGGGATGCTGCTTTTAAAAGAGAAAAAATCGGTGATATGCCTACTGAAATGTTCTACCACTTCTTTAAATCTTTCAGTGATGCAGCCAGACTGAACCTGAACATTAAAGCGGAGGGTGATAATGAACACCATAAAATAGAAGCTATTTTTAAAGCCCTAGCCAAGACCATTAAAGCTGCTGTTAAACGCGACAGCACCAATATGCAATTACCCAGTACAAAAGGATTATTATAATGAAGGTTGTTATTATACAATACAATGCCGGCAATACCCAATCCGTTAGTTTTGCTTTACAGCGCTTAGGCATTGACCCCGTGATCAGTGATGATCCGGATATTATCCGCACGGCAGATAAAGTTATTTTCCCGGGTGTGGGCGAAGCCAGCACGGCCATGCATTACCTGAGGGAGCGTAACCTGGATAAAGTTATACCCGGCTTACAACAACCCGTACTGGGCATTTGCCTGGGTATGCAGCTGCTCTGCGACTTTTCGGAAGAAAACGATACTACCTGCCTGGGCCTGGTTCCCATACAGGTAAAAAAATTCAGCAGCCCTTTGGAAAAAGTGCCGCAGGTAGGCTGGAATACTATTTACAACTTACAGGAGCCTTTATTTACCGGCATACCGGAGCAAAGTTATATTTACAATGTGCACAGTTACTATGCGGAGCATAGCCCCTACACCATTGCAACCGGCAACTATGTACATGAATATGCGGCCGCTATCCGGAACAAAAATTTCTTCGGCGTACAGTTCCATACCGAGAAAAGTGCGGTTATCGGAGAACGCATACTTAGTAATTTTCTACAACTATAAACCCTAATTTTGTTTTCATAACAGCAGCTCATGTTTATACGTATTATCCTTTTTTGTTTACTTCTTTTACCAGCATTGGGATTACAAGCCCAGGAAAAAGATACCATAACCATAAGTGATTCTTTAGTAAAGGTAGAGAGAGACGCTTCGTTCCCAGGCGGAATAAATGGCTGGGCAAAGTTTTTAAGGGCAAATTTAAATGCATCTGTACCTGTTAATCAAGGAGCACCTGCAGGAAGATATACTGTAGAGATACAATTTATTGTGGACAGGGAAGGCAACGCTACCGATTTTAAAGCGCTTACCGCATGGGGTTATGGTATGGAAGAGGAAGTAATAAGGGTACTGAAAAAAACAGGCCCCTGGATACCCGCCCACCAGGGAGGCAGAACCGTTAAAGCGTTTCGTAAACAACCGGTAACTTTTTTAACCCGGCTTGATGATGTTGATATCACCACCACCACGCCCAATACTTTATATTCCGGCATTGATAATACCGTATCAATTGTTGCTTCCAATATAAAACCTGAGGATTTAACAGTAACCGTCTCAAAAAATGCTACTATTGAAGGGGTTGGTAATGGCCGGTATAACGTTAAAGTGCTGGATACAAAGGAAAGGGTTGTATTTACTATTAAGGACAGTAAAAAAAATAAAATAGCAGGGCAATACAGTATTGAAGTAAAAGCTGTTCCGGAGCCTGCAAAATAATTCCTTTTAATCATTAACCATGGTGATAAGAATTGTCATATGTTTTATTTTTTCATTTCCAATACTTTTTTTGCATGCCCAGGAAAAAGTAGAGGTTATCATCAGCGATACTTTATTGAACCCCGAAAAAGAAATTTTCCGGCCCGAAGGACAAGCCAGTTGGGAAGATGCTTTAAGAAAAAAAATAAACCCATTAGTACTTATTGAAAATGGAGCTCCTAACGGAAGATATACTGTAGCTATTCAATATGTATATGACAAAGAGGGTAATTTATCCGACTTAAAACCGATTACATCACAGGGTTATGGTATGGAACAAGAAGTTATAAGAATTCTTAAAAAAGGATCTACACGCTGGACTCCGGCTAACCAAGAAGAAATTAAAACCAAGAAAACTTATGGCAAATTTATTGTTACATTCATTAAAACAAATGAAAGTTATAATGTTATAACGACTACACCCCATACCTTGTTTGTTGGCTTAGATAATCCGGTTACAGTGACGGCACATAATGTAAAGCCGAAGCGTATTAGACTTACCGCTTCAGAAAACGCGACCATCAGGCGAACCGGAGATTTTACTTACACCGTAAAAGTAAACAGTCCCAATAAAGCAATAATTTTTACGTTAAAGGATAGAAAAAAAGTATTAAGTACTCATACAATAAAGACAGCACTTTTACCTGCTCCAACCAAGTAAACTTATCTGAATTAGGGCTAAAATGTATAAAAAAGCCCAAAAACATTCCTGCTGTTGAACGGAGCGTCGCAAGGGACGATCAACCGGGATACGACAGCTGGTAAACACCAAAAACATTGCATTTTTAACAATTAACAATGTTATAAAAGCTGTTCAACCCACCTAAAACATAGCCTTGGCATACTTTATGAATTTTATACCATAGCAAAAATTGCAGATCATGAAAAAGTTATGGATACAACTCATATGCCTGTTTATTGTATTGACGTTAAGCACCTCTTTTTTACAGGCACAGGAAGACGATAAGGCAAAAAACACCCGGATCGTTAACGAGAAGAATTATATTTTCAAGGCCGACCAGGCATTGCCTATGCGTGGACAAAGCCGTATGCTTACCAACGAGTTTGACCTGGTGGTAACACCGGACACGGTGATTTCCTTCCTGCCTTATTTCGGCCGTGCTTACCAGGCACCCATCAACCCGCTGGATGGCGGCATTAAATTCACCTCTACCGACTTTAGTTATAAAAGCAGTGCCAAATCAAAAAAAGGTGGCTGGAAGATCACTATTGAACCCAAAGATGCCAGCGGTATTACCGCACTCAACCTGGAAGTTTTTGATAATGGCCAGGCCACATTACACGTGACCCAAACCCATAAAGACCCTATTAGTTTTTCGGGTTATATTGTTGAAGGAAAACCAAGAGAGAAGAAAGCGTTTTAACAAAACAGGTAACAGTTTTATACATTTCGTTTTTTTATAACACTTAAAAAACAGGATTGCCCTGTAATAAAGGCGATCAAACACACTAACACTCATTAGTGTGTTTTTTATTTTGTTCACATAATGTTAGTGTAACAGGCACACATAGTCCTTACAAAATCTTACATTTGGGACTTCCAAAAGTTAGTAAAAAACAAAACAGGCTATACATACATTAATTTTATTATATGACAAATAAGTTGGGTGGCTCCCTCAAAAAAATTGGCGTATTAACATCAGGAGGCGATTCGCCGGGCATGAATGCCGCTATCAGGGCGGTGGTGAGAACGGGCTTATACCATGGTTTAGAAGTATTTGGCATTATGCGGGGTTACCAGGGTATGTACGAGGATGATATTTTCAGCATGGACTCCAGGTCGGTAGCCAATATTATTCAACGCGGCGGAACTATTTTAAAAACAGCCCGTTGCAAGGAGTTTTTTGAACCCGAAGGACGTAAAAGAGCATTTGAAAATTTAAAGAAAAGAGGCATTGAAGGCCTGGTAATTATTGGCGGTGACGGTAGTTTCCGCGGTGCGCAGAAATTCAGCAACGAATATGATATTCCCTGTATCGGTGTTCCCGGTACCATTGACCGTGATATGGCAGGAACCGAAGTAACTATTGGTTTTGATACCGCCGTAAACACGGCCGTACAGGCCATTGATAAAATACGCGATACCATGGATGCGCACGACCGCGTATTTATAGTGGAAGTAATGGGCCGTGATGCGGGTTATATTGCCCTGCACAGCGGTATTGCCACCGGTGCGGAAAACATCCTGATCCCCGAAACTAAAACTGATATCGAAGCCATCATACATGGTTTAACGGAAAAAGAAAAAAGACAGAAACTGGTAAACCTGATCGTGGTAGCTGAAGGAGAAGAATTTGGCGGAGCCGATGAAGTGGCCAAAGTAGTAAGACAACGTTTACCCAAGGCCGATGTAAGGGTTACCGTACTGGGGCATATCCAGCGTGGCGGTTCACCTACCTGCGAAGACCGTTTAGTGGCCAGTCATATGGGTTATTACGCGGTGGAAAGTCTTTTACTGGGCCGTAAGAATGTAATGGTGGGTGTTATTAATAACAAAATTCATTATACCCCGCTTGATAAAGCGGTTAAGGAAAAACATAAGATCGGCCAGGAATGGATGAAGATCGTGAAGATATTGGCCAGCTGATTTACAGAACTCTATTTTTTCATTGCACGGAAATAAAAACAACACAATGACACAAAAAGCTTCAAAGTATTACCACAAGGAAATGGACAAGGATGCGGGATTAGCGCATAGGGTGCATAGAACAAAGATTGTAGCAACAGTAGGTCCGGCCTGTGATACTTATGAAAAATTATTACAACTGGCACAGACAGGGGTGAATGTTTTTCGTTTAAACTTTTCGCATGGTACCCATGAGAATAAAGCGGAGATCATACAACACCTGAAAAAAATAAACAGTACGCAACCTTATAACGTAGCCATACTTGCCGACCTGCAGGGCCCTAAGTTAAGGGTAGGCGAAATTGAGAACGGCGCTTTACCTATTGAGCCGGGCGATATACTCACTTTTACCTCTACAGAGAAAGTAGTGGGCACCAAAGAAAAGATCTATATTTCCTACCCTAACCTGCACAACGATGTGAAAGTAGGCGAAAAAATAATGATCGACGATGGTAAACTGGAAGTACTGGTAGTGGATATTACGCCTGCCGGTGATATTAAAGTACAGGTTACCTACGGCGGCATTTTATTACCCAAAAAAGGAGTTAACCTGCCGGATACAGCCATTTCTTTACCGGCCATGACCACTAAAGATTACGAGGATTTTGAGTTTATCATGACCCAGGACCTGGACTGGCTGGCCCTTTCCTTTGTTCGCCGTGCCGAAGACATTATTAATTTAAAGAACCTGGTAAAAGAAAGGAAAAGCAATATTAAGGTGATGGCAAAAATTGAAATGCCATCTGCCCTTGCCGACCTGCGTAATATTATTGTTGAATCGGATGGTGTGATGGTAGCCCGCGGTGACCTGGGTGTTGAATTACCGGTAGAAAAAGTACCGATGGCCCAGCGTGATATCATCCGCAAATGTATTCACCGTGGTAAGCCCGTAATTGTGGCAACCCAGATGATGGAAAGTATGATTGACCGTGTAAAACCCAACCGCAGTGAGATAACCGACGTTGCCAATGCCGTGCTGGAAGGTGCCGATGCCGTAATGCTGAGCGGTGAAACCGCTACCGGCAAACACCCTCACCTGGTGGTGGAGACCATGCGCAAGATCATTATGGAGGTTGAGAACACTGAATACCGCTATGACCGTGAAGAGGACCTGCGGCCACAGTCCCACTCCCCTTCTTTCCTCAGCGATGCTATCTGTTACAATGCCTGTAAAATTGCCAACGATATTTCGGCCAATGCCCTGATCGGTATGACACAAAGCGGTTATACGGCGTTCATGTTAAGCAGTTACCGTCCTAAATCGCCTTTATATATTTTTACCAAACGTAAACACCTGGTAAACCAGTTATCCTTGAGCTGGGGCGTAAGGGCATTTTATTACGATGAAGAGAATAGCCTGGATGAAATATTTTTTGACCAGATTGAAATATTAAAAGAACGCGGCTTTGTAAAAACCGGCGACCTGGTGGTGAACACGGGCAGTACGCCTGTTCACGAACACAGGCCTACCAATATTTTAAAAATTACCAAGGTAGAAGAAACTACCGCTGAGTAATTATCAGGTAACCGGCTGTACTATGGTACTATGCGTAAGGCAGCCGGTTACCATAATTTTTTCTCTGTTGCTCGCAAACAGTACAGCTATAACAATGGTAACTCATCATTAACCCATTTCAAATGGATAAAATAATTTTCACCGAGGAGTTTTGCCAGCCGGAAAATTTATATCCGTTTACCCTTACCCGTCATTTACAGGATATAAGAGTGGGTATTTTAACCATTCGTGAAAAATGGGAAAAGCTGTTACAATTACCCTCCTTTAATAAAAGGGAAGCCAGTTACAAGGATAATTCCAATGCTATAGACCTGGTAGATGCTGTACAGGATGGAGATTGTTATCTTATCCACGGTAATGTATTGCCTACACCTGCTTTGATACAAGCCGTACAACAACTGCAGCATGGCCAGGTTATTACCACCATTGATGGCCTGCATATTATTTACAAACTCAGCAAACAGGATATTAATAATCAGCAGCAGATAAAGGTCAACCAGTCCATACCTTTTCACCAGCCGCTGCATATAATACAATACCCCTGGGATATTTTTCATAAAAACGACTGGGCCATCCGGGAAGATTTTACCCTGCTCACGTACCAGGCTACCTCTCAGCCACTGCCTGCTTTTGTACAGGTACAACCGCCCGAACAGGTTTTTGTGGAAGAAGGCGCTGTTATTGGCGCAGGTGTTATCATCAATGCGACAACCGGCCCCGTTTACATTGGTAAAAATGCCACTATCATGGAGGGCAGTATCATCCGTGGCCCTTTTGCCATGGGTGAAAACGCCGTTGTTAAAATGGGGGCTAAAATATATGGCGCTACTACTATTGGTCCGCATTCCGTTGTGGGCGGCGAAATAAAAAATGTGGTACTCTTTGGTCATTCCAATAAAGCGCATGACGGCTATTTGGGTGATGCCGTTATTGGCGAATGGTGTAATATAGGCGCAGGCGTATCCGGCAGCAATGTAAAAAATACCGCCAACGATGTGTTTATCTGGCTGCCCAATGGTAAACACAATGCGGGTAAAAAATGCGGGGTACTCATGGGCGATTATGCAAGGGTAGCTATCAATACCTCCATCAACACCGGTACAGTTATTGGTGCGGGGGCCAATGTATTCACCAATGGGCTTACACCTAAATTCATTCCTTCCTTTGCCTGGGGTATTGATGATACCATTAAATATGACTTTGATAAAGCACTGGAACATATCAACAACTGGAAAAAACTCAAGGGCAGCAGCGTAACAACCGAAGAAAAAAATTTATTACACTATATTTACAACCATATTTAAGATACATACTAATGAGAAAACAAATTGCCGCTGCAAACTGGAAAATGAACCTGACGTTTAAAGAAGGTGAAACTTTATTAAATGAGATATTAAGTGCCAATGTAGCTTTAGCACCACACCAGCAAGCCATTTTTGCGGTTCCGTTCCCCTACCTCACCATGGTCAAAAGCCTGACCGATGAGGAGAAAAACTATTTTGTAGCAGCCCAGAACTGTTATAACAAAGCATCAGGCGCTTATACCGGCGAGGTTTCGGCGGCTATGTTACAATCACTGAATATCCGTTACTGCGTGATAGGTCACAGTGAACGCCGCGAATATTTTAATGAAACCAATGCGATATTGGCCGAAAAAGTAAACATTTGCCTGGCTAATAATATCATCCCTATTTTTTGCTGCGGCGAGCCATTATCGGTACGTGAAGAAGGAAAACAGAATGACTTTGTAGCCGTACAGTTAAAAGAATCTTTATATCATTTACCGGCGGAAGACATTAAAAAAATTATCATTGCCTATGAACCTATCTGGGCTATTGGTACCGGTAAAACAGCCAGCACCGAACAGGCACAGGAGATACATGCTTACCTGCGTTCCAATATCGAAGCGCAGTACGACAGCGAGGTAGCCAATACTATTCCTATTTTATACGGAGGCAGTGTAAAAGCATCCAATGCGGCGGAAATATTTGCCAGTCCCGATGTGGACGGTGGCCTGGTAGGCGGCGCTTCTTTAAAAGCTGACGAGTTTTTAGCCATCATCAAAGCTTTACAATAAACTATAGCATACTATATATAGGAAAGCTGCCTGTTCATTAACGGGCAGCTTTGTTATTTTAGAGGTATATACAAAATATGGTGCCGGCAATGTAGCTTTACTATAATTTTAATCATGCAGGTTGTAATTTTTGAAACAGAACATTTTGAAGCCGTATACCCGGTGATACGCTTCTTTGATCGTCCCGGCAATACGATCACGGTCTGCTGTTATCAAAATACCTATGACCAGCTGCAGCATATGCTGGGGGCTGACAGCAGCCGTTATACCTGGATCATCAAACCAGAAGCCAAGAGTAAGATCAGTTTCATTTACCGCATATTCCGGTATACCAAACAGCATTCCACAGATATTTTATGGCTCAATACCGTTTCCAATAATTTCCTGTTTTACGGGTTGCTGGTAAGGTTTAGCCCGGCTAAAAGAGTGATCCTTACCGCCCACATGATCAATAATCTTTTTGTAAAAGGCAGCCGGGGTTCTTTTAAAAACCTGGTACGTTATTGGGGTAAACGTTATATGATGCCGGCGGTGAAAGAGTTTAATGTGATCAGTACTACACTGGTACCGGCATTACAACAATTTACTTCGCAGGCCCTGATCCATTGCCTGCCCGGAAGTATTTATGAAAAAGGATCTGTTCCGCCGGAGGAACCCTCTTTCAATACATTACGATTGGTTATTCCCGGCAGTATTGATAAAAAAAGAAGACATTACGAAACCATCCTTCAACTGGCAGAAGAGCTACATCATCAACAGATCAGCACTGTTATTACCCTGCTGGGTAAACCAATGGGCGATTACGGGCGCCAGGTTATTCAACAGGCCAGGCAGCTGCCAAAAGGCTATGTTTCCTTTATTACCTATGAGGATGAGGTAGCGCAAAATGAATTTGACCGCCGGATCGGGGAAGCACATTTTCTTCTTTCGCCCCTGATCCAGACCGCTGTTTTTGATGATGGGATTAGCGAAACATACAGCAAAACGATCTGCTCCGGTAATATATCAGACATCATCCGGCATGCAAAACCTTTTATCCTGCCCTCACATATTGCACTGGAAAGCGCATTGGCGCAGGCAGGGTTCAGGTATCAACATACGGAGGATATTATTAATTATTTAACGGGACTGATACAAAACCCGGCGTTATATCATGACTGTGTATTAAAAACAGCAGAAGCTGCAGGGCATTATACGTTAGAAGCAGTGAGAGAACGTAACAGTGCCCTTGTATAACCAGAACAACCCTGTTAATTTTATTTTCTGTTTGTAGGGCATATAAAACTAAGTTTGCATTAAAAAAAGAGCGTTTGGCCAAAGTTCAAAAAAACCTGCTGCTTAACCTGTCCTTATCACTCAGCCAGGTAATTTTTCCTTTATTCACCATTCCCTATGTAGCCAGGGTACTATCACCCGGCAGCATTGGCCAGGTGAGTTTTGCCGACTCCTTTGCCTTTTATTTTACCATTATTGCCGAGTTTGGTATCCTGACTTACGGCGTAAGGGAAGTAGCAAAACACAGGAATGATCCTACCCGGCTCAGTCAAACAGTGAGCGCTTTAATATCGTTGCATGTATTAACCTCCTTTATTGCCATCCTGCTGTTCAGTTGTTTTGCTTTCCTGTTAAGATCTCATTTCCCTGATCCCAATATTTTATTCCTCTCCTATTTATACCTGTTTGCCAATGCCTTTGCCTGCGAATGGTATTTTTATGGTCAGGAAGCATTTAATTATATCGCCCTGCGGTCTATTTGTATCAGGATACTCGGCATTATTGCCATTTATCTCCTGGTACAATCACCCGATGATTACCTGCTGTATTATGGTATCATTGTTTTTTCTTCCGTTACTACCATCGGTCTGAATTTTTACCAGGTGGTCCGGAAACGCTTATTCCGCTTTGATTTTAAAGGGGGGATCAAATATATCAGGCAGGTGTGGACCATTAACCTGGTGAGCATGTTATATGCCATACCCATGTTGCTGGATAACGTGGTAATGGGCATTGTAGCTTCGGCGGCTACAGTAGGTTTATATGCGTTTACCGTTAAAATTGTACGCATCTCCGGCTCGGTGGTAACTGATTCCTTACTGGTCTTCTTCCCTTCCGTTGTATCCTTACAATCGCAGCACCACCAGGAGCAGTTGAAGCAGCAATTGCTGTTCAGCATCCGCCTGATCCTGCTGTTTGCAACACCTTTGAGCATTGGTATATTTTTACTGGCCGGCGATATTATACCCGTTTTTTTAGGCGACCAGTTCACCGCTGTAGTGCCCAACCTGCAGTTAGTGGCCCTGTTTCCCTTTATTAAAGCGGTGAGCCTTTACTACAGCAACCCGATACTGCTGGCAAGTCACCGCGAAAAAAGTTATCTACATAATCTTATTGTCAGTTGTTTGTTATTTTTTGCACTGGCTTTTGCGGGCGGTTATTATTACGGGGCCATGGGTATGTGCCTGGCTTTATTGATCTCGGAGACGGTCTTGTTATTGCTTAACCTGGCATCGGTAAAAAAACAACCAGGCGACCTGCCCGTTTTTTCAGCCAGGTTCTTTTTTATCGCCATGGGGCTTTCCCTTTTCTTTTACCCGATTGTTTATGGCATTAACCTGCTGAACCTACCTGCCTTACCCGGTTTAGCCGCAAAAGTGATCAGTTGTATACTGTTTTATCTCTTTGTTGTATTTGTAGTATGGAAACCTTTTGGACCATTGTTTGGCAGGAAAATGAACACCGGCAATAAAACGGAAGGAAATACACAGGCAGACAAAGCTTAACTGTTCCAGATCTTCCAGCTCTCTTCAGCCTGTATAACCAGCATATCGGCGCCGTTCTGAACCTGTGCCCCTTGTTCTTCTCCTTTACGCAGGAAAAGGGTTGCTGCAGGGTTGTATACGAGGTCGTATAAATGATGCCTTTCGGTTAATAACGCATAAGGTATTGGCGGGGCTTCTTCTGTATTAGGATAAGTACCTAAGGGTGTAGTATTGATAATGAGGGTATGCGACTGCATCAATGCCGGCGATAAATCTTCGTAACCAATGGTATTATCACCAGGCCGGCGGGATACATATTGATAAGATAACTGCAGCTGTTGTAAAGCAAAAGCCACAGCCTTGGCCGCACCACCGGTACCTAATATCAATGCCTGTGTATGATGGGGCTGTAATTGTTGCTGCAGTGATCGCTGAAAACCCAGTACGTCAGTATTATGGCCTACCAGTTTACCATTTGCAATATGAATGCAGTTGCAGGCTTTTATCTGCTGTACGGCCGGCGATTGTTCATCCAGGTAAGCCAATACCTGCTCTTTATACGGTATGGTTACATTAATACCTTCCAGCGCCGGCTCCTGTTGTAACAGGGCGGGCAACTGGTCAATATTTTCCAGGGGGTATAACTCGTAACGGCAACCCGCTATATTTTCCTGTTCAAACTTTTGGGTAAAGTATTTTTTGGAAAATGAGTGTGTTAAGGGATTCCCGATCAAGCCAAAGACCCGCATAACCGTTTATTTATTATCCAGGAAGAAATTAAAAGTATCGCCGCGTAAACCAATACGCATGGCCTCTAAGGCGATCATCTCTGTAGGTGCAATATTACCCAGGTTTACATTACAGCCCAGCAGTTCAATAAAGTAAAGCTGCTGTGCTTTCTGGGGAGCTTCCCATAAAATTTTATCCTTGGGTATTTGTGTCAATATTTCCTGTACCAGGCCTTCCCTCACCTCACCGGAACCCCTGTAAATACCTACGTTACCGGCCTCACGGGCTTCCGCAATAACATAGCTTGAACCGGCTTCCAGCTCAGCACGCATTAACTCTATCCATTTATAAGGGGGAATAATATGTTGAGCATCCTTACTGCCCACTTCACTTAATACGGTAAAATGTTTGGTCAGTTTTTCAATATACCCGCATTTTTCAGCGTGCGGAATATTGATAGAGCCGTCACTTACTTCCACGTAAGTAATGCCCAGGTCTTTACAAACCGCTATATAATCATCAAACTGGTTACGGATCAGGAAAGCTTCAAATAAAGTACCTCCCAGGTAAACGGGAATATTGTGACTCTGGTAAACAGCAAGTTTTTCTCTCAGGTTCGGCGTAACGTACGAAGTGCCGAAACCCAGTTTTAAAATATCTACATACGTGGACGAAATGCTAAGAAAGTTTTTAGTTTCCTCAATGCTTAAGCCTTTGTCCATCACCATGGTTAATCCGTTACTCCGAGGCTTAGCCGCCCTGTCGGGCATTTGCGATAAATTAAAATTCATGCTACTGCTTTACTTACTTTTCAGTTAATGGCGCAAAGATAAGCGGTTCATAAAAAACTCCTTACCAATCCGCCCCATATTCCTTTATTTTTTTCTTTTATACTTAGCTATCAGGTCCAGCATACTGTTGTTCTGCAACAGACCAGGCTCCAGGGAAATGATCTTTTTCAACAGTTTAGGCGATTGCTCCAGGGCATTTTCCAATAGTAGTAAAGCCTCTTTTGTTTTGCCCAGCGCAAAATGTATCACGGCCTGGTAAAATACAAATACCGTTTTTTTACCGGTGGCTTCATAGGCAATATCGGCCTGTTCCAGGGCCTGGTCATAGTATTCGTTCTGGTATAAACATTTGATCAGGGCTTCCCAGCTGGCCACATTTTTTGGACGTAACCTTACTGCTGCTGTAATATACTGTATGGCATCTTTTATAAAACCCAGCTCCTGCTTACACTCGCCCAGTAATAAATGATACTCGGGGTGATTGCGGTTGATACGCAAGGCTGTTTCCAGTTGTTTAACCGCATTCTGGAACTGCCCTTCATTTACATAGGTACAGGCAATTTTATAAAACAGCTTACTGTCCTCCTGGTTCAGGTGGGTGGCTTTACGGTAGTAAAACCTTGCCTGCGCATAGTTTTTCAGCTTATCATAACAATGGCCGATAGCCTCGTAAATAACGTCCTCCGGCTTGCTAAGCTCCAGCACTTTCTCCAGGGCCTCAATAGCATCTTTGTACTTTCTTAAACGGATATAGGCATCGCCCATATTCCGGTAGGCATAATCAAATTTCTCTTCAATTACAATGGCGTACTTGTAGGCGTCAATGGCTTTTTCGTAAAGCTTTAATCCCTGGTAAGCAGCTGCCAGGTTAAACCAGGCCAGTTCATTGTAAGGATAGTTATCAATAATTTGTTTATGCAGGCGGATGCCCTCCTCATTACGACCGGTGAAGTCTGTCCAGAAACAGATCTTATACAGTGCCTCTTCATTATTGGGGTCCTGCTTCAGTATCATCTTCAGGCAGTCAAACACCTTGTCAAAATCCTCGTAATCATCATACACATCGGCCAGCTCAAACAGCAGTTCAATACGCTCTTCGCCATCAAATAAATGCAGGGCTTCTTCCAGTAACGAAACAGCCTCCTCCTGGCGGTCAAGCGCCAGCAACACATCGGTCTTTAATATGTACAGGTTAATATCATTGCTGTCCAGCAGGGCCGAAAATTCCAGCACTTCCAGCGCTTCATTATAACGGCGGTTGCTTAACAATACATCCGCCTTGCGTATTAATAAACTGGACGAATATGGATAACGCTCCGTAGCCAGTTCTGCAGCTTCCAGCGCAGCTTTATTATCTTCTTTCTCTTCAAAATAGCTGATTATTTTTTCAAAGGCCTCCTCCTCAATAAACGAATGACTACGCCCTTGTTTCAGGTTATCATAGTTTTTCAATAACTCAGCCAGTACGTCACGATCTTCTTCAAAAGGGTTACTTTTCATTTGATGGAAGTTTAAATGGTGAAATAATAACTAACAATCAAGTGCATACACTCCAAACAGGTATTCGCTGTTACACAGGTACTTCCTGTCAGACAGCTTTACAAGCGGCACACTACCCTTTAACATAAATCATGTGTTCCTTGTTTTGCCCGGTTAATTCTTTACTGTTGTAACAGGCGGACCAAGCGACTCCGGTAACTGTTCTTTACTGTATAAACGATTTTATAACAGCAGCGGTTGCATGGCCGGACCTATTTACTAAAACAATAATGAATATGTAAAGAACTGATAATCAAATAAAAATAAAATATCCCGGCAAAAATACCGGCTTATTTGGATAATCAAAATTTCATGCCGTTTTAACCGTAAATCCGGCTGTTATCAACATTTTTTATTCGCTTTAAGTATCAACAAGTTAACCCAAAAAATGGTTTATCCGGGTGCTTTAGTTTTCCCCATTTGTGAACATCTTTTATACATTTTTTTGGCTCACATGTAACAATTTCGCTATTCAGGCGTTAAAAGAATATTAAAACTTTCCGCGCAATTACTGAATATTATCATTTTAATTTGTTAATTTTGCACTTAGAATGAAATCTGTACGTCAAATATCACTATATACTTTCAAAAGACTGGCTGTTGGTACTGTAATGGTACTATTTGTTGCCGGTGCTTTTGCATCTTTAGGTGATGGCCGTGCAAAAAAGGTTGATAATAAACCAAAACGCAGTTTATTAACCACAGATTTCACTACTACTCATAACGGCGTATTTACTTTACGCACGGGCTACTCTTTCCGTGGCAATGAAGTGATCAACTTCAACAATACCAAACAGTACATGCAGCTGAACACCAATGTTGCTTACCGTAACGGCAACAGTGTTGTGGTATTACCCATGAAGAAAAAAGTGTTACTGAACAACAAAGTAACCTTTAATCCTAACAGCATTTCCCGTTAATTTTTCAACATTTTATTTTACCTTTTATTAGCTCAGCAGGCAATCCTATGTGTAAGGGTTACTATATTGTACAATCCTGCAGGATATGTTGCTGATATTTTTCAAAACAACATATTATGTATAACAATACCACATTGGCTACCCGGTTAAGAGAAGTAATGCTGAACGGCCGGTGGATAGCCAATACCAACTTACAGGAACAGTTATTAAGCATAAGCTGGCAACAGGCCACCCGGAAAGCAGGTAATGTAAACACCATCGCCCTGCTCACCTTTCACCTTAATTATTACCTGGAAGGTCTATTACAGGTTTGTAAGGGTGGTCCGCTGGAGATACGTGACCAGTATAGCTTTGATATGCCCCCTATCACTGGTGCTGCAGACTGGGACACACTGGTACAGCGTTTTTTAACGAATGCCGAAAGTTTTGCAGCTGCTGTTGAAAGCATGCCCGAAGCCCAGTTACACCAGCCCTTTGTGGAGGAGAAATACGGCACCTGGTTAAGAAATATTGAAGGGGTGATTGAACACAGTTATTATCACTTCGGGCAGGTTTCCTTATTAAAAAAACTGACTGGGGAAAGCTAAACAACAATCGGCTCTCATGCCGATTTATGCCTCAACAAAATTGTTTAGCCAGAACATGCGACCCCGATGGGGTCGGGATGCTTTTACTGTCTGTTCTATAAACCTGTTATCCCTCCGGGATAAATACAACTTCAATTCAATACACTTGCGCTTACGTAATACTGACGTTGAGAGGTTTCTTCTGGATTACATCATGTCAACTGTAAAGAAGCTACTCCCGCATTACGTCATGCCGACATTAGGAGGCATCTCCTGCCAATCAATATTCACATGATTCAGGAGACCTATCCTTCGTCGGGGTGACTAACCCGTAACAATATTGTTCAGCCATAACATGCGACCCCGCTGGGGTCGGGATGCTTTTACTGTCTGTCCTATAAACCTGTTATCCCTATGGGATAAATACAAGTTCAATTCAATACACTTGCGCTTACGTAATGCTGACGTTGAGAGGTTTCTTCTGGATTACATCATATCAACTGTAAAGAAGCTACTCCCGCATTACGTCATGCCGAAAGCAAGGAGGCATCTCCTGCCGATAAATATTCATATAGTTGAGGCCCCCTCCTTCGTCGGGGTGACGTATCCGTTGACGCATATTATCCCTTGATACCGTCGAATGATGCCGGCGGCATCACAGATTTATAAGAGCCGCATAGCATTACTGCAGTTGAACGGAGCGTCGCAACAGCTGCTGCATCAGGGTACTGCAGCCGGTACATAAAACAACAAACCCTTCTGAAGCAGAAGGGTTTGTTTATCTCATAAAGATCTGTATGATTAGATCACGAAACCGTTAGGTATCACCGCTCCCTTCTTGATCACTACAATACCATCTTTAACGGTATACAGACTGTGATCAATAGGCTCCAGGTGTGTGCCACCATTAATGCGCACATCATCGCCGATACGGCAGTTCTTATCAATAATGGCATTTTTAATATAACAGCGGTTACCGATGCCCAGGGCAGGCTTGCCCGTTATCAGGTCGCTCTGTATATCTTCCAGGGTTTCGTAATAATCGCAACCCATAATATAACTGCTGTTCACCGTAGTGCCGTGGCCAATGCGGGAACGTATGCCTATCACACTGTTCTCAATACGGGAGGCATTGATAATGGTACCTTCTGCTATCACCGTTTTTTCCAGTGTTGTACCGCTTATTTTAGCCGGGGGCAGCATACGGGCACGGGTATAAATGGTATTGGTATTATCAAATAAATTAAAATCGGGCAGGTCGGCCGTTAAGCCCAGGTTGGCTTCAAAGAAGGAATAGATATTACCGATATCGGTCCAGTAACCATCGTACTGGTAACTCACTACCTTTTTGTTTTCTATTGATTGCGGAATGATCTCTTTACCAAAGTCAGTCGCATCGGCAAAATCATCCTGCAGCAGGTCAAACAACAACTTACGGTTAAAAATATAAATACCCATCGAGGCCAGGTAATTACGTCCCTGTGCCTGCATGGCATCGCCGGTATCGCTTACCCACTCGGGCAATAGTTCTGCTTTGGGTTTTTCAATAAAGGAAGTAATATATCCTTCTTCGTTCGATTTTAAAATGCCGAACTCCGGCGCTTCCCTGCTGCCAACCGGTATGGTGGCAATGGAAATATCAGCGCCCAGCTTTTTATGGTTCTCCAGCATTTTATGAAAGTCCATCTGGTACAACTGGTCACCCGATAGTATCAATACATACTCACTATTAAAAGGCGACAGGTGACGCAGGCTCTGGCGCACCGCATCGGCCGTCCCCTGGTACCAGGTAGGGTTATCCGGTGTTTGCTCCGCAGCCAGTATATCAACAAATGCAGCACTGAATGCGCTGAAGTGATAAGTGTTCTTAATATGCCTGTTTAAGGAAGCGGAGTTGAACTGCGTTAACACGAACATACGGTTGATGCCCGAGTTGATACAGTTGGAAATAGGAATATCCACCAGGCGGTATTTACCCGCAATGGGTACCGCCGGTTTTGACCTGCTGGCTGTTAAAGGGTATAACCTCGATCCGGCTCCTCCGCCCAGTATCACCGTTAATATTTCTTTTGAAATAGACATAGCAATGTATAATTATAAGTTAGTGGTGCAAAAGATAAGTAACATTATTAATTAAACAATCATGCTCCTGATTATTTTAATTTTTGTCACCTGCTTTATTTGTGAATGGACTGGTATACGTCAATATACTGTTGTGCCGAGGCATCCCAGGAATGATCAATGGTCATCATATATCCCCGCATCCACTCATATAAATCAGGTTTATTCGTGTACAGGTCAATGGCGCGGCCTACGGAATAAATAATATCACCCACACTCGACTGATCCATCCTGATGCCATAACCTTGCCAATCACCAAAATCCTTAATCGTATCTTTTAAACCGCCCACACTGCGCACCATGGGTACCGTGCCGTAACGTAAAGCATACATCTGGTTCAGGCCGCATGGCTCTACCCGGCTGGGCATCAGTAAAAAGTCGGCGCCCGCATATATCAGGTGGCTCAGGGGCTCGCTGTACCCTATATAAGAATTAAAGTAGCCTTTAAACTGGTTCTTCATTTGGTCCAGTTGTTCTTCCAGGTGCGTTTCACCCGAGCCCAGCACCAGGAAATTGGCCCTGCCATGATGCTGGTAAATGGACTGGCTGATGGCCTCCGGCAACAGGTCGGCCGCTTTCTCCCCTACCAGCCGGCCAATAAAGGTGATCAGTGGTTTATCAGGGTCCAGGCCAAACTGGTTACATATCTCCATTTTGTTTTTCTGTTTGCCTTTCTGTACCAGCTCCTGGCTGTAATTCTTGGCCAGGAAATTATCGGTCTGCGGGTCCCATACTTCCGTATCAATACCATTTAATATCCCCAGGCTTTTACCCTTCTCATACTCAAACAGGTTTTGCAGGCCATTGGCCGATACCTTCAGTTCATCCATATAACTATGGCTTACGGTGGTCACTTTATCGGCACATTTTACGGCCGCCGCCATCGGGTTAATGGTATTATCCCAGTCCAGCAGGCCCCAGTTCCAGCTGTCATAAGCCGGTATATAGTAATACTTATCCCAGGATATCCAGCCCTGGTACTGCCCGTTATGCACGGTGAACACCGTTTTTACCGGGGCCAGTTTATTACGAAAGGCATAACTGTATTTACACATAAAAGGTATCAGTCCGGTATGATGGTCGTGGCAATGGATCACATCGGGCACATGTTGCCAGCGGTTCACCCAGTCGCACACGGCTATCTGGAAAGCCAGGAAACGCTCGGTATCATCATCGTACCCGTAGATCTTTTCCCTGTCCAGCAAGCCGTTAATATCTACCAGGTACAGATCAAAGCCCAGCTTATTGGTCTTCTCTCTTATTACACTGTAATGAAACCAGTGTGATCCCAGCTGCTGCCCGCCTTCATGTACCAGCTCCCACTGGTTGGCATATAAAAATTTAGTGCGGTACATGGGCATCACCACTTTGGCCACATGCCCTAATTCATTCTGGTATTTGGGTAAAGCGCCCACCACATCACCCAATCCGCCTGCTTTGGCCATGGGGTAACATTCGGCGGCAACATGTAATATTTCCATAAGTTATAGTATTATACAAGTATTTTAATTTCTTTCCATTGCCTGGTGCAGGGGCTGTCAGCTTCACCCTGCTATCGGCCATATACCGGCTTTCCGCTGCTACTCCGCCACCATCCTGCGCCGCCAAACCTTCAGCGGGGTATCCGCTGCAATCCGGCAGCCCTTCAGCTGTATCACCCGGCCCGGCAATATAAAACAGCTTTACCGGTAAAGTTCTTATCGTATTCATCCTTCTTCCCCTGTTGTGCACAGGCCGTAACGGTTTTCAACGCCTTACTTATTAAAACAAAAAATGCCGGTCACAGGTTGAAAAAGGCGCCCCGGTAATCCCCCCAAAAAAATTACACAAACGTTTAACCTTAAACAGATTATAAATATGGTGGTTTTAATTTTCAAAATACCACTTTTTTATGAGCTAACTAAGAATTAAAATTTTTGGATAGCGTATTTCTGATTATTTTGGGGTCTTAATCTTTAAAATAGATACTTGCTATGAGTCAACAAACCAAATGGTCGCAGTTCGGCACCCTCATTATTGTATTTTTCTTCTGGGGTTTCGTTGCGGCCAGTAACAGTATTTTCATTCCTTTTTGTAAAAAATATTTCGACCTGGATCAGTTACAATCACAACTGATCGGCTCGGCATTCTACGGAGCTTATTTTTATGGCTCTTTGTTATTGTACCTGTTCTCTTATTTAAGTAATGTAGATATCCTGAACAAGATCGGGTATAAAAAAGGTATCATTTATGGATTGCTGATATCTGTTGTTGGTGCGGTATCGCTGGCACTCATCAGTACTTCAGCCAATCCCTCATTTGGTTTAATTCTCGTAGCATTCTTCATTATTGCCCTGGGCTTCTCTTTACAGCAAACAGCCGCCAATCCGTTTGCCATTGCACTGGGTTCACCGGAAACAGGCTCGCACCGTTTAAATATGGCGGGTGGTGTTAATTCATTCGGTACCTTACTTGGTCCTTTAGCGGTAAGTTTTATGCTTTTTGGTAGCGTAAGCGCTGCCAAAGAAGCCACGCTGGGAAATATTGAAACCGTATACTTTATTTTAGCAGGCCTGTTCACACTGGCGGCTATTATTTTCGCCTTCTCTAAATTACCCAAAGTAACGAGTGATGAAAAACTGGAAAGAAGTCCTAAAGCATTAGTGGTATTATTGATCATCGGCCTGGTTTTCCTGCCTATCCTATTTGCTGATGCTATTAAAACCAGTACCGGTATTCCCAAATCGGTTATCATTTATGCTTCATTAATCATCATCCTTGGTTTATTATTTGCCAGCATGTTCATGGCAAAAAAAGATAAAACCGGTTGGGGCGCTATGCAGTACCCGCAATTGGTATTGGGTATGATAGCCATTTTTGTATATGTAGGTGTAGAGGTTACCATTGACAATAACTTTGGCGCCCTGTTATTAAGACCCGAATTCGGTGGTTTTAATGAAGAGCATAACTCACACTTAATTGCCCTGTACTGGGGTAGTATGATGATCGGTCGCTGGACTGGCGCCGTAAGTGTGTTTAACCTGAGTAAGTCTACCAAAAGGCTGATGGTGATCATTGTACCTTTTGTTGCTTTTGGTATCATTTGCCTGGCCAACTATTTAAAAGGTAACCCGATCGAAGATTTTAAATACTACCCTATCTTCCTGTTATTCCTGGTTGGTGCTAATTTATATGCACAGGAAAAACCGGTAAAATTATTACTGACTGTATCATTACTGGCTATTGTTTTCGTGGTAGTGTCCTTATTCAGCACGGGTATGCTGGCGAACTATTGCCTTATTGCCTGCGGCTTATGCTGTTCGGTAATGTGGCCTGGTATCTTTACGCTTGCTATTGCAGGCATTGGCAAATACGCCAGCCAGGGTTCGGCTTTCTTAATTATGATGATATTGGGTGGCGCTATCATACCTCCGGCACAGGGCGCTTTAATTGACCTTGACCTGGGTACTGAAGTAAACGGAGTAACTACCGGTCCTTGGACCCACCTGTCTTATATTGTTCCGTTAATATGTTTTGCTTACATTGCATGGCACACCATCAGCAGTAAAAACGCACTGAAAAAACAGGGAATCGACTTTGACCAGCAGGTAGCTGGCGGTCACTAATTTTATTTTATTTTTTAATACAGCATATGTCACTTTTAGATCTATCGAACGAGCTGGCCATAGGCATTGATATCGGCGGCACCAATACCAAATACGGGTTAGTGAACCACCGGGGCGAAATACTGGCGCAGGGCGATATTCCAACCGACCGCAGCCCGGATGTAAATGAGTTCATCAATGACCTGCATACCGCTTTAACACCCATTCTTGCTGAGTTTAATGCCAAGATCAGGGGTATTGGCGTGGGAGCCCCCAATGGCAATTATTATACCGGCACTATAGAATACGCTCCTAACCTGCCCTGGAAAGGCATTATTCCCCTGGCCCAGCTAATTGGCGAAAAGTTTGGTGTGGACTGTACCCTCACCAACGATGCCAACGCCGCGGCTGTCGGTGAAATGATGTACGGTGCAGCACGTGGTATGAAGGATTTTATCATGATCACTTTAGGTACCGGCGTAGGCAGCGGCATTGTGGCCAATGGTCATTTAATATACGGCCATGATGGCTTTGCCGGTGAACTGGGCCATACCATCATCCGCCCGGGCGGCAGGTTACACTGGTCTACCGGCGCCGAAGGTTCGCTGGAAGCCTATTGTTCCGCCACCGGCATTACCCTTACAGCCAAAGAAATGCGCCAGAAATACAAGGACTCTTTACTGAACAATTATAAGGAAGAAGAGATCAACTCTAAAGTGGTGTACGAGTGTGCCGAAAAAGGCGATGAAGCAGCCAAGGAAACCTTCCGTTTTACCGGGCAGATACTGGGCGAAGCCCTGGCAAACTTTATCATGTTCTCCTCACCTGAAGCTATTGTATTATTTGGCGGGGTAATTAAAGCGGGCGATTATATTTTAAATCCTACCCGCGAATACATGGAGAAGAATTTATTACCCATTTTCCGTGATAAAGTGGCCCTGGTGTTCAGCGAACTGAAAGAAGCCGATGCCGCTATTTTGGGAGCGAGTGCACTGGCCTGGGAGAGTTAGTGAATATTGATGATTTAAGATTGTATAAAAACAAAGCCGTTGAAAAATTCCAACGGCTTTGTTTTTATAAACCCGCAGGACCTATAAGGTTTTAAAAACCTCATAGGTCCTGCGGCCCTTTACAACCCTTGAATCCAATTGTAAATATAAGTGGTGGTGTCCTGCCAGTCAGGTAATCCTACTACAAAGTGATTGTGGTTATCAAATTGTTTGAACTGGGTAATGGAGTTTTTATCGCTGTAACGTTTAAAGTTCCGTTTGTTTAAACTGGCCGGTATAATATTATCCTGGCCACCGGCTAAAAACAACAGGGGTGCATGGGGCTTTTTAAAATCAACTTTTGCCGCCAGGGTCAGCCCCCCCCTTGCCGCTCTTTTTGATTCGGGTATGGTGTTTTCATGATAAGCGGCCTGCTGTGCTTCCAGCGACATACCATTTACAAATGCGTATTGCCAGGTTTTAAAGGACATCAGGTAGGTTTTATTCAATGACGTGAACAATCCTAAAGAACGCCAGCCTGCTTTTAAAAAGCTGAACTCGTAAGGTATTACTCCAAAGGGAGGCACGGAATGCACTACTACGGCGGCTGCGGCCAGTCCGCGGTTCAATAATATCTGGGTAACCAGGCCACCGAATGAGTGGCCGATAATGATAGGCTTTTCTGGTAAGGTTTTAATCAGGTTCTCGTAAGTAGTTACAACATCTTTAATGGTAACACGGGCCAGGGCTGTATCGTTGGGTTTACGGTTACGCACTTCGGCAGCAGTACCTTCTTTATGTGGCCAGGCCGGTGCATAAGTGGTATAGCCTTTTGATTCGAAATAGTTTTGCCAGTTGCGCCAGCCTAAGTTAGTTACAAAAGCGCCTGTTACAAATACGATTGTTTTGGATTGAATTGTTTGCATGATTATTAGTTTTTGAGGTTTTTAAAGTTTTATGTTCCGATTTGATAACACAAAGCTCTATTGCAAAAACCGCAAAAACTTTAACCTGGGTTAAAATCAACTCAGCGCCCGGAAATTCTTTTCCTGATCCGGCTTAAGGAGGGGCCCTGTATACCCAGGTAGGAGGAAATATGGTATAAGGGTACGTTATTAAAAATATCGGGATGATCGTTCACCAGTTGTAAATACCTTTCTTCCGGCGAACGGAACAGGAAACCTTCGGTTCGCTGCATGGAAATACTAAAGGCCATTTCGGCGATGATACGCCCCAGCCTTTCCCATTGGTGCGACTGTTTATAGAGCGCCTGTAAATGGTTGATATGGATGTACAGCACCTGCGACACGGTCATGGACTGTGTAAAGTAATTACACGGCGCCTGGTGAATAAAGCTCTGGAACGATACCACCACCTGGTGCTGCGAAAAGAAGAAAACGTTTTTATCCTCCCCCGTTTTATCATCAATATAATAGGTCCGGAACACGCCCTGCAGAATAAAACCAAGGTGTTTACATACCTGGCGGTACTCATTGTAATACTCGTTCTTTTTAAAGGCTTTCAGTTCCCAGTGATCCTGCGATAAGGCAAAATGTTCGGCATCCACGCCGGCAACGGCCTGCAGGGTTTGCTGTAAAACAGTAATGGGATCGGGGGCTGTGGTGGTGAGGGTCATGCCATGAAATTACTGTATCCGGCAGATAAAGTAAACAGGTTACCAATATTTTCCGGCATCATAATCCTCTTTTTATTGTTTTTAATACAACTGTTTGTATATAAACCGGTATTTACAGAAAAAAATGCTGTAAAAAGTCCTTCCCGGGTGGTTTTGAGGAGTGTAACAGCTTAATTTTTCTTTTTTGCACGGGTATAGAATGTTAACTTAGCACCGCTAAAAAAACAAAATATTCAATATGAGTAAGTACAGAGCCGGGGTATTATTTGGCGACGAGCTGGAAGCCCTTTATAATGATGCTAAAGACAATCAATTTGCCTTACCTGCGGTTAACACCATTGGTACCAACACCATCAATGCCACTTTAGAAACAGCAGCAAAAGTAAACTCACCCGTTATCATACAGTTTTCCAACGGCGGTGCACAGTTCATTGCCGGTAAAGGCATGCCTAACGATAAATTACAGGGTAATATAGCCGGTGGTATTTCCGGTGCCTTACATATTCACAATGTAGCCAAACATTACGGCGTACCGGTAGTATTACATACGGATCATGCCGCTAAAAAATGGTTACCCTGGGTAAGCGGTTTAATTGATGCCGGCGAACAGTTTTTTAAAGAAAAAGGCCAGCCCCTGTTCAGCTCGCATATGCTCGACCTGAGCGAGGAGCCTATTGAAGAGAATATACACACTTCCGTTGAGTTCTTTAAACGCATGCAGCCATTAGGCATGGGTATTGAAATTGAGCTGGGTGTTACCGGCGGTGAGGAAGATGGTGTAGACAACAGCGATGTGGAAAATGATAAATTGTATACCCAGCCCGAGCATGTGGCTTATGCTTTTACCGAGCTTGGTAAAGTAGGTAAATTATTCACCGTAGCGGCCGCATTTGGTAATGTACATGGTGTATACAAACCGGGTAATGTTGAACTGCGTCCTGAAATTTTGCATAACAGCCAGCTGCATATTGAAAAAACCTTAGGCACAGGCCCCAAACCTGTTTATTTTGTATTCCACGGTGGCAGCGGCTCGCCCCAGCACCAGATCCGTGAAGCGATCGGTTATGGCGCTATCAAAATGAATATTGATACCGACCTGCAATGGGCTTTCTGGGAAGGTATTTTGAATAACTACCAAAAGAACGAAGCTTATTTACAGGGCCAGCTGGGTAATCCAGAAGGTGAAGACTCCCCTAACAAAAAATACTACGACCCCCGCGTATGGTTACGCAAAGGTGAAGAGAGCTTCAGCAAACGTTTGGAAGTAGCTTTTGAAGACCTTAATTGTATTAACCGTAATGCATAATTAGGTTAATAACTTATAATAAAAATGGCCGCTGTATAGCGGCCATTTTTATTTTTTTATTATCGCCAGAGGCGATAGAATAGTGTTGCGAAGCTGTAAGCTTCGCACAGCAGAGGATTACCTTCATCCAATACAAATGCCAGTTAAACATAGCCCGGATAAGAAAAAGCCCGAATGAAGATTCATCCGGGCTTACCAAAACTAGCTGCTTATAGAGAAAAGTTTATTTTACAAATTCGCTGTCATACAGTTCCAGCCAACCTGAACCGTCAAGGTTCCAGGTTTCCTTTACCGGTATCCGCAGCCAGTAGCACAACTGCCTGGTCACGTCTACCACCTTAGGTAAAAAAGTTACATCATTAGGTCCGGGTGCAGGCATTACACAGGGATTTTCTTCTACACCTGCCCATTTATAGTTACCCATCAGGCCAAAGGTATAGGCCTGGTTCTGGGGCCCTTTATTAGAAAAGCCCATGCCATACCCGTCATCACAAGGCCAGTAACCTATCAGGTTAGTATATTTAGGATGTTGGGTAATATCCTGTAAACACAGGTTACTTACAATCTCCTGGTCGGTTAAAGCTGTATTGAAAATGCGGATATCAGCTACATTGAAGGTAGGCGGTGCATAACCTGGATCGGTTCCCCAGCCAATACGTATGGGCTCAGTATTAGTAATGGTCTGATAGATTGCTCCTGATCTCAGTCTTACCCTGTCCAGCGGATCAGGGTTTCTTATACCATCGGTAAACCTTTTTACCCAGCGCTCCTGTATACCGGATACAACCGAGTCATAGATCACCACGGTTAAAGTATGCCATTTTTTGTCGTTTAACACAATCCCCGATACTGCTGTCTCAGGCCTTCTTTCCGTACCACCTACTCCTCTTATACTAAAGCCCCAGGTGGCACCACTGCTACCGGTGTAGAAAGACCATCCATCGCTTACAAATTGTTTCATTTTAGAGAAGAAATGCGGCCAGGATCCTGCCGCTGTAGATTGCCTGAATTTTAATTGTATGGTTTGTTGTCCTAAACCAATATTGAAGCGGCCATCACCATCGGCCATCTCTGCTTTAATGGTGGCTGCATCCCTTCCGCTTAACGCGGCAGAGTTAAAGCTGCTTGTTGTCAGTTCCTGTTTTTTAATATTTTCATTGTAATATAAGGTCAGTACATCCGTTTCCGCAGCAGTACCACCCCCATAACTATTACCCAGGCCACCGTGTGTGGACGTTACCACCACCAGCCATTCTTCTGTTTTATTATAATTAGGACGGGCTTTTAATGCGGTCATGATCTCCCCGATATAACCATCAATTGTAGTTACGGCTGCGCGGTAAGTAGCATTGCCGGCACTGAAGGCACCGGTTATGCCCGCTTTGCTTACACCATTAAAGTTAAGCACAATAATATCGGCATTCCGTTTGGTCAGTACACTGATAGCAGAATCCTTTACCACCTGGTCATTGCTTACCGCCATTGCATTGTTCAGCAGTTCACCGCCCAGTTTATTGGTCATATTGGCCCATGGTGAAATCAACACCGATGACAGGCTTGCCCTGGGTGTAGTAAGAATACGGGAGAAAATAGAAGGATAAGACGGTGGCTGCGCATCATGCGGGTCACTGCCGGCCGGGGCAGAATAAATGAAAGTACTGTCCTTGATCTTATGTTTACTATAAGACACACCAGATATCAGTGTTTTCCAGGTAGCCGCATCCGTGGTAACCGGCTCGGCCTTGGTTTTATAGCTGAACTTACTTTTTTCCAGTAACTGCTTAATGGTTGGCGGATCAATCGTTTTTACTTCTGTTCCTACTAATCCATCAATGGCAATGAGTAACAGCTTACGCTGGCTGTTTACACCGGATGAAGTATCCTCTTCAAAATAAGGAGGAGGATCAGCATATTTTTTACATCCGCCTGCAAAAAGAACTACCACAGCAACCGTACAAAGAATTGTAAAAGCTGAGAGCATCTTTTTATTAATCATCTTAATCATAACAATTTCATTATAGTTATAAAACATATATCTTAATATATTACACCAACCTCAGCCAATGCGGCAAAGTTTGTTCCGTCATAAACATCTGTACTGGCAGGAACAGTTGCCCGGAAATACCTGAATCTTTTGGTAGGTATCGGGAAATCCTGCTGGTTAGTAACTGACAAAAGTGAAAAAGTAGTAGGACTTGAAGGATTGGTACTGTTGGGTAACATCTCCCAGTTAGTTCCATCCATACTTACTTCTATTTTTATATTTCTGATATTCCTGGTTAAACTCTGACGTTGTGTAAAATAAAACCCATTAATATTAAATGGCAGCTTCATATCAATGGTAAAAAAGTGTGGCGGAGCTGCAGCTGGTGAGGATGACCAGTTAGAATGCCAGTAGGTTCCGGGGAACCCGTCCAGAATGGTGGCAATTGGTCCGTTATTGATACCGTTGGAGCTTCCTTCACCTGAAGTTTGTTCAGAACTGAATGCCGTAATTGACCAGTTTGTCCTGCTGTAAATATTCACCTCTGTATCACCACCCGTTCCCGTTAACGGATTGTATTTCCATAATTCTTTTGTATAATAAGGATAGCCTTTAGCACCTATTTTATTAGCGGAAACATTACTAATCTTAATGCCCCAGCGGTCAAAGAACAATGTCCAGTCCAGTTTAGTGGCATCACAGATGGTCTCATAGAAAAAGTCTCTTTTGTCCTGGTCGTTATTTGACTGGCGTATAGCCCTTCTGGCTGCCTGGTACATCTTCGTGATCAGTGAATCACCATTCGGATATTTAAACATGATCTGCAGGAAAGGAGTAAGACGGGCAAAAGGCGTATTGATATTCGCATCCGTACCATCAAAATCTTTTGTACCTGATGCATTGGCAAATGCTAAAGCCTTCGGTATATCAGTTGGTAAAGCGGGGTGAGCCTGGTTAAAATAACCCTGCAGTTTGGTTTCACGGCAGGCAAACAGGTTACAGGTTACTTCACCCAATGAACCCCAGCTCCAGTAACGTCCCTGCTGGTTATTATGTCCTATTTCATGCATAATACCCCAGGATATACCTCTTGAAATTCTTTGCTCATAATTAGTGATCTCGGAGAACCATTCATAGTCATTGGTAACCACTACCGGGTAACCCGAATGCCCGTACCCTACCGATGGTTTAATGTCCATCACAACACGCCAGGGTAATAAAGGCGACTGGTCTCTTGCATCAGCCGGGTTATCATTCAACCCTTCCCAGTCGTAGTAATTTCTTTTGATCACTTCATTCCACCTGTTCATTAAACGTACTACATCAGAGATAGGACGGTTTAAACAGTATTCACGCGGAACGGTGAAGATCACATATTTGGATCTCAGCTCCAGCCAGGGAATACAGCTGGCCTGTAACTGTGCATTCCAGTCAGCATGTGTCATACCGGACTCTAATACAAAGTCAGGCATTTTTAATACGTTGGTAAATGTTAAATTAACCGGGGTGCTGATAGGCCTGATAGCGGTAATATAAATAGGTCCGCCATATAGGTTCCGGTAATAATTACGTCCGGGAGCCAGTTGCGCCACAGTATACAAAAGTGCATCCCGGGGAGCATCTATCACACTGGCCAGGTTATCGGTCCATGCGCCGATCTGGATAGATAAAGAGTTGATACCAACCGGTACATCCACAATCAGCAATTCACCCGGAGCCACATATAAACCCGTGCTGAATAAAGGTTCGGGGGGCTTACTGATGCGTAATCCTTCTGTTACAAATGAGTAATTAAGGTTAAAAGTTTGCGTATAGTTTACCAGCCTTGGTTTTTCGGCGGCATTACAAACCAAACCGGGAAACACGCTGGCAGCTGCAAATTTAGATACATCAATAAACTTCAGTGATGTATCAACGGTGATATTCGGGTCAACTTCTCCTCCCCTGTCATACCCATCTTCAAAACTATACTTGTTTTTAATACACTGTGTAAAAAAAGCCACAGTAAATACCGTTAAAACAATACGTTGTAATAAAGAATATTTTTTCATTTCCGATGTTTTATAGTCAATTACTGTTTGTTCTATAAGTTGATATAGTTAGATATCCAGCTTCTTCCTTTCAGGTTATAGGTAGTGGTATTAATTCCCATCCACTGCATCACCTGTAAACTGATATCAATATTATTGGGTACAATTTTATAATAACCTTCATCGCCGGTAGGGCAAAGATTCTGGCTCACTTCATCGAATTTGGTCCATTGTACCGTTCCTCCGTTAGCCGAGTTAATCAATCCCACACGTCCGTTGCCCGATACATCAACAAAGGAGTTGGTAGCAGTATTTAACTTTGCTTTCACCGTTGACCAGTGACCGATTAAAGTAGCATAGTTAGGGTGATCGGGAGGTATCTGGTCAAAACAATCGTATTTATTAATAGTAGTAGGCAATACCCTCGATTTCCAGATACGCACATCCGTCATCTGCATGTCCACATAAGCTGTTGAAAACACCTCGGGGTTAAAGCCTAATGTTACCGGAGCTGTAGAGGTTATGCCTCCTGCTGAAGTTAAACTACCGCTGGCTGCCAGGTCACCGTCTTTATAAAACTCGGCTCTGAACACCGCACCATCGCGGTACATTACCATAGCGATGGTATGCCATAGGTCGTCATTGATCGATCCTGCTGAAGAGCCGCCTATCTGTATATTGGCAGTACCATTTGCAAGATATGCTGTAAAACCGTTACCGTTTTTGAATATAGACCAGCCTGCTGTACTACCGGTACGGGCCGTGGTTTTACTCAAAATCGGAGGGAAACTATAACTATAGTTACCACTTGAATTTTTATTGAATTTTACTTTTGCTTCTACGGTTAAAGCACCGTTTTCCACGTCAAATAAAGTTTGATTGGTTTCTCCTGGTTTATTCTGAATAATCACCCTGGTACCACCGGGTGCAGCAGTAGGAATACCATATAATCTTAAAGCGGAATCCTTAAAAGGCGAAAAGCCACGGCTGGAGATAGGTTTTGGCACAAATTGAGGAGCGAACTTAGGCTGGTACATAATGGTAAAAGTATTGCGCCATGAATCCCCGTAAGCCGACAGATCTGCGGGGATGGAAATAGTAGCCCCACCTTTGTTCGAAGTAATAATCACCAGCCAGTTCTCATGTTTGTAATTATCCCTCTTTTTTACCTGCTCTACCAAAGCACCGATATAAGTATCTACCTGTGTAATAGCATTCATATATTGCGCAGTCGTATTCTCAAAACCATAAGCTGCGCCTGCGATCGCCACACCATTATATTCAACAAATACAAGGGATGAAGTACCGGAGCCTAATTCCGTCATGGCAGCCGTATGTACCGCCGCATCAGTTGATAGTTCCTGCACCTGGGTAGCATCAGTCAGCAGGTTGGTTTTTAAAGCCGGGGAGCTGACAATAGCCGTTGTTTTTGCAGCAGGTTTTGCCGCTTTAATTCTTGACAGGAAAGTAGGATAAGCAGCCAGGTCATTACCTGAAAAGTCATTACTGGTTACCTTATGCTGGGCCGAAGTAGCTCCTGTTAAAATATTGGCCCACCCTGTAGCATCTGCTATCGGCGTACCCACATTATTGTATTCGGTCAGGGCATTCCACGAGTATATTGCATTATCGCTCAGGCTAACCATATTGGGAATATTGGCAGCACGTACCGCCTCGCCCCTGGCCCCGTTCACCACTACCAGCAAAACTTTACGCTCCATGGTACCGGTTAAGGTAGAATCTACAATGTCATTATCAGTAAGCTTATTAGGAAAGTCTTTATTACAGGAAAAGAAAAAAGCTACAGCCGAAAACGACATTAATCCTAAAAACAGCCTGTACATTTTTTTATGATTAATCGTATTTAACATATCAGCAATATTTGGTTGAATCTTATTTACAAAAATTATATTATTCTTTATTGTCTCTCCGCGTTATAACCTGTGCATTAAGGTTGTAGTTCCAGGAAAACGATACTCCTTACACTGGTATTATCGAAACGGGAAAACTGTCCTACCAGCACTACTCCTACATTATCCGAAGAAGACCTGGTTTCATACATTTTAATTACCGCCCCCTCAAAAGCACCCATATTATTATATCCAACCGCCAAAGAACCATCCGGGTTCAGCACGGCAATACCCGGCCTGCCTTTCCCGGCATAACGTTTAAAACTGCCGGTGATGATATAACGGCCATCATTTAAACGGCCACCAAAACTGATACGGCCACCTTCCAGGTTTCTTAAATTAAATGTATTATCAAATGAGCCGTCCGTATTTAATACGACAATACCATTTGCCGGCCGTCCGTTAAAATTGCGGAACTCCCCTACTACCACCAGTTTACCTGCAGTTTCATTATACGTTACTCCTGTTACAACACCATCAGCACCGCTTCCGGTATTGAACGCATTATTTAAAGAGCCATCACTTTCATTTACACAGGCAATACGGGATGCAGCAGTACCGTTATAGGTTGTAAATGAGCCCACGATCACTATACGGTTACCGGGTATTTGTACCGTTCCGCTGATACTGCCATTGGCAGCAGGTTTACCACGGTGCAAAACAAGATCGTAGTTAAAGGTTGAGTCAAGGGTACCATCAGCATTCATACGTACCAGGCCCGAAATATTCCTGATATCAATTAATTTATTATCGCGGGTAGACCTTTCATAGAAATAACTTACATAATTGCTAAAGTTTCCTACCGCTATATATTGGCCAGTACTGGTTACAAAGGTTTTTAATACCGTTCCCAATACACCACCGTTGAAACGGGCAACGGTATCTTTGCTGTCCTGCGGACGTAAAACCGGCTCCGGGTTCACTACATCAATGGAAACTGAATCCAGCGCCATCGTGCTAAGTAAAGTGGTAATACCGTTCATACCCTTCCGTGTATTATACTCGGAGAATGAACCTGAAACCAGGTAACTGGCCGTACCACTGCTCAACTTCGTAATACTGTTTAAAAAACCAGAAGAGGTACCCCTGGTAACAGCATCCTTGTACGTTCCGGTATTGGATATCTTAACCAGGTTAATGATAGGTTTGGCTGCAGTAGCTGCATTGCCGTAATTATCAAAAAGGCCTGCCAGGATATAGTCATTGCCATCCGGTAATATATCGGTGATAATACCGGTAGAGGAACCGGTCAATGCGCCTGTGTAACCATTAAAGGCCGGGTCTATCAATAATTTACCTCTCACTATAAAATCAGGTCCGAAAAAATATTTATCCTGGTATTTTATATACAAAGTGCTGGTTATAGCATCAGTGGGTACTTTAAAAGTTACCAGGCTATCTGCTACCGAAATCACCTGTGCCTCCAGCTCGCCCACATAAAATTTAAAATTGCCTTCTTTGCCTTTCAGTCCCCTTACTTTAACAGCTACTATGCTACCTTCACCCCCGCGTGAAGGGGAAGGCAGTCCGCTCAGGAATTTAATATCCTCAAAACTGGAAGGAGGATATACCGAGGTTTTTTCAATATCCTTGGAACAAGCCATCAACAGTCCCGCAACAGCAAGAAAAGTTAACAGGCCGGCGCTATATCGGTTTATACGTTTCATGAACATAATATCTTTTATTTCAAACTGATTTGCTATATCTTATTAAGAGGTATCTTATTAAGGATTACCGATACCATAATCCAATGCCATATTTACAAAGTCAACCAGGTTAAAGCCAAAATAATGCGGTTCAACATAAAACTGGTTCAACGTGGTTTCATACTCTGCAATTACATGTACAAAGCCATTATTTGTTTCTATATCACTGCTGGCCACCCTTCCGTTTAACCAGAAACCGCCCAGGTCGGTCTGTGAAACGGGATATGACAGTACCAGGTTCCTGTATCCGGCATATTGAATACCACTGGCATTACCATATTCCACACCAATATTCATAAACCGGCCGGTATAAGATTCAAAAGTCTGTCCCGGAAAAACGATCTTATTGGTTAAATCAACCTGCGGGTAATCCACCAATGATCTTTTTTCTTTAAAAATATAGTTACCCAAAGCCCAGCGCCATACTTCGGGTTTTATCTGGCTTAATTTTATTACTGTGTCACGGCCGGTACTGAACAACAGGTCATTCAGTTCCCTGATCGTTCTTTCAATACAAGGAGCAGAAGGCGCAAAGAAGGTCAGGTTCTCTGTTTCCAGTGCATTCTTAAAGCCAGCCAGGTTAATGATCTCTAATAAGGCTTTGTTGTTTACCGGTTTTGACTCCAGGTAAGCTACCGTATGACCATTGAACTTACGGTTGGTTATACCGCCATCCTCGTAATTACTTTTATTACAGCCCATCAACAGCAAGGCAGCTAAAGGAAACGATACCAATAAATATTTAAATACTTTTTTCATAAACAAAGGCCAATTTTTAATTGCTTATTACCCTTAATATTATTCTACCTCCAGTAATTGTTATATGTAACAGCAGGATTATTTACCCTTACCGCATCCGATAAAGGCCAGGTCCAGGCTCCTGCCCGGAACTGCTCTGTTGTTAACACCGTTCCGGAATAACTTAAATCCCTGTTCAGGATGTTTTTAGTCCGCACCAGGTCATAATAATAATGTGCTTCCCCGATCAGCTCCCTGCATCTTTCGTCCCAGATTTCTTTTTTCAGGTCGTCCATTGATGAACCAGAATAAGGGTCTGCACCGGCCCGGGCTTTTACAATATCCAGGTTGGTGATAGCTGGTCCTGTTTCTCCTACGGCCGCATATGCTTCGGCCAGTAATAAAAACGCATCAACGTAACGGAATAAGATCTGGCTGTCGTCAATATTTAAAACTGATTCGGTAATAAAGGTGTTAGCGTATTTTGTTAAAGAGAACTGACCGTTAGTACTGGTCCTGTTCTTTAACCAGTTGGTGGTACGTTTATCCGATCTGCCGGTAGGAAATACTTCATTTAAAAATGCCGCATCCCAGTACATGTAGGTATTTTTTAGAGCACCATTCGTTAATAAGAATTGGGTAACGTGATCCGATATGAACGACCAGCCGAAACGTTCGCCATAGTTAATATTCTGGGGGATTTCAAAAAGACCTTCTTTGGAACGTCCCCTGAATATCTCCCTGTATCTTTCAAAAGGTAATAATTCGTAAGCGCCATCGTTTTGTGTGGTCAGCTCAATACCAAAGTTTATGGCATCACGATAATGCTGCTCTGCATGCAGGTCGTCAAAACCGGCCAGCCACATTTTCATATGCATTAATAATATCAACGCTCCGCCACGCATACCACGTACAGCCCTTCTACCCGGGTCAGTATAGGTCCATGGAAGGTCCTGCTCTACTGCAGCCAGGTCAGCAACACCTCTTTTTAATACCTCACGCATATCCATACGGCTTAACGGAGTAGTATTATTGGCATTGGTATAGTAAGGTACATCACCCCATAAACGCACCATCATGAAATAAGCCAGGTTGCGCATCAGGGTGCCTTCTGCAATAAAACGTTTCTTTTCCGCTTCCGTTAATACTTCTACAGTAGGCACTTTCTCAATTAAAATATTAGCAGATGCCACTACTTTAAAGAAACGGTCCCAGTTAAAAAAACGGGTTGTATTAAATAAACTGTTCCAGTTATTTACACCGGGATAGGTCCAGGTGGTTGCGTTTAAAAATAAACGCAGGTTATTATTTCTTAAACCGCCTATATAGGTACGCTGCCAGCCCGCACTCGTATTTTCTACAACCGGCGCCATACGCATATCACCGGTGAAAGGGAAAAACGGGAACTCATCACTTCCTGCCCCTGACTTCATATTGGATCTGAAAGTCGCAGCCCTGAACGATTCAAACAAACCATTGGTATAGTTATCTACATCTTCGTAGGTTTTCCAGAAGTTGTTTCCAGACAGGTTGCTCGGCGGATCAACATTTAAAAACTTTTTACACCCTGCCGTAACAAGTATAAAAGAGATCAATAAAAGCCTGCTTATATTTTTCATAACGAATAATCAAAATGGTTATTAACTAAAACTGAACATTCACACCAATAGTATAACTTCTCCTGTTGGGATAACCGTTGGAATAATCACGTCCTAACTGTGATACCAATTCCGGATCGGGACCTTTATAGTTTGAAAAAGTATACACATTGTTTGCAGTAAAAAATACGCTTGAAGAAGTGATACCCAGCCTGCTGGTATATTTCCTGTCAATATTGTATTTAAGGGTAACCTGGTTGATCTTCCAGTACGAGCCGTCTTCCAGGAACAGGGATTGGTCTGTTCTGTAAGTGTTCAGTGTAGACGCCCTCAGGTAATCGAAAGGATTAGGGTACTGCGCATTGGAAGTACCAACATCTTTACTGTTCTCAGAAGGACGCCAGTAATCATACCCGTCAATAGGCACCAGTGCACTTGGCGTAGCAGGGTTATAGTAATTCCTGAATGACTCGGCCAAAGCTCCGTTCAATACATCACGGCCCAGGGTGTAAGAAGCAAATACAGTTAAAATAAAGTTTTTGTACTCAACGGTTGAGTTTAAACCACCCACAAAGCGTGGAATAGGATTACCCATGGTCACTTTATCCTGGTCATCAATCACGTAGTCGCCGTTAATATCTGTCCAGATAGGATCACCGGCCTGGAAATAAATACCGGAGTTTGCATTACCATACTGTAAACGTTTACCGGTAGCAGGATTTACAGGTACATCTGCAGTGCTGCCGTATACCCCTCTTGTATGATAGATGAGGTTAGAAAAAGCATTCCGGCCTAAACGTTTAATCACCGGCATATAGGTTTGAGTAGCTCCGTCATAAACCTCATCCAGGCGCTGACGTTCACCATCCGGTAATTTGGTCAGCACGTCACGGTTGTAAGCGCCGTTAAATCCTACTGTCCATTTGATATCTCTTTCTTTTTTGAATACGCGGAAGTTTACATTCCACTCAAAACCATAGTTCACCTGGCTGATCGCATTTAAACGGATCTCGTTAAAGCCGTTCACATTGGCCAGTTTAATATCGGCCAGCTGGTTGTCCAGGGCTTCATAGTACAGGTCAAACACACCATCGATCCTGTTATCAAACAAACCTAATTCCAGGCCCAGGTTCCATCTTTCTTTGGTCTGTGGTTTAAATTTATCATTAGGTGCATATCCCCAATCGGTATATACTGTAGGATCATTATTATACAAATTACCCAACCTGTAAACACCATACACGTCAAATATACTTCCGGTAGGTACTATATTTCTACCCCAGCCGCCGCGTAAAGAACCATAAGTCAGCCAAAGCGCTTTATCAAAGATCTTTTCCCGGTTAAAGTTCCAGCGACCGGTTAAGGAAGGGTTTTGGGTATAACCCGTAAAAGGACCGTTGGTAGATGTTCCGTCAAAGCGATAGGCAAAATCAAGTACATATTTTGTATCGTAGTTGTAAGAAATGGTACCACCATAACCATGTATCCTCAGCTCGTTCACATTATTCAGTGTACCGCCTTTTGAAGCAAACCAGTTGTACCCTAAAGGACCATTAATATAGTCGTTAGCCGTTTGATTTAACTGGATGGCATTGGCCCTGAAGCTCTCGGAAGTAACTTCATTGAACACAAAAGTGGTCAGGTTATGGTTGCCAAATGAACGGATAAAGTTCAGTGAACTCCTGTTGTTGATCGTGTATTTCTTATCGTTGTAACTGTAATATTGTGACCGGTTGTTATTCAGGAATGATGGCCTGAAGATATCGGAGTTACCGGTTGTTAAACCATAACTTAACAGGTTTTTAAGCTGGATACCTTTAAAGGGTTCATATTGCAGGTCCAGGTTAACCATCACGTTAATGGATTTGTTATCGTTATTTACCTTTTTACCATTGGAAGCTTCATTAAAGTCGGCATAATAAGCAGGTGGTAATAAAGAGGACAGGTTTACGGCATCACGTAAGCTGGTTTGCTCAAGGCCCAGGCCACTACCATTGTTCCGTTGACCCAGCGATGCCCTTAAATTGGTGATCATCCTGAACTCGTTAACGGGCTGGTACAAACCATCTAAACTTAATGTATAACGTTTAAAGCCTGTATTACGCATAATACCCTCTTCATCAAAGTAGTTCAGGTTGGCTTTATAGTTAAAGGTCCTGTCACCACCGGAAATACGTACGTTATGGGTCTGGTTAAAAGTAGTTCTGAAGAAAAGGTCCTGCCAGTCAGTGGAATTATTGTAATAAGGATTCAAGCTATCGGCCAGGAACGGGCGACTGTTGATCAATCGCATGGCATTGGTATAGGAAGTATCGTAATCCAGTATCTGTTTGATCCTGATCTGCCTTTCGTCACGGCCACCTAATATTTTACGCTGTGCAGGTGCGGTATTCATAAATACACTACCCGAATAGGCTACAATCGGCACTTTCGATCTTCCTCTTTTGGTAGTAACCACAATTACACCATACGCACCCCTTGAACCATATTGGGAAGTAGCACCCGCATCTTTCAAAAACTCCATTGATTCAATATCCTCCGCAGGGATCAGTGCCAGCGGGCTGATACCCGGACCACCACCCTGGAAGCCATACTCGTAGTTACTGTTCATATCAATAGGCGCACCATCAATTACAAAAAGCGGGCTGGTAGGCGTTAAGAAACCATCCCTGGATACCTGGGTACTGGAAATACCCCTGATATTGATGGTACCCATAGCACCGGGTGAGCCGGTATTGTTTTGTACGTTCACACCAGCTATCTTACCCTGTAATAACTCTAATACGTTGGCCACCGGAACATCCTGGATGTCTTTACCACTTAATACTGCAGTAGCGCCGGTAACGGTTTCACGGGTCTTTCTTGAAAAGCCCTGTACCACTACCTCTTTCATGGCATCCTGTTTAGCAGTCATTTTTATCTCCAGCACTTTATCTGCTGTAGTAACTGTTTCCTTAATGGTTTCAAAACCACTGAAAGTAAATACCAGCTGGGTACCTAAGGGTACTTTAATGGAAAATTCCCCGTTGGCATCCGATACACCTACCACTTTTTTCCCATCGGATATAGATACACCGGCTTTAGGCTCGTTTTCAACAAGATCTAAAACCTTACCCTTTACAACAATGGTATTTTGTGCATACCCCGTGTTGTTGCCGGCTAACACCAACAGAAAAGTAAATATAAGTGCAGCAAAAAGTCTCATATTCATTAGTTTAAATGCGGTCTAAAAAGTTAAATCAGTCGTTTGCAAATTTTGGGTTATCCCTTACGAACGCGAATACAATTTCCCAATCGCCTTTTTCATAAATGGCAAAGTTCAATCCCACTCCGCACTGGTCCCGCATACCACCATAAGCGATCCTTGAAAACTTAAACAGCACCGAAGCCCTGCTACCATCAAAATTGGTATACCTGGTAGGTAACTGAGCAGCAGGTATGGGGTAAGCCACATTATACACAACTGATGTATCGGTAAACGTTTTATTAAAGCCATGAACCAACCTGTCCCAATCTGTTTCATCAAACAGTTGCGGGTTCATTGGCTTGAATAAGGTATCCAAAAACATAAATTTTAACGTGTTACCGGTAGCGCTTGGCACAGCAGCTTTCCGGATAAACACATGTACATCCCCTGCCCCGATATATTCATTGGTTTTCGCACCGGTCATACCATACATAATAGAGGGAGTAATCCTGCTGTTCACCGATTGACCGGTAATGGCATTAATGGTAGTAGGTTCAAACGCTCTTTCGCGGAAAGGCTTTAAACGCATGTTCCTGAAATACCTTCTACCGCCGGAGTTAGATAATTCAATATCGAATACATAACCTGAATCGGGTTGCGGTGATACAAATGCCGACCTGGCTTCAGACCACATTACCACATCTCCGGAATGTTTTCTCACTTCAAATAAGGGGCGGTTTTCCAGCACTCTTTTATCTTCAATCTCTTTCAGGCTTTCCTCTTCACCGGTATAGGCCTGCTTCCAAACCTGAACGGGGAAAATGTCGGTTAACTCCGGTGCAGGATCGCCATTGAATTTGCGCATATTCACAATCTTAAATTCAACGGGATAAGAAGTACCCTGGTTAGGGTTGGAGAATATTTTAGTATATAAGGTTGTTCTGCCCAGTACCGGCTCAAAAGCGGTTTCAATAAATAGTGATTCACCACTTATACTTTCCCTGTCTTCGGGAAAGAATTTCTGGCACCCCGCTGCAAACAAAACAGAAACGCCTAACACGAATAGACCGAGATATGTACTATTCTTCATAATTAATATTTTATAATAGCTTAGTAACTTTTCTTTTAGTAATAGGTAATTATGGATTATTCATTCGTTTTACAAACTCATCTCCAAAACCAAAGTCATGACCAGCAGCCAGCACATGAACATACCCGTTTTTAGTTTTTACGTTTACGATCTGGGTAGGTGAAACGATCCAGTAGTCAAATGGCGGAATGATACCGTCTTTACTGGTTTTTGTATCACCAAAGTATAAACGTTGCGGACCACCATTCTGATACCCGGATGCATTTACCCTTTCATACTTCATGTTCATTACATAACCGTACTTTATGGAAGGGATATAGGCCCCGTCTTTTAAATTAGCGCTTTCCGCATCGTACAAACCGGTAAGTATATACCGTGAAGCAAGTGTATCCAGGTTTGCCGAATCCAGCGTTGATAAAGTATGTGCCGGGCGGGCAGGATTGGAAGTTCTGCGTACCAGGTTCAATGCTTCCAGTGAAAGTTTGAAACTGTTGTTCTGTACGGCAAATAAAGTAACCTCATCATTCTGCAGGGCCTCTTTTAATCCGGTTACCCGGTCAATTACCAGTAACAATGAATCATACCCGCCTTTTTCTACCAGGTAATCATAGGTTGTACCGTTGAACACGCTTAGCTGCTCATCGTAATTATAATATTGCTCGCTGTGTTTTTCGCAACCCTGCATGCATAGCATGGCTATACTTCCAAGGAGGACAAAACTTATTTTACGGAAAAAGCCCAGTATCATAATTTATTTTTATTGCTTCTTAAATATTAAAAACTTAATACCCTTCATCTGCCGGGTTAGTCCTGCCAGTAAGGATTTTGAACGATGAGTGAATTGCGGCTCATTACCTCTGCCGCTACAGGCCAGTAAATGCCACCCTCACTGATCAGTTTATTGAAGGCAGGATCATTACGTTTTATTTTATTATACCTCACCAGGTCATACCAGCGCCAGCCTTCACCAGCCAACTCACGACGGCGTTCTTTGAATATTTCATCCAGCAGGTTACTGTTACCGGAAGCTGATAAAGTACTCAGGCCACGTAAACTGCGGATGGTGTTCAATAAGCTATAGGCTTCGGTATTATTTGAACCCAGGGCTGCTAACGCTTCTGCTTTTAGCAGGGTTATTTCTTCCAGCCTTGTAAAGAGTATAGCAGAAGTAAACACTTTGAAATCATTTTGTGATACCACGCCGCCGTTGATCGCTTTTATTTTACTGAAAATGGGAATTTGGTCACTGTAATTAGTAATATATTTTGCACGGTATAAAGTAGGCAGACCCTGGTTAAGACCTACAGTATCCAGGCCAAAACGCATATCAAAACCACCTGAAGGTGCAAACATAGAGGCAAGACTATCTTTAGTAATGTACATATCAGGGCGCAACTTGGAAACCAGTGGTTGTGCCAGCGTAAGTTGCTCAATATGCCCGTCTACGGTTGCTTCACCCCTGTCACTCTGGAAAGCAAAAGCAAGCATCTGGGCATTGGATGTTAAGCCCTCGCCCCTGTTATTGAATACGCCTGTGGCCCCGGTAAGCTGATCGATACTCAAATAGTTTACACCGATACGCTGATAATTATTTAAAACAAAATTGGTATACGCTACTGTTTCCAGGTAATTACCCTGCCAGGCAGTGATATGCGCCAGTACCGCATAAGCCGATACTTTATTAAAAATGGTATTACGCCAGAATGTATTGTTACTTGTATAGTAAACGGTACCAGGCATGGCCGGGTCGTCATTACCATAAGAATAAGGTAATGCAGGAGCAGCCTCTGCGATCTCAGATTGTGCAAACCCTAATACTCTTTCCTGGGAGGTACGTGCAACTTCCCTGAAACTTCCTTCATGCGATTGCGTGATCAAAGGAACATCGCCCCATATACGAACCATATAGAAATAAAGAAAAGCCCTTATCACCCTGGCCTGTGCCACATCTACCCGGTTATTTAATTCTGTATAACGGGTATCCTGCAAAGCCTTGGCCGAGTTCTCAATAAATAAATTACAGGCATTAATAGCAGCATAAAAACGGCGCCAGTTGGAAACAGATTCTATTACAGGATAACCTGCGGTCAGGTTACCGGATATAATAGCCCGAAGGTCAGGGCGGTTATAAGAAGTAAAATCACCATTACGCAATTCACCCCACAGCCAGTGACCATTATTATCGGCAATGGCAGCACGGGTTAAGCCATACATACCAATCAGGCCGGCTCTTACATCATCAAAAGTTTTCCAGTTATTTTCATCGCTGGACTGGTTAGTCGGAGCTTTATCCAGTTGTTTATTGCAGGAAAAGGTTGTTCCCAGCAATATACCGGCGCCCAGTACCCAGAATACTTTTTTCGCGATATTAAAATGAGACATAGTAATATATAGTTAGTGCGTTAAGTTTTGTTTCCTTGGTTTATTTAACAATATCCAGCTTCAGACCTATGATCACCATCTTGGGAATAGGTAAACCTGTACCATTGTAAACACCATTGTATTGTACCAGCTCCGGATCATCGCCATTGAATTTGGTAATAGTGAACAGGTTGGTACCGCTTAAATAAACTTCTGCTTTAGAGAAGGCCGCTCTCTTCTTTTTAGCATTGAACAGGATATCATAATGCAAAGAAGCAGAACGAAGTTTCATGAATGATGCATCCTGTAAAAACAATGTCTGGTCTGCACGGTATGGAATAGCATCACTCCATGGGTTGTAGAAGGGATAACTGCCCAGGTCAGTTTTCTCTTCCCAGAAAGTGATCTCTTTTATAGCGTTAATATTATCGCGGCTGTCATTATTAATAAAGTCAAGACGGTTGGCAGCATATTGGTTCAATACTTTATGCCCCAGGGCAAAGTAGAACTGGAAGTTCAGTGATAATGATTTGTAACGGAAGGTGCTGCCAAAACCACCGGTTATTTTAGGCAGGTAGTTACCGGATAATTCTTTATCGTTCTCATCAATTTTAAAATCACCGTTCACATCTTTCCACCTGGCATCGCCCGCTTTAAAGGTTACACCTTTTATGGACAGCCTGTTACCGGTTACCGGGTTTACCGGAACCTCGGCATCAGTATTGTATATACCTTCATTTGTATATACCCAGAATGCGTCGATCGGTTTACCCACCTGTAATTTTGTTGAACCGATAACCAGTTCATCCAGCCCTTTAGGTAAAGCCTTCAGTTCATTACGGTTGTAATTCATGTTACCATTTACCGACCAGCTGATATTATTACTGTTTGTTGGACGGATAATATCGGCAGAAACACTAACATCAATACCACTGTTGTTAACCGATAAACCGGAAGAGTAAGCGCCTGTGTAACCCCATTCCAGCGGAACAGGCACAGGGATCAACTGGTTTTTGGTTGTGCGGCTATATACTTCAACGTTGGCGAATACACGGTTCCCGAACAAACCTAATTCCACACCACCTGAGATGTTATCGCTATACATCCAGGGAATACCATACCCTACCCAGCCGGTATTATAAGGACGGGTAAGTGCGGGAAAACCATTATAGGTTGCTAATGTAGGATTACCGGTGAAAGACAGGTCGGGACGTAAGTTGGGACCTCTTGAAAAACGGTCATCTGAAAAGACATGCCCCATATTTGCATAGGAAACATAGGCATTAAAGGCAGAAACAGCTTTATTATTTTCAAACAATACATCTTTCAGGAAAGTCCTGATACTACCGGCAACATTGGTCCTCCACCTGTTATCAGGTTGTAAGGCCGATGAGCCGTCACGTCTTACAATACCGGTCAGCTGGAATAAATTATTATAGCTGTAGGTAGCACGTCCAAAAAATGAAGCCAATGAAGATTGAGATTTAGACGGGAAGTAATAAACCCGGAAACCCACCGGCGTTAAATAAGCCTCGTTAGAGGTAGACCCGTTTACAATATTCAATTTAATAAAGTTATTAGGTCCGTTATAAGCGTAGGCATAATCAAACTTATTGATATCGGCCTGGTAGTTCTGGCCCGCCTCCAGCAATAAGTTGCTCACTTTTGAAAAGGCCAGATTATAACCCAAGGTATTGGAGATAACAATACGTTGGTTATAACCAAAGTAGTTAGACACAAAGTTGTTTCCTTCCATTAACTGGGTAGGATAAAATACATCCCTGGTCGCTTCATTATAATCAAATGCTATACGGCTGTTAAATTTGAATTGTTTCAGATCAGCAGCAATGGCAAAATATCCCTGCACGGCATTATTACGGTTATCATCCTTGGTCATGCGGTCATATAGATCAAGGTAGCTGGCATATACTGATTTGTTGGGGGCCAGGGGGTTGGAAATATCCGGAATATAACGTGTTTCTGCCAGGCGGTCCCGGAAATTACGGTTCCTGAACCTGTCCATTAAAGTGGCATTGATCATGGTAGATACGGTTAACCATTTTAACGGGGCCACATTAATGGCAAAAGAAGCCATGTACCTGTTTAAAGAAGTATTGTCGGCATTACCGGAGTTTTTTGTAGCAGCACCAAAAAAACGGAAGTTGGCCCTGTCGGTACCGCCTGTTAAACTAAGGTCTACATTATATAAACCACCATTCTGATAATACAGATCCGTCCAGTTGGCTCTTCCGTAGTAATCACTGTTGGAAGAATCCTGTAAATAGGCAGGATAAGCATAACGGTCATCTATGGTGCCGAATTTATCATAATAAGGTAAACGGAACCTGTTTTCATAAGCCGCATTAATAGGGGTAACCACCTCTTTTACTGCATAACCGTAGTACCCGTTCACACTGATCTCGCTTTTACCGGATTTGGCATTTTTTGTTAAGATCCAGATAGCGCCATTCGCAGCAATAGGCCCCAAAGCGGCCAGCCTGGCGGGGTCTTTTATCACTTCTATGGACTCAATATTCTCGTTATGAATTACGCTTAACAGGTTGGTAGCAGTTCCTATACGGTTAAAATCATACTGCTGTATATCGTAGGCAAAGGGTTTTTCCAGTGACAAGGGAATACCGTTCACAAAAACGGCAGCCTGGTTGTCAAACAATTCACGTTTACTTAATAATGGCGTGGCAATGCCTCTTACAAAAATGTTTTGTTCTGTGCCCGGTTCTCCCGAAGGCTCCTGTACATAAACACCTGCCGCATTCCCTTTCAGCATTTGCTGCAAAGAAATATACGGCTGAAACAAAATATTATTAAGCCTGAGACGCTTGTACTCATTTAAGATATCGCTGTTAACACCTTCCAGTGTTACGCCGGTAACAGTAGTTAAGCTATACGTGGTATCATTTACGTTAGCCGTATCCTTAACAGGATTTTGCCCCATACTTAGTTGAGAGGAAAGCAAGGCAATCGAAAATACAGATATACCTTTAATAACACCTGATCTGAAGTCAGTTATTTTTCCCATAGTTCGCTTGCAGTTTGAGTCCTTAACAGTTTCTGATTTTTATGTAAGCGGGGAACAAAAAAATAGCATTTTTTTAACCCTGTTTTTATGCTTTAATCCCTGTTTACGCTTACAAGATAAATTCTTTAACTATAAAAAAATCAGCGGAAAAGACTGCCATTTTATGCAAACGCTTGTGAAAAATTCGCGTTACGTTATGCATACCGTTGCGTAATTTTTAAAAAAGTTTAAACTTTTTTTTGAAAATAGAATTTTCACCCAAAAAACGGCTGTAATTGAACTAACAGTGGCTTTTTCACCCCTATTCAAAAAACAGATTTTCACCCCTTCAAATAAGCTTTATCATGTTACCCGGCATAGTGAAGTATAATATAAAAAGGCGCAACTGTCGTCGCGCCTTTCATCCGAAACTAATATTCTTATTAATTACCTGCTTTTTCCAGTTGTAATACCACACTGGTACGTCCGCTGTTCACCTGGGGGTTAAAACCTACCGTCATTAAAAATTCGCCGCTATAGGTTTTACCGGCATCTATGGGGGAGTTATTTCCCGGGTACAAACAAATTTCCTTTAACCGGTAACTGGCTTTTGCGTCCAGTCCTTTTAATTTAACAGGGTACACACTGCCCTCGCCATAGCGGTTATTCACCAGGTAGTTAAAGATAATACCCTTGCTTTTGGCTTCATTGATATAAGCCATGCTGGCCACACTACCCTCTTTGGGGTTGGCCAGCCGGTATTGGTTGCCCTGCCAGATAATATCTTTGAACCCGTTGTACTCCTTAATGGCATTCTGGCAATAGGCCAGGTCCTTTTCTGATAAATGACTCACCACAATATCAAAGCCCAGCTTACCCATCATGGCTACATCTGTACGGTATTTGATGGGTTGTTTGCCCCAGTCAGTAACATGATTGGCACTGGTAATGGCCGGGTAAAAATAGGAGTATTCCCACTGCATAAATATCCGTTCCAACGGATCGGTATTATCACTGGGCCAGAATTCCGTAAAATACTGCAGGGCGGCATAATCCACCCGTCCGCCGCCGCCGGAGCACAGCATCATCGGCACGGTGGGGTATTTATTCCGGATCTTCTGTAACACATTGTACAGGCCACGCATATACTCAATATAAAAATGAGACTGGTTTTTGAGGTATGAAGAGTAGGCATTATAAATAACCGCATTGCAGTCCCATTTAATATAGGCCAGTTTAGGATTTTGTGTAAACAGCTCATCCACTACATTAAATACAAAGTCCTGTACTTTGGGGTTGGCCAGGTCCAGTACCAGCTGGTTCCGGAAATAATGCTCCTCCCGCTTCGGTTGTTTGATCACCCAGTCCGGATGCTTCTCATATAATTCGCTCTTCGGGTTCACCATTTCCGGCTCTATCCAGATGCCGAATTTCACCTGGTTGTTCTGTGCTTCCTCCACCAACGTTGCAATACCATTTGGCAACTTGGTCTTGTTCACCTGCCAGTCGCCCAGTCCGGCCACATCACCATTACGGGGGTATTTGTTGGCAAACCAGCCATCGTCCAGTAAAAACAGGTCAACCCCTAATTTACGGGTATCCTTTAACAGGGCTTTCAGTTTGTCTTCATTAAAATCAAAATAAGTCGCCTCCCAGTTATTTAATAAGGTCAATCGCTGACCTTTTCCATCCAGTACCTTATAATTACGAGCCCAGTCATGCATTTTACGACTGGCTTCCCCTTTCCCTTTATGAGATAACAGGTACAGGAACATGGGTGTAATAAACTCCTCACCTGCTTTTAGTGTGTAAGGTGATGCATAGTTATTAATGCCGGAAATAATTCGCAGGTTATCCTGGAAATCCAGTTCCAGGTCGGTACGGAAATTACCGCTATACTCCAAAGCGCCATATAATACAGTGCCTTCGTCTTCAGAGGCCGGTTTGTTTAGCGATACCATAAATACGGATGGCTGGAATAAATTAGCCCGGGTACCCAGTTTGGAGTCCAGGGTTTTAATGCCATGGGTGATTTTGGTTTCTTCGGCCTGCATCTCCTTAGCCCAGTCACCAAAGTACTGGTTCAACCAAAATCCCTTTCCTTTTAAATGCAGGTTGGCAGAAGCATATTTATGCAGGGTTACATTACCCTTCTCGTTATGTTTTATACCGGACCATTGTTCAATCACATCCTGTTTAAAATAGGATTTGTAGAACAGGGTCACTTCAAAATTATACACGGGATCTTTCAGTAATACAGTTAATAAAGAAACTCCGTCAGATTCGCGGGTTACTTTATGGTTCACATAGCGCAGGTCCAGCGAATTATTACCATCGGCATGCGTAACCGTAATAGCCGGCTCGGCCAGGTTGCGGGAACCCGAACCGGTATAAGCAGCGTTCAGTACCTGTGTATAATCCCCGGTTTGTTTATATACAGCGGCTACCTGCTCATATTCGTTTTTATTGGCCAGCTTTTTATCGAAGTAAATAATGGACAGGTTCTTGTCTTTATCAGCCTGTAGTACCAGGGCTGTCTCAGCAGTTTCAACCGGTATAATAATATTTTGTGCACGTAGCTGACCAAGGGATCCAATTGTTACGATAGCAATAAAAGACAACAAAAACCTTTTCATAATCATTTAATTAAATATTGATAGTGTCTATATGCCGGCAAGATCACTTACACAGTAAAGCGAAGCGGGGATAAAGAGGTTATGCAAGCAATATAATTAACTATCCAATATAGCAGGTAAAATATATAGTAACCGCTTACAAAGCTATTAAGGGAGGACACCCCGGCCAATGGATAATATTGTGTAAAAAATGGACTTTTGCCTGTTAGCTCTTTCAACCGTAATATAAATGTGGTTGTATTTATAAGGCCACCTGCTCCTGCAGCGTCACCGTACGATAACCCAGTTCGGCACCGCCGGACACAGGCATAATATGCCCGGTAATAAATCTAGCATTGTCCGATGCCAGGAAAACACAGGCATCAGCCACCACATCGCCGTCCGGGCAATATCCCAGTGCATGAATATTATTCAGGTAGCGTTCCATTGAGCCGGGATCCGGTTGTTCATTGCTCCATTTACGCAACATATCGGTCCATACACCCGCCGGCGCCACGGAATTCACCCTTACTTTAAAGGGCGCATAATCCAATGCCATCGATTTGGTCAAAGCATTTACCGCTCCCTTGGAAGCCGCATAAGCTGCATGGTTGTCCTGGCCTATCTCCCCCACCAGGCTGCTGGTATTAATGATACAACCACCGGCTTTTATCAAGGCAGCTATACCATACCGGGCAGTAAGCATAATGCTTTTTACATTCACATCAAATAAACGGTACCATTCTTCATCAGAGGTATTGTGTATCGGGCTGGATGGCTGCGCAAGGCCGGCATTATTATGTATCACATCAATTCTTCCGAACTGTTCAATGGTTTTTTGAATAGCTTGCTCCACCTCGGCAGCACAAGCCACATCACACAAAATAAAATGTGCATGCGCATTATCCAGTACCTGCTGTGCATGGCGTAATGATTCAGAGGTATTGGCCACCACTACCACAATGGCACCGTTCTCCAGGTATTTCCGGGCACACTCCAGGCCAATACCTGCCGATCCGCCGGTTAAAAAAATAATTTTATCCATTAACTGCTTCATGCCATTAATAAATTGAATGAATGACTGGTTATGTTTTACACTATGCTACCAACCTTATTACACATACAACAATAGGTTACTTGAACATATAGTACAATACGGTCATTACCATTAATAATAATACCGTCAATAGTTTATAATTCCCCGGGCCGGACCATGCTTTCATCCTGAATGGCTCCGATAATTTTGTCCAGAAAAGGTTTTTACTTTCCGCAGTATGTTGTACCGGGAATACATAGGACAACACCACCTGCATGATGACACAAACACAAAACAGGTAAAAAGCCATCATCATAAAAGGTACCTGCGCCAGTAAACTACCCGGCACCAGTTTATTCACTGCAAATACAATGGCTCCCAGTAAAGAGCCCCACCATAAGGTATGTTTGGCTGCAGCAGCCGATGCCTTAGACCAGAAAACACCCAATAAGAACACACAGGTAATAGGTGGTGCGATATGCGCAATAATATCATTCAGGCCTATAAAAATGCTCTCGTATTTATTTAACAGGGGTAATAAAAGCAAGGAGAAAACCAGGGCCACGCCGGCCGCTATTTTTCCTACCTGCACCAGTTTTTTATCCGTGGTGCCCGGTTTGTACCGCTGGTATACATCATAACTTACCATGGTAGAAACAGAGTTTAAAGCTCCTGCTACCTGGCTCATCAAACCGGATAATAAAGCCGCCACCAGCACCCCTATCAAACCACTCGGTAACAGTTGTGTGATCATTAAAGTATATATGCCTTTCGATTGTACAACGGTATTGCCATTGGCGTCTACCGTCTGTAAACTGCTTACATCCAGTTGCCCGCTTTGTGTTAAAGCATAGGCTATCAGCCCCGGTAATACGAAAATAAAGACCGGTAATATTTTTATGAAGCCGCAAAACAGGGAACCAACACGGGCATGGTTTACATCCTTAGCCCCCAGCACCCGCTGTACAATGGTTTGATCGGCACACCAGTACCAGATACCTAACACCGGGTAACCCAGGAAAATAGCATACCAGGGCATGCCGCTGCTGTCGCCATGCGGGCGTAACAGGGACAATTTTTCCATACCACCCTCCTGTTGTAATACCTGTACCATGGGTTCCCAACCACCAATTTTCTGAAACGCTGCATAACTAATGATCACCGCACCCGTTACCAGCACTATCGTCTGTATCGATTCAGTAACCACCACAGCCTTCAACCCGCCTATAATAGTATATACCGCCGTGATCAGCGAAATGATGATCACACTGGTGTACATGCTTACCCCAAATAAGGTTTTTAATACAATGCCGCCAGCCAGCATGGAGAAAGCTATATGAATGATAATGGCCGAGAAGATAGAGATCACCGTTAACCAGTCCCTGCAGGAACGGTTATACCTTTTTTCCAGGAAATCGGGCAAGGTAGCAACGCCTGATTTTATATAGAACGGAACAAAAAATAAAGCCAGTAAAATAAGCGTAAAGGCCGACATCCATTCAAAATTACCATTCAGCAATCCCGAATCAAATCCGCTCTGGGCAAGGCTTACCAGGTGTACCGTAGATATATTGGTGGCAAACAATGCCAAACCAATGGCAGGCCAGCGCAGGCTTTTACCCGCCAGGAAATACTCATCTGCTGCCGCCGCTTTACTCCTCCGTTTATGTGATATGCCAGCCCATAAACCCACAATGAGTATGAACAGGATATACAAACAGGCAATAACAATATCAACGTTGGCAATCATCGGCAAATTTTTATTTTAAATCACAGCTGCTACCCGGTTCCTGCGGTGTTATATACACGCCATCTTTTATCTGTACCGGCTGTACAAAATGTTCACGCAAGTGTGGTATATGTTCTAAAAACAAAGCCTCATGTCCCAGGCTGATATGATTAAACAATACCAGGTGCTGGTGTAACTGTCCCATATCACCTACATGCGGCACTACGGGTATGCCGAATTTTTTACATAATAAACTTACGGTGATAAACTCGCTTACCCCGCCTACCCGCACAGCATCCACCTGCATAAAACCGGCGCACTGGGTTTGTAAATAGTTTTTAAAGATCACCCGGTTCGGCACATGTTCTCCAAGCGCAAGCTTTACCGGGGCAATAGCATTGGCCAGGGTCCGGTGGCCTATAACATCATCCGGGTGTGTGGGCTCTTCTATCCAGAAGGGATCCATCCCTTTTAATGCATTACATATATACAAAGCCTGGGGCAAGGTCCATTGCTGGTTGGCGTCCAGCATAATACTCGCCCTTTCACCTGCCGCTTCCCTTACAATATGCGCACGCCTTATATCTCTTTCCGGGTCAGTTGATCCTACTTTTAATTTCATGGCCGTAAAGCCTGCAGCTACCGCCCGGGCTACGTTTTCTTTTACCTGTTCATCACTGTAATTAAACCAGCCTATAGATGTATCATACCCGGGATAGCCCTTTTGTAAAATAGTATTCCGTTGTTCCTTCCCGGCTGTTTTCTGATTGATCAGGTGTAAAGCTTCTGTGGCGGTCAATTCATCTTCCAGGTACGAGAGGTCCAGCAGGGCCACTATTTCATCAGCATTTAAACTGTTCAGCAAAGCCCATAAAGGCAGGCCTCTTTTTTTTGCCCACAGGTCAAAACAGGCATTGGTTACCGATGCCAGTCCCAACTGTACTACGCCTTTGTGTGGCCCCAGCCAGCGAAACTGCTGTTCATTAGATGCCTGGTAAGACCACACACCAAATTGCCGCATCACCCCTTCAATATCTTTGCCCTTTAATTGCTGCGCATAAAATGCCGCTGCTTTACATACCAGGTCATTGCCTTCGCCTAAGGTAAAAGCCAGTCCTATTCCTGTATGTCCGCTGTCATCATGCAGTTCGGTAACAGCATACGAATAAACAGGATCCCTGTGTATGGCATCACTTCCCGCACCTTTACCTAACGGATAACGTTTATCCTGTACTGTTATCGATGTGATCATTTTTTAAATTTCTTTTTTACAGCCTCTCAGCAGTAGTTCCGGCTTTCAGGTTTCAGATTTCAGCATTCAGCATTCGGCACTCAGCTTTCTGCTTTTAGCTTTAAGCTTTTGCTTTCCACATTCATCATTCATAATTATCTCCCACTCATCACCGTCTTCATCTCCCCATTCACCTTCACTTTTACTTTTTTAGGTGTTACCGATCGTATACTGTAACTAATCACTTTTCCATCCTTCCACTCCATATCCACCGTAAAATTGCCGCGGGCTTTCAATCCTTTTACCTTGCCATAGCTTTTCCAGAGATCAGGAATAGCCGGCAGCAGGTCAATATACCCGGCATGACTTTGTAATAACATTTCACCAATACCGGCTGCTGCACCAAAATTGCCGTCTATCTGGAATGGCGGACCGGCCGAGAACATATTGGGATATACACCACCGCCTTTGCCATAATTAATATCGGTACGTAATGTTGGTTTTAAAATTTCTCTTAACAATTTAAACGCACGGTTACCATCTAATAACCGGGCCCAGAATAATTGTTTATAGGCAATGGTCCAGCTGGGGCCATCATCACCACGTACTTCCAGTGTTTTTTTGGCCGCCGCTGCTAAATCAGGAGTAGCACCTGGTGTAATTAAGTTGCCAGGGAATAAGCCATATAAATGTGAAATATGCCGGTGCTCCGGATCGGTCTCTTTATAATCCTCTATCCATTCCATAATACGGCCGTCGGGTGCAATAACACCAGGCGGCGGCAGCTTGGGTAACTTTTGTATTAACTCGTTACGGAAAGCCGCATCAATATTTAATTTTTTAGAAGCAGTGATCACGTTGTTAAATATTTCCCGGATGATCTGGTTATCCATGGTAGCGCCTTCAGTTATACTGGCATGATTGCCATTGGCCACATAAAAAGAGTTCTCCGGTGAAGAGGATGGTGAGGTAACCAGCCAGCCTGTTTTTTTATGTTCCACTAAAATGCTGTTATAAAATGCTGCCGAGCCTTTGATGATCGGATAAATACTTTTCAGGTAATTAATATCGTTGGTAAACTCGTAATGTTCCCACAAATTATTACACAGCCACCCCGATCCCGCCTTGCTGATACCCCAGGAAGCGCTTTCCCCAGGCTCCGTAAATCCCCATACGTTGGTTATTACATGCGCTACCCACCCTTCAGCATTATAATAAGCTTTAGCGGTTTTAGCACCGGGTTTCATCAATCCCCTTACCAGTTCGGCCAATGGCAGGTTCAATTCCGATAAGTTGGATAATTCCACCGGCCAGTGATTCATCTGCACATTCACATCCAGGTGATAATCACCGTTCCAGGGCGTTTGCACCTGGTGCGCCCATAAGCCCTGTAAATTGGGCGGCAATAAACCTACACGGGTACTGCTGATGGTGAGGTAACGGCCAAACTGGAAGAATAAGGCCGGCATACCCAGGTCGTTCTGGGGGTTCTCATAATATGCCGCCAGGCGCTTGTCGGTGGTCAGTGCTTCGGCCGGTCCGCTACCCAGGTCAATGGATAAACGGTTAAACAATTTCCTGAACCGGGTAATATGCTGTTGTTTTTGCTGCGCATAAGAGCGGGTTAACGCCGCAGCCATGTTTTTGGCGACGGTTGTTTTATAACCCGGGTTTTTAAAGTCGGTAGCAGTGGAAATAAATATGATCACACTGTTAGCGTTCTTCACCACCAGTTTATCATGCTCATACATAACCGTACCGCCGGTATTTCTTACCTGTACTTCGGTTAAATACTGCATGCCCTTACCATCTGTGCCATTGTCCAGTTGCCCGCTTAGTTGTAAGGCTTTGTTCACCAGTTGTACGGTACCTTTTTCGGGACGGTTAATGCTTACAGCAAAATTTACAGCCCCGGCCTTATCCGCTTCAATTTTTATCACATCCACATCATCATAAAAACTGGTAAAGTATTCACGTTTATACTGAACACCATCCAGCGAAAAATGCGTAGTAGCTAATGCACTGTCTAATGATAATACACGTTTGTACCGGGTATATGCTGCGGCAGAGGCATTGCCATAGTTATAGTCAATCTGTAAATTGGCCAGCAACTGGAAACATCCCCATTGTTTACCGCCGGAGCCGGGGCCCAGGCAAACAAAATCCTTATCGATCAGTTTTTGTGCTTCATCATTTTTACCCTGGTCCAGCAGGCTTTTAATAGCCGGTAATTGTTTATAGGCATTATAATTATTGGCATCCTGCGGTCCACCCGACCACATGGTAATATCGTTCAAAACGATCTTCTCCGATTGTACACCCCCATCCGGTGTCATACCCAGTCTTCCGTTACCCAGGGGTAATGTTTCTTCCCATTGCGCGGCAGGTTTATCAAACCATATTTTTAAAGGCTTAGTCTGGGCCTGGACAAATGATGATAACAACAAAAGAAAACCGGCATACAACAAACGCAATCTCATGAGTACAAATAGTATTAATCGTTAGAAAATCAGGTGCTCAAAACTATCCATTCCTGCATCAACAATAAATGGATTAAATGATACTGCGCATGGATTTTTCTATGGAATAAAATGATTGATTACTGGCGATTCCAAAAACTAAGCTCACTTAAATTACTGTAAGCGTTTTCACCGGATGCCACTTTTTTAACACGTATACGTATATAACGCACGGGTGGCGGGTTCTCCATTAAGTTTATCCTGTAAGGCCCCTTCCCGTCGTCCGAACGTACTACATCACTTAATAAAGTCCATCCTTTTGCAAGGGCATTGGCTTTCCAGTTGGCATCATTACCGGGCACGGTTGTTTCAGCTCCGGTAATATTGGCAATACCCCATACTTCATACTCGGTAGGGTTATGACAACAATCCCTGCCCGTGGTTTCCATAATACCCAGGCGGTTATATACAGCGCCCATATCAAAAGTGAAATGATGCGGTAACTGGCTATTGCCATTACTATGGAAAATATTCGGATAACCCTGGGGGCCAACAGAACCATCCCATAATTTAGCAATACTGGTCTGCGACTCGTAAGGCTGTACATCGTAAGGCAGGTTGAGGGCCGCAAAAATGGATTTATTGCACAATACATTGGTGTAAATAGTGGGAAAAGTTTCCGCATTGTTTACTGTAAAAGTGTCCAATGCATTGGTAACCGGCACATAGGCCGACTGATAAGTTACAGGTGTAGAGGCTTTATAGTTAACCAGCGTAACCGTATTATTTAACTGCGACAGGAAAGCGGTAGCCTGCTGGTTATTATTATTGGTATAGGTAATGGTAGTACCAACATTGCTGGTATCTGTTGCCGCAAAACGTAACAATACATCGCCGTTAGGTTGTACTTCGTATGGATTGGCATTATCGGGAAAACGGTTTATTAAACCACCCCGGTATACAGCACCGTATATCTTTACATTATTCAGGTCCAAAGGTATAGAACGGTTCCCCTTTGTATCAATGGCATGTACGGTAAAGGAATAAGTGTATTCAAACAAGTTTGGAATGATGGTGCTGATAGAATCCTGGCCACTAACTCTTGTAGCGGGAACCACTACAGAGTCGGCTTTATTATTCCAGTACACAATATACTTTTGAATAGACGGGTCAGGGCTGGGTTTCCAGTACACCATTACCCTTCCGTTACCGGCCCGGGCTTTTACCTGTAAAGGCACACCGGGGTAGATCAGTTCTTTATCGTCCAGGTAATTCCTGAACTCCTTATCGCTTTTATCACAGGCGGCTACCCATACGGTTACCAGCAATATAACCAAGAAATATATTTTATTAAGCTTTGTCATTTTACTTGAATTAAGTGTGAATCATATTAATCAGGATCACCAAAAAATGTTATTTCCATAGCATGTGCAAAGTCGCCACCGGACCATGTTTCCGCTACATTCAGCCGGATATATCTTGTTTTTGGACTAACCAAGGGAATATTAAAGTTGACACCTGCCGCCACAAAAGCTTCATCACTGGCATTGGTAGCCCCCGGCATTAAACCTGATGGCGGATCGGGGAAGATAAAGTTGCCTAAATTCACCCAGTCACCTACTACCGTTCCTTCATCGGAGTAAGCCGGTAATACCGCATTCTGTGGCGATACCTTATCGGTGCCCCATAATGAGAATTTGCGGGGGTTACCATGACTATAAGCAAACTGTAAAGGACGATTGTATAATACAAAACGGCTCAGCTTGGCATATACCCCCAGGCCAAACGTACATACCATCGGATAACTGCCTCCGGGGTTAGTATGCCAGCCATTGGAATATCCATCGGTCTTACCATCCCACAAATAAGGCAGGTCCCAGCCATACCCTATTTCCGTATCGGAAGGCAAAGCATATTTAAAAAATAAGGACTTGTTCAGCTGTGTTTCAAACAAAGGACTGATCTGGGCAAAAACCGTATCAGAAGTATTGCCCCACTCATCGCGGATATAAGCTCCAAAACGGCGGGCTTCTGTATTATAACCTCTTACAGAAAAATTTACATGCTCACCCGCATCATAATGTTGCTCCACAATCCCATATTCATTCGTAACAGGATCCAGTTCCAGTAAAATATAACCGAATGACCGCTTATTGGGGTTTTGTGCTTTAACATTTACCCCTCCAAAATCAGCTGATAACTGAATAGTAGCGGCAGATAATTTGTAATAAGGATCCAGCGGATGCACGGTTACCTGTACGGGATCTGATTTTATATTGGCGCGGCTTACTGCTTCCAGGGTTACCTGGTATTCACCGGCAGTAGCAAAGCCCTGTACCGTAATGGTATCAGTATAGTAACTGGCTTTGGTTTCTCTTTTCACACCTTTGCGGATCTCGTAACCGGCCATTACATATAACAGGTTGGGACTATTAGGCAAAGTGTAAATGATATGCGCTCCGCCGTTAAAATTCTCTACCCGGATATTGGTTACCACTCCCGGTTTGGTTTTATCGTTTGAAGCCGGTTCGTTATAATTTTTATCCTTGGTACAGGAAAACAATACGGCCGCCAACGCTACAAGCAGGGGTATTGTTCTCAGTTTTTTATTTTTCATAATTGTATATTCAGTATTAAGCAATCAGTATTATGGTTGTACAGTTCAATTACTGCTTATGATTTTACCAATATGGGTTTTGTACCAGGTTGGGATTAATGATCAGGTTATTGGCTTTAATGGGCCATAAATAATCCCGTAAACGGAACACCGGTAATAACTGTATCTGCTGCTGGTAATAGTTGGATGCTTCAGGCTGGTAAATATTCCACCCCTGCAAAGGCACGCTTAACACCTGCTGCAGTTCTTTCCAGCGCCTTAAATCCCAGCCGGCCTGTGCTTCAAAACATAATTCTATCCTTCTTTCGCGGTGTATAATTTCACGCAGGCCATCTTTTGAATTTGGTTTAGCCGGGTTACGCGATGAATTGGTCCAGGCAGCCTGTACCCCGGGCAAGCCGGCACGGGTTCTTACCCTATCAATATATTCAAACACCGTTGCATTTGGGCCATTCACCTCGTTCAGGGCTTCGGCATATAACAGGTATAAACCGGCCAAACGCATCAGGGGCATCCGGAAATGAATGGGTTGAAACCCATCGTCATAAACAGATAAATAATGCACCAGTTTTTTAGGCCAGTAACCGGTAATATTTAAACGTATACGGTCTTTGGGGCCGGCCAATGCACTGTTACCACGTGCCTGTACGGTGTACATATCATTAGCGTCCATTTTACCATTACCAAACCAGGCAGCGCCATCAAAAGCCAGGTTGGCATAAAACCGGGGTTCACGGCCAAAATGCGCTTCCACGGTTTCGTAGTTGGGACGTAGATAGTTTTTATCGGCCTGGGTAGCCATTTTTAAATGGTAGCGATTGGCATAGTTCCAGTTCTTATCCTCGTTCATAGGCACACCATTGCTGGTATAAAAAAGTTCCTGGGTAGAGATGGGTGCAGAAAAAGTAGATGGGTTAGAAAATGCATTCACCACCGAACGCGAGGTTAAACGCACCGATGCATGACCCTGGTAAGAGAAATAAGGATTCTGCGCCCAGATCATCTCGGGATTAAGGTCCCATCTTTCGGTTACCGCGTTTTGTATGGTCAGCACGCGTTTAATATCATCATTGATATTACTGATGGTGGCCGGTGGTACAAACTGGTATAAACTCATACCCTGCGCTTCGCATGCTTCAATAGCTTCGCGGCAGGCATCGGCTGCTGCCACCCATTTTTGTGCATCGTAGGTTTGCGGAAAAAGTGCCTTACCACCTTTATCAGTGAAAGAAGCATAGTCAGGGTTACCATTGAATAAAGGACTGGCAGCGGTCATCAGTACTTCCGCTTTTACCGCCATTGCAATAGGCCGGGTAACACGTCCCAGGTCGCGGGCCTGGTTATCGATACGCACCGGTAAAGCCTCAGCCGCTTCGTTGAGCAGTTTTACAATATAGTTCACCACATCATCCACCGCATCACGTTTTACCCTTACTTCTTCCGGTGTGCTGGTAATAGGCAGGTTAACATCTGTAATAGGTATGGGGCCATACATACGGAAAAGATAATAGTGATAATAAGCTTTTAAAAATTTCACCTCTCCTATCCATCTTGCTTTTTCACTTTGCGAAAGATCAACCGGTTTATCAATATTCTCCAGCATGATATTACAGATACGGATAGAACGGAACAGGCTGTAAATTTCATTGTCACCATCACCATCCCATACATTCAACCCCGGCGATGCAGCATTCTGGGTACCGTTAATAAGGTTAAAGCCGGTGCGGTTAAAATTTAAAAAATCTGTCAGGTTATTCGGGTATATTAATTCCGAAGAAGTAGTGAAACCCGGGTTACGGGCCACATCACTTAAACGCTGCAGGTAGGCATAACAGGAGAACAGATAATTTTCTGCTTCGTTCCTGTTCCTGAATGCATATTCCAGTGTACCCACATTATCCGGGGTTACATCCAGGTATTTTTTGCATGAGGCAAAGGAGGCTGACACCAATACCATCATGACTATTTTTACAAAGCGTTTCATACGATTCTATATTTATCTCAGGTTTGTATTGTTTTGCTGACCAATGGCCGGAACGATGAACGGAGCGTCGCAACATCAGCTCCCCAGGGAACTGCGGCCGGTAAACAAAAATTATAAGTTGATATTAATGCCCAGGTTATATACTTTCTGAATGGGATAGCTGAAACCATTTCCCCTTAATTCAGGATCCCACATTTTAAACTTGCTCCAGGTTAACAGGTTCAGTCCATTAAAGTAAACGCGGCAATTGGTGATCTTTAAACGTTTGAGTATACGCGGCGGTACGGTGTACCCTACTTCCAGCGATTTCAAACGCAGGAAAGAAGCATCCCGCATCCACCAGGTGCTGTTTTGTAAGTTATTCTCAATCTCTGCAGCCGTAGTGCCCAAACGCGGGTATACAGCATACAGGTCCTGGTTGTCTTCGCTCCAGTGACTGTTGGCAAACTCCTGTAACAGTTGTGTATTGCCCCATATATATTCATCGGGACTCGGCACAAAAGGACTCACACGCCTGGGGTCGATAAAGAAAGATACCCTAGCCTGGCCCTGGAAAAAAGCGGACAGGTCAAAACTTTTATACCCGCTGGTAAAACCAAAACCATATACGATCTCCGGTACTTCCGGAAAGCCCAGGAAGGTTTGGTCGGCACCATCAATGATACCATCGTTATTCAGGTCACGGTATTTAATATCACCGCCTTTGGGCGCATTACCATTTACCGAAAATACCTGTTGCGGAGAGTTGGCAGCTTCCAGGTCGTCCACAAATAAACGTTCTGCTATATAACCCCAGCGGCGGTTAATAGGCTGGCCTGTTACATAACGCCAGGGCTCTGCCCAGTTAGGCTCTTCATATAACGTATACTTATTGGTGGCGTAGGTATAGTTGGCCCGCACAGCAGCCCAGAAATCGGGTGTAAAACTTTGTTTATAATCCAGTGACAGGTCAATACCCCTTGCCCTCGCCTTACCTAAATTCGCAGTAATGGCCGACTCCAGGCCCAGAGTGGAAGGAATACTGGCCCGGTTCATTAATATATTTTCGCGGTCATAATTGTATACTTCCGCAATAAAGTTCAGGTTCTTCATTATGGTCATCTCCAAAGCCAGGTTGGTTTGTTTGGAGGTTTCCCAGGTTACATCCAGGTTTTCGTAGTTATTGATAAAAACGCCACTGCGCTGGTAAGCATTCAGGGTGCCGAAATAAGCATAGTTACCACCGCCGGATAGGTTAACATCGGATAAGTAGAAGAACCTTCTTTCACTGATGGCATCATTACCTACCAAACCATAACTGCCTCTTAATTTAAAGCGGCTGATGATATTTTTAACCGGCTCAAAAAACTTTTCATCCGATACTACCCAACCCGCACCAATGGTGGGGAAGAAACCAAAACGGTTATTTTTTGAAAAACGTTCAGAACCATTATAACCAAAGCTGGCTTCTACAAAGTATTTGTTCAAATAAGAATAAGTAGCACGGCCTGCCAGTGTAAGGTTACGGTAAGGCAGGGCTTTAAATAAAGTGGAAGCATTGGCAAAACTGGTTTGCTGGGCCGCGCCGATCAGGGAAGAACTGATATTATGATCTCCTAAACGTTTATTATAATCCAATGCACCCTGGAAGTATAAGAAGGTATTAAGATCGGTATAACCCGGATTGTATGTTAAATACTCCTGTGCCACATTGGAGCCTGTAGGCTGTGAGTTTAACCAGTTAAGGGTATACCTGTTGCTCATTTTATCGTAAGTGCCTACATTATAATAAAAGGGCGAGTAAGCCATGGAAGATTCGAAGTAGGAATAACGGTTGGTATTAAATATACCCCGGAAGGTCAGGCCCTGGGTAATAAAATCCAGTCGCTGGTTTAATTCCAGCTGTGCCGACATACGTGATTGTGAGGAGTTTTTATGTCCGCGTAATAAAGCCGCGTAAGGATTATTGTAACGGATAGAATTGGCTCCGTCACCACCTACATTACCAAATAAAATATGTTTGGAATTGGCCCTGGCAGAATCCCTGGGAAAGAAAGCCGGGAATAATACCGGGCTGGTATGCGTGGCTATATTATACAGGTCGGTAGAGAAACCTCCATCCGCCGTCATTGGCCCGTTGTATTCACTGAAGTTACCGGACAGGCGAACGATCAACTCAGTGGTTTTTGATAAGTTGATATTGATATTGGAACGCAGCTGGTAGTTCCTGAACTTGACATTATTGTCGTTATTGTTCATCTTATCTTCCTTCAAAATTCCATTGTCCACATTATACGATCCCGCGATATAATAACGGGCCACACCGCCGCCGCCGCTTACACTTAAATTAGCACGTTGGGTAGACGTACGTTTTTTAAACAACATATCCAGCCAATCCACCGCCGGGTAAACATAGGGGTTACTGCCCGGTGCACCATCAATAGTAGCCTGGGTATTAATGATCTTATTGGGCGAAAAAGGCAAAGGCAGTAAAGGATCGCGGGTTACCGTTGCTTCGTTAAATAAGTTCATGTAGGTGATAGGATCAGCTAATTTTAAACTTTGTGTATTCTGCGACATGGATTGCTCCACCCGCAGGTTGATATTGGGTTTACCCGCTTTACCTTCCTTGGTCGTAACCAGTATTACCCCGTTTGCACCGCGGGCGCCGTACAATGCAGTGGCGTTTGCATCCTTTAAAATAGAGAAACTGGCTATATCATCCACCTGTAAACGGGCCAGGTCACTGGCCGTTAATTCCACGTTATCAATTAAGATCAGCGGATCACGTTTGTAACCAAAAGTTGTTACACCACGTATAAAAAAAGTAGCATTATCCAAACCAGGCTGTCCACTTTGCTGGTAAGCGATCATACCCGCTACCTGTCCTGCTAAGGAAGTAGTAAGGTTACTGGACGGAATTTTTAAATTACCCGGTTGTACCGTGGTTACCGAACCCACGATCGCTTCCTTTCGTTGTTTTTTACCAAAGGCCACCACAACCACTTCATCATCGGAAGAAGAGGGCGAAGGTACCAGGCGGATGGAGAATGTAGTAATACTGCCGGTAACCGTGATCCTTTGTTGTTGAAAACCGACATAGGTTATCACCAGTACGGTGCCGGGCGTTACCTCCAATATGAACCGGCCGTTCACATCGGTATTGGTGCCCACTTTTACATCTTTATCAGACATTACGCTGGCGCCGTCAATAAGATTACCGGCCGTGTCAACCACCGTACCGCTCACCGTTATTTTTTGGGTAACCTGTGCCTGTAATCCTGTATTACCGGCAAAAAGAAAAGAGAAAAATAAAAGCATAACGGCGCAGGAGGGCCGTTTCACCTTACAAAAAAGTTTCTTCATATACAGCAAGTTTGGGGTATCAATCGTAATACCTGAACCAAAAGTAAACCAGTGGTCAGAGCGCAACAATAGCTTATTCTCGGAATATGATGGATTATTCTACTGCACCCGGCAATTATTTTAAGGTTTACCTCAATGAGCACCGGTGAAACCCATGCCTACCGGCAGGTTGTTTAACAACCAGGTCTGCACTACTTCTCACATTACCTTTATACCATACCCGGGGCCATACCATTACGGCTTTTGTTATACATGGTTTATGACAGTGTTATATGCCGGGAATAACACCTGAGCATAAAAATGGATTATCCTATTACAATTTTGTATCTTTAAATTTCGGTTCATCACCCAAAATTTTTAACAGGTTAATTCAGTAGGTATAACCATGGCATTAAAGAAAAAAGATGGCTTTGAGGGAGAAAAATTTATCAGTATTCCCAATGCAATATGGAAAAAAGCCAACCGGCTCAATCCCCTGTTAAAACAATTGTACATTAAACATATTGGTTACTTCCCCAAAGCCGTTGGCCATTACCGCGAGCGCAAAAAAGGCTGTGAGGATAATATACTCATCTATTGCCTGAAAGGCAAAGGCTGGTTTACCATTAAAAACCAACGGTTCACTGTTAAGGTGAACGAATTTATTTTAGTACCCGCCACTACCCTGCCCATGAGCTATGGTGCCGACGAACAGGATCCCTGGACCATTTACTGGGTACATTTCAGCGGCGATAATATTAACCAGTTCAATAAAAGTTATCATATAGGTTTGTATGATGGTCCGCAACAAATAACCTTTAACGAAAAAGGTTTACAGATATGGGAAACCATGTACCAGAGCCTGGAAATGGGTTATAGTACAGAGAATATCACTTACAGCAATATGTGCCTCTACCATCTGATTGCCACTTTCCTGTACCCGGGTAAACATGTAAATGAGAAAAAACGGGAATCAAAGGACCTGATCAACGATACCGTGTTGTTCATGCGTGAGCATATTAATCATGTATTAACGGTGGATGACATGGCCAAACACAGCAACCGTTCTGCATCCCATTTCTCCACCTTATTCCGGAAGGCTACGGGCATGTCGCCACTGGATTATTTTATACACCTCAAGCTGCAGAAAGCCTGTTTACTCTTATTCAATTCCACCAAAAAAGTAAAAGAGGTGGCGGCAGAACTGGGCTACCAGGATCCCTATTATTTTTCACGCCTGTTTAAAAAATACATGGAAGTATCACCCGAACAATACCGCTCCATACAGCAACGCGATCACCAAATTGATTAATGCCATGCAAAAAAAATACTTCATTAAACAATATAGTTTTGAGCAGTACCAACATGGCGGTGTAGGTTATAGTGATATTGAGATCATATTACAGCGCAATAATTATCTTCCTATCGAATTCCCGTATCATAACGATACCGGCCCTATAGCCAAACTAAGACGGTTCTTATTCCTGTATCGCAGCCTGCGTAAGTTACCTTCTCATGCCGAGGTAGTGTTTCTATATCCCGCTTATGCCAGGATCATTCAGCACTTCATTTACAAACTAAGCAAACGCAAAGACATCAAACTCATCTGTATTATCGGGGATATTGATGGCATTAAAGATGATGACAGCCTGCAGCTAAAACAGGAAATTAAAGAGTTAAAAAAATTCAGGCATTTTATTGTCCATAATAAGGGCATGGCGGACTGGCTTGCAAACCACGTGGGCCAGGTTAATTATGGTACACTCCGGTTCTTTGATTTTCTTACCGCCCCGGCCACGGTAAGCCGTTCAAAAACCTATGCTATTGCTTTTGCCGGCAACCTTAACAAAAGCAGTTTTGTACACCGGCTACCCAGCATCACAGCAACACAACCTGCTTTACATTTTCATATTTATGGCCCCGGCGAAACACCTGTTGTTCCAGACCGGAATATTCGCTATGAAGGCAGTTATCCTTCCTATCAAATGCCTTCGGTAATAAAAGGTTCTTTCGGCCTGATCTGGGATGGCCCCAACCCTGAACAAATGGAAGGTTCTTTTGCCTCCTATATGCCATACATGACGCACCATAAACTCTCGCTTTACATACTGGCGGGGCTACCGGTTATTGCCGCGGGCATATCCGCATCCGGTCAGTTAGTAACCCAATACCAGATCGGTATTACCGTTAATAGTCTTGCCGAACTGCAGGAAGCTATTGATAACATTACACCTGCACAATATGAAACAATGATCAGCAATATGCGGCCCCTGGCACTGGCTATCAGCCAAGGAAAAAACCTGTTATCAGCATTAAGAGAGATTCAATAGCCCGCAGATCTGCACAGATATAAAACACCGCTGATATACGCTGATAATAATAGCTTACAGTAACCCCCTTACCTATCCCCGAAAATCTGCGTTACCAATCAGCGATGATCTGCAGGAATACCGGCAGCGAAAATAGCCCGCTGATCTAAACAGATGTAAAACACCGCTGATCTACGCTGAAAAAGTACCAGTTTACTATAACACCTTTCCATATCCCCGAAAATCTGCGTTACCAATCAGCGATGATCTGCAGGAATACCGGCAGCGAAAATAGCCCGCTGATCTAAACAGATGTAAAACACCGCTGATCTACGCTGAAAAAGTACCAGTTTACTACAACACCTTTCCATATCCCCGAAAATCTGCGTTACCAATCAGCGTTGATCTGCGGGAAAAACAACCCAGTACATGACTTTATGTCTGCTAAAAACCTACAATAAAGACATTTTGTCTCAATAAAAATCAAAACTCCGTCTTAAAGACACCCAAAAATGATTTTTCTGGCATTGGTCCGCAATTTGACCACATGAGTTTGTACAAAATTTTTAAACAATTAAATACAAATAATCATGAATCAGGTAAAATTTAAACCCCAGCCTTTTGACAATCAGTTCACTAACCTGCTTGACAACTTCTTTAATGAATTTCCCGGCATCAGCAGGCACGATAGCGCCAACGGGAAAAGCAGTTTTGTTCCTGTGAATATAACCGAGACCGAAAACCAGTACCAGTTAGAAGTAGTGGCCCCCGGGTTTGAAAAAGCTGATTTTTCCATTACCCTGGATCAGCAGTTACTGACCATTGCTGCGGAAAAACAAAGCAATACAGAGGAAAAAACAGGTAAAAACATCAGGAAGGAATACAACTTTAAAAGCTTTAAACGCAGCTTTACTGTGAATGAAAAAATTGATGTGGAAGGTATAGATGCCAAATATGTTAACGGAGTGCTAATCCTTGCTTTACCCAAAAAGCAAATTGAAAAGCCGGCGTCTAAACAAATAGAGATACAGTAATTAAGGATTAAATATTTCTCATAAGCAGTTGGTTTTGGTTTGTCCCCGCCGTTTCTACGATGGGGACTTTTTTTATCCTATTTACACACATATATCGCTTTAACTTTCATGTAAAGCCGTTATTTACAACCAAATGAAGTAATATTGCATCTTGTAAAGGATGAAAAATATGCTAAAAAAAGGCCTTGTTGTTATTTTAATGCTATGGTACTGTTTACCTGCTTTTTCACAGACAACTGACACAATTCCGGTAAAAATTGACACTACGGTGCATATTCCCACCCCCGTAATCCTGGACACTCCTTTACGTATCCAGAACCTTAACCCGTTCATTACCCTGCACGTGGACTCATCCTTAAACTACCAGCTGAATATTAATAAGGATGAGAAAAAATATTACTGGTACTTAAAAAATTCCCCGGTAGGCCTGCGTATCAATAAAGACAATGGTCTCCTGTCCTTCAAGGCCGAAAAAACTTATTTTTTATCCGGTAAGCTGAAATACGATGTGGAATACATTGTAAACCTTGGCGTTCAAAACCTTTCCAACCCCAGCGAAAGGGTCGATACCAGCTTCACCCTTATTTTCTTTAACACCGAAATAGTACAGCCTAAAATAAAACTCACTGTCGGCAGCTCCCTGTTAATTGACGAAGGCCAGAAAGTTTCCTTCCAGGTACTGTGCGAAGCCGGTAACTTCCCTATCGAGAACATATTATTCTCCAGCAGTGTGCCCATTGGCAATTTTAAACTGGTAAAACGCTGCGATGATGTTTTTGAGTGGGACATTCCATATGATTTTGTGGGCGAAGGCGATGAAGGCAAGAAAAAAGATGTGGTATTAACCTTTATCGGCTCTACCCGCCAGCATGTACGGGATACGGCCAGCATCAAGGTAACCGTTCGTGATGCCCTCAACTATCCCCGTGCCGTTCAGGAGCATAAAGCCATCGACAGTACCATCAACGATTATATCACCAAACTGCAATACCTTTTCTTTAAACTGGATAAACAGGTACGTAAGACCAAGGGCACCCGCACCGGCTTTGATGTTACTGCAGGTACAGCCGCTTTAACCGGCACTATCCTTAATACATCAACCGATAAAGGCATGCAGAATACGGGTAAAGTATTACCCAGTGTAGGCGTGGCCTTAACCCCTATCAAAGAAGCTACTTCACCCAATAAAACAGTGGAACAAAACCAGGCAACGCTGATCCGTTCGGCTACCAAGCGCCTGGTATACATGTTAAACGATAACATGATCATTGGTGATAAGGATCCTGATATTGCTAAAAAAATTGCAACCCTCAAAAGCGAGTACAAACAAACCCAGGCGCAGTTAAGCGATGTGCCTATTGAAATGGTAAGGGAAATGTCACGTGAGGATCTTGACCGTTACTTCAACAGCCGTAAAGTAAACAAAAAATACAGGCTTAAATAATCAGTTGATATTTTCCGGGGCTATCAGCTGCATACCATTTATCAGCTGCAGTTCCGGCTGCTCCGGGGTACCGTGCTCCGCTTTGCTGCGCACCGGCTCCCGCTGGTCGCCGCCCTCCGTATCCGGCAGTCCTTCAGCAATAGAACCACTATGGGTTACTATGTTACACCAACAGGCATGTATGGTGCACTATATACGAATATATATCCCGGCGATATAAATAAACATGCGACCCCTCCGGGGTCGTACGCATTCTCGCTGGCCCATAAGCTATAAATATGTTATCCCTCCGGGATAAAGATAAAGCCCCTATTAACGGGCATTTTCCGGAAACCAACTATTCCACAATAATCTTTCTGATGCCAGCGGCATAATATCTTTATAACATGCCCTATACAAATAAACTTCCAACGTCATCGGGAGCGTACACATTCGTTACAGCCCAATATGCTATAAAATGTTACCCCTCCGGAATAAAGATAGTTAATCGATTAACGGACTCTGTGGGAATAAACGATTCAACAATACTTTTTCTGATGCCAGCGACACCATATGTTTATAACATGTCCTATACAAATAAACTTCCAACGTCATCGAGAACGTACACATTCGTTACAGCCCAATATGCTATAAAATGTTACCTCTCCGGAATAAAGATAGTTAACCGATTAACGGACTCTGCGGGAATAAACGATTCAACAATACTTTTTCTGATGCCAGCGGCATCATACGTTTATAATACGTCCCAGAAATAAGCATCCGACCCCAGCGGGGTCGCACATCGGCGTCCATGTATCACTTCGAAACAATGATTCTTATCTCAGGTATTCAAATACCCGCCTGTTAACAACACGGAACATAACGCAAGAGATGTTTTGATGCCAGCGGCATCATATATTTATAACATACCAACACACACAAATCTCCGACCCCAGCGGGGTCGCACATCAGCGTCTCTGTATCTTTTCGAAACAATGATTTGTTATCTCAAGCATTCAAATTCCCGCCTGTTAACAACACGGAACATAACGCAAGAGATATTTTGATGCCAGCGGCATCATATATTTATAACATACCAACACACATAAATCTCTGACCCCAGCGGGGTCGCACATCGGCGTTAGTGTACGCCCACACGCTGATAATACTTAGCTATACAGGTAGCTGAACTATTAAATAAGTAATGCCGTCGCCTCAACAATGAAGAGGCCAATTAACGCCAATAGCTATTTGATTTCCAGGAGATGCCTCCTGCGTAGGCATGAAGTACACTGTACTCCTGCGAACATCATGTCAGTATCTACTTACAATTATCCTTTCGCCTGGTATCAATAATATACTGGATCTTCCAGCCATCCTTCAACCGTACTAACTGGAAAGCATTCACTCCGCAGTGGCTGAACTGCTGGTTATAATAAAACTTATAGGGTGTCCATACCTGTGCCAAAGCACCATCTATTTTAACCCCCTCAAATACGATCTGTTCGTCGCAGCTACCCTTTGGCATCTTGCCCACAATGCCGGCAAAAGCGTCCACCGTTTCCGTTTGCACAGTGGTTCCTTTCTGTGGATGTTCGCTGATGGTTTGCAACATAGCATTACTGTTGAATAAGGTTTTTACGGTTGCGCTATCCGCATTTTTCATGGCCGTAAACAAGGCATTGATAGTGGCTTTAACAGAATCTTCACCGGATTGCGCCTTTGTATTAATAAAAACCAAAACTAACGTTAACAGGATGATAAAGTGTTTCATACAACAGTTTTATGGTAAACGATTTGTTTCTTTTATCGTCAAATAAAAAAAGAAACATTATGAAAAAATACGCCCTTTTTACGTCCGCCGCCTTAATAATGCTCGTGGTGTTTTTTTCGGCCTGCCGCAGCAGCCGTACGGTGTACGCACCGCCTCCGCCACCCCGGCCTTCGGTATCGCTCATTATTAACACGCCTGGTCCGGGTTATGTGTTGGTAAGGCAGCCCCGTGGCCGATCCTATTACCGCAGCCCGCAGGGTTATATCTACCGCCCCGGCCCCGGTAACCGTTATTACATTGACAGTCGTTATGTAACCCGTAATTATCACCATCACCAGCAGTACCACGACTGGAAACGTTATCACCGCAGGCGGTAACCAGCAGTAAGTTAATGTGCTGGTCTCATTTTAATAAAAACACTTTTTCCAGTGACCGGTTTTAGTGATGAATGGTTTGCTGCATGGATCGTTTCAATAAAAAGGCCCGGGCTTGTTAACCCGGGCCTTTCAGTATATTGATTGCAATATTACCTGCCGCTATTCACTACATAACCTTTCAGTTCTCCGTTAAAATCATCTTCCTTAATAAGATCTTCCAGGTTAAGGTGCATCCGGTAACGCCAGTAATGTTTGGCATTAGCGGGTATATTGATCCTTTCATCGGCCGGGTTATCACGGCGCAATGTTTCACTCATGCCCAAAATATCCTGTAACTGGAATATGCTCCACATAGCGGGGGAATATAAATGCTGCAGTATAATAGCACGGTTGATCCAGGGCTCACAGAAATAAGGCGCATGACCATGTTGCTCCAGCATCTGGTTAAAAAAAGCCTGTGTTCTTTGCTGATCCTCTTCCCACCAGCCACGTACCGTACTCATATCATGCGTAGAGGGTGTAATGACCGATAAATACGGTGCTTCGGATGGCAGGAAAAAATGTTTGGCCGCATCCTTAGGCATACGCTGTATCTCCAGGCTTAATATACCCAGTTGCTGCATTACCTGCGGTACGCTATCAGGCACCATACCCAGGTCTTCGCCGCAGATGAGCATATTCGTCACTTCTTTTAAAGGCGGCAGCTTCTGCATCGCCTCTTTTCTCCAGAAACCATCCTGGCGGCGATAAAAATAATTAATGTATAACTCTCTTAACTTATCCTGCACATGCGGGATCAGGTTTTTAAAGGAGGAGGTTTTTTCCATGGCAATACGGAAATGAAACTCCTGGCCCTGGCTACCCTCCTGTTCAAACAATATTACATTGGCAATAAGATCAAACAGGCCCAGCTTTATTCTTTCATTATCCGGCGTCTGTTCCAATGTAGCAAAATGCTGTTCCACCTTCTGCTGGGTATCATATGCCGGCAGCAGATCGTACCCGCCACGGTCGTTACCCTGTAAAAAATTAGCTTTTACCGTATCAGCATGGCCGTTAAAAGTATCATACAGTATATGGTCATTTATAAAGGGCTTGCAATAACGGTCCTGATCAAACCAGATACCATTTTCGCCAAACTCCACATAGTGTACGGCTATGCAGGGAACAAAACGTCCCATAATACCCTGTACGGCATTGATAGGAATGCTCCATATGCGGAAAAAACCCAGGATATGATCTATACGGAAGAGGTCAAAATAATTACTCATCTGCCGGAAACGCTGGCGCCACCAGGCAAAATTATCGGCCTGCATGGCTTTCCAGTTATAAGTAGGAAAACCCCAGTTCTGACCCACGGCCGCAAAATCATCAGGCGGAGCACCGGCCTGCTGGTCCATATTATACAAACCCGGTGCTACCCAGGCATCACAGCCAAAACGGTACACGCCAATAGGAATATCACCCTTAACCACAATACCTTTTTTATGGGCATAATCAGTGGCTTCTTTTAACTGCAGGTGCAAATGGTATTGCACATAACAAAAAAACTGCACCTGCCTGCTGCCGGCCGATGAGGTAAATAAACGGTTTACCTGTGCAGGATTATAACTGCTGTAGGTCTTCCATTCATTAAAATCGGCCGTGCCGTTTTTATCGCGTAAATAACTAAAAGCAGCATAGGGTTTTAACCAATGCTGGTTCTGTTCATAAAAGGTTTTATAATCGTCAGAAGCCAGGCACTCTTTGCCATCTTCCTCAAACAGCTCTTTCAGTAAAGCCAGTTTAAACTTCATCACTTCCTCGTAATCAACCGTGGCCAGTTCATTTAACTGCTTCTGTTTCTTTTTAACCGAACCTATTAATTTCTGGTGTTTTTTCCCGGCTACTCTGGCCAGGTTAATATATTGCGGGTGTAAAGCAAAAGCTGAGATAGCTGCATAGGGATATGAATCCATCCAGGTATGCGTGGCAGTAGTATCATTTACCGGTAACAGTTGTATCAGCTTTAAACCTGTTTTGGCTGCCCAGTCCACCAGTAACTTAATATCGGCAAACTCGCCTACCCCAAAACTGTTTTTAGACCGCAGGCTGAATACGGGAATGGCCACACCGGCGCCCTTCCAGTTATTATTTTTTATTTGTACAAAGCCATCATGCAAAATAGATAAATGGCCGGCCCCGGTATTGCCGTGAATAATACGGTTATCGCCCGTTTCATAGGCCACAAATGTTTTTTCTTTGGTATTATAAATACCATATTTATAAGTAAGCGGAAAACGTTCTTCCGAAAGGTTCAGCCGGGTTGTCCACCAAACACCATCATGACTCAGCAATACGGGCGCTTCGGTATCCCAGTTCTTCAGTACTTCGCCTGCACCGGTTAAACATATCACCTCATGTTTATTCAGTAAAGGCGCTTTCACCTTAAAAATATGGGTGGTACCTGTTGTTTTACCTGCTTTTGTTTTGGTTGCCTGCGGCAACAATACATTGGCAAATGGCGCTGTGAAAAATACATTCTCATAATCGCCGGCATGGTTCCATACATCGGAAAAAGTAAAACTTTCATACCCCTTTGCCGCTATATCCACAGCCCTGTCCAGCGCCGCATCCGCGATCAGTTCGCCGTTTTGCGACCGCAGGTAGTATTTATATTTTACCGGGTTTTTATTAAAATCGGTACGGTCTATTTCTACCTCTGCTTTCCAGAAAAATTCATTCACATATTCCATGGCTACCAGGTGGTTAATATCCAGCCCGCCCAACTCGGGCACATTACCCGATATAAAAAGCGTCTCCCCAAATGCTGTGGAATATTTTATATAAAAACTAAGCTTCATCGCAATCGCTGATTATTAAGTTCTTAGAAATAGTTTTGTGTAAAAGGTACACATTTGTGCGAAAGTAGAAAAATCTTATTGAATAATACACTTTCGGGCTTGTATTGTGGTCCGGTAAAGGGGTAGTTGTTTTCATGCTGCCGGTGTTCCTTAATTAAAAAACGCTTATTTACCCTGGTTAACAATGATTTATCCGTTGTTACGCATTTATCAATGATAGCCAGTCAATTATGCAAAATGCCGGTGCAAATATATTTGAACGGGTACAAAATAAAACACCCGCCATTATTTTGCGGGTGTTTTTATCACTAATAAAAAACTAAAATCATCATTACTGGCCTCCACGGGTACTTTCCTCATAGGTCATTACCCGGTAGCCTGTTTTAGGAATATCAAATTTTGCGGCGGGTACCAGGTTCAGATTAATATTTGACACCGTATAGGTAACCTTGGTTCCACCCTGGGTAGCCTCATATTCCATGGCCAGGCCGGGCAGGTTTTTGTTCAGGTATTGAAAATCCTTGTTTACAGGCAACAATTCCTTTGTAAAGTACACGGTAAATGTACTTCCATCCACCAGCTTACCAATAGCTTTCTGGCTTTTATAACCGGCAATGGTCTTATATTCATTTTCGTAGGTAAAAGTCACCCCTTCATATTTCTGGTTATACTGTTTCCAGTTATCGGCTGTCAGGCTGATCATGTATTTCTGCTGGCCATAATCTTTTAAAATGGTCACATCACCGGTTTTACCGTCGTTAATAATGGACTGTGTACCCAGCGAGCTTACCATATCTGAACGGCTGGAATTACCTTTTAAATAAATAATACTGGTAGCGCCATCCAGCATATCCGAAGCCTTGGGCGAGGGATTATTGGTATTGATAACAATACTGTAGGTAATAGTGGCCTCGGTCAACCGTTTTTGCGCCTTTACCTGCAAAGCAGTAAAAACCGTTAAAAAAGTGACCAAAAACGCTATACTTGTTCTCATTGTATGTTGCTTAAAATTGTTATTCTTATGACGAGCCAAGATAGGCATAAAGTTGCAAAGAAAGGCTGAAAGCTGAAGGCTGAAAGCTAAAAGCAAAAAGCTGAATGCTTAAGGCCAAAGCTGAAAGGCTGCCCGACTGGCAGCAGTAGCTGCAAATGCGCGGTGGTTCCCCTTCAGGGGTCAGGGGGGTGTGGCTTGCACTACTGCAGAAGGCGGGAACTGAAGCTGAGCAGTGTTACTACAGCCAATAGCCCCAGATTTTATAAAGGCCGGACAGGCTGCCCATTAATAAACACCTGCTGAATATTGTTGGCGCCAAAAGCATAGGGAAGGTAAGCCAGGCCAGGTATTGGTTTGGTAAGTATAATATTGGCTTTTTTACCTATTGCTATACTGCCATGCGTATGTTGTACCTCCATGGCAAAGGCCCCGTTGATAGTAGCGGCATTTATGGCTTCTTCGGGCAGCATTTTCATTTGAATACAACTGAGCGCCACTACCAGGTTCATATTGCCGGAGGGCGAAGAACCGGGGTTAAAATCCGTAGCCAGGGCAATGGCACAGCCCTTGTCAATTAACTGTCTTGCAGGCTGATAAGGCATACGTAAAAAGAAAGCCGCTGTAGGCAGCAAAGTACCCATAGTGTCAGAACCAGCCAAAGTATCAATAGCCGCATCATCCATCGTTTCCAGGTGATCGACCGATACGGCCTTCAGTTTTACCCCAACTTCTACCCCACCCGAGAGGTTCAATTGGTTGGCATGCAGCTTGGGTTTTAAGCCGTATTGCATACCTGCCAGGCAGATACGCTCGGTTTCGGCTGCCGAAAAGAAGCCTGTTTCGCAGAACACATCAATATAATCGGCCAGCTTTTCGCCAGCAATTACCGGCAGCATATCGTTAATGATAAGTTGTATATAGGCTTCGTGATCCTCTTTATATTGCTCAGGATAAGTATGTGCGCCCAGGAAAGTGGCTTTAATAGCCAGTGATGATTTTTGCTGCAAGCGTTTAATCACCCGCAACATTTTTATTTCATCTTCCACCGACAGGCCATAGCCGCTTTTTATTTCAATGGCTCCTGTGCCCAGGGCTGCTACCTCCTGTAAACGTTGCCAGGCCTGGTTAAAAAGCTGGTCTTCGGTTGCCAGGTGCAGTTTACGGGCCGAGTTGAGTATACCCCCACCCCTCGCCGCAATTTCAGCATAAGAAAGTCCTTTTATTTTATCCACAAACTCCTCTTCACGGCTGGCAGCAAAAACAAGATGCGTATGCGAATCGCACCAGGCCGGTAATACCAGGCAGCCCGTGGCATCCACCTGTTCGTCAATATTTTTGGCAGCAAGGGACAAATTATCCATGGAGCCTATTTCCGCAATTATATCATCCTCTATAATGAGGTACGCATTTTGCAACTGGGGCAATATTGCCAACTCAGCTCCACGTAAGGCCTGTTGCCGGTGTTGTACACCAGCCAGGGTTTTAATATTTTTTATTAGTGTATTTGGCACAGGCAATATTACAAAAAGCTTTTTCTTTGTACTTTAATATTTTTGGCTATGCATATTCCCGATTTTTCCGATCCGTCCATCTGGCTAAGTTTATTAACCCTCACTTTTTTAGAGATCGTGCTGGGAATTGATAATATTATTTTTATTTCAATTATTTCGGATAAGCTGGACCCATCGCAACAACGCAAAGCCCGTAATATAGGATTAGCACTGGCCATGATATTCCGTATCGGTTTATTACTGACCATTACCTGGATCATGAAGCTAAAAGATCCCATCCTTACCATACCTTTTATAACGGATAAATTAACCGGGGCCGACCTGCAGTTAAGCTGGAAGGACCTGATATTACTGGCAGGAGGTTTGTTCCTCGTGGTAAAGAGTACCCTGGAGATACATCATAAGCTGGAAAAGCCAACACCACAGGATACCACGGCAAAAAAGATCTACGCCACTTTAAGTTCGGTGATCGTACAGATTGTTTTGATTGATGCCGTTTTTTCATTTGACTCCATTTTAACGGCCATCGGACTGGTGGATGAAGTGTTTATTATGATCGTAGCTGTGGTGATATCCATTGCCATCATGATGGCATTTGCGGGTGCAGTGAGCCGGTTCATTAATAAAAACCCTACACTGCAGATGCTGGCACTGGCTTTTCTGATTGTTATCGGCGTAATGCTGGTAGCTGAGGCCTTTCACCAGGAAATACCTAAAAGTTATATCTACTCTATGATCGCATTTTCGCTGCTGGTAGAAATATTAAATATGCGGATGCGTAAAACACATAACCCGGTAGAGTTGAAGAACAAACTGGATGAATGATTGTTTTAAGAACAATTATGAACAAATAAGGAGACGCAATGCTTGCGTCTTAACGGATATTAATAATATATTTTCTAAATACACTATCTCATGCGTATAGCCATCAACGGAATGGGGCGGATCGGCCGGCTTTTATTCAGGCGCTTATTACACCACCAACACATACAGATTATAGCAGTTAACGATATTATGCCCATTGAAAGCCTGGCATACCTGTTACAGTATGATTCGGTTTACGGAACATTCGCGGAAAAAGTTACGATCGCGGACAACCATATTGTTGTGGGTGACCGCTCCATATTGTATGTACAAAAGGCAGATCCTTTGCAACTGCCCTGGGAGGCATTACAGGTTCATACAGTGCTGGAATGCAGCGGTATGTTCAGTACAGCCCCCCTGGCAGGCCAGCATATTCAGTCGGGAGCCAAAAAGGTTTTATTGTCTACTACCGGTGCCGGTGATATTCCGCTGCTGATTTACGGGCATAACCATGTAAAAGATAGCAGCAAGCTGGACATTGTATCTCCGGGTGGCTGTATGACCAATTGTTCTACCCATATTTTATACCTTCTACAATCCATCGGCATTGCATCGGCCCAGATCAATGTATTACATTCTTATACAACAAGGCAGGAGCTGGTAGATACCTGGCATAAACAACCACGCAGGGGGCGGGCCGCAGCAGAGTCCATTATCCCTGTAGAAGTAGACCTTTATCAATCGCTGGAACGGTTAATGCCTGGTTTAAAAGATAAGGTGGCTACACTAAGTATACGTGTGCCGGTAGCCAATGGTGCTATGGCCGATTTTACCGTGGAGATGCAACGGATGGTTACACCGGCAGAAATAAATAATTTATTCAAACACGCGGCAGCCAATGAATACCGCGGTGTACTGGATTATACGGAAGAAGAACTGGTATCGCTGGATGTAAAAGGCAATACGCATTCCTGCCTTATTGATGGCTCACTTACCTCCGTAGCCGGAAAACAGGTGAAGATCATTGCCTGGTTTGATAATGAATATGGCTTTACCAGCCGTATGATAGACTGGCTGGAGTTATGGTCATCATAAAACGACTGATTAAACATTTGCTATCTGCGACCTGTCGCTGGACTGAACTTTATTATTAACCGCGTGAATAAGATTTTTATTGGCCGTAGAAGGCTTGATGTTTAAAATCTTTTCAACAGTTTTATACTTTTCTATATTCTTACTATTATATAAAGCCCTTAGTTTTTTATACTTGAGATAATGATAGCGGCTTTGTTCGGTAGCAATGGCCAGGCCTCTCCAGCCATTCATAAAACCACGGCGAAAAAAATAATCGACCAGGAAGAACCAGGTAGGACTGGCTAACATTTTTATCCAGCTGGCGCGTTTGCCTTTTTTAAACATAGACATAGCAGCAATACTGCTGAAGTTATTGCTTCGTTCAGTATGTTCCTTTTTTGAATCGCAGACAAAGTGCAAAATATCGCCGGCAAGCGGGTAGACAGCCATACCTTGTCTGGCAATTACCTGTTCATGTATATAATCGCCGGTCCATTTCAAATAACGTTTATCAAACAGTCTTATTTTTCTTTCAGGATACCATGTACCGTATTTAATAAAACTGCCCCGGTAATAGGCACATCGGCTAAGGGAATAAGCCACAAAATGCAGGTCATTTTTTACCCTTTTGATTGATTCGATTAACTGGTCACTCAATTGTTCATCGGCATCCAGGCATAACACATAATTATGTGTAGCCAGCTCCAATGCTTTATTTTTTTGGGCAACATAACCGGAGAAAGGATGCTTGTAGGTTTTTGCACCCAGCATTTCGGCAATGCTCAGGGTATCGTCTGATGAGAAGGAATCAACCACTACGATCTCATCGGCTATTGATTTTACCGAATTGATACAGCGGGCAATATTCTTTGCTTCATTATAAGTTATAATAACTACTGATATTGTTTTCATTTGGGTTGAATCTAAATTTATTGGTAATAATTTACACATCCAGCTAAACAACGTTTCTCTTTCTTCTTACCTTCGGTACATGTATCCGACAACAACATTTAAGCTTACCAGGGAATCACTGTGGTCCGTACTGCTGCTCTTATTTTTTGCTTCATTGTTTTTTCCATCGGGACAGGCCCTCCGCTATTTTTTCATGGGCGCTTTTGCCGTGGCTTCCGTTTATATCGCTATAAAACAACGGCCACGAAAATTCAGTTTTTCTACACATGCCTATGCATTCCTGTTTATTTTTTTATTTCTTCTTTACCTGCTGTTCAGCTTCCTGCTCTCCGATCAAACAGATGGTTTCCGCTCGTTAAGGATCAGGATGCCCTTATTTGTATTTCCGCTTATTTTTTTCTTCCTGTCATTTTCCCGTGAAAAGAGAGACGGCCTGTTACTTCAAATGGCGGTTATTACCACTATCTCCTGTTTTATAAGCTTAAATTATGCCATATTTCAGGCTATCAATAAGCAGGACAACGCCTGGTTATATAACGATGCATTGTCTTTCTTTATAAAACAACAATCTATCTATACTTCACTGCTGGTTAACCTGTCTATTTATATTTTTACCTATTTTTTGTTCATCCGTTATAAAAGCCATAGTTATAAGCTTTTGTTAATAATCGCTATCGCTTTTTTATTCATCATCAGTTACCTCCTGGCAAGCCGCATCATGATGCTTCAATTATATGGGACCGCTATTTTATTAATCATTTTCTATATATATAAACATAAAAAATGGCGGCAGGGAATAGGTTTGTTAACCGGCCTGATCGTTACCGTTTTGCTTGTTTTCCTGTTATTTCCCAAAACCTTCAATCGTTTTAAAGAACTGGGGTTTACCGGTTACCGGTACGATAACACTGCCCCGGAAAGTCATTATGGTGGTGTACTGACCCAGGAGCAATGGAATGGCGCTAATTTCAGGATAGCCGCCTGGAAATGCGGCTGGGAGCTTTTTACCCAGCACCCTGTTACCGGCGTAGGCCTTGGCGACAAAACCAGCCAGCTCAATGCACTGTACCGGGAAAAAAAATTCTGGTTTGCTATTGACACCGGCAAAAATGTTCATAACAACTATTTAGATATCCTGTACAGTACCGGCATTACCGGTCTACTTCTTTTTCTTACCGGCTGGTTTATACTTCCCCTTTGTTTTTTTATTAAACAACAGGATTACCTGGCCATTCTTATCAGTATTACTTTTGCCTTTGCCATGATAACCGAAGTATATTTTGACCGCAGCCTCGGCGCTATCCTCTTTGGATTCTTTATTCCTTTTCTCCTGGCCGGAAGCCGGAGAAAACAAAGCCTGGCGGCAGGCTGAGCCTGTGTTACCTAGTGGTTATCGGCTTCGTATAATTCAATGGCCTTTGCTGTATCGCCAAAATAAACCAGTTCGCCATGCCGCATATACATGGTACGGTTACAGTATTTCCGTACTGTTTCCATGGTATGGCTCACCAGTATCACGGTTTTACCCGCGATCCATGAGGTTTCAAAAACCTTTACTGCTTTTTCCTGGAACTTCATATCACCCACAGCAAATATTTCGTCAAGAAACATGATATCCGCACCGGCTTTTACTGCGATGGAAAATCCTAAGCGGGCTACCATACCCGATGAAAAGAACTTGATCTTGGTATCTACAAACTCTCTCAGCTCTGCGAAATCAATGATCTCATCAAAAATGGCATCGATCTGTTTGATCTTCAATCCCAGTACCGAACCCGATATATATACATTCTCCCGGGCTGTTAATTCATGGCTCATCCCTACCCCCAGGTTCATCAGCATGGTAGAGCCGTTTATTTTTAACTGGCCTGTATCAACCGGGTATACACCGGCCAGCACTTTTACCAGGGTCGATTTACCAGAGCCATTCCTGCCTATCAACCCGATAGATTCACCTTTTTGTATCTCCAGTGACATAGGCTTAATAGCTTCCACCCTCTTCCTGCGCGGGGGATTAAACAGGTTGAAAAGCCGGTGTTTAACCGTATTGTGACTATCCTCGCTGATGACAAAAGTTTTACTGATATTTTTTGCGCTAAGTATGATATTGTTACTCATAAAATTTAAAGTTTTTCAGCTGCTTTTGCACCCAGTTTATTCAATACCAGCAAGCCAATGGAAAAGAAAAACAAAGCATACACCATATCCCAGGCCAATAACCCATAATCAGGCGGCATTTTTTCCATCATTACCCTGCGCCCGTTAATAATGATACCGGCAATCGGGTTCAGGTAATGAAAAGTGGGTAAGGCATCTTTAAACACCCTCAGGTTGTAAAGTATGGGCGACAGGAAAAAAAGCAGCGAAACAAATACCTGCCATATCTGTGTAATATCTTTTGCAATGATATAAATGCTGGAAAGTATTAAAGCTATTCCCAGAGAAAGAATAAATAAGTTGATAAATATAGGAATGATCCAGAATGCCTGTAAGGACATGCCCATACTCTCTTTTTCCAGGAAGTTGTAAAAGATGAGGAACATGAGAAAGTTGAAGAAAAATCCAATCGAGTTACTGAATAGCTGTGATATGTATAATTCAATTTTATTCATATTACTGTACTCATACAGGTACTTTTTGGTCTGAAGTATCTGGATAGTGCCGGTGGTAGACTCTACAAAAAAGTTCCATAATATAAGACCGATAAAAAGAAAGGAAGCAAAAGCCGGTACATCGGTCTTCATGATCACCTTAAACACCACATAATAAATACAGATATCCATGATGGGTTTCAGCAGCGCCCATAAAAGCCCCAGCTTGTTCTCATAGTAACGTAACTTAAACTCAATTTTTGCCAGGAGCCAGATGCGCTCAAATTTATTCTCGCCCCCGAACCAACCTTTAATTATCTGTAACATTTTATCTTCTTTTACTCATTAATTTTAATAGCACTGATCTTATTTTGGGACTTCGTTTTACTTTTTCTGCCAGTTTCCTGCTGATCGCATTCATATACCTGTTGGCCGAATAGTTTACCGACGACATCGTAGGATTTTCTATTTTATAACCCGGTCCATTCGCATTCAGAAGCCCGTATAGCTGGCTTCCGAACAGGGATATGGTTGCCGCATATTTCTCTGCGATCAGCTCATACAGGTATTGCTGGTTTGTATCATTAAACCCTCTTGACATAGAATCTTTACGCACCCTGTATAAAAACAGCCGCTCCGGAAGCACAACACCATTACACCCATTTGACATCATGTTGATCACACTGTCATAATCTTCCATTCCATAAATAAACCCCGGATCATTTAAGCCATATTCGCAGAAAGAGGCTTTTTTATACACCAGGCTACTCGAGTTAATCATATTATGAAACAGGATATAGGGAAATACAGGAGTGAAGGAGGCCCAGCTTTTTTCTGAACCCTCAAAATACTGTACCCAGCTACCAACAAAATGTACATTTTCCTTTTCCCTTAAAACCTGTATAGCTTTGGTATAATACGTTGCATGCACTTTATCATCTGCATCGAGAAAGCTGATAAACCGGCCTTTTGCATGAGCCGCTCCCGTGTTTCTTGCAATAGCCAGCCCTTCATTTGCTTTCCGGATGATATTCAGACCCGGCCTGCTTTCCAGCTCCTCCAGTACCCGGATACTGGCAGTATCGGTTGAACCATCGTCAACAATAATGATCTCTGTATTTTTATAATCAGCCTTACGGATGGAGTCGATTGTTTCCTGGAGATAGCTACCCAGGTTGTAGAACGGGATGATGACAGACAGTAGCGGCTCCGTTATATCCTTTTCCGGTAACGGCCTGATCTTATTTTCGATAACCGGGGCAAAAGGGAACCGCGGGCTTTCACCCTGTACAAAACTACCCAGCTGTTCCATCTTGGCTTGATAATGTTGTTCCGGGCTGTACGCTTCTTTTACACGCTGTACCGCATTTTTTTTAATTACCGATAAGACCTCTTCATCCAGTGCCAGGATGGTCTCTATTTCACGTACCAGGCTATTCTCTTCATCGGGGTTATACAGGAACCCGTTTTTTTTATGCGTTATTATTTCTGCCTGCCCGCCTTTTGTTGAAGCCAATACAGGTGTACCGGCATTCATAGATTCCAGTACAACATAGGGCAGGTTCTCCATTTTACTGGGTAGTATGAGTAAGGAGGCCCTTCTGATATATTGGTGTACCATGGCGGCAGGCATTGTACCATGGAGTACCACAAGACCCGCTTCAAAAAGATCCTGGTATTTTTCCTTGAGATAGAGACTCATGATTTTTTTCCGCGAGTGCAGGTAAAAATCAGCGTCGCCAATGATATGCAATTTAACAGCCCTTCCTGTACGGCCCAGTATACGCATGGCATCCAGCAGCTCTATAATTCCTTTTGCAGGAGAAACCTTACCTATAAAAAGAAGTTCATCCGGTAATGCAGTATTTTCTCCGGTGGAAGCAGGAGTTAGCTGACAGGGATTCGGCAGCACCCTGATATCTTTACGCATGATACCCGCTTTCTGAAGAGCAGTGACCAGGTAATGACTTGGCGAAAAACAGATATCAGCCGATTCAATACAAAACTTCTCCATTTCCCCGATCCAGTAAGCGGGTAAAGCATAATTACTTTTATGGTTATAAGACAGTAAAATGAACGAAGGGCAATGACAGGTAATGATGACCTTTATATTTTTAAGAACAGGATATCCCAGGTGTTTTTTTTGCAATAAATAATAAGCAATACCATCATACTCCTGCGCTTCTATCCAGTCCGGCGTTTCTTCTGCTCCCAGGTATTTTTCAATCACTGCTGTAAAGGAATAACTGACAAGCGCTTCATACCCTAAAAACCCCGAGTTATCAGCATAATAAGGCGAAAACCTGATAATCCTGATACCATCTAATACCTCTTCAACAATATGGCTGATATTTCTATCGGGTACAAATACACTTACGTTTACCTGCTGTTTATGTAATAACTGTGCCAGGTGATACGAGTATGTCCCGATTCCGCCCCCGTAATAAGGCGGGTATTCTGATGTAAGTATCCAATATTTCATCTTCCTATATTGCCTCGGCATTCCTGCTCAGCGCCGGTTATTTTTTATTATACAAGGGTACCTTTCTTATCCATACGCTCTCTTTTTTCAAGAACTTTATGATACGCTTTTTGCATCAGGCTTACATCCAGTTTTTCTTCAGCAAATTTCCTGGAGGCCACAGAGAATTTTCTATATTGCTCCTCATCATTACATAGTTGCAGGATGGCTTTTTCAAACGAAGCCAGCGAATTCAGGTTTAAACAAAAGCCTGTATGCAGGTTTTCGGATACAAGCCAGGGAAGGCCACCTGCATCTGAACAAATAACCGGCACTCCCATAGAAAGACTCTCCAGCACTACATTTGGCCGGCCATCCATACGGGAGGGAACTACCAGCAGATCGGTCACTGAAAGCACCTCGAAGGCATTGGCATAACCTATATAGGTCACATTATCCTGGAGGCCATATTTATCTATCTGTGCAATGATGGTTGCAGCCATGGGGCCACCGCCGGCGATCAGGAAATGAATATGCGATTGCTCCTTCAAGCGTGCAGCTATTTCCACAAAAATATCAGGGCCCTTCTCATCCGATAAACGCCCGAGGAAAGTCACTATTTTTTTACCCGCAGGGATCGTAAAATTATTCAGCTGATCTGCCCTGCCTGGTATTTTTTTAAACATAGCAGTATCCACGCCATTTTCTATACGCAATACTTTTGTTGCAGGCCGCTGACACATGGTCACCAGGTAATCTTCCACTTTCGGGTTTTCAACAATGGTTAAATCGATATATTTTTCCTGTTTGATATTATCGATCATATGCCCGACGGTACTGTATACCGGATTAATCACCTGCAGGAAAGGAAAATCTGTTTTCAATTCCTTTAAAATTGAATAAGCAAAAGAGGAATTGCTGATCAGTATATTGTTGATCCCCCTGGATTTAATGATCTCGTAAGTAAGGTTTTTCCAATGTTTCCATTGGTCGGGATCGTTCCAGAGATCAGTGTAATCTTCTAAAAAGTAATAATCAGGACAAACTGCCGCAAACTCCCTGGAAGTATCCCCCATCTCCGGATAACTGCGGTCGGTTGCAATGATGCTTACCGGTATATTGTTTTTAATAAATCCTTTGATCACATGCAGGATCGCTGTTTCTGCACCTCCCACTACCATAAAAGGAATAAATATCAATACAGCATCAGCAGATTGGCTGTTCACTTTTATATCCTTCATCAATTTATCATACTGATAAGGATAACTGTTCAGATCCTTTACGGATAAAGAACGTTTATTTTTCTGGTAGGCCCTTTTATCGAGAATAGAGTAACCATCATTGGCAATACGCAGTTTTTTCCTGAGGTTGAACCAGCTTTTACGCAGTGTCCAGAATTTGCTGCTTTCCATGGCCTCAATTTTATCCTGCAGCCGCTGCACCTCTCTCTTCATTATTTCCAGTTCTGCAAATTTGGCCCCGTTGCCCTCCTGCGTAAACCGGGGTTTAAGATCTGTTAATTCCGCTATATCAGTATTATCCGGTTGGCCATTCTCACCCTGGTTCAGTTGCAGTTCTTTAAACCGGGTTTTGATCCATTCATCAATTCCTTCCTGCCAGACAATAAATCCATGTTTTTGTTGAAAGTATTCTCCTGAATTTTTAATAGCTTCAGAAGAGAACCTGATCTTTTCGGCATCTGCATCCTGTTGGTTTACCGGTGTATCATGGGCATGAACAAAGCAAAAATCTGCTGCATTGCCTACTTTCACCCCTTCTTTATATAACCGCAGCGAAAGTTCCGTATCCTCAAAACCAATGAACATATTGGTATCGTAACCTCCAAATTTTAAAAAATGATCTTTATAAAAAACAGAAGCTCCTCCATATACAAAGGTTGATAAGAAAGGAAGTTTTTGCGGAAATGCATTTTTACTGATCTGCTGGTAACTACTGCTGCCACTTATATGATACCGGTTACCATAAGGCTCTATCCACAGGTCACCACCATAGGCATCTACGGTCTGGCCATCCGGTTTTAACAGGGGTACATTGATATAAAAAGCCCCCAGCATTCTTATAGCTTTCGCAATAGCATTCAAAGGGTTTTCAATAAGGTAAATATCATTATCAAGCGACAATACCCAATCCGTTTTTACATAAGCCATGGCATCATTTCTTCCCTTTGCCACCCCTCTGTTTTCGCCATATTTTATAAGGTCTATGCGAAGGGCTTTCATCCCGGCTATTTTTTCCTCCAATAAGGTTAACTGCTCTGTTGCTGATCCGTTATCGGCAATTAATATGCGGCCTTCGTAGCCGGGCATACACCTGAGTATAGAATTGAGTAAGCGTAGTGTGAGGGCAACCCTGTTAAAACTGAGGATAACAATGGTCAGGTCCTTGCCATTATGATCGAAGCGGGGAAATAAATCGGTGTTTAAAGAAGGATCTGTCTGCATCAGGCTTAAAGAGCCTGTATATCCTCTTACAATAATATTGTTGTTTAATGTGTTTGTTTTCATTATATCACCGGGCTTGAATTACAGGTAACCAATGCCACCCTGCTTTAACAAAATAAGTACTGAATATATGCAGAACAGGATAAACCTTATCCTGCCTGTTTTAATAAATTGTTCCCTATTAAAAACGCCCCTTTATTATGAGTTTAGTTATACAGGAAATAAGCTGTTCAATCATTACGCTGTTATTTACAGGAACGCAGGTAATGCGGAATCACCTGTTAGTATTGAACAGTTTTTGTTTGATCGTTCCCAATAAACTTCGTTTTTCATAGGTTTTTTTATACCATCCGATATCCTGGTTTAACCGTTCAATATCACCTAACAATTTATTCACCAATTGTTTTTCACCTTCACCTTTACGGCTCAACTCCTTGTTCTGTAGTTCCAGGGATTCAATGATCGTTTCTTTTTTATTAACCAGCTGTAACAACTGAATAATCGTTTCTTCTGCTTTTTCCATACTTGCCTTGTGACTGGCAACCAGTTGTTCCATCTGCTTATTAATAGCAATAAGCGCCTGCCGTACAGCGCTTATTTCTGATAGTTCTTTCTCTTCATCAATTTTTATAACCTTAATATTCTCCATTTATAGCTATTAATATCTTACACTAATTAAAAGTCCATCGTTTCATCAGGGTATTACTGATGTATGGCCTGCCCAGGTAGATATCTTTATATATCCTGAAGTTATGCTGCATATCATACTCTGTTTTCTTAATATCCTTAGACAAGGCTCCCATTACTTCCAGCATTTCCCGGTTATTCTGATATTGTATTATTTTAGTGATGGCCGCTCTTTTGTTGGAGAACAGGTCACCATTCACACCTTGCCTGATAATATCACGATTACCCACACAGTCACTCAATAACAATGCTTTTTTTAATGACATGGCTTCCAGCGCTGCAAAAGACAAGCCCTCATATTGTGAGGTGGACAGGTATACATCCCCACTTTTGATAAGATCGTATACGGCATTTTTATCCAGCCACCCGGTTATTTTAATATTTTTAGCATGCAGCAGGTCCGCATCGGGTCCATCGCCCACCCACACAAATTCAAAATTGTCCAAACCAACAAAATAAGATGCTATTTCATTGAATAACTCCGGGTTTTTCTGTGCAACAATCCTACCACAAGTGATGATCCTGAATTTTTCAGAAGTATTTCTGGCCGTTTCATCCTGACGGGCAACGGTTTCTACACCATTATTGACATATAAAGTTTTTATACCCAGCTTTTTATACTCATTAAACTCCGAGGCAGAACTACAGATCACTTTTCCGCACAATTTATTGGCAAAAACCTCAAGGCCTTTGAATAAGAATCGTTTAACCGCGGAATCGGTAGATAAAAAGGAGGCGCCGTTTGGGGTATAGAAGACATTTTTTATGCCCAGCATCCTGCAGGCAATTCTTCCCAGAAAACCACTCTTCGCTGAGTGAAGATGTACCACGTCACATAACTGTGCTTTCTTCAGGCGTTTTAAAATAGAATGGATCTCGAAAAGCGCCTGCACGTCCTTAACCATATTTACTTTCCGGTGGGCTGATTTCCAGGGAATAAACTTAACATTGGATGTATTGAATCCTTTTTTCACCAGGTGGGCTTCAATTTCATCCTTTCTTTCCCCATGTATCACAATATGCTCATCATCGCCTAATACTTTTGTCAGCGAGTTTACAAATAATGCTACACCGGAAGCAAATGGTTCAATAATATGTACTACAACCATATATTAGTTTATCACGATCCTTCGCACGAAAAATCAATTTAGTTAACAGTAAATTAACGTGTAATTTATACGTCCCGGTATGATAAAATGAGGAAGCGTTTTTATATAAACATTATTGTTTATATAAAAAGTGAAATAAAATAAGAAACATTCCTATTCAGTAGCCTGACACTCATCCAACCTAAAACCTTATTTACTGTTTGAACAGTTTATATATTCAATTCTGCGACCCTGACAACATAAATTTTACACCCGTTGCATCTTGTCCACAAATATTTTTAAGCGCAGAATAAATTCCCTTGGCATCAGCCGTAAACAGTATAGCTTAAGTATACCAAACAATTTATATAACGAATTTGGTGCCAGATTACGTACTACTCTCAGCCTGGCCTTTAATTGCCTGTTCTTATTTTTAAAAGAGATCCCTTTTCTATTTAACATACAGTTAACTAAACGCTCCTGTATGATGTACACTTCACCCCTGTTGCACAGGATCCAGAATAGAGCATAGTCCTCTGCATATTCATAATCAACAGGATAAAAGCCTGCTTCTTTTACGGCAGTCAACCGCATCATCACACTGGCGTGCATAAATGAATTCCTGAAGTACATATCCCGGATGATAGCATTATGCTGCCGCGGACTCCGGTAGGTAAATTTTTGTCCTTTTTCCTCATCTTCAAAAGCACACCAGCTGCCCGATAAAACTATTGTATGATTTTTATCAAGCAGCGCCACCTGTTTTATAAATCTTTCCTGATGACATATATCTCCACAGTCAAGCCTTGCCACATATGGTGTATTTACATTGTCCACGATCCACTGCAATCCCTTATTCAAGGCGCGGGTGATACCTTCGTTTTGTACCAGCCGGATAATTTTTACTGCACCCGTTGTATAACCGGCCATCTCCCTGGCACTGACAGGCATGGTACTACCGTCATCAACAATAACAATTAAAAAAGAGCTGGAAGTATAGGCAATACTCTTTAAAGACGCCGCCAGCCCTTCCCTGTTATTGAAACAGGGGATCAGCAGGCAGAAATCAAACTTTTCACCGGCAGTAATGTCCTTAACATCATTCATCATATTATCTTTTAACAGCAATAGCAGCCGGTATACAGGATGGTAACATACACCTTATTACCATGAATAAATAATACCTCTGACAACTGAAATGAATAATGGGCTGCATAACAGCCCATTATTATTATTCCTTTTTAGCATCCTCATCCGGCGATTCCGTGACCGGCTTTATCGCATCAAGATCACTGGATAACTCCGGGTCTACGAATTCGTTCATATAAATCTCAAATAATACCAGCAGGTAACTTATCAGTAAGGGGCCAAATACCAGGCCAATAAAACCAAACAGGTTCAAACCCACCAATACACCCAGTATGGTAATAACCGGGTGAACATCACCTAACCGTTTTAATAAAGATACCCGGGCAACATAGTCTACATTACCCGTAATAATTACACTATATAATAATAAACCCAGGCCCTGCCAGGTTTCACCTGTAGCAAATGTAAATGCCACCAGGGGTATCCAGACAATGGCGGTACCTACCACCGGGAAGAAAGCAAACACACCGGTCAGAAAGCCCCATAACCCCCAGTCACTCACACCAAAAATCAGGTAACCTATGGTTGCCACTATACCCTGGATAATGGAGATAAGCGGAATACCCAACGCATTGGCCTTTACTACCCTTTTGGTTTCGGCAGCCAGTTTATTAATATTCTGCTGTTTAAGCGGTGTAATACGATTCAGGTATTTTTCCAGGTCGCGGCCGTTGATAAGCATAAAATATAACAAGAACAACATAATGGCCAGGTTGGTGACCAACATGGCAGTACTGTTTAACATGCCGGGTAAAAAGTCAATAACCGCATTTAAAGATTTCGACAATGACTCCTGGGATACCAACTTAACGCCTACCCTGTCCTGTATCACATTGATGCTTTCCTGCACCTTTTGCATTACCTCGGTAGGATTAGCTAAAACAGCATTTATTTTGGGACTGATGAGTGTAATAGCCAGATAGAAAGGTATACCAATGAGCACCAGGTAAAAGAGGATGAACAGCCAGGCAGCCCTGGCTTTTTTCATATTTTTTTTATAAATAAATATGAAATATTGCCTCCGGCTGAGTATATAAAAAGTAATTGCCCCTAATATACCGGGCAGGAAGGAGAACAATTCTTTTATAATAACAAAAATTAAAAGCAGCAAAATGCCCAGTATAAGCACTTGCCTGATGCGGTTGTTAAAGGATGGCATACTTGTTTAGATTAATGATTAAATTTATATAGAAAAAAGTGTACCAACAATTTTCGGTATCATTATGGTATAGTATTCCCACAAAAGCCACCTAAACATGAAGGGATTAATAAAAAAACTCAGGAAACAAACTGCTACCCCAAAAGGAAAGATCGTAGCTTTTACTATTTTAGGCCTGGTATTACTGGGTATTGGCGCCGGCGTATATTATTGGTATATACATAAACAAAGGATCATTGAAAAGGAAATAACCGGCCTGGTGGATAATAAATCCAACGGTTTATACCAGTTAAAATACGATGACCTTAGCCTGGATGAGATCAACGGCAACCTGAGCATTAAAAATATCAGCCTGTTATCTGATAGTGTAAAGTTTGACAGCCTGCAGCAACTCAACGAAGCGCCAAACATTCTTTTTGACGTGCAGATCCCCTCCCTCGAAGTATCAGGAGTAAAAACACCGGCCGCTTTACTGAATAAAGAGATCATCGGCACTAAAATAAAGATCACTGATGCGGCCATCGGTATCACCTATACGGGACTGGGCAGCGATTCCGCTAAAAATGTACCCACCAGTAAATTATACCGTCAATTGCTGGGTAATTTAAACCTGATAAAAATAGATACTATTGAATTATCGGGCATTACACTGGTTACCAAAACCCGTAAAAGCAAGGGTGAGATCGTGCGTATGTCGAATGCCACTATCATATTGACCGATGTGGCCGTGGACAGTATTGCCAATGCCGATACCACCCGGATCTTATTTGCAAAAGGTATCAGCGCCGCAATTGACAGTGTACAATGGAAAACAACCGATAATTTATACCGCCTGGTGGCTGCAGGCCTGAATTTTGACAGCCGGCAACAGCACCTGGCAATCTACAGCGTAAAAGCCATACCCCAGTATGATGAAGCCACTTTCCCGCATAAGATGCCCTTCCAGGGCGACCGCTTTGATGTACAGGTAAGTAATTTACAGCTGGAAAATATTTCCTTCTCACAGTTATCCCAGGAAAAGATCATTGCAGACAAGATGATCATTCCCAAAGGATCATTAAAAATATACCGTGACAAAAACTTTTTACGGGATAAGAAAAACCGGGTGGGCACCTACCCGCATCAATTATTGTTAAAAGCACCGCTGCCTGTCTTTATCAAACAACTGGCCGTACAGGATGTGTTCATTGAATACAAGGAGAAGAGTTACCAGACCAAACAAAAAGCAGCCGTGCAATTTGCAGGTACAAATGGCACCATCACTAATTTGACAAATATCAATGACAGCCTGCAAAAGAACAACCTGGCCATTGCCGATTTAAATACCAATTTTTTAAACAGCGGGGCACTTAAAACAAAGTGGACCTTTTATTTAGGCAATCCCAACGGCCGTTTTGATATTGAAGCTTCCATGGGCAGTATGCCCGCAACCGTAGCCTCCCCTATTACCGAGGCTCTCACAAAAATAAAAGTGCAGAAAGGTACCATCAACAGTATCTGGCTTAATACAAAAGGAGACGATTATAAAATTAAAGGGCAGTTAAAAATATTATACGAAGATGCCAAAGTTGCCATATTAAAACAGGACGAGGATAAAACAGAGATGAAGAAAAAGCCCCTGTTGACACTGGTCGCCAATACACTGATCAAAAGTGACAACCCCACAAAGAATAAACCTGCAAGGGAAGTAGAAATAGATTATACCCGTGATACCAACCGTTCTATATTCACCCTTATTTGTAAAGGCATATTAGAAGCCATTATGAAAACTGCCGGTATGGAGATGAAGGAAAAGCCGCAGAACGGGCATTAATGACCAGCTTATAAAATAAGTTGTTCATGCAGCTGGTCCAAAGTGGCCTGCGCCTGTAAACATAATCCGCTGTGTACTTTGGAAGTTTGAATAATGGTGCTGCGTGTGGCTGCCAGCCAACGGAAGCGGGAAGCTATATCCAGCCTGGCAATAGGACTATGAATTGCTGTTCCGTTTGCTATTTGTTCAAATGCATCAAGGTGTATTTTTACCAGTGCGGTATCGGTTAAAGGACATAATGCCTGTAAACGCTGTGCATTGAAACTGATCCTGGTACCCAGGAATTTTTGTTTCGGGCAATACAGTATAACCCCCACGTTAATGAATTCCTCTCTTTCTATACGAGGCACAATGCGTATTACCGCATACTCATATAAGTGACGCTCTTGCATGTTGTGCTTCTTTTATAAAAATATCGGAATGGTGAAGACGATGGGTTAAAAAATCAAAATATATCTTCCGGGTGGTCTCAATATCCGTGGTATAAGCATAGTCCATCAGCCATACTTTGGGTATAAGGTCAATAATATCTTTTATTACTTCCGGGGTGAGAATGGCTTTAATAACCGGGGTAATAGCGTCCAGTTCTGAGGCAAGCGGTAATAATACATGGTCCTTAATGGCGGCAAAAGGCTGTACAGCTGCTTTCTCCCAGTCGGGCCAGGAATGATGAAAGTATAATGCCGCTCCATGATCTATCAGCCAGAGTTGTTTGTTCCAGCTAAGCATGTTTACATTCCTTGCCGTTCTGTCTACATTGGTAATAAAACTATCCAGCCATACAATTTTGGAAGCCGTAAGCGGATCAATTTTATCCACGGTGGGATCATAACTAATCGCCCCGCTTAAATAATGTAAGGCCAGGTTCAACCCTTCGCTTTTACGCAACAGCTCCTGGATCTCCTCATCCCCCTCACTGCGTCCAAATGCTTCATCGAGGTTGGCAAACACTATTTCCGGTACCCTGAGGCCTAAGAGCCTGGCCAGTTCCCCGCCTATCAGGTCGGCAACAAGTGCCTTTACCCCCTGCCCGGCACCAAAGAACTTTAAAGCATACAAAAAACCATCATCTGCTTCGGCAATGGCCGGCAGGGACCCTCCCTCACGCAGGGGTGTTACATAACGTGTAACCGAAACCGTTCGTATTTCCGGGATTTTCGCCATTATTACTGATAAAAGTCCTGCGAAAGTAAACAAATAAGCGTTTCATATATACAGTACCACAGATGTTACTGCTTCGTAAACAATCCTTATCCCATTTTGTTATTACTTTGCGATGATTTTACAGAAACTAAAAAACACACCTGATGACATTTGAAGCGTACCACCAATATTTTGAGTCTATCATACAGAAAAGCCCGGAACAACAAACCGCACCTTACAATAATCCCGATTATTTTGATTATACAAAATTAAACTGGAGCCGTATGAACCGCTGGTTAAAGACCGGCAAGATAACGGATGCCATGACAGAAGCGATAAAAGCTATTGACAGTCCGCAGCAATGGATCATTATCACAGAACCCTGGTGTGGTGATGCGGCCCATAGTGTGCCTTTTTTAGAAATGATCAGCCGGTTGAACCCGCTGTTAACCGTGAGTTATGAATTGAGAGACAGCGAGCCGTTCCGGATAAACAACTACCTGACCAATGGCGGTAAATCAATACCCAAACTGGTGATAAGAGACGATAAAGGAAAAGACCTGGCTACCTGGGGCCCCCGCCCTGCTGCCTGCCAGGAAATATATAGCAGACTAACGGCAGAAAAAGCAGATTTTGAAAAGGTAAAAACTGAATTACAGCTTTGGTATAATGCAGATAAAGGACTTGGTGTTCAGGAAGAGTTAACCGCTTTATTATTGAACATTAACCGCGCTGCCGCCCCTGCCACATTGCAGCCTGCTGAATAATGTTGGCGCAGTATAAGTGTACGGGCCGCAACAGGCGATGATAACAGTACTCTTATTTATCTCATAAAGCAATAACGATAAGCAAAGCCCCTCGCATCATTTTACGAGGGGCTTTTTTATGAGGGTTATGGATCGGATGAATTAATAAACCAGTTTTGTTGCAATCTCAGGGTTTTCAATTTCGGCAACCGCAGAGGTCTTGGTAAGCTGGTAAGCGATCTTTGCACGGGCTTTTGTCCAGCGGCCCAATGTCATATTGAACTCACCGCCCAGCACATTAAACAAACCCGCATCGGAAGGTGTGTTATAGGTAATAGCCGTTGTATTGTTACCGGAACGGTAAAAAGGCTGCTCTTCCAATGTCAAGGGGTTAATGATATCATAGTAATCGTTATTACAGATGCGGTATCCATAGCCATTACCAACCAAGGATCCGCCGGAAGCACAGAACATCACATCTTCAGGGATAGAAGCCGCTGTAACTGTGGTTGTTTCAAAAATGGCTACACCATAAGCATTACCTGAGTTGGCCAACAGGTTGGTGGTGGCCGTGCCAAAGCCCTGGCCTGCCAGCGTATGGTAAGCATAAGTAGACACCCAATTGGAAGAAGCCATACTCGTAGAACCAGTACTGTTGATGAGTTTATTGGTGCCCCCTACATAAAAGAAAGTTCCTTTTGGTGCAAAGCCCGAAGTAATATTTATTTTATACGTACGTACCTGCCCTGTAGCCCAGCCATTGATGGGGAAGCCGGTTGGGGTAGCTGCATTGGCATTATTAGAAGTTACTACCGAAAAAGGAGTAACCGAAAAGTCAATATCCTCCGTTGCAAGGAACTGGATGTATTCGTTGTTGGCATCCGTATTCTGCGGGTCATTGTTCCAGCCGGAAATAATGATACGGGGTGTTTTGTATACAGATTTTAATTCCACCAGGTCATTGGCATTCCTGAATTTCAGGTAAGGAATACGCAGGTTTTCGGCTTCACGCACAAACACAATACCGTAGTAGTTAGCCATTTTGTATTGCGGTAAGGCCGCCAATGGAGAGTTGACATTGGTATTCACGTTTACAATACCAAAGCCATCGTTAATGGATTGTTCACCGCTCATTACCTGGCCATTCTGCGGCTGGTAAGTAAAACCTCCTTTTACAATAGCGATCAGTGTACTTTCGTAATCGTCAGGACGGGCTAATAGTTTATCAATATTTACCCTGCTTACTTCGATAGGCTTATCACCGGCCACTTTTTGTATTTTACTTTCGGTAATATTGGTTACCTGTAATGTACCGTTTATTTTTTCCAGGCGGCTTCCCACCAGGTCAATCACCAGTGAATCGCCGGGAAAATAATTAGCTGCCTGGTCACCAATTTTAATAGCCAGGCCTCTTAAGAAACTTAAGCGTGGATTATTTTGTACAATCAGTAACCCTTCCGGTAAATTGTCTGTCCTGTGATCAGAAACCACCACGCAGGCTATTTTAGAAGAACCATCCAGTGAACCTTCTGTCAGTTCAACAGGTTTACCCTTATACAGGTTACGCACATCATAAATAGCAATATAAGGACTTACTTTACCACCGGGGTAATTTAGCTTTGATTTATAACAACCGGCAAATATTACTGCCGTTATGATCAATACGAATAGTTTGTTGATATTATGCTTCATAACAATACTTTTAGTTTTGGTTATGGTTTTTGCCACCACACTTTTGTGTTAATTTCATCTGGCCCCTGCTGTCTTACCGCATTTTTATAACTGGTAGGGTTTGAGGATTGTACATATACCGGGTAGTATAAACGGGCCGGCATCTCACCATTGTTTTTTAAACCGTTCCCTTTCGGCAGCACAGGGTGACCTGTACGGCGATACTCGAACCATTGCTGCATATCGACCAGGAAAAGAGCGAAGTATTTTTGTTTGTGGATACGTTCCATCTTGTCCTCGAAAGAATCGTTATCATCCCAGTCTATATCAGATTCTGATAAATGCTGCTGTATAGGTTTTGTCCAACCCGGCATCCATAATGTGATACTGTTTTGTGCCCCGCTGTAAAAGAAAGTTTTGGGATCACCGGCCAGCAGGCCTTTTAAAGCTAACTCTGCTTTGATGAATTCCACTTCCGCAAAGTTCATTATCATACCGGTCATGGGTTCGGTTTGTAAACTTACCGCCGCCGTTTGATCGGACGAATAGAAGTAAGACTGCCTGGTGTACTCACCGCCATTGGGCGCATAACCGGAAGGTATGCCCACATAGTTACCCGACACCGGAGAAATACCCCAACGGTTGTTAGAAGAGCCCGTTGTGCCGTATAAAGTATTGTACAAAGAAATATCCATCCTGGGATCATAAGAGTCCCTCAGGAAGTCGATAAAGAAAGAAGCAATGGATACTGCCCTGAAGTCCTGTACCCTTAATAAACTGTAGGGTGACACAAAGGCCCCGATACCTGTCCAGCGCAGTATGGCCGCATCCGCATTGCTGGTCATGATAGGATAGTTGGCAGCATTGGTGGTAAACATCTCCTGCATTTTGGTAACGTAAGCTGCCATCTCCGGCTTATGTGCAATACGCAGCAATAAACGAAGCATTAAAGAATTACCGAATTTTCTCCACTTGGTTTTATCGCCTTTATACACCAGGTCGGCTTCCGCATCAATTAACTCGGTAGAAGGTGATAAACGTAGTAATGTATTTGCCGAATCCAGCTTGGCGATCATATCAATATAGATATCTTTCTGGCTATCGAATTTTGGTTCCAGTATCAGGGAGTCCCGGCCTAATGTTGCCTGTGAATAAGGTATATCCCCATAGGTATCTGTCAGGATAGAATAGGTCCAGGTCTGGCAGATAAGTGATACGGCCTGGTAGGCGCGGCTATAGTTGATAGGCTCCACTGCCTTTAGGTACATATCACGGTAATTGGACATATTGGTAAAATGCCCGTTCCATAAATAATCGGCCCAGTTTCTCCTGAAGTCATAACGAAAAACCTTACCATCGCCGTCACCTATATCAACGGTAACCTGCATCAGTTCATTATTCAGGTTACGGTTACGTATCATATTATACTCTACCGATTTCATGAGCGCATTGGCCAGGAACTGCTGTGGGTAAGCATTCGTGGTTTTGGTAGGATCTGTATTTAAATCTATAAACCCTTTATCGCAGGCCTGTAATGCCATAATAACAGCAAGACAGGGAATTAATATCTTTTTCATTTTCAAAGTCATTTTAGTTTAGAATCCAACAATCAAATTCACCCCGATGCTCCTGGTAGACGGGAATTGCGCTATTTCAAATCCTTTTACAATGTCCGACCCGTCCAGTGTGCCGAACTCAGGATCAAATGCAGGCCATTTTGACCAGATGAAGAGGTTACGGCCATAAATACCAACAGAAGCTTTTTGCAGGCCCAGTTTGGCAAGCACTTTCTTTTCAAATGTGTAATCGATCCTTGCTTCCCTGAATTTGATAAAGTCGGTTGGGAAGGTATTACCCTCGCCCTGGTTACTGCCCCAGTGTGTACGATAGTACTCATCAATATTGGTAGCGATAGTTGTGTTAGGTACAAATTTGCCATCAGCTGTGCGTACCACCCCTTCACCAATGATACCGCTGTAACGGCCGGGTAAAGTCTGTTTAAGTTTGCCCTGCTCTGATAATTTGTGATTGGTTTGTGAATGCCCTACCCCGCCCCATTGTGTATCGAAGAGGAAGTTTAAACGGAATCCTTTATAAGAGAAAGTATTGCCGATACTGGCCCTGCCTTTAGGAATAGTATTGCCTAAGTAGATCACTTCTTCCGTTAATAAGGCATACCCGGTTGCAGCATCGTAAATGATTTGTCCGTCCGGGGCACGCTGGTAACCTATACCATACATATCGCCCATACTGCCACCTACTTTACCTACTATCTGTGATGCACCGATAGAACGTTGCTGTAATACAATGGATGAATCGGCCAGTTCTTCTATACGGTTACGGTTGGTAGAGAAGGTAAAGGTAGTAGACCAGTTCAATCCTTTTTTGCTTACCAGTTGCTTGGTGGTCAAGCCTATTTCCAAACCGGTATTACTCACCTCACCAATATTGGTGAGCCTGCGCTGGGCACCGGTAGCAGCATCGATGATCCTTTGCAAATGCTGGTTATAAGTATTGCCTTTGTACGCGGCTACATCCAGGCTTACACGGCTTTTAAATAACCTGATATCAGTTCCTACTTCAAAAGAACGTGTTCTCAGCGGGTTGATCAGCGGGTTTGATAATAAGTTGTTATTGGCTAAAGAACCACCGATCAGCGTATTGGGACTTTCATAGTAGTTTTGTGTGAGGTAAGGCTTTTGTACACCCGAACCTACACCGGACACAGAAGCCCTGAGTTTTACAAAATCAATTACTGAAGGCAGGTTCACTACTTCCGATAAAACAAAGCTGGCATTGTAAGAAGGATAATAACCCCATACTTTTTTATCAGGGAACTGGGGTGAAGCCAGCGTGCTCCACCAATCCCAGCGACCGGTCATATCAAAGAATAAGAAGTTTTTATAACCCGCTGTTACCAGGTAGTAGAAACTGTTTGTTTCAAAGTTCTGGATCTCCTGGGTTGTTTTTACGCCGTATTTGGAGTTGTTATGATTGTACACACCGGGGAACATGAGGCCATCTGACATGAGGCTGGTAATGCGGTACTGGTTCCTTAAGGTACTGCCGCCCACTGTTGCAGAAACATCAATATGTTTAGTGATATTCTTTGCATATTTTAATAAGAAATCGGCTGATGCTTCTCTTGAGAAAATATCCTGTGTACGATGGCTGCCCTCCGGTAATCTTGATCCTGCATCCCATGGACGGTCCTGGTAGCGGTCTTCACTGCTCTGGTCAATAGAAGCTCTCACCATAGCATTAAACTCCCTGGTAAACTGGTAGTTCACCTGCGCATTACCATTGATGGTATGACGGTTATTGCCATTAATAAACTCGTAAGAAATGGCGTAAGGATTTTCCGGGTAAGTAGAATACGGGTAAGCGATCTTTTTCTGCTCCTGCCCGTTTACCCAGTAATTTTTTAACCAGTTTAAATCAGCATTCGGCTGCCAGAAAATAAACCAGTACATCAATGACTGGTTGCCATAACCGGCGCCGGGCAGGTTATCGCTGTTACGGTTGCCATAGTTTACTTTGGCCGATACCGTAAGTTTGTTAGTTACTTTTGAGTTCACCGATAATGCCAGCGTGGTTCTTTTATAACCGGTGTTGGGCATGATCCAGGTATTATTAACATTGGTAGCCGAAAAACGGGCCGATGTTTTATCACTGCCACCGTCAATAGAGATAGTATTGGTTAAGGTTCTGCCGGTTTCAAAAAAGTCAGTGATATTATCATAAGCTTTCCATAATGTACGTTCGGTACCTACGTTTTGCCTGGCAGGGTCATATTGATAAAAATACTGGCCGTCAAACTTTGGTCCGTAAGCCGAGGAAGTACCTGAGGTGCTGGGTCCGTCAACAGTAGTACCATAGGAATAGTGTGCCGCACCGTTTAAGCCCTGGCCGTATTCGTATTGCAGGTCAGGCCAGCGGTTCACACTTTCAAAAGATGCGTTTGAGTTTAGGGTAATACCAATACCTTTTCCTTTTTTACTGCCCGCTTTGGTGGTGATGATAATAGCACCATTGGCCGCACGTGAACCATATAAGGCTGCAGCGCTCGGACCTTTTAAAACGGTGAGGTTCTCAATATCTTCCGGGTTAATATCGTCCATGCTGGAACCATAATCCACAGGCATATTATCACTTCCTGTTCCGTATGCCGCGCTGCTGCCCGTTCTGCGGCCGGAACCGGAGTTGATCACCACACCATCCACAACGATCAGGGCTTCGTTTTCGCCGGTAAGATTATTCTCGCCTCTTAATATGATCTTTGTACCGCCAACAGGGCCGGCGTTGGAACGTAACAGGTTTAAACCGGCTACTTTACCGGATAAAGCATCCATCCAGTTGTTGGATAACGCTTCAGTCAGTTCTTCTCCCTTTACTGTAGTAACTGAATAACCTAAAGCTCTCTGTTCGCGTTTAATACCTAAAGCGGTTACTACTACTTCATCCATATCCCTTGCATCAGGTACCAGCTTTACATTTAATACCCTTGCTTTCTCCACTTTAATCGTTTGTGTTGCATACCCTGCATAAGAGAAAACAATTTCTGCCGTATCCAATTGTACTACCAGCATATAATTACCCTTGTTATCGGTAATAACTGTCTTAGGAAATCCTTTCGCCTGAACGTTTACACCCGCAATGGCATCCCCGTTTTCGTTAACTACTTTACCCCTGATGACAATGTCCTCAACAGGCCGGTTATTTGTGATCCGATCCCGGTCGTTTTTGCCGGGCACTTTATCAGCCCCGCTTGCGTAACTGCCCAGTTGCAGCACCATACAGAAAAACAATAAACGTTTCATTAAAGAAAAGTTTTGGTAGTGAGTGCATAAAATACCTGTTACGCCGGCAGTGTATAACTGTACCGCGTTTAGGTTAATGCAATAAATTAATTGGTGATTTTTTGACTGTGCGAATGTAGAAGCGTTGTGTAAACTTTTTGTTAACGCAGTATTAACTTTAATAAATACATAATATGATAACATTGATCTTTAAACCCTAACAACTGTTGGTAGCCGGCATATCATTGTATATCGGCTTATTACCTCCTTTCATCACTATGCTCTTACCAACAGGGAGCCTGTACACATTTCACCGATTCATATTGTACAAAAATTGCTGCAGGAGAATTTGTCATCATCCCGCTAATAAAAAAAGAAAGGATGATAATAGCAAACTGTAAAGTAGTGAGATCACCGGCCCGCATAGCTTAAAATAAACCCGGTTGGTTATTTATTTACCCGTAATGTATCATTACAAATTTTAAATATTACAATTCCCTGACAATCCTAACATACTTTCTTCTGGAAGCCTTACTGTAATTGACGTTTATCGTAAATCATTTTTCCTCATCTCGCAATAAAGCCTTGTTTGTTCCGAATATTTTTGCGCCCTAAAAAACTAACAGAAATGATAACCAGGATCGTACAACCGGTGGTAAGCATCTTCATTTTATTATGTCTTTCGCTTACCGTTACAGCACAGGAAAAAGTCAATATACAGGGGATTATAAAAGATGAATCGGGCACACCCGTTATCAATGCTTCTGTTTCTTTAAACGGTACAACCGTTGTTTCATCAGAGGCGGGAAGGTTTGAAATAACAGGCGTGAACACCGGCAAACAAAAACTGGTAGTATCCTCCATTGGCTATGAATCAAAAACAATTACTGTATATGTTAGCGCCAGGCCTACTGATATAGAAATTGTACTTACATCGCTAACCAGCCAGCTGCAAACCGTAGAAGTGACCGGCCGCAGAACAGAAGGTTATAAAGCCAATTATTCTTTTGCGGCTACTAAAATAGCCATTCCTGTAGTGGAGATTCCGTCTACCGTTTCCACTATCACCCAATCGATGATAAAAGACAGGCAGGCCGTACGTTTTGACGAAGTGGCCCGCAACACCAACGTGAGAGTAACCAATACCGGCCGTTCCATCATTATCCGTGGATTTGATAACGGTACCAAATTAATTAACGGCTTACGCACCCTGTCGCCCAATTATCGCTTTTCTTCTATTACGCCCGTGGTAGAAAGTTTTGAAGTAGTGAAAGGTCCTTCTTCCTCCATGTTTGGAAATATGAGCCCCGGTGGTGTGGTAAATATCATTACAAAGAAACCACTGGCCGATAAAAAACAATCCCTCTCCTTTAGCGCCGGCAGTTTTAATACCCTGCGTGGTGATATGGATTTTACCGGTAAACTGACAGATGATGGTACCGTATTATACCGCCTGAACATTTTTGGACAGTTAAGCGATACCTGGCTGCAAAATATGAAAGACAATGCACTGACCGTTGCACCTTCCATTTCTTTTTTACCCCGTGAAGGAACACGTATCAATATTGACCTGAACCATACCAGGCTTACTACGATGGAGAATGTAGGTATTTTCCCCTTCAGGAATAAACCGATTGACGAAACACCCATTCATTTTACCGTGCTGCAAGCCGGCGACAGGAATAATACCACGACCACATCCCTAAATCTTTCCCTGAGCCAGCGCATTACCAAAAATATTGCCTTCAATATGTCGTACCTGAAAGACAATTTAAGCTGGGAAGAAAGAAAGCATGATCCCAGTACCTTTTATGGCGACAGGGCTTGGGTGTCGGACAGTGCTGTTAGTGTAAGTTATGCGGAATGGGAAACCAGGATGAACTCCGATAATATAACCGGCTATTTTACTGCCGATTTTAATACCGGCCGCCTGAAACATAAAGCTTTACTGGGTTACGATTTTAATGTTTCGCTTTTTAACTGGGGAACTTTCCGTTACAATGACAGTGTTGGCGTGGTAAATGTATATAACCCTGCAAAAAGTTCTACCCTTGACCGCAGCCTGTATAATTTAACCGTTACGAATTACGACAGGGCGAACCAGACAAGGGATTATGCCAATGGCATTTATTTCCAGGACCAGATCAGTATTCTGACGCAACTTAAATTATTGCTGGGTTTACGTTACGAAAAGTATACCTACAGGCTGGCCTATAAAACACCAACGGAGAATGAAGTATCGCAATCCGTATGGTTACCTAAGGTTGGTTTGACCTATCATTTACCCAGCGACACCTATATCTATGCTTCTTATGTAACGGGCTTTGAACCGGTATCGTCCCGGATACTGGCCGGTGGTTTTGGAAAACTGGAAGGCGAAGGAAAGTTTAAGGCCGAGAACAGTTATCAATTTGAAATAGGTGTAAAACAGGAACTGTTCAATAAAAATTTATTGGTAACCGCAGCGGTATACCAGATAAAAAAGAAAAACCTTACCCAATTGATCAATCCAACGGTGCCTAATGCTGCAGACAGGTTATACCGCCAGTTAGGGGAAGTTACGTCGGAAGGTGTGGAAGTGGAAGCAAACGGCCAGATAGGCCAATCATTTTCCCTGAGTGCCGCTTATAATTATAACCATGCCCGCATTACCAATGATATTAATGAAGCTAAAGTAGGTGAAAGACTGGGCCTGTCGCCCAAACACCAGGGTAATATATGGGCCAAATACGAGATAGTGAATAACAGTATCTGGAACGGCCTGGGTATTGGTGTTGGCGCCAGCTTTTCTTCCGAAACGCCTTTGTTGCAGGCTCCTGCCATAGCTACCCCAGGTTATGGTGTGGCAGATGCTGCCATTATGTACCGCATTAACAAGGTTACGTTCAACCTGAATATCAATAACATTTTTGATAAAAGATATTATACAGGGGCTGTGCGCCAGACTGAAAGGTTTTATACCGGGGCACCCAGGAATATCATGTTCCGTGTAGGTTATACGTTATAAACATTTACCATTTTTCTCTATCATATTCCGCACTGTAAACGGTGCGGAATATGTTATTTATATCAACACTGCATCGCTAGACAAATATGAAGCTTAAAAAAATAACGGGTAAAATTCATCTGTGGCTGGGACTGGTATCGGGACTGGTTGTACTGGTATTGGGTATTACTGGTTGCCTGCTGGTTTTTGAAGAAGAGATATGTACCCTTTTGGATTATGGTGTTTTTAAACAGGTAAAAAAAGAAGAAGCCCCCTATGCCCCACCCTCCACCGTTTTTAGCACTGCTGATAAAGCACTGGCCGGTAAAAAAGTGGCGAGGGCTTATTATATTGTTTCGGTAAATAAACCCAGGGTAAATGCATTCTGGGCGCTGGACTCATCGCGTCAATACCACGCTGTATTACAAAACCCTTATAGTGGACAGGTAATAGGTAACTATGCTTATAAAAGTTCTTTTTTTGCCGTTGTTACTTATTTACATACTTCACTGGGTATAGGTGAGCCGGGGACAATAGTGATAAAATATGCCACCCTTATTTTTATTATTTTAATGATCACCGGTATTATATTATGGAAGCCGGCCAGTAAAAAAGGGTATAAACAGCGCTTTACCATTAAGTGGAACGCATCCGGCAAGCGGTTGAATTATGACCTGCATAATGTGCTGGGTTTTTACATGAGCTGGGTGGCCATTTTTATTGCCTTAACAGGATTGGTATGGTCATTTGAATGGATGAATAATTCTGTGCAATGGGTAGCTAACGGCGGCAAGACCATTCCCTATAAAAAAGAAAAACTACAATCGGACACCACCGGGTTCAGCGGTAATGTATGGGTGGGCCCTGATTATAAAGTTATCGATAGTGTTTTTGCCCTGCATGTTACAAACACCGGCAGTATAAATGGCATCAGGGTATATAAACCTTTCTCGGCAAAGGATGTATTACGTTTTGAAATAGAAACAAAAAAAGGATCCAATTATTTAAGAACGGATGAATATGTTTACGATCAATTCACCGGTAAACTATTAGGAGAACATAAGTTTGCCGATCATAGTAATGGTGAACAGATCAGGCGGATGAATTATTATATTCATGTTGGCAGCATTGGCGGTATTACCGGGAAGATACTGGCCTTTTTTGCCAGTCTTATCGCGGCCTCCCTGCCGGTAACCGGTTTTCTTATCTGGAAAGGCCGGCGTAAAAAAGGAAAAGGCAATAAAAAGACAGTATTGAGCAAGAAGCAGGATATATAAAAAAGTGGACCTTCGGGTCCACTTTTCTTTTTATATTTTTCTGTATTATTTCACTTTACTTAAAGCCATGCAACCGATCATCCAGTTGGGTAATGGCTTTTCTACCCCGCGTTTTTTCAGATCAAGGTACCAACCCAGTTTTTTAAGGATGGGTACTTTATGGGTTTCTACCAGCTCTATCAAAGCCTGGTCAGGATCTTCGAGATAGGCAAACCTGCCGGCAGCCTGGCCCATGGAGAAAGAGTCGGCACTGTCAATGGTAAAAGGAAAGCCTGCTGCGGTGGCCTGTTTTTTTAACGTATCCATATCAATAACATCAAAACACAGGTGGATAAAACCCAGGTCGCCCCAGTACCTGTTCTCAAATATTTTTTTAGGTGTCCTGTCCAGTACCTGTACCAGTTCAATTTCCACACCACCCAGTAATTTACTGAAAGCGCCCTGTGCCGTACCTGCTTTACGCAATAGTACCCTACGGTAATTGTTTTGTGCGGACGGCGTATCCGGTGTATCAGTGAATTTGCCGTTTACATCATATACCACTTCGTTAATGCCCAGTACATCGCGGTATAGTTTTAGTGCCCTGTCAATATCCGACACCCCTACCACAGCGCCATAAATACCACCCATATGGTTACCGGCTTTAGGCGCACGGAACCATTGATGTCCCTGCACTATATTAAAGAGGTTACCATGCGCATCGGCCAGCCAGTAATGTTTATCACCTTTGGCATTGGTTAACAGTTCCGATACGTTTAGTTTTTCAGCCTTATGAAACGCGTAAGAAGCCGCTACATCATCGCTTTTAACTTTAGCACCAAATATGCCCAGGTCGCCAAATACAGGAGTAAAATCAGCAGGCACCGGCGTACGGCTTACATATTGCCAAACTTCCATACCACCGCCCCCGGCAATATTTAAAGTAAGTAATGCATGGCGTGAATGAATGGTACCGCCTGTATATTGTGTCATTAAAGGAGCATCTGCTTTATCGTCAAATACCTGAACTTCCATACCCAGGTATTTTTTATACCATAGTTTAGATACCTGCAAGTCTTTTACACCAACGCCAATTTGCTGAACACCAGTGATACATTGTTTATGAGGGGCCTGTGACATTTTATGCTTGTTTGATTTTTTGCGAAAATAGAGATTTAGAAGGAAAGCGGAAAGGTTAATGCTGAAAGCAGAAGGCAGAAAGCGTAAAGCGAAAAGCTTAAAGCAGAATGCTTAAGGCGGAATGCCAGCAACCTGACCTTCTACCTTATACCTTATGCCTTCTCCCTTACACCTTCTAATGCGGTTGCATTCCTTTTTTATGGGCAATTTTAAAAAACAGTCCGGGTGCTATCCGTTTAATAAATAACAACAGGCCCTCGGCCCTGGCAATTTTAATTAACCGTTTACCATTTTGCGCGGCTGTTAAAATTTTGCGTACACAGGTATCTACCGGTATACCGTTCTTCTGTCCATCATCCATTACCTGGTGTGGCTTGCCATCGCCGGTTAAGGCCGACATGGAGATAGGTGTATTGACCCTGCCCGGACAGGCGATGGTAACATATAATTTTTCGGCCGGCTTTTCGGTTTGCAGGGTTTCAAAAAAACCATGCAGGGCATGTTTAGCAGCGGCATAAGCCGAACGCATGGGGAAACCCATTAAACCCGATACACTGCTGATAACAATGATATGTCCATGTCCCCGCTGTACAAATTGCGGTAACAGGGCTTTGGTTAAAGTAATGGTGGCAAAGTAATCCAGCTCCATAATGCGCCTGTCAACCGATATATCGGTATCAATAGTTAATGACCGCTGGCTTACACCTGCATTGTTCACCAGTACATCTATATAACCGTGTTTGGCCAACGCCTCTGTAGCCAGCTGCCCTATCTGGTCGGTTTTTGACAGGTCGAACACAATGGTATCGCAATGACTGGTGTATTGCAGGCAAAGTTGTTGTACTTCCGCCAATACATCGGCACGGCGGGCAGTAAGTACCAGTTTAGCTTTTTGTTTAGCCAGCTGTACTGCCATTTCTTTTCCTATACCCGAGCTGGCACCTGTAATGAATACCACTTTATTTTCATAATACATGGGCGTGAGATTTTTCGGTTACCATAATATTTATCCTGAAATATTGCCAGTTACAATTTTTATAGCCTGTAAACATGCAAAAATGGTTATTTTACGCAACATAATTTAAACTTTATGCGTAAGTCATCCTTTGCCCGGTTCTTAATGTTGGTATGCCTGCTTTCCGGCACCGCTAATATATTATTGTCGCAGACCAGCGAGAACCTGCCCACCGATTACCTGAGTGCCGCATTTCATGCCGGCCGCCGCGCTGCAGCCCGCGAGAAAATGCCCGCTAATTCGGCCTTAGTAGTGTTTGCTTATCCCGAGCGCAATTTTTCCAACGATGTGGATTATAATTATCACCAGAACCCCGACCTCTATTATTTTTCGGGTTATAAGGAGCCTAATTCCCTGCTGATCATTTTTAAAGAACCACAAACGGATAGTGCCGGCAATACCTATAACGAGATATTGTATGTACAGCAAAGAAACGCACAGGCCGAACAATGGACCGGTAAACGCCTGGGTGTAGAAGGTGCAAAAGAAAAACTGGGCTTTACGCATGCTTTTAACGCCAAAGATTTCAAGAACCTGAGCATTGATTTCAGCAAACTGGATAAAATTTTATTTAACCGCTTTTCTGATGATGTTGCGGCAAAAGGCCGTGCCGGTGATGACCTTTATGGCTTAATACAAACTTTTAAGAAGAAAGCCGATATACCTGCTGATTATACCAGCAAGCCCCGCTTTGATGTAAGAGGTTTTAATAAGTTGACAGCCGACCTGCGTGAAATAAAAACCCCGGAAGAGATCGTATTGCTGCGTAAGGCCGTGGAAATATCATGCCGGGCACAGAACGAAGTAATGAAAGCCGCCCACCCCGGTATGAGCGAGCTGGAGATACAGGGCCTTCACGAGTACGTACACAAAAGGTATGGTGCCGAAGGCATTGGTTACGGCTCTATTATCGGCGGCGGTGAAAACGGTTGTATTTTACATTATACAGAGAATACCAAAACAAAAATTGGCAACGAGATGGTATTGATGGATGTAGGTGCTGAGTACCATGGTTATACTGCCGATGTAACCCGTACCATACCGGCAAAAGGAAAGTTCTCCAACGAAGAGAAGTTAATTTATCAACTGGTGTATGATGCGCAGGAAGCTGCTTTTGCTACGTTAAAAGATGGCAGTAACTGGGCACAGGCCAGCAGTGCCGCCCAATCGGTAATTGTAAAAGGACTGGTTAAGTTAGGCGTAGCGCCTGATGAAAGAACCGCGGCCCGTTATTACCCGCACGGCCTGGGCCATCATATTGGCCTGGATGTGCATGATAAAGGATCATACGGTACCATTAAAGAGAATATGGTGATAACAATTGAACCGGGTATTTATATACCCCAGGGCAGCAATTGCGATAAAAAATGGTGGAGCATTGCGGTGCGTATTGAAGATGATGCATTGATCACCAAAGACGGATATGAATTGTTATCTATCTTTTCGCCGCGCAGCATTGCCGATATTGAAAAGCTGATGAGTGAAAAATCGCCTTTGGATAATTTTAAATTACCGGCGCTGAAGTCGGCGGAGAAGAAAGGGTTTTGATTTAATATTTAAGATTTTCGATTTAAGATTTAGGATTTTATAGAGCGATGGGCCTTGCCTGTCGCTTTTTTTGTAGTAGTTAATGTTACCTTGAAGGGTTTGGATGCAGCCTTTCGAAGCAAATTGGTTTGTGTTTATAAGCTCCCACTTTTACCACAGAGTGGCACAAAGTTACAACACGGAGTTTCACAGGGTTTTCTCCGCATACCTCTGTGAAATACCTCAGTGTTACTCAGTGGTTATTACATTTCATACTGCTTTCCTGCTGAAGCCTAGCCAATTGTTGAAAGGCTGCCGGATTGCAGCGGCACCCCGCACGCAGTAAAGGGGTACAGCGGAAAGCCGGGACTGCTGCCGGGCCCTGTACTGCTGCTGACAGCCCCTGATAAATAAGCAGATTTTAGATAGTAGTATGGAGATATTAGACAATAGTATGCAGATATTAGATAATAGTATATAGGAATTAGTATGCAGATATATCCTGCAAAGCACCGGATAAGCCTGGAAATGAGTTAATTACGAATAATTACGTATTGTTTTTTACGATAAACGATGTATTATTATACCTATATATAAAATCTGAGGGGCAAACCCTATCTTTGCCCTCCTTTAAAAATTTGTTAAGACAACCAACTTATGGACAAATTGATTTACCTGGTGCCGGCAATGGGAATTATAGGATTGCTGTACACCTTAGCCAAATTTAACTGGGTTGCCAAGCAAGATGCCGGTAGCGACCGTATGAAAGAGATCAGTAATTACATTGCCGAAGGCGCCATGGCTTTCCTGAAAGCCGAGTGGAAAGTATTAGGTTATTTCGTGGTGATTGTTGCCATTTTATTGGCCGTAATGGCCGGTGCTAACCCCCACTCGCACTGGAGCATTGCCATTGCATTTGTAATTGGTGCCGTATTAAGCGCACTGGCCGGTTATATAGGCATGCGTGCCGCTACCAAAGCGAATGTACGTACTGCACAGGCAGCCCGCAGCAGCCTGAGTAAAGCCCTGAATGTAAGCTTTACCGGTGGTGCTGTAATGGGTGTAGGTGTGGCAGGCCTGGCTGTTTTAGGTTTAGGAGGTTTATACATTGTATTTCAACAAATATTTGCAAACGGTGCATCGGTTAATTCCGATGAGATGCTGAAAACCATCGAGGTATTGACCGGGTTTTCATTAGGTGCCGAATCCATTGCCCTGTTTGCCCGTGTAGGCGGTGGTATTTATACCAAGGCTGCTGACGTTGGTGCGGATTTAGTAGGTAAGGTAGAAGCCGGTATTCCGGAGGATGATCCCCGTAACCCTGCTACCATTGCCGACAACGTAGGTGATAACGTAGGTGACGTGGCCGGTATGGGTGCCGACCTTTTTGGTTCTTATGTAGCCACTGTTTTAGCAACCATCGTATTAGGTCAGCAAACCGTGATTCCTTTCGGCGATGATATTTTAGGTGGTTTTTCGCCTGTAGTATTACCCATGCTGATCGCAGGTGTTGGTATTTTATTCTCTATTGTAGGTACCCTGTTTGTACGCATCAGTGATGCAGCCGGCATTAATACCGGTACAGTACAAAAAGCCCTGAATATGGGTAACTGGGGCTCGATGATATTAACAGCCATTGCAGCTGCCGGCCTGGTATACTGGTTATTACCTGACCTGATGGAACTGCGTGGTGTTTACTTTACCAAATGGGGCGTATTAGGTGCTATTGGTGTAGGTTTACTGGTGGGTGCTTTAATGAGCATTATTACCGAGTATTACACCGCTATGGGTAAACGCCCGGTATTGAGCATTATTAAACAATCTTCTACCGGTCATGCTACCAACGTAATTGGTGGTCTGGCTATTGGTATGGAATCTACCTTTTTACCTATCCTGGTATTAGCAGGTGGTATCTGGGGTTCGTATGAGTGTGCCGGTTTATACGGTGTGGCCATTGCGGCTGCCGGTATGATGGCCACTACAGCTATGCAGCTGGCGATTGACGCTTTTGGTCCGATTGCCGACAATGCGGGTGGTATTGCCGAGATGAGTGAATTACCGCCTGATGTACGTGAAAAAACTGACGTATTGGATGCCGTAGGTAATACTACTGCCGCCAGTGGTAAAGGTTTTGCCATTGCATCTGCAGCATTAACTGCCCTGGCTTTATTTGCCGCCTTCGTAGGTGTTGCAGGTATTACCGGCATTGATATTTACAAAGCGAATGTACTGGCCTGTTTATTTGTAGGCGCGATGGTGCCGTTCATCTTCTCGGCCCTGGCTATCCGTGCCGTGGGTGAAGCTGCTATGGCGATGGTAGAGGAAGTACGCCGCCAGTTTAAAAGTATTCCCGGTATTATGGAAGGTACAGGCAAACCTGAGTATGATAAATGTGTGGCCATTTCTACGCAGGCTTCTATTAAAAAAATGATGTTACCCGGCGCTATTGCGATTATATCTCCATTGATCATTGGTTTTATGCCAGGCTTGGGTGCAGAAGCATTAGGCGGCTTTTTAGCCGGTGCTACCGTTAGCGGTGTATTAATGGGTATGTTCCAGAATAATGCCGGTGGTGCCTGGGATAATGCTAAAAAATCGTTTGAGAAAGGTGTGGAGATCAATGGTGAGACCTATTACAAAAAATCGGAGCCGCACAAAGCTTCGGTTACCGGTGATACGGTGGGTGATCCGTTTAAAGATACTTCAGGTCCTTCTATGAATATCCTGATCAAATTAATGTCGATTGTTTCGCTGGTAATTGCGCCTACCCTGGCCCAGATTGCCAACAAAGACCATAAAGAAGTTATTCCTCCGCCACCACCGCCAATGTCAGCGCCTATGCCGGAGTCAAAAAACAACTTGAAAATTGAGAAAGATGTTATAGCTTTGCACTCTCAAAAAACAAATACAGTTAACTATCAATAACTAAAGTTCTTAATCAGAACCATTAAATTAAGTCCCGCTGTTTCTACAGGGGGGCTTATTTTTTTAGAGGGGGTACCCTTCTTATATTTTTTACCGTGTTAAGGTATTGCCGGAGGGTTACGCAAGATTGACCAATATTTCATCCTTATGCCGTAAAAGCCTTTCCCGTACCGTTTTGAGCGCATTGGACATGTATTCTTTCACCGTATCGGGACTTAGCTGTAATACTTTTGCAATTGCGGCATAGGTCATTCCGTGATTCCTGTTAAGCCGGTATACCTGTTGTTGCCGTAAGGTCAATGTACTGATGATCTTTTCTATCCGCTCTGCTTTTTGTTTATTTAATAAAACCTGTAAAGGAGTTTGTTCTTTTAACCCGGCCCCTTCTTTTACATAATTAATATAAGCCCTGTTGTACGCTTCTTTCCTTAAAATACTGAGTGCATGATTACGGGTAACCGTCCATAACCATGACTCTGCTTTTTCAATGCCGGTCAGTGTAATCCGTTTGTTCCAGACAACTAAAAACACATGCTGGGTAATATCTTCCGCTATGCTTTTTTCCTTACAGTAAAACATGGCCCTGGATAATATCTGGTTATAATATTGCTTGTACAGGGTGGTAAAAGACGGTTGGCACCCGGCCGCTATTGATATAAACAATGCGGATACATTAGCCCCCCGCTCCGGCATTGTAACCACATTCTTTTTCTCTGCAATCAATTATGTACATTTTAGGGTGATTGAATTAAATATTATCGCTTACTTCCCATAAGCACCAGTATAACTTAACCAACTGTTTAACGCTTACCCTGTGCTTGAATAACACCTGCCAGAATGAGTTGAGACAAATGCTCACCGGTTTTGCATTAAGTACTAAAAAAAAACCCGCCTGTTATGGAAATAACGGCGGGGAATTAGAAAAATACTAATACTAACTGCTTATGTTCAAGATCAAAAGCTAAATCGTACAGCCGCCTCCATGTTACCGGAAGTATAGGCTTTTAAAGCCGAGGGCTGGGTAGCATAGGATAATAAAATATGTGCGAAGGAAGACAGTTTAACACCGGCACCTACACTTATATTTTTTGAGGAATGATAGAGACCATAAACATTCACCCGCTCATTCAGGGCAGATATATTGATACCCGCATCAATTATATCATCCATATTACGTAACCCCCTGTAAGCTACCAATGGTTCAAACGCAAAGCCTTCCATGCCGGCCGGCTGGTATTTGTAGGAAGCGGACAGGAATAAAGTGGGCCGGTTCACGATATCAGCCGCATCATTTTTAAAAGTTGCTACCATGTTGGGCAGTGCTGCCTGTACGGTTAGTCCTTTATTGTAATAGGTAGCACCAAAATCGGCTTCAAACTTCATATCCTGGTTATTGTACAGGTAAAGCGTCTGGTCATCAGGATCGCCTGTGATGGCCGTAAAATCAATCCTGCGCTGTACCCCTCCTGCCGAAATACCCAGGCTTAGTCCATGATCCGCCTCTTCATTATCATTAAATTTTAAATGGTAGGCATAGGTTGCCATGGCTTTAAATGTATTTAACAGGCCTGCTTTATCGTTCATGATATTTACACCCACGCCCATGTTGTTAAAACCGTAATCACCATTCAGGTACATGGTCACAGGCGCTTTATCGCCATCGCCCTGTTTATTATACCCTGCCCCGATATTGGCCAGCTTAGGTTTTTGACCTGCATAAGCCGGGTTAAATAAATAACGGTTTTGAAAATACCCGGAGCCAAATACTTTTACCTGGGCAAAGCTATTGACCGTAATGCCACATGCCAGTAAAAGAAGCATGATGGCGGGTAAACTGAATATATTTTTTTTCATCCTCATTTTATTTTAAGTCGCGGTGAGCAATCGTTTAGGGTTAATGAATGATGGTTAAGGTACCTGATACCACTTTACTGCCATCGCCGAAGTTTACATAGTATATATATGCTCCTTCTTCCAGTTTTTTGCCGTTATAGGTACCGTCCCAGGTATTATCATAGTTGTTTTTGTTGTATACCAGTCTGCCTGCCCTGTCATATACTTTCACATTATTATTCTGGTTGGCGGTAATGCCCGATATGATCCAGCGGTCATTTTTACCATCCCCGTTAGGTGTAAGTACATTGGCAATATTCCTGTTGTTCACCGGTGTAAGCGTAATACTGGCAGTAGCTTCACAACCTGCCTGGTTTGTTGCTTTTACGGTATAAGTAGTAGGACGTGAGGGCTGGGCCATTAATACCATATTATTTGTACTACCCACTATTCCGTCGGCACTGGTCCAGTTATAATTTCTTGTCTGGGAAGGCAGGTTTGTTGCCGCTGTAAGCTGTACTAACCGGTATAAAGGAACATTATCAATATCACTGGTATTTGCTGTGATGGTAACCACCAGCGGCTGGTAAACGATCTTTAATTCCACCATACCACTATCAATACCAAATGCATTAACGCCGCCATCGTCCCGCACCATTAGTTTTACAACAGCCGTATCACCATATTTTGCCAGGCCGGTTCCTTTAAAACCAAACTGGGCCACACCATTTACCACATTGGCATTAAAGACCATATTGGTAAAGAAATGTGCACTATCCGCAGTGATACCAACCACTTTTAAGGTTTGTGTTTTTTCATTACCCGGTCCTCCTGTAATATTGGAGATGGTAAAATTGTACTCTCCTGAAGGGTTACAAACTATACGTTCCACATTAGGAACCGATACAAACGGCGGGCGGTTATAGCCGGGTGTCATGGCCGAATCGATATTAGAGAATATAGATTGCTGGCCGGCGTTGAAACCCTGTACCCTGTAATAATATTTCACAGCTGGCCATACGGTTGAATCGTTATAGGTAGTAGTGTTTGCGGCTAAGGTAGCAATAGCAGTAAAGTTTACCTTATCAACCGACCGTTGCAGTGTATAGCCTGTTTCATTGTAAGACCGGTCTGTCCATTTAACAGAAATAATACTATCCACCGCATTGGTTACAGCAAAATTGATGGGCGCAATAGGTTTACCGGCTTCAAATTTTGTAAGGGCTTTGGCCACATTGGACCAACCGGTAACAGCAGTAGGTGTGACCCCTTTGGCCTGTACCCGGTAATAGTATACCATACTATCTGCCAGGTTTGTATCGGTATAAGTTAATGGTGTAACAGGGAGGTTGGCTGCTATGGTGGTAAAATTAATACCATCTACAGAACGTTGCAGGGTATAACTGGCTGCCGGTATGGCACCACCACCCTGCCATTGCAAGCTTACGGAGGTAGTAGTAGTATTTGTAACCGTTAAACCGGCAGGTAATGCCGGTGAGTTCATATCCAGGCCCATGATCTCCCATTCGCCTATCTGGAACCTTACCCCATCTGTAGCGCCATTATTAGCAGTAAACAATATGCGATAGAATTTGTAGGCAACGGTGCCCGGGTTAGCCAATGTATAAGCATAAGTAGTAAACCTGTCCGCGGCGTTTCCTAACTGATCTGTCCTTGTATCCAAGGTAACCCAGTTGGTACTATCATTAGAGCCAAAGAACTGCCAGTTTTTGGGATCACGTCCCGGCGCATCATTGGCAGTGGTAAGCGTGTAACTGGTTACCACATAGGAGCCTGTTGGCCTGTACACGGCTGATAAATTTCCGGAAGCCTGTCCCGTAAACACCAGCCATTTTGTAACATAGTCGTTATCTATAAATTTACTGGATCCTTCCCCTGCATTCGCTCCGCCTGAATTATCGGCACTAACAAATAAACGGCCGCCATCGTTGGTAATATCGGCGGGGCTGGCCGTAACATCAGTAGTGGTTACCTGTACTATATTAGAGTAAGGGGATTTGGATAACTCATTAAACCCTCTTACCCTGTACCAATAGGTAGTTAAAGGCGTAAGCGATTCTTCCGTAAAACTGGTCCTGGTTTTATCAAAACTGGCCAAAAGTGAAAAGTTTGTTCCATCCAGTGATTTCTCCAATTCAAATCCACCGGGAGTTGGTATGTTCAATGTCCACGCATGTGAAACCTGTGTACCGGTTAAAGGAACAGAGGTTAATACAGGTGCCGTTCTAAGTATATCATCGGATGTAGTAACGGTTTTAATATCAGAATAAGCCGAAGTACCTAACTCGGAAAAACTTTTTACCCGGTACCAGTATTGGGTACTGCGGCTTAATCCCTTGTCTGTGTATCCAACAGCAGTTTTAGCAACTGTATCTGCCAATGTAAAATTCTGACCATCAGTAGAACGTTCTAGCACAAAACCTCCATTCCCGAATAAAGAATAGGCCGGCCACGAAAGCACTGCTTCACTACTTAGCGCTCCGGCTGTTGCAGTTAATTCAGGTTTGACCAATTGTCCTCCAAAAGCCGCTACTTCGGTTACTACTAACCCGGTACTACTTAAAATGCCCTGGAAAACAAAACGGTAATATTTATAGCTGGTGGTGTTGGCAAAGGCCTGGCTGATACCGGCGCCCTGGCCCGATCCGCTGTAAAGCGGTGTCCAGGTAGTACCATTAGCAGAACCACTGAAAGTTAAGTTGCGGGCTGAATAGGTAGTACTGTAATAAGATAAGGTAAATGCCCTGATCGCAGCGGCAGTCACCAATTCAAATTTTAACTCAGCAATATCTGAACTGGGCCTTGAAAAGATAATATAGGTGCCCGTATTACCATCTATAATATTATTAATGTTACCAGTAAAAGTTGCCGTGCTGGTTATTGCAGTTATATTACTCTGTTGAAAGTGATTTTGCTGGGCATTGATACCAGTATAAAAACTCAGAAACAGTACATGAAAAAGTATAATCCTGGTAAATATTTTCATAATCATTAGTTATTGATATTAGTCCGTTATCGTTGGTGTCAGTATAGGATCGTGTCAATTAACGTTTACATCGTCATTCTCTGTTGCATTAAGACAACCCGGAACAACGGTGAGTGTTTTACCCTTCATACCTTTAACATAGGGTGCAAAGAAATTAGTAAAGCCTGCTACCCCTCTTACATCAAATATCATCACGCCCCTGTAACCACCGGATTTTAACGATGCCATGGATTGCTCCACATTGGAAAAACCACCATAGGTATAAGAAGCACTTGCAATTAATTTATTGACAGGAAAACCGGCAACACCCGGGGAAGGAGTTTGCGGGTAAAAAGCAGAGCAGCCAACATCGGCGTAGTCCCCTATACGGGTACCGTTCCAGCTGGAGGCAGAGGCTCCGCCAAAAATATAACACATCACAAATTTGTCCGGTAACAGCCTTTTTATCTCCGATACCACCATGGTAAAGGATTCGCTATTTGCCCAGGAAGGATTGGCAGAGTATTCATCATCAAAGTCAATGGCATCAATACCTAATCTTCTCACTTCCATAGCCACATGCTGGGCAAAATCAGTTGCTTCCGCAAGGGTTCTGAAATTCCTGAAGCCGGCATTATCGTGATTACCTAATAAGGTCATACCTACTTTTATACCCTTACTTTGTACATACCTTAAATACCCATTATTGATGGTAGCGGTTACCTGCCTGTTGTAGGTGATGATAGGTTTACCCGTGGCAGCGTTGATATTGATATTGGGTGCAAACATCAGCGCCAGGTCTATCACAGGCTTTCCTTCTTCATCCAAAAAGCAGGTCACATTTTTAAAGGCCCGGTTATTTACTTCCACGTAACCTATTAACAGGTCTTTTTTAAACCGCAGGTCATCCGGATCAGGTCCACCACCCGTTGCATTACGCAGCGAGTCAACCTTACGGATAGAATCCGCTTTCTCCTTGGCCACCTGTTCTATCCAGGCTATGGCCGATCTTACAGAGTCCCTGTATTCGGGTGTGGTTAAATCGGGCAGATCTTTCGCCACCCTTACTTTTGAACAGGCTACCATCAGTAAGGCCAGTAAGGGGAAAAGGAAAATATTTTTTTTCATTTTATGTTGGTTTGATCTTTTCATCATTTATTTTAAAACAGGTAAGCTTAGGTTTATTTATCCCACCATATCCTGGTAGTAGTTAAATCGCTGCCGCCCATGCGTTGTAAGGCAGACTGGTAATTATCCCTGTTATTGGCGTTCTCACCCAAAGGATAGGTCAGGCGCCTGGGAATGGTAGCACCGGTGATATTACCGGGAAAATTAACCGGCACCAATGCCGGGTAACCACTCCTCCTGTAATTGGCCCATACTTCCGGCAGGTCAAATAAGGTAGAAGCCCAGTATTCGGTGTTGATCATGTTCAACGCCTTTTCATTGGTGCTGATATCTAATGGACGGGTTGCTACATAGGCGGTGATATCGGGTATGCTGATCGCTAACATACCATCCAGTTGCTGCATTGATTGTAAGGAAGCTGTTAAGCCGTTTTTATAATGTTGTGCGGCAGTTTCAGCGCCCATATTCCAGCCTCTTAGTTTTGCTTCGGCTATCAGTAATTCTGTTTGTGCATAGGTAATAAGGTATTTTGACAAACTACGTTTGGTAACAAATACGGCTAAACGGGGCCTGGCATAATTACCCAAAGGAGATGCATTGGCACCCGTACCGGTAACACCCGGATAACCCGGAGCAGTGGCAATATCCCTTACTCCGCCAATGGTATACCCGTTAGGCATGCCCACCGGCACTTCGTTCACCGATCCTGCAGGAGGGTTTGCCTGTTTGGTATATTGCAAACCGCCCTTCCCTATCTGGTTATTATTGGCCAGACCGGTATCTGCTTTCTCCGTAAGTGTATATAACCGCGGGTCATCATTTTCTTTGAGGTAGTTGATAAAAGTTGAGGCCCATCTAACCTGTGGCAGATCGTTCAACAAAGCATTCGATATCCTGTTTTGCGTTGCTTCGTTAGAGCCGCCATCCAGGGGCAGGATGGCATTATCGTTGATATCGGTAAAAGTTTTGCCGGCTGCTTTTTCTGCATAGGTTTTAGCCAATGCAGCATCCACTTTTACTAAACGCATGGCAATTCTTAACATTAAAGAATAACCCAGTTTTTTCCACTGTGTTATATTGCCGTTGTAAATAATATCGCCTGCAGGGCCAGGCTTGGTAGCATCTAATTTATTGATCGCATCTTCCAGCCTGGTCAGCATATCCTTATAGATATCTTCCTGTTTATCATACTTAGGATACTGGATGCCATATTTGGCCATGCCTGCTTCTGCGTAAGGTATATCCCCATAAATATCTGTTACCCTTTGCATGGTCATTACCCACATGATACGGGCAATCTGTATAAGGTTCACATTGTTTACCGCATCCTTCTTCTCTGCCAGCTTCTGGGCTTCCAGTAAACGGGCCGCGCCCTGCAGACCATTGGTGAAAAAACGGTCATTGTAAGAAGTTAAGGAAATAGAATATTTATCACCGCCACTGTAATAATCCAGCGTAGACGCTATTATCTGCACCATGCCTCCCATCTCGTATAACTGGAATTCCGTAGCATTGCCGTAATCCATCTGTGCCGTGGTGAGTAAATAGTTGGGATCAAAGTTCTCTTCATTGGACCTGGTAGGATCAATGTTCAGGCTATCCTTAATACAACCCGTAACAGAGATGATGATAACTGAAAGAAGTATAATTATTTTACTGTTGCGCTTCATACATGTTCATTTTTAATCAACCATTAATAATGGGTTGTTATCACTTACGGAATTTGAAGTTTACGTTAATACCATAGGTTCTTGTCTGTGGTAAACCGCCACCTTCCAGGCCGGCATTCCCCGGTAACGATGAAAAAGTATCTTCCGGATCAAAGTTGTCCGTGTATTTAAGCAGTGTTAACAGGTTACGGGCTACCAGGGAAACATTGATCGCCTGGAAAGGTGTTTTGCCCAGGAAATCAGGTGTAAACAGATACCCCAACCCTATTTGTCTTAACTTGATAAAACTGCCGTCAAAAACCGAAATGGTCGATACATTGGTCACCAGGCCTTTGTAATAGTCCTGTGCATTTACAAGGGAAGCATTAGGTGTACCATCTGTATATACACCTTTGGCTACCACACCGGTTTCACGGCCTTCCAGTGTCTTTTTATTTAAGCCGTAGTAATAGCTCATAAAATCAGTGCCGGATAATACCTTGTTCCCAAACTTGTAATCAAACAATACAGAGAAATTAAATTTCTTGTATGTAAAATCATTATTAAAGCCACCATAAAATTTAGGCAGGCCTGATCCCATGGCTTTTAACTCACCACGCAGCGGAATACCATCTGCACCTACTACTATCTGTCCCTTATCATCGTACCTGAAATCATAAGCCATGATCTGGGCAATGGGCAGCCCTTGTACACTGGCAATAAAAGCACCATTACTATATGGACCAACAGCGGCCCTGTATTGCCCTTCACCATCTTTTCTCAATGGTCCGGGGTCTTCATTGTTATCAATCTTCACCAGCTTGTTTTTTACCCAGGTGATATTAAAGGAGCTTTTCCAGTTAAAGTCGCGGCCTTTTACAATATCGCCGGTCAGGTTAAGCTCAATACCATTATTCTGGGTAATACCCAATGGTTCGTAACTGAACTGGTAACCGGATGCTACCGACAGCTGCTTACGTATTAACTCATTTTTTGTTTTGCGGGCAAAATAGGTGATGTCCAACCCTACTCTTCTTTTAAAGGCCTGCAGCTCTAACCCGATCTCATATTCCTGCATCCGGTAAGGCTTTATATTTTCGGAGATGGTCTCATTGGCCATGCTGCCAAAGGGCCTGTTGGCATTGGTTCCGTTCTCAATTACATAATAAGTGCGGTTGCTGAATGGTGTTGCTTCACCACTGGTTTGTGCATAAGATACCCGCAGTTTACCATAATTAATATTTTTCAGGTCTACCAGATCGGTAAAAATAAAACTACCCGAAACCGAAGGGGTGAAAATGCCCTCATTAACAGTACTGAACTCATCATAGCGGCCGGTAGTGTTAAGGGTTAAAAAGTTCCTGTAACTGATATCCGCCGTATAATAGGCTGAATTGGTTTGTCCTCTTAAAGGCGAAGGATAAATGGGGTTAGGCGTGGTTAATAAATTGGATGGCGTATACAGGAAAGGTTGTTTCCAGCCTGTTCCGCCTTCAATACCCATTTTTTCATACGCATATTTACGGATATTGCCACCTAACCCTACATCCAGGTTAAAATCATTACCCAATTTGGTATTATATCCTGCCATCGCATCCACGTTCAATTCCGTATTGGTGGCTTTTGATTTTTCACCCAGTTTACCACTTCTCAGGTAGCCCTGTCCGGTAGGCTCCACGCTAAATACATCATCATTAATTAAATCATAACCGGTACGTAATTGTACATACAGGTTTTTCAGCAGGTCATATTTCAGGGCGGCAGAAGTAATGAATCTTTTTCTCCAGGTATTGGAGATAGTTCTTTCCACCACAAACCACGGGTTAGCCATATACCCATCAGAGTTCATGGCGTTCTCATAACCGTTTGACAGGTTATAACCCGGCTTCAGGTATTCGGGACTGATATTGGCCGGTAACAGGTTTACGGCAAAGTTGGCGTTACGGCTCATATCGTTCAGCAGTGGTCTTAATTTCACCGCTTCATCCGTATAAGTTGCCACCAGCATTAATTTTAGCTTTTGGGTAATATTCTGGTTCAGGTTTAAATTACCTGAATAACGTCGCAGGCTGCTGTTCGGCAATACTGATTCGTTATTCATATGTGAAAGCGAGAAACGGAGATTGCCGTTTGGTCCCCCGTTTACAAAAGAAATGGTATTGGTAGCAACCGGCGCTACACGATAAAATTTTTGTTTCTGGTTTTCAACGGCCGCATAAGGATATAAATTACCATCCATGGCAATACTGGGTTGCCTGTCCAGTTTTTCGCCCCAGCTGTTGATATTGGCCGCTGTTAACTCGGCCAGTGTTGTGGGTCGCTGCCCGTTTAAACCATGACCATATACCTGCTGAAAATCGCTGTTATCAATTATACTGTTAACACTAAAATTAGAGTTGAACTCAACCCCAAAACCATTGGCGCCTTTACCGCTTTTGGTAGTGATCTGTAACACACCATTAGAGGCCCTGGTGCCGTATAAAGCGGAGGCTGTAGAACCTTTTAATACTACTATGTTTTCTATATCATCAGGATTGATACTGGAAATGCCATCACCCATATCCTGGCCGCCATACACACCGGGTGAGCCTTTCTGTGTATTATCCATCGGTACGCCATCAATAACGATCAGGGGGCCGGTGGTGGAAGTGAAATTACTGATACCGCGGATCAGTATTCTGGCAGATCCGCCGGGACCACTGTTCACACCGCTGATATTTAAACCGGGTACACGGCCCTGTAAACTATTGGCCACGTTGGGCTCCTTGGCCTGGCTTAAAAGACTCCCGTCTACTTTTGTAGTAGCATAACCAATTTTCCTGTTGGCCCTTGATATACCAAGCGCCGTTACAACTACCTCTTCATCCATTTTAACAATGGGATTGTCCAGGGAAACAGAAACCGTATTGGAAGTAACGGATACAACCTTTGCTTCGTAACTGATATGACTAAACTCCAGCTGCACCGGGATGGCAGATACGGCAATGGTAAAATTGCCGTTCTCATCCGAATAAACGCCCTGCGATGTACCTACCACCCTGATAGATACACCGCTTAAAGCGTCGCCTTTATTATCAGTAACCTTGCCCTTTATAATTTCATCGTATTGCAAACCTGTTACCGGGGTGCGCTCATTGTTCGCATCGGTGAACAGTACAATTTTATTTTCAATGATCCTGTAGCGGATATGCAGCGGCAGGAACACTTTATCAAAAAAGTCTTTTAATTTAACATCAACCCCGCTAAAAGATATCTCCTGCCGGGTATTGATGGTACTGGGACTATAGACGATATTTATTTTGGTCTGCGATTGCAGCATATCGATCACCTTCTGCAGGGGTTCGCCCGATACTTTAAGGGTTATTCTTTTATCCAGTAAATTCTGAGCATTGGTATTGCCCGCAGAAACGGTAATGGTAATAAACAGGATACACATTACCGGCGCAAATACAGTTCGCAGGAACTTATTCCGTTTACAGGTTCCGTAAAAATTAAGCATAACGAAGTAATAGTTTTAATAAAAACAGCTATACAAGCACCCGTATCACCTACAGGTATAATAAAATGCCAGGTCAATAAAGTTTAGAATATGGTCGAGCCTGAAGAAGTATTAGATCTTCATAAGCATATCAATCGTTCAAAATATTTTTATAAACAGCCTTTACCTGTAATCAAGATCGTAGTTCCTTTCAATTCATAGTGCAATCCCAAAGCAGTTACCATAATATCGAGCTTGGTATATAAACTTAATCCATCAATATTTCCACTGAACAAACATTCTGCCACATGGTGTTGTTCCAGTTCTATTTTTATACCGTAATCCTTTTGAATAATATCCAGTATAACCGACAGTTTTTCCTTATCAAATGAATAAGACCTTGTTGTTGCGTTCGATGGCTGGCTGATCGGCACCGGGATATCTACCAGTGAAGTACTGAACAGCTGTGTTCTGTCATCATACCGTACTTTTTGGTTGGGTGTTATGATCACGCCATTGTCCAGTTTACCCTTTCCTTCCGTATTTTTTTTCGTTGGTTTGTATACTTCCACTCTGCCTGTTCTCACTTCCACCTCTACCAGGTCATCGTTATCATTATGTTTGATATAAAAGCTGGTGCCCAATACTCTTGTTACCAGGTTATCATGATGCACCAGGAAAGGTTTATTCGGGTCTTTCGCGATCTCGAAAAAAGCATCTCCTACCAGTTTTACAGACCTGTTCTGCGCACCAAATTTTGCGGGGTAATATAAACTGGCATTGGGTTGCAGGATAACCACGCTTCCGTCTTCCAAAGCAACCGATAAAGCCTTATTGGTTTTATTATGATTTACGGTTAATGTTTCATGCTCATCAGGTATGGTAACCAGGTCATCGGTATTACGCTGAAAAAAACGGTTAACCGAAAAAACCGACATTACCGCTACCAGTATAATAACAGCCGCTATGGCTATCATTCTTCTTATTCTTTGCTTTTTGTGTATACTCTTTAAAATAAACTGGCTGCCATTACTGCCGTTCATGATATTATTTACCAAGGTCTCTGACCGGTCCAAAGGAAGGTTAAGCCCCTCCGCCCCGTTTTCCAGGGAAGTAGCTATATGCTCCTTTAACAGTTCATCGTATGCCGGTGAACCCAGGTAGCCGAATAGCTCATCCGTTTCAGCCTGGGTACACTGATTGATAACAAACTTATCCAGCAAAAAAAGTATCCTGTTTCTTACATCCATTGGGTTGGTAAAATATAACGGCTACTAATAAAGACTGCGCCAATAAAAAAATGGAGTACAGGGAATTAAAAAAAATTTTGAATGGCCAGTAAAATGAAGATATTGATCTCCCCGTTTTTGAGCAGGTGGTTTTTAAGGGTATTCATTGCCCTGGCTAAATGTGTTTTAACCGTTAAGGGCGAAAGGTTTAACTGCGCAGCTATCTGTTTATAGCTCATATGCTCCTCTTTGGCCAGTTTAAATACTAATAATTGCTGATCAGTAAGTTGCTGTTGCGCAATATGCAGTAACTCTTTGTATTCCTTTGACTGGAGTAGTCTTTCCGAATCATTCACCGTTTCACTTTTCTGGGAATGATAACCCAGGTGCGCCTTCCAGTCGGCAATTTTCTTTTTGTTATAATCAAATATCCGGTTCTTGCTCACCGTATATAACCAGGCTTCAAAGGAGCGTAGTTCCAATAAGGAGTGGCGGTGTGTCCATACCTTGGTAAAAACATCCTGGATGATCTCCTCCGCCAGGTGTTTATCTTTTACGTAGCTCATGGCCACTTTATAAATATGGTCTTTATACTTGTCGAAGATTTGCTGAAAAGCATAAGCACTATCATTACCCAGCATCAGTAACAGGCGTCTTTCCTCATATAGGTTGTCAGTACTCATTAAGCAAAAAATTAGGGGCAATCATTTGGTATAACGAATCAAATATATTATTTAATGCTAATTAAAAAAATATATTCACATGAGCGGTAAGCTCATGCAACCGATAACAATTTTACTATTTGTAAAGACGGGCTAATAAAAAAACCGGGCTATGCAGCCCGGTCAGGTATATAAAAAAGATGTATTCTTTTATATTCCCAGTTTATGATAAAAAACTGAAAACTAATCCGCTATCTACAACTTCATATCTGCAATAATGGCTTTTATTTTTTCATCCAATTGCAGGTTTACCTTATCAAAATCAGCGGCGCTGGTCAGGGCTTCCTTCACACTAAAATAAAATTTAATTTTCGGCTCAGTGCCACTCGGGCGGGCAGAAATAATACTGCCATCCGCTAAGATAAACTGCAGCACATTTGATTTCGGCAGTTGAATATCCCACTGGCTGCCGTCCTGGATATTGGTCCCTTTCTGCAATTCGTAATCCAGTAATTGCGCTACCGCCACGCCATTGATAACGGTTGGCGGATTTTTCCGGTAAGCTTCCATCATGGCCGCGATCTGCTGTTGCCCGTCCATACCTTTTTGGGTAATGGAAATTAAATCCTCTTTATAAAAACCATACTGGATATACAGCTCAATTAATTTATCAAACAAGGTACGTCCCTGTGCTTTTTCATAAGCAGCCATCTCACATAACAAGGCTACGGCGCTTACGGCATCCTTATCACGGATCTGGTCACCGATCATTAAACCAAAACTTTCCTCCCCGCCAATGATATAATTTTCTTTACCTTCTTTTTCGCGGATCATTTCGGCGATCCATTTAAAGCCGGTCAGCACCCGGTAGCAGGCCACATTATTTCCTTTGGCTAAAGCATCGGCCATGCCTGTGGTAACAATGGTGGTAATGATCATATCGTTGGGGCGGGCAATACCTTTGGTCCGCCTCGCTTCCAGTAAATAGTTAAACGCCAGCACAGCGGTCTGGTTACCGTTCATCAGCACCCACTCCCCTTTGTTATCTTTTACGCCAATCCCTACACGATCCGCATCAGGGTCAGTACCTAATAATATATCGGCATCCAGTTCTTTGGCTTTTGCCAGGCCAATGCTCATGGTTTCTTTCTCCTCCGGGTTTGGATAACTTACCGTAGGGAAATTGCCATTGGGTTCTTCCTGCTCTTTTACAATGGTAACATTGGTAAAACCAAATGCTTTTAACACATCAGGAACCAATTTTATACCAGTGCCATGAATAGGTGTGTACACAATTTTCAGGTCGTGCTGCTGCGCAATCACTTCGGGATATACGCTCAGGCTTTTCACCATTTCAATATAAGCTGCATCTATTTCCTTACCTATTAAGGTAATATTGGCTTCGCCCCCGCTCCATTTTACATCATCCACAGAGGCTATCTTCTCTACCTCTTTAATTACATTTTTATCATGCGGTGGCACCAGTTGTCCGCCGTCATTCCAGTAGGCTTTGTAACCATTATACTCTTTCGGATTATGGGAGGCCGTACACACCACCCCGCCCTGGCAACCCAGGTGACGGATAGCAAATGATAATTCGGGAGTAGGTCTTAACGCCTCAAATAAATACACTTTAATACCATTGGCGGCAAAAACATTGGCTGTGGTCTCAGCAAAAAAACGGCTGTTATTCCGGCTGTCATGTGCAATGGCCACTTTTACATCATTACCAAAGCTTTGTTTTAAATAATTGGCATACCCCTGGGTAGCCATACCTACCGTATACTTATTCATGCGGTTGGTACCCACGCCCATAATACCACGTAAACCGCCTGTACCAAACTCTAAATTTTTATAAAAGGCATCGGCAATATCGGCTTCGTTACCTGCCTGCAGTTGTTTGATCTGGTCCTTTGTATCCTGGTCAAAATTCCCGTTTAACCACACGTTTACCTTGTCTTGAATGGCAGCGTCCATAGTTTGCTATTTAAATGATTATAAGGGTTGTAAGTTATAAATTTTATGTTTTACCACCCAAAAGATAAAGTAAATGTATTTTTGCGAAAAATATTTTAATATTTATCAAACCTGCCCCCTCTTTACCCTGTAATATGTGGAATAAAAGCGTTCGATTCCTGGTCCTTTTTTTCGTCACCTGTTGTGCCTGTTCAACCACTCTTACAGCACAAAATGATACGTTGGCTTTACCAACAGATACTGCCACCGGGGCCGGCTTTTGGGATGGTGGTACCGGCTTACCGGCCATTCAGAAAAAACGCCGCCAATGGTGGGTTGGCAGTGCCAATGTAGCGGCTTATGGCGGCTCACTGGTTTTATTAAATGAAGCCTGGTATAAAAACGAACCACGCAGTAAATTTCATACTTACGACGATAATAAGGAATGGTTACAGATGGATAAAACGGGGCATGCCTGGACAGCCTACACAACAGGCCGTTTATCATCACAAATATGGCAATGGGCCGGCATGGAGCATAAAAAAGCGGTATGGCTGGGTGGCTTAAGCGGTACAGCCTATCTTACGGTTATCGAATTCCTGGATGCCTATTCGGCCAAATGGGGATTCAGCTGGGGCGATATGGCAGCCAATTTAAGCGGCTCCCTGTTATATATTGGCCAGGAACTGGCCTGGAAAGAACAGCGGGTACAATTAAAATTTTCTTTTCATGCCAATAAATACTCCGATCCCATGCTGGATACCAGGGCCGATGAACTTTTTGGAAAAGGCCTGTATGAACGCACGTTAAAAGATTATAATGCCCAAACCTATTGGTTAAGCGCCAATATACATTCCTTCTTCAAAGAAAGTAATTTTCCCAAATGGCTGAATATTGCCGTGGGCTATGGCGCCGATGGCATGTGGGGTGGTTATGAAAATAAATGGGAAGATAAGGATGGCAATACCATCACCCGTTACGATATCCCCCGTAAAAGACAGTTTTTTTTAAGCCCGGATATTGACCTGACAAAAATTAAGACAAAAAGCAAGTTTTTACGCACCTGCTTTTTTATGCTGAATGCCATTAAAATCCCGGCACCGGCTTTAATGCTGGACAGTAAAGGAAAAATGAAGTTTTATCCTTTGTATTTTTGATCATAAACCGGTTGCTGCCAACTGCTGAACAGCGTGTAAACCGTACAAGTGTGCGACGCAACAACTGATGATAGTATTGGTGCAGCCGGTAACAAAAAATAAAAAATATGCGCTATTTGCTGTTTTGTATAATGATGAGTACCCTAACTTTTAAGACTGTATCAGCACAAACGCCTGCTTATACCGATATATACCTGTGGCCTAACGGTGCGCCAACCAGTAATGGTACCGAAAGCCAGCCGGAGGATGAGAAGAAAGGCATTTACAAACCACAGATAAGGGTATACCTGCCTGAAGCGGCCAAAAGTACCGGTCGTGCCGTAATAGCTTTACCCGGCGGTGGTTACAGTCATTTAGCCTATAACCACGAGGGGTATGATTTTGCACCCTTTTTCCTGGAACAGGGTATTGCTTTTATTGTTTTAAAATACCGCATGCCCTTTGGTAATAAAGAAGTGCCTTTCAGTGATGTTGCCGAAGCTATAAGAATAACCAAAAGCAATGCAGGCAAGTGGCATATCAACGAAAATAAAATTGGCATTATGGGTTCCTCTGCAGGCGGGCATTTAGCGGCCACGGTAGCCACTAAGAGTGATGCAGCTATTAAACCGGCTTTCCAGATCTTATTATATCCTGTTATCACTATGGATTCAACCTATACGCATAAAGGCTCAAGAAAAAACTTACTGGGTGCTAACCCGCCTGAAGCGGTGAGCATTGCCTACAGTAACGAAAAACAGGTAAATGCAGCTACTCCCAGGGCCTTTATTGCTTTTTCGGATGATGATAAAGTGGTACTACCCACTAATGGCACCAATTATTATAACGCTTTGCACAAGGCCGGCGTGGCCGCTTCCCTGCATATTTATCCCAGCGGCGGACATGGCTGGGGATTCAGGGATGCATTTAAATACAAAGAGGCTTTTCTGAAAAACCTGAAGGACTGGTTAGCCGGTTTTGAATAAACCCAATTGCAAACTGCCGATGTAGCATTTTACAACCCGTTTACCTGGATAAAGTGAAGCAGCTTAGGTTCAACCATTGCGGGAGAAAACTGCTGGTATAGATCAAACACCTGTTCTTTCGCCTGTTTTTTATTTAAGCGTAATGGTTCTGCAATAAAATCATTCAGGTGTACTGATACATGTTTATGGCCATCAGCAAAAAGATCCCAGCCCTCTTTTGCCACCATGGGAGAAAAGATGCTGAAAGTAGGCAGGTCCAGTGCTTTGGCCATATTTACCGCCCCACCCTCGTTACCAATAATCGCCTTACAATAATGAAGAATGGCCAGGAAACTTCTCAACCCTTTTGGCTGTAAAGCCGTAACAATCTTTGCAAGCGTTTCCTCTTTACATAAACGCAGTATCGCTGCAGCTTCTTCCTGCTGCGAAGGCATATAATTCACCAGTAAGGTTGCATGTGCATTAGCGGCCACGGTATCCAGCACCTGTGCCATATAGGCCGCCGGATAGGATTTTCGCCTGTCACTGCCCAGCAAACCGATCATGATCAATGCCTTCCCTTGCAGTTGATGCTCCTGTAAAGTAGCTTGTGCCGTTTTTAATTCTTCCTCCGTCAGGTATATGCGGGGCATCAGGTCCATCGGAACAGCAGGTTGTAAAAAACTAAGCAGGGCCACCCGGTGTTCAATTGCCAACCCGGCAACAGTCGTCGCTTTTTCCTTTCTTTTCCAGGTATGGGTATAACAAAAGGCCGTATACCATTTTTTAAAACTGATGGTGATGCCTGCCCCGGAAAACAAACACATGATACTGGTTCCCAGTTTACAATAAGCATCAATGATAATATCATACCTGGTTTTACGCAACTGGCCTATCCGTTTGATCAGCTGCGGCAGTTTTTTATCTTTAGCCGTTACCAGCAGCAGGTTATCAATATTGGGATTATTATACACTACCGCCAGCGTATGCTCGTAAACCATGTAATCAATAGTGGCATGCGGGTACATTTTACGCAGGTTATTGCATAAAATGGAACTGACCAATACATCCCCGATCATTTTTTGCTGGATCACCAAAATTTTCATGCCCAATAAATTAAGCACAAAAGTAACAGGCTAATAGTGCTGAACAAATATTGCAGCCTTTATTTTTAAAGCGTGTAAACGCTTATAACAAAGCATTAAAAAACGATGATGTACATTTGTCACTATTTCACCAGTAAACCAGTCACTCAAACCGTTAATTTGTAAGCATGAAGATATTGTTAGTGGAAGATGAGCCCAGTGTGGCTACCCTTATCAATAAGGGCTTAACAGAAAACGGCTACAGTATTACGGTAGCACCCGATGGTTATATCGGGTATACCATTGCCAAAGAACATGAATTTGATATTATTATCCTGGATATTATGGTACCCGGTATGAATGGTATTGAGGTATGTAAACGCCTGCGCCAGGAAAAAATAATCACTCCTATTCTTTTTTTAACGGCCCTGGGTACCACTGAAAATATTGTAACCGGCTTAAACAGCGGCGGCGACGATTACCTGGTAAAACCTTTCAAATTTGCCGAGCTGGAAGCCCGGCTACGTTCATTAAACAGGCGCCGGACACTGGCCTTACAGGATGAAGATGTTTTTTACATCGGTGATATTGCCGTTAACCTCGATGCCAAACTGGTTCAGCTGAATAATACGCCTATCAACCTTACGTCTACCGAATACAGGTTACTGGAATACTTTATAAAAAACAAGAACAAGGTATTGTCCAGGCTGGAAATACTGGAAAATGTATGGGGCATTGATTTTAATATGGGCACCAACGTGGTGGATGTGTATGTAAATTATTTACGCAAAAAAATAGATAAAATTCCGGATCAGAAATTTATACAAACCATTGTAGGCATGGGTTACATGTTAAAAGTATAAGGGCATTGCTATATGAAAATACAAACAAAAACAACCTTGCTGTTCACAGCACTTACAGCAACCGTTTTTTTTATCCTCAATATCACGGTATATTTTTTCCTCAATGAATCGGCCCATAACGACTTTAATAAACGGGTGGAATTAAGGGCAAAAATTTCGGCCAAATATCGTTTTGAACATGATGCCGAATCCACGGAATCATTCCGCGAACTGCAGCGCCAGTACATGGAAAAGCTACCGGAGGAAAAAGCATTTATCCTGGAAGTGGCCAAAGGTTCCAAGGTTTCCAAAACACCGCTTGCCCCTGAATTGCCTGCTACCTACCTGGAAAAAATCATCAATGCCGATGGTGCTACCGTTTTTTATAAAAAAGGTTACCGCCACTATGCCGGCCTTTTATATAAGGAAAACACCGGCGACGATCATATTGTGATCAAATCGGCCGTAAACGTGTATGGCCGTGAAATGATGCAGCACCTGCTCATTATTAAGATCGTTACTTTTATTTGTGCCGTGTTATTGATCTTTACCGTAGGTAAATACTTCTCCCGCCGCACTTTTCAACCCTTCAGGGATATTACAGCCAAGGTGAACCAGATAAGCCAGGGCAACCTGCACCTGCGCCTGCAGGAGCAAAAAGGATCGGATGAGATTGCTACCCTCATCAGGACCTTTAATGAAATGCTGGACCGGCTGGAAACATCCTTTGAAGCCCAGAACAATTTTATCAGCAATGCCTCGCATGAATTAAGAACCCCGCTCACCGCTATTGTAGGCGAGGCCGATTATGCTTTACAGCGTGAAAGAACACCGGAGCATTACCAGCAATCGCTGGAAAACATTACCAGCCAGGCCGAAAAATTACAGCATTTGACCAAGGGCCTGCTGTCGCTGGCACAAACAGGCTTTGACGGTAAAAAACAAAAACATGAGGCAGTAAGGCTGGACCAGCTGATATTTGATGTAAAAGACAGTGTGGACGCTATTTTCCCCGACAGCAGCATTAAAATAAATATGCATGCCCTGCCCCATGATAATGCCAGTATGAACGTGATGGGTAATTATGATCTTTTAAAAATTGCCATCGGCAATATTGTAATGAACGCCTGTAAATATTCCAATAATCAAACGGTGGAAGTGGATATGATCATTGAAGCCGAACTGGCGAAAATAGTGGTAAAAGATAATGGTATCGGCATTCCGGAAAAAGATATCAAACAGGTATATATCCCCTTCTTCAGGGCCTCCAATGTGAAGGATTATGAAGGGTATGGTATTGGTATGCCCCTGTCTAACAATATTATACGCCTGCATCGCGGCAGTATTGATATACAATCAAAAGTAAATATCGGCACGCAGGTAACAGTTAACCTGCCCATTTGTTCGGAAGAAAATGGCTGACCGCAAATTCTAATCTTATTTTAATAACATTTTAATTAAGGCCTAATCTTACGTTTAGGCCTTTTTAATGCCCGTGCCGCAGTTTTGTGTTATAAAAAAATAATATTATGACCAACTTACTTATTCCAACCGACTGTAGTGTAAACTCCGTAAAAAATGTAGAACAGGTGGTAAAAAGCCTCGGCGGACGTAAAGTTAACATAGTACTGTTTCATGCTTTTAACCTCCCTACTTCGTCGTTGGACCTGATCACCGGTGCGCATAAACACCCTTATAACGAAGTAATGAACGAAAGCTTCCGCCAGGCCTGCAAACAATTAAAAGACCGTTATCCGCAAAATATTCAGCGTATTAATTTTAAATATATGCTGGGCGATACCCTGGGCCTTTTCAGAAATTTTGCTGATGCCAATGATATTGATATGATCTATGTTCCCGAAGCTTACACTTATGTAAAAATTCATGAACGCAGCATCAACCCTTTATCATTCTTTAACAAATGTGGTATACCCTTTTATAAATTACCGGTATTTGAAACCATTACAAGAGAAGTGGTGGAAGAAACCAGGGAAACAGCACTTAGCTATGAGGCTCAGCCTGAATTAGCTACCGTTTCTATTGATAAGTAATTACCCAAACATACACTTTAACAGGTATGTACAACCACTGCTTGCATTAAAACAACGATAATTTATGTTATTAAAAAAGAATATTCCATTCAAATATGTGTTTGGAAAAGTGAAATATGAAATACTGTTTATCGCTCTATATGCAACTACTATAGCCGTATTGTATGATGCCTATCACTTTACACGTATTTCCATCCCCATTGCCGTACCGGCCATTTTAGGTACTGTTATATCCCTGCTGTTAGGCTTTAGAAGTAACCAGGCTTATGACCGCTGGTGGGAAGCAAGACACATATGGGGGGCTATTGTAAACGACTCCCGTACACTGGGCCGCCAGATAATGCACTTTACCGTGCTTACCCATGAGCCCGATGAACATATCATGGCTTTTCAGCAACGTATGATCAAAAGGCAGATAGCCTGGTGCCGGAGCCTGACAAGGCATTTACGTGGACAAAACCCCACAAAGGGTTTGGAAAAGTATTTATCCAAACAGGAACTGGCCTATGTTAAAAACGTTGATAATGTACCTTCCGCTTTGATCGATATGATGGGTAAGGACCTGAAAATGGCACTGGAAGAAGGTATGATCAACCGTTTTCAACAGGTAGAAATTGACCGTACCCTGTCCAGGTTATGCGATGCCATGGGTAAGTGTGAACGTATTAAAAATACCATCTTCCCCAGCACCTATAGTTTATACATACACCTGGCCTTGTTACTGTTCATCTCCTTATTACCGTTCGGCCTTATCGAATACTTCGGTTTATTTGAAGTGCCGCTGGTAGTAGCTATATCGGCCTGTTTCTTATTAATTGAAAAAATGGCTATTCATTTGCAGGATCCGTTTGAAAACAAACCTACGGATACGCCCATGACCACCATTACCAATAATATTGAAAAAAACCTGACCCAGTTGTACGACCTTACTTACGAGCATAAAAATGTAACCTATGCCGAAGTAGTAACCACCGGCCAGGACGAGAATGGGGTAACAAAAACCAAACTGCGTAAAGCCGCGCAGGTGGTTGACCTGGACGACTGGATGCATGATGATGTAGCACCCAGGTACCAGCAGCAAGGTAAAAAAGCATACTACCTATTATAATCTCATCATAGCCGTCTGAAACAAAAAAGCGGGTTCTGTATGGAACCCGCTTTGCTTATATTTTTATTACCACTAAATCACTTCCCCTTCCAGGTCGTAATCGTATGCTTTGGTAATTTTTACATTATAAAACTCACCTGTTTTTAATTTCTTATCGCCGGTGATCACCACTTCATTATCCACTTCCACACTATCAAACTCGGTACGCCCCAGGTAACGGCCCGATTCTTTTTTATCGATCAGTACCTTAAATACTTTACCAATTTTTTCCTGGTTCTTTTCGTACGATATCTCCTGCTGCACTTCCATTATCTCCTGCGCCCTGCGTTCTTTTTCTTCCGCCGGTACATCATCTGCCAGGTCATAGGCCGATGTATTCTCTTCATGCGAATAAGTAAAGATACCCACCCTGTCAAAACGCATTTTCTCCAAAAATGCCTTTAACTCTTCCACATCGTCCTGGGTTTCGCCCGGAAAGCCGGTAATTAAAGTAGTGCGTAAACAAATACCCGGCACTTCTGCCCGTATGGCCGCCACCAGCTCTTCCATCTCTTCACAGGTTATCTGGCGTTTCATGGCTTTCAGCATATTATTGGCCGCATGCTGTAAAGGCATATCCAGGTAATTACAAATATTCTCCCGCTCCCGCATTACCGGTAATATTTCCATCGGGAATTTTGAAGGATAGGCATAATGTAACCTGATCCACTCCAGTCCCTTCACATCCGCCAGCCTGTTCAACAGCTCAGGCAACATCCGTTTTTTATAAATATCCAGGCCGTAATAGGTCAGCTCCTGGGCAATTAACATTACCTCTTTTACGCCCATCCTCACCAGGCCTTCCGCCTCTCTCACTACGTCCTCTATACTCTTGCTTACATGGTTACCACGCATCAGGGGTATGGCACAAAACGAGCAGGTACGGTTACACCCTTCCGAAATTTTTAAATAGGCATAATGTTTTGGTGTAGCCAGTAAACGTTCGCCGATCAGCTCGGCTTTATAATCCGCTTCCAGTTGTTTCAGCATTAAGGGCAACTCCATGGTACCAAAAAAAGCATCCACTTCGGGTATCTCATCCTCTAAATTATCTTTATAACGCTGGCTCAAACACCCGGTTACATACACTTTCTCCAGCTTTCCCTTTCTTTTCAGTTCTACCTGGTCAAGAATGGTATTAATACTCTCTTCCTTTGCCTTATCAATAAAGCCACAGGTATTCACCACCACAATATTATGGTCCACCTTCTTATTTTCATGCACCACCGCAATATCATTGGCCAGCAACTGGCCGCTGAGCACTTCGCTGTCCACCATATTCTTGCTGCAACCCAGCGTAATGATATTTACCTTGTTCTTTTTTAACGTTTTTGTTTTCATAAACGCTGCAAAGTTAATGCATTACCACTTTAGGTCACGCAATGGTTTTAAACAGTTGTAAACCTGCTGTTTATCAGCCAGGTAAAGGTTTGGGGCTGTCGGCTGCAGTAACAACCCCGGGCTGCAGTCCGCCGCCCGTCTGCAACCTTTATACTGCCTCCCGCCAGCCCCGCTTCGTATAAAGGGTTTCCGCCTAAGCGGCGCAGCCTTTCAGCACCATCACCCTGGCCGGCTGTTATTCGCCACCCCGCGTATACCCACTTAACGGTATTGACTGTGCCCCTGCTTTTAGGTTAATTTGTTGCAACAATTAACTTTATGAAACAGATACTAACGCTTATCAGTATACTGCTGCTGCATAGTATAGCAGGGGCTCAAACGGCCGAAGCCCTTTACGAGGAAGGTGTGAAACTGAAAAAAGATAAAAAAATAGTGGAGGCCCTGGGCAAATTTAAAGAGGCCATCAAACTAAAGCCCGATTACACGGAAGCTTTATACGAAAGCGGCTGGTGTTACAACGATATGAAGGAGTATAACAATGCCCTTACCAACCTCAATAAAGCAGCCATCACCTGGAGTACCATGCCTAAAGTGTTCTTTGAACGGGGTTATGCCAACCAGATGCTGTATAAGTACAAAGACGCACTGGACGATTATTTCAGGGCCAGGGAACTAAAACCTGATTATACCAATATTCATAAAAAAATAGGCGAAGTATATTACCAGTCCGAGGACTACCCCAACGCCATCCTCTACTTTGAAAAACATGAATCGGTAAGTACCGCTGAAATGCTGGGAAAAGATTACCAGTACTGGTACCGGCGGGGGTTTAGCTACAATGCCCAAAAGGAATACGAAAAAGCCATTGTATCGCTGGAAAAAAGCCTGGCCATTAAAAAAGATTACCTGTCCACCTACCTGGAGCTGGGGTATGCCTGCACCAAACTAAAACGTTCTGATGAAGCCATTGCCTGGTTTCAGAAGGCGATTGATATAAATGCCGGTGACCATGTAGCGTACAATGGCATTGCCGAAGTATACCGCGATAATATTAAAGACTGCGATAAAGCAATAGAATGGTACAATAAAACCTTAAAAATAAAGGCCAATGAGCGTAAAGCTAATTTTGGTATAGGTTACTGTTTAAACAGTAAAGGCAATTATACCGAAGCCAGAACCTATCTTAAAGCGGCCATTGCAGTTGAGCCTACTTATACAGCAGCTTATGTTGACCTGGGTTACTGCGAGTATATGTTAAACAATTATACAGAAGCCCTGGTGCAATTAAACAAGGCACTGGATTTAAACGCCGGCAGTATCAATGCGCTGTACTATAAAGGGCTGGTGTATATTGCCAAACAGGAAAAACAAAATGCTTTATCGGTATATGAAAAACTATATACCCTTGCTCCGGCAACGGCAACCAGGTTAAAAGAACGTATTGATAAACTATAACACACGCCCTGTACTGCTGATATATAAAAGCCCGCTTAATGATATTAAGCGGGCTTTTTGTTTAACCGGGCAAAAAATTATATTTCGCCAAAACTCTATTTTTTTAATAGTTTTGGCGAAGTATAAAATTAATAGTTATGCCCAAACTCATTGGCCGGGTGCATGAAACAGCCTTACTGAAAGATGCGTTGCATAATAATAAATCCGAACTGATAGCCATTTACGGGCGAAGGCGTATTGGTAAAACTTTTTTGATCCGCGAATTCTTTGCCAGCCAGATAATATTTGAAGTAACCGGTTTATATAAAGGCAATATGAAAGACCAGCTGGCGAACTTTACTAAAGAGCTGGCACGAAAAACGAAAAAAAAGGCAGCCCCCGCCAACTGGCTGGAAGCATTCGGGCTGCTGGAACAATACCTCTCCAAACTACAATCGACCAGGAAGAAGGTTATTTTTATTGATGAATTTCCCTGGATGGCCACGGCCAAATCAAAGTTTTTAATGGCCTTTGAAAACTTCTGGAACCGTTACTGCACTACCCGCAACGACCTTATTGTAGTAATATGTGGCTCGGCCGCCTCCTACATGATACAAAAGATCATTAAAAATAAAGGAGGCTTACATAACCGTATTACCCAGCAGATCAGGTTACTGCCCTTTAACCTGCACGAAACCCGTTTATTCCTTAAAAGCAGGGGCATTAGTTATACTCCCTACGATATTATACAGCTGTATATGGCCATGGGCGGCATTCCGCACTACCTGGAAAAACTGCAGAAAGGAAAAAGTGTGGCACAGAATATTGACCGGCTTTGTTTTGGGAAAGACGGGGTATTAAAAACCGAATTTACCCAACTATACGCTTCTTTATTTGATGACTCTGACAAACACCTGGCCATTATTAAAACACTGGCCGATAGCAATAAAGGCATTACCCGGCAGGAACTGATTGACAGGAGTAAGATCAGCAGCGGCGGCGATTTTTCCCTAAAGCTGGAAGAGCTTACGGAATCGGGCTTTGTAAGCGAATATGTTTACTATGGTAATAAAAAACAACTTACCCTTTACAGGCTCTCCGATGAATACTCAAAGTTTTATATAAAATTTATCCGCAACCATAAAAACAGCGGGGCCGGTACCTGGCAGCGTTTACATAAAAGCGCCGGTTATAATGCCTGGGCAGGCTTTAGCTTTGAAACCCTCTGTTTAAAACATATTGACCAGATAAAACGCAGCCTGCGCATAGATGCTATTTTTTCTACCAACAGCAGCTGGTTTAATAAACAGGCACAGGTTGACCTGCTGATTGACCGTGACGACAATATTATGAACCTGTGTGAAATGAAGTTTTATAATGCCCCTTTCACCATTAACAAACAATATTATCTTAACCTGAAAAATAAAATAACCGCACTGCAACAGGAAACGGGAACAAGAAAAAATATTTTTTTAACCATGGTAACAGCCTTTGGTATAACGGAGAATGCCTATAGCAAAGAACTGGTACAAAATACCATTACCATTGACGATTTGTTTTTATCGTAAAAATTATAAGTCGCCAAAACTCACTTTTTTTTACAGTTTTGGCGAAGTATAAAAAATATCTTTTTTTTGTTTTAACTCCTGTTCCTGCCGGTCAAAGGCTGCCGGATGGAAGCGTATACCCCGGTGAGGCCCTGTGCCGGGCCGCCCCTTTCGGGGGCTGTGCCGGAGTAGCAGCGAACAGCCGGTTATGCAGCCCACCGGAGCGGTGCAGCCGGCAGCCCCTTAATGAAATTAACCCGCAAATTACTCATCCGCTTTAATGACCATTTATCCCATTTAAAGCCCTTTTTTAACTTGTCATAAAATTGTCAGCAGGTTTGTAGCTAATTGCACGTCTAATGGATGCCTTAACAGGCTTAAAACACACACTAATGAAAAGATTTTTGGGCGTATTGACTGCAATTTTGCTAACCGCTACCGCCCTGGTAGCTCAACAACCCGGCGGAGCTAACCGCGGCGCGGGTGCTGGAAGTAGTATGACAGGTGCATTTTATGGGAAAATAATTGATTCAATTACAGGAAAAGGCCTGGAGGCCGCATCGGTACAATTATATACCAATAAGTTTGACAGTGCCACTAAAAGTATGAAACAAGTGCTGGCCAGCGGTATGCTGACAAAAGCCAACGGTGATTTCAGGCTGGAAAATATTGCCGCCATGGGCCAGTATAAACTGGTGATTACGGCTATTGGTTTTAAAGAAGTAAGCATGCCCGTTGCTTTAATTGACAGGGCCATGATGGAAAAAATGCGCAGCGGCGCGCAGGATATGAATGCCATGATGGGCGCCCTGGATAAAGACCTGGGTAATATTAAACTGGGTATTGACCAGCAGATACTGGGCAATGTTACGGTGGAAAGTACCAAACCCCTGGTACAGCTGGCCATTGACCGTAAAGTGTATAATGTGGAAAAAGACCTGGCAGCTACCGGCGGCGGTACCGCAGCCGATGTAATGAAGAATGTTCCATCCTTAAATGTGGATATTGACGGTAATGTTACCTTACGTAACAGCAGTCCGCAAATATTTGTAGACGGCCGCCCTACTACCCTCACCCTGGACCAGATACCTGCCGACCAGATAGCCAGTGTGGAAGTAATTACCAACCCATCGGCCAAGTTTGATGCCTCGGGTGGTACCGGTGGTATTTTGAATATTGTACTGAAAAAAGCCCGTCGCGTAGGTTACAGTGGTAATGTACGTGCCGGTATTGATATGCGTGGCAAGTTTAATATTGGTGGCGATATTAATGTACGCCAGGGCAAGGTTAACTTTTTTGCCAATGGTAACTATGGGCAGCGTAAAAGTATTTCGGACGGTACAACAGACCGCTTAACCACTATTAAAGCCCCCAATACCAATATGCACCAGGTGGATGAAAGCATCCGTGACGGGTATTTTGCTTTTGGACGTGCAGGGTTTGACTATTTTATTAATAACCGTAATACCATTACCGTATCGGGTAGTGCGGTACGCGGACAGTTTAAAAATAACACGACCAGTCATATTTATGTAGATACACTGTTTGCCGTGGACCCGAAACGTTCCTACACCCAGCGTTATTCTGACGGTGAAGGCAATTTCAGGAACTATGGCGGCGCCCTGGGTTATGTACGTAATTTCCAGAAATCGGGGCACCAGCTTACTGCCGATGTAAATTATAATACCAGTAAGAATGATAACGTGAGCCTGGTAAGTAATAATATCTTCCCTAACTTTCCCGCCGGCTCTTATATGTACCGTTACCGCCAGCAACAGGTAGGCGATGGTACCAACCAGCAGATCACTTTTCAAACGGATTATACCAATCCTTTGACCGATAACTCGAAATTAGAAGCCGGTATCCGTTATAACCAACGGAATAACGACAGCCGTAACACTTTTGGTGTAATGGATGATAACGGTAATGTATCGGTATTGGCTCCTTTAAGTTCCAAATTCAAGTATACTGACCGTATTTATGCTGCCTACTCCAGTTATACCGGCCGTTTTTCTGAGACCTTTGGTTATATGGTAGGTTTAAGGGTTGAGGGTTCCAACTATTCGGGCCGTGTACACAGCAGTGTGAAGGATGGTGCTTCGTTTAAAGACACTTCCAATTCATACAGCATTTCCTACCCTGTCAGTTTTTTTCCCAGCGTGTTTTTATCTAAAAAACTGAAGGCGAACCAGGACCTGCAGCTGAACTATAGCCGCAGGATCAACAGGCCTAATTTTTTCCAGTTATTCCCTTTTACCGACTATTCCGACTCGCTTAACTTAAGCCGTGGTAACCCCGGTTTAAAACCTGAGTTCACCAACTCTATCGAGTTATCTTACCAGAAAACATTCCCTAAAAACAACAGCCTGTTGATATCGGCTTATTATAAACACACAACAGACCTGATCACCCGTTACCAGGCACAGGAAACGAACCCGATCAATGATTCGGCAGTGTTTGTAAATACCTTTATTAATGCTAATTCCAGCTTTGTAGGGGGTATTGAATTTGTAGCTAAAAACCGGATCACAAAGTGGTGGGATATTACCAGCAATTTAAACCTGTATACCTCTAAAATTACCATTGATGACCCGGCCATTGAAACGACCGATCAGTTGTATAGCTGGTTTGCCAAAATAAATAACAGCTTTAAACTGCCGAAAAACTTTAGCTTACAGGTAACAGGCGATTATACTTCTAAAACCGTGTTATCACCCGGCGGCTCATCGGGCCAGGGCGGCGGCGGCGGTGGCTGGGGACCTACTGTAAGTGGTAACTCACAGGGTTATACCAAACCCAGTTATAGTATTGATGCCGCTTTACGTTTCGAGTTCATGAAAAATAAAGCTGCCAGTATCACATTAAACGTGAGCGATATTTTCCGTACCCGTATTAATGATGTGTACACACAGTCGGCCAGCTTTTACCAGCATGCAGTACGTACCCGCGACCAGCAGTTCTTCCGCTTAAACTTTAACTACCGTTTTGGTAAGTTTGATGCTTCCTTATTTAAACGGAAAAATATCCGTGGCGAACAGGAGAATATGCAGAACAGTATGCAAGGCGCACAATAAAAAATTCAGCACCCCTCTCCGGAGGGGTTTTTATTTTAATAGCGTTGTTCTTACCAGCGTAACACAGAGGGTTTTCACATAGATACACGGAGTATAGTAAATATATTAATAGCACTGCCTATTCTACACTTACAACCCCGAAAACTATAATCAATCATAAACTTCTCCTTCATCCTCTGCGATACTTTGTGAAAATAACTCCTACAACTCTGTGGTTTTACATCCTCAACTATAAACTATGACCTATGAACTATGCTCTAAAACTTATTATTTCTCCTTCTAACTATTCATTATTTTTGTTTATCTAAAAAGTAACCCAAACAGTTCCTGCATGAAACAGATACTTGTACCATTCGATTTTTCGCAAAATGCTGAAACGGCCTTATTGTATGCTAAAGGCGTTGCCGAAAAAGCCGGTGCGGGTATCACGGTGTTTCATATTGTGAATATTCCCGCCAATATATTGGTACATGCTGCGGATGATGCGGCCAAAGAAGCCATTATTGAAAAAGAGGAGGCCAATAAACTGGCGGCTTTACAGGAAAAGATCGCCCTGTTGTTTGGCAATGTTCATCATGGTGTTCAAACCCGGGTTGCGTTCAGCCAGCTGATGGTAGAAAAAACACTGGAACTTGCCCTGGCTATTAAGGCCGATGTCATCATCATGGGTACCCATGGTGCATCCGGTATTTCGCAGTTCTTATTTGGTTCCAATACCTCTACCATGATCTCCAAATCACCGGTACCGGTACTGGCCATACCGCCGGGTACCGCTACTGCCTTACCCAAACATATTGTTTATGCTTCTGACCTGGAACATATACCCGGCGAACTGCAACGGATAAACGTTTTCGCGAGTGCATTACAGGCATCGGTTACCTTATTACACTTTACGACCAAAGACCTGCAGGCAACCGAAGAAAAGGTTGCTGCACATATACCTGCTGATACGGGCATTAACTTACAGGTAGTGGTACTACCCTTACAAATTGGCGTTACCTTATTAACGCAGATACGCCATTACGTTACTACCCATCCTACAGACTGGGTGGTTATGGTTACCAAAGAAAGAGGATTCTGGAGCAAGTTATTAGGGGGCAGCAAAACCGAGAGTATGGCCAATGCCCTACCGGTTCCTTTATTGAGCCTTAAAAAATAAGCGATCTGTTACCAGACATTCCGGGGACAGGTGTCTCCATATTTATTACCAATTAAAAAGCCCAGCATTATTTCGTGTGTACCACGGGAATAAGTGTTTAAGCTGGTGCGTGTAAAATCGTAAGCATATCCAACGTTAACGGCATTGGCTATATTCAGCCCCAGCATGGCCGCAAAACCATCAAACTGGCGATAGCTCCCTCCTACCCATAACAGGTCGCGGAACTGTAGTTTTAAATTGCCCTCTACCTGGTAATTATCTTTAAAAGCACCGCTGATATATTTCACCATTACCGAAGGCGTGGCATTAATATCATCTGTGAGCAGATGACGATAACCCGCCGTTAAAAATATATGTGGCACCAGTTTACCGGTTGTTTGAAAGCTCTGGTCGTTCACAAAACTTAATTTTTGCGGTATCACCTGCTGGGCCGATAGTCCAACAAAATAACTGGCGCTGTATAACCACAGGCCAACATTCAGATCAGGCTTTATTTTTCGCAGCTCACCCATGGCATTATTACCGGCTGCCGGGTCGGCAGGGTTGACTCCGAAAAAGGCCTTGCCATCGGCATTTAAACTGGTGCTGGTAATACCGGCGGCCACACCGGCCGATAAATTGGTAGTGGGCGATAACCCCAAATGATAGGCATAGGAAAGATTGGCCGTGAACCGGTTAAAATTGCCGGTCTTGTCATTTAAAATGCTCATACCTACCCCATGATGCGGCTCGGAGGCTGTATAATTTTCCCAGTAGGCCTGGCCCCTCGGGTTTTGCCCGGGTACCTGGTAGGAAGTGGCACTTGTTTTATAATCCTTTTTCCCCAGCGGACCATGCACGGTTGCATAAATGGTACGGGGTGCACCATTGATGCCCACCCATTGATCGCGGATACTCAGTTTAACATCGGTATAGTTTTCAATACCGCTTAAAGCCGGGTTAAGTATATAATTGTTTAAGATATACTGCGTATAGTGCGATTTTTGTTGCGCTCTGCTTATCTGCATACAGGCAACACATGCTAACAGCAGGCATATTTTTTTATATCCTATATAGTTTTTATGCATTGTTCCTGAACATGGTTGTTATTACTAACACTGAATAATGTTTTATTGCTTCCGGGTATTATTTACTTTACTCCACTATTTCCCCTATCGTATAATATCCACAAATCCTTTGACCGGTGGCCGCCCGTTTTTAGGATCGATAATATAATAATATGTTCCTATCGGTGCATCACGCCCGTTGATACGGCCGTCCCATGGACTGCTGTAATTAACGATCTGGTGTACCTGCTGACCATACCTGTTAAATAACTGGATGGTAACACCCGGGTAGGTGTCCAGGTAAGGTATTTCCCAACGGTCATTAATACCATCGCCATTGGGGCTGAATATATTGGGGATGACCAGGTTTTTCATCAGGGTAACTTTTACCTCATCCGATGTGGTACAGCTTTTATCCGATGTAACGGTCAGAGTGTACACTATATCTTCCGTAGGTTTTACCACTATGGCGCCTGCTATCCGGGGGTTATTTAAGAAAGTAACCGGAGCCCAGTTATAGGTAACGGGTATATTATTAATAATAGCCGGCGTTAAAATGGCCTGCCCTCCTTCCATGACGAATTTATCCGCTCCGGCATCAGCTACGGGGGTCGGATGTACCGTTATTATTTGCTGCACGCTGTTACTGCAACCATTGTCCGCCAGCAAGGTATAGGTAATGGTATGTTCACCGGCGCCCGCATCTCTGGGAGAGAACAAGCCGGCAGCACTTACACCATTCCCGCTAAAAGTTGGTGTACCGGAAATATCGGCCGCATTTATTTGACTGGCCTGGGTTAACTGGAAGGCCGGTTCATTGCTGCACATGGCATTTACCGTGTTAAAATTCAGCATGGGTGTAGCCAATATGGTAATGTCCTGTTCATTTACCTGTACACAGGTTGTACCCGAATAAGCTTCGTAGCGGATACGATAGGTTTTACTGGCAGGCGTACCAAATTCAGGATATTTATATGTATATAGTTTACCCGTCTCAGGTGCATTATCCGTTATAACATTGGCCGGATCACCGAGATAATCCCAGTAAACAACTATTTTCAGAATTTTTCCCACATCTACTGTTGCTTCATTTTTAAGGGTTATGGCATTGCTGCTGCAGTAAGGCGCATTACTGGTAATGGTATAGACCGGCACAATGGCGTTACCGGCAATGCTGATATTTTTTTGCAGGCTGGCGGAGCAGCCATCATTATTGGTGGCAGTTAAGGCAACAGTGTATTCGCCCGGTACTGTAAAGTGATGCGTAGGTGTTTTTATGTCAGCCGTGTTCGGGTTAGCGGCTGTTGCATTGGCATCACCAAAATTCCAATTCCAGCTGGTAATGCTTCCTCCCTCATAGGATGAGGTATCGGTAAACTGTGCCGCTACATCGTTCACACACGCAACCGGCAGTATAAAGCCAATGGATGGTAAACCTTTTACGGTGATCTGTTTCCGGATGGTATCACTTTTACACCCTTTATCGGACTCTACTGCCAGGCCTATCTCGAAACCGGTTTCCTGGGTAAACTTATAGGTATAAATATTGGAGCCTGTCTCATTGCCCATAGTAACCGGTGAGCCGTTACTTAACCAGGACCATTTAGTGATGGTATTGCCACTACCGACCGTTGAGAGGTCTTCAAAATTCACCGGCTGTTCAATACAAACCGCTCCGTTAACATTAAAGTTGGCTACCGGCTTTTCATGGATAGTGATACTTTTTTCTAAAGTATCGGCTAAACACCCGATATCTGTGATCAGGGTTTGTTTTATGGTATAGGTTCCCGGAGCCAGGTAAGTATGGTTCAATGTGCTTACATCTGTTACCTCCGTGTTATCGCCCAGGTTCCAGTACCAATGTGTCACCGGCCGGTTGGCGGTATTGGCCGTGGCGGCAAAACTGGCCGAACTTTCCAGGCACCCGGTTGAGGTAATGGTAAAAGGTGCGGTGGGCTTACCGTAGATCTCCAGTTCCACATCTATTTCCTGGGTACCGCTGCATCCGTCCGCAGTGGGGTTTATTGCCAGGATTTTGATAGGGTAAGTTCCGGCTGCCGCTACATTATAATCGTCCGGAAGTGTATACTTATATAAGGTGCGGTTATTGACCACACTGGTGGAAGTATAAACCGGGTTGGTTAACGTAATATCAGGAAACAGGCCATTGAATTGCCAGGTAATTTCATCCGGCTCGTAAGGGAAGGTCATGGATAATTTAAAATCGGCATTTATACAGGCCGCGGGGAAGTTCACACTGGCAAATTCATTATCCACAGAAGGGAACTGGTAAAGATCCTTGATATTGGTGCCGGCCGAGTAACCATAAGATTCCGCATCCCCCATACCATAGGTAATGGCGTTAAAACCTTCATCCGAGGTCAGCCGGAACGATTGCTGGTTATCCGGTAACTGCATGGTAAGGTAGGAATAGGCATTATTGGACGGCATGGGAATGAAATTAGCCGTTGGGGCCACCCCATTTATTTTGAAACTCGCCGCATCGGTGGTCTTTAAAAATACATTCAGGTATTTGGAACGGATCACCTGCAGGTTGGAGGAGAAGATATTAATGTCATTGATATTCTGTTCCACCGGGTTAAGGATGATCATATCGGGATCGCCCTGCTCATTGCTGGCACCTCCGGGCCGGGGGGCGCCGATACAGTTGGAGCTTAACATGAACTGCGCCACCGAAACCGGTTTATCGGCACTGATAGTAAAAGGTTTTGCATACACCGGGGCCGTACGGCTGTTGGGATAAAACTCACCGGCATTCAGCGTTACATTTTGCCCGTCAATATTAATCGTGGTATTATCCTCCGAAGCCGTTACCCTGATATGAAAACCGGAAGGATTATTAGCCAGCGGCACTACCCCAAATTCCTTTCCCCAGGTATTAACGGGATAACATTGCTGGAACAGGGGGTCGAAAGAAGTACCGGTACACCAGGCCGAGCTGATAGATAAGGAAGAGCTGCCGGAGAATACTGCAATTTTATTACAGCCGCCACCGGGTAAGGCCACTGATTCAATGACGGAGCCGGTAAGGTCGGCATCGTCCTGGATCTGTAATACATCGCCGGCATTGGGCAAAGTGGCGGTTTGTTCGGCAGGGTCCAATACCCCATCCCTTCTTAACCGGTATTTTATCTGGGTATTGGGGGCTGTGGCAATTACCTGGAATTGGGACTTAGAGTTGGCCGTACTGTTTTGCCAGAAACTGGTTGCATAATATTTACGGCCAAGGGTAGCCACCGGTAATATTAAAGACGCCTGTGACCGGAAGCCGGCATAAATATGGGCAAAGACCACCACCGCCGGTTTACCTGCATCAACCTGCACATGAATACCCTTATTTGGTTTTAGGGGTGGGTTCACATTATTGAAAGACAGGTGCGCTTCGGTGTAAGGAATATTGAACGGACCGGAAACCTGGTTTGCCGTTACCGAAAAATTAATGGAATAGGAACCTACCGAAATAGTACCCGAAGAGTTTTTGTCGGAGGTAATAAAAAGTGCCATCTGGCCCAGATTACTGGAAGGGGTATGTGAGGGAAAGCATAGCCAGAATTCTTTTCCCTTGTTGGAAAAATCCTGGGCAGATAAAATGGTGCTAACACTTGTCAGTAAAACTGCTGTCAGTAAGCATAATACAAATTTTCTCATAAGCCGCTACTAGTCGTTCATGACGTATCGCAATTTAACTTAATAAGGTCATAAAATCAGGAAAAATAATTTTTCAAAAAAAGTGACATTTAGTCATAAAAATTTCAATCTCCAAAATGGTGCAGCATCCAAAAAGTCTGCAAAATATTTTCGAACCCTTATTTTTTGAGTAAACATATTAATATATTTAATAATTATTAATGAATACATTTATTTAATTATAACAAAACAAAATTATAAATTGATTATCATTTATTTATAACTAATAATTATAATTATTTTAAACAAGTCCTAAAAAGACAATATTTTATACAAAATATACAATATTTAATTACTTATAAATTATAATAAAATAACATTAAAAACTAATAAATAAATATTTACATAAAAAGATATGACTAATAAAAATAGTATACAGTTTATCGACAAATTTTTCAGATTTACTAAATAAATTATCTTATAAAAAATATTAATTTGTTATTAGCTCCCGCTCCACCCTGTTTTTCCTGAAAAAACGGGTAAGATGAGCACACAGTTGTACTGTCATTTAGTCCTGAATATTTTTTATTGCTTTAACACCCTGCTATGAAGAAATTTGCTCCTGCCCTGTTAAATTGCAGGTATGATTATGAAAAAAACAGCCCTTCTTTTTTTACTGTTGCCTCTGTTATTTTCCTGTGGAACCGGTAATTTAAAAGACCCGGAATTTGTTAAAGTGGAGAATGTAACCATTCAAAATGCGAGTGTGCAACAGTCAACTGTACGCCTGGACCTGCAGTTTTTTAACCCCAATAACAAGTCGGCGAGCATCAAAAAAGCGGACGGGAGCATCTGGATGGCGGAGGATAAAATGGGTGATTTTTTGCTGGACAGCACTATTACCATCCCGGCAAACGAGTTTTTTTCGGTACCGGTTTACCTGCACCTGGATATAAAAACACTGGCCAAACAGGCCCTCGTAGCATTCATGTCGGACAGTGTTTCTTTTAAAATTGACGGTAATGCACGGGTGGGCAGAAAGGGTTTTTATAAAACTTACCCCTTCCATTATAAAGGAAAACAGGACCTGGCACCCTGGTTAGAGGGGTTGAAAAAGTAGTCGGTTTGCATGAAGAATGATGAATTATAAATGATGTGAATGGGGAATTGGGTAGCGGAAATATCTAAATCCGGGGTGGTGAAATGAGTATCCGGCATGGGTATTTGCGGGCACAAAATCATATGGAGAGGACTGATGAACCAGGAATTGAGACAGCGAAAATCCTTTGAATGTGGAGCTGTAAATTAAATGATGCAGGAAGCACTCAATATGTCCCTGAAAGTTGAGACCGGACACACTATGAACTATTACCTATGAACCATGAACTACAGGAAGTACCGCTACGGTCAACCGGCTTACACAAACCAGTTTTTGCTGAGTGTCGTAAATTTTAATGTCCCACACATGGGTTTGCCGGCCCAGATGCAGGGGTTTGGCAATGCCGGTAAGCAGTCCTTCACGGGCACTACGCACGTGATTGGCGTTAATTTCCAGTCCTACACAGTAAAATTTAGTGGTATCCACTACCATGGCTGATGCCACACTACCGATGGTTTCGGCCAGTACACAGGATGCGCCACCATGTAATAACCCATAAGGCTGTTTGGTTCTTTCATCCACCGGCATGGTTGCGGCCAGGTGATCATCGCCCAGTTCGGTCCACACAATACCCACATGTTGCGCCATATTTTGCTGGTTCAGCGCATTGAGCTGGTCAATTGTCAGGTCTTTTTTAAACCAGATAGACATATATTAATGACCTTTTTTGGGTAAACTATGGATAACAGCCTGGGGTAAAAAAGGTGCTGCATTGCCCCCGTTACGGATAATATCGCGTACAATGGTAGACGCTACGGAAGTATATTTAGGCTCGCCGGTTAAGAAAACGGTCTCAATAGTAGCATCCAAAGCCCGGTTGGCATCGGCAATGGTCTTTTCGTATTCAAAATCGCTCACGTAACGGATACCTCTGAGGATGAATTTTGCATCTATTTTACGGCAAAAATCAATGGTCAGCCCTTCATATACCATGCCTTCTACCTTGTCATTGTTCTCAAAAATCTCTTTTATCCAGAGCAGGCGCTGATCGGCAGAAAACATGGGGGTTTTAGCGGCATTTAAGCCAATACCCACTACTATTTTGTCAAATAAAGGCAGGGCACGGTTGATAATATCCACATGCCCGAGCGTTACGGGGTCAAATGTTCCGGGGAATAGTACAATTTTAGCCATGGGCAAGTACCAGGATTGAAGTTTCGTGTTTAGAGAATTGCAATAATAAACAAATGTTCGCTTTCCGGGTTCTCAAAAACCGGATTTTTTGAGCAGTTGCCTATTTATAAACAGGAGTAAAATACCCCTGACCGGCAGGATTACTACAGTTGAACGGAGCGTCGCAAGGAGTGCTGATAAGCGTTACCGGTGCCGGCCTCCTAATTATTCCTGTTTGACAGGAGGTATAAAGCCGCCATACGTACCGCTACACCGTTCTCCACCTGTTGTAAAATGATCGATTGGCCGCTATCCGCCACATCACTGTCCAGCTCCACACCACGGTTAATGGGGCCCGGGTGCATCACGACTATATCCTTTTTTATTTCTTCCAGTAATTTGCGGGACACGCCGTAAGCCAGGTTATACTCCCTTAAAGAGGAGAACAAAACCTGATTTTGTCTTTCCAGCTGAATACGCAGCACATTGGCCACATCGCACCACTGCAGGGTTTCTTTGAGGTTATAACTTACCTCCACCCCCAGCGACTGGGCAATATATTTAGGAATTAAAGTGGGCGGTCCGCAAACGGTAACCTTTGCGCCCATTTTAGTAAGCAGGTAAATATTGCTCAATGCCACCCGGCTATGCATGATATCGCCGATGATGGCCACTTTCACCCCCTCTAAACGGCCCATTTTTTCCTGGATGGACAGGGCGTCCAATAAAGCCTGGGTAGGATGTTCGTTGATACCATCGCCTGCATTGATAATGGCCGCAGGTATATGCTGCGATAAAAAATGCGGGGCTCCGCTGGCACTATGCCTCATTACCACCATATCCACCTTCATGGATAATATATTATTCACCGTATCCAAAAGGGTTTCACCTTTTGACACCGAAGATCCCGAAGCGGTAAAATTGATCGTATCGGCCGATAATCTTTTTTCGGCTAACTCAAATGAAATACGGGTGCGGGTAGAGTTTTCGTAAAATAAATTGACAATAGTAATGTCACGTAACGAGGGAACTTTTTTAACCGGACGTTGTAAAACTTCCTTAAACTGACCGGCTGTGCTTAAAAAAAGCGAGATATCATCTTTACTAAGATCCCTGATTCCTAATAAATGTTTAGTAGTAAGGCCCATTAAAGAGCAAAGATAGGCGGATTGGAAATACTGTGCAAAATGGGCTTTGAAAAATAGGGATGCTGTATTGCAGACATACTGTTTTGTGGAAAACCAGTTAAAAAATAACACCCCGTACCGGCTACGCCAATAGGGGGTGTTGTAATTTTTATCTGTTCCTGCTAAAACAGGTGTTTAAGATAAAATACGTACTAACTTTTTGCTGACCGCCCGAAAATAAGGCTGATCAAAAAAAGTACGATAAACACAAAGAATAAAATTTTTGCAAAGGATGCCGAGCTTGCGGCAATACCGCCGAAGCCAAAAATACCTGCCACCAATGCAATTACCAGAAAAATGACTGCCCAACGTAACATAATATATAATTTTTAGCTTAAAAAATAACTTTCCTCACTCCGTTTCTGACGCTGAATAGTTAATAAAATGAAAATTCGTGCCAAAAATGAAAAATACCACTTTTGTAGTATTGCATAAATGCGAATTTGTTTATATCCTTGTACTGGTTTTTCATAGGATATTGGATTTTAAAACGGGGCAGCATTTCTATGCAAGCCCTTTTTTTATGCTTTCTCTGCAACTGACAGCTGGCACCCATCGCCATTCTTTATACCGGTTATCACAAAAAAGATGATTATTTAATCTTCCTTCTTTTCTTTACCCTCAGAAAAGAAGGAAGATGGAGGTTACATTTTTTAAACCGAAAAGTGTTTTACTGCGCCGGTATATGGACGGTTATTACTTTTTAACCAAAAAACGGGAAGAAGGTGATATCCGCTACCTGACTTTTCCCAACAACTTCAGTATTATATCGGTAGCCCAAAATGCCAGCCTGGAATTAACAGCGTATAGCGGTGTTGTACAGGAAAAGAAAAAAAACGGCTTTTATTCTGCATTGATCTGTCACTATATAAAACCCATTGAAGCGGTTTACAAAGGAGCTGTTGAAGAAGTAACCTTTTATTTTAAGCCGCTGGGGTTAAACGCTTTTTTAACTGCCCCCCTTTCCCAGTACCCCCTGCATACCTCAACCTTTTTGCCTTACCCTGATTATAAACCAGCCATGCTGGCTATTTTATCGGAGAAGGATACAAACACCAGGCGGGGTATGATTGAAAATTACTGGCTCTCGAAACTGACTGGTTTTAAACACGATTTCTTGTTTGATGTGATCAAAGATCTTTCGAGAACGGACGAGGAGATCAGTATACTGGAACTTGCCCGGAAATACCATACCAGCCGGCAAACGATCAATAAACAGTTCATACAACATATGGGCAAAAGCCCGGGGGCATTTAAGAAAATACACCGCTTCAGGGAAGTGCTTGCCCAAAAAACAATTCCCGGTACCCGGGAAGAAACACTTACCGCGTTAAGCTACGCCTGTTTGTTTTACGATCAATCCCACATGATCAAGGAGTTTAAACAACTAACCGGCCTGAGTCCGAAAGTTTTTTTTAAAATGATCCATTTAAATACGGACGGCGTGGGTAACTGGCTTTTTAAAAGCTAGTTTACATTTTTACAATTTTTCCTGTTTTACGGTGGCTAGTTTTGTTATATACTATATATAATTATATAGCAACCAACCTGACTGTTTTTGGAAGACCGGATATAGCCCATCTTTCTATGGAGAACCTTTTTATCTAAAACCTTGTACCGAAAATTTGTAATACATGAAAACCTTGCTGTCTTTTTGCATCCTGTTTTATTATTCGATAACGACTATCATTGCGCAAAATACCCGGGAGATAGAAAATCAAAAAAGCTTTGCCAAAGTATACGGGTACCTGAAATATTTTTACCCCGGTGATGAAGCGGCTAAACTGGATTGGGATAAGTTTGCTGTTTATGGTGCCGCAAAAGTAGCCGGATGCACCAATTCGCAACAATTAAAAGATACTTTAACGGCCTTATTGGGACCGTTGATGCCGGGGGCAAAAATTGTACCTGCCCATACCAGGATCAACTGGAATAAAAAGGCGTTTACCCCACCCGATCTCAAAGGTTATGAAGTAGTAGCCTGGCAGCACCTGGGCGTGGGTACACTGAAGGATGAACGGATGCCTTATAAAAGTGAGCGGACCAGCCGGCTGAGGTTAACCGATAAAAACCTGTTTGATACCAAGCCGGCTGTGGGAGAGTATATAGAGAAGCCTATTGGTAATGACCTGAAAATATTTGTGCCTATCGCACTGTATGGTAACAAAACAAGTACCTACCCGGCGGCTGATACCATTGCCGGTAAGTCTTACCTTGCTATCATCAATAACCTGAGCAGGGATTCACTGAAAGCGGATAAACTTTTTGCCCGTTGCGGTAATATCATTAATACCTGGAATGTTTTCCAGCATTTCTTCCCCTACTTTACCGAAGCAAAGACTGATTGGTATGCTGACCTGGACATGGCTTTAAGGGAAACCTACCGGAACCATACCCAGGCCGATTTCCTGAATACACTGAGAAGGTTAACCGCTAAACTAAAAGATGGGCATATCAGTGTAAGCCAGGTGGTTAATACCGATAATTACATGCCGCCGCTGGCCTGGAAATGGATAGAAAACAAACTGGTGGTTACCCATGTTTTTGATTCTACCTTGTCCATACAAAAAGGTGATATTGTTACCCGGGTAAACGGCGCAAGTACCAGTCATTACCTGGACAGTATTTATCAATATATATCAGCCGCTACACCGGGATGGTTGCATTACCGCGCCGAGACCGAATCCTTAGCCGGCCGCAAAGGATCGCAGTTACAAATCACCTATGAATCACCCAACGCTCCTGCAAGGTCTTTAACCCTGGAAAGAAAGTTAATAAGGGCTGTATATGATAAAAAATTCCCTTTGCCCGACACCGTTAAACAGCTACCCGGTAATATCATGTATATTAATATCGGGGTGGCGGAGATGGACGTTATTAATAAGGCATTACCCCAATTACAAAAAGCAAAGGCAATTATTTGTGACCTGCGGGGTTACCCCACCGATAATACTGATTTTATCCAGTATTTAATGACAGACAAAGCTGCAGAGAGTAACTGGATGCAGGTACCGCAGATCATTTACCCCGACCAGGAGAAAAAAATTACTTATCATTATGAGAACTGGCCATTAGTGCCGGCCCAGCCACACCTGACGGCTAAGATTTACTTCCTGGTAGATGGCCAGGTGATCAGCAAGGGCGAAAGTTATATGAGTTATATTGAACATTATAAACTGGCTACGATCATTGGTCAGCCTACAGCAGGTACAAACGGTAATGTAAATTACCTTGTTTTGCCGGGCGGTACGGTTATCATGTTCACGAATATGAAAGTATATAAACATGACGGCAGCCGGCATCATGGTGTGGGCATATTACCCAATATATATGTTGAACAAACGATTAAAGGTATACGGGAAGGCAGGGATGAGTACCTGGAAAAAGCGCTGGAAGAAGCCAATAAATAATATATACTTCCGGCAAGTGGATGCGTGTTGTACAGCCTGAAAAATGAAAGCCCTACCTTTATACAGGCATAATCATCTGAATGAAAAGAAGTATACTTATTATCACCGGCCTGTTTTTTTATTTACCATTTATTACCGCACAGCAATCGGGGGGAGATTCGCTTTTATTGGAAGAAGTAACGGTGGAAGCTTTCCGTACTCACCAGACCGCCAATAAGGGTACCGCGACTGTGCATATTTTAAACCGGCAAACAGCTGACGGTTATAATAAATTGTCGCTGCTCAGTGGTATGAATACCATCAGCGGGGTACGTATGGAAGAACGTTCGCCCGGAAGTTACCGCTTAAATATCAGGGGCAGCTCCTTAAGATCACCATTTGGTGTGCGTAATGTAAAAGTATACTGGAATAATATTCCGTTAACCGACCCGGGTGGTAATACTTATTTTAACCAGCTGGCTTTTAATAATTTTTCGAAGATCGAAGTAGTAAAAGGACCGCCATCCAGTATGTACGGCGCCGGCACGGGTGGCCTGGTATTGCTGAGCAGCTTATACAACTGGAAGCCAGGAGCAGATGCCGAATATATTACCGGTAGTTATAACCTGCAAAACGCACTTACTTCCTTACGTTTCGGCAGCGACGGGGCCCGGCACGAAATTACCTTTGCCCATAACCAAAGTGATGGTTACCGGGAACAGAGTAAATTAAGAAGGGATAATTTTTCATGGAGCAGCCGGTATAAAGTGCATGAAAAATACAGTATCAGTACCGGTATATTATATAATGATATGTATTACCAGACGCCCGGTGCGCTAACCCAGGCCGAATACAATACCAACCCCAAAGCGGCAAGGCCCGCAGCCGGTGGTTTTCCCGGCGCGGTGCAGGCCAAGGCTGCCATTTTTCAAAAAAACATTACTTTAGGCATTACTAATACATATATATTCAACCGGTTTATCAGCGGTAGCACTACTTTATACGGCAGTTATACTGACCTGCGGAATGCCGCGGTGCGCAATTATGAAAGGCGGCAGGAGCCACATGCCGGTGTACGCAGCACCATTGATATTCATTTAAATAATTCATTTGCCCAAAGTATAATAAGTGCCGGCGCAGAATGGCAACGGGGCTATAATAATATACGGGTATCACAAAATAAAAATGGCAACCCCGATACCCTGCAGACCGATGATGATGTGCGGCAGACCGCTTATACCATTTTTGTACAGGCACATACTATCCTTCAAAAAAAATGGATGCTGACTGCCGGATTAGGATTGAATAAGAACAGTAACGATTTTACCCGGGTAAATAATTATCCTGTTAAAACCATCACACTCACCTACCCTGCAACGCTGATGCCGCGTTTCGCGGTATGGCGGGAGCTCAATTCAAAGGGTGCTATCCTGTTAAATATATCCAGGGGATTTTCAGCACCTACGACTGCGGAGTTATTACCTTCTACCAGTATTTTGAATACTGCTTTGCAGGCCGAAAAAGGCTGGAATTATGAACTGACAACCCGTTATGCTTTTCTGCTGCAAAAACTGCAGGTAAGTATTACCGGCTTTTATTTTGATATGCAGAATGCACTGGTACAGAAAAGGGATATCAGCGGCGCTGATTATTTTGAGAACGCAGGGGCCATACAACAAAAAGGTATAGAAACGCAGGTAAATTATTTATATACAGCCAACAATCAGTTTATTAAAAAAGTGCAAACCAGTATTGCCTATACTTTTCATGATTTTACCTATGGTAATTATGTAAATAATAATGTGAATTACAAAAGCCATACTTTGCCCTCTGTGCCCAAACACAGTATTGCTGCAACAGTTATTGTACAAACCCTGGGGGGTATTTATTTGCATGGCAGCTGGTACTATGCAGACAATATATTTTTAAATGATGCCAATACTGCTATTGCTCCTGCCTATCATTTAATAGGTGCACGTTCAGGTTATACATTACCGCTAACAACACACCAGTTAAATATATATGCTGGTATTGATAATATATTAAATGAAAAGTATAGCCTGGGTAATGATATTAATGCTGCCGCCGGCAGGTATTTTAATGCAGCGCCGGGACGTAATTTTTATATAGGGATAGCCTGGAGCTGGGACAAAAAACCGGCTGAACGTTAAACAGTCCGTTTTATTGATAATACCATTTAAGAATCAGATTTCAAAATATATTTTATACACACCGGTTATTAAATTATCATTAGCTGCCGGAAGGGGTAAAGTCTGGCATGTTGGCACAGCTGCCCCCGCCCGGAAAAACAATTGCTAAGCCTTTAAAATTGTGCTGGTTATAAAAAAATCCATTCCCACCCAAAACCGCCCGGAACCGGCTGTTCAAAAGCCGTTTGAATTTGTTTGAATTTTCTTTCCACATATTGTGAATTTGTTTATTGCTAACTAATTTTTTTATTGGCGAACTTTGAAAAACTGCAGAGCGGTACTATCCAATCCTGCATAAAATAATCCCTTTTTTTATTATTTATTCCCTTAAATCTGTAAGATATAAATTATAGGTAGTGGGAATGCTGACAAACTTAAGAACGGTATGGGCATTTTTGACAAAAGAATTCAGTATAAACCTTTCGAATATCCGGAGGTATTACAATTTACTGCTGCTATCAACAAATCATTTTGGGTGCATTCCGAAGTAGATTTCACAGCAGATGTACAGGATTTTCACTCTCATCTGACACCTGCCGAACAAAATGCCGTAAAAAACAGTTTGTTATCTATCGCCCAGATAGAGGTGGCGGTAAAATCGTTCTGGGGTAACCTGTACCAGCATTTTCCCAAGCCGGAGATGAATGGTTTAGGTTCCACTTTCGCGGAATGTGAGTTCAGGCATTCTGAAGCCTATTCCCGTTTGCTGGAAGTATTAGGTTATAACAGCCAGTTTGATAAACTGATCCAGGTGCCTGCTATCAAGCAACGTATCGATTACCTGACAGCCGCTTTAGGCAGTGCGAAATCTAATGATAAAAAAGAGTACACTACTTCTTTGATACTGTTCAGTATCCTGATTGAGAATGTGAGCCTGTTCAGCCAGTTTGCCATTATATTATCCTTTACCCGTTTTAAAGGGTTAATGAAAAATGTAAGCAATATTATTGCCTGGACCTCGGTAGATGAACAGATACATGCCAATGCCGGTATTTACCTGGTGAACAAAATCCGGGAAGAATATCCTGAGATCTTTACTGAAGAGACCATCAAAAGCATCACTGATATTGTTGAGCAGTCAATTGAAGCCGAAAGCCAGATATTAGACTGGATATTCAGCGAAGGACACCTGGAAATTATTCATAAGAAAGACCTGATCAATTTTATGAAAAGACGTGCCGATGAAAGTTTAACACAAATTGGCATAAAACCTGTGTTCAATGTAAGTACGCAGGACAGCAGTGCCATGTTATGGTTTGAAGAAGAGGTTTTCTCCAACAGTTTGGATGACTTTTTTGCCAAACGTCCTGTAGAGTATACCAAACATGACAAAAGTATTTCAGCGCATGACTTATTTTAACAGAACAATTGAATCCCCTATTTGTTACCAAATATATACCCCCATTAAATTATGAATACACTTTTTGAAACAGCTGCTACCCCCGCGCCTGAATTGAAACAAGGCGAATTACTTCCACAATATGAACATGAAAAGTTATGGTGGAAGAATGAAGAAAGTGAACAGATTTTAAACAGGGGTTACCTGTTGAAAGGCGAAACTTTAGAAGGAGCCCTGGAGCGTATCTGCGCAGCGGCTGCACAACGTTTATATAAACCCGAGTTAAAAGATGCGTTCAAGGAAATGATTGAACGCGGCTGGATGAGCCTGAGCTCTCCTATCTGGGCCAATATGGGTACAGAAAGAGGCTTACCTATTTCCTGTTTCAATGTACACATACCTGACTATATTGAAGGTATCACGCATAAGCTGGGTGAAGTGATCATGCAGACAAAGATCGGTGGTGGTACATCGGCTTATTTCGGAACACTTCGCGGACGTGGTACTGCTGTAACCGATAATGGTAAAAGTAGCGGTGCCGTAAGCTTTATGCGTTTGTTTGACACGGCCATGGATACCATTTCACAGGGCGGTGTACGCCGTGGCGCTTTTGCCGCTTACCTCGATATTGACCATGGTGATATTGAAGAGTTCTTATCTATTAAAGATATCGGTCACCCGATCCAGAATCTTTTCTACGCCGTATGTGTACCTGACTACTGGATGCAGGATATGATCGACGGTGATATGAAAAAAAGAGAGATCTGGGCTAAAGTACTGGAAAGCCGCCAGCAAAAAGGATTACCCTACATTTTCTTTACTGATAATGTAAACCGCAATAAACCACAGGTATATAAAGACCTGAACCTGCCTATTAACGGCAGTAACCTTTGCTCGGAGATCATGTTACCTTCTTCGGAGAAAGAATCATTCATTTGCTGTCTTTCTTCTATGAACTTAGAGTTATACGATGAGTGGAAAGATACCAATGCCGTTAAAATGGCCGTATACTTCCTGGATGCCGTATTACAGGAGTTCATTGCAAAATCTGAGGGTAACTATTACCTGGCCGAAGCCAATGCGTTTGCCAAACGTCACCGTGCTTTAGGTTTAGGTGTATTAGGATGGCATTCTTACCTGCAAAAAAACATGATACCGTTTGAAGGTTTAAGAGCTAAGCAACTTACCGCCAGTATCTTTAAAGATATCAGCGAAAAAGCCCATAAAGCTTCCAAAGACCTTGCCTGGATCTATGGTGAGCCTGAACTGTTAAAAGGTTATGGTTTACGCAATACCACGCAAATGGCCATTGCACCAACCACTTCTTCATCTGCTATCCTGGGACAAACCTCTCCTGGTATTGAACCATTCAGCAGTAACTACTATAAAGCCGGTCTGTCTAAAGGTAATTTCATGCGTAAAAACAAATACCTGAAAAAACTTTTAGAAGAAAAAGGTATTGACAATGAAGAAACATGGCGCGGCATTATGCTGAACCACGGTAGCGTACAGCATTTAAAAGAATTGACCACTGAAGAGAAAGAAGTGTTCAAAACCTTTAAAGAGATCAGCCAGCTGGAGATCATTCAGCAGGCCTCTATCCGTCAGCAATATGTTGACCAGGCCCAGAGCTTAAACTTAAATATACCTGCCGATCTGCCTATTAAAGAGGTGAACAAATTAATGATCGAAGCATGGCGTTTAGGTATTAAAACATTATACTATCAGCGCAGCCAGAGCGTATCAAAAGAAATGATCACCAACCTGGTAAATTGTAAAAGCTGCGAAGCATAAAAAATCAAAGTCCCTCTCACGAGGGACTTTTTTTATTAAGCCCGTTACCTGTAAAAACTATTCATCTTCAAATTTCCGGGAGGATTTATTTCTTTGTTACCGGCTGCGTTACTAATGGTATCGCAGTATTGTTGCGGGTCACACAGTTCAACAACAGGAAACTGCCCAGCATAATAAAACCGGTGTTCATACTATTAACGATGAACCATTAACTACTTGCTGTATGTTCTTGTCCACCTGATCAGTTCTGTATATACCCTTAACGCATTCACCGGGTTCCCCATTCCAAGATCATGGCCTCCGCCCGCAATGGTTTCCATTTTATAAGTATACCCTTTGCTTTGCAGTTTATCCCTGAGGATAATGGCCTGGCTGTAAGGTACCACCAGGTCGGCATCGCCGTGAACGATGAGTGTAGGTACATTTTTATCATAATAGACCGGACTGGCTTTAGAGAACTTTTCATCCAGGGGTTGTCCCGGTGTATACGTAACGCCAACCATATTATAAATATTGGTTCCCAGGCCGATGAGGGCGGCATAAGCATGAAACTCCAGGATCGTAAAATCTGTCGGACCGGCTAAAGATATGATCCCGCTTACCCGGTTATCCGTATCAAACCCATAACCATATAACAGGGACATATGCGCTCCCGCACTGGCGCCCACCATAATAATTTTTGTATTCCGTATGCTCCAGGCGCCTGCTTTATCTACACAATATTGTAAAGCCTTGTGCACGTCCTCCATTAATTGCTGGTAATGAACAGTGGTACTTACATAACGGTAATTGATGGAAACTGAGGCGATACCGCTATCCGACAATGCCTGCTGCACTCCATTAAAATCGCTCTTATTGCCGGCTGTCCACCCACCCCCATGTATCAACATCACAAAAGGAGTACCGGCATCCCGGTTTGCCGGCAGGTATATATCCATGGCCTGGCGGCTTTCGGTACCATATTTTACATTGTAGATTTTGGCCGCACTGGAAGCAGGGAGGTCACCGGAAGTATTATCACCCGTTTTGGTGCACCCGGTAAATACCAGCAGGCAGATGCCGATAAAAAAGGTAATTCTTTGCATAAGGTAAAATTTAATGTTTGCCGGGCTACAAATACCGCTATTCCCGGGCACTTAAGTCCATAAACGAATAATAATGCCAATTATGATAAAAAGGCCGTTACGGGGCCTTTCTGCAGCTTAAAACGCTGGCGGTAATGAATTATTGAGGTTTTATACGGATATTTTTTAGGAAAAGCCTGTCGTTTTTTTGACAATTAACCCTACATTTGCATCCCCAATTAACATGTTCGGGACGTAGCGCAGCCCGGTAGCGCACTTGCATGGGGTGCAAGGGGTCGCTAGTTCGAATCTAGTCGTCCCGACTAAACTGGACAAGGCAGCAGAAATGCTGCCTTGTTTATTTATATCTTCCTCTAAAACCCTTGCCAGTAGCAGCATTACCTCAAACCACTAGCATAATGTGGACGTGGTAATCGAAGTACCGGAAGAAGGGAAAGCGGTACAAATGGGAAGGTTTAATCAAGGTGGAGAAATAGATATTTTTGAAAAGAAATGAACATTTCGATGGAGAGGTAGTAAACTTATTATTATATTAGTATATATATATATACTTCTTTTAAGTATTATTTTTTAACCTTAATCCTAAACGTTCATGATCTCCATTTTACTAGTTGGGGCAAGTAATGCTGGAAAATCTTCAACCATTCAGAATGTCTGTAAGAAATTGAACCCTCAAAAGGTTTTTCAACTATGGCCCGATCCTAAAAACCACACTAATAGTAAGATTGAGCCTTCTAGTACAGATGCAATTTTTAATAACACCTTTATAATAGAAGTTGCCGGGAAATTAATTCTAGTATGTGCAGGTGCTCCTACTGAGCAAAATATAAGGATAACAATTTTGATTGAGATTTGCATTACGTTAAAAATTGATATTTTCTTTGCACTTGTCGCCATGCGTTCATTTGAAAAAAGAGAAGGTTTTGATACGCCCGCAGAACTTCGGTTAAAAAGCAATATTATTTTGGAGGAAAGGATTCATAGAATTCAAGGCGATAATTTCATGGAAACACCTGAATGGAATACTAGAATCAACGGGATCGTTAAGTTGATAGAAGAGAGTTTATAATTTATGCGAATAACTATTATTTATGAAACACAGTCATAAAAGCAATATTGATGAGCTAGTAGCATTAGGAATAATTGATGAACATGATACGTATGACTATACAAACAATGATCCGTATGAGGTCGTAGATAACTATTTTCAATTTTGTCAAACTAATTTGAATGATGCAGGTAATGAATATGGTATTCTACCAGCCAGGATATACATACGCCGAAGAATGGATGTTAACGCTGCTGCAACAAAAAGTAAAGAATATTATGTAATGCGTGTCAATTTCGGAACCATTCTTACTATGTTTCGTTTGTATACAGACCACCACGAAATATTTAAAAAGAAAGATCTCAGTGATTTCAACAAACTTAATACACAGCTAAATGACACGATTGACTATTTATTATTTCAAATAAGCACGCAGTTTACTTTTTATCATGAGAAAGCCCATTTAATTCAGCTAAGCCCTGTTCGGGATACATGGCTCGAGGAAATCTATGAGAATGACAATCCGGAAGATGAGCCGTTTTCTTTGAAGCGCCATATTTACGAATTTGATGCAGATCTTCATGCTTCGACATTTATTGCATTTCATCTGTTGGAGTATTGGAAGAAACAGGATGAAAAACTAAGAGATGAAGAAACTCTAAGCTTGATTGCGTCTATTGGTTTGGCTTCAGTCATATCATATTTTATTTTCTTAATGAAAGATTACAAAAAAATTTACTATAAAGCCTCTACGCATCCACATCCAATTATTCGGATATCCTATATTGTAGACTGCCTGGTGAAGACGTTAGAAGGAAATATTAAGCAAAAGATTACCATTGATTCTAAAAAGATAGTAAAGGACGCTTTCAGGCTGACTGACATATTGTTCTCATTTATTGGGAAAAAATGGGTTATGGATTTTTCAAAATTATTCTTTGAAGAATCTAAGAACATAGAAGATTACGTCAATTCAGTTTTAATCGAAGGGTCAAAATCATTGCCAGAATTGACCATTAATAGGGCTTAAATCTAAGTGTTAGATGGCATCCAAGCAGTATTTATACAAAATAGTTAATTGATTGGGTTAGTATTATGTGAATTAAACACCTACACTAAACTGAAGAAAAGGGCTTGTATATAGAAAATTAATACACTATAATGCAACAATTCAAATTTGATATTGCAATTTCCCTCTGTAAAGAAGATGTTGACTTTGCAGATAAACTTGTAAAAGCAATTAATCCTAACCTGAAAGTCTTCTTTTATGCACATAAACAGGATGAACTAATATCGAAGTCAGGACCAGAGGCATTTGCAAGAGTATTCAAGGATGAAAGCAGAGTTGTTATCATCCTGACAAGAAAAGAGTGGGGCGAGACATTCTACACTGATATTGAACGCAGCGCAATTGTGGATAGAATAAAAACAGGCTTTCATTTTCTCATGGTCATTCCAATGAAGCAGGGACAGGAGGAAATACCAGCCTGGTATCCAGAGACCCATATTTATGCCAGCCCTTTCAGATCTACCATAGAGGAGCTTGCAAAGTTTATTGAGTTCAAAGTAGCCGATGAGGGCGGAATAGTAAAACCGCTTACGCTCGAGGATCAGTATCAAAACCTGTTGGATAGAATAGCAAATAAAAAAACTATTATCAATTTGCAGCATGAGCCAGTCGCTATTGAAAGGGTAATAGCAGAAACGGCAAATTTTAAATATTATTTTAACGAAAGAATTAAGCTTCTGGAAAAAAATATAATCGAGAGATATGAATATTATCCCTTTAATTACGCTATCCACAAAGCGCATATTGGCTTAGGAGAATATTTACTTGGATGTGAATTGAGTTTGCCTGGTATGATATACGATGGCATAGTAACTACCCAGGATGTTGCTGTTACATTCGATTTATCCAAGGTATATGAGAATGGTGTTACAAAACAAACGATTGAGGAAGAACAAAGATTGTTTTATTATACTCCGGAATTTCAGGGATGGGCTTTGCCTCATTTATACGAGCAAGCAACCAATAAGGAACTTCAAGTTTTATTCAGGGATAGACGTAATTTACAATATTACGACTTGGTAAGCCCATTGAGGACAGAAGAGTTAATAGATAGTTGGTTTATAAAACTTTTGTCTCATTCCTCACAGTCAATCGGAAGATATATTTAATAAATAGATGACATTTTTGATCTAAACAAATAGCCTTATAAAAGTAAATAATGAATCATGGCTTCAACTTGCAATTGCTGTTTCAACAATTAAGTTAAGTATTAAGAACTAAATCTGGGCTTTATTCATCAAGGCCATTATTGGGAATGCCAATACAGTCATATTTCTGAGTTACTTAGCCTCAACTTTTGTTTGCCTTTTTGTAAGGTTCCAACCAGATAAATAGTCAAAAAGAATTTGTGATATTTCAAGCATGCAATTTGTTGCTTCCAATTTTTCTTCTACTGTCAGCCATCTATCTTGTTTACTTATTGAAAACGCTATTGTCCTTTCCTTAAAATCTTTAAGTCTTGAAGAATTATAAATATGAGTATTACTTAAATGCACATAACCTGAAGTTTTCTCATAAACCTCAGTCATCCACGAGTGTTCCTTTGAAAGTTTGTCAACCAAATATTTATCAGTCATTTTGTTTCCGTCTTTGTCTTTCAGGTTTCTAATGTGTGAGCCTTCAAAAACTTTCATTGTAAATCCATGACAATCATCCGAAATATAAGCTGCATAAAATCTCAAAACATTGTCAAGGTGCATTCTAACGAGTGGGGCAGCACAAGTAAAATTATTCGCTCTAATTTGAGAAGTAAAACCATAAATTAAGGAAAGCCCTCTATCCATAACAGCAGTAGCAAGCAGGTCTAATGGATACAGATAAACTTTGCCAGGCTCAAACATTTGCTTTCCTAAGTCAAAGAATTTTCTTTCAAATTTTTCTAGTTCAATTAGTTGGGTTTCTAATGTTGTATCTGGCATATTATTTTGAGTTTACCAAACAATTTTCATATTTGCATGGTCAATGTTTTGAGCCTGTTTGAACGCAGCTTGTTGAAAGGTTGGTATTGGGCCGTTATCAATTCTTTTAAATGTGTCCCTTGCAGCTAAAATTAATTTCATGTTTTTTTTAAAAGGATAAGTTGCTTTAATGGCAAGATTGATTCCTTTTCCGTCATAAGGTACGCTTGGATATAGAATTACATCTACTGTGTATTTGTTTTGATTAAAAGCCATATTACAATACGCAGAAGTAATCATATAAGTCTGTGGGTCTTTTTTTGCTGACTTTCTAAATTTGTCAAATAGAAATTTATACAATAAAATCATAGCTGCTTTCATATCCCCGTTTTGCTGATTTATAAAATGTTCTAATTTAATGCCATGCATTTTATCATATGGTGAAAGTCTGTCCTGTTCATGAGGACTTGTTACGATTAATACCTTTAAGGAACTTTCAATTGTCCATTTACCAATTGTAGCATGTAAAAATTCTTCCTTTTTTTCTTCCACCCAATATTTAAATAAGATGTTAGTCTGAAGTCAGAGCAATAAAAAACTGGTTGATGTGGGACGTTGCATCTTGCAAATGATTTAACGACTGCTCCAGGTGGTAAACTTATATCAGAAAAATCTTCAAAGAAATTGTCTGTGTCATGCGTCCTTGTATGAAAAACTGTTTTAGGTAAATCGGGAAAGTCAAGTATAAGAAATGGAAGTTGCCCTATATGCTTGTAACCTTCAACAGCTTTATCATAAGCTGCAGGGTCAGCAGGATCTACTGACTGTAATATGTGAATTGCTTCTTGTACTTTTTTGGTCGTCATAACAAGGCTGCTAACTTTTGTATTTACGAAAATTTCACTAAAAACTTTCGTAAATACAGCTATATAGAACCCATTTGCGAAAGTTGCTTTAATTCAACTTAATTTAGTCAGTTAATCGATGGATTGATTGAAGAACTCGCCAATGCTGTTTTAGAGGTATGTGGCATTTCGCTTATTACTTGGCTTCTATATCCCACATTCATTAACTTCAGGAGCGACTAACTCGGCGAGTTTCGCAGCCAATTCTGCCATTGGCTCTTCTGCTGTACTCAGTCCACTTCTTGAGCCAAGCAATGGACTTATGTCACGCAGTTCTTCATATGTTGTGTCATGTAGGATAGGAACAAGTAAATCACGAGCTAAAAGTGCAGAAAGTTCTTTTTCAGCAATACCTGCTCCTGCAAGTCGTTTCAGAAAGGCCGGCGTCACAAGCACAATACCAACTCGAGACTTTGCGAGCCCTTTGTCGATTTCTCGGAGTAAGGGAGAGCCAAGAAGAACGTCTTTCTCACTAAACCAAACAGAAACACCTTTTGCCTCAAGTAAGTCGTGTAATTCTTTAGCAGCACCCTTTCGATCGTCCCAAGCATGGCAAAGAAAAACGTCTCGAAGGTCTGGAATAGATATTCTCTTTTCAATGTTTTCCCGTACTGGTGTCAAGGTTCGCACCTCTGATGGAGTATAGAATACAGAAGAGCTACCTCTCGACCAACGGGGTTTTACACTTCTGCTACTACCCCCACTACTACTTTTACTACTCGAATTACTCCCAGTTGAGGAGTATGGAGAAGAATATGGTTGGTAGGATGAATATGAATTGTAGCTACTATAGCCATTATATCGACTACCACATACAGGGCAAGCTGCTGCGCCACTTGCTGTACGATGTCCGTATCTTGGTGCTGTACATCTTGCCATATTGCTGTTTATTTTTTTACAAACAAATCTAAGTAATTTAGTAATTAAATACTAAAAATATTATTATTTGTTTTAAGCATTTTTTCCACTTTAGTGTGTTTTAGAATAAAGTAAATCTTGACTGTGCGATAATTCAGACGTGTAATTGTTTTAATTTTTATACACTTTGGAGTATCCTGGCCCGTAACCATTACCGCTAACTCTTGTATTTACAAAATCCCAAAAAACCTTCATAAATACAACCATGTAGAACCGATTTGCGAAAATCGCTTTAATTAAATGATATTTAGTCATTTAATCGATGAACTGATTGATTTACTCTTTTTGGTTGAGGCTCGTGGTCATTGAGTTTTCGAGACTTTTATAATGCTTCAAACTGGCTGAAAAAGCTTGAAATTTCCTTTAGATCCTAAATAAAACGGTTCGACAATTGTCTAGTCGTCCCGACCAAACAAAATAAGGCAGCAGCAATGCTGCCTTATTTATATCCTCTTACACGTCTCATACCCGGTACCACCACGCCACCCATTTGCTGCCAGGAGTGTTCAACATGGCCCTTTTCCGTAAAAAGTATACAATAATCAGAGATTTGTTTACAAGTCCCGAGGTACTCCCTTCCCACCTTTGCAGTAACAAATTAAATGATCAAAAAATGGGAAAAGTAATCTTAATCACCGGCGCAAGTTCAGGCATGGGTAAAGAAACCGCTATGAGACTCATCCGGGAAGGCCATACTGTTTATACAGCAGCACGTCGTATCGATCAAATGGAAGATATCAAGGCAATCGGCGGGCATCCGATCAAGATGGATGTCACCATCGAAGCTGACATCGACAACGTAGTCAACACTATCGTTAAAGAACAAGGCAGGGTTGATGTGCTTTGGAACAATGCGGGCTATGGGTTGTACGGTGCTGTAGAAGATGTACCGCTGGATGAAGCAAGAAAACAGTTTGAAGTAAATGTTTTTGGCATTGCCGCTATGACTCAGAAAGTAGTACCCCACATGCGTAAAGTAAAGTCCGGCACCATTATTAACACGTCTTCTATGGGTGGAAAAATGTACTTTCCCATGGGAGCCTGGTATCATGCCAGTAAACATGCTCTGGAGGGGTTAAGCGACTGTTTGCGTTTAGAGCTAAAACAATTTAATATCAATGTGGTGGTTATAGAGCCGGGGTTTATCGCTACTGAATTCGGAACTGTATTATTAGAAGGTTTTGCTAAAATCAGGAAAGACAGTGCCTATAAAGACTTAATGAATAAAATTGAGGAGGGCACCAAAAAATCAGCTAAAGGTAATGGCTCCTCCAAACCCGAAGTCATTGCTGATACCATTAGTAAAATAGTTAACAGCAAAAAGCCAAAAACACGCTACAGGGTTGGAAAATTTGCTAAACCTATGGTTTGGATGAGAACCTATTTGGGTGATAAGCTCTTTGATAAAATAGTAATGAGCCAGATGTAATGAATGTACCATGCAAGCTTCAACACTATTTTATGTGATAAAGCTGATCATAAACACGGTCCAGTGACGGTTAACCAATAATATTTAAGTAATTTGTATAAACATGTTGCCGCCAGCACCATGTAAAAACAGGCCTGTTCAAACAACCCGTTAACACGCTATTTTTAGTACAAAAGATTAAACTAAATGACGCCAGTTATAAACATCAATAACATATCCGACATCAGCAGGTTTGTAGAACAGGGCGGAATTAAACATCCATTGGTGGCCGTTATAGACTTTGGGAAAGTAGATGAGTATATTCCGGCCGGCACCAGGATTTCCTGCAATTTCTACTCTATCATGTTCAAAAATTATTGTGCCAATAATATGAAATACGGCAGGCAGCAATATGATTTCCAGGAAGGAAGTTTGATATGTATTGCACCAAAACAGGTTGTTGAGCTGGATACTGAAATACAAAAAAGAGACGACATGATGGGTTGGGGATTATTTTTTCATCCGGATTTGATAAGAGGCACAACGCTTGGGGCAAGAATGAAAGAATATACGTTTTTCTCATACGAAACATCCGAAGCACTGCATTTATCGGATAAGGAAAAGAAAGTATTATATGACTGTATTGTAAAGATACAAAGCGAATTAAATGAGAACATTGACAACTACAGTCAAAACCTGATTGTATCTAATATAGAATTGCTCCTAAATTATTGTTCCCGTTATTATGGAAGACAATTTATTACCAGAAAACATTCAAACAGTAATATTGTAACACAAGTAGAAAGCATATTACAAGAATACTTTAATTCAGATATATTAAAAGAAAAAGGGCTTCCCACAGTGGCTTACGTGGCGGGTAAAGTAAATTTATCACCCAATTACCTGAGTGATTTATTAAAAAAAGAAACCGGCATGAACACCAAGGACCAGATACATCATTTTCTGATTGAAGAAGCAAAAAATATTTTATTAGGAAGTAACAAAAGTATCAGTGAAATAGCTTACGCATTAGGATTTGAATACCCACAATATTTCAGTAAGTTATTTAAACAAAAAACAGGTAACACGCCGCAGCAGTTCAGGTCTTTACATTAATAAATGCAATACTTGTAAGTTTCCCGCCTGGTCATCTGTAATAGCCTGGTATTGTAAACTTATTTATACCTGATTAGTACTTGGGAAGATGTGCTACCAGCTCCACCTCTAATTTAGCATCAGACATATACAATCTTTCTACCTGTATCCAGGTGGCGGCCGGAAAGTCTTTTTTGTAAAATGCTTTTCGGGAATCGTTATACTTCTTCATGGCCTCTATATCGGTGGTATAGAGGTTCTCTTTCACCACGTTCTGAAATCCTGCCCCAAAGCTCTTTAATGATCTTTCCAGGGCAAGATACACCTGTGTAATACCTTCTGGTGTAACCGCTGTACTTACAGCCCCGGAGATATACAGTATATTATCCACTTTTATTACCTGCACATAACCGGCAGTAGTATCCTGTTTCACCGGGTTACCCCAATGCCATTTTTCTTTAACGATCTCATTCTTCTGTGCCAATACAGCTGTATTTATGGACAGCAGTAAAATCAAAACCATGTATTTCATGAGTAATTTATTTTAAATATTGCTAAATAAAGTTTACTGAACAAGGTCTTACCTCCACCAGTTGCCCCGTCCCTATCCATCTAATAGTTTTAAAGTTAAAAAGAATTACAGCCCTTCTCTAAAAATCCCCTTTTTATCTGATTGATCCACGTCTTCTTTTCTGCCGCATTTGCACCAAAATATTCAATCATAAAGAGAACCCATAATGACCCATATACTCAATACCCTGCCTAAGCAGGTCAACTGATGTGCATGATTATTTATTCAATACACAGGCTACTGCAGAAGGTAATGCCATGCCGGATGAAAACTTTAACCGGAACATTTTTCCTTAATCAACACGAATATATTATAAACACAACATCAATACTAACCATTCATGTATCATTAATAAAAAAGCTCCTGGTATACAGGAGCTTTTTTATTAGAAGTTGGCGAATGTTTACCCGGTGGGTAATACACGTTTCGCTACCCTGCCAATGGTAAGCCCCTGTACTACGATGGAGAATATTACTACGATATAAGTGATAGCGAGAATAAAATTTTTGTATGGCCCTTGTTCCACCGATAAGGCCAGCGCAATGGATACACCACCACGTAATCCACCCCACACGAGCAGCTTGATCGTACCTCCATTGAATTTTGTTTTAAAAGGTATCAGTTTTGTGGGTATCCATATAGAAATAAAACGGGCCAGTAATACCACTATAATGCCCACTAAACCAACCAGCCAGTAATCAGTCAGGTCGGCGATCAGCAATAATTCAAAACCTATGAACAGGAACAAAATTGCATTCAATATTTCATCCACCAGTTCCCAGAATTTTTCCAGGTAATCTTTCGTGGTTTCGGACATGGCCGTTTTTTTACCGTAGTTACCAATTACCAGACCGGCAGCCACCATGGTCAGCGGACCGGAGATATGAATGGCCCTGGCCAGTAAATAACCGCCCATTACAGCCGCTAAGGTCAGCAGTACCGATACTTTATAATCATCCACCTTCTGCATGGCTTTTGACACCAGCCAGCCGATGAGTATACCGCCCAATAAGCCACCCACTGCTTCTTTTACCAGTAACCAGGAAATACCGGAGGCAGAAACCTCGGCTTCGGTATTCTGGGCGATCTGCAGCAATACCGCAAATACCACTACCGCTACCCCATCATTGAATAATGATTCACCGGCCACCTTGGTTTCCAGGCTCCTGGGTACATTGGCCGTTTTTAAAATGCCCAGTACTGCTATCGGGTCAGTAGGCGATATCAAAGCACCAAAGAGTAAACAATAAATAAGCGGAATTTCTTTATAAATAAGCGGGAATACAAAATAAAGGATACCACCGACAATAGCGGTAGATAATAATACACTCAAGGTAGAAAACACCACCACCGGCATACGTTGTTCCTTCAGGTCAGACATATGAATATGTATAGCACCCGCAAAAAGTAAAAAATTAAGCATTCCCCCCATTAATATTTCCGTAAAGTCGATGCCTTCTAACAACTTGGAAAAGGCATAAAACATTTTGGGGAACATATTACCGGTAATTACCAGCATCACCGAAGCCGCCATGGCAATTAACATGACCCCGATAGTAGAAGGTAATTTTAAGAACCGGACATTGACATAAGAAAAAATAGCAGCTAATACAATTAAGGCAGAAAAGGAATAATACAGTTCCATCTACAGCATTCAGGTTTTAATTAAGAAAAAATAGACCACAATGGCCTGATGCATATATATGGCTACAAATGTATGTGCAGCCTGCAAAGCGGCGAAGATAAGGAAAATAAAGGGTTCAGGAGCTTTACACCGGCCGACAGTCGGTATCACCAATGAACACTTTTAACAATACACGCATATTATTGGTGTACTGAATAGTATAACAGCTATATTTTACATAGCAGCATCTTTAAATGAAATGTGCACACATAAAAAAAGCATACCCGGGGTATGCTTTTTATCCGTATAAGGATGAGTACTATTTTTTGAGGTCTTTTAACAAGGCCTGCACGGCAGTTTGTAACTGCTGGTCAACACCTTTGATCACTTTATCATAATCGTTCATGATCCTGATATCGGGATCGGTTTGCATATTCTCCAAAAACTTCCCTTCCGTGTTTTTTACACCAACCGGTGGCGCACCCCAGCGAATACCGGTATCCATTAATCCTTCCCAGCCGGCAAAAGTGCAGGTACCTGGTACAGGCATACCTACCAGCTTATTGATATTCTGCCGGGAGGCCATGTAGGCATAACAATGGCCATCGCTGTAATTGGCTTCGTTCACAATAGAGATGCTGGGTTTAGTCCAGCGGAAATTAGGTTCATATCCCCTGTTATGTTTATCGGTGCCGTAATCCATAAATTTCTTACCACTTAAGAACATGTCCAGGTCACCTACCAGGTCACCACCTCCGTTAAAACGGGTATCTACCACTAATCCTTCCTTATCAAAGTATTTACCCATTACTTCTTCATAAGTAGTACGGTAAGCACCATCGTTCATACCGGGAATATGTACGTACCCCAGTTTACCATTACTCAGCTTTTCCACATCCTCCTGGTTATTACGTACCCAGCGCCTGTATAATAAGTCGCTTTCTTCTTCAGGTGAAACAGGTTTAATAATAACATCCTCTTTTTTATTACCGTTCACAATGGTAATTAAAGTGTTTTTACCGGCTTTGCGGTTTAAATATTGTGGCAGGTCTTTACCTGCAGTGATGGCCTCACCATCAATCGCTTCAATAATGTATCCCGGTTTGATCGTGATCGCGGCTTTATCCAAAGGGCCGCCTTTTATCAGTTCGGTAATTTTGATGCCGTTGCCCGTATACGCATAATCATAAAAAACACCCAAAGAAGCGGTCTCATCTCCATTGGCATTATAAGCGTTATACGTTGATCCGCTATGTGATACATTCAATTCGCCTAATAATTCACTTAACATTTCAGAGAACTCATAGTTATTACCTATATAGGGCAGGTACCGTTCATAATCCGGTTTATAACTATCCCAGTCTACTCCATGGAAACTGGCCGTATAGAATGTTCTTTTGGTTTTGCGCCATACATGGTCAAATAAAAAGTTTCGTTCAGCACGGGTATCAACCACCATATCACCATTAATACTTACCCTTTCCTGTTTACCGCTGCCGGGTTCAATTTTTATAATACTGCCGCCGCTGTTCAGGAAAATATTTTTCTGCTCTTTATCCCACATCATACTGCCACCATTACCGGCCAGCGGGATCATCATTTTTGTTTCTTTTGTACGTAAGTTCGTACTCCATAAATTAAATCCTTTTTCAAACCTTGCCAGGTAATACAAGGTTTCACCGTCCTTACTCACCAGTGCATCACCCAGGGCCGAAGAGTGAATGGTCAATCTTGCTTTACGTATAACAATATCATCCAGGTCAATATTGATATTATCTTTTTTTACTTCTTTCTTTTTCGTGCTGTCACCTTTGGGTTTGGCATCTTCCTTTTCTTTCAGCAATGCAGCATCTGCCTTGTTTAAATTAAACTTCTCCCAGGCTTCTTTATTAAAGAACATGGCGTACACGTCGCTCTGTGAGCCGCCACTCATGGCAGCGCCTCTTAAACCATCACGGTTACTGAACCAGATCATGCCATCGCCATTCAATATCCATTTGGCCCGGCTGTCATTATACCCGCTTTGGGTAAGGTTCACTGCCTTTGATTTACCATCGGCAGCAATAAGACCAATTTCACCGGCGGCGTTACCGGGAACATCATAGTTAAACAGGATCCATTTACTGTCAGGGCTCCATTGGAAATATTTATTGCCTTCCCCTGATGCAAACAATTGTTCCGCGCCTAATAAACTGCGGGTTTGTTTGCTGGAAATATTATAGATTTTTAAAATATTACGGTTCTCAATATAAGCGATCTCTTTCCCATCGGGAGAGTACAGGGGCTGGGTGTTCTCATGCTGGTTATCAATAATGGCCGTTTCTTTCAGTAAAGTGGAAGCATAAAAATATGGTTCTTCATCCCGTACTTTACGGGTTTCAAAAATGCGCCACCTGCCATCACGTTCCGAAGCATAGATAATAGCTTTATTATCCGGCGAAAAACCAACGGATGTTTCTATAGCGGCCGAGTTGGTGATCTGTTTGGTCACCCCACCCTCCACACTATTCACAAACACTTCCCCGCGGTAAACAAAAGCCAGCTCTTTCCCGTTACCTGCCACACTCATACCGCTGCCGCTGGTCACACGCACCAGCTCCTCATTGTTTTTACGGCCATCAGTTGTAATTGTAATACTCACTTTTTTCGAAGTCCCGTTTTGCCAGGTATATAGCTCACCGTTCCAGCTGTAACATAACAGCCCGGCATTACTGCTGCTTAAAAAGCGTACCGGGTGTTTCTTATAACTTGTAAGCTGCTCCATTTTCCCGCCATCCATACTTTGTTTATGGATATTGAATGTGCCGCTCTGCTCGCTCAAATAATAAAATGTTTTATCATCTCCTGCAAACACGGGGTTACGGTCTTCACCGTTAAAGCTGGTGATACGGGTATGTTTACCGCTTTTAATATCATAACTCCATATATCACGGGTAATGGCCGATGTATGGTGTTTACGCCATGGATTCTCACCACCCTTTTTATCGTGGTATAAAATAAAACTACCGTTGCTGCTGAATTTAATATTTTCAGCCGGTGTTGGCAGGAACATGGTTACACGGCCACCATTCACGGATACACTGTATAATTCGGGTTGCGATCCGGTGGGATAAGTCCGGTTACCGGCAATGTCCAGCCTGGTGCCGCCAAAAATAATATGCTTGTTATCCTGTGTAAATTCATAGGGATACTCCTGGGCCGAATGATAGGTCACTCTTTTGGCTTCGCCACCCGTGGCCGGAATCACAAACACATCAAAATTGCCGTAGCGGTCGCTGGCAAAAGCGATACTCTTACTGTCGTGACTCCATACGGGCATAAAATCATGCGCTTCATGCAGGGTCAGCGGTATGGCGTTCCCCCCGCTGCTGCTAACCGTATACAGGTCGCCTTTATAAGTAAATACAATGGTTTTTCCATCGGGAGAGATGGCAGGATAACGTAACCAGGCCGGGTTGGACTGCGCCATAACGTTAATGGTGGCAATTATTGCCGCAAAAAACAATAATACTCTCGATTTCATATGAAGGACGCTTGAATTGTAAATAAAGCTGACAAGATAAGTTTTTTACACCTATGTTGTTTACCATTTATAGAAATCTCAGATTCAATATCTAATATCTTAGATCTGAGATATTTGATCGGACATATTGGACTCATATTTTTTAAAAAGGCGAACAACCATTAACTTTGCGCCTTAATGAAAATACTCATTAAAAAGGCGACAATTGTTGACCCCTCCTCGCCCCTCAACGGCCGGATTACCGATTTATTTATTGAGAACAACAGTATTACTGCCATTGGCGACGATCTTGCCCTGGAAGCCGACCAGGTAATTGAACAGGATGGCCTGCATGTATCGGCCGGCTGGATGGATATTTTTGCCGGCTTTGGTGACCCCGGTTACGAGTTTAAGGAAACCCTGGAGACAGGCGCAGCAGCCGCTGCAGCCGGTGGTTATACCGATGTAATGGTGATACCCAATACCAACCCGGCCCTGCATAATAAGGCCAATATTGAATACATTGTACAAAAAAGTAAACAACTGCCGGTGAACGTGCATCCCATTGGCGCTGTTACCCGCCAGGCCGAAGGCAAGGAACTGGCCGAAATGTACGATATGCATGCCAGCGGTGCCATTGCTTTTGGCGACGGCACCAGGTCCATACAATCATCCGGCCTATTGTTAAAGGCCTTACAATATGTAAAAGCATTTGATGGCACGGTGATCCAGGTTCCGGATGATAAAAATATCCAGCCGCATGGCCTGGTACACGAAGGCATTATTTCTACCCAACTTGGCCTGCCCGGCAAACCTGCCATTGCAGAGGAGCTGATGGTAGCCCGTGATATTGAACTGGCCAAATACACCGACTCCAAATTACATTTTACCGGTGTGGCATCGGCCCGGTCGCTGGCGCTGATAGCTGCCGCCAAAAAAGAAGGACTGGCCGTTACCTGCTCGGTAACCCCCTACCATGCTTATTTTAACGACAACGATATTGTTAGTTACGATACTAATTTAAAAGTGAACCCGCCCATACGTACCAGGGAAGACCAGCAGGCCATACAGGACGCTATTGCCAACGGATTGGTGGATTGTATAGCCACCCATCACCTGCCACACGAGTACGACAGTAAGGTACTGGAGTTTGAATATGCCAAATACGGTATGATAGGACTGGAAACCGCTTATGCCGTATTGAATACCGTATTACCTGGGGTAACGCAGGAAACATGGGTAAATTTGTTAAGCAAACAACCCCGCCGTTTATTTAACCGGGCTGGTTCGGATATACATATAACGGAAGGAGCAACAGCTTCCCTCACCCTGTTCAACCCTGCAACCAAATGGACGGTAACGGAGAAGGACATCCGCTCTAAATCTAAAAACTCGCCCTTTATCGGTAAAGAACTGACCGGCAAAGTAGTGGGCATTGTTAATAAAGGACAGGTAGTGCTGAATTAATGAGCTGATCAGCCAATATGCTGATGTGCTAATGAACCAGTTGATATTTGAATAAAGCTGAACTAAACAAATGAATATAAAAATTACGCCCTTAATAAAAGGTGGTATTACTGGTGTGCTGATGATCATTGCTACATTGATCATTTACCAACAAAAAGTACCGGCCAATTCTCCCCTGCCTTACATTATTTATTTTTTGTACGCAGCAGGTATCGCCTGGACCCTGATGACATTTGCCGCATCGGAACAATACACCGGCAGGTTTGGTGATACTTTTTCGCAGGGATTCCGCTGTTTTATTATTGTTACCCTGGTAATGGTTATTTTCACAGGAGTATTTAACCAGTTACACCCTGAATTTGCGGAGCAAAGCGCCGCTGCCTATAAGGAAGCGCTGATCAAGGAAAAGAATAAAACGCCTGCCGAAATTGACACCATGGTAGCCAGTGCTAAAAAAGGGTATTTAACGGCGGTGGTTTCATCCTCAATTTTCGGATATTTGATAACCGGCGCCATATTTACCACCATTGGTACCGGCTTATTAACTTTACTGAAGAAGAAATAATTTATGGATATATCGCTTGTAATACCATTGTTGAACGAAGATGAATCCTTACCGGAACTAACCTCCTGGATAGAGAAGGTAATGGCCGAACACAGCTACAGCTATGAAGTAATATTTGTAGACGATGGTAGTACCGATAATTCCTGGAAAGTCATCCAGCAGTTAAGGGCTAAAAACCCCCATATCAAGGGCATTAAATTTCAACGGAATTATGGCAAGTCCGCCGGCCTGAATGTAGGCTTTGCTGCTGCCCAGGGCGATGTGGTGATCACCATGGATGCCGACCTGCAGGATAGTCCCGATGAAATACCGGAACTGCGCCGTTTAATTGTAGAGGACGGCTACCACCTGGTAAGCGGCTGGAAGAGGAAACGGTATGATAATAGACTGACCAAGAACCTGCCCAGTAAATTATTCAATGCGGCCGCCCGCAGAATGAGCAAGATCAACCTGCATGATTTTAACTGCGGGCTTAAATCATACGATAAAAAAGTAGTAAAAAGTATTGAAGTATATGGTGAGATGCACCGTTATATACCCGTTTTATCCAAATGGGCCGGCTTTAATAAGATAGGTGAAAAAGTGGTGGAACACCGTGCCCGTAAATACGGTGTGAGCAAGTTTGGCTGGGAACGTTTTGTTAACGGCTTCCTGGACCTGCTGAGTATATTCTTCATGGGCAAGTTTGGCAAAAGACCTATGCATTTCTTTGGCCTATGGGGCACCATCTTTTTTTTAATAGGCTTTGCTTTTTCACTATACCTGATCATCAGTAAACTGATCAATTTTGAATACGGCATCACCAACCGGCCCGGCTTTTTTATAGCCCTTACAGCCATTATTATCGGTGTACAGCTATTCCTGGCGGGTTTTTTAGGCGAACTGATATCCCGTAATTCCACCGGCCGTAACAATTACCTGATCGAAGAAAAAGAAGGATTATAAATTACAACTTCTCTATAAAAGAAAAGAGTGCTCACAGGGCACTCTTTTTCATTTTCAAGGAAAGATAATGGTTAAGGTTGTGTTTACACAGGCAAGCCAAATATGATCAGGCCCCGGGTAAAATATTTTCCCCTTCGCCTACCGGTTCTGTGTAATCGGTACTTAACACGGCATTCGCTATGTTGATGCCATCACTGACATATGCCCATAGCCAGACAGGGCCTTCATTCCGCAACATATCAATGAGCAGGGGCATATCACTGCGACGGAAATAAAGCACAGGGCAGCCGTTCTCAAACCGGTGTGGTGTTAGAGTGTGCTTATTGTCTGGTTCAAAATATAAACGTCCGACCAGGTTACCATTACCGGCTTCTCCATATAAGAAGATGGTGGAATAACCCGGGAAAACAGGGTTGATGCCATAATAATAACCTGTTACTTTTTTATTGTAATGCATAATCCTGTTTTGTTATCAGTATTGTTAATGCCTGTATGGTTACAGGATCAAATGTATTATCCATTTCATTGAACCACAATGAGTAATCGATGAACGACCATTACAATCGATGAACTGCCGGCCCGGGTATTTTATAAGCCTGGCGGGTAAAACAGCAGGCTTCGGATAGTCAGTTCTCTTTTCATATATTTGAACCAAAGTATCGTATTATGCCGGCTGATATAAAATGTCCCAACTGTGGTCACGAGTTTGAACCGAATGAAGCTATCCGGGACCAGGTAGAGAAAGAATTACGTTCCAAGGTAAGTGAATGGCAGAAAAAGAAAACCGAGGAGTTTGAAAAACAACTGAGCAAAAAAGAAGCGGAACATGCCCAGCAATTACAAAGCGAAAAGAACAAACTGCAGCAGCAGTTAGAGGAATCGCTGCGCAGATCCATCACGGCCGATTTTCAAAACCAGATCCAGTTATTACAGCAGAACAATAAAGAGAACGAAGAAAAAATAAAACAGGCCCGCCAGAAAGAGCTGGAGTTTTTACAAAAGGAACAGGCTTTAAAAAATAAAGAAGCCGAGATAGAGATCACCGTTCAGAAAACCCTCCAGGAACAAAGGGAAAAATTATCCGAAGAGATCAGGAAAATTGAAGAACAGAAAGTAGCGGCCAAAGAAACAGAATTCCAGTTAAGACAAAGAGAGCTGGAAAAACAACTGGAAGACCAGAAGAAATTGGTGGAAGAGATGAAACGCAAGGCCGATCAGGGATCTATGCAGTTACAGGGCGAGGTACAGGAGCTGGCGCTGGAAGAGTTGTTACGTAACAGTTTCCCTTTTGATGTGATCAGTGAAGTAGGCAAAGGCGTTCGCGGAGCCGATTGCATACAAACCGTACGCAACCAGTTTGGCCAGGAATGCGGCAAGATTATTTTTGAAAGTAAACGGACCAAAGATTTTGCCAACGACTGGATAGAAAAATTAAAGGCCGATATGCGCAGCCAGGGCGCTGATATAGCAGTGATCGTTACCCAGGCCTTACCCAAGGACCTGGAACGTTTTGGTGAAAAGGACGGGGTATGGATATGCAGTTTTGCCGAGGTAAAAGCCATTACCCATATGTTGCGTGACAGTATTATTAAAATATTCAATGCAGTAAAAAAACAGGAGAACAGCGGCGATAAAATGCACCTGTTGTATGACTACCTCACCAGCCGTGAATTTGCCGAACAATGGAAGGCCGTAAGGGAGGGTTTTATGAGCATGAAACTATCCATACAAAAAGAAAGGGATGCCATGGAAAAACTGTGGAAGGCCCGCGAAAAACAACTGGAAAAAGTATTGCTGAATGCAGCCCATATCCGTGGCTCCATTGAAGGTATTTCGGGCAGCGATGTTGACCTGAACCTGCTGGAAGACAGTGATGATGATGATTGATCTGATGTATATAAAATAAAAAGGCGCAGTGCGCCTTTTATTTAACTGTATTCAATGGTATGCCCTTTACTGGCATTGTATAATTTATACCAATCCTGGTGATCTAATTTGATGGTAAAGGAGTTGGCAATATTTTTAATTCTTTCCTCGTTCAGGGTACCGATCAAAGGTAAAGCCCCTAACTTCACCAGCCAGGCAACAGCCAGCGACTCAATATTGGCATTGTACTTTTCGGCCAGCAGGTTCAACTGGTAATGCACCCTTGAAGCCAGTTCGTCCGTTCCGTTCTCTATCCTCCCGTTGGCTAATGGCGAAGTAACCAATGGCCTCATGAATTTTTGTTTGATATAATCCAGTTGGCCATTATCCAAAGCTTCTGTTTCCAGCAGGTTCAATTCAATATGGTTGGTTACGATAGGCACTCTTAATACAGAAGCCAGTAGCTGGTGCTGGAATACCGTAAAATTGGTGATGCCGATATTCCTGATCTTACCACTCGAGCGTAACTTCTCCAGCGTATAAGCCGTTTCTTCTACATTGGAAACAGGGTCAATTCTTTCCAGTAAAAAAATATCAATATAATCCGTGCGTAAATTTCTTAATGACTGTTCCACACTTTCAGTAATGTATTTGGCAGAGGAATCATAATGTGAAACTTCTACCCCCTTTTGTTTGGCATGCGGGCGGCGCAAACCAGCCTTGGTAAACAGGACAATATCTTCCCGCTTTATTTTTTTGGCAATGATGGCATCCCCGAATAGTTTTTCTATTTCATAATCGCCGTAACGATCGGCATGATCAAAAGTATTGATGCCCAGCTCTAGGCAAAGGCTGATAATATTATCCAGTTTTTTGGTGTCCAATGCATCTTTCCCGCCCCACCGGTAAAAACCATACACTGCCGGGGAAACCTTTGGCCCCGAATCACTTAAATAGATCTTTTCCATAAGTTAACCTTGTTTACTTTATCGTTTATGAATATGTTAATTATCAGTTGTTAAACCGGTGTATCCGCTGTTTTTTTACCCACAGCGCAAACAAATTTCCCGGCGGATGGTTATATTTGTCTACAAATTTAGTAGACTTAAACAAATTTCACAAATGAATCTCCTGCAAAAGGCCTTATTTTTTAGTGCCGTTCCATTGTCGCTTACTGCTAATTTACAGGCTGCCCCGGTTGAGCAAACATTTAGTCCCTTTAAAAAGTGGCGGGGTGTATTTGCTGTTAAACCGGGAGTGGATGTACCCTTTAACTTTGAGATCACCGGTACCAATGCCGGCAATGCCCAGGTCTTTTTTATTAACGGACAGGAACGTTTTAATGCAGGCCGTATCAGCTGGACGAAGGATTCTCTTTTTATCTATATTGACCAGTTTGAAAATGAACTGGCATTTGGTATTACCGGTAACAATACACTTACCGGCAGTTTCCGCAAACAAAACAATAAAAAAACAGTATACCCTGTAACGGCTGCTGCAGGCATATCGCAACGTTTCACCCACCCAAAAATAGCTCCGTTAAAAGATATTTCCGGCACTTATGATGTGGCCATACAACAGGCAGGCGGTACCGAAGAAAAAGCGGTAGGCTTATTTACACAGGATGGCAACCGGCTCCAGGCCAGTTTTTTACGGGTAACCGGTGATTCCCGTTTTTTAGATGGTGTGATCAATGGAAATACATTCTACCTGTCATCCTTTATCGGGTCGGGCGTAAGTTATTATACCGGTAAGGTTAATCCGGACGGAACCATAAACGGTGAGATCGTAGGTGCCCGCGGTAACACGGCCTTCACTGCTAGGGAGAACGAAGAAGCCGCCTTACCCGATGCCTATACCCTGACCACCTTAAAAGAAGGTTATGATGCGCTTAATTTTATTTTTCCCGACGCCAATGGCATCCCCGTATCTTTAAACGACCCGCAGTTTAAAAACAAAGTGGTGATCCTATCCATTACCGGCAGCTGGTGCCCCAATTGTTATGATGAAGCCAGTTTTTTATCGGAATGGTATAAGCAGAACAAACAAAGAGGAGTAGAAATAATTGCCCTGCACTATGAACGCCAGAACGACAGCGCTTATGTAAAAAAAGCACTGAACGGCTTCCGCAAAAAACTAGGCATTACCTATACCCAGCTGTTTGCCGGCATAGCCGATAAACAACAGGTGGCATTATCCTTACCGGCTTTAAATACCTTCCTGGCCTTCCCTACTACCATCTTTATTGATAAGCAGGGAAAAGTATCCAAAATACACACTGGTTATTCAGGCCCTGCTACGGGCAGGTTTTATGATGCGTTTGTGAAGGAGTTTAATGCAGAAGTGGATAAGTTAGTGAAATAGTTAATAATTCATGGATCATAGTTGATAGAACATAAAAGGGGCAGGAACTTTTTGCTGTTGTCAAAAAGAGGAGAGGTACTATACACCTGATACCAGATTAGCTTGAGATTCATCATAAAGTTAATGAACCTCATTGTTTTTGATATCCGGTATTATCCTGTAGGGATAAAATATTTATAGCACATAGCCGCAATAAACATACGACCCCGCTGGGGTCGTATGTTTATTTGTCATTTATATTTTAATAATCATTCATCACAACATAAAAAAACTCACCATGAAAATGCATGATGAGTTTTTTTATTGGGTTAGTGTTTGTGACGCCGTGGTCGGATTCGAACCGACGTGAAAGGTGTTGCAGACCTGTACCTGTCCTCTCGGCCACACGGCTGGTATTACAGCGGCCCTGGTTGAGCCGCTGTGGTGATGATTAATTTCCCCTGAAGGCAAAGCGTAAGGTTACACCATAGGTAACCGGATCGCCCAGTACTCCCGCATAGTGTCCTGCATTACCACCTGCCGGTAATAATTGCTCGTAATAATCCTGGTTTAAAATATTACGGCCCCACACGTATACGCTAAAACTATTGGTTGTTCTAAAGCCTATCCTGCCGTTCAACAAGGCATACCCATCCACATTCAGGTAAGCCGATTCCGAAGGGCTGGAGGAGAAAGAAGAACGGTAAAACGTTTCTGCAGCAATAAAGAAACTGCCATGCTGTTTGAAGAAAGTTGCCGGTGTGGAGAACTCAGCACCCACCGATCCTGCAAACCTCGAAATACCCGGTAGTTTGGTTTTGGATATATCTTTAAACGCCACCTGCTGGTTAGCATCATTGGTAGCACCGGTTTCTTCCAGCGGCAATGGCGCATTCAGGAATTTCAGGTACTTACCATCGGTATAGGTAAGCGCAGCAAAAAAGTTAAAGTTCTTGTTAATACGGTAATTCAGGTCCAGCTCCGCCCCTCTTACCCTAACCTTCTCCGCATTGGCGATATAGCCCCTGTTCACACCTAATTGAGGGGATTGAACATTGGCCTGATAATCTTTAATATCAGTATTGAATAAAGTCAGGTTCAGGTTAAAGTTCTGGAATGGTGTACTCTTTATACCGGCTTCATAATGGGTCACGTATTCCGGCTTAATAACGGCCAGGTCCAGGGCCGGTGCCCCGTTCACCGTTGGTAAGCCTGCCACATTCACGCCTACCGGTTTAAAACTGGTGGAGTAGGTTACGTAAGCATTGTAATTTTTCTCCTCCGGACGGTAGGATAAGGTTAAATGATAAGTAAATTTATTTTCCTCCGCATCGGTTGCATAATACTGGCTACTGTACACACCCTGGCGGATAGCAATGATGGCGGGATCAGTAAATTCTTTTCCGCCGCGTGCCTGGCGATCGTACACCACGTCTTTTTTATCGTAGTTAAAACGTAAGCCCGGCTGCACATGAAAGCCCGGAAGCGCCTCCCAGTCTGCATTGGCAAATATGGCCGCACTGGTTGATTTGATAGAGGAATTGGTGAATACACCATAACCTTCAAATAAGCTGTCCGTTCTCCATAAACTGCTGGTAGAGCTTTGCGAAAAACGCCATTGGGCATCACCCGCTACTTCCGAACCGGTGGTCTTTACATCCTGGTTAATATAAAACAGGCCGATCACACCGCTTAACTTATTGGTAAAATTGCCCGCATAACGTATCTCCTGCGACCAGTTATGATGTTTGGTAGGGTTTTGTGATAAAGCCAGTGATTGTAAGCCGGTAAAATCACGGTCGTTGGAAGGCCCCCAGTCCCAGTAGCGCCAGGCCGTAGTAGAAGTCAGTGTGCCCGGACCAAGCTGCGTTTCAATATTTAAAGAAGCGCCGCCAATATCATTATCCGATTTCCAGGGTGTATCATGATCTATGATACGGTCAAAGGCATTGAGTGTGGGCACCGTATAACCCAGGTCCGCTATAATATTATTGAACTGGCGGTATGCCGGGCGTTTGGTGGTTACCACACCGGTCAATACCTGCGCATAGCCATCGGGGCGCTGTTTGGTATTATCGGCATTTAAGGTAATGGTTGTATTATCCGATGCCTGGTATAATAACTGTGCCCTCCAGCCCAGGTTATTGATATCATTAGTGGCTTTATTGGTTCGTATATTTTCAATTACCCCATCACGCTGCGTACCTGAAAAGGATGCCCTGGCTGCTAATTTTTTTGTTAAGGGGCCCGATAAAGAAGCTTTGGCCTGGATATAACCATAGTTACCATAACTCACTTCAAAATCTGCTTCCGGTCTGAAGCTGGCTTTACGTGAAGTAATATTGAATGCACCGGATGTGGTGTTTTTACCGAACAGGGTTCCCTGCGGGCCACGTAATACTTCGATCTGGGCAATATCAATAAAATCCAGTGTGGTAGCGGCGGGGCGGGCATAATATACGCCGTCCACATAATAACCAACACCCGGATCAAGGCCATCATTGGTTAACCCGAACGGCGAACCTATGCCCCGGATATTGATGCCTGTATTACGCGGATTAGAAGAATATAATTGTACTGAAGGCACCAGTTCTTTTAAACGGTTTACATTAAAAGAGCCGGTTTCCCTTACCTGTGAACCACCGATAACCGAAATGGCGATAGGCACATTCTGTACTCTCTCCAACCGGCGGCGGGATGAAACAGATACATCCGATAATAAAAGGTCTTCTTTAAACAATACCACATTTACGGTAGTAACAGATGCATCTTTTATATGTACTTCACGGGTTTTAAAAGATACATAACTAACCGCCAGTGTAAAGGGCGGTGCTACATTTTCAATTTCAAAAACGCCTTCTTTATCAGATAAAACGGTAATGCCCTTATTTTTTACAACGATGGTAGCGTTGGGGACCGAGATCCCATTCTCTTCCTTCACAATACCACTTAATTTGTATTGCGAAAATGCCGGTGCGGCCAGTAATAAGAAAATAATTGCAGTTGATAAGGTCTTTAGCATTGTTGTTTAGTTGTTACGTTTATTTATTATTAATAGTCTATAATTTTTATAGACTAAATAAAACCAAAATTATTATTCAATCATTCATCACTGCATTACAGCGATGTTCACATATGGGAATTCTCAAATTGAAGTAAGCGACCGTTAGGGGTATACCGGCAACAACATCGGTGAGCCGGGAAGAAAGACAAGAGCCTGTTGAACATACAGTTTTTTGATAATATAGTTCAAAAATATAGGTTTACAATTACTCTACCAATTTTGTAGACTAATTATTTATAATAAAAGTTATAAAACTTTTATTAAGATACGTACACTCCATACTATTACCAATACACCCACCAGTATCAGGGCAGTGCGTCTTGGTAATTTACCTACCAGTCTTGCTGCAATGGGTGCTGCTACCAGTCCGCCTACGATCAATCCCAGTATGGTTTGCCAGTGTGTAACACCCAGTAATAAAAAGAAGGTAAGGGCACTTGACAGGGTAACAAAAAACTCGGTAATACTTACAGAGCCGATCACATATTTGGGACTTCTGCCTTTCGTGATCAGTGTAGTAGTAACAATAGGTCCCCAGCCACCGCCACCGAAGGAATCAAAAAAACCACCGGCACCGGCCAATGCTTTATAATGTTTGAATTTCTTTTTCTTTATCTGGTTCTGGTAAGCGGTATATAAAATTTTTATACCCAATAATAAAGTATAACAGGCCAGTATAGGTCTTACCAGGTTGCTGTACTCCTCCCCTAAATAATATAATAACCAGGCCCCTGCCACAGCGCCTATTACACCCGGCAGCACCAGTGCTTTAAACAGTTTTTTGTTTACATTACCAAATTTATAATGGCTATACCCGCTGGCGCCGCTGGCAAACATTTCGGCTGTATGTATACTGCCACTGATAGCAGCAGGACTTACACCGGCCGATAACAACACCGTTGCACTCACCACCCCATAGCCCATACCTAAAGCACCATCTACCAGCTGCGCAAAAAAACCTGCGGCAAACATCACCAGGAAGCTGGCATCAAGGGTACTGTATAAGGACAATAATCCATTCTTAATACTTTCAAAAGGTATAATATAAGTAAAGGTAAAATGTCCCACCAGCATTAAACCAAAGGCCAGTAAAGAGTAGGTAGCAATGCGTCGCCATTTTTTTTCATTAAAGGCCGTATCATCTTCCAGCAGCACTTTCGTTAATTTATTCAGCTTTTTAACCTTGTACTCAAAATTGCCGTTTAGCTTGTTACGCACTTTATGCAGGTTATCAATACTGTCATTGAGCTCTTGCGGCAGGGCATCGTTCAGCACTTCCTTGATGCGCTTGGCCATGGTAGGCGATTTACCATTGGTAGAAATAGCAATTTTCAGGTTACCCTTTTTTACAATAGAGCCCAGGTAAAAATCACAATACTCAGGGGTATCAGCTACATTAATGAGTTTATTCTGCTGTCGGGCCGCCGTAAAAATAGCCTGGCTCAATATTTTATCATTTGCCGCAACAATGGCCACATCACAGGCTTCCAGGTCAGTTGCCTCATACCCTCTCTCTTCAATACGCACATTATCATACCCTTCGGTAAAAGCCCTGAACGCCGGTGTTACTTCTTTAGCCACCACTTTAATCGTTGTTCGCGGACTGTTCTGTAATAAAGCGGTTACTTTTTCCAGCCCTATTTTCCCGGCGCCTACCAGTAATACTTTTAAGTGATCTAACTTTAAAAAGACAGGGAATAACTCATTGGTTACCTGCTCATTCTTTTCTGTTATATCTTTTGTTACTACACTCATCCGGTATTACTGTTATTGATTTAATTATGCTTGTCCGATAGCTTTCTTTAGCAGGCTGTTATTGTTGCCTGATCCATTTGTTATAAGCAAAGTCGCCGAATATTTCCCCTTCCTTTTTCTCCGCCGCATATACGGCAAACAAGCCATCCAGGGTTTCCAGTATCTGCTCTTCATTCAGGCTTTCCTTATATTTTGTATTCAGCCGCAGGCCCTGCCTGTCGCCACCTATATGCAGGTTATAATGCCCGTAGGAAGTGCCGATAAAACCTATTTCCGATGCAGCAGAACGGCCGCAGCCATTCGGACAACCGGTCATGCGTAAACTGATCTCCTCATCACTTAATCCATATTTCTCCACAATAGGTTCTATCCTTGAAATAAGCGTAGGCAAATAACGTTGTGCCTCGGCTAAGGCCAGCGAACAGGTATTAAATGCCACACAGGCAATAGCGGTACGGCGGATGGCCCCCGCATTTTCATTATGTGCTTTTACACCTAACCTGGCTAAGATGCTCTCTATCGCCTCTTTATCCGCTTCTTCAATATCACCCAGTATCACATTCTGATTGCCGGTGAACCTGAAATTAGCTTTACCGGTTTCTGCTACCTCAAACAGAGCAGTTTTCAAAGCAACAGTATCACTGTCCAGCACCCTGCCATTCTCCACGAAGATGGTATAGTACCATTTGCCGGCATGGTTTTTCCGCCAGCCATAATGATCTTTTCTTTCTGTAAAATGATACGGCCTTTCGGGTTCAAAGGCAAAGCCACAGCGTTGTTCCACTTCTTTCCTGTACCCGTCCACACCCAAACGATCCACTGTATATTTCAACCTGGCCTGTTTCCTGTCCTCCCGGTTGCCAAAATCACGCTGCACGGTCAGTATCTCATACACTGCTTTCAATACTTTTTCTTCGGTATCCAAAAAGCCCAATACTGTTCCCAAACGGGCATAGGTTTTCGGGTTTCCATGGGTAGTACTTAAACCACCGCCTACCGCTATATTAAATCCTAACAGTTTATCATTCTCAATAATAGCGATCAGGCCAATATCATTAGTAAATACATCAATATCGTTATTAGGCGGAATAGCAATAGCTATTTTAAACTTACGTGGCAGGTAACGGTCCTGGTACAAAGGGTCTTCTTCGGACCGGTCAGCTATCTGCTCTTCATTCAGCCATATTTCATAATAAGCCCTTGTCTTAGGTAAACCTAATAAACTTATTTTATCCGCATACGCAAACACTTCCGCATGCACCGGCGACTCCTCGGGGTTGGCGCTGCACATCACATTCCTATTCACATCACCGCAGGCCGCAATAGAATCCAGCTGCAGGGTATTAAAAGCCTGTATCGTTGGCCTGATGGACGATTTTAATATGCCATGCAATTGCACGGTCTGCCTGGTAGTGATCTTAATTACCCCTGTTGAATGCTCCCCTGCTATATGATGCAGGCCGATCCACTGTTGCGGGCTTAACAAACCACCGGGCAGGCGCAACCGGATCATATAGGAGTATAACCATTCCAGTTTCTTGGCACTGCGCTCTTCACGCCTGTCCCTGTCATCCTGCTGGTACATACCATGAAACTTGATCAGGGTCTGGTCATCTTCACGTATGGCCCCGGTAATATCATCAGTCAGGCTCTCCTTCATAGTGCCCCTTAAGCCCTTGCTTTCTTTTTTTATCCGCTCAACGGGTGATAACTTCTTATTGTCTTTATCTGCCATTATATATCAATTCAGTTGTTTTTGTTTGCCGGCTGCAGTAACGCTATTGAACTGCTGTTGCGACGCTCCGTTTATCGTTCTGTAATACTATTCATCATTAAACCTTCGCGGTTCGTGATACACAAACCCAGGCTTACTGCTTTCAGCTTTCCGCCTTCAGCTTTAAGCTTTTGGCTTTCAGCCCTCTCAATACACATCCTTCTCATACCTTCCCTCCTCCTGCAACTGCAGTAAAAAGGCCTCCGCTTCAGCTGTTGTTTTATTGCCCTGCTCGCTGATGATGTTAATGAGGGTTTGCTCCACATCAGTAGCCATCGGTTCTTTGGCCCCGCATACATACAAAGCAGCACCGTTGTTTAACCAGTTGTACAGTTCACTGCTCTTTTGCTGCATTTTATGCTGTACATAAATTTTCTGCTGCTGATCCCGGGAAAAAGCCAGGTCCAGGTTGGTCAGTACACCGGTCTCCACATACTTCTGCATTTCCACCTGGTATAAAAAATCAGTCACAAAATGTTGCTCACCAAAAAACAACCAGTTTTTACCCGTAGCGCCGGCCGCATCCCTTTCTGCTAAAAACGAACGGAAGGGAGCTACACCTGTACCGGGGCCTATCATGATAATATCTTTCTCCGCATCGGGTAATTTAAAGGCCTTGTTTTTATGCACATAGAAGGTGATGGCCGTATCTACAGGCTGATCGCCCAGGAACTCGCTGCACAAACCATAACGGCGTTCATCATCTGTAACAAAAGTGTTTTTAGAGACCGTGATATGCACTTCATTTTCACCATGTGCCGCCGGGGCCGATGCCAGTGAATACAACCTTGGCGCAATAGGGGTAAGTATTTTGATCACCTCCTCAAACTGCGCCGGGTTTTTTACCGGGTAAATACGTAACAGGTCAACCAGGTCCATTCTTATTTCCGGTATTTCCTGTTCGGTGATAGCCGCATATTTTTTTATGGTAGGCAACAATAAATAACACACATTTACATGTTGTGTCAATATGGTTTTTGTATCCGCAGTCACCTTACCCGTTTCTACAATAGTGTCTCCGTCCACACCGGTCAGTTCAATGATCCGCTCCACCACGGCTAAACGGTTAGGCGGTACAATGCCAATGGCATCACCCGGTTCGTAATGCACCACTTCATCTGTAGCAATTTCAATATGGTAGGTTTCTTTTTTGGATCCCCTGTCATTTAAATTAACCGAAGCAATGATCCGGCCTTCATAATATTTTTTACCAGCTGTTTTTTGTTCGGCAGCAGGTTTTGTTATCCCCGTTGATGCTGTTGCAGCTGTTGTATTTAATACTTCATTAAACCAGGCCAGTGCTGTTTCCTCATAATCCACATCGCATTTTTGTAATGGCACAACCCTGGCAGCGCCAAATTGCGCAAGCTTTTCATCCACATCAATACCGGTTTGGCAAAACAACGGATAGGAACTGTCGCCCAGGGCTAATACACCAAATTTCAGGTTGGGTAATTGCAGCTGGTTTGCCTGTATATATTCGTAGAATTTTTTAGCCGATGCCGGTGGCTCGCCTTCACCCTGGGTACTGATCACCACAAATAAAAACTCCTCCTTTGCCAGGTCCGTTACACGATACTGGTCAAGCCCGGCCAGTTTTACATTCACACCTTTCTTTTTACCAATGCCCGCTAACTGTGAGGCCAGTTTTTTAGCATTACCGGTTTCGGTACCATACACCAGCGTAATTTTTTTGCTAACAACAGGAGCCGCCGTTTCGCCTGTGGCAATATCACCACTGCCGGCTATAACCGCAGCCAGGTAGCCCTGTATCCAGATCAGCTCTTCCCTGCTGGATTCTTTCACCAGCGTAGCAAGTAAACTATGTTTCGTTTCGTTTAACATATAGGGTGTTTTACACGGCTTCTTTGCGTAAAGAAGCTACCGGTTCAAAATATTGTTCCTGGCTGTTACTGTTACGTAACCATTTAAACTGTTCATGTAATACCACCACTTTACCTACTATCAAAAGAGAAGGTGAGGCAAATTCCTTATCGCCAAACTCCTCGCGGTGGCGATAGATATTACTGATATGTACATTCTGTAAACGGGTAGTGGCCTGTTCCACCACGGCAATATATTTATCGGAAGTAATGCCCTGCTTTTTTAAATGCTCTACAATATCATTAAGGGTACCCGATGACATATAAAATACCAGGGTATCATTGGTATTGGCCAGTTCGGTCCAATACTCATCCGTTAATACATCAGTTTTATAATAGGTTAAAAACCGTACGGCATTGGCATAGTTGCGGGCCGTTAACGGAATACCTGTATACGCAGCAGCACCTAACGCAGCAGAAATACCGGGAATAATTTCGTAAGGGATATTATTTTCTACCAGGGTTTGCAGCTCATCCAATACATTGGCAAATACCGATACATCGCCCCCTTTCAGGCGCACCACTGTTTTTCCATCCCGGCTGTAATCGATCATCATCTGGTTAATACGTTTCTGCGGGGTTGACAAACCAAAGCGGCCCTGTTTACCCACGCATATCACCTGTGCTTTTGCAGGCACGTACTCATTAATAATTTCATGGCTTACCAGCCTGTCCACTAATACCACATCAGCTTTTTGCAGCCATTTAACCGCTTTTACTGAGATCAGCTCGGGATCACCGGGACCGGCACCTGCCAGTATCACTTTACCGGATATGTATTGTACATTCATAAGTCTACTCGTTTAGTAGAGAATTAGTTCAAAAAATTTTATTGCAATAGCACAGCCGCTACCGTGCTGTTACTGGTTTCATCTATCAGGATGGCACTGCCATTCGCCGGTAAGGTTTTGTATGCATCAAATACCAGCGGCGATGCGGTTTTAATAGTGGCTTTTACCACTTCATTCAGTTTTACCCCACCCGCTACCGATTCACGGCTCAGGGTATTTACATCCAATTTATATTCAATCTCCTTTACCACCGTCCTTACCAGCCGGCTGTTATGTTGCAGGTAGTATTTATTACCCACCTGTAAAGGCTTGTCGCCCAGCCAGCATAACAACACTTCTATTTCATTAGCCACCGTTGGTTCCTGCTCCTTTTTTACAATCGTATCACCACGGCTGATATCAATATCATCCTTTAACTGTAGAACCACCGGCTGACCGGCAAATGCTTCCTCCACTGTTTTTCCACCCACTTCAATAGTCGTAATGGTACTGTCAATACCCGCTGGTAATACTTTAACCGCATCGCCGGTTTTATACACACCGCTTAACACTTTACCGGCATATCCACGGTAATCGTGCAGGGCTTCCGTCTGCGGACGAATGACAAATTGCACCTGGAAGCGTGCCTGATCAGTATCATTGTCCGCTTCCACTGCTACTTCTTCCAAAAAGCCAAGCAGTGATTGACCTTCGTACCAATCCATGCTAACAGAAGGTGCTACAATATTGTCACCATTCAAAGCACTGATCGGTATATAGGTTATATTTTTCAGCCCTAACTGGGTAGCCACATTTGCATAGTCAATTACAATATTATTATACACATCTTCGGAATAGTCCACCAGGTCCATTTTATTAATGGCCACCACTACCTGTGGTATATTTAATAAGGATGCTATAATAGAGTGACGGCGGGTTTGCTCCACCACACCCTGCCGGGCATCAATTAAAATAATAATTAAAGAAGCATTGGATGCTCCGGTGATCATGTTACGGGTATACTGTACATGCCCGGGTGCATCGGCTATAATAAATTTACGTTTAGGCGTGGTGAAATAACGATAAGCCACATCAATGGTTATGCCCTGTTCTCTTTCCGCACGCAGGCCATCTGTCAATAAAGCCAGGTCAATATTACCGGCTGCCTTATTCTTGGTTTGTTTCTCCAATACCTCCAGCTGATCTACCATGATATTTTTGCTATCGTATAACAAACGTCCGATTAATGTGCTTTTGCCATCATCTACACTGCCTGCGGTTATAAATCTTAATAAATCCATTGTTTAGTATTTGTTAATCGTTAATAGTTAATGGTTCATAACAAGTCATTCATCATTCATAACTCATCATTTATCATTCCTCCCAAAAGAACCACAAACCTCTTTCCACTTTTATTTTCCTTTACTTAGAAATATCCATTCTTCTTCCGGTCTTCCATCGCAGCTTCCGTTACCCTGTCATCGATACGGGTTTCACCACGTTCACTGATACGGGCAGCAATGATCTCGTTGATCACTTCATCCAAAGTAGATGCCGTGCTTTCCACTGCTGCTGTACAGGTCATATCACCCACGGTACGGTAACGTACTTTTTTGGTAACCACGGTATCCGTTTCGTCAATCTGCACAAAGGGTGAAGTAGCTACATACTGACCTTCATGTATCAATACTTCACGGTCGTGCGAAAAGTAAATAGAAGGCAGTGCAATATTTTCCTTGCGGATATAGTTCCATACGTCCAGTTCTGTCCAGTTACTGATGGGGAATACTCTTACATTTTCCCCCTTATGTATACGGCCGTTAAAAATATTCCACAATTCGGGCCTTTGTAATTTGGGGTCCCATTGGCCAAACTCATCTCTTACTGAGAATATTCGCTCCTTCGCCCTGGCTTTCTCTTCATCACGGCGGGCGCCGCCAATGCAGGCGTCAAAGCCAAACTCCTCAATAGTATCCAGTAAAGTATAAGTTTGTAACCAGTTACGGCTGGCAAACTTGCCCTTGGGTTCGGTAAGGCTACGTTGTTTAATAGTATCGGCCACCTGTCTTACAATTAAGGTAGCATCCTGTTCTTTAGCCAGGTTATCGCGGTAAGCCAGTGCTTCGGGAAAGTTATGGCCGGTATCAATATGTACCAGCGGAAAAGGTATTTTGCCCGGGGCAAATGCTTTTTTTGCCAGGTGAACCAATGTTATAGAATCCTTACCACCACTGAACAATAAAGCCGGACGCTCAAACTGGGCCGCCACTTCCCTGAAAATATGAATGCTCTCGGCCTCCAGCTGTTCTAAATAATCTACATTATACTTACTCATTCCTTCACGCTTTTTACAGGTTAGTACCTGTGCTACTAAAATATTTATGCCTTAACGGCTGTTGTGGTGCTATGCAGCCCACATTCTTTTTTACTGTTATCCTCCCACCACCAGCGGCCTGCCCTGAAATCCTCACCTGGTTTAACAGCCCTTGTACAGGGTGCGCAACCAATGCTCACAAAACCACGGGTATGTAATACATTGTAGGGAATATTATGCTGATGGATATGTGCCGTTACCTCATCTGTTGACCATTGTAGTAAAGGATGGTATTTGATGATATTATTTACATCGTCCCACTCAAATGGTTGTAATGACTGGCGGTTAGGCGAGTGCTCCGCACGCAGGCCCGTGATCCAGATCTTTTTGCCCGCCAGCGCTTTTTGTAAAGGCACTACCTTACGTATATGACAACATTGTTTACGCAACTCCGGTGATGCATAAAACGCATTGGGACCATTATTGGTAACGTACTCTTTTAAGGCAATATCGTCGGGATAGTAGGTAGTGACGGGCAGCTGGTATTTATCCAAAGTGGCGCTCCAGGTTGAATAGGTTTCCGGGAACAGGCGGCCTGTATCCAGGGTAAAGAGTTGAATACCGGGAGCTGCTTTTGCTATGTAGTCAGTAATTACCTGGTCCTCGTAACTGAAACTGGTAGAAAAAACAATATCATCCGGGTATAAGGATGCCAGGTACGCCAGGGTTTCAGCTATATCATGTTGTGCTGAAAAATTGATGAATGATGTAATGTTTATGGATTGTTGCTCGCTCATTATGTTGCAAAGTGTGTTAGCCAATAAATTTTGTTCCCGTTACTGCAGGTATCAGCAGCAACACAAAAATTCAGGCATACACATTCGCTGCCACACACCCATTTTATTATACAAAAAAGCTTGATCCATTTACATGTCAGTTGTTATACTGGGACAAATATAGGATTTAAATTTATTAGTCTACTTGTTTTATAGATTAATTATATAAAAAACGATAACAATCGTTTGTTAAACCACTACCTGTAATAAAAAATGATCAGTTCACCACCCAGGAGAGTACCAGTTTATCGATCTGGTGAAAGTTGATCTGAAGTGTTGTAGTATTTTTTTCAAAAAAGCAGTCAATGGTATTATCCGCTTCATTCAGTTGCCTGAATTGAATATGCTGTTTAAAATCGACCTTGCCCTCACCATACCATTTAAAAACGGCCTCTTTGCCGCTCCAGCATACGGTAAGCCAGTACAGGTCGTTGGGGTCGTGCAGCCGGGCCAGTTCGGCAGGTGATAAGAATTTTTCTTTGATAGCAGCCACTTTTTCAGTGGGCAGCTCCACATCAACCCCCACCCTTTGCCGGCTGCTGACGATGGCCGCGGCATAATCGCCGCAGTGGGAGATAGAAAAATGGTATTCTTCGTTAGGTAAAAAAGGTCTTTTGGTATCGGCTATCTGTACCATTTCGTAAGGGAAGCCCGGGAAAAGGTATTGCAGTAAATACCGCCCTGCCAGGTGTTGCAGGCGTTTATGCGGGTGGGTTACATCCCGGTGCTGGGGCACGTTACTCTGGAAAAATTCCTCTGTTTCTTCAATTTTCCAGACACCAAGCCTGGTAAATTCGTTTATTTGCTGCTGAAAAAAGATAGGCATCGGGTAAATTAAGGATGTAAAAGTAAACATTTAAACAGGGGCATTTTATACCGAAAAGCTCCATTCAACACCTGTTTTTTATAAATACTTAAAATTTGTGTTTATTTGCCAAAGTAAAGAAAAATAGTGTACCGGATAGGGAAAGCATAAATGCCGGGCAATATTCCTGCAGTTGAAGTGTGCGACGCAAGGGACGATGCCATGAAAAACGGCAGCTGACCAACAAAAATTTAAAAAAATGATCTTATCAGATACCCGCATTTTAGAGGAGATAGCCAAAGAAACGATTGTGCTGAAGCCTTATGACCGTAATTGCCTGGGTAGTAATTCGTACGATGTACACCTGGGTAAATGGCTGGCCACTTATAAGGAACATATACTGGATGCCAAAAAACATAACGAGATAGAGTATTTTGAAATTCCGGACGATGGTTTTGTATTATACCCGCATATTTTTTACCTGGGTGTAACACTGGAGTATACGGAAACACATGCCCATGTGCCCTTTTTGGAAGGCAAATCATCCACAGGCCGCCTGGGTATTGATATTCATGCTACCGCCGGTAAGGGCGATGTGGGGTTTTGCGGGCACTGGACCCTGGAGATATCGGTGAAACAACCGGTAAAAGTGTACAAGGGCATGCCGGTAGGCCAGTTAATTTATTTCCCGGTAGAAGGAACCATTGAAGTGGCCTATAACCAGAAAGCCAATGCCAAATACAGCGGCCAGCCGGACAGGCCCATTGAAAGTATGATGTGGAAGAATAAGTTTTAAATAAGTATACCCTGCTATCATCAACCAACTACTATTTATGAGATCATTCATCGCCTTACTGTGTTTCATAACGTTCGTGCATGCGGCACAGGCCCAGCCATTTGTTACCCGTAAAGGTGGCCATTGTTATACCCTTGATGTGCCCGGTTACCTGAAAAAGACCTATTCGCTGAATGATGTGGCCTCACTGCAGTACATGGACGAGGAGAAAGTGGCATTTTGTATAGTGATTGATGATGATAAGGAACATTTAAAAGAAGCAGAGATCAGTTTTGCCAGTGTAAAGGAGTTTTTGGCCGATTTTTTAAAAGGCTATAATACGGAGGTAGCCGACAGGAAAGAAAGCACACCGGTTGAATTTACTGCCAACAATAATAAACATGCCCAGGCCGAGCTTACCTGGTCGGACGAAGACGGTAAGTTTTATATGCTGGTAACGGCAGTAGAAACCAAAACACATTATTACAAAATACTAACCTGGACCATTGCCGATAATAAAACGGCACTAAAGAATGATTTTGTAAAGATCGCCGCATCGCTAAAAGATTAAGGTTCGTTTTCTCTTACCGTACCCGCTAAAAATGCGGTAAAACTATCTGCAACCACAAGGGAGTTAAGCTGGTCATCTTCATGATCAACGATAACTATTTCTACCCCTGCCGGGTAAAACCGCATAGCGATCATATCCCCGCTATCCACTGCGCCAACAGGCAATAAATTGGAGGGAAGCTGCCCCCACAGTTCCGTTAATTCATCGCAGGCCGGAAGTTTCAATGGCATGATGCCGGGGTCGGCACTTTGATCGAATAGCCCGAACAGGTCGCAGAGATAACCGCTTACGGGCTTTATGATATTTTTAAGTTCGCAGACACCACCGTTATAGGTGAGCAGGAATTCTTTGTAATCGGCAGGCAACGGGTAACCTAATGCCGTTTCAAAATCCAGGATCTGTTGCTGCGAAGGCCATACACCGGCTTGTCTTTCGAGACGTACCGTTGTATCAGTGCCATTTAAAATAATCTTTTTCATGTTACAGACCGGGGTGTAGTGTTATTAAACCTGATCAATTCGCTCTAAAGTTATAACTTCAGCCATGATCGGCAAAAAGCCGCCATAGTTAAACAAAACACCACCACATTTAACAAAAATGATCATCCTTTAATTAAGTTCGGCAAATGGAACTGTTTTTGTAGTTTTAATGAGGGCAATGACCTGCTTTTAAATTATCCGGTACTGATGAACGAAGCAACACATACTTACACGGCTATTATTGTGGACGACAATGATGTGGACCGCCTGCATACACAGGTAATGGTGAAAAAATACCCCTTTATCGAGATAAAAGGGGTGTACGATAATCCCCTGGAAGCCTATACCGCTATTGAGGAGCAAAAACCTGATATACTTTTCCTGGATATAGATATGGAAGATATGACCGGACTGGAACTACGTCGTAAACTCGGTAATCAACAAGCCTGTATCTATATTACCTCCTACCCCGATTATGCTTTGGAAAGCTTTGAGCTGGCTGCACTTGATTTTTTGGTAAAACCCATCAACAAAGCCCGTTTTGACATGACGATGGAAAGGTTACAGCAATACCTGGATATAAAACACAAAGCTGCTTTGTTTGAGTGTAGCCTGGGACAGGATGCGGTTTTTATTAAAGATGGTCACGAACATATAAAATTACAACTGCAGGATATTTTATACCTGGAAGCGTTAAGGGATTATACCCGCATCGTTACCCCCGCCAAAAAATATTGTGTATTAAACCTGCTGGGAAACCTGCTACAGGAAGCCGCATTTAAAACCTTTGTACGTATCCACCGCAGTTATGCTGTACAAAAACATTATATCCATAAAATAACTTCTACAGAAGTGTATGTTAACGAGATCACCTTACCGGTAGGACGCAGTTATAAAACTGCTGTAGAATCTTTATTACACCACTGATCCGATCATGCGATTACTGATAACAATATGCCTGTTCCTACTTTGCTGTCATAAAATGACCGCACAAAATAATAATGCCGTACTGGATTCGCTGCTGCGCCTGTTACCTACGCAAAAAGAAGACAGTAATCATATAAACCTGCTGAACGAATTAATGTACCAGTACATGACTTTTGATACGAAAAAGTCATTGGAATATGTTAACCAGGCTTTGGCCCTTTCCGAAAAGATAAAATGGGAACAGGGCATTGCAACGTCTTCCCGTTATAAGGCCACTTTATTTTTAGAAACGGGTAAACTGGATGAGGCTTTGCCCTTGTATGAACGGGCCCTTGTTATCAGCAAAAAAAAAGGTGATTACCTGGGTGAAGTGATGATAAACTATAACATGGGTACCTTGCTGCAACATAAAAGCGATTTTGTTAAGGCCTCGGAACACTACTTTAAAGGCATTAAGCTGGCGGAAGAAAAAAAAGACAAAAGCCTGGTTGCACCAGGTAAATATTATGTTTCAGTGATCTTTGCACAACAAAATGATTTTGAAAAAGCAAGAAAGTATGCTTTTGAATCTTTAAAAGTATGCGAGGAACTAGATGATATTTATTACCCTGGCCCTATACTGGAAACCATTGGTTATACTTATGTGAAAGAACAAAAAAGAAAAGAAGCCACTGATTATTATTTAAAATCCCTGGCTTATTACGATTCCAGCAATAGCGAAATGGGAAAGGCTAAAATTTATGGCCAGTTAGTTGAGTGCTCCAGTGATGATCCTGCCAAGCAATTACACTATATACAACAAGCGGATGCTATCTGGAAAAAACTGGAAATAGAAAATACCTATACCGTTAATAATACCGGTAACCGGGGAGTGATTTATTACCAGCTTTATAAAAGCGACAGCCTTTACCAGGCATTACCCGATAGTTTAAAACTACCCCGAGCCACATTACTGCAACAATCTAAAATATTATTACGGGAGGCTATTACCGATTGTGAACAAATGAACATGGGTGACCTGCTGGTACAATTTTATAAATTTTATGCCGATATACTGGCCGATACAAAGGACTATCAAGGTTCGCTGGAATATTACAAAAAATCTGTAAAGCTGCAGGACTCGCTTTTTTCGCAGGAAAGTAAAAACAAATTAGCCGGTATTGAAAGCCAGCGGGCATTGGAACTTAAGGATAAACAGTTACTCATCAACAAACTGGAAATAAATAAAAAACGGACTGAACGCATCGGGCTTATCGTAGGTATAGTAGCCCTGGTAATAATAGGGACATTATTATTTTACCAGAGCCGTAACCGTAAAAGAAATAACGATACCCTGTTACAGTTAAATAACGAATTAAACGAAGCCAATAAATTAAAAGCAAAGTTTTTCGCCATACTGAGTCACGACCTCCGTAGCCCGGTGGCCAGCCTCATCAGCTATTTACAATTACAGGATGAAGCACCGGAAGAAATGGACGCCGCTACCAGCCAGGCATACAAAAAAAATATTCAGCAAACTGCCGCTGCCTTATTGAACAATATGGAAGCCCTGTTAATATGGAGCAAGGGCCAGATGGAAAATTTTAAACCATATAAACAACAGGTAATGGTAAGCAGCCTGTTTCACTACCTGGATAGTTATTTCCAGAATAAAGATGTAACATTTCATTTTGTAGATGGGAAAGACACCAGCCTGTATACGGATATTAATTATATGCAGACCATTATGTATAACCTCACTGCCAATGCGGTGAAAGCAGCAGCGCATAGTACCAGCCCCATGGTGGTGTGGCAGGTGGAGATAAAGGATAATAAAACCATTTTATCCATTAGCGATAATGGTCCGGGCATGACGGCCGCACAACAACAGGTACTTTTCAGCAATGACAGTTATAACAACCATAAAACGGGTTTTGGCCTGCACATTATCCGCGACCTGGCAAAATCAATTGACTGTACCATCAGTGTAAACAGTGAAGCCGGTAAAGGAACTGTGTTTATGCTGGAAGTGTAAATCGGGCTTTTCCTTACCAGTTTATATTACCTCCTTACCATATTTTTTATAATAGGCAATGAGCCAGGCCACAACTTCGCTATAGGTTTCAAAGCCGGAAGGCTGGTTATTGGCTTTCAGGAAATGTCCGTACCCCCAGGTCATAACTGTTTCCAGCGGGTTACGGTATTTGCGCAGGTAGCTGCGGTACTCCTCAATATCGGTTATTACCTGTGGATGAAGATCTTGCTGGTAGTGACGATATAAGGCGGTATCCCTCCGGGCCAGTTCACGGCTGGCATAATTATACATATCGAAGTAAACAGAATATTTAAATACCGGTGAAGGATGGGTTCTGCAGGCCAGGAAGCCTACAAAGTTGGCTTCATTCTCTTTGGCATAACCCAGCTGATGCGCTATTTCATGCGTAGCTACAAAGGGATGCAAAGAGGCCGGAGTATAAGTGTTTACCTGTGCCTCACCGGAAAACGGATTATAGTAACCCTGAAAACCCAGGTAGTTCCCGATATAGCTATACAGGGATGGTTTTACCGATTTGGGAGAATACTTCAGGAAAGTAAATTGTGGCGTGGCACTGGCAAAAGCCTGAGCAGCTCCTGAAAACAAAGCTGATTTACGGTGAAAAGAATCGCGGCTTTGTTCGTTAATAAAACCGGCCTGGTAATTTAAATGATCATGCAAGAGGTTCACCAGCGTGTCCAGGTCTTCGGTAGAATATTTCTGCACCTTTAATTCCAACTGTTGTGCAATACCTACCCTGTTATAATTTAATCCCCACAATACATTGAAGAACACATATACAAACAATATTAAAAAGATAAACTGTTGCAAGGCTGCGGCAAAATACACCCGGTTGAGTTTACGCTGTAACAACAACCTGAAAAACTTGACCACCCTGAATACCAGCACCAGGATTAAAAAGAGGTAAAAAATATCACCGATACTGAAAGGTATCCAGCCCAATAAAAACCGCTGCAGCTTGGCAATAACCGGGTAAACGCCATAGGTATAATTGCGCTCGATCCAATCGGGGTACAGGGATACCCATTTAACCACAATAGCGCCCACGATCAATAATATCCAACTCCAGCTTTTTAAAAGCCTTTTAAATAATCTTGAAATAAACTGTTGCAAACCCGTAAATTATAGGTGGTTGAAACGGGAAAGTTAAGATTGTTAAGGGTTTTGGCAAAACGGGGTTTAGTTAAAAAAATTCCTGCCGGTTTTCCGGAACAGGGTATAAAACAATTTATACCTACCTTTGCATTGGTATTGGTGTAGTACAGACCAGCGATAATTTATTGAAAACCCAATACTTATACTATTTTTTAGGGGCCAGGCAGGTCTTTTAAAAATAATATAAGATGGAACAGTATTTTTTAGCTGAAAAGTATTACCTTTGCCCACTCTTAAAAGTTGGCTCATGGGGTATAGCAGAGACTTTGAAATAGCATTTGTTGGTTTAAAACCAGGTACACACGAGTTTGACTACGAGATAACTGATAAGTTCTTTGAGACATTTCAGCAGCAGGATTTCAAGAACTGCCATGCAAATATTAAGTTGACGCTGGACAAAAAGAACAGCTTCATGCAACTTAAATTTGAAGTGGGCGGTAAACTGGAAAGTTACTGTGACCGTTGCGGTAACCCGCTGGTAGTTGATCTGTGGGACGAGTTTAATATTATTGTTAAACTGGTAGAAGAGCCCGAAATGATGAACGACCAGGAAGGTGACCCCGATGTTTACTACATTGGCCGTAACGAAAGTCACCTGGATGTGGCCAACTGGATATACGAGTTCATTAACCTGAGCTTACCCATGCAAAAAGTATGCGGCCAGTTTGATAACGGCGCCACTACCTGTAACCCCGAAGTGCTGAAAATGTTAGACAACTTAGAACCCGAGCAGGAGGAAGAAGAAGACAAAACAAACCCTATCTGGAAGGACCTTGAAAAGTTCAAAAATTTAGGTAACAATTAAATAATATTTGATAACTGATATAATAGCATAGACATGCCAAATCCCAAACGCAGACACAGTCAGCAAAGAAGCGCAAAACGCAGAACACATTATAAAGCTACTTCAGCTACTTTAACTACCGATAGCACTACCGGCGAGATCCATGTTCGTCACCGTGCACACGTAAGTGAAGGTAAATTATTCTATAAAGGAAAAGTTGTTAGCGAAAAAGCTCCGGCAAAAGCTTAACTTCTGTTTTTTTTACTCAATTTTGATTCCAAATCTATAGCACCGCTATTAACGGTTTGCTATTGGGTTTGGAATTTTTAATTTTTGGAAACAACCCTTCGTTATGGTAATTGGTATTGACATGATGGGTGGCGACTATGCCCCCCTGGAAGCAGTTAAAGGAATTAAAGATTATTTCAACGCCGTACAATCGCCCGCTACCCTCCTGCTTATTGGCAACGAGGAGCAGGTAAACCCTTTGCTTACCGAACACCAGTTAACCGGTACACCTGTAAAAGTGGTACATGCCCAGCAGGTTATCGACATGCACGAACACCCCACCAAAGCATTAAAAGAAAAACAGCAATCCTCCATTGCCATTGGTTTTCATTTACTGGCAAGCGGTAAAATAGATGCTTTTATCAGTGCCGGCAATACCGGGGCTATGCTGGTAGGCGCTTTATTCAGCATCAAAACACTGGAAGGTGTTATCCGCCCCACCATCTCCAGTATTATTCCCAAAACAAACGGCGCTACCGGCTTATTGCTGGATGTAGGCCTGAATGCCGATTGCAAACCTGAACAACTGAACCAGTTTGCTACCATGGGCAGTATTTATGCCCAGCAGATATTAGGCATCAACAGCCCGCGTGTAGGTTTATTAAACGTGGGTGAAGAAGAGGGCAAGGGCAACCTGCTGGCCCAGGCAACCTATCCTTTATTAAAGGAAAACAATAAAATAAACTTCATTGGTAATATCGAAGGCCGTGATATATTGATTGATAAGGCCGATGTGATCGTATGCGAAGGCTTCACCGGCAATGTCATCCTGAAAATGGCCGAATCACTCTACGATATCAACCCGCAAAATGCCGCCAAAGACCCTTATTACAGCCGTTTCAATTTTGAAATATACGGCGGCACTCCCGTTTTAGGTGTAGCCAAACCCGTTATCATCGGGCACGGCATTTCCGGCGCTATGGCTTTTAAAAACATGATCATGGTAGCCGAAAAAATGATCCGGACCGATGTATTGCAGCAGATGGGTGAAGCGTTGAAGGGGTAGTTGGGTATTCAGCATTCAGATGTGAGGATTCAGATAAGAGTATTTAGATATTAGTATGGAGATATTAGTATGGAGATATTAGTATGGAGATAATAGTATGTAGATATTGAGTAAATTTTTATCAATAGGCTGTATACCCGGTACAATATACTTAATACGCTATACCACTTTCTTTAACTTTACCAAATGGACATCCGCTTACTGGTATTACGCACAGGTTCGCCCGAAAAAACAGCTGCATTCTACAAACTCCTGGATTTAACTTTTGATTACCACAAGCATGGTAATAGTCCCTACCATTATACCACGCAAATAGGAACAACGATCCTGGAAATATACCCGCTGGCCAAAAATCAAACAGAGGCAGATAAAAATCTCCGGCTGGGCTTTACTATTGATAATTTTGATACCACCATTGATACATTAAAACAACATCATGTTCCCTTTATACTGGAACCCACGCAAACCGATTTTGGTTTTATGGCCATCATTACCGACCCGGACGATAGAAAAATTGAACTCTACAAAAAATAGTGTAAAAATCAGGTAAAGCATTTTAAAGTCTATATACCATATACTGTATACTAAATACTTCCCTTTCAAATCAAAAATCTTAAATCCTAAATCCCCTCCACATTTCTCTTTTTAAACTTTCCTGATTACTTTTACCCCATGTTGGCCCTTAAACTCTTATTCTTTATTTCCCTGTTCATCATCTTCTATAGTTATATCGGCTATGGTATCGTTATCTGGATACTGGTAAAAATTAAAAATGCGGTGAGTGGTAAAAAAAAGCTGCCGGCTAATGACTTTCATCCGCCGGTAACCCTGATCATTGCCGCCTATAATGAAGCTGATTTTATTGAACAGAAGATTGCCAACAGCTTACAGTTAAACTATCCCGAAGATCAGTTACAGTTATTATTTATCACCGATGGCTCTAACGACGCAACACCGGATATTATTAAACAATACCCCCGTATCACCCTCTTACATAGTGATGAACGCAGGGGCAAGGTAGCCGCCATGCACCGGGCCATGGGTTTTGTCAACACTCCCTATGTTGTTTTCTCCGATGCCAATACTTTGTTGAATAAAGACAGTCTCATTAATATTGTCCGCCATTACCAGGACCCCAAAGTAGGCGGTGTGGCCGGTGAAAAGAAAGTGATCGCTACTACACAGGATGGCACTGCCGGGGCTGGTGAAGGATTGTATTGGAAATATGAGTCTTTCCTGAAACAGATGGACTCTGATTTTTATACCGTAGTAGGTGCGGCAGGTGAATTATTTTCCGTTAAAACCGACCTGTACGAAAACCCCGGCGCTACTACCCTGCTGGATGATTTTGTTATTTCTTTAAGAGTCTGCCAGAAAGGTTATACGGTAAAATATGCTGCGGATGCCTTTGCATCGGAAACACCTTCCGCCTCTCTTGAAGATGAACAGAAAAGAAAAGTGCGTATCGGCGCCGGTGGCTTCCAGTCCATGCTGATGTTATTACCCCTGCTTAACTTTTTTAAATACCCGCGTTTATCCTTTCAATATGTATCGCACCGGGTATTACGCTGGGCTATCTGCCCGTTTTTATTACCGGTTATCCTGCTGCTGAATATTGTATTGGTTATTTATGAACAGGGTTTTATTTACCAGCTGATACTGTTATTGCAGGTATTGTTCTATGCAGCGGCAGCAGGCGGCTGGGTACTGCACAAAAGAAATATCAAATCAAAACTCTTGTATGTACCTTACTATTTCCTCTTTATTAATGTTTGCCTGTACCTGGGTTTTGTACGCTTTGTAAAAGGGCGGCAGACTGTGTTATGGGAAAAAGCGGCAAGGGCGAAGTGAGGTAATAGTTCATAGATCATGGTTAATAGTTCATGGTTTACAGATATAACCACTAAATAATGTTGTAGTAAGTCGTTGCACTTCTCTGTGTTACTCTGTGAAAACCCTCTGTGTCACTCGGTGGTTCTGATCTATGGATTACGGTTTAAGGATATAGCCACAGAGTTAATGGAGTTAATACACAGCGTTGCACGGAGTTTTAAATACTGTTTTCCAAACTACTTGTTATACAAACTTATTCAATAAACGCTGTAATAAGATATTACACCACTGTGTCCATTCCGTGAAAACCTCTGTGTTAATCCGTGATACTTACTCCTCTACTGCAAAGTCTTTAATATCGCCTTCTGCTGCTGTGCAGATACTTTTTTCTTATTCTTCAATAAATTATAGGCCACGGATAAACGGATATTACGGGTTTGCGAAGCCGTTACACTGTGTAAAGTATAGTTAGCCCCGTATGTTGTACGGTTAAACTGCTGCTGCGAGAATATATCTATCAGTAATAAACCCACCGTCAGTTGCTTGTTCATCCATTTTGACTGTACACCAATATTTTGTTTGATACTGCTGCGGGAACGGCCCTGCGCATCGGCAATGGAATTATACCGCACATTCCCTTCAAAAGTAATACGGTCGCTTAACATGTAATTATAGTTCACACTGGCATAATAGGTACTGCCGTTACGGTAACGGTTCACTTCCCGGTCATACTTACTATACTGGTTATAGGTATAACCCATACTGGCATTCATACGCAGCTTGCGGGAGAAAGTATAACCACCAAAAATGGTAGCTTCATACTCTTCTCTATCCGTGATATTATTATAGGTGATCTGTGTTTTATCGCCGGGTATCAATGTCCGGATGGACTGGATAATATCTTTTACATAGTTATAACCCGCAGAAAAGTTTACATAATACTTGCCCTTATACAGGCCGAATGTCCAGTCAAAATTATCAGCTAGCTGTGGCAGTAGTTCTATATTACCAAACCGCAGATTATACGGATCACTATAATCAATACTCGGGTTTAACTGGTTAATACCCGGCCGGCGTACCGTTTTACGGTAACTCACCGAGGAATTCAATCCCTGAGCTTTCCATTCTTTGCGTACCAGTATATTAGGCAAATAACTCCAGTAGTGATTGCTGCTGTTATTGATATGATCGATAAAATTGAACTGTATGCCGGTATAATCGGCCTGCATACCGGCGACAATACGCCAGCGTTGCGGCAGGCTAACGGTTACGCCGGCCCTTAAGCTATGTACGGACTGGTTAAATTTAAAATCATTACTCATATCCGGCCTGTTGATCAGTTCCCCGGTTGATTTTTGCAGTACCGTAGTAGTAAGTGTATTGTGGAAATAACTGTTTAAAGTAGTGGCGCCTGTATTCAGTATAATGGCTTTGTTTAAAGGTTTGTTATAGGTAAGCCGTATATCCCAGGAGGTATTACGGTTATCCGTTTTCTGGTATTGCGTACTGTCCGTTCCCGTTGGTGCACCATTTGGCTGTAAAAACTGCTGGAAAAATGTACGGGTATTATCATACTGGCCAAAATTAAGCGCAGAGATGATGCGTAACAACTCCCGGCTATCCCTGCCCTTATGGGTATAACTTACAGAGGCCGATTCGGTGACCGTACCCCCATCAGTAGCATTACTGCGGGTACTGTAACGGTATAACTCATCAAAACGGTTGATGTTTTTGTAGGAAGTTTCACCCAGGTTATCGTAGAGATTAGCATTTAACAAACCGGTAAAACTCAGGATATTCCTTTTATTGAACTCATAATCCATATTCACCCGCAGGTTAGGACGCAGGTTCTTGTTATTATATTCATTGGCCGTTAATAAAGCATTGGAAGAGTCTGCATAAAAATTCTGCCGGGTAGAGTGACCGTCACCTACAACCCGCCCGGCACCGGTACCGGCCGTTATATTCATGACCAGTTTTTGGGTGCGGTAGGATACATTACCGGTTAAGGAGGCTTCACCCCGGGTACCAGCAACCAGGTTAATACGGCCCGTCAGTCCAACCCTTCCTTTCTTGGTAACAATATTGATCACCCCGCCCTCTTCATTGGCATACTCGGCAGGCGGGTTGGTCATGAGTTCTATCTTTTCAATCAGGTGACCGGGCATGGATTCCAGCAGATCGGCCAGTTGTTGTGATGTTAGTTCCGTAGGTTTTTCATCTATCAGTATCTTAGGTTCCTTTCCTTTCAGTAATATCTTACCATCCGCATCGGTAGATACAAGAGGCATGTTCTTTAATAGTTCGGAAGTACTGGAGCCGCTGCTTAAAGCCGACTCGCCTACATTGTAAATAATAGCGCCGTCTTTGGATTCGATCAAAGGCTTTTCATTATAGATCACCACTTCGGCCATTTCACTCAGCGAAGGATACATTTTAATATCACCCAGGTTAAAATCAAAACGATCCTCCCGGATATGAACACTGTCAAACAAAATAGTTCCGTAACCACTGAAAGAAAAACTGATGGAATAATAACCAAAGGGAATTTTATTGATCTCAAAAGCGCCACCCTTACCGGCCACGGTAGATAAAATGGCCTTTGTTGCACCCAGGGAGCGCATTTGTACATTAGCACCTTCCACTGCTTTGCCGGTGGTACTGTCAATAATATTTCCTATTACCAGGCCGAGTACCTTATCCCGGTTAGTATTTTGAGCCCCTATATTGGTGGTAATCAGGACAAAAAACATGATTATCAGCGGCTTGAACATCATCAAAATTAAAAATTTAACTGAAACGCCATCCACCGGTCATAAAATTTAAAATAAGTGCCGACGACCTTTTTTTTAAGTGCAGGTCAGTTGGGGACTAATAAAAATAAAGTTGAAACCACCTGTCATACTGTCAGCAAAACTCAGTTCTTTTATTTATCTTTGCCGTCTTATTTAATTTTTTTGACAAGATGTTGGATTTAGCTACAAACAAGGTACATGATGAGAACAGGCAGGGGGAAGCATATGCGCCCTTTGAATTAGATCCCAACTCATATAAAAAGCGTTTTTACATTGAGAGTTATGGTTGTGCCATGAACTTCGCAGATAGTGAAGTGGTGGCTTCCATTTTAAATAAAGAAGGCTTTGGTGCTACCCGTAATGTGGAGGAGGCCGACCTGATCTTCCTGAACACCTGCTCCATCCGCGAAAAAGCCGAATTGACAGTAAGAAAAAGACTCACGGAGTTTAAAAAACTGAAACGTGCCCGCCCCGGCACCCTGGTAGGTGTACTGGGCTGTATGGCCGAAAGGTTAAAATCTAAATTTTTAGAGGAAGAAAAACTGGTGGATATAGTAGTAGGCCCCGATGCTTACCGTACCCTGCCCGGCCTGGTGGAAGAAGCCGAAACCGGTCAGAAAGCCATCAACGTTTTATTAAGCCGGGAAGAAACCTATGCTGATATTTCCCCCGTCAGGCTGAACAGCAATGGCATCAGTGCTTTTGTCAGCATCATGCGTGGCTGTAACAATATGTGCTCCTTCTGTGTGGTGCCTTTTACCCGTGGCCGCGAACGCAGCCGTGAAGCCGCCAGTATTATCAACGAATGTAAAGACCTGTTTGAACAAGGCTACCGGGAAGTAACCCTGTTAGGCCAGAACGTAGACAGTTATTATTATACTTCAGCTAATGGTAATGAACAGTCAACCGCTGTAACTTTTGCCATGTTGCTGGAATCTATCGCACAGATATCGCCCCTGCTGCGTATACGTTTTTCCACTTCTCACCCCAAGGATATAACGGATGAGGTATTGCACACCATGGCTAAATACGATAATATCTGTAAATACATTCACCTGCCGGTACAAAGCGGCAGTACCCGTATTTTACAAATGATGAACCGTACCTATACCCGCGAATGGTATATGGCCAAGGTGGACAGGATCAAACAGATCATGCCCGATTGCAGCATCAGTGCCGATATCATTACCGGCTTCTGTACGGAAGATGAGCAGGACCACCAGGATACCATCAGCATTATGAAATATGCGCAGTACGATTACTCTTATATGTTCTTTTACTCCGAGCGTCCCGGCACACTGGCCCAGCGCCGTTATGCTGATGATGTACCCGAAGAGGTGAAAAAGAGAAGGCTGGCCGAAGTAATAGAGACCCAGAACCGTTTATCACTGGAAAGTAATAAAAGAGATATTGGCAAAGTGTTCCAGGTATTGATTGAAAGCGAAAGTAAAAAAAGCGATCAGCAATGGATGGGCCGCAGTTCGCAATACAAGGTATTCGTGTTTCCCAAAGGCAATTACGACCTGGCTCCCGGCTCCTATGTAAATGTAAGGGCAACGGATTGTACCCAGGGTACGCTGTTTGGAGAAATCGTGGACTAATATGCCAATTTGCTAATAGGCTAATTAGCCAATGATAAACGATAAATGACCGTCAGGCAATTAGCACATCAGCATATTAGCACATCAGCTAATTAAAAATAATATGGACATTCAAAGTATAAAAAACAGGTTTGGCATCATAGGCAATGCGCCTTCGCTCAACTATGCACTGCAGGTTGCGGCACAGGTAGCGCCTACCGATCTGACCGTTCTTATAAACGGTGAAAGCGGTGTGGGTAAGGAATCTTTTTCCCTGATCATTCATGCTTTATCCGCCCGTAAACATAATTCCTTCATTGCCGTTAACTGCGGCGCCATTCCTGAAGGCACTATTGATTCCGAGTTATTCGGTCACGAAAAAGGTGCTTTTACCGGTGCATCGGATTCCCGCAAAGGTTATTTTGAAACCGTAAACGGTGGCACTATTTTCTTAGATGAGATCGGTGAAATGCCACTCGGCACCCAGGCCCGTTTATTAAGGGTGCTGGAAGCCGGCGAGTATATCCGTGTAGGTTCCTCCAAAGTACAGAAGACCGATGTAAGGGTTATTGCTGCCACCAATAAAGACCTGTTGCAACTGGTAGAGAAAGGTAAATTCCGGGAAGACCTTTACTACCGTTTAAGCACGGTGCCTATCCGGGTGCCGGCCCTGCACGACCGCCCCGAGGATATTCATTTACTATTCCGCAAGTTTACCGCCGACTTTGCTGATAAATATAAAACCGCCTCTGTACAACTGGATGACGACGCTAAAAACGTGTTAATTAACTATCCATGGCCCGGTAATGTGCGTGAATTGAAGAATATTGCAGAGCAGATCTCGGTTTTATCAAAGGATAAATTAATAACAGCCAAAGAACTGAACCATTACCTGCAGCCTTATTCCAGCAACCGTTTACCCATGCTGGCGCAACCGGCAAGCGGCAGTGGCGGCTCACAGGATTTTTCAAACGAAAGAGAGATATTGTACAAACTTTTCTTTGACATGAAGAAGGATGTGACCGAACTGAAACGGATGTTCCTGGACGTGTTACAAAACCCTGCGGTGGTATCGCAAAACCCCGGGTTTATCAACGAATTGAAGGAGCTGAAAAGCCAGGACAACTTATCGGTATTGCCGCAGCAGATGAATGTACAGCCGGTACTGCAGCCTTCGAACAAGCCCATGTTCGTGGATAACAATGATATTTATGAACACGAGGAAGTTGAGGAAAGCCTGAATATTGTGGACAAGGAGAAAGAGCTGATCATCAAAGCCCTCAAGAAACATAAAAGCAAACGTAAGGATGCGGCACTGGACCTGGGCATCAGTGAAAGGACCTTGTATCGGAAGCTGAAGGAGTATGATATAGAGGATTAGGAATACAGATTTTTGATTTAGGATTGGGGTTTGCTGTATTTGTTGCGCCGGCAACCGTACTGCTATCATCGCCTGTTGCGTCGCACACTTGTGCTGCAGTAACCATATTCAGCATTTGGAATGTATACTATGAACAGGTGAGCAATGAACGGCTGAAGTTTTTTACTTTTTAATTTTTACTTTTTAATTTAAAAAAAGTGACCATAAAAAAAACATACAAACTATTACTCTTCAGCCTTACCCTGATGGTAGGTTTGTGGGGTTGTAAAGCATATAAGTTTGTGGATGTAAGTATACCCCCCGAGGTAAAAAGCATCAGTATTGCCCCTATTGAGAACAGGGCCGGTTATGTCAACACACAATTAAGCCCGCGGTTAACCGACAGGTTAAGGCAGAAAATGATCTCGCAGACAAAACTCCGGTTGGTCACCAGCGGCGAAGCGGACTGGGAGTTTTCGGCCGAGATTACCGATTATAGCTTTAGCACGGCGGGTGTAGGCGCCGGCACCGGCGGACGCACCGTACAGGCCTCACAAAGCCGGTTGACCATTGGCATAAAGATCACCGTGTACGATAATACCAAACAGCAGAGTAAGGATTATACCGTAACCCGTACCTACGATTTCCCTGCCACCCAAACCATCCAGCAGGTGGAACAAAACCGTGCGGAAGAAATGACCAAGGACCTGACCGACGATATGTTTAACCGTATCTTCTCAAACTGGTAGGAGGACAATTAGAGAATTTGACAATTAGTCAATGCAGGAAGATAAAAGCCAACCCCGGTACTATGGAGATAAGCAACCAGAATACGCAATAGACAGCCTCCGGTACAAAAAATTAAACAAGATATCGCTAACAAACAGTAAACACTTAACTTGCGCCAATGACTGTAATTGCCAATAAAGTAACGGACCTGTTGTTTTCAAATGTTCATACATTGGATGAGTTGTCGCAGGAACAACTGCAGTCACTGGCAGCACAATACCCCTACTTTTCCCCCTTGCACTTTTTACTGGCTGCAAAGGATAACCATACGGGATTAAAAGATACTACGGTTTATAACAGAACACTGCTGCATTTTCCCAATGCCATACAGCTGGATTATTTACTGAATGGTGGCGGTGAAGCAAACATTACACAACCGGTGGTTGCCGGTAGCCCTGCTGCTGTTATTACCGCTGAACCGGTAACAGAAGTGCCCGGGCCGGAAACCGAAACCGAACCCCTTACGGAAGCAACTGCTCCTGAAGCAATAAGTGCCGAAACCCCACAGACAGAAGTTCCTGCACCGGTTACTACAGGCAGCCCCGCAATAACTCTACCCGACCCGGCATTTCCGGGAGAAGAGGAAGAGCCCCTACCCGATGACGAAATAGTGGATGACGGCCATGAAATAGTGATACCGGGCCTGAAAATTGAAGCTATTGATCCCAAAACGGCGGAACTGAACCTTACCCCGGTTCACCTGCATACCGTGGACTATTTTGCCTCCCTGGGTATTAAATTTAAAGAGCAGGATAAACCCCTGAACAAATTTGACCTGCAGCTGAAAAGTTTTACAGACTGGTTAAAAATAATCAAAAAGTCTCCTGATAATCAGCCAGATAAAGCAAATGATGCCAAAGCCGATCAAAAAGTAGCGGAAATGGCAGGCCTTTCCCTGAAAGATGATAAGGTGATTACAGAAACCATGGCCGAAGTATGGATCAAACAAGGCGATACCGCAAAAGCCATAGAAGTATACCAGAAATTAAGTTTGCTTGATCCCGCTAAAAGTACTTACTTTGCCAGCCGAATAGAAAATTTAAAGAAAAGTAATTAATATGACCACCCTGTTTTTAATTTTAGTGATTATTGCCTCGATCGTGCTGAGCCTGATTGTATTAGTACAAAACCCTAAAGGTGGTGGTTTAGCCAGCAATATCGGCGGCTTCAGCAACCAGTTCATGGGTGTTAAACAAACTACCGATGTACTGGAAAAAGGTACCTGGATCTTTGCAGGCGTAATTGGCGTTTTATGTTTGACTGCCTCTTTATTCATCAATACTTCCAGCGGAACAAAAGGAAGCAACCGTTTAAATGATGTAGGTGGTGCACCAACAGCCCCGGCTCAAACGCCTGCTACACCAAACCCTGCTAACAGCGTTCCTTTGACGACTACGCCTGATAGCCCCAACAGTAAATAAATAAGATAAACTATTAAATAGTTGAGAATATTTTAAAAAGCCCTGTCGATAGACAGGGTTTTTTATTTATTTTGTTATACGCTAACATTTTAAATTATACTATGCGCATAAAAAGAGTGATCATTATTATCGGGCTGGCTTTATTGGTTGTAGCGGCAGTTACCGGCTTTTTATTTTTCGGACCGGCCACTAAAGCAACTGCCGATGGCTTTTTCTATGTAAAATCGGGCTCCACCCTGGCCGATGTTAAAAAAGAACTGGTTGCGCAACAGGTATTGAACGGTACCGGCCTGTTCAGTACCGTAAGCAATATGGCCGGCTATGAACAGGTAAAACCGGGCCGTTATAAAATACCTTCCGGCACCAGTATAGTGAACCTTGTACGCTTATTAAAGAACGGCCGCCAGACCCCCGTTAGTTTTGTGATCACCAAACTAAGAACAACAGAAAACCTGGCCAGTCGTATCAATAAACATTTTGAGATCGATTCCCTGGCCGTTATACATTTTGTTGCCGACTCCTTACAGCCCTATGGCCTGGATAGTAATACCTATATGGCCATGGTAATGCCCTATACTTACGATATTAACTGGACCGCAGGACCCCGTACTATTTTTGACCAGTTTTATAAAGCGTATGAAACCTACTGGAACGATGACCGTAAAGCCAAGGCCAGTGCAAAAGGTTTTACACCCTTACAGATCGTTACCCTGGCATCTATAGTGGAAGAAGAAACCCGCGACAATGCGGAGAAACCCAATATTGCCAGCGTATATATTAACCGCTACCGTAAAAACATGTTATTACAGGCCGATCCTACGGTAAAGTTTGCTTTAAAAGACTTTGGTTTACGCAGGATCTTACACGGCCATTTAAAAGCCGTTTCACCTTACAATACTTATCAGAACAAGGGTTTACCACCGGGGCCTATCTGTACCCCTTCGCTGGAGAGTATTGACGCCGTATTAAATGCTCCCGAAACGGAATATATTTACTTCGTGGCCAACAGCGACTTTAAAGGCTCGCATATATTTACCACCAACTATACCGATCATTTAAAATATGCCAAACTTTTCCAGGATGAATTAACCCGCAGGACTAAAGCCAAACAGGCTGCAGCAGATTCAACCGCCGCCCAATAATTTAAACAGCAGTCATTTACATTGAAATCATTTTTTACACAAATAGCAAACTTCTTTCTTTTTTTTAAACGGTGGCTGCTCACCTCGCCACCGGTGAAGTTTGTTATACGTGGCAGTAAAAAATGGAAACCACCGGGCTTCCAGGGCATTCCCTTGTTTGATGTAATAGAATTCTTTTTCAAACAGGTAAAAACGGTGGGTATGAGTGAACGGGCCGCGGCTGTCTCTTTCAATTTTGTAATGGCCATTCCTCCTTCCCTGATCTTTTTATTTACCCTCGTACCCTTCTTCCCCATTAACCGGCAGTTTGAGTTTGAATTATATAACCTTATACGCAGCATTATACCCGGTGATGAGAATAACGGGGCCATCATCTCTTTTTTAAAAGACTTTATTAACAAACCCCGCAGCGGCTTATTGTCCATTGGTTTTTTATTATCCTTATTCTTCTCCTCCAATGCCATGATCGGCATTATGCGCTCCTTTGATAAAAATTATGTTGGGTTTAGAAAAAGAAAGGGCCTGCAGAAAAGAAGGGATGCTTTAAAAATAACCCTGGTGTTGTTTTTCTTTATTATTCTATGTATTGTATTGCTGGTACTGCAGGGTACCGTATTAAAATGGCTGGGGATACAAAATGCCAATGTGCGTAGTGTACTGAACATGGTACGCTGGGTGCTGATCATTATTTTATTCTTCACCAGCATCTCTTATATCTACCGCAATGCCCCTGCGGTGCATAAAAAATGGCGTTTTATTAATCCGGGCTCAATTCTTGCTGCTTTTTTAATGATCCTGTTTACCCTGGCCTTTTCGTGGTGGGTAACCAATTTCAGCAATTACAATGAGTTATACGGTTCTATCAGTGCTATTTTGATCATTATGTTGCTGATCTTCTTTAACTCGCTGGTATTAATGATAGGTTTTGAGCTGAATGTAAGCATTAATGCCCTTAAAAAAATTGCGGACGAACGGGCTGCCGCCACCGCCAGCGGTAAGGAAATACCCGCATAATTGTATTAATTTTATGTAAAGCCTGACCATAACATGGTTTAGCTTGTTCTCATAATCAAATAAATACCTGTTACAGCCATTGTTGCCGGAAAGTTGCGGACATATAAATCCCTTTCTTCTGAACATGTTCCGGCTGGCAATGACGTCAAACAGGATATTCTTAAACCGGTAAAAACTTTGATCATGAAAAAACTATTTGTCCCTCTTTTGGCCATTGCAGCCTTTAGTGCTATGGCATTTACCCATTACACTATTGAACCCCTGGCCATTGGCTCCAGTTTACCGGAAGCCAATACCAAATTAACCGATGTATCGGGTAAGGAAGTAACCCTTGCCGGCAGCAAGAAGAAAAATGGCTTACTGGTTATTTTCAGTTGTAATACCTGTCCGTATGTGATAAAAAACCAGGAACGTAACAATGAAATGTGTGCCTATGCGGAAAAAAACAATATCGGTGTAGTGATCGTTAACTCCAATGAAGCACAAAGAAATGATGCGGACTCCTACGATGCCATGAAAAAATATGCTGCCGACCAGGGGTATAAATGGAATTATGCAGTAGATAAAAACTCAACATTAGCCGATGCTTTTGGTGCTACCAAAACACCGGAGATCTTCCTGTTTAATAAAGACAGCAAACTGGTGTACCATGGTGCTTTTGACGACAGCCCCTCCAGTCCGAAGGATGTTTCGCGGAAGCATTTACAGGTAGCTATTGACGAGGCTGTTGCCGGTAAAGAAGTATCTGTTAAAACCTCCAAATCGGTTGGTTGCGGTATTAAGAGAGTAAAATAATTGCCCGTTAAAGGTTTAATGGCTTAAGGTGTAAGGTTTAAGGTCAGTAAGGATCTTATCTTACACCTTAATTTTTTGGGTAGTTACCGGCCGCTGCAATATATCCGGTAAAAGAAACGTTAGCGGTTTAAACTTACCGGAGCTTTGCTCGTCCAATTTAAAATCCTGCTGCATGAAACCAAGTGTATTTGTAATCCTGCTGGTGTCCGTTATGCTTATCTCCTGTCAAAAGAATAAACCCGGAACGGATACCCCAGCTTCCGCAGCTCTTTATTTTCCACCCCTCACAGGAGATACCTGGGAAACTACCACCCCCGCTTCTTTGCAGTGGAACCAGGCCGCCATCAATACCTTATACGATTACCTGGAGCAAAAACATACAAAAGCTTTTATTGTATTAAAAGACGGGAAAATAGTCCTGGAAAAATATTATGACACTTTTAGTGCCGGCAGTAACTGGTATTGGGCTTCGGCGGGCAAAACGGTTACAGCCATGCTGGTGGGCATTGCCCAGGCTGAAGGCAAATTAAGTATTGGTGATAAAACATCCAAATACCTGGGCACCGGATGGACCCATGCCTCACCGGCCAAAGAAGACCTTATTACCATACGCCACCAGTTAACCATGACCACGGGCCTGGATGATGGGGTAACGGATAATTATTGCACCAGCCCCGAGTGCCTGGTGTACAAAGCGGATGCGGGCAGCAGGTGGAGTTACCATAATGCACCCTATACCCTTTTGGATAAAGTGATTGAGAATGCCACAGGCCAAAGTTTTAACCAGTATTTCCAGCAAAAGATCCGTGACAGGACAGGCATGAACGGTTTATGGATAAAAGATGGTTATAATAATGTGTACTGGAGTACACCACGAAGCATGGCCCGCTATGGCTTACTGTTACTGGCCAAAGGCAAATGGGATCAGGCCGCCATACTATCCGATGCCGCTTACCTGGAAGCCCAGATCAACAGTTCACAAAACTTAAATCCTTCCTATGGTTATCTCACCTGGCTTAATGGTAAGTCCAGCTATATGCTCCCCTCCCTGCAGGCTAAATTTCCCGGTATGTTATTTCCCAATGCACCGGTGGATATGTATGCCGCCCTGGGTAAGAACGATCAGAAAATATACGTTGTCCCCTCACAAAACATAGTTGTTATTCGTATGGGTGAGAGCGCCGGCAATGTACAGCTGGCTGTTTCCAGTTTTGATAATGAATTATGGGGACACCTGAAACAGGTGATCGGTTATTGATTTCCGGACGGGTACGATAACCCCGGTATATTATTTACTCCCACCGGCTCAAGGGCATATCAACTTAAAAAAAAGTTGATAATCGTTTTATGGATTTATGGAGGGCCTGCATCATACACTGTAAACGGCTTACTGCCTGTTACCGTAAACCAAAACATTCACCAAAAACTACGCGTATGTTTACCAACAAATTCCTGAGTACCGGCCTGGTAATTATTGCATTAATAGCTAATGGTTATGGGTTTGCCTGGTCATTAAAAACCAACAGCACCCTGGCTATTATTCTTTCCCTGGTTTGTTTTAGTTCCATTTTGTGTTTTATTTATTTCCTGCAGCAGTACAGAAAAGCCATGGACGAGATAGATCAATAATATACTATCGGTCGTCAGCTTAGGATAAGCTTAAAAATAGCTGTAATAGTAGTTAACTATTGCCTGTTATTTCTTTTGCAGCATTTGCTGAATAGTACTGATCAGTTTTTCCCTGGATAGCTGGTCACCATGAAAGCTGCGATAACCGGTAGCATTATTGATGAATAAGGTAGCGGGAATAGCCCCTTCCCAGTTCTTATCAATTTTTGGTAAGAAATAATCGGCGTTGGTTTCATCCAGCCAGGCAACGGGTACCTGTATCTTATGTTTGCCTATGAATTTTTGTATGCCTGCAGGATATTCATCTTCCAGGTCAAGTGAAACAAGCAAGAGGGTTAAACTGTCTTTCTTGTATGTATTGGCTGCTTCCAGGAAATAAGGCAGTTCCTCAATACAGGGAATACAGAAGGTAGCCCAGAAATTAATCACCAGGGGTGTTTTAGTTTCTGCTATTGTTTTTTCCAGGTCGGTGATCTTTATTTTTGCGATCGGCGACTGCGCCTTTCCAGCTATGCAGGAAAATATAATGGCTATAGATAATAATAATTTCATGCTTTTATATTTACAGCTTCCTTACAAGATAAAGATCATTCCTTCAGTTTTGTTGAAAAGCGATATACTGTTGAACGGAGCGTCGCAACTACAGCCCGATCAGGGCACTGTAGCCGGCTATACCTTATTTCTCCTGCCGGTTGGCCAAAGCCCATTGCTGCATTAACGCCTGCTGTTGGGCTTCCGGTATATTATTGCGGTCATAATGACCCGCCAGTGTTTTTTGCCTGTACGCTTCATATAAGGTAACCGCACAGGCCACACTAATGTTCAGCGATTTAATAATACCCACCTGCGGAATAATAAAATTGCCATCGGCCGCTGCTACCATCTCCTGTGATACACCACCATGTTCGTTACCAAATACCAATGCAATACTTTGGGTAAAATCTACCTGGTATAAATTTACGGCATCATCGCTTAAGTGGGTTGTTAAAATCCGGTCATACCGTTTTCGTAACGTCTCCATACAGGATTCAAATTGTTCAAATTCATGAACCGTTAACCACTTTTTGGCACCGGATGAACTTTTAAAGCCCCATTTTTTATGCCGGGGAATTTTAGAATTGAGGATAAAAATTTCCTGTATGCCCACGGCGTCACAGGTGCGCATTACGGCAGATATATTATGCGGATCAAAAACATTTTCTAAAACAATGGTAATATCCTGTTGCCTTTTGGCTAATGCTTTAGACAAGGCAGCTGTTCTTTCAGGCGTCATAAATACAAAGTTACTAAACTTGTTTATTATGCCTTATACACCCTGCAATAGCCAGTGAAACCGGCCCATGAAAAACACCATATATATTTTAATAAATACCCTGTTTATTGGTAATAATTCGCAAACTTTGCAGCATGAACATTGTTATATAACGGTGATAGTGTTACACCTGTTATAAACCTCTAACCAACCAACCATGGACGATTTTTTAGCAGCCCGCTCGCAGATGGCCATGTCTTTAGGGTTTCATATCATTTTTGCTTGTGTAGGCATGGTAATGCCTTTTTTTATGGCCATAGCCCACTATAAGTATTTAAAAACCGGCAATGAATTATACAAGGGCCTTACCAGGGCCTGGAGCAAGGGGGTGGCTATTTTGTTTGCTACCGGCGCTGTTTCGGGCACCATGCTGTCGTTTGAGCTCGGGCTTTTATGGCCGCGTTTCATGCAGCATGCCGGACCTATTTTTGGAATGCCGTTTTCGTTAGAAGGAACGGCATTTTTTATTGAAGCCATTGCCCTGGGTTATTTTTTATATGGCTGGGACAAGTTCAATAAATGGTTTCACTGGCTCACCGGCCTTATTGTAGGCATCAGCGGCCTGGCATCGGGCATACTGGTAGTAGCTGCCAATGCGTGGATGAACAGTCCTGCCGGCTTTGATTATGCCGATGGTGTTTATTCCAATATCGACCCCATTAAAGCCATGTTCAATGATGCATGGTTATCACAGTCCATTCATATGATCATTGCCGCCTTTACCGCCACAGGTTTTGCCGTAGCCGGTGTGCATTCGGTAATGATATTACGTAAAAAAAATATTGAGTTTCACACCAAAGCTTTTAAGATAGCTGCACTATGCGCCACCATTGCCGCCTTACTGCAACCTTTAAGCGGCGATTTTTCTGCCAAGGATGTAGCCAAAAGACAACCGGCTAAATTAGCGGCCATGGAAGCGCATTACCACACCGAAGCCTATGCACCTTTTGTTATCGGGGGCATACCCGATGAAAAGAACCAGACCGTTAAGTATGGCATTAAAATCCCCGGACTGTTAAGTTTCCTGGCACATGGCGATGCCAGCAAGCCTGTTACCGGCCTGAATGATATACCTGAAGCCGACAGGCCACCCGTAACTATCACGCATTACGCCTTCCAGGTAATGATAGGCCTGGGTATGATCCTGTTCCTGGTATCAGCCTTATATATGCTGGCTTTAATTAAAAAGAAAAGCTGGTTAACCAAAACCTGGCTGCTCAAATTATTTGTATGGTCCATACCGCTTGGTTATATAGCGCTGGAAGCCGGCTGGACCGTGACCGAAGTAGGCCGGCAACCCTGGATCATTTATAATATCATGCGTACCAAAGATGCCGTAACCCCAATGCCGGGCATCGCTGTTTCGTTTTACATCTTTACCGCCGTCTTCGTTTCCTTATCAGCCATTGTGATTTTTTTACTGCACCGCCAGATGAAGATGGTGGGACGCCTGTACGATGTAACCGACCCTTCTTATCAACCTAAAAAGAAAAAAGCATGACACTGGTAGTAATCGGCTTTTTATGGGCTTCTATTTGTTTGTACCTGTTACTGGGCGGGGCTGATTTTGGCGCCGGTATTATTGAATTGTTTTCCGGCAAGGAGAATGAACGTAAGGTAAAACGTATCATGTACAATGCCATCGGGCCTATATGGGAAGCCAATCATATGTGGCTGATCATTGCCATTGTAATTCTATTTGTGGGCTTTCCAGAAATATACTCCTCCATATCGGTAAGCCTGCATATACCTTTAGTGGTAATGCTACTGGGCATTATTGCCCGTGGCACGGCTTTTACTTTCCGTCATTACGATGCCGTACAGGACGACTGGGAAAAATTGTACACGAAGATATTTTTATGGAGCAGCCTGATCACCCCTTTATTCCTCGGCATTATTGCAGGCAGCACGGTTGCCGGCAGTATTGACCGCAGCGGAACTGATTTTGTATCCACTTATATTTTCAGCTGGCTCAATCCTTTTTGTATAGCTGTAGGTGTTTTCACCGTAACTATCTGTGCTTACCTGGCTGCTATTTATGTTATTGGCGAAACCAGGGAACAGCAGGAGATCAGTTATCTTACCCGTAAGGCAAAACACACCATCATTGCGGTAGTGCTGGCTGGTGTATTGGTATTTATCACTGCGGTAATAGAAGGCATTCCTTTAATGCAATGGATATTCAGCGGAACCATTGGCCAGGTAGCCATCCTGCTGGCTTCCGTGTCGCTTGTATGGTTATTCTTCTCCTTTAATAAAAATAAACCGAACCGTTTACGGGTGCTGGCAGCCTTCCAGATCGTCATGATACTGGTAGCTGTTACTTACCAGCACTATCCCAATATTGTGTTGTTTAAAGACGGGGGGTATTTATCGTTGACCGAGCATACCGGTAGCGAAAAAACCATGGACAGCCTGGGCTGGGCCTTACTTATAGGCAGTGTATTTATATTACCCGCCTTGTTTTATTTAATGTATTCGTTCAAGAAAAAGGATTAACGGGAACAACTGATAGTTTTAATACCATCTGCTGTTTTTCATGGCATCACCTGTTGCGTCGCAATCCTTTCATCGTTCCGTTCATCGGGCAACATCATGCAACGCCCCGCTTTTAAAGAATATTACCGGGACAGTTGTATGAGTTGTATATTTTTGAACACACCATAGCCATACCCATTTAAATTATTATTACTGGCCTGGAACAGGCCCACCTGCAGGCTTTCCTGCGCTGCCATATCTTTTCTTAAAAACGGTGAGCCGGGCATATCAGACCATGTTTTTCCATCGGCGCTGCTGCGCATATAAAAATAATCGCCTTGTTTCAGTATTTGTAAATAACGGTGAAAGCTCCAGCCATTACCCCTATTCTCCTGTAAACGTTGTCCCTGTTTCAGATCGGTACTGATATTCCCGATATTCCAGCCGGTGAGAACAGTATTTTGTAATAACTGTTCCGTTCTCCTGCCCTTACCTGTTGAGGAACGTACCATCAAGCCCACTTCATTGGCACTGGCTTTTTTATCTTGTAAGCCACTAAGGTCAGCGATCTCTGCCTGTAATAAAAAATCCCCTTTTACCTCTTTGTATATAAACGGACCGATAGGTGCTGATCCGTCCCATTTACTGGCTGCAGAGCCTAAAAACACGGAGTCATTACCGGCGTAAGCTTTTAACAAAATACTATCTGCAGGAGCATGTATCAAACCACTCCAAAAATCATTGCTGGTAAACGACTTCGACCAATCTGCTGGCTGAGCTGTTGTAAAACTGGTTGGTTTTATTTTTAACCCATGAGCTGAAACGGCCACCGGTAAAGAGGCCTGGCTGATATTGCCATAACGGTCTTTGGTCATTACCGTAAAGGCGTTAACACTATGCCCTTCCTGCTCAAAGAAAACATAGGGTTGGCTTTGCCAGCCACTTTGCCAGTTACTGTTGGGCTCCATAAATAAATAACTAAGTCCTTCAACAGGTACAGCAGGCATTGCCGCACGCATAAAAACGGTATTACCATTCACGTTTACAGGCTTCACATCAAAAACAGCCTTACTACGCGTTAATGCCTCATTGGTTGTTTGTACCCGGTTCTGGTAATGCTGCTTTATAGTTGCCGGGGATAAGGTTTCATTATACACTGTTAGCCGGGTAATCGCCACCGTATTGTCAGTAGCTTTATTTTTGGTATTGAAACTATAGCGCTGCGGCGTACCCAGGCCAATATTTATGACGGCAACTTCCGTTAATTTTTCTTTGGAGAATAGTTCATTGAATTTTGCTGCAATGGTTTCACCTGTTACCAGTTGAAACTCTCCGTTTACAAAAAAACGGGTATGTGTTTTATCCTGTACCGCTGTTAAATGGTACCATTTACCCGGTACAGCATCCTTCGGTAGTAATTTTAACCAGGCCGATTTTTTACTGATAGGGCTAAGCTCCATTTCTATGGTAAGTGCATCATAGTTTTGTAATTGCCGGCCTGCTGTAGTGCTAATAATTTCAGGTATGGCTGCACTCACCAATGCCAGCCTGGAATGATGCTCCTTTACCTGGTGATCACCTTTTAAGATAATTTCACCGGCTGTAAAACCATTGTTTTTCCATTGTGTTAAATTGCCATAAGGTAAGGATGCCGTGTGGTAATCTACTGCAATGTTATTGGCAGTTGGCTGCTGGAATAAATTTTGTACTTCAACTGCCGTTAGTGATTGGTCATATACCTGCAGCCGGTGCAGCGCGCCGCTGAAGAATTGGCCCGCCTGTACCAAGCCACCTAATGAAAAATATTCTCCGGCTTTTACAAATAACATTTTTTGCGCGGCCTGCACTTCTTTTCCATTTACATATATTCTTTCCCAATAACCATCAAATGTATAAGTGATCTGTTGCCATTGCCCGGCAGCCGGGAGGTTTTTATACGCTACATCAGGCCATGCGCCATGTGCTATAGCTCCCTGGCCTTTGTCAGCCCCATATCCAAACACGGCCCTTGTCAGGTCCTGGTTGCCCTGCGACCAGCTTAAAAAAGGTTCATAGCGACTGATATCAGGGTTATACAACCAGGCGGCCACCGTAAAGCTGCTGTTACCGGATAAAGAAGCCGGCACTTTAAAATCAGATAAAAAAGTTGTTGCACCGTTCACCCATATACCCTGTTTCCCGTCGATCATGCCTGTATAGGCTTTACCCTGCTGCAAATTAAATGCCCCCTGCAGTTTCCCCTTATTCACCAGTTTGGTAACCGCTGTCTCATTGTCCGGCTCATTGGCATTAATATCTACCAACAGGCCTTGTGGCATAACCGGCGCTGTTGCTTTTTGTGGCTCCGATAATATTTCCTCACCGCCCACATTCGCTTCACTGAACACTTTTATATTCCATACAGCAGGTGCAAGCCCGGCTAATTGTGTATGGTTAATATGCAGGCGTATATACCTGGCGGTAGCCTTTCCTTTATCAATAAAAGGACTGCCCCACTGCAGGTTAGCAGATCTGTCTGCAAATAAGCTCCAGTTTATACTATCAACTGAATATTCAATTTTGTACTGGTAATAGTAAGTAGGATATTCAAACTGGGTATGAATGGTTTGAACCGGCATAGTATTTCCTAAATCAATCTGCAGCCATGCGGCTTTGCCGTTATCAGCCGCACGCCATAAAGTACCATTGTTGTTATCCACGGCAAAGGAAGGCCTGAAATCATCATTGTAATAAGAAGAAGCAATGACGGGCTTACCAAAAGCTATGTCTTTTTGCGGAATGGTATTGGTACCCAGCCATCCGGCACCTTCATGCGTAGGTACGATATTTTTTATGTCGCCATTGGCATCAAATTCAATTTTATCAATAGCAACCTGCCGGTGAAAGCCACCACCTGAATGCGGGTTATTATGCCGGTGGTACACGATATAATAATCCTCCCCTTTCTGTAAAATACTATGATGGCCGGGCCCATGTATGGTACCATCATCATTGGTTACCAGTATGGGATTATGTTTGGGATATTCAAACGGCCCCATCGGCCCTTTGGTACTTTTTACATATTGTACGCGGTAGGTATGGTCCTCGCAATGCCCCGAAGAATACATCATATAATAAACCCCTTTACGCTTGAACATATAGGGTGCTTCAAAAAAATCCTTTGCAACCGTATTGGGAATAAGTGCTGTCTTTTCAAAAGTGGTCATGTCTTTATTCAGCAAACCCACTGCACAGCCATGGTCGGGATAAATACCCCAGGTACCCCAGTACATGTATATCTTCCCGTCATCATCGGTGAATGTTTGTCCATCCAGTGTAATTACACCGGGTATCATATAATTGGGCACCATGGCCTTGCCTCCTGGCAATAATGGTGTCCAGGGCCCCACCGGAGAATTGGCTACCGCTCCATATAGTTCTACCGGCTGGCTGTAATATAAATAGTAACGGCCATCATAACCTTTGGTCATATCAGGCGCCCAGTACCAGTGTGTATTGGGCCAGTTCATGGGTTGTATTTTCCAGTTCACAAAATCTTTGGAGGTCCATACCTGCGAAGGCCCCAGTCCGCCGCCATTACCATCCGTAGTAGCATACAGGTAGTAGGTATCACCAATCTGTTTGATCGTAGGATCGGCAAAATAACCGGGTATAACAGGATTGCCTTTGCCTGGTTGCTGATGATCCGGTAAAGTTTGTGCACTTGTTATTAACGAGCATATGCCACAACAAAAAAGTATTACACTACGCATGAATATTCTGCTTTTAGAAACCGGGATGAATAAAGAATGATAATGGCCATATCCACCTGTTTTTTATCAGGTAATAAAAGAACAATGTCCTTTGCCTGGGCAAAAGACATTGTCAGAACAAAAACGCAAAAAAGAAAAACGTTTTAAAGTACAACCCATCTATTAAAAATTCAAGAATAATATTTGCTGGTTCGTGTGACACGAACCATGACACCGAAGTGCATTTGCGGTTCGTGAGACACGAAGTAGCGCCTTTATTAGCAAATAAACACATTAGCTCATCAGCACATTAAAACACTTCCTTCTGCCCTTCCCATACCGGCGGGTTTACTCCCAGTAAATGTTTTACAAAGAAATCATGGGTTTTACGTATACCATAAGGACCGCCATTGGAATGGCCCATGCCGGGTACCATAATAAATTCATGATCCTTTTTTGCCTTGATCAGGGCATTTACAAACTGATAGGTAGAGGAAGGATCCACATTATCATCCATCTCACCAACGATCAGCATTAATTTACCTTCCAGTTTATGGGCATTCACAATATTGGAGCATTCGGCATAATGTTCACCGATCGGGTAACCCATCCACTGTTCATTCCACCACATTTTATCCATGCGGTTATCATGACAACCACAGGCAGCCACCGCTACCTTATAAAACTCGGGATGAAATAATACAGCCCCGGCCGCATTTTGTCCACCAGCAGATGTACCGAATATGCCCACCCGGCTGATATCCATATAGGGATATTTTTTGGCGGCTTCCTTCATCCATAATATCCGGTCAGGAAAACCCGCATCTTTTAAATTTTTCCAGGCAACATCGTGAAAGGCTTTGGAACGGTTGGATGTACCCATGCCGTCTATTTGTACCACAATAAAGCCCAACTCTGCTACCGTATTCAATCCCGAAGGGTTAGTGCTGAACGTCTTGGGTACAAAGGATCCTTGCGGGCCTGCATAGATATATTCGATAACCGGGTATTTTTTATTCGGATCAAAGTTAGAAGGACGGGCTATAATGCCCCAGATATCCGTTACCCCATCGCGGGCTTTGGCGGTAAATACTTCAGTTTGTTTCCAGGCTGTTTGTTGCAATGCACTGATATCGGCTTTTTCCAGCTCCAGGATAACCTTACCGTCAGTTGCACTTCGTAATACTTTTACCGGCGGCATGTCCACACGGGAATAAGTATCTACAAATTTGCTAAAGTCTGAGGAGAATACTGCACTATGATTACCGTTCTCGGAAGTTAAAGCAGTAAATCCTTTACCATCAAAATTCACCCGGTAATACTGGATCAGGTAAGGATCCTGGCCCGCTTCACGGCCACTGCCTTCAAAGATCAGGAAACGTTTTTCTTCGTCTACATGTACTACTTTACGCACTACCCAATTGCCCTTGGTGATCTGGTTTTTTACTTTACCCGTTTCACCGTCGTATAAGTATAAATGGTTCCAGCCATCTCTTTCAGATGCCCAGATGATTTCCTTACCATCATTAATATCTTTCCGGTATTTTTTACCGCTGTATTCCACAAAGGTTTTACTGCGTTCATCGATCAATGCTTTTGTAACACCGGTATTTGCATCCACGCTGTACACAGCATATTGCTGGTGACCACGCTGGTTATATTCAAAAGTAAAGGCACGGCTGTCCTTACGCCATTGTATCCATGATACATCGTATTGATTAGGTATCAAAGCCGGATCAACCGCATACATTTTTTTGGTTTGAGGAATAAATAAAACCGGTTGTTTCTGCGGTAAAGCATCACCGGGTTTTAAATAATTTCTGGATTCCAGTTTTGGCTGTAACTGGTCAACAGGTGATGACTGGATAAAATAAATAGTCCGCGGTGTATTGGGTCGTATTTTATGGGTGGCCAGTTTTTTTGAATCAGGCGACCAGGACAGGTAGCCGGCATAATACTCCCCCGGTGAACCATCAAAACTTAATTGTACTTCTTCGGCAGGTTTACCTTTCGGGTAAACAAACACATTGTTGTTTTTTACATAAGCCACCCAGGCACTATCCGGCGATGTAATGGGTTCTCCCTGCGAATCATCACGACGTTGTCCCCAGTAACCGCCGCCGCCACGACCGCCACGCCTGTCGTCAGTAGTAGCAGTACCTTTATCCCGGATACTATAGTCTGATAATTGTACGGACCATTTTTTCCGGAATGCCTGGAATTCAATATTATTATTCGCTTTGAACTCTAATCCGCTTATAGGTAAACTATCGGCATTTACCTTCTCATTGCTGGCTTTGGCCAATGCCGCTGCTAACCGCGCATGATCAAAAGCTTTTTCTTTCCGGGCATTACCCGCATCCACCACAATATACTCCCGCCCTTTCTCTGTATTATTTACATACCATAAACGTTGTTCTTTATCAATCCACTGGACAGTAAATGGGTTATTGATCACTTTATCTGCCACCATTTTACCATAATCGGCTGAGCGTTTATAATCGGCTGCAGTACCCTGGCCCAATAACTGGAATCCTGTAAGCAATGTGGCAGTAACGAGGGAAAGAAGGTTTTTATTTGTCATCATGATAGTAAGCGTTGCTATTATTAAAGTACCCTGGACTTAAAGCGGTTAAAGTATAGAAAAGCAAATGCATGACCTTTAATAAAGGTCATGCATTGACAAAAGAAATATTAGTTAATACGGGTAACATCAGGAATCTGGACCGTAACCACGTAGGTACCTTCCATTTTCAACCTGAATGATACCACGGGATTTACGTTGTGGTTGGCTAACCCGTCAGGCGCCACAAATGCCATGGGTATACGGTAATAGATAAGGTATCCCCAGTCGGTTGCCGGCGTTACATATTTTTGCAAAGGGAAAGGAGCTACTTCAAAGTCACAGATCATTGCCGTATCTGTATATTGAACAGGGTTGAATTTAGCATAGGTTTCAAAGAAAGGCCTGTCCCCTCTTTTAATAACCTGCCCCTGAGCGGGGTTAAAAGAACGACCGTTTTTATCTACATATTTTAAAATTACCCTGGCTCCATCACCTGAAACCCTTTTGGCTGTTACAATAGGCGCTTTTAAAGTAGTAAACACCTCGCTGGAGTTAGAAGCACTGGAAGCAGTATAAATTAATTCAAACACGTCTTCGGTTGTTGGCTCCACCACATGAACATCGGCAAAAGATTCGTATTGTTTGGTACCCCATACATTCGTAGCCTGGATATCAAAAGTATACTCGCCTACCGGCAAATTACTGGATGCACGGTTAAAAGAAAGCTGGCCACTGATCTCATTAAAATGCATCGGTGTCATTTTCTGCAATTCTCTTTTTTTATTTAAGAGCTCTACGGTAGTATCGGTATCCGGGTTAAATACCTCCCCGGTTTTAAATACCATTACCTCGTATTGTGTAAAGAATTCCTGCGGGGCAGGTGCGCCTGTTGCTATATCACGCAGGTTTGACATTTTAAAGGTAAGCGGCGGAGTTGATCCGTCAGCATTGATACGGTCAGACTGTGTTAAGGTCATGCCCTTTTTAGCATACAGCACCCTGTCTTTATAACGGATAGTATCGCTTAAAAAACCTTCCCTTACTTTGGAGCATCCAAAGATAAAAGCGATAAATGCCAGTATATACAGAAAATGTTTTTTATTCATAATAACTTTTGTTAAGTAGTAATTAAATATTAAGGCAATGGCTCATTATTGAAAAACAGCCGGTGAAAGTTATTAACAACATGTAAAGTACCTGTTGTGGTAATAATACCGGATGTCTGGCAATCAACCGTTTTATCTCTTTGACTAATGGGTATGGCATTCACATCCGGCTCTTCCGTATCCAGTGTGCCGATAACCTGTCCAAAGTTGATAAAATCAACAGTGCCTACATAGCTGTTATAATTAACAATACGACGTAAACGGATATACATCCTGGTATCATTGGCCATCGGGCCAAATGCGCTCGTATATTCTTTGCCGGCCACTGTTAAATTCTGGCGGTTGATCAGCTCAGGATACATGTACATTTTTAAAGAATCGCGTAAAGTATATACATCCAGGTCTTTCACATAAAAACTGATATTCTCGTCGCCTGTCTCAATTACCTTTTTTTGCTTTTTTGCCTTTACATAATCATTAATACCCCAATCCGGAACCGCAAAAAAAGTTTTGCTGCTGTTCACCATATCCTTCATACCGGCCAGGTCAATTACCGCAATTAATGAGTCGAACGATCCGTGTTGTTTGAGGTAATCGTAGGTTGTCATATTTACATTGGGAGAATGAGTACCGCCGTCATTTTTATATTTATCCTTTTTGCAGGAAATAAAAACAGCTCCCAATAATAAGATCGTCAAAAAATATTTTATTGTAATTCGCATGATTCAATTTTTAATTTGTCTGCAATTAGATTTTACCTCTCCAATACTGGGTTTGTACCAGGTATTTATTTTCTTTAAATAAAGCCGGTGCAACAGGCCAGTAAAAACCTTCCTGTGCAAACCTGTTTGATGTTGGAGACAGCCAACCTATGATATCAAAACATTTTCTTGTTCTAATTAAATCATAAAAAATATGTCCTTCCAGGAAAAGCTCTTTGTAACGCTCTTCGATATAGGCATTCATTACCGAATCCCTGGGAGCAGCCGCTGTCAGTAATTGTGAAGCATGCGCATTATTCCTTGTCCTGAAGCTGTTAATGATATCCACTGCTACCGGGTCCTGGTTTTTATAAATGGCAATTTCTGCTTTTAATAATTTCATATCAGCCAAACGGAAAATGTTCATGTTGTTACTGATACGGTGATCCAGTTTCTGGCCGGGGTTCCTGTAAATAACGTTGCTGTATTTAATACACATATCAACATTATTCTCAGATAACGTAAAGTTCTTCCTGCGGCGGATATCGCTGTTATCAGGGCTTTTGGTGGTAGTAGTACCTTCGCGCCAAACCCACTGCCCTGGGGGATCCCAATACCAGGCCCAGGCAGTAACGGTCTCTACTTTATAAAAATGGCTGTTCAGGTAACTTTGATTAACACGGTAAAAAGGATTGATACCATACCCGTTTATATAATCCCTGTTCAGGAACAGGTTGGCAATATGCCTGTTGGTACCCTCTAAAGTGTTTTCACTTTTATTGATCTCGAAAATACTTTCGGAGGAACGGCCGATAAAAGTCTGGTAATAATTGGACGTATCGGTTAGTGCATAACTGCCCCTGGTTTCAATTTCGAAAATAGCTTCTGCAGCCTTATCCACATCGGCCATAATTGGTGTGGTACTTGACACATTACTTACCGTAGCGCGCCACAGGTATAAATGGGCCAACAAGGCATTCACAGCTCCTTTATTGGCAGTAACCGACTTTTCAGAACTATTATTATACTCCCATTTTAAATAAGTAAGCGCTTCTTTACAATCCTTCTCAATCTGAGCCATTACTTCCAGTTTAGGTGTACGTCCCAGGTGAGGAGCCCTGATAGGATCGTCATAGGCTTCTATTACCAACGGAACATCACCCCAGGTACGCACCAGCATGAAGTAAGTTAAAGCCCGGATGAAGAGGGCCTGGCCCAGTATATTATTTTTATAATTCTCAGGATTATCATGCACTGCCAGCACCGATTCCGGCACTGCATTCATTTGTTTCAAAATAATATTTGCCATGGCAATTGTCTTATAATAAGCTGTCCAATCGCCCAGGCTGGCTGCCACATAGTTATGCGCAAAATTCCCGTTCTGAATATCCATATTGCCATAACCATCTGCCGCAAACATGGTGTAACCCAGGTTGGCAGCGGTTTCACCATAAGCATAATAACGGTTATCAGTATTAATCATGCCGGTAGATAACATATCACGCATCAACGCATAGTTACCGGCCACTGCCGTAGTACCGGCATTGGGATCTTTCCAGAAGGCTTCACCATAGGTAGAATTGCGCGGCTCCTGGTCCAATACCTTTTTGCAGGAAACAGACAATAACATCAATAATGCAAAGCCTGTGAATAGTATTATATTTTTACCTTTTTTCATAAACTTAGTTTCACTTGTTAAAATTGTAATTGCACACCAATTGTGAATTTTTTGGGGATCGGGTAACCGCCGCCTGAGTATTGTCCGTAATAATCCACGGCCTCTGCATCAGGTAAACGTTTCGATTTCTGGAACATTAACACGTTGTCAAAAACGCCGTAAAAACGTGCCTGGCCCAGCTTCCACCTGTCTATTATTTTTTTAGGTAAATCGTAAGAAAGATTAATACTTTTTATGCGCACATAATTACCGCTTTCTAACCAGAACGTTTGGCCGCGTACATAATAATAACGGTAAGAGTTCATCGGGTAAGCAGGGAAGTCGGCCCTGTCACCTGGCTTACGCCACATATTTATTTTACTGAAATCGGGTGTTGATAAACGTGCAAATAAAGACATATCGCCGCTACCAGCCACATTTTCAAATAAATCCGAATCAAATGTGTTCAATACATCACGACCAAACAGGAAGGTGGTAAAAATACCTAAGGTGAAATTTTTGTAGGTGAAGTTATTGGTCCAGCCACCGGTAAATTTAGGATTAGGATCACCATAAGGTAATTTATCGGGGTTAACATCCGTTTCAAACGGATTAATTAAGTAGTCACCGTCCAGGTCCACAAACCACATATCACCGGCTTTATATTCACCGGGCACACCCAGCCTTTCACCGGTAAGGGGATTAACGGGTATATCATTCACCGTAGAGAAGATGCCTTTTGTCTGGTACATGTAGAATGTATTAACAGGGCGGCCAACCGTTAAAATATGTGTTTTATCAAACGAACCTGCGGAGAAAATAATATCACGGCCCGAGTTAGGTAATGCAGTTACCTGGTTCCTGTTTAACGATACATTTAAACGGCTAAACCAGTTAATAGCTGCATCACGTTTAAGCGGAGATGCTGCCAGCACCAGTTCGGCACCATAGTTACGCATACCAATGGAGTTGGTTTTAGCTACATTGTACCCGGTGGTTAAAGGCAATAATACATCCATGAAGATCTTGGATCCTTCACGGTTATACACATCAAACATTACCTGATACTTGCCGTTTAAAAACTCTGTTTCTAAACCAATATTCCACTCTTTTGCTTTTTCCCAGCTGATATTAGGTTGTGCCACACCGTTGTTAAAATTGGGCATAATGGCAGGTACACCGTTATAAGAAGCGGCATCGCTACCCAGGTAGCCACCTGCATTTACATTATAAAGGTTGTAAGCCAGGTAGTTTAACCCGGGCAGTTTACCCGAGGTACCATAACTACCCCTTAGCTTCAATAATGTTAAGGCAGAAAGCCTGTCCTTCATAAAGGATTCTTCAGATATTAACCAACCTGCAGAAGCAGAAGGGAAATTACCCCACTGGTTGTTTTCACCAAAACGGGAAGATCCGTCTCTTCTTATTACTGCAGAAAGCATATAACGGCTATCATAATCATACACTAAACGGCCATAATAAGATACCATACCATAAGCCTGGTAGTCAGTTCCGCCGTTCATGTTTTGCCTGATAAATCCGTCCACCACCTGTATCTGGTCAGAAACACCACCATAACCGCTAACAGAAATAGGTTTATACTGGTTGTATTCAATATCCATACCTACCATTCCTGTAAAGTTGTGCTTACCAAATTCATTACTGTACGTAAAGAAATTAGAAGTACGGGTATTCATGGAAACATCGGCAAACGAGCTGGCAGAGTTGCCGGCTCCCCCGTTCAGGGCACTGCTACGGCTTTGGTCCCTCCTGGAGTTGGTAACAATATAAGATGATTGCGACATGAAATTCAGGTGCCTGGTAAACTCAAAACCTAAATTCAGGTTCACACTTAACTGCCCGTTCTGGTTTTGATCCAGGTTTTTATCATATGCACCCAGCATAAACTCTTTTCTTACCGGATCCAGGTTAAACAGGGAAGACGGCATATTGGTAGCATTTAATCCAACGGCGCCACCATTACCCCTGGCCCTGTCTGTACGGGAATAAGCGATAATGGGGTTGATGCTTAATTTTTGATTTAAAGCTTTCGCCATTAGGTTTAAACGTAAAGAATAACGTGTAAAGCCGGTAGCTCTCACAATACCTTCTTCATTATAATAACCGGTGCTGAAACGGTAGTTCATACCACCTGCACCACCACCGCTTAAACTTAAATCGGCATTGTTAATGCGGCCTACCCTGTAAAACATATCCTGCCAGTCGGTATTACCGTTAAAGGCCGGGTTAAGGCTATCTGTTAACAGAATAGGCATATTACGCATCTGGTTATTATCCAGCCTGCTGGTAGCATACAGGTCATTTAATAAGGCCATTTTCTGCCTTCTTTCGGTTACCCCTAAAGTAGTGTTACGCAGTTCAGGTCTTTGGGTAAAACCTGTATAATAGGACAGGTTAACCCTTGGCGCAGTATTCTGTCCTCTTTTTGTTGTAATTAATATTACGCCATTAGCCGCCCTGGAACCATAAATTGCTGCAGCCGATGCGTCACGCAAAACGTCGATACTTTCAATATCCTGGGGGTTGATACCGGCAATAAAGTTGGTGCCGGTTCCCTGCCCGGGTGAATAATTATCCTGTGCCGGCTGTGGAATACCATCCACAACATATAAAGGCTGGTTGATAATAACATTACCATCATAATCCCTGCTGATAGACGTAGTACCCCTTACCTGTACTGAAGGGGATGCACCCGGCTCACCGGTAAAGTTCTGTACGTTTACGCCGGCCAAACGGCCCTGCATCAACTGGTCAAAACTCGCGGCAGGCAGGTTGGCAATTTCTTTGCCCGAAATACTGGATACAGCAGCGGTATTCTTTTTCCTGATAACCTTCTGGTAACCGATAATTACCACTTCATCCATACGGCTATCAGTTATTGCCAGCTGTACGGTAAGATCGGTTTGGTTATTAACAGGAACAGACTTGGTTTCATAACCAACATTCGTAAACTCCAATGTAGCAGTCGCCGCCGCTATAATGCTGAATTTACCTTTGTCGTTTGTAAATGTGGATACTTTGGTACCCTTAACCGTAACGGTCACCCCATCAATAGGCGCCCCCTTCTCATCATTTACCGTTCCGGTTACTGTTTGTGCAACAGCCGAGACCGTAAAAATGAGCCCAATGAGAGATAGCAGTAAATATCTCATAAGTTGTTTTGTAGTTAGTGAATAAATGTTGGTATAAAAAATCCGGCCTAAAGGCCTGTGTGTTGCAGTTGTTTTTATTTAGCAGGCATTATTATTTTTTTGTGTTGTTAATTAAAATGATTTCGTTGCAAAGGCTTCAATCATTACTATAGACATCAACAGCTACCTTAATTTCTAACCTTAACCATCCCTATACTTTATTGCCCACCTGTAGAACCAATAACCATCAAGACTTTCATATGACGCAAACAAATATAGAACTGCTTTTTACACAGTATTAACCGGATTTTGCTCAGTAAAAAGCAAAATTTAACTGTTATTTAAACATTTATTCATCCTGAAATAAAATGAGGTTTTCCCGGCTTTTTCATTGATTCTATTCCTATCTTTATCACACTATAGACTTCACTACCTGACAACACCTGCCTTTCTTATATTTTACTACAACTACCGGGACAGATAGCAATATTTGTAAATAAGCTGTGCTGTGTATTGATCGTTCCATCAGATATTGGTATGCCGAAAACATTTGAGCAAGCTGAAGGGCTGCCCCGCTGAGGTGAAAATCCTTTGTGCGGCGGGCAGCAATGCGGGAAGGGGCACAAAGATTGGAACCGGGCGGGGAACTACAGCTTAGCAGCGATATGCAGTTGACAGCCCCGGAAAAAAAATAAAAAATTAATTAAACATAGTTCGCTTAACATTTCAATTTCAGAATATATAACAACCATGATACAAAAAAGAATACCGGCCACCGGAATTGCCGGCTTATTACTGGGCTTAACCTTACAAAGTACCGTACCGGTAATGGCCCAGCAGCAACAATCGCCCTGGGACAGGATCGCCGCACGTCCCTCGACCCTGGGACTGGACAAGGGCATACAGGAGTACACCAGCGGCGCTTTTATTTTAAAACTGGTGAACGGATCGCAGACTGCGGCCGGCCTGGTATTGAATACAGAAAAAGATTTTGACTATACCCCCTCGGACCGGTTAAAAGGAAGGGATAAAGACGGGCTTTACCACCTGGGTGATATTAACCTGCAGGTAAAAACAAGCGGCAGCAATGAATGGCTGAAATTGTCCAGCGCCAAGAAAAGAAATACTGTACAGTCCTTACCGGCTTCGGGCAATGTACTGGCGGCGGCTGATCTTTCGAATACAATTGATGAAAAAAGCCCCATAACAATTAAACGCTACTGGGAAAAAATAAATAATGGTATCCAGTTACGTTTTGAATTAACCAATAAAACAAACCAGCCGGTTGAAATAGGTGCACTGGGTATTCCCATGATCTTTAATAATATACTGGAAGGTAAAAACCTGGACCAGGCACATAAACACAATGTTTTTTTTGATCCCTATATCGGCAAAGATGCCGGTTACCTGCAGGTAAACCGCCTGCATGGCAAAGGCGTGAGCCTGTTGGTACTGCCGGGTGAAAACGCTTCCTTTGAAGCCTATAACCCGCTGAATGACGACCCCAGCCCGAGAGGTATTGTTTTTGAAGGCTTTCATGAATGGCTGATATATAGTAAAGCTTTTGCTGATAAGGAATGGAAAAATGCTGATCCATGGAATACGCCAACATCGGTTACACTGGCTCCCGGTCAAAAGAAATCCTACGCATTAAAATTTGTGTTATCACCTTCTATTAAAGCTATAGAACAAACATTACTGAACCATCAGCGGCCTGTAGCAGTGGGATTACCGGGATATGTGATACCATCAAATGTAAGCGTAAGGCTGCAGCTTAAACATAACAAAGCAATTAAAAGTATAAAGGCTGAACCAGCCAATGCCCTACAGATAACAAAAGGAAAAACAACACCGAACGGATGGGCCACTTACCATATTACCGGCAATAACTGGGGACGTGCCCGTGTTACTGTTACCTATGCTGACGGCCTTACACAAACCATCAATTATAAGGTTATTAAACCGGAGGCAGAGACGGTAAGTGACCTCGGACATTTTTTAACCACTGAACAATGGTATGATAATAAAAATGATGCGTTTAAAAGAGCTCCTTCGGTTATCACGTATGATTATGATAAAAAAGCCCCGGTTACACAGGAGAATCGTGCCTGGTTTGCCGGCTTAAGCGATGAAGCGGGCGCTGCCAGCTGGTTAGCGGCCATGATGAAACAGTATGTACAACCCGATAGTAAAGAGATTGATAAACTAAAACGTTTTGTGCATGAAACCCTGTCCGGACGGATACAGCTTACCGAAGGCCCAAAGAAATATGGTGTGGTAAAAAGTCTTTTTTATTACGAACCGGATTCCATGCCTAAAGGCACTTATGATACTTCATTAAACTGGAAAGTATGGTCGGCATGGCCAAAGAAAGAGGCTGACAATGTAGGCCGTTCTTATAACTACCCGCATGTAGCCGCCGCCCATTGGGTAATGTACCGTTTAGCACGTAACTACAAGGGACTGGTAACTGAACATGAATGGAAAAAATATTTAGAAGATGCTTTCCAGACTGCCATAGCCATGGTACGCTTAGCGCCTTACTATGCGCAGTTCGGACAAATGGAAGGCTCCATTTTTGTATATATTTTAAAAGACCTGAAACGCGAAGGTTTAACTTACCAGGCCATGGAACTGGAAACGGCCATGCGTAAAAGAGCCGATCACTGGCGCACCCTTAACTATCCTTTCGGCAGTGAAATGCCCTGGGATTCCACCGGGCAGGAAGAAGTGTACCTGTGGTCAAGTTATTTTGGGTACGATGATAAAGCCGACGTAACACTAAACGCGATATTAGCCTATATGCCTACCTTACCACACTGGGGTTACAATGGCAGTGCCCGCCGTTACTGGGATTTTGTGTATGGCGGTAAATTATCACGTATTGAAAGACAGCTGCATCATTACGGCTCAGCATTAAATGCCATACCGGTGATTGCCGCTTATAAAGACAAACCCGATGACCTGTACCTGCTACGCACCGGTCATGCCGGTACATTAGGTGCTTTGGCGAATATTACCCAGGATGGTTTTGGACCTGCAGCCTTTCACTCCTACCCTTCTACCCTGGCCATTGATGGTATATCCGGCGATTACGGTTCCGGCTTTTATGGTTATGCCGTTAACTCTGCCACCTTTATTACGCAGCATCCGGAATTTGGCTGGCTGGCTTTCAGTGGTAACTTATCACAAAAAGGAAACTGGATAAACACAACCATAACCACTGCAGGCAAATCACGTGTATTTATTGCACCGGTTGGTGTATGGTTGCAGTTGGACGCCGGCAGGTTTGATGAAGTGTCGTACAATACTAAAACAGGTGAAATAAAAGCTACGCTATTGCCTGCCAATGAATTTACACCTGCTGCTTATTTGCGTGTAGAGAACAGCAAGGGCGAAGCCAGTGCCTATAAAGTAAATCATTACCAAAAAGAAGAACGCGGCACTTACAATATTCCATTAGCCACCAACAATACAACTATTTCACTCACCAGGTAAATTTAATAGTTGTACACCCAAAGCTCCTTCTGATCACCGGAAGGAGCTTTTGTATTTTACAGGGCCGGCTTCTAAATAATCTATCCGTTGCAATATCAAAATGAGGTAAGTAATAGCCAATATCAGTGTTTAAGAAGATTATCAATACAGATAGATTTGTTGAGACTCATTTTAATTAAAAACTGAACCAAAATTTTATGTACATGAAGCCTGTACTTTTATTAACAGCGCTGTTTATCACCTTAGCGTCCTGTAAAAAAGATAAAGAAACAGCCCCGCCACCCGTAACACCACCGGAGCCGGAAATACCCACCAGCAAATACAATTTCAGTAAAGAAGGCGGTATGACCCTTGCCATACATAAGGATGAAGCCAGCCGTGGTGGTAATGCTTCTTTAGCCATCAAGCTGATCAAAGAAAACCTGGCCCGGTTTGAAGCTACTGTCAGCAGTACCGCTTCAGGCAGGTTTGCAAAAGATACTTTGTGGGTAGAAGATCACGGCCCGGCTATAAAATTTGAAGAAGCCGCTGACCGTGAACATGCCGGATCGGTAATAGTAGGTAATGTAGTAGCTTATTACGACCTGGTAAAGAACAACCAACCCGGTTTGCTTTTTAATTATTTAGCCCGGCAATACTATGCCAGGTATTTATCAGCTGAGGCAAAAACAAATTTAACCGCACATTTTGGCACTATTAACGACAAGTATAAAAAAGTGTACGGCACCAATGGTATTAAACTGGTAAGAGAACAGGTATCGGATGCAGCTAAAAGTGTAGCCGATTATTTTGCTGAAAACACTGAAGCTTATTTGTCGACCAATAACTTCTTCCCGTTTGACTATCATGAGCTGGAAAGATTTGATCCTGTATGTTTTGCTACCCTGCAGGAAAGCTGGGGGGCCAGAACTTTTACACCCAACCCTGATGGTATTACCCTGCCGCCTGCTACCTTAAAACAATCGCTTAACTACGTTATCAGTGACCTGGATACGTATTACAGGAAATATATTGATGCAGAGGGTTTCCCTATTGTGGCTTCCCGTTTTGTGTCTGATTCTGCATTGGTGCAAACCAAAAAGATAGTAATACAAATGCTGACCCGGATACCCGATGCCAAAGCGGCCATGTTAACCGCTAATTTCCGTGTAGGCGTAATAGGCGCTTATGAAAACGTAACCGACTTACCTGAAAACAGGAAGATGAATGAATGGTGGCCCGGCACCGACTGGGATGCCAGGGGCCGCGGTTATGGCGCTACCGAATTTTTGCCGGTAATGTCCTGCGGCGAAGAGAATATTGTAAAGATACCGGGCTATACAGAACGTTATCCTTTTGAAAGCATTATGGTACATGAGTTTGCACATAATGTGGACTTTGGCCTGCGGAAAGCCCGTGCCGGCTTTACTACCGAATTATTAGCAGCCTTTAACTATGCCAAAACAAATGGTTTATGGGCAGGTACCTACTCCATGGAGAATGATGCCGAGTATTTTGCAGAAGGTGTACAGGCATGGTTTGATACCTGTAACATGTATGTAATGATCAATGGGGTTAGTACCAAATTAAAAACAAGAGAACAGTTACGTACTTACGACACCAGGTTATATGACCTGATAAGTAAAATAATGCCCACTGAAAAGTTAACAGGCTATCACTTTACATACGAATAATAATACACTATAGTGATATAAAGGCTAAAGGCCGGGCAATGCCCGGCCTTTATGATTACTCTTGTTTTACAGGAACATGCCTTTGCGGTAAAATTCCGCATCTTTACCATAGGTAGCGAGAATGGGGCGTAATTTTTTATCCAGCTCTTTATACGAAACAGGTTCGCCTCTCTGAGGCTTTTTTATACTTGTTATATCTGCTTCTTTTTTTACCACTGTAGCAAAAATACTGGTATGTTCATCCGGCATTTCAAGCCCCAGTATCATACCGGGCAAACCGGTAAAGCTTTCAGGGCCGCCGGAAACAGGAATGGATGGACAATAATAAGCAATAACAATTACCGAATCCCATAATGCCGCATTGGCTCTTTTACAGGCAAAGCCGGCTATATTTTTCACTTCTTCTGTCATCTTCCATTTCAGCTTTCTTAGTGCTTCATTAAACAGGAAATAGTTTTGCTCTATCCGTTTGCTGCTAACTGTAGTAGCTAAGGTTAAATCGTTGAAAACGATATTATCCTCCGCAGGAAATTCCCATGCATTAAAATTAGTTACCTTCTCACCAGGGCGGTAGAGGGTTTTGGCAACATCGAAATACAGGTCAAAATAGCTGTATTTAAATTCAGGAAGAGTGTCTTTCTCTCCCCTGCGGATATGGTGATATTTTTCATAAGCCTTTACGATCTGTACTTTCTTTTCAAATATTATTTTCCCGGAGAATAACAGTTCTTTTTCCTGTGCATGAAGGGTTGGTAGTAGCGTTACTGACAGCAGAACGGCAATGCAGGTTTTTAGTTGCATGAGCAATTGGTTTAGTGGTGATATAATATTTTATTAGATTCACAAAAGCAAAAATTCCATACCCCTGCTTCCCAAAAAAATAAAAGGCCCTTTACCGGCGGTAAAGAGCCTTTGTTCAACATGGCATTGTTCTATTGCAGCATACTACCCAAAATATTTTTTTGTAATGCGGTCATATTGACGTTTTCCGAAAGAACAACTTTTGTAAACAGCTCACCTTTCTGGTTTTTCTCTTCGCTGAAGTTGATGCTTAAGCCGGCTTTTGACAAATATTTTTGATAATCGATCTTGTTCAAAGTATAAATATAATCAAACAGTTCATCCAGCTTCTGTCCTGCCATTTGTTCACAGGCCGCTTTTACTTCGGCTTCGGTAAAACCACGGCCTGCGTTTTTATAGTAGGTGTTATATAAATAACGCATTACATCATCCAGCGATTTTTTATTGGCTGATGCTGATCTTATTTCAATATCCAGTAACAAACCAACAATGGGACCTTTTTCATAAAAAGAAATGGTTTCACCTTTTTTACCGAAAGGACCATCCTCCCAGGTATTGGCGCTGGATTGTGCCAGGGTTTGTTTTAACCGGCCGGCATTGTTCTCAAAGCCCTGTATAGTGCCTTGCCAGGCATCCAGTACTTCCCGTTTATTCATTAAACCGGCACGGTTTAATATCAGGTCTTCATAATACACAGTTAAGCCTTCGCCTACCCATAATGAATTGGTGCGGTTGGCTTTTGAATAATCAAATGGCCCCAGTTCAATTGGCCGGATGCGTTTGATATTATAATGGTGAAAGTATTCATGCGTAATAAAACTCAGCATCCGGTTGCGGCCTGCGGGATTATTTAATCCTTCACCGGAAAAACCAATAGCAGTTGAATTTAACTGCTCTATGCCTCCTGCACCCGGGCCTGTAGCAATAAAAGTGTAATGCTCGTAGGGAATATCACCAATAAGGTTACTCGCTGTTATGACTATCTTTTCAATATCCTTCATCAGGGCGGCACCATCAAAGCTGCCCATTTTATAACCGATGAACCGGTGTGGCTTGCCCTTTACTTTAAAAGCAGGCAGCTCCTGCAGGTCACCAATTAAAATGGGACAATCATACAGGATATCAAAGTCCCTGGCACGGTAAGTAGTTTTGCCTGTGGAATCCAGGCCGGTTGCTATTCTTGTCCACCCGTTTTGTAATGGAATATCAATAACAGCCGGTAATTGTAAAGCCCCATCCACATGTAAAAAACTAGCGGTAGGTTTTATAAAAGCCCTTTCTTTATCAATATAACTGGTAGCCACAAAAGCCCGCTCTGTTTTAACAGTATAGACAACCGTTAATGATTTAGTGCCTTTGGCAGCGATACGCCAGGTATCATTACCGATCTGTTGCCAGGTCAATACTTTCCCACCCTGGTCTTTAACGGAAAAATCCTGGATCGATTTACCATAGTTCATCACCTGGTAATACCCCGGTGACCATACCGGTAATTTAAGATCAACAATAGCCTTATTGTTTACCGGTACGCTCATTGTTATCCCGATTGTATGTGCTGCTGCCAGTTTGGTATCAACCGTAAAACGAACGGTATCTTTTTGTGCTTGCAGCTGGCCTGCTATTATAAGCATGAATAATACAGCTAGTATATTTTTCATAATATTCATTTATGCCCCACCCCTATGCACCAGAGCGGCAGGTTTCTTTTTAATAAGGTAGTATACCGGAATACCCAGGGCTGCTATGATAATGCCCGGCCAGGTATAACTTGGCTTATATATCACCATCAATACACAAAAGCTAATGCCCATGATAATGTATAAGAAAGGCAATACAGGATAACCAAAAGCTTTGTACGGTCTTTCAATATCCGGACGGGTTTTACGTAACCGGAAGATGCCGATGATGGCCAGTACATAAAATATAACCACTACTATGGAGATCATATCCAGCAGGTCGCCATATTTACCGCTTAAACTCCATAAAGCGGCAATAACACATTGTAACCATAAGGCCACACCTGGTACTGATTTTTTGTTGAGTGTTCCCACTTTTTTAAAGAACATACCATCCTTAGCCATGGAGTAATACACCCTGGCGCCGGCCATGATCAGGCCATTATTACAACCAAAGGTTGATACCATGATCATTACTGCAATAATGGTAATGCCTACCGGGCCAAAAATCACCTGTGCAGCAACAATTGCCACCCTGTCTTTCTCGGCCGATGCCATCTGTTCCATGGTCAGTACACCGGTATACATGATATTGGCCAGCAAATACACTACCGTTACCAGTATGGTACCCAAAGCCAGGCTTAAAGCCACATTACGTTGCGGGTTTTTAATTTCACCGGCCACTGATGTGGAGCTATGCCAGGAGTCGCTGCTGAAAATAGCGCCTACCATACCTGCCGCCACAGCACCCAGCGCAGCAAACATGGTATAGTTAGCGGTGGTGCCATCCGCATTTAAGCGGAACAGGTTCCACACATTATCCGCATGCCAGTTAGCGGCCCATACATCGCTTTTTAAAGCAAACAAGCCAAATACGATCAAGGCCAGTAAACTGATTAGTTTGGCCAATGTGATGGTTGTCTGTACTATTTTACCACTGCTTACCCCTCTTGTGTTAATAATTGTCAGCACCACAATCACAACAATGGATACCAGCTGGGCGGAAGATATGGTGAAGCTACCCAGGGTTAATGCCACCACATCTTCATCCCAGGCAGGTATAAGGTAAGCGGTAAATTTGGCAAACGCTACCCCTACTGCCGCAATGGTGGCTGTTTGTATTACGGTGAAGAAAGTCCAGCCAAATACAAAACCTACCAAAGGATTATAAGCTTCTTTTAAGTAAACATACTGTCCACCGGCCTTGGGAAACATACCACTTAATTCGCCATAGCTTAAAGCGACCGTAAGGGTCATAAATCCCGTGATCAGCCATATCAATAATAACCAGCCTGCCCCGCCTACATTGCGGGCTATGTCGGCACTCACTATAAATATACCCGAGCCGATCATACTACCGGCCACCAGCATGGTCGCATCTATTAAACGTAGAGAGGGCTTAAAACCTGTTTTCTCTTCTTGCATAGAATAATTGGGAAATTTGATGATTTGGAAATTTGGTAATGAAGGCATTCGTCACCCGGTTAAACATTTATAAACTATCCCGATAAAATCCGGAGTAGTCCATATTGCCCATCAGTATTACTACAGCACCAATGTGCGACGCAACAGCCGATGCCAGTTGTACTGCAGCCGGTAAACAAAAAAACGCACTATTTAAACTCGTAAAACTTCCAGCGGGTTTCGTAGTTACGATCTAGTTTCTGGTTTAATAAAGTAGCCCTTAACATCTCCATGGGTAAATGATTTTCCTTTATCACTGCATCGTGAAACTGGATATTACTCATTTTACCGCTATCCACTAATTCCTTATGAATGCTGAATAACTGCAGGCCGCCCACCAGGTAGGCCAGTTGATACAGCGGACCGTAGTTAGCTTCAAAAGAACGTTTTACTTCGCCATGAGCGTTGGCATATTCATGCCCCACTTCGTTCACCAGGTAATCCACGCATTGCTGTGGGGTCCATTCACCTAAATGAAATTTAAGAGAGAAAGTGATGCGGGCACAACGGTGCATACGCCAGAACAGCATACCAATACGCTCTTCCGGTGTTTTGGCAAAACCTTCACGGTATAATAATAACTCCCAGTATAAAGTCCAGCCCTCGGTAGTGAACGGCGTATTAAAAGCCGACTGGCGATATGTCTTATACCGGCTGTTCATATAAAATTGTAAATGATGCCCGGGCACCAGTTCGTGCTGCACCGTACCTCTTGAAAAATAAGGATTGTTTCCCCGCATACTCATCAGTTTATCTTCATGCGACATGGTATTGGTAGGATAAGAAATACTGATCTCACGGCCGCCGGTAAAGAAAGGGTTTACCAATTGTCTTTCAGGGCTCATCATGATCATGCCCCAGGTCTCTTCCGCCAGTGGCGGCAGGTTCATTAATTTTTTCTGGTTAATGAATTGTATGGCATCATCGTTCAGCTTGATAATTAACTCGGGTTGTTTACCAGCCGGTACATAGGAGTTCTTTACTTTCTCCTGTGCCGCACGCCAGTCATCACCAAAGCCCATTTCACGGGAGGCTTTTAGTAATTCCTTACGGCACCATTCCATCTCCTGGTCGGCTAAACGTAATAGCTCATCCGCGGTATAAGCGATCATCTCGCTTTTTAACTGGCGGTTGATCTCGTCCTTACCAATAGGATTACCGCCTATATTACTGCCATCGTTAAATATTTTTTTATCTGATTTTGAACGGATAGATTTTGCATATTCTCCTAACAAAGAAGATAAGGCCTCATAAGGTTTGGGGACCCACCAGGTGAACATAGGGTCGTACCCGTTATAAAAATCATAAGCGCTTTTCAACCGGTTTTTAATATCATCTACCAGGTCGGCGGCATATTGTGCCTGTTGTTCGGGTATTTTATTACCGGCCTCTACTGTTGTTTTTGCTTTTTTAACTACGGCCAGCATCTTATGCAGCATATTAGCGATCATTTCGCCATCAACAGCTGTCCCCCTTCTTCTTTTTTGTTCAAAGGCATAAATAGAATCGGCGAATGGTACATACAACCAGGCAGCCTTTTGTTGCTTTTGTTCATTCACCAGCAATACCTGGTTATTCTCAATTTTCTGGCGCAATAAAATATAATCGGCCTTGCCATAAATACTCATTTTATCAAAGTCCAGCTTTTTTAAAATAGCCAGGTGATCATTGTTCAGTTTCATCAGGCGGGTAATCTGCTCCGGGCTGTGAACCGAAGAACCGCCCCAGCGGCCGCCGGATGACATGGCGCCATAGAAATAATCAATGGCCCGTACATCCTGTAAATACTGGATCACATTGCCGGATGTTTCAGTAGCCTGTTCATATAATACCGAAGGCACCTGTGCATTGACAAGGGCCGGGGAAGCAAAAAAAAGTGACATAGAAAGTTTTAGCAGCTTAAAAGAATGACGCATCAGTTATATATTTTCTGTTTGAAATAGATATATGGCAAAGCTTGTTGCCAAATATACCCAATGCACCAGCATAGCACTAAGCACATATTAACCGGTAATAGCCTCATTTAAACTTGTAAAATGGTAACTGCTCAGGCGCCGGTATAACTGTTGTATACCAATAAAGCGGCTGCCAGGTCTTCTACCGCCAGGCCGGCGGATTTAAAGATGGTAATTTCACCGGCACTTGTACGGCCGGGATGTTGTTGCAGGCATAGTTCCCGGATATCGGCTTTTACATCCGCAGGATCGAATACTCCTGTTTTAATCGGTATGGCCAGGTCACCTGTTTCATGCAAAGCGCCTTCACGGGTGTCTACAAAAATATGACTGCGTGTAATGGCTGTATCGTCGGTTTCCCGGGTATCAGGTTTATGGGAGCCTATCAGGTCCAGGTGGGTACCGGGTTTCAGCCATTCCCCTTTTATTACGGGTGTTGGAGATAAGGTAGCAGTAGAAATAACATCGGCTTTACGTGCAGCTTCCTCTAAATTTTCAATAGCAGTAACACGAATACCTTCCTTTTCCAGTTCGGTAATAAATGCCTTTAGTTTATCCGGGTTGCGCATCCACACTTCAATGCTTTCATAGTTCCGCACCGCACTATGTGCCTGCACCAGGTGTTTAGCTACTTTACCACCACCTACTACCAGTAAACGCCTGGCATCTGCGGGTGCCAGGTATTTTGCCGCCAATGCCGATGTACAGGCTGTACGGCGTGAAGTTAGCTGGGCTGCGTTCATCATAGCCAGCTGCTCACCGGTAACCGCATCCCATAAAGTATAAGCAGCATGTATAGCAGGAATATTACGTGTATGATTGTTGGGGGCCACAATTACCTGTTTCACCCCTAAATAAGTTTTGTTCCATACCGGCATCAGGATCAGCGCATTTTCCTGTTGTTCCTTTATCGTATAAAAATGATGATGCCGTACCGGCAGTTCATAATCGGAACAGAACATTTTTTCCAATGCATCGATCAGGTCCGCATAGTTTAATGCAGCTATTACTTTATCATCCGGTATTACTAACATAACAGGGGGCAGGCTAATTAAATCGTTCGGGGTTAAAAATATCTACTTTCACTTTGGATGGTCGCTCTTCAATAATATTGGCCACCACCCTGCCTACTGCCGGGCCAAGGCTTAAGCCCATCATTCCCAAACCACCGGCAATGACCAGGTTATTGACCTTTGAAGAAGCGCCCAGGTAAGGCAGGCCATCCGGTGAGCAGGGACGGAACCCATGCCAGGTATCACTTTCAGCAGGCACCGGCAATGTATATTCAGGATAGTATTTAGGTACCGATGCCACAATACCCTCCAAACGGTTACGGTTGATCACATGATTAATAGGCGCCAGTTCCATTGTACCACCAATACGCACTTTACCACCCATGGGTGTCAGGGCTACCCGGGCTTCTAATAGTAAAGCCGGGTGTTGTACCTTACCCTGGAAAGCATCGGTTAAAAAAGAATACCCTTTACCGGGCATGATGGGTACGTTTAAGCCGGCTTTTTTAGCCAGTGTGCCTAACCATGCGCCACTGGCCATTACTATTTTATCTGCTTTATAACTATTACCACCACCAATTACTTCAGTAATTTTTCCGTTGCTTACCGTAATATCGGTTACACCCGCATGTTTAACCAGGGTAACACCCATTGCCTGTAATTTCGCCAGCAGCGATTGCATTAATGCCTGTGGGTATAAATGACTATCACAACGGTAATGCACGGCACCTAATACATCGAGCTGTACATCGGGCTCCAAAGCCTGTACCTGGGTTTTATCCAGCACTTCAATATCCAGGCCCATTTTTTGGGCAGTATGAGACAGTTCTATTTCTTCGTCCTGTGTTTTGGTATTTTTGTACAACATTAAAATACCCTTGTGGTGCAGGTCAATATCTGCTGCCAGTTCAGCCTGTAATTCGTCGTATAATGACCGGCTGTATAAATTCAGGTCACGGATAAAAGGAGCCGAACGGGTAACATGCTTTTCATTGGCATGGCGTAAGAATTTAATACCCCATGAGATCATCGACCAGCTTAAAGATGGTTTTACATAAAAGGGGCTCTTGCTGTCAAACATCCATTTAATGCCCTGTGCTACAATGCCCGGTGCTGCCAATGGTGTAAAATGGCTGGGCACGATCATGCCCGCATTACCATAGGAGCAACTGTCTGTAAAATCTTCTTTATCCAAAACGGTAACCTGCCAGCCGGCCTTGCTTAAATAAAAAGCGCTGCTTAAACCTACAATACCGCCGCCAATTACCAGTACCGAACCTTTATCCTGTTTCATTTTTTGTGTGTAAAGTTTATATCACCTGGAACCCGTGTGCATAAGGGTCATCATCATCAATAATAATTGTATTATAACCTGTAACCATTGCCCAGCCTTCAATACCGGGAACAATAGCCGGTTTACCATCGCCAAAGGCATTAGGTACTTCTTCTTCAATCGTACCTACGAATTGCGAGCCGATGATACTTTCGTGTATGAACTGATCGCCTTTCTTCAGTTTTCCTTTTGCATGCCATTGGGCCATACGGGCCGATGTACCGGTGCCGCAGGGCGAGCGATCAATGGCTTTATCGCCATAAAACACAGCATTACGGGCCGTGGCATTATCATTGATAACGGCGCCTGTCCATTGTATATGACTAAGCCCGTTAATATTGGCATCCTGCGGGTGTATGAACGTGTATTTTTCATTCATCCGTTTACGGATCACCCGGCTCCAGCTGATCAGCTGATCGGCGGTATAATGCTCAATACCTTTAAAGTTTTCCTGCGGATCAATGATGGCATAAAAATTTCCGCCATAGGCCACATCTAAAGTGAGTGTGCCTAAATCGGGACTTTCAATGGTTAAGTTCTCTGAATGTAAAAATGATTTTACATTGGTCAGTTTTACCGATTTTACTTTCTTGCCTTCCTGTACATAATCGATCAACACCAGTCCTGCCGGGGTTTCCAGCCTTAACTTGCCAGGCACTTTGGGTATCACCAGCCCTTCTTCAATGGCAATGGTTACGGTACCGATAGTACCATGCCCACACATGGGTAAGCAACCACTGGTTTCAATATATAGTACCCCAATATCGTTGGCTTCATCAATGGGTGGATATAAGATACTTCCACTCATCATATCATGTCCACGGGGTTCAAACATCAGGCCTTTGCGTATCCAGTCATACGCTGCTAAAAAATGCAGGCGGCGTTCCATCATACTATTTCCACGCAATAAAGGACCGCCTCCGGCTACCACCCTCACCGGGTTACCGCAGGTATGCGCGTCAATACAGGAGAAAGTTTTTTTCATTTATTCTTATGAATTATGAATGTTGAATTATGAGTTATGAATTACGAATTATAAATGATGAATAGCATTACTACTGTTGAACGGAGCGTCGCAACAACAGTTCAATCAGGGCTATGCAGCTGGTAAACTAAAATTTGTTTTATTACCATCGTCCCTCCCCTGATGGTGCTTCCGTTGTGTCACTCACTTGTGCGGCAACAATTCTATTCACCATTTTACAATATTCCCTGTTTTATCCGGGTTTATCATTAGCAAATTTCCAAATCACCAAATTATCAAATTAAACATTCTCCTTACTCAATTCACCGTTAACCGTACGCCATACACCCAATACATTCTCATCTTTCAACTCATCCGGCAATAAAGCATCGGGCCAGTTCTGGTAACTCACCGGGCGGGCAAAACGTTTAATGGCATCAGGACCCACCGCTGTAAAACGGCTGTCGCTGCAGGATGGATAAGGGCCGCTATGCGTCATAGCATAACATACTTCCACACCGGTAGGAAAATTATTAAATAATAAACGGCCGCATTTCGATTCAACAATATTGATCAGCGTTTTATTATCTGCTAACTCTTCTGTTTCACCCCAAATGGAAATGGTCAGTTGTCCTTCCAGGGCTTTGGCTATCGCTGCTGCCTCTTCCTGTGTTTTATAGGTAACCAACAGACCAAAGGGACCGAACACTTCCTGCGATAGTTTTTTATTGGCAATAAAATCTGCTGCCGTGGTAATAGCGATGGCCGCATTACCAAAGCCTTCGGCGCCTTCGGTAGCCTGTGCTATTACTTCAACCGCCGGCTGTTGTAATACATTTGTTTTGTTGGTATGGTAAGCAGCTGCAATACCCTTATGTAACATGGGCGCTGCGGGTGTTGCACTGATCTGCTGTGCCAGGGTATTAATAAAAGTAGCCAAAGCAGGCGATTCCGGCGCTACAAAAATACCGGGATTGGTACAGAACTGTCCCACACCCAATGTTAAGGAAGCCGCATATTGTTTAGCTACTTCCTCCGCTGCATTATTCAGTTTTTGCGCTAATAAAAACACGGGGTTCACACTGCCCATTTCCGCAAATACGGGTATAGGTTCGGCTCTTTTATTGGCCAGGTCAAACAAGGCCTTGCCGCCACCATGTGAGCCGGTAAAACCAACTGCCTTTACTACCGGGTGTGATACCAGGTAAGTACCATTCTCAAATGAGTTGCTGTACACATGTCCGAATAAACCTTCGGGCAAACCTGCTTTTTGTATAACCCCGTTAATAGCCGCCGCCATAATGCCCGATGTTTTGGGATGGGCAGAATGTGCTTTTACAATTACCGGGCAGCCGGCTGCTATAGCTGAAGCCGTATCACCGCCGGCGGTGGAAAAAGCAAAGGGGAAGTTACTGGCACAAAAAACAACTACAGGCCCCAACGGCGTGTATGTTTTGCGGATAGATGGTCTTGGAGCAGGCTGCCTGTCAGGCAAAGCCGTATCAATACGAACAGGCAATACTACACCGCTTTGCAAGGCATCGGCATAACTGCGCCATTGAAAAACAGTGCGGCCTTTTTCACCCTGCAGCCTGGCAACAGGTAAATTGGTTTCGGCCTGTGCCGTTGTAATTAATTCATCATCCAGCGCTTCAATCGCATCAGCCACCTGGTGCATGAAAGCCGCTCTTTGTTTTACTGTGAAATTTTTAAAAATAAAAAAAGCCTCCTGGGCTTTTTCCAGGAGGTTATCTATCTCTGTAATAGTAGTATTCAAACTCATGCTTATTATAAAATTATGTGGTAAAAGCAGGCGTTATAAAAAATAAGTCTTCGCTGCTTTTATCCATGGTACAGGTTACGGATATCAGGCCAGTACCGCTTCTTTTGAAATAGTTTCTAAAGCTAAATAATCAGGTAGTTCAGGCCTTGATGCAATAGCCGTGTCGATGATCTTTTGAATGCGTGCTCTTTCTTCACCCTCTAGTGGTAAACGCGGAGCCCTTACATGTTCATTGCCGATACCTTCCGCTACCGCCGCCAGCTTAATATACTGAACTAGTTTCGGATGAATATCCAATTCCAGCAAAGGCATGAACCAGCGGTAAATTTTTAACGCTTCTTCCAGGTAACCGGCTTTGGCCAAATTAAAAATGGCTACAGTTTCTCTAGGGAAAGCATCAACCAATCCGGCAACCGAACCGCTGGCGCCCATTAACTGCGACTCCAGTGAAATGGTATCAACACCACCCAGTATTTTAAACCTGTCGCCAAAACGGTTGATCATACGGGTAATATTGGTCAGGTCACGGGTAGATTCTTTTACCGCCTGGATAGTTGGGTAAGCTTCCAGCTCGGCAAACATATCCAACGTAACATGAATGGCGTAATCAACCGGGTTATTGTATATTAATATAGGTAAAGAAGAAGCTGAAGCTACAGCCTGGAAATAAGTCACCACTTCCTTATCAGAAGCCTTGTAACGCATAGGCGGTAATAACATCAAACCATCTGCACCAATACTCTCCGCTTTTTTGGCGATCTCTACAGCAACAGCAGTGGCCTGTTCAGCAATATTCAGTAAAACGGGTATATGTGCAGGTACATTCTTTTTAGCAAAAACCAATAAGTCAAATTTTTCCTGTGCGGTTAAAGTGCTGGCCTCACCCAGGGTACCGGCCAGGATAACACCCGATACACCCGCTTCTACCTGCGCGTTCAGGTTTTTTTGAAACATGTCATAATCTATGTCCCCGTTGGCTTTGAATGGTGTTAATAATGCCGGGTACACACCGTGCCATAACGCTGTTTTACTCATGATGATTTGTAGTTTAATTAGTCAAAATATTACTCCTTTGCCTTTATCAGTTTGTATGAACAGGGGCATCGGCTTACAGGCAAATATCGCTCAGCGATAATTTATACAACGCCTGTTTATTAGTAAACAATGTGCAAATATTAACCGGTAAATTAATGAAAATAGCCTAAGCAAGGTTTTTTTTGTACTTATCCAGATATTCTTTGGGGGAAGTGCCGGCAATGGATTTGAATACACGGTTAAAATTGGTAATACTGTTAAAACCGCTGTTATAGGCTACAGAAGATATACTATTGTATTTACCAACCGTAAGTTGCTTACAGGCTTCGCTGATACGCATCTGGTTTAAGAAGGTAACAAAAGTTACACCGGTATGTTTTTTAAAATAACGGCAAAATGCCTGCGAGGTCATATGGGCTTCTGCTGCCACTTCTTCCAGGGTTACATCACGGTGATAATGCAGCATGATATAGTTATAAATATGCTCCATCCGCACACCTTCCCGCTCGCCCGTTTTTTCATAGGTAGGTACGGATGATAATGACTGAGGCCTGGGATTCATTTTACAGAATATCCGCAGCAGGGATAAAAAATGAAATAACTGGTCCATATGACTGGCCTCTTTCAACAACTTTATTTTTTGTGATACCAGGCGGAAATAGGCCGGATCCAGCTTAAACCCGCCTTTATATTCCTTTAAAAAACCGTTCAACTGTACCAGCTCAGGCAATTCCAGTAACTTACTTAAGTTACCATTGGGATCATAGAAAACAGAGATGGTATGTATGGTATCATGTGTAGCTACCGCCATATCTGACTCACTTCCTTTAAATACATGTGCCTGGTTGGGTGCTATTAAAAAAATGTCACCCGGCTCAAATAAATGCATGGTATTATCGGCTATCAGTGTGCCCTGACCCTTTACTATCCATACCAGTTGCGCCTCTTTATGTTTGTGCAAATGCGGGTAAAAATGAGGCACTTTGTCTTCCTGGACCATGATGGTTTTTTCGGCAGTAACCGGAACGGTAAATTGGAGAGGTTTCATTTTCTATAGCTGTTGTTGTACCCGTAAACTACATTATTTTATCACTTAACAATCATTTAATAGCAAAACAGGTTAAAATATGACTATAATTAGTTCATGATGGTCATTTTTTAACTTAAAATAATTGTCTAAACAACACTTTATCTGTATGGGTTGCCGCAATGAACACCCCAAGAGCGGGGAATGGAAACGCTGAGATAGTACCCGCAACCGGTATTTGCCGGTATGACATAATTTTAGCGATTACCGGTATTATTTTAGCAGGAGGCGGTATTACAACGATTGCGTGAATATTTTGTGGTGATTAATGCGTAACTATATGGGTAGTTTACTTAGATTTGAAACAATTCTGCGGGAATGACATCTTACAAGAACCAAAAAAAATTACTGGCTGCTGTTGATTGTATCATCTTCGGCTTTTACGAGCAAACATTGAAAGTGCTGCTTATTCAACGTGGCTTTAAACCTGAAGAGGGTAAATGGAGCCTGATGGGCGGCTTTATCCAGCCAACCGAGGGCCCGGACCAGGCCGCCAACCGGGTATTATCATCATTAACCGGCTTACACGGCGTATACCTGGAACAATTGCATACTTTTGGCGATCCCAACCGTGACCCCTACGAAAGAACCTTATCCACGGCTTATTTTGCTTTAATAGATATACAGCAGTACGAAAAACAAATTACAGAAGCGTATCATGCCGAGTGGTTTGCATTGAACGAATTACCCGAACTGATCTTTGATCATGAGGATATGATCACCATGGCACTGGAAAAGCTACGTTATAAAGCGGCCCTGCATCCTATTTTGTTTGAACTGTTACCTACCAAATTCACCATCCCGCAATTACATGGCCTGTATGAATCCTTATACAATACCAGCCTGGATAAACGTAATTTCAACCGGAAAGTACTGTCAACCAATTTATTGGTAAAACAAAACGATAAAGAAAAAACCAGCTCCAAGAAAGGAGCTTATTACTATAAACTAAATAAGAAAAGTTATAAAAATAATTTCCAGGCCTTTTTAACCATGATACCCGTACCGGTATCATTTAAGACCATGTAAGCTTATATTTTTTTATTCGAATTAATAAGTGTTAAATTTACACTAATTATCTTGTCATGATGCAAAAATTTGTTTTTGGAATTGATTATGGTACTGACTCCGTAAGAGCAGTATTGGTGAATACTCATAACGGTGAAGAGCTTGCCACTTCTGTGTTTCATTATCCCCGCTGGAAAAAAGGATTGTATTGTAATGCTGCGGCACACCGCTTCAGGCAACACCCATTAGACTATGTGGAGGGGTTGGAACACACCATTAAAGACTGTTTACAAAAAGCAGGTGGATCGGTTGCCAGCCAGGTAGTGGGCATATCCATTGATACCACCGGCTCCACACCCGTAGCAGTAAATAAAGCCGGCACACCGCTGGCATTGTTACCCGAATTTGAAAACGAGCCGGATGCCATGTTTGTATTATGGAAAGACCATACGGCAACAAAAGAAGCGGCCGAGATCAACAGCCATGCACAAAAATTTGATACTGATTACCTGCAATTTGTCGGCGGCATTTATAGTAGTGAATGGTACTGGGCTAAACTATTACACCTGTTACGTACAAACGAAACCCTGCGTACGCATGTCCATTCTTTTGTAGAACATTGCGACTGGATACCTTTCTTATTAACCGGCGGTACCGATTTCACCCAATTGAAAAGAGGTATCTGCAGTGCCGGTCACAAAGCCCTATGGGCGGAGGAGTTTGGTGGACTGCCCCCGGAAGATTTCTTTACCTCGCTGGACCCTTTACTGGCAGGCCATGCACAAAAGAATTTTGAGCACACTTATACTGCTGCCGAAGCTGCCGGCACTATTTCGGAAGAATGGGCCACACGCTTAGGTATTCCCAATACCGTTGTAATCGGCATTGGCGCTTTTGATTGCCATATGGGTGCCGTAGGCGGACAGATAGAGCCCTATTACCTGAGTAAAGTAATGGGGACTTCAACCTGTGATATGCTGGTAGCGCCTGTTGATGCCATGCAGGATACCCTGGTAAAAGGTATCTGCGGCCAGGTGAATGGCTCCATCATTCCCGGTATGATCGGCCTGGAAGCCGGGCAATCGGCTTTTGGTGATGTATATGCCTGGTTTAAGAATATACTTACCTGGCCTTTAAGTTTGATTGAAGATGAAACGATACAACAACAGGTAAGTGATACTATTATTGCCAGACTTTCCGCAGCAGCGGAACAATTACCCTTACAGGAAAATGATGAGCTGGCTGTTGACTGGTTAAACGGCCGCCGCACACCCGATGCCAACCAGTTATTGAAAGGCAGTATACAAGGCATTAACTTAGCAACGGATGCGCCCCGTATTTTTAAAGCCCTGGTGGAAGCCACCTGCTTTGGCGCCAAAGCTATTACAGACCGTTTTATAGAACAGGGAGTTCCGGTAAAAGGATTAATTGGTATGGGCGGTGTGGCACAGAAAGCCCCTTATATCATGCAGACCATGACCAATATTATCGGCATGCCTTTACGCATACATAAAAGCGAACAAACCTGTGCTGCCGGGGCTGCTATGTTTGCCGCCACCGTAGCCGGTGTATACACAAAAGTGGAAGAGGCTATGACACAGATGGGACAAGGTTTTGATAAAACCTATTACCCCGATGAAAGCACTGCTGCAGTGTACGCCAAACGTTACGAACAATATAAACAAGCAGGAAATTTTATTGAACATGGGAAAATATAGTCATATACAACAGGAGGCTTATGAAGCCAATATGCAATTACCTGTACTGGGTTTGGTATTGTACACTTTTGGCAACGTAAGCGCACTGGACAGGAGCCTGGGTGTGTTTGCCATTAAACCCAGCGGCGTGCCTTACAACGAACTTACGCCCGGTAAAATGGTGATCGTTGACCTGGACAGCAAGGTGGTGGAAGGAACACTTCGCCCCTCCTCCGATACAAAGACCCATGCCGTATTATATAAAGAATGGGACAGTATCGGCGGTGTTTGTCATACCCACTCTACCTATGCCACAGCCTGGGCGCAATCGCAGCTGGATATTCCTATTTTTGGTACCACTCATGCAGATCATAATACCGTAGACATTCCCTGTGCCCCACCTATGGATGATGAAATGATCAAGGGCAATTATGAGCATGAAACCGGTTACCAGATCATCAATTGCCTCAATCATAAAAAAATGGATTATAAAGAGGTGGAGATGATCTTAGTAGGCAATCATGCGCCTTTTACCTGGGGCAAAACTGCTGCAAAAGCGGTGTACAATAGTGCCGTGCTGGAAAGCATTGCACAAATGGCGTTGTTAACACAACAGATAAACCCCGGTGCTCCACGTTTAAAAGACTCCCTGATCAAAAAACATTTTGAGCGTAAACACGGGCCGGATTCGTATTATGGTCAGTCATAAAATTATATACACTTTGCATTTTTATAATGCCGATTAGCATTGATGAAGTTGAAGTGTGCGACGCAAGGAACGATGAAAGTAGTAATACAGCTGACTAACAAATAAAAATTAATTCAATAAAAACGATTGTACATGATAAAAAAAATCACCTCTTTAGCGCTGGTAGCTGCCGTACTATTCAGTGCCTGTAACAACAACACAACCGAACAACCTGCCACCGGCGATACCGGGGAAAAGCAGGCGCATAAACCGGTTACTGAAAGTTTTTATGGTATTCTGGGCAAGGATACCATAACACGTTACACGCTTACCAATGCCCATAATATGCAGGTAAGTATTATTAACTATGGTGGCACCGTTACCGATATTTTAACGCCGGATAAGGAAGGTAAGAATGGTAACGTAGTGTTAGGCTTTGATTCCCTGAGCGGCTTTACCCAAAAAGGTAATCCCTTTTTTGGCGCCCTCATCGGGCGTTTTGGCAACCGTATTGCCAATGCTAAATTTACCCTGAACGGTCAAAACTACCAGCTGGCTTCCAACGACAATGGCAATACGTTGCACGGTGGTAATAAAGGGTACGACAAGGTAGTCTGGACTGCCACTAAACAACCCGGCGACAGCAGCCTTTTATTAACCTACCTGAGCAAGGACGGTGAAGAGGGCTATCCCGGCAACCTGAACATACAGGTGGTTTATACCCTTACCGGCAATAATGAACTGAAGATAGATTACACAGCTACTACGGATAAAGCCACCCCGGTAAACCTGACCAACCATGCTTATTTCAATTTATCAGCGGGCAGGGATGCTACCATATTGAACCATCATTTATGGATCAATGCCGACAGCTATACCGCAGTAAACGATAAACTGATACCCACTGGTGAGCTTACACCCGTGAAAGGAAATGCCATGGACTTTACCAGCGCCAAATTAATTGGACGTGATATTGCCCAGGTAACAGGCGGTTATGACCATAACTGGGTATTGAATAAAAAAGGCAATAACCTGGAAAGAGTTGCTGAATTATCGGATAGTGTAAGTGGCCGTAAAATGGAAGTATGGACCACTGAACCGGGCATACAATTTTATTCTGGTAACTTTTTAGATGGTACACTGACCAATACCCGTGGCGGTACCCAATATGTAAAACATGCGGGACTATGCCTGGAGACACAACATTTCCCGGATAGTCCTAACCAGCCCAACTTTCCCACTACTATTTTACAGCCGGGTGAAACCTACAAACAAACCACCATTTACAAATTTGATATCATAAAATAAAAGGGAACATTACTCCTATATAAACAGAAAATAATGCAAAAACATTTTAACGAACTGGAACTTTGGTTCATCACCGGTAGTCAGAATTTATACGGCGAAGAGACCCTGAAGCAGGTAGCACAAAACTCACAGGTAATTACAAAGGCTTTACATGAGGCAGAAAATATGCCCATCAATATTATTTTTAAGCCCATTGCCAAATCAACAGAAGAGATAACGGCACTTTGTGCAGAAGCCAATAACAGCAAAAACTGTATCGGCATCATTACCTGGATGCATACTTTTTCACCAGCTAAAATGTGGATCAACGGTTTAAAGAAATTACAGAAACCCCTGTTACATTTACATACACAGTTTAACCGCGATATTCCCTGGAGCGATATTGATATGGATTTCATGAACCTGAACCAGTCGGCCCATGGCGACCGCGAGTTTGGTTTTATGGTATCACGTATGCGCCTGGAAAGAAAAGTAGTGGTTGGTCACTGGCAGGACCCGAACGTTATTTTACAGATTGCCAAATGGGCCCGTGTGGCAGCTGGATGGAACGACTGGCAAACAGCACGCTTTGTACGCTTTGGCGACAACATGCGTTATGTAGCAGTTACAGATGGTGACAAGGTAGAAGCCGAATTGAAATTTGGTTTTTCCTGCAATACCCATGGTATCGGTGACCTGGTGAATGTGATCAAACAAACCACCGATGCCGAGATAGATAAACTGGTACAGGAGTATGATGACAGTTATAAAGTAATGGATGTGCTGCGTAAAGGTGGTGAGCAACACAGTTCTTTACGTGAAGCAGCCCGTATTGAAATCGGGATGCGCCGTTTTTTACAGGATGGTAATTACAAAGGTTTCTCCGATACGTTTGAAGACCTTTATGGTATGGAACAATTACCGGGTATAGCTGTACAACGTTTAATGAATGAAGGCTATGGCTTTGCCGGCGAAGGCGACTGGAAAACTGCAGCGCTGGTACGTGCCATGAAAGTAATGGCAACCGGCTTACAGGGTGGTAACTCCTTTATGGAAGATTATACTTATCATTTTGAACCCAATGACGAGATGGTATTAGGATCACATATGCTGGAGATATGTCCCAGTATTGCCGATAATAAACCTTCCTGCGAGATACACCCCTTAGGCATTGGTGGTAAAGCCGATCCCGTACGCCTGGTATTTAATGTTGCCGGCGGCGCCGCACTGAATGCTTCATTAATAGATATGGGTAACCGTTTCCGTTTACTGGTTAATACCGTTACAGCAGTATCACCCAAAAGAGACCTGCCTAAACTACCGGTGGCCAGGGTATTATGGAAACCACACCCTAATATGAATGATGCACTGGCAGCGTGGATATACGCCGGTGGGGCACACCATACCGGTTACAGCCAAAACCTTACTGCCGACCAGTTTGAGGATTTTGCTGCCATGGCAGGTATTGAGTATGTACAGATAGATAACAATACCCGTTTATCAGAATTAAAAAATCAATTACGCTGGAGCGAAGTTTACTATCGCTAACAGGTTATACCGATCGAATGATCAGAGAGGCTGTCCCGGATAAGACAGCCTCTTTTTATATCATACAACGATACCTTATATTTGTCTACCTCAAAACTTTCAGCATGAAAAAAAACTATAGCATCCTGCTAGCGCTTTTCTTTTTTAGCTATTCGCTATTTGCACAGACAGCTACCGATAAATTGTATATACAAACCAGTGAGATACATGATATCATGGTACGTTATAATGCCGATAAAGGCAGCATTACCCGTTTCTATGGCATCAGCAGCGGTGAATGGGGCCGTGGCGGCAGCGGTAATTACAATACACCCGAACGCCGGGAAAGGTTGCTGACTTTGATCAATACCTATTTAAGCGAACTGGATAAAACGGATTTTGATAAAACCAGCATCAACGGAAAGGTTGATTATATTTTATTTAAAAGTAAACTGGAAGACGAACAGTACCAGTTGAACCAGGAAGCACAATTATACAAACAGGTTAGTAAATACCTTGGTTTTTCTGACAGGATATTCAACCTGGAAAAGCCCCGTAAACGTGGCCTTTCGGTAAAGGGTGAGGAAGTGGCCAAAGAGATGAGCAGCATTATTAAGGATGTGGAGAAAGCCATAGAAAGCCTGAAGAAAGAACCGGACATGGACCTTCCCCAGGCACAGATGGCCACAGCTGCCGCAAAAGGATTACAGGGTATTTTAAAGAACTATTTTGATTTTTATAATGGCTATGACCCCATGTTTACCTGGTGGGTACCCAAGACCTATACTGAACTGGATGCACAATTGAATAAATATGTCGATGCCCTTTCTAAAAAAGGAAAACAGACCAGCTCGCAAAAAGATGATGGCAGCGGTATTATTGGTAACCCCATCGGCAGGGAAGAACTGATACGCCAGCTGAAACTGGAGTTCATACCCTATTCGCCTGAAGACCTGGTAGAAATTGCCAATAAAGAATTTGCCTGGTGTGATGCCGAATTATTAAAAGCATCCAAAGAAATGGGCTTTGGCACTGATTGGAAAGCAGCCCAGGAAAAAGTAAAGAACAGTTATGTTGCACCGGGACAACAACCCGAAGCCATGCTGGACCTGTACAACCAATCTGTTGCTTTTTTAAAGAAACATGACCTGTTAACCATACCTCCACTAGCCGAAGAAAGCTGGCGTATTTATATGATGAGTCCCGAACGCCAGCTGGTAAGTCCTTTTTTCCTGGGAGGTGAATCACTCATTGTATCCTACCCTACCAATACCATGTCGTACGAAGATAAACTGATGAGTATGCGTGGTAATAACCCGCATTTCTCCAGGGCAACGGTGCATCATGAATTAATAGCCGGGCATCATTTGCAGGGGTATATGAATAACCGCTCCAAAACCTACCGCAATTTCAGAACTCCTTTCTGGATTGAAGGTAATGCACTGTACTGGGAGCTGGTATTATGGGACCTTAACTTTCCGCGTTCGCCTGAAGACCGCATTGGCATGCTGTTCTGGCGTATGCATCGTTGTGCCCGTATCATATTCTCCCTTAATTATCATTTGAATAAGTGGACACCGCAGCAGTGTATCGACTTCCTGGTGGACCGTGTCGGGCATGAACGTGCCAATGCCGAAGGCGAAGTACGCCGTTCCTTCACAGGCGGTTATGGCCCCCTGTACCAGATAGCTTATATGATCGGCGGCCTGCAGTTTTATGCATTGAAGAAGGAACTGGTAGATACTAAGAAGATGACCTACAAACAGTACCATGATGCTATCCTGAGAGAAAATAATATTCCGATTGAAATGCTGCGGGCTATTTTAACCAACCAGCCGCTTAAAAAGAACTTTACTACCAACTGGCGGTTCTACGGTAAATAAGTACAGTTAATATCTGTACAATAAATATCAATTATCAGGCATAGAAATACCTGTTGTAAGTATAGCTTTGAAATACTTACAGCAGGTATTTTTTTGTAAAATTTTGCTGCAAGGGTTAAAGGGAGCGTTATTAGTGACAAATATTCCCGGATAAACATAGTCATTTTCTCATGGCATATATCGTAAGCAGTGCTTTTTTAAGCGCTGCTTTTTTATATGGTAATGAAACGGCGCTTTTAACATTTACGCAAACGTTTAAGTATAAATGTACAGGCGGCAATAAAAAGTAAAGAATAATAAATAAATTGCAGACGGCACACATGAAAGTAGTACAATTTACCATACCGGTTTCCCGCGATAATACCGTGGTGGCACAGCATGAAGTAATGCCGCATTTTTATAATTACCTGCACCGTCATAACGAAGTACAATTAACCTGGATCATTGACGGCAACGGCACCCTGATTGCCGGTAACTATATGCAGGCCTTTCATTCCGGCGATATTTATATTATCGGCTCCAACCAGCCGCACATATTTAAAAGCGACCCGTCTTATTTCGAGAAAAAAAATAAAAAAACGGTTACCGCACTGACCATTTTTTTTAACCCGCTGGGGCCTTTAAAAAATTTATTACTCTTACCCGAGCTGGATGCTGCCGGTAAGTTTGTACAGGCCATGCATACCGGCCTGCAGGTACCTGCCGGTAAACAAGCCGAAATTGCAGCCGCTATGTTAAAGGTTCATGACAGTAAACAGGCCGGCCGCATCAGCAGTTTTATTGAACTGTTACAACAGCTTGCCGAGATCAGTGATATTAAAGTATTATCCACCATCCGTGCCGATCACCATTTTACAGAGCAGGAAGGACTAAGGATGAATGATGTATACCAATACACCATGGATAATTATTCCGGGGATATTAACCTTAAAAAAGTTTCTTCCATTGCTCATTTAACGCCACAGGCTTTTTGCCGGTATTTTAAAAAACATACCCGCAAAACCTATATTACTTTTTTAAACGAGATCAGGATCAATGCGGCCTCTAAAAAACTGGTCGCCGGCAATTATGACTCTATTGCTGCCCTGGCTTTTGAAGCGGGCTTCAGCAGTATTGTGAGTTTTAACCGGGTTTTTAAAAAAACAACAGGTATGTCGCCAAGACAATACCAGAAAGAGTATGCGCAGAAAACGGGGTAGGATAATTTGGTAATTAGTTGATTGGGAAATTTGGTAATGAATGTTGCCAACCAAGCCGCGGTTCGTGAGACACGAACCGTAACTTTGACCAATAGCAAATCAGCCGTACAAGTGTGCGACGCAAGGAACGATGATAGTAGTACTACAGCTGGTTACATAATAAAAACAGCTTTAAGAAAGGCCGACCCCGAAGCCGCGGTTCGTGTCTCACGAACCGAAAAACAGCTTTATGTACAAACGGACCGGTTAATTATTGGTTAGTACCCGGTAAAATAGGACAGGTTGACGAGATGAAGAAAAGATACATTTGACAAGATCTAACAGTTTTATATACATATATTTTATGGCTACAAAAATTATTTCGCTTTGTGTTACGTTGCTGTTGCTGTCATCATGCGTGATGGCACAAAAGGATAAAACATTTACCCATGCCGATACTTTAAGGGGCAGTTTATTACCTGCCCGTACCTGGTGGGATGTGCAACATTACGATTTAACCGTAAAACCGGATTATAACAGCAAAACCATCATTGGTAAAAACATTATCAGCTATAAAGTGGTGAGTGCACCTCGCGGTAAAACCATGCAGCTTGACCTGCAGGAGCCCCTGGCGATAGACAGTATTATTTTAAACGGTAAAAAGCCTTTATCCTTTATCAAGGAAGGTAATGCCTGGCATGTAACAGTGCCGGACCAGGCCGTGAACAGTACGCATAATATAGCCATTTATTACCAGGGCAAAGTGCATGAAGCCGTTCGTGCACCATGGGATGGTGGCTGGATCTGGGCAAAGGATTCATTAGGTCGCCCCTGGATGACCGTGGCCTGCCAGGGACTGGGCGCTTCTATCTGGTTTCCCTGTAAGGACCACCAGAGTGATGAGCCCGATAAAGGTGCCAGGTTAACCATGATCGTACCCGATACGCTGGTAGCTATTGGCAACGGCCGTTTGCAATCACATAAAAACAACCAGGATGGTACGGCTGCTTATACCTGGGCAGTTACCAATCCTATCAACAATTATTGCATTATTCCTTATATAGGCAAATACGAAAGTTTTAAAGAAAAATACAACGGCGAAAAAGGTGTACTGGACCTGAACTATTGGGTGCTGGATTATAACCTGGCCAAAGGCAAAGCTTATTTACCCACCGAGGTACATAATACCATGAAAGCCTTTGAATACTGGTTTGGCCCCTACCCTTTTTATGAAGACGGTTACCAGCTGATAGAGACCTCACACACGGGCATGGAACACCAGAGTGCCGTTTCCTATGGCAACTGGTTTAAACCCGGTTACCGTGGGCGTGATGGCAGTGGTACCGGCTGGGGTATGAAATGGGATTTTATCGTGATACACGAAAGTGGTCATGAATGGTTTGGTAATAATATTACCACGAAAGACCTGGCGGATATGTGGGTACACGAAGGCTTTACCAATTACAGCGAAACCCTGTTTGTGGAATATCATTTTGGTAAAGATGCCGGTAATGCTTACAACCGTGGTGTAAGGAACGCTATCCGTAATGACAAAACAGTGATCCCCGCTTATAATGTAAATGCACAGGGCAGTGGCGATATGTATCCCAAGCCCAGCAATATGTTACACAGTATCCGTCACGGGTTAAATGATGATGTGTTGTTCCGTAATATACTGAGGGGGTTGAATAAGGATTTTTATCACCAGACCGTTACCACCAAACAAGTGGAGAACTACATTAATCAAAAAGCAAAATTCAATTACGATAAAGTATTTGATCAGTACCTGCGTACGATACAGATACCTGTTTTTGAGTTTTATATTTCACCCGATAAAAAATCGGTTACCTACCGTTACACAAACTGTGTAAAAGGTTTTAACCTGCCCATTACGCTTACGGATAAAAGCGCTACACTGAAACTGCTGCCAACGGATAACTGGAAAACAACCGCTTTATCCGCAGCCCAGGCCGCCCTGGTAAAAATCGAGACCATCGATTTTATGTATTATGTGAAGCCGGTTTTATTAACGGAAAAACCTGCCCGATAAAATATTAAACAAACCATATAACGATCATGCGACAGCTAGTTTATTTTTGTGTGTTATTCTTTATCAGTATTCCCGGTATACTGCTTGCCCAGCGCGGCATGAAGTGGAATGCTGATGGTACCGCTTATTTCACCAATGAAAGAGGAACCATTGTCAGTTATGCCCTGCCTTCTTTTACCAAAACAGAACTGATCAAACCCGAACTGCTCACTCCGCAGGGAGCAAGCAGCCCGTTACCGGTAAGGGATTTCAGTTTCAGTAATGATGGTAACCTGGTACTGATCTACACCAATACAAAACGGGTATGGCGTATGGATACCCGCGGTGATTACTGGATATTAAACCTGCAGACCAAAAGCCTGCGCCAGTTAGGAAAAGACAAACCTGCATCCTCTCTGATGTTTGCAAAAATATCACCCGATAATACCAAGGTAGCGTATGTAAGCAAACACAATATTTATGTAGAGGATATTGCGAGTGGTGTGATAACACCTTTAACTACCGATGGTACGGACCGACTGATCAACGGTACTTTTGACTGGGTTTATGAAGAGGAATTCAGTTGCCGTGATGGCTTTCGCTGGAGCCCGGACAGCAAGAAAATTGCTTACTGGCAGATCGATGCCCGCCAGATCAGGAATTTTTTGATGATCAATAATACCGATTCCCTTTACTCATTCACCATACCGGTGGAATACCCAAAAGTAGGAGAAGCTCCTTCACCTTATAAAGTTGGTATTGTGAATATAAATCAGCCCAATAGTACCACCTGGTTAAATATTCCCGGTGATCCGCGCCAGCACTATGTACCGGCTATGGAATGGATGACCGATGGTAATACGGTGATGCTGCAGCAACTGACCCGTAAGCAGAATGAAAGTAACCTGTTCCTGGGTAATGCTGCAACCGGAACTGTTACCAGTATTTACCACGAAAAAAACAACTCCTGGATCGATGTGATCCCGACGGATGGCAATGGCTGGAAATGGATCAATAATGGCAAGGAATTCTTATTATTATCAGAGAAAGACGGCTGGCGCCACCTGTACCGTATACAAAGCGATGGTAAAAAAGAAACCCTTATTACCAATGGCGATTATGATATCATCAGCCTGAAAGCCGTGAACGAGAAAGAAGGTTATGTATATTTTATGGCTTCGCCCAAAAATGCCACGCAGGAATACCTGTACCGTACTGCCATCAATGGTAAAGGCAAATTAGAGCTGTTATCCCCTGCCGACCAGGAAGGTACGCATAGTTATAGCTTATCGCCCAATGGCAAATTCTCCACGCATAATTTTTCCAATCATAAAAATCAGCGGGTAAACGAATGGGTATCATTCCCGGGACATAAGACCATCAAGGAAACCACGAGGAATATGACCCCTAGCGGCAATGTGGAAATGATACAGGTGACCACCGCAGATAATGTGACCATGGATGGTTGGATGATCAAACCCAAGAATTTTGACAATACTAAAAAATACCCGGTTGTATTTTATGTATATGCCGAGCCTGCTTCTACTACTGTAAACGACGCAGCCGGAAGTGCAGGCACATATTTATATGCCGGTGATATGGCTGCCGACGGTTATATACAGATAAGCCTGGACGGCCGTGGCACCCCTTCGCCCAAAGGCGCTGCCTGGCGTAAAGCTATTTACCAGAATATTGGCATCATCAATATCCGCGACCAGGCCATGGCTGCTAAAAAAATACTGGAATGGCCTTTTGTTGATAGTGAACGCATCGCAGTACATGGCTGGAGCGGTGGTGGCTCTACTACCTTAAACCTGTTATTCCAATACCCCGATATCTATAAAACAGGCATTGCCATTGCCTCGGTACCCGACCAGTTATTGTACGATAATATTTACCAGGAAAGGTATATGGGCCTGCCGCAGGAAAACCGGGAACCTTTTATACAGGGTTCTCCTATTACGCATGCCAAGAACTTAAAAGGTAATTTATTACTGGTACATGGCACAGGCGATGATAATGTACACTACCAGGGTGCAGAAAGACTGATCAACGAATTAATAAAACAAGGTAAACAATTCCAGATGATGAGCTACCCCAACCGCTCACACAGCATTAATGAAGGGCCCGGCACTTCGGCCCATTTATCTAAATTATTTACCAACTTCTTAAAAACCTATTGCCCGGGTGGCGGCAGGTGATTCATTCATTAAACAACGAACCCCTCAACTGAGGGGTTTATTGTTTGTAAACTATCTGAGAAAGCTTGCCTTTATTACATCTGTCGGAACGTTTTTATATTTTTGATCATCATATAAAAACACTTGAGGAAGACGTTTTAAGCCGATATTGATCTCTGCATTGCCGCTTATTTTTACCTCCTGCTTTTCATAGCCATCCAGCTGAAAAACAACCACTGAATCGGAAGGTTTTACTTTAATATAATAAATACCATCGGCCTGTGTACCCGAACTGGCGTTGGTTCCCTTAATAAATACACTCACCCCTTCCAGCGGGGCAGCATCCTCGCTACTGGTTACAATGCCCGTCAATGTACGGTCATTATTTTGTGCATTTATAATTCCAACTATTCCTATGATCAGGAGTAAAGCGGTGATGATCCTTATCATTTCAATGCGTTTTATTTAGCCAGTAATTTTATTTTCAGGTCCTGCCCTGCCTGCTTCAATTGCACTTTATAGGAATTGAACTTAGGATGAAAAGCCTGCAATTCAACAGGCAGCTCCTGCCAGGTCTCTATTTTAAAAAATCCTCTTTTATCCGTTACCGCTTCTATTTCACCGGCACGGGTGTATACCAAAACATTTACAATAGGTTCCCCCGTCTGGTGATCCAGCACTTTACCGCTAATGGTCACTTTTGATGCACCGGGACTATATGCTGTTAAAAAAAATGTCATGATCAATAGGGCGGCCGCACAGCCAATAAATTTTACACGCATAACACTTGGTTTACAAAACAGGTTATAAGTAAATAACAGGTGAATTGACAACACAATATTAAGTCGGCTTTATTAGTCTACCAAATTTATAGACTAATATTTTATGTGCATTACACATACATAACCCGCAGGTTACCTTTACTTACTTACTCAGCAGCTTCTCAAACTTTTGTAATTCAGTTAATTCAGCGGCAGACAGTGGTTCATTATTATCCACTTTGGCTTTAAAGAAAAGTACTCTTTTATGCTGGGGAAATTTTTCCAGAATGGTGGTAATCACGGCATCGGCCGCTTCATCTTTTGTATATAAAGGAGTAACAGGCGGTAATACCGATTTTTCTTTGGTATGCTTACGCATAATGATGGCTTCCAGGGTACTCAGCTTATGCTGGGGTACTGTTTCAATACGGCTGGCCTTGCCATATAAACCCTCCAGTTGCTTTTTGCTCAGCCCCCCTCTCTCCCGGTACTGTTGTAAAATACTTTGCACAAAAGCATCGTTGGGCCTTGCAGCCTGTACAGCAACCAATACATCCAGTACAATATCCACCTCGGGCTTTAAACGATGTTTCATAACCACAAAATTAAATAAGTTTTACCCAGTAATCTCCCTCCTGAACAAAACCCATCACTTTTAAAAATTCAATATGCTTACGGTTGGGCATTTGCTGGTACACTATTTTCTGAATGCCCCTGTCCCGCAGGTATTGTTTTTCCTGTTTAAAAATATACCGCCCCACTTTATAATCCCGGAATTTTTCCACCGTGAAATTAATATGCACTATGGCTTCTCCCGCTGGTGTTATGCTGGCGCTGAACATATTGGCAATGGCCATATCCCGCAATACAAAAAAATTAATGCATTGATCGTGTCCGATCTGCTCCCGTTTAAAATGCGGGAAATAATCCTTTATTCCCTTTTCATAATAATCAATAAATTGATGGGCAACCTGGTCATCAGCCCTGAAGGATAACAGGTCAAACTTTTCGCTGTACCGGTAGATGCTCACCAGGTAGTAGATATTAATAGCCAGCAAAATACCATTCGTCAGTAATACAGGTATCGCGCCTAACAATGCCCCGTACACTACAAAAAAGGCACAGCCGGCAGCATTCAGCCACCTGAACTTAAGACTGTTGGTAACCGATAAGGATAATATTAAAAAAAGGGAGGCCGCATAGCCCATCCATTCAGCAAGCATAGTATCGTGTTAATAGTATATAGAAAATAGTATATAGACAAGGATCTAAGAAGTGAGATCTCAGATCTTAGATCTCACTTCTGACTTCTCACTTCTCCCTACACCACCATCAAACTACACCCCCGTATATCACTGTTATCCAGCCGGCCCATTACACGAAAGCGGCCATCGGCTTCCAGTTGTCCCGCATCATCAGTTGCAATAAAACTACAGGAATAAATATTGGCCAGGTCAATAATATTAATGGCCCCGCTGAGCGGTTTTTGTTGTACAGCTGTTGCGGAACGTACGGCCAGTGGGTCTTCCTCTTCCCTTATCAGCACCTGCATCCAGGGCGGACAGCTAAACAGGCCATTGCCTTTACTGTAAGCCTGCGATAATAATTCGGTCATACCATACTCCGCATGTATCGCCGGCAACCCAAATGCCTGCTGCAATATTTCGTGTACCTGCGGACGGATCAGCTCCTCCCGGCGCCCCTTCATACCACCTGTTTCCATCATCACCGTATGTTGCAGGGGTGTGGGATATTGCCGGGCAAAATCCAGCAGGGCAAAAGTCACCCCTATCAGTAATACCTCCTGTCCCCGGCTTTCCAGCTGCAGCAACACCTGTTGCAATTTTTCAAAATCGTACAAATAAAAGCCGCTTTGCGGGTGATCGCTGGCTTTTACCAGCTTATCCACCATGTATACCAGCGATGAGCCCTGCCTTTCCAGGTAAGCCGGTAACAGGCCTATCACGCACCAGTCGCTTGCATTACCATAAAACTGCCGGAATGCCCGGGTAAAACTCTCTTCATACACCAAGGCGTCTTTTACCAGGTGTTTACTGTTAATGCTACCGGTGGTGCCGCTGCTTTCAAATACCAGCTGCGGGGTAAAGCCCGTAGTGGTCACCGCATGGCTTTTAAAGAAACGGATAGGCAAAAAAGGAATGTCCCCGAGCTTTTTCACTTCTCCCGGTTTAACCTGTAACGCATCCACATACTGCCCATAAACCGGGTTATGCTGGTACTGAAAACGGAAAATTTCAAGGCTCAGCGCTTCAAAACCCGCTTCGGTTACGCCAAAAATTTTATCATTCCATTGGCTACTCATCTTCTATCAATATCAAATTATGGGTTATATTTGTTATATACAGTTACAATATGAAGGCAAATTATTATCTATATACATTCCTGCTGGTATTTTTAATAACAGCCTGCAGCAAAGATAAGTTTGAAACCAGGCCCACGTTAGAAGTCAAGGAATATAATACCAAAAACCTGAAACGGGCGGCCGAAGGTGAATCCTACTGGCAGGTAACCTTAAAATACACCGATAAAGAAGGCGATCTGGTGGGCGGCAGCCTGAATGTTACCCAAACCAGGTTAAACCAACGACCCCTCGGTACCGGCGATGTAAACAGGGATTCCATCATCGGCTCCTTTGCCATTGATAATATACAGGACAAACGCACCACCGGTGAACTCTTATTCCGGCTTTCCCATAACTTTCTAAAAGACAGCAGAACTGAGAACGATTCGCTTAAATTCAATATCTGGCTGCTTGACAGGGCACAAAATTCCAGCGACACCCTGGTAACCGATATGATCGTTATTGAAATGTAATTCCTGTTGCTATAAAAAAAATATTCTCTTTTTTTGTCTACAGCAATATTTTTATCTGTTGCTGTGCGGTAATCATGGCCTGGCATAGTATTGCCCTCCTGGCAGCCACACCCCTGCATTCCGGTTTTTATTGCTTCCTTTTCTTCTCCACCCTTACCAGTTATAGTTTTCACTGGTACTTTACCACGGCAGAAGCCCCCTTTACCGGCCGTATGTTATGGCTGCGGCAGCACCAAAAGGTTCACCTGGTACTGTTTTGCCTTAGCCTGGTGGCCACTATTTACTTCTTTACGTTCCTTTTAGCCAGCTGGTTCTGGCTTATCCCGGCCGCAGTTATGACCTTTTTATACTCGGCCCCAAAAATCCCCCTGCCCGCTTTTAAGGAACTGCGCAAAATAGCCATTGGTAAAACAGCCTTCCTGGCTTTTATTTGGACCTATGCCACTACCGCCCTGCCCCTGGTAATAGCGCAACAACCTTTTACAGCCACCATATGGTTCTTCATCTGCAGCAGGTTTTGTTTATTGTATGCCATCTGTATCCTATTCGACTACCGCGACAGGAACTACGATATGGAGAACGGCATCCGCAGCCTCATTACCTGGTTATCGCCCCGTAAGGTATTCCAGCTCTTCCGGCTCTCCCTCATCCTTTGTTTATTATTCACCGGCCTTATGTTTTTTAACGGGTTTTCGCTTATATCCTTTATCATACTTATCGCACCCGTTTTTATCACCGCCGCCTTAAAAAACCGTTCCATCCGGCAACCCACCGACCCGCTTTATTATTTTGTATTAGACGGAGTTATGGCATTTTCGGCAGTTTTATATGCCATTTACAGTCTCTTTTAAGCCTAAACGTCATGTGCATAAAAAATTAAGGTTTTCATAGCTTTTTTAGCATAGAAATTGATGTAACATTGCTTTCAACTTCATGTAAAACGCTTATGCACATAAATTTTTCAAAAATTGTTCATTTCACTCGTTTAATAAAAGCAGGTGGCAGACTTCGTGAGTTTAATTTCCGTAAAGTGACCGTGGATGGTGAGGAGATTTTTAACGCCGATACCGTGGACGACCGCGGTAACAGGATCTTATTCCGTATGCAGAAAAAAGATGGCAAATGGATATTATCCCCTTTACAGATCCTTCCTCAATGGATCACCGAAAACGAGGACAAATTCAATTCCGAAATTGAAATAGGTATCGAAGAAAACTAGGCAGGCCCGGCTGTCCTTACTTTTCCCAAATATTATATAACAGCAATTCAATAATACTGGCCGGTAGCAAGGGTGTAAGCCGTTAAAATTGGTCAGTATTATTTGTTCAATCGGTATAAATTTGCAGTTCACTCATTGCGGTTCATACCATGAAAAAAAATTGGCTCATACTCTCCGTTATTACCTGTTTACTGGTTACAGCCTGTAGCCCTAAAGTACAAAAAACGGGTGCGCCGTCCGCTTCCAATATGGTGGCCGATGGTAAACTATGGTCATCTTTATTCCAGCAAAAATCGGCCGAATACCAGGCGCTCTGTTTGCAGGCTTTTAATATTGCGCAGCTGAGGGTGGACCAGGCCGTGCAGCAACCGCACAATAAACCCCTGGCCATTATTACCGATATTGATGAAACCTTTTTAGATAACAGCCCCTACGCCGTGCACCGCGCCTTACAGGGCAAGGATTATTCTCCGGAAACCTGGAACCAGTGGACCGCCAAAGGCATTGCCGATACCCTAACCGGTGGCTTAGCCTTCTTTAAATATGCCGCCGCTAAAAACATTACCATCTTTTATATCACTAACCGCGACGAACAGGAACGTGCCGGCACCCTGGCCAACCTGCAGCGTTTTGGTTTCCCCAATGCCGATAACCAGCACCTCATACTGCGCCAGGGCTCCAGCAGTAAAGAAAGCCGCCGCCAGCAGGTAGCAAACACCCACGAAATTATTTTGCTCATGGGCGATAACCTGTCCGACTTCAGTCTATTGTTTGATAAACAAAGCACTGCACAAAGAGCCGCCAATGTGCAACAGCTGAAAAACGAATTTGGTAAAAAATTCATCGTATTGCCCAATGCCAACTATGGTGGCTGGGAAGATGCCATATACGGTAACTCGCACAACCTGACACCTGCACAAAAAGATTCGGCTATCAAAGCTAATCTCAGCGGGTATTAACAGGGGCTGTCAGCTGTAGTAACTATCCTCAGCTGCTGTTCCGGCTTTCCGCTGTATACCTCCCGCTGGTCGGTATGCCGCTGCAATCCGGCAGCCCGTCGGCTAAGAGTTGGGAATTATGAATGATAAATGTAAGGGTTGGGCAATTAACAGTTAACCTTTAACGAATAACGTTTAACAATTAACTATCAGTAATGAGTACTAAACTTTCCGTCAATATCAATAAAATAGCAACCCTGCGTAACTCACGTGGCGGCAATAATCCCGATGTAGTGAAAGCAGCCGTTGATGTACAACATTTTGGTGCCGATGGTGTAACGGTACACCCCCGCCCCGATGAACGTCATATCCGTTACAACGATGTACGGGAAATAAAAAAAATAATCACCACCGAATTCAATATTGAAGGCAACTGCTCCGAACAAAAATTTGTTGACCTTGTATTGGAAACCCGCCCCCACCAGGTTACCCTTGTACCCGATGTACTGGGACAGCTTACCTCCGATCATGGCTGGAATACCATTACACATAAAGATTACCTTACCGATATGATACAGGTATTTAAAAATGCCGGTATCCGGGTAAGCATCTTTGTTGATCCTGATCCCGAAATGGTGATCGGGGCTGCCGCCACCGGCACCGACCGGATAGAACTCTACACCGAACAATATGCCCGTCAGTTTGCCGATGGTCAGCAAAAACAAGCCATTGCGCCTTATGTGGCTGCGGCCGAAAAAGCAAGGGAACTGGGAATAGGCCTCAATGCCGGCCACGATCTTGACCTGCACAACCTGGCTTATTTTGCCCAAAACATTCCCTGGCTGGACGAAGTGAGCATTGGTCATGCACTCATTACCGATGCACTCTATTATGGCCTGCAAAACACGGTACAACTATACAAACGTTTACTGGTACCGGCTCCCAAATACTAAAACCTTGTTAACCCTGTTGCCAAAGGCAATAAACGGCAAACCATTTCATCCCATTTTCCGTCTGAAACATAAACCGGTACGTATAATGCAAAAAATTCTACTTATTCTTTTGGTTTCAGCAATCGGTCAATCGGCTTTTAGTCAAAAAGTTGACAGTATTTATTTTCACCTGTATACCGACAGCTTAAAAAAAGGCACCCACAACTATATCAATGTTGATGCTAAACTGTCCAATGGCAGGTGGCAGCCCTTAACCGATAAGGACCTGACATTTACTACCGATTACGGGCATTTTTCAGGTAACGATCTTGTATTACCCGAAAACCCCACTGTTAAAAAAGTAACGGTAAAAGCGGTGCTTAAATCAAACAGCAACTTATGGCTGGAGCGAACTATCTGGATCAAAACCATCCCCAATCCCGAAGTATTACCCACTACCGATGAGGTACTGAAGCCCAAACGCAAAAAGAACTGAGCGTAACTTATTTTTCGTGTAAAACAGTATACATTTCTTACAACTTTCTTTATCAATCATTTAAATAATTAGCCGGGTTCCCTTATCTTTGCGCCCGGCAGGTCTTACACGACCAGCTCCTGCAGAAACTCCCCAGGGCCGGAAGGCAGCAAGGATATGTGGTTGAGCGGTGCGATGTGAGTAGCCTGCCTTTTTTATTTTCTTATTGTTGAGGTAATATTTATTAATTTAGTAATTGCAACCTAACCACTGTTATTACTAATGAACGCCAGTACTTTACAACAACGATTAAAGCATTTTGCTTACCGGATTGTCACCCTAAGCACCGCCCTGCCTAAGAAAAAACATCCCAAATTATTGAAGACCAGTTATTACGTTCCAGTTTTTCTGCCGCCGCCAATTATCGTGCTGCCTGTAAAGCACAATCATATAAAGCCTTTGTAGCCAAACTTAGTATTGCTTTCGAAGAAATTGATGAATCATTATTTTGGCTCGAAACAATTAAAGACCTTAAATTGATACCGGAAGAAAAGTTAGAATTAATTGTAAAAGAAGCGGACGAATTAACCAGAATTTTAGCATCTTCACGTAAAACTTCACAGACCCAAAAATCTTAAATATTATATATTACCTATTAAATAAACATAGTTATGAAATTTTTTATTGACACTGCAAATCTTGCGCAAATTAAAGAAGCTAACGATTTAGGCATATTGGACGGTGTAACTACCAACCCATCCTTAATGGCTAAGGAAGGTATTTCAGGACAGGAAGCTATTATCAATCATTATAAAGCTATTTGTGATATTGTGGATGGCGATATCAGTGCAGAGGTGATCAGCACCGATTTTGATGGCATCATTGCCGAAGGAAAAAAGCTGGCCGCTATCCACCCCAATATCGTGGTAAAAGTACCCATGATCAAAGACGGTATCAAAGCCATTAAATGGTTCACCGATAATGGTATCAGTACCAACTGTACCCTGGTATTCTCTGCAGGCCAGGCTATTTTATGTGCCAAAGCCGGCGCTAAATATGTATCGCCTTTTATTGGCCGTGTAGATGACAGCGGCTGGGATGGTATTCAGCTGGTAGAGCAGATCGCTAATATCTATGCTATCCAGGGCTTTAAAACCCAGGTACTGGCCGCTTCTATCCGTAATGCCAACCATATCATCCGTTGTGCCGAAGTAGGTGCCGATGTTTGTACCTGTCCTTTGGATTCTATTTTAGCTTTATTAAAACACCCGCTTACCGATATCGGCTTAGCCAAGTTTTTGGAAGATGCAAAAAAACTGTAAGCTTACCGCTGCAGCAAGCTATAAAAAACGGCACCAATGGTGCCGTTTTTCTTTATGTATCAGGTGTATCATTTATTATCTGCCGGCTACAGAGTTTACCGTAGCATAACCGATCAACTCATCGGAACGGGCACCAAAAGGACGGAAGTATACCAGCACCATATAAGTGTTCTCGGCCGCCCAGAAATTCCCTTCCAGGTTTTCAGGATTAGCAGCTGCCTTACCCGGTGCTGCCGTTTGTGTTACGTACGAATAATTATAATAACCCTGTTTTAAGAACAAGGTTTTCTCGTACACACCATCCGTCTCATTAAAACTCATTTTATTACTCTCGTTCGTCTGGTACTGTGTCAGCTCTCCAAAAATATATACATCCTTTCCGGGTATGGCCAGCCTGTTGGAAGGCACATAAGTAAAGTGTACATAGGCATAATCGCTTTGCCAGAACGGGTTATTACCATCCTCATTCTCCAAAGTATACAAACCGTTTATATCGTTGAACGAAAAATAAACCTGTTTACTCTGGTCGGCATCGGGTTTTAAATATACCTGTATCTGTCCGTCCACCTTATCATCAATCTTCAGCATCCTGTCTGTTAATAAACGAAAAGTGTTCAGGTAAGCCCAGCGAAACTCTCTACCGGCCGGGAAAGTCAGTCCGTCATCACTGTACTCAAAATAATTACCCCTGAAAATTGTAGGCCTGGTTTGTAATACGGCCTGGTTCCAGTTAAAATTCTGCACCACGGTCAGTTTTATATCCTGTGGCGATAATATATTCACTTTATTATTGGCCGTATTAATGGTAGCCTGCACCCGCTGGTGAGTCTGAAACAACTGCCCGTTCAATGGCTGCTTGATCTGGGCTGCCAGTTGTACCTTGGTATCTATCACTAAAAACCGTTTGGTAAAAGCCAGCTTAGACGTATCGTTGTTCAGAAAAACTTTTAAAATATAATTGCCCGAACGGGTGGGTATGGAGCCGCGTTCCGGGAACGAAGCGGTGTAATGTGTATACTTGGTTTCTGAAATAGAGGAGATACGGTAAGTGCTGATACGGGTGGTCTGGAAACCCTGTATATAATCAAACGGCACTACATTGGCTACAGTCCAGTCGGCATCACATAATACAAAACTGTAAAAATAATTTTTTACATCCCCATCCATATCATCAAAATGCAGTTCCAGTTTATCGGTACCTTTTAAGGTGAGTATAGGATAAGCCACCTGGTTATTGGCCTTGTATAACTTAACGGACCGGATATTATTATGAAAGATCTTATCCGCTGTTTGTGCCTGTACCACATTCACCGCAAACAATAAAACAAGTAACAACAATTTATTCATGCCGGTATTTTAAAGAGGAAACATTCTGTTAAACGCTATAAAAATAAGTATGTTTTTGTTAACGGGCCTTTTGGGTGGATATTTATAATTATAACACCCTTATAACCCGAAAGCGCTTAATTTTGAAGCCAAGACAAATTTTATCAATTGAAGGTTGCAGGTTTCATAGCACACAGAATAGCTTTTAATCAACAACGGTCCATTTCCCGTTTTATTATCCGCCTGTCCATTATTGCAACAATAATAAGTGTGGCGGTAATGATCGTTACCCTGGCCTTTGCCAATGGTTTTCAGCGTACGGTAAGCGAAAAAGTGTTTAGTTTCTGGGGCCATATCCGCATACAGGAAAAACAGCCTTATAAAGCACTCATAGCCGAAGAAATTCCCATTGAAGCCTACCCCGAACTGGTACAGCAGATCAAACAAAACCCCGCGGTAAAAACCGTAGCTCCTTTTGCCACCAAATATGCTATCCTTAAATCCGGGGAAGATATTGAAGGTGTGCTTTTAAAAGGCGTTGATAAGAACTATGACTTTAAAAACCTGGAAGGTTTTATGCAGTCCGGCCGCAGTGTACAGTTCAACGACAGTACCTATAGCCGCGAGATCATGATATCGGCCTATACTGCCGAACAGCTGCACTTAAAGGTAAATGATGGCCTGCTCATCTACTTCATTAAACCCGATGGTAATATCCGCCCTGATAAATTAACCATTACCGGCATTTATAAAACCGGTATAGAGGATTATGATAAAACATTTGCCATTGGTGATCTCAAACTCATTCAACGTTTAAATGAATGGGACCCGGCGCAGATCGGCGGTTATGAAATTTTCACCGACAATTACAAAAAGGCCGAAAAAGTGGCCGATGAAATTTATACCCTTGGTGATTTCCCCGCCACCTGGGAATCGGAAAGTACCAAAACCGTATCCCCCAATATATTTGACTGGCTCAACATGCAGGATACTACCCGTAATGTACTCATCGGCTTTATGGTGGTGGTGGCGATCATTAACCTGATCACCTGTCTTATTATCCTGGTATTGGAAAGGGTGCGTATGATAGGTGTGTTAAAAGCATTGGGCGCTACCGACTGGACCATCCAGAAGATTTTCTTACGCCATTCTTTATTAATAACCATCGTGGGGGTTGCTGCAGGCGCTGTTGCAGGCTTAGGCATCCTGTACTTGCAAATTTATACCGGCTTCATTACGTTGCCCGAAGATGCTTACTACATGGACAAAGCGGCCGTACACATAATCTGGTGGCAGGTAGCCGCGATTTGTATAGCTACTTTACTGGTATGTATGCTCATCCTCATGATCCCCTCGCTTATTGTACGTAAGGTACAGCCGGTAAGGGCTATACAGTTCAGGTAGGGTTGCAATGGACAATTGAGAATTGACAATGGACAGTTGAAAATGGACAATGATATAGCAGATAGTTTACTTGTCTGCTTAAACTATCCGTCTTCCTGACTTCCCGACTTCCGGTCTTTTCTGACTTCTGTCTTTCCGGCTTCTCAACTTCCCAACTTTAAACCAAAAACATTAAACTTTAAACACTCCCTACCCTGTCACATGCGATAAAATAATACCCGTAGCTACCGCGGCATTCAGCGACTCGGCCTGGCCGATACGGGGAATGGTCATGCGGACATTCACCAGGTTCATCACTTCGGGGCTGATTCCCTTTGATTCGTTCCCTATCACTAAAAAACCATTGCCCAGCTTACCAAGATTTTGTACCGGTATACCATCCAGGGCGGCGGCATAAATACGGGTATTGTTATTGGCTTTTAAAAAATCGGGCAGGTCCGTGTAATAAAACCCTACCCTGGCAATACTGCCCATGGTTGATTGTACCACTTTAGGATTATACCTGTCCGCACATTCCTGGCTGCAAACCAGCTGGCGTATGCCAAACCAGTCAGCAATACGGATAATGGTGCCCAGGTTACCAGGGTCCTGTATGGTATCCAGCACCAGGGTCAGCTGCGAGGTATCCACAGCAGGCAATAATGGCTGTTGTGTTACAACGGCCACTACTTTATTGGGAGTGGTTAATTGTGATATTTTTGCTAAAGAAATCTCGTCTACTGCTACTATTTCCACCTGTTCCGATACCCGTTGTACCAGTTGTTCATTGGCTGTAATCCAGTCCTGCAGGGCATATAGGCCGGTTACCGTTAATAATTTTTCCTGTAATATCTCCGCTACCATTTTTGGGCCTTCCACCAGGAAAACACCGGCCTCATCCCTGAATTTTTTATGGCCTAAACTTTGAATATATTTGAGCTTTGATTTAGAGATCATTATTTTAAATTAATCTTATTAACGAACAGGACAAAATTATGCGCTTTCGGCTTTTCCTGAGTATACTGGGGGGCATTATTGCCATATTTATGCTTGATTCGTGTAACGTACTGGAACCTTATGTTAAACACTATCCGCCCAATAAACCCTTTGTTTATAAAACGGATGTAAAGGTAAATGGTAATACCTCGAAAGATAGTTTACAAAACATTACTGCCGAACTGGAAAACCAGTTAGATGACAGCTTACAGGTACGAACAAGCCGTAAATCCCTGGGTGAAGTAATTAACTATCCCTTTGGTGCTTTAATCAAACACCCTTCTTCATTCGACAGCAGCAGCATCAGCAAGTCCATACAGTTTATGAAATACTACCTCAACTCTATAGGTTATTTCACCGATACTATTTCCTTTATCACTACTGTAGATACTGCCCAAAATGACCAGTTCCGTACCCATATAGCATTTGATGTTAAACTGGGTAAACAGGTAAAACTTGATTCGGTGGGATACCTGTTAAAGGATAGCACCTTGCAAAAAATAACTGACCAAAATAAAAAAGACGCACTGATAAAAAAAGGAGTGCCTTTTGCCCAGGGCATCATATCTGCCGAACTGGACCGCCTGGTAACCCTGTACCGCAACAATGGTTACCTGCGGTTTAACCGTGACGACCTCTTTGGTCTATGGGATACGTTGGATGTGTCTTTATTACAACCCAACCTCGATCCCTTTGAACAATTCCAGGCCCTGGAAAAACTGAAAGTGAGAAGGGAAAATCCTACTGCCAACCTGGAAATAAGGCGACATCCCCTGGCCGACAGTACCAAACACTGGCAATACACTATACGGAATATTACTTTATACCCTAACCACTCCCTTGACACGGTAGGTAAAACGCCGCATGTAAGTTTTGTAAAAGGGGTAAAAGTAATACAATACGATTATAAGTTCAAGCCCAGGATATTTCCCGGTTACGTGTATTTAAAAAGCGATAGTTTATTCCGGCAACGCAACTACGACCGTACCATTAACCGCTTTAACGGCCTGGATACCTGGGGCGCTGTAAATATTGAACCTTTCTATAATAAAGGATCTGACACTGTAGATTTTATAATCCGGCTTACCCCTAAAAAGAAATACACTTTCAATACCAACTTTGAAAGCAGTGTTAACCAGAGCACCATATTAGGAAGCCTGTTTGGTGTGGGTATTACGGCCGGTGTGCAAAACCGTAACTTTTTAAAAGGCGCCAATATTACCAATACCAACCTGCGTTACGGCGTGGAGCTCGGCAACCTTAATGAAAAACAATTCATCCAAACACGGCAGGTGAGCCTTACACACCAGATCTATTTTTCCCGTTTCTTAGCACCGGATATCGGTTTTATTAAAGGTATCAAAGAAAGATTCAGAGGAAATATCAGGAGTGTGTTCAGCAGCAGCATTGGTAATACCGAACGTTATAACTTATTTAACCTGGTATCGGTAAACGGTTCATGGGGTTACGAGTTTCAACGCCGCTACCAGCGTAATAACTGGTTACTGAATATTAAGCTGCCCAATATTGAATACTCCAACTTAACCAAGCTTAGTGGTTTAAATGATCTTATTGTTCAAAACCCCAGCCTGGCCAATGTATTTTCGGATGGTTTTATTTCATCTGTTGTAGCCAATTTCACTTTATCGGGTAGCGACAATACCAAAATGAACCGTTTGTTTAAAGTGAATATTGAACAGGCCGGTGTTTTAACCGGGTTAATAAAAAACAAATTCCTGGACTCTAATTTATACCGGTATATTAAAGTGGACCTTGAACTGGCACGCCTGTTTACATTCGGAAAAACATCACTGGTATTACGAGGCTTTGCCGGTGTGGGTTACGAGTTTGATTTTACAGCCGACGAAACCAAGAAATATAACCTGCCCTTCTTCAAACAATATGTGGCCGGAGGCCCCAGCAGTATGCGTGCCTGGCAGTTACGCCGCTTAGGACCAGGATCAACCGTAAAGAGTTTTACCGGTGTAGGCAGTACCCCTGACCGTTTTGGCGATGTACAGATAGAGGCCAATGTGGAATATCGTTTCCCTGTGGCCAAGCCATTTGGTGTACCTGTGAACGGTGCTTTGTTTACAGATATAGGGAATGTCTGGTATTTAAAAAATGCGCCTAACCGCCCGGCAGAGGAAGTGTTTAAGTTTTCCAGGCTGCCGCAGGATATAGCCATTGGCGCCGGTGCAGGCCTGCGGATAGACTTTAGTTTTTTTGTTATACGCTTTGATTATGCCTATAAAATAAAAGACCCGAGCCCTTCCGTGGAGTTCAGCAGTTATAAAAATAAATTCTTTGCTTATCCTTTCTTTAAAGGTGACCAGTTCCAGTTAGGAATAAATTATCCTTTTATATTTTAGTCATTGCATCTACGCTGGCATTGAACTGTTCAATAGTACTGGCATCTTTCAGTTCAAACTCGCCTATGCGGGTTCTGCATAAACTGCTTAAATAAGCACCGCAGCCTAATAACTGCCCCATATCATGGGCCAGGCTGCGTATATAAGTGCCGGTTGAACATACTACCCTGAAATGTACAACAGGCAGTTCAACCTTTACAATCTCAAATGTATGAATGGTTATTTTACGGGGTTCCAGCTTTACCTCTTTACCCTGCCTGGCCAGCTCATATACCCGTACGCCATCTTTTTTAATAGCAGAATGTGCAGGCGGTACCTGCATGATCTCACCGGTTAACTGTCCGGCAGCCTTTTCTATGGCCGTTATATCTATGCCTTCAATGGAACGATGATTTTCCGGTTCGCTTTCCAGGTCATAAGTGGGAGTAGTAGCACCCAGTACAAAAGTGCCGGTGTACTCCTTTTCCTTTGCCATATATTCATTAATACGCTTGGTAAACTTTCCGGTGCATATGATTAAAAGCCCCGTGGCAAGCGGATCCAGGGTACCGGCATGGCCTACTTTTTTTATCCGTATCAGGTTACGTATTTTTCTTACGGCATCAAAGGATGTCCAGTGCAGCGGTTTGTCAATCAATAATACTTTTCCCTCGGTAAACGCTTGCTGAAGCGGTGTTAACGGTTTCACTGTCATAAGCGGCAAAACTACTGCATATAATTGATACGGCGGGTACCCGTTAATCCAGCTTTGCCTTCTTCACCGGCTTAACACCTTTGGAGGCCTCCGTACCGTTGGCTGGTTGTTCAGCCGTTGCATTCTTTTTGTCCCTTTGTTCTTTTGCCTGCCGGCGGCCGTCTATTTTTTGGGAAAGTTTAAGCCGGTGTTTTTCTTCCTCTTCTTTGGAGAGTGAACCACCATTTTCTTCCCGTATTTTTTGAAGCTCCTTTTCTATGGCATTATCCCTTTTATTATCCGTTTCAGTTTTAAAGTTCATGCCCAGGTTATACATTACAAAACTCCAGGTATCTGCCGCTTCAGCAATCTGTTTATCAGTAGGTTTACCGGCGCCATGACCTGCATTGGTTTCAATACGTATCAATACCGGGTTTGTACCAATATGATATTCCTGCAAACGTGCCGCAAATTTAAACGAGTGTGCAGGTACTACCCTGTCATCATGATCGGCAGTAGTAATAAGTGTAGCAGGATAAGTAGTTCCTTTCTTTAAATTATGATAGGGTGAATACTTGTATAAAAATGGGAAATGCCTGGCCGTATCAGAACTGCCATATTCCACTACCCAGCCCCAGCCTACGGTAAACTTATGGTAACGTAACATATCCAGTACACCTACTGCCGGTAAAGCAACAGTAAACAGGTCGGGCCTTTGTACCATAGCGGCGCCTACCAATAGTCCGCCGTTGCTGCCGCCACGTATAGCGATCTTTCCCTGTGAGGTATAATTTAATTTGATCAGCTGTTCAGCCGCGGCAATAAAATCATCAAATACATTTTGTTTCTTTTCCAGCATTCCGGCCTTATGCCAGGCTTCCCCATACTCACTCCCCCCTCTCAAATTCACTACAGCATATATGCCTCCCTGCTCCATAAAGAAAGCATTACTCACACTAAAACCGGGTGTAACAGGCACATTAAACCCGCCATACCCATACAGTAACACCGGGTTACTGCCGTCTTTCACCAGGCCCTTTTTATAGGACAGGAATACCGGCACTTTGGTACCATCCTTACTGGTAATAAATACCTGCTCGGTTGTAAACTGGCTTTCATCCAGTTTAACCTCCGTACGCCTGAATAGTGTAGATACGCCCGATGCAATATTATAACGGTATATAGTTGGCGGTGTGGCAAAAGAAGAATAGGTATAAAATAACTCGGCATCTTCCTTTTCGCCGCTAAAACCGCCTGCACTGCCCACTCCGGGTAATTTTATTTCACGTACCAGTTTGCCATCATAAGTATACTGGTATATTTTTGAAGCCGCATCTTTTAAATAGGACAGGAACATGTATTTACCTGCAGTGCTCACCCCCTGTAAGGCTTCTTTTGTTTCAGGTATAACCGTTTTCCAGTTTTTCTTAGCCGGGTTGGCCGGATCAATTAAAACAACTTTATAATTGGGAGCGCCATCGTTGGTACGCACTAAAATTTTATCGCCGTCATTATCTATTACATCCGGCTCGGTTTTAAAACCCGATATCAGTAATTTAAAGTTTTGCTGTGCTGGTTGTTTCAGGTCCCTGAACCATATTTCCGTACCACTTGTACCTTCACTGATAGTCAGGAATAAAAACCTTTTATCTTCGGATAAACTCACACCATGATAACGCAGGGGATGTTTGGTATCCTCGTATATCAGCTGATCCTCTGTTTGGGCTGTGCCCAGTTTATGGTAAAATACTTTATGGTATTCATTCTTGCCGCTTAACCTGGCGGCTGAATCCGGTTTACTATAAGCACTGTAATAAAAACCATCATCCCCATTCCAGCTGGCCCCGCTGAATTTTGACCACTCAATTTTATCACTCAATATCTTTCTGGTAGCCGTTTCCATTACATATATCTCCTGCCAGTCGCTACCGGCAACTGCTACCGAATAGGCCATATATTTACCGCTTTTGGTAAAGTACACCCCGCCCAATGCCACAATGCCTTCAGTACTTAAAGTATTGGGATTTAAAAACTCCTCAGGCATACCTTCCAGGCCGATCTGCCGGTACATCACTGACTGGTTCTGTAAACCATCATTTTTAAAGAAATAATAATATTCGCCTTTTTTAAAGGGTGAGCCGTATTTAGGATAGTTCCACAGTTCCTCCAGGCGGCTATATACCTGTTTACGGAAAGGGATGGTAGCCAGGTAATCCTGTGTTACGGTATTTTGTTGTGTTACCCAGTTTTTGGTGGCGGCGCTGTTATCATCTTCCAGCCAGCGATAGGGATCTTCAACAATAGTTCCGTGATAATTATCGGTAACAGCTTCTTTCTTCGTTTGGGGATATTTTATTTGTGCCTGCGCACCCAGTACACTACTCATCATAACAATACAAAAAACTTTTTTCATATAGAGTTCTTTTCCTGCTTAAAGATAGGAAAATCAAATTTGGGAATTTGTTAATTTGAATGAGGAATTATGAATGATGAATGAGGAGTTAGAATTAATCATTAATGGTTAGTATTCGTTTTCAGCTTTCCGCTTTAAGCTTTCTGCATTCAGCATTCAGCTTTAAGCTGTTGATTAACGATATACAGCTGAAGGGTGCGACGCAACAGCAGCCCCATCAAGGGAGGGACGATGATAACAAAAAAATATACCTAAAATAAAACCCCTCTTGCGGAGGGGTTAGCTATTTTATTTTTCAAGACTGAAAAGACTATCGACAAATTCGTGTTTATCAAACACCAGGAGGTCTTCCATCTTTTCGCCCACGCCGATAAATTTAACGGGTATTTTAAACTGGTTGGCAATGGCCAATACCACACCACCCTTTGCCGTACCATCTAATTTGGTAATGGCCAGTGCGGTAACATCGGTAGCCGCGGTAAAATGTTTGGCCTGCTCCAGGGCGTTTTGGCCGGTGCTGCCATCCAGTACCAGCAGTACTTCATGCGGTGCGTCGGGAATTACCTTTTGTATAACACGTTTAATTTTACTCAGCTCATCCATTAAATGCGCTTTGTTATGTAAACGGCCTGCGGTATCAATCAATACCACATCGCTTTGTTTGGCCACAGCGCTCTGGGCCGTATCAAAAGCCACGGCAGCAGGATCGCTGCCCATATCCTGTTTTACAATAGGAACGCCTACCCTTTCACTCCAGATGGTGAGCTGGTCCACAGCTGCGGCCCTGAAAGTATCAGCAGCGCCTAATAATACATTTTTACCGGCCTTTTTAAAATTGTAAGCCAGTTTACCAATGGTGGTTGTTTTACCTACCCCGTTCACCCCCACTACTAAAATAATATAGGGTTTGGCAGGCAGGTCGCTGGTAAAAGCATAACTGTTGCTTTCAGGTGCATTTACGAGCAGTTGCTCCATTTCTTCCTGCAACATCTTATTCAACTCGGCACTGCTCAGGTATTTATCCTTGGCTACTCTTTTTTCAATACGGTTAATAATTTCAACCGTGGTTTCAATGCCCACATCGGCACCTACCAGGGCTTCCTCCAGGTTATCCAGCACTTCCTCATCTACCGTACTTTTGCCCGCAATGGCTTTGGTAATTTTTGCAAAAAAACCTTCTTTGGTTTTTTGCAGGCCCTGGTCCAGACTCTCTTTTTCCTTTTTACCGAATAACTTATTAAAAAAACCCATAGTTGTAGTAAATTAATGATGCAGGTACGTAAACAACAAAAGCCATTCGCTAAAAACGAACAGCTTTTAAATATATCACCAACTCAGCATTATTTCTGAGCTAAAAAGTCTTTTACTTTTTCTTTGTGAACGATTTGTTCTTTAAAAGTATAGGCGCCTGTTTTAGGGCTGCGTACGGCTCTAATAACTTTGGTCCAGTTTTTAGATTCTGCTGCTGCTTTAGCGTCTTTTACTTTAGCGTTCTTTGAAGCTGCTTTTGCCATTGTAAATTATTTGAAAAGTTATGTCAGGAAGTATTGCTGCGTGAACAACAACCTGCCTTGCTTAATTATTTAATTTCTTTGTGAACAGTCACTTTTTTCAGGATAGGGTTAAATTTCTTTAACTCTAAACGCTCAGGGTTGTTCTTTTTGTTTTTTACCGTGATATAACGACTGGTGCCAGGCTGACCACTTGTTTTGTGCTCAGTGCATTCCAATATAACTTGTACACGGTTTCCTTTCTTTGCCATTGTTGTTTATTTGAAAAGGTGAGAATTTGGTTTCCGGTCTTACAACCGGACTACAAATCAAACTTATATTTTTTCTCCTTTAGCTCTTAAGTCTTTTACCACATTATACAAACCTTGTTTGTTAATGGTACGCATTGCGTCGGTAGTTAACTTAAGGGTGATCCATTTGTCTTCTTCAACAAGGTAAAACCTCTTTTTTTGCAAATTGGGCAAAAAACGACGTTTTGTTTTAATATTTGAGTGGGAAACCTTGTTTCCACCTATCGGGGTTTTACCTGTAACCTGACATACTCTTGCCATGACTGTTCTAAATTTTGGACGGCGAAGGTAGGGATATTTTATGGAAAAGATGGCATTCGTGAAGAAAAAATCACTCTTTTTTTAAAAAAGCCAGGCAAATGTACTGATTTAGAGTCGTTAAGGCTAAAAACCGGCATAAAAAGCCCGTTCGAGGCTCCTGGCCGGCTACTGGTTTTCCACCCTTTGTATCTCATCGGCTGCCGATCCGGAGGAAGTACGGGCCGGTTTGAACAGTTTGCCAAATTTATAGGTAAATGATAAAGTAGCTACCCGGGTATCGTACTGTATGGTAAAAAACTCGTCCGACCGGTTAAAATAGGTATTGCCCTGCATACGCTGGGTATAAAAAATATCCCGGAATGAGAACCTGATATTGCCTTTATCCTTCAATACCTGTTTGGAAATGCCCAGCGATACCTGCCCGTTAGGGTCCAGCACTTCCTGCAGGTCGTTCTGGCTGCGGCTGATATAAAAACCGCTCAGCTCCGCCGCCCAGCCCTTTTTAAAGTTAAACTGGCTGCTCAGGTTAAACTGTACCTGGTTAATGGTGGGGTTATATTCAGTATTTTGTACCCTGCCTCTGATCTCCTTGTAATTATAGTTTACTTCGGCTACTGCAAACCACCATGGCCGGATATCTTTTTGCAGGCTGACAGAAACACCGATATTATACATACGGCCAATATTACCATCCGTGTATACCACAATACCGGTAACGGGATCCAGTGTAAACACCTGCGAAAAATAATCGTGGGTATAATTATAACTCACCGATGTATTTAAAAAGCTCTTGAACAAATGCGCCAGCTCCATATTCCAGGTATATTGCGGTACCAGGTAAGGATTACCGCTCTGGTACGTATACTTGTTAATGATGTATAAAAACGGGTTCAGTTTCTGGAACGCAGGGCGGTCAATACGGCGTCCGGCACGGAAGGTAAAAGAGTTAAGTGTATCGGCTTCATAAGTAACAAAAGCTGTCGGGAACAGGCTGTTATATTTACGGGAAAAAGAAGAATCCAGGCTGACACCATTGCCCAACTGGTTGGCGTTATAATCAGTAAACTCGTACCTTAATCCTCCCTGGAGGTTCCATTTGCCGGTTTGTTTTTGTATACTGGTGTACGCAGCATGAATATTTTCGTCATATAAAAAATGGTTACTGCGGCCCAGGTCATCCTGCCATACATTATTGTTATTGGTGTAAAAACTGGATTGGTTATCCGTTTTTATAATGGAAGACTTCCATCCTGTTTCCCAAACCAGGTTATTACGCGAATAAATGTAATCGGCCTTCGCAGAATAGATGGTTATATTGGAGGGGATATCTGCACGGGCCTGATCGGGGTTGGCCATGCTAATGGGTATGGTTTTACGGTTAATAAAATACTGTGTACCAAACAGGTCATAGCCTATTGCATCAGCATCAATGGAAAGTTCATGGTACTCATTAAATTTATGACGCATATACAGGTTCACACTGCCCTGTCTTTGCCGGTTGGTATTGCGGCTGTTGGTGGCTATCACCGAATCGCGGACCATACTACCGTTGTACCATACCGCCTCACTGCGGCCATTGTTGGTGCGGTAACCATACATGCCCGATATAGTAGCGCCAATATTGGTTTGCCCGGATAATTTATAATCGATCCCCGTTGACACGCGGTGATTTTTATGATCAGCAGTGGTATAAAAAGGCTGCTCTACCTGTAATAAAACGGCATCATTGGCATCGTAATACTTACGGTGTGCATACAGGTCGGTAAAGCTTTTGTTGGCATTAAAACCATAAGTAAGAAACAGGTATAACTTGTTTTTCCTGAAATTGAGTTGCAGGTTATTGTTATTCTTATGATACTTCCCCTGTCCGTAACTGGCATTCACACTACCGTTAAAACCCACCTGTTTGATCCGTTTGGTAACAATATTAATAATACCGGCATTACCTGCCGCATCGTACCGCGCCGGGGGATTTTCCATCAGTTCCAGCTTTTCAATAGTAGCCGCATTAATACCGCTTAATAACTGCTGCAGCTCCTGCCCCGTTACCTGTACCGGCTTTCCGTCCATCATGATCAGGACCGAAGGCCTGCCTTTCAGGCTGATATTGCCGGAGCGATCCACAAATACACCTGGAGAACGCTCCAGTACTTCCAAAATAGAAGAACCGCTGCTTAATATGGAAGCCTCCACATTCACCACCGTTTTATCGGGCAGCATCTGTATCAGCGGCAACTTGGCCGTTACTTCAACATGTTCGAGGGTATTATCTTTATAAAACAGGGTAACACTAAAGGAGTTACTGTTCGGACTGATGTATAACCGGGTATAGATACTGATAAAACCCAGGGCCGACACTTTAAATAATACAGTGCCTTCTGCTGCTATATCAAAGCCTGTCTCACCATTATCGCCGGTGACCTTAATTTTATTAACGGTTGAATCGGCATGTAATAAAGAAACCGTGGCACCCGCTATACCATGCTCCGTGGAATCGGCTACTTTTATGGTGATATGTTTGGGAAAATGTGGTTGCTGGCCGTACAGAAAACTGGAGGCTATGAGTAAAAAAATAAGCAGTAATGGTCTAATGTACTGGGTACGCAACATGCAGCTAAATTGGCCAACAAGATAAAAAAGAATGCGACTAGTACACAAATTTTGTGGATTTAAAACGCAAAACAGCGCAAAAAAATCCTAACATATTAAAAGTCAGGATAATACAAAATAGTAATTTTACTAGTATTGTTTACAAAAAGACACAAAAAATATACGCCGTACATATCCTCCTGAAAGAAAATCTTACATTTTTCCTGCAGGCATTGGAAGGGAACCATTCTTGTCACATAGTTATTGTGCTGAAAAATGAAAGTCACTGCCCGGCCCGTCATTCTTTAACCGGGTTATTTTTCCCTTACATGGTTAACTCCTCCCAGGCCCCATGCAACTCACCGTAAGCATGCCGGTCATTTAACTTTTGGGCAACGGCCATTCCTTTCTCATACGTTAAAATAGCCTGGTCCACCTCGCCGGTTTTTTCCTGCAGTTTAGCCAGGTGGTAATAACTGCCCACATAATCGGGGTTAACAGCCAGCAGGTTTTCAAAAATAGTTATTGCCTGCTCATCCTGCGCCAATTTGATATATTCAAGGGCCAATGCATGCTGTAAAAAAGCATCATTCGCATTATCCTGCAACATGGCCAATAGTTTTTCAACCCTGCTCATAACTTCAAAAAAAATTCCTTATTTAATAATCATTGAACTAACACAACCCTTATCTTTGTTTAGTTGCATAAACAACCTTTTTAAACTTTCCCAGGTTTTGTATAAAAGCAAATAACGGAATAAAACAAGTTGTATGAAAATATTAGTTTGTATTAGTAAAACGCCTGACACAACGGCAAAAATTGCTTTCACCGACAGTAACACAAAATTTGATACCAATGGTGTACAATGGATCATCAATCCATCGGACGAATGGTATGCCCTGGTGCGTGCGGTAGAATTAAAAGAAAAAGACCCTGCAACGGTGCTGCACCTCATTACTGTAGGCCAGGCAGATGCCGATCCTATTATACGTAAAGCGCTGGCATTGGGTGGCGATGAGGCCATTCGTGTAAATGCTGACAGCCATGACAGCTATTATATTGCTTCACAAATTGCGGCAGTAGCCAAAGAAGGTGGTTATGACCTGGTGTTTACCGGTAAAGAGACGATCGACTACAACGGTTCATCCATTGGCGGCATGGTAGCGGAATTACTGGACCTTCCTTATATTGCTTTAGCTACAAAATTTGAATTAAATGGCACGCAGGCTACCATCTCCCGTGAAATAGAAGGCGGTGAAGAAGTAGCAGAAGTAACCTTACCATTGGTACTGAGTGCGTCAAAAGGTTTGGCCGAGCAGCGCATACCTAACATGAAAGGTATTATGGGCGCCCGCACAAAACCCTTGAAAGTGGTGGAACCGGTTGCGGTTGATACGCTTACCACCATTGCCAGCTTTGGTTTACCTCCTGCAAAAGCCGGTGTAAAGCTGGTGGATGCAGATAATGTAGAAGAACTGGTACGTTTATTACACGAAGAGGCAAAAGCGATTTAACCCGCACCATTATTCACCCTTTTTAACACTACAATCATGAGCGTTTTAATATTTATAGATCACGCAGAAGGACAAATAAAAAAAGCTTCCCTGGAAGCCATCAGCTATGGTGTAAAAATAGCACAGCAAAACGGCACAACTGCCGAAGGTATTGTACTGGGTAATGTAACCGAAGACCTGGCCGCATTAGGTAAGTATGGCGTACAAAAAATACACCATGCCGCCGATGCCGCGCTGGACCACCTGGATGCACAGCAGTACACCGCCGCTATAGCCCAATTAGCGCAAAGCATTAATGCAGATGTAATTGTTTTCTCCAATAATACAACGGGTAAAGCCATTGCACCCCGTTTATCGGCTAAACTGAAAGCAGGATTGGTATCCGGCGCTGTAGCTTTACCCGATACGGCAAATGGATTTACGGTTAAGAAAAACGTTTTTTCCGGTAAGGCTTTTGCCAATATCAGCATTACCACAGCCGTAAAAATTATTGCGCTTAGCCCCAATGCCTATAAAATTGAAGAGACCGGCGGCAGTGCGGAGGTAGTAGCCTATGCGCCTACCCTGTCGGCTTCAAAAGTAAAACTGGTAAGCACCACCAAAGCATCCGGCGAAATACCATTGGCCGAGGCTGAAATAGTGGTAAGTGGCGGCCGTGGATTAAAAGGACCGGAAAACTGGGGTATTGTAGAAGACTTGGCCAAAGCATTACATGCAGGTTTAGCCTGCAGCCGCCCGGTGGCCGATGCACACTGGCGTCCGCATAACGAACACGTAGGCCAGACCGGCGGGGCCATTGCCCCCAACCTCTATATTGCCATAGGCATATCAGGTGCTATTCAACACCTGGCCGGTGTAAACCGCAGTAAGGTGATTGTGGTAATTAATAAAGATGCGGAAGCACCTTTCTTTAAAGCAGCAGATTATGGCATTGTAGGTGATGCTTTTGAAGTAGTACCTAAACTGACTGCTGCCATCAATAAACTAAAAGGAGCATAAACCCTTCGCTCCCCTTATCATACCATGTCCGCCAACCTAAACGTTGGCGGACTTTTTTTGCCCTGTTACAAAACCGCCTGCACCCACGCTTTATTCATCATTCATAATTCCACATTCATAACTCATAAAACGGCCCCGGGACCTTAAACTGTAAACCCAAAACCTTAAACGGGCTCCCGGCCCCTAACTTTATTAAAACAGGCTATGTTTTTTTAGGTAAAAACATTAGTTTCGTGTTCCTAATTATGAAGAGAATAGAATTGGAAATAGTGGCTTTATCACATAGTATTACGCAAACACATTCGTATGCGGTAGTGCTGGGTGAGATAAACGGATTAAGAAGATTGCCCATCGTAATTGGTGCCTTTGAAGCACAGGCTATTGCTGTTGCCCTGGAAAAAATGCAACCCAGCCGGCCCCTGACCCATGACCTGATGAAAAATTTCCTGCAGGCCTTTAATATTGAACTGCACGAAATTATTATCTGTGATCTGCAGGAAGGTATTTTCTTCTCCAAGCTGATCTGCTCATCGGCCAACGACACTATTGAAATTGATTCCCGTACCTCCGATGCCCTGGCCCTGGCCGTACGTTTCGGATGCCCCATTTATACATATGAGAACATCCTGGAAAATGCGGGTATCTTAATGGACGAAACAGGCTCCGAGCAAGGCAAAAAAGCTGAAGAGGAAAGCTTTGAAGAAAGCAGTGAGCCCGCAGCAGATGAAAACCTGAAAAACCTGACACTCGAAGAATTAAATCAACTTTTAAACGAAGTATTAGAGAACGAAGACTACATAAAAGCCATTACGATCCGCGACGAGATCAATAGCCGTAAAAAGAAATAAAATCCACCGTATAACGATCACTGATTTACATTATCCTAAAACCAATATCAATCGTGATTCTATTTTCAAATTGTAAAATCAATTTAGGGTTACATATCACAGGAAAACGAACAGATGCTTACCACGATATAGAAACAATTTTTTTCCCTGTTCCTGTTCATGATGTACTGGAAATAATGACCGGCTCCGACAGCAGAAGCGGGGGCTCCGTAAACCTGAGCCTGACAGGTATACCTATACCCGGTACCATTACCGGTAACCTGATTGTAGTAGCCTATAAGCTGCTGAAAAAAGACTTTCCCCTTTTACCACCCGTACATTTTCATTTACATAAAATGATACCGCCTGGTGCCGGTTTAGGTGCAGGCAGTGCCAACGGTGCTTTTGCCTTAAAAGGGTTAAACGATAAATATGAACTGGGATTAAGCGAGCAGCAATTAATAGACTATGCCGCACAGATAGGCAGCGATACCTCCTTTTTTATTGTGAACGAGCCCTGTTATGCAACAGGCCGCGGTGAAGTACTGGAGCGGATAAAACTGGACCTGTCCGATTACAAACTAGTTATTGTTAATCCCGGCATTGAAATATCCACCGCATGGGCATTTACTTATGTCATACCCATGCAACCAGAGCGATCATTAAAAGCCATCATTCAACAGCCGGTCAGCACCTGGCGTAAGGAGTTGTATAATGATTTTGAATCGACCGTTTTCCGCAGCTACCCGCAGATTGAAAGTTTAAAAAAGGAACTCTATGATGCAGGGGCCGAGTATGCCTCTATGAGTGGCTCGGGCAGTACGGTATACGGCCTTTTCCCCAAAGATGCCAACCCCGTTTTTAATTTCCCCACCAACTATTTTCAAAAAACCGTTTCACTGGGGACTGCTACCATTTAATATCGTACCTTTGCCGTAATAATTATTGTACTATTACCTCAATAGCTACCATACCATTGTTTTTAAGTAACAACTTAGACCTGCTCAATCACTGAGTAGTGTGCTTACATGGTGAATGATCATTCACCATACCCGTTCCTTTTACACGTTTCTTTCACTTTTAAAACAATGTTGTTATGCATACAGCCAGTGTTGCCTCGCAGTATTATATTGATCTAGAAAATGATTTTGGCGCCCACAATTACCACCCCTTACCCGTTGTATTAAAAAAGGGACAAGGCATCTGGTTATGGGATGTGGATGACAAAAAATATATCGACTTCCTGAGTGGTTACTCTGCCGTTAACCAGGGACATTGCCACCCGGTAATTGTACAGGCCTTTTTACAACAGGCACAACAGCTTACCCTTACCAGCCGTGCTTTTTATAATAATGCATTAGGTGAATACGAAAAATATACCTGCCAGTATTTTGGTTATGATAAGGTATTGCCCATGAATACCGGTGTGGAAGCGGTGGAAACCGGCATTAAACTTTGCCGTAAATGGGGTTACGAAGTAAAAGGTATTGCCCCGGGCCAGGCTAAAATAATTGTTTGTGCAGGCAACTTTCATGGCCGTACTTCTACTGTTATTTCCTTTAGCAGCGATCCCAGTGCCAAACACAATTATGGTCCGTATACACCCGGTTTTATCAGCATTCCCTATAACGACCTGGCAGCACTTGAAGAGGCCCTGCAGGACAAAGATGTTGCCGGCTTTTTAGTGGAGCCCATCCAGGGTGAAGCAGGTGTACTGGTTCCCGATGAAGGTTACTTAAGCAAAGCAAAAGCTTTATGCACTGCAGCCAATGTTTTATTCATTGCCGATGAAATACAGACAGGTCTTTGCCGTACCGGTAAATTACTGGCCTGCGATCATGAAAAGGTACGCCCCGATATTTTATTATTGGGTAAAGCCCTCAGTGGTGGTATGTTACCGGTAAGTGCGGTGCTGGCAAATGATGAAATTATGCTCACCATTAAACCGGGCGAACATGGCTCTACCTACGGTGGCAACCCCCTGGCCTGCGTAACAGCCATTGCGGCATTAGAAGTATTAAAGAATGAACAGATGGCGGACAATGCCGAAAAAATGGGGAAATTATTAAGGGATGGCCTCACTGCATTACAATCCAAACATATTAAACAGGTACGCGGTAAAGGTTTGTTAACCGCTATTGTAATTGAACATGCTAATCCCGATGCTGCCTGGTTACTGTGTACCGAACTGATGCAGAACGGGCTGCTGGCCAAACCTACCCATGGTGATAAGATACGTTTTGCACCGCCGCTATTGATAACCGAAGCGGAAATTCAGCAATCAATAGCCATTATACAAAAATCACTGGCCTGCCTGGATGTATAACAGCAGTGTCATATTATTTATTTTTTAAACTGTTTTCACAAACATTGGCCTAATTTGCAGCCTTAAAAAATTACTATTGCAGCAAAAAGTTAATAATACAGCCCCTCCCGTTTTACTGGGTGCCAGTGATGGCATCATAATTTTACTTTGTTTATTAGCCATCATGACCGCCTTCAGCACGGCAGGCGGTACAATTATTACGGTAACCCTGATCGCTACTTTTTTAGTGGGCATTACTATTTTTTTTGCAGCAAAGGGCGAAGCAACTTTAGAGAATGAGATATATGCCGATGCTAAGATCAGCGATACCACAAAAACCATCGGCTTTACCAAATCAAAAGCATTTTATGCCAACCTGGGCTTTAGCAGCGAGTTACAGGAACGAGTGATCGCTGATGAGCTGAGAGAAAAAAAGATCTGGCGCGATGCCCTGGATACCGAAACAAGCGAAGCCGATAAAGCAAGGGTAAAAAATCCCGTGCAATATGGCTTTTGGGTAAGCCTGTCCTATATATTTGGCGCATTTATTACCGTATTACCCTTTTATTTAAGTAAGGATACCGGCTTTGCATTCCGCTTATCGGCTATTATTGGTCATTCGGTACTACTGATCATTGGTTTTTTAAAAGCCCGGTCCATGGGTGCCAACCCTTTATTAGGTGGCCTGGCCCTTGCATTGATAGGAGCAGCCTGTACCGCTGCCGTTTATTTTGTCAGCACTTTTATACAATAAGAAACGGGTAAGCATAGCCTACCCGTTTCTATACAATATGATCAGTAAGTGATTACTGATCGATCCTTAAAAAATTGCCTTGTTTATCAAATACCAGCTCTACATTATTAGAGAGTGTTATTTCCTGTGTAGTGCTCTCAAGCTCCCATTTCCTGATATATTCATTGGGATAATTAGTGCGAACATAACTTACCAGTAAAGAAGGCAGGGCCGAATCAGGTAAAGCACTGTTGCCGGATATTTCTTCAATATCGCCCCGGTGGTTAAACTCCAGCTTGGTACCATTGCTTAAATACACTTCGTATTTCCAGTTGGTATCGTCCCACTCCCTTACCGATTGCGAAATGGTAATGCCGGAAAAATGCGTAGCTATAAAATCCCTGGCATCCCTGGGCAGGTCATTATCATCAATTACCTTTTCCTTTTTACAGGCACTCAATAATAAAACGGGAACGGCCAATAACAGCAATAACTTTTTCATCAGTATTAATTTTTATAAATGTTTACTACAATATCAGATACTAAAACCATGCAGAAATTATACCATAAAATCTACCGGGGCTACCCTATTCCTATAATAAAACCCCTGTAAGGCCGGACATTTGAAAATGGACCGGCGAAACATATTTTTTTACGAAATGCATTTTTCCGCTTTGTAAATGCAATAGGCTTGTATATTTGCGTTATTGATAGCCTGTGGCTATTGGAGAAATCAATTGTAACTAACTATAAAAGAACGCAGTATGCCTGAAAAGAGTAACTTTTTTGCTAAATTCTCCTTAATTAGCAAAACTGCATTGAAAGACGCATTTGAAATGAACACCTGGACGGCCAGCAGAGCCGGCGGTGGTAATTATGACCTGAAAAACGAGTGGTCAACCTTATTTTTAGAAGGCGATGATATTAAACCTATTGTAACAGGTTATATCAACTACGAAAAAGAGAACCTGAGGATCTTACACAATATCATTGACAGGTTACAATTGGAATACAGCTACGAGTTATACGACGATGAAGACAACCTGATACTGGAAAAAGAGCGTAAACTGGAACCCATTGATGACGAGGAAGAAGAAGAAACTGAAGCATAATATAAAAAAGACCGGCAAGCCGGTCTTTTTTTATTTTACAATGTAGCCTCGCAGTTATTGGTTCGAGGGATACGAAGCACGGCATTGGTTTTGCTTTCAGCGTTCGGCTTTTTGCTTTAAGCTGTTGATTAACGATATACTGTACAAGTGTGCGACGCAACAAAAGCCCGATCAGGGGAGGGACGATGATTAAAAAAAGTATATAGAAATTAGTATTTAGATAGTAGTATGTAGTATATAGAAACTTGTATGCAGGCCATATACACTTGTTTGTCTACATACTAAATACTATATACTAAATATCTATATACTCCATACTACCCGCTACTCCCCTTTCTTTTCCCGCAGGTATTTTTTACGGATCACATCCTGCACATTGATATTGTATATTTTACTTTCCAGCCAGGATATTACATCCAGGTAAGCAAAAGCCCGGGTCTCTAAGGGGTTACCCTCGTATTTCTTCAGCCTGTTGAGTAACTTTTCAAACTCGGGTTTAATGGAATGGGCGCCCACTTTAAAGGAACGGCGTAAGAAGGCGAACATCTCCTCCTCCACCTTACTCAAACTCTCCATCTTGGCCATATACCGGTACACCGATTTACTCAGGTATTCCAGCAGATCAAAATTGCCTAACTCGTAATGCGCAATCAGGTTTAACAAACGGGCATAACTCTGCAGGTCGGTACGCAGGTCATCTTTCTGGTTAATAATGCGGTTTAAATAATCAATGGCCTTTTCATTATTACCACTGCCAAAATACAGGCAGGCTATTTTGTAATAAAATACCATTACCCGGTGCCGGTCAAGGTAAAGCCCATATTCTACCAGCATCTCCTCTAAAAACGGCACCAGTTTGGTTCCTTTTTCAAAAGTGCCTTCCAGGAAATGCAGGTTGATCCTGGCCGTGTACAGGTATACATAGGTCAGTATCCGGTTATTCTCATTGTCTTCTACCAGTTTTGTCTGCGCAAATGTTTTAAACATTTTAATACATTCCAGTAGTTTATCATGGTTCAGCAGGTCAAAATGGGCACTCATTAAATTATGCATGCCCTTGATATAATTGGCCGTTTCAACGGCCAGCATCTCGGGGTGCAGTTCAAACAGGTCAACCCAGCGCTGGCAGTATTTATAGTACAATAAAAAATCGTGCTTGATAAAAGAGTACCAGGCAAAACACTGGTAATAATATAACCGCTCATAAAAGCCCTTGCTTAAAGCGGCTTCCTTGGGCATGCTGGTCTCAAAAAAAAGTTTTACGCTCTTCAGGTCGTTCTCATTACGGGCATGCCCGTGTTGAATATACCAGCTGTATAATTGCAGGGATAAATTGGATAACCTACTTACCAGGGTCAAACGTTCATTGATGATCTCCGATTCGTTGGACAATTCATCTGCCCGGCCCTGCATGCTGCGGGTAATGTATAAAGCCTCTATCTTCTTTTCAAAAAACAAAGCCTGTTGTACATACGTGTATTGCTGGTACTGGGTGGCCAGGTCTTTTAATTTATCCAGGGCTTTCAGGGCCTGTAAATACAAACCTTTATTATACAAAATACGGGCATAATCCATCTGCTCATGCAGCCGCAGGTCAATATTATCCTCATCGCGGATAATGCGTAAACTGGAAAGTATCTGTTTATATAAAGCCGCCTTTAAATTAGACAGCTGCTGCTTGCTGATGGACTTGTTTTTTTGCAGGATGGCTTTCTCATCATAATCGGCCGATTTATCCAATGCATCAAATAACTGGGTGGTTTTCAGTGTATCACTGGCCGTGTTACGGGTTACATACAGCTTAAAATTGCGCTTTTCGCTCTTGGTAAGCGACTTAATCAGCTGGAATAGTGTATCTGTTGACCTGTTGGGCATTGTAATTGAAAAACTTTAAAATTCTTTACAGTACTGCGTTTCAGCCAAAATCACCCCCTTTCAGGTGCGTAATTCTACCTCAACTTTGTTTTCCCTGCGCTTTGTGTTATAGGTAATTTAGTAAGCTAATATACGGCTTGCATCAACCTAAAAGTTTAAAAGAGCTTGCAAATTATGCCGATAGTTTTGTAAAACAATTTAAAAACTAATCATGAGCGACGGAAAAATTCACATTTTTGATACCACACTGAGAGATGGCGAACAGGTACCGGGTTGTAAACTGAATACCGAAGAAAAGGTAAAATTAGCGGTAGAACTGGAGCATCTTGGTGTTGATATCCTGGAAGCAGGCTTTCCTGTTTCTTCCCCCGGCGATTTTGAATCAGTAAATCAAATTGCAAAAACATTAAAACGTACAACCGTTTGTGGTTTAACCCGTGCGGTAGAGAATGATATCCGTGTTGCGGCCGAAGCCTTAAAGCCTGCGGTACTGCCACGTATCCATACCGGCATTGGCTCATCGGATAACCACATTAAATATAAATTCAACACCACCCGCGAAAACATTATTGAACGTGCAGTGGCCGCTACCAAACTGGCCCGCAATTTTGTTCCCGATGTGGAGTTTTATGCCGAAGATGCCGGTCGTGCCGACCTGACCTTCCTGGCCCAGTTAATTGAAGCAGTAATTGCTGCGGGTGCCACCGTAGTAAATATTCCCGATACAACCGGTTTTTGCCTGCCTCATCAGTATGCTGAAAAGATCAGCTACCTGGTGAACAACGTAAAAAATATTGATAAAGCGATTATCTCCTGCCATTGTCATAACGACCTTGGCCTGGCCACTGCCAACTCCATTGCCGGTGCTATTGCAGGCGCCCGCCAGATTGAGTGTACTATTAACGGTATTGGTGAACGTGCCGGTAATACTTCACTGGAAGAAGTGGTAATGACCATACAAAAACACCCGGAGCTGAACCTGTACACCGGTGTTAACGCCAAAGAGCTTACCCGTATCAGCCGCCTGGTATCCGAAACCATGCGTATGATGGTACAGCCTAATAAAGCGATTGTTGGCGATAATGCCTTCTCTCATTCCTCGGGCATTCACCAGGATGGATTTTTGAAAGAAGCCACTACCTACGAGATCATTGCCCCCGAAGAAGTGGGTGCCGATACCTCTAAAATTGTATTAACCGCCCGCAGTGGCCGCAGCGCCCTGGCTTTCCGTTTTAAAAAACTGGGTTACGATTTTACCCGTGATGAAGTAGATGCTTTATACCAGCAGTTTTTACAGGTGGCCGATGCCAAAAAAGAAGTAGCGGATGAAGACCTGAAAGTATTGGCAGAAGCCGTAGCCAGTATAGCATAACAAGTTGGTTACCGGCTGTAGTAACACCTGGCATCGTCCCTTGCGTCGCACACTTGTACAGTATATCGTTAATCAACAGCTTAAAGCAAAAAGCTGAACGCTGAAAGCAAAACCAATGCCTTGGTTCCTGTCTCACGAACCACATGAATAAGGCCGCAGGGCCAAAAGCTGAATAGGATTACAGAACGATGCAGTGAGTGACACAACAGTAGCTGATAAGTAATAATGTAGCTGACCAAATAAAATAAAAATGAGCGAACAACAACATAAAAAAGGATTGACACTGTTTGAAAAGATATGGAACAAACATGTGGTAAAAACCATTGAAGGCGGGCCTTCGGTTTTATATATTGATACACATTTTATACATGAAGTAACCAGCCCGCAGGCATTTGGCGGTCTGAAAAAAAGAGGCATCGGCGTATTTCGCCCGCAACAGATCGTTGCTACGGCCGATCACAATGTACCAACCTTAAACCAGCACCTGCCTATTAAAGAAGAGCTGTCAAGAGTACAGGTAGAAACCTTAAAAAACAACTGCGACGAGTTTGGTATTGAATTATATGGTTTAGGCCATCCTTACCAGGGTATTGTGCACGTAATAGGCCCTGAACTGGGTGTTACCAAACCCGGCATGACCATGGTTTGCGGCGACAGCCATACCAGCACACACGGTGCCTTTGGTTCCATTGCTTTTGGTATTGGTACCAGCGAAGTGGAAATGGTAATGGCTACCCAGTGTTTAATGCAGAGCAAGCCTAAATTAATGCGTATTAACGTGGAAGGCTCCCTGAAAAAAGGAGTGGTGAGTAAGGATATTGTGCTGTATATACTGTCTGTTATATCGGCCAGCGGTGCTACCGGTTATGCGGTGGAGTTTGCCGGCAGCGCTATCCGCTCTTTAAGCATGGAAGCCCGCATGACCATTTGTAATATGAGTATTGAAATGGGCGCCCGTTGCGGTATGATCGCTCCTGATCAGATTACTTTTGATTATATGAAGGGCCGTAAGTTTATGTATACCGGTGAAGACTGGGATAAACACCTGGCCTACTGGAAAACATTATACAGCGATGCTGATGCTGTATTTGATGCCGAAGTAAATATTAAAGCGGAAGATATTACCCCAATGATCACTTACGGTACCAACCCGGGTATGGGTATTGGCGTATGTGGTCATGTACCGGCACTAAGCGAGATTGATGAAAAAGAAAAACCTTCTTTTGAAAAATCCATCGCCTACATGGGCTTGGAAGCTGGTGCAGATATCAAAGGTAAAAAAGTGGATTATGTATTCATAGGCAGCTGTACCAACTCCCGTATTGAAGACCTGCGCATGGTGGCCGATTTTGTAAAAGGCAAACATAAGGCAGAGGATGTGGAAGTATGGATTGTACCGGGTAGTAAACAGGTAGAAGCACAGGCCAAAGAAGAAGGCATTGATAAAATATTTGAAGAAGCGGGCTTTATGTTACGCCAGCCGGGCTGCAGTGCCTGCCTGGGCATGAACGAGGACAAGATACCCGCAGGTAAATATTGTATCAGTACCAGCAACCGCAACTTTGAAGGCCGCCAGGGACCAAACGCCCGTACATTTTTAGCCAGTCCTTTAACGGCCGCACTGGCAGCTGTTACCGGAACTGTAGGCGATATTAGAGAACATTTATCCTGATACTGATATGATAAAGTGGAATGCAGATCTATATGACAACAAGCACAGTTTTGTTGCCAAATATGGCGAAGACCTGTTGAGCTGGCTGGATGCCCGCGAAAATGAAACCATATTGGACCTTGGCTGCGGTACCGGGCAACTTACCCACGAAATAACAAAAAGTGGTGCAACAGTAACAGGGATGGATGCTTCGGCTGAGATGATAGAAAAAGCAACAGCCGCTTATCCCGGCACAAAGTTCTTTGTAGGTGATGCTACCGGTTTTGAAACAAGCCAACAGTATGATGCTGTTTTTTCCAATGCTACCCTGCACTGGATCAACGACCAGGACGCGGCATTAACCGCGGTAAACAAAGCATTAAAACCCGGTGGCCGTTTTGTACTGGAAATGGGAGGCAAAAACAATATTAAAAGTATTGCCGATGCCGTAGTAACTACTTTGCAGGAAAAAGAACTGTTGGAAGGACAACCCTTCCAGTTCTGGTACTTCCCATCAGTAGCTGCTTACACTACCCTGCTGGAGCAACATGGCTTTACTGTAGAAAGTGTATTATACTTTAACCGACCTACCCCCTTAACCGGTGAGGACGGTATGAAAAACTGGATAGATATGTTTGGCAGCTTTTTGTTCAGGAATATCGATGCGGCTAAAGCAGCAACCGTAACGCAGGAAGCAGTGGCCAGGTTAAAACCCACTAATTACAGCAACGGCACCTGGTATGCAGATTATGTAAGGTTGAGAATTAAAGCAATTAAAAATTAAAAAATGAGCAAGCAAATAAATATCATTACTTCATCAGCGGTTCCGGTAAATATTGAAAATACCGATACGGACCAGATCATACCCGCACGTTTTTTAAAAGCCACCAGCCGCGAAGGCTTTGGTAAAAACCTTTTCCGCGACTGGCGTTATGAAAATGATGATGAGAACCAGCCCAAAAAAGACTTCCCCTTAAACGACAGCCGTTACAGCGGTAATATTTTAGTTGCGGCCAAAAACTTTGGTTGCGGTTCATCACGTGAACATGCTGCCTGGGCTATTAAAGATGCCGGCTTTGATGTAGTGGTAAGCAGTTTTTTTGCCGACATTTTCAAGAACAACTCTTTAAATAACTTTTTATTACCGGTAACGGTTAGTGAGGCTTTTTTACAACAGATATTTGAAGCGATAGAAAAAAAGCCCGCTACTACCATTGAAGTAAACTTACCGGAACAAACCATCACGGTAACCGATGCTGATTATACCGGCAGTATTAAACAGGAAAAATTCGAGATAAACAACTATAAAAAAACATGCTTATTGAATGGCTATGATGATATAGACTATTTATTAAGTGTAAAAGCAGAAATAGAACAATTCGAAGCCAGCAGAACCCTGTAAGCGGCAACGGCAAGTGTAGCATGAAGCAAGCAAGTATCATAGTAAACAACATTACGGCAAAACAGTTTGGTAAAACGGTATTGAACAATATCAGCTTTACTATTCATGAGCAGGAACAGTTAGCTATTATGGGCCCCGGCGGCAGTGGCAAAACTTCATTAGCCAAAGCCATAGCCGGTTTACTGTTTACTGCAGGTACGGTTCAGTTTTTTAAGAATAATACAGCGTACAAACCACTGATCACCTATGTTGCGCAACTGGAAACTCTGAAGAACCTGTCGAATGTTACCGACTTTTATTACCAGCAACGTTTTAACAGTACAGAAAACGAAGATAGCCTGACCCTGTTACAGGAGTTAAGCCGTGATAACGATCATACCAATGATATACAATACTGGCTGGAAACATTCGCATTAAATCACCGAACCAATACGCCCCTGTTACAACTATCCAATGGTGAGCTGAAAAAAATGCAGCTTATCAAACACCTGTTAAAGCGCCCCGATGTGCTGATACTGGATAATGCTTTTGTAGGGTTAGACGTAAATAGCCGTGAGCAGCTGGAAATACAATTAAGCAGCCTGGCACAAAAAGGTTTACACATCATCAGTATCTGCAGCGAGCACCAGGTGCCCGCCTATGTTACGCATGTAGCGGTAATGCAGGATGGTAACCTGCAGCAACTGGTTACCAAAAACAAATTTGTTCCTGCACCGGCAAAACAGGAATTCAGCACCACAGGCATGCCGGCCCTGCAGCCGGTTAAATACGAAGGTGCGGTTATTGAAATGCACAATGTGTCTATCCGTTACGGTCAAACACAAATACTGCAGCAGGTTAACTGGAAGGTTAAAAGCGGTGAGTGCTGGGCATTAAAAGGCCCTAATGGCGCCGGTAAATCAACTTTACTAAGCCTCGTAACGGCCGATAATCCACAGGCCTACTCACAAAATATTTCTTTATTCGGTAAACGCCGTGGTACGGGCGAAAGCATCTGGGATATTAAAAGCAAAATAGGTTTTGTATCGCCGGAATTACACAAGTATTTCGATATTACCACCACGGGCTATAATGCCATTGGCTCCGGCTTTTTTGATACCATGGGGTTGTTCAGGCAGTTAAATGCCGAACAACATAAAGCCGTTACAGCCTGGTTACAATATTTTAATTTAACATCCGTACAGCATAAATCACTGTCCTTACTATCGGCCAGCGAACAACGCCTGATATTAATTGCCAGGGCGCTGGTTAAAAACCCCGTATTACTCGTATTGGACGAACCCACACAGGGACTGGATGATGAACAGGTAGCGAGGTTAATTAACCTCCTCAACACCATTCATGCCGCTACAAAAGTAAGCATGGTATTTACCAGTCATTATGCGGCTGAAACCCCGGCCTGTGTATCGCATGTAATTGAATTAAAGAGCGGCAAAGCCTATTCGTACAGGGTAACCACCGAAAGTAAACAACACGAACTATTAAAAGAACATATACCAACCTATTAAATAAAACGCTGAAACATTTTTTATGCATAAGAATATAGCCATAATTGAAGGAGACGGGATCGGACCGGAAGTAACCAAACAATCAATCCGTGTATTGAATGCTATTGCCGAAACATTTAACCATAGTTTCGAATACACCTATACGTTAATGGGCGCAGACGCCATTGACAAAACAGGTTCTCCCCTTCCGGATGAAACCCTGGAAGTTTGTTTAAAAAGCGATGGTATTTTATTTGGCGCCATTGGTCATCCTAAATACGACAATGACCCCACCGCCAAAGTTCGTCCCGAGCAAGGCTTATTAAAGCTTAGAAAATCGTTAGGCCTTTTTGCCAATATACGCCCGGTAACCACTTACCCGGCCTTGCACCATTTATCGCCGTTAAAGACCAAGAATATTGAAGATGTTGATTTCATCATCTATCGTGAACTGACAGGTGGTATTTATTTTGGTAATAAATTAACGAATGAAGAAGGTACACAATCATCCGACGATTGTACCTATACAGCCGATGAGATCAGTCGCATTACACACCTTGCCTTTAAAGCTGCGCAAAAAAGAAGAAAGAAATTAACCCTGGTTGATAAGGCCAACGTATTGGAAACATCACGTTTATGGCGTAAAGTGGTAAAAGAAATTGCGGCTGAATACCCTGATGTAACCCTTGACTTTTTGTTTGTTGACAATGCTGCCATGCAGATCATCTTAAATCCCAAACAATTTGATGTGGTGCTGACGGAGAACATGTTTGGCGATATTATCAGCGATGAGGCCAGCGTGATCAGCGGTTCATTGGGTTTATTACCTTCTGCATCGGTAGGCAATGGTGTAGCTTTATTTGAACCTATCCATGGTTCTTACCCGCAGGCTGCCGGCCTGGATATTGCCAACCCTATCGGCTCTATCCTTTCTGCGGCCATGCTGTTAGATCATTTCAACCTAACAGAAGAAGCCAACCTGGTAAGAGAAGCCGTAACCTGGACCTTACAAAGCGGTTTTGTTACCAAGGACATTGACCCGGTTAACTCCTACTTCACTTCAACCGTGGGCGAACTGATCAGCGATTATGTTTCCGGTAAAATTCCCGGCTCGGCCATGAGCGAAAATATAGAGCTGCGTAAGTCGACGATTATTTAATAACAGTAGTATGTAGTATTAAGTATATAGTATTTAGATTCTATTACCATTAGTTCTTTTTTTGTTACCGGCTGCTGTTGTACTATTCATGTTACTGGTTCGTATGCCACGAACCATGACCCGGGTTTTGCTTTCGGCTTTCAGCTTTTAGCCTTACGATTAAGCTTCGTAGCATTTCACAGCCGACCAACAAACAACCATTAGTTCTTTAAAAAGTTTGCCAAAGTCAAAAAAAAATTTTGACAAGTTATATGGCAGGTGTATATTCGTTTTCTACACGTCTTTATATGCAAAACAAGAAATCATATATCACATCAGTAATGGCTGCCTTAGTCATTATTATTGTCGTGATTATTATTCCTGCGTTGCATGGAGGCGGATAAGTTATAGTTTTTAACCAAAACAAACATACACACCCGCCAACACTGGCGGGTTTTTTTATGTAAATACAACACCGTTACCAACGGATAAATAAATAATTATGTGTGAATTAAATAAGTACTCCAAAACATTAACGCAGGATTCTACGCAACCGGCCGCGCAGGCCATGTTATACGGCATTGGCTTAACGGAAGAAGATCTGAAGAAACCACAGGTAGGCATTGCCAGCATGGGTTACGATGGTAACACCTGTAATATGCACCTGAACGACTTGGCTAAAATTGTAAAGCAGGGTGTGTGGGATAATGATATGGTGGGACTTATTTTTAATACCATCGGTATCAGTGATGGTATCAGTAACGGTACGGATGGTATGCGTTACTCGCTGGTAAGCCGTGACCTGATCGCCGATAGTATTGAATCGGTATGCGGCGGCTTTTATTATGATGGTGTAATTACCCTACCTGGTTGCGATAAAAATATGCCGGGCAGTATAATGGCCATGGGCCGGTTGAACCGCCCGTCCATTATGGTGTATGGTGGTACCATTGCCGCCGGCCACTATAAAGGCCAGGAATTAAATATCATTTCTTCCTTTGAAGCTTTAGGACAAAAAATTGCCGGCAACCTGGATGAGGAAGATTTTAAAGGCATTGTAAAACATTCCTGTCCCGGTGCAGGCGCCTGTGGTGGTATGTATACGGCCAATACCATGGCCAGTGCTATTGAAGCCCTGGGCATGAGCCTGCCCTACTCATCCAGCAACCCTGCTTTAAGCGATGAAAAAAAACAGGAATGTTTAGCTGCCGGTAAAGCCATTTTAAACTTACTGGAAAAAGATATTAAGCCTAAAGATATCATGACCTTCAAGGCTTTTGAAAATGCCATCACGGTTATTATGATATTGGGTGGCAGTACCAACGCGGTATTACACTTAATAGCCATGGCCAAGAGTGTTGGCGTGGTTGTAACGCAGGATGACTTTCAGCGTATCAGTGATAAGACGCCGGTACTGGCCGATTTTAAACCCAGTGGCCGTTACCTGATGCAGGAGTTACATAACCATGGCGGCTTACCTGCTGTAATGAAGTATTTACTGAATGAAGGCCTGTTACATGGCGATTGCATGACGGTAACCGGTAAAACCATTGCAGAAAACCTGGCGGATATTGCTCCGATTGATTTTGAAAAACAAAATATCATCCTGCCACTGGATAAAGCCATTAAAACAACCGGGCATTTACAAATATTATATGGCAACCTGGCCGAAAAAGGAAGTGTGGCTAAGATCAGTGGCAAAGAAGGGGAATACTTCAGTGGTCCTGCCCGTGTATTTGACGGCGAAAAGAAATTAATTGAAGGCATATCCTCCGGTAAAGTAAAAGCGGGTGATGTGGTAGTAATTAAAAATGAAGGCCCCAAAGGCGCACCCGGCATGCCCGAGATGTTAAAGCCTACCGGAGCGATTATCGGTGCAGGCTTAGGCAAGTCGGTAGCGTTAATTACTGACGGTCGTTTCAGCGGTGGCACCCACGGTTTTGTGGTAGGTCATATTACACCGGAAGCAGTTGAAGGTGGTTTGATCGGTGTGGTAGAAGACGATGATATCATTGAATTAGATGCCGTAAAAAACACCATCACGCTGAAAGTAAGCGAAGAAGAAATTGCCCGGCGCAGGGCCGCATGGGTAAAGCCCACCCCTAAAGTAACCAAGGGTGTTTTATTTAAATATGCCCGTACGGTTAAAGATGCCAGTGAGGGTTGTGTAACCGACGAAGCATAACAGACAAACAGTAAACAATAATCAGCTAGTAGTAATACAATTATAAATTACCAGATCATGGATACGATCATCGAAACAAAAAAGGACACACAGGCAGTTGAGCCGGCAGCAAGTAAAAAAACAACCATATCCGGCTCTGTAGCGGTATTGGAAGCGTTTATTGCTGAAGGAGTCAGTACTATCTTTGGTTACCCCGGTGGTGCCATCATGCCTATTTATGATGCATTGTACGATTATAACGATAAGTTAGAACATATACTGGTACGCCACGAACAGGGTGCTATACATGCAGCCCAGGGTTTTGCCCGGGTGAGTGGTAAAACCGGCATTGTATTCGCAACCAGCGGCCCCGGCGCTACCAACCTGGTAACAGGTTTGGCCGATGCCATGATTGACTCCACACCGCTTGTATGCGTTACCGGCCAGGTATTTGCGCACTTATTGGGCACCGATGCATTCCAGGAAACGGATGTGATCAATATCACCACACCCGTTACCAAATGGAACTACCAGGTAACGGATGCTACAGAAATACCATCGGTATTGGCCAAAGCATTCTTTATTGCGGCCAGTGGCCGGCCCGGCCCGGTACTGATAGACATTACCAAGAATGCGCAGATGCAGTTGTTTGAATATGAAGGTTATAAAAAATGTAACCATATCCGCAGCTACCGTCCCAACCCTATCATCCGCAAAGAATATATTGAGGAAGCAGCCCAACTGATCAACCAGGCAAAAAAACCTTTTGTGGTATTTGGCCAGGGTGTGATACTGGGTAAAGCGGAAGCTGAGTTTAAAGCTTTTATTGAAAAAGCAGGCCTGCCGGCAGCCTGGACCATCATGGGTATGAGTGCCATACCTACTGACCACCCATTAGGTGTAGGTATGTTAGGTATGCATGGTAACTATGGCCCCAATGTACTCACCAATGAATGCGACCTGTTAATTGCTATAGGCATGCGCTTTGATGATCGTGTTACCGGTCGCCTGGATAAATACGCCAAACAAGCGAAAGTAATACACCTGGATATTGACCCCGCAGAAATTGATAAAAATGTAAAAGCCGATGTAGGTATCTGGGGCGACTGCAAGGAAACCCTGCCCTTGCTTACGCAATTGGTAGATCAAAAGCAACATACGGAATGGCTGCAGCTGTTTAAAGATTATGCGCAAAAAGAACAGACCAAGGTTATTGACGAGGAATTAAACCCGACTACGGACGTAATGACCATGGGTGAAGTAATTAAAACCCTGAATGAATTAACCAAAGGTGATGCCATCATTGTTACCGATGTAGGCCAGCACCAGATGGTAGCCTGCCGGTATGCACAATTCACTAAAAGCAAAAGTAATATTACCAGCGGTGGCTTAGGCACCATGGGCTTTGCGCTTCCGGCTGCTATCGGTACCGCTTTTGGCGATCCGTCAAGACATACCGTTGCCATTATTGGTGATGGCGGTTTCCAGATGACCTTGCAGGAACTGGGCACCATCATGCAGTTTAAACCTAAGGTAAAGATCCTGATCCTTAACAACAGTTTCTTAGGCATGGTACGCCAATGGCAGCAACTGTTCCATGAAAAAAGATACTCTTTTGTAAATATCACCAGTCCCGATTTTGTGCAAGTGGCAAAAGGATTTGGTATTGCCGGTAAAAAGATCAGTGATCGTAACGACCTGAAACAATCTTTACAGGAAATGTTAGATCATGATGGCAGCTATTTACTGGAAGTAGTGGTAGGTAAAGAAAACAATGTATTCCCAATGGTACCACAGGGACGTGGTGTAGCGGAAATTGTATTGTCATCTGATGAGATATAAGTAAAAAGTTAAAATTAAAAAACGAAGTAAATGAAATAGCAAAAGTAATCGGGGCCATTATTGTTAATGCAAAGAAAAATCAAGCCCTAACAGTAACCCTTTTAACTTTTCCTTTTTCCTTTTTACTTTTTAATTATAAAATATGCAAAAGCAGGATTTCACCATAACCGTATATACCGAAAACCAGATCGGCATCATACCCCGTATTGCGATAATTTTTTCGCGCCGGAAAATTAATATAGAAACCCTGAATACCTCGCCTAGCGAAATTGAAGGTATTCACCGTTTTACGATCGTCATCAATGAAACGGAAGAAGTAGTGCGTAAACTGATCCGCCAGATTGAAAAACAGGTAGATATTTTAAGGGCTTTTTATAATACCAACGATGAGATCACCTGGCAGGAAATGGGTCTGTTTAAATTATCCACGGAGGAAGTAATTGATAACATTAAAGTAGAACGCCTGTTACGTGAATACGGGGCAAGAGCGGTGGCTATCCGGAAAGATTATACAGTCTTTGAAACCACCGGTCATGGTGAAGAAATTGACCGCCTGGTAAAAAAGCTGGGCAACCACGGCCTGATCGAGTTTGTACGCAGCGCCCGTATTGCTATCATTAATAACAGTGAAGGCTTCCACAAACGGTTAAAGGAATTTGAATACCGTGAACCAGGCACTGAGCTGGTAGAGAATGAGTTCCTGAATGATAACGAGAAAGTATTTACCATGTAATGGATATTATGAACAGCATTTTTGATTATACCAGGCAGACCAGGAAAATATTGTTAACCCTCGCAGAAGGATTAAGCATAGAACAGTTAAACAAAATACCGGCCGGTTTTAATAATAATATTGCCTGGAACCTGGGGCATTTGGTAGTAAGTACTCCGGCATTATGTTACTTACGCAGCAGTGTACAACCGCAATATCCTATACCCTACCTGGAAAAATATATGAAGGGCACCAAACCGGAAGCTGAGATCAGTGCGGAAGAAATTGAACGGATGAAGGAGGAGCTTTTAAAAAGCATTGACAGGATAGAACAGGATTACCAGGCAAAAGCATTTGAGAACTTTGTACCGTTTGCAACTTCCACCTATAAGTACACGGTGCAAAATATTGATGAAATGTTATTATGCTGTGTAGCACACGACAATATGCATACAGGCCAGGTAAGTGCTTTACGTAAACTGGTACAACAATAAAGTCTTTATCTATACAAACAATAAAACAAAGTTTTTAATCATTAAAAAGATAACAATGGCAAAATTAAACTTCGGGGGCGTAGAAGAAAACGTGGTAACCCGTGACGAATTTCCGCTTAGCAAAGCACAACAGGTATTAAGCAACGAAACTGTTGCTGTTATTGGTTACGGTGTGCAAGGCCCCGGACAGGCATTAAACCAAAAAGACAATGGCATTAACGTAATTGTTGGCCAGCGTAAAAATTCAAAAACATGGGATAAAGCTATTGCTGACGGATTTGTACCCGGTGAAACCTTATTTGAAATTGAAGAAGCTTTACAGCGCGGTACCATCATTTGTTATTTATTAAGTGATGCTGCACAAATTGCCTTATGGCCAACTGTACAAAAACATTTAACTCCGGGTAAAGCATTATACTTCTCTCATGGTTTTGGTATTACTTTTAACGAGCAAACCGGCATCGTTCCTCCTAAAGACGTGGACGTGTTTTTAGTAGCACCTAAAGGTAGCGGTACTTCTTTACGCCGTATGTTTTTACAGGGTCGTGGTTTGAACAGCTCTTATGCTATTTTCCAGGATGCTACCGGTAAAGCTAAAGAAAGAGTAATTGCTTTAGGTATTGCCGTAGGTAGCGGTTACCTATTTGAAACCAACTTTAAAAAAGAGGTATACTCTGATCTTACCGGCGAACGCGGTACTTTAATGGGCGCCATCCAGGGTATTTTTGCGGCACAATACCAGGTATTACGTGATGCCGGCCACACCCCTTCTGAAGCGTTTAACGAAACTGTTGAAGAGTTAACACAATCGCTGATGCCATTGGTAGCCGAAAACGGTATGGACTGGATGTATGCCAACTGCTCTACCACTGCACAACGTGGTGCATTGGATTGGTGGAAAAAGTTCAGGGATGCAACTGCTCCTGTATTTAAAGAATTATATGAAAGCGTTGCAACTGGTAAAGAATCACAACGCTCCATTGACAGCAACTCACAGGCCGACTACCGTGAGAAATTAGATGCTGAATTAAAAGAACTGAGAGAGAGTGAAATGTGGCAGGCTGGTAAAACCGTGCGTAGCTTACGCCCGGAAAACCAGGCGCCTAAAGCAGCTGACGCAGGCAGCGACTCAACCAAAGAAGTATTTGACCAGCTGACACAAAAAACAGAATCGGTAGGTTAATCATTTTATTAAATAAGCCGTTACAGATTGTAACGGCTTATTTAATATCATTTTCTTTTGTTCCTGGGAGCATTAAATTTCGCCCCGGTCACTGATAAGTTAAATTGTTTACACTTCTTTGCCCTCGACTACTGCTCATTAAAAATTTATTACCCGTTTATTTGAGATAAATAGCACCATCTTATTAATTACTAATTCTTCATTATTAATTAATCATTCATAATTCATCATTCACTACAATGGAAGCATTAACTACATATTGGGACCAATTACAGGTAGATACCGCAGCAGAAAGACTAAGAGGCGTAGTAACCAAAACCCCTTTGCAGTACAATGCCAACTTATCACGCCGGTACGGGTGTCATGTTTACTTAAAAAGAGAAGATCTCCAGGTAGTACGTTCCTATAAACTGCGTGGTGCTTATAATATGATGAGCAGCTTACCCAAGGAGGAATTACAAAAAGGAGTAGTATGTGCCAGCGCCGGTAACCATGCGCAGGGCTTTGCGTTCAGTTGTAAAAGCCTCCAGGTAAAAGGTGTGGTGTTTATGCCGGTTATTACGCCCAAACAGAAAGTACGTCAGACACAAATGTTTGGCGATGGTAATATAGAAATAAAACTGGTGGGTGATACTTTTGATGATTGTGCCGTTGCTGCCAAAAAATATACCGAAGAGCATGGCATGACCTTTATTCCGCCCTTTGATGACCTGCGGATTATAGAAGGACAGGCTTCTGTTGCGAAAGAGATATTGGACGATCTTACTTACTCCAATATTACAGTTGATTATTTATTTGTACCTATAGGTGGTGGTGGCTTAGCTGCCGGTACCGGCACCTATTTCAAACATGTTTCTCCTGCTACAACGATCATTGGCGTAGAACCGGAAGGCGCCCCTTCCATGACGGCTGCATTAGCTGCCGGACATCCTGTTACACTGGACAGTATTGAACGTTTTGTTGATGGTGCTGCTGTTAAACGCATCGGCGACCTCACCTTTGATATTTGTAAAGATGTAGTGGATAAGGTGCAACTGGTACCCGAAGGAAAAGTATGTACCAGTATTTTAAAGTTATATAACGAAGATGCTATTGTTGCGGAACCGGCCGGCGCTTTATCCATTGCATCACTCGATTTTTTTGCCGGTGAAATAAAGGGCAAGACCATTGTATGTATTGTCAGCGGCAGCAACAATGATATTGACCGTATGCAGGAAATAAAAGAACGTAGCCTGCAGTACGAAGGATTAAAACATTACTTTTTGATCAATTTTGCACAACGTCCCGGTGCACTGAAAGAATTTGTGAATAATGTATTAGGACCTAATGATGACATTACCCGTTTTGAATACATTCACAAAACCAATAAAGAGAACGGACCCGCCCTTGTAGGCATTGAACTACAACGAAAAGAAGACTACAAGATATTCTTAGAAAAACTAAATGCTTTTGCCATCAACTATACCGAACTGAACAAGAACGATACTTTGTTTAGCTACCTGGTCTAACGATTGCATTAACAAGCGTTTGTATCAAACTTTTTTGAAAAAACCAACAGCAACATGATGGTTTTATTGAAGAAAGTTTGTAATTTAGACTGTTTGCCTGCCAATTTTTCCAACCTTTTGTGAGGTTTATTATAATTTATTCAAAACAACATTGTTTATGGTTCGTGCTACCGGATTATATGACCCGTCGTTTGAACATGATGCCTGCGGGATAGGTTTCGTTGCTAACATTAAAGGCAATAAAAATCACCAGACCATTGGTGATGCCTTAACTATTTTGGAAAATATGGAACACCGTGGCGCCTGTGGCCACGAGGCAAACACTGGTGATGGCGCCGGTATTATGATCCAGATACCCCATGAGTTTTTCTTTGATGAATGTCTTAAACTGGGTGTACCCCTGCCCCGCTTTGAAAGATATGGCGTAGGCATGGTATTTTTTCCAAAGGAATTAAGATTGCGTGAAGAGTGTCGTGAGATTTTTGTACGTGCTGCAGAAAAATTACGCCTGGAAGTATTATGCTGGCGTAAGGTACCGGTAAATAAATCGGATATCGGACCTACTGCATTGAGTGTGGAGCCGGAGATAGAGCAGGTATTTATTGCCTGTCCCGACCATATTACCAATGCACTTGAATTTGAAAGAAAATTATTTGTGCTGCGTAACTACGCCACACATATTATTAATAATACGGTGAAGAAGGATGAGATAGGTTTTTACCTGGCTTCTTTATCTTATAAGACCATTGTTTATAAAGGACAGTTAACCAGTAACCAGGTACGTAACTATTTTACGGACCTTACCAACAAACGGGTGGTAAGTGCCTTTGGTTTGGTGCACTCCCGTTTTGCTACCAACACTTTCCCTTCCTGGAAACTGGCTCAGCCTTTCCGTTATATTGCCCACAATGGTGAGATCAATACCTTACAGGGTAATTTAAACTGGCTGAAGACCAGTGAACCTGGTTTTGAAACACCTTTCTTCAGTAAGGAAGAAATGGATATGTTATTGCCCATTGTCAGCAATAACCAGAGCGACTCGGCCTGCCTGGATAATATGATCGAATTACTGACCCTTACCGGCCGTTCTTTACCACATGTAATGATGATGCTGATACCGGAAGCATGGGATGGTAATGAAGATATGGACCCGGTAAAAAAAGCCTTCTACGAGTTTCATGCCTGTTTAATGGAACCATGGGATGGCCCGGCCTCCATCTCTTTTACTGATGGAAAAATAATCGGCGCTACTTTAGACCGTAACGGCTTACGCCCATCCCGTTATTGCGTTACCACTGATGACCGTGTGATCATGGCATCGGAAACCGGAGCATTGCCTATTGACCAGAAACTGATCAAAGAAAAAGGCCGTTTACAACCGGGTAAAATGTTCGTGGTAGATATGGAACAGGGCCGTATCATCAGCGATGAGGAAGTAAAAAGAAATATATGCACGCAAAAGCCCTACGATGAGTGGCTGAATAAATATAAGATCCGCTTAAATGAATTACCACCGCCACGTATCATGTTCACCCACCTGGAACATGACCAGGTATTTAAATACCAGAAAGCTTTTGGTTATTCCACCGAAGACCTGGAACAAATTATTTTACCCATGGCCCTTGATGGTAAAGAGCCCATCGGCTCAATGGGTACCGATACACCGCTGGCCATATTAAGCGATCAGCCCCAGCATTTATCTTCATATTTCAAGCAGTTATTTGCGCAGGTAACCAACCCGCCTATTGACCCTATCCGGGAAAAAAGGGTAATGTCGCTGGTAACATTTGTAGGAAATAACGGTAGCCTGTTGGTGGAGGATGAGCTGGATTGCCACGTGGTAGGATTAAAACACCCGGTTTTAAACAATAAAGAATTAGAAACCTTACGTAGTATTGATACCGGCATTTTCCAGGCCAAAACATTACAATGTTATTTCCTGGCCGATGGCAAACCCGGCAATTTAAAAAGAGGTATTGAACGTCTTTGCCGTTATGCCGAAGATGCGGTAAGGGATGGTTTTGAAGTATTGATATTACAGGACAGGGCGATTGACAGTGACCACGCTCCTATTCCTTCCTTACTGGCTACTTCAGCTGTACACCACCACTTAATACGTAAAGGTTTACGCGGACAGGTAGGTATTGTAGTGGAAGCCGGTGATGCCTGGGAAGTACATCACTTTGCGTGTTTATTAGGTTTTGGCGCTACCGCCATTAACCCTTACTTAGCTCTTTCCTCTATTCGTGATATGAAGGAAAGCGGCAAACTGCAATCCGCACTAAGCGAGGACGAGCTGAAGAAGAACTATATCAAGGCTGTAAATGAAGGCTTACTGAAAGTATTCTCCAAAATGGGTATCAGTACCCTGCAATCGTACCAGGGTGCACAGATATTCGAGATCATCGGTATCAGCCGGTCGGTAGTAGATGCATATTTCACCGGCGCTACATCGCGTATTGAAGGTTTGGGCCTGGATGAAATAGCCAAAGAAGCGCTGGCCAAACATTTCTTTGCTTTCAGTAAAAAAGATATTCCTGTTGACCGTTTACCGGTGGGTGGTATATACCAATGGAAACGTAAAGGCGAAGCACACCTGTTTAACCCCGAGAGCATTCACCTGTTACAATATGCTACCCGTATGAACGATTATGGCATATTTAAAAAGTATACCAAATCCATCAACGATCAGCAGCACAAAGCCATTACATTACGCAGCTTACTGGACTTTAAGCGTACACGCCCCTCTATTTCCATAGATGAAGTAGAGCCTGCAGAAAATATATACAAACGTTTTGCTACCGGTGCCATGAGCTTTGGCAGCATTAGCTGGGAAGCCCATACTACCCTGGCCGTTGCCATGAACCGTTTAGGCGGTAAGAGTAATACCGGCGAAGGTGGTGAAGACGAACAACGTTACACCCCATTACCCAATGGCGACTCCATGCGCAGCGCCATTAAACAGGTGGCCAGTGCCCGCTTTGGTGTAACCAGTATTTATTTAACGGAGGCCGACGAGATACAGATTAAGATGGCACAGGGTGCCAAACCCGGTGAGGGTGGTCAGTTACCCGGGCATAAAGTGGATGAATGGATCGGTAAAACCCGTCACTCTACCCCTGGTGTAGGTTTAATATCACCGCCGCCTCACCATGATATTTATTCTATTGAGGACTTAGCTCAATTAATATACGATCTTAAAAATGCGAACCGTAAAGCCCGTATCAATGTAAAGCTGGTAAGTAAAGCCGGTGTGGGCACCATCGCTACGGGTGTTACCAAAGCTAAAGCCGATGTGGTACTGATCGCCGGCTTTGATGGCGGTACCGGCGCCTCGCCCATGAGCTCTATTAAACATGCAGGTTTACCATGGGAATTAGGTTTGGCCGAAACACACCAGACACTCGTTAAAAATAAATTACGCAGCCGGGTAATTGTACAAACCGATGGCCAGATCAGGACCGGCCGCGATATTGCCATAGCAGCCTTATTAGGCGCTGAAGAATGGGGTATTGCCACAGCGGCCCTGGTAGTGGAAGGTTGTATCTTGATGCGTAAATGTCATTTAAATACCTGTCCCGTTGGTGTAGCAACACAGGATGCGGAACTGAGAAAACGTTTTACCGGTGATGCGGAATACGTGGTTAACTTTTTCAAGTTCATCACACAGGATCTGCGCGAGTTAATGGCCGAACTTGGTTTCCGTACCGTAAATGAAATGATCGGTCAGGTAGACGCTTTACAGGTAAGAGAAAATATTACACACTGGAAATACAGTAAACTTGACCTCTCGCCTTTACTGCATAAAGAGGAAGCGCCTGAATGGGTAGGCTTATACAATACCGAAGAACAGGACCACGGCCTGGATGCTATTTTAGACTGGAAGTTTTTAGAGGCGGCACAACCTGCCTTAAACAATAAAGAAAAAATAAGGGCCGAGTTCAACATCATCAATACCGATCGCGCCGCAGGTACTTTGTTATCCAATGAAATAACAAAAAAATATGGTGCCGAAGGATTACCCGATGATACCATTCATTTAAAACTGAAAGGCACAGCGGGCCAAAGCCTGGGCGCATTCAGCACCAGGGGTATTACGTTTGAACTGGAAGGTGATGCCAATGACTATTTTGGTAAAGGATTAAGCGGTGCTACCCTGGTGGTATACCCGGATAAGGAAGCGACGTTTAAACCGGAGGAAAATATCATTATTGGTAACACTGCCTTTTATGGCGCTACGCAGGGTAATGCCTATATCCGAGGCAAGGCCGGTGAACGTTTTGCCGTTCGTAACTCAGGTGCCAGCGTGGTGGTAGAAGGTATTGGCGACCATGGTTGCGAATACATGACAGGCGGTACCGTGGTAGTACTTGGCGAGACCGGGCCCAACTTTGCAGCGGGTATGAGTGGCGGCATTGCCTACATATACGATGTAAACAACAGTTTTGCAGGCAGGTGTAACCCCGAGATGGTTGATCTTGACCCGGTAGATGAGGACGACAGCTGTACCTTAAAATATATGATCAGCCAGCATGCGGCATTGACCAACAGCGCGGTAGCCAAATTCATTTTAAGTGATTTTGAAAACCAGACTAAAAACTTTATCAAGGTATTCCCAAGGGATTATAAGAAGGTTTTACAAAGCCGTGCAGCAGTGACAGTAAGTAAGTAAATCAGCCGGCATTACCTATTGTATACTGCCTATTGAATATTGGTTATTCACTGTTCAATAGCATTACTGCAGTACAAGTGTGCGACGCAAGGAACGATGATCTGTGTTAATGCAGCCGGTAGCAAAAAAATAAAAGTGAACAAATTAAGAAGTTAAAAAAGAAGAGCAGTCATAAACACCCTTTTCATTTTTACTTTTTACTTTTTAATTAAATAAAAAATGGGCAAACCAACAGGATTTTTAGAATTCACCCGTGAAGCACCGCCGAAAGCGAAAGTGCAGGAAAGGTTACAACATTACAGGGAATTTGTAAGTCAATACCCTGAAAATAAATTAAACGAGCAATCCGCCCGTTGTATGAACTGTGGCATACCTTTTTGTCATAGTGGTTGCCCTTTGGGTAATGTGATACCGGAATTTAATGATGCCGTGTATAATAAAAACTATGAGGAAGCTTATCATATACTGGCCTCTACCAATAACTTCCCCGAATTCACCGGTCGTATATGCCCTGCGCCCTGCGAAAGCGCCTGTGTGTTAGGCATTAACCAGCCGCCCGTATCTATCGAGGAAATAGAAAAACATATTATTGAAATAGCTTTTGAAAAAGGTTTTGTAAAAGCCAAAAAGCCTAATGTACGTACAGGTAAAAAAATTGCCGTTATTGGCAGCGGGCCCGCCGGCCTGGCCGCCGCAGCGCAATTGAATTATGCGGGCCATACCGTACATGTGTATGAACGTGATGATGCCGCGGGTGGTTTATTACGTTATGGTATTCCCGATTTTAAATTGGACAAATGGGTGATTGACCGCCGTATTGCTTTACTGGAAGAGGAAGGTATTACGTTTCATTACCTGGCCAATGTAGGTGTGAACATCAGCATTAACGACCTGTTAAGGGAGCACCAGGCCATTGTATTAGCAGGTGGCAGTACCGCACCACGCAATTTGTTTATTCCAGGCCGTGAATTGGACGGCGTACATTTTGCGATGGATTTTTTAAAACAAAACAATAAACGTGTAGCCGGTAAAGATGTATTGGCCAATGCTCATATCGAGAGCAATATATTACCGCATGAAGTAACAGCTACTGGTAAACATGTAGTGGTGATTGGTGGTGGCGATACCGGAAGTGACTGTGTAGGCACCAGTAACCGCCATGGCGCTGCTTCGGTTACACAGTTTGAATTAATGCCAAAGCCTCCGGCTGACCGCACCGATTTTATGCCCTGGCCAACTTACCCCATGTTGTTAAAAACAACTACGTCGCATGAAGAAGGCGCCATTCGTGAATGGGCTATTGCAACCAAAGAGTTTATTGGTGATGAGAACGGTAAATTAAAAGGCCTTAAAATTGTTAACCTGCAATGGACAGCCAGTAAAGACGGCCGCCCGGCTCAGTTTACCGAAATACCCGGTACAGAAAGAGAGATTCCCTGTGATCTTGCATTATTGGCCATGGGTTTTGTACACCCGCAGCATGTTGGTTTTATTGATGAACTGGGTGTTGAACTGGATGCCCGTGGTAATGTAAAAGCCGGCGAAAAAGAATTTAAAAGTAATATAGCCAAAGTGTTTACAGCAGGTGATATGCGCCGGGGCCAGAGCCTGGTGGTATGGGCCATTAGCGAAGGCCGTGAATGTGCCCGTAAAGTGGATGAGTTTTTAATGGGCAGTTCCATATTAGAAACAAAAGAAGCTTCTATTTTAGCTTCCTTTTAATAGTGTTTATTGAGTTTTAAGTTGTGTAACAGAACCTTCTGCTCGCGGGCAGGAGGTTTTTGTTTTTTTGATGACCCGGCGAGTTTACACTATGGTTTGAATAAATCTTCCACTTTTGGCTACCAATAATAAAATAAAGGAAAATAAGAATTTGGAAAAGCGCCTTTTACCGGCGAGGATAATAATTATTTATACCGGAAATCTGAGTTAATATGACCTATAAATAAAAGAAAAGAGCCGCCGCTGATAAATACCAGGTGGCAGCTCTATAAATAATTATACAAATTTACGCCGAGTTTCTTCCGGCATTAATAATACCAAAAGAACAACGCATCACCAGTTTTTCATACACATCGGCAATAGGTGTACGTGCTACCTGTTCTTCCATTTCACGGATACGGGTAAGTGCATATTGCTGGATGGTTACCAATGGCAATACAATTTTTTCCCGCATTTGAATGGACAGGCGGTCAACCGGGTAATCACTCATCAGTTCTGTTCGCCCGGATAATTTAAAGATATATTCTTTGGTCAGCTGATACTCTTCATAGATCATCTGCCAGATCTCCCCGTACTCCTTATGTTTAGCCAAATAACTGGTTAAGGGAAAGAAGGATTTGGACATGGCCATTTCGCAGTTATCCAACAGGGTTTTAAAGAACAGTGAGTTTTTGTACAGGGCCATTATCTCAGACAGATTACCCGCTTCATCCATGGCCTTCAACGCTGTTCCTACCCCAAAGAAACCGGTTACATTTTGTTTTAACTGGCTCCATGAGCCTGCGTAAGGAATGGCCCGCAGGTCCTTTAATGAAATACCGGAGGCCTGGCCACGTTTTGCCGGACGGCTGCCGATATTGGTCTCACCATAAAAACGCAGCGGACTGGCATGCACCAGGTAAGCCGTTAAATAAGGATGGTTCTTTAATTTTTTATAAGCTTCGTAACTGATATCCGATAGTTTTCCCAGTAATGCTTCCTGCTCAGCGGTTAATGTTTCTTCTTTATTATAGAATAGCGCATTGGATAAGCCGGCATTTAGTAACTGGCCAATATTGTAACCGGCAGAATCAACAGTACCAAAATTGGAACTCACCGTTTGCCCCTGCACGGTTAACTGAATTTCCTTGCTGGAAATGTTTTTACCCATGGAAGCGTAGAACCTGTGGGTTTTACCACCACCTCTTGAGGGAGGGCCTCCCCTGCCGTCAAAGAAAATAACATCCAAATCGTACTTACGGGAAATAGCAGTAAGCTCTTCCTTGGCCTTATAAATACCCCAGTTGGCCATCAGGTAACCACCATCCTTGGTACCATCGGAAAAACCTAACATGATGGTTTGAAAATTATCCCGCCTTTTTAAATGTGCCCGGTATGCCGGTATATTGTATAATGTTTCCATTACCGTTGCCGCATTCTCCAGGTCATCAATGGTTTCAAACAAAGGCACAATATCGGCTTCTATTGTTGTTTCTTCCCAGCCGCCTAATTTGAATAAGGTAAATACTTCAATGGCATTCAGCGCACTGTTACACTGGCTGATGATATAACGGTTACAACCATCAGGACCATTGAACTGCTGAATGGTTTTAATAGCACCTATACATTGGATCGTATCCTGGTGAACATCATCGGTAAATACACTGGCATCAATTGTTTCATTTACGTTTAACAGTGCTTCTATTTTCTGTGCTTCATCATACTGTAAATAGTCCTTGTTTAATACAATATTATTTTCAGCAAGGTAATTGAACAGGTTGCCATGAGTGCCGCTATCCTGCCTTATATCCAGCGAGGCAAAGTGTAAACCGAATATATCGATCTTGTTGATCAGGTTTTCTACCAGCTCCAGGAACAGGCCATTGTGCTGGTGTATAATAATTTGTTTTACCTCTTCTAAAGTACCGGTAAGTTCAGCCTTTGTTAATTCAGATTTATAACCGGGCACAAACAGGTTATTATATAGCTTGGTTTCCAGGTTCAGCAATAATGTTTCCAGGCCCTGGAAAGTTAAACGGCGACGCAGTTTGCGTACGTCCATATAATAACATTTTAAAATGCTGCCGCGCAAAGCATCCGCAACCTTTAACGTGGTTTCTGTTCTAACAAAAGGATTACCATCCCTGTCGCCTCCGGGCCAGAAGCCCATCTGGAAAACAGGGTTAGCCTTGCTTACCGCATCCGGGAACCGGCTCTTCAGTGAAGCCACAATATTGCCTCCCGCCTGGTAAAATACATTCTCCAGGTACCATATTAAACTTACGGCTTCATCATAGGGAGTAGGCTTTACTTTCTTTAAAAACGGTGTACGGCCCAGCTGCTGTTGCAATTCGTTCACCAGGCTGGTTTTATTGGCCGATAAAGCCTTTGCCAGGTCATTGATGATACCTAGTACCGGGCCGGGGTAAAACTGTGTTGGATGCGCCGTTAATACCAAACGTACGGTAAATACTTTTAACTGTTCGGCCAGGTCGGCCTGTTTGGATGCCTGTATTACTTCGGACTCTAAATGTTTCAGCGTGCCGGCGCCGTTCATATCATGCACTTTATTAAAAGCGGCATCTTCCAGTGCATCAAACAATACCACCTGCCTTTCAGCATATTGTACAAAACGGAATAACAGGTCCACCTTCTCCTGCTCCGTTACATAAGTAGTTTGTTTACTAAAAAAATCTTCAATGATATTGATAGGACTTAAGCCCTTTACATAACCTTCTTCACAGTTACTGGATAAGAGGGATAATAAGATACCCGTCTTTTCAATTTTATGAAAAGGCAAAGAGGTAAATAAACTATTGTAGAGTTGAAAACGTATGCCAACCTCATTCCTGAACTGCTGTAAAGCACTTACATATTGATCCATATGGAAATAAAATTATCCGGTAAATAAATTAAGCAGCAAGCATCGTATAGGCCTTGAAGATAAAACAATTTAATGATTCGGAACCGGAAGTAAAAACTGAAAATTTAAAAGTAAAAACAAGCGTTAGCTATTCAATCATCCCTGTATAATACTCCTTAACGTAAATACCGGTAAACAATTTTTATGTTACCGGCAACAGGAATAGTACTCATCTTTCGTTGCGTCGCACACTGCATCGTTCCGTTCGTTAATCAACAGAGGAAAGTCTGGTAGTCAGGAAGTACCTATGTCCGAAGGGCAGAAAGTAATAGATGATTAATACTGTTAACGAATAACCTTTAACTATTAACGTCTGCGTTATCAGCTGCCCAATAGCATTACCGGACGTACAAGTGAGTGACACAACCAAAGCCAAACCAGGGGTGGGACGATGGCAATAAAAAGCCCCCTGCAATGCAAGGGGCTTTCCTGGTAATATAAGAAACTGATTACTCAGCTGCTTTTTCTTCTTTAGCTTCTTCTGCAGGAGCAGTTGTAGCTTCAGGCGCAGCAGCTTCAGTAGCTTCTGCTTTCTTTTTAGCACCACCCGAACGACGTGTACGTTTGGTAGTTGCTTTAGCTTCATCAGCTACTTTACCGTAAACTTCATTAAAGTCAACCAGCTCGATCATTGCTTTTTCAGCAGCGTCACCAGGACGGATGCCTAATTTAATGATACGGGTGTAACCACCGGGGCGGCCACCTACTTTCTCAGCAATAGTACCAAATAATTCTTTGATAGCTTCTTTGTCCTGTAAGTAGCTGAATACAACACGACGCTGATGCGTGGTATTGTCTTTACCTTTAGTGATCAGCGGCTCAACAAATACGCGTAATGCTTTAGCTTTTGCCAAAGTAGTTACAATACGTTTGTGTTGGATCAGCTGAATAGCCAAGTTGCTTAATAAGGCTTCGCGGTGTGCTTTTTTGCGGCCTAAATTGTTGATTTTGTCTCCGTGACGCATGACTGTTTAATTTGGTAATTTGGTAATTAGATAATTTGAAAATTATTAATCCCAAATTGTTGTTTAAAAATCCGGTTACACCGTGTCAGGAATTGTAACCTACTTGTTATTAATACTTATAAAGCAATGAGGTAATTTGAAAACATTATCACATTTTCAAATTACCTCATTATCTAATTAAAGTTCGTCTTTATCTACACCTAACTTCTGCAGATCCATACCAAAGCCAAGGCCTCTTTCGCTTAAAACCTGTTCAATTTCAGCTAAAGATTTCTGACCGAAGTTACGGAACTTCATCAGGTCTTCCTGCTCGTACTGTACCAGCTCGCTTAATGAGTTGATCTTAGCTGCTTTCAGGCAGTTAAAGGCACGTACAGAAAGGTCAAGATCTTCTAATGGCGTTTTCAATACTTTACGTAATTGTAAAGTTTGTTCGTCCACCAGGTCTTCTTTTTTCTCTTCTTTGTTATCGAAAGTGATGTTCTCGTCGGTAATGATCATCAGGTGCTGGATCAAAATACGTGACGCTTGTTTCACTGCTTCTTCCGGATGAATCGTACCATCGGTAGATACTTCCATGATCAGTTTTTCAAAGTCAGTTCTTTGCTCCACACGGGTATTCTCAATGCTGTATTTAACATTCTTAATAGGCGTGTAAATAGCATCAATAGGAATATAACCAACAGGTGCATCTTTTACTTTGTTATCTTCTGCAGGTACATAACCACGGCCTTTGCCAATAGTTAATTCAATATCCATTCTTGCAGATGAGTCTAAAGTACAGATCAGCAGCTCGGGGTTCATGATCTGGAAAGAGTGTGTACCCTCACCGATATCACCGGCTAAGAATTCTGTTTTATTTTTTAATGACAGAACGATTTTTTCGTTTGCCACTTCGTGGTCAACAATTTTCTTAAAACGTACTTGTTTTAAGTTCAGGAATATTTCCACCACATCTTCACTAACACCTTTCATGGTAGCAAATTCGTGGTCAACCCCTTCAATTTTAACACCTACAATAGCGTACCCTTCCAATGAACTTAATAATACACGACGCAGTGCATTACCGATAGTTACACCATAACCAGGCTCCAACGGGCGAAACTCGAACTGAGCAGCAAAGTCGGTAGCTTTTTGTAAAATGATCTTATCAGGTTTCTGGAAATTTAAGATTGCCATATTTTATTTGTCTTTAGGTTTTTAATGATTGTGTTACCCTTGCCGATACCTGCTTTATACTTCCCGGAGGAATACCAAACAGTCATCAGCAACCAGCAAATCCATCCAAGTTCGGTTATATATTAACTGTTACCAGGTTAACAGCTGTTACCTCGTTAAACCCATAACTTTTAACCATCTAACTATTACTTAGAGTACAACTCAACAATTAATTGCTCCTTAATGTTCTCAGGAACATTTTCCCTTTCAGGATAAGTGATGAAAGTACCTGTAAATGTAGTTTCGTTGAAATCAACCCAACCGAATTTAGGATTTTTAGCACGAACAACACTGGTAATAGAAGAGTTAGCTCTGCTACCTTCTTTGATGGTAATAACATCACCGGCTTTCAGCTGGAAAGAAGGAATGTTTACTACTTCACCATTAACTTCAATGTGTTTGTGGCTTACTAACTGGCGGGCAGCAGGACGTGAAGGAGCAATACCCATACGGAATACGGTGTTGTCCAAACGGGCTTCCAGCAATTTAATTAAGTTTTCACCGGTAACACCTTTACGGCGTGCGGCTTCTTCAAAAGTTTTGCGGAATTGTTTTTCCAAAATACCGTAAGTGTATTTTGCTTTTTGTTTTTCACGTAACTGCAAAGCGTATTCACCTAAGGTTTTACGTTTGCGTTTTTCACCGTGCTGACCTGGAGGGTTACTGTTTTTACCCAACCATTTACCATTGCCAAGAATAGGCTCTCCAAAAATGCGAGAAATTTTGGTCTTTGGACCATTGTAACGTGCCATAATATACTTTCATTTAAGCTTTTTTAGAATGCGGTACCTCGATCAGTAAAAAGCTTTGAAAAAAATTAATCGTGTACCCTTTTTAAAAATGAAACCGGAATGGCTCAAAAATCTTTATTTCAAAAGCTAAAAGTTATAAGCGAAGGAATATCCTTTTACTTATAACTTTTAGCTTAATACTTATAACTAATGTTATACCCTTCTTTTCTTAGGAGGACGACATCCGTTGTGAGGTAAAGGAGTAACGTCTTTAATCATCACGATCTCGATACCGCTTTGAGATAAAGAACGGATAGCGCCTTCACGACCAGAACCTGGTCCTTTTACGTATACGTCAACTCTTTTCAAACCAGCGTCCAATGCTACTTTAGCAGCATCAGCGGCAGCCATTTGTGCGGCATAGGGCGTGTTCTTTTTAGAACCACGGAAACCCATTTTACCGGCACTGCTCCAGGAAATAACCTGGCCTGTTTTGTTGGTTAAACTAACAATAATGTTGTTGAATGTAGCTGAAATGTGAGCGTCGCCATAAGCGTCCACTTTCACAATTCTTTTTTTAGCAGCGGCTTTTGCGCTGTTCTGTTGTGCTTTTGCCATCTTGTGAGGTAGTCAAAAAATGTTTAAAATAAAATCCCGGTATCCCGGAACCGAACCCTTTTCTACTGCCGGCTTACGAGGCCATCCGAAGCAGGTTCATGTCTTTATAAGCCTTTGTATATAAACAAATCAGACATCTGTTGCCAGACGTCTGATAGTTGTTATTATTTTTTAGCTGCTTTTTTCTTACCTGCAACTGTTTTACGCTTACCTTTCCTGGTACGGCTGTTTGTTTTAGTACGCTGACCACGAACCGGTAATCCTTTACGGTGACGTAAACCGCGGTAACAAGCAATATCCAATAAACGTTTAATGCTCATTTGCACTTCCGAACGTAATTGTCCTTCTACTTTTAACTCTTCAGTAATAGTAGTACGGATAGCGTTCAGATCTTCGTCATTCCACTGATTAACCTTTTTGTTACGGTCAATATTATTCTTATCAAGAATATATTTGGCTTTGCTTGGGCCAATACCATAAATATAGGTAAGTCCAATTTCGCCTCTTTTGTTTTTTGGTAAGTCAACACCGGCAATACGAGCCATAGTCTTTGTTTATTGTTTGTTAGTTATCGCTTTGAAAAAAGTTCGTTGTCGTGCTTCTGGCACCAGGTTATTAACCCTGACGTTGCTTGAAGCGAGGGTTCTTTTTGTTAATAATATATAACTTACCCTTGCGACGTACAATCTTGCAGTCAGCGCTACGCTTTTTAATAGATGCTCTTACTTTCATGAGTGTTTGTTTTACTGCTCACAGCCCGTAGCATAGGGCTTTCGCTATTATTATTTATATCTAAAATTAATTCTCCCTCTTGTTAAATCATATGGCGACAACTCCACGCCAACTTTATCCCCGGGTAATATCCTGATATAGTGCATCCGCATTTTACCAGAGATGGTGGCCAGTATTTCGTGACCGTTTTCAAGCTTTACCCTGAACATTGCGTTGGATAAGGCTTCCAGAATTACACCGTCTTGTTTTATTAGCGCCTGTTTTGACATATTATTTTTAGGGGTGCAAAGATAGGACTAAGTAGCCAAAAAAAGAAAAAAGCTACCTTTTTTTTCCTAAAATCTCACCGAAGGCGCAAAACTAAGTAAAATTCAGGGATTTACAGGCCTGAATTTGGGGAAAATAAGGAGAAAAAGAAGAAATATGAAGACTTTTAAAGATTTGACCTCCCTTTCTTTACTAATAAACAGGGAATCAGTTGTAAACTCCGGACTATGGTATCATATCTTAGATCTCAGATCTGAGATCTAAGATATGATACCGTTTCTATTCATGTTCCATGCCCACCGGCTCCAGGTGGATCTTGGTCATATCGTAAAAAAGATTTTGTAAAGTATGGGTGGCCAGGTGGGTGTTGAAGCTCCTGCGGTCTTCGCGGTACCACATATCAATATGGGAGAAATCGTAATTGTCTTTTACTACCAGCCGGAAGGCGTCTTTTTTATATTTAACAAACCCGTCTTCCAGTTGTTTTTCAAAACCTAATTTGTTCATTAATATGGTATCGTTGATCAGGATACCCGTCAGTGCGTCTTTGGTATACCAGAAATCCTGTACCCCATTATCCACCAGTACTTTATTATCAGTATGGTTTACTTCCACCACCCTCCCTTCTCTTATGGTACCGTCTTCATTTACCAAAACCAGGTCGTTTGTTTTTAATTCAGATAGTTTAAGCATAGCAAAACGTTTTAGACTTCTAATATACCGAAAAATCACGCCATAATAAATAGTGTTCCTCCCATCGTTTCCCCAGCAATACCTTAAAAAATGTTAAAATGTGGTTATCAATTCGTTATCTTACTATGAACCACCCATAACTTTGCGCCATTAAATTTAAAAACTTTATGAAACGATTATTTATCAGTGCCCTGGCTTTAGGAATGACCAGCTTTGCCTTTGCTCAGAAAGGAAGTATTTTAGTAGGTGGTGATTTAGGTTTTAATTTTGGCAACAACAAAAACACCGAAGTAAAAACAAACAGTATAGACTTCAACCCGATGGTAGGTTACCAGTTTACCGATAACTGGACTGCGGGTGTATTAGGTGTATCTTCTTTTGGTAAAACCGAAGATGTAAACGGTTCAGTAACTACTACTGCCAAAAACAGCACATTTGGTGGCGGTCTGTTTGTACGTTACTCAAAACCCCTGTCTTCTATCTTTAACCTGTACTTCCAGGCCGAAGGTACTACCAGCGTTACTAAAGGTGAAACCGAAACCAAAAGCGGCAGCACTTCTTTAACCGTTAAAAATGATGACATCAATAATTTTGGTGTAAAATTATACCCTGCGGTATTTGTAAACCTGAAAGACAATTTTGGTTTAAACTTTAACTTCGGTGGTTTTAATTTCAACAGCTCAAAAGTGGATGTTGACGGCGCTAAAGCTGTTACCAATACCGGTTTAACTTTTGGTAAAACCGTAAACATTGGTATCACTAAAAACTTCTAGTTTTTTATTATAGTGGTATAAATAAGAAAGCCTGTCAATTGACAGGCTTTCTTATTTAATATAGTTGCTTGCACAATGCTGAATAGAATTACCGAACGTACAAGCGTGCGACGCAACAGACGATGACAGTAGTACTGTAGTTGACTACATAAAAATTACTCCGCCCAGCTCATCACATAATCACTGTTCTCAATTTCCAGTGCCTGTTTGGTTAACATTAACGGATGAAAAGTATCCACCATTACCGCTAACTCTTTGGTTTCCTTTGCACCAATACTCTTTTGTACGGCACCCGGATGCGGCCCGTGCGGAATACCGGCAGGATGCAGCGTGATCATACCGCGGGTAACATGTTTGCGGCTCATAAAATCACCATCAACATAGTACAACACTTCATCACTGTCAATATTACTGTGGTTATAAGGAGCAGGTATGGCCTGGGGGTGATAATCGTATAAACGGGGCACAAAGGAACATACCACAAAATTATGCGCCTCAAAAGTCTGGTGTACCGGTGGTGGCTGATGTACCCGGCCGGTAATGGGTTCAAAATCGTGAATAGAAAAAGCATAAGGATAACAGCAGCCATCCCAACCTATAACATCAAAAGGATGTGTTCCGTAATGCAGGCCGTATAACATGCCCTTCTTTTTAGCCTTGATCAGGAAATCGCCCTTTTCATCAAACGTAGGCAGGTTTTGCGGCCCGCGTATATCGCGTTCGCAATAAGGTGCATGCTCCAGCAACTGCCCGTATTTGCTATGGTACCGTTTGGGATAACGTATAGGACTGAAGGATTCAACAATGAACAGTCGGTTATGCGTATCGTTGAACTGGATCTGGTAAATAGTTCCCCTCGGTATAACCAGGTAATCGCCATAGCCAAAGGGCAATTCACCGTACATGGTACGTAACACCCCCTGCCCTTCATGCACAAAGATCATTTCATCAGCATCGGTATTCTTATAAAAATAATCGGTCATGCTTTGCTGGGGTGCGGCCAGTACAATATGGCAATCATTATTTACCAGTACCGGTACACGGCTTTGCAGGTAATCAGCCACGGGTTTAACATTAAACCCTTCCAGGCTGCGGTGCTTCAGCATTTTCTCTTCGGCTATCTGCGGCGAAACATCTACCTGCGGTTCGGTTTTAATAATTTGTGTGGGCGGGTGTACATGATATAACAGCGAGTAATCGTTACTGAATCCTTCGGTAGAGAATAACTGCTCCGAATATAAACCACCATCGGGTTTATGGAACTGTGTATGTCGTTTATGCGGGATCTGTCCCAATTGTTGATAATGCGGCATAACTAATTAACTGATTTGATGATTTGGAAATTTGGTAATTGCGTTAATACAACACCGCCCCGGACGATTGTGCAAGCGAAGAAAGCAGGAAACAGTATTTCCACTTTCGTTTATCTATCCAATAAGTAAAGTTCCTGAAGTAAGGCATAAAACAATCGTTGGCATAAAGTTACGAAAAACTATTCTTTTATCCCTACCAATACCATATGTGTTACCGGGTAGGCATATGGCTTCAATATACCATCTTCCGGCACAAATAAGGAGACTTTGTCTTTCCACCTGTTTTCTACGATCCACTGGTTAGTGGTAACATAAGACTGTGGATGAATTTTAAAACCCGCACTGCGCAACTGCTCCTGCCATTCATCAAAATCCCAGAAACAGAATGTTTCGTGCATTTCACTTTGCCAGTTATCTGTATAATCCTTGCGGCTCAAAAATTCGGCAGCATCCTGCAGGCTTAATTGCAGGTAAGTATGTCCTTCAGCTACAACAGTTGTATAAGAAAGCTGGTAGCCCTCTGCAGCCCGGAAATCCCTTTCAAAACGTAAAAAACGGGCATAGGTGGATAGCTGCTGTAAATATTGTGACAACAGTTCCCTTTCCGCGAATGTTTTATAAGGATCTTCATTATTACCGTCTTCCCTGTTTAACAACATATATACCTGTTGTTGTTTATTATAGGGACCTACCACATCCCGGTTTACCCATACCCCACCCGGCACTAATTCATCGTACCTGTTTTTAATGAACTGCAACAGATCCTCGCGACTGCCATAACTTTCAATTTCATGGGTAAGCGATGAAGTATGAATGGTATTCATGGAATGGGGATCAAATACCAGGCCCGTCACGGCATTCTTTTGGGCAAAGAATACAAAGGGATGGGCAAACTCACCGTTCTCTTTCCGCTGTTTACATATCTCGAACAAATGCCGGCTCACTTCAATACCATACACATCACTTTCCCTTAAACGGGCATCCTTTGTTACCAGTTTTATCCAGCTACCTACTGCACAGCCAATATCGCCAATACGGCCGGGTTGTAAATAGGCGGCTGTTTCCCTGTATTTCAGTCCGGCAATATCATCCATCTGCCTTACGTACACATTGTAGTCGCGGGTTTCGGTCAGGTCACCATCGCTGCTGATCATGGTATCGTTGAACAATTGTTTTACCTTCTGTCCCAGCTTGTATTTCTTCCATACTTCATAGGCGGTTCTGTGCATTTCCTGCTTTACAAAATCATCCTCTTCCCAATGAGGTACACGTGCAATATGTTCCACCAGGTCCCAGGGCATAGTGGCATGGTGTTCCCAGTTGTTGATATCCTTTAGTTCTGCAGGCAATATGGTAAAACCCAGAGACTCATATAACCGTAATACCGGCGTGGAGCAAACAACCAGGGTATTAGCGGGCCGGCAATCAAACATGCCATCACTTTCATGTTTAATACGTTTAATAGTATAACCGGCAAAACTATCCAGGCTGCCCACATCATCAATACCATATATATACACGGGCACGGGCAAGGATGCCGCCATGGATTCAATACTGATGGCCCTTAAATAAAAAGGTAAGGGGTTACGCCTGGTATTGGAATGATTGGCGGATGTAACAGCAAAAATGACCGCTTCTATTTTTCCGGGTGTGGTAACAGCCCGGCCATAAATATCCTTTAATTCCTGTAATGGCGTATTCAACAACTTGGTAAGATAGGTTTGCTGAAAATTGGTCAATAGCTGGTGACGGCCGGGAATTAATAAATACATGTAAATTTGCTTTTGAGTTATGCAAAATAAAACTTCTGACATAAAAGTAGCGGTAGATGCCATTGTTTTTGGCTATTCCAAAAAAGAAGGTGTTTCCCTCTTGCTCATACAACGTAAATATGAGCCTTATAAAAACAGCTGGGCCCTGCCCGGTGGTTTTGTATTGGCCGATGAATCATTAGAAACAGCCGTTATACGTGAGTTGCAGGAGGAAACAGGCATTACCGTTAATTACCTGGAACAGTTATACAGTTTTGGCGAACCCGACCGTGATCCGCGCCAGCGGGTAATATCCATTGCTTATTTCGGGTTGGTAAAAACCTCCCAGTTCCGCGAACTGAAAGCCAGCACGGATGCAGAGAATGCCGCCTGGTTCTCTATTAAAAAACTACCTGCGCTGGCTTTCGATCATAAACAAATTATCCGCCAGGCGGTGGAACGATTACAAAGTAAAATACGCTACCAGCCAATAGGCTTTGAATTGCTGGATAAAAAATTCCCCTTCTCCGACCTCGAGAAATTATATGCTGCTTTATTGGATAAAGAGATTAACCGGCGCAATTTCAGTAAAAAGATACTCTCCTTTGATTTTTTAGAGGAGACCGGCGAACTATCCAAACCAGAGGGCAAAGGCCGTCCCAGCAAGATGTACCGTTTTAACCAAAAACGGTATAAAGAATTATTGAAAGAAGGCTTTCATTTCGAGATATAACTATTAGCGTTGATTATCTACCTCCAAAAGCGGGACTTTGAGATTCCGGTTTTTCTTATGCACATCCGCCAACGATCAATCGGATATATGCTTATCTTTCGGACTACAAAAAACCTGCTATGCCAGTTGCTCACTTTTTACATCATGTATTTACCAGTAAGGATTTTACCCCTGCCGAACAGGAAGAGATCATATCCCAGTTCCGACAGGTAAGTTTTACCAAAAATGATTATCTAATAAAAGAGGGTAATACCGCTTACAAGTATTGGTTCGTGGAAAGTGGTTTTGTAAGGGCTTATGTTATTGATGTACAGGGCAATGATATCAGCACCAATTTTTATGCAGTGGGCGACCTGATCATTGACTGGATCTCTTTTTTCCAGCATACCCCCGCGAAGGAAAATATACAGGCCATGACCGATTGCGTGGTATGGGAAATTGATTTTGATAAATTTCAAAAGCTCTACCATGGCATTAAGGCCTTTAATGAACATGGCCGCGGCACCATGGTGCAGGGCTATTTTACCTTAAAGCAGCATAGTATTGCCATGCTCACCGATCATGCAAAAGAACGTTATGTAAGATTACTGGAAGAGAAACCACATATCATACAGAATGTATCTTTAAAACATATTGCCACTTACCTTGGCATTACTGATACTTCCTTAAGCAGGATAAGAAAAGAATTATTAAGCGAATAATAAAAGAGCACCTTCTGGTGCTCTTTTATTTTACTTATGCATTTTCTAAAATAGCTATATCCAGTTTTTTCATCTTTAATACTTCCTGCATTACTCTTTGTGCCCGCTGCGGATCGCTCATCAGTTGTGCCAGTTTTCGTGGAATGATCTGCCAGGATACACCAAACTGATCTTTACACCAGCCACACATACTTTCCTTACCTTCTTTGGTAAAGCCGTTCCAGTAATAGTCAATTTCTTCCTGGGTATCGCATTGTATTACCAATGATATACCCTCGGTAAAACTAAATGCCTGAGGTACACCACTATCCATGGCCATCAGTACATACTCATTCAGCTTAAACTGGGCATGCTGTACCTGTCCCTCTGTGGGACCCGTGCCATATTCCAATATACCGCCCAACGAAGAAGAGCGGAAGAGGTCCACGTAAAAATGAATAGCGTCTTTCGCTTTACCCTGCTGTGCTTCTGCAAACATCAGCGTAGGAACGATCTTTTGCCCTACCTGGCTAATATCCCCTTTATATATCTGCCAGCTGATACCAAATTTATCCTGCACCCATCCGTATCTTTCGCTCCAGGCATATTTATCCAGGGGCATTAAAACATCCCCACCTTCTGCCAGTTTATGCCAGCAATGATCCGTTTCTTCCATTGTTTCACAAATCACCATAAAAGAAATACTGGCATTGGGTTTAAATTGCGGACCGCCGTTCAACCCCATCAATAGTTGTCCGCCCAGTTCAGCATTGACCACCATGGGTGTATCAGCAACAATTTTTGAATCAGGAAATACACGGCAATAAAACTCCATAGCTTCTTTGGCATTGCCATCAAACCAGATACAGGGATAGATATTATTATTCATACGATTATATTTTATTCATTTTTTAAAAGTTCGTCCAGGTTATCGTGTCCCATGGAAAATCCTTCTTTAAAACCCATTTCCACCAGTTTGTCCTTATCCTCCTGTGTACCGAAAGTTAAGGTAGTGGTTACGGTGGTGGTATTATTGCCATTATCCGCAAACCGCACATCCCAGTGTGTATCTTTATATTCAGTACTGGCATTACCTTCTGCATCACAAAAATTATCTGTACCGGTAAAAGATACATTGGGGTTAATAGTTTTATAAGTTACAATAGCCCAATGCTCCTCCCCGTCCGGACCTTTCATTGCATACAGCCATTCTCCCCCGGGAGTAAAACTAAACCGCTTAGTTGCTGCTACCCAGGGCTTGGGTGCCCACCATTTATCCAGTACCTCACTGTTTGTCCAGGCGTTCCACACCTTATTCAGTGGTGCCTCAAAAGTACGTATAGCCGTTAATGCTTTTCCGTCTTTGGAATCTTCGTAAGTCGTTTTCATAACCATCCGTTTAATGTTAAAAAATTATTTATTTTCCTTTAACAGCAGTATTGTTCCGGCCGGGTCTTTTATCCAATGCATGTTGTGTGGTATTTCTTCCAGTTCATCAAAAGTTTGCGTGCCATTGGTGGTTAAATAATCGGTAGCGTTAGGTACATCAGGCGTTTTTATTTCCAGCCAGATAGAGGATGTGTCAATACCTTCCACACAATCCAGCCATAAAGTGCAGGTACCGAATTTTACGGTATGGGTTTGTAAAACAGTCGGATGAGTTATCGGCTTCTCTTCTACTTCCAGCAATAATACATCCCTGTAAAAATGTACCGTATCGGCATACTGGTACGCTGGTATTTTCATCGCAATATTTGTGCCTGCTTCAAATCTCATTTGAACAGTTTTAGGATTAACAACTACAAATCAATCACCTGATAAAAGATAATAAGTATCATTTTATTGCACAGTAAAGCTAAGCAGCCCGGTACACAAGGCTCTTGGCATATGACAAGAAAACATCATTATACAAAAAACCGGGCTAAAAATAGCCCGGTTAATATTTTAAAAGGAGAAACGTTAATAGTCTTACTTATAATACATTCCACCAGTCTTTGTTATCCGGTGCAGCAGGCTTATCGTTATTTTTATCGTTTGCGGGCTTATTTGCAGCAATATTATTTGTTTGGGGTAATGCCCTGATGGCATCCTGTACAAGAGGTAAGTTAAACACCGTTTGCAATTTTTGCTTCAGTTTAATTCCCTGCTCAGGTTTTACCTGCATAATAAAATTGGCATAACCTATCATTTCGGCAACAATATTATCGCCCCCCTTCCACGTTTTACCCGCAAGTCCTGTCTTTTCAATCTGCTGGATCAAAGCCCTGAAACGGTGTAAGGTTTTTCTGTTGATGCCCGGTTTTTTATTAACAACGATACCGGTAACTTCCTGTCGGGTACCTTTCGCCATTATTTTCACCTTATCAGGATGGATGGTAAACCCTTCTTCTTTTACCACAGCCTTAACCTGCCAAAGTAATTGTTGTATCAACTTGTTGCCTGTGTCAGACTTATCATTGATGGAAAAACTCAGGTCATCGGCATAGCGGGTGTAATTGATATTCATTTTTGCGGCAATAGCAGTAAACCGGCAATCCAGCTTATAACAAATAATATTGGTTATGGCGGGACTGGTAGGCGCTCCCTGTGGCAAAAAACGTTCTCCGGAAGCCACATAATAATTCTTTCCATCCAGTTCCATCTCTTCCCGTGCGGGTTCCGTACACAATAAGGCCAGGATGGTAGCGATCTTTTCACTGTAGCCCAATTTACAGAAAAGCCCCTTCACTCTTTTATAAGTGATTGTAGGAAAAAAATCTTTTAAATCAATATTCACTACTATGGCTTTGTTAATATGTTGTGCGGCATTCGTTAAAATAGAACGGTTAAGGACAAACCCATTGGCGGCATCATGTAATGTCACTTTATTCAATATATGTTGCAATACCCAATGTTGTATCTTTTTTAAACGGGGCATAGGGGCCGATATAACCCGGTGACCACCACTTTTTTTTGCTACTAAAAACCTTTTGTAATGTGTGGTGGTAGCTACTTTCCGGTGATAACTTAAAAACTTTAATTCACTGATAGTAATACCCATTGCCGCCGCTAATGTTTCCACATCATTAAACGCAGGTAACCCAAATTTATTTAACTGTGTGATATCCGTTTCCACCTGTTGCAAACCACCCGATACGTCCTGTCCTAAAAAAATAATATCGGTATTTTTTGTAACGGTCCATTGCGCCGCTTTTTCAGCCCGCTCCTTTTCTTTCTTTTCTTTGGTTTCTATACGCTTTTTCTTCGCTGCTTCCATACGTTTCAACCGCATGTCTCTCAATACCTGTTCCTTATCTTCATAGCGTTTCTTTTCTGCTAATAATTTATTCAGGTCACGCTGTAGCTCGCCTTCTTTTTTTATTAATAGTTCAGGAAGCTGGGGCTCGTCTTCGTTTTTATTCCAAAAACCAAGACGTTTCATTTCTTCCAGTATATATTCTTCTTTGGAGGAAGCACTTATTTTATCGTAGATCTGCTGACGGGTAGTACGACTATCCATGTAGGTCATTTTTTATTAGTTCAAAACAAAAGGGCAGGAAAAACCTTCGTGCTGGCCCCGGACTATATTAATCAACTCCAGGCCATGGGGTATCTGTGTAGTATTAAGGCACATGGGGCCGGTACTGTTAATACTACACAGATACCCCATGGCCATAGTAAAGATTACATGTAGTGATGCATATACAATCACTTAACATGAACGACGATACATCGTTCGCTCCTTTCGGAGGCAAGGTGCTTACCTGTAATCCCTCTTGTCTAAGAACTAATTCATTGAAGAAATCGAAAATTACTTATTCCGGTTTTTATAACAAAATTGTTTTTAAGTTTTCTCTGTTCTTTTTGTATTGCCATACTGTAAACGCATGGCCAGCATGTGTTCGCAGGGGCCTTTATATAATTTGTTCTCTATATAAAAACTACAGTCACAATTACCTGTTTTTATACGTTCGTCCTCGTCAATAACCAACTCGGGATTATAGGTTCGTTTACCAATTTTTATCGTAGCCGATAGCTTAAGGCCAACGCCACTGATTGTTTCGGCCTTTACCACCGGTTTCAACTGTGTTAACAGTTCACTGGCCAGTTCTTCATTAGGATTAGAAAACCTTAGCTTATCCATAGGCAAAGGTTCCCTTGATAATTCCCGCAGGCGATAAACATTCTTCTCCAGGTCAAACATTACACGTCCTGCCTGTGTGTAAATACCCAATGCACCGGCTACTTCGGCAGTACTGAGGCCCAGGTTTTGTGCCAGCTGTTCCGTCTCAGCATACCACTCTTTACTTAATCCGGCAAATACTTTTGCCTTGATGGCATCATCGATAATGGCCCTTGGTGCCATCAGGTCAAAATTCCCGGCCCGCGACCAGTCATTGGCCGTCCAACCCGATAACCCCAGTGTAAAGTTCATATCACCCAGGTCAGCAATATAAAATGATGGCATGCCGGTTCCCAGCAAATGGACGGTAAACTTTTTTGCAAGAGGTATCAGTCTCTCCAGGATCAGTAACCTTCTCCTACCCCATATTTTTATTTCCTGTTTGTGGCTGCCGGTATATACCGATCTGCTGCAGATGATCTCTTTTCCCCAGGGTTCAAAAACTACTTTAACCGGCTCGCCGGGATTTAAAACATACCTGATATAACGCGGGCCTTTTTTCTCCCTGAACCGCCTTAACCAGGAACAAAAATTGTGAACATCCATCGGGTGCAGGTCAAACCGGGTAGCAGGCAGGGTCATGGCGGAGCTTACCTGTAAAAAGCCCCGTACCCAACTCTCCGGCAGATCAATTTTTACTTCCTTAAACAAATCCTCTCTAGTCGTCTGTACTTCAAAACCTGAAGGATCCACTTTAAAGTCTGTTTCTTTATAATCCCTTATCTTCTGAAACTCATTGTACAGATCGGCCGAATAATCAATATTAGTGGTACCGCATTTAAAATCATTCACTTCTTTAAACACGTTATAATTGGCCCCCAGGCGACCATAGGTAGATTCGTCCTGGCTAAAACATTCAAAAAACATTTCATCTGGATGAACCGTAATGACCGGGTCCAGTACAATCCACGCATCTTTATCTTTATGATACAGGTAATCAAAATACTTTCTCTTTGCCTTATAAAAAGGTTGTAATAGTTTATCCTTTTCGCTTCTTACTTCAGCAATCTCCTGTTTTAATAATTTTATGCTGGCCTCGGCAGTTGTTTCATTGTATCCGGCCAGGTATTCGGACAACCATACCGCCTCCTGTTGTGCCGCCCATTCTTTATATGCAGTTTTATCCTTTGGTTTAAAACGCAGGTCCGAAACCACCACATCATGCAAGGCAGAAATTGCTTCCCTGAAAGCTATCTTATGCTGCAGTTTACCAACGAAAAACACAGGATCTCGTAAGGTATCCGGCGCAAATGATAAGCCGGTTGCAAGCGCACTGCTTGTCACCGTTGTATTACCGCCATATTTATAGTTAAATAACATATCTTTTATTTGTCATCCTGTTTAATCTTATTTTACACTTACCGGCTTTAGCACCATTGGCACTTCTACATCGTACAGTTTTTTTAAACTGTGCAATATTTCAATACACTTGGCTTTATCGCCGATCGCTACAGTTGCCGAAATACCCGTGATCAGCTGCACCACTATTCTTGCGGCCTGCTCAGATTTTTTCCCCTCCGCTAATAAAAATTTAAATATCCTGTTCTTTGCTGTCCTGGCCTGGTTAACACGGCTCAATACCGAACGGAAATAAAAACCCAGTTGTTCTAACCGCTCCGGATTATCCGTTGCAAATCTTTCCAGGTAATTGGTCGCAAATAATTGCATTTTGACACTTGGGTGCTGACTTAATTTGATCAAGTATTCCTCCCCTGCCTCATCTGTAAAAAACTTTGTTATCAACAAGCGGCCATAAGCTTCCACATCAGGCCTTACCGAATCCGCCAGGGCGATCAGGGCTTCAGGTGACCAATCGGCCTCTGTAAACTGTTCTTCAAAAAAAGCTTTGGCAAACTCACGGGTATCCTCCCATGTTGCATCCAGCAAACGGATAGCTTCGTCCCGTTCATATTTAATACGGGCTACATGGCCGGTAAAATATTGCCGGCACCATTCCCTTACCAGCAAAGTTTCATGATTTCCCAGGCCAATGATCTGGCGCAGGGTGAAAGTATCAGGATCAACGTATTTGTTTAAAACAGCTATACCAAACTGTTGCGTAGGCATATAATCACTGTATACCAGTTTTAATACCATCGCTTTATCAGCATTTTTTACATGCGCCAATAAAACCGTCTGTAATGTCTCACTAACATCTTTATGCAGCCCCTCCGAAACTTCTTTACGTAGTAAGTAGGGGATCAACAGCTCTACCATATTGCTGCCAAAAGCAGTATCCCGGTCTGTCATTTTTTGCAGTACAGGACGCACTGCTACCCTGATATTAGAAAAGCCCGATACCGTGCAGGCTGCTACCAGTTCCTGGCGCTTTAATAGTTCATCCACGCTCAGGTTCAATAAGAGATGAACAGTTGTTTCTCTTACCGTTGCAGATTCATTTTCCAGTAAACCCATAAATACACTAACCGGTATATCATCATAATTGACCGTATCCTTTTTAAGCAGGAGAATATATAATCCTAATAGTTTGGCCCCTGCTGCAGGACTTTTTATCAGGTCTTCAATTACATTAGTACTGATTGTACTTAATTTATCGGCAAACAATTTCCGTATAATGGCCGAAGCATCATCCAGCGCCTCATTATTTTCGGCATTATTGTCTCTTAACGTAATGGCTTTTGTAATTACTCTTCCGCAGATCAGCTCGGCCTGTGTGGGTGTATATAACTGCTGTTCCATCAGCATGGCTATCCAGTTCCTGGCATCTTTATAAGGATTGAATAATGCGTTCGCCACCCATTCCGTATCCTCAAAAAAGACTTTGGGATCCCCCGCTATCCACTGCCTGGCCAGATCACGGGCAGCAACGATGCGGCTTGCCAGTACAGCACTTACTAATCCAAAATCAGGCGCATGCGGGTTATAACGCTCTTTTGCCAGTGTAAAACCATAATCCGCCGGCTGATCAAATTCACTGCGTAATAACAGGCTCAACACCTGGTTATCTATTTTTGTACGGATAGCTTCATAGTCAGGGTGTTTTTGCAGGTTTTCTAAAGCAAATCTGTGCAATTCGCTCATCCTGCCATTTACCAGTAACTGTATATAGGCCTGCGGTAACTGGTTCCATAAATGAATAAAAGGGGTGGCATGTTGTATTGTTTCCTGCTGCACTACTGGTTCCGGCTGAGGAGCTTCTTTTTTCTTACTGCCAAATAAGGAGATAATTTTTTTAAATAGACCAGGCTCGTTGGCAGGAGCCGGCTGCTCCCTGTTTATTTTCTTTCTATCATCAGGGTTTATCAGTTGCCAGGTATTGTTGTTGTCTAAAAAATAAGCCGGGTCATTACCCGAAATGATCTGGTGTAATAAAGTAGCATGAGCATTAGCAGGAAATTGTGTTATCACTGTCTGGTAACGCCCGTTTTGCCATATATAATTATTGGAAGAATAGGCAGGTTTATGATCCTGTTTATCATAGGCCAATAAAATGCCAGTAGCCATACGCACATAATTCACATTCCCATAAACGCCTGTATTAGTTAAATTCCTGTGGATCCTTTTACGGAAATAATTCCGGGTTTTATTACTATAAGCTAGAGCGCTTGTTTTTTTCTTAAGCTCCTCTTTTACATTAAAAAAATCACTGAGCTCTGTTATATAAGTTCTTTGCCCGGCATACGCGATACTGCTGCTGAACATTTCCGGCTCTCTTTCAAACTTCAGTGTTAAAACACCCAGTATTTCAAAATCATCCCTGAATTCGGCTAACTTAAAAATATGCCGGATATGCTTAAAATAACCGGGCCTGGCTGGTAACTGGATCAGCAACTGTTTTAAAGGTTCACGCAGCCATTTTTCCTGCAATGAAATAGCATATAAATGTTCAAGAACGGGATAATCGGGTTGTTTTTGTTGTATTACCCTTTCGGTTAATAACTTTTCAAGCGTGACAGGATCATTTTCAGTAATGGCCAGCTTAAAAGGTTCGGCCAGAGAGTTAAGGTGATGACGGATCATTTTTTCCTTTTCCTCCCCGTCACTTAATTGCAGTAAAGCATCACCCGCAATACGTTTAACAGTAGCAATGGAAGAGCTGGCTAAAACCTGCAATAATGGGATAGCCTGTATATCACCTATACGACCCAGTGCCCAGGCCGCCGCATATTGCTGCATACTATCGCCCTTAAGCGCTAACTGGTAAATATAAGGAACAGCTTCTTTTAATTGTAACACCCCGGCCATCCACATGATACGGGATATCTTCCAGGGAATTTTTGTACTGGTTTTTCCTTCAAGTGCATTTTGTAAACGGCGTAATACAGCCTTTTCCCTTCCTTCGGGTATTGCATCCCAGTCTACCGGCTCAAAAACGGGCATAACAGCATCGGCAACCGGAGCAGTTACCGGCAACACTTCACCATCTGATAATATATATCCCTTCGCTGTTTTTTCCTGTTGCAGGTTATTGAAAATAGTTTCTGCACGGGTTTTATCCACACCTATCTCTGTTTTGGTTCCTTCTTTTAATGCAGCTCCGCGCCTGCCATAGCGGAAGTTGACCACATAGCGGTCATTGCCAATATCGCATAAATCAATTTCGTATACTTTATCAGAGTTGCCTTCCCTAAAAAAAAGTTTTGCCTGCCTGACTAACTTCATAATTCATTTATTATCCGGTAGTAAGATACTATTTATTTCATTTTACCAACTTTTAAGATCAATAAAATTTTGAAATTCCATTTACTTTATTTTGCTTATTTTTTAAGCATTATTTGGTCAAATCAAAAAAGATTTTATTTTTGCTTCATAATTAAGCAAATTATTTATGTTAATAATCAACTTAAATACAGGCAGCACCAAAAGATCAGCCATAGGTTTATTACAGGTAAAATCTAAAAAACGGAACTTTTGTATTACACGACAATGCAAGCTGGCAGGAGGAACAAGAAGGCGCTTTGCAGACTGTTTTTAAAAATGGTAAATTGGTAAATGAATATTCCCTGGCTGAGATCAGGAGAAGAGTATGGGAAAGCTGATTTTGTTTAGCCAGCAACAGTAATGCTATTGACCGTCCCTTGCGTCGCACACTTGTACAACAGCAATACTGATCGGCTTTATAGAACGGCATAAAAAAGAAAAATGAAAACAAATATTCAACTTATACAAGCCGATATAACAACGATTGATGTTGATGTTATTGTAAATGCAGCCAACAGCAGTTTGTTAGGTGGTGGAGGCGTGGACGGTGCAATACACTACAAGGGTGGTAAAACCATTCTCGACGAATACATTGCCATAAGAAATAAACAAGGCGGTTGTGCTACCGGAGAAGCGGTTATTACTACAGGGAGTAATCTTCCTGCAAAATATGTTATACATACTGTGGGACCCGTCTGGCAGGGTGGTAATAAAAACGAAGCCCAATTACTGGAAGACTGTTATACCAATAGCCTTCGGTTAGCAATAGAAAATAAACTTTCTTCAATTGCTTTCCCGAATATCAGCACAGGGATATACAGGTTTCCAAAGGAACAAGCAGCCATGATAGCCATTCAAACAATTAAAAACTTTCCGGAAGGCCACCAGTTTGAAAAAGTATTACTTGTTTGTTTTGATGAAGAAAATTTTTTGATATATAAAAGAATATTAGAAGCCTAATATGAAAACGATTACATTATACAGGCCCGTAGGACAAAAAGAATGGGATTTAATTATTGAAGCGGGATATAAACGTTTTCCGCCAAGGCTGTACTGGCAACCTATATTTTATCCCGTAACCAATCAGCCTTATGCCGAACAGATTGCTTCGCAGTGGAATACCAATGACGAAGCCGGTAATTATGTTGGTCATGTACTTGCTTTTGATATTATAGAAAGTTATGTGCAGCAATTCCCGGTACAGAATGTGGGCGGTGAAATTCATAATGAACTATGGGTACCGGCAGAACAATTAGATGATTTTAACAATCATATCGTAGGAAGTATAAGGTTAATAAAAACCTTTTATGGAACCAATTATAAAAAAGATTAAACGAAAAGAAATGAAGACAGAAAGATATGTGAGCCAGGTTGGGCGCTTACCTGAAAATGGAAAACAAATCATAGGATATACTGAAGAGGAAAACATCATAGTGTACCAGGCTTTCAATCCGCGTATTGCTGATTATGCAGTACAATATCAACAATTCGGAGGAACACATTATAGTTTTAACAGGATGTCATGGATTAAGCCGGGCTTTTTATGGATGATGCACCGGGCAGGCTGGGCGCAAAAAGAACACCAGCAAAAGATACTGGCCATTACATTACCCATGATACACTTTAAAACTATTTTACGTGAAGCAACTTTATCTTCCTATCATGCAGACATTTATCCTACAAGGGAAAGCTGGAAAGATGAACTGCAAAACACCGAAGTAAGGTTACAGTGGGACCCCGATCATGATCCATATGGCAATAAACAGGAACGTAAAGCTATACAGCTGGGATTAAAAGGAAATATCCTGAAAAATTTCTGTACCAACTGGATCACAAAAATTGAAGATATCACCGGCTTTGTACAGGAGCAATATCAGTTTGTGCAGCATAAAGAGATAAATAACCTGATTATTCCTTACGAAGAGGTAATAGTTTTAAATGACACAATTATTGAAAAAAGGATTGGCATAACCAATCATGAACAAGATTAAACCATGGAAAAAGAACATAAATATTTCAGCAAATTTCTGAGTTATACACTCAGGCATCATCCTGAAAAAATAGGGCTCACACTGGACAATAAAGGCTGGGCCGATGTAAACGAACTCATTACCAAAATGAATGCACATAATGCTGCCCTTACAATGGATATACTGGAAACCATTGTGGCTTCAAACGATAAAAAACGCTTTGCCTTTAATGACGATAAAACCAAAATAAGGGCCAGCCAGGGGCATAGTATTCCTATTGACCTTGACCTGCAACCGGTAACACCTCCGGCCATACTGTACCATGGAACGGCACAGCAAAACCTGGAGAGCATCCGGGCAAATGGTCTGTTAAAACAAAGCCGGCAACATGTACACCTGAGCGCTACCAGGGAAACCGCCATACAGGTGGGTAGCAGGCATGGCAAAGTAGTAGTGCTGGTAGTACAAACGAAGCAAATGCATGAAGCGGGTTATACCTTTTACCTGTCAGACAATCATGTATGGCTGACAGATCATGTACCGGCAGAATATATTGAAAAATAAAAATTAAAAAGTCAAAACGACCACTATCATGGATAGCCATATCCAATTTTTGCATTTTGACTTTTTAATTTGATCTTACATCTTTATGAACACATTTGTTATAGGCGATATACACGGCGGGTTAAGGGCTTTACAACAGGTATTGCAGGCAGCGCAGGTAACCCAGGGAGACCGACTGATCTTCCTCGGCGATTATGTGGATGGCTGGAGCCAATCGGCACAGACCATCAGCTTTCTGATAGCGCTGGCTGAAAAACAGGAATGTATTTTTATCAAAGGCAATCATGATGTATGGTGCGAAGGCTGGCTCAAAGAAGGTCTCGCCCCGCAATTATGGCTCACCCATGGTGGTAAGGAAACTGTAGACAGTTATAAAGATATTGACGGGCACACCCGGCTTGAACATTTGAACTGGCTGGAACGCATGCCCTATTATGTGGTAGATGAACAAAACCGTTTATTTATTCATGCCGGTTTTACCTCCATGCACGGACCGGAAAAAGAATTTCATTCTTCCAATTTCAGCTGGGACAGGACCCTGTGGGAAATGGCCATTACCATGGACCAACGGATAAAAAAAGATTCATTGCTGTACCCCAAACGTTTAAAACTATTCAGCGAAATATTTATAGGTCACACCCCTACTCTTTATTATAACATTACTACTCCCATGCAGGGATGTAATGTGTGGAACCTGGATACCGGTGCCGCCTTTAAAGGCCGTTTAAGTATCATGAATATTGATACCAAAGAATTCTGGCAAAGTGATCCACTGTGGCAATTATACCCCGGTGAACATGGCCGGAATGGCGCCTGATTGTTGTAACTTTATAAGATGACAAGCTTTGCCCGGCGCATCACTGATTTTTATTATAACTTAAACATCCATACCCGGCTGCCGGCCGGCATCAGTGTGTTACACCCGCAGCAGGAGAAGGAAACACAGGCGGTAATCAAACAGTTTTTTAATAAGTATTATGCCGACAATCACCGGCGGGCTTTGCTGTTTGGCATTAACCCCGGGCGTTTTGGCGCCGGTGTAACCGGCATTAATTTTACCGCGGCCAGGCAATTATCACAAAACTGCGGCATCGAACATCCTTTTGGTAATCAATCTGAATTATCGGCCGAGTTTATTTATGAAGTAATTGAACAGTTTGGTGGCGCAACTACTTTTTACAGTCGGTATTTTTTAACCTCGGTATGTCCGCTGGGATTTACCAAAGCCAATAAAAACCTGAATTATTACGATGATGCGGCCCTGTTAAAAAAAGTAACGCCTTTTATTACCCAATGCCTGGAAACACAGGTTTCCTGGAATGTTTACCGGGAAAAGTGTATCTGCATTGGCGGCGAAAAGAATTATCGTTTTTTCCAGTCGCTCAATAACAAACATAACTGGTTCAAAGAAATAATACCCCTGCCCCATCCGCGTTTTATTATGCAGTACAGGCGAAAGGATAAATTATTGTTCATAGATCAGTATCTCCAAGCACTGGAAACGATTGTTAGTTGATGATTGCCCCGGCTCCGCTTACTCATTAATTTTTCGCTAAACTTTTTCAGTTGACGGGTGTTAGTTTAATTTACCCCAACTTTACCAGATGAAACCGGATATTTTAAGCAGGAAACAGGTATTGGGCATGTCGGTTACCGCCGGTATCTGTGTCGCCAATATATATTACAACCAGCCCTTGTTACATGATATTGCATTGAGCCTGAAGACCAGCGACGATGCGGTGGGCTCTATTGCCGTACTGGCACAGGCGGGTTATGGCTTAGGTTTATTTTTCTTAACGCCTTTAGGTGATAAAGTTGACAGGAAGAAACTGATAGTAAGTTTACAGGTTTGCCTGGTAGCAGCTTTACTGGGTATTACTTTTGCCACTAATTTATTTTTAATAGGCGCTATGAGCCTGGCCATTGGTGTACTGGCCGTTGCGGCACAGGTCATTTTACCCATGGCCGCTTCTCTATCCGGCAATAATAAAGGCCGGAATGTAGGCATTATTTTCACCGGCATATTGATCGGCATTCTAGCGGCCCGGGTATTCAGCGGGTATATTGCCGACTGGTTCAGCTGGCGTTATGTATATGGCATAGCCGCTGCCATGGTAACCGTAGCGGCAGTAAGCATGTATTTTATGCTGCCTAACCAGCCCGCAAAGTTTAAAGGCAGTTATGGCCAGCTTTTATCTACCACTTTTTACCAGTTAAAACGTTTTCCGCAGTTAAGACAAACCGCCCTGCTGGGCGCCCTGATATTTGGCGTGTTCTGCTCCTTCTGGACCACGCTTACCTTCCATGTGAGCGGCGCTCCTTTTTATTATGGCACGGATATTATCGGTTTGTTTGGTTTACTGGCCATTGCCGGCGCTTTAATGGCGCCTGCATTCGGGAAAAAAGCGGATGGTGTATTACCCGAAAGATCACAGCTGATCACTGTGAGTATGATTGTAGTGGCAGCCGCCATTTTATTTATTTTCCCCACCAATGTATGGGCTTTAATTATCGCCGTACTATTACTGGATGTAGGTGTACAGGCCACACAGGTAACCAATATTGCCATGATCTACATGCTGGATGAACAGGCACACAGCCGCATTAATACCATTTATATGACCAGCTATTTTATTGGTGGCGCTACCGGGTCGCTGGTTGGTATACTTTGCTGGAAGGCAGGCGGATGGCAACTGGTGAGCATACAGTTCTGTGTATGGGCTTTACTGGCTTTTGTTATTGCCTGGATACGTTATAAGCAGGCCAAACAACAACTGGTATTGCAGCCACAGGAAATTGTAACAAAGTAATACCATTTTAATAACCAGTTTGGAGTGCTTATTGCTGATAGGGTATATTATTATTAACAAGCCATAATGAAATGACATGAAAGTTTACATAACGCGTATGATACCGGAAGCAGGCTTACATGTGTTGCGACAGGCAGGTGTGGAAGTGATCCAGTATACCGGTAAAACCAATATTGAAAAAGAAGAACTGGTACAAAACTGCCAACAGGCAGACGCTTTATTGAGTGTAGGGCCTAATAAACTGGATGCAGCTTTCCTGCAGGCCTGCAGTCATTTAAAAGGCATTGCCCTGATGAGCGCGGGTTATGACCAGGTAGACATTCAGGTTGCTACTGACAACAATATCCCGGTAAGCAATACACCCGATGTATTAAGCAACGCCACAGCCGATGTGGCTTTTTTATTAATGCTGGCTGTATCAAGAAATGCATTTTATATGCATAAAACCATTGGCAAAAAAGAATGGAGCTTTTTTGAGCCCACTGCCAATTTAGGCATAGAATTATATGGTAAAACATTAGGCATATTGGGACTGGGACGTATTGGCATGTCGCTGGCTCAAAAATGTACTGCGGCCTACAACATGCAGCTCATCTATCATAACCGCAACCGGAATACCAATGCCGAAAGAACGTTTGGCGCCCGTTATGTTTCGTTTGAACAGTTATTACAGCAAAGCGATGTATTATCCGTACACGCCAACTTAACCCCCGCTACCAAAAATATGTTCAATAAAGCGGCATTTGACCAGATGAAACCCACGGCCATTTTTATTAATACTGCCCGCGGCGCTTTACACAATGAGCAGGACCTTACAGAAGCCCTGAAAAACCAGACGATCTGGGGCGCCGGCCTCGACGTAACCAACCCTGAGCCTATGTTACCCGATAATCCATTGTTACAGATGCGCAACGTATGTGTATTACCCCATATAGGTTCGGCCACACAGGAAACTAGGAGTAAGATGGCGGTTGTTGCAGCCAATAACATTGTTGCCGCCCTGCAAGGGAAGCCCATGCCGCAGGTATTGAATAATACCGTTTACCAAAAGATACAGGCCTGAAACTAAAAAAACAACAGGCAGGGTCGCTTTTATGATTGCTTGTATTAACCACAGTATGGATTTTGCTTTTACAGCGGATGACCTTAAAAGAAGGTATAAGGCTTAAGGAGATAAGCCATAAGGCATAAAAATTCTGGCAGTGCTTTTATCCTCTTTATTTACAGCCGTATCGCGGGGAGTGCCGGAATAGCACTATTTAACCTGTAAGCAGCCGGAGTCATATACAAATCTGAAAAGCCGGATGGCGATCTCACTCAAACAACTACCAACCGTTCGTTCAAAAATATACTTCCCAATAAAAAAACGGGCAATTACAATTGTAATTACCCGTTCAACAAACATAGGCAGGTTAAAATGGCAACAGTTTCTGTTTGCCCCCATACGGATTGAGTGACCTGAGAAAATTCCCGAAAAAGTTAAAAAAGCCACTATCTGGAAAGATGTGGCTTAAAAAAATCAATAATTACTTATTGATCCGTCCAAGCGTTTATATATTAAGAGCTATATTTTTTAAAATAAAGGGGTCTGAATAGAAATTCTCCCCCGTTTCAAAATCCAATATCCTATGAAAAACCAGGACAAACATAAGCCAGGATGAATAGGATTATACAGAAAGTAGCCGAACAGGGTAAAAATGTAGCCGAATGAAAGCCGGGAGTAGATGAATGGAAGAATTTTAGCGCCAAAGAGCCTAATATTTTTGTAATAGTATATTTTTGTAGTAATGACCCTCTCCTACATCATCGCTGATGACGATATTATTTACCGTGAATTGATGTTGCAACATTTAAACACGATGCCGGAACTGGTATGCCTGGCCGTGTGCGATAATGCGATGGAGGTACGCAAAAAAATGCAGGAACAACCCGCCGACCTGCTGATACTGGATGTGGAAATGCCCGGTTTATCGGGTATTGACCTGGTGCAAAGCCTTGCAGAACAACCCATGATCATTTTCATATCATCGCACAGCAGTTATGCCGTGGATGCCTTTAATGTGGATGCCATTGACTTTTTGGTAAAACCTTCGCCCCTGCCACGTATTATGCGTGCCGTGAACAAAGCCCTGCATTTACATGAATTAAAGAAGAATACCCACCCGGATGAGGGCTTTAAACCGGTTGATGATAATGCATTTTTTATTAAGGATAAAGGAAGTTTTTTAAAAATTGTTTACAGCCAGGTAATGTATATAGAATCATTAGGGGATTTTGTGGACATACACCTGGAGGATGGCACTAAGAAAATAGCACTGGTAAATATGAAGAGCCTGGAACAGCAATTACCGGCCTCTTTGTTTTTACGGATCTCCAGGAACTTTATGATCAACAAACACAAACTGACCGCCGTTGACAGTAATAATGTAGTTTTAGGGAAAATACAACTGCCGGTAGGTAAAACCTATGTTAACAGTGTATTGCAGGCCGTACTTGGTAACAACATTATTAAAAGACATATCTAAACCAATATGAGAAAAGGCTTTTTGCTTTTAACTGCCCTTGTTTTGTTTGTAACTGCTTTTGCCCAGCAAAAAAAATACATAGACAGCCTGTTAACGGAGATCGATAAACACCCGCCTGATTCGGTATTAGTGGATCTGTACGATGAGATCGGCCAGGTTGTATCGCAAAATAACCCTACGAAGGCCATTGAATACCTGGAGAAAGGAAAAGCTATTGCCGAAAAGGCCAGATTACAGATAGCCTATGCCAATTTCTGGTATAGTATAGGTTTTAATTACCGCGTTAAAGGAAAGTATGACCAGGCGATACATGCTTACCAGCAGTCCCTGCCTGTATACGAACAACGGAAGGATAGTTTTCGTTTAGCCAATGCCTTAATGTCTATCCAGTCCACTTATTTTGAACTGAATGACCTGGAAAAGGCAAAGGAGTATATGGCCCAGGCCGCACCCTATATTTTTGGGGTGAACGACCTGCCGCAGGTGGCCGACTTTTATGGCTCAATAGCTACGATCAACAGCAAACAAAATAAATACGATTCCGCTTTATATTATTACCAGAAAGCTATTGACCTGAATAAATCATTTAATGATCCCATCGGCCAATCTATTGTAATGATGAATAAGGGCCTGACCCTTAAAAAAATGGGCCAATACCAGCAGGCCTTACAATATTTTGACTCCAGTATTGCCGCTGTAAAAGATGTGGAGCAAATGGCCGACCTGAACGCCAGCATAAAGAATAATATCGGGGCTACCTATGCCATGATGGGCCAAACGGATAAAGCGCTGGCAGCCTTTAACACCAGTATACAAATTGCCAGGGAAGCCGGGTTACTGAAGAACGAGATGGAGAACTACCGGAATATGTCAGACCTGTTCCTGAAAAACGGCGATTATAAAAATCATTCGGCCTACCTGCAAAAATATTATGCCATCAAGGACAGCATTTTTACTATCGACAGTAAAAACCAGATCACACAGCTGGAAGCTGATTACGAGATCACCAAGAAGAATAATGAACTGCTGGTAAAAGAAACGGAAGTGACCCGTAACAAAAGCCAGCGGAATATCTTTATTATTTTAAGCGCCACTGCCCTGGCCATTTTACTAACCCTGGGATATTTTTACACAAGAATAAAAAAAGCGAACAAGCTGCTGAATGAGAAGAATATTTTAATCAATGAACAAAAGAATGAGTTATTAACCCTGAATAGGGTTAAAGACCGTTTGTTCAGCATCATCAGTCATGACCTGCGCCAGCCTTTACAAACCCTCAAATCCTTTCTGATCCTTTCTGATAATAAGGACGTGGCCGAAGAGAAGAAAAGAGAGTTTAAAATATTAACCTTTAATGCCGTATTGAACACCAGCGATATGCTGGATAATTTACTGGCCTGGGCCAATATACAGCTGAAGAATACTACGCCACCGATTACCACCATCTCTATCGAAGACAGTATATGGGATGTAACGGAAGGGGTAAAACCGCAGACCATTCAAAAAGGTATTACGGTTGTTCAGCACATACAGGCCGCTACTGCCATGGGCAATTATGATATTTTGCAGATCGCCGTTCGTAATATCGTTACCAATGCCATCAAGTTCAGCCCTGCCAACAGTACTATCACCATCAGTTCCGTTAAGGATAAGGATAAAGTGTATGTAAGTATTGCCGACCAGGGCATTGGTATGACGCCGGAGCAGATAAGACAGATAGAAACCAGGGAGATCAGCTCTACCAAGGGTACAGCAGGTGAACGCGGCAGTGGCCTGGGTTTATTTCTGGTGAAGGAATTGCTGGAAAAAATAAATGCCGGCATTACCATCAGCAGTGAACCCGGTAAAGGTTCAACCTTTAACATTGTATTGGATGCATAATTAAACCGCCGTTTGTATAAGAACCTGTCACCGGCTTCCTGATGTTTAATAACTTTGCGGTTATTACAATTATCCAAAGTAGCGGCATACTATGTCCTTTAACACACAACCCGTTTTAACAACCGATCAGTTAATACTCTACCCATTACAGCAGGAAGATTTTGAAGCTCTGTACCAGGTTGCATCGGACCCTGCCATCTGGGAACAACACCCCAATAAAGACCGCTGGCAGCGCGAAGTGTTTACCACTTTTTTTGAAGGCGCTATGGCCAGCGGGGGTGCTTTTAAAATTGTAGATAAAGCCACCGGACAGGTCATCGGCAGCAGCCGTTTTTATGATCATGATGCCAGCCATAACAGCATTTTTATAGGGTATACTTTTTATGCCACCCATTGCTGGGGCAAGGGCATTAACCGTGCTGTTAAACAACTGATGCTAGACTATGCATTTGAATATGTAAACGAAGTATTCTTTCATGTAGGGGCGCAGAACATCCGTTCACAAATTGCTATGGGGCGTATAGGCGCTCACAAAACAGGAGAGGAAACAGTGGCCTATTTCGGTGAGTCCGACCGCTTGAATTTTGTTTACCGTATTACAAAAAACGATTGGTTACATCTTAACACCGCACACTAATGGAAATTATAGAGCACTTACATCATATTGAAACACGTATACGTCAGGCCTGCATAACCGCCGGGCGTGACCCGGGTTCCGTAAGGTTATTGCTGGCCACCAAAACAGTTACCCCTGAAAATATAAAAATTGCCTTGCAGGCCGGACAGTCATTGATAGGAGAAAACAAAGTCCAGGAGATAAAAGAAAAATATGAGGCCCTGCTGTCCACCCCCCACGAGAAACATTTTATTGGTCACCTGCAAACGAATAAAATAAAAGATATTTTAAAATACGGGGTTAGCTGTGTACAATCTGTTGACCGATCAGACCTGGCCGAAAAGCTGCACCAGCGGCTGTTACAGGAGCAGCGTACGATGGATGTGCTGATACAGGTAAACACTTCGCAGGAAGAAAGTAAGTTTGGGGTAGCACCCGGTGAAGCCATAGAACTGGTAAAACAGGTAGCCAAGCTGGATACCCTACGCATTAAGGGATTAATGACCATCGGCTTATTCAGCACCGACACTGTTGCCGTAAGAAACTGTTTCCGCTTATTAAAAAAGATACAGCAGGATATCATTGTTTTACAATTACCCAATGTAGAAATGAAAGAATTATCCATGGGTATGAGCAATGACCTGGAAACAGCAATAGCAGAAGGCGCTACTATTGTAAGGGTGGGCACAGCCATTTTTGGCAAACGGCAGTACCCGGACAGCTATTACTGGAATGAGAGCAAACCTGTAATATGATCATCCTGATTTACACTATGTTTCCCGCACTGTCATTATGATAAACAAACTGCTACCCGCTCGCCTATTACTTGTGTAAGGTGGGTTATGTATTCTTTTTTGTAATTACTAATACGCTCCGTTGTAGCATTCTTCTCCAGGTCATGAAAATGAAAGCCCTGTATTTTCTCCATACCGGTAAAAGCATTCATGCGGTGGAAACCAAACAATACCCCATCATCCACAGAAGTCTGGTTAAAAAACTCACCCGGTAAGGTAAAAGCCGTATCCGGTGCATTCCAGCTGGTATTGACCATATACTTTTTACCATGCATCAAACCACCGGTACCATAGTTAATTGCCGGATTGCTGCGTGAGCGGCCATCACTGTGGTAAATACCGTTCTGATGCCCGGCTGTGAACACTTCGTCAATATACTTTTTTAAACGGTTAGGTACCTGGAACCACCAGATAGGTGTATTATAAATTACCAGGTCGGCCCATTTAAAATGCGCTACTTCTTCCTCCGCAATAAAAGCATCATTAATATCCGTTACCCTTACTTCAAAACCGTTTTGCTGCAAATACTCCACAATCCAGCCAGTTAAGGTTTTATTGAAAGCGCCGCCGGAATGGGCAAAATGCTGACCACCATTGATAATAAAAATATGTTTCATCGCTATTATTTTAAAATGACAAGGCAAAATTAGCTTGCCGGTTATTATTATTAAAATAACATAAATTGTACATTTGTATCATAATTATAATAGTTTATGCCAACAAATTTTGAGTGGTTCCGTACCTTTAAAGCCATCTACGAAACAGGCACTTTATCCGGTGCAGCGCAGGAATTATTTATTTCGCAACCCGGTGTAAGCCTGCATTTGAGTTCGCTGGAGGCCTATACGGGTTATAAGCTGTTTGACCGTTCGGCACGCAGGATGGTGCCAACAGAAAAAGGAAAGTTTTTATACAATTTTATCCTGGAGCCCATCAAAAAACTGGAGACTGCCGAACAGCATTTTCACAAAAGAGCGCAATCCGAAAGAGCCACCATCAGCGTAGGCATGTGCTTTGAAACCTTCCAGTATACTCTGGAAGAACATATTGCCAGCCTGCCTTTTAACCTCATCATTAAGTTTGGAGAATACCCGCAAATGCTGCAGGACCTCGATAATGGTTTACTGGACCTGATCGTTACACCCCAAAAAGGAAACCATAAAAACCTGGAGTATACACCGTTTTCCAAAGAACGTATCGTGCTGATCGCAGGTGGTAAAACGGATATTAAACCTTTACAAAAAATACTGGCAAATAAACGGGTACCTGAACTGGCCACCTACTTAAAACAACAATGCTGGTACAGCACCACGGCAGATATGGAACACCTGAAAAATTTTTGGATAAAGAATTTCGAGGAGCATCCTGATTTCCGTCCTAACTATATTGTACCCAATATCAGCTCAATTATCCGTTGTTTGAGTGATGGCAATGGCTTTTCTATTGTCCCCGATTTTTTATGTATGGACGCTATTAAAAACAAAAAGATAAAACTGGTTTGGGAAGGTATTAAACCGCTGGAGAACACGCTTTATTTTGGTTCCCGGAAAAACACCATTTACCATCAGGAGCTGGACCGGTTAAAAGCCATTTTTACAAAAAAATGGAAATAACGATTACCATAAAAAAAACCCGGATCAGTAGATCCGGGTTTGTCTATCCTATGGTATATAATGTTAAAAAGCCTTTGCATATTCTTTTGCAAAATCCTCCAGTTTTATCTTACCATCCACAGGCGCACCGCTGGCTTTAAAATGTGCCTGGATCTTACCTGCACGTAAACCGGCTCCCATATCGGTATACAGTTGTGCGATCTCTGCCGGAACGCCGGCACCTTTCATACCTTCCAAAGCCTGTTCATCGGTAAACTCAACCCAGGGTAACTCAGGCTTTCCGATAACCGCGCCAAATACTTTGGCCACATCAGCAGCAGTACGGATATCGCTCACAATATACTGAACCTGTTTACCAGTTGCAGGCTGTTGTAAGGCAACGGCAGCAGTGGCAGCAATATCATGCGGGTGTACCAGGGGTAATAAGGTAGCAGCAGGTAAATTAGAACCAATAATGCCGGCGCCTTTAATTACCGGTACATCATTGTAATAATTGGTATAAAAATAACCTGCACGCAGGAATGTAATATTAATACCTTCCAGCTGGTTGTAAATATTCTCTACCTGGTATAAGCCTTCAATAGGACCATTGCCATTTGACAGGTCAGCACCAATGCTGCTGAGCATCACTACCTGTTTTACGTTAGCGGCTTTAAAGGCTTTGGCAAATGCTTCACCGGCAGCGGCTGTATTGGCCACAATATTGGCCCCGCCCAGGTTTGGAGGTGTCATCGCAAAAACAGCGTCAGCACCGGTGAAAGCGCTGGTTAAAAAAGCCGCATCACTCACCGAGCCGATGGCAGCCGTAGCACCCAACGCCTCAATGTCTTTTTTCCTGGTCTCGTTACTGGTAATAACGGTTACGGTTTGCCCGGCTGCTACCAGTTTCTTTACTAATTGTTGTCCTATGTTCCCTAAAGAACCCGATACTGTAATTTTCATGCTAAATATTTTTTATTTCTGACAGCAAAGTTATCTTTGTACTTACTTTTATACAAGTACTTACCCTAAAGTATGTATAATGACAGCGATTAAAAAAACATCTACCATCCAGGAAAATAAACAATATGCCCTGGACCTTTGCCCGGTTACCTATGTAATGGAAAAGATAGGCGGCTACTGGAAACCTATTATTTTATACCACCTGTCCACCAGTACCAAACGTTACAGCGAACTCAAAAGGGCCATACCGGCTATTACAGAAAAGGTATTAATACAACACCTGAAACAACTGGAGGCAGACGGCCTAATCATCCGCGAATCAAAGCCGGTCGTACCACCCCATGTTATTTATAGGCTGAGTACTTCCGGCAAAGGGTTATTACCGGTAATTAATGCCATGGCCAAATGGGCCATCAAGGAAAGAGAAGGCGTATTTGCCTGATACTACTATAACTTTACACAATGGACATAAAAACATTTATAGCTGACTGGATAGCGGCCAGTAATAGTTATAACACAAAAAAATATTTATCCTTTTTTTCGAAGGATGCGGTACTGGACGACCCATCAGTAGGCAGCACATTCCCCGGACATAAAGGAATAAAAGAGTATTATACCAGTTATTTTATCGGTTACAAAACGCAAACCAGGTTGTTGAAAACAAAGCTCCGGAAAAACGCGGCTTATATTGAAGTGGAGTTCACCGGTGAATTTCCTGAAGGTAAAATAAAAGGAATGTTTGACTTTACTTTCGGGGAGGATAAGATCAAAACAGTAAAAGCGGCCTTATTATAAAACGGCAACACCTACCCTAAACAAACCAGCTCAAAAATAGTTGTGATAAAATACTGGCTTTAAAACACCAGTTATCAACAAAAATCAACCAGCCCGTTTTTCGCAAATATTTGAACCGTCCATACACTTTACCTTTGCTTCCTAAACAACCAAACATAAAAAAGATTATGGAAACAATACATGTTAAAGCATTCGGGACCACTGCACCCGAAGCCAATCTGGAGCAAATGAACATCCACCGCAGGACGGTAACACCAAAGGATGTAGAGATCGACATTTTATACTGTGGCGTTTGCCACTCTGACCTGCACACAGCCCGTAATGACTGGGGCGGTAGTAAATACCCTGTTGTACCAGGCCATGAAATTGTAGGCAAAGTAACGCGGGTAGGCAGCGAGGTAACAAAATTTAAAGTAGGCGACCTGGCCGCTGTAGGTTGTATTGTAGACAGTTGCCAGACCTGCAGCAGTTGCCAACAGGACCTGGAGCAATATTGTCTGAATGGTTTTACCGGTACCTATAACGGAAAGGACAAACACCTGGGTGGTCATACCTTTGGTGGCTATTCGGAGAAAGTAGTTGTTGACGAACATTTTGTATTATCGGTTCCGGAAAACCTGGACCTGGCAGCTGCAGCACCTTTATTATGTGCAGGCATCACCACCTGGTCGCCCCTGCGCCACTGGAATGTAAAAGAAGGCAGTAAGGTAGCCGTTGTAGGCTTAGGCGGTTTAGGACATATGGCCATTAAACTGGCCAAAGGTTTAGGCGCCAGTGTATCTTTATTTTCCAGGACACCCGGTAAAACGGAAGACGCCAAAGCATTGGGCGCAGATGAAGTAATTATTTCAACTGACGAAGCGCAGATGAATGCGGTAAAAGGAAAGTTTGATCTCATCATCGATACTGTTCCTTATGTACATGATGTAAACCCTTATGTGGCTACATTAAATATTAACGGCACGGTAGTACTGGTGGGCTATTTAGGACCATTGGAACCCATGTTACATACGGTACCATTGATCCTGGGGCGTAAATCAGTAGCAGGCTCTGTGATCGGTGGTATTGCCGAAACACAGGAAATGCTGGACTTTTGTGGCAAGCACAATATTGTATCCGATATCGAGATCATCAAGATGCAGGATATCAACCATGCTTACGAAAGAATGTTGAAAAGTGATGTGAAGTACCGGTTTGTGATTGATATGCAGAGTTTAAAAAACTAATTCATCTCTTTTATTAAAAAACGTCGTTAAGGTATATACTTTAACGACGTTTTTGTTTGTAGCAAGATACTGCCTGTAACAGTAATTAAATATTACAGGGATTTAAATACCAGGGTTGAATTATGTCCCCCGAAACCAAAAGCATTGCTCATGGCCGTTCTGATATTTTTCTGGAGGGGTTCATCCCTTACGATTTGAATACCTGCGGGTATATCTGCATCCGGTTGCTCAATATTGATCGTTGGGGGAATAATATTTTCATTAATCGATTTTATCGCGATAATAGCCTCGATTGCGCCGGCCGCACCCAGCAAATGCCCCGTCATTGATTTGGTAGAATTCACCCACAAATTAGCTGAACCCTTGAATGTTTTTGCTACTGCCTTTAACTCTGCAATATCACCTACCGGGGTGGACGTTGCATGCAGGTTCAGGTAATCCAGTTCAGTAATATTCAGTTCGGCTTCTTCCATGGCCAGCTCCATGGCTTTTGCCGCACCCAAGCCTTCAGGGTGTGGCGATGTCATGTGATAGGCATCGGCCGTCATAGAAGCACCAGCTAACTCGGCATAAATTTTTGCACCCCGCTTTTTAGCATGTTCATACTCTTCCAGCACCAATGCACCTGCCCCCTCTCCCATTACAAAACCATCCCGGTTCGTATCAAAAGGGCGACTGGCCCGCAACGGATCATCGTTCCTGGTGCTCATCGCTTTCATAGCAGAAAAACCACCAACCGATGCAGGAGTAATGGGCGCTTCGGAACCTCCGCTTATAAACACCTTTGCCTTACCCAAACGGATATAGTTGAACGCATCCATAATGGCGGTATTGGAAGTGGCACAGGCTGAAACCGTTGTGTAATTAATACCTTGCAAGCCATATTTCATGGAGATCATGCCCGAAGCCATATTCACGATCAGTCGCGGTACAAAAAAAGGACTGAAACGTGGCATATAATTGCCTGTCACATACTGCTCCACTTCTGTTTCAAAGGTTTCCATTCCGCCTTGTCCTACCCCCCAGATCACACCCACATCAAAAGGATCAATGTTTTTCATATCCAAACCTGCATCTTCCCAGGCCTGTGCTGCACTATACAACGCATATTGTGTAAAGAGGTCACTGCGTTTAATTTCGTTCCGGTCAAGATATCGCTGCGGATCAAAGTTTTTTATTTCTGCCGCGATCTGTGTGCGGAACCGGGAAGCATCAAAACGGGTGATCATACCCCCGGCTCTTTTACCTTCCAGGCTGTTTTGCCAAAAAGTGTCTACTTCGTTTCCCAGGGGGTTAACCGTACCCAACCCTGTTATTACTACTCGTTTCATTTAATTTTTCTTAAAGTCTGTTTTAAATAAGTTGGAATACCCTTTGGCTATCAGTCTTGTTTCACCGGCATTCCATATTTCACATTCTGCATTGACAAACTGTTTTCCCTTCTTGATGATCCTGGTTTTTGCAATGATCGTTTCACCGGCTTTTGCTACCGAAAAATAATCGATCACATTGTTGATAGTGGTATAAAAAAACTCCTCATTCAAAGAAAACATTGTTGCACCCAGTACATCATCAATGATCGCCGCAGTAACGCCGCCGTGTAAGTTTCCCACAGGGTTCAGCCATTCTTCTCGTACCTGGTATTCAAATTCCAAAGTACCCGATTCCACTTTTTTTAAAACAGGGTTTAACCAGCGCATAAACGGCGAGGGTGAGGCTGAAAATTCTTTCCCAATAAAACTTTTCATAATTGTTAATGCATCCATCCTGTTATTTTTTAGGAATTAAGAACGATACTAATTTTTCAACCCATGGTGAAATGGTCAGGATCGCAGGAACGACAATCAACTAAGCAACAGCCCATGATCTCAACCATACCGATGTATGTAAATGTGCCCAGCCAACATTCACGGTGATCAGCGTGAAGGAAATAATACCCGTGGTTAGTATGCCCATGATCAGGGCAAATACAATTTTTTGTTTCATAAAAATGTTTTCCGGAATAATTAAGCGGTCACCGGCTTTGTCCTGGTCTGGTTCATCACTTTCAAGGCTTCTTCCGGCGACGACAGGTACAGTCTATACATATCCTCAGTTTTGCCTACCCTTATTTCCCATTGATCCTGTTCCCACGCCTGTAGAAACTGCTCCGCTACTGCCTGCGGTGAAATACCGTTTTTACCTCCGATAGGAGCTGAAAACTCAGTATCCACCAACGGTGGCATTAATTCAAACACCGCTACCGGTGTACCCTGTAACGCCAAACGCAGGGATTGCGTATAGGAATGCAAGGCGGCTTTACTGGCTGAATAGGTTGCCAGGCTACCCGGTACAAATGCTACCACGGAAGATACATTCACTATCGCAGCTGATTCCTGTTTTTTCAGCAAGGGTAACAATTTTTCATTCAACCGTATAACCGACAAATAATTGGTCAGCATCTCATCCGCTGCTTTTTCAAATGCCTGTATATTTTCCGTGGCAAGGTCGTACACCAAAGCCCTGCCGGCATTGTTAATGACCATATTAAGCTGTGGAAAATCGGTATACACCTGCTGCACTAAACGTTCAACATCACCCTCCTTGCTAACATCTGCTACTATCGGCGTTACACCTTTTAAGCTGGCAGCAGCCTGCAGCAGGCGCTCCTTGTTCCGCCCGGTGATAATAACCGTATTGCCTTTTTCCGATAACAGTTTGGCTAATTCAAAACCAATGCCTGCGCTTCCGCCCGATATTAAAATGGTATTGTTCGACGTGTTCATATAATGAAATTTAAGTTGTTTAAATAATATACCGAACGGTATATTTTATGATAAAAAAATTTATTTTACAATTTCCTCGTTTATAATTTTTACAATACGGTCTAAAGCCAGGTTCAGGTGATCAGGACCGTTCACTACTTTTGACAATAAAATACCACCCTCAATCAGCATTAAAAAAGTACTGGCGTATGCCTTTGTATCAATATCCTTCCGGAATTCATTCTTTTTTATCCCTGCCTCCATAATCTTTGTCATCTCTTTTGCCCAATTGGCAAATGCCTGTTGCACAGTCGATTTCATAAAAGGCAGGGCATCATCTACCTCCGTTGCCGCATTCAGCATAACACACCCACCCTTTACAGAAATGGATGACCAGTTATTCCTGTAGAAATTGATAAAAGCTAACAGTTTGTCATAAGCAGAGGTTTCGGCAGCAATAGCCCTTTTAATTTTCCCGGTTAATTCCCCCAGACTGTGTTTAAATACAGCAATCGCCACTTCTTCTTTATTCTGGAAATTACCGTAAATACTGCCTTTTGTCAGGCCGGTGGCAGCGGTCATATCAGACAAAGAAGTACCGGCATACCCGTTTTTATTAAAAAGGGTAGCTGTTTTTTCAATGATGAATTGACGTGTCTGTTCAGCCTTTGACATCAGGTTTTAGTAATTTATTCCACAAAGATATAATAATATACCGTTCGGTATATTATTTTTTACACCTCAATTCAGCATATTATGAATTTAATAACAATAGCAGGTCAAAAAAAAGGTGATAGCCTGTGCTATCACCTTGTATGTTCGGTACATTTTTTAATTATTTCTTCGACTGTTCATAGGTGGGACCATATAAACCGGGCACAGCATTACCCGTTGCACGCAAGTGTGCCACCAGTTCACCCCGGTGATGGTAGAGGTGGTTATACAAAAATCCACGGATGGCCTGTACCTTGGGCATAGGACCAACAAAGACCTGCTCGCCGCTTTTCATTACCCACTCATTGAAATACGTGGATTCATCCGACGCTTCAATGGCCTTTTTTGCTTTGGCCACATTCTCTTCAAATTTGGCGATAATATTGGCAATCTGGCTATGGTCTTCCCTTTTATAATGAAAACTGCCAAAATCAAAAACATCTACACCAAAAACACCTTCATACCAGGCATAGATAGCCGTGACATGTGAAGCTAGTTGTGCCACCGACCAGAGATGCGGTTGCGGACGGTATTCCAGCGCTGTATCAGGAATAGCCTGCAACAGCTTTCTTGTATTTTCTGCTTCGTACAAAAATTCTCCAAGTAATGCCTGCTTGATCATATTACATGAAATTTCTTATTCTAAAATTAGTGTAAAACCGGTACATATTAATCAAACACCGTTTATTGTTAATGAGAAAACAAAGATACCATCCGGGCATTTTATAGATCCCCTTCCACATTACAACCCAACCCGGTTTCTTTCTTCCTCGTTCCCGGCATTTCTTTGTTTGGCTTTAATAGCATTATTGCCAAATTTATAACTCAGCGACACCCTGAAGCCCCTGGTATCACCGTAGCTGCGTACATTATTTTTTATACTGTTGGAATAATACGTAATTAAAGGCCGTTGAGCATTCAGCAGGTCTTCACCCACAAGCGTCAGGGATAGTTTTTTATCCAGTAATAAAAATTTCACCGAAACATCCAGCATATGCATGGAAGAAATATGAAATACCTGGTAACGCCCGGGTAACTGTACGGCATAATTCAATCCCGCGAAAAAAGTTTTCCGTTTATTCAGGGTAAAATCGTTGTTGGTATACAGGTAGGCATTCAATCCATCTACTGAAGTGATAAACCTTGTTTTTGATTGTACATGCTGGTAGTTCATATTAAAACCGCTAAAACTGTTCCACCATGTCCATTTGCTGAAATGATAATAGGAAGAAAGTCCCAGCTGGAAAGTGTTGGCATAGTTCACCGGCGTTTGCCGGGTAATATTGGTCACCGGATCTGCAATGGACAACTCCTGCCCAAAATCCTTCACACCGGAATAATATACCGAGCTTACCCATTTCTGGTTGTTGATATAGGAGAACTCCAGGTTATCAATAAATGAAGGTTGTAAGAAAGGATTACCCTCCGAATAAAAATAGGGACTGGTACGGATCACAAAAGGGTTCAGGTATTCAAAATCCGGTCGCCTGATACGACGGCTATAATTAAACGAAAAAGAATTTCGTTGATCCGGTACATAAGTGATATAGGCCGTTGGAAACAATCTTACATATTTATTTTTATTCTCCTGGTCCAGGTTTTTTGAATAACCATGGGTTTGCGTTGCTTCCATGCGTAAGCCTAATTGCGTCTCCCATTTTTCATGCAGTTTTTTACCGGCCGAAAAGTACAGGGCTTCATTGTATTCTTTATAATTAAACATGTTGGATTGATCCGTATTTAAAACCGGCTCACCCGTATGATGATCATACACCACCAGGTCGTTATTGGTATTGGTATAAGCAATCTTTCCGCCAAAACTGATATTCGCCCATTGATAAGGTAATGTCACATCGATCTTTCCCGAATAGTTCTGCACCTTGTTGATATTGCTATTGGTGGAAGAGAAAAAACTATTGGGTATATTATTTTTTTGTTCGTCCAGTTCATTGCCTGCAAAAAAACGGCGGTCCTTTTTGCGGTAATTAAAATGGTCTATATCTACCGATATGGTTTTACCCGCGGTGCCTAAGGCTACGGTATGATACCAGTTAATGGAATGCATGACAGGCTTGTTCCCTGCATCTGCTGCCGTTCTTATATAAGACGTTGGCAAACCCGAAACATGATCAAACCGGGTTGTGAACGGGTTATTGGCTGATGTTTTGTCTGTAAAGCTTCCGAGGTATTTAATGCCGCTGCTCCATTGCCTGCTCATTTTGTAATCAACACCCAATCCCAAACCCCATATATGACTTACCGATTTATTGCTCACCTCCTGTTTCCACCATTCACCTGGGTAAAAGATATGTCCTTCAGAACTTGTCAATAATTTATCCTTGCTCTTACTCACACTAGCCTGAACCGCCAGGCGGTCACGGTTATAGTTAAATAAACCCTGCAGGTTGTTACTGGCATAGGTTTTTTGTGTGTAGGATGTTCCCAGGTTCGCATTCCAGCTATTTTTCCTGGCCGATTTAAGCCGGATATTGATCAGTCCGCTGTTCCCTTCGGCATCATACTTAGCAGGTGGCGCCGTGATCACTTCAATACTTTTAATATTATCAGCAGGTATCGATCGCAGGAAAGCGGCCAGGTCTTCCGGCGACATGCGTTGTAACCGGTCATCAACCATTACCAGCACCTCCCCTTTCCCCACAATAGACACCATATCGTTTTGTACCCTCACCGTAGGTGTGGCTTTCAGGGCATCCAGGGCCGTACCGCCGGTTATAGCTGTCGCCTGTTCTACGTTAAAAACCAGCCGGTCTACTTTCTGCTCTACCAGTTTTTTCCTGGAAGCAATCGTTATGCCTCCCAGTTCTGCCATTTCATTTATGGTAATTATGCCCATGTCCATATCGCCATTCAGCAACAAGGTTTTATTTAAAAACTCCCGGCCAAATTGCTCCACCACCAGGCGGTAATTCCCTGTCCCGCTTTTTATTATAAACAGGCCCGTACTGTCTGTAGCTGTTCTTTGTACCAGTGCCGAATCTTTGCTTAATAAACTTACATAGACAAACTCAACAGGTGCATGCTGCGCATTTACCACTTTACCCCTGATCGTAAAATGCTGTCCCGATACCCTGGCCTGGCAAACCAATACCGCCAGTAAAAAAATGATCTGTTTCATACTTTTTAATTAGGACACAAAACTGCCGTTCCGCGGTACATAAAACTATTTCTATCGACAAACCCCTCCCGTTCATCTACAAACCCGGTCAGGCCCTAACGGGTGAATGAATATCTTTGTTAAAATTTATTCAGATGGTGTATAAAGGGACATTATCCAGGCGCATGGAATGTCTGATCCATATTATTTTCTGGTTATTAACCGGCTATTTTGCCTTTGTTAAAAACCCTTTGTATGCCCAATGGATCGTTCCCGATCTGTTCTATATCACTTATGCCATTGTATTTATGGCTACCTTTTATTTTCATTACCTGGTAGTAATGAAAAAGGTATTCCGCACCTTTCAATGGAAAAAACTATTAGCCGGCCTGTTTATTTCCTATTTATTCTTTACAGGCGCCAGGTGGCTTACCGAACAGGTGATCACCAATCTTCTATTCAACCGGGTAAATTATATTGATCCTACATTCATTAATTATATGCTGGACAACCTGCATTACAGCAGCATGCCCATCATCTTCAGTTCTTTTTTATGGTTCGGCATCTACTTTGTGCGGCTGCAGGAATACAATAAAGCTATCCTGGAAGAAAATAAAAACACGGAGATCAAATTCCTGAAGGCCCAGATCAACCCGCATTTTATTTTCAATATCCTGAACAATATTTACTCCATGGTTTATTTTAAATCGGATAAATCTTTACCCGCTATTGAAAAACTAAGCCAGATCATGTTGTTCACTACATATGAATCGCAGAAAGAAAAGATCTGGTTATCGGAGGAGATCAACTATATCAAAGCCTATATTGAACTGGAACAGTTAAGGCATAAAGAGAGCGCTTTTGTACAACTGGATATTCAAACCAATACGGAGCATATTGAAATACCACCTTATATTTTATCCCCTTTGGTGGAGAATGCATTAAAACATGGTGTTGCTTCTACTGAAAATCCTATAAGGATAGTACTTACCGCCAATAACCAGCTATTACATCTACAGGTAAGCAACGAAATCGGCACCCAGAAGAAAGATAAACTCGGCGGCATCGGGCTGGACAACTTAAAGAGCCGGCTGGATATACATTTCCCAGACACACACCAGCTCTTACTGACCAATGAACATAACCATTTCACCGCCGACCTTCAAATCAGGTTTATATGAAAAAGAAAATAAACTGTATCATATTAGACGATGAGCCCTTTGCCGTACAACTGTTGGCTGACTATGCATCCAAAGTTCCGCAGTTGAATGTGTTGTACGCCGACAGTGATGTATTTGAAGCCATTGAAGTGTTGAATAAAGAAACAGTGGACCTCATCTTCATTGATATCCAGATGCCGCAGCTTACCGGCATTGAACTGATGCAGATGTTCAACCACAAACATAACTTTATCATCACTTCGGCCTACCCGCAATATGCACTGGAAGCTTACCAGTTTCATGTCATTGATTTTATCGTTAAACCCATCACTTTTAACCGCTTTTACCAGAGTGTAGAAAAATATAACCGCTGGCAGGAAACCTTTCAGCAGCAGGACACGGATAATTTCCTGTTTGTAAAAGCCGATCGTAAACATTACAAAATTGCCACGGACAACATTTTATTTATTGAAGGTTTGAAAGATTATATCCGTATCCATACCCCCGGCGAAAAGATCATGGTGCTGGAAAACATGAAGGATATAATAGAGCAGCTACCCGCCAACCGTTTTGTGCGTATCCATCGCTCCTATATCATCCCCTTAAACAAAATAAAAGTAATAGAAGGCAACCAGGTACAGATGAGTGACGGTAGTTTTTTACCTATTGGCGAAACCTATAGAAAACTGGTAGCCGAATGGCTGGATAAAAAATAGTATTTATGGTATAAAAAAGCAGTATGCAGCAAGGGCCGTTTGTACTATCAACGGCCCTTTTTGTGTATATTTATCCAATGATCCACGGAGCCGGCAGCACAATCATCCGGCTCCACCATTATTTTATGCTTTAATACTTTGATCCTCATGAATCAGCAGGAAAACTCGCGGCGTTTTTTCTTAAAAACATCGTCGGTACTGGCAGTTTTTGCCATGATACCACGCACTGCCAAAGCGTTTTACGAAGAAGTAAAAAACTTCTTTGTACCCAACAAAGAAATATTACCGCTCAGTCTCAGCATCAACAAAAAGAAATACACGGTTAAAGCCGATACCCGTACTACCCTGCTCGACCTGTTACGGGAAGAACTGCAACTGACCGGCACAAAAAAGGGTTGCGACCATGGCCAGTGCGGCGCCTGTACCGTACATGTAAACGGAGAACGGGTATTAAGCTGTTTAACCCTGGCGGCTATGGTACCTGGCAAAGAAGTTACCACTATTGAAGGGCTGGCCAACGGTGATAAACTACACCCCATGCAGCAGGCATTTATTGAATGCGACGGCTTTCAATGCGGTTACTGCACACCCGGCCAGATCATGTCGGCCGTAGCCTGTGTAAACGAAGGCCACACCGGTTCGGTAGCCGAAATAAAAGAATTCATGAGTGGCAACTTATGCCGCTGTGGCGCTTATAACGGTATTGTTCAATCCATTCAAAAAGTTGCACCATGAGACCATTTCTATTTACCCGCTCATCCGCACTCAACCAGGCATTAGCTAAAAAAAATAATAGTACCCAGTTTATTGCAGGCGGTACCAACCTGGTTGATCTGATGAAGAAAAATATTGCCCAGCCCGAAAACCTGGTGGATATTACCACCGCATTGCCCGCTAAAATACAGGCAACCGCAAAAGGTTTACAGATCGGGGCCATGGTGCGTAACAGTGCTATTACCAATGATGCTACTGTAAAGTCAAAATATCCCCTGCTGGCAAAAGCCATTTTAGCAGGCGCTTCGCCACAGATCAGGAATATGGCTTCTACCGGCGGCAACTTATTACAGCGCACCCGCTGTCCTTATTTTTATGATATCACTACGCCTTGTAATAAACGTAAACCAGGCAGTGGCTGCAGTGCGCTGCAGGGGCAAAACCGCATGAGTGCTATTGTGGGCTACAGCGATCAATGTGTGGCCGTACACCCCTCCGATATGTGTGTGGCACTGGCAGCCCTCGATGCAACAGTTACGGTTACCACTAAAAACAACCAGCAGCAACAAATAGCATTTAAGGATTTTCACCGGCTGCCGGAAAGTACACCTGACCGTGATAATAATTTACCGGCAAATGCCCTTATCCATGCTGTCACCATCCCGGATAATCCTTTTAATAAAAACTATGCGTATATAAAGCTGCGCGACCGTGACAGCTATGCTTTTGCCCTTGTATCGGTTGCAGCCGCTTTACAGCTAAGCGGTAATACAATTGTGCAGGCAAGACTGGCCTCCGGCGGCGTGGCACATAAACCCTGGCGCTGGACCGAGGCCGAGCAATACCTGAAAGGCAAACCGGCCACCGCTGCGTCTTTTACCGAAGCAGCCACCATTGTTACCAGGGGAGTAAAACCCTTATCCCACAATAGTTTTAAAGTAGGCCTGTTAAAAGGTGCGGTTGAAACGGCCCTGCAGCAATGTGTAACCATATCGCCATAATTTTTTTGTTACCGGCTGTAGTAACTAACAGCATCGTTCCTTGCGTCGCACACTTCAGCTGTAGTAACACTATTGAGCCATAAATGAGACAGTTTGTTATTAATGAATGCTTATTTCCAAATCAACTAATTACCAAATTATCAAATCGCATCCCATGGGCTTTTTTGATGAACCATACGATCTTTTAACACCGCCGGATGACGGCCGTGTTGAAGGCATTTATAAAGTAACCGGCAAAGGAAAATATGCGGCGGAGTATAAGGCCAATAATCTTTGTTACGCGGTATTGGCAGGCAGTACGGTAGCAGCCGGTACTATTAAAAATATCAACCTCGGTAATGCCCGGCAGGTAGCCGGTGTACTGGATATTATTACGCACCAGCATAAACCACTTGTTCCCGGCCTGTCCGATGAAAACAAAATAAAAGAAGCCAGGTTTGGCCTACCGGTTTTTCATACCGATAAAATTTACTTTAAAGGCCAGCCTATTGCCATGGTAATAGCCGAAACACTGGAAGATGCCACTTATGCCGCTTCACTGATAGAAGCACAGTATGATACTGAAAATTTTACCGTTGATTTTGATAAAGCACAGGCCGCTGTTCCTTTAGCCAGTACCGGTAAGGAAAGAGGTTCATTAAACGCCTGGAGCAATGCGCCTTATATGGTGGAAGCGGAATACACCATCAAGGCCGAAGTGCACCACCCTATGGAAATGCATGCGACCATTGCCGAATGGACCGGAACCGATACCTTAAAATTGTATGATAAAAACCAGGGCGTAAACAATGTGCAAAGGACCTTTGCCCGTTTGTTCGCTATTCCTGAAAAAAATATAGAAGTAACCAGCGAATATGTCGGCGGTGGCTTTGGCTCCGGCTTAAGGGTTTGGCCGCATGCACTGGCTACCATCATGGCCGCTAAACAGGTAAACCGCCCGGTAAAACTGATGCTCACCAGGCAGCAGATGTTCAACTCCGTTGGCTACCGCCCTGCTTCCTGGCAAAAAATAAAACTGGGCGCTACTGCCGATGGCAAACTGGCCGGCATTTTACACCAGTCAAAAAACGGCACATCCAGGTATGAAAACTTTAACGAAGGCATCACCCGCGTAACAAGACTGATATATAATTTTGAGAACCTGAAAACAGATGCCGCCGTTGTTCCGCTTAACCTAAGCACGCCAACCTGGATGCGTGGCCCCGGTGATTGTACCGGCGATTTTGCAGTGGAAAGCGCCATTGATGAGATCAGTTACCAGGTAAAAATGGACCCTGTTGTGTTGCGTTTAAAAAACCTGGCACTGGATAAAAACCCGGAGACCGGTTTACCCTGGTCTACCAACTATATCAACGAGTGTATTGAAAAAGGAGCGGCCATGATCAACTGGCAGGAACGTAAAACAGAACCCGGGCTATTAACGGATGGTGACTGGAGTACAGGTTATGGTATGGCCGTAGGCATGTGGAATGCAGGCCGTGGTAATGCCAGCGCCGCTATGCAGTTATTAAAAGACGGCAGCCTCACCGTACAAACAGCCATGACCGATATCGGCACCGGCACCGGTACTTCCATGCAGAATATTGCACACGATATTACCGGCATCACCAAATCAAAAATAAAAATTGAGTTAGGTAATTCTAACCTGCCGCCCGCGCCCAGCCAGGGTGGCAGCAATGGTTTATCATCCATCAGTGGCGCCGTGGTAGCTGCCGGCAATGCGTTAAAACTAAAGCTGGCCGAATATGCCGCCAAAGAAAATGCGGTGTTTAAAGATGCCAAAGCCACCGATATCATACTATCCGACACCGGCATTGCTTACCAAAGCAGCAATAACCAGTTCGTTAGTTATAACACCATTTGGAATAAAAATAATTTACAGGTATTGGAAGTAGAAGCCAGTTCGGGTCCCGGTGCCGAAAGACAGCAATACTCTTTCTGTTCTTCGGCCGCTCACTTCTGTAAACTGAAAGTAAACCGTAAAACGGGCAAGGTTAAAATTGAAAAAATGGTGGCCGTGGCCGATGGCGGTAAAATTGTAAGCGAGAAGGCCGCCGCCAATCAAATGTCCGGCGCCGCAGTGGGAGGCATTGGTATGGCTTTACTGGAAGAGCTGATAACGGATGAACGCCTGGGCGGGCTGGTGGGCGATGACTTGGCCGGCTATCATTTTGCGGTGAATGCCGATGCGCCGATGATCGATATTGCTTTTATCGGCAAGCCCGATGTTAATATCAACCCCACCGGCTCAAAAGGCCTGGGCGAAGTTGGTATTATAGGTGTGGCCGCAGCTATCAGTAATGCTATTTATAACGCCATTGGTAAACGTTTACGCGACCTGCCCATTACACCGGATAAAATACTGGGCTGATAAAACTGTCCGATTAATTAAAACACCTTTATAAAAACTATGTTTACCATTGAAGCCATTAAAGCAGCACATGCAAAAGTACAATCAGGAGCAGATTTCCCGCGTTATGTACAGGACCTTATAACCTTAGGTGTAAAAACATATGATACCTATGTAACCGATGGCCATACGGATTACTATGGAGATAACGATTTTAAGGTATCTACCATGCCCGTGTATGATAAATTAACCATTGCATTAACAAGTAACCCTGCAGCTTTTAAGGCTGACCTGAAAGCACACCAGCAGGGTAAAACAGATTATCCTGCTTTCTGTGATGATTGTGCCAGGTCGGGCATTGAAAAATGGGTAATGGATATGACTAAAATGACCTGCAGTTATTACGACACTGCCGGAAATGAAATATTAGTGGAAACAGTGCCACATTAAAAGTTTTCTTGTTCGGATCTCACACTGCAAAAAAGACAGGGCATTGTATAATGCCCTGTTCTTATTAAGTAACACGCTGTAAATGGTTAATGTAATGTACCGTTTATCATAAGCCCTTTAGTATCCTGAGAACTGCCCGTTGGTGATGATTATATTATCACCGGCAGTGGGGCCCCGCAACACGCCGGAAAAAGTTCCTCTTAGTTTTCTTACACTGCCCGTACCGCTTACACCTGTGATCGTTAGGGTAAAGGACGCTCCCGATGTAGTACCGGTCATTAAATAAGTTTTTCCATTTACTTTCGTTACAGTAGCACCATCACCTGAGCTGGTAAAATTGTAGGTTCCGGTAGTAATATCGGCATCCCTGGAAAAAATGGCCGAGAAGGAAGAAGCTTCCGCTCCAAAATCATCATCACGTCCCATAATGGTTACATTATAAGTACCGCCGGCAGCGGATGAACCGATCACAACATTTTTATTATCGTACCAATCCACACCATTTATCTTCATACTGATGAATGGTTTATCACCGTCATTATTCTTACTCTTTTTACAATAACTAAATAACATAACCGTACTTAACAGCAGGCCTAAAAAACTAATTCGTTTCATAGTTGTCAGGGTTAAAATGTATAATTGTTTAAAACTGGTTCCTGTTAAACTCTTGTATCATATCGTCATAACTGCGACCAATACTTTCATATTCATGACCAATATCCGCTTTAGGGTCCTGCTTCAGCTTATCGATTACCGAGCGGATCTGTGTCAATAAAGTATTGGCTTTACCGGAAAAAAAACTGAAGATAGTACCCGCACGGAAGAATTTTTTCTTATCGGCCTCACTGATACTTTGTTCGGCAGTATTAAAGGCAGCGATCAGTTTTTGAAATTCCCCTGTCCTGGTCATTACCGCTTCCAGTTCCGGTGTTATGGTAATAGGACCTTTAGCCGGGATGGCGGCATAAAAATCGCTTTGCAATACTTCCGCCTCATTCATCAACAGGTTAGCGGCTACCCTCACCTTATCCCCTTTTTGCTCCAGCCTGGCGATATACTTTGCATTACCTTCCTTGTAGTACTTATCATAGGCTGCAGCAACCTGTTGAGCCGTGGTTTTAAAGTCAGTTAATGCAGCTATATAATCTTTATGCAGGGCCAGGCCCTTTGCGTGGTTATCTACCAGGTTTTCTTTTGCCTGGTAATAAGCCGCCAGCTGGTTATGCAGGTTTAATGCCTCTTTGGCTTTGGTTACATAAGCAGCAGCATATTGGTCTATATCAGCTTTGGGCTCAGCCTTGGCAGCATTTTCTATAGCGGTCAGCTTTGCATCTGCATTTTTTATTTCGGGCATAAAGTAAACACCGGCTCCTTTGGTCAGGGGTTCGCCGGTTTCGGCCTGCACATAATTTAAGTAATAACTATACCCTTTGTTCAGCGGTTTACTCACCTCGTTAATAACCTCGACATAAGGACTCATTTTTTCCTGCAAGGCTTTATCATCCCCGGCTTCATCAGCAGCGGCGGCGGCTTTGTCATCAGGGGTGCCTTTATTATTTCCACAGGATGTATTGAACAACATTATGCCCATCAAAAGGGCAATTGTTAGTATATAAGCCGGATACTTTTTCATTTTACAGAAAGTTTAGTTTTGTATTTGTTTAATGGAATGCCTGCTAAAAAATATATGACCACATGAATCACAATAATTACCATTAATACCTTCACCAGTACAGCATTCATCCAGACAAGGTTGTTGCGTGCATTATAAACCATAACCGAACCACCAATGAGTAACAGGTTAATGATACCCAATGCCATAATATTCATCCGGCTGATATGCCAGTAAGCGATTTTGCGTAATAACTTTTCATACTCATCGTATGCCATATATAACGGCGGCTGGTAAGCAGGGTCCTGCTTAAAAAAAGCAATCTCCTCCTGTAGTTCCTGTTCCGACACATGCCATATCCTGGTATATGTACTCATACTGCCAACCCTTATTATTTTATAAAACAGGTCATGATTTATTTACACTGTAAAAATGGTATGCTTCCCATGTATAAAAAATAGCATCATGATGCGTAAATAAAAAATCCCGGCAAAGCCGGGACTGTGAAGACAGGTATCTTTTACCAATATGATTATTTGATCACAAATTCATGGTAACCCGCCGTTACCGCAAAGGCCTGCGTATCATTGATCTTTTTATTCTGCAGGTACACCGATCTGTTTTTTACGGAAGGGAAGGTTATCACTGCCGTTGAATTAGGCGGAACGGTAAGCTGGTAGTGTATTTGTTTACCCACCCGTTTCCACGCCGAAATAATATTGCCGTAAGGGCCCTGGTGTGTGGCGGTAAAATGTTCCAATCCTTCTATAAAATTGGGCGTAACGATCACATGCTTAAAACCCGGATTGTCCTCATCGGGCTTAATGCCCCCGATCCCTTTAAAAAGCCAGGCGCCTATTTCACCAAACATAATATGATTCAGTGAAAGGTCACGCTCTAGGGTAATATTCCAGTTCTCATATAAAGTAGTGGCACCATTCACGATCCACCAGCCCCAGGAGGGAAATTCCTTTTGTGCCGCCAGCCTGTAAGCTGTTTGTGCCTGGCCGTTATCACTTAATGCCGATAAAATAGCTTTAGCACCTAAAATACCAACATCCAGGAAGTATTTATTTGCCGCTACAGAATCGGCCAGGTTAGCCGCCACTCTTTGTTTCAGGCTATCCGGTACAATGCCCCAGTATAAAGGCACACTTAATTCGGTTTGGTAACCTGAGCCATATATAGCTTTCGCCGGGTTTAAGTATTTGGCATTGATCGCCTCTTTAATTTTTGCAGCCAGTGCCGCATATTTTATATGATCAGCGGACCTGTTCAGCACCTTCGCAATTTTAGCAAGAATGTTTGCATCAGCATAATAGTAGGCAGATGAAGTAAGTTCTACCGGGCTTTTGGACCGTAAAGGTGCCCAATCACCCAACCCCCAGTCGGTTAAACCGGTTGGATACCGATCTGTAATATGATCCACATAGCGTTTAATATTATCGTAATTATCACGCAATATTTTTGTATCACCATAAAACAGGTAAACATTCCAGGGTATGATGGCAATGGTGCTGGTCCAGTCCGGCCCGTTACCCCATTCGTAACCCCAGCCACCGGTAGGAATAATGGAAGGCAATACACCATTCGGCTGTTGTTCATCACGGTGATCATCCAGCCATTTTTCATACACCGTAATACCGTCAAAATTGTACAAGCCCATTTCACTGGCTATATGCGCATCACCTGTCCAGCCATTCTTCTCCCGCTGCGGGCAATCCGTAGGATACCCCAGCAGGTTAGACAGGTAAGCCGCATTGGTAGCCGCATAAATTTTATTCACCAGTTCATTAGAGGTATGAATATTACCCACAGGCGGCACGTCGCTGTGCATAAAGTAGGCTACAATACTTTCTTTGTCCAGTCGTAACGGTTTATTACTGGTTATTTCTACATACTGAAAACCTTTATAATCAAACTTAGGCGCAAATGTTTGCGGTCCTTTTCCGTTCAGCCAATATATATCGGTTGCAAAAGGATCTGTATCACGGGTGGCTTTGGAAAGAAAATAGTCTACGTTCGACTGGTCAATATTCCCCTGTTTATTCAATCTTTCCGCATGTATTACACGAACCACCGTGGAAGAGTCTCCGTCCAGCGTAATACGGGTAATGCCCGATATATTTTTACCAAAATTAACCAGCCAGCTGGTATCATTTTTTTGCTGTATGGTTACAGGGGCTAATGTTTCCACATACCGCACCGGCTGTAATACCTGGGCTACAATATTATTGGATGGTGCCTTACGGTTGATCACCCTGTCCCATTTGCTGTCATCAAAATGAATAGTATTCCATCCGGCTTGTTCTTTGCGGGCATCATAGTGCTGGCCGGTATAAATACTGTTATATACTACCGGGCTTAAACTGGTCTTCCAGCTTTTATCAGTCGTGATTGTTTCTGTACTGCCATCGGCATAGGTAATTCGCAGGTCCATGCAAAAAGCCGGTCTGTCACGCCAGGGCGCTCTTTCAAAATTCCATACGGCCAGTGACTGGTGATTATACCAACCATTACCCAATAGCACACCCAAGGCATTCTGCCCGTTCTGTAATGCATCCGTTACATCATAGGTAATATACAGGTTGCGTTCATCAAAGCGGGTATACATAGGATTTAAACGCTGGTCGCCGATCTCCCGGCCGTTAATATATAGCTCATACAATCCTGCTGCAGTAATATAAGCCCTGGCCGATTTTATTTTTTTAGTAGTGCTGAAAGTTTTCCTGAAATAGGGAGCCGGTTTAACCGCTATACCTTTTGCATCACTGATCCAGGTGCCCTTCCAGTTACTCATTTGCATCATACCTGTTTCAAAACCGGCAACCACTGGTACTGTTTGTTGCCCCTGATTATTTGTTATACGAACGCTCCAATAATATTTTGTAAAAGGTTGTAAAGGTTTCCCGGCATAGGTCACCAGGTTGGCCGCACTGTTTGTTTCGGGTACTACCCAGTAATTACCTTTTCCCTGTTTTACTTCCAGTGAATCGGTGCCCACTACCAGGTGATAAGCTGTTGGTAGTATACCATTTCTTTTATCTTCCAGTTTCCAGGTAAAACGTGGATATGGATTATCAATACCCAGTGGTGCAATCAGATAATCGCATTTCAGATCGTATAAAGAGGATTGTCCCCAAAGAGAGATGGTAAAACAAAAGCTAACACAAACAGCTATTAACCGGATCATAAGCATATCAGTTAAAACAAAAGTATCCGGGTAAATTACTAAAAACGCAGCAAACTATTTGCCTAAATATCCTTTTTATCCAGGGATGTCAGCCATAGATTGTCCTTACCCAATTGTTTGTTGGGCACAGGCGCCGCTTCTATCACCAGTTTTCCACCTTTGATGATCTCTTCCTGTGTTAACCAGGTACGGTTTAACGTTTTACCGTTCAGGGTAAGTGCCTGAATGTATTTATTTCCTTTGTCAAAATTTTTAACTTCTACAGTAAATTGTTTACCATTTATATCCAGCCTTACCAGCGGGAATAATGGTACATGTACATACCATACCGGCCAGCCCACACATGCAGGCGATAAACCTGAAGCCGCTAACACATACCAGGCCGACATGGCACCCGCATCATCATCCATCGTACGGATGAGGCCATCGGGCTGGTTACGGTATACCCTGTCAATAAAAGGATCAATACCCCTGCTGTTATCATTAAAGTAATATTGTACTACCGTATCCTGCGCATATTTACGAATCACAGCCTGTGATTTCCATGGCTGGGCAGTAGCATTGTACATATAAGGCACTTGTATATCCGGCTCGTTGGCATGGTTATACAGGTCCCTCCCAAAGAAAGTATCCAGCTGATCAATAAAACCATTTTCACCCCCGCATTGAGCGATCAGGCCCTTCATATCAAAAGGCACAAACCAGCGGTATTGCCAGATGGTGCCCTGGTACATGCCCCTGGCACCTACCCTGTCCACATCACTTTTTTTCAGGTCGGCAAAGTCCTGCTTCCAATATAACTGCCAGCCCGCGGCCTGCTTACGGTAAACGGCGCTTAAACTATCTTCTTTTACTATCTGCAGTATCTCGGCCATGGCCCATACATCATAACTTGATTCCAATGCCTTATCAGGTTTTGTAAAATCAAGCTGGCTTATTTCCTTCAGCAAAGAATCTTTAATACCCGCAAAATCAACGGCATACCCTTTCCGGTAAGCATCCAGTAATACTACAATAGCGTGTTCGGTTCTTACTGTATTGGAAGGTTCTGTTTGTGTGGCCCAGTTATTTTTGCCATACCGGTACAAATCAGCGATCGAAGTAATAATATGCTGGTAACGTACCGGGTCTATTAATGAAAGCAAAAGCAACTGTGTTTTATAATTATCCCAGATGGACCAACCATTATAACTATCATGAGCTCGCTTTTGCAGTGATCCGTCAATAGCACGGTATACGCCATCCGGCTCGCTAATCCGATAAGGCGACTGCATGGTACGGTATAAAAGTGAGTAGAACAGGTCAGCTTCTTTCGCATCACCCTGTACATGTATAACACCCAAAGCCTTATTCCAGTTAGTAGTAGCTTTTGTTTTTAACGTTTGTATATTTTCTTTTGTAACAGATTGACGGGCATAGTCGGTATTTACTGATGATATACCCAAACGGATAGTCACCGTTTTAGTTTTAACAGCTGGTTTAATGATATATTTATGCTCAGCAATTTTTTGCCAGTTGATGTCCTGGTCAAAGGCTAAAAAGAAATAAACTTTAAAAGCACCGTTACCGCAGGTAGTACCTGCTTTTATCCAGCCGCTGATGTTGTTCTTTTCAATACGATGCTCTTCCTCCCTGAAGCCGTTTGCCAGGGCATGGGACAGGTCAAGATAAAAACCATTGTCCGTACCCGGAAAACGGTATTCTTCAACCGCAGCATTACCACTGGTAACAAAAGAAGCCTTTATGCCATTTTTAAAGCCGATAGTATAGTAACCTGGTCCTGCTTGTTCCTGCTCTTTTATTAATTCATCCTTATCATCACCGGAGAAGGGCTTTATTAACAAGGTACCACCGCTTCCCATACAACCCACACCTTCCACTCTTGTATGCGTAAAGCCCAGTATTTGTTTTGCCTTATGCTCATAACCGGTATGAATATGCGGGTAGGTTTGCGGTGCTATACTCAGCATACCAAAGGGCGAAGAAGCCCCGGGAGATAACTGGCCATGATCACCGGAAGAACCCAGGAAAACATTTACTTTTTCGGTAACAGTCGTTTTAGTCTGGGCAATAGCCTGCCAGCCGGTAGCCAAAACAAATAATAGAGCTAATACAATTGCTTTCATCATTGTAATATCGGGGGTATTTGCAATGATACTGACAATTATAAATAAAACCGGGCATTCACCGCTGTAATTTTAAGCGTTACCAAAAGATAATATGGCTACCAGGCAAAGTATAAACGTAAACACACTGGCGTCCATTTAAACGGTACTGGTAAGTATACAAATGAACAGTTCAATGAATTACACACTAAAGCCCAGTTTAATTTTATACCGGTAAATTTTGCCGTTTACTTCCTGCTCCAGCTTTAATACCTCGTTTGTTTTTTTGCTGATCCAGAAAACTTCTTTATTACCGGCACTCTCGTGCTCCATGATCCAGCAATCCACTTCCTGGTTATCATAACCCGTAAGTTTGGCCGTACCGGTAACGGTATAAGCCGCTTCTGTTACAGGTACAACGGTACCCGGGTCATAAAAAGGAATGACAAAAGTAACACCCGTTCTGAAAGGTAAGGTTGGAAAAACCTCCATATCCAGGTGCCAGTTCAATACATACTTATCACCTGCTGTTTTAAATGACGACCAGATCGCCTGGTTAGATTTGGCCGTATCGGCATCGGATAAAGCTAGGTTATTAACCAGTACCTGTTTCTTTTCCATATCAACGGTGGTCAGGGGCTTTGCTTTCCACCACGATTCATTGGTAATGGGTCTAAAGGTTTTTGCATCACATACCGAAGTTACGGTATGCCATACGCTGTCCTTATATTCCCACAGTTGTGTAATTTTTATTACCGGTTTACCGGCCTGCTCGGTACGCTCAATGGTCCTTGTCCAGAATTGTGTTTGCGAACGCGGTGCATCCTTACCCTGTTTAAAATATACCAGGTAACGGTGCGTGCCTTCTTTCAGTACTTTGGTATTGATATGTGTGGCATTGATACGGATGGTATCTTTTTTTTGAGCCTGTACGGCATGACCAACCAGTACCAGTAACAGGTAGAAAATTGTCTTTCTCATATTTTACATTATTATTTAGGTGAGTGCAATCGGCAGGCAGAAATTACACCCATTTATTACCGGTGAAGCGCTAATTTATTTAAACGGAAAAATGAGATTATGACTGCAGTGCACAGCCCCGGCTTATAATTAAGCCATTGGGCTAAAACCGGTGTAATAATACGGCACATTACAGGTCATGCCTATTAACTTAAGTTAATAAACTTCCCCTGTTATTTTATATCTTGCTTATATATGTTTTATCACCACATTACCTTTCTTATGTCCCTGGTCAACATATGTGTGCGCAGCTACTAACCGATCAAATGGATACACCCTGTCTATAACCGGCAATAGTTTTTCTTCCTCTATCATTTGATGCAGTAGTTGAAGGTAGCTCATTTTTTCACGGGTAATGGCCCTGACAGAAACAAATACGCCCTGCTTATTCAGCAATGGTTTAAGCCGGGATGCGGGTACCTTCGCAACCGCATCCATAACAATATCAAACTTTTGCTTGCATGCCTCAATAGCCCCTGCTGTATAATCAAGGAAAACATCTGCACCTATAGACATTACCAGTTGTCTATTGGCTGCACTGCATACAGCCGTAACATGGGCACCGTAATGCCGGGCAATCTGCATAGCATAGGTACCAACGCTACCCGAAGCACCATATACCAGGACTGTTTTACCGGCCCCTACTCCTCCTTTCAGTAATAATTGTAATGCGGTAATACCGCCTACAGGAAGAGCAGCGGCCATTTCAAAGGAAAGCGTCTGAGGCTTTATCGTGATCAGCCCTTGTTGCCATTTTTCCGGCACACATAAATAATCTGCATAAGCTCCTTGTTTTAAGCCGGTAGTAGTACCATATACTTCATCCCCCGCTTTATAAAGCTGCACATCCTTTCCCACCGCCTGTACTACACCTGAAAACTCAGCACCCAGAACAGGATGTACAGGCCCCCTGATACCAAATTGTAAACGCAGAAGCAAGGTGATCAGTGCCGAACCCGGGAAAAAACCATTCCGTATGTGAATGGCTGCAGCTGATACCGTAGAAGCATGCACCCGTATTAATATTTCTTTATCCCCGGGTACCGGCCGCGGCATATCTACCAACTGCAACACCCCGGGACCACCGTATTTTTTACAGACTATAGCTTTCATATTAATGGATGACTGATCCTTTTTCATATTACTTATACATGTTTTGCAATACTATGAAGCGATAACCTACGGCCCCTTAACTTAAGTTAAAAAGCAGCACAATAGGTATGCTTTACCCCCCACATTTTAAAAAGCGGATGTAACCTGTTATTGCAAAGCGGCGTCATATCACACATGAGTCATTACCGTTTTCCTGTTCTTGTCTTTATTCTATTCATTTCAATAAGCAAGTCCTTCACTATGTTGTATGGCCAAACACTGAGCCATCGTATAGATAGTCTGTTATACCTGCGGATACCGGATACCACCGGGCCCGGTGCCGTTTTTATGGTTGCTAAAAAAGGAAAAATTGTTTACCGGAAAGCGGTTGGGAAAGCTAATCTTGAGCTGGATGTTAACATGCAAACAGGTAATGTTTTCCAGATAGGATCCATGACCAAACAGTTTACAGCAGTAGCCATTTTAATGCTGGAAGAGCAGGGAAAACTGCAGTTAACTGACCCGGTATCCAAATATGTTCCGGGCTATCCTGCAGGCGATAAAATAACCATTCATCATTTACTTACCCATACTTCAGGTATAAAGGATTTTACGGCTATGAAATCTCTTTCTTCCATTGCCCAAAAAGAAATGTCGCCAGAAGCTATGGTTAATTTTTTTAAAGATGAGCCGGCCGACTTTTCGCCGGGTGAAAGGTTTTCCTATAATAATTCCGGTTATGTGCTGTTAGGGTATATTATTGAATTGGTTTCGGGAAACACCTATGAAAACTTTATTCAGCATAATATTTTTGATAAAGCGGGTATGAAAAATTCCGGTTATGCCAGCGATCGTAAAGTGATCAGGAACCGTGCTTACGGCTATCATAAAAAAGAGCATGGCTATGTAAATAAAAACATTATCAGTTTCAGTGTTCCTTTTTCCTCCGGGGCTTTAATGTCAACCGCTAATGATATGTTTTTATGGCAAACGGCATTGAACAAAAACCTGTTACTTAATGCCAATAGTACCCAAAAATTGTTTACCAGTTACACGCTGGCTGGTGGCAAACCCGTTTACTATGGATATGGCTGGCACCTCAGGGATATTAACGGTACTGCCAGCAGGGAACATGGTGGCAGTGTATTCGGCTTTAAATCAATGGGTGTATATATCCCGGAGAAAGATATCTATGTGATTGGCCTGAGTAACTGCGATTGTATCTCTCCTACTGAACTCACCCGGGAAATTGCCGGCCTGACATTAAAAGCTGAATAGTTATTTTGTAACTATTCTTTTTCGTAACCTGCTCAGTGATTGTGGCGTAATACCCAGGAAACTGGCCAGCTGGTATTGAGGAACCCTTTGCAACAGATCGGGCCGGGTATCCAGCAAATGCAGGTATCTTTCTTCGGGAGAAGATGTTTTAAAGTTATCAAAACTGGCCTGCTTCTCCGCTACCCGTTCCTCCGATATGATACGGCACAGGGTTTCAAAACGAGGAAATTTTTCAAAGGTCAGTTGTTCCATATCGGGAGTAGAAACCAGGAGTATACTATCCTCCACACAGGCCACATAATGTTCCGAAGGCTTTTTATTAATACTGCATAAGGGAGCTAAAGACTCGGTTTCGGTGTAAAATGCCGTGGTTTTTTCTTCGCCTTCAATGATATAATAACAGCGGATACAACCCTGCAATACAAAAAAACTTTCTTCAGACCGCTGGCCTTCTTTTAATAGTATCGTATCCTTTTTAAAAGTCTTAAACATACTCAGGTCACGGATAATCTGTTGCTCGTCTTCCGTCAGTACCATATACCTGGCGATATAATCAAAGAGTATTTTTTCCATACCGACTGATAGCTGTTTTTGTAAAAATCGTAAAAAAAACTCATCCTGCCTTACCGTTCAAATATCTTTACCGGCCCCATATTAAACGGGGGAATAGCCTGATACCTGTTGGTCCAACCAAAGTCCTGTCCACCTGTGACTAATTTCACCGGCCAGCTTGACAAACTACATCTTTATCAAAAAAATATTAAAACCACAAAATCTTATTAAATTACTCCAAATAACAATCATCATGTCAGCAGCTTCTATATCACAGGCGCAGGAACTTAAACCTGCCGAGAGTGGCTACGCACCTGCGAATGGTACCACAGTTTATTACGAAGTATATGGTGCCGGTAAGCCTGTCGTGCTCATACATGGTGCTTATTATACGATCGGGATGAACTGGGGACAATTAATACCTGAACTGGCCAAAACAAGAAAGGTAATTGCCCTTGAATTACAGGGACACGGACACACTCCCTATTCAGACAGGAAATTATCAAGGGTAACATTAGCCAGCGATGTGGAACAGGTAATGGATCATCTGAAAATTGACAACGCCGATATAGTGGGCTATAGCTTTGGTGGCCAGGTAGCCTACCAGTTTGCCATACAAAGTGCTGAACGATTGAACAAACTGGTCATTATTTCATCTGTTCATAAAAGTGCAGGCTGGGTTAGCGAAATAACCGATGTCTTTAAAAAAATGAAACCTGAGCATTTTGCCAATTCACCCTTGCAGGCCGCTTATGAGGCAGTAGCGCCGGATAAAACAAAGTGGAACCCGTTTGTTGAACAGATGATTGCCTCGGCCGGGGAGCCGTTCGATTTAGGTGACGATAATATAGCAAAAATCACTGCCCCGGTATTGATCATATCAGGCGACAATGATGGTATGGATAAAATTGAACTGGCAAAAACATATAAACTGCTGGGAGGCGGTGTTGCAGCCGGTTTACATCCCATGCCCAAATCACAGCTGGCCATTATTCCCAATCAGGGCCATGTTAGCCTGATGCAAACAAAAGAAATATTCGGTTATATAGATAGTTTTTTATAATGTCAACATAACAAAGCTCGTAAGAATATCCTTCGGCTACCTGCCGGCGAAAGTGAACTTTCTAAATCATGCTTGTCCTCCTCTCAACTTTCCAGCTTTTTTGCTTTATGTAAAAGCAACCATGAAGCTGCTCATCCCATTTTTTAAGCTGTACCGGTAATTCGCTTGATTGTTCTCTTTACTATATATATTGTTAACAAGTTAAAAACTTACAATTTGTTGCATTTGTTTCGATTTGTATGGTCGGGTGTTGTATCTTATATTTCTCCATTAATTGCAGGATGGATGAAAGAACATCATTTTTCCCTTTTCCGTCAATGATATTTACCACCGCATGCAATGAACCGATGTTATAATTGCCGTCTATACTCCAAACATGCAAATCATGGATATTTTGTACGCCATCAATATGATGCAGTTCGGATGAAAGTTTTTCGATGTTCACATTTTCAGGAACTGACTGTAATAATATTTTCATCGTGCCGATAAAGTTTCGGGTTGCATTATATCCAATGAAAACCGCAATAGCCAAAGCTAATAAGCCGTCTATCCAATACCAGCCTGTAAAATAAATAACTGCAGCACCAATTAAAACGGCAACCCAGCCCAAAACATCTTCCAGCAAGTGAAGCATAATCGCTTTACTGTTATGACTGTGTGAATGGTGATGATGGCCATGGTGGTGTCCGTTTCTTATTCGGAGAAATGCAAAACCGTTGATACCAATTCCTAAAGCCGCTAACCACAACATTCCCGTGCTGTTTACAGGTTCCGGATTGGTAAATGACCGGTATGCGCCCATACACATAAATATTGCTCCAATCAATAAAAACAAAGACATTCCCAAAGCCGACAATAAAGAAAATCGTTTATAACCGTAACTGAATTTTGATGTTCGTTTTTTGCCCGATAGTTTTTCCAAAAGTACGGCTACACCAATAGCAACCGCATCTGTAAAATCGTGAAATGCGTCGGCGATAATTGCTGTTGAATTGGTCAGAAACCCACCAATGATCTCAATAATTGAAAATAATAAATTGAGCCAAAAGGCCAATGAAATTCCGCTTTTATCCGAATGATGATGATGATGATGATGTTGATGTTCCATTTGTCTTGTTTTTATAATCCTTTTTTCCCCTCAAGCCAATAACCTTGCGAAGAAATATTAACACTTGATCTATCTTTCAATTTTTTTCTGAATGTCTGAACTGATTTTACGTTTCCTGTCAATATAAAATTTGCACTGTTCCATTCTCCGGTGTTGAAAACCGGTAATTCACTCACCCATTGTTCGTTTCTGAACAGGTTCTTTTTTGGAAAAACCGTATAATTTTCCAGGCCTAATAATTCAGGGACACCTTGATTCTCATCGTCCAGTTCAAAGTAAAACTGATATGGATGTTTATTTTTTTTCAAAATCGGTAAAATTGAGCAGGCTAGTCCCAAAGATGTTTCATCCCCAAAAATGAACTGCTGCCTTCTTGTTTCGTCATACATTTTTTTTCCCCGCGGAATACTGATGCGCAATTCATCGTCCGGCTGCAATTTGTCAATGTAGCGGCTTCCGGCACCATTGCCGTGAATATGAAAAATAATATCTAAAATCCCTTCGCGAACATTATGATATGATGCGGTATAGTTTCTGAACTCTGTATCGCTTACCCGGATAACATTCGCATAGCCGATTTGGAAGTTCATTCGTGTTATATTACCCTGAAAACGTATTTTCTTTATGGCCGGACTTATGTAAACTGCTTCCAATATTTTCATATCTGACATGATAGAACCAGTTTTTTCCGTCAGATCAGCCGCCCATTTTGGTAATTTAGAAATCATTGTTTATCGCATTAAAATCATAATGCAAAGGAACGGCGAACGGTGTCGGCTGGCAATGGAATGAAAGATGTAAGTATAGGACTAATCGCGGTTTTTGTTCCTGAAAGTTAATGCGGTCATGCCCGTTGCTTTATTGAACAGGCGTGAAAAGTAGGCATAATCTTCATAACCTAATTCGGCGGCTATCTCCTTGACCGATTTACTTGAATAAAAAAGCAATCTTTTGGCTTCCAGTATAACCCGTTGCTGAATATGATATGAAACAGAAAACCCGGTTGTATTTTTTACACACTCATTTAAATAGGATACGGAGATATTTAATTTTTGAGCGTAGCCGGCAGGTTGTTTGTCTTTAACAAAATGCTGTTCCAATGCTAATTTGAATGCCCTGGTTACAAAGTCAAACCGGGAAAGTGTATCCGCTTGTTTTGATCTTTCCAGGTATTGCGCCAGGAATAAAGAAATTAAAGTGTTGCAACTATCTTTCAGCGAGGACTGATATAATTTACTTTCCCTTTCTTCAAACAGGTTAATGCACAACAAAAATGTCTGGCTGATAAGGGAAAGCTGTTTTGAATCTAGCGGTAACGGTTTTGTGGGTGAAATTTCCTGCAATAGTTTGAGGTATTCAGGGTGCATGTTTTCGTTATTGATGGCTAACAAACAAAGCTCGACGTTTTCACCTTTTATAACCCTGTGAACCTGATTAGGTGCAATGTAAATTACAGACGGCTTTTTTACCTGGTGCTTCTCAAAGTCAATTTCAAGATGAAATATTCCTTTTTCCTGTAAAATAAAAAAATGGTAATCGTGCCGGTGTGAATATTCGGCTTCTTCTGAAAGTCGTAAATCAACAACCGGATATTTTCCAACAGCGATGCCCTTGTCAAATTCCTTTGCTAAAGGCTTTATTGGGATGGATGTTGATTTGCCGGACATTCTATCTCTTATCTATTTTACATTATATTCTTTCAAGATGTTAAAGATATTTTTTTATTGTAAGTTTTGTTTCCCTGCATTCTGCTTTTTATATCTTTTTTCTCACGGGAATATACCCTCAGCAGCAACGGCGCTAAGATAATAAGGACATAAACTATCCATTGTTCAAGCCTTTGTATGTATAATCACCTGTTGGTTGGTTTTCAGCGTAGATGGGATTAGCCAAACCTATTGTATAAAAACAGATCTGAAAGAAACAGGATTACTGCTATACAAAAAAAAGAGGAGCTTCATCCTGAAGCTCCTCTAAGCGGAGAGAGAGGGATTCGTTTGCAAGCAAAGTTAAAACCTCAACTGTCACGAAATCAATCAATTAAATATTCTTATATTTTGGTATTTGAGATGTTTATTTCTGTTTTTGTTTGACTTTTGCTTGACCCCCGTTTTCCCAGGAGATCACTAAATCTATGATTTGCTTCAATTTAACATCGGTAGGTACAGAACTTTCGTCGCCTTCAATAAGGAAGCTATATGACAGCCCGTAAGTTTTTTTTAGGAATACCAAAAGCCGGATACTCGGCTTGAAGCGCCCCAGGAAAAGGTGTGAAATCGCCTGTTCAGATACCCCAAGCCCTTCAGCAAAAACTTTTGCTCTAATGTTGTTATCTATCCTGAACTGGTTTATTCTAACTAAAATTTCCTTTTCTTCTTCTGTCCAGGTATCAAAAGTGGGGTTGGTAAAATCATCCATACTTATCACCAACCGGGTGTTTTGCCTTCTCACCTTTTTAGGAGCGGCCTTTTTTACTGCATTCTTTTTTGTGGGCATGGGTTAGTTGTTATTATCGGGTGAAGAATTGTTATCTGGTAAACTTGGGAATTTTTTGTAATTATAAAAAATTGCACCTATAAAACCGGCCGCCAATATCAAACAGATAAATATATTTCTGTTGTTTTCTCGAATTAAATATGGGTCATTATAGAGTTCTTTATTATTTAAAATTGCCACTTGATAAAATAGAAAAATACTAGCAATAACAAAAAAAGCTGATATTAAATGAGTTTTAATTGTAGGTGGCTTAAATTCCCCTATGCCAGCTTTTCCGGAGTCTCTTGCAATTACAAAACCAATTAAAGGAGAGAATGTCATACTAAAAAACAAAATCCACATTCCACCTGCATTTCTTTTACTGCCATATTTGGCTGTTATAAAACACATAATGAGATATAATATTATGGCCATTTTTATTATTTTATTTGATAGTAATGGTCAATCATTTGCTTGCAATAATCCAGAAAGAATCCGGAGAAGGTTTTTTATTTTTTGACTTCACTTCATCTACCTGGTACACATAAAAGGAATTGTCTATATAATTCACGGTTCCCTTAAAATCTTCACTACTTGAAATAGCCAAGTAGCTCCTAAATGAAATTGGGGTATTATCCGGTTTGTAGTGCCCAACTGAGTATTTTGTTTTTTTATGGTACTCTTTTGGCAAAATATTGTAAGTAGATTTAGAGATAACGCTCAATGGAGGTATAATTGAAACCCGATCATATTTTACAGATTTTGAAACGCTTTTGCTATTAGAATTTAAGAACAGGCTATTATCTGTAATAGTCGTCTTTACGGTCTCGTCTTGCCAGTAATTTAATGATCTGTTACTAGTTATATAAGCTGACGTTTTCCAGTCTATATAAAGCGGAGTATTTAGCTTATTGTAAAGCTCAAAAGAAACCACCCCTCTCTCTGCCCATAAGTTATATTCAATTTTAACAGAATCATTTTCAAAAACGCAACTATTGCCTTTAAGAAAAACATTATTTGATGCCGTTTTAAATACCTGAGAAGGATAGCAAGATGCCAAAGAGAAAATAAATAAAAGTGTAGTTAAAAATCTCATTTTAATGGTGGTTTAATTGATAAATGTCAACTATATTGAAAATTTTAATTTTGGTTACAATACTAAAATTATTAGTTTAGTGCTTTATTTAACAATACGAGCCTACAATTATGAGTACTACGAACAAAACAAGATGTGAGACTTGCCGTGATCGAAACAAATGCCCTTTTTTTGACGCCTTCACCAGGTTGAATTGCTTTATGGTTTGTCCAGCAATTAAAACCAAGAAGGTGTATTATTTTACTAACTGGGCATTGGAGGATTTGCAATTAACTCACAAAAACTAAGTATTCTTACTTACCCATTAATTATAATCCTGCCAATCGGCAGGTTTTTTTTTGTTTATATTAAAAATATAATAAATTCGTCGTCGCATTTTTAACCATGATACCTGCCACCTTATCTACAACGTGCGACAATTGTCGAGACAAACTCATTTGCCCTTTTTCTGGGCGCTCGAAACCTGAGGAGAAGGCGAAGATTTGTCCGAAAAGCTCTTACCAAGTCCTTTCAACCTCTCTCGCCCGAGTCGCTTATCTGTATCCATCTGGATTTCTGTATTCTTACTATTATTATCTGTATTTAACTCCATTAGATTTTGAACTGTTTTTTCTAAACTAAGTAACCTATAAGCAAGTGACTTATTGTTATCTAAAATCAACTCTTGGTAATCCATGAGTTTTTTTTGTTGATCAACTAATAGTTGAATTTGATCGCTAAAACTTACGGCTAGGTTAGTGTCATTTTCCTTACTGGAATTAGCTATTATTCCAAAATACTCGGGGAAAACCTTTTTTATTTTATTTACTGTATTATCTGATAATTCATTATCACCCGGCTTATTAATTATTGTAGATAAATTAGGTCTATCAAGTCCAACTCTTCTCGCTATATCAGAAACGGACAAAGCTTCGTCAGTTTTAATTTTTTTTAAAATTATCGACAATTCTTTCGCTTTCATTAATAGAATTTAAATGTTTGTTTCCGTTTGTTAGATAAAAAATAAATTACCAAAAAGTGTTTGTTTTTGTTGTTTTTTGTTTGTTTTCGTATTAAATTCGTACTGTCTTACAACAACAATACATTTTATTATGAAAGTCTTAAAGCAATCGGTAATCGATGCTTTAAACAATGTGCCTACCCGTCGACAATTGGCTATTAAGCTTGATTGTAGCGAGCAGATTGTTTATAGGCATACGAACCACAATAAGCCCAACAACCGCCTGACCAAGGCAGATGCACTCGAGTACATATCAGTTATACTGAACATACCTATGTCAGAGGTGTGTGAAGACGCACCCCAAACTGCATAAAGATAATACTAATAGTATAATAAATAATATATGACTATTAAGAAGTCAAATAAAAAGGAAACCAGGTCTGATGCGATACGGAAAGCCGTACAACTGCATCTGGAAACCGGCGAATATAAGGTGCCGGAGTTTTTAAAGAAGAAATCTCATAACGCCAAAATAAAGACGAGCGAAGACGGGGCTTTGGTCTCATAGCCCCTTTTTTTAACTGCTAAAAATTAAACCATGTTAATCAAAGAATTACCAGAACCAATTAAGAAACTAGCCTTAAAAAGAAAGAGTTGGTATGCTACTGAGTATTCCGAATTACTCAATGCATTTGTTTGGTATGAAACCCCTGAAGGAAGGCTTTTTTGGAAAGAGATCGATAAAGGAAACTACAAACCATTTTACAACCTATACCCACAACATAAAAACGACAAAATGAGCAAAGAAGTAAAAACAAAGGGGCTGGGCATCAGAGTTGAATCTGTCATTGCTCCGTCCTTAAAACAAAAAGTAGAAAAGTACTGCAAAAAGGGAAATATCTCTATGGCGCAGTTGATACGTGACCAGCTTCAATTAGTGGTGAAGCGAAAATAACACTCTTGTTTTTTCATCGAACGGGGCAATGTTTCTACATATACCCCTCTTTAAAAACTAAGTTATGATAACAAAAGATGAATTAGAAGCAATACACCAGGTTATAGCCTTTGTGATGATAATTATTGGTGTTGTTCTGATAACTGAATTAATACAATGGGCGGTTAAGCCTGTAAAGTTTTGGTTTAAAAGGTTCGTAAAACGCAAGCACTAGTTATCAGGGGTGTTGTTCTCATCGCCCCTCTTTTAAGAAATTAAAACCACCGGAAGCTGACTTAAAACTGAAAGCTATGAAGTAGTTGCCTAATGTAAACCGAGTTTGAAAATCAGTATTAAGAGATGGCACAATCGGAGAAGCCGTAGCATCGAATGCAGTTGTGCCAGCAGAAATAAAACTTAAAAATTATGGAACGTACTAACATCTTACATGAATTTTTTAATGCCCAATCGGACAATAGCAAATTAGAGACGTCATCACAAGAAACTTTAGAAAACGAGTTTCAACAATACATGACAAATGGCGAAGGAGAATTGAATGCTATGGATTTTGTAAACGAAATATGCCTAGAGTCATTATCTCCGGAATGCTTTGAACAATGGGTAAAAGTAAAAGAGGAACTCAAAAAAAACAGGAGATTATTTAAGAAATACAACTATGTATAATTAACAATAAACCTTTCCTCTAAGTGTTATTAGTTTATAATATATAGGATTGAATCTTGTCTAATACACAGTTGTCAGAATGGCTAATACAACGACCTAACCCGGCCGGGTAAGAGCCGGGACTTTTAAAACAAACAGTTATGAAAAAATCTATAGTAAGTATTGGTAAGTCAGCATTAATTGGAGCTGCTACAATGTTAGGAGGTGCTACCCAAGCAACAGTGCCAGTAAACCAAACCCCAGCAGCACAACAAATATCAATACAAGCAAAACAGGACAACAAAAGGACTGTTACGGAAAGAAAGCAATCTATTGTTCCGAATGGCTTGGGAGGTATAGACATTTTACCAATTAACTATGGGCGTTCACCCAAAGAATACGGCCAACTCTTACAACAAACCGGCAGGCAAAAGTGGAACAAGAAAACCAAAAAGTAACCTATGAACATTTCAACCATTACTTACGAAGACTTATTCGCTCACCAGGTTCAGTGCTACACTGAACGACTGTCAGAGGAAAGAGCAAAGCCTGAAAGTGAAAGTAAAATAAAAGCGGTTGGATTTCTCAGGGAACAATTATTCAAACTTAAACAAGCACATAAAATCAGAACCGATGAAACTACTACTATCAATCCAGGCTATTACCCTACTAGTTGTGGCTGTAATAGTTTTTAGAGAGTGGCGCAAACTAAACAAAATGAAACGTGAAGTACGTAATAGTTAACGAAGTCCGGGGTATAAAATACTTCTGGAATGAGGACAAAGAAAGGTGGGAAGGATTGGAAGACAATGCAACAAAATATAAAACTGAAAAAGATGCAAAAGATACCATTGATAAGCAAAATAGAACTGCCGAAACCAAATTTCATAATGCAGTTAAACTATCCATTAGCAGGATCAGTATTCGTTGATTTTATTTATAGGCCAGCAGATCTCTATAGCGATTATACAGTAGCAATTTGGAAAATTAAATATAAGTAATCGTGCGAGAGATAAAATTCCGCGGAAAGCGGGTCGATAATGGAGAGTGGGAATTTGGGTACTTAGAATCCCTTAGAGAGATAAGGGGATATTTTATAGACCCCGAAACAGTCGGCCAGTTCACCGGCCTTAAAGACAAAAACGGAAAGGAGATTTATGAGGGAGATATTATAAAATCTCCAAGGTTTATAAATTATCCAATTTCTTATATAAATGGTGAGTTTGTTGCAAATATAAATATAGTAGTCTACACAAAGGATATTTGGAATCTTGGCCAAGTAATTGGCAACTGTGTTGATAACCCTGAACTCTTAAAATAGTAACCATGCCTACCCTAGTACAAGTATATGAAAAGTTTCAAAACCATCAATTACAGGTAATTGAACTGGTTGCAGAAGCTAACACAAGAGAAGCAGCAGCAGAACTCGGGTACAACGACTTTAAAGCTAACCTATACATCAAAGGAAAGTTTATCGCCGACATTTCCCCTGTTATCGCAACCAGTGAAGCATGGGAAAAGATGATCGACGAAACAGACTGGGTAGAGAAATTCCGGGAAGCAACAGAAAAAATTGAAGCGTAAATAATAAAACACAAATAATGGCAGACAAAATTTTTCCTAAAGGCATCAGAACATTCGCTCCAAGACAAGGCGCGCCGGATTTCGTGTTGGGTGATATAGTGGTATCAATCGATGAACTAACCCAATTCGTACATGAATACCCCCAATACCTTTCAGAGTATAAAGGTCAAAAACAGTTGAAGTTACAATTGACCAGAACACAAGGCGGGGTGTTGATGCTTAGTGTGAATACATACAATCCGAACCAGAACAAAACCGGTACACAATCAGGTGGTACTGACGATTTACCATTCTAAAAACAATATTAAATAAAATGGAACAACAGATCACAGTTTTACAAAAAGAAGAACAATTCGGCTCACCGGCAACTTTTGAACATGCACAACGTGTAGCTAAAATGCTTTCTTCTTCTTCGCTTATCCCTAAAGAATACCAGGGAAACATACAGAACACAATGATTGCTATTGAAATGGCAAATCGAATAGGCGCTAACCCATTAATGGTTATGCAAAACCTGTATATCGTACATGGCCGTCCTTCTTGGAGCAGTTCTTTTATTATCGCAGCCTTAAATGCATGTAAAAGATTCTCACCACTACGCTTTGTAATGTCCGGTGAAGGCGAAGATTACGGATGTACCGCTTGGGCCTACGATGTAGACACAAAAGACAAATTGGAAGGCCCCAAAGTAACCCTTAAAATGGCTAACGCTGAAGGATGGGTAAGTAAATCGGGAAGCAAATGGAAAACAATGCCCGAATTAATGTTCCGATATCGTGCTGCAGCTTTCTTTGGTCGTCTTTATGCACCTGATATTCTTATGGGAATATATACTGCTGACGAAATGGAAGACATTCAACCGGTTACTATTGTTGAAAGCAAAATCAACAAAGAGGAAGAAAGGGTAAAACTAATGATTGAAGACGCTACCAGTGTAGAAGACCTGGAAAAAATCAAAGAAAATGTAATGCCGTCACAATTAGACCTGTTTAACGAAAAATTAGCCACTCTTTCAACTGGTAAATAATGGACTTTTCAAATATACTTTTCAGGTGTTCTTCACTATCACACTTAATGACCGATCCTAAATTGAAAAAAGATAAGGAAGCGGGTAATTTAAGTGAATCAGCCAAAACTCACTTAGTGGATGTTTATGTTAGCAATAAGTATGGACGAAATTCCGACATTCAAAATAAATACATTCAAAAGGGATTGTTAGTAGAGGAAGACAGTATCACTCTTTACAGCCGGGTTAAAAAAAACTTCTTCAAAAAAAATGAAGAACACCTAAAAAATGACTTCATAATGGGAACACCTGATCTGTATATTGGAAAAACAATCCAAACAGCTGAAAGGATAATAGACATCAAAAGCAGTTTTGACATTTTCACTTTCTTTAGAAACATTAATTCTACTCTCAATTCTTCCTATTGGTGGCAGGTGCAGGGATATATGGCGCTAACCGGTGCAAAATCAGCTACGGTAGCTTACTGCCTTGTTGACACTCCACAGGTGATTATTAATGATGAGAAAAGGAAACTAATGTGGAAAATGGGAGTTGCTACCGATATGGATCCTGACTATATGCAGGCCTGTGAAGAATTGGAAAGACTGCTAACATACCCGGACATCCCAATGAATGAAAGAGTAATCGAATTTGATGTATTCAGAGACGATGAAGCAATAGAGCGATGTTATGAACGGGTTTTGAAAGGTCGTAATTATTTATCCGAATTAGACAGTTATCGTTTACAACAAAAAACAACCAACCATGACACGCTTACAAAAGTACCTATACAATAAGTCATTAAGAGAAACTACTCTTTCAAAGAGAATCGGTAAGACCTGGTGCCGGTTAGTCAACGGAAAGTGGATGACCGAAAAGAAATTTCAGAAAGTCTATCCTTTGAGCTTTCAACCAACCGGAAAACAAATTCAAAACCCTGATAAAAGAGCTGCGGCATTAGTTTGATATGAGAAAAGTTAAAATACATTTTGCACAAGATTTAATTATAAATAAAAACAGATCAATAATGGCTGGATTTGACATGTTTATTATTGGTCATCCGCCTATTTCTTATGCTGATGGTTTTTATGATCAAAATTACAGAATAGAGGGATATAAGTATGCACAAAAAATGGCTGAAGAAAATGGGATAGCTTTTACATACCCATTTAAATGTAATCAAAAAGGTTGTTATCCATTTCAATATGGAGGTTCTTTTGTTTGCAATTCATGTTATCGTAGTGGAGTAGATAAGGACTGGTGGAAGATTCAAGTTGAAAAAGATGGAAACGAATTTTGTTGCCATGGATTAGATTTTGTAAATCTTCAAGAAAGCACAAACTATGCTTTTGGAAAATCTTTTTCGGAAGCGATTAGTAATTATTGAAATATAATGATTAAGAACTAAAAATGCCCCAAACCTGCGACTTCCCTCTTTGCTCCGAACCAGTCTACAACGACCGATGGTGCGTTCATCATAACAGAGTATATGGAGAAAAGAAAGCAAAGAAAGAAAACAAGCCAATACCAAAGCAAAGTGAGAAAAGAAAGGTACTGGATAAAAAGTATAAAAATCTGGTCAAACAGATGCTAACTGAAAACGACCAGTGCGAAATGAAAATACCAGGAGTTTGTACAGGTAAAGCGCAAGGGCTACATCACCCCGTAAAGAGAACAGAAAAGAACCTATGTGAACCAACTAACCTAATGAGAGCTTGCAATGCATGTAATAATTGGGTTGAGTTACACCCATCTGAAGGAATGAAACTAGGACTAATAAAATCAAAATTTAAAAAATAAAAACCAAACAAAATGAACACTAAAAACAAAATGTTCGACAAAGACAAATTCTACATTATTAGAGCCGACCGCGCCGGTGTATTTATGGGTAAAATATCTTTTATTGAAGGAACCACCATAGGTATTAATGCCTTAAGAAGACTTTACTATTGGTCTGGAGCTTTAGACACTACACAACTTGCGAAACAGGGCGTTACAAAACAAAGAGGGTGTAAATTCTCCGAACAACTCGATGAAACCGATTTAAGTATCGTGACCAATCTTATCGAGTTCCACCCGATGACGGAAAAAGCTATTCAATCTTTAAACAACGTTCCTGTATGGAAAAGCTAATAAAAAAATTCTTAAATGGTTACGTTAACGGTAACGGTAATGGTTATGGTTATGGCGATGGCGATGGTAACGGTAATGGTTATGGTTATGGCGATGGCGATGGTAACGGTAATGGTTATGGTTATGGCGATGGCGATGGTTATGGTTATGGCAACGGCGATGGTTATGGCGACGGCAACGGCAACGGCAACGGCAACGGCAACGGCAACGGCAACGGCAACGGCAACGGCAACGGCAACGGCTACGGCAACGGCAACGGCAACGGCTACGGCGACGGCAACGGCAACGGCAACGGCTACGGCGACGGCAAAATACTACTTAAGACATACAAAAAACAGCCTGTTTATTATGTTGATGGAATTCCTTGTGTTTTTAAATCAGTAAACAAAGACTTACTATTTGCGAAAGTTGCAATAATAAACCTAAGCGACCTGTCCTCATCACTTCAATTTATTTACAAGTTCAACAACTGTTTTGCGCATGGAAATTCATTGAAAGAAGCTAAACGGGACGCTGAAAATAAATATTACTCGCAGTTAGATGTAAGCGAAAGAATTAGTGCGTTTCACGACGCTTTTAAGGATGGGATAAAATATGATACTAATTTATTCTTTACCTGGCACACAACCCTAACCGGATCTTGCGATTCTGGAAAAAAACACTGGGTTAAAGAACGTGGGATTGACTTATATTCAAAAATAACAGTTGAAGAGTTTATCAACCTGACTAAAGATAGTTATGGCGGCGAAGTGATTAAACAACTGAAATCCAGTAATTAACATATGAAAACAACCATCATTTACGCTTTGCTCCCAAACAACAAGAAAATATTCATATCCAGTCTTGACAAAAGAGAGGATAATAAGCTAATAGCTATTCCAACTTTTGAAGTTAAGGAAGCAAAGACTTTTGAAAGCGAACAGGACGCAGCGGAAGTAATTCCTTTTATTCATAATCCATTGGATAGAAACTGGAAGGTTGGAATCGTTGAAGTCGAGAAGAAAAAAAATATTGTAAAAGGTAAAAATGAGTTGGTATGAAATCACAAAGCTGTATAGTAAGTTCCTTACAACATCTCAATCGGTCAAAAGACCACATGCAGAGTTTTATTTCTGACAATCCAGGAACAAAAGAAGCAGGCCTGTTTAAGATGTATAAGAACCGGATTGACTGGATTTTCAACGACCTATTCACCAATCCAAACTTTTCAGAACAGGTACGTCAGGGAATAAAAAACGAGGTCAATTCTGATGTATGGGCGATTGATGCCATAGTAGAAAAGATTGCACTTCTTAAACCCTAACAACGAGAGCTATTAGAAAATGTAATCGACAAAGTAATAAAAGGTGATGAATTAATTGTAAATGAAACAGCATTATGAAGGAAAACAAAAAAATATCATTGTTAGACATGAACCAAAAGCTGCTAGAGAAAGGGCATATCGTAGTAGTTAGGTATTCATGGAATAGTTATGTAGGTGAAATTGGCAATAAAGGCCTACATGCAACCGGAGCAGAAAGGTTTGCCTTTTTTGGGCCTCATCCATTACGACAGGAACATACTTATCAAATATTAGGACATATTTCAGAGTCGCATCCTGACTATAATAAAAAAGTTCTTGAATGGTATAATTCTGAATCGGATGATTTTAAATGTCCTATTAAAATCACTGTATATGATAATGTAAAAATTCAAAATTAAAATATGCAACCAACATCACGAATCGCCTATAACAAAAGGGAGTTATCCGGCGAGAACGAAAGCGACAAGCAGTCAGCTTTAAATGCCCTTACAAAAATAGGATTTGGGACTAAAGAAGACATTGCCAGTGAGTTGAAATGGACGCAAGATAGGCTCCACAAACGTTTATCGGAGCTTTTGAAAGATGGTAAAATTATTCAAACTCCATTAAAGAAAATCGCACAATCCACCGGCCACTTACAGATCATCTGGGCGGTAAAAGGAATAAAGGAAATTAAGGTAAAGGTGAATTAAAAATATTGAAATGGCAGGCCCCGGATTTGAATATTATTCTGTAAAAACCAACAGATACCAGGATAAAAAGATTAAACGACTGAAAAGAACTTTTGGGGGAACAGGTGTTGCCATTTATGACTATATACTTTGTGAAATATACCGAGAACAAGGATGTTTCATTGTGTGGGACGATAGTACTGCCTTTGACGTGTCAGAGTATTGGAATATCAAAGAAAGCTTAACAAATGAGATAGTTAAATATTGTTGTAGCGTGGGTCTTTTTGATAAAGAACTGCTTACAAACGAGGGGTTACTATCATCAAAAGCTATCCTCACAAGGTTTATAGATTGGAGTGTAAAGGCAAAAAGAAAGTACAATATTCCCGAAAAACTGAAAAAACTTCTGGAAGAAACAGTAAAACTTCCGGAAGAATTGCCAAAAGTTCCGGAAGAACAGCAACAAAGAAAAGAAAAGGAAAGTAAAGGAAAAAAAAGTAAAGAGGATATAGCGGACAAGCCGCCCCCGTCCAAAGGATTTATCAAACCAGTTTTGGATGAAGTAATTGAACATTTTAAAAACAAAAATTTTGAAAAAAATTTAGGCTGGCCGGCCGAAAAAATTACAGAAAAAGCCGAACAGTTCATTAATCACTACGCAAGTAAAGGTTGGGTGATAGGCAAAGCAAAAATGAAAGACTGGCGGGCTGCAATCAATGGGCAGTGGCTTAAAACAAAATCATGGGAAAATGAATCAGGCAAGCGAGAAAATAATGTTGTTGGCAAAACAATTGAATTTGACCCCCTCTGAAACCGAGGAAGTGGAATATATCCTTTCAAAAGAAGAAGAAGAAATGTGTATTCAAAATGCGATTGATAAAGAGAAGCAAAACATGATTTGGAGGATGAACGAAGCATCAGCTAATCAGTTTCAGATTGAAATGAGAATAAAAAATACCAACTGGGATCAGTTAATTAATCGTGATGAGATTTTAAAATTAGCTAATAGTTCAAAACTTCATTTGGAGTGGGAAAAACAGCAGAGGTTAAAAGAAAAGGAAGCCGAAAAAGAACTTAAAGCTGAGATATCCAAAAGATGCGATGCCAAATATTTCTACAAAATTTTAAAAAAAGGATGCCAGGGGATTAAAAATAAGCCGCTCATTGTTTCAAACGAAACATTACCATTAATCAAGGCGCTTTGTTTCTTCTTTTCGGAAGACGAAAGATTTGAAAGCGAGTTAGGTTATAACCTACAAAAGGGATTATTGATAAGAGGTATATCTGGATTAGGTAAAACATTCTTAATTAAACTTTTACTTAACAACGAAAGAAAGCCAGTATCTCAAATATCAATGATTGAGGTTTCAAGGGAAATAAAAGACAATGGATTTTATACACCACCCGAAAACGCAATACTAAATATTGATGATGTTGGAACAGAACAAACGGAGGTAAATTATTACGGAACAAAAATTAATTGGTTTAAGGAGTTTATTGAAAGTTACCATTTACAATCTAAGGCGTTTAATAGGCTCATAATCTCAACTAATAATAATAGTGAACAACTGGAGCAAATGTATGGGTTCAGGGTAAGGAGTAGGCTAAAGGAAATGTTTAATGTGATTGACGTAAAGGGAGCATCAATGCGATAAAAATACAAAGCTGGAAAACAATGTACCGGCTATTTATGAACGAGTTGATAAATAAAAAACACTAAAAATATGGGATGCGATATTCATTTATATGCAGAAGTTAGAAAAAGAAAAACACTGCTTGATAAACTACAATTCTGGAAGCCTAAAAAGTGGGTAAACATCGACAAGTGGACTAAAAATAAGTACTACGGTGAAGATAAATGGGAGCCGGAATTTAAAATTGAAAGCAATAACCAATTTTACACCGGCGGTAGGAATTACAATTTGTTTTCTGCCCTTTGTGGGGTAAGAAACTATTATTTTGAACCTGTTCCTAAAATGATTACTCCACCAAAAGGAATGCCTAAAAATGTAAGCGAAATAGTCAAGAAAGAAATTGAACGCTACGGATCAGATGGACATTCTCACAGTTGGAATACATTGGAAGAGCTTCTGTCTTTTGATTGGAGTGAATATGGGGAAAGCTGCGATAAGTTCCTGAAAGAAGTTTTGCCAAAAATGAAAGCCCAAAATGTATCACCTAAAGACGTGAGAATAGTTTACTTCTTTGATAACTAACGCTTGACCACCCTACCCCAAATATTAAACCGTGTTTTAGTTCTGCTCAAAGATGAAAATAACAAGGCAGAAAAGATAGTCGGTAGTAGTTGTTACTGGTTGCCGTTGAGCCTGACTTATGACAACTTAGTTAGGAGTAAAGAGATAACACCTATTTCAGAACTCCCACCGGAAACAAAGAAACACTACTGGGGTCAGGTGAAGGGATTAGATGTTCCACGTTACACAAAAATTATGATTGTTCAGGCTTTGTATTTGTTTGATTTAATAAATGAGAAATAATATGCGAGAGATAAAATTCCGCGGTAAGCGGATCGATAATGGAGAGTGGGTGTTTGGGTACTTAGAATCCCTTAGAGAGATAAGGGGATATTTTATAGACCCCGAAACAGTCGGCCAGTTCACCGGCCTTAAAGACAAAAACGGAAAGGAGATTTATGAGGGAGATATTTTAAATGTAGTTGATGGGTTTATTGGGCCTATTAAGGAGGTTGTTTTTTCAAACATACACTATGCTTTTATGTTTAAAACGATAAGTGATGTAAAATCTGCAGACTTTAGAAAATTGAAAGGCGAATCTAATTTTATTAACCAATATAATAACCTTAAATCTGTTGAGCTTCTTGGTAATATCCACGATAACCCAGACATCCTGAAATAATGCCCACCCTAAACATCATAGTCCGTGTATGTGAGCTGAAATTAGGAGATGTATTTATTCTCTATGGCATCGAAAGAAGGGTGAGAAAAATAGTAGACTGCCGAATTGAATATGTTAACAACGGTGATAAGAAGATCAATAAAAAATCAATATCTGCCCGGTCACAGGAAAAGGTGATGCTGGTGAGCAGAAAAGAGGTGGTGAAATACTATTTGGAGAATAAGTAAACTTAAAAAAATGTATCGAAAATTAAAAAGAACATGGTCATTTGGATATGCAAATTATATCCCAAAATTTAAAGAAACATTCCCTGAACTCTCAAAAGTTGATGGTGAAGAACTTTGTGAAAGGTTCATAAAACTAAAAATGAACTTCTACTATGAAGAAGAAACTCCAGTTAAGCCATGGATAAGGATTACTTTACCATTTGCACTTATATCTATGATTATTATGATAATCTGCCTTCCTGTATGCTTTTTAGTAACTGGAAAGTGGAGTTATCCATTAGGTAAGAAATCTATAATCCTCAATTGGTTCAGGTCGTTGAGACTTATATAAAATAATCCCATGAAATACACAATAGGAATAGACCCTGGCACCCACACTGGATTAGCGGTAAGAAATCTCGAAACCGACGAAATGCAGCTTTTCACAATGAAAATTCACCAAGCATTGGATTTTGTTAGAGAACGAAAGGGCGAAATAAAAGTACTCGTAATCGAGAATCCGAACCTTTGGACACATTTCAAGGACACGAAAAACGCCCGTTCAAGGTTGCAAGGTGCCGGTTCTATCAAACGTGATTTCAGTATATGGGAGGACTTTTTAACAGAACATAAAATCAAATTCAGAACAACCCGCCCCGACAAGCAACGTAACCAACTCGCAGAACATACAGAACTGTTTGCACGGATGACAGGATATAAAGAACGTTCCAGTCATCATGCAAGAGTAGCGGCGTTATTGATTGAGGGGGTGAAAAAGTAAATTATAACAATTAAATAAAATGAAAGTAAAAGACTTGATAAAGCTTCTTTCGGAATATCCCGAAAATATGCCAGTTAAATTAATGCCCAACCATGAAAGGGGTGCAGATTTTAATTATACTGTGAATGAATTTACAGAGGAAAACATGTTAATCTCATCTGAAAAGGCATGGGTGGACGATGAAGCCCCGTATGATACATGGGACTGCGAAGACGGGAAAATCCGTCACAAAGGCCGAAGGTACCTTTTGATTAATCCTATAATTACCTAACCCCTATTGGAATGCAATAATCCCAAACGGGCGCTTTACTGAAGCGTCGTAAAATAAAAGAATATGAATACGATTAATAAGAAAAGGGATTACACCAAGTTTTTTACTTATCCTGAGACCTCGGAATTTATGGCAGACCTATTGAACCCACAACCCCATCAGGTAATTTTAGAACCGTCTGCCGGTAATGGTGCTTTGGTAAAAGCTGTCAAGAAAAAGTGTCCCGAAACAAAAGTATTTGCAGTTGAACTATATCCGGAATGGAAAAAAGATTTAGAGAGCATTGCCGATGTAGTTGTATTAAAAGACTTTTTAGAATTTACAGGAATGCAACCAAAATATAGTGGGTGTATTGCTAATCCCCCGTTTGGTAATGGAGTAGATTTGGATGCCCATATTAAAAAAAATGATTAGGCTTTGTAGGTCAAAAGCAAAGCTGGTAATTTTAGTGCCTGCCGATTATCTTCCGGAATTTGACCATAAAAGCTACCCGCTTATAAACTGTTCAAAAAACAGTGATGGAACAACAACAGAAATCAAAATTATTGAATTTACAAAACGATGAAAGCACTTACAATTAAACAACCATGGGCATCACTTAAAAATTAAAAAAGCAATGAATAGAAACTTAGACGCTGAAATAGTAGAGAGAATATTTGGTTGGGTAATAATTCCTGTTAGCTTAGATTACAACGGTGAAAACGCCTGTGAAATACTTTATCCGCCAAACCAAAAACCAACACAAGACTTTTACAATACCCTTCCACGGGTTGGTAGGGTTCATAAAGGGTGGCATGCTCCAAGATATAGCGGAGATTTAAGACAGGCAATTGAACTGTGTAAACATGTTAAATTAGAACTATCTGTTATAGATATGCCAACTAATCCGGAAGTTCTCGCCAAGTATGCGTTAGACTGGTGGGATAAAACCCAGCTTCAAAATCCGAATACAAAATAGTTTGAGTTCAGCAAAAAATGAAAAATCGAATACAAATAAAAATATCAATGGCAAAAGTAATTACGTTTAGTCGGTATTTCCCAAAGGGACACCCTAAAGAAGGTCAGCCGACATTTTTTGTAGAAGCATTTTTAAAGGGCAATCGTTCAAAAGTCGTTGTACCATCTTTACAAAACACTTTTAATTATGACGAATTAGAAATAGGTTTTGCGAAAACACACACTATTAGGGCTGGTAAAAGGTTTAAGACGGGGGATATTTTCAGTCCTCGTGTTTGGTCGGGCAAACCTTATCGCAGCCCACAAATTGTTTTTGCCCCTGATACTTTAGTAAAACAGGTTTGGGACTTTAGTATTTTTCAGGATAATTTGACCGGAAGTACAATGTTTTCCATAGACGGGATAGGTTATGATTGTGATTATCGCCCAGGAACACATGCCCACTATTTACTTTTTGAGCTTTCAACAAATGATGGCTTGAAATTAGATGATTTTATGTCTTGGTTTAAATATCCTCAGCCATTTGAGGGACAGATTATAAGCTGGTCAGGAAATGAAGGTTATTAATGGTGTCAACTAGCATTAATATATTAATGCTAGTTGACACCATTTATTTACCATTGAGTAAAACTTCCAATAATTTCAGCGTGTCCAGATCAATAGTTTTCCCCGACCAGTCGTGATTGTCTTTTTTATGAACCTTTTTGGTAGGCTCTATTCCGTAGTTTTTCACTAGGTAATCTATTATCCGGCCGAGCAACAGCACATCTTTTTCAGCCAGGCCACCAACAGATTGCATCCAGGTATTTGATTTTCGGTAAAGGTGTTTGTCAAGTACTGCCCTCTTGGCCCCACCGGTTACCTCGAACTTCCAAAGGCTGGTACCGGGGTATATCCGAGCAATTTTTACCTTGTATTTCCGCCTGTTAGTGAACCTAATATGTAAGTTTTCCCATTCCACCGGTCAAAAATACTAAATATTTTAGCAATTAAGTAGAATTTTAAGCAAAAAAAAGGAAACGAGTTTTTTAAAATATAATCCAACGAACGGATTAATTCATTTTTTTAAAACAAATCTAATATTAGGATCTAAAAAGTTTTCTCATACCAGAAAACCGCCCACATTGGTGCGGCTATGTTTGGGTTATTAGGAGTACTAATGTGCTGCTGCAAATCTTAAAGCATTCGCCAGGCTTCCATATTTTTCACGGCACTTATCAATTACCGACGGCTCCACCTGGACCGTGGTGTTTTTGACCGGTTCAAGCCCCTGCTCCTCCCGACTCTTACGGCCTGCAGTCTTATGGCCTCCGTTGAATTTACGCTTATCGATTTTATTTTTCATGATTCTTAATATATTGATCAAGTGCTAATCGCACAATATGTGAATGATTTATACTCTTGCTAAGAAATTCGTGGTGTTCTTTGGTAAGGTTTATTATTTTTTTATAAGACGCTTTCCTCTGCTTTCCGTCTCGCTGTAAAATGCCTAATTGCGACGCCTTCCACTGGATAGCGTCTTTACTCCGATCGAAAATTGCACATAATACTGCTATATGTGTAGCCTTGTAGTGCTTTTCCAGGTAAGTAAGTTCCTGAGCGTTCCACTCTTTATTCCCGGCCATAATATTAGTTAATCTGGTAGTCAAGACAATCTTCTACACTTTCAAACTCCTCAGTAAATTCTCCGTTTTCGTTCAATTGCCATTCATTCAACATATTACCCCTGCCATATCCGTTTTGCGTGTTTTTGTTTAAAACAAAAGAAAAGTAATTATCATACTCTCCATTTGACAGGTTATTGGCATAATTAGCTGAGTGATCAGATACTCTGATTTTAAAAACCTTATCATTAATTGATAAAGTAAAGTAAGTTGTTCCGGATAAATCTTTAAACAACTCTCTCACTAAAGTTCCAGCGGCATCTATTGTAGTAACATTTTTCATTTTTAAAATTTTGCGGGGTGATCGGTTTGGTAGATCAAAGATAAGCATTTGAATTAAAACGCCAAATATTTTTTAATATTTTTTTGATTGATTTCTTTAATAGAAAACACTTAAATATATTTTGTATAATACAAAAAGTATGTATATTTGTATAACAAAGTATACAAATTGTATAATTTAATCCTTACCCTCACTTAATCCGGCAAGTATAACTACCCACTCTATGTAAGACAAAAAATTGCCACCCAGTATCAAAGCGAAGTTTTTTCTTCGCTTTTTTCTTTTTAAAGGCGTTGAGAATTGGATATATGAATGTCGCCTGAATATTTGTATTGTACATTTCATACATAAACGACAAAAAGCCCCAACTAAGGAGCTTTTGAGTAGTGTTTGACCATTTTAAGATTTTGAAAGTGGCATATTCTTCAAAAATGGAGATAATTCAGCCAGCTTTTTTCTGATTTGTTTTTCCTCATCCGGAGAAAATGTAAGGGGGTTGCCTTTAGTATTGCGGCCAACGATTTTATACCGGTGATTTTTAATGTGTGGTAAAAAGTCAGCAAAGAAAGGCTCTGCTTTAATATATTTCCAAACCATAGTATTTTATTTGAAACAACCCCGGAGTTGAACCAGGTTCAGGCCTTTAACCTTGTTGTTTTGGAGTGTATTACTTATTATGATACCGGCATCTATCCCCCTCTACCCTTACCGCCATCCTACACCGTTCTTTATTCTTTTTGACTGCTACACAATACATCCGGTTGGGGTTATGGTGCTGGCAGTAATCGCCCGGCTTTGATACTTTCATCTTACAAGGCGTTTTGTCCTTTTTCACTCCGGCGCAGGTCTGCGAGTAACCGGCCAGGGAAATAAAAATTAAGGCTAAAATTAGCACAACTTGCTTTACTTTTGTCATAATTACATTTTTTAAATTGTCGTTTAGAAAGTGTTGGGGTGTTGGTTGCGAGCCTTCACCCCTTTTTTAATTGGTATAATACTAAGTATTGTGCGTTTTGTCTATAAATCGCATTGCTCCGTTCTTTCCAGCATACATCCCAACGCACACCCCATCTTTCACAACATCAAAACAAGTATATTTTATTCTTTCGTAAATTAAATATCCCTTATATTCTATGGGAGCACTTTCAATTTTAATTTGTGGCTTGCTTCCTGTATAGTTAGGATTGTGAAAAGGGTTTTTATAATAATTTTCGGTTGAATTATTGTTCTTCATCTTTATTTAGTTGTTTGGTTATTTTATATTGAACATATAATTTTCAACTTGCTCATAACTCCAACCCGGATTATTCCAGTGAGTTAAATACATAAGGTAGATGTCTGTGTCTTTTTCATAATCCACATCAAAGCGGATTTTAGACCTTAGTTCGCACTCCTCCCAATTACAAGAGTGTGCAGACTTAAGAGTAAGGAGAAAAGTACCAGTAGAGGCTAGTAAGGCCGTGGTAATAAACAGCGCAAAGGCTGCAGCGAGGTAGTTACGTTTCATAATTTGTCGTTTAGATTTTTATTAAAAGCGGTTGCGAGCCGCGGGGTTAGTCGTTTGATTCAATGTATATGGCGACCGAAGTGCCGATAAATACAATAAGGAAAATTAGCCGAAGTAGCGGATAATCAAAGATCATCCAATTGACAGGGTTAAGGTCAAGTGCCACAAATGAACCAATCAGATACAAAAAGGCATAATAAGCGATAAGCGCTAAAATGGGTTTGAGTTTCATGTTTGTTAAGATTTGTACTCCGCCGGAAAGTCGGCATCGTCTTTAATGTGTTTGGAAATAGCGTCCAGGATCTCAGATAGGTTATGTTCAGCCCTCAAGAGCTTCATATCATGCTCAAAGTGACCAACATTCTTAACCTGGTCCTTATTCCCCTCAAACCCTCCTAAAAGAGCTAATAAGGCCATTATACGTTTCTTCCCGTCCAGTGTTTGCGCCCTGAACTTAATTGTTGAAACCTCCGGCTTAATAGACCATCCAGATAGATACATCATAGTTGAAGGGTTAAGGGGTTAATAACGCATTCTACGATTTTGAGCAGCAATAGCGGCTTGCTGTCTGTTATATTGTTCTTTACGCTCGGCTTCTCTCTTTTCATTCTGTTTGGCACCAGAATTCATCAGAAAGAAAGTAACAATTAAGAACAATACTGCGATTACTGAAACTGTTAATGTTAATGCTCCCATGATTGATAGATTTAATAATTAATAATCGAATGACAACACAAATATAGTGACACATTTTTATATCACCAAATATTTAGTCAACTATTTTTATACTTTTTTATATTTTTTATCATATCTACTGACCCACAGTAAATTATACCGTACAACAGTCCACCAAGAAATCATATAAACGATTCTCAGAGCCTTCAAATGACCAAAAAGAGAGTAAAAGAGAAGAAAAAGGCGAAGCCACAGAAACTATTTCATCGGAGAATGATCTACACCATTAGTAATATAGTGTACAAGATATCTTTCAAGACCATCAATATAATCTCTACCAAAAGCAGTTAACCTAATACCAGGACATTTATGTTTAGGACGCTCAAACTCTTCAATATATCCTATCTGTAATAAAGAAGGCAGCAGCCGGCGATGAAGAACACGCCAATTATATATCTTACCTAACTTATGCTGGGAACTGTCACCCCAATAATAAAGCCTTATAAGCACCTTAATCTGTGTTACATTAAGCCTAACACCAGTGTCATTAGCCATACTACGAATAGCATAATGAATAAAATAGATCCGTAGCAGGTTAAATGACTCCATAATAATAGTAAACTAGGTTGACTACATATAATTTAAGTGAAATGAGGGGCGGAAAGGGGTGATTCCAATTGTTCATAGACAAACAAAATAGTAAAATAATACATCAAATGCCAATAAAAGCGGGTTTATACCAGTTTTTGACAGTAAAATAATCCATCTTTTGAAAAATATGGCAATTCAACTGCTGTTTTCCGTTTCAAGCTCATTTCCGCTTTTATACAAAAACAGGAAATACAACTTATTGATTATCAATAAAACGGTTTTCAGTTTTCCTTCAAAACGAGTTTTCATGTCACGTTGTCGTGTGTTTTCGTGTGATGTGAGCAGATCAGAACGAGTTTTAGCGGATATATCACAACCAGGTGCCAAAATCTGGTCTTGAAAACGTGAATGCGCATTCCTGACCCACCCGGTCGCCCGATTGCGTTTCCCGCAGGAATTTGCACCCCCGCTAAATAAATATACACTCCAATGCTCCATTAACACACCCTTTTATTGTAATATTCAAACACCTCATCTAATTGTTTAGGGTCCTTTAAGACGGTGTAATAACATTCTCTGTCGCTTCCTTCGATATAGTGCAGGTTGTTGTTTTCTGCTTCCTGTTTTGATATTGGAACTCTTACTACATCGACGTAAAAGGTTTTTGGCTTGAATGGGAATTTGACGTTTTGTTTACTTCTTATTAATTCCCAGCTATTGTTGTCTACATAGACACTGCCAGTGAATGTGTCCCATTCTTCTTCTCCCTTCCATACAATTGCATCAACATAAGAGCAAGTACCATCTCCGTTTTTAAAGAGTGCACTACATCTTTTATTCTGATAAAGAAGTTCATTGCCCAAATCCGATACATTTACCCATTCACTTTCGTGGCCTGTAATTTCACAGATGGGTTGTTGCAAAAGAAGTAGTTCTACTGCTTTGGAAATTACGCAGGCCGTATAAGGAGCGGATCCCCCGGATTGTCCAGACTGTCCAAATTTGTCACAAAGTGCCAGGATTTCATTTTTGAAAGGCAATATTGCTGCATCTGGAATAGTAGATTGAAGAATATCAAATTCTAATTGTGCATGAGATTTAGTGTTGGTCATTATTTTGATTTTTTATTGGTGTAACAAATGTTTTTCAAGTCCTTTAGAACGTCTGGTTCGTCCTCTTTTAAGTTTTTATAAAGCTCTGGCTCATGTTTTTTAATGCACTCGTCGCACCAAAAAATACCATCTTCGCCTGTTGGGTTTACTCTTGATAATGGCGCAGTGAATACTGATACATTGCATTTATAACATTTCATAATTCGATTTTTTATATTTATTTATTGAATAATTACACAACACTTCATTTACATACCTAATTTTAATTAACGAAAATCTTAAAAAGACATCCTCCTGTAATAACGCCCATCAGCCAAACTATGACCCAAGAAAGACGCCATTGCCATTTTTTGTATTTATACTCCCCTTTTTCTGTTTTTACAATAATCATATATTTCTTTTTTTAGTTCCAGTAATTTATTATCATGAACAAGTACAATTTGCGACCGGTTTTCTACAGCCCAAACAATGGAGTTCTTCTCTCCAACTGCGGGAGCATCCCATGTAAACAGTCCATTTCCCTCCACAGGTGTCACAGCGGCCAAAATTTCGATCTTTACGCTTGCTTAACTCCTTTTCCAGGTCTTTGGTAGAAAGGTCTTTTAGGGCATCTTCTGGGCTTGTATGGTTCATGTAGTATTATTTGACTCAACAATGTTTTAGTTGCCGATCTGTATATTAGGCCATTGTCTAAGGTTTTTTTCACGAGATAACCACCGATTGAAATTTCGCATAGCGTTACAGCTATCCATTGAAGCAAACTGTTTTAATGCGAATCTCGTTTTCTTAACTTCAATGTAATACAGGTCGCCCAGATGCTTTAATTTGTACCCTTCGGGCAGTTTACATAAAAACTCCCATTGTATTATATCTATACTATCACTAGTTTGAATAGGGCCGTAAATAGCACTATCTGTTATGATTACATGGGAAGAAGTATCAATTTTTGGATGAAACAATAAGTCTAGGTTAGCCTTATCTACATCTTGCTGTTGATCGTACGAACAGGAATGTAGTATTAATACTGTTAGGATTAGAAGGAGTATTTTCATTTTGATATTTTATTATCTCTGTTTACATGAATTATGTACGGACTTTCAATTCTCATTACATCCTTTAGAAATCGGCATAAAAAGCCACTAAAGGCTGCAGCGGGATGTGAAAACCCAGCCCAGTTACTCTCAATTCTGAAGTGTTCTAACAATTTTTTCTCAATCCCTTCGTAATCTCCTAAATCATAACATAGGCGTTGAGAAACAGAAAATGGCTGAAGACAAGACCATATAACAGAAGAACCTACCTTTGTTAAGTACATTCCACTATGTGTTACATTTAGTGGATTTAGGTTTAAAATAGATCCATCTACATTTTTAATTAAAAGGTGGTTGAGGTTATTTTTATCTAACTCTTCGATTTGGATAAGGTTTTTCTTAAAATGTATAGGTAATCCGTAGCTTCCAATATTCTCCCCTCCAAAATAATAGGCAAAAAATTCCCCAATTACAAATGAAATGTCGTTGGATTCGTGGTTTAAGGTTTCCGTACTAAATTCTTCAACATTATAATAAGGGGTACGGTCTCTCTTCCAAACTAAAACCCGTTCATCTTTGGAAATCAAAAAGCCTTGGTTGTCTTTCATTATGTTAATGGTAGCTCCATTCAGTATATTAAATACTCTTTCAGCTAAGTCACCCAGATGTGTTAACATATACTGAAAGGGGGTAAGGTTTATCTCCACCCCTTTATATTCAATTTTAGGATGCCTTTTTTCAATTTCTAACGCTAGTTCTTCAAAGTAGTTCATGTTTAATATTTTAGTGTCTAACAATTTATTCTCCAGTCACCGCCTTTACCGCCCACATAGCAGCTTGTTCGTAGCCTTTCTGTGCTTCGTCGATCAGTCTTTGTGTTTCCGGGCTGTGTTGGTAGCGTTCGTCGGTTCTGAATGCTTCGAGGATGTTGATTAGTTCGGCCGTCTTTTGTTTGATGGCATACTCATTTCCTGGGGTTCCTGGAGTAAAATCTACTCCTAACCTTTGTTCTCCTAGTGTTTTTGTGTTCATGGTTTGTTGTTTTATTTTTCGCCGGTGATAAATTTTAGATACATTGTCAAGGATTTGTTGCTGGACTTCAATTATAGAAGTCAGATAGTGCAGTTGTTTGTTGAAGTTTATCATTTCACCACCTCCCTTTTTACAATCTTTCTTTGTTTGCGGAGGTTGTTTTGTTCAATTAGTTGATTAAGCTGTTTGAGCTGATTTAAAGCCGCAACAAGGGTGACGTGATATGGTTTGTATCCCAATATTGTTGGCTTGCAAAAAGAGCCTAAATAAGCCCAAAACAGCCATAAAACACGTTTCTGAATATAATATCTCTCCTGCCCTGATTTTTCAGTGGCTTTGATTATTCGGTAGGTCATTAGAACAATGTTTTTTTATAGATTTTATTAATACATTAAAAGCGTCAAGTTTATTCCCTCCAGGTTCGTTTTCACCTAAAATTACTCCTACAAGGAAGGCTCTTTTCATATAATCAATATCAAAAAAAGAAGACTCAAATAGTCGGTAACATTCAATAAACCCTTGAACTTTAGCGTTAATTTCGATATTTGATAGCTGGTCTGGATGCCTGCCGGCTACTTGTCCTTTAAAATTCTTTGCGTCATCCCTTCTGTCCAAAAGTTCTTTATGATAGTTATTTTCAATTTCTTCGATAGTCATTTCTTTAGTTTTAATATTAAAAGGGCAGTTCATCGACATATTCAATAGGCAGTGTATCTCCCTTATTTATCAAATCTTCCAACACACATTTCTGAAATACGATAACAGCCTGTTTTTCTCTGTGTGTTCCTGTTTTACTAATAGCGTCAAGCATGTAGTAAACTGACATTAACTTGCTTCGGTGCCTTTCCCCAATTTCTGACATATGTTTTTTGAAAATATTTTTATTGCGTTCGATTTCATCCTTTAAGGCCAAAATCTGGTTTTCTCTTTCGTCAAACAGGTGCCCATTCTTTTTTAAATAGGCTTCCGCAAGCAGCCATGCACTTTCTTCATTATCACTAGCAAAAGAATAATCATATCCGTTGCAAGTCCCAAAACAGTGGTATAGTTTAGTGTCTTCGATAAATTTGGTATTAAAATTCTCTTTAAACCAAAAATGGCTGTGTATTTGTTTCATATTTTATAGTTTAGTTATTATAAATCACATCAAAATCAACCTTCTTCCCCCAGTCCGGCTCATCCGTTCCTTCTTTAAAAGGTATTTCCGCAATCAGTTCGCCCGTTACTTTTAGATAACCTTTGTTCTTTTCGCACCATTGTTGAGCGAGTTCAAACGTCGGAGCCTGAACATAATCCCCGAACCAGGTCTTTAGTTCTCCGGTCAAGGGATCGATTGCTTTTATTTCGGTTGTCCAGAGTTTCATGGTTCCAATTCCTCCCATTCAGCGACGTAACTGGATGCGGCAAACTGAAAGTTTTTTACGTGTGTATAATACTCGATTCCAATTCCTGCAGATATGCTGCAGTCGTTAAGTTCTACAAGGTTATTATTATTTAATAATGTCGCAGAATCTTTAAGGCTACATCTAATTACTGTTCCAGTTGATAATAGTATATATTTCATAGTTTATCCATTTCGTTTTGACGTTTTAATTGCCGGTCGGTGGATTTTTAAAACTATCGTCACATTGCTGGTGCCAAATTTTAGTTCCATACCAGTCGCCAATTGCAGAGCCTTTAAACCCTCTTTTACCGCATTTGGAACATTTATCCCAAAAGCGCCTTTTTATTTTTTGTAAAGGATGAATTTGAATACTCCAGTGGTGGAAGTGCCACCGTGGGTGTTGATACCATTTTCTAGTTTTCCTTAAAATCCATCCATAAATAATTCTTGCATAATTATTAAGAGACTCATCCCTATTCCAATTCTCTCCACAACCACGACGAAAAATCCCTAAAACGTCATCCCTTAATGAATCCGTTGGGTTTTCAGCAAAATGTAAAATATCATAAAGGTTTTCTTTCATCCATTTATTATGCCTTTTTCTGTCAAACTTAAAGTATTGCCAAGCAGCCGCACTAAACATATTTAACACAATACCATGTACAGACATTACTGGTGCTCCTGTAATTGGGGTAAAATAACCTGTCAAATACAATGTTCCATTTGATTCTGAAACATAAGTTCGATCAAAATCAGACTCTATTGCCGACTTAATCTTATTCAACATTTCTGGATCTCCGTGCCTTGGGCGCATAAACCACCCGCAGCTATCATCTGTACCATCCGTTTCGGGGTCATTATGCCAAATAGTAATTACTGGGTTTCTGTACTGTCCGTTCCTTTTTATTTTACTGCCTAAGTAAATTTCAAAGGCTACTGTTTTAGTGTCATGCATATTTTAATATAATTTTGATTTTACTTCTCCTGGTCTTCCATACTTTGGTATAGTGGCGGTTGAGGGATTTCATTTTTTTAATTAAAGTGTTTTTCTATCTCATTTTGATATTCCTCAAATGAGGGGTAGGTTTTAATATTGCTGCAATTAAAATGATTTTCAATCAGACTTGTTAAAATCTGCTCAATTTCATAAGTATCATAATCAAATTTTGGTGTCAAAACTGACCAAATATATTTATAAGAAACCCACAAAATCTTATCAGATGAATTGTATTCCCACAAGTATTTATCTCCAAGAAATCCGAAAGTTGAGTTTTGAAACTTTTCCTTGTCAACTACAATCCTATTTGTTTGGAAAAATAATTGAAAAAAGACTTCATTAATTTTGTCGGATTTTTCTCTTTGATCTTCCACTGGTACTAAATTGTATAATATCCCACCAATTGTGATTGGTTTCATGGTATATTTTTTACTGTTGAATAAATATTAAAGTGCCGTCTACTATGGTCTAAAACTATTCAGTGTGACAAGCGCCCCTAGTTCAAAAGCCATATTCAAAAACATTCTTTCTTTTGGGGAGAAAGATTTTAAGTCAATGGAATTTTTAAGAAACATCTTTCGTAATCTTTTTGAATGTTTGTGTTTACAATCAACCCGAACCAATACCGACTCTTTGTTAGTTTCTTGGCAGGTTGATTTAATAGTCTTTTTCTCTGAATCTCTTGTTGTAAGAGTATTGCATTTTTTACAGTAGTATAAGTTCATGGTTTAGATTATTTTTGAATAAATATTAAAGTGTCTTTACTGAATACGTTAGATTCGGCGGCTTGCCACTGGTTCATGTCTTCATGAAACTTATCAAAGTCAAAGGCGTTTACAACTATATCCTCTTGATCCCCAAAAGGATTCTTAAACAATACACCTTCCGATTTTAGGGAAGACAAAAAAGAATACACTGGATTTAAGAAATTATCATCATGAAAGTAGTCTCTGTACCATTTGAGTGCCGCCCATGGATCAACCCTTTCAACCAACTCCAATACGTTGTCTTCTGTCAGCTCTCCTATTTTTTCCACAAACTCTCTAATCGGCGGCGCATTCTGCAGCACTTCCTTTACCCCGTCTACTTCATAAATCAATATTCCTTCCTCTGTAATATGGAATTTAGCACCGGCGGGCAGTCCATCCACCAGCAGAACAGGCTTCTTTAGTATGGTTATTTGTTTGAGTTTCATTGATTGCTAACTTGTAGGTTTTTTATAACATATTTCCTAGCCAATTCTACAAACTCCGCTTTTATTTCAGAGTAGCTATTGAGTTTAGACGTGTCAATGTATGAGAAGTCAGACGGTAAATTGTAGTAACTATTTAACTTTGAGATGAAAGTTTCTTTTTCCTCGGTCAATGGAGCGAGTAATTCTACTTGAACGTCAAACCTCCTTAAAAAGGCAGTATCCAAAACATCTTTCCTGTTTGTAGCTCCGATAAAAATTACATTACTGTCCATTTTTTCCAGATTCACAAGGATGGAGTTGACCATTCTTTCGTTTTCCATTCCGGCTGCACTATCGTTGCCTACTCCCCTCTTTCTGCCAATTGTATCTACTTCATCCCAGAACAACACACAAGGCTCTTTTATTTGGTTAAATACAGATTGAATGTTTTGTCCAGTATTGCCAATTCTACTATCAATAATAATATCGGCATTGACTTCAACAAAAGGAAGATTTGTTAATTTTGCAATGTGCCTTGCAATTGTTGTCTTGCCATTACCGGTTGGGCCATGAAATAAAATCTTATTACGGATTGGAAGGTTGTGAAACTTTAACGTTTCTTGATTCTTCCACTCAATTAGCAAATCATCCAGTAGGGCTTTAATTGATGTGTTTAAATAAACATTTTCGCCAGGCGCACTGTTTACTTGTATTAGCTTTTTAAGGTCATTTGGAAGCGATGACAGTGAAATCAAATGACGAGGCTTCTCATTAATCAAACGCTTTATTTTGTAATAATAATTTCCACCTTTAGCTAGCGTTTCTGCGTAATCTTCCGCTTGTTTATAAATTAAATCCTTCCTATCTGTGTTTAGAAACGAAATAAAATTGATAATTACATCATTTGCAGACAGCTTTTTATCTTCTTGTTGGATTGTTGTCATTTTCTTACTCAGGATTATTTAATAATGATTTTAGTTCAGCGGCATCTACAATTTCATCTACTGAAAGCAAATCAGATATTTCTTCAAGTTGGGTTTCTAATTCCATACCGACTAATTCATAATCACAAAAAAGATAAAAACATTCTCCATGCTCTTTATTTTGAAAGCAATCTTTTTCTTCTCCATTTTTCAAGAAAATTCCACAACCCGTACATTTATCACAAACACTTTCTTCAGGATATTCATCATCTTTTAAATTCTTTTCTTGCCACGCTTGAGAATAACTTTTATAGATTTTCTCAAAGACAACTTTAGTTTTTTCAAAAAAATCCATTTGGCTCATTTTATATGGCTCCTTTGGTTCAGTTTTAAACAAGTCGTCAAAATTCATTACTTATACGGGTTTTCAGGTAAATCAAATACGCTTATGGATAGGCCGGAAGAAATCAAATTTTCGTAGTCGATATGATACTTATGGAAAAACTCCGCTGTTTCATACGACATTAACACATTAACTTCCGATTTTGCATAAGAGTTAATTTCCTCATCAGTCATTTTTGATAGATCAAAGCAGCTATCCTCTAATATTCTTCTAATCGGCACAAAAGCTTCCCCATTAACTGTTATTTCCTGGGTGAGCGCGGAGAGGGGAAAAAGGATTGGCTTAATAGAAGATAGCCTAAATCCCCGGCCTAATACATCTGGCCGAACATTAATTTCTGGTTCAAGCATTAACGTTTTTTTGTTTCTCCTTGTTGATGCCCATATCGGAAACGGATCAATGGTGTTAATATCAGTTATCAAAAAGATTTCTCCGTTTGATACAAATTTCACTCCATAAGGCAACCTCTTAGCAAGGTGGTGTATTGTTAGTTTGTTCATCTTTTATCATTTTTAATGTTACTAACTTCTTTTTGCTATCTTGAATAGCCCCAATGAAAAAAGGATTTCGAGGGTGATTTCTAGCATACAAAACCCTGTCTTCATGTAAACAAATAGTTTTGTCAATTCCCATGCTTTCTATTAAATGGCTAATTTCATCACGGCCATTTTCCCCTTTATATAATAGCTTCATTTCTAAGCATTTCACTTAATGTATAATAAAACTTCCCCTTTTCTAAATCACAACCGTTTGTACTTAAAGCTAATTGACTTATATACTCATTTGCAAATCGTATCTGTATCAATGGGTATTCATATTTATTTTCGGCTATCTCATTCCATAAATTAATTAAGTCTTGTAAATCCGTTTTTTTATCAGCCTCTTTTAATATTTGGCTTAAAGTTCTAGTCATAACTTTATTTACAATTGTACCTTTTAATACTTCCAATACGATTTATGCCACCCGCATTTTTTGCAGGTGCGGGAAACTTTAGTTCCGCGTCGCTCCCAATCACCATCAAAGCCATAATCTGTATGATAATGTTCACCATACTCAAACTCATGCTTACAAAACAGCGATCGTATGTAGTTAATTAGTGTGCGCATTGGGGGGTTGTTTAAATTGAAAAGTCATTATCAAAAAACTCACATTCCTTTCGCATCGGCTCCTGATCCTCAAATGTTTCAGGGTACATATCAACCAATCCCCTCTTTTCGGCAAGTAGTGGATATATCTTCTTTTGGATTTTAGAACAGAAAAAACCTTTAGTTTGTTTTTCTACCAACCGGCTATCTGGTATTACTCCAAAACTGATTGGGTCTATTGTTGCTGCCGAATAAGAATAATCAATATTTATTCGATCCAAAAACTTACAATCATGGCAAGCTCTGAAGTTGTCCAGGTTTTTATTGCACCATTTCTCATGCCGCTCCATTGCATGACGGACAAACATTTTTTTATTGCAATGTTCACAGGCGTAAACGGTTATATTGTTTCTTATTTTCATAAATCCTTATTTTAATCCAACACATCAGTAAACAGCGACCCATATACTACCTTAATGAGCAGTACTATGCCGACAACATATTGAAGGAGAGTTTTCATTTGTCTTTTGGTTTATGCTTTATTATTATTCTCTTTTTTGACAAAAAGTCTATTAAGAATATAAAATATATTAGAACAGAAAATAATAAACAAAACAAGATGACTGGCAATTCGTTGGTAGTTAAATCATGATGCTTCATCCAGTCTTTTATAAATAAAAAAACACAATGAATACCAAGCAAACAATAAATAGTTACAATAAAATAAATCATACTTTAGTCCTCATTATCTTTTAAAGCGTTTACAATAGATTCGCATAACTCACAAATGCTTATTACCAGAATGGCGAAAAACATAACTAGGTAGGGTGCGTATGAGAAATCTTTAGAAAACCAATCAATAACCATTAGTATAAAGACTAACGATGCCAGTACGCTATTTGGAATAGCTGTAATGAAATTTATAACTGTTTTTAAGTGTTTCATGTTTGGTTGTTTTTGGGCTTATAGTTTTAAAGTTTCTATGTAAAAAAGCTGTTTTGTTGTACAGTTTCCAGGCTCTTAATCTCATGATCGGGAAGTACTCTTTCATCTCATGGTTATTGTATTCGATCATTTTCTCAATTCTCTCAGCAATTTGTTTGGCATTTCTATCACCTTTCAAGTGATTACAATCAATACACGAGCCGATATAGTTAGTTGATATATTAACCCCGATTTTTGACCTTGGAATAATATGCTCCTTTGTCCTTCTCAACCTCATTCCGGTATGAATTGTAAGGCAGTATTCACTTGAATATTCCCGGTCGCAAAACCAGCAATGTGTTCCATCAATATGATTATACTTTTCTTTCATAATTTAAAAACCATTTACCCGACTCCCAGTTCCACGGATAACTTGCAATTAGGCGATGTCACTAGCATCACCCGCCACATTACCAAGATGTGGTACAGCTCTTAGGACTAGAGCTATAAGCTATGTTCGCTGCATAGCACACTTGCATGTTTTATTTTTATACTGTTCCTGCATTAAACTAAAATGGTTTAAATTTTCAAATCACTAATAGTCAAATTATAAAGATGTATTGCATCTGCTTCGTTATCATCGGCAGGATTAAAACCTAATTCAACCGCTGCTTTTATCATTGCTTCCTTATTTGCGTTTCCCGTTCCGGTTGCGAACTTTTTTATTTGTGTCGCCGAATAACAAGCCAATTCAATATTCAGATAAACACACAGTTCTTTAAGTATGCCAACCATTTCAGAAGCCACCATTATCGAACTCTTATGCATTCCGGCTGGCCTTTCGTAGGATATTAGATTTATGTCTTCAAGACCTGCTAACTCGATTACTTTCGCTTTAAACCTTACCAGTCTCATCCCACTGCTTTCACCTCTATTTGGTGTCAAATCCCATACTCCCGATGCTGTTTTTGTTTTCCAGCCTGTTTTCGTCGCTATATCAAGAGCTAAAACGTTCATCATTATTAGTTTTCATATAAAATTTCAATCGTAAACCCAATTCTACGCATAACAATATCCAGTCGCTCACGGTAAACCTGCGACGTCTCTTGTAAGTCCTTAACAACTTGTACGGAATTTAAAACGGTTGTATGATCATAGCCGCCGGTAACCTCTCCTACCGAACTAGCGGTCATACGTAGGCATTTATATAGGATAGCTTGCCATACCTGCCGGGCATCGACTACTGAACGTTTCCTTGAACGCTCTAAAATTTGCTCAATAGATAAATTGAAAGTTTCGCAGATCGCCTTTTCTACGTCAGTTTTTGTAATACCGCTTTGTTTGTAGTATTGATCTACAACTCTAAGGGCTTCCCTGAATTTTTGATGAGTAATAATTTCCATGTTATCTATTAGATAACACCAAAGTAAAGACGAGCGAGGATAAGCAAATATATACATTTTATATAACTAAGTATATTTTTTATCATATATTTTTTAAAATAAAAATCCCCGCCGTAGAAACGACAGGGAAAACCAAACTGCAAATATGAGACTACAAGACCGAAAAGTTTAAAAATATTGGTCGATTGATTTTATTAATTTTCTGAGTGTTTTTGAATAATCCGGATCCGTTGCGTAGCCGGCCTTTGCTACTTCGTCAGCGAAATCGTAAGGGTTCTCTTTCACCTTTAGAGCATTAGCATACCTTTTATTTACAAGGAAAAAATTAGCATGGTGGGTAAATGACTGTTCAGGAGTATCGAACTTTCTGAAATAGTCTTTTACCTTGTATTTAAACCACTTTTGACCATTGCGTATAACAGGGGTAACAGATAATATCACAGGGAATTTAAGGTTAGCACTGCGGCTGTATTCGGTTGTTGTTAGTAACTGTTCGTTCCCGTTAATTCCGTCCGTATCTTTAACCCCAAAGAACATATTTCCCGGCGAGACCTTCCCCCATCCGCTTTCAAGGGCAGCCTGGGCAAGTATAAAACGTGCGTCTATACCTGTTTTCTCTTGCGTCTGTATTGCAAAGGGTTTAAATGAATTAACGAAGTCTTGTTTTGTCATAGTCTAAGGAATTTTATAATAGTGCTGAAATACGGTATTTTATATCGGTGGGTGCAGAGTGTCCAGGTTCCAATAATGACAAGTCCAATCAGCCAAAGTGGATATACTCTACGTTCAACCTTCTTAATCAGCTCTTTAGTTTCCGTCTTTACCTCAACTTTCCGGTTCTCATTAGATAGAACAGCACTGTCGTATTTGTGTTGGAGTTCGGACAGAAACTGGGCTTGTTTGGTGGCTGAAACTTGGACAGTCTTAATATTTCCACTAGCCTCAATTGTTCCATCTTTTCGCAGGATAAATTTTTTATTGTTACTTTCATCTACTTGCCATGGTAACAGCATATTGCTTTCTTTTTCAAAGTCATTATACCATTGTTTAACACCTTTAGGCAATGAATCATACCACGTAGTATCTACCCTTATAAGACGGTTAATAATTGCAGTATCAACTTTCCCGCCAAAATAGTAAGGTGATGGCTTATAAAGAGGGCGATTTTCTGGGAAAAACTCTATTTTATAACCATTGCTGTCCTTAATCAGTTCCTCATAGTATTGCTTTTGATCCGCAATAGTTTGTTTTAGAACTTGGTTTTGATATATCGCTGTGCTATCATAGACGGTCTTTGTCCTTTCAACGTACTTGGTTGTTTTACAGCCACAAGCAGCCCATAGCAATAACCATAAAATACAAGCTACTGCACAAGAGTTAATGAATTTCATATCGTTATTATTGTGTTTCAATCAGATTACCACCCAAGGTGTTTTGCTGTATTCGTAAATATGTCAACAAATTGGTCTGACATTCTGAACCGATCTTTATTTATTTCAATGGACTTATAAATGCTTCCATCTGCATGGCGTTCGCTGGCGGCTTTCCAATCAAAAAACATTTCCACCAAATCAAATAAATTGAATCCATTTATACCATTTTCATAATGCTCCGGATGGTGCGAATTATGGGCATAATGATGGTCTAATGCCACCTTTAATCCTTTCAGAAATCCCTTATATTCATCTGACCCGTAAGTACTTTCTTTGAGTTTAGGTGTGAACTCATCAAACAACTCTTTTTCAGGACTTTGCAATTTTGAATTATCATGAACGTTTGCACGCCGGATTAATTCGCTTGCTGCTTCAGTCATTAATTCAGCCACTCTTTTAATGTGTAGTAGAGTATCTACTTTGCTATCATAACTCATATCGTTATTGTTTTGGTTCATGGTCACAACCTTTATACATTGTATTTGCCTTTTCGGCCAAAACTTTTTCTGCAGTGCCTAAATATCTATATGCCAAACGCTGGCCTGCATATCCAAGTACTAAGACTAAAACATACATTCCCCAGTTTTCAAACCAGTCGGGAAGTATTACTTCATTATATCGGATTATCTTTAAGGCCAAAAGACAGGAAAAACAAACTAATCCAGACACAAAAAGGCTGTCCCATTCTTCATCTAAGAATGTAACCCAAACCTCCCTGAATTTTAACTTAGGATATCGTTTACGCACAGAGCTAACTCTCTGCATGATGTGAAACCAAACGCCTAAGCCCATTAACAAGCTGATAAAAATGTAATCCATTATCATTTATTTTTATTTATGAGTTGTTTTTTTTCCTTAATTGAGTAATAGTAATGTACAATTGCAAATACACCCGTAATGACAGCCACAAACGAAGCCATTACAGCCATAAATGTTTGAAGGTTAGCAACACTAATCCAAGCAAACACAGTGGAGCATATAGATATTATTCCGCCGATTATTCCGTTTTCAGTATGAGTATTATTGTCCATTAGAAAATAAATCTTTAATTTGGTTTGTACTTTAGTTTATGCCCCCTCCTAAAGCCAACCGGTTTTACATCCGGTGGAGCAGGAGTTTGTAAATCCCAGAAACTATATGCATATCCTGGATTAGACTTTACCATTTTATATATTCGATAAGCCGGATGATCCTTCCAGATATTATCAATATTTAAACTTGAGGAATACGTATTACCAGAAATGACATCACTTGCATTTGAGGTAAAATCCTTACTCACTGGGCCGACATAAATATTGTTCTCAATCTTTCCAGCCTTCATGGCTCCATTACTATTTGCATGAAAGACGGCATTTCTCACAACTCTGCTGATCGTATTATTATAAGTTTGAGCAATCAAACTATCAACCGGAGTTAACATACCAGATGTACTCATACTCACATATATACCATCAGCATCACTTAGCCCGTTGTTTATGCTATCAACAAGATTGTTGTATATTTTTACAGTTCCCTTTCCAAGGGTTCCTACTGGGCCGGTACCGTTAACGCTCACATTATCATAGATTTCACCCTGAGTATTACCTCCTATGAACAACGCCCACTGTTGAGAAGATTGGTTTTTGGCACCTGTTCTGTAGGTCATATTGTTATACACTTTGGCGTTATATCCAAAGTTTGACACTTGCAAGCCATCCCATTCAGTACTATCAATAATAGCTCTGGTAATAGTTAAACTGTCCCCCATTACTGTTCGTCCATTATTCCCGGATTGGCTCACACCAGCTATATCTGTATGACCAATATAGAAACCCTCCCCATTTATCCGATGGAGATATAAGTCATGAAAAGTCACCTTGTGAAACCTGTAATTATCGTAAATAGAAAATGGATTGGTACTATCACTATTTTTCTTTAAAAAGAAGCCTACTCCGGCGTTCTTAACGCTATACCCACTAACTTCTATATGGTGTCCAAGATTAATTGTTAAAGCAATGGAGTTTGATTCGTGAGTAAAATCATTACGGTCATATTGAAAACCATATACTACACCTTTGGTTAACCTGTTTGCAAGACCGTCTAATTTAATATGTGCAACAGCGTTGCTATCCATAGTACCGATACGAAACGCTCCATTAGAAGCTCCAATCTTGGTTACGCTATCGGACATTATCGTAATAGGGCAACCAAAGTTCCCGCCAAAATCCCCTATGGTAATAGTATTCCAATAATTTCCATTATTAGGATTCATTGCAATAACAATAGTATCTCCCCCTTTTATCAATTCTCCAAAGAATAGATCCCGGTTTACATAAGGTACATATATTGCTGTGGTACTTACTTGAGCACCGGATAATACATTACCTATGATGAACTTCTTACCACCACCAGAACGACAATCACTAACATTCTTCATCATTAAGTCTCGTATATGAACAGTAACTGTTTTAGAATCACTCCCAGCCGGCCCCGAAGCTGTAACCTGAAATGTATAATAACCCGGCTGCGTAATATTTGATAAAGTTACTGTGGACGTACTGCCATTTGACATTGTCAAAGTTGCTGGCCCATATTGCTGTACCCAATTCCAGCTTGTAACTACTCCTTGATTAACAGTAGATGTAATAGAAAAATTTGGAGTAGCGGTATGAGAAAAAGTATGCGTAAAACTAGAAATAGGGTTTAGAATTATGGTTTCAGGTGGAACCGTTACAGGTAATGTAGTATCACCTTGTAAAAGCTGCCATTGAGCCATCGAAAGATTAATACCGCCGGATGGCGTTGTCGCCGTCACATTGCTACTTCCTGTAGTCCAGTTGGTACGGCTAGGGTTATAATGGTCGTTAAAATTACTATGCCCACCGCTGCCGAAATTTGTACGTATGTAGTAGCTGCCGGCATGGTTGCTATTCATCCTATTAACACGGTTAAGAATATCCCGGCCGTCTAATTGCTGTTCAAAGCCTAATAAATTACCCCCAAACCCCGCATTACCATAAATAGCAAACTGATCGAATAAATTAGGATAAGGAGTATTGGCATTCGGATTAGCTCCGCAACTTTCGGCAACAGAAGCGATTAGGCGGGCATAATTATAAGGAGAACCTGCATCACCTGTAACATAGGTTGTCCAAGTCCAGCCACCCATAGATAAACCAGATACATGAATACCGCTTTTTTTAGAACCAGGAACTCCTCTTTTAATCTTGTATCGTGTTAAAATTTGCCCAAGTTTTACATTAGTGATATTCTCGGCAGGCCAGCCTGAATTAGGCTGCAGGGTAATTATAATAGGATGATGAACCCCATTAGGAAGGGTTACGCTGCCGTCCCAACCATTAGCCAACCAATAATGCCAGCCGTTGACAGCAATTACCCCCCAATTCCCATTAGCTTCACCAAGTCCAACTACCATAATCAATGCAGTTGTACTATCGACTTTTGTGTCGTGGTCAACCGGCATGGTCACTCTTGCATTCCAAGTAGAACCGCTTCCGATAATAGTGGTATCATATGTACGCATTGCCCGACCGTCAGCAGCATTAAAGAAAATATTGGTGGTTTGGGCTTGTATGTAAGTCACCAAAAAAGTAAATAATATCGTTGCTAATATCCTCACGGTGTTACTTTGTATATTTTCAGGGCATTGTAATAGACATAAAGCGAGTTAGCGGTAGTGCCGCCACCATAACCGCTTAAATAAACTATACCGGATGCATTTGCAACCCCTGTAAGTGTTACTATTGTAGATGTGTTTCCTTTTGCTTCGTGAAGGGCGCTCGTAGTTACGCCTGTATTATCTCGGATTGTATAGTAACAAGTGCGTGAAGTTTCCGCCGTTGTTCTACTTCCCAGCCACTCGAATTTATAAGTAGCAAAGGGAGTAAGACCCGATACGGTCCAATGCTCTGCTGCAGCATTCGCCGGGGCCGCTGATTTCTTGTTAAAGGCATAGTCTAATCCAACATCACCTGGCCAACCTGCTAAAGTTGAAGCCGGGGCCGAATTTTGTGCTGACGTTGCTGCAGGTGATGTTCCTTCCGGTGTCCAGTTTGTTCCGCTAGCTGCAGTTGTTGTGATGGTAATGCCTTGGTCGGTTCCAGAAAAAAGTGTCTGATCTGCACGGGAGGTCATAACGAAGTTATACCAGCCCGATACAGGCCTGGCAGAAAGGCTAAAATTGAATTTTGCAGTATCGGGTATAACAGGTGTCCCACCGAAAGAATACGGATTAATCACCCATTGAGCGTTAGCACCTATAAATAAACATGATATGGTCAGAAGTAAAACAATCCTTTTCATTATTGTGACATTTTATACCCCTTCATATATAATTTAAGACCAGCGGCTCCTGTGCCTGCACCACTAACGGTAACTACAACTTTATAGTTATTGTCGGAGCCAAAAGTTGAACTACCCCCATCAAATACAAAAGGCGTTGCAGCAGTAAAAGAACTCTCTTCACCTGCATCAATAGTTAATGGTGTACTAAACATAGGATTACCATTTACTGTAATACTTATTGTTACTAAACCCGAACTACTTGCGGTAGTTAAGGATGCCCTTACATCTCTGATTAATAATTGAGATTGAGTATAGAATGTAAGTTTAGTGCCAGTAGTAAGAGTTGTTGTTTCGTCACTTAATGCAGCAGCCATATCAAAGTCTTCATAAGCCCATGTTTTTGTACCTAAAAAGTATTTAACAACTTGTCCTTCTGACCCACCTGTAATTTTAGAGGAAGAGACATCACTAATTTTTGCATTTGTTACATTTCCATCAATTAAAGCTGAGGTTGATACAGAATTAGATTGTAGCTTTCCAGAAGAAATAGAATTATCAGCTATTTTCGCATTTGTTACAGAATTACTTGCAAGTTTTACACTTGTAATTGCATCATTTGAAATAGTTGCTGCAACACTGCCGGTACCGCTTGCTGTAACATCACCGGTCAATGCGGTTATTCCGGTTCCACCTGGGTTATACTTGGGCACTCTAAAAGAAAACACACTATCCCAAGTCGTAGCGGGGTATGCTTTTATATAAGTATAAACGCTATCGTAATTACCAGTTGCCCCTGTAATGAGCTTTTGATAAGTGCTGTCTGTAATTAATCCACCAGATAAACTATCAATAAACCCTTTGACAATTGGAGTGTACCCAATCATGTTTGAAATAGTGTTCCATGGTGTTTTGGAAAGCGATCCAGTTGTTTTATTAATCAATAATGGCGTAAATGCAATGGTATCATTCACATTAGCCTGGATATACATCGAAGTGCTGTCTTTGGCAATTTGAAAATAATTGACATACGCTCCTGTACCTCCGGGGCTGTTATCGCGAATATAAAACCTGTGCTTTACCTTGTTAGTTTGATTTGTGATACCAGCCCTGTCTACGGCTGTAAAATCAAAACCACCTCTGTTATCCGTTGCAACTGAGCCAGAACCATAAATTTGCATTGTTCCACTATGTCCTGTTCTGCTTCCCATTATTAAACGGTACGTACTATCTGGGCTATCTATCCAGTTCCAGTTACTTGTGGGGCCTAAGTTTTGATATATAAATTTTAATTTTTCATTATTGAAAGTGGTAGTATCGTTAAATGCCACACTGTTATCAAACTGAACTTTCCTCAATTGAGGAATGGTCATACCGTCTTCACCCCAAGTAGGAGCGTTAAATCCAAATCTCCAATAACCCTGAGTATGACTAATGTCTTCTGTTCCTATTTGTTGAAACGGATATCCATTAACAACTTCGTTTGTTGGAAGTCTTTTAGGTAAACTAAAAAAACCCCGTGCAATATCAACCCTTGAGACTGAGAGGACCTTTTCTTTGGTGACTGAGGAACCGATCAAAGGATACCATGTTCCGAAACTCGTATAATCGCTTACTTGTTCATATCGACTACCAGCATCAGGGGTGGCCAAACTTATATTTGACTGATGGGCTTTCCAACCTGCTAAATAGTTAGTTATTGGCCCTGTCATTTTTTTTCTATATGTATTGTCTATTACCCTATTAAAATCAATTTCTGAGAAAACAGCATTCTGTGGGAAGTCGGTAATTGTAGGTTTTATAGCGAGGTTGTAACCGTAAGATTCGCCAAATGCAATAGAAAACCGGCCGGCAGCTCCATCATAGCCAAATGGCCCAGGAATTAAATGAGTACTGTCCTGCGGAGGGTATAGTTGAACTGCAGAAGATATTCCCATATTCTGCATCTTAATTGGCTGGTTATTATATTTAAATCTCGTGCTGTTTCGATCTAAACGTAATCTGGAAAAGGCTTTTAGTATGCCGTTATATTGTTGATCTGCAGTGTCGTTTGTCGCTTCATCAAACATTCTTTCAAGGGTTAAAAGAGAGTTATTCCCTCTTTCATTCCAATAACCCCAATCTGTTCCAGCGGTTCCAGTATAGGGCCTATTTGTAATAACAAACGACTTTGATTGAGCGAGTGTATTTTGATTAGTTTTTCTACCAACAGGTAAATAAATATGAGTGAGTGAGTCTGATAATTCGCCGCCTAATTTTACCCTTACACTATCGCTAATAATAGTTGTTGTTGTACCATTTCCTTTATTAGTAACCCGTGGTGCTTTATCGTCAAGCTCAGATTTTAATACCAGGTTTTCTAAGTTTGTTCCATCTTTAAACCAATAAACCTTTGTTTCTCCATTTTCTTTAATAAAAATATCAAACCCTCCTATTCTTTTAGCAGGGGTATTAAGGGTCGCCATTACTTCTTCTTTAGAATTAAAAGGGCGTTGACTAAATGTTGTGGGGTCATAAAAAGTACTACGAGCGTCAGTTGAAACGGCTTGCGAAAACCCCATAGATTTTGGAGTTAAAGTGTGTTGTGCTGGATTATAAACCTGTGAATAGCTGTAGTTAGCTAACATCACAAGTAAAACGAATAAGGCATTTTTCATTAGGTTAGTGTTATATTGTTTGATGGAACAACATTGTAATCCAAAATCAAAGCAGTTCTGGTCACATAATATCTAAACTGACCACTTGTAAACGGCGCTCTCCAAGAAATATCGGGTATATCGCCTTTGTTGTAAACCGAAGTGCCGTTTTCCCACTTGGTCTTAACAGTTACTGAAATAGGCACCTTTATAACAAAGAATTTACCATCTGGTGTTAAATCACTGGAAGCAGCAGAAGGGAAGTTTACATTGACTGCTGATGCATTACTTGCTATTGTAACTGGTGCCAAATAGGTTAATGTATCATTACCTGCCAATAAATCGCTATAAGGATCAATATCTCCATACCACCTTAAAACCTCTATATTATCACCAACACCGTTTTCACAGAAACTTCTATCATAGGATAGGGTATTGTTTGTGTGCTTATAACAACCTTTCACTTTGTAAAAAATGTTATGAATTGTTAATAGAAGCAGTTGAATAGTTTCAAGGTCGTCTGTACAAATAATCTTTTGTAATTTCTGATAGGCCAGAAATGCTTTTTTGTACTCTTTTGATTCGCAAGAACACCCACAACCTCCCTTACTAGTCGAACGATCAATGTATTCCAGGTAATCAGGAATTTCGCCATACGGTGGTAGGACAACTGCAGGTTCACAAATAGACCCTACACACAAATCAATAATTGAAAGAAAAGGATATTGGACTGAATTATATCTTATGGTTGTAGATAAGGTGCCACGATATTCCGCGTCATAATAACCGCCTTCATAAAGTAGATCCGGAGCTTGGCTATTTGAAGTAAAAGAGCCTTTCTCTTTGATGGTTATATTCCATAGGCGGGAGATGTCAGCAAGGGTAAACTTTGCTTTTTGATAAACTGTAATGTCATCAAATGATAAGGCCGGAGTTATTAAATCAAAGTTGCTTTTGAGTGAAATCTTTGGCGATTCATAGTTAAGGTTAATTGTTTTATTTACTAAAGTGTCATCATATCCGGTCAACTTAACCAAAGCATTAACCTTATAGCAACCATTTTGGATTCTATCTAAAACATCAAGGCGTAATACAGTTTCAAAAACAAAGAACTCGGTTGATGGAGAAACAATAGAAAAGGTTAAGTTCTTTTTCTCCCAGACAGAATCCGGATGCATTACAGAAATCGTTCCGGAAAGTCCACTGCCATCACCTAAAATACCAGAAGTACCTGAAAACCGACCTGTAACGATTAGCTTTTCAGTAGATTTATTCAATAAAACATCAAAGTCGATATAAGCGGATAAATCAGGCACTTGGTATAATTATAGGTTAGCTTTTTTTGTTATTCTTCGGCATTTTTCTTTGGGCGACCTTGTCTCTTTTCAACTACTTCAACGATTTTGCTTTTATCACCGGAAACCAGAGCTTTGATCTGGTCGTAGTATTTTGCACCGTCAGGATGAGTAAGCGTCCATTCAGCTAAAAGATGAACAGGTTCTTTGCCGTCTTCTTTAGTGAGTGAAGCAAACAGAATATCACCGGCTGTAAAGCGAGCTTTTAATGTAAGTGGGTCAATTGAGATACCGCCTTCCTCTATTGCAATGCGAATTACTGCAGAACGCAGAGTAGTGTTGTCTTCCAGTTTCGCTATAAACTCTTTTGGATTTGCATTTGCATACTCTCCCACCCTGTCTTTCAGTAGTTCTGGGCCATGATTATATAAAGGCCAGCCCATAGCTTTTACGAACACCAGGATTTCGCCGTCTGTCATCAAATCGTGGCGTTTCAGGGCTTCAAATTGCAAGTTGCGTTTGGCTGAGCGTTGTTTAGATTCTTTCACCTCGTCAACAAAACGTATTAAAGGCTCAACGCTTCTGTCCCGATTTGGGTTAGATTCGTTGTAGTTACATAAACTAAAGAATGCGTGCCATTCCTCATGTTCGATATTACCTTGGACTAAGACAATTTGTTTTGCAACCAAGCCGTTTTCGCCGCCATTTATTATAAATTTTTTACTCCTGCTTACGATTTTGCCATCGTGTTCACGCGGAACACTAATAGAAACGAGCTTACCTGTTTCTAAGTCCTTTATTTTATCTGCGCCAGGTAGTGACCGGTAGCCGCCAAATAATATTTCTTTTGTCAAGCCGTCGAAAGTGCCATTTACCAATTCGTAAATAACCTTTCCTTCAATAGGTTTTATAGAGTCTAAAGTCTTTTGTGACAGTTTGTTGAAATCTCCAACTACAGTTAACATATAAGATTTTTTAGGTAAAGAAAAAGGGCGGCTTTCACCGCCCGTTTAATTATGCTATGGTTTTCATTTTGGATAAGAAAGTAGGAGCCAGCACTTCTAAGCCCTGATAGGTTTGAATGCTGAAGCGAGCCACCATTTCATCACCGTTAGGATTAACAGGTGAAATTGCTCCATCATGAATTTCAGCCCACACGTCATTACCTCGGTTGTTACCAACTTTAGGTACAGGTAAATAACGAATTTGAGCGATTGGAGCCGAACCAGCGGTATTACCATCATCACCCAGTGTTTTAACCTGGCCTTCAGGGATAAAGTAGATGGACTTCGCAATGTCTGTACCACCCAGTAAGTCGGGTTGATTCAATAACGGTAAAACCGCAAAATTGAACTCGAAACCATCTTTTCTGAAAGTATCAACAGTTAAATCCAGTGTTTTGCCATCCAGGCTTAACAAGCCCTTGGTTACATCAGAAGACCCTAAACCTTTAAAGGTGTCAAAAGCTGGACGCAGAGCTTTGGTAGAACCATAAGCCATGTGCTTGTAAGGAGTTTTCTTCGCTAACATAGCGTCAGTAAGGTCGTTCCAGTCAGCCAGCAAGCAAGTACCTAATGTATTTACTTGTTCATTTACCCCATATTGTGAGGTGTACTGATCCAAGCCACGGGTAGTTTGTACAGTACCGCTATTTACAGGATCGGGAATTGCGCCAGTTGGAGTAACAAATTCAGAAGCTGAAACAACACCTCCTAAAAGAGATGCATTTACTTCGCCTTTTACTTTGATCCATTTTTCCGCAACCTCTTTCCAGCCCCAATAACCAGAACCTGGAACCTCAACCTTAGTGATTTTGGCAATGTCAGATTCGGCGTGAGTTTCTTTGAAAATTTGGATGATGTTTTTGTACACGGTCAGACCATAGAACAGGCTGTCACGGCTTTTGCTTTGCTCACCTACTGCGTTAGAGTAGAATTTCAAAGCGTTGGTAGCGGCTACTGTTAAGTTTGTACCGTCAACAGAACGAATTGTACAAGTCGCAACACCGGCGTTCATGCTTACTACGGTTACATAACCATCCTTTCCGTTTGGAAACTTAACAATATCCTGTACACGCCTGTTAGCAGATGTGCCGGCTGTTAATACAATTACTACTTGCGAAGTTCCGGAACCACTGGTTACAGAATCCACAACTGCGGTTTGCCACAGTGGAGTATTTGTATATGATTTGTAAAAAGATGCTTTAGTAGGTTTGTAACGACCTACAACATTTAGAATATCGGTGAGACCGACATTGTTTTCAGCATCAAGAATTTTAGGGTAGATTTCCCTTTGATCTAAAGAATCGATAGCAGAGATATACTGCTTCTTAGTTGAAGTAATTGGCATTTTATAGGCTAATTAGGTTAGTTAAAATTGTGTCACACGGCCTTGTGACTGCAGCGTTTGGAAGGGTGTTAGTTGCTTTTCTGGTGCTGGTGTTTGTTGGCGTTCTCCTGGATTTTGGTCTTTTTCTAACTCAGCTTTAAGAGCTAATGATTTACCATAATCAATTAGGGTTTTATCATAGGCTTCCATATTCTGAGCAAACGAAGCGACCGCAATCCATTTTTTTTGATTAAAATTGTCGCCATCAAAAAACAGGCTGTAGAAGTTTTCTTTGCCCGTGATTTGGTCAATGACTTGTTGGGGATTAGATACCTCAAAGTTGACTTGTCCACCACCGATTTCAATTCTCTTGTTTTCGAGCAGTGTTTTTGTTTCTGGGCTTTGAGTTACTTTGTCATTGAACTCTTTGGCTTTTGCATCAAGTTCAGCATTGTTCTCAGGTTGAGCAACGACCTTTGTTTTTAACTGGAATTTCTTTTGTTCATCAATAAAACCCTGACGGATTTTATTAGCGGCTTGCTGTTTTTCGTATTGAATCAACTCAACCTCTGCCGGATCGTCTACATCAGGGTCGGATTTGTACTTTTCCAACTCTTTAGCGACTAAACGTTTGATAACATTTTCTGCTGCGTTAGGATGTTGCGCTTTAACTCCCATTGCAATCATGTCATCATCAGAGATTTTTGAGTAGTCAACCGCTTTAGCGTTTAGGTATGGCTCAACATTACCATTTGTTTTGTAGTAGTCGGCCAACTCTAAAATGAACTCATCAAATCCCAATTCGGATAGAATATCATTTTTGTGTTCTTCAAAAACTTGTTTCCAGTCTTTTTCTACAGGAGCAGTGGTAACCGGTGTTGGTGTTTCTGGCTCAGGTGTAGGTTTGGTCTCCGGTGCCGGAGTAGATACAGGAGTTTCTCTATTTTCCACAACAGGTTCTGGTGTCGGATCGTCATTCTCTGGCGATTCTTCTACTTCTTCTGTAATGGTTTCGATTTCTGTACCTTCTGGAATTGGTTTAAAAGAACTAAAAGGAATTTTTTCCTGGGTGTCTTCCATATAGAATATATTGGATATAAAATTATGCTCTTTTGTATACTTTTATATAGTTTTTATCATATTACTTAGGCACAATCAGTCAACAATTGGCATTTCTTCATCTTCATCCTCCATCTCAATCCCCTTCTGAATAGCAGTTGTCGCTACTTTGCCAGCCAAAGACATTTGATTACCTTCTTGCTGAACACCAAGTTTTAGCAGCAACATATCTTTATCTGCTTCTTTTAATGCAAGTCCGGTATCTCTACGTAATTGCCACTCTAATTGTAATGTTTGTTGTTTTGCCTGTTCGGCAACTACTGCACTTTCTTGTTGAACCTGACCATTCATTTGCATTTTCTTCAACTCGTATGCTTCATTTTCTTTACGACGTTTTTTTGTTCTGTAAGCGAGTAAAGCAGCGGCTTGTTTGAGGTTCTTAGTATTCATTATCATTACATAATCCTCTGGATCTATCATTCCGTTAGCATCTTTGAGGTTTAGTTGTTGTAATAATAATTCCCGTTCGTAATCTGTCGGCCGGTCTTCTATTTTAATAGCCCAGTCGTGTAAGGCTATATCTTTTGAAAGAGTGATGAATTTTAATCTTGTCTGTCCTTTGTATGGCATTTCACCGGAAATAGTCTTTTTGCCAACAACCTGAGTTAAGCGTTGAATTACGCCACGGGCCAGGGATTCGGTTAAGTGTCTATCAGCTAAAAGAATAGGGCGCAAAGCGTTGTTTGTTGCCTCCGCTCCAAGTCTAGCTACACCGTTTAATAAATTAGGATTAGGGCTACTACCATCAGTGATCTCGTTTAATCCAAGAGTATCACGCATATCCGATAAAATCCTTGAAAGGTCAGCGGCTAATAATGAGAACTCCTGCCCCATAGATGTAGCCCTTACATCTACAGCTTTATAATTTATGTTCGTTCCGGATATATCCTTTTTACGATTAACCAATACAAACTTTTGGAACATCATGTCCAAAATATCCTTCTTGGTCATATTTTGCCCGGCCTGACCTAAAGAAACATTCTCCAAAGCATCAAAATCAATGTCGATAATATATGGCATCCATTGATTTTTGAAGTTTTGGATTTTGAACATCGTTAAGTGGTATTCATCAATCAATGGTATTATCCTTTCCATCATGCCCGAAGCCTGCATTCTGAAGAAGTTATAGGCATATAGGTGATATGAAAGGTCGGTACAAGCCTTATTAGGCAAGCTGCGCTTCATATTAGTCGCCAGACCATAGTCATACATCAAATCAGTACCGACAATCCATTTACATTTATATACTACTTCTTTTTTCTTGGAGATGTATTGTTTAAGCTGTTCGCCTTTATAATTAAAGGTGTTGCCATTTGTTTTGATAGAATACGGTTCGGGGCGTACTACCAGGTTCCCTTTAAGGTTAACCCTTTGTTGGTACTTATATTCGTTCCAACTCAGAAACTCTAAGTCGAGAACTGTAGCTTTAAACCCGTCCCACTCATCGTTGAAAGCGGTTTTTGGAGTAAACCCTTTGTTGTTGGATTTTATTGAATTAGCAATAGTTTCGAGTTCCTCAGAGGTAAACTTGTCCGCTAATTGTGATAACGGGACTTCTATATATTCACCACAATATGTTTTATCCGAAAAGTCAGGTTTTTGACAAGGGCTGACCATCATTGCTTCAACCTGAACGCTTCTTAGTTTAACCTCCTGATTTTCGTCTATCCACTCTTTGTATCCACCTACGCCATAATCAAATAAGCATTCCGAATTCCTCTCCCTTTCTTTGTCAAAGCCATTTTTGTACAATATCAAATCAATCCCCATTTCGCTTTCCATAGCAAGGTTATACTTGGCACCATACATCTGGGTGATTTCTAATTCTTCCATATCTTCCGGCTCTCCTAATTGTTTTCTTAACAGAGGATTAGCCGCCAGATCAGGATTAGCATCTTTCAGGGCTTCAAACATCATTATTTTGGTCCTGGTATCGGCGAAATACTCATCCACCTTTGTTTGAGCCATTGGGTCAATCGCTGTACATAGTATATTGTATTCACGTGAAACCAACTTACTAATCCCTATACTTCTTAATTTAGCCCCGATTGGCCTAACCTTCCAGTCAACCGCCAGCCATGAATCATCAGCACTTTCCTCAACCCCTAATAGTTTTTTGTACTTATTAATTGACTGTTGGCCAAGAACATAGTTTTTTATTTCCCTGTATTTTTCAAGGTTCTTTCTGAATAAAGATGCCGTGGAGTAGTGCCACTCACTATGTGCGGTCTTCGCAAAAGACAATATCCAATCCTTGCCCTTTAAATTAGGGTCAATATTGTGTTTAGGAAACGGATCTTCATTGATGTACATCATGGTTAGGCTATTTTATGGCGTTTAAATAGTTCAGTTACTTCTGTGACTTCCGATTTCTCTTTTAACCGGAACAGTCTGTTATCGCAGGCAATTTCTGTCCAGAGAGCAGCCATTGCCAAGTCGAATTTTTGTGTTTTGTTTATGTCGAAAACAAGCAAGTCCTCAATCACATCAATAAAGAATATCTTATCACAATTATCCTCTATTGTAGCTTCGATGAGTTCTGATGCTTGTCGTTTGTTTTCTTGGGTTGAAGGGATTCCAGGTTCCTTATATCCTGGCAAGTGCATTAGAAATGCTCCGTGATTTCTGTCTCTGAAATATGATATAATACCAGGTCTGTTACTTTCAGCCAAAATACTGATCCCGAAATACCGACACTGCATTATCATGTCTTCATACATTGCTGCAGCCGTAGCTGGCCTGGCGTAGTAACGACAGATATAAGCTCCAATCATCGGATCGGAAAAGTTATAGGGGTTATTCTTTTGTTTAACCAAAGAAGCCGCCATAGACCTTTTATAATTATCCTCTGTCTGGTTATGGTCGTACGGGTCAACTGCCGACCCAAAACGGATATTGTTCTTAGGGTAGAATTGATTACCTACCTGTTCAACCTGGTTTGTTTCCTCTTTTTTAGGGTTAAATCCTTTCAGCATTAACCATCTACCATTGGAAGACTTTTTCCAAACCACTTCGGTATCACGTTTCCCCTCTTTCCACATGAAATTTCCACGTTCAACTATATCTTGGTTCCATGAAAGAAAATCACGCTGGTTATTAAGGTTTTCGGAGTTGTAAAGGCATTTGTCGCCATCAGCTCTAAACGCTTCTTCTATGGTTAAAGGCTCTTTTCTTATCCTTGCGCTAAGTCGTTTTGCATCGTTTTTTACACTTTCCCTATCTAATAAAATAGCTTGCCGGGCCTTTTTCTCATCGGGAAACCCGAACCTATCAAAATACCTGGTTCTGTCAGCCGGCATGAAAAATCTATACAACCCGCTTATAGTCTGGCCGTTTTGTTGTCTATTGTTCTGGTCGCTATCCGTCCATAATTGACGAGCAGCATCAGAAACGCCATTTTTTTCAGTTTCTAGCTTTTCGACTGTACTTGTGTATAAAGCCTTACCAATAATTTTACCTTCATCATCTAATAAACAGTATCTAACAACATCATGTCTGTCATAGATATTAACCTCAACAGTTTTTGCGAACTCATCATTTACGGCTCGGTGGAGTTTTTGTCCATCATACGCAACGGCATCAGAACTTTGGAAGTCAACCATGGATTCTAACTCATCCTTTTCCAGCGTCTCTGCAGCCTTTTTGCCCTTTACGTTAGTTTGTTGGAACCTAAGTTCTGTTTTAGGCGTTAAGCCCTGGGCTTTATCATATTCAGGACGGAAAAAATCAGGAAGCCTTTTAAATGGTCGAACAACAGCTTTTGCAAAGAATTTTTTTGCATCGGTTCCGGTTTTTGATTGGATGCCAGATTGAGATTCAACAGCCCTAGAAACATATTCAAATGAAAACAACCCTGCTCTAAAGCTTTTGCCGAAACGCCTTTTCGTGATCTCGCACATTCCAAAACTGTTCGGGTCGTCTATACAATACTGTAAAAAATAGAAATATTCCAAATCAGGAATACGAAATCCTGGGTAACCTATGTCAATTTTCCACCACTGCAAATACAAATAATGCATTCCGGTTATATAGGTTGGAACCCCATTATTATAAAACCAAAAACCATTTAATCTCCTATCCCACTCCTGCGCTTCATACTCATTACATTTTGGATCAAAAAAATCAGGTTCAGTTTCTCTTTTTGCTGTTACTTCTCTTGATTTTTTTTTGTACCAATCGGGTATTTCTTGTCTTTCCCAGTATTGATTAGCCGGAAGCTCACTTCTCTTAAAAATTTCTCTTTTTTCTAACTGGCCAGTAAGGATATTAAATACAAAGCCGACGGGAGGAACCTGGCAAGCCAGCCCCTGTACATCAACTGTTGTATAATTAATTGACCGTTTAAGAAACATTTCTTAATCTTTTTGCAATGTCTTCTGAAGAAATTTTAGAAACCTTTATTTTAGATGCTTCGATTAAATCATCGTCTTCACCGAAAAATTCAAGAGTCAACTCCTTATACCTGATGTTCATCATTTTAAGTTCAGACATCATTGTACCCTTCATCTTAACAGCCGACATTTCATCTTTTTCCTTGTCGTTACTCTTAATTGGTTCTAGTATTCTTCGGTTATACTCCCAAATAGCTTCCTCGGTGGTACACATTTCTGTCCAAGTAAGGTTGTTAATCATTCTGAGGTAAAGAATAATTGAGTCTACAAGAATTTCTCGTTCCAATTCACTACGTTCGCCGTCTTGTAATTGCAAATCATATCCAGATTCCTGTGAAGCAACCTGTTTCCTTAAGTCTAACTCGGGGTAGTTTTTTCGCAGCGGGCTGTTTGGGTCATACATCATAATAATGTACCGGAGCATAGGTTGATTATTGGATATTTGTAATACCCTAGGATTAAGCTCCTTTGTAGGATCGCAAAAACATTTGGTGTAATTCATTGGTTAGGTTATTCTTCGTTGTTGATCTTTTCTTGTTTGTCTTTTACTTTTTCCTCTCCGACTCGCCTTAGTTCATCGATTGAGTTTTTTACATATTCACGCATATCCCTGGCGGCCTGATCTCTTTCCGCATTAGTCTTAGCGTCGAAATATGCTTTTTGATACTTTTTATAGCCTAAAACAAACCCATCTTTATATGACAGTCCATAAGCTTTAGTTAATGCAAGAAACTCCTGAACGGTTTTTGAATTATATGCAGGAGAATACTTAAAGAACCCTAAATCAGGTAGCCCGAATTGATCTCCTTCATCACGACCGATATTTGAGGATTTTACTAAGGCGTTACCATAATAGGACATGGTAGATTTAATAAAATGGTCAACCTTACGCGGGTCAACATCACCTCCAGTGGATAGTTTATATACGTCTTGGATAGCCTTTCCTAGTCTTGATGCGTACTTGGGATTCCGCAATCTCATATCAAGGTTTTCTTCGTAGTCTGGAACAATAGATTTTTCACGGAAAAAATCATAGTTAGCCATCAACTCGACAAAGGGACGTAAAGGCCCGGTAGATGAACTTTCTTCAAACGGGAATAATGACTTAGACAACGTTCCGGCATAACCATCAAATGCTTCTTTGTTATCACTTAAAGTAAAACTTAGACCACGATCAACCCCGGAAGCTAAAACACCAAGTTCAAAAGGTTTAGGAACGCTTACCCAGATATTAGGAGCCACTTTAAGATTCCAAAACATATCTCGTTGATAATTGGGTAGCTCTTCGTATTCTTCTTCCGTTTCTTTATCCCGATGATTTGCGAACCATAATGCTACTTGTGGAATAACCGAAAATAAAAATGTACGCAAGGCAAAACCACCCGGATTCTCCTTTAATCTGGTGGCAGTAGACCGCAACCCCTGAACTGCTGCATTTGAGAAAGGGATTAATTGATTTATCCATTTCATTTGATGCCCCATTAAGGCAAAATCAATTATATCGGCCGCCTTATAACCCGCATATAACATCGCGTTGTAATCATCAAGACCATTTCGTTTTGCTTTTGCGAAAGCAGATCTGTATTCCGCTACTCGATTTAAGGTTTCTCCCTTTTGAAGTAAATCCTCATAACCTTTCCATGTTTTCTTGGCGAGAGCAATAGGGTTTAGAAGAATAGGCTTTTTGACGGCTATTCGTTTCATGGCTTCATCCATCAACCCGTAGTAAGACTTTCTGTCTTTCATGTAAAATCCCGCATTCAATCCTCCTGCAATTGCAATATCTTTCCAGTCTTTTCGTTCGCCCAAAAAACCACCTAACCCATAAATATTTCCAAGATTTCCCTCGTTAGATTTAATCATACGATCTTGGGTATCTCGAACGATATTTCTTGCAGCAAAAACAGGAAAACTAGTAACGCCAAACCTAAGAAGCCTAGGTAGAGCAGTTATAATTGAATGAAATTTAAACCCTTCGTTACTCAATCCCTTCAATGTTTTATATACATCCTGCTCGAACTTCCAATGTTCAACCTGTCCATTAACAAAAATTGGGATAGTGTTTTTGTCCTGTTGAGTAGCAATTACACCAATATCAGCATATCTTTTCGGGTCGCCATCATACATTCCACGAGGTTCTACCAATAAATCACGGAATGACTTCATTGCTTCGTTCCTGTCCGCTTCTTGGATTGACTTATTGATCGAATCATAAATTGTTAGGAATGGGTTTACGATTGTTTTAGTAGACCCCTTAACCTTTTTAATTACTTCCTTTTTAGAACCAAGATTTCCGCCCGGTTTAGCAAAAACATCAACTTCGGCTCCGGGTTCGGTTTCTAATATCCTTTGCAGGGCAACGTACTGTACGTTGTTCTTTTTTATTTCATTATACTGATCTTCGGAAATTCTCCCTTTCTCTACCATATAACGCAGGGAATCATTTGCTAAATCCCTATAACGATCGGCAGTCTTCTTTAATCGCTCCTGTTTGTCTTCTGGGAAAGAGTTAAACTTATCAATAGCTTCCTGCGCTACATCAACATCTGAAAACATACCGCCACCAATACCAGTTAAAATACTATCTCGCTCAAAACGTTTCGCAAGTTCAATTGTCCTTTCGGCTATCATGTATTCAGCAGTTTCCTTTGCTTCCTGCTCTAATGTTTCACGAGTAGAGGTATCGAGTGCTGAAAATAACCAATCAATATTCTTAATATTCCCGTCCGCATCCTTAAGCCGGTTTAACTTCGTATCTATCATACCATCATGTACGATAGAATCCATTTTGGCCCCGATATGAAGTAGCGACCTAGCCAATAATTCCGGATCGTTAGCGGGCAGTAATTCAGATTGTCCAGATAGATTTTGGAGATAATTAATTGCTTTGTTGAATGGAGTAAATGGGTTAGTAAAGTTTGCCTTGAACTTGTCAAATAGTTTTATTTCAAATTCAGAATTTGACTTTCCGAATAGGTCTTCAAACATCTTTTTCTCCTTTGGCTTCCACTCCATATTTGCCAAAATCTTCCTGTCAGAACCGGCGAACTCCCTTATTTCTTTACCAAATTTTTCTAATTCTATTTGATAATCAGGGTGAACTTTTTGTTCGTATAGTTTGGTAATCTCAGGATAGGTTTCTCTTGTATAGTCAGGATTGACTAATAGGCCACGTAAATATTCTGCAAAACCCTCAGCCATTTGATATTTTTGAGGGTCAGGATGGTTAGCTGGTGGTTCACTTCCGAACGGTGCAAGACCCATTAATTCAGATTCAATAGTTGGGTTGTCTCCTATATTAGCTAACACACCAAAAATATCATCAATACTATGGCCTATCTCGTGGGCAGTAACATCGAGGTCATTGTTAAACCTTATTTTAATTGCGGAACTTCCAGGGGAGTATGAGCCCGCTGCGCCCCTTGAAGAAGGGCGTACATAGAATAACTTTTGTTTGATGCCTTTGGTAACATCAAATATTATGTCCTTAATGGGCTTTTCTGACTGACTTTTTATTGGGGCAACAGGAATGCGCCCCTCTTTAGGTTTGGCAAAACCCTGATCTTGGTTATAGGTCTTTTGGATTGCCTTACGCATCCTAACCAGCTCAGGATCGGCATTGATTTGTTCTTCGGTTAGACCTTCTGTTAACCGGCTGTAGCTATCCTCGAGCGGGGTTAGATTGTTTTTCCGTGGTTGGCGGGATTGTTGAGGTTGTCCACCATCTCCTGAGCTATTAGTTTGCCCCTTTCCTCCGCCATCATTGTTTTCAGTTTTTTCTGTAAGGGCGTCTGGTTCTGAAATGGCAAGGGTTCCTCCTGCCCCTTCTTGTCCAGTTGGATTAGTAGATTCTGGTATTGTTGCCTTAACTCCTTGTTCTTGGGTTGTTGCTGGAGTTGATTGTACATTTCTTCCAGTTGATTCATCTATCTTATCTTTTAAATACTTACTATCCTTTTCAAATTGAATGATAGGGTCAATAATGACTACACTGCCATTTTCATTAATAACTGCATTTTCTTTGTGTAGATCACGGATAATTACACCGTTTTCAGGGTCACGTATATCATTTATGCCCTTGTATTCAAACCCTTTCCCTTCAAAGAAATCCTTAATCTCGGCTTCTGTGGCAGGGCGTTGAATCTTTACAAATGGCTGCCTTAATATTGGTGATAGCTTGTTGGTTTCTGAAAGGGCATCAGACTTTTTAGTAAACCCAACTATATCATATTTTGTTTCCGGGAAGTAATCATTATGAGCCTGAATGCGGTTAAAAAAATCTTCCCAACTGTTGTGGTGAATACCACTGTTTATTTTGATTACATTTTTGCCATCCGGTTCTATGTAAACGTCAGATTCTACGCCGTTTGCATCTCTCTCGCCATATTTTGACTGGTAATCCTCTACCCAAAGATTATTATCCTTGGCGTACTTCTCTAGCTCTCTTGATTCGGCCTTTGATTCTGTGAAGCCTCTTTCAGCATCTTCGCTTGTTTTCTGAACTCCTCGCGTGATACCGGCGATTGTTTGGAGATTTCCTCCGCTATTCGCTTGCCTTTCGCTATCCAGTCGGGATTGTTCAGAGGGCTGGTCGATTTGGGTTTGTTCTCTTTCATTATTGGTAAAATTAGGTTTTTTTTCGGTCACTCCAACAGTAGTTGTTTCCGGACGAGCCACCTCGCCAGGCATAATTACAGATACATTACTTGTCTTTTGGTCAGGCTTAACAACCTCATAATTGTCATCAACCTCCAATTCGCCATTAAGTATTTTTAACCTGGTATCTTCGGATTCCTTAACCTGATTTTCATAATTTTTCTGCAAAACAGGGTCAGCAACTTCTTCGGCTTTTCTGGCTAAGTTTTTTTCGTTAACGGCCATAACCATGAATTTATAACGGCTTCTGGGGTCGAGGTCAACCTCAGGCATTGTTTTGTTATTTACCTCCGAAGCATCGGTAATGATGTTTCTTTTGTCTTTAGCTTGTTGAGGGGTTATATCTCCGGCGATTTCCTGGCGATTAATCTCGTTTAAAACACTGTTAGTAAAGTCTTTGTTTACACCTAGTTGTAAGTATAAAGGAGCTGCAATATGGTTAGCCTTAAACTGTGCCCGCCCAGCAAACGCACCGACTAATTGACCATCGATAAAAGTTGTGGTAGCTGTGGTAAGCATATCGTCCAGGGCATCTTGAGCAGAGAATTTATCCGGGCCCAGCAATGCAGTGGCGGCACTTTGGGCTACACTTCCCGAAACTTCTTCTATTGTTTCCTTAGCAGTTTCTTTTTCAGAATATTTTACAAATTCTAATCCTTTTTTGATAACATCTTTTAAGCCTGACTGAAAGGCTTCTTTACTTAAATTCTCCTTTGATAAACCCTTAACCAAGTTAACTACATTCGGAGCTACCTCTTTCTTAAAAGCGTCAAAAACCTTCTCATCTTTAAATATCCTTTCTGTAAGTGCATTGGACATTGCCACAACAGTGGAGAATATTCTGCGGTTCCCTTCTTCGTTCTCTTCCGGCATTAACGCCAACGCTGTTTTACTTGCATCGTCATAGCTACTAGCAAAGGCAACTAGCCCCGCAGATAAATTAGTAATTTGATTTTGAGATATTCCAAAGTTTACCGCATTTGCGGCCAGGTCATCTAATGTTGTAGCAGATTTTGTTAAAACTGGCACTTTAGCTAGTCCAATAGCCTGAACACCACGTCCTAGTAATGCACCAACGCCTTTTGTTCCTATTGCTTGAGCGAGTACCTGGCCGGCTAAGGCTCCGTTTCCGTCTAAAAAAGTCTGCCACGAATCGCGAACATTGACAATATCATTCAGTTTGTTTAGCTCCTTGTTTTCTTCAACAGACAGAACTTTTTTGGATTTCAGTTCATTATACCTCAGTTTTAATGGAGCGTATTCACCTGGGTTCTGAAATTGTGTTTCATAGGGTGCGTTTAATATTTCCAGGGCTTTTTCGGAATCGGATCTACCTCCCACCAATCCAGAAAAGAAATTGCCTGTTCCGGTTGCTACCTGGTTTATGTTTTCACCCATTTTATTAAACATACCAGACAATGGGATTTCAGTTCCTATAATCCTTTGTTCAACCGGGCGTATAAATTTAAAGTATTGGGATTGTTCTTCGGGGGTTAACTGTTTTGCTAGTTCGTCGAGTTTTTCAATAGACGGTTTACGGGTAATAAGTCTGTTATACCAACTGCTATTTTCGGAATCATTATAATAAAGAGAGCCTAATTTACTTCTAACCTCTGCTGAGAATTTATCAGGATATAAATCATTTAGGCTTTTTTCAGTCTCATTTGCCCAGGCTAAACTAACCGGATTGCCCGAAGCATATTGAGCCATTAATCCAATTTCGGCTACATCCCGATCCTGCTTTGTTGCTCCACTAGTCTTTTTGAATAAATTATATTTGTCATTATCGGCTACTTTAAGAAATTCTAACCCCAAAGCCTTTGCGTCCAAATCTGGGTTCTGTTTAGCAATATCATTCACATATGATATGCCCATTTTCTGTTTAACCTTAGCGTACCTATCCTCTATTTCTATAAGGGATTTTTCATATTCAGCTTGATTGGCACGGCGGTCAATGTCTTTTAAGTTCGTGAATGCGTTCCCAGCATCAAGCCTGTCATTACGTAATGGATATTTTGCATTGAGTTCCTTAATTTCCAAATCTTTCTTAGCATCCAGCATTGCTAATGACTGGTTACGGTAATTATCATCAACTAATCTTTCTGGCTGAAAACCATACGATTTTATTTCTTCCTTAGTCTCAGCATCTATATTATTAAAGTAAGCCGCTTTGTTTTCAGAAATTTTTCTTTGAATGCCAAGGTTTAAAGCATCTTTATTAACCTCCTGCAGGCCAGTTTCCGCGGCAAGATTATTTAGTAATTCAGGTTTTACATTTTGAAGGAAATCGTAGTCTTTATCGGTTAGTTCACCTTTATTGAGGGCGGTGTTAAGTTCCTCAGTTTTCCGTTGAAGTGTTTTATCGACAGGTACAGAATTGGCTTCCGATTCCGTCTTTTGTTGTTTTGTAGCTAATAATGGGTCTTGCCTGTTGCTTTTAAGACTCAGGTTTTGTGACTGTACAGGTTTTGAAAAATCATCTAAAAAGCCAGGAGTTCCAGATATGTTAGGAGTATTCTTTTTAAATTGCTCCGCTATGGGGTCAACAGGTTTTTTAGTCGAACCAGCAAGCAATCCAAAGAAATAATCGTTTCCAGTAGGCAGTAAAACGTCTTTTTTTTTTACGCCGCCCAATCTGTTTTCATAACTATTATAGTCGCCTAGATCAAACCCCTCATTGCTTATAGCATCATAAAACCTTTTCCTGTCCTCTGGTGATTGCATTTTAGAGGAAAACGAACCGTAGTCGCCAATATCAAATTGGGCGGAAAGAGCGTTATAAAGTTTTTGTAGTTCCTTTTCGTCCATTACCAACTAATTTTTTTCTTTTGATTTGTTGCCGGTGTAGATTTTTGTTTTGCAGGCTGAGGTGTGTTCTTTTTAGGTGCCTGTAATCCGGGAGTTTCGCCCTTATTAATGAGATTATTAAAAGTGTTTACTTCGGGAGAAACTTTAAAACTATCTGCAAACTGGAAAGAATTCAATCTTTTTAAATCTTTATTAGTTACTCCGTTAGCCCTATCATTTGCTTTTATGTAATTCTTAATGTCATTCCCGTAAAGAGTTTTAACCCCTGATAGTTCTTCCTCTCCGTAACTATTTCGTTTATAGGTTTTAACCTTTAATCCGCCGTCTTTTGTGATAAACAAATCATCCTTTTGCCCATGTCCGATTGAAATCGACCCTCCGACCTGGTTAGTTATATCCCTGTCACCATTCGCATCTGGCTGGATGGCATCGAGAGAAATTCCTGTCGTTGGCATTTGTGACTCCGGTTCATGGTGATGAACTTGCCTAACTGTATCGTTTATGTCCCTTGTAAATTTGGACTTACTGTTTTTCTCTAAAATATCAGTCGCCACTTGCTTTTTGATTATTTCCGCTTCTTCCTGTGTAACAGGGCGACCAAGTTTTTTTATTAACCCGTCAGCCTGCTTGTTGATAGTCACCATTAAAGCCGGATTACCCTCGTTATACATGAAATCAAAAATATCGTCATCTAGCACTGAAACAGGCTTGTTAGTTCCGAAGGCTACATCAGTATATGGTTTTCCGTTCTCTAATAAAACAGGGCGTTTACGTTTTGAAATTGTAGGAATACCATTCGTATCAGTTGTAACCACATCAAACATAGGATCAAATGTTACTGATCCGTTTCTGTCAATAGTTCTAGCCGTTCCGTTTAAAGGGGTGTAACTTGACCTGTATTTTACATTTTGTGTCTGGGTTGGCCTGCCATAAGTAAGCGGCTGTAATGCTTTATACGGATTAACTGAGCTTAGTCTGTTATAATCTTCCGAGATCAAACCCTCTAACAATCCATCGGTTGTAAAATCAATTTCATTTAAAGGTTTGGGAGAAAGATTACCTTTGTCATCCCTGTTAAATAATACTCTTTCTTTTAAAAGATTACTGATTTCATTGGGGCTAAATCCTTTTTTTGCCATTTCTGCAGCTGCTTTCTTGGTATAATCGGCGAATCCCTTCGATGACCTGTAATAATTATCCAACTCCCCAATATCTTCACTCATTAATTGGTGCATTTCGCTGGCATCAAAGCCTGCCTGGCGTTGCATAGCAGAGTATTTACCCAAAAGTTCTTTAATCCTTTCAGAAACCATCCTGTCGTGCGGTGTTCCTGTCGCGTATTTAGAAACATCTAATTTTCCCGTAATGTATGCCTGCGCTTTAGCATCGACTTTATCTTGTTGTAAAGCCTGTTGCTGTTCCAGCTTTTTATCCAAACGGTCGTTCTGTATATTTTGAATATATACATCCCTCAGGGTTGGAAAATCGCCTTGCTGAAACTGTGCGCCGAATATTGGGGTCATTAGCTTAAGGGTTTTATTGTAGAAGCAAGACCGCTTAAAAGTCCTGTGTTACTGTTTAATTGTGTAGCAATCGGTGTGGCTGTAGGTGTTGCGCCAACCCGATTCCAGCTACTAGGAAAATTCAAGTTTTGATTATTTTGATTTAATCCCTGCGCACCGCTGGCAATCATACCCAGACCATTTACCATATCTCCTACTCCGGTAGCAATGTTTTGATTGTGGGTTGCCTTAATTCCCATCAATTGGTTTTGATACCTGATTTTGTCCATTCTTTCTTTGTATTTCTCTGCAGCGAGTGCCTGTGAAGCATTTGCTAGAATACCATATCTTGAAAGCCTATCCTGTGCTTCGGAGATAGCCAGTTGTTGTAAGGCTTCATTGGTGTTTCCCTGAACGCTCCCGGCCAGCGCAAGCGCCTGGCTGCTATCTGTAACGTTTCGGTTCATGGCACCAATGGTGTTTGCCTGGTTCCCATATATCTGTGCTTCTAACCTAGAAGCCCCGGCCATACGCCCGTTATATAAGTTTTGTGCTAAAGCAAGATTTTGTTTGACGTTATCGTCAGCTGTGTAATAACCCGCTTCACGAGTCGCCCTTTGAAGTGCTTTTTTTTGTTGGCCTGATGCTATCATTTTATAAGCACCCGAACCAAGAGCTAATGCTCCGAGGATAATAGGTATTGGCATAGGTTAAATTTCTTTGATCTGAACATCTTGTCCATCTTGCTCTAACAAGCTATTGCAGACTTTAATATTGGTGTTATAAAACTCCTTTTCATCAACTCCCAGTTCATCCGCCATTGCTTTTACATTACACAAAAGAGGTCTGTTAAAATAAACTGAACAAAGACCTTCATCTGTAAGCTTTTCACACCTACCGCTACTATCCCATTTGTATGGAAAAGAGTGTGTTAAAAAGTTCTCATCGGCGTCTTCTAATACTAATCCAATCTTACTACAACATAGGCCACATTGAATACAAGGGAATTGCATTAGTAAAATTATTACATTTTATATACTTTATTAAAGTTTTTATCATGATTAGTTTTACACAAATTCATGACCAGAACTAAGTTTGTACCCGAAGTTTATAAACCTGAGTTGTAATTTATCGGTAGTATTGAACTGAACTTTAATAAAAGTAAATGGCGCTCTTATCCTGTCGCCAGTAAGATGTTTGACAGTTGATGAGCCGGGAGTATTGAGATCACGTAGAACAGGAACGTAAAATATACCCTCCCTATTCTTAAAGAATGAAGACCCAATTTCTGTAGTTTGGGAACGGGGATAAGTTGTGTTTATAGTAGCTTTTGTAGGAACAATATTGGATTCAGAGGAAACAGTTAAGGCGGTTTTTATTTTTCCGATTTCGGCATTCGCTACTACTTCGATTTCTGAGGGATATTGTATACCATAAAATGTATTATGGCTTTGTCCGGCATCCTGTTGCCAAAGGTCTCCATTTTTGAAGGAAAAGTGATTATTTCCGCACATAGTCATACCCTCTGGGTTTAGATCATCCGATCCCCGAAACTTGTTTTCATCAAAACAAAAGACCAGTGTATGTATATCTTCAACTTCCATTAATGAATATTTATGTTTATGCCCCCAATGGTAGTTACGTTAATAAATTTTGAGTTATCATAGTTTACTTCAACGGGTAGTGTTATTACTCCGTCGTTCTCAATGTCAATTACAGGAAACGCAGGAGGTGTGTGAAGAGTAACTATAATATCAGCATAAGATGTTTCTGGCATATAAAAGCTATATGGCGTACCAGCGGCTACGGCAACATGATCCACTACTGTAAAACCGTTATATGTTACTGAAACAGTTATTAATAGACCTGATTCTTCATTAAGGATGATTTGTGAGTTATTATCACCTTCCGGAGTGTCCTCCACCACAAAAGATCCGGTATAAGTTGAACTGCCACAGTCATTTGTTACTGTAAAGCTCACACTATATGTTCCTGGAGCCGGCGGAGTACCAGAAACGCCAACCGCATTAACCGGATCACCTGAGGTCGCAACCGTCAACCAACCTGGCGTGGTACTATCTGTTACAGTAATAACTGGACTGCCAGTTACGGGGAATGTAAATGAGTATGGCGAATCGACTATACCGCCCGGCATTTCAGTATCGGGGTCAACATAAGCCGGACGGCAAGGCTCAACTAGCGAATAGGTCTGTGTAAGCCATTCACTATATACCCCATCGTAACATTTGGCTCTTACTTTGACTGTATATTCAACCCCAAATACAGAACTGTCAATTATGAGCTGAGCAGGACTCGAAGGGGAATTAAAATCTTTTATGTCCACTAATTCAATCCCTGATTCCGTTTCAAATATTTGTATTTCAAAAAGAGGGTTACCAGAGAAATTCCAGCTAATTATTACACGTTCCGCATTGTCATCAATCGGGGAAGGAGTAATTGTTAGACCGGTTGGGTTAGGACAGCTAATTGGACTATCTTCGCCAGGGATAACCCTTGCGGCTAAATATTCTTTGTGGTAAGGGTCTATTCCTCCTATTAATAAAACCTTGTTTTCGTTTTCTTTATCGTGGTTCTCGATCCATTTAGCAAGTTTAAAGGCTAGTTGTTTTAATTTAAGGTCACTAAACGGGAATAATCCGTTACCGCCATATTTTACAAAAGCCCCTGTGCGCCTATCAAACCAGAATATGTTTTCATTGAAACATTTGGCGCTTTCAGGGTGAAAGGTTCCATAATCTCCACGGAGTACATTGATTTTACCCAGTACGTTTTCGCTCCTAACAACAAATGCACTACCCTCCTGATCTGCCATTTCGTTTTCGCTGAGGTAAATTGATGCTGTCTGTCTTTCACAAATAACCACCATTACTGTACCTTCACGCTGAACTTTAGAAGTTAGTATCAACCTTTTAACCGCACCCATCTCAACGGGGATATTTACTTCGTTAAGTGCTTCAAATGAGTTTAACCCGTTTACTTTAGTACCGGGAGCGAATATGTTGCTGAAAGAAATATTTCCCGGCTTGTAAACCTGACCAATCTTGGTAATCACATTAGCCCGTCCGAAGTGTGTGTCCCATCTTTGATAAAGGGAGTCATTAGGTGACATTGCATAGGCATAATAAACCCCAGATAATTCGCCTTGGCGTGGCAAAACATAGGTGTCTGGCAAGAACAATCCGCTAAGTACAGAATATTTACGCTCAGGCAGATGAGCTTGAAATATGGGATACATTTGCCCTACTTCATAAAAAAGGTCTTCTGCAGTAGCTTTGTTGGGAGTGTATATTTCAAATATGAACTGTTTGTTTTCGAGGTTTCCAATGTTGGAGTATTCAAGCAGGATATATTTACCTTGTTGGCCACGAACCGTAAGTCGGTAAACATTGGTTGAGTCTTTTTCAAACAAATAACAATAGTCACCCTCTGAATAAGAATACCCTATCCCGGAGTTAACCATTATAGAAGTATCAATACCTATATAGGTTGTGCTTATATTGGGGGTTAAATAGGGGGTATCGTCACCCGAAGGTTCTTTTTTAGCAAAAACATGAGTCCCATCTGGGTCAGCCTGTCCATATCGAACCGTATCGGAAACGCCTGTAATAAAAAAAGTAGTTCGTTTATTCCTTCTTATAACTGGAGCGTAAAATTCCGCCCAGTCAGGAATTTCGTTTACAGAATTAGTATTATCAACCGTCCATTCGAGTGATGGAATGATTGTTTCTACTTCATAAGTCCTAACGGGAGTTTGTACTTTTGCATCTTTTGAAGCAACTCCACATTTCCTTAAATACCTATCAAAAAACACAATTCCGGCTTCGTATTCTGCATCATGTAAGATTGCAGGAAGTGCAATAATCTCTAAAGCATCACCTATTAAATCCCTGATTTGAACTTCCAAATCTTGCGCCATCCACATATTAGCAGATGTAATGCCTGATCGACCGCTTGGGAAAACCCTTCTTCTTAATTCTTCATACGTTTGTGACGGAGTAGCACCAAGAAAAATAAGACTGCTTAAAAATATTGGAGTGTCATAATCATATTGTAAAGGGAATAAAGTTGAAGAACTCAAATAACTCCCCATTGAAGCGGCCGCAGGGGTCGCATATCCTACATAGGGAGGAATATTAGGTGGGGTTGTATTTGCAACAATCCAAGAGTTTGGCAATAAATAATACCCCTTATTAGAAGGTAATTCGTCAATTTTTATAACAAGGACGCCTATTGTATAACGATTCCAGTTTAAAAATCCTGTTCTGTAGTGTCCATGGATTAATACTTCATAAACATTCTTTTTAGCAAGATAGTCGTTTATATCTCTTATTTCCTCCGCCGGCGACAATTGCAAATCAAAAGAAGTTGTTTTTGGCGTGCCATAACCTTCTACATTATCACCAAGAAATATTCTGTTACGCCCCGATGTTACACAAGAAGACGTTAAAGGAACGCTATCAAATGGCTTTACGGCTACAACATCATCTAATACAGTTCCTAGCTGTTGACCATAAAACCGGAAAACGAGTTGCCCTAGTATGATGTTGTCGATTTCAACGGCTTCTTCGGGTATTTCTTTATCCCAGGTTTTAACAACGAACATTTTTTGGGTACTGGCAACCTTAACGTATAATCTTATCATCCGAATGCCCTGAGCTAAGGGGAATTCGATATTTGACATTCTGACATCAATACAGTTCCCTTCGGCTTGAAATTTACTATTAATCAGGCTTGAAGTTGAGAAAGGCGAAAGCGTACTTTCTTCATTAGAATAGTAAACAAACTGATAAGCAAATTGAAAACTTTCGTTCCGAATGAAGTTATTAGTATAGGCTTCGTCTAATGTTTTTATAATAGTTGGCGGATAAGACGGCGGTTTAACGATTAAAGAGATGTTCTCTAATAAAGTATCGTTTTGGTCAGTATTTGTCCAATCATACTGCCAGCCGTCATAAAAAGGAGTGTCAAGGGCCGCGGGATTTGCAGCTCTAATCGCAGCGCCTAAATGTAATTTTCTTGGAAATTTATCTTTCTCCGTCCAGATTAATATATTATTTACAATCTCAATGGACGAAATATAATTATTCTGGGTAAACCTTAATCCGCCCGTAATATTCCCCTGCGCACCCATATTTGTACGGGCGACTAACCAATATTGTTCGGCTTCGGTATCATATAGGTTGATCTGGTCGTTATCGGGGTTTGAAAGACAATGCGTAAACCATATAATAAATCTTCCGGTTAAGTCACTACCCGACCCCACACATACACTATCATCCGGGATTACGTTATTTGTGATTTTTTTATTCGAGATAATGTTTTCAAAATAACCAGCTTTCCCGTCCAGACTAGAATTAAAACGGATATTACGCATAAACACAGCAGCATCTTTCGGTACGACATGTGGTGCGTCATCCGTATTCAAAAGGTCAACAGGGAATTTCTTTTCAATCAGCGGCATTACTTAATTGATGCTATTTTATTTTGGTTCATTACTCTTTTAATATCATCCAATGACAAATGGTCAACTCTCGCGACTAATATTCTGCGGTCATTAAAAAAATGTTGGGCTTCCGGTGAGAAATTATTGAACCGGTTTGGGCTAGCTTTCCAAAATACATAAGATTCAATAGCCTTTTGCGCAAATGGGTTGATCTTACAGGCTGCGTCACAGTTCATACCACTTGAGATGTATTCCAGTACTATAAAATCAGTACATACTCCTTCGGTTAATTGAATTATTCCCCTTTCTTTGATAATCTTAAATCCATCTCTCCAGGTTCTTTGTTTGTACCCAAAATATCCGCCTACATGTTCTCCGTATTTATTCCAGGAGTTTAAGTACCACATACCGCCATAGTAGGTTCCGATCCCATCTAGTTTTTGGGTATAGGTTGTTTCGTTGCCGTCGTCATCGAGTTTTGGGAGCCGGTTAATAGCCTGATTCTGTACCAGCGGGCGCACGAATTGAGAAACCTCCATCCCGATCTTGGTATAGTCAATAAAATCATCCGGTAATTTGGCGACATTATTTTCATCTACCTTTATTCTTTTGGTCTGAACTGTTCCGAGGATGTCATAATTAAACTCTCTCAGGCAATCAGCGGCTAATTTGAGATACTGAAAATACCAATGTATGGAAAGGTTCTTTTGGCTCAGGGCCGAACGAACAATATGGTCAAGGGTTATATATGTCATTGTTTTTCCTGGGTGTTATCATTAGGATTAAGCGGTTTTAATTGTCCGCCAAGGATTTGAAATACAGTAACAACAACGTCTTGTTCCATGTCTGCAGGAATTGGTAAAGGGTCGGTATCTTCCAGTTTTTCTATATCCGAAACAACCAGTTTTACCATTACTTCGTTAATTCCATCGAGTGTTATATCGGTCTTAAACACAACCTTTAATCCGAATTGCTCATACCCCACCTGCCCAAGCAAATCGCTCAGAATTGGCTCACCTTGTAGCATTGCACCCATACCATTAGGAATAGGAATAAAGGGGTTCCAGTGGTCATCTTGTTTGGATATATGCCATAAGCCTTGATTCTTTAATAATTTAACCGGCATTACAGGTAGGGTAATCTCCGCCTTTCCGCAGGTTGACTTTACAGGGATATTGTCATAAGTCGCTATGATCTGCCCGTTAATAGCGATTTCCTCGCCTGATGCCAAGTGAGTACTATAATATTCAACTTTTAAAAGTTTGTTGATTGCTTGATTAATTGCAACCATTACCTCTCTTATATCAATAGATGAAGAAACAGAAGGATTACCACCTTTTAAAAGGCTCATAACCTGCTCTGATATGGAATATTTAGTTGGGTACATTAAACATTGGATTGAGGTAAGGCCATACCATTTTCACGGAGCCAGTTGTTATCAAGATGAATACCAAGTATTACTAAGGTTTGAAGTATGATTTTACCAATAAACTGTTCTCCCCATTCAAGTTGAACTGAGTTCACATCATCATAGTTCCCTTCATCGTCAATTGCAAAAACCGGCTTTGCTGGCCTTCTTAAAAACCTGATTTCTCCCGCGTGTACTTCTTTCGGGTGTAGTCTGTAACTTCCAATTCCTATCTCTTCTCCAACAGGATATTGGCGTGTTGGTTTTTTAAGCTGAGAATTTAGTCTAAAGGCTAGTTCCGATTCGTCCATGATTGGAACTCCTGAGTGAGTTGGGATATTATTTGCTGAAAGAACAGATACTTTTAATCCGATCAAACGCATGTAATTCGTGCTTACTACCTTAAATTCTCCATCGGAATTAGTTAATACATATTCCATGTCCTTAAATGGGGACAGGGCTTCCTGCGATTCAGTACTTGTGGCATATACTTCAAGGAATTGATTAAACAGCCACATGGAAGCTGTATCAATAGCAATATCAATTTCAGCGGGTGTGAAGTAGCCAGACTGTTCTTTGTCAGCAATAAAATTTATCCTTTCATGAATCTGGTCTATGCGCATTTTAAAAGGATTTGGTTTTCGCGGGCCACCAGGTATTCCTTGCCCCAGATTTTATAAGATGGTGTTTTATTAAAGTCAACACAAACAAGTTCGCCGGGCTTTAATTCAGAAGTTACCGAGGTATGGCAAACTTTAACTCGTTGTTCCTGGAACTCAACACCCCATTTATCTTTTTTAGCAGCAGGTTTTTCAAGTAGTAAATAGCCCGGAACGGTCTCTATTTTTCGCCCCCTCTTTACCGCATAAATTTGCTCAACCGGAACACGCCAATAATCGATTCCGTCGTGTGGAAGTCTGTATTTAAAACTTTCGTCAGTGGTAGAATTGAAAGTAAACTTGCCCATCCAGCTTTCGATGTCGCCTTCGGTGCCTAAAATCTGATCCACGATTACCCCTTCATTTACCAGCCAAGCCTTAAACTTGTTATTATGCAAGTATTCCCGATAAATGGTTTGCTTTTTCTTATTTGTCCACGAAGTAAGGCTGATACTATTCAGGTCATCTTCATAAAAAACATCCATAGCGTTGTCCCTAAACTCCCTGGAGCCAGCTACCACCAAATAGGAGAAGGCAATCTCGTCTCCTTTACGAAGCCCGTTAATGCCTCTCCTAAGTGGCAGGCTCTGAATAGTTCCGGTTACTGTGGAGTGTTCATGCGGGTTAAATGTCGTGTCAATGAAAAAACGCCCTTCCTTCTGCTGGTAAAGGCTTTCTAAGGTTACAATAATGTGGCCGTTAGGTGAGACAGGAACCATGTTTTTCACAGATTGGATATAAAATTATGCACTTTTGTATACTATTTTATAGTTTTTATCATAAAAGTTAGTAGCTTTATATACACAATGATTGGAGATAACGAAATATCAGTTGAGTTAATACCCCAGAATATCACTTTCTCAAATCGTCCTGGGCGTGTGTTGATTGATGCTGAGGTTAATTTTAAAGGAACGGTTATCGCTAAAGGAGCGGGGGTTACTGGAATTAACATTGGCGATAGTGTTTATTTTCAGCCGACCAATCCAACAATGAAACAAACCGACTATAATAACAATCCAATATCCTTAGTTATTTCCTCCGATACTGTAACCGACGTATGGGAGCCGCCAATTGAACTGTAAATAATTATGGATAAAATATACTTAACCCTTGACGAGATCAAAGCAATCTTTGACCTTGAACTCGATGGCACCCTTGCCAAAATAAGAGATAGGTTCTTAATAGGCTGCGTTACCGGCCTACGTTTCTCCGATTACTCCCGCTTTAACGGAGAGCATCTTAGCGGAAATATTGTAAAAATCCTGACGAAGAAAGTCAACAGGGAAGTCGTTATACCCGCACACCGATTGTTACTTGTAACATTAGAGCGGAATAATAATATTCTGCCGGAAAGTTATACGCTACGGTATTACAATATGATGTTGAAGATTATCGGATCTATGGCCGGGATAAACGACTTTGTAAAAATCGAGGAAAAGATAGAAGGAACAGTCGTAAATAAACTCGTTAGGAAGTTTGAACTGATTACCACTCATACCGCCCGACGTTCATTTGCAACAAACGCATATTTGGCTAAAATACCAGTAGCTAAGATTATGCTCATCACCGGGCATTCAACTGAAACGGCATTTTTCAGGTATATCAGAATATCAAAAATGGAGAATGCGCAGGAGTTGGCTAATCATGAATTCTTTAGATAATTTTTTTTAAATAACAATTAAAACTTTAAATGTAATGTCAGAATTAACAAGCATTCCAGAAACTTTCATTGAGTTCTTAGAACAAATTAAATTTTTGTTAGTAAAAAAATATCATTGGAGCGTTACAGAAGCATCAATGTTCCATGATTATGGAGGACGCTTAGAGCGTCTTTATAAAACAGGAATAACTCCTCATACTGCCTATTTGAGGTTTTGTGGTTTGGGCATTAGTGATGATACTGTTTTTTGAAGTTCAGATTCTGCTGGTCTTGATATTCGCTCAATGCAAGAGAGTAACTCCTAACGTAATAAGATGTCTATACGGAATAATACTATTCAAATCGGCTATGACTCTTCTTTAAAAATAGGAGAAATGGTATATTATGCAAAAAACAATACACCTACTGATCCTGAAAATGATTGGACTGAAGCGGTAATTTTAGACTTAAACTGGGAAATGTGTTCGGCCGCAGTGCAACTCAACGGCCGAAGCATTCCCTCATGTGTGGGGATTAAATATCTTTTTAGAACAAAACAGCAATGCTTAATAATGTGACTGTTATATTCGATAAAAAATAAAATCAATATAATTTAAAAAGTAATTTATTTATACTTCAAAATGACATCATTATTAATATGAATCAATTATCAAAATTAAACAACAGTTCATTTTTAGAAATCTGTGGGTCAATAATTAAAAAAAACGAGATAATAGGAGTTACTGAAATATTATACACAAGAAAAGAACAATTGTTAATATATTTTGCATGCTTCGAAGTATTTTTTAAAAACCATTCAATAAAATTTTTTGCACCAGACGATTTATTACATGACCAACATGTGGGTTGGCTAAACATAGAAAGAAATAAGGTTGTGGATGCCATAAATAACTTGAATTAGATTCTTGCATTCATTACACATTTTAAAACAATATTTTTTACCTAAAAATCCGGACTCCCATCCACAATCTGCTTTTGATATACCTCTTTCACTTTCCGGGCGTATTTCTCTGTCATTCGTTTGCTGGTGTGGCCGTACATAGTCTTCAAAGCATCCAGCGGAACTCCAGCAAGTATTTTATCATCAGCTCCTGTGTGTTTTAATGCGTACATGTGTTTTTTAATTCCCAGGTTATCCATGACCAGACTTTTCCAAAGTTTAGTGGCGGTGTCTCGTTTTATACGTTTGTCGGAAACACCGAAATACATCTTATGAGAACATTTGTATTGTTTTTTAACATGTACTCCATATTGAATAACATAACTGTCCTTAGGTGGCCCGAATAAATACAGGTCGTCATTTTCATGTCCTGCAATATGATTCTGTAAAAGCTCATACAAATGATTATTAATTGGCACTACCCTAATATTATTGGTCTTTGAGTTTCTTTCTTCTAAGTCTGGGTATATCATTATTACCCGACGCTCCATGTTTAAGTCTCTAATCTTCAAACACCGTACCTCGTTAGGGCGCATTCCGGTGTGGTATATCACCATAAGGAAAGTAAAAAAGTTTGGGTGAATCCTTGTGAGTTCAGTGCGCAGCTTTCTTTTTTCCCAGTCATCCAGTGTAAGGAATTTGTCGGTCTCAACCAGTGGAAGTGTTTTAATCTTACTTACGGGGTTTGATTTGATAACCTCGTATTCTTCCAACCGACTGAATAAAGCCGACAGATAACCCAGATATTTATTATAAGCATGGTTTGACCAGTTATGTAATTCCCTGCATTTATCTAGGATGAGTTTTATATGTCGGCGGGAAATCATCCTTACGTGTAATAAGTCAATGCCTAGCTTTTCAGCACCACTTTTGATTTGTTTAATACAGGATCTATACCCTTGAATTGTTCTTTTGGAAACCACGCATTTAGTGAGTGCGTAATCCAACGCCTGAGAGAAATTATAAAACACAAGTTCTTCTGACACCGGCGACCAACCGTTATCTAGTTTCTTGATTAGTTCCTCTTTTGTAATACGCGCTATTTGTCGGCGTTCCCTGGCAGTGGTGCCTTTATTAATGTAGCCCCTGATTTGTCTGCGGATTGTTTGATTCGTTACCGGATCGGTAAAGTAGAGTTCTAAAAACCACTTTTGGTTTAGGTCTTCTTGATAGTCTCTGAGTACTATCGAATAATGCTTATACATGTCTTTATTTGCTTGAGGTTTAGAACCTCAAACACCAAAATAAAGACGTTAATTAGTTGATAATGAGCGTGTTATACTAATATGCGGAGAGAGAGGGATTCGAACCCCCGGTCCTGTTACAGACAACGGTTTTCAAGACCGCCGCATTCGACCGCTCTGCCATCTCTCCGGCGCAAAAGTAAGTGCCAGAGAGTTAATAAAAAAATAGTATTGAATTATTTTTTGTACTTTTTTAGTGCATTACCACTTCGGCCTGAAACACATAATTTTTTTGTAGTGCGGATGTATCTTCCTTCTCATCCAGTATGGTAAATAGTATCTCGGTAGCCTTCTCCGCCTGCTCGTACGGGAACTGTTCTACAGAAGCCAGTAAACCCTGTTCCAGGTAGGTAGTAATGGGTAGGTTGGCATAACTCACAAAGCTGATATCCTCGTTAATTTTCAGGCCCTGCTCCCTGGTAAATTTAATGGCTTCCAGGGCTACATAATCATTAAAAGCAATAACCGCAGTAGGCCGGTCTTTTTTATCCAGCAGCTGTTTAATAGCAGTGGTGGTTTGTTCCTTGGTCAGGTCGGTCGATACCACTGTAATATCTTTCTCGCTCAGTTTATGTTTTTTTACACTTTCCCTGAAGCCTTCCTCCCGCTCTTTAAAGGAGGCCATGCTCTCCGGTCCATTGATAAAACCGATCCGTTTGTGTTTCTGTGCCACCAGCAGGTCAACCAACTGCTCCGTAGCCTTGCTCAGGTCGCAGCTTACGGTATAAGCATCTAACTGGTTAGGTATCCGGTCAAAAAAAACAACCGGTATACCATTGGCCATTAATTGCTCAAAAGGTGTAAAATCAGTTGTGTTTTTTGATAAAGAAACCAATACACCATCTACCCGGTGTTTCTGCATGGTAGCTACAATGGTCTTTTCTCTTTCCGTATTATCATGGCTTTGCCCTATGAGCACGGTATAACCATTGCTCTGTGTCATATCTTCTATCGCTGTAATGGCAATAGAAAAGAAGTCTTCGTTAAAATTGGGAAGTATCACTCCTACTGTCTTTGTCTTACCCTGCTTAAAAGAAATAGCGGCCTGGTTGGGTACATAATTCAATTCGGCAGCAATTTGCTGAACCCGCATTTTGGTACGTAAACCAATACCCGGGTGATCGTGCAAAGCACGTGATACGGTAGAAATAGAAACATTTAAACGTTTGGCAATTTCTTTTATGGTGGCGGGTTTCTGTATCATAGCTAGGGGGTATTTAAACAGCGTTTTGTTAATACTGATCGTAAACAAAATAATGGCTATATTATTTTATCATGACATCGGTATTACAATATTATGAATTTTAGCAATAAATACTCTTAAAAGCCCGCAATAAAAGCGGAGGAACGGCGATAATGATCTATTCAATGGTTTGCGTAACAGCGCTGGTGGCAGTACCTTGTTTATCAGCATAGGCGCTGCTTTGCTCAATAGCCTCCATGATCTGTTCCATTATCTTATCGGCAGGCATTTTATAGTCAATATCCAGGGGAGCTTTAAAAGTTACTTTGAGCGCTGTGCCCCGTTTCTTTGTCTTCAGGCCTGTTTTATCAAATGCGGTGGAGAACCCTTCAATAACAACCGGTATCACCACAGGTTGGGTATAACGTATGATCACCGCTGTACCCTTGCGGCCCGGTGCATAAGGAGTAGTTGTACCCTGCGGAAAAGTAATTACCCAGTTCTGTTCCAGGGCCCGGGCTATTTTACGGGTATCCGAAGGGTCAAGCCCTTTACGAACCTCGTTACTTTTATCATTCCAGGTACGCTTCACCACTACCCCGCCGGCCAAACGGAAGAAACGTGCTACCCAGCTGTCCTTCATGGTTTGCGCAGCCGCTATATACCGCACATTGGTAAAAGGGTTTAACAGGTAAAAAGGTATGCCCAGCCTGTTTTTTTTGCCCCATTTGGCTGCAGAAAAAATAGATAAAAAGGTAATCACATCTACAAAATAGGTTTGGTGATTACTTACAAACAAAACATTTTTTTTAGGGAGGTGCTTAAAATGTTCCGTTCCTTCAAATGTAAGTTTATTAAAGATGGCCAACCGCGGATAAAATACAGCTCCTACCACCGCATGCACAAACTTGCGTACCAAACTATATTTTACTAATCGTTCCCACATCTTTTATTAAATTGAAGCTAAGCAGCGTTGTACTGAAAGTCATTTTAAAATGTTACGCCTGTTTTAAGGCGCCCTTAACCAACTACTGCAATAAAACTCTTACTATCGGTAGTTTGTTATGATTGCAGGATGCAACATAACTTTTTTATTTTAAACAAATAAAAAAAATACTGTGTAAAAAACTGTACAATAAAAAACTGCCGCAGCACAGGGCTACGGCAGTTAAAGTATATATAAGCTATTGCTTATTCGCCTTTTGATGCTTCGTCATCCAGTTTTTTCTTCAAGTCGGCTAATACACCCAGGTCACCCAGGGTTGCTTTCTCTACTTTATTCTGAATGTTCTTAACGGCAGATTTGGTTTTTTCTGCTTCCGCTTTGGCTTCTTTCTTAGCTGTTTCTTTCTCTTCTATCTGTCCTTGCTCCCAGATACGGCTATGTGAAAGTACAATGCGTTTTTCGTTACGGTCAAACTCGATCACTACAAATTGTGCAGTTTCGTCGGCACCAATGCTCTTACCATCTTCTTTTGTTAAGTGACGGTTAGGCGCAAATCCTTCTAAACCATAAGGCAGCTGAACTACAGCACCTTTATCGTCGCGACGGATAACAGTTCCTTCGTGCTGGCTACCAATAGCGAAAGTGTCCTGTAATGCATTCCAGGGATCTTCCTCTAATTGTTTGTGGCCTAACTGTAATTTGCGGTTCTCTTTGTCAATACCTAAAATGATAACATCGATAGAGTCACCTACTTTAGTGTACTCACCAGGATGGTTAAAGCGTTTTAACCAGCTCAGGTCAGAAATGTGGATCATACCACCGATACCGGAAGCTAACTCAACAAATACACCGTAGTTAGTGATGTTTTTCACCAAACCGGCATGTTTGCTGCCTTCAGCAAAACGGTTCTCGATTTCGCTCCAGGGATCTTCAGTTAATTGTTTGATAGATAAACTCATTTTGCGAGTTTCTTTATCAAGGGTAACAATTTTAGCTTCGTACTCGTCGCCTAATTTGAAGAACTCTTTAGCGTTGATCGGAGTGTTAGCCCATGTAATTTCACTTACGTGTACTAAACCTTCAACACCTGGCAGTATTTCCAGGAAAGCACCGTAGTCTTCAATATTAACTACTTTACCTTTTACTAAATTGCCTTCAACAATCGCTTCAGGCAATACGTCCCAAGGGTGAGGAGTTAATTGTTTTAAACCAAGGCTGATGCGTTTTTTCTCGTCATCAAAGTCAAGAACAACCACATTGATCTTCTGATCCATTTTCAATACCTCAGCAGGGTGAGAGATACGACCCCATGAAATATCGGTAATGTACAACAGGCCGTCTAAGCCACCCAGGTCCATGAAAGCACCGAAGTCGGTAATGTTTTTAACAGTACCTTCCAATACTTGTCCTTTCTCCAGTTTGCTCATGATCTCAGCACGTTGTGCTTCAATATCGCTTTCAATTAATGCTTTGTGCGATACAACGGCGTTCTTAATAGTTTCGTTGATCTTAACTACTTTAAACTCCATTGTTTTACCAACAAACTGATCGTAGTCGGTAACAGGTTTAACGTCAATTTGCGAACCTGGTAAGAAAGTTTCCATACCAAATACGTCCACAATTAAACCACCTTTAGTTTTAGAGGTAACAGCACCGGTAATAACTTCGCCGGTTTTGTGTACTTCCACAATTCTTTCCCACGCACGTGTAATGCGGGCTTGTTTGCGGCTTAAGTTAAGGTGACCGTCGCGGTCTTCTTTCTCAACAATCATTACCTCAACTTCATCACCAACTTTAATACCTTGCAGGTCGCGGAACTCGTTTAAAGAAATTAAACCGTCGCTTTTAAAACCAATGTTTAAAACCACATCAGTTTTAGTTAAACCTACGATAGTACCGGTAATTAATTCACCGTCGTTTAACTGTACGAAAGTGTTGTCATAAACCGCATCGTACTTTTCTTTTTCCTCTTTAGAGTAAGAAGTTACGTTACGTTTGTCAACGTTCCAGTCAAAATCATCATGAGCTGTTTCTACAACAGGCTCGGCCACAGGTGCAGTTGTTGTCGCTGTAGTAGCTTCGGCAGCCGGTGTTTCCACCTCACCACCCGCGCTATCCTGTGCATCAGCGTTTAAGTGTTTGTTAATAAACATTTTGTTTGTCCCCGGGGTTTTAAAATCGGGGGTGCAAAGATACACTATTTTACAGGCTTTTCCGCCAAAAACCGGTCAAAAAAATCAAACAATACCCCATTTCTTAACCACCTAATAATCAATAAATTAAACCGGGATATTTCATTATCCAATTACCAAATTATCAAATCACCAAATTCCTGCCGGGGCTTTCAGCAATATTACCCTGTCCCAGCTTCCGTTCCGGCCTTCTGCAGTAGTGCAATGGCCCCCCACTCTGCCTCCTATTGCAGCTACTGCCCCCAGTCCGGCAGCCCTTCAGCTGTATAACCCGCTCCATCATTCATCATTCATAATTCCGCATTCATAATTCATCATTCCCCGTTCATAATTTCTCATTCATAATTCATAATTCCCTACATTCACGCAAAAATCAGAATCCCCTTGTTGTACGCATTTTTAAAAGCTTATGTCCGGCTGGCCATGTTCATCTTTGCCCGTAAAATAAAAGTGAACCATCCAAAACTATTAAGGTCCGATGCTCCTTTTATGCTGGCGATGAACCATCCCAATTCTTTTTTAGATGCCATCTTCATGGACATTCTTTTTAAAGTATCCATCTGGTCGCTGGCCCGTGGCGATGTATTCAAAGGTAAAAGAGTGATACAATTGCTTACTGCCGTACGCATACTGCCGGTATACCGTACCAGCGAGGGAAACGATAACCTGGGCGAAAACTATAAAACCTTCGATACCTGTATCGAAAAATTCAGGCAGGGCGAATCGGTCCTCATTTTCAGCGAGGGACTTTGTATTAACGAATGGCACCTGCGCCCCTTAAAAAAAGGCACGGCCCGTTTAGCCATCAAAGCCTGGGAGGAGAATGTACCCATGACCGTATTACCCGTAGGTATCAACTATAATTCCTTCCGTTTATTAGGCAAAAATGTTTTTATCAATATTGGTTCGCCTATTCAAAAAAGCCTGGTGGAAGATTATGATACCGATGGCAAAAAGAATGTAGTATTTAACCAGGCTTTAAAAACGGAACTGAACCAACTGGTGTACGAAATTGATGCGAACGATACGGCAAAGAAAACGCAACTGCTCACCGTGCCGGTTCCGGCCTGGAAAAAGATATTGCTGGCAATACCGGCATTGATCGGCCTTATCATTCACGCCCCCTATTTTATACCGGTAAAAAACTTTGTCACTAAAAAAGCCGGGAAGACCGATCATTTCGATTCGGTATTATTAGGTGTATCACTGATCACTTACCCTCTTTACGTTTTATTACTCACGGTTATACTGGTGCTGGTGTTTTACAGCTGGTGCTGGTTAGCCTTGCTGCTGATACCTTTTACGGCCTTCAGTTATATACAACTCAGTAAACAGTTGGATTAATCACCGGTATATTACACCATCATGGCAAACACCTTCTTACAGGCCGAATGGAGAAAACTGGCAATGGTAAACTATGCTGTTGATCCTAACCTGTTGGCCTCCTATTTACCTGCCAAAACGGAGATCGACCTGTGGAATGATACCTGTTATATAAGCCTGGTTGGGTTTATGTTCAAAAACACAAGGGTAAAGGGTTTTAAAATCCCGTTTCATATCAATTTTGAAGAAGTTAACCTACGGTTCTACGTGCGTTATAAAGACAATGATACCTGGAAACGGGGTGTGGTGTTCATTAAGGAAATTGTTCCCAGGGCGGCCCTCACATTTGTAGCCAATACGGTGTATGGGGAAAATTATCAAACCATGCCCATGGTACATTCCTGGGTGGAACGGGATGAGGAATTGACCATTGAATACAAATGGAAAAAGAAAAACTGGCACTCTCTGAAAATAAAGGCAGACAGTAATCCTGTACCTATTATGCCCGGCAGCGAGGCGGAGTTTATAACAGAGCACTATTGGGGCTATACCAAAATATCGAATACCCAAACAGCCGAGTATGAAGTAAAACACCCGAAATGGGAGATATACCCCATTCATGATTATTGGATAGATGTTGACTTTGCTATGGTATACGGAAGTGAATTTAACTTCTTGAAAAATGAAATTCCCAGGTCTGTATTTTTAGCAGAAGGCTCCGCTATCAGTGTTATGCAGGGAAGAAAGATCTAAAATTTACCATAATTTACCCGACCAGTTTAAAATGAAACCTGTACCTATCATTTTCGTTTATTTCATAATTATCCTTACCGCCTGTACCTCACAGCAACAGTTACCCACGCAAACCTACCGCCAGTTCAACCATACCAAAACCTACCACTACCATAACGATACCTTAACTGTTTATATTGACAATTCTTTAATGAGTCCCATAAGGGTAAACGCTTTTACCAATGATAGCCGGTTAAAAAATTTTGTCAGTATGATGGATACCGTTACCCTCCTGCCACAACAGGATACCAGTTTACATTTTTATGTGCCGGCCATACAAAACCCGGTGTTTGGTTTATATACCAATTTAGGCGATGCACAACAACCCATACACCCCGTTGCACTGGCCTACCCTTTTCCAAAAGGTAAAACCTATACCATTATCCAGGGTTATACCGGCCGGTACTCGCATACAAACGATTACAGCCAGTATGCCGTTGATTTTAATTTAAAAATTGGCGATACGGTTTGCAGTGCCGATGATGGTTATGTAGTGGGTGTGATAAAGGAGTATAAATATGGTGGTCATACTGACGAATGGCGTAATAATGATAAAAGTAATTTTATTACCATCTATCATCCGCATTCCGGCCTGTTTACACAATATGTTCACTTAAAACACCATGGTGCTTTTGTAAAAACAGGTGATAAGGTAAATAAGGGCCAGGCCATTGGTTTAAGCGGTATGACGGGCTTTACCGATGTGGCACACCTGCATTTTAATGTACTGCAGCCTAAGGCAGGCAGTTCTTTTATTTCTGTACTCTGTGTGTTTGAAGATGGTAAAAACGGAGAAAGCTTAACAAAAGGAGTACAGGTAAAACATTAGCCTTTAGACAGCCTGGTAATATGATTGGCAGCTACCCAGCCGGTGGTCCAGGCATATTGAAAGTTATAGCCGCCGGTAATACCATCCACATCGGTAATTTCGCCGGCAAAAAACAGGTTGGGTACTAATTTACTCATCATGGTATTGGCATCTATATCCTGTAACTGAATACCCCCTGCGGTAACAAACTCCTCTTTATAAGTGGTTTTACCTTTTACCGGTAAACTGTAACTATTTAAAATAACGATCAGCCGGTTTAATAATTTAACGGGTACATCGGCCCATTTTACCTCCTTGTTTATCCCTGCTTCGGTAACAAAAAACTCCCACAACCTGTTGGGCAATTCAAAAGGATTACGGCCGGTTATTTTTTGCTGCTTCTGCTCTTCTTTTACCTCCAGCAGCAGCTCCCTTAGTTCCGGTTCTTTATACTGCGGCAACCAGTTAATCAATACTTCGTAATGCCAGTTTTTTTCCTGTAACTCACGGGCGCCCCAGGCGCTTAACTTTAATACGGCGGGTCCGCTTAATCCCCAATGGGTAATTAATACCGGGCCCTGCTGTTCCAGTTTGGTACCGGCTATCTTTACCCGTGCATCCGGCACACTTACACCCATTAAGGAGGTAATGGAGTGGCCGGGAATATTAAATGTAAATAAGGAAGGAACTGGGTTTGCAATAGAATGACCCGTTTGTATCAGCCAGTCAAACATGGTTGATTTGGGATACCCGCCTGCCGCCACACATACATGATCGGCTACCAGTTTTTCGCCATTACGGGTTGTACATATGATCTGTTGCTGCTGTTGTTCTATACCCGTTACTTCCACGTTCATGCGAATATCCACCTGGTATTTATTGGCTTCTTTCAGTAAACAGTCAATAATGGTTTGCGATGAATCGGTAACCGGGAACATGCGGCCGTCTTTTTCGGCTTTAATGGCCACACCCCTTTCCTTAAACCAGACAATGGTATCGGTTGTAAAAAACTGGTGAAAGATCTTTTTTACAAAATTTCTGCCCCGGGGGTAACGGTTACTCATATCGTTGATATCAAAACAGGCGTGGGTAACATTACACCGGCCGCCACCGCTGATCTTTACCTTGGACAAGAGCTTGCTGCTTTTTTCCAGTATGATCACTTTCATCTGCGGCTGCAACCTGGCCAGGTTAACGGCACAGAAAAAACCCGCCGCGCCGCCGCCAATGATGATGGTTGTTGTTGGTTTCAAGAGAGAACAGAATTGAGATTTGAGACGATGCTTATGTGAATAGTCAATTGTGAGCAGTGAATAGATCATGTAATACTGACTGCTGACTATTCACTACTCACTAGTATATTTCTTACGGTCTTTCGAACTTTCCGACTTCTCTCTGTTGATTAGCATTACTGCAGCACAAGTGTGCGACGCAAGGGACGATCCACTGTGTTACTGCAGCCGGTCAACAAAAAATTAAACGGCCACTGCTTTTTTACGTACCGTGTATAAGTTAGGGTTATTCGCCTCCGCTTCTTCAATAATAGCATAGTTGGAAAGAATATCCGGCTTATCGCTGCCTACGCATACATCATGTTCAAAGTGTACGGAAGGTTTGCCATCTTTTGTACGGATGGTCCAGCCGTCATCTTCGGTATATACTTCTTTTTTACCCATATTGATCATGGGCTCAATGGCCAGTACCATACCTGCTTTAAGCTTGGTGCCGGTACCACGTTTACCGTAATTAGGCACCTGCGGATCCTCGTGCATGCTGCGACCAAGGCCATGGCCTACCAGTTCACGTACCACACCATAACCGTATTTACGTTCTGTAGCATCCTGTATAGCAAAAGCAATATCGCCTATACGGTTACCCGCTACGGCTTTTTCAATGCCTTTATATAAAGAAGCTTTGGTAGCTTCAATTAATTGTATGGTAGCTTCACCGGGATCGCCGATGGCAAAAGTATAGGCATGGTCACCATGCCAGCCATTCAGGTAAGCGCCAATATCAATAGAAATGATATCGCCTTCCTTCAGTTCCATTTTATTGGGAAAGCCATGCACCACCACATCATTCACCGACATACAGGTATTAAAGGGATACCCGTGAAAGTTTAAAAATGAGGGAGTTGCTTTATGGTCGGCCAGGAATTCACCGGCAAATTTATCCAGCGATAAAGTGGTGATACCCGGCTTTAAAATTTTAGCAATTTCGGTAAGCGTGGTACTTACCAGCAATGCGCTTTGGCGCATCATTTCAATCTCTTCCTTGTTTTTCAAAAAAATCATACGCAAATATCGTAAAAAAAAGCCGGTAATTACTTACCGGCTTTATAATGAACTTGTAAATAGTTATTAAATCTGAACCGCAGAAGTGGTCTGACGTCCCTGTACACGACCGCTTTTCATCAGGCCGTCGTACTGGCGCATCAACAACTGTGTTTCAATTTGTTGTAAAGTATCCAGGATTACACCTACCATGATCAGGATGGATGTACCACCGAAGAAGGTAGAGAAACTTGGCTGCATACCCACAAACACAAGCTCGGCAATACCAGGTAAGATACCTACCAGGGCTAACAGGATAGCGCCGGGTAAAGTGATCCTGTCCATGATGGTACCAATATAGTCGGCCGTAGGCTGACCAGGAGCTACACCCGGTACAAAACCATTGTTCTGCTTCAGGTTATCGGCAATCTGGCGCGGGTTAAATATCAGGGCAGTGTATAAGAAGGTAAAACCAATTACCACTACTGAATAAATAACCATGTACCAGATATTCTTATGATCGGTAAATGCTTTACCAATGGAAGAAGTACTACCTAAAGTAAATAAAGTAGGCAGGAACATGATAGCCTGGGCAAAGATGATAGGCATTACACCTGCACCGTTCACCTTTAAGGGTAAAAACTGGCGGGCACCGCCAAATTGTTTGTTACCGGTTAATTGCTTGGCATAGTTTACAGGCACTTTACGTACCCCCTGTACCAGTAAGATACAGCCTAAGATAATGGCGATAAACACCGCTATTTCCACAATAAAGATCAGGATATTACCGGCACGGGTTGAACGGCTGGTTAACTCCTGGAAGAATGATTGTGGTAAACGGGCTAAGATACCCACCATGATAATTAAGGAAGTACCATTACCTAATCCTTTATCAGTGATCTTTTCACCCATCCACATTACCAGCATGGTGCCGGCAGTTAAGGTAAGGATGGTAGAGATAGTGAAATAGGCAGCTCCGAAGTTTTCCATAATAGCAGGACCTGAGGTCTGACGTAAGTAACTTACGTAAGCAAAAGCCTGTACAATGGTAACGGCCACTGTTAAGTAACGGGTGTACTGGTTAATTTTTTTACGGCCACTTTCACCGTCTTTCTGCATTTTCTGGAAAGTAGGAACCAGTACCGTCATCAGCTGCATAAAGATAGAGGCAGAGATATAAGGCATGATACCTAATGCAAAGATAGATGCCATGTTAAAGGCACCACCGGCAAATGTGTTGATCAGGTCAAGGATACCATTATTGGCATTGTTAGCATTTAACTGCTCCAGCCTGATGGGATCGATGCCCGGTAACACAATGTGTGAACCGATACGATAAATAACAATAAGCAATAAAGTGAAAAGAATTTTTTGTCTTAACTCTTCTATGCTCCAAATATTCTTGAGTGTCTGAATAAACTTTTTCACGGAAATGTAATCAGTTTTTAAGGCCAAAAAAGCAAAAGACGCACTAAGTGCGTCGATGCAAATTAGTGAAAATTACTTAACAATTTCTACTGTACCGCCGGCAGCTTCTACAACACTCTTCGCTTTCGCACTGGCTGCGTTTACTTTTACAGTGAATTTTCCTTTTAATTCACCATTGCCTAACAACTTAATTTTATCGTTCTGGCCGATCAGGTTGTTAATATAAAGGTTCTCTAAAGAAAACTCGGTAAAGCCATATTTTTCGGCGTATTGATCTAACTGACCAACATTCAATACTTTATACTCAATACGGTGAGGGTTGTTAAAACCTCTTTTAGGTACACGGCGCTGGATAGGCATCTGCCCACCTTCGTGTGCTAATTTACGTTTGTAACCGGCACGGCTCTGACCACCTTTTGTACCTTTTGTAGCAGTTCCACCATGTCCGGAACCATCACCACGACCAATTCTTTTTTCTTTGTGCGTTGCGCCTTTTGCAGGCTTTAATTCATGTAATTTCATTGTGCTTTGTTTTTTACTTGGCGCTCCAAAAGCAGCTGGAGCTCGCTTATATGAACGAAAAAGTTTGCAATGTTACGAAAACATTGCAAACCTTACTATTTTATTTTAATTAAGCTTCCTCTACCTTAACCAGGTGCTCTACTTTACGCACCATACCTAAAACCTGAGGAGTAGCTTCAACTTCTTTAACAGAGTTGGTTTTGTTAAGTCCTAAAGCTTTTAAAGTAAGCTTCTGACGCTCGGGGCGGTCAATAGGGCTTTTAACTAACGTAATTTTTATCTTTTTCATGATATGTATAAGTTAATAGTTAAAGGTTAATAGTTATTGGTCAACATTCGATTAACTAATAACGATTAACAATTAACATTTATCCGTTAAATACTTTCTTTAATCCCAGGGTTCTTGTTTTGGCAACAGAAACCGGCTCACGTAATAAAGCCAAAGCTTTAAAAGTTGCTTTTACCACGTTGTGCGGGTTAGCTGATCCTAAAGATTTTGCTAATACGTCGGTAACACCTGCACTTTCCAGTACAGCACGCATGCTACCACCGGCAATTACACCAGTACCATGAGCAGCGGGTTTAATTAAAACTTTAGCAGCACCTTCTTTAGCCCACTGGTCATGAGGGATAGTACCTTTCATTACCGGAACTTTGATCAGGTTTTTCTTTGCGTCTTCAATACCTTTTGTAATAGCTTCCTGAACTTCTTTAGCTTTACCTAAGCCATGACCTACCACACCTGCCTCGTTACCTACCACTACCAGTGCAGAAAAGCTAAAAGCACGACCACCTTTGGTAGTTTTAACCACACGGTTAATGGCAACTACTTTGTCTTTTAATTCAAGGTCACCTGCTTTTACTCTGTTTAAATTTGCTTTTGACATTATTTCAGTTTTGAAACTTGCGTTGTTGAAAATTAGAATTGTAAACCACCTTCTCTTGCGCCTTCGGCTAAAGCTTTGATACGGCCATGGTATAAGTTACCACCACGATCAAATACTACAGTCGTCACACCCAACTCACCGGCTTTGCGGGCAACGGCAGCACCTACTAATTTGCTTTTTTCAGTTTTATTGCCGGCCTGTGCTTTAATATCCTTGTCTTTAGAGGAAGCCGCTGCAATGGTAACACCGCTGGTGTCATCAATTAACTGCGCATAAATATCAGTGTTGCTTCTAAAAACAGCCAATCTTGGCTTTGCAGCAGTTCCACTCACCTTCTGACGAATGCTGTAGCGGATTTTTTGCCTTCTGAGAGATTTTAAGTTTGACATCTTCTTTTATTTAATATCCTGATTCTGCCAGGATTGTATTCAATATTATTTCTTGTTACCTGCTTTTATTATTTACCAGCAGATTTACCAGCTTTCTTACGTACCACTTCACCCATGTAACGTACCCCTTTTCCTTTGTACGGCTCTGGTTTACGTAAGCTGCGTAATTTAGCAGCAACCTGGCCAATTAATTGTTTGTCAATACCGTTTAAAGTAATGATAGGGTTCTGACCTTTTTCCTGTTGTGTGGCAACAGTTAATTCTTTAGGGATCTCGATAATGAAGTTGTGAGAATAACCTAAAGCCAGGTCCAGCAGGTTACCCTGGTTGGTAGCTTTAAAACCTACACCAATTAATTCCAGTTTGCGCTCAAAACCTTCGGTAACACCTTTAACCAGGTTAGCTACCAGGGCACGGTATAAACCGTGTAAGGCGCGGTGCCTGATCTGATCTGTAGGACGGCCAAAAGTAACTTCGCCATCTTTTACTTCTACAGTAATATCGCGATCAATCGCTTCTTTCAATTCACCTTTTGGTCCTTTTACAGTAATTACATTGTCTTTACCAACGGTAACAGTAACACCTGCAGGAACAACAATCGGCTTTTTACCTATACGAGACATAATTTAAAATTGTATATGTTTAAAAAAGGGACAATGTGTATTAAACGTGTTCAGTTTCCGTATAGAGAACTTTATATTATCGTTTAACACTTTTTACATCAGGCAGCCATTGTCATCATACCTGAAAATGTATTAATAAATGTAGCAAAGAACCTCGCCACCTACGTTTTGAGCTTTTGCTTCTTTATCGGTCATAACGCCTTTAGAGGTAGAAATAATAGCTACACCTAAACCGTTTTTAACACGTCTGAATTCAGCAGGAGATGCATACTGACGCAGACCCGGGCGGCTTACCCTCTCCAGGCTCTGGATAGCGGGTTGCTTGCTGGCAGCATCATATTTCAAGGCAATTTTAATAACGCCCTGTTTGTTATCATCTTCAAATTTGTATTTCAGAATATAGCCCTGATTGTACAAAATCTCGGTCATGCGCTTTTTAAGGTTTGACGCAGGTATTTCTACAATACGGTGTCCCGCCATTTGTGCATTCCTAATTCTTGTAAGGAAGTCTGCTATAGGATCTGTTACCATCTTTAAGTAAGTTGTGAATTGTTATTTGTAAATTGTTTCTGTTTGCCCTAACCGGCGGTTAAAGGCCAACATTGCTACTACCAGCTTGCTTTTTTCAATCCTGGTATTTTACCATTCAGTGCCATGTCACGCAAAGCAACCCTTGAAATACCAAAGTAACGTACATAACCTTTTGGACGGCCGGTTAAACCGCAACGGTTTTTTAAACGTACTTTAGATGAATTTTTAGGAAGCTCGTCCAAAGCAGCCCAATTGCCCTCTTTCTTAAGCTCTTCCCTTTTAGCTGCATACTGCTCTACCAGTTTTTCCCTTTTACGTTGACGGGCTGATACTGAAGTTTTTGCCATATTATTATTTTATTTTAAAATCTGGTTAGTTCAGCAACGCTGCTTAACCAAATACCTTTACTTAATTAGAACTTTCTTTCTTAGCGTTTTTAAAAGGCATTCCCAATTCTTTCAGTAACTCATACGCTTCTTCGTCAGTTTGCGCGGTAGTTACAAAAGTGATATCCAGGCCGGTAATTTTATTTACCTTATCGATATCGATCTCAGGGAAAATAATTTGTTCGGTAACACCTAAAGTATAATTACCGCGGCCGTCAAAAGCCTTTTCGTTAATACCTTTAAAGTCACGTACACGAGGTAAAGACACAGCAATTAAACGATCTAAAAACTCGTACATTTTATCACCACGTAAAGTTACACGTGCACCAATGGGCATGTTTTTACGTAATTTAAAGTTTGAGATATCTTTTTTAGATATAGTTGCTACTGCTTTTTGACCAGTTATAGTTGTTAACTCATCAATAGCAATGTCTACTAATTTTTTATCACCCACAGCACCGTTAACACCACGGTTCAGGCAAATTTTTTCCAAACGTGGAGCCTGCATTACAGATTTGTAAGCAAACTTCTTAACTAAAGCCGGAACCACTTCTTTAGTGTATTTGTCCGACAATCTTGGGGTATATTTTGTAGTACTCATTTTCTAATGCTTTTAATACTGCTAAGAGATTATTATATAATTTCTCCTGATTTCTTTGACACACGCACAGTTTTCTTACCTTCCTCGCGTACGCGTTTAACCTTTGTAGGTGCCTTAGCTTTAGCATCCCACAACATAACGTTGCTAATTTGAATCGGCATTTCTTTTTTCACAATGCCACCTTGTGTGTTCTGTGCAGAAGGTTTAGTGTGTTTAGACACTACGTTAACACCCTCTACAATTACTTTACCGGCTTCCACCAGTACTTCTTTAACTACACGAGGTTTGTACTCAACCTTACCGTTATCATCTTTTCTGGGTTTAGCGGCACCGGTAATAACAATTACCAGGTCACCCTTCTTGATGTTGTATTTAGGTTTAAATCTGTTGCTCATTTTACTTGTTTTCTCTTGATGAGATATTTTTATTTGGTTTACCAGCTCTGGTAATTCTGTTCATCTTTGCTTGCGACGCTACTTTCAGCGTCCCGTACGCTTATCGGCTGAGAGGGGATCCCTCCCGGTCCTTACAGTACTTCAGGGGCAAGTGATACAATTTTCATGTATCCTTTGTCACGCAATTCACGGGCAACCGGCCCAAAAATACGTGTGCCTCTCGGCTCATCTGAAGCATTTAATATTACTACCGCGTTGTCGTCGAAACGGATATAAGAACCATCTTTACGACGTAATTTGTTAGTAGTACGTACAATTACCGCTTTTGCTACGGTACCTTTTTTAATACCACCGGCAGGAATGGCATCCTTAACAGTAACCACAATTTTATCACCAATTCTGGCATAACGCTGACCGCTATTACCCAAAACACGGATACACAACACCTCTTTTGCGCCACTATTATCGGCTACGTTTAACCGGCTTTCTTGCTGTATCATCTTGTTAGATTTTTAATAGAGTACTTCGCTTTTAGTACTTAGTACTTAAATATTATAAAACTATTTTACTTAATACTGACTACGCAGTACCCTTATCTTATTTAACTTTTTCTACCACTTCTACCAGTCTCCAACGCTTAGTTTTGCTCAGCGGGCGGGTTTCCATGATTTTAACTACATCACCAATGCTGCATTCGTCTTTTTCGTCATGCGCATGAAACTTGGTAGTTTTTTTAAGGAACTTACCGTAGATGGGGTGTTTTACTTTACGCTCAACTGCAACCGTAATGGTTTTAGTCATTTTATTGCTGGTAACAACACCAATCCTCGTTTTTCTTAAATTTCTTTCAGACATCTTTATCTAATTTGAATATTATCTTAAGCTTCCGCTTGTTTTTGTTTCACTGCAGTTTGTACACGTGCAATGTCTTTACGCAGGCTACGAATGCTCATTGGGTTTTCCAATGGTGAAATAGCATGGGCAAACTCCAATTTCTTCAAACGAAGTTTATCTTCTTCCAGGCGGGCCTGCAGATCGGCAAGGCTCAAACCCTGGATACTTTTATTGAAATCTACTTTTTTTGACATCTTTATTTATTTGAAAGTTTGAAACTGAGTTATTATGCGGTAACTAAATCACGACGCATGATAAATTTGGTTTTGATAGGCAATTTACCTGAAGCAAGTGCCAGTGCAGCACGGGCAACTTTCTCGTCAACGCCATCAATTTCAAATATAATACGACCCGGTTTTACTACGGCAGCCCAGTATTCCAAGTTACCTTTACCTTTACCCATACGAACCTCAGCAGGTTTGTGTGTAATTGGCTTGTCAGGGAAAATGCGGATCCACACATTACCTTCCCTTTTCATTTCACGGGTAAGCGCCTGACGAGCAGCTTCAATCTGACGATCGGTAATCCAATGATCATCAAGTGCTTTCAGTGCATATGATCCAAAAGAGATGGTAGTACCTCTTTTTGCATCACCCTTCATGCGGCCTTTCTGCACTTTCCTATGTTTCGTTCTTTTCGGTTGTAACATCTTAATTCAATTTGATAATGTTATAATCTGCTAATGTGTAAATTGCTATCCATTAGCAAATCAGCACATCGACTAATTAGCTAATTAATTTTTTCTATCGCCACGGCCACCACCTCTTCTGTCGCCTCTTCTGTCATCTCTTCTATCGCCACCTCTTCTTTCGCCACCGGCGTTATTACCACCTTCGTTTTTACCGCCGGCAATAATGTTAGGGTTCAGGTCACGTTTGGTTAAAACCTCACCTTTACAGATCCATACTTTGATACCAATTTTACCATATACAGTCTGTGCAAATACATTGGCATAATCAATATCCATACGGAAAGTGTGCAAAGGTACACGACCTTGTTTAAACTCCTCGCTACGGGCAATCTCTGCACCACCTAAACGACCGCTTAATTTTACTTTAATACCTTCGGCACCCATACGTAATGCAGAAGCAATCGCCATTTTAGTGGCTCTTTTAAAGTTGATACGGTTCTCGATCTGGCGGGCAATAGTATCACCTACGATCATCGCATCCAGTTCAGGACGACGGATCTCCAGGATATTTATTTGTACATCATCTTTACCGGTAAGTTTCTTCAACTCCTCTTTAATACGATCTACTTCTCCACCGCCTTTACCAATGATGATACCAGGTTTAGATGTATGAATGGTAACAATTAATTTACCAAGTGTACGCTCAATAACGATTTTAGAAATACCGCCTTTATTGATACGTGCATTCAGGTAAGTCCTGATCTTGTGGTCCTCGATCAACTTGCCGGCATAGTCTTTTTTGCTGCCATACCAGTTAGACTCCCATCCACGGATGATGCCTAACCTGTTACCAATCGGATTTGCTTTCTGACCCATGTTTTTAATTTGACAATGTGATAATTTGAAAATTTGAAAATGGATTCAAACTACCTATAATCTTTTATGTTTAATCATTCGGATGTGTTACTCATTTTCAAATTAACACATCCAACTTTTTGCTTAATTACTTAGCGTCAACTATTACAGTTACGTGGTTGCTTCTTTTTCTAACGCGGTATCCACGACCCTGGGGCGCCGGACGCATGCGTTTTAAAGTTCTGCCACCATCAACAAAAATGGTTTTGATATACAATTGTCCTTCGTCACCACCTTCGTTCTTTTGTTTCCAGTTGCTGATAGCACTTAAAACCAGTTTACGCAAAGGCACTGCCGGATGTTTAGGATTGTGCTCCAATTCCGCCAATACTTTCTCTACTTTCTGACCACGAATCAGATCAGCAAGCAAACGCATCTTACGAGGCGACGTTGGGTAATTTTTTAATTTAGCTACTGCTTCCATTTTTACTATGTTTATGGTCAAATATTGTCCGGCGAATAATACCCTGAATATTTTACCTTCTTTAGTTTATCTGTTAACCGAAGGATTGTACTTCGTATAACTTTTAAAAATTAGTCTTTCTTAGAGTGCCCTTTGAAGTTCCTGGTTGGTGCAAACTCTCCCAGTTTGTGGCCTACCATAAACTCTGTTACATAAACAGGTATGAATTTGTTACCGTTATGTACAGCAAAAGTGTGTCCTACAAAATCAGGAGAAATAGTTGATCTACGGCTCCAGGTTTTAATTACACCTTTTTTGGCTTTACCTTCATTTACAGCCAATACCTTTTTTTCAAGGTGAGTAGCTATATAAGGACCTTTTTTAATCGAACGTGCCATATTTCTAATTAGTTAATTTGATAATTTGTTGATTTGAAAATGTGCTCTTCTTACCGTGGGCTGAAAACCATTTTCAAATTTTCACATCCTCACTTTTCAAATCTTACTTAGCTAATTTGCTACCATTCTTTCTTTGAATGATTAACTTATCGCTTCCTTTACCTTTAGTACGGGTTTTAAGACCTCTTGAGTACTGACCGGTTCTGCTGCGAGGCTGACCTCCGGAAGCTCTACCTTCACCACCACCCATCGGGTGATCTACAGGGTTCATGGCTACACCTCTGTTTCTTGGTTTAATACCTTTCCAACGGTTACGGCCGGCTTTACCCATGCTCTGTAAGCTGTGGTCGCTGTTGCTTACCACACCTACGGTAGCATAACCGTTAACCAGTACTTTTCTTAACTCACCGGAAGGCATTTTTAATACAGCGTATTTTTCTTCCTTGTTGGTTAACTGGGCTGATGAACCGGCGCTACGGGCCAATTTACCACCCTGACCAGGCTGCATTTCAATATTGTGAATGTTGGTACCTAAAGGCATGTTTTTCATTTGTAACGCGTTTCCTATTTCAGGAGCTACGGCGTCACCACTGATAACTGTTGCACCAACTTCTAAACCCTGAGGGGCAATGATGTAACGTTTTTCGCCATCGGCATAGTTCAGTAAAGCGATGAATGCGGTACGGTTCGGATCGTACTCAATAGATACTACAGTTGCTGCAACATCTTTTTTATCACGCTTAAAGTCGATGATACGGTATTTCTGTTTGTGTCCACCACCTCTGTAACGCATAGATAAGCGACCAGAAGAGTTACGACCACCGGTTTTTTTCTTGGTTTCAACCAATGATTTTTCCGGAACGTTAGTGGTTACTTCAGCATAGGCATTACCTATTCTCCAACGTGTGCCTGCTGTAACCGGTTTAAATTTTCTTAATGCCATTTTATTCTTTTTTTGCCTTTTTGGATATTAGGCGTTTCAACTTTTGCGGTAGTTGATCTACCATTCTGTTTACAAATTGGTTTGTCTGCTTACAGCCTGCAATTAAATGTTAGCGTATAAGTCAATTGTTTCGTTTTCTGCAACAGTTACGTAAGCTTTTTTGAATGAAGGCTTACGACCAGAGATAAAGCCGGCTTTTGTAAAGCGGGTTTTATTTTTTGCAGGAGAAACTACAGTGTTCACGTTAATTACGTTTACACCGTAAAAAGCTTCAACGGCTTTTTTAATTTCCAGTTTGTTAGCACTTTTTGCTACTTTGAAAGTGTAACGACGCAGTTTGTCCTGCTGTGCATTTGCTTTCTCTGTTAAAACCGGTTTTATTAATACTTCAGAAAGTTTCATCTTCCTTAATTTTTAAAAATCAAAATTTGTTTTCGTTCCCACCCTGTTAAAGCTTACGCTTCTTTCAGGTCTTCGTTAATCTGGTTAACGGCTGCTTCAGTTAATACCACTAAACCTGAGTTTACAATATCATACGTATTCATATTGTGGAAAGTATATCCTAATACGTTTGGTATGTTTCTGTAAGACAGGAACAGGCTGTCGTTGCTGTCGTTTGTTTCTGCAGTCAGGAACAATACTTTTTTAGTGTCAGCTTTCAGATTTTTCAGAATAGCGGCAAACTCTTTTGTTTTAGGTTGCGCTAACTGGATATCTTCTACTACCACCAGGTTGTTTTCTTTTACTTTATAAGAAAGTGCAGAGAACTTGGCCAAAGCTTTCACATTACGATTTAATTTAATATCGTAGCTATGAGGTTTTGGACCGAAGATAGTACCACCACCTTTATATAAAGGGTTACGGATATTACCTTTACGGCTGCCACCTGTACCTTTTTGTTTGTGCAGTTTACGGCTGGCACCTTTTACTTCGGCACGGGTTTTCACTTTGTGTGTACCCTGGCGTTGTGCAGCTAAATATTGTTTCACAGCCAAGTACATTACGTGATTGTTTGGCTCAATTCCAAAAATTTCTTCCGGAAGTTCTACCGAGCGACCAGTACTGGCACCTTTACTATTTAATACTTCAACTTTCATTTTCTTGTTTTTTTAGTAGCGCTAGCGCTAACTGTTTTTGTTGGGTTTACACCTTTACAAAAGGCGGTGCTTATTTTTGAATAAGAACGATAGAACCGTTGTGACCGGGAACAGATCCGCTTACCAGGATGTAGTTTTTGTCAGCAAATACTTTCACTACTTTCAATCCTTTCATTTTAACGCGGTCGCCACCATCACGGCCGGCCATACGCATACCTTTCATTACACGGCTTGCGTCAGAAGAGTTACCCAGGGAACCCGGAGCTCTTTGACGGTCGTGCTGACCATGCGATTGTTCACCCACACCGGAGAAGCCATGGCGTTTTACAACACCCTGGAAACCTTTACCCTTTGTGGTACCAACAACTTCTACTTTGTCACCTTCTTCGAAGATGTCAACAGTTATTGATTCACCAATATTTTTTTCAAGAGAATAATTACGGAATTCCTTAGAGAATTTCTTTGGAGCTGTGCTAGCTTTTGCGAAGTGATTTTTTTCGGCTTTTGTGGCACGTTTTTCTTTTTTCTCGCCGAAAGAAAGTTGCAGGGCATTATAGCCGTCTGTTTCTGTAGTTTTTACTTGAGTAACTACGTTAGGAGTTGCCTCAATGATCGTGCAGGCTGTTTGTTTGCCTGAAGGATCAAAGATGCTTGTCATCCCGATTTTTTTCCCAATAATACCTTTCATGGTTTGTGATCAATTTATGCCTTACAGGATTATTGGGACAACATCATGTCTAAACAGTGTGCGGGACACACTATCAGGATGCTTCAATCCCCGTTTGCCACCGACCTTTTCCTTTCTGGGGAAGTACCGGCAGTAAACAAACCCTGAACGGCTTGTTTTATGTAATATTCCAGAGCTCTTTTGGTTCCGCTTTCGGAATTTGAGAGATGGTAAAAATTTAATTTTAAAAAAGAACTACTTTCCCTAAAGTTGCGATTTTCAGCGGGTTACGCTTTGATCTCAACCTCTACCCCACTTGGCAGATCCAACTTACTTAACGCATCTACGGTACGAGAAGAAGAAGTATAAATGTCCAATAAGCGTTTGTGAGTAGCTAACTGGAACTGCTCACGGCTCTTTTTGTTAACGTGTGGTGAACGTAATACAGTAAAGATCTTCTTACGAGTAGGCAAAGGAATTGGTCCAGTTACTACTGCACCTGTACTGCGTACTGTTTTTACGATTTTCTCTGCTGATTTGTCAACTAAGTTATGATCGTAAGACTGTAATTTTATTCTGATTCGCTGTGACATGTGTTTGAACCCGCTTTTCTTTTGGGAGTGCAAAGGTAAGGGGATAGATATGAAAGGGCAAAATATTAATATACTTTTTTTGAAAAATTCTTAGGTTTTGCCTTAAATCATGTAAAATTAACCCTTTTTCGGAGCTGTTATCACCCTTTGCGCCGGGTTGTTTTACACGGAACCTGCCTTCTACCCCGTTCAACCCATTGTTTTTCAAAGGCCTGGATGCCGGTAAAAACCGGCCGGTTGGGTCTCACCGTTAAAAATAAAGGTGCCTGTTCTACAACAGCTTATTAATCAACATATAATACCAAAGGTGGTGTAGGGGCATGAAAAAAGGCTCAAGACTGAGCCCTTAACCTAGTTCGGTGTTTCACATACACATAATTAATAAGTTTATTCAGGGATAATGAACATAAAGCTTTACTTAAGATATCTGGTTTTTTCACACAATATGGGAAACAGGGTTTGCATAGACTATTGTTTTAAAAACGGGGCGTGTTTCCATGCAAAAAAACGCAAATTAAGTGCCATAAATCGTCCTTCCGGTTGATTTAAATCACCAAATTCAGGTTTTTACAAAAGTATATGACTTTTTTTATACAAATCTGCACCCAATACGTGCTTACCCTTACTTTTCAAATAGTGTACCAAACATTTAGGGGTAACCTATTAATCTATTCACATTATAAAAAATATCAATATACAACTGATCCTGGGTCCGGGTACCTGAAATAAAAAACCCGGCCAGGGAGGGCCGGGTTATAACTTTTTATACTAATACTCTTTACTTTTTCCTGAAAAACAGGCGCACCGGCACCCCGCTCAGGTCAAAATGCTGGCGTAACTGGTTTTCCAGGTAGTTTTTATATGGTTGCTTAATATCGTCAGGAAAGTTACAGAAGAACGCAAAGGAAGGCACAGCCGTGGGTAACTGCGTAACAAACTTAATTTTAATGGCATGGCCACGCACCACCGGCGCATGGTAGTTTTCCACCGCTTTCAGCATGATCTCGTTCAGTTTGGAGGTAGATACACGGTTACGCCTGTTCTCTATCACCTGCAGGGCCGTTTCAATGGCCTTAAATATCCTTGTTTTTTCTAAAGCGGATATAAATAATACCGGCACATCATTAAAGGGAGCCAATTTCTTTTTCAGGGTATTTTCGTACTCTTTGGCGGTATTGGTCTGTTTGTTTTGTACCAGGTCCCATTTGTTCACCAGCACCACAATACCTTTACCCTTGCGGGCTGCCAGGCTGTAAATATTCAGGTCCTGGGCAGTAATTCCCTTTTCAGCATCCAGTAACAATAAACAAACATCCGCCTCATCTACCGCTTTAATGGCACGGATCACCGAGTAAAACTCCAGGTCCTCATGCACCTTGTTTTTGCGGCGGATACCGGCTGTATCGATCAGGATAAACTCCTTCTGGTATAAATTATAATGGGTATGGATAGTATCACGGGTAGTGCCGGCAATATCGCTTACAATGGTACGCTCCTGGCCTATCAGGGCATTTAATAAAGAGGATTTACCCACATTCGGCTGACCGATGATGGCAAATTTAGGTATGCCATATTCCTTTTTCACCACCGGCTTCTCCTCCCCTTCTTCCAGTAATTCTTCATCGGTGATCACAGCTTCCTCGGCCTGGGCAGGAATAAGCTCGGTAATGGCATCGAGTAATTCACCGCTGCCACTGCCGCTTGCCGCCGCAATAAAGAAAACATGGTCAAAACCCATACTGTAAAACTCACTGGCTTCCAGTAAACGGTCGTTGTTGTCAACCTTGTTCACTGTCAGAAAAACGGGTTTGGTACTACGGCGCAGTACATTGGCCATAGCTTCATCCAGATCGGTAAGGCCGGTATGGGCGTCTACCATAAATACAATCGCATTAGCTTCATTCACAGCGATCATCACCTGTTTGGCAATTTCTTTTTCAAACACATCATCACTACCGCTTACAAAACCACCGGTATCTATTACATTAAATGATTTGCCGTTCCAATCACTTTCGCCATACTGGCGATCGCGGGTTACGCCACTCACGTCATCTACAATGGCTTTACGCTCTTCCAGCAAACGGTTGAAGAACGTACTTTTTCCTACATTGGGGCGACCCACTATTGCAACTGTAAAACTCATATCGAAAAAATTAAAAGCAGAGCCGGATCTAAAAGGCTGATGCTGTGTTAACTACATTTAAAACCGGTTTATACCGGACCATTATATTATTAATAACCGTACTCCCTGAGCTGTAACTCGTTTTCCCGCCACTTGGGTTTAACCTTCACAAATAACTCCAGGAAAACCTTTTGCTGGATAAAGCTCTCTATATCGGCCCGGGCCAGCATCCCGATCTTTTTGATCATACTTCCCTTTTCGCCGATGATGATGGCCTTTTGTGTTTCACGGTGCACAATAATATCGGCTACTATTTTTACCAGGGTGGCTTTTTCCTTGTACTCCCGTATCAGTACGGCAGTATGATAAGGCAATTCATCAGAAAACAGTTCGTATACCTTTTCCCTGATCAGCTCACTCACAAAAAACTTGGTGGGCAGGTCGCTGATATCATCTTCGTTGTAAAACGGTTCTCCTTCAGGCAATAAAGCGATAATCGGCTTTAATAATACCTGCGGATCAAAAGGTTTGGCAGCCGCCAGCGGTACGGCTTCCTTACAATATTTCTTTTGTTTAAAGAAATCAATAGCTTCCGCTATACGGTCCTTTTTGGCCCGGTCGGTTTTATTGATGATGACAATAGCCGGTACTTTTAACCGTAATGCCGAGAATATGGCATCCGATTCTTCCCAGTTATCATTCACATCCACGATCAATAAGGCCACATCGGCATCTTCCAGCGAACTTTTTACCGCCTGCATCATTTTTTCATGCAGTTTGTATTTAGGCTCGATAATACCGGGGGTATCAGAAAAAATAACCTGGTAATCGTCGCCGGTCATAATGGCTTTAATACGGTGGCGGGTAGTCTGTACCTTATGTGATACAATAGCCAGTTTCTCCCCCATTAGCGCATTTAATAATGTGCTTTTTCCTGCATTAGGCTTACCAAATATGTTTACAAAACCTACTTTCAAAACGGTTGTTAATTTCTTATTGGGGGCGCAAAGGTACTTCATTTACAACTGAAAACAGCTATTTAACAGAAATACAGGCCGGTTTTCCAATGCTTTAAGATAAGCTTTTTGGCTTATACCTCATTTATAGCCCCGACCATATATTTAGCTTTTCACCGCCAACTAACTGATAGTGGACATATTAGCTTATGCGGCACCCTCTCTTAATCGTACTAAAGCGCAGATAAACGGTGGAAGAAATAACTGGCATTATCTTTTATGGTTAACTTGTGGCATGAGACTTTTTTTAACAACGATTGCCTGTATTACGATGTCTGTATTACTGGAAGCCCAAAATAGCAAACTGATAGTTGGCACTTACACTACCAACAGTAAGAGTAAAGGCATTTATGTTTTTGATTTTAATTCCAAAACCGGTAAAGCGTCTTTAATCAGTACAGTAGCAGCTGCTGATCCTTCCTTTTTAGCTCTATCCCCCGATAACCGGTTTCTTTACGCAGTTAATGAACTGGGTGAGGATAAAGGTGGTGGGACCATCAGTGCTTTTTCATTTAACTCCTCCAAAGGGCAATTAAAACTGATCAATCAGCAACCTACCCATGGCAACCACCCCTGTTATGTAAGTATTGATAAAAAAGGTAAAACTGTATTTGCCGGAAATTACAGCAGCGGAAACTTTTCCGTTTTCCGGGTAAACGCGAACGGCGGCCTGGCCCCTGCCTCCCTTACCGTTAAACATACCGGCAGCGGCCCTGTTAAAGACAGGCAGGAAGCACCCCATGTGCATAGTACTGTTTTAACGCCCGATAATCGCTGGTTATTGGTAGCTGACCTGGGAACGGACAAGATCAGCGCCTATCCTTTTGATGCTGCTACGGGAACATTAACTGAAAAAGTACTGGAAACCGCTGTGCCGGCCGGTGCCGGGCCCCGTCACATGACGTTTAACAAAACCGGGAGCCGCTTATATGCTGTGGGGGAATTAAATGGTGCGGTATTGGTGTACGAACATAGGCAAGGTACTTTGCTCCTCTTACAAACCATCCATAGTTTACCGGAAGATAAACAATCACCGGCCAATAGTGCCGACATTCACATATCACCCGATGGTAACTTCCTGTATACTACCCATCGTATTAATAATACCATTGCGGCTTTTGCTGTTGATGTTAAATCAGGGCGTTTAACCCACATTGAAACAGTGCCTACCAATGGCCATATTCCCCGCAATTTTACCATTGATCCCAGCGGTAACTTTTTATTAGTAGCCCACCAGGACAGCGATAATATTGTTGTGTTTAAAAGAGATAAAAAAACAGGAAAGCTGACAGATACGGGGGGTAGAATTGAAGCCGGGAAACCGGTTTGCCTGATCTGGAGTAAATAAGTTTACTGGTTAAGAGCCGGCTTTTCGGACTGTAGAGCGGCAATATTTTTATGGATTGACTTATGCGCAGAGGACAATAAACCACCATTCACTTTACCCATTTTCTGGGTTTCGGATTGAGCGATGGTGAAAACAACCAGTACAAGAATAAAAAGAAGGACCACTAGGTTCTTCTCAGAGAAATACGTCCTCATAAGTTCTAATTGGCCGCAAGTTAATGTTTTTGGTGGAAACAGGGCCCAGAATTTTATCAGTAAAACAATTGAAACTCACAAACTTGCATACGCAAGAGTTAACCCTTAGCAACAACTATTATAAGGCGGGCGGGTTAGCATGGTATTCTGCGTTAATATCGGCAATATAATCCAGTATATCATCCTTACCTGTTTTATCAATAGCCGAGGTAACAAAAAACGGGGGTAGTTCCTCCCAGGTTTTCTGCAGTTCATCTAAAAAGGACTTTACATTACGGTTGGTAGCGCCGGGCTTATTTTTATCGGCCTTGGTAAATACCAGTACAAAAGGCACCTGCCATTCGCCCAATTGTTGTACAAAATTTAAATCAATGGTCTGAGGGGTGTGCCTGCTATCCACCAGCAGGAAAACACAACCCAGGTTGGGACGTTTCCTGATATAGGATTCGATCATATTAGCCCAGTTGTTCCGGGATTTTTGTGAGGTAACGGCATAGCCATAACCAGGTAAATCGACCAGGTACCAGGCCCGGCCCGTGCCCTTTTTAGTGCCGTCTTTGGATATTACTTCAAAATGATTGATCAGCTGTGTTTTACCGGGTGTAGCCGAAGTTTTGGCCAGGCCACGCTGGTTACACAACATATTAATTAACGACGACTTCCCCACATTGCTCCGACCGATAAAAGCATATTCCGGCTTATCAGGCCCGGGACATTGTTTATAGGTAGCGCTGCTGATAATATACTTAGCCGATACAATTTCCATGCGGCAAAGATAGTTTTTTACACCGAAGCAATTGAACCCTTCACCGTTCATCACCAGGTTACCGCATAATACGCATCCATTTTATCGGGGCAGGATGCTCACCGGCATAATAAACTCGAAAACAACTTTCCTGTTGGGATAGTAAAAATCTGTATCCAGTAAATAGCTTGTTCTGAAGCCGAAGGTAAGCGGGTGCTGGTTCCACCATTTTGTATCAATAAAAACCTCGGCGCCTGTTGACCGCTGCCAGGCAAAGGGTTGTTTTTGTTTATTGTACACACGGGTAATATCATAAAACAGGTTACCCCTGATACGTTGTAAATACAAAATATTACCAAATCCCCAGTCCGGGTACACGATCGGGAAATGATAGTTGCCACCTATACGCCACATGCGGGCAAAGTAAGGCGCTTCGTACCCGCGGGAATAAGGCATACGGTTACCAAACAACGCATAGGTAGTATCTGTTTCCTGATAAGCCCCGGACACTACAATGCTATGCGATTTTTGAAAACCAGGCAAATAAACCGTAGCATTCACCACCGGTTGCCAGCTGGTATAACTGCTGATAGCATGGCGGTATTGTGCACCAAACGCATAACCCAGCCTGGGGTAAATATGCTGTGCCGCTGTTTGAATATACTGGCTCCAGGATAACTGGTGTATGAGGTAACTGAATTGTACCGTGGTGAATGTGTCCTTATAAAAACCGGTATTAAAATCGTTACGATACTGGTAACGTACGCCCCAGTTAAAGTTTTTAATGGTAGTGCCGCTTACCCAGCTTAAAGGGATATTAAAGCCCAGCCCTATATCCAGCTGGTTCCACTCTTTACGCCGGTTCTGGGCCTGCGCCCAGCGGTTAAAAGTATATTGCGCCCCGCCCGTAATTTGCGGATACCAGCCGCCATAAGCCAGGTTGATACCGGTAGAATGGGTACGGTCGTTCTCATTATACTGGTAAAACAGTTCGGACTGCAAGGTGTTCAATATATTTTCGCTGTAGAGCGAATAGGTAAGCAGGGGATCTTCATAATAAGGCCGCCAGCTATGTGCATTCACCAGGTGTTTGTGTTTTGGATAAGTAGTAACATTATCACTACCTGCCGTACCCGGCCATGCTAAAGGTACCGGAACGGTATCCGCAGTTAAACTGCTTATATCCACCGGCAGCCATTGTTTGCTGCTAATATCCTGCTGCTCAATATTAAATCCTTCTGCACTAAAACTACTCCAGGCTATTTTATTCTGGCCGGCATGCAGGTTATAATTACCCTGGGCAGAGGCAGCTATTTTGTACAGGTTATTATTGGTAAGTGATAACATGTATGCATGATCACCACCATCATACCCGGCTGTAAAGTAGAGTGAATCGTTTTGCACATAGGGGTTGCCCACTACTTTATGGGTGGCCGGTGTAAGCCTTATAAAACTACCATCACTGATATTTACTTTTACCAGTGCCATGGTACCATTGTTGTAACGGGCTGCAAAAACAATATTGGCCGCATCCATAAAGCGGGGATCGGCGTAATAGCTGATATCTTTGTCCTTTAACTCCCTGATAAGACCACCATTGACCGCATCTAATACATGCAAAGCCGTTTGCCCGTTCACTGCCACATGGGTAGCTACAATTTTGCTGCCGTCAGCCGTTATATCGGGCCTGAAGTATTTTGTTTTTTTACCGATGGTTACCTGTTTATTGGTGGCAATATCCAGTACCTTGATCACGCTGTAATCGTGCCAGCGCCAGCGGGCATTGTTTTCATAAGCACTGTACACTACTTTGCCATTGTTATAATTAAACTGGTCATCGTCCCTTATATCCAGGAAACGCAGGCGTGTGGTGTGATCTCCCTCTTTGATCATTAAAGCCTCCCGCTGGTTGTAAGCAGATTGCAGGTAAAGCAGGCTATCGCCACCCAACAGGTATGGGTATTTATAATGTGTGACCACTTTTTTATTTACGGGTAGTATAAACTGACCGGTTGCTGTGGCTTTTGTTTGCTGCCGGTAATGCTCAAAGGCTTCGGTATAAAAAGCTTTATAGGTTTTACCGGTATGCCGTTTTACCGCTTTTTGCATGGGATAGAACAAGCCTTTAAAAGCACTGGCATCACGGGTTACTTTTGTCCATATATCATTGCCATAGGTTTCTCTTCCATAATTTACCAGTAAATAGCCCAGGTGATAATGGGTAGGTACATAATCTTTTAATGAGCCGTTGCGCAGCTTCATCCAGGAATAGTTTTTCCCGGCCTGCCATAAAGCGGGGAACATATTATTAAACAGGGGTAAACGCCCGCGGCCCTGTTGTGTTAAAAAAGTTTCGCCATATACCGCATCGCCTTCATAAAACCAATCCGGTACCGAGGCATTAATAGCCAGTGCATAGCCCTCCTGTCCAAACAGGATGCCGGCTACCTTACTAAGGCCGTTATTAAAATTATTGAACTGCTGCACATGCCGGTACTCATGTATGGCCAGTTGTTTATGCCAGGGTGTGCTGCCCTGCTGAAAGGAGTTGACGGCCGGTGTCATATAAAACTCGCTGCGGAAAGGCCCCAAGCCTACATACCCGTTTGCAATGGTAGTATTGGGTTGTAATACGATATTTATTTTTTTAAGCTTGTTTCCTAAACTGTAAGGATGTTGTGCTGCCAGGGTATGTACGATCGCGGCCACATCTCGGGCCAGGCTATCGTTTCCCTGTTTAAAAATCACCCTGGCAGTATCGCTGTTCAGCTGTTGCCATTTGGTGGAGGCCGGGTGCCCCCCGAACTGTTGTGCAATTGATTGAAAATAAATAAGAGACAGTATTACCAATAATACATTACGCAACATGCTTTTTTTGTATTAAGATACAGCAGACCGCCAATAAACAAAAAAATATTCTTTATTCCCTACATTTTACCGGCTTTTGACCGGCTTAAAATAAATCATAAATTAAAGGGAGGCCAGTTTTTTGGTACGGTTTTGCATACTATAAAATATACATTTAAAGCTTGTGAAACTAATACGGGCAATTTTTTAACCACTAAAACAATAGGTTATGAAAATAGTAAACATTCCTCCGTTTGTGGTAGCAATAATAGCTTTATTTACAGGCATGCTTAGCTTTTTAATTAAACCGGACGAAGCCCTTTTTAATTATCCCCTGCTAACCGTGGCCCTTGTACTTGCTGCCATTTACTGGGTATGGATGATCGTACTTGTAAGCGGAACCAAAGACTTATTTACTTATCAAAAAAGATTCTGGCAGATCCTGGTGATTTCAGTGCCTTTTGTAGGCGCCCTGTTATACCAGTTACTGCACCAGCAGCGTAAAAGGCTGGTTAATTAAAGGCTGTAGTAAGCCTTTGAACCCCTTCAACAATTTCCGGGAGCATTTCACAAACACATACCCACTTTAAAAGGAGTTTCTACAGAAGCTCCTTTTTTTATTGCCCTTATCTGCTGCAACTGTTCAATTAATACAATAGTGGTCTGTTATAAAGAACACTCATCACAAATATAATTTCAAACAGCACTACCCTGGTTTGGTTAGCATGGTGACAGGGCCGGGCCCAAACCAGGCATAGGTAAACAACCTTTAAAATCGGCTGCTTTGTGCCAGACAGCTTTACACCAGGGTAGTTTATTGTTTGCCGTAACAGTGATTGTATACAGGCTGTTAACAGCAAGAGGGACCTAATTACTTAGGTCCCTCTTTTATATCGGTGCTTTTGTTAGTTAGCGCATAAAAAATACCTATAAAATATTCTTTATGTTTTATCCCTGAAAAACTTAACAGGCGAACTGTAGTTTTCTTTTTTTACTGTTCCTGATGAGGTAATAAAAAGTACCGCCAATAATAGAAGCTGCTATGGCTACGGCTGCAATTTTTTTGCGACGCAACCTTGCTTTCGATTTTCTTAATTTGGTAGGTTCTTTTTTTACAATGCATTCAACATTCTGGATAAATGCACTCACATTGTCATCGGCATAGGCGCCATAGGCATCCAGCAAAACGCCTTTTAAACCGGTATTGGTTTTTATTAAATACAGGATAGTGCTATCGGCCGGGTCACTCTCGCCTTCAAAACGATAAAAGTTTTCAATGCATACATCAGCAGGTTGAAACACTTTATCATTGGAGGAAGACTCCAGGCCATTTTCGGTTACACGAAAATCTGCTTTAAACCCCTTACGGGTGGCATTGTTCATGCATGACACCAATGTTGACATATCTTCGGATGGGCTTTCTTTTTTCATAACCTGAAATTTATTGATTATAGAATTTGGTTTTAGTCCTAAGATCTTGTTACTACCCTTAATGAAAAAACCGTACCAATATAATTCAGGCCAAGCCGGATTTTTTTATACCCTGCTTAAATAACTGTGCGTTAATAAGATGGGCGGCCTTAAGGCCGCCCATCTTATTATAACCAAGTAACTATTAAGAAGTACTTTTTACTTTCTTATAATTACTACTTTATTAGGATTTAATCCGGGGGTTGTAGCAAATGAAAATTTCTTTTTCCCTGTATTATCGAAACAAAACACCTCACCTGATGACATACTGTTTTTATTATCTGTTATATATATATCGCCATTTTGAGTATCAATGTCAATACCATACGGTGAGGTAACACTGGTACCATCAGTAATAAAATTAGCACTAGCTACTGTCAGGGTGTTTGGGTTAATTGTTTTTACCTTTCCATCGCCCAGATACCCAGGTGTTGCATATATAAGTCCATTATTAAAACGCATTTTCCCAACAGGAAGGTCAACTGTTTTAAGAATAGCATGTGTGAATGCATTTATTTTAACCAATGTAGGACCTATATCACTGTAATTACCGGTACAGGCAACATATACATTGCCTGCATTATCGGCCACAATAGCCCCGGGGTTTTTACCCACTTTCACTTTATGTACTTCGGTATAAGAAGCCAGGTCTACTACCGAAACGGTAGAGTCAAAAACAGGGTAACTAAATCCCCCGGAATTGGCAACAAATAGTTTATCGCCGGCCACAGCAATCTGCTCAGGATTACTACCTACTGTTATAAATTTATCAATGGTTAAAGAAGCAGTATCAATCACGGCTACTGTGCCATCATATGAGCTTACCAATACTTTATTTTTATAGGGTACTATATAACGTGGTTCTCTTTTTACACCACCATCACCCAGGAAATCGATCTTTTTAACATCAACCCCTTCACTGTTGGTTACCTGCACATAACTGGACACATTTACTACAAAGTAGAATTTGGTACCGTATTTAATAAAGTCGTTGCCGGTATCGCCCAGGCCATGGCCGTTTTTATTACGGTAAAAATCGGTGGTTGCCGTTTTGGTGGCGGCATCGTAATAGGTGAGTGTGGTATTGTTGGCAAAAAAAGTGCCTTCATTTAAAACGAATAAGCCATCAGCCGGTGTTTCAGGGGTTACTACTACCGGATCATCTTCTTTTTGGCAGGACGCGAATAGTAAACTGCCGGAAAGGGCTGCAACCAGGAGCTTCAGTGTTCTTGTTTTCATCTATGTTTGTTTATTATTTGTTTTTAATATTTGCTTGTGTTTTACAGGTTATTCACCAACAGGCTGATCTTAACATTACGTCCCGGCATAGGATAGCTATTTACAATATCATATGCACGGCTGGTTAAATTGTTTACACCGGTCCTCAGCTGCAGGTCATACTGCTTATAGCTGAGCGTCCGGGCCACAAAAATATCGTGAATACCCCAACCGTTCAACTCATTGGTAGGATGATTTTCTTTCTGGGTATAGCGGGTGCCCGAAAAAAGCAGGTTATACCCGGCTGTCCATTTTTTCCAGGACAAAGAAAATATACCAGACCCCGAATGCTCCGGTGTATAGGGTATAAAGTTTTTATAACTGCTTTCGGCCCGGCTGGTAATATCCAATGCTTTTTGCCAGGTATAGGCCAGGCGTAACATCCAGCTAAAATGCTCTTTCCATTTACCCTGTACATCGGTATTAATATCGATACCCGTAATACGCACTTTACCTACATTCATCATAGCCCATACAAACATATTTTGCGAAGGCATGGCCACTATTTTATCATGAATGGTGTTGATATAACCATCGGCACTGATATTCAGTTGCTGAACAAAACCCGTAAGGCCTTTGGAATAACTGATGCCCGCGTTATATTGCTTTGCCAGCTCGGGCAGCAAATTACGGGAGCCGATAAAATTGTAATACAGGTCGTTAAAAGTAGGCATGCGGAATATGTGCTTGTAAAAGAAACGCAGCATAAAAGGACTTTCAGCAGCCCATTGCCAGGTAGTACTGATACCGGGGGTTATTTTACCGGTAGTACCCGCCGATGGCTGATGCCGGGTTTTATCGTTAAAATGCTGCCACAATAAAGTGCCGTTCACCTGCCACAGGTTTTGCGCATATTTTACGCTAAGCGCATTCCATAAGGATAACCTTTCGGGCTTACCTTTTACGTTACTGTTGGCCGTTAAACCGGTATATGCTATATCTGATGCCAGTGACATTGACAGGCATGACAACAAGCTGCGCTGAATAGCTGCACTAAAGTACCCCTCCTGCTGGGTGTACCGGTTATCGAGCCCGCCGGTATTATTTAAAAAAGCAGGATCAATATACCGGGTATAGGCATAATTGTATTTAGCCGCCAGCAACAGGTCTGTATGCGGGGCCAGGGCCCTGGTATATTTTGCCTGCAGGAAAAAGTCTTTATTCCACAGCCGTTGCACCGAACGGTTATTGTAAAATATAACGGCGCCGGGCAATCCTCTTTCCGAATGATAACCCCAGCTTTTTAGCTGTAAGCTGGCGCTGTCTTTAAAGATGGTTCTCAGGTTCAGTTCGGCCTGTACCGATTGAATATCGCTGTTTACCCGTTTATGATCTTCCACAATATTGCCGTTACGCTCCTGGTAGGGATAGTTGCCCTTTGAAAAGAAAGCTTCGGCATTGACACCAAGGGTAGTTCGTTTTGACACCGGCAATTGTACCCCGGCAAAGGGCTGCCATAAGCCGAAAGAGCCGGCGTGGAGCCCTGCCTGCCATTTGGTTTGTGTTGCGGCAGCAGGATAGTTAAAAGGCGTATTAACAGATAATAAGGCAGCTGAACCCTGCAAACGGGCAGGCTGTAAAAGCTGTTGAGGCAAACCTATCTCCAGTAACAGCGTCTGCACAAAAGAACTGGAGAAACGGGACATATCAATTTGCCCGGCCTGTACATCGGAAACAGCAATGCCATCGTAGGCAATGCCGGTATGGGCAGCTCCCAGGCTGCGGACCGATACTGTTTTTAATCCCCCAACCCCGCCATAATCTTTAACCAATACACCGGAGAAATAGTTGGCTGCATCACCAATGGTGGGGGCATTTAGCTGTTGTAATATATTTTTTTGCAGTAACTGCGTGGGAACCGCAGAACGGTATGGGTTTTTGTATTTTAAAGCTGATACGGTTATTTTATGTAAGGTTTTACTGGTATCGGTTTGTGCCTGCAAATGGTTGATGGCGATGATACCCAATAATAAAAAGAGCATCATTTTTACGATTGCCCTGAGCCGATACGAAGTACTGTTGCTGAAGGGCTGCCGGATGCGCAGGGGCAGCCACGGTTTTACCGGGGCCGGAGCGACAGCGAAGCCCGCAGCAGCCGGAACTACAGCTGATAGCGGCACCATAAGTTCATAGCCCCCGGCCTTTGCAGCCGTCCGTAAACAGGAGTTTTTTATTACCGGGAAATGCTTCATTCATTTATATGCTGGCGGGACCTTTATGACAGCCCGCCATTATACTATTTTGTTTTTTATGCTAACAGGGCGCAATGTAGGACTTTTTTAACCCCTGCACGCAATTACCCGCAGGAAGAACATATTACAGAATAACTCCATTTTATTACATAATCGGCTGTATAAAATGCAGGGACTGCTGCTGAAAACCGCACCGGGATAATTTTGTGTTATTGGCATGATGTGTACACATACAACATGTGATAACCACTATGAAGAACGCCGGGTAACCACTTTAATAAACTGAAAAATTTGTATTATGAATTTGAACAAAGTACAGGACAAAATTATTGAAGAGTTTGAGTCCATTATTGATGGTATGAAGAGCAAATTCAATTACTTCCGTCACCTGGCCCATTTTGGTAAAAAAGATACTGCTGCTTATTCCATTAAGAAAACGGACGAGAACCTGGTAAAAGCCACCAAGTCGAAAATATGGCTGGAAGCCAAGTATGTGGACGGTAAGATTTATTATGCCGGTGACAGCGATAACCAGATAGTAAAAGGCATTGTGCATTTGTTTGTGAATGTTTTTTCGGGCAGAACGGCCAGGGAGATCATTAATGCCAATGTATATTTTTTGAACGAGATAAAACTGTACAGCCAGTTATCTGCCGAAAGGATCAAGGAACTTTCTGCGGTATTACAACAGATCAGGGTATCGGCCGTAAACCTGAAGATTAAAAATAAGGAGCTGGAATTTGCTTAAAAGACCTGGACTCACATACACCTATAAAAAAAGTTGGCTCAAAAGGCCAACTTTTTCTTTTGTTGCGAGGGGGAGGATCGAACTCCCGACCTTTGGGTTATGAGCCCAACGAGCTACCGCTGCTCTACCTCGCGATGAGGGTGCAAAATTAAGGGGATTTATATTACCAGCCAAACTAATTGAAAAATATTCATGGGTATATTTTCAAAATGAAGGATCTGTCATAAAAAACCGGGGTTGAATTGCTTCAGCCCCGGTTAGGAATTCACCTTAATTATACAGCTATTTTAATCATTTACTTTACTTACCGAGCTGGCGCCGGTGGATTTAATATCACTTACCGTAGCTGAGCCTTTATAACGGATATCGCTGGCGCCGCTGGCATTAACCGTTAATTCGCCATTTACCGTTAGTTTAATATCGCTGGCACCGCTGGCCTTGATATCGCAGTTATTGGCCACCAGGGCATAGGATTTAATATCGCTGGCACCACTGGCATCAATGACCAGTTTGTTTACCTTACCTTTTAACTGTATATCGGATGCTCCCTGGGATTTAATCACCATTTCGTCAATATTTAATACCCCGGTAAGCGTTTTAAAGTTGCTGGCTCCCGAAGCATCCACCTGCAGGGACGGCAGGTTAACAGGCGTAACAATATACAGGTCGGTAGCGCCTTTCATGATGATCCTGTTCAGGTCTTTGAAAGAAATATAGGCCTTCAGTTTTTTATCACCACGCCAGCTGCCTCTTTCATCGTATTTAATTTTTAAAACACCATCCTCTACTTCGGTCACAATGTTTTTAATATCGTTTTTATTTTCGGCGCTTACCGCCAGCGCGGTTTCATTGCTTTGCGAAATGTACACACTGAAAGCGTTGCTGATAGAAATGGCCTTAAAATCGCCTACCGTACGTAAGGTGGCATTGGCATCGTATATCTTCTGCGCCTGGGCAATAACGGCAGTGATTAAAAAAGCAATAAGAAAGTTTATCCGTTTCATGAATCCTCTGTTTGTTAAATTATTTACTGTTTACAATGGAGCCACCGCTGCTTTTTATTTTTTTAACGTGGATGGCATTGTTATTACTGTTAAAAGCTATTTTTCCCCCGCTGCTGGCATCGGCATTTAACGATTCGGAGCAACTTACCTCTACATGGCCGCCACTGCTGGCCGAAGCCTCACAGGCTACAGTTTGCAAATTCTTTCCTTTAAATTTTGCACCGCTGCTGGAGCTTACCTCCAGTTGTTGCACATTACCCGCCACATTGGCTACTGCACCACTGTTCTGACTGATGACAGCCTTATCCGCTTTTATTGAACCATTGAAAACGGCCCCCGAAGATAAGTCCATATTTAATTTGTCGGCATTGATATATTCATTGGAAGTAACGGAAGCCCCGGATGAAATACGGATGTTTTTTAAGCTTTTATAGGACACATAGGCTTTTAATCTTTTATCGCCTTTGATCCATTTTTTATTTTCATCCTGTTTGTAGTAAATATGTAAGGTGCCGTTCTTTACTTCAGTAATGATCCGGTCGCGGAATTCATCGTCAACAGCGCTTACCGCTACTGCTTCTTCATTACCCTCGGTTAAATAAGCCGCAACACCGCTGGATACGCTGATGGCCGAAAAGCTTCCGGACAGGGTTCTTTTCTGCGCATTGGCATTGTTATCGGTAATTACTTTTTGTGCGGATAAAAGGTTACTGCACAATAAAGTGAGGGCAATTAAAGCAATAGTGATGGGTTTCATACTCGTTTTATTTTAAAAAAGTTAAGTAGTTATATAGGGTATTACGATAAGGGAGAACAGAATGTTACAAAAAATGTAAAAATATTCTGCTATCTTTGGTGCCGCTTTTAAATGGTGCACCGTTTAAGGGCATTTTTACAGTGTTTCCCGGGGTGCTTGTTGCCTAAAAACAACCGGCTGAGATTAAACCCGCAAACCTGATCAGGGTAATGCCTGCGCAGGGAAGGATGGTTGACTATTTCTATTTCCTTTCTACTACAGCATTTCCCTCTCATTATTTTTTAAAACAAAACTCATTAAAAAAAATGAAGAGGATTTTATTGACTCTCAGCTACTTAGGAGTAGCTGGCATTTTACATGCCCAACAAACTACTGCCGTTGCCGACAGCTTTTACCAGTTATCGCCCATTGAAGTAAAAGCGATCCGCGCCGGCGAAAAAACACCTTTTACAAAGACCAATTTAAACAAAGCGGCCATCCAGAAGCTGAACCAGGGGCAGGACATTCCTTTTGTACTGAACCGTACCCCATCGGTAGTGGTAAGTTCGGATGCCGGTACGGGCATTGGTTATACCGGCCTGCGTATACGGGGTACAGATGCTACCCGTATTAATATTACGCTGAATGGTATTCCTTACAACGATGCGGAGAGCCAGGGAACATTTTTTGTGAACCTGCCCGATTTTACCTCATCGGTGAACTCCATACAGATACAGCGTGGTGTGGGTACTTCCTCCAACGGAACCGGTGCTTTTGGCGCTACCGTTAGTTTATCCACCAATGAAGTGAACGAAAAGCCATATGCCGAGCTGAACAATAGTTACGGCTCCTTTAACACCTGGAAAAATACCGTTAAGGTAGGAAGCGGCCTGATCAATAATGCTTTTACCCTGGATGCCCGTTTAAGCCGTATTGCCAGTGACGGTTATATTGACCGTGCCAGCAGCGATTTACAGGCGTTTTATTTATCCGGCGCTTATTTAAGGGAACGCACTACCCTGCGCCTGAATGTTTTTTCGGGTAAAGAAAAAACCTACCAGGCCTGGAACGGCATTTCGGCCAGCAGGTTAAAGAATGACCGGACCTATAACCCCGCCGGTACAGATAAACCCGGTGAGCCTTATGATAATGAAACGGATAATTATAACCAGACCCATTACCAGCTTTTCCTGGACCACCAGGTAAACAGCCGCTGGCACCTGAATACGGCTTTCTTTTTAACCCGTGGCAAGGGTTATTATGAGAATTATAAGGGCGAACAGCTTTTAAGCGAGTACCGTGTACCTGATGTAGTATTAGGCGATACCACTATTACCAGCACCGACCTGGTACGCCAGAAATGGCTGGATAATTACTTTTACGGCCAGATATTTTCGATCCGGTATAAACAGGAGAAACACGAGATAACGCTGGGTGGCGGCTGGAGCCGTTATACCGGCGACCATATTGGTAAAGTAATATGGGCGAAGTATGGTTTTGACAACGGGTATATTTATTATAATAACCCGGCTAATAAAACCGATATCAACGGCTTTGCCAAATGGCAGTACTCCTTTACCAATGCCTGGAGTTTATTTACGGATATACAGTACCGTTATGTACAACACCAGATGAAGGGATTTGAGGACAACCCAACATTGCAGGTTAAACGTAAGTTCAATTTTGTGAACCCCAAAATAGGTATCAACTATTTAGTAAATGGCTGGAACGCCTTTGTTAGTTATGCAGCTGCCAATAAAGAACCCAACCGGGATGATTTTGAGGCCGGTGTGCTCAGCCAGCCAAAACATGAGCAGTTACACGATTTTGAAGCCGGTGTAGAAAAACGTACCGATAAGTTTTATGCCGCCGCCAACCTGTATTATATGTTGTATAAAAACCAGCTGGTACTTACCGGCCAGATCAATGATGTTGGTGCAGCTACCCGCATTAATGTGCCGGACAGCTACCGTACAGGTATTGAACTGCAGGCCGGTTATATTTTTAGTACCTGGGCCAATATCAATGCTAATGCCACTTTCAGCCGTAATAAAATAAAAGCATTTACCGAGTATGTAGAAGATTATGATGCGGACTGGAACAAGTTAGGTTATTTTGGTATAGCCCATGAAAATACCAGTATTGCCTTTTCGCCTGCCGTGATCGCCGGCTATGATCTTAATTTTTTACCGGCAAAAAACCTGGAGTTCAGCTTACTGGGTAAGTATGTGGGCAAACAGTACCTGGATAATACCCAGAATAAAACCCGTTCTTTGAATGATTTTTATACGCAGGATATAAGAGCCATATTAACCTTAAAAAATAAGTTCTTTAAACAATGGTATATTATTGGCCAGGTAAATAATGTATTGAATAAAAAATACGAGCCCAATGGCTGGAACTATGCGTATCGCTTAGATGGTACCGTAGGAGCAGATAATGGTTATTACCCGATGGCAGGCACCAATTTTATGATTGGCGTAAATATTAGCCTGTAAAATATTTTTAGTAATGATAAAGCCCTTCTGCAAAGAGGGGCTTTGTTTTTTGTTACCATCGTCCCTCCCCTGATTTGGCTGTTGTTGCGTCGCACACTTGTACGTTCGGTAATGCTACTCACCGGCCTTGGTTCGTGTGACACGAACCGTGTCTATTAAACAATATTCTCCGGTACATTTACATTAATCATATTGAATTTTAAGAATAAAAGGAACCTGGTATAGTTGATTTATTTGAGTTATCTGGTTATACTTCATTGCCCTGGGATATTCAACTGATGAGACCAATTTAGATTGTTCTATTGTTTTTACTATTACAGGAATATCTTTTTCATTTATATACTGCAGCTTTATAAAAACCTCTGCAACTGCAGGAAAAGGACTAACATCAAGTACTGACTTCCAGCTTTCATCGCCACCCGCTTCCAAATAAAGTTTTTCTTCTTCTTCCTTAGTATAATACCTGACTGAATCGGTATATTGAAGTTTTGCAAAGGCAGCAACCTCCTTTTTTTGTGTAGCTACATCAACAGAGTCTTTAAAATAAACACGCAGGGAGATAATAACACGATCTAATAATACTGTAACTTTTTGATACCGGACATAGACTGTACCATTCTCTGGTATCACCTGCATGACTTCCTGTAAGCTTGTCGCTGAAATATCTTTTATCGCATACTTTTTTTCTTCAATGCCATGAAAGGATTCAAAAGCCATAGCGTCGAATGGAGAACTAATTAAATTTTGATGTTCATCTAATGAACCTAACACTTTTAAAGAAACGGAATCCGCTTTTTTATTTCCTCCTTTTTGAATATCCGTCTGACTATACCTGATAATATCATTATTGGTTTTTACCCAATTTATATTACCATAATATACAGGATCGGTTTTATCCTGAGCATTTATATCAGCAGTAAGAAGAAAGCACAAGTAAATGCTCATGAGCAATGGCAGTACAATTTTTCTCATATAAAAATAGCTTCTGTTGGTTAGTGAACCAAACGCTGAAAGATGGCCCCTTTCAGCAAGAGACTGCAACCCTTTAGCAAGTATAAAAAAAGGCCCTTGCGAGGGCCTTTAAAAATTTTAACCACCAAACTTTTCCTGCCAGGCTAACATACCGCCAACCAGGTTCTTGGTATTTTCAAAACCCAGGGAGTCAAGCACCATACAGGCCTGGCCACTCCGGTTACCACTGCGGCAATACACAATGAGCTCCTGGTCTTTAAACGCCTCCAGCTCATCTACCTGCATATCACGCACCTGGCCCAAGGGCACCAGTACGCCGCCAATATTAAATTCCGCGTGTTCGTGTGGCTCACGCACATCTACAATGTTTACTGTTTCGCCGGCATCTAAACGTGCCTTTAATTCGTCTATGGTAATTGTTTGCATAACTATGTTTTTTTTATTCGTCTGCCGGTACCGGTGGCATGATGGCTTTTGCCGAATCAATGGCCGGTCTTTCGGTTTGTAATTTAATATCCATTAATTGTCCGGAACGAATGCGGCGGAATTTTTTATCCTCATCGTACCGCTCAGGACTTTGCCAGTAAATATAAGCATTACAGGTATCACTTATACCGTCGGCAATCACCACGCCAAGCCCAAGGCCGTTGGCTTCTAATTCTGCCAGTGCATCGCAATAGGTTTTACCGATCAATTGCGGCACAATAAATTCCCTGTCACCTATACCATTACCCAGCACCAGATCAATACGGCTACCCATCGGAATTTTAGTACCCTGTTTAATAGCAGTGCCATTAAAAAGCTGTTCCAGTACAGAGTTACGGGCAAAGTCGGGTTTAAAAATAGTATCCCCCACTTTTAAGCCCGCCGTTTTTAAAGCCATTTCGGCACTGCGAAAACTATACCCCACAATATTCGGCATTTCAACCGGCGGGGCTACCGCCCTGTTAATGGTTAAGTAAACCGTACGGTTGTTTTTTACCAGCTCATCGCCTTCCGGCACCTGTTTTAATACGGTGAGCGGTTTGGTGGTATCGGTGTATACGGAGTCCTGTATCACCACTTCAAAACCGGCTTTGTTTAATATTTTTTCCGCCTCATCATAACTTTTTCCCATTACATAGGGTACTGTTGAGGATTCGTTATGATTGGTGAGCCATTGCAAGGATAATACAAACAGGAAAAATATAATCACCATGAGTGCTATACCTGCTAAAATGTTTACCCACAAAGGACGGGTAGTGATAAATTTAAACATGTACTTATTTATGTTTAATAATAATTGAGACCAGGCCTATTTACAGTTTTTTACCAGCCGGTTTATGCGAAACATTCATTCACTAATTTAGCATAAAACTCCTTTAAACTCCAGCCCATTTCTTTTACCTGTTGTGGTACAATACTGGCTTCGCTCTGGCCGGGAATGGTATTTATTTCCAGCATATGCGGTTGCCCGCTGGCCTCGTGGTAAATAAAGTCAATACGTATAACACCACGGCAGTTGAACACCGCATAAATTTTTTGTGCAGCCTCTCTTACTTTATTGGCAATACTTTCATCTACCTGTGCGGGTGTAATTTCGGTTGATTTGCCTTCATACTTGGCTTCAAAATCGAAAAAGTCTTTGCTGTCGTGCGCCTTTACTTCGGTAAGCGGCAGTACAATAATATTACCTTCTGTTTTAAATACGCCTACGGTAAACTCGCGCCCGGTGATCATCTGCTCTACCAGCACTTGGTCGTCCTCATTAAAAGCCTTATCAATAGCCGCCTGCAGGTCGCCGGGCTGGGATACTTTACTCATACCAATGCTGGAACCGCCATTAGCCGGTTTTACAAACACGGGTAGTGTGAGTTGCTGTAAAATAGCCTCGCAGTTATAAGCGTTGTTTCTATACAGGTGTACCGATTCGGCTACGGCAATGCCCGCCATTTTAGCCACCGCCACGGTGAACCGTTTATTAAAAGTGATGGCCGAAGTAGTGGCATCACAGCTGGTGTAAGGTATTTTGAGCATATCAAAATAGCCCTGCAGTTTCCCGTCTTCGCCGGGTGTGCCGTGCATGGCAATAAAAACCGCATCAAATTTTACCTGCTGGCCATCTAATTGCAAAGAAAAGTCGTTTTTATTAACCGTAACCTTACGGCCATCGGCCACTTCATAAAACCAGCCGTTTTTGGTAAGATCTATTTTGTAAACATTATATAAGCTTTTGTCCAGGTTATTCTCAATGGTGGCAGCCGTTTTGTAGGAAATGACAGCTTCGCCGGAAAAGCCCCCGGTAACCAGGGCTATATTTTTCTTCATATTCTTTGCCTAATTTAATAACACAAATATTATTGAAAAAAAGGGTAACATAAAATAAAATGTAGGTGAACGCATTTATATACCGTTAAACCTGCTGAGACTAACGTATGCAGGGTATTTGTATTGCAGAAAACAGCATAGAATGTTTAATTTAACCTGTTTTTGGCAATATGGAACGGACTTAAAATAATAAAGGTGAAGACCGGTATGGTACTTCACCTTTTTACGACGGGAAATATCACCCGCCTGCTTAATAACAACCGAAGTTGTTTACATTCAAGATAGTGTTGAATGTTGAGTACAAGTTACTATATATAATACCTGTTTCCTAAAAATTTTATGCACATCCGGGCACAGGCAATAAGCCTGTTATACGTGCAGTTTTTCTTTCTTTTCCAGCAATTCGGCTACGGTTTCCTGGTACATTTCATCCGGTACACAACAATCTACCGGGCAAACCGCCGCACATTGGGGCTCCTCATGAAAGCCCTGGCATTCGGTACATTTATTAGGGGAAATAAAGTATACATCTACGCTTATAGGGTCATTTTTTGTATGCGCATCTACCTGTGAACCATCCATTAAGGTAAACATACCGGTTACACCCGTACCATCGGCCACGGCCCATTCCACCCCACCTTCATAAATAGCGTTATTGGGACATTCCGGCTCGCAGGCTCCACAATTTATACACTCATCAGTAATCTTAATTGCCATAATTTGAACTAATTAAACGGTTGAACTTACTTTTGCAAAATTACGCTCAACGAAATGCAAAAGTAAACCTTTGGTAATGATTTTACAAGAACGAATACAGGCTTTAGTAAGTTTAGGACAATATATCTCGGAAAATAATGAAGCCTGGCAGGAAGCCGTGTATAAAGCACAGCTACAGAACGGCTGGTTTACGGAAGCATTTATAAACAGGGCTGCCCACCAGATTGCCCACAGTTTTTTACAGCCGGGGGCTTTGGAAGAATGGACCCGTAGTTACGGGATCAGCGAACAGGCTATTGAAAACCCCAAAAATGTGGGCATTGTTATGGCCGGCAATATTCCGCTGGTAGGCTTTCACGATCTTTTATGTGTATTTGTCAGTGGTCACAGGGCTATTATAAAAGCTTCCTCTAAGGATGATGTACTGATCAAACACCTGGTGGCTCAATTGATACATATTAATCCCGCTGTGGCAGGTTATATTTCCTTTGCCGATATGCTGAAACATTGTGATGCCTATATAGCTACCGGCAGCAACAATTCTGCCGGGTATTTTGATTATTATTTTGGTAAGTACCCTAACCTTATACGCCGTAACCGTACTTCCGTTGCCCTGCTTACCGGTAAGGAAACCGTGGATGAGCTGACCCGCCTGGCCGATGATGTGTACCTGTATTTTGGCCTGGGCTGCCGCAATGTTACCCATATATATGTGCCGCAGGAATACGATTTTATTCCCCTGCTAAGGGCTTTTGATAAATATAATGACCTGGCCGATCACCATAAGTATAAGAACAATTACGATTATAACCTGGCCATTTATATATTGAATAAACAGTTCTATATGAGCAACCCATCCTTGTTGCTGGTAGAGAACGAAAATCATTTTTCGCCCATTGCCCAGCTGAATTATAGTTTTTATACCGATAAAGCAGAACTGGCCCAAACCCTGGAAGCCGATACCACTATACAATGTATTGTTGGTGACGGCTATATACCCTTTGGACAGTCGCAGCAACCCGGCATCAGTAATTATGCGGATGGCGCCGATACGATGGAGTTTTTAAAGGGACTTAGCCGGTAAAGGCTATTCAAATTTGAACATCTGTTTATTTTACCCGCAGATCCTGCAGATGAATACGCAGATTTTCGCTGATGAGGTGATTGAAGAACAATTATTGTATTATACGGTAACATTGGTCACTCATCATTCAAGATTCAATAATTCATACAAGATTACTTACTTTTGAAAACAGCGTCAGGGCTTGCAGCGGAAAGCCCGCCCCGTATTGAAGTAGCCGGCGAAAAAAGAGCCGCCTTGGTTGTTACCGGGGAACGCCAAAAAAATTAAAACATATAATCAGATCATGGCAAAAGCAGCAAAACCTAAAAAGACAAAGATCATTACCGAAAAGTCATTCGCTTTTTTTAAGAATTATATTAATAATGCATCACCGGTAGGGTTTGAAACCTGGGGCCAGAAGTTATGGCTGGAGTATATAAAACCTTATGCAGATACACATTATGTAGATCCTTATGGTACTGCTGTGGCCGTTATTAATCCTGAGCATGAGTTTAAAGTGGTGATTGAGGCCCATGCCGATGAGATCAGCTGGTTTGTGAATTATGTTACTGCCGAAGGATTGATTTACCTGAAAAGAAATGGCGGTGTGGACCACCAGACTGCACCTGCATCGCGTGTATTGATACATGGCAAAAAAGGACCGGTAAAAGCTGTATTTGGATGGCCGGCTATACATACCCGTTATGCCACGCCTGACCAGAAGGAAGCACAGCCACGTACCGATAATTTATGGCTGGACTGTGGTGCCCGCAACCGCAAAGAAGTGGAAGAACTGGGTATACATGTAGGAGCCGTGGTTACTTACCAGGACGGTTTTGACGAACTGGCCAATGGTAATTATGTAGGCCGTGCATTTGATAACCGTGTAGGCGGGTTTATGATAGCTGAAGTGGCCCGTTTATTAAAAGAGAATAAAAAGAAATTACCTTTTGGCTTATACGTGGTAAACGCGGTACAGGAAGAGATTGGTTTACGCGGTGCGGAAATGATCGCCCGCCGTATTAAACCGAATATCGCTATTGTTACAGACGTAACCCACGATACCACTACCCCGCTGATCAACAAGAATATAGAAGGCGAAGTACATTGTGGCAAAGGCCCATCACTGGCCTATGCACCGGCCGTACATAATAAACTGCTGGGTATAGTGGAGAAGGTAGCGGCTGATAAAAAAATACCGGTACAATGGCGGGCCTTAAGCCGCAGCACCGGTACGGATACCGATTCTTTTGCTTACAGTAACGACGGCTGCCCGTCCGTACTAATTTCAATACCTTTGCGTTATATGCATACAACGGTGGAAATGTTACATCATGATGATATTGAAAATACCATTTCGCTGATGTATGAAACCTTGTTAACCCTTACCCCTAAAACTAATCTGAGTTATTTATGATAACCAATTACCTTTTATATCTTGACCCGGGTAGCGGCAGCTACCTGGTACAGATATTGGCTGCTGCTGCGTTGGGCGTGGTGTTTTTTTTCAGGAACATCAAACTATACATCATGGCTTTTTTCTCCAGGTTTAAAAAGCCTAAGAAGGATAATACCCCAACCAACGATTAATGAGTACCAGCGTCCAACATCCTGCATCCTACCGCGACCCATCGGGTTTTGTTTATGTACATGAAGGCATAGTATACCGGCAGGTAAACCAGTTTTACCGCGAACATTTTGACCTGTTTGTGAACAGCGGCTGTTACCGGCAACTGGTTGATGATGGTTTGCTTGTAAGCCATGAGCAGCTCACAGATAACCTGCTGAACAGTAATGACTGGTATACTACGTTAAAGCCGGAACAGGTTTCCCTTGTGAGTTATGCTTATGAGTGGAGTTTTGATATGCTGAAAGATGCCGCATTACTGACATTACGCATATTGAAGCAGGCCTTACAGTTCGGGCTGATATTAAAAGATGCCACGCCATACAATATACAATGGCACCATGGTAAGCTGGTATTTATTGATACCCTGTCCTTTGAAAAGTATGAAGAAAAGCCCTGGATAGCTTACCGCCAGTTCTGCGAATGTTTTGTAGCACCTTTGCTGGTAATGTATTATACCAAAAGGCCTTTACAACAGTTAATGCTGGCCTGGCCGGATGGTATTCCGCTGGATATAGCGGCCAGCTTATTACCCCGTAAGAGCCGTTTTTCCATCCATACCTACCTGCATATACATTTACATGCAAAGGTTTCGGCCAAACAAAAAACAGGCACACCAGGCAACAGTAATACCGAAGTATTTACCAGGGGTAAACTGGACCGCCTGATCAACAGCCTGGAGATACTGATTAATAAATTACAGATACCGGACCTGGAGAGTACCTGGTCGCATTATTACCAGGAAGCCTCGCAGCGTAATGGTTACCTGGAAGCAAAGAAGGAGATCATTGACGGCTGGTTAAGCCGTTTACCGCAAATTAAAACAGCAGCCGACCTTGGCGCTAATGAAGGAGAGTTCTCCAAAATGGTTGCCGCTAAAAGTATTGATACGGTTGCTGCCGATTTTGACCCCTATTGCATTAATAATTTATACCGCCATATTAAAAAGCATGGTGTAAAAAATATTCAGCCCCTCATACTTGACCTGTCACAGCCTTCACCGGCCAACGGGCTGAATTATGCGGAGCGCAGCAGTTTTTCGAAAAGATTACAGGTTGACCTGGTACTGGCACTGGCAGTGATACACCACCTGGCCATTGGCAAAAATATTCCGCTGGAACGAATTGCGGCTTTTTTTGCACCGGTAGCGCCTTACCTGTTAATTGAGTTTGTACCCAAACAGGACCCCAAAACACAATTACTGCTGCAACATAAAAAAGATATTTACCCGCACTACACGGAAGCCGGCTTCCTGGCTGCGTTTGAGCCTTTATTTCATGTTGAACAGCAAATGGTGGTACCACATTCCGAAAGAATATTATTTTTACTGAAAAGGAAATAACCAGTAACCCGCATGATCAAATTTTTAACCAGGTATAATTTTCATTTTCTTTTAATTCCAATATTCTTTATCTGGCATTGCTGTAATAGTTATTTTGGGTTAATCACCTGGTCTTATATTCTTAAGTATGGCGCTCTTTATACCGGCTTAAGCCTGGCCTTGTTTGGCCTGGGTAAATTATTATTAAAGCGTAATACCCGGGCGGCTATCTGGGCTTCGGTATTGCTGACCATATTTTTCTTTTTCGGGGCTTTTCATGATTTTGTAAGAACAAATACTTTTTTTTCCATCATCAGCTCATACAGCATATTGCTGCCGATAATACTGGTTATTATTGTTGTATCGGCTATTGTATTAAGAAGAAATAAGAACAAACAGATACGTATGACGGCTTATTTAAATGCCGTTTTATTGTTTTTGCTTTTACTGGAATTACAGATAACAGTTTACCAATTGTTAACCCATAAAAGTGAAAAAAACAACCTGACCTACGGTTCAGCAGCGCCTGCATTGAATATTGCAGCCATACCTGACTCGCTAAAGCCTGATATTTACTTTATTATTTTTGATGAGTTTGCCAATACCCAAAGTATAAAAAAATATACCGGCTTTGATAATTCGGCCCTGGATTCTTCATTATTGAAAAAAGGCTTTTTTGTAGCCAATCATGCGACCAGCAATTACAATGCTACGCCCCACTCGCTGGCTTCTACTTTAAACTTACAGTATTTAAATGCCGACCTGGAAGGCTATTTTTATACACCCAGTATTTCCTTAAAAGCACAGAAAACCATTGAGGAAAGTTTTTTCCCGGCAGCACTGTCGGCATCCGGTTATAATATTGTGAATCACAGTATTTTTAATTTTGCGGGTACAAAAAACCTGAGAGAACCGTTTTTTAATTTTGATATAGAGAATATCCTGACGCTGGAAACACTCTGGGGCAGGATCAATAAAGATATATGGTGGAATGTATCGCTACGTTTATATAGCCCGGCAGAGATCGGAAAAAAAATAACGCAAACGGCATTACCCCGGAGAAATCAGACTATTGCCAATATCACCAACACATTTAATGAATTAAAAAAGCAACCGGCCAAACCTGTATTTGTATATACACACCTTATTTTACCGCATAACCCTTTTATTTATACAAAGGACGGAGCAATCAGGGATCTTTCCATGTATGACCATAAAGCCGGTAAAACGAAGGATAGCCTGTATTTTCAGCAAGTACTGTATGCCAATACATTGATAGACTCTATGGCATCGCTGATCCATCATACCCCTTCAGGCCGGCCGAAAGTAATGATCATTGCCGGGGATCATGGTTACAGGGACCCGGAAATGCGGGATAAAATAAGAGATAAGGAGTTTGCCAACCTGAACGCTATTTATTTTTCTGATAAAGATTATTCCATGCTTAACGACAGCCTCAGTTCCGTTAATATATTCCGGATCATCAGCAATAAATATTTCCATGCTAAACTCCCTTTATTAAAAGACTCTACAGTAATGTTACAATAACATAAACGAAAAAGAGCAGCTCAGGCTGCTCTTTTTCGTTATCTGTATATCCTTATCTTATTTCTTCAATAAAGCCAGTTCCAGTACTTCGTCCATGGTACGTACATAATGAAATTTAATGCCTTTAATATACTCGGCTTCTATTTCCTGTACATCTTTTTCATTCTGCCAGCAAAGGATGATCTCTTTTAAACCGGCCCGTTTTGCCGCCAGTATTTTTTCTTTAATACCACCAACCGGCAATACCTGTCCGCGTAAAGTGATCTCCCCTGTCATGGCCAGGAAAGGTTTTACCCGTTTTCCTGTTAACGCCGATGCAATGGCGGTCATCATGGTAATACCTGCGCTGGGACCATCTTTTGGTACCGCACCTTCCGGCACGTGTACATGAATACTTTTCTTTTCAAAAAGTGTAGCATCAATTTTATAACGCTCAGCATTGGACTGCAGGTAGGTTAAGGCCGTGGTGGCACTTTCCTTCATTACATTACCCAGGTTACCGGTAAGCTTCAGGTCGCCTTTGCCCGTACTTAAACTGGTTTCAATAAATAAAATATCACCGCCTACATAGGTCCAGGCCAGGCCAACAGCCACGCCGGGTATATTGGCGGTTTTGTATATTTCGTTACTGTAACGAGATTTACCTAAAATAAGTTCCACATCCTCTATGGTCAGGGGTGATTTTATTTCTTCCTCCATGGCCAGCAGCTTAGCCTGGTAACGCATCACGGATGCCAGCTGTCTTTCCAGCTCCCGCACACCGCTCTCGCGGGTGTAATCGGTAATGATCTTTTCCAGTACTTTATCGCTTACCTTAAAACTGTTAGGCTGTAAACCATGCAGGTTTTTCTGGCGGGGTAATAAATGTTTTTTAGCTATCTCCACTTTTTCCTCTATTGCATAACCGCTCAGGTCAATAATTTCTAACCTGTCGCGTAAAGCGGGTTGAATATTCTGCAGGTTATTTGCCGTAGCAATAAACAACACTTTACTCAGGTCGTATTCCAGCTCAAGGTAGTTATCGTAAAAAGTATGGTTCTGTTCCGGGTCAAGCACTTCCAATAAAGCCGATGAAGGATCGCCTCTGAAATCACTGCCAATTTTATCAATCTCGTCCAATACAATTACCGGGTTACCCGATTTTACTTTGCGTAATGATTGTAATAAACGGCCGGGCATAGCGCCAATATAGGTTTTACGGTGACCGCGTATTTCGCTTTCATCATGCAAACCACCCAGGCTTAACCGTACATATTTACGGCCTACGGCATTGGCAATACTACGGCCTAATGAGGTTTTACCAATACCCGGAGGGCCAACAAAACATAAGATAGGGCTTTTCATGTCGCCCTTTAATTTCAGTACCGCCAGGTATTCCAGGATACGTTCTTTTATTTTGTTCATACCAAAATGGTCGGTATCCAGGGTTTTCTTTGCTTTCTTTAAGTCGTAAAAATCTTCGGTATACTCCTGCCAGGGTAATTCCAGCATCAGGTCAAGGTGATTGTACACCACGGAGTAATCGGGTGTACTGGGATGCATACGCTCCAGTTTTTCAATCCCTTTTTTAAAGGCTTCTTTTGCAGCTTCGGGCCATTTTTTTGTTTCGGCCTTCTTCTGCATCTGTTTTATTTCCTGGGCATTGGTATCGCCGCCTAGCTCATCCTTAATACTCTTTAACTGTTGCTGTAAAAAGTACTCCCGCTGTTGCTTATCCAGCTCGGTGCGGGTTTTATTGGTCACTTTATTTTTAAGTTCGGCAAATTGTAACTCCTTTTGCAGCAGCTGCATTAACGCATTGGCACGCTCACGGATATCATTGATCTCCAGTAAACGCTGTTTCTCTTTTATATCCGTATTCAGGTTGCTCGATGCAAAATGGATCAGGAAAGAAGGATTTTCAATATTGCGTAAAATGATCGATGCTTCTGCCGGTAAGTTGGGCGATAATTGTATGATCTCAGTTGCCAGGTCTTTGATATTGGCCACATAGGCTTCAAAATCCGTATCAACCGGGGTTTCCCCGTCTTCCAGCCGGGTGATCTTTGCTTTAAAATAAGGTTCGTCCGTAATAATTTCATTCACCTGAAAACGGGCTTTACCTTGTATAATAACAGTAGTGCCGCCATCCGGCATCTTGATCTGCTTTACAATCTTGGCAACCGTACCCACCTGTACCAGGTCGCTGGCGGCGGGATCTTCAATACTTGTATCCTTTTGCGCCACCACACCTATCAGCTTATCACCCTTATACGCATCGGTTACCGCTTTAATGCTTTTTTCCCTGCCCACTGTAATCGGCAATACCACACCGGGAAACAATACCGTATTACGCAAAGGCAGCAGTGCAATTTCGGACGGTATCTCCAGTTTAGCATTATCCTCCTGGTCACTCTCATTCAACGGAATGATCGGCATAAAATTCATATCATCTTCCGTATTCAATAACATTTTATCAAAGTTCATATTCATTAATTCTAATAGTCAAGTTGTCACAGGGCCGTAGTCCGAACCTGTAAAAATACAAAGGAATAAATAGCGGTCAAGTTTAATGCCACAAAAAAAATCAACTCATTGTGTCTCAAGCCTATAAAACTATGGCACGGCTTACGCCAATATGGCCGGTTTATTTTCAAAATGTATTTGGGGGCTGTCAACTGCAGTAATACGTTTCAGCTATAGTTCCCGCTTTCTGCAGTAGTGCAACGCCCCGCACCATGCCGGCTCAAAGTTGCAGCTACTGCTGCCAGTCGGGCAGCCCTTCAACAGTTATACCTGTAAGATTTTAAAAATCTTACAGGTATAAAAAAAGCCGGTTGTAAAAACAACCGGCTTTATCATTTATCCTTCACCAAAAAACTATAGTGCAAAACCAACGGTCAGCTGCCATGCCTGGCTGCGCCATTGATCTTTGTTATCTATATCATTCATATTATCCAGACCCAGTACATAACGGCCTCCTACACGTAATCCACGTATATGTATCTGGGCACCACCTACCAGTGCAAAATCACCTTTCTTAAATGCATCGGCCCCGTTTTGTAAAAAGTTTTTATCCTTATTCATTAAAATACTGAACTGCGGACCGGCCTGTATATGTAAAGGCCCCAGCAGTTTATAATCCAATACCAGCGGAATAGACAGGTAATTCATTTTTACTTTGGACTGGTCTGAATTAAATACGCCCTGGTATATATCCTTATAATCTTCGGATACGGTACCGGAAAACTGGTTAAACTGTACCTCAGGGTTAATGCTGAAGCGACGGCCTAAACCAATTTCGGCAAAGCCGGCTACCACATAGCCATAACTGAACTCATCTTTAAACGACTTGCCATCAATTTTGGTAATGTTTGCACCACCCTTAATCCCTACATGAAACTGTGCCATAGCAACTTGTGTTAAGGCAATTGCTGCAAGTAGCAGCATAGAAAGCTTTTTCGTCATGGTAAATAATGTTTTTGTCCAAAAAATATCAATACTTATACCTGCATTTTATAAAGTACTTTAACAGGAGTATAATCATTTGCTAAAACAGTTTACCCCACTGTTTTAGTATATAACAGTTGTGAAAGAAAATGTAAAACAATTGGACAATTAGCCAATTTGATAATTTGACAATTTGAGAATTTGGAAATGAGGTAATTACATTTTAAGCGTTATACTCTGACTGTTTGGTTTTTCCATTGCATATACGAAAATAAAATAAATAAGATTGATAGTATCAGGAAAGGAAGCCCGGTTATAAAAGCTGTATAAGCTTCATTGTTGTTGCGAAAGTCATAAGCCAAATAAAAAAAACTTAACCAAAGCTGTATTAAACCAATAAACGACAGAATAAAAAACCTTTTTTTCCTTTTTATAAATAAAGCAATAACAGTAAACAACTTTCCTAAAAAAGATAATGTTACAACGAAACCAATATTGTGTATAATATCCAGCGTGAACGGATTAAAGTTTCTTTCGTCAAAAAATTCAGTAGATGCTGACAGGAAAGCCAAATCTAACATAAACAAAAAGCCTCCGCTATGAGCAAATGTTATAAGTATTAAACCATGCAGACAAATACTCCACAACAAAAGACGTTTTAACAATACCATCGGTAACGAAAAATATTAAATACTACATCTTCAATATTAAATCCCCTGGCCATACTTCAGTTCAAATACGGTGATCTCCGGTAATATGCCTACCCTGCCAGGATAGCCGATAAAGCCAAAACCACGGTTTACGTATAGTTTTTGTTTGCTTTGTTCGTACAGGCCGGCCCATTGCTTATACACGTATTGAACAGGGCTCCATTTAAAGCCGGGTATCTCCACCCCAAACTGCATACCATGTGTGTGACCGGCGAGGGTTAAATCCACATCGGAGAAATTAGGCACCACTTCTGCATCCCAATGCGAGGGATCGTGACTCATGAGTATTTTAAAAGGGTAAGCAGCCGCACCTTCATAAGCTTTGTGCATATTACCATAGGAATGAAAACGGGCTTTGCCGCTGATATTTTGTACGCCCAGTAAAGCGATCTGATGGCCTTCCTTTTCCAACACCACATGTTCATCCATTAATAAACGCCAGCCCATCTCGTGATGGATATTGATGATCCGGTCGAGATTGGCTTTTTTGGCCTCGATGGTATCCCAGGCGGCATAATCACCATAGTCATGGTTACCCAGTGTTGAATATACACCCATTGGCGCTTTCAGGCGGCTGAATATTTCCATGAACTCGTCCGCTTCTTCAGATACATTATTTACCAGGTCGCCGGTAAATAATATTACATCCGGCTTTTCCTTTAATATTTTTTCTACGCCTTTTAATACGGCTTTTTTATCGGTTAAACTACCGGTATGTATATCGGATATATGCACCACTTTTAACCCGTGAAAAGCCACCGGCAGGTTAGGAAAGCTCAGGGGTATATTATTAATATGGTACCGGTATTTATTGCCAAAGCCATAGATGAGGGTGCTGAATAATCCACCGCCCGCAGCAAAACCTATCCAGCTAAGGAAGGCAGAACGGGAAATGCGGGTTCCCTCCTGGATGGTTTCTCCTTCCGTTTGTTTGAAAAGCAATTTGCCGGCCAGCCATTGCGCCCCGCGGCGTACATCATCAATAACAAAGAAAAGTGCCGATACCACTTTGGCAAAGAACAGCCCGATAATAATGGCAAATACCGTGGAGCGTAAAAACTTGGATTGCTGTATAAAAGGCAGGTAGGGCAATAACAGTAAAGTAACCATCGCGGAGATAGATACCACCCAGTAGGCAATATAAATAATGGTTTTTGCCCTGGCGCCCATTGGCTGGGCCACTAATTTTACTGCCTGAAAAACATATAGGTCCAATATGATCATTAAAACGATCAATATCCACCAGAAAGAGGAATTTCTCATATTGCAAAGTAAGCGGTTTTTGTAGTTTACTGTTTAAAGTTTAAGGTTTAATGTTGGGAGTGGTTAATAGCCTGATTTACCGGCTTTTGGTTTCATTTGTTTCCGGGTTTACCCTGCCGATTAACGATATGCAGTACAAGTGTGCGACGCAAGGGACGATCATTTGTATTACTGCAGCTGGTCAACAAATAAAAAACCATTTTGGTTGGCCGAATTTGTGGAAAAGAGAAAAGGCCGCTGTCCTTTTACGAAAACATTAAACATTGAACCTTAAACTTTAAACATCTGCCTCTTTCCTGTTTAGGCCGTATTTTTGTACCATTCCATCAAAAAAATACAGATTATGCAGTTTACTTATTTTGGCCACGCCTGTTTTTTAGTAGAAGTAAATGGTAAAAAATTGTTATTTGACCCGTTTATTACGCCCAATGAGCTGGCAAAGGATATTGTGGTAGCTGATATTGAAGCCGATTATATTTTATTATCGCACGGGCATGTTGACCATACGGCCGATGCGGTAAGCCTGGCCATGAGCACCGGCGCTAAAGTGATCTGTAACTGGGAAGTAGCCGAGTGGCTGGGAACTAAGGATGTGAAAAACACCCACCCCATGAATACCGGCGGTAAATGGGATTTTGGCGATTTTTCGGTAAAATGTGTGGTAGCCCAGCACAGCAGCGGCCTGCCGGATGGCAGTTATGGCGGCAACCCGATGGGTTTTATTGTGTACAGCCCTGAAGGAAATTTTTATTACAGCGGCGACACGGCCCTCACTATGGATATGCAACTGATACCGAGGTGGGCTGATCTGCAGTTCAGCATTATGCCCATTGGCGATAATTTTACCATGGGTATTGAAGATACCATTGAAGCCGCTAAATGGGTAAAAACCAATAAAGTAATAGGTGTGCACTTTGATACTTTCGGTTTTATTAAAATTGACCATGCCGGAGCTAAAAAAGCATTTTCGGATGCCGGGCAGGAGCTGATTTTACCTGCAATCGGGGAAACGATCACTTTATAGGCGGGTTTTTTATTATTTTTGGAGCTTTATTATAAATATTACGCTGGGTAGTGTAGTTTTGGAAATATATGGCAAGAATTATTGGTGTAGCAAATCAAAAAGGCGGGGTGGGTAAAACCACTACAGCCATTAACCTGGCGGCAAGTTTTGCCGTACTGGAATACAGGACCCTGTTAGTAGACGGTGATCCGCAGGCAAACAGCACTACCGGTGTGGGTTTTGATTTGCATAATATTACCAAAAGCCTGTATGACTGTATGATTAACCAGGCAACGGCCAAAGAGGTAATACTGAAAAGCGAGATCCCTAACCTGGACCTGATTCCCTCGCATATTGACCTGGTAGGCGCCGAAATTGAAATGATCAATTACCCCAACCGTGAAACCGTGCTGAAAAGCATGCTGGAGACCATAAAGGATGATTATGATTTTATTGTAATTGACTGCTCACCTTCTCTTGGTTTAATTACGGTAAACGCCTTAACCGCTGCCGACTCGGTAGTAGTACCGGTACAGTGCGAGTTTTTTGCGCTGGAAGGTTTAGGTAAATTATTGAACACCATTAAAATAGTACAGAGCCGTTTAAATACTGAACTGGTGATTGAAGGTATTTTAATGACCATGTACGATGGCCGTTTACGTTTATGTAACCAGGTGGTAAGCGAGGTGCGCCGTCATTTTGATGAGCTGGTATTTAATACCATTATTCACCGTAACTCGCGCCTGAGTGAAGCTCCCAGCTTTGGTAAACCTGTTATTATGTACGATGCCAGCAGTAAGGGATCGGTTAACTACCTGAACCTGGCCAAAGAAATACTGCAGAAGAACAACATGACCAAGTTAACACAGGAAGAAAGAATACTGGAACTTTAATTTTTATCATATTGCGGCAAGATGATTGCTGCATCCAATAGCCCGATGCTTGCAACATACCGGGCAATAAATTTACTTGTACATGGCAACACCCAAACCCCAGAAAGACGCCTTAGGTAAAGGCATACGTTCCTTATTACAGGGCATTGATTCGGATTTGAAAAATGCAGCGGGATCATTAAAGAATACCGTGGTTGAAAATGCCACCGGCATTAACCGTATACCGGTTGGCGATATTGAGCCCAACCCCAAACAACCCCGCCGTGATTTTGATGAACAGGCCTTAAAAGACCTTGCCGATTCAATAAAGTTGCATGATATTATTCAACCCATCACCGTATCCAAACTACCATCCGGTAAATACCGCCTGGTATCGGGTGAAAGGCGCTGGCGTGCCAGCCAAATGGCAGGTTTAAAAGATATACCGGCTTATTTACGCCAATCAAACGACCAGCAGTTACTGGAACTGGCTTTACTGGAAAACCTGCAGCGTGAGGACCTGAACGCCATGGAAGTAGCCTTAAGCTACAAAAGGATGATGGAAGAACTGAATTATACACAGGACCAGGTAGGCGAACGTATGAGTGTTGACAGAAGCACCGTATCTAACTTTATCCGTTTGTTAAAACTGCCACCGGATATTCAGCTGGCAGTACGTAAGGGTGAGTTGAGCATGGGCCATGCACGTTCTTTGATCAATATTGATACGGTGGATAAACAACTGGCCGTATTCAAGGAAATAAAAAGTAAAGGCTTATCTGTACGCCAGACAGAACAGCTGGTACGTAACTTTTATAAAGATGACCCTGCTGTTAAAAAAACTGCAAAACCCAAATTGGCAACCGCTTTTCAGCGAATTGAAGATAACTTAGCATCGCATTTTGAAACAAGGGTAAAACTAAAACACAGTAAAAGCGGTAACGGTCAGATCACTTTTGACTATTATTCACTGGATGAACTGAATAAGCTGCTGAAAAAACTGGATGTTTCCATTGACTAAGCAGGATGATGCACCTAACAAAAAGTATGAAACCAGTACCGATGCGTTGTTTATTTTTATTGGCCACTGTGGTAGCCCTTAGCTGGCCGTCACTTACCGCCCGTGCATCTGTACCGCCTTATACCCACCATGATTTAAAGGAGGTTTTATACACCATTGAAGAGGCCGCTCCCAACAGTTTCATCGTTTATATTGATACGGTTCCGGCTACGGACAGCAACCTTTCTGTATTTAATAAAAAAGCACGTAACCCCCGGACTGCCGCCCTGCGTTCGGCTATACTGCCGGGATTAGGACAGATATATAACCGTAAATGGTGGAAACTCCCCCTGGTATATGGTGCATTAGGCGCTACCGGGTATATTTTCTTTTTTAACCTGCAATGGTATAACCGTACCCGTTATGCTACCAATGTTTTACTAAGCGAAGGGCCGACAGCTTATGAAAAAGTGCATCGCCAGTTACAACCTTTTGTACAAAACAACCGCCTCGAAACACTGCGTTATTACCGTAACTCTTATCGCCGGGATATTGATTACTCTGCCTTATTCTTCCTGCTGGCATGGGCTTTAAATGTAGTGGATGCAACAGTGGATGCCCATTTAAGTACTTTTGATGTTAGCCCCGACCTGAGCTTTAAAATAAAGCCCGGTTACAGCGAACTGGCCAACACCAATGGCATCAGCTTTGTGCTTAATTTCAGGTAGTGCTATTATCCCAGGGTATAGGAAATACCTGGGGAATGACCTTACAAGGTACATCTGTATACTAAAAACTATATACTAACCTCTTTGCCCGCCTGCCCTGCTTCTCTCCCCAATTCATCATTCCTCATTCATAATTCAACATTCATCATTTACAATAAACTATTCATTAAATTTGTTTTTTTGAACCCATTCTAAGGAAACAATTGCATTCACCAAAGGCATATATCAGGACTCTATTGTTTTTTTTCGGACTATGTGTATTGCGCTTACCGCTATATGCACAAAGTGACCTGCCGGTTAAAAACTTCAGCCCTGTATTAGCTTATAGCCAGGATAAGGCCATGCGCTTTTTAGATAGTGTGCAACGCCTGGACAGCAGTGTACACTGGCCGCATGTTGATCCCGTTTTATTCATGGAAAACCTGCGCTTTTTTGCCAAATCACCTCTTAAATTTTACGAAGGAAAAGTAACTAATTTTTGTGCCTATATGGCGCTTACCTATTTACCGCTGAACTACGACCCGGAGTATTTCTCCAGGTTTATGGTTAGTCTGTTTGTCAACGGGCAGGCCACTTTTGGTAATGTAAAGCTAAAACCGGGTAAGCGGGTACGCAATGAAGCGGGTTTAATTAAATACAAAGGCGCACTGGATATAAGCCCGGCAGGACAAATGTGGTTTCTTACCCTGGCCGATCATTTTAAAGGTTACCTGAATATTTTCAACCACCGTTTTGATAAAGGTGATGAGAACACTTTCTGGGCTTCTACCAACTTTGCCAAGTTCAACCGCATGTTAAAAAAACTGTTCCCGCAGTTTGAAGTACATGCCCGTGGCGCCGATATTATTAAACCATCCGTTAACGATTGGTTAGTTTACCTGAGCAAAAAAATGCAGGAAGGTCCGGTATTCCTATACCTGAATAACCGGCTGTTGTATAAAAAAACACATGTTAAAGCAAGGTTTGGTGTACCTACCCATTACGTGGTGTTATTGGATATTTACAAAGCAGATAACGGTAAAATAAATATTGTGTACTGGGATTATGGCCGCAAATCACTGCAGCAGGTAACCCCTGAGTTTTTAGATGAAATTATTTATGGTGTTACCAATTGTAAACTAAAGACCGATAAACATGAAGGGTAAACTTTTTTTAATGGGCTTTGTGCTGCTCGGTTTACTGGGAGGTTGTTTTCCTTCGCAGAAGTTTACCTATAACTATTACCAGGCCAATGAAAAAGCTTTGCAACGTATCAAACAGCAATACGAAAAGCTGTCAAAAAACCGGCCGTTCTCTATCGAGTTCAAGGACAAAAACTTTACCAAATTAGGACTGGAGATCATTACAGACAGCATCCGGTATATTTATGTATTTGACTCGGACTCACAGGCACTGACCGATACTTTACGAAAATACCATTTTGACGAACGGGGGGTGAATGACCTGATCTATGATATGCGGCAGAATTTCTGCACCTGGATCACCACCCTTGATTTTTATGAAAAACGCCAAAAGAAACACCTGGTATTTTTAACCATAAGGCACAAGGACCTGGCTGCCAAATGGAAGGCTGAAAAGTATTTTACACTGGCCTTCTTCTCCTCCAGACAATTATTTGATCATAAAAACAGGTTGCTGGATAAGGACCTGAATACACAAAAACGAAGCATTAACGGGGAGATATTTTATAAGGTGAATGATTCGATCGCGTATGCATATACGGGGCATTTCAGGTAAACACTTACAGGAAAATTTATTTACAGCTCGCAGCAAATCCCTCCTAAAAAAATAAAACTTATCTTACAGTTTTATAAAATAAAGCTTTATGAACCGTTTACTGCTGCTTATACTCAGTGTCATTTTATTTACCGCCTGCTCCCAAAAAAAGGCTGTTGACCTGCTGGTACATAATGCCCGCATTTATACCGTAGACAGCGCTTTTAGTATACAGGAGGCCATGGTCATTAAAGATGGTAAAATAGTAGCGACCGGCAGTTATGCAGACCTGGTAGCCAAATACAATCCCAATGATTCTTTAAATGCCGGCGGTAAAGCCATTATGCCGGGCTTTATTGATGCCCATGCGCATTTTGTGGGTTATGCACAGGCTTTGCAAAGTGTTGACCTGATGGGCGCTCCTACCTGGGATAACTGTATTGAAAGAACCATGGCTTTTGCCGCCACTAAAAGTTTAGCCGTAGGACAATGGATCACCGGCCGCGGCTGGGACCAGAACCTGTGGCCCGGTAAAAAATACCCCGATAATGAAGCATTGAGTTTATTGTTCAGGGATAATCCCGTATTACTGGTACGTGTGGACGGCCATGCCGCTATTGCCAATAACAAAGCCCTGGAACTGGCAGGTATTAAAGCCGGTGATAAGATTGAAGGTGGTGAAATAGAAGTAGTAAATGGAAAACTGACCGGCGTACTGGTAGATAATGCGGTTGACCTGGTATCCTCCAAAATACCCGCCACCACTGATAACGATTATAAGACCGCCTTACAACAGGCCGAGAAGAATTGTTTTGCCATGGGGCTGACAAGTATTGCCGATTGCGGTTTAAGCAATAAAGATGTGGAACGCATTAAACAGTTACACGCCGCTAATGCACTAGCCATGCGTTTGTATGTATTGTTAAGCGATGACAAATCAAACTATGAGTATTTGGAAAAATCGGGCATTATAAAAACTGACCGTTTACATGTACGTGGCTTTAAAGTATATGGTGATGGTGCATTGGGTTCACGTGGCGCTTGTCTGCTAAGCCCTTACCATGACCGCCCCGGGCATTATGGCTTTTTATTAAGCACCGCCGCTCATTTTGATTCGGTAGCTACCCGCATTAAAGCCGGCGGTTTCCAGATGTGTACCCACGCTATCGGCGATAGCGGCAACCGGGTAATATTAAATACCTATGCCAAACATTTACCGGAAAAAAACGACCTGCGCTGGCGTATAGAACATGCACAGGTAGTGGCTCCTGCTGATTTTGCCTTGTTTGGTAAATATAATATTGTACCCTCGGTACAACCCACACATGCCACCAGTGATATGTATTGGGCTGCCGACCGTTTAGGTAATGAAAGAGTAAAAACGGCTTATGCCTATAAACAATTATTACAGCAGAATGGCTGGCTGGCACTGGGCACCGATTTCCCGGTAGAAGATATATCGCCTTTTAAAACCTTTTTTGCATCTGTTGTGCGCAAGGATAGCAAGAATTGGCCCGAACAGGGTTTCCAGACCGAGAATGCCCTGAGTCGCGAGGAAACATTAAAAGGCATGACCATCTGGGCCGCTAAAAGCCATTTTGAGGAAAAAGAAAAAGGCAGCCTGGAAGCCGGTAAACTGGCCGATTTTATTATCCTGAATAAAGACCTGATGACCATACCCGAGTCCGAAATTTTAACAACTACCGTTCAACAAACCTATATTAACGGTGTTAAAGTATACCAGCAACCCTAAAATTAAAGCATGAAAGAACAGTCGGAAGCACCTATCACCTGGAACGATTTTACAAAGATTGAAATGCGGGTTGGCACCATTATCCAGGCAGAAGTATTTACAGCAGCCCGTAAACCGGCTTATAAATTAGTGGTTGATTTTGGCGAATATGGTACCCGTAAAACATCGGCCCAGATAACCGACCTGTATCAGCCTGAAACACTGATCGGTAAACAGGTGATCGCCGTTATTAATTTTCCGCCTAAACAGATCGCTACTTTTATGAGTGAGTGCCTGGTACTGGGAACAGTGGGCGCCAGTAATGTGATTACCTTACTTACGCCGGAACAACCAACGGAAAACGGGTTAAGAATAGGTTGAGGACAATTAGCCAATGAGATAATTAGTTAATTTGATAATTGGAAAGTAAGCCTTGTTCCAGCTTTGTTCGTTATTGGCGAATAAACATCATAAAAAATTATATTTTAATTAGTTATATATGTAAAATAGCATGAATACACTATTTTTTAAAAAAATCCTATGTTTGCAGGCATGAGTTTTACAGAAAATAAGGCCGTTAGTATAGCAATTTTAGACCTCAATGACGGTTTTCCTAACCAGGGTATGCGTTGCATCAGGCAGATCATAAAGGAATGGAGCGAGCAGCGTGATTTGTATGTGACCACTACCGAATTTGATGTCAGGCAAAAAAACGAACTACCCGATACATCTTTTGATATTTATATTTCCAGCGGTGGCCCCGGCGATCCTTTATCATCCCGTTTTGACGACTGGGATATAAACTGGAACAAGTGGGTGGCCGATATGGTAAGGTATAATGAGAACCCCGATAACCAGATAAAAAAACATGTATTTTTTATCTGCCATTCTTTCCAGCTGGCCTGCCGTCATTTTGATGCGGCCCTGGTATATAAACGCCGCAGTACATCCTTCGGTGTTTTCCCGGTACATATGCTGGAAGAAGGAATGGAGGAACATGTTTTTGATGGTTTACAGGATCCTTTTTATGTGGTGGACAGTCGCGATTACCAGGTTATACAGCCCAACCATGCCATACTGGAAAAAATAGGCGGTAAAATATTATGCATTGAAAAAGACCGTCCGCATGTGCCTTACGAACGTGCCGTGATGGGTATTCGTTTTAACGAATTCATGGTAGGTACCCAGTTTCATCCTGAAGCCGATGCCATGGGTATGGCTACGCATTTTCAACAGGAAGAAAAACGTAAGACCGTTATCGAAAACCACGGTGAAGCCAAGTTGCAGAGCATGTTAGAGCAATTGAATGATCCTGATAAAATATTATGGACCTATTCACATATACTGCCTAACTTTTTAAACCTGGCAGTTTTTCAGTATGAACTAATGGAGCAGGAAGCGTAAATAAATTTCAACTATATTCATAAAAAAGGACACTGTTTTAACAGTGTCCTTTTTTTATTTTGTTACAGGCTGCATTACTACTATCGTCGTCCCTTGCGTCGCACACTTGTACGTCCGGTAATCCTATTCAGCATCCCGCAAATCTCATAGCAGTTCGTGATACACGAACCGTGGCACAGGCATCCCGCAGATAGCACATTATTAATTCATAATTCATCATTCATAATTTTATTCCATTCCTAACCCAAACTCCTGGTGTTGCTCAGGAATAGTAATATCCGTAAAACCTTTCTTCAGCAGTTTACGCCTGAACTCCTCCTGCACTTCAAACTCACCATGTACCAGGAACAGTTTTTTCACCTGTTGCGGGTCCTGGCAGGCTAACCACTGGCTCAGGTCTTCGTAATCGCCATGAGCGCTCATGCTGCGTATAGAGCCAATTTCCGCATGCACCTGGTGGTCGATACCAAAAATACCTACCTCCTGCACACCGGCCATTAAACGGCCGCCTAAGGAATTGGGTTCGCAATAACCGGTAAATACAATAGTATTACGGCTGTTCTCAATATTATTACTGATATGGTGTTTCACCCTGCCCGCATCGGCCATACCACTGGCAGATATCACCACGAACGGATTTTTCTGGTAGTTGAGCATCTTGGATTGCTCCACCGTTTTAATATATTTTAATCCTTTAAATGCAAAGGGATCATTATCCGTTTGCATGATCTTCTGGATCTTTTTATTAAAATACTGCGGGTAACTTTTTACTACTTCTGTGGCTTCAATACTTAAAGGACTATCTACATAATAATCCAGGTCGGGTAACTGGTTTTCCAGTTCCAGCTGGTTAAGGGCAAACAATAATTCCTGTGTACGGCCCACGCTGAAGGCCGGCAGTATCAGCTTTCCTTTTTTCTCAATACAGGTATGATTGATCCATTTTAACAACAGCTCCGGTGTACTGTCTGCAGGATCGTGTAAGCTGTTGCCATAGGTAGACTCCATGATGATGTAATCGGCCTGCGGAAAAATATCCGGTGATTTTAAGATCACGTCGCGGTAACGGCCTACATCACCGCTGAAGGTGATATGTGTTTGTTTGCCGTTCTCTGTAATACGCAGGTTAACACAGGCACTGCCGATGATATGGCCGGCTTCGGAATACATCACCTCTACATCGGGTAAGGCAAAAAACCAGCGTCCGTATTCCACTTCTTCAAAACGGTCAATGGTACGTTTGGCATCATCCAGTGTATATAAAGGCTGCTGGTAAGGACGTCCCTGGTGCAGGCCTCTTTTATTGGCAAACTTGGCCTCTTCCTCCTGTATCTCTGCCGAGTCTTCCAGCAGGATAGAAGTTAAACGCTGCGTGGCAGGCGTACAGAATATCTTGCCGTTAAAACCATCTTTTACCAGCTTGGGTAATAAACCCGAGTGATCGATATGCGCATGTGAGAGTATCACTACGTCCACTGCCGATGCATCAAAACCAAGGTCACGGTTCAGTTGGTTGGTTTCCTTACCCAGGCCCTGGAACATACCACAGTCCAGTAATATCTGTTTGCCATTTTTTAAAGTAAGGAGGTGTTTGGAGCCGGTTACCGTACGGGCGGCGCCGTGGAAAGCAATCTTCATAATATTGTATATGCCGGTTATTAATACCGGGCTTTTTTAAATGGTGTATAGAGTAGCTAATGTACTCATTTAGTTGGTTATTTTTTTGCCTTGAACGACCAGGTTATAAAAAAGCGGGCTACCTCCTCCCCTTCTGCATTCATACCTATGCTGGTAGCTTTTACGGTTACCCCTTCGCCGGTACGGATGGTAGCGGCAATGGCATTTTGTATAGCTTCACCATCGTTACAAACAAAACTGGTTTTGCCTGTTGCTTTTTTAAAATACTCCGCTTGCAAACCTACCACCAACATGGATACTGATGGTTTTATTTTATACAGGTGCGCCATGGACAGGGCTCCTGTACTCATTTCGGCAGCCATGGCCAGGCAGGCAAAATAGGTTGAGCGGAAAGGATTTGTGGAGAACCATTTATAAGGCACCGTTACCGTACAGGCTTTTTCCGAAATGGACTGCACCCTTACCCCGGCAAAAAAAGCACTGGGTAATTTGCTTAATAAGAACAGCCTGAATTTCAGTGGATGTTTTACCAGTTTTATAAAGGCAGCAGTATCGGCGGCTTGTATGGACATAGCTTTATTTTTTATCCTGGTAAGTGGCAGGGTTCAATGCCTTTGGCGACCAGTGATTTAAGAAGGTGATCACTTTCTTTTTGTCATAACCGCTTTTACCGTCTTCCAAATACTCTGTATTCTGGGTATGCAGCAGTTTCCCTTCCTGGTCCAGTATTAAAAATACCGGGAAACCAAAACGCTGGGGAAACTTATATTGTTTTAAGATATCCTTATTGTAGTTCTCTTCGCTGTAATTAAGGTGGTACACCACATAATTGGCCTTCACCAGTGAATCTAATGTAGCGTCGGTTTTAACAAAATTATTGAACCGTATACACCATATACACCAGTTACCGCCCACCTGTATGAAAACATGTTTATTTTCTTTTTTAGCGGTTGCTATGGCCTGTGCAACGGCTTTTGCGGCGTTGTCGTCTGGGTTGTAAATTTTTGGTTTTACAATAGTGTCAGCTTGTGCAACTGAAACAGTAGCAAGGCATAAGACAGATATACCTAAAAGAATGGTACGTAACATCGGAGGTAAATTTTTATTATGCAATATACTTAAATCCCGTTGTTTTATTGTTTGTACTAACTTTGGCACTTCAATTGCTAACTTAACATTATTAATTTTTAAATTATGCGACACAAAATTTTCGTTCCCGTATTGGCTTTATTAACCCTTTTCGTAATGGGCTCCTGTTCTTCTTCAAAATCAGCCTCGCAGAATGTAAAGAAAAAAGACATCCGTGGCACCTGGACGGTAAGTTCCGTAAGTATTGAAGGGTTGGCCGCCGGTACTAAAATCAAAACCGTTGCTTTTGACGACGTGCCTTACGAGTGTTTCCAGGGCAGTCAATGGTATTTACCCAACAGTGGCTTTGGCACCTATAATATTGCCTCGGCTAATTGCATGACCGGTGAAAGAAAGATCAACTGGTCGTTCCGCACCAAAGACGGCGTGAATTATTTTAATTTCAAAAAAATGGATGGCGTTAAAAGAAAAGATGCCAACGATGTAGACGATGGTTACAGGCTGGTGATCACCGATATTACCGATAACGGCTTTATTGCCAAATCGCCGGTGGTGTTTGAAGGCAAAACCATTTACTTTGTTTACAACTTTGTGAAAGGATAAGGTGTTGGAATGATGAGTTATGAATGTTGAATTATAAATATTCGAATCTATAAACAAAAAGTCCGGGCTTAGCCCCGGACTTTTTGTTTATCCCTTATTTAAATAATTTGTACTTTTATTTATTGTCCCATTAAACCATTCAACCATCATGGAATATGTTATTATCATTTTTCTTCAGCTATTAAGCTTATTAGTGTCTTTTATTTCTAGTGACGATACCTTTTTTAAAAAAAAGGAGGGAAAAGTAAAAGGCTTGAAATTTAAAGGTGTTTTACTATCTATAGTTTTAATGGCCACTGCAGCTTTCACTTGTTGGCAATTATATATTGCAAATAAAAAAAGTAATGCAAGTGAAGCTCTATTAAAAAATGAAAGAAATCAAAGTGAACAAAGAGTAAAATCAAAAGTTCAAGAAATATTTGCAAGTTTATCAAATGCCCTTGATAGCCAAAACTTAGTGTTTGATACAGCAAAACAAAAAATTTACACAAATGCTTCCCAATTGCAACTTACAACTGATATTATTTATAATAATCTAGGAGAAGCAAATAAAAATGTAAATGATATACAAAAAAATGCTGAGTCTATACTAAATCCTATTACCCCTATGGATGTAATTATTGAGTATACAATCAAAGTACCTACAAATTACTTTACACAATTTTATCCATATATTAACAAACCCTTACCCAATCAAAATACTTACTTTAATGAAATACAATTAAACAATCTTAATACTTATCAACAATCTTATATAATTTTTTTTGACAATATTGGCTTTTCCAAATACTCATCCTATCAGAATAGCCTTATAGGTGGTCCTGAATGGGAAAAGAGCTTTATAACAATAGAACAGAACTTGAAAGAAGTATCTATTCAAGGAAGCGCATCAATTAGTGGAGACAGTATAATAATATCAGTTTGGAAAATAATGAAAAATGTATTTATTAGGAATAAAGACTATGCCAATGTGCAGAATTATAAATCATTGTTAGGATGGTATTTAACATTCGGTTATCCTCAACCTCCCAATGAAATCAAATTGACCAATATCTCAACACTTAAATTTCGCACAGGACATGAAAAATCACAAAAAATTTTTGTTAGTAGCTTACCAGTAAATATACAAAAAGAGAAAATAAACTTCTTTGAGAAGAAAATAACTATAAAAGATTTTAAACATGAATATCAAGGGCCATAAACCTTCGCAGTAATAATCCTATATACAAACATGGGATAACTTTCGAACGCCAAACAGACTTCGAAACTCCTAGGAAACAACGTAGTGGTTAATTCGCTACCTTATCAAAAGCCACTACCGTTGCCACCGCACGGGTTTCGCCGGCATTTACTTTGAAATAAATACGTCCGTCGCCGGTGCTGCTGATGCTGGCATTGGTAGCTAAAATACCTTTTAACGCATCATTTACTTTGGCTGTATAATCGGTTTGTGCACTGGCACTGATAGCCTGGTTGAGTTTGTTATAATCCAGCTCCGATTTACTGGTTACAATAGCGATATAGTCTTTGTTGCCGTCGGCATCTGCTTCCATAGACTGACCTTTAGGGAACAAACGGTAACCGGTAATACCAAAGTAAGGAGAATGTTTGGATACCGTTTCACCCGGTTTTAAGTAAGGGAATAATACTGCGCTGCTGCCATCGGCCTGGCGCGAGAATATATACACATAACAGGGTGTGGCATTGGTTACTTCCATTTTAAAGCGGGTACCCACTTTAATAGGCGCTACCGATTGAAAGCTGTTACCGCCGGTAGAACGCAGCTGCATGTATTTTTTTGTGGTCGCATTCACATCTTCATAAGCCACCAGGCCAATATTACATTCCAATGCTTTTGCCGCTATATCATTTGTTTTAGGTAAAGCATCTATACCATAGGCTTCACGGGCATATTGCTGGAAATCGCCGTAACGTACCCAGCCTATACCATCCTTACCCCAGTCGCGGCCCCAGCTGTTCATGATCTGGAAGGCCCCGCCGAATTTACGGTCATCATAACCGATAATGGTCATGGCATGACCACCCATACCTACCATAGATGCGTCCATACCCTGTGGTGTCCACAGTTCCTTACCCATCATATCCTGCATAAAACTATTACCCACCATCATGCCTATCACCACGGGAGCATCTTTGCTCAGGTGTTCCTTAATGGCACGTACATTAATGGTTTGGGTATTACCATTGGTTAAGCGGGTATAACCGTGTATGGTGTTTTGACGGCCTGTATTGAAGTACTGGCTGGCATCGCGGCCACAATCGTTGGGATTGTAGGGATAACTGCTTAAAGGTACACCACCGTTCTTCTGCATGGCTTCCATGGCAAGGTTTACATAAGAACCCTGGCAGTCATCCAGTTTTATCTGGTTGTATAAGTAAGAGGGAGAAAATACGATAGTATTGGGATCGGCGCCGGTTGCCGCAGCCGTTAAAATGGTCTGGGCTGCATATGCACTGCTCCAGGCCACACAACTACCCTGTGATCCCTGGTCGCCGCGGGTAGGTGCATATCTTAATAGAGATACCGCTTCGGGTAATGGGTTTTTACCGGCCTCCGCTTCCAGTCCTTCATAAACGGAAGCTTTGTTAAACTGTTCGGGACTAAAGTTATAGCCACTCTGGGAGAACTGCCGGGCTATGTCGGCAACATTACAACCGCCACCACCTTTACCCAGTAAAAAATAAGCGCCTGCGCCCAGAATTAAGAGGAGAAAGATCCCTTTGCCTTTGAACAGGCTGAGCAGCATGGGTAATAAGGCAATTAAACCTCCCCCGCCGCCGGGAATACTGGGACGGTTACCACCGCCGCCACTATTATCGTTATAGTCATTTTGGTTCTGATCCTGCGGATCATCGGTCATTCTGATAGCCATGTGTATGTTTTTACCGGCTAAAAGTAGCAAGTTCGGCGCATATTTTTATAATATTTCGCCGTGTGGGCAAATAGTGGGTTTAATCAGGCAACGAATAGCTGTAAATGCCCGTCATTTTTGTAAGTTTGACCCATTGTTGAACCTCTAAAAAAATCCCCCAACATGTTTGTTACCAAAATCATCGGTTGTTCCTTATTGTTAAGCTTGACCATACCGGCTATCAGCCAGCAGAAAGCGCCCAAACTTGCTTTTGTACAGGGCGAAACCGTTACGGTTACCCTTAAACAGGAATCCACCGTAGCACAGGAGGTAATGGGCCGTAATATTGATTTTAAATCAAACAGTAATATTGAAAAACAATACAAGGTGACCAATGTAACGGAGGATAACAGTACGCTCAGCCACCAGTTAAAGCGTATCAGCTTTAAGGCGGACGGTATGGGCCAGGGATTCAACTTTGATTCCGATAATAAAAAAGACCTGGATGGCCAGCTGGGTAAACCCATTAAAGAGATCATGGGCAAAACCTATAACGTGATCGTTGACGGCTCGGGCAAAACCCTGATGAGCATTCCGCAAAGCTTTGACAAAAAAGCGAATGACCAGGCTAATATTGTTACCAACATGATACCCGGCCTGCAGGATGTAGCCAACCCGCCGGCTAAAGGCAGCAATAGCTTTTTTAAAGTATTACCTGATACTATACTGGTAAAAGGTTATTCCTGGACAACATCGGCCACTACCGCTACCGAAGTATCGGCTACGGTAAATACGATAGAAGATATTACAGACAGCGTGATCGTAGTAGGGTTCAGAACAGCCGCCGAATCGATCGTTACTTCGCAGATGATGAATATGGATGCCACCACCAAGATCAGCACCATTACTACCGGTAAAACCTATGTAGATAAAGCAACCGGTATCATCAAATCGCAATCAAGTGTAGCCGAGGGAAAAGGAACCGTAGAGGCCATGAACAGTGTAATGCCGATGACCATTAAAACAACGACGGAACTGACAGTGGGAAGAAGCGGGAATTAGATTTTAGATTTTAGATTTTAGATTTTAGATTTTAGATTTTAGATTTTAGATTTTAGATTTTAGATTTTAGATTTTAGATTTTAGAAAAAACTTTTTTGTATAGAAGGATATTGTGTGCCTGCTAAAGTTTTTTTATTTAATAGTCCAAAAAGCCCGCGACTTACGCCGCGGGCTTTTTTATACGCTGATTATTTTCACTTAGGAAATAACAACTATTAACCTTTGAACTTCTTGAACTTTTAAACCTTTTGAACTATTTAAGTCCCGCTTTCTTCGCAATATCCCTCCAGTCATAATAATGAAACACTTTACCGTTGCTCATGGCCACAAATAAACCATTAGGATAATTAGGTAAGGGTATGGCAGTTACTTCGGAGCCATCGCTTTCCAGGGTTGATACCGGTACTTTACCGATCAAAGGATGGTTGTTCTTATTATCCCTGGCGCCTTCCCGGGGGAAGATCATAAAGCTGTTGTCCTGCTGGTTAGATACCAGGATATAACCGGTGGAGTCGGTTGACTGGTAAATGGAAATACCTTCATGATCGGAGGTAAAGCCGGTAGTACCAAACAAGGCCAGCTCTTCGTTATTATTCATAGCCGGATCGGCATAGTATTTATGTACCCCTACCTGTTCATCGGAGTAATAAATAAACCCTAATTTATTATCAACGGCAATAGCTTCTATTTCTTTCTTACCACTGTATTTACCAAATTTCCTTACCAGGTCAAGGCCCAGTTTACCACCTTTATCTGTGAGGCGGTATTGCCATAGATAGCCGTCAGCAGGGCCTGTTTTACGGCCTACAATTACAAATACAGCACTATCCGAAGGACGGGTATAGACCGCAATACCCATCGGGTCACGCTGTTGTTCGCCTTCAAATACAGGTATACCCCCACCATCAACCGGTTTAAAATCGGGTATGGTATATATTCTCACCGCATTGGCCTCTCTTTCTGTTGTTAAAGCTATATCTACCCGCCGACCGTTGAGCAATACATCGTAAGCGATATCAATGTTATTCGGTCTTTTTAAGCCCGTTACTTTATTAACTATTTTACCCTGCAGGTCATACACATACAGGCCGCCACCGGTTTCTTTATCGGTGCCGATGATTAAACTTTTTGTGGTATCCTGTTTATTGATCCAGATAGCCGGATCATCGGTATCAAACTCAACCGGCTCGGTAACAGCTACCGGTTTAATAGCATCCGGCGCTATGGTACCGCCTTTTTTTTCGTTGTTACAGGCCGCCAGTAAAACAGCCAAACCTATCCATAAAAACGGGGGATATTTCATGCAGTTCATATTATATGATAAAACAAACTCGCCTGCCGGTTATCATGCCGGCAAGCGAGTAACTATCGGTTATATATTATTTACTTAAATCGAATTTAATACCTAAGTTAAACCTTGGGCCATAGTATTCCATTTGTGCTGTTCTTTGTTTAGCACCCTGGTAATAACGTAAGCCCTGGTTGGTCAGGTTATTGGCTTCGGCAAACAACCTGAATTTTTTGTTGAAAGCGTAAGAAGCATTCACATCCAGGAAAAACTGTTTGTCGTAATAACGGTCGTTGAAAGAATCTTCACCATAACCGGCATCATCACTATCATCCACATAAGCCGAGGTAAAGTTACCGGATATACGCACTACCAGTTTGCTGTTCTCATATGATAATGAAGCATTGAACATATGAGGCGCTGCTCCCGGAAGTTTTACATCGCTCCTGATCTTTTCGCCGTCAGCATAAATACCTTCGGTTTTGGAATAAGTATAGGTATAGTTAGCGTACACACCAAAGCCTTTCCAGATACCCGGTAAAAAGTCCAGCTGTCTTTGTGCCGCTATTTCAAAGCCCATTACATCTGCGCCTGAACCATTGCGACGTTGGGTAAAGCGCCATACTTCGCCTGCACCGATTGGATTAAATGTTGCTTCCGGAAAATCACGGCCAAATTTTTCAGCGTTATATTGATTATCAATATAAGTGAAATAGAAATTATCTAATTTTTTATAGAATACACCACCCGAGATCAAACCAACTGATTTGAAATATTTCTCTGCCATTACATCTACGTTTTTAGAACGTACAGGTTTTAAGGCGGGGTTACCGGCTTCCAGTTCCTGGTCGGCAGGGTTGATCAGGAAATAAGGCACCAGGTCATAATATTTAGGGCGTGCAATAGAATGTGTATAGGCTGCTTTTAACACCAGGTCCTTGGCAATATTATACTTTAAGTTCACACTGGGTAAAAAGTCGGTATAGTCATCTGTAAAGGTGTTTTGTCCTTTTAGTGTTTCTTCATCTTCCACAATATTACCGGTATACTTGAGGTTGGTATGCTCAATACGTACACCAATATTGGCTGAAAATTTATTGGTAAAGTCTTGTTTCAGACCAAGGAAACCTGCATAGATATTTTCAGAAGCGGTATAGTTACCTGCCAGGTATTCAGCCGGTACATCTGCTTCATCAAATAAAGTGTTATTCTTTAAATCCAACCCGCCTAAAAAGGCTTTATCAATAAATTGTCCCGCTACATAGTTTTTGCCGGCAAGGAAGTTATTGCTTGTTTTATTGATCAAAGGCAATAAGCTGATGTTGGCATAATTATCTTCATTGGCACCGATGGGCTCATATTCAAAGAAAGTATTTGCTCTTTCTTTTGATTTAGACCTTAAACGGCCACCAAAGTATAAACTACCTTTTTGTTCTTTAATAATGCTAACCGGTAATTCAAAGTTCAGTTTGGCATTCAGGTCTTTTTCAAACTGGTTTTGAAACTGTTCAGTTAACTCATCTAAACGGGTGTAACGATTAAATGCTTCACCATCAGTCAGCATGGGTTTTTCGGGGTCAAGAATGTTTTGCGTTACTGCAATATTCCTGCGTCCCATAGCGATATACCGTTCATTTGGTCTTTCTTCCGAAGCCTTGGCATATTGTACACTCCAGTTAGTTTTTAGTTTACCCCAGAAGTGATCACCGTTCAACGCTAAGGAACGTACACGCTGATCCTCTAACCTCGCACCATCTGTACGGCCGCCATTTAAACCACCTTTTGTCTGGCGCAACACTTCACCTCCTGTATAACCGGTGATCTCCCCATCGGCACCATATTGCAAAGTATAACCGGAACGGGTACGGTGACGCAGGCGGTAACGGTTCTCCCTGTCATCACGCCAGTTATAGGTACCGGTTAAATAGATAGTATTGCGTGGATCAATTTTAAAATCAACAGTAGATGAAATACTGCGGCGTATACGGGTTATATCATACACACGGATATCATGGTCGCTGATAAATTCTTTGCCATTCGCATCCTTGCTCCAAACAGCTTCCACGTTATCAGAACCGTATTTATTGGTATTGTAAGAGCCGTTCACAATAAAACCCAAACGCTGGTCTTTTGTGCGGGTGCCTATCAATAAGTTGGCAGTACCGTTAAAGCCCTGCCTGATATCGCTGTAACCACCGGCCAGTGTTCCGGAGATACGTAAACCATTGGGAGCAGAACGTGTAACCAGGTTTACAGAACCACCGATCGCATCGGCATCCATATCGGCCGTTAAAGTTTTATTTACCTCTACGGTTTGCACCATGTCTGCAGGTATCAGGTCCATCTGTACACGGCGATTGTCACCCTCAGCAGAAGGAACACGCTCGCCATTTAAGGTAACCGCATTAAACTCAGGGCCCATACCCCTGATAACAATGTTACGGGCCTCGCCCTGGTCGTTTTGCATGGTAATGCCGGGTACACGTTTAATGGCGTCACCGATATTGGCATCGGGAAAACGGCCGATCTGGTCGGCACTTACAATATTGGTAATATTACCGCTGTTGCGTTGCTGGTTCAGGGCTTTGGCCTGGCCTTTTAAACGGTCGCCCAGTACGATCACCTCGTTATCGGTAACCACGGCACCGCTTTTTAATACTTCCGTTACCTGGAGTACCTCCGTACCGATCTTGATTTCTTTGGTACTGTTACCATACCCTATATAGGTAATGGAAAGATTATAATTACCGGATGATAACTGAATAAAAGCTTCCCCGTTTCTATCGGTCACTACGGTATGTTTACCGGGTTTAACGTCAATAGTAGCACCGGGAAGATTGAGATTGTCCTCATCTTTTACTTTAATTTTTACACCACTTTTTTGGGCAGCGGCAGTAAAAGAAAGGAACAGAACACATAAGCAGCTAAATAATGTAAGCTTCATAAGCCGTTTTAATTTGCGGCAAAAGTATTGGCGCTATATTAAGCCATTGTTACGCCAGTGTGACGGAATTATTAACAGAGGGCTAATTTGGCAATTAGTTAATTTGGGAATTTGGAAATGAGAACGTTGAGTGGCGTTGATGTTGCACAAGTGAGTGACACAACAGGCGATGCCAGTAGTACCGAAGCCGGTAAACGGAAAGGATATAGTAGGTAGATTATAGTATTGAGATTTGGATACATAGTATACAGACCCGGTACGGGAAAAGGTCTCAAAGCGTAAATCTTCCATCCAAAATCTTCGATCTTAAATCTCCCATAATAGTTACCTTTGCGCCCCATGGCAAACAGTTTACCACACGATAGTATCAGGCCTTACGAGCAGTCGGAAAAAGGCAAAAAAGAACAGGTGGCCGATATGTTTAACAACATTGCCGGCAAGTACGATTTTATGAACCGCTTTTTATCTGTTGGTACCGATATAGGCTGGCGTAAAAAGGCGATAAAATGGTTACAACCCGTTGCTCCTCAACACATACTGGATATTGCCACCGGTACGGGCGATATGTCCATCATGGCCTGTAAAATGTTAAAGCCTCGCCAAATTACGGGTATTGACATATCTACCGAAATGCTGGAAGTAGGCCGCAAAAAGATTGAGAAAGAAGGACTTGTTGATAAAATTACCCTGCATACCGGTGATTCGGAGGCAATAAAATTTAATGACAATACGTTTGATGCTGGAATGGTGGCATTTGGCATCCGCAACTTTGAGAACCTGGAACGGGGACTGCAGGAGATATTAAGGGTTTTACAACCCGGGGCGCCCTTGGTTATTTTAGAGTTTTCCAAACCTAAACAACCTTTTAAATCGCTTTATAACCTGTACATGAAATTAGTTGCGCCCAACGTAGCACGTATGATAACCAAAGATCAGCAGGCATACGAATACTTAACGGCATCGGCCAATGCTTTTCCTGAACGTAAACAGTTAATTGATATTTTAAACAAAGCAGGTTATACCGATACCCGTTACAAATCGTTAAGCTTAGGCATATGTTGCATCTACACAGGAAAAAAGCCACTGTCCTAAATATTGTTGTAGCAATTCTTTTTTTATTTGTTGCGCAGGATGATCTGCAGGCGCAGTTCCGAGAACCCAACCTGCCCAACCACGACGAAAAACCGTATTATTTTGGTATCACGCTGGGCGGTAATATGTCCAGCTTCCGTACTTCTTTACATTCCCGTTTTTTACAGGATGATAGTGTATATGTTGCTGAGCCCAATAACAATGGTGGCCTTTCCTTAGGTTTATCCGCTACCCTGCGCTTAGCCAATCGTTTAGAGACCCGGTTCAACCCGCAGCTGATTTTTATGAACCGCAGTATACGTTACGTAACCAAATATCCGGAAGGCGTGGAAAACAGTACCAATAATGTAAAGAACATTGAGTCTATCCTTGTTTCCTTTCCCTTACAGTTAAAATTCCACAGCGACCGTATTCATAATTTCCGGGTGTACATGCTGGGCGGCGGCAAGGTTGATTTTGACCTGGCCAGTAATGCCCGTGCCCGCCGTGCTGACGACCTGGTAAAATTACAGAAACTGGATTATGGCGCTGAACTGGGTATTGGTTTTAATTTTTACTTCCCCACTTTCATTCTCTCCCCCGAAATTAAAGTAAGCCAGGGGCTGCGTAATATCCATAGCCGTGATGCCAACTTAAAATACTCCAGTGTTATTGATAATATACAGTCACGTATGATCGTGTTCACTTTGCATATTGAAGGGTAAGTTGTGAATGAGGAATGATGAATTATGAATGAGGAATTATAAATTTTAAGTTCCCTGTCTCTCTATACTAAATATTCTTACTTAGTACTGCCTGTTGTTTCCCGGCCGTATCCCGCAAAAAAAATAAACCCTGCACGCAACCCTTTTGGTATGGATGGCTTCTTGGGGTTACCAACCAACATTTTTTTTTGCAAAAACTCTCTGCCATATTTTTGTTAGCATTGCTGTCGCTGTTCTTTCACGGGCGGCAATTAAGTTATATGCAATGTGTACTGATCAATGAATTTCGCCAGGGCGTTGCACTTTGCGATTGCCAGCAAATAACCAATATACAGCCGCAGGATGCTGATACGCAGAAAGACCATGCACAACACCAGCATTTTTCATTGGCCGAATGGTATATACAGCAGCCTGTCTGCACAGTAGCCGTCATCATTCATACATCCAATCCTGCTCCTGAAATCCCTTATACACAAGGCTTGTATCACCAGTTCCATTTCTCCATTCTCAAGCCGCCACAGCCAGTTATGGCTTAATCAACGTTTTATATACAATCCAAACTATTGTTGCCTAACAATGGCCAGGCATTACTATGCCCTGTTGTAATACGCTTGATCTCCATTACTGTTACTTACAAAACTGGTTCACTCATTAAATAAAAAAACATGAAATATATCGTGATGGCATTGTTATGCCTGTACCTCAACCAAACAATCATTGCACAAACCAATAACCAGGCCCCGGATCCTGTTATTTACGGGAGCTTTCAACCCCGCCTGCTGGAACAGGCACCTTATGCCGCCTGGTATAAACCTAATTATGAAAAATATAATGCTGATCCTGAAATATTGAAACGCCTGCAGCAAATAAAAACCAAGGGCCTGCACATACAGGTATTCCTGGGTACCTGGTGCGGCGACAGTAAACGGGAAGTACCGGCTTTTGTAAAACTGCTGCACCAGATGCAATTCCCTCAACAGCAGTTTCAGCTGATCGGCCTGGGTGGCAGTGATTCCCTGTATAAGCAAAGTCCCGCCGGTGAAGAAAAAGGCTTAGGCATATTCCGGGTACCTACTTTTATTGTTTACCAAAACAATATTGAGCTGGGGCGTATCAATGAATACCCCATTCAATCATTAGAAGCCGACCTGTTAAAGATCCTTTCCGGTCAAAGCTATCAGCCGAATTATGGTTCTTTTTCGCAGTTAAGGGATTGGCTGAATAATAATATTCTCATACATCCCAATACCAGCATCCGCGGGTTAAGTCAGCAGGTAAAAAACAAAGTGAGTAATGAGTACGAGTTAAACAGCCTGGGGCAATTGCTCATAAAACAAGGTAAGCCCGCCGACGGTTTAAAAGTACTGGAGATGAATACCTGGTTATACCCCGAAGCCTTTATGCCTCATTACGCTTTAGGAAATAACTACCTGTTACAAAAGAACTATCTGCAGGCCCTGTTATATTTAGAAAAATCGCTGGAACTAAATAAGGAAACGCAGTATACCCGGCATATTCTTAACTTATTATACGAGGCAAAAGAAAAGTCAAAATCACTGTAAAAAACATCCTTTGATCAGTAGGCCGGCAAAATTGCCGGCCTACTGATTTTATACCTTATTAGTTTGGCAGATAATGAATTATATTCCGTAATTTGTTTTATAAACCTACTTTAAATTATTCCTGTAAAATTCCACATGCCCAAACCAATACGTTATATCGCTATTGATGATAACCCTGTAGATACCCTGTTGCTGCAACATTATGCAGCTGAATACCCTTTTTTACAGGCCATTGCCAGTTTTGATACCCCCATGGCTGGCATGAAAGCTATTGAAACACAACAACCCGACCTCGTATTCCTGGATGTGGAGATGCCTGGTGCAAGCGGCATAGAAGTACTTCGTTTTTTGCAGGAAAAAATTCCGTTGGCCGTGTTTATTACTTCGCATGCCGAGTTTGCTGTAGAAGGGTTTGAGCTATCCGCATTTGATTATATTGTAAAGCCCTTAACACCGGAACGTTTTGCCAAAACTGCTGCCAGGTTAAAGGATTACCGGGAAATGAAAGACCAGGCCCAATCTTATAAATTACTTTTTGAAACTGACAGTATCATTTTTTCCGAAGGTTATAATAAAATAAAACTGTCCCTGCACGATATTGTATATTTAGAAGCCATGCAGGATTATACGAAGATAGTAACGCCAACACGCAATTATCTTACGCTTACCACGCTGACCGCCATGCTGGAAAAACTGCCTGCCGAGCTGTTTGCCCGTATTCACCGGAGTTATGCAGTAGCCATTTCAAAAATCAAGGCATTAAAAAGCAACGAGCTGGTATGTATGGATACCGTTTTACCTATTGGTAAAACATATCGATCGGCCATAGCCCAACTAAAATGGTAACCTGTATGAAACGGATAATATGGTTCCTGTTATTGTTTACAGTGGTTACGCAAACCCGGGGACAGGTGGCCCCCGACCTTTCTACTTATAAAACATTAAATGAAAAAGTAGATGCCTGGCGCACCTATTGTAATAAACTGCTTACTGAAACATTCGAGTACCGTAAACTAATTGGCGAAGCCAAAAAAGGTTTGTTGCTTGTACCGGATGACAGCATTGCTAAAAAAGCCATGTTTAACCTGTTTGCCGGTTGTGCATATGAAAACACCAACCAGCTTGACAGTGCTGTTTTTTTCCTGAAACGGGCCGCTGAGTTATCTCAAAAAATAAACAAAACTTCTTATGAAATAACAGCATTAAGCCGGTTAAACTATGTATATGGTTATTTAAGAAATACGGTAATGGTAAACAATACCGTTAAACGAATGACAGAGATCGGGAATAAGTCAACCGATGTTACCACAAAACAGTTGGCGATGGATGCTGTGGCAAAGTATTATACAGATATTAATGACTATCAAAAAGCGATTGAATATACCATTATTGCAACCGACCTGTATAAAGAAGCCCTAAGAACCGATACCCTTATTACATCAACCATTAATTTAGGATACGATTACAGCAACCTGGCCAACCTGTTTAACCAGATAGGACAACATGCTAAAGCAATTGATTATTTAGAACAGGCAAGAGCTATTATTGGAGACAGAGCCTTAACCGGTAATGAAGAAACCTTGTATCTATATTTCCTGCAAAGTTATTTAGGGCTAAACCAACCTGATAGTGCACAGTATTATTACCATCTCATGTATAAAGGTATGACAGGCCGGGATACGTTGTTTTATATGCTCAGCACCGCCAATTATTTATATGGTCAATATTATTTAGATAAAAACAATATTGACAGTGCTTATTATTACGGTAAAAAAAGTAAGGCGCTGGCATTAAAGGCCGAGGAGGTGAGCACAACCACCCAATCCGGAGAACTGATGGGTACCATCTATTACCACCAGGGTAAATACGATGAAGCCTTACAAGAATTAAAAACTATACTTAACTACTCCTTTGATTTTCATAAAGAAAGTTATGCTGACATTCATAAAATAATAGCCGATTGTTATGCCAAACAAATGCGGTGGGACAGTGCTTATGTACATTATAAAATGTATAGTGAAATGTCGGATACCCTGATGCATGCTGCCGCCAACAAAAACTTTGCAGAGGCCGAAGCCCGGTATCAGAATAAGGAAAAACAACAGGAGATCATCAGTAAAAACCTGAAATTATCTGTTGCACAAAAAGAAAAAGTATGGCTTATTTCAGGCATCGCATTGTTAACATTAAGCGGGGTTTTATTATTTGTCAACTTCCGTAATAAGAAAAAGCTGGCCGGGCTGCTGTTAGAAAAAAACCGGTCGCTGGAACAACTCAATACCCGGTTAAATGAAGCTAATCAGACCAAAACAAAATTATTTGGCATTATCAGCCATGACCTGCGTTCTCCCATCAGCCAGGTATACCAGTTTCTAAAATTGCAACAGCTAAATCCTGATGCATTAACACCCGAGCAAAAATCAGTGCTCAGTGAGAAAATACAAACGGCCACCGGTTCCTTATTAGAAACAATGGAAGACCTGTTGATCTGGAGTAAGACACAAATGAACGCATTTCATATAGATATACAGGAAGTTGAAATAGTACCTGTTATTCAGGCCTGTCAAAATTTATTACAGTTAAACAGTGAAGCCAGGAACATCAGTTACCAAACTGATCTGCCCGAAAACATTACTGCCAAAACAGATAGTTATTATTTACAAACCATCATCCGTAACCTCTTACAAAACGCCATTAAGGCTTCGCCTCAAAACGGTATAATCAACATCAATGCCAGCCAGCAGCAAAACCGTACAATCATCAGTATTCAGAACCGGGGAGCTGCCTATACGCAAAAGGAATATGAAGCATTCATTCAAGACCCTGAAAGTGCCAAAAGTTTTAATGGTCTTGGTTTACGGCTGGTGCATGAGCTTTCGCAAAAAACAGGTATTACTATTACCTTTTCTGCCCCGGAACCTGATACCACACAAGTTACTATCAGCGTATAGGCTATCAAAATATATAGTCTATGACGTTAATCGATTTTACCCCGCCGTTTATCGGTTAGTTTTTTAACTAATGCCTGAACAAAATATTTTTATGCTTTAATTCAACCCCGGTTGATAACCTTAAAGCATAAACAATGAAAACTTTACTTTACTTCTACCTGCTATTCTTTTCTATTACATTTTTACCTTCCTGCAAAAAAGATAAAGATACACCTGCTGCAAAAAAGGTAATGATGACAAAAACCATCACGACAAAACCCGGACAAGCGCCCTTTACCATTATCTATAATTACGATGCTGCGGGCCAGTTAGTATCTTATAAATATGACAATATTACTGTTACTACCATTACAAGAAATGCAAACGGACAGGTAACAAAAACGACGGATGCCAATGCTACTACCGGTGTTATAGTCGGGGGCGTAAATTTTTACTATGATGCAGCCGGTAAATGTATTAAAAGAGAGTCATTATCATCCTCCGGTAGCGTAACATTTTACTACACTTTCACCTATCAGAGTAATATGTTCGTCTCAAAGCAATACAACCCGGCCGGTAGTGCCGGTGAATATTTTGAAAGTTATTATACAGCTGATGGGAAAAATATACAATCAAGAAAATTATATACTAATACCGGTACTTTAAAATCAATATATACCTATCAATACGATACTAAATACGGAACTGAATTGGCCATGCCGTTCTCCGATATTTCTCCCATCGTTCCAACAGCCAATAATGTAATTGCGTACACCTCCTCAATAGTGCCCGGCGCAACTACTAATTACAGCTATACCTATGCTTATAACAACGACGGCTATCCTGTAAAAAGAGTAAGTAATGACGGTACAGAAACCACGTTTGAATATGTTAGCTGGTAAATTACGCTTAACCATTTAATACCAGCTATACAAACTCATTCCTATTATTCAGGCCAATATTTTATCCGTTTATCGATTTCCGGTCGCCGTTAATCGGTTGGTTTTTATTGGTACTAATCAATTATTTAGGTTTGTTTTTAAGTAAACCCTTACACTATGCAACACATAAAACTATTATCCGTATTTGTATTAATTATAAGTCTGTCTCTTTTATCCTGTAAAAAAGATGCAGCACCAAAGAACAAAACTACCCTGCTGCAAAAAAGATCGTATACACAGGGTACTTCCAGTTGGGCCGAAGAGCTGCAGTATGATGACAGAGGGAGGGTAATCGGCTTTATTGCCACTAACTCCGAACCAACCTTCAATTATTCTGCTACTATTATGCGCAACAGTGAGGGCAAAATAGCCCGTCTTACATTCAGTGATAACCGGGGCTATTATGTGTATGAACACAATGCACAGGGCAAGCTGATAAAAACCAGTGGTTTTCAAACCTCCGGTGCAGCCGGTTTTTATGAAACCTATACCTATTATGACGACAGGTATGAAACCTTTGCGTATAACAGCGCTGGTTTATTTACAGGAAAAAACATTTACTATTATACGACCGATAAAAAGAATATTGCTATCCGGAAACAATATAACAGCAGCCTGGTACAAACTCAGGAAGTTACCTTTACTTATGCCGAAAGCAAAAACAATTATACTGCTTTTGTGGAATCATCTCCTTTTGTATCCGCAAATATGATCGCGTCCGAAGTAACAAAAACCTTTTCTCCGGCTTCCACCAATACAGCAACTTCTTCCTATACCTATAACGCGGACGGGTCTCCTGCTACCATGAACAAAACGTATACCAGTGGCATGAATCCGCTTACCGGGAAATATGAATATATCACCCGTTAACGCTACTTTTATTATATTATATATTAAAAACTATACAAGATGAAAACCCTTAACCTGCTACTTGTCTTTATCATTGCCGCTATTCTCACTTCCTGTGGTAATACCGCCTCTGAAAAAACAGCAACCAATGAACCGGAAAAAAACACTTCGCAAGCAGATGATTATTATTTCGATTTTACCGTGGACGGGAAACCGGTACATGTAAATCCCGATAACATACTAACCAGTTATAATAATTTCAGTGGTAAAATAGAATTTAAAATATTTGCCGGTAATGAAGGTGGGCCTCAATTAATATTGACCATTCCCAACGATATGTCAAAACCCTCTACTACCCCTTCCGGATCTTCCGAAGCAGGTTATAGTATTTCACAGGGAAGTGTTTCCTTGCAGGACTATCCTGAAAAGGGGGATACCTTCAATAGTTTTGACTTTACTGCTAATCCGCCACTGACACCGGTACCCGATGCCATCATTGTTACATCCAGTGAAAAATTGGGTGAAGAAGGCCGCGCCATCACCGGTACTGTCAACGTGGTAACGATACCCGGTAATAATCCTAAAAACGACCCCACCGTTAAACCTTATACTATCACCGGCAAATTCAGGGTAAAACACCTGTTTAAAGGTGATAAATTTTAATTTACTGTTGCTTTTAAATAACTGTAATTCTTTTTTAGCTTTCCTTATTTTTTTTCATCCTTAATTTTCATTCTCACCACAACCGGGTTTGATTTACGGCTACCCTGTTTAAAAAAGTTTTGCATAATAGCGTTATACACCGGCTTTTTATCTGCCGTAGCTTCTTTCACGGTAAATAAACGCAATGCGGAAACACTGCTATAAAAAAAGCCATCCTGGTAACCCAGGCCATCTATCGAAGCCCTGAAGCCATCCATGATCGGTAAAAAAGCATTGGCGCTATCAGGTAGCATACGTTCTATTGAACTCAGTCTTCCGGATGCCAGGTTATAAATAAAATTATACTGTTTACTGTTTTCTGAACCGTAGCCCCAGGAATAAGTAGCGGCATCAATTTTAAATATAAAATAATTGTTTTTGATCAGGATATTACTGATCCCCGTGATGATATGTTCCTTACGCCACCGGTGATCCTTACGCAGGCTGTCTATCATAGCAATATTCTTCGTTTCTCTTATATCCTTATCCATCGTACGGCTCAGGGGAAATACAACCTGGTAAAGCTTTTCTGCTGTATCAGTTGTTATTCTATACACATTAAAATCAAAAGGCGTAGCTACATAAGTCTGTCCCTGTTCCGGTAAATAACGGGGCCAGATGCCTCCTACCAGACCACACAGAGCCGGGTTATCTTTTTGATTATAAGGTAAAAAAGCTTTGTATACCGAATCCCCCTTGTATACTTTCAATAAATTAAATACACTATCCTTTGGTTTATCATCCGTACCATAATGACAACCTTCCGCCGTCAGGAAAAAATTATTACCAAACGGCATCCTTCCTTCTTTAGAACTGTTTTTAAATACAGTTTTATCGCCAAACTTATTGCCTGTTAAATCATAATACGTAGTGACCGTCTTCTCCGTATTAAAATTGTATACATTGAGCGTTATGGTATGGGCCGTCCTGTCATAATGTATCCGTGGATAAGATTGCTCGCCCGTTTTAACCTTCCGTATGAATTTCCCGTCCGGGGTAAAAAACAAAACTGCTTTGGTATCATCATCCGTTACCACCATACTACTATCTGTAATAATGAGTTGTGATATCTGGCCAAACAAACTTTCTTTTGTTGTTTCTAAAGGTATATAATCTACCTGGTCAAAATAGTCTGAGATAGTTCCGCCGTATGCATTGGCAGGATCAATACGTAATTTGGGTACTGCCTGTGCAAACAGGCTGCCTGTACACAACAGGCATATCCATAAGAAATAAAACTGTTTAAGCATACGCATAAGTTATTATTTACAACATCTTACTTCCCGAATTTCCGGGGAAAATAAGACAGGGTGATCATATAATATTGCTGCAGGGTATTCTGGTACCCGAAAGTCTGGCTATTGGGACTGGCCAGGTTAATAATATTTTTATTCTGCCGCAGCAGGTCCAAAGCCGAGAATTTTACTTCTCCCCGATTGGCTTTCAGGAACCGGTAAGTCAGGCTTGCATTCCATATGGTAAAGTTAACCGGCACCTGGTTATTGCTACTGTTCCTGAAATAAGTAACATTACTGCTCCAGGTCAGGTTTTTGGGTAACTGCAAACTACCGCTTAACTGCGTATTATAGTTCCGGGCTATAAATACATTATTGTTAATACCCGTTTGTTTGGATTCATTATACCCAATTCCCTGCTCTGCCTGTATGGTCACCACATCCTTAAAACTATAATCAATGGTAATAGCACCGTTACCATTCAGTTTTTTGGCAATACGATAAATGTCTTCAATGTATTGTGGTGTTCTGCTGATAAAACCTCCCAGTCTGAATCCAACCTGGTAAGCATGTTGTTTTACCTTAATAGATTTTCTTACCGTTGTATTCAGGTTGGCATTTCTGAAGCCGTTAATATTGGTATAATAGTTTGTTCTCACACCTGCTGTGTTGTAAAAGCTACTGTCTGTTATATAATCACTGGCATTTCCAACACCCGCATTAATATTAAAACTAAAGGGATTTTTTGCTTTCCGGGAACTGTATTGAAAATTAAAACCCAGGTTGCGGTTCTCCTGCGGCTTTATGGCCGGGTTACCTTTGGGTATAAACCAGATATTTGAACTATCTACCAGTGGTGCTATATGAAACAGATCAGGATATTTAAAAGAGCTGTTATAACTGAGGGAGTAGTTGATAGAATAAGCGCCATGTTGTTCATTCATTCTTGATACCGAAATATTGGGTATCATATTCCAGTACTTATAATTGAAGTTCTGGGTGATGCTTGTCGCCTGGTGTTTATAGCTATAATATTGCGCTTCCATGGTGGCTGAAATAAATATCGCTTTTGTATAACGGTTACTCAGCTGTTTGAAAAAAGTTTTTGAAATACCCAGATTAGGTTTAAAGTTAAAAATATCCTCATCCCTTTTATTGGTTAAATAAGTATTCAGTATATGTTTATTCAACCCGGCATCAAAATCCAATACGCGGTCATCATACTTGTTATTGGTTAATACGGCTGCAGCCCTGAGTGAAATATTAATATCCCATAATCTCATTTTACCAAATATCAATTTCTTGATCTCCGGGTATTCTAATGTTATATCATTGGTAACAGATAATTTATCCTGTTTATCGTACAGACGACTGTAAATTTTGCTATCCTGCCCCGGTACATAAGAAGTGAATGTTGAATTGTTGGTACTCCGGCCGTTATCATCCATTACATTCAGTTTATAACCCAGGTTTACCCGTTTGGAAAAACGATTGAAGTTCTTGTAATTATTGTCCATCCTGTTCAGGCTTAATCCCAGGTTAAACTGCCTGGTATCGTTGGCATTTGTCCGGATGGCATTATTGGTACTAATTAACCCTGTGGCATTGCTTTGTGTTTCATTCGATTCACTCCTGCCATTTGTCTGACCCAGGTTTATGCCGGCATTGAGTGTTGTGTTCAGCTTTTCGTTTCTTTTACTGAAACTAGTCTGTAAAGAGTGATTGGTACTGATATTACTGTTGACCGCAACAGCTTCCTGTGTGAGTAAATTATTTTCACCGGTAAAAATATTGGTGGTGGTATTGCGCTCTGTAAGGGTATTATTGCGCCGGAAAAAATAATCACCGGTAAGCCGGCTTGATTTGTAATAAGTCGGATCAGCAATAAAGTCATACTGAAAATTGGCGCCGGCGGCAACCGGTTTATTTAAGCCTGCCATCCTGAAATCCGTCTGGTAATCGATATTGGCGCCAATGCCTTTGTAACTTGCCTGCTGGATAAGCTGGCTCAGGCTTCTTACTGTTTTATTAATATTATTGGTAGCCGCCACTACACTCACCTGCATTTTGGGGTTGAACATGCCAAACATACCATCCAGTGCATAACGTTTATCCGATCCATACCCCACCGATGCTTTACCAAAGTGGCCGGTGTTTTTTTCTTCCTTTGTTTTGATATTGGCATGCATTACGGAGTCCAGGGGATTGTTCTCATTTTTTTGCTGGTACACCTGTATTTTCTGTATCGCATCCTTGGAAATATTTTGTGTAGCCACGCTGGCGTCGCCACCCATAAAAGGTTTACCGTTTACCAAGACCGAGCTGATCGTTTTACCGTTAAAGGTCATCTCTCCATCACCCCAGATAGTGAAACCAGGTAGCCGTCTCATCAGGTCCTCAGCTGTTGCATTCTTATCCATTTTAAAGGCGGCTGCATTAAACTCCAGTGTATCGCCGTTCATACGCATGGGTATTACACCGGTAACCACTACTTCATTCTCTACCGTACTACTGTCATCATCGCCTTTCCGGTCTAAATAAAGTTTACCAAGGTCTAGTTCTGGCTTCGCATTTGTAATGGTAATAGGCTTAACCATTGTTTTATATCCCACATGTGTAACAACCAGCTGCACAGGTGTATTAAAAGGGATAGGCTTTAATAGGAATTCCCCGTAGTTATTGGGTAAGGTATAGTTGAGTAAACTGGAATCAGCGAGTTTATAGAGGGCAATGCTGGAACTGCTTAAGGCAAAATTATATGCAGAATCAAATACTATCCCCTTGATGGCACCATAGGATGCTGTGCTGTCAGCACGTTGTGCCTGGGCCCTGGTGTTTATGCAAAAAAATAACAGCATTAACGCTGTTGTAATAAAGTTAATCAGGTTATACCGCTTAACTATTGGTGGTTGTAAAAGCATTAGTATGGCTGGCTTAAATAGTTCACCAAATATAATGATCAACTAGTTAAAAGCTTGTTATTGTTAGTTATGGTTTTTGCCGTCAGTAGTAATTCTTATGATCGTCCCTTGCGTCGCACACTTGTACGTCTTCAACGCTATGCAGCAGCCGGGTGCAAGTCACCGGGGTAAGGGGTAGAGGGGTTGGTTGTTATCTCCCGCAGATTTTCGCGGATGAGTACAGCGCAGATGAGCGCTGATCGGTTTCGGGTTTGCTTTTAGCATTCAGCTTTTTGCCTTTAGCCTTTTGCTTTCAGCTTTCGGCTTTAAGCTTTGATTCAGGTA